>NZ_FMTL01000002.1:0-188178 GCF_900099645.1 Pseudomonas peli | reverse complement strand
TGCAAGCCATTTCAAGTTGGTGCACTCAGGAGGATTCGAACCTCCGACCGCTCGGTTCGTAGCCGAGTACTCTATCCAGCTGAGCTATGAGTGCATGTAACGCTTGCGCTGCAGACTTCTAAATCAACGCCTACAGCACTAAATAATGGCGGAGAAGGGGGGATTCGAACCCCCGACACCCTTTTGAGATGTACTCCCTTAGCAGGGGAGCGCCTTCGGCCACTCGGCCACCTCTCCGCAACACGGGGCGCATGATAACCATGTTTTCCCCGTTTGCAAAGCCAAAATTTCGATAAAAATTAGTGGCTTGGTTCTTCGCCTTTCTCTTTCTGGATGCGCTGGTAAATTTCTTCGCGGTGCACAGCTACCTCTTTAGGCGCGTTAACGCCAATGCGCACCTGATTACCTTTAACGCCCAACACGGTGACAGTGACTTCGTCACCCACCATCAGGGTCTCTCCGACCCGGCGAGTCAGAATCAGCATTCCTTTCTCCTTACGGATTTCAGTTCAGGACAACAGCAGTCTGCAAAAATAAAATGGTGGCAGCCCCGAACATCTCAAGCAGAGCCTTCACCCAAGTATTGACCAGTGTGAGCAGAAAGAAAGTTCCTGCTCATGCCAACCAAAAAGACGAAAGGCGCGGGATAAACCGCGCCTTTCGGATAATGCCTCAGTCGCCCTGTCGGGCCGGAGCATCCAGTTCAAAAGCAGTGTGCAGGGCGCGCACTGCCAACTCCAGATATTTCTCTTCGATTACCACGGAGACTTTGATCTCCGAGGTGGAGATCATCTGGATATTGATATTTTCCTTGGCCAGCGCCTCGAACATGCGGCTGGCTACGCCGGCGTGGGAACGCATGCCAACACCAACAATGGACACTTTGGCAATCTTGGTGTCACCGATAACTTCACGTGCACCCAGTTCGCGAGCCGTGTTCTCCAGCACCTCGAACGCCGCGGTGTAGTCATTGCGGTGTACGGTGAAGGTGAAGTCAGTGGTGTTATCGTGCGAAACGTTCTGCACGATCATGTCCACTTCAATGTTCGCAGCACTGATCGGGCCGAGAATTTTGAACGCCACGCCCGGGATGTCCGGTACGCCACGGATGGTCAGCTTGGCTTCGTCGCGATTGAAAGCGATGCCGGAGATGATCGGCTGTTCCATGGATTCCTCTTCATCAAGGGTAATGAGGGTGCCTGGCCCCTCTTGGAAGCTGTGCAGCACGCGCAGCGGGACGTTGTACTTGCCGGCGAATTCCACCGAACGAATCTGCAGCACCTTGGAACCGAGGCTGGCCATTTCCAGCATCTCTTCGAAGGTGATTTTTTCCAGACGCTGAGCCTGTGGCACAACACGAGGGTCAGTGGTGTATACGCCATCAACGTCGGTGTAAATCTGGCACTCATCGGCCTTCAGCGCAGCAGCCAGCGCCACACCCGTGGTGTCGGAACCGCCACGCCCCAGCGTGGTGATGTTGCCGTGCTCGTCGACACCCTGGAAACCCGCGACTACAACCACACGCCCAGCCTTGAGGTCGGCACGCAGTTTCTGGTCGTCGATCTGCAGGATGCGCGCTTTGTTGTGCGCGCTGTCAGTCAGGATGCGCACCTGGTTGCCGGTATAGGACACCGCCGGCACGCCAATCTTGATCAGCGCCATGGCCAGCAGGGCAATCGTCACCTGCTCGCCGGTAGAGACCATCACGTCGAGTTCACGCGGTACCGGCTGACCATCACTGACCTGTTTGGCCAGATCGATCAGGCGATTGGTTTCACCGCTCATGGCGGAAACCACAACCACAATGTCATCGCCGTTTTCGCGGAATTTCTTCACCTTCGCGGCCACCTGCTGAATACGCTCAACAGTGCCGACGGAGGTGCCGCCAAATTTCTGTACGATCAAAGCCATTTCAAAGCCGCCTCAGCCCGTGAAGGGCGCCCATTAAACAGATAACTCAATACCCTGCCAAGGCCCGCCGGGCGTATACCGGGCCTTGCTCTGTACACTCAAGCAATCCGGTACTTACAGACCTTGCTCAGCAAAAGTAACGGCCAGCGCCAACGCACCATCCAGTGCAGCCGCATCGACACCACCACCTTGGGCCATGTCCGGACGGCCGCCACCTTTACCGCCAACAGCAGCAGCTGCCTGCTTCATCAGCTCGCCGGCCTTCAGCTTGGCGGTCAGATCCTGGGTCACGCCAGCCACCAGCACGACCTTGTCGTCCTGCACGCCGCCGAGCAGGATCACCGCGCTGCCGAGCTTATTCTTCAACTGGTCGACCATCGCCAGCAATGCCTTACCGTCCAGACCGTCGAGACGCGCCGTCAGCACCTTGATTCCTTTGACGTCGACAGCGGAACCGGCCAGGTCGTTGCCGGCAGCGCTGGCGGCCTTAGCCTTGAGCTGCTCCAGTTCTTTTTCCAGCTGACGGTTGCGCTCCAGCACACCGGCGAGCTTGTCCAGCAGGTTGTCGCGACTGCCTTTGACCAGCGCCGCGGCTTCTTTCAGCTGCTCTTCCGCGCCGTTCAGGTAAGCAAAGGCTGCCGCACCAGTAACCGCTTCAATTCGACGCACGCCAGCTGCCACACCGCTTTCGCTGGTGATCTTGAACAGGCCGATATCGCCAGTGCGCTTGACGTGAGTGCCGCCGCACAGCTCAACGGAGAAGTCACCGCCCATGCTCAGCACGCGTACCTGATCGCCGTATTTTTCACCGAACAGCGCCATGGCACCTTTGGCCTTGGCGGTTTCTATGTCGGTTTCCAGGGTTTCAACTTCGCTGTTGCCGCGCACTTCGCGATTGACGATGGTTTCCAGCTCTTTCAGTTGCGCTGGAGAGATCGCCTCAAAGTGGCTGAAGTCAAAACGCAGACGCTGACTGTCGACCAGAGAACCCTTCTGGGTCACGTGCTCGCCCAGCACCTGACGCAGCGCCGCATGCAGCAAGTGGGTAGCCGAATGGTTGAGTGCAGTGGCCTGACGCACGCTGGCGTCCACTTCGGCCTTGACCGAGGTGCCGACGCTCAAGCCGCCTTTGACCGCAACGCCGTGGTGCAGGAATGCGCCGCCAGCCTTGGTGGTATCGCGCACATCGAAACGCACGCCAGCGCCTTCAAGGAAGCCGCAGTCACCCACTTGACCACCGGATTCGGCGTAAAACGGCGTCTGGTCGAGGACCACAACGCCCTCCTCACCTTCGCTCAGGCTGTCGACCGCTTGACCGGCCTTGAACAGCGCAATGATCTTGCCGCTGCCGCTGGTGCCCTGGTAGCCAAGGAACGCGGTGTCACTGTCAACTTTGACCAGGCTGTTGTAGTCCATGCCGAACGCGCTGGCAGAACGAGCGCGCTCGCGCTGCGCCTGCATTTCGCGCTCGAAACCTTCTTCATCCAGAGTCAGTTCGCGCTCACGGGCGATGTCGCCGGTGAGGTCCATCGGGAAGCCGAAGGTGTCGTACAACTTGAAGATCACTTCACCCGGAATCACCGTGCCTTTCAGCTCGGCCAAGTCTTGTTCAAGAATTTTCAAGCCCTGCTCCAGGGTCTTGGCGAACTGCTCTTCTTCGGTTTTCAGCACGCGCTCGATATGCGCCTGCTGCTGCTTCAGTTCCGGGAAGGCATCGCCCATCTCGGCCGCCAGTGCAGCAAAGATCTGGTAGAAGAAGCTGCCCTTGGCGCCCAGCTTGTTACCGTGACGGCAGGCGCGGCGGATGATGCGTCGTAGCACGTAGCCACGGCCTTCGTTGGACGGTGTCACGCCGTCGGCGATCAGGAAGCCGCACGAGCGGATATGGTCAGCCACCACTTTCAGCGATGCCTGGGCTTCGTTGGCGCAACCGATGGCCTGGGCCGCCGCGTTCAACAGGCTCTGGAACAGGTCAATCTCGTAGTTCGAATTGACGTGTTGCAGCACGGCACTGATGCGTTCCAGGCCCATGCCGGTGTCCACGCTCGGTGCCGGCAGCGGGTGCAATACGCCGTCAGCGGTGCGGTTGAACTGCATGAACACGTTGTTCCAGATTTCGATGTAACGATCACCGTCTTCTTCTGGCGAGCCGGGTGGGCCGCCCCAGATGTGATCGCCGTGATCGAAGAAAATCTCGGTGCACGGACCGCACGGGCCTGTGTCGCCCATGGTCCAGAAGTTGTCGGACGCGTACGGCGCACCTTTGTTGTCGCCGATGCGGATCATGCGCTCGACAGGAATGCCGATTTCCTTGTTCCAGATATCAAAGGCTTCATCGTCGGTGGCGTAGACGGTGACCCACAATTTTTCCTTGGGCAGGTTCAACCAGTTTTCGCCGGTGAGGAACTCCCAGGCGAAGTGAATGGCGTCGCGCTTGAAATAGTCGCCAAAGCTGAAGTTGCCGAGCATTTCGAAGAATGTGTGGTGACGCGCGGTGTAGCCGACGTTTTCCAGGTCGTTGTGCTTGCCGCCAGCACGCACGCACTTCTGGCTGGTGGCGGCGCGGGTATAGGCACGCTTTTCCAGGCCGAGGAAGCAATCCTTGAACTGGTTCATCCCCGCGTTGGTGAACAACAGGGTCGGGTCATTGCCCGGAATCAGGGAGCTGGAGGCGACACGGGTGTGTCCCTTCTGTTCGAAGAAGCTGAGGAAGGCTTCACGGATTTCTGCGCTTTTCATAGGAATCTTCCAAAAACCAGCGGCCACGACAAAGCCGGCAAAGGGCCGCATTATATCGGGCCTGCGCTAGGGGGCTAGTGCCTTTATTGATAGAGAGCGACTATTCATCGCTCCAAAACAATCAATTCCGGCGAAAGTCGGCGAAGGCTGCGACCACCTGATCGATATCCGCAGTGGAGATATCCAGGTGAGTCACCATGCGTAGCCGCGGCGCAGCAGTGAGTTTGATCCCGCGCTCTGCACAGAAGGCCTTCAACGCACCGGCCTGCTCGCCCACCTGGGCGTAGACCATATTGGTCTGCACAGGCTCCACCACATAACCCAACTCACGCAGGCCTGCGGCCAAGCGCTCGGCGTTGGCGTGGTCCTCGGCCAGGCGCGCTACCTGATTTTGCAAGGCATACAAGCCGGCCGCGGCGAGCATGCCGGCCTGACGCATACCGCCACCGACCATTTTGCGCAAACGCCGCGCCCTGCCGATCAGCTCGGCTGAGCCGCACAGCACCGAGCCAATTGGCGCGCCGAGGCCCTTGGACAGGCACACAGACACCGAATCGAAGTATTGGGTGATCTCCCGCGCCGGCACACCTAATTTGACTGCCGCGTTATACAACCGCGCGCCGTCCAGATGCAGGGCCAAGCCGCGTCGCGTCGTCAGCTCGCGTGCCGATTGCAGATAGGCCTGCGGCAGTACCTTGCCCTGCATGGTGTTTTCCAGCGCAAGCAGGCGGGTGCGGGCGAAGTGGAAATCATCCTGCTTGATTGCTACTTCGACCTTGGCCAGGTCCAGCGAGCCATCGGCTTCGCCATCGATCGGCTGCGGCTGGATCGAGCCAAGCACCGCGGCGCCGCCGCCTTCGTATTTATAGGTGTGCGCCTGCTGACCGACGATATATTCGTCGCCGCGTGCGCAATGAGCCATCAGCCCAAGCAGATTACTCATGGTGCCAGTCGGCACGAACAACGCAGCCTCGAAACCGAGCTCAGCGGCCAGATACAGCTCTAGACGGTTGACCGTAGGGTCTTCGCCATACACGTCATCGCCAAGCTCGGCGGCTTGCATGGCCTCGCGCATGCCTGGAGTCGGCTGAGTGACGGTGTCGCTGCGCAGGTCGATAACGGGCATGGCGGGCAATCCTTAGATAAGGCTAAAGCCCGATGCTAAAGCGCGCCCAAAAGGCAAACAAGGTACAGATCAGGCGAGAAAACGCAGGACAGATTACGAGCCAGCCGAGTGAACTCAAGCCAACTGCACGTCTTCGGCGGGGACTACAAGGATACCGGCGCGCAGGCCGTTCTTGACCTTGGGATTGGGGAAAATGATGCGGGCACCCGGCTCACTTACCACCCAGCGGGTGTCGGCCAGATCCTCGGCCAGCAGGTAGCCAATCGGCAGTTCGCTGAAGTTCTCGATATCGGCCGGCAAGTGCAGCTTGAAGGCGTCGCTGTGCTTGATAACTTCGCGCGCTACGGCAAATAACTTGAGCTCGCCCAGATCATCAGTGGAACCTTCGGGCTCGCGGCCTTCGATAAGGGCCTGCAGATGCAGTTCGAGCAGGTCGAGGTTGACCAGTTCGTTCTGCCCAAACGGCCGTGCCTTGCCCAGTTCTAGGGTGAAGGCTTCCGCCCCAAGCTGGGTATAGGTGTAGGCGCTGAAAGTGATCGAACTCTTGTTGTGCAGCAACACCGCCTCAATCCCGGCAGCGCTCAGGCGCGCCAGTTCACGCTGACTGCGCGGGCGGCCTTCCTGAAACGGGTAAAGGGCGAACTGCTCGATCTTCGACGCGCGAATGGCGGTGTGCAGGTCGTAGTGCAGACGGGTGCGCTCCGGCTTGCTGAAAAAGGCAGCGGCCAGATGCTCCAAGTCACAGGCACGCAACGCTTCGGCACCGGTGTGCTGATCGTGACGGCCATTGAACAGGCGGTTGATGTCCTGCTCGATATAACGCTCGCCGCTGCGCATGGCGGCAGGATTACCGAACAGAAAGAGAATGCGCGCTCGCGGCTTCAGCTGACTGCGGGCAATGCTCTGCAGCAGGCGGTCAAGCAATTCGATCGGTGCGGTTTCATTGCCATGGATGCCAGCTGACAGCAGCAGGTCCAGGCCATTGTCGCTGGCCACCGGCGGCGTTATTTCCAACGCGCCTTCGGCCAGCCAACGCAAACGCGTGCCCTCGGGAGTCAGCTGAATCTTCGCTGCCGGTTCGTGGCCGGCCAGGGTCAGTTCAAGCAGTTTGCCGAGGGCAAGCATGGGCGTTTCCTCAATCGTGGTTGCAGTCAGGGCCGTGCACGTGATCGTCGTCTTCGTCCAGGCCAGCGGCTTCCATTTCCAGCTCCAGGCTGACCAGGTTGGTGGCCAGCGGGCGCAGCAGCAGGTTGGCGTATTCGGCAGCGCCCTCCTCCACGTCTACACCGATCATCAGCTGGTTGTTGCCAACCTGCTGGAACCAGATTTCCTGGCCCTGCCAGATCACGGCAAAACGCGTGCAGGAGGTTTCCAGCTGGGTGCCGTCAGTGTCTTCGAGGATCAGTTGCAGGGCGTCGGACATGGTAATAAATACTCAATCAAGCTAATTGGAATGGATAAACCGCGCCCAGTTTAAGGATCTGCGTCAGTTCGTCCAAGGCCGCACGGCATTCGTTCAACAATTGTGGGTCAGCCAGGTCGTTTTCGCTCAGGCGATCACGGTAGTGCTTGTCGACCCAGACATTGAGGCTGTCATGCAGGGCCGGGGTCATGATCACGCCCTGATTGACCGCTGCCAGCTCGTGTTCCTTGAGCGCCACGCGCAGGCGCAGGCACGCCGGGCCACCGCCGTTCTGCATGCTCTGCTTGAGGTCGAACACCTTGACCTCGCGAATCGGCCCATTACCGCTTGTCAGTTGCTCCAGGTAGCGCCAGACATTGCTGTTGTTGCGGCACTCTTCCGGCACGATCAGCAGCATGCCGCCCTCGGCGCGGTTGAGCAGCTGGCTGTTGAACAGGTAGGACTTGACCGCATCCTCCACCGTCACCGCATCACGCGGCACGCACACCGCCTGGAAGTTGCCGCCACGGCGGGCGAGCTTATCGCTCAGCTCAGCCAGCACCTTGTCGGTTTCGAGGAAGGCGTCCTGGTGATAAAACAGCACCTCGCCATTGCCCACGGCGATCACGTCGTTGTGGAACACACCCTGATCGATCACCGCTGGAGATTGCTGGGCGTAGACCACGCCCTCATCGCTCAGGCCATGCAGACGGGCAACCGCCTGCGAAGCTTCCAGGGTTTGCCGCGCCGGGTAGCGCTGCGGGGCCGGGAAGCGGCTGTCGAAGGCGCTGCGGCCAAAGACGAAGAACTCCACACCGGCATCGCCGTAGCCTTTGCAGAAGCGCGTGTGGTTGGCCGCGCCTTCATCACCGAACTGACCGACTGCCGGCAACGCCGCGTGGTGAGCGAAGTGCTGCTCATTGGCGAACATCGCACCGAGCACGCGACTGGTGGTCGGGTGTTCGATCGAGCGGTGGAATTTGCAGTTGAGGTTGGCGGCGGTGAAATGCACGCGACCGTCCGCAGTATCGGCACTCGGGCTGACAGTGCAGGCGTTGGCCGTCCACATACTGGAGGCCGAGCAGCTGGCGACCAGCAGCGGCATGGCGTCTTTCGCGGCCTTCTGGATCACCTGCGCGTCAGTGCCGGTAAAACCCAGGCTGCGCAGCACGGCGACATTCGGGCGTTCCTGCGGGGCCAGTACGCCCTGCTTGAAGCCCATTTCCATCAGGGCCTTCATCTTGGCCAGGCCCTGCTTGGCGGCTTCCTTCGGGTTGGACGCCGCCTGGCTGTTGCTCTGCGAGGCGACGTTGCCGTAGGACAGGCCACCGTAGTTGTGAGTCGGCCCGACCAGCCCATCAAAATTCACTTCAAATGAGTTGCTCACAGACTTACTCCGGGGGTCAGGGTGGCGGGCAGGCTCAGGCTGTCGGATTCCAGCGAGGCCACCGGGTAGGCGCAATAATCGGCTGCGTAATAGGCACTGGCGCGGTGGTTACCAGAGGCGCCCACACCGCCGAATGGCGCGGTACTGGCCGCACCGGTCAGCTGTTTGTTCCAGTTGACGATACCGGCGCGGCTTTGCAGCCAGAACTGCTCGTAGCGCGCCTTGGAGTCCGACAGCAGGCCAGCAGCAAGGCCGTATTGGGTGTTGTTGGCCTCAACGATAGCCGCATCGAAATCGGCGTAGCGAATCACCTGCAGCAGCGGGCCGAAGAACTCCTCATCCGGACGATTGGCGACCTCAGTCACATCGATGATACCCGGGGTGAGCAAGGCGGCACCGGCCAGCGGCTGGGTCATTTCCAGCAGCGGCTTGGCGCCCTGGGTCAGCAGATGCTGCTGCGCCTTGATCAGGTGCTGCGCGGCGGCCAGGGAAATCACCGAGCCCATAAAGGGCGCAGGCTGAGCGTCGAAACTGCCGACCTTGATGCTTGCAGCAACCTCCACCAGACGTTCCAGCAGGCTATCGCCCCAGGCACCTTGCGGCACCAGCAGACGGCGCGCACAGGTGCAACGCTGGCCGGCGGAGATAAATGCTGACTGAATGATGGTGTACACAGCTGCGTTGAGATCAGCGACCTGATCGACCACCAGCGGGTTATTGCCGCCCATTTCCAGGGCGAGGATCTTGTCCGGGCGACCGGCAAACTGGTTGTGCAGCAGGTTGCCGGTACGGCTGGAGCCAGTGAAGAACAGGCCGTCGATACCGTCATGCGCAGCCAACGCCACACCGGTATCGCGCGCACCTTGCACCAGGTTGAGCACGCCTGCCGGCAAGCCGGCTTCGATCCAGCATTTAACGGTCAGCTCGGCGACTTTCGGAGTCAGCTCACTAGGCTTGAACACCACGCAGTTACCCGCCAGCAGCGCCGGCACGATATGGCCGTTAGGCAGGTGACCGGGGAAGTTGTACGGGCCAAACACCGCCACCACGCCATGCGGCTTGTGCCGCAGCACGGCGGTGGCGTCGGCCAGCGGGCCGCTCTTCTCACCGGTACGCTCGCGGTAGCTCTGGATCGAGATGGCAACCTTGTTGACCATGCTGGTGACTTCGGTGGCGGTTTCCCACAGCGGCTTGCCGGTTTCTTCACCGATGCAGTGGCCCAAGGCGTCGGCATGGCCTTTCAGGGTGGCGGCAAACTGTTCGAGCACGGCGATGCGTTCATCCAGCGAGCGCGAGGCCCAGGCGGGGAATGCAGCACGCGCGGCCTCTACGGCAGCGTCAACCTGTGCGGCGCTGGCCGCCTGACCTTGCCAGATGGCTTCCTGGCTGACCGGGTTGAGCGATTCCAGGGCTTCACCCTGGCCTGCGTGCCAGGCACCGGCAATGTAATGAGTGCTCATTTTGTTTTATCACTCCCAGCAAGGTATCGACCCGGCTTGCACCGGATCAGCAAATTGAAACAACGGCGCTCGGCTTTAGCCGCGAGCGGAAACCGCGACGGCACGCACCTGGTCGCCCGCCGACAGCTGCAGGCGCTTGGCGGTTTGCGCATCGACCACCAGAGTGCCTGCGGCCAAACGCGCCGGTGCGGCAGTAATCCGGCAGGCCTCGCGCTTGCGGTTGTGGATCAGAAACTGCGGCGCGTCATCGCCCGGGGTGCCGACGGCCAGCACCAATACCTGACTGTCCTGCACGGCGCGAATTTTCGCGGTTTCGGCCTCGATGGCCGGACCGGCGTCGAAGATGTCGACATAGCCCTGGTAGCTGAAACCCTCACCCTTGAGCATGGCCAGCGCCGGCTCGGTGTCCGGGTGGACGCGGCCGATGATGTTGCGCGCATCCTCGGAGAGGAAGCAGGTATAGAGCGGAAACTTGGGCATCAGCTCGGCGATAAAGGCTTTGTTGCCCACCCCGGTGAGGTAGTCAGCCTGGCTGAACTCCATCTTGAAGAAGTGCCGGCCCAGGCTTTCCCAGAACGGTGAACGGCCCTGCTCATCGGACATGCCGCGCATCTCGGCAATCACCTTGTCGCCGAACAGCTCGCGGAATTCGGCGATAAACAGAAAGCGCGCCTTCGACAACAGCCGGCCATTCAGACCGCTGCGCTGGTCGCTGCGCAGAAACAGCGAGCACAGCTCGGAGTTGCCGGTCAGGTCGTTGGCCAGGAACAGAGTGGGTATCTGCCGGTGGATGTTCAGCTCCTGCGAGGCGCTGACGGTCAAGCCGACCCGGTAGTTGTACCAGGGCTCGCGCAGGCCAACGGCACCTGCAACAGCCGAGATACCCACCACTTCACCGCTGTCGTCTTCGAGCACGAACAGGTAGTCGGCATCGGCACGCGCGGCTTCACCACGGAAGGTTTTCTCGGCCCAGCCCACGCGGTGCGCCAAACGCTCCTCGTTGGCCGGCAAGGTAGTCAGGCCTGCGCCGGTGCTGCGGGCCAGCTGAAACAGAGCCGGCAGATCGGTGCTGCGGACGGGACGAACGATCATGCGCTAACTCCTTAAACCGCAACCAGGCGTACGCTGACGCCTTCGCCGACGCCCAGGGCCTCGGCGGCCGCAACACTCAGGGTGACCGGCTTACCCGGCACCCAATCCAGCTCCGCGACAATCGCGCGGAAATCCTGCAGCTGACCGTTGCTGACCAGATACGGCCGCCCGCCTTTGCCAGGCTCACCGATACGCACCGGCACTACACGGCTCTGGGCAATCGAGCGAATGCCCGACGTGCGCGCGTGCAGAGTCGGGCCACCATCGAAAATGTCGATGTAGTGGTCAGTTTCAAAGCCTTCGCGCATCAGAATGTCGAAGCTGATCTGCGCCCGAGGATGCACCTGGCCCATGGCTTCCTGCGCCTCATCCGGCAGCAGCGGCACGTAGATCGGGTAATGCGGCATCAACTCAGCGAGGAAGGTGCGGCTCTTCAACCCACACAGGCGCTCGGCCTCGGTGTAGTTCATGTCGAAGAAGTTGCGCCCCACAGCATCCCAAAACGGCGAATCACCGCCTTCATCGCTGTAGCCGACAATCTCCACCACCACCGCATCGGCAAAGCGCTCCGGGTGATTGGCGAGAAACAGCAAACGGCCACGGGAATTAAGTTCCGACCAGGCGGTGTTCACCAACGGCCGTTCGACGTAGAAGCTGGTCAGCAGACTGTTGCCGGTAAGGTCGTGGCACAGCGAGAGTACGTGGATCTTGTTGTGGATCTTCAGCTCGCGGGAGTTGTGCACAAAGGTTTCGTTGCGAAAGCTGTAAAACGGCTCGGAGTAGCCGGCCGAAGCGACGATGCCGGAGCAGCCGACTAGGCGACCGCTCTCGCTGTCTTCCAGCACAAAGAAGTAACTTTCTTCACCGTTGAAGCTGACTTCGGCGGAGAACGAGGCCTCCGACGCGGCGATCTTTTCGCGCAGACGATCGCTGTCGTCCGGCAGTGAAGTCACACCAACCGGGCTGTCCGCGGCGAGACGCTGCACTTCAGTGAGG
Organism: Pseudomonas peli; assembly: GCF_900099645.1. GTDB lineage: Bacteria > Pseudomonadota > Gammaproteobacteria > Pseudomonadales > Pseudomonadaceae > Aquipseudomonas > Aquipseudomonas peli. The sequence goes on along the minus strand of NZ_FMTL01000002.1, from coordinate 176,065 downwards.
TCGGCCATTTGCGCGGGGCGCATCACCAGCATGGTGCCACTCCTTTTGATAAAAGCTCCAAGCTGCCCAAACCGGGCGGCCTAGAGAAAACCGCAACCAACGCTGCGGCACACACAGAGACAGGCTTCCTTGCTGTTAGCTCAACCCATCCGTGGGTCGAGCGGGCACAGCCTGATCCACAGTATAACGGCAGGCCAGGCCGGCAATCAGGCTTGGGTCAGCTTGGCCACAGCACGTTCCAAACGCGCCAGACCTTCATCGATATCGGCGTCTTCCACCACCAGGCTCGGGGCGAAACGCACCACGTCGGGGCTGGCCTGCAGCACCATTACGCCTTCCACCGCAGCGGCGTCGAGAATTGCCTTGGCCTTGCCCTTCCAGGCATCGGACAGCACCGCACCAATCAGCAGACCAAGGCCGCGTACTTCGCTGAACACGCCGTACTGCTGGCCAATCTGCTCCAGCTTGGTTTTGAAGCGCAGATGCTTGGCCTTCACCCCGTCGAGTACTTCAGGCGTGTTGATGGTGTCGATCACCGCCTCACCGACCGCACAGGCCAGCGGATTGCCGCCGTAGGTGGTGCCGTGGGTGCCAACGGCCAAGTGTTTGGCCAGTGCTTCGGTGGTCAGCATCGCGCCAATCGGGAAACCACCGCCCAGGCTCTTGGCGCTGGAGAGGATGTCCGGAGTCACGCCGTAATGCTGATAGGCGAACAGCGCGCCACTGCGGCCCATGCCGCTCTGCACTTCGTCAAACACCAGCAGCGCATTGTGCTGGTCACACAATTCACGGGCCGCTTGCAGGTAAGCCAGGTCAGCCGGCAGCACGCCGCCTTCGCCCTGAATCGGCTCAAGCACCACGGCGCAGGTCTTGTCGGATACCGCGGCCTTCAGCGCGTCGATATCGTTATACGGAATGTGGCTGATGCCCTGAATCTTCGGGCCGAAACCGTCGGAATACTTCGGCTGACCGCCGACGCTGACGGTAAACAGGGTGCGACCGTGGAAGCTGTTGGTCGCGGCGATGATCTCGCACTTGTCTTCGCCGAACTTATCGAACGCCACGCGACGGGCCAGCTTGAAGGCGGCCTCGTTGGCTTCGGCGCCGGAGTTACAGAAGAACACGCGATCCGCGAAAGTAGCGTCGATCAGCTTCTTGGCCAGGCGCAGGGCCGGCTCGTTGGTGAACACGTTGGATACGTGCCAGAGGTTGCCGGCCTGCTCAGTGAGCGCCTTGACCAGCGCCGGATGAGCGTGACCCAGCACGTTGACGGCAATGCCGCCGGCAAAGTCGATCAGCTCGCGACCGCTTTGATCCCATACGCGCGAACCGGCGCCACGTACTGGGATAAAGGCAGCGGGTGCGTAGTTAGGCACCATCACTTGGTCGAAATCGGCGCGTTGTACCGGGTGACGATTCACCGGGTCGTGCTGAACGGACATCTGAGCTCTCCTGACGAGGAACACCTGCATTCAATAGCAGGCGATGTGAAGGATTGTAGGGACTGATCCGGGGTCGGCATTGCCGCCATGCGACAACTTCTTATAGCGCCAACCCGAGGAAATCCGCTGCTTTCGCAAATGCGACAGAAAGCATCGGGAAGGCGCAGTTTAAATGCAGCCACCGGCCTTGGCGCGGTTTTCTCGGCCGCGCGGAAAAGGAATTTGGCCGCCCAGGCAGCCGGAATAAAACAAGAGTGATGGCCTGGCTAGGCTGTTACCGGAATCACTGCTGGTACCGGCGGACTGTCCAGACAGAGAAACTCGATCAAACGGGCTTTCTGCGCCATGGCGTCCTGATAACCCAGCTCGATCAGCTCGTTGCAGTAACCCGGTTCGAACAGCAGGTAACTCAGCACCCCGGCACCGCTGGCCTTGGTCGCCCCCGGGCCACGCAGAAACAGGCGCAACGCCTTGGGCAGTTCATGGCGATGGCGCGCGGCAATCAGGTCCAGCGGCTGACTGGGGGAAATCACCAGCACATCCACCGGCTTGAGCCCCAGGCCACGCGGGTGATTTTCGGCGGGGATCAGCCGCCCCATCTGATTAAGCCGCTCAAGCAGCTCGATATCGCTTTCTAAATTGTCAATAAAGGTACTGTTGAGCATATGCCCACTGATCTGCGCCAGGCTTGGTGGTCGGTTCTGCTGTGACCGCACCACCGGCACCTGAGCCTGTGGCCCAGCCGCCGGATTGCCACTGACCCCGACCACAAGCACCCGCGTCGCCCCCAGGTGCAAGGCCGGACTGATCGGCGCGGACTGGCGCACCGCACCGTCGCCGAAGTATTCACGATTGATTTTCACCGGCGGAAATATCAGCGGAATCGAGGCACTGGCCAGCAGGTGCTCAAGGGCCAGGCGGGTTGGCACACCGACACGCCGATGGCGGAACCAGGGGTCGATAGCGGCGCGGCCTTGGTAAAAGGTCACGGCCTGGCCGGTCTCATAACCAAACGCCGTCACCGCCACCGCGCGCAGCTGCCGATGGCGAACGGCGGCGGCAATCCCACTGAAATCCAGCTCACGCCCGAGCAGATCGGCCAGCGGCGCGCTGTCGAGCAGCGCCACCGGCACCTGACCACCCAACCCGAGCATGCTGTGGCCAATAAAACGACTGGCCTGGCGCAATACGCCCGGCCAATCGCTGCGGTACACCTGATGGGTATGAAAGCCCTGCCAAACGCTGGTCAGCCGGCGCACGGCTTCGGTGAAGTGCAACGCGCCGCAGGCCAACCCCACCGCATTGATGGCACCGGCCGAAGTACCGACGATAACCGGAAAGGGATTGTGCGCGGCGTTGGGCAGCAAGTCGGCAATCGCCGACAACACACCAACCTGATAGGCCGCCCGGGCGCCACCGCCGGAAAGGATCAGCCCGGTAACCGGCTGATTGGTTGAAGCAGTGAGCGGCATAGGCTGTTTCCTATTATTTTTCAGCCAGTATAGGAGCCACTCAGGCGCACACGGAACAACCCAACGCCAAGAAACCTCACCTCAGCGCACAACCCGCCAATTGGATGGCGGCCCTAACGTTTCTTCTTATAGAGCTTCGGCTCGCCTTCGGGCCGCGTCTTGAAGCGTCGGTGCGCCCATAGATACTGCTCGGGGCAGGCACTGATCGCCTGCTCGATCCACTGATTGACGCGCAGGCAGTCGGCCTCTTCGCTGTCGGTTGGGAAATCCGCCAACGGCGGATGAATCACCAGGCGATAGCCTTGGCCATCGGGCAAACGCTGCTGGGTAAAAGGAATCACCTGCGCGCGGCCCATGCGGGCGAACTTGCTAGTGGCGGTGACAGTGGCCGCCGGCACACCGAACAGCGGCACAAACACACTACGCTGGGCGCCGTAATCCTGATCAGGCGCATACCAGACCACCCCGCCGGCACGCAGCAGCTTGAGCATGCCGCGCACATCATCACGACCAATCACCCCGAGCAGGCGCTGCTCGCGGCCGCGACGCTGCACGTAGTCAAACAGCGGATTCTTGTGCGGGCGGTACATGCCGTACATGTTCTGAGCCATGCCAAGCAGGCCGCCGCCCATTTCCAGCGTGGTGAAATGCAGCGCCATGAGGATTACGCCCTGCCCGTCGGCTTTGGCCTGGCGAAGATGCTCCAAGCCCTCAATAGTGCCCAAGCGACGCAGGCGCTCAGCGGGCCACCACCAAGCAATGGCCATTTCAAAAAAGGTGATGCCGGTGGAAGCAAAGTTTTCCTTTAACAGCGCCTCGCGCTCGGCGGCGGACATCTGCGGGAAGCACAGCTCCAGGTTGCGCGCGGCAATCTTGCGCCGCGAGCTGGCCAGGCGGTACATCACACCGCCCAGGCAACGCCCCAGCCGCAGCAGCACCGTGTAAGGCAGCTGCGCAATCAGCCACAGCAGGCCCAGGCCTAGCCATAGGGGCCAGAAGCGGGGATGCAGGAAATAAGCGCGAAATACAGGGCGATCCATAACACAGGTCCGAGGCACGCAATAAAGCGCGGCATTCTATCAGGAGTTTGTCCGGCGCCTGGTTTCGCGGCGCGCAACTTGCGAGCGCGCGGCGTTATCGCTATAAGTCCGGCTTACTTTTCCCCCAGTTTCTAAACAAGGGCCGTATCAGGCAGACCATGAGCCAAGCTGATCTCCTCGCGCAAGACCCCGTATTCCAGCTTAAAGGCAGCATGCTGGCCATCACCGTGATGGAGCTGGCGCACAACGACCTCGCCCGCCTCGACCAGCAGCTCAGCGAAAAAGTTGCCCAAGCCCCGGCCTTCTTCAGCAACACCCCGCTGGTGCTAGCCCTGGACAAGCTGCCCGAAGGCGAAGGCATGCTCGACCTGGCGGAGCTGATGGCGGTCTGCCGCAAGCACGGCCTGCGCACGCTGGCGATCCGCGCCAACCGTGAGGCCGATATCGCCGCCGCCGAAGCCCTGGATTTACCCGTACTGCCGCCCTCCGGCGCACGCGAACGGTTGATTGATCTGGCCCCGCCAAAACCGGAAAAGCCCGCTGAACCCGAATTTAAACCAAGCAAGATCATCACCAGCCCGGTACGCGGCGGCCAACAGGTGTACGCCCAGGGCCGCGACCTGATCGTCCTGGCCCCGGTCAGCGCCGGCGCGGAACTTCTCGCCGATGGCAACATCCATGTGTACGCCCCGATGCGCGGCCGAGCACTGGCCGGGATCAAGGGCAATCTCAAGGCGCGGATCTTCTGCCAGCAGATGGGCGCAGAGCTGCTGTCCATCGCCGGCCAGTACAAGGTGGCCGAAGACTTGCGCCGCGACCCGCTCTGGGGCGAAGCGGTGCATGTCAGCCTGTCGGGTGACGTGTTGAACATCACCCGCCTTTAACGGATACTGCCGCCACTTTTCAAACAGGGCAGCCGGACGCCTGAATAGGCCACGGAACCTGCGTTTTCTCTACACTTTAGGGTGAATCACCTTGGCCAAGATCCTCGTTGTTACGTCCGGCAAAGGTGGCGTCGGTAAAACCACCACCAGCGCTGCCATCGGTACCGGTCTCGCCCTGCGCGGGCACAAGACTGTCATCGTCGATTTCGACGTCGGCCTGCGTAACCTTGACCTGATCATGGGCTGCGAACGCCGTGTGGTGTACGACTTCGTCAACGTTGTGAACGGCGAAGCGACCCTCACCCAGGCCCTGATCAAAGACAAGCGCCTGGAAAATCTCTACGTGCTGGCCGCCAGCCAGACCCGTGACAAAGACGCCCTGACTCAGGAAGGCGTTGAAAAAATCATCAACGAGCTGCGCGAAAATTTCGAATACGTGGTCTGCGATTCGCCGGCCGGTATCGAAAAAGGCGCGCACCTGGCCATGTACTTCGCCGATGAAGCGATTGTCGTGACCAACCCGGAAGTCTCCTCGGTACGTGACTCCGACCGCATGCTCGGCCTGCTGGCCAGCAAATCGCGCCGCGCCGAGAAGGGCGAAGAGCCGATCAAGGAACACCTGCTGCTGACCCGCTACAACCCTGAGCGCGTGGTCAAAGGCGAAATGCTGGGCGTGGAAGACGTCGAAGAAATCCTCGCCATCCGCCTGCTCGGCGTGATCCCGGAATCGCAAGCCGTACTCAAGGCCTCGAACCAGGGCGTGCCGGTGATCCTCGATGACCAGAGCGATGCAGGCCAGGCTTACAGCGACGCGGTTGACCGCCTGCTGGGCAAGGAAGTGGCACATCGGTTCCTCGATGTGCAGAAGAAGGGATTCATGCAACGCCTGTTTGGAGGTCGTGAATGAACATTTTTGACTTCTTTCGTGAGCGCAAGAAAGAAACCACCGCGTCCATTGCGAAAGAGCGTCTGCAAATCATCGTCGCCCACGAGCGCGGCCAGCGCAGCCAGCCGGACTACCTGCCGGCCCTGCAGCAAGAACTGGTCGAGGTGATTCGCAAGTACGTCAATATCGACTCGGATCAAGTACAGGTTGCACTGGAAAACCAGGGCAGCTGTTCCATTCTGGAACTCAACATCACGCTCCCCGACCGTTAATTGGTTCAGAGCATGCAACGGCGGCCCAGGCCGCCGTTTCTATTTGTGGAAAACCCATGCCGCTGTCGAATGTCGAAATTCTCCACCAGGACGCCGCCCTACTGGTGATCAACAAGCCCACCCTGCTGCTCTCGGTGCCCGGCCGCGCCGAGGATAACCGCGATTGCCTGGTCACCCGCCTGCAGGAAAACGGATACCCGGAAGCGCGCATCGTCCATCGCCTGGACTGGGAAACCTCGGGGATTATCGTCCTGGCGCGCGACGCCGACAGCCATCGCGAGCTGTCCCGGCAGTTCCATGACCGCGAAACCGAAAAGGCCTACACCGCCCTGTGCTGGGGCCAACCCGCACTGGACAGCGGCAGTATCGACCTTCCACTGCGCTACGACCCGCCGACCAAGCCGCGCCACGTGGTCGACCACGAGCAGGGCAAACATGCCCTGACCTACTGGAAGGTGCTGGAACGCCACGCCGAACATTGCCGCGTCGAACTCACGCCCATCACCGGTCGCTCGCACCAGCTGCGCGTGCACATGCTGTCCATCGGCCACCCGCTGCTCGGTGACGGCCTGTATGCCCATGAACAAGCCCTGGCCGCTTACCCGCGCCTGTGCTTGCACGCCAGCATGCTCAGCCTGACCCACCCACAAACGGGCGAGCGCATGCGCTTCGAGTGTCCCGCGCCGTTCTGACGCGCCAAGCACCGCATCAAAAACAAGCGCCCAGCGCTTAGAACTTATTCAAGATCTCGCGAGCTAGAGCCCTGCAAGGCAAAAACAGGCGAGGAAGCGGAGTGTACTTTTGTACATGAGCATTCCGAGCCGGTTTTTAACGCAGCAGGGCCGACGCTCAGCAGATCGTCGACGGACTCTCAGCCCTGCTTGCGCGGCCAGATCAAACTAAAACAGGCCCCGCCCAGTTCTTCGCTGCGACTGATCTGCGCGCGACCGCCGTGCCAGTAGGTGATCCGCCGCACGATGGACAGGCCCAGGCCATGCCCACCCGAGGCGCGGGTGCGGCTGTCATCCAGGCGCAGGAATGGCGTAAAGATGTGTTCCCAGGCCTCTTCCGGTACGCCCGGGCCGTCATCTTCGACATCCAGGCGACAACGCTGCTGACCCACGTGGTAACTCACGCGCACCCGCGATTCGGCATGGCGCATAGCGTTGCTCACCAGGTTTTGCAGGGCGCGGTGCAGGTAGCGCAACTCGGCTTCAACCTGCGCACCGCCACCATCCAACGCATTACGCGAAGGACCGTGTTCGACCCGCACGCTGGCGCGCAGCGGCGCCAGCTCGGTGATCACCTGATCAATCAGTTCGTTCAAATCGACCGGCTGGAAGTTCAGCGCCGGCGCGCCCTGCTCCAGGCGCGCGTAGGTGAGCATCTCGTCGACCAGCTTGTCGAGGTCCTGGATATCGCTGTCCATGCCCTCCATATATTTACGTCGCGCCGTATCGGTTTCCGCGTCGCCGATCATCTCCAAGCCAAAGCGCAGCCGCGCCACCGGCGTGCGCAGCTCATGGGACACCGCACGGACCATTTCACGCTGAATGCTCAGGGAGCGCTGCAGGTGCTCGGCCATGGCGTTAAAAGCTGCCGCCAGGCGCCCCACCGAATCACTGCCTCGGGTTGGCACACGGGCATCCAAACGGCCACTGGCGATGCGTGTAGCCGCGCCTTCCAGATCACTCAGGCGTTGCTCAAGAGGCCGCACCAGCAGGTAAACCATCAGCCCGATCAGGTTCAAGCCCAGGGCGCCAATCAGCACCAGCCATTGCGCCGGATACGGGTTCATCTGATACAGCGGGCCGATTTCCAGCACCCAGGGCGTGTCGACGATGCCGGAGAACACATGAATGCTGTCACCGCCCCGGCCCAGGGCCATCACCGTATCGCCTTCATCCACGCGGCGGCGCTGGTCAGGGTCGAGGTCAGCTTGGTCGAGGCGCACCAGGCGCAGGTCAAAACCGAACTGTTTGTCCTGTTTCAACGCGGCCAGCCGTCGCGGCTGCTCATCCCAGGGATAGCGCACCAGCTCGTCGATCAACAGAAAGCTGGTGGCACGCGCGAGCTGCTCACTGACCTGCTGCACGTCGGCAATCAGCAGCAGCGGCTTCCCGTCCAGCTGGCTAAATATGCGCGCCTCATGCGGACCGGTCTGGTGCACCACCACCTGACCACGGCGCAGGCTGTTGCGCGCGCCGCTGTCCAGCCCGGCACCCTCCAGCGCCTCGATGCGCAGTGGAATGCCGAGCAAGCGCCCCCACACCGTCACGGCGCGACGCCGCTCGATGTCGACCATCGGCGCGAGGTTATCGGCCATCAGGCGGAAGGTACCCTGTGCCAGGCGCTCACGGTATTGATCGACCCGCACTTCGTTGAGCAGCTGCAGCGCACCGACGCCGAGCAGCGCGACGAGCACTAGCACCGCGAGCATGCCGCCATAAATGCGCAGGAAGATTGAGTTCATGCCAGCGACTTCATGTCAGTGCTTCAGCCGCTTCGGCCACAAACAGATAGCCCTTGCTGCGCACAGTCTTGATCAGCCGTGGGTGCATAGGATCGTCACCGATTTTCGGGCGAATGCGTGAAATGCGCACGTCGATGGAGCGGTCCTGGCCGTCGTATTCGATGCCGCGCAGGGCGTTGAAGATTTCCTCGCGCGAGAGAATCCGCCCGGCGTTGGAGGTCAATAACCACAGCAGGTCGAACTCGGCACTGGTCAATTCGATGCTCTGCTCACCGAGCCACGCTTCACGCATGGCGCTGTCGATCACCAGCGGACCGAACTGCAAACGCCGGCGCTCACTCGGCGCCTGCACTTCACTGCCCTCATGACGGCGCAGCAGCGCGCGGATACGTGCCAGCAGCACACGCGGGCGCACCGGTTTGCAGACGTAATCATCGGCGCCCATTTCCAGGCCCAGCACCTGATCCATGTCGTCGGTACGCGCGGTCAGCATCAGGATCGGCCCGTCGTATTGCCCACGGACCTTGCGGCAGATCGACAAGCCATCTTCGCCCGGCAACATCAGGTCGAGAATCACCAGGTCAGGCTGCTCTTGCAGAATGCGCGCAGCGGCCTTCGCACCATCCATCTCGATGGCGACATTCAGGCCATTGCCCTGCAGATACTCACGGGTCAACTCGGCCAGGCGCTGGTCGTCTTCGACAATAAGAATGTGCCACGACTGCTGCTCCACAACGGACTCCTGCCAACACGGAAACGGCCGGCATTGTATCAATGCCCCGAGCACTGCATAGCGCATGCCACATTTCTGTAAAAACACTAGATGTAGTATCACGCTGAGAGATAGGCCACGTCTGGGCAACCGGCAGAAATAGGCCAATCAACACCGACGAACGGTACACCCCAGCAAGCATGCGGGCTTGCCGTCGATCGCGCGGTTTAACCCACAATTCACCCACAACTTATCCACAGGTTGTTCTTGCTCTCTCGCCTTGCAATACCCCAGATAGCGCATTATCTTGTATGCCAATCGCGCGACACCCACCACATGTTGGGTTTAGCTTGGCAACCGGATACAAGAAGAATGACTCGCACACGGCCTGATCCCAGCCCGTCACCGGTCGCCTGAAAGACCTTTGCAGTACGCCTGCTCTACCGCAGCAGGCCACCCTTCAGTGCAGCGCTTGGCGCGCCTGAAAATGAATAAAGCGGCGACCGCACACGCGGTTGCACCACTAGATGTAGTAGTTGAGGCGCCAAAAGCGCCTTGACGTGTGACTCTTGAGCCAGGAAGGCGCTTTAGTCGTACCTTCCCTGCCCAATTTGCAAGTCCCCATGTGCCCGGCCTCTGGCTGCGCCCATGGCATTGTTGAAATGGAATGAATGGCAGTAGCCACAGTGATCGACGGCAAAGCGTCTAACTAATAAATACAGAACATGGAGACTTTCATGCACACCGACACCTCCCGCGAGAACCCGCAGGCCAATGCGCCGCAGGCTAACGATGACAACCAGAGCCTGAGCGCCACCGCGCCGGGTCAACTGCGTGTGATCAAGCGTAACGGCACCGTAGTACCGTACACCGATGACAAGATCACCGTTGCCATCACCAAGGCCTTTCTCGCTGTTGAAGGCGGCACTGCAGCTGCCTCGTCGCGTATCCATGAAACCGTGGCGCGTCTGACCGAACAGGTCACCGCCACCTTCAAGCGCCGCATGCCGTCCGGCGGCACCATCCACATCGAAGAAATCCAGGACCAGGTTGAACTGGCCCTGATGCGTTCCGGCGAGCAGAAAGTCGCCCGCGACTACGTGATCTACCGTGAATCGCGCAGCCAGGCGCGCAAGACCGGCGCCGCCGATATTGCCGAGCCGCACCCAAGCATTCGCGTTACCCACCTCGACGGCACCGTTGCGCCGCTGGACATGGGCCGCCTCAACACCATCGTTACCGAAGCCTGCGAAGGCCTGGCGGAAGTCGACGGCGCGCTGATCCAGAAAGAAACCCTGAAGAACCTCTACGACGGCGTAGCGCAAAGCGACGTCAGCACCGCACTGGTGATGACCGCACGCACCCTGGTTGAGCGTGAGCCGAACTACAGCTACGTCACCGCGCGCCTGCTGATGGACAACATCCGCGCCGAAGGCCTGGGCTTCCTCGGTGTCGCCACCAGCGCCACCCACCACGAAATGAGCGAGCTGTACGCCAAGGCCCTGCCGGCTTACATCGCCAAGGGTATCGAGTTCGAACTGCTCAACCCGGTGCTGGCCAGCTTCGACCTGGAAAAACTCGGCAAAGCGATCAACCACGAGCGCGATCAGCAGTTCACCTACCTGGGCCTGCAGACCCTCTACGACCGCTACTTCATTCACAAGGACGGCACCCGCTTCGAACTGCCGCAAGTGTTCTTCATGCGCGTAGCCATGGGCCTGGCGATTGAAGAGAAGCAGAAAGAAGACCGCGCCATCGAGTTCTACAACCTGTTGTCGTCCTTCGACTACATGGCCTCGACGCCGACCCTGTTCAACGCCGGCACCCTGCGTCCGCAGCTCTCCAGCTGCTACCTGACCACCGTACCGGACGACCTGGGCGGCATCTACGACGCCATCCGCGACAACGCCCTGCTGTCCAAATTTGCCGGCGGCCTGGGCAACGACTGGACCCCAGTACGCGCCCTCGGTGCCTACATCAAAGGCACCAACGGCAAGTCGCAAGGCGTGGTGCCGTTCCTCAAAGTGGTCAACGACACCGCAGTTGCAGTTAACCAGGGCGGCAAGCGCAAAGGCGCGGTCTGCGCCTACCTGGAAACCTGGCACATGGACATTGAAGAGTTCATCGAGCTGCGTAAGAACACCGGTGACGACCGTCGCCGCACCCACGACATGAACACCGCCAACTGGATCCCGGACCTGTTCATGAAGCGCGTGTTCGATGACGGCCAGTGGACCCTGTTCAGCCCGTCCGAAGTGCCAGACCTGCACGACCTAACTGGTAAAGCCTTCGAAGAGCGCTACGAGTACTACGAAGCCCTGACCCAGTACGGCGGCAAGATCAAGCTGTTCAAGACCATCCAGGCCAAAGACCTGTGGCGCAAGATGCTCTCGATGCTGTTCGAAACCGGCCACCCATGGCTGACCTTCAAAGACCCATGCAACCTGCGCAGCCCGCAGCAGCATGTGGGCGTGGTACACAGCTCGAACCTGTGCACCGAGATCACCCTGAACACCAACGCCGACGAAATCGCCGTGTGCAACCTGGGTTCCGTGAACCTGCCAAACCACATCGTCGACGGCAAGCTGGACACCGCCAAGCTGGAAAAGACCATCAAGGTCGCCGTGCGCATGCTCGATAACGTTATCGACATCAACTACTACTCGGTACCGCAGGCGCGTAACTCCAACTTCAAGCACCGCCCGGTTGGCCTCGGCATCATGGGCTTCCAGGACGCGCTGTACCTGCAGCACATCCCGTACGGCTCCGATGCCGCCGTGGAATTTGCCGACAAGTCGATGGAAGCGGTTAGCTACTACGCCATCCAGGCCTCCTGTGACCTGGCCGACGAGCGCGGCGCCTACTCCACCTTCGAAGGTTCGCTGTGGAGCAAGGGCATCCTGCCGCTCGACTCGCAGCAGATCCTGATCGAGCAGCGCGGCCAGAAGTACATCGACGTTGACCTGACCGAGTCCCTGGACTGGGCTCCAGTGCGTGCCCGTGTGCAGAAAGGCATTCGTAACTCCAACATCATGGCCATCGCACCGACCGCTACCATCGCCAACATCACCGGCGTATCGCAGTCGATCGAACCGACCTACCAGAACCTCTATGTGAAATCGAACCTCTCGGGCGAATTCACCGTGATCAACCCGTACCTGGTTCGCGACCTCAAAGCCCGCGGCCTGTGGGACTCGGTGATGATCAACGACCTCAAGTACTACGACGGTTCCGTGCAGCAGATCGAGCGCATCCCGCAAGAGCTGAAAGACCTCTACGCCACCGCGTTTGAAGTCGATACCAAGTGGATCGTCGATGCCGCCAGCCGTCGCCAGAAGTGGATCGACCAGGCGCAGTCGCTGAACCTGTACATCGCCGGTGCCTCGGGCAAGAAGCTCGACGTGACCTACCGCATGGCTTGGTACCGTGGCCTGAAAACCACCTACTACCTCCGTGCCCTGGCCGCGACCAGCACCGAGAAGTCCACCATCAACACCGGCAAGCTGAACGCCGTGTCCAGTGGTGGCAGCGAAGGCCTGAGCGCAGCACCGGCCAAGGCCCCGGAAGTGGAAATGAGCGCAGGCCCAGCTCCAGTACCAAAAGCCTGTGCGATCGATGAACCAGACTGCGAAGCCTGCCAGTAAGGTGTTCGGCAACGCGCGGATCTGAGCGGCATTCGCGGCGTTACCTGCCGGAGCGGCCCCCATCACGTACATGCGTACGCTCAGGGGCTCCACTCCAGCAGGTGCCTAGCGACTACTCGCTCAGCTACACGCTTGAACGTCGAGCAAAAGTAAAAGCAACACGTTCAGTCCCCTCGCCCGCTTGCGGGAGAGGGTTAGGGAGAGGGCAAAAGCTCTCCCACTTATTACCAACCCCCGCCCTACCCGGCGTGGGCTTCGGGGCAACGGCCAGTCATTAGAGCCACCCCGACCAGCGGTACCCGTTTTAACCTTGCGCGCGATACGCAACGGAACATAATCAGAAATATCTGTATATCCATACAGGCCGGTTATTTCACCGGCCCGCAAGCAGGAGCCAAGCCATGCTGAGCTGGGATGAATTTGACAAGGAAGACGGCGCCGACGCCGTTGTAGCCAATAAAGCCTCTGCCCAACTGGCAGACATGAGCATCGACAAACTCGACCAGGTGGGCGGTGCTGCCGCCGTTGAAGCCCGCGCCGTGGCCGCTGACGACAGCGACGCCGTGGCCCGCGCCAAAGCCTCGCTCGACCAACTCGACATCGCCGAAGGCCTGGCCGAGCTGGAAGGCACCGCCGCGCGCGTAGCCGTTGACGAAAAACGCATGATCAACTGCCGCGCCGACCTCAACCAGCTCGTACCCTTCAAGTACGACTGGGCCTGGCAGAAGTATCTGGATGGTTGCGCCAACCACTGGATGCCGCAGGAAGTGAACATGAACGCGGACATCGCGTTGTGGAAAACTCCGGACGGCCTGACCGACGACGAGCGCCGCATCGTTATGCGCAACCTCGGCTTCTTCTCCACCGCCGACAGCCTGGTTGCCAACAACCTGGCCCTGGCCGTGTACCGCCTGATCACCAACCCGGAGTGCCGCCAGTACATCCTGCGCCAGACCTTCGAAGAGGCAATCCACACCCACGCCTACCAGTACTGCATCGAATCGCTGGGCATGGATGAAGGCGCGATCTTCAACATGTACCACGAGATTCCATCGGTCGCGAAGAAAGCCAGCTGGGGCCTCAAGTACACCCGTTCGATCTCCGACCCGACCTTCAACACCGGCACGGTCGAGACCGACAAAGAACTGCTGCGCAACCTGATCGCCTACTACTGCGTACTGGAAGGCATCTTCTTCTATTGCGGCTTCACCCAGATCCTCTCCATGGGTCGCCGCAACAAGATGACCGGCGTGGCCGAGCAGTTCCAGTACATCCTGCGTGACGAGTCCATGCACTTGAACTTCGGTATCGACGTGATCAACCAGATCAAGATCGAAAACCCGCACCTGTGGGATGCCCAGCTCAAAGACGAAGCCACCCAGATGATCCTCCAGGGCACCCAACTGGAAATCGAATACGCACGCGACACCATGCCGCGCGGCGTACTGGGCATGAACGCGGCGATGATGGAGGACTACCTCAAATTTATCGCCAACCGTCGTCTGACCCAGATTGGTTTGAAGGAAGAGTACCCAGGTACATCTAACCCGTTCCCATGGATGTCGGAAATCATGGACCTGAAGAAGGAGAAGAACTTCTTCGAAACACGGGTTATTGAGTATCAGACTGGTGGGGCGTTGAGCTGGGATTGATTCCAGTCACTCACTAAAGAGATTAGAGCGCTTTACCTGAAGTTAATGTTTGGGGTGGCGATCAGCAAGATCAAAAGCCCTGCCTAGTGCGGGGCTTTTTTTTGAACTCGGAATGAAGAAACTTCCGGAAAAATCTTGACCGTCAACCTTAGGCAAACGCGATGGATAACAGATCACCACTACTGCGAAACACAGCCATACAACTATAACAAACTGCTCTCCCCCTGCGGGCCACACCACATTTAACCTGCATCCAGACCAAGTGCAACATTAATATAATGATTACATAACAGCCACAAACACGGCCTCAACACCCTTAATATACGTACAAGCGTTTTCGCCGAACTAATCAGCTTTTGGTTCAGTCAGCAAAGACCTCAAAACCGACTCGAATAGCAATGATAATTTCAGCTTACTTTATAAAGGATCACCTGAATGCATGACTACGCAATTTTCGGCCATAGTCGAGCTTCAATAGGCAGATGGCTAGGTGTCGTATCCGTAATTTTTACTGGCGCAGCATCATCCTTACTTTTCTGGCTGTATCAGGCAACCCAAATAGAAGCACTTACAACAGCTGTTATCACGCCAGCAGTAATTTATTTTATCCTGCACTACCTATTCAACAAATACGCATGGAAGCTTCCATTCTTCAGCATCCCTGACATCGGTGGTACATGGTCAGTAACTGGGGAAACGCTAAATGAAGATGGAAGCACAAGATACAACTGGAACGCAGAAATCGACATTGAGCAAACTTGGGAAAAAATATGTATCACTCTAAAAACCACCCAAAGTTCAAGTGAGAGCTATACAGCAACACTCGGCAAGAAACCGGGAACAAAAAGCGGATGGGTTTTGCACTATAGCTATACCAATAACCCAGAATCCGACCAGTACCACGAGTTTAACTCTCACAAGGGATATTGCGAGTTAGTTTTCGATAGAAATTTAAAATCAGGCGTGGCCGCGTACTTCAATAGCAATGGCAGAAGAACCTTCGGCAAAATGTCGCTGTGCAAGGAGGAATCATGATCAATTTTGAAAACAGACTGGCCAGCCTGAAAAATCGGCGACAAGGAACGGCGGAAAGAGATCGCATTGAAAAAGGGTTGTATTCCTTCGCCGGAGATCAGCGACCTACGGAAGCACATGAAAAGCTTCGGGAAAATGCAGCAATCAAGTATGTGATAGGAGCCATGGCTGCTGTCAGTTCTGAGTCGACGAGAATATCGAAAGATGAGGGGGAACGAGTTGCATCAACCTTAATTGACCTACTTAAAACTAGCGGAATTAGCGCTGAAATGCGGATGCAAGGCTCGGTTGCGCTGGATATTCACATTGAAGGTCACTCCGATGTAGACATGCTAATTTTAAAGGCAGATATCATCACCATCCAACGCCCAGCTTTGCCCGGAACCAACTATGTTGATGCTAGCGATACTCGTCCTATAGTTGAGATTGTTAGCGAACTCAGAAAACAGTCTGAAGAAAAACTGAAAAGCAGATATTACGCGGCAGAAGTCAATATTTCAGGCAGCAAGTCTATAGCACTAAGCGGTGGCAGTTTAAAAAGAAAGGTTGATATTGTCCCTAGCATCTGGCATGACACTCATGACTATCAGAGAACTAAGCTAGATCATTTCAGAGTCGTGCAAATTTACGACAAAGAAAATCACACACTTATTGACAATAAACCACTTCTTCATATCAAAAAGATCAATGAGCGAGACGCACTCTACACAGGCAATCTCAAGAAAACTGTTCGACTAATGAAGAACATTATTGCTGACATGCCTGACTACAAAAAGAACAAAGCGAAGAAGCTGACTAGCTATGACATCGCAGGAATAGCATTCGCAATGAATGAAAAATTGAATTGTAGCCAATATTTTCCATTGGTATTGCTTGAAAATTTACGCTCATTTCTTCTAGTTCTAACCTATCTTGAGGAGCCAAGAAACTCCTTGATGGCTCCAGATGAATCTAGAAAAATATTCAATACAGATGAAAAAACAGATGCGCTACGAATCCTATATGAAGAAGTTAACTCTCTAGCAATTGCAGTACAAACTGCGATATCCCCTTACCAAGAAAAATATGACGGCGAATTGCTGAAGAGGAAGCAAGTCATATTCTTCTAAAGGCAGAAAAGGGGACAGATCTATTTTCTGCGCTGTCCTCTTCTACTGGTTTCGGCTTTACGCCGAGTTACTTTCTCTTTGCTTGTGCAAAGAGAAAGTAACCAAAGAGAAAGCACACCCGACATACGGGTCTGGCTTCGCCAGACTCCCCTCCCTCCGGCACTGTTCCGAGGGTCGTCACGGTGGGCCATCCCTGGCCCATCGTTCCTCGTTTGGCATCCATGCCAAACGCCCCTCTCCACAGCACCTACGCTCGGCCTCCTGACGGGATTCGGGGATCGCGTTGTTTGGGATATTGGTGGGCGGCAAAGCAGAACGTAAAAGCAGAAGCAAAAGCATCGCGGGCAAGCCCGCTCCTACGGTTTGTCCTGCGTTATCACAGACGACGCCAAACGCCCCATCAGGAGGCCGAGTGGAATCGTTGCGTAAGGGGTTGAGCGGCATGGATGCCGCGAGAGCCGCGATGGGCCAGGGATGGCCCTTCGCGGCGGGCCCCTGGAGCAATGATGGAGCGAGGGAACCCGACGAAGTCGGGCCGGATGCAAGGGGCAAGACCTCTTGGTTACTTCTGGGGCGTCTGCCAGAAGTGACCCGCCGTAAGGGCGGAACCGTTAGCCCAAACAACAAATAAGCGGCGTCTGTACACAACTTGGGCCGTTTAAAAACGACAACGGCCCATGGCTAAAACTCAGTTCGAAACCTGCTCCAAGAAAATCAGCTGCAATGGCTCACTGAGCAAATCATCAGCCGTGGCAGCAAACCGCTGAAAATACGGCGTCGCAAAATGCGCATCCAGCGCCGCCTGGTCCTTGAACGCTTCACGCATATAGAACGTGCCCGGCTCAGCCCGTCGCTCAAACAACACGTAATCCAGGTTGCCCGGCTCAGCCCGCGTCGGTTCGATCAGGGTCAGCAAGCCGGCTTTAAGCGCCTCTTCTTTACCGGGTTTGGCTTTGAGTACAGCAAGGGATACCAGTGGTTTGTTCATGGTGTTGGCTCTTTCAAGGGGTTGGCTTGCACATCCGGCGACGGCAGTGAACATCAGCGCACACAGCCAATAACCTAAGTGCTTGATCGGAGGTTTCATCGTTATCACTCGCTGTGGACTGAGCTCATCCTTGTCGATCCCGCCACGAAAAAACACCGACAAAACGCGCTAACACTTTCTTCCACAGCTTGAAAATGAAGCGCCCAACATCGCCATTACCCTGATTTAAGCCATCAATCAGCGCCCTTGAATGAAGAACAGCCAGTAGCCCGGACAACCGCAGCAGCAGTGGATGAACAACGCGTCATCCACCCTAGGGGGCTAACGCTTTACGCAGGCAAACAACGCATTTCCGGAAACGCCATCCCAAGGGATAAGTTTCTGGTAGTCATGCTCAAACACATGCACGTCAAAGTACGGCTGCAACAACGCCTGCAACTCCACAAAGCCCACCGCCACCATCGGGTGCTCGTCGTGCCACACCAGGGTTTCACCGGCCGTGGCCTTTTCGATGCGCAGCCGTAACACCTGCTGCTCACCCTCGCCGGCGTAATGCCAGCCGGAACTGAAGGTGAACTGGCCATCTGCGTACTCAGCGTTGTGTGCGGTAAACAGGCTGTTGTCGATTTTGCCCTTGTCGACCACGTTGAAGCAGAACAGCCCTTCAACCTCAAGCGCCGCATGGGCGCTGGCGATGCAGGCTTTCAGCCGTTCGATGCCGCCACTGTAATGGATGGAATAGAGAAAGCAGGTGATCAGGTCTTGCGGCTCGCTCACGGTGAACGCGCACATGTCCTGCACCGCAAAGTGCGCCTGCGGGCAGCGGATGGCGGCCTTGTCGAGCATCGGCTGGTTAATATCCAGGCCGCTGCTGGTGTAGCCGGCCTCAATAAAATGCTGCACATGCGGCCCCGTTCCGCAGGCCAGGTCGAGGTGGCGGCTGCCGGCATTGCCGAACAGCTGCTGCAGCCGATGAATGCAGTGGCTTTGCGCCTGGTAGTCGATATCGGCGCACATCAGATCGTAATAATCGGACAGGTCGGTGTAGAGGGCATTGATGGACATAGTGACCTGATGATGGGCGAGCCGCTGTGACGGGCGCGCATCATAGCCCAAGCGTGGTCATCGCCTTACAGATCCTGCCCAAAGGCCGCCCTCCGCTCGCACGCGCATGCAAACACGTCCCGCCGAGGACGGTACAATGCCGCCCTTGCCGACTGCCCACTTGCGCCCGCCCGGAGCCAGACTGACGATGTTCACCCTTGTACACCTGAACACCCCTCCGCCCGAGTCGCTGAAAAGCCAGGTGCTGCAGATGGTGGTGGACTACTTCAGCGATATCAGCCCGGTGTCGCTGACGCCCAGCAACCCGCTGTATCAGCTGTACCAGTACGTGATCGGCTACGAAATGCACCTGTACCTGCAGGCGATGGACAGCACCCTCAACGGCCGCGCGCAGTTGCTGCTGGCGCTTGATGACGCGGACCCGTCCCAGGTACTCGGTTTTGCGCTCTACCTGCCCGCCCAGGATGACCCCGAGGCCTGCACCCTGGCCTATATGGCGGTGCGGGCTAACCAGCGTCGTCGCGGGATTGCCCGCGCCCTGCTGCAGCAGATGGTCGCCCAGTACCCGCACGCTGAATTGGCCTGCGTCGCCAGCAAGGTTTCAACCTTCGAGGCCATGGGTTTTCAGGTGCTGGCCGCGCAGGGGCCACAGGTGCTTATGAACACCCGCAGCCAGCGTTCGGACGGTTTGGTGGCGGTGCAGGACCTGGCGCCGATCTTCCACTCCACCGAAGTCCAGCAGATCCACGCCTACCTGGTGAAACAACACGGCAAGCGCGCCATGAGCGATGCCGAGAAGCAGCGCGACCGCCTGCTCGACCAGATGGCCCAGCACGCGCAGGCGCTGGTACGCGAGCGATTGACCGTACATTGATTAAGCGCAGCATGCCTAGGCAGGCACAGACCAACCGCGTGCGGAGAGCTACCATAGCGTTAGCGAACCGCGCAAACAGGGCAGTATATTCACGGCCATGACGTCAAACCCGCACCTGCCTCACGACAAACTACTGGATCTGCTGCTGGACGTTGTCTGCGTAGTGGATGTAGAAGGCCGCTTTCTGTCCGTCAGCGCGGCCAGCGAGAGGGTTTTTGGCTACCGCCCCGAAGAAATGGTCGGCCGCACCGCCTTTGAACTGATGCACCCGGACGACCGCGCGGCTACCCGCGCGCTGGTCAAGCAGATCAATTCGGGCCAGCCTTCGCACGACCACGAGAACCGCTACATCCACAAAGACGGCCATATCGTGCACATCATGTGGTCTGCCCAGTGGCTGGAGACCGAGCAAGTGCGCGTTGGTGTGGCGCGTGATATCACCCAACGCAAGCGGGCCGAGGCGGTGCAGGCGGCGTTGTATGCGGTCTCGGAAGCGGCCCACGCGGCGGGTGATCTGCACATGCTCTACGGCCGCGTGCATGAGGTGATGGCGCAGCTGCTGCCCGCCCGGCATTTCTGCGTGGCGTTGTATGACGCAGCGAGTGATCAGCTGAGCCTGACCTATCAGGTCGAGCAATGCGCCACACCCACGGCCACCAGCCGCTTTTGTGCTGAGGTGATCCGCACCGGCAACGCTTTGCTGTTGACGCCGGAAACCGCCAACCAATGGCTTGCCCAGCATGAACCCGAGGCCGCGCCGCGCGCGCTGGACTGGCTGGGCGTGCCGCTGATCTCCGGCCCCCAGACCATCGGCGCACTGGTGCTGCAGAACCACAGCGCCAAGGAGCGCTACACCGAACAGGACCAGGCGCTGCTGCAGTTTGTCTCCAGTCAGGTGGCGACGGCGATTGAGCGCAAACGCACACAGTCGCGCCTGGAGTTTCTCGCCCAATACGACCAGCTGACTGAACTCTCCAACCGCACGCTGTTTCTCGACCGCCTGCGCAGCGCCCTGCAGCGCGCCAAACGCGACAGGTTGCAGCTGGCGGTGCTCTACCTCGACATGGATAACTTCAAGCAGATCAACGACAGCTTCGGCCACAGCACCGGCGATCTGTTGCTGCAGGAAGTGGCACGGCGTTTACGCCAGTGCGTGCGTGAGTCCGACACGGTGGGTCGCCTGGGCGGTGACGAGTTTGCGGTGATTCTGGACAACATCGGCCGCCAGGAGGATGCCACCCTGGTGGCCGAGAAGATTATTACCGCCCTCAGCGCGCCCTACCTGCTGGATGGGCACCGTTTGCTCAGCGCGCCAAGCCTGGGCATCGCGGTGTACCCCGAACACTGCCAGAACGAATTGCAGCTGGTGCAGTTCGCGGATGAGGCCATGTACGTGGCCAAACGCAGTGGCGGCAAACGTTATGTCGTGGTGGAGAAACCGCAGACATAGTGCTTGGCGGCTCTCACACCGGAGAGTCGCCCCTTCACTAAAGCCATACAGACGCGCGCCGTCAGCCTGCTGGGCTGAGCATCTCGATCTCGCGAATCTCGAAATCCCTGCGCAGGTATTCCATGCGCCGCTGATGAAACTCGCGCATATGCGGCAAGGCGCTGTGAGTGGCCAAGTGCGCCCGTGACTGCCAGACCTCATAGAAGATAAACAGCGTCGGGTCCTGTTGGTCACGCAGCATGTGGTAAGCGATGCAGCCAGGCTCCGCGCGGCTGGGGGCAACATACGCACGGAACAGCGCCTCGAACTCGGCGGCTTTTTCCGGGCGGGTATGGGCGTGCAGGATAAATCCGTAGTGATCAGCCATCGTGGGCTCCTGGCAGGGTGGGTTTAGTTACCCTACAACAACTAAAGCCGGCGTATTCATGCGTTTTAGTCACATGTCATTTGCCCGCCAACGGCTGTTTCGACTCGCCTGCACGACCTAGCATGCGGCCATCATTTACCGAGGCTCATGTCATGAAGAAGATCCTGCTGCTCAACGGCGGTAAACAGTTCGCCCACTCCGACGGCCGCTACAACACCACCCTGCACGACACCGCGCTGGCCTTTCTCGACCGCGCAGGTTTCGACCTCAAGCACACCCACATCGACAGCGGTTACGACATCGCTGAGGAAGTGCAGAAATTTCTCTGGGCCGACGTGATCATTTATCAAATGCCCGGCTGGTGGATGGGCGCGCCCTGGACGGTGAAAAAGTACATTGATGAGGTGTTTACCGAAGGCCACGGCAGCCTCTATGCCAGCGACGGCCGCACCCGCTCGGACGCCTCGCAGAAATACGGTAGCGGCGGCCTGATCCAGGGTAAGCAGTACATGCTGTCACTGACCTGGAACGCCCCGCAGCAGGCCTTCGATGACCCGAGCGACTTCTTTGAAGGCAAAGGCGTGGACGCAGTCTACTTCCCATTCCATAAGGCCAACCAGTTCCTCGGCATGAGCGCCCTGCCGACCTTCCTCTGCGTCGACGTGATGAAGCGCCCGGCCATCGAAGCAGATATCGCCCGCTACGAAGAGCACTTGGCGCGGGTACTGGGCTAAGCAGCCGGCATTAGGGGCAGAGCGGCAAAGCCAGCAGCTGCGCCACAACCCAACTGACCAGGTACACGCCCAGGCCGAACACCAAATGGGTAACCAACGCACGCAATCTGACCTGCCAGGGATTGGCCATCCGCGAGGCCGCCAGGCCCATGCCGAACCCTGGCTGCATCAGCAGCAACGGCGCCGCCACGCTGACAACACCCAGCAGCAATGCCGGTAGCAACGTCGGCTGGCAAAACCACTGCGGCCCTACCAACAGCACAAACAGACCGACGAAGGCCACGCCGATCAGGTAATGACTGCACCAGCCCAGTAGCCGCTCGCCACGCACGGGCTGTGCCTTGCCGATGGCCGCATGCTGGAAACGGCCATAGCGCATATGCCCAAGCCAGCGGCCGACCAGGGCGTAGTCCAACGAGGCAATCCCGAACAAGCGCCGCCGCGCCAGCGCCCAGGCATCCATCAGCAGCGTTGCGCTCACGCCCACCAACAGCACGTGCAGGATCAATTGACTGTTCATATCCACCTCTTTTGCTTTGTCTGAAAGGCTGTTTTCATAAGCCTGCCAGTTCAAGTCAACTTGAGGTCAAGGATGAAAGAGATGGATATCGGCAAAGTCTCGCGCTGGTCCGGTTTGCCAGCGTCGACCCTGCGCTATTACGAAGAGAAAGGCCTGATCCGCTCCATCGGCCGCAACGGCCTCAAGCGCGTGTTCAGCGACTCAGTAATCCAACGCCTGGCACTGATCGCCCTCGGCCGTGAGGCGGGGTTTTCCCTGGATGAAATCGCCACCATGCTCGCCGCAGGCTCCCAGCCAGCGATTGACCGCGCGCAACTGCAAGCCAAGGCCGACGAGCTGGACCGCAGCATCAAACGCCTCAGCGCCATCCGCGACGGCCTGCGCCACGCGGCGTCCTGCCCGGCAGAAAACCACCTGGAGTGCCCTAAGTTCCAGCAGCTGATGAGCCTGGCCGCGCGCACCACAGCCAGAACCAGGGTTCACCCGCCGATCAAATAACGGGGTCGATCAGCATTGCCGCCCTTACGGCGCGCCAAACAGCGCCGTCCAGTAGATCCCGGCATCGCTTTTCGGGTCGTTGGCGTAGGCCGCGCCCAATTCGCTGAACTGCGGGTTCATCAGGTTGGCGCAGTGCCCCGGGCTGGCCAGCCAGCCGGCGATGACTTTGCTGGCGGTATCAAGCCCGGCAGCGATGTTCTCGCCGACACGTTGGCCGCTGTAACCCGCCAGCTCCGCACGATCACCTGGGGTGCGGCCATCAGGGTCTTGGTGGTCAAAGAAGTTGCCGTTGGCCATGGCGCGGCTGTGAGCTTCAGCGGTACTGCCCAGGGTGGCATTCCAGGTCAGCGGCGCAGCGGCGGCAAAGGGTTGATTACCGCACTGACGCGCGGTGCTGCGCGCACTGTTGAGCTGCTCAAGCAGCTTCTGCCCTTCCGCCTGCCAGTCGCCCAGGCGTGCGGTGAGCAGCGGTCGGGCCAGCAGAATACGCCACTCACGGCCCTGCTGATTGACGCCGATATCGACAAACTGCGGGTCCAGCACAATTGTGCAGAAACTCTCTCGCAACACGTTCAGCGCCGCCGCCGCATCACGCGGTCCGGACAGGCTGATGGCCTGCACGTTGACCATCGGGTAGCCGGCGGCGCTCATCGCTTGCTGCAGATCGCCCGCGCGTCCTACCGGTTGCACCAAGCGTGGATCTGCCGTCAGCGGCGGCAGCTCGGCAGAAGCCTGCTCGCCACACCGCTGCACCTCGCTGCGGTAGCTGTTGATCAGCCCAACCAGTTGCGCGTCCTCGGCGGCTTGTGCACCCGCAGCGCACAACAGCGCCAACCCCGGGGCGACGATCGCCCGAATAAAACCCTTGCTAGCCATAATCCCCCTCGACCTGAACAGGCTCACTGGCATGCCCATCAATGTGTTCGGGTGATCTTGGCGCACCTCGCGCGATGAAACCAGCCCAATGCGCTGGACGCCTAGCGGCAATATCAACGGCTGAATGCTTAGACGTAAATACTGACGCCGCCCCGGGCCTGCAGCCAATCACGGTAGGTGGTCAACGACTCTGTCTGTTTGTCGCCGTTATAACCCACAAAGCTGTCGGTCTTGTCCAGGCCGGCGTCGACCAGCTTGTTGATTTGCGCCAGCAGTTTGGCCGCATCTTCGCGGTCCAGTTCAGCGACATCCGGCAAGGCAATTTTCGACGTATCGCTGGCCTGCTCGGTTACCGGGCGGAAGCGATCACTGGCAATCGCGTTACTGGCACCGCTGCTTTCAGCGTTCATCGCGCGCAACAATCCGCCGCGGCTGTTGGCCACCATGCCGCTGGCAAATCGGCGAATTTCCGCAAGCGGGTCAGTGGCCGCAGTGGGTTTTTCCTTGCTGTTGGCACTGCCCGCAGCACCATCCGTCGTGGGTTTGGCGGTGTTGGCAAAGTAGCTCGCCAGCGGCGAGTTGTTGGAAATACTGGTCATGGCGAATCCCTGCATAGGTCAGCTGGCAGGCATTTCTGCAGAATATGGGCCAACCACCTGCACGCCAGTAAAACCGGGCTTTCTGTCAACTCAGCCTTGAGCGAAGAGGAAACGCTTTGCCGCCTCAGGCAGGCTGTTGCCGCTGGCAGGCAGCGCACCACTTAGTGAGGCCCTGAAACGACAGCGCCCCCGCAAAAACCTGCGGGGGCGCGTGTGATGGGTTGATGGGCAGCCAGCCTGGCCGGTTGCCCGTGACGTTTACCTAGACAGCGCGCAGGCGTTCCTCGGCGAGGAAGTCCTCTTCCAGCAATGCGTCCTGACCGGGAATATCGTTCGCCTCATCGGCGTGCAGTGGCGTGACGCGCTTGCTGCGCAGTTTGCCGAATTGATGCTCAAGGGCGTGGTGCAGTTTTTCGATGGAGCCGTCGATGGCCTGTTCCAGTGACTCTGCCTTGTGGGTGACGGAAATAGGTTGCAGGCCTTTTGGCCGTGCTTCGATCTGGCAGCGTTTGTCGTGCGCGCCGGCTTTGGCGCCGTTGTCGTCATGCAGGTGGACAACGATGCGGGTCAACTCGTCATCGAAGCGCTCCAGTTTGCTGGAAACACTGGCACTCACCCACTCAACCAGACGAGCACTGCCTTCGATGTGGTTATCGCTGTGAACTTGGATTTGCATAAAGCTTTCCTTCTTCAACTGTTCGCGAAAGCGTCGCCAAGCAAGGCGACAACTCCAGCCTACGCCACTAAGCCCCCCTGTAGGCAACCCCTAAGACGTTGGTCGCAGCCACAAATGTGCAATGTTCATGCTGTAGAAGTGCTCAAACCCTTGCCCCCCGTGAGCTGGAAGACAGGCGCTGCAAATCAAACAAAATCTTTCCATCGATCCCCGCCACGGCCTTAACACGACTCGCAGCGCAAGGCCCGCGCACTCCTCGCACAGAAATACGCTGACCGTTCAAACGGTGATGATTCAAGCCCGCGTGATCGCGTTGATGCGGCCATGCTTGTGCGCAAGCCCATAGCTCACCCGACCCTGGCTATGTCACGCCAGGGCCACCAACACACCTCAGCTTTTCAACCGATAACCGGTCTTGAAGATCACGCCCACGGCCAGGATGCACAGAAGCAGAAAGCCGAGAATCATCGCCAGGCTGAGGCCGACGTTGACGTCGGACACGCCATAGAAGCTCCAGCGGAACGCACTGATCAGGTACACCACTGGGTTAAACAGGGTCACCGTCTGCCAGGCCGGTGGCAGCATGCTGATCGAGTAGAACGCCCCGCCGAGGAAGGTCAGCGGCGTGACGATCAGCGCCGGCACCACCTGCAGCTTCTCCCAGCCGTCGGCCCACACGCCGATGATGAAGCCGAACAGGCTAAAGGTCAGCGCAGTCAGCACCAGAAACGCCAGCATCCACAGCGGGTGGAGAATCTCGAAATCGACGAACAGCCGCGCGGTAATCAGGATCACCAGACCGAGAATGATCGACTTGGTGGCCGCCGCGCCCACATAGCCGATGAGGATTTCCAGGTAGGACACCGGCGCCGACAGCAACTCGTAGATGCTCCCCGAATACTTGGGCATGTAGATGCCGAACGAGGCGTTGGAAATGCTCTCGGTCAGCAGCGCCAGCATGATCAGCCCCGGCACAATAAACGCGCCGTAACTGACGCCCTGCACCTGGGTCATGCTCGAACCGATGGCCGAACCGAACACCACGAAATACAGCGACGTGCTGATCACCGGGGTAGCGATGCTCTGCAGCAGGGTGCGCCAGGTGCGCGCCAGTTCGAACAGGTAGATGGCACGGATTGCGTAAAAATTCATGCGCGCGACTCCTTGACCAAAGACACAAAGATTTCTTCCAGCGAACTCTGGCTGGACTGCAAATCCTTGAAGTCGATGCCGTGCTGGGCCAGGTCCTTGAGCAGTTCGGCGATGCCGGTGTGCTCGCTCTGGGTGTCGAAGGTAAACACCAGCACGCGGCCCTCGTCGCTCAGTTCCAGCGGGTAACGCGCCAGTTCGGCAGGGATGCTCGCCAGGGGCTGCTGCAGCTGCAGGGTCAGCTGCTTCTTGCCGAGCTTGTGCATCAGCGCCTGCTTGTCTTCCACCAGAATGATCCGCCCCTTGCTGATCACCCCGATGCGGTCGGCCATTTCCTCGGCCTCTTCGATGTAATGGGTGGTGAGGATGATGGTCACGCCGCGCTCACGCAGACGGCGCACCATGTTCCACATGTCGCGGCGCAGCTCGACGTCGACGCCTGCAGTGGGCTCGTCGAGAAACAAAATCTGTGGCTCGTGGCTCAGCGCCTTGGCGATCATCACCCGACGTTTCATGCCACCGGACAACTCGAAAATCTTCGCATCGCGCTTGTCCCACAGCGACAGGTCCTTGAGCAGTTGTTCCAGATAGGCCGGATTGGGCTTCTTGCCGAACAGGCCACGGCTGAATTTCACCGTCGCCCAGACGGTTTCGAACACATCGCTGACCAGCTCCTGCGGCACCAGGCCGATCTGCGAACGGGATGCGCGGTAGTCCTTGATGATGTCCTTGCCGCCCACCAGCACCCGCCCGCCACCTGGATTGACGATGCCGCAGATGATGCTGATCAGGGTGGTCTTGCCCGCACCATTGGGGCCGAGCAACGCAAAGATCTCGCCGGGGCGAATGTCCAGGTTGATGTCCTGCAGCGCCGGATGGCCGCTGGCGTAGGTCTTGCTCAGCTGTTGAATCGAGATCACCGCTTGCACAGAACCTCCTGCTCTGGGGAAAAGCGCAATTGTAGGGAAGTTGGCCGGGCTTGCGGAAATGCTGATGCAGTAACCTGCACGGATTGAGCAGCCCAACGTTGAGCTACAGCGGATGCGGCTGCTAGGCTGACCCGAGTTTTATGCAGACAAGGAAATAGAACATGGCACTTCGTCACGCCCTCACCGGCCTCAGCCTCCTCGCCCTACTGGCAGGTTGCAGCTCACAGCAGCCCGCCCAACCAAGCGCCGAAATCAGCGGCGACTGCAATGTCGAGCAGGTTCATGGCGTACTCGGTCAGACCGCCAGCAGCGAGCTGATCGAGCAGGTGCAGCAGCAGGCCAACGCCAAAACCCTCCGCGTGCTCGCCCCCGGCGACGCCGCGACCATGGATTACAACCCGCAGCGTTTGAATATCGATATCGATGAAAGCGAAGTGATCATTCGCCTGACGTGCGGTTGAGCGCCCCTCGGTTAACTAAGCCCCACAGACCGGGCATACTGGCGCACTCGTAAGCAAGTCGGCCGCCCGTTTCCATGCGTATTCACGTCACCTTTATCGACCGCGTTGGCATCACCCAGGAAGTGCTGGCCCTGCTCGGTGGGCGTAATCTCAACCTGGATGCGGTGGAGATGGTGCCGCCGAACGTCTATATCGACGCGCCAACCCTGAGCCCCGAGGTGCTCGATGAGCTGCGCGAGGCGCTGTTCAAGGTGCGTGGCGTGCAGGCGGTAACCATTGTCGACATCCTCCCCGGCCAGCGCCGCCACCTGCAACTCGACGCCCTGCTCGCCGCCATGACCGACCCGGTATTGGCAGTCGACAGCCAGGGCCGCGTGCTGCTGGCCAACCCGGCGCTGATCGAGCTGTGTGGCCAACAGCCTGATGGTCTGGGCATTGGTGAGCTATTCGCCGACAACGACCTGCACCAGGCGCTGCTCGACCAAGGTTTTCGTCTGCCGATGCGCGAAGTCACCCTCAAGGGCCAGGCGTTGCTGCTGGATGCGCAACCGATCACCGAAGGCGTCGACGGCGGCGCGCGGCAACTGGCCGGCGGCCTGCTCAGCCTGTATGCGCCGAGCCGCATCGGCGAACGCCTGGCGGCACTGCACCACGACCATGCCGAAGGCTTTGACTCGCTGCTCGGTGACTCCGCACCGATTCGCAGCCTGAAGACCCGCGCCCAGCGCGTTGCTACCCTCGATGCGCCGCTGCTGATCCAGGGTGAAACCGGCACCGGCAAAGAGCTGGTGGCGCGCGCCTGTCACGCCATAAGCACGCGACGCACCGCGCCATTTCTCGCGCTTAACTGTGCGGCATTGCCGGAGAACCTCGCCGAAAGCGAACTGTTCGGCTACGCCCCCGGCGCTTTTACCGGGGCCCAGCGCGGCGGCAAGCCGGGGCTACTGGAGCTGGCCAACCAGGGCACGGTGTTTCTCGATGAAATCGGCGAAATGTCACCGTACCTGCAGGCCAAGCTGCTGCGCTTTTTAAGCGATGGTACTTTCCGCCGGGTCGGCGGCGAGCGTGAGGTCAAGGTCAATGTGCGCATCCTCAGCGCCACCCACCGTGACCTGGAAAAGATGGTCAACGAGGGCGCGTTCCGAGAAGACCTGTTCTACCGCCTCAACGTGCTCAACCTGGAAGTCCCGCCCCTGCGCGAACGCGGTCAGGACATCCTGCTGCTGGCGCGGCATTTTATGCAGCAGGCCTGCGCGCAGATCCAGCGCCTGCCCTGCCGGCTGACACCGGATACCTACCCGGCGCTGCTGGGCAATCGCTGGCCGGGCAATGTGCGCCAGCTGCAGAACGTGATCTTCCGCGCCGCTGCGATCTGCGAAAGCAATCTGGTGCAGATCGATGATCTGGATATCGCCGGCACCGCAGTGGCTGCGCAGCAAGCCGAGGGCGAAGTCAGCAGCCTGGAAGCGGCAGTGGACCAGTTCGAAAAAGCCCTGCTGGAAAAGCTCTATCCCAGCCATCCCTCGACCCGGCAACTGGCGACCCGTCTGCACACCTCGCACAGCGCAATTGCCATGCGTCTGCGCAAATACGGGATTCCGGGCAAGGGTTAAACGCGGCGGTCAAAAGCTGCCGTGGCGCCCTGTACCATCCTTGAAGCGCTGCGCGCCGGCCTGGGTTTCGCCACTGGCGATCACCGCCATGCCGCCTGCAAACTCGTTGCCCAGCGCCTGCACAAAAGGCAGATCCCACTGCGCATAAGCGCTGGCGCGGTCGGCCAGCATGCAGCGTTGTGGGAAGCCGGCAATCTCCAGTGCCAGTTGCTGCGCTGCAGCCAACGCGCTACCGGCGGCGACCACCCGGTTGACCAATCCCATGCTTAGCGCTTCCTCGGCCACTACCGGGCGACCGGTGAGAATCAGATCCAGCGCGCGGCCCTGGCCGATAATCCGTGGCAAATGCACGGTGCCACCGTCGATCAGCGGCACGCCAAAACGCCGGCAGAACACCCCGAGCACCGCGTTATCCGCCATCACCCGTAGATCGGCCAGTAGCGCCAGCTCCAGGCCACCGGCCACCGCATGGCCTTCGATGGCAGCAATCAGCGGTTTGCTCAGCTGCATGCGGCTCGGCCCCATCGGCCCGTCACCCTCGGTTTCCAGGCGATTGGCACGTTCAGCCCCTGCGGCCACCGCACCCAGATCAGCGCCCGCGCAGAAAGTCCCACCCGCACCAGTCAACACCGCCACCCGCGCCTGTTCATCCGCTTCAAAAGCCCGCAATGCCGCGGCCAGTGCCTCAGCCGTAGGCCGGTCGACTGCATTGCGCACCTCGGCGCGGTTGATGATCAGGGTGGTGACCGGGCCGTTTTTTTCGATGATGACGCGCATAACCTGCTCCCTAAAAAGCCGAAGGCCGGCATTTAGCCGGCCTTCACCTTAAAGCCCTGCGCGGTGGAAATCAGCCTGCTGACCGATCTCCCCGCCAGAGTGGCGCAATCAGAGGGCGAACTTCTGCAGGTTGGCCATCATCTCTTTCATCGCTTCGATATTGTCCTTCGGATGGGCCGCGCCCTCGAAGTCACAGATCTGCGCGAAGTTGGCCGCCACGTCTTCCGGACTGTAGCCTTCACGCGGATCGAAGCCGGCACCCAGGCTGCGTTCCCAACGCACTTTGCCCATCCAGCCGCCGCCGACTTCGAACAGGCCGGAGGTTTCTTCGCAGGCGTTGCTCGCCAGGTACACCACCAGCGGGCTGACCAGCTCAGGTTTGAGCTGCTCGAACACCTGCGGCGGAATCAGGCCTTCGGTCATGCGCGTGCCGCCAGTAGGTGCGATGGCGTTGACCAGGATGTTGTTCTTGCGCCCTTCGAGGGCCAGGGTGCGGGTCAGGCCGTACAGGCCGAGCTTGGCCATGCCGTAGTTGGACTGACCGAAGTTGCCGTAAATGCCCGACGTGGATGCGGTGAAAATCACCCGACCATAACCCTGCTCCCGCATGTGCGGCCAGGCGGCGCGGGTGACCTTGTAAGCGCCTTCGACGTGGACTTTGTAAACCAGGTCCCAGTCGGCGTCTTCCATCTTGTGGAAAGTCTTGTCGCGCAGGATGCCGGCGTTGTTCACCACCACATCGATGCGGCCAAAGGTATCCAGGGCGCACTGCACGATCTTCTCACCGTCAGTCACCGAGTCGTGGTTGGCCACAGCGGTGCCGCCCGCTGCGCGGATTTCCTCAACCACCTTATCGGCCGCCGAGGCATTGGCGCCTTCACCGTGGGTGCTGCCGCCCAAGTCATTCACCACCACCTTGGCACCGTGCTTGGCGAACAACAGCGCATGGGCGCGGCCCAGGCCGCCGCCGGCCCCGGTGACGATTACAACCTGATCTTGAAAACGGATGGCGTCGCTCATGCAGCATTCCTCGGCAGATTAACAATGCGCCGAGTGTCCAGCAGTCGCGCTCTGGTCACAATAGCTACGCGCAGCGCTGAATGGTGCGCAATAAAGCAGCGGGATAGTCAGGCCGGGCGGATCAGGCTCAAGTGGTTATACAGATGCAACACATGGGCCTGAGCGTAATCGGCATGACTAAGCGCGCCGTAGGCAAAATGCGGCTGCAACTCGCCCTGATACGCAGCGAAGTCGGCAAAGGCTTGTTGCAAACGCTGTAGCGCGTGGGCTTGCGTAGCTGGCGCATTCAGCGGGGCCGCGCCGGGAATGGCCTCATTCAGCGGATGACGCATCGCCCCACGCGCGGCAAATACGCTAAAGGCCAGCGGGCCGACGCTGCTGCGGAACCAACCCGGCTTGAGTTCGGGATAACCACTGATGGAGTACTCGATGCTCTGCGCACAATGGTTGAACACTTCAGCCGGGCTCCAACCCTTGAGGCTGCGCAATGGCTGATCGACCAAACCGGCCAAAAGCTGCTGGGCCGCATCCAGGCTGACTGCGGCTGGCGCCTCGCCGCTGGGCAATGCCCAGAACCCGGCCCCCAGAGCCGCTACACCACCGAGGGCGGCACCTTTCAGAACAGTACGTCGTTGCATTATGTGGCCTCCAGCCCTTCACGGAATTGCAGGTAATGCGCCAGCACCTGATCCGGGGCCTCGGTCTGCGGATAATGGCCAATGCCCTCCAGCAGCACAGTGTCCGGCTGGGGGATCAGCTCGCGGTAACGCGCCACCATATGCGCCCCGGAAATCGGGTCAACAGCACCATCGATCACCCGCATCGGCACCGCCGTGGCCTGCATCGCCGCCACCCAGCGGTCGCGGTTGACGCGGCGCTCGGGCATATAACGGATCAAGCGGTGCATCACCGCCGGGCCGTTATGGGCGGCGATCAGGCTCCAGAAGTCATCCAATTCACGCTCACTGGGCTGGGTCTGTGGGCCGAACACTTTGGCAAAACTCTGCGCCAGCTTCTGGCGGCTGAACAACCGGCCAATCAGCGGGCCGATGGGGCTGAGTAGCAGCTTCTGCACCAATACCGGATGGTGGGTTTCCGGAAACAGCCCGCCATTGAGAAAGACACAACTGGCGAGTTGTACGCGCCCGTTCTGATGCCGTGCCAGCAGCTCTTGTGCAACGCTGTCGCCGTAATCGTGGGCCAGCACATGCACTGGTTGACCAATCCCCAAATGCGCCAGCAGCGCCTGTTGCAGATCAGCCTGTTCCAGCAGGCTGTAGGCATGTCCACGGGGCTTGGCCGAGTCGCCAAAGCCGAGCATGTCGCAGGCAATTACCTGGTAACGCTCAGCCAGTGAAGCCCACAGGTAATGCCAGTCCCAGCTGGCGGTCGGAAAGCCGTGAATCAGCAACAGCGGCTCGCCCTGACCGGCCGTCCAGTAGCGGATGCCATGGCCGTTAAAGCTAAAGGCCTGCCCCGCACTGCGCCAATCTGCCAGGGCAATCCCTGGCAGCACCGTCATGCTGCGTAACCTGGGATCTGTTGATCCAGCTTGCGCAGCAGCGCCGGCCACGGCAAAGCGCCGCCCATGCCCTGCGGACTTTTCATCACGCCAGCAATCATCGCCCGGGCACCGTCGAGGACCTGTTGCGGGATATGGATCAGCTCCGCCCCGCCACTCTGCGCCATCACCTGAATCTCGCAGGCGCGCTGCAGGGTAAACATGCCGAGGAAGGCATCGGCAATGCTGCCGAAAGCGGTAAGCAAGCCATGGTTGGGCAGGATCATAAAGTTCTTATCGCCCAGGTCCGCCTGCAGCCGCGACTTCTCGTCATGGTTCAGCGCCACGCCTTCATAGCCGTGATAGGCCAGGCTGGCGAGAACGAACAGCGACTGCTGCGACAGTGGCAGCAAACCCTGCTTCTGCGCCGATACGGCAATCCCCTGCGGGGTGTGGATATGCAGCACGCAACCAACATCGTGGCGCACCTCGTGCACGGCGCTGTGGATGGTGTAGCCGGCCGGGTTGATGTCGAACGGACTGTCCATCAGCTTGTTGCCGGCGAGGTCGATCTTCACCAGGCTGGAGGCGGTGATCTCGTGGAACATCAGACCATAGGGGTTGATCAGGAAGTCTTCGCTGCCGGGGATCTTCGCCGAGATATGGGTGAAGATCAGGTCATCCCAGCCATACAGGGCAATCAGCCGGTAACAAGCGGCCAGGTCTACGCGGGTCTGCCATTCGGCAGCAGACACCTGATCCTTGAGGCTGACAACAGGCAGTGCGTGGGCAACGGTCATGATGAATTCCTCGGCTTTTGTTATTGAAGTGCCAAGGAGTCTAGCGAGGGATGCCGCAAAGGTGAGTCGCTCTAGCGGCCAGCATGGTGGCCTTGCAGGTCAAACCAGTTCGGGATGCAGCTGCGCGAGCATGGGCCAGTCGCGCTGGGCCTCAGGGTCATCGCTGAGCAACTGGAAGCCGGCGAAGTCGAAACCCGGCGTCACCGTACAACCCACCAGGGTAAACGCCCCGGTGCTGCGCGCCGCCTGCCAGGCATATGCTGGCACTAAGCGCTGCGGCAGCTGACCGATGGCCACCGGGCCCAAGCGCGCACAGCGCACGGCATCGGGCTGCTCGGCGACCAGCAGCTCCAGCGGCGCGCCTTCATAAAAGTGCCAGAGCTCGTCGGCATCCACCCGATGCCAACGGCTGACCGCGCCAGCGGGAAGCAGAAAGATGATCGCCGTGCC
The DNA here is from genome assembly GCF_900099645.1 of Pseudomonas peli. GTDB lineage: Bacteria > Pseudomonadota > Gammaproteobacteria > Pseudomonadales > Pseudomonadaceae > Aquipseudomonas > Aquipseudomonas peli. Next base: position 142,097 of record NZ_FMTL01000002.1, on the reverse strand, counting down.
GCACAGACGGCCACCGTCAAGCTGTGCAGACGACTCATACAGGCGGCGGTAATAGCCACCTTCCGGATGCGCCTGGAGTTGCAGCGCCGTGATCAGCTCTTGCGCGCGCGGGTGCATCAGCCGTGCAGCGCCGCAATAAAGTCCGCCAGCCAGGGCTCGGCGTCGGTTTCCGGAGTCACGCTTTCGCTGCTGTCCAGGCGCAGCATCGGCTGCACTTCACGGATGCCCAGCTCGGCATACAGCTCACGCACCAGCTCGCCACCACCGCAGAAGGTGTCGCCATAGCTGGAGTCGCCCAGGGCAATTACCCCGCCCGGCAGGCCACTCCAGGCCGGCAGATGATCACGAATGGCGTAGTACAGGGGCTGCAGGTTATCCGGCAATTCACCCATGCCGGTGGTCGACGTCACCGCCAGAAAAGCTTCAGGAGCAAAGGCCTGAATATCCGCCAGACTGGCGCGCGAGTTGTGCCAGGCCTCATGGCCGGCGGCCTTGAGCAGACGCTCGGCGTGGCGAGCAACTTCCTCTGCGGTGCCGTACACCGAGCCGGAAAGGATGGCGATTTTCATGCAGAACTCCGAAACAGTCAGAACCAAATCGATAAGCACGGCATTATGCCGCAAGTAGACAGACCGCCCGGATGTTTTAGAATGCAGCCGACATAGACTGGGAAATCGCCTCATGATCAACGCCAAACTGCTGCAACTGGTGATCAACGCCTCCAACGACGGCATCGTGGTGGCCGAACAGGAAGGTGACGACAACATCCTGATCTATGCCAACCCCGCCTTTGAAAAACTCACGGGTTACGCCAGCGAAGACATCCTTTATCAGGATTGTCGTTTTCTGCAGGCTGGCGACCGTGATCAAGCTGGCCTGGATGCCATTCGCGAGGCGGTAAAAGCACACCGTCCGTGCCGGCAGATCATCCGCAATTACCGCAAGGACGGCAGCCCGTTCTGGAACGAGCTGTCAATCACCCCGGTGGTTAATGACGCCGACCAGCTGACCTACTACATCGGCATCCAGAAAAACGTCACCGAACAAGTGCTAGCCCAGGAACGGGTCAAAGAGCTGGAAGCCGAGATGGCCGTCCTCAAGGCCGAGCTGGCACGTTTGCAGGCGACGACCGGCACTAACTAATCCCCAGATCAGCGGTCACAACAGCTCCAGAGCTTGATATAGACCGCTCCCATGCAAGAACAAGCACTTCTGACCCAGGCCGAACTGGCCTTTATCCGCCAGCTGCATCAGCCCACGAACAGCGAGCCGCCCAGACAAACGGGTATGCCAGTTGACCTGGGCAAACAGCTCAGCGAACTGCTGTCGCAGTGTGCGGCCAATGAACAGCTGAGCCTGCATGCGCACATCGCCAACCAGCACCTCACCTTCAACCTGCACCTTAGCCAGGATGAACGCAACGCACCCTGCCTGCAGCTCGGCGCGCCGCAGATCATCGATGAAGGCGAGATCAACCGTGCATGGCGCTCGCCCCTGCCCGAGCCGTTACCGCTGTATAAGCCCAACACACAGCCGAGTGACCTGTGGATTCATCAGTTGTCTGCGAACGGTGCGCTGATCGAACACCGCGCACAGCGCAAGGCACCGAAGTGCTTTCACCTGGTGTTGCCCGTGGATGAACACGCACCGATTGCCGTATCGGGGATCTTTGTCCGCGAAACCGCAGACGGTCTGCTGGCCTATCAGCTAAATACCCTCGACCCGCAAGGCGATGAGCAGCTGCGCCACTACATTTACCAGCAACACCTGCTACGCGAACAACAACCACAGGCACGCCACGGCTGAACAACGACCGCAACTAACAGACAAAAAAAGACCCGCAATCAGGCGGGCCTAAAGTGCAGGCTAAAAGCCTGCAGCAGGGATAAAAAAATCCGATAACCGAAAATGGGCGGAACTTGTGGCTATCGGATTGCGCAGTCGTTTTAGGCAGCAAATTCCTCATCGCTGAAGGCCATCAAGGTGGCTTTACCAGCTTTAACCTCGGCCAGCAGGCTGTCGGTTTCCGTCAGGATGCGCGCCATAAAGAAGTCTGCAGACTTCAGCTTGGCGCCATAAAAGGCTATTTCTGTGCTGCCTTCGGCAAGCTTGGATTTGGCCACCGCGGCCATACGTGCCCACATCCAGGCCAGGCTGGTGAGGGCGAACAGACGTAAGTAAGGTGTCGCTGCAGCACCCGCTTGCTCAGGATCTTTCATGCCTTCGGTGGCAATCCACATCGTGGCTTGCTGCAGTTGCTTGAGCGCACCACCCACGGCCATTACGTGATCAGCCTCGGCATGCGCCTTGAGCCAACCCTCGATAAGGGCGAAGTAATTGCGCACAGCACGTCCCCCACCCAGCGCTAGCTTGCGACCCACGAGGTCAAGCGCCTGAATGCCGTTGGTGCCTTCATAAATTCGTGTGATACGTGAATCACGCACCAGCTGCTCGATGCCCCAGTCCTCGGTAAACCCGGAGCCGCCCAGTACCTGCAGCCCTTCGTTAGCACTGTTGAAGCCTTCGTCGGTGAGGAAGGCTTTAACCACCGGCGTCAGCAACTGCACCAGATCATCGGCTTGCTCACGCACAGCTGGGTCTTCATGGTCATGAGCCACATCCTCGTGTAGACCAGTGAAGTAGGCCAGAGCGCGGCACCCTTCGATGGTCACCTTCTGGCGCAGCAACATGCGGCGTACGTCCGGATGCACGATGATTGGATCAGCAGGTTTATCAGCGGCTTTCGGGCCCGACAGCGAACGGCTTTGCAGGCGCTCTTTGGCGAATCCAAGGCTGACTTGGTAAGCACTTTCAGCAATACCAAGCCCCTGCATGCCCACCATCAAGCGCGCCGAGTTCATCATGGTGAACATGCACTTGAGGCCCTTGTTCGGCTCTCCAATCAGCCAGCCCTGAGCCCCTTCGAAGTTCATCACGCAGGTAGCTGAACCCTTGATGCCCATTTTGTGTTCCAGGCCACCGCAGAATGCCGGGTTGCGGCTGCCGTCTTCCAGGAACTTGGGCACCAAGAACAGTGAAATGCCTTTTACGCTGTCCGGTGCATCGGGCAGCTTGGCCAATACCAGGTGCAGGATGTTGTCCGCCAGATCGTGCTCACCGCCGGTGATCCAGATCTTGGTACCGCTGATGGCATAGCTGCCGTCCGCCTGAGGTACAGCACGTGTACGGATCAAGCCCAGGTCGGTACCGCACTGTGGCTCGGTCAGGCACATGGTGCCTGTCCACTCACCGCTGATCAGTTTTGGCAGGTAGCGTTCCTGCAATTCACGGGCGCCGTGAGCGGTCAACGCATTGATCGCGCCATGAGTCAGACCTGGGTACATGCCAAGCGACAGGTTGGCCGAGCAAACCATCTCCTCAACCATCATGTTCAGCACATGGGGCAAGCCCTGACCGCCAAACTCGGGGGTACAGGCCAGTGCGGTCCAGCCGCCTTCGGCGAACTGTTGGTAAGCAGCGCGGAAACCGTCCGGTGCTTTGACCGATTTACTTTCCGGATCGTACTGACAGCCCTGCTTATCACCAGGGCCATTGAGTGGGGCCAGTACGTTCTCCGCCAATTTGGCGGCTTCTTCCAGAATGGCGCCACCGAGGTCGTTTCCGAACTCGCGCTGACTAGGCAGCGACTGCAAGGTGGCATAAGCGTCGAGCACCTCGTCAAAAACGAAACGCATGTCACGAAGGGGTGCGCGGTATTGGGTCATGTTGCTGAGTCCTCAAGCTGTACGAATGGATACAAGCTATACACAAACAAACAATGTATAGCTTTTGTATAGCCTAAAGACCCAGATAGCAAGCAATTTTCTGTACAAGCTGTACAACTAATTAAAACCGACAGTAATTTCTGGGCACGCCAAAGCGCGACCACCCGCCGGGAGGCCGCCCAAATTCAGGGGTACTTGGTGGAGAAATCAGGTATCTAGGTGGCCCGCCAGAAACTGCTGCAGGCGGCGCTGCATCAGGCGACCTTCATTGCCCAAGCAGGCAATCGGTGAGCCGCTGAGACTTTCCTCGGCGAGGTCAGCACCGTCACCGGCCATCACCAGCGGACAATCCAGCGCCAGCGCAAGGCGCGAGAGCACTTTAGGCAGATCATCAGTGGGCGGCTGATTGGAGAACAGCACGAGCGCCTGGGGCTGCATTTTTTCACAGATCAGCGTTAGCTCTTCCAACGGCTGGCCCAGGCCCAATACGCTGACCGCCGTTTCGGCGCTGCTCAACAGCAACCCAGCTACCAGCAGCTCCAACTCGCGGCAGTGGCCCGGCAAGGCCGCCAGCAGCACACGCTCCTCAACCTGAGCGCGCAACACCTGCAGGCGCTGCAACGTACGTGCACGCAGGAAGGTGTCGAAAAACAGCCATTCGCTGGTCTGGCCGTATTCCTCCTGGCGCAGCAACAGCTCCTGCCACAGCGGCATCAGGATGTCCTGAAACACCACGGGCAGTGGATAGCTGGAGAAAATCTGGCCGTACAGTCGATCCAAGCGCACTTCATCAAAGGCACTGATGGCGCGGCGGAGCTGGGCTTGCCACTCGCCCCATTCGCTGGCACTGACTTCTTCATAAACTGGCGAGCTGGCTGATTTGATCGAACTGCTTTTGGCCAGAATCTTACCGACCTTGCTAACTGCAACGCCGCGCTCGATCCACGCCAGGATGCTGCGCACCGACTCGATATCGACCTGTGAATACAGACGATGACCGCTGTCGGTGCGCGTCGGCTGGATCAACCCATAGCGCCGCTCCCAAGCCCGCAGGGTGACCGGATTGACACCAGTCAGGCGCGCCACTTCACGAATGGGAAATAACTCTTCCTGCTTGAGAGCATTCGAAACGAGGGACGCACTACCAACGTGATCGGACATAGGCGCAGGTATCACAGAAAAAATGTTGGCCGCATTGTAACCCAGCTATTTCCAGCATACTTTGTACAAGACTTATACAAAGAGTTAGACCATGAATATGCAACCGAGCTGGCCCCTGACCCTCTACTACGATGGCGACTGCCCGCTGTGCGCCCGCGAGATCAAGTTGTTGCGCCAGCGTGCTGATGTACAACGGCTGTGCCTGGTTGATATCAGCGTCAACGACTTTCACCCCGAGTCCGTCGGATACAGCCGCGAAACCCTGCAGAACCTCCTGCACGCCCGCTTCGCTGATGGCCAGTGGGTCACCGGCCTGGATGCCACGCTATGGAGCTGGCGCGCAGCGGGCCTTGGGCATTGGGCCACGCCGTTGACATGGCCCGCATTGCGGCCACTGTTTGAACTGGGTTATCGATTGTTTTGCCGGCTAAGGCCACACCTTGACTGGCTTCCCCACCCGGATGCGAGTCGTCGCTGCAAGGATGCAACATGCGACGTCAGCAAAAAATCGCGTTAGCGCATCAGCGCAACGTGATCCACAGACCTGGGTCTGGCTCAAGCAGTACAGGGCGACCAATAATTTCGTCGTGACTCTCGGGCTGCAGCAACAGCATTTGCCTGATACCGCAGCCACGCAGACGCGCCTTAAGCATTGCCAACCCAGGCCATAGCTGGCGGCCCGGGGCATATTCCAGCGTGCGCACGCGACCTGCCCTACTGATCACCTGCACCTTGTAGCCGCAGCAGCGCAGCGTGAGCACTTCCACACGACGCACGCGCCCAAACAGCACTGCAACACTCAATTGCCACGGCTTCATACGCTGCATACCTGTACAAGAAAACCAAACTTGTACACGATTAAAACAATTTTATTCAGCCCTCATCCACAAAAAATACCGATACAGCTCAATGAAATAGGCAAATTAAGCCGTTTAGACGCAGTACCCGTACTGGCCGCATGGTTGTACAAAGCACATTGCTGGTATAACTTTACTCCTGGTTCAGTCGAGGCCGCGTCTTACTGGTCAGGTAACCCGGCGCAGCGTCGCTGAACCCACCTTTTTCCTTCTGCCGAGTCGACCATGAGCGCCAGCGCCGCACCCATCCTGATAACCGGAGCTAGCCAGCGTATTGGCCTGTACTGTGCCGAGCGCCTGCTGGATGACGGCCACGCGCTGATCGTGACCTACCGCAGTGAACGCGACGGCATCGATCGACTCCGGCAACGCGGTGCCCTGGCCCTACAGGCTGATTTTGCCGACGAGGCGGGAATCCTGGCGTTTATCGAACAACTCAAAGGACACACTGACAGCCTGCGCGCCATTGTGCACAACGCCTCCGATTGGCTGGTGGAAACGCCTGGCGAAGAAGCTGCGGCGTTTCAGCGATTGTTCAGCGTGCACATGCTCGCCCCCTATTTGATCAACCTGCATTGCCAACCCTTGCTGGAACGCAGCTCGCCGGCAGATATCGTGCACATCAGCGATGACGTGGCACGCAAGGGCAGCGCCAACCGGTCCGCCTATTGCGCCAGCAAAGCTGGGCTGGACAGCCTGACGCTGTCATTTGCTGCACGCTTCGCCCCGCAGATCAAAGTGAACGGTATCGCCCCGGCGCTGATCATGTTCAACCCGGACGACGATGCCGAGTACCGCGCCAAAACCCTCAACAAATCGGCACTGGGCATCGAACCAGGGCCACAGGTGATCTACCAAAGCTTGCGCTACCTGCTCGACAACCCCTATGTCACCGGCACAACCCTTACTGTCAACGGCGGCCGTCATCTCAAATGAACCCGGCCGCGAGGATCCTGCAATGACCCCAGAACTGCCCAATCACTACCGTGAGATTCTTCTTGGCGTCGGTGAAAACCCTGAACGCGAAGGCCTTTTGGACACGCCAAAACGTGCTGCCAAGGCGATGCAATACCTGTGCAATGGCTACCACAAAAGCCTGGAAGAGGTGGTCAACGGCGCGCTGTTCGAGTCCGATAACGACGAGATGGTGATCGTTCGCGACATCGAGCTGTACTCGCTGTGCGAGCATCACATGCTGCCGTTTATCGGCAAGGCCCATGTCGCCTACATTCCTACCGGCAAGGTGCTCGGCCTGTCGAAGGTCGCGCGCATCGTCGACATGTTCGCGCGGCGCTTACAGATCCAAGAAAACCTTACCAAGCAGATCGCCGACGCGATTCAGCAGGTCACCAATGCCGCCGGCGTGGCCGTGGTCGTCGAAGCCAAGCATATGTGCATGATGATGCGCGGCGTGGAGAAGCAGAACTCAGTAATGACCTCCTCGGTGATGCTTGGAGCCTTCCGCGAATCCTGCAACACTCGCCATGAATTCCTGCAACTGATCGGACGGAGCAAGTAATGCCGCGACTGGAACCTGGGATGGCCCGCATCCGCGTCAAAGACCTGCGCCTGCGCACTTACATTGGCATCAAGGAAGAGGAGATCAACAACAAGCAGGATGTGTTGATCAACCTGACCATTCTCTATCCCGCCGTAGAGGCGGTACGGGACAACGACATCGACCACGCGCTGAATTACCGCACCATCACCAAGGCCGTGATCCGCCATGTTGAAGAGCATCGCTTCGCCCTGCTCGAGCGCATGACCCAGGAAATTCTCGACCTGGTGATGGCCAACCCGGACGTACGCTACGCCGAGGTTGAAGTGGATAAACTGCACGCCCTGCGCTTTGCCGAGTCGGTGTCTATCACCCTCGCTGGACATCGCTAGAGAAAACGCTGAAACGGCCTTATATGATCCCCGGTGCGTCCTGTGCCGGGTCGTTGCCGCCGGGCGGGCATGCTTTTATCATCGCCGCCAACGTACTCCCGCTTGCCTTCAGAGAGCATCGCCATGACCGAGCAAGAACGCCTCGAACTTGAAGCCGCCGCCTTCCGCAGCCTGGTGCACCACCTGCGCTCACGCCCTGACGTGCAGAACATCGACATGATGAACCTGGCTGGCTTCTGCCGTAACTGCTTGTCCAAATGGTTTAAAGCCGCTGCCGATGACATCGGCGTTGCCGTCACACCGGATGAGGCACGCGAAGAGGTCTACGGCATGCCGTATGCAGAGTGGAAAGCTAAATACCAGAAGGACGCCAGCGCCGAGCAGCAGGCCGCCTTCAGCAAGGGAAAAAAGTAATGAGCCACCTCAACGACTTTCGCGCCAAACTGCGCAGCGAACACTTCACCTTCGCCGAGACCCTGGCGTTTATCGCGGAGCACTACCAGTACCAGCCCAGCGCCTTCGACAATGGCCCAGTGCACAACGCTGCCGGGCAAAATGAAGGTTCGTGCAAAACCCTAGGCCTGGCCTTGCTTGAAGGCCTGAGTGTAGAAGAAGCCTTGCTGTGCTTTGGTGAGCATTACCGCAGCGTACTCAACACCCCGAGCGGCAACGACCACGGCAATATCCGCGCCTTGATGGAGACCGGCCTGGCGGGTGTACGATTCGAACAGCCATCGCTGCAACGCAACAGCGTGTAATCAATCGCGCGAATGCGCGCGCAGAAACTTGCGCAACTGTCGGCAAAGGCTGACAGACATCTGACGTTAATCCTCCTATGCTGCGCGCCATTACTTGAACGAGAACACCAGGGACGGTGCTCCGTGCTGCGTTATGGCCGTGCGTTCCCGGTTTCTTACCCCTACCTGGCTTGGAGTCGCGTAAATGCAGCAGACCTTGGTATGGAAACCATGGCACAACCCCGGCGTGGAAAACCTGCGCCTGAACATCGATGAACACGGCATCAACGCCACCAGCCATCTGATGCAAAGCCTGCAAGGCCACAGCATCGCCGCGACCTACGTGATTAACTGCGACCCGCGCTGGCGCTTTCGCCGCCTGTGGCTGAAGGTCGACAACCACGGCCAACGCAGCCTTAACCTCAAACGTGACATCCGTGGCAACTGGTTCCATAACGGCGAGCCACGCCCGGACCTCAGCGAATGCCAGCAGGTGATGCTCTCCGAATCGCCCTTCACCCACACCCCTGCCCTGCAGCGTTGCGCCCTGGAAACCGGGCAGAGCGAGCTGATGCAGGTGGCCTATGTCGACCTGCTGACCTTAAAAGTGGAAGCACGCAGCCAGCGCTACCAGCGCCTACGCGAAGAAGGCGGAAAAACCCTCTACCGCAGTGAAGCGCAGGGTAAAAAGAGCAGCGAGCTGACCGTCGACGAACACGCCTTGCTGGTCAAAGCCAGCGATCAGTTTTTGCGCATGAGTTCGCGGGATTTGAAGCTGAATACCTGGGTCTAGGTAGACCGCAGACAACAAAAAGCCTCGATTAAATCGAGGCTTTTTGCATTCTCAGACTTAATGACCGTCGAGATAACGCTCCACATCCAGCGCCGCCATGCAACCGGCACCGGCCGAGGTGATGGCCTGGCGGTAAACGTGGTCAGCCACATCGCCGGCAGCAAACACGCCAGGAATGCCGGTAGCAGTGGCATTGCCTTCGCGGCCACCGTTGACCACCAGATAACCGTCCTTGAGCGCCAGCTGGCCTTCGAATAGCGAGGTGTTCGGCGTATGGCCAATGGCGACGAACAGGCCATCAACGTTCAGCTCGTCAAAGCTGCCATCGTTGTTCTTCACCCGCACACCCGTCACGCCCATGTTGTTGCCGAGCACTTCATCGACCTCGGCATTGAGCTTGAGCACGATCTTGCCTTCGGCGACCCGCGCCTGCAGCTTGTCCTGCAGAATCTTCTCGGCGCGGAAGGTTTCCCGGCGGTGTACCAGGGTCACCTTGCTGGCAATATTGGCCAGGTACAGCGCCTCCTCCACTGCCGTGTTACCACCACCCACCACCGCGACCTCACGGTTGCGGTAGAAGAAACCATCGCACGTGGCGCACGCCGAAACGCCCTTACCCATAAAGCTTTCTTCGCTGGGCAAGCCCAGATAACGGGCGCTGGCTCCGGTGGCGATGATCAACGCATCACAGCTGTAGGTGCCGCTGTCGCCGACCAGGGTGAACGGCTTACCAGCCAGGTCCACGGCATTGATATGGTCATAGACGATTTCCGTCTCGAAACGCTCGGCATGCTCCTGCATGCGCTGCATCAGCGCCGGCCCCGTCAAGCCATGTACATCACCGGGCCAGTTATCCACCTCAGTGGTGGTGGTCAACTGGCCGCCGGCCTGCAGGCCGGTGATCAGCAAGGGCTTGAGATTCGCACGCGCAGCATATACTGCCGCACTGTAGCCGGCAGGGCCGGAGCCCAGAATGATCACGCGGGCATGACGATCAGCAGACATCAACAGCTCCTCCCGGCATTGCCGGCAGCAATAAAAAGGGACTTTCGCGAGGACCTAGGGGAAGGTAATAAGGTCGAAAGCCCCACAAAGGGATGCTGCGCAGCCTATGCCTGCCCGACGCACTGCGGAAATATGCTTTGCCAATACTGTGCATAGGCAAGCGCTATAAGCGCACACCGGCAATCGTTAGCGTCCGTTACAGAGGCTTTCACCTGCCACACAAAGCCGGTAAGGTCGGCGCGACTTCAACTTCCTGGAGATTCCTCCAATGCACGCCCCCGTGCTGACCGGCCCGCAATACCTCAGCGAAGGCCTGAAACTGGTCCTTAGCCCCGGCCTGCGGCTGTTTGTGCTGCTGCCGCTGACGATCAACCTGATCCTGTTTACTGCGTTGATTGTGGTTTCCATGCAGCAGTTCAGTGGCTGGGTCGAGACCTTTATGCCCAGCCTGCCGAGTTGGCTGAGCTTTCTTGAATACGTGCTGTGGCCATTGTTTGTCGTGCTGGTACTGCTGATGGTGTTTTTCACCTTCACCCTGCTGGCCAATATCATTGCCGCACCGTTTAACGGTTTTCTTGCGGAGAAGGTCGAAGTGGTGGTGCGCGGGCAGGATGATTTTCCGCCCTTCAGCCTGGCCGAACTGACTGCCATGGTGCCACGCACCCTCAGCCGCGAGATGCGCAAGCTGGGCTACTTTCTGCCGCGCGCCATTGGTCTGCTGATCCTGAGCTTTATCCCGGTGGTCAACCTGATCGCCGCGCCGCTGTGGTTGCTGTTTGGCGTGTGGATGATGGCGATTCAGTACATCGACTACCCCGCAGACAACAACAAGATGAGCTGGCAAGACATGCTCGCCTGGCTGCGCGAGAAGCGCTGGCAGAGCCTGGGTTTTGGCGGTATCACCTACGCCGCTTTGCTGGTGCCAGGGTTGAATATCCTGATGATGCCGGCAGCAGTGGCCGGCGCCACCGTGTTCTGGGTGCGTGAACGCCAGGAGCAGGCGCTCACCTCCACTTCCTAAGTCATCACCCTGCAGGTTGGCTGCGCTCAAGTACCGTGCGCAGCGCCTGCATCGAGGCCAGGGATTCGCGCTCAATACGCCGGCTTAGAAGCAGGCGATTAGCCAAACGCATCAGCAGGCCGTCGAAGCCGTATTCCAGGGTGCGGACAAACTCGCAACCGCCTTCCACTTCTATGCACTCGTAGGTCAGCAGCAGCGCCAGCCCGTGATCACCACGAGCGCAGGCCTGCCAGCGGCGCCCTGGCTGGTAGTCGAGTACATCCCAGCGCAGATGCCCGGCGCGGCCACCGGCATGAATGTCTTCTTCAAATACCTCACCGGCGAGCAATGCACCCTCCCGGCCATAGATGCGCAGTGAGGATGGATGCCATTCGGGCCAATGCGCCGGCGCAGCGGCATAACTCAGCACGTCATCCGCTGGGCGGGTGAGACGGATGCGATGCTGCTGGCGATTCTGCTGATAAATCGGCTCCGGTTCCCAGTGCAGGGTGCCGTACAGCCAGTCCATCAGCGGATGGACGATGCCGAAGTTGCGCGCATGCATCAGCTCACGGCGGTGGTGCAACGCATGCAGGCGGCGCATCTGGCGAATCCACGGCAGCCGCGCGACAGGATGCTCGGCCGGCAGATGCTCGCAGGCGTGCACCACCTCGTAGCTCATATAACCCAGCAGCATGCTGCCAGCGAACAGCGCCGCCAAGTTGCCGTCGAGGTGCGCCAGCACCCACCAGATAGCCAGCAGCGGCAGGCTGTAGAGCACGATCAGCCAGGCAGGAAAGAGGATCACCCGCCAATCACGTGGCGTCTCGTAGCGCATCTGGCCTTCGACGAAAAAGCTGTGGTGATCACCCGTGTGGCGCTTGTAGAACAGTTGACCGAAGCGCGTCTTGTTGTGCCCCAGGCGCTTGTGCACCTGGTACTCGCCCCAGCTGAAGAACACCAGGCTCAGCGGCACCAGTAGCCATTGCCAATGCGCCACCGCGTCCAGCGTGCGCCACAGCAGGCTGATGCAGGTCAGGCCATAGGCCAGCACAAAGGCGGCATGCAGCCAGGGGTTGTAAAGCGGGTGGATGGCATCCCGATAACGTGTGCGGAAAGCCTGGGCATTGTCATTGTTATAGGCCACGGCATAACTCCTGTGCAGATTGACAGCAGTCTAGGCGCGGCCAGATCATTCCGATAATGGATATTCAGAAAGAGCATTATTCTTGATAACGAATTTGCGTCAGCTCGACCTCAACCTGCTGCTGGTCTTCGATGCACTGATGCAGGAAGGCAACCTGACCCGCGCGGCCGAACGCCTGCACCTGAGCCAGTCGACGGTGAGCAACGCCCTCGCCCGCCTGCGTCAGCAACTCGGCGAAGAGCTGTTTCTGCGCACCGCCCGGGGCCTGACGCCCACCGCCCGCGCCCAGGCTTTATATCTGCCGGTACGTCAGGCTTTGCGCCTGCTGCAGACCGGCCTGGGCCCGGCCGAGCCGTTTGACCCGCAAACCCCACACGCCTTCAGCCTGTCGCTGAATGACTACGCGCAAGCCGCACTGCTGCCCATGTTGCAGGCACACCTGGCGCGCAGTGCTGCGCAGATCGAGCTGCTGGTGCAAGCCGATGATGCCGACAGCCTGGTGCAACGCCTGGAAAGTGGTGCGCTGGACCTGGCCATCGACTACCTGCACTTCGATTCGCCTGACCTGCACTACGCGCCGCTGCGTGAAGAACCGCTGGTGGCCATTGGCCGCGCCGGCCACCCGGCCTTTATCGGCGGGCTGAGCCTGGAGGATTACCAACAGGCGCGGCATATCACGGTAACGCCGCGCGCCGGACGTGGCTCGCCGCTGGAGATCGTTCTAGGTTCGGCCAGGGTGCGCCGGAACGCGGCGTTGCATTTGCCCAACTACCTACCGATCCCGGCCATCGTCGCCCAGACCGATCTGCTCGGCACCGTGCCCGCGCGTCTGGCCGAAGCCTTCGCTCCGGTGCATGCGCTGGAAATCGCGCCGCTGCCCTTCGATATGCCGCCGGTGCAGGTCAGCCTGATCTGGCATCAGCAACAGCACCTCGACCCGGCGCACGCCTGGCTGCGCCAACAGCTGATCGAACTGCTCGACTGAAATACAAACGCAATCAAAGCGTCACAGTCATTACATAGCGGCAGCGGACACTGCTGCCATGAGCACAGCTTCCCTGCATATCGCGCTGATCAGCGAAACCTTCCCGCCGGAAATCAATGGCGTGGCCAACACCCTCGGGCGCCTGGTCGACGGCTTGCGTGGCCGTGGCCATCGCGTGCAACTGGTGCGTCCGCGGCAGAACGTCGACCCGCGCGGTGCGGCCGACCCGGATCTGCTGCTGACCCGTGGCTGGCCGCTGCCAGGCTACCCCGGTTTGCAGTGGGGTCAGTCGTCGATGCACAAGCTGCTGCGCAGCTGGCAGCGGCAGCGCCCGGATGTGCTGTATATCGCCACCGAAGGGCCGCTCGGGTTGTCCGCCCTGCGCGCGGCGCGGCGCCTGCAAATCCCGGTGGTCAGCGGTTTTCACACCAATTTTCAGCAATACACCGGGCATTACGGCTTCGGCCTGCTGACCCGTGTACTGACCAATTACCTGCGCTGGTTCCACAACCGCTCGCAGATGACCCTGGTGCCCAGCGTTAGCCAGCAGATTGAGCTGCAGCGGCGCGGCTTCGACAACCTGGAACTGCTCTCGCGAGGCGTCGACAGCCAGCTGTTCCACCCGGCCAAACGCAGCGAGGCCTTGCGCGAGCGCTGGGGCCTGGCGGAACAGGACATCGCCATCTTGCATGTCGGCCGCCTGGCGGCGGAAAAGAACCTGGCCCTGCTCAGCAAGAGCTTTCGGGCGCTGCAACAGGCGCACCCGCAGCGGCGGCTGAAACTGATTCTGGTCGGTGATGGCCCGCAGCGCACCAGCCTGCAGCAGCAACTGCCCGAAGCGGTGTTCTGCGGCCTGCAGCGCGGTGAAGAGCTGGCCGCGCATTACGCCTCGGGCGATCTGTTTGTGTTTCCCAGCCTCTCAGAAACCTTCGGCAATGTGGTGCTCGAAGCCCTGGCTTCCGGGCTTGGCGTGGTGGCGTTTGATCAAGCGGCGGCCGCGCAACATATCCGCCACGGCCACAACGGCGCGCTTGCGGTGGCTGAGGACGAACAAGGCTTTATCGACGCCGCCAGCTGGCTGCTGACCGACCACGAGGGCCTGCGCCGAGTGCGCCTGAATGCGCGACTGCATGCCTCACGCCAGGGCTGGCCGGCGATTGTCGAGCTGTTCGAGCAGCATCTGCGCAGCGCCATGCAACCTGTGCAAGCGTTACCGGCCGGCAGAACGCAGCATTAAAGAGGAACGGAAAGCCCCGTTCCTACAACCGCACATCCAGACGCTTCATCAGCTGCACACCCTGCGCGCTGATCGCCGCGCCGTAAGCCAGCACTTCCACACCGGCGCTCACCGCCTCACGCAAAGCAGCGGCATAGGCCGGGTCGATTTCCTCGGCCGGGCGCACGGCATCAATGTCCGTCAGGTTCACGCAATACAGCTGCACCGCGCGAATGCCCTCACGGGCCAGTGCCGCCAATTCACGCAGGTGTTTGCTGCCACGCTCGGTGCGCGCATCGGGAAAGGCGGCGACGCGGCTGTCGGCGAACCCCAGGGTGACGCTCTTAACCTCGACAAACGCCGCACCTGTCGGGTAGTCCAGGCGAAAGTCGATACGGCTGCGTTCCTGACCGTAAGGCACTTCGCGCTTGAGGCTGGTAAAGCCGTTTAGCTCGGCGATCAGCCCGGCACGCAAGGCCTCTTCCACTAAGGCATTAGCGCGCCCGGTGTTGATCACCGCCAGACGGCCATGCGGTGTTTCACCAATCTCCCAGGTGCCCGGCAGTTTGCGCTTGGGGTCGTTGCTGCGACTGAACCAGACCCGCGCGCCCTCGCTCATGCAGTTGAGCATCGAGCCGGTATTGGGACAGTGGATAGTCAGCAGCTCGCCGCTGGCGGTCTCTATATCAGCGAGAAAGCGCTTGTAGCGGCGTAGCAGGCGCCCCTCTTCCAGCGGCGGCTCAAACTGCATGGGGCTTCCAGCTATTCAAACCACGCTTGATGCGATCCACCGCCTGCTGCAGACGCGGCAGATCCTGGGTGTAGGCGAAACGCACATGCTGCGCGGCCTGGTAGCGGCCGAAATCCAGGCCAGGGGTAAAGGCCACATGCTCGGTTTCCAGAAAGTGCTGGCAGAAGGAAAAGGCATCACCGCCGAAGGCGCTGATGTCGGCATATAAATAGAAGGCGCCCTCCGGCTCCACAGCGATCTTGAAGCCCAGTTCACGCAACGCTGGCAGGAGGAAATCGCGGCGGTGCTGAAACGCGTGGCGGCGTTGCTCGAGGATCTCCAGGGTCTGCGGCTGGAAACACGCCAAGGCTGCATGCTGAGCCATGCTCGGCGCGCTGATATAGAGGTTCTGCGCCAGTTTCTCCAGTTCCGGCACGGCGGCTGGTGGCGCCACCAGCCAGCCGAGGCGCCAGCCAGTCATGCCGAAATACTTGGAAAAACTGTTCAGCACAAAGGCTTCGTCGTCCACTTCCAGCACGCTGACAGCGTCTACACCGTAGGTCAGGCCGTGGTAGATCTCATCCACCACCAGATGGCCGCCGCGCGCTTTCAACGCCTGAGACAGCCCGCCCAGCTCGTCGCGACTGAGCAAAGTACCGGTCGGGTTAGCTGGGGAAGCCACCAACGCGCCGACGCTATCTTGATCCCAATAACGCTCAATCAGGTCGGGCGTTAGCTGATAACGCACATCAGGGCCAACCGGAACCAGCTGCGCCGCACCTTCGACCAGGCGCAAAAAATGCCGATTGCAGGGGTAACCGGGATCGGCCAACAGCCAATGCTTGCCGGGGTCAACCAGCAGACTGGTGGCCAGCAGCAAGGCGCCCGAGCCGCCCGGGGTGATCAGAATGCGCTGCGGATCGATATCCAGACCGTAACGCTGGTCATAGAAACTGGAAATCGCCTCGCGCAGGGCCGGCAGGCCGCGCGCGGCGGTGTAACGGGTGTGCCCATCGGCCAGCGCCGCCTGCCCGGCGGCAACAATCGGCGCGGCGGTGGTGAAATCCGGCTCACCGATTTCCAGGTGGATCACATCATGGCCGTCGGCCTGCAGCTGATTGGCACGGGCCAGCAGCCCCATCACGTGAAAAGGTTCTATGGCGCGGCTGCGCGCACTGTAGGACTGAGCCATGGGACTGCCTTGGTCTGGATTAAGCCGCGGATTCTAAAGCATACCCAACGCAGCTTCGACAACCGGGAGTGGCGCAGGCTGAGTTGTTCTGGTAAGTTCGCCCGCTTGCAGCCGCAGGGCCAGTTCTACGCGACGTAGGATCGGCAAGGGACACCGTCCTGCGCAGTGGATTAGAGAGAGTGAGAGGCGGTCATCCATGCCCACCAAAGCAAAAGCAAAAAGCAGCCAACTGACTCGTGGTTTTGAGCCCTATAAAGAAACAAAGGGCGAGGAATACATGGGTGAGCCGATGCGCGCCCACTTCACCGGCATCCTCAACAAGTGGAAGCTGGAATTGATGCAGGAAGTTGATCGTACTGTGCACCACATGCAGGACGAAGCAGCTAACTTCCCCGATCCAGCGGACCGCGCAAGCCAGGAAGAAGAATTTAGCCTGGAACTGCGTGCCCGTGATCGCGAGCGCAAGCTGATCAAGAAGATCGACGAAACCCTGCAACTCATCGAAGACAACGACTACGGCTGGTGCGACTCCTGCGGCGTAGAAATCGGCATCCGCCGACTGGAAGCACGCCCCACCGCCACCCTTTGCATTGATTGCAAAACCCTGGCGGAAATCAAAGAAAAACAGATCGGTTCCTGATCTGACCCAGAGGGTGCTTCGGCACCCTCTGCTGTTTCTGCCTCCCTGTGTGTGCCAGACATGAACACACCCGCGTATATCGGCCGCTTCGCCCCCACCCCGAGCGGTTACCTGCACTTCGGCTCACTGGTCGCCGCACTTGCGTCCTACCTTGACGCGCGCGCGGTAAATGGCCGCTGGCTGCTGCGTATGGAAGACCTCGACCCGCCACGGGAAGTCGCCGGCGCCCAAGAAGGCATTCTCAGCACACTGGAAAGTTACGGCTTCGAATGGGATGGCGAACTGGTGCGCCAGAGTAATCGTCACGGCGAGTATGCTGCACTGGTCGAACGTCTGCTCAACCAGGGCCTGGCCTACGCCTGCACCTGCTCACGCAAGCAACTGGAAGGCACTCAAGGCATCTACCCCGGCACTTGCCGCAATGCCGGCCACGGCTTTGCCGATGCGGCGATTCGCCTGCGCGTGCCGGAGCTGAGCTACCACTTTGTCGACCGCGTACAAGGCGACTACCGCCAGCACTTGGGCCGCGAGGTCGGTGACTTTGTCATTCGCCGCCGCGATGGCCTGTATGCCTACCAACTGGCCGTGGTGCTCGACGATGCCTGGCAGGGCATCACAGATATAGTGCGCGGTGCAGACCTGCTCGACTCCACACCGCGCCAGCTGTACCTGCAGGAGCTGCTTGGCTTTTCGCAACCGCGTTATCTGCATGTGCCGCTGATCATCCAGCCCGATGGCCACAAGCTCGGCAAATCCTACCGCTCGCCACCGCTACCGGCCGATCAAGCCACTCCACTGCTGATTCGCGCCCTGCGTGCGCTTGGCCAGCCGTTGCCGGACGGCGCCCCCCATGGCCAGCCTGCCGAACTGCTGCGCTGGGCCAGCCAGCACTGGGATGCATCGCTTATTCCGCGCAGCCTGACCCTCGCTGAAGCCCAACTTCGCTAAACGTCGACACATTTGTGCCTATGTCCGCTAGCGAACAGACGCCAGCCAGCAGCGTGCTGTAGGGTGACGACAATGCTGCGACAGCATTCTTCCCGATGGTGCAGGTTTACTTCGCCATCGCGGTACCCGGGTCTTGGGTGTTGACCGGACACACCAGCGTCTGCGGCCAATATGCAAAATCAGCACGGCGAAGCAACAGGGGCACGGCAATCGTGACTTCGTAGGTCCGCTGTCGCGGTTTCTCAGATGGGTCTCGCACCTCGACGCCCATCGCGCATGCCAATGATGGCTGGAACCGCGCCCTATGACCTCCGTTTTTTCTGCTCTATTCAGCCATGCCGCTGCACCCTCGCCATGGCTTGATCACGCCCCGGTACGCGAAGAACTGTTCGGCATCGAACGCCTCGAACAACACGCCTACACCCTGGCCGCTGCCCAACCGATCAGCAGCAAACCGCCCGCCGTGCTGTCCTTGCATCGCCGGCTGAACGACAACGCCAAGGTATTGCTTGCGGCCTACCGCGCCAGTGCTGCGGAACTGGCCAACGGCCGTGGCGTGGTACCGGCGGCCGAGTGGCTGCTGGACAACTATCACCTGGTCGAAGAGCAGATTCGCGAGATCCGCGATGACCTGCCGCCGGGCTATTACCGCCAACTGCCGAAAATCGCCAGCGGTCCCTTTGCCGGTTATCCACGTGTACTGGGCATGGCCTGGGCGTTTATCGCCCACACCGACAGCCACTTCGACCCCGACATCCTGCAGCGCTTTATCGTCGCCTATCAGCAGGTGCAACCGCTGACCATCGGCGAGCTGTGGGCGGTGGCCATCACCCTGCGCATCGTGCTGATCGAAAACCTGCGCCGCCTGGCCGACCAAATGACCGCCGGGCGCAGCGCGCGGGCCGATGCCGACGCCCTGGCCAGCCGCCTGCTGGGTAAAGACGCCCCGCACGCGGCGCTCGACAGGGAACTGCACGAGCGCGCCCGCACCGCGTTAAGCGAGCCTTTTGCCGCACAACTGGCCAAGCGCCTGCGTGACCATGACCCGCTCACCACCCCGGCACTGGGCTGGCTGGAAGAGCGCCTCGGCGCGCAGGGCAGCAGCATCGATGAAGTGGTGCAGCACGCGCAGCAGCGCCAGGGCGCGTCCAACCTTACGGTACGCAACATCATCAACAGCATGCGCCTGATTTCCTCCATCGACTGGGCGCAGCTGTTCGAGAACGTCAGCCTGGTGGATGCCCGCCTGGACGCACGCAGCGATTTTGCCGCGATGGATTTTGCCACCCGCAACCAGTACCGCAGCGCCATCGAGCAACTGGCCCGTGGCAGCGCCTTCAGCGAACTGGAAGTGGCCGAACAAGCGCTGCTGGCCACACAGCAGGCCAGTGCAACCCAGAACGCAGATCCGCGCACCAGCGACCCCGGCTACCACCTGATCGCCGAAGGCCGCCTGGCGCTGGAGCAGCGCATCGATTTTCGTCCGCCGCTGCGCCTGCGCATCAGCCGTGGCCATATCCACCTCGGTATGACCGGCTACGTCGGCGCCATCGTTGGCCTGGCCAGCCTGCTGCTGGGTCTGGCGCTTTACAGCCTGGCTAGCCAGGGCGTGACTGCCGGCTGGCTGCTGGCGCTGGGTGTGCTGGGCTTTCTGCCGGCCACTGAAGTGGCCACCGCGCTGGTCAATCGCGCGGTCAGTTCCAGCTTTGGCGCCATGGGCCTGCCGGGTCTGGAACTGAGCGAAGGGGTGCCCAGCAGCCTGCGCACGCTGATTGCCGTACCGACCCTGCTCGGCAGCGAGGCTGATCTGCTGGAGCAGATCGAGCGTCTGGAAGTGCATCACCTGGCCGGGCATGGCGGCGACCTGACCTTCGCCCTGCTCACCGATGGCCTGGATGCCGACCAGGAGCACCTGGCCAGCGACGACGCCCTGCTGCAACAGGCCAGCGTCGCCATCGACCAGCTCAACCAGCGCTACGGGCCGGGTATCGCCGGCAGTCGCTTTCTCCTGTTGCACCGCCGGCGGCAGTTCAACCCCAGTGAAAACGTCTGGATGGGCTGGGAACGCAAGCGCGGCAAGCTGCATGAACTCAATCGCTTGCTGCGCGGTGCCAATGACACCAGCTTTACTCCGGTGCCTGGGCTAAGCCAGCGCGTGCCGGACGCGGTGCGCTACGTCATCACCCTGGACGCCGACACCCGCCTGCCCCGCGATGCCGCGCTGCGTCTGATAGGCAAGATGGCCCACCCGCTGAACCAACCGCGTTTCAACACCGAGCTACAACGGGTGGTTGGCGGCTACGCGATTCTGCAACCCCGGGTGACCCCATCACTGCCGTTGCAGCGCGAAGGCTCGCTGTACCAGAAGGTGTTTTCCAGTCCCGGCGGCATGGACCCCTACGCTGCTGCCGTGTCCGATGTGTATCAGGACCTGTTCGGCGAAGGCTCCTTTACCGGCAAGGGCATCTACGACATCGACGCCTTCGAGGCCGCGCTGGCCGGCCGAGTCAGGGAAAACAGCCTGCTCAGCCATGACCTGTTTGAAGGCGTCTTCGCCCGAGCAGGCCTGGCTTCGGATGTGGAAGTGGTCGAGGAGTTCCCCTCACGCTACGACGTCGCCAGCAAGCGTCAGCACCGCTGGACGCGGGGCGACTGGCAGCTGCTGCCATGGATTTTCGGGCCGCTACACGGCAAACCGGCGCTGCCGAGCATCGGCCGCTGGAAGATGCTCGACAACCTGCGCCGCTCCCTGCTGGCCCCGGTCACCCTGGCGGCGCTGGGCCTGAGCTGGTTGCTGCCGTTGCCGGCAGCGCTGAGCGCCAGCCTGTTACTGATTGCCAGCCTGCTGATCCCCGCCTTGCTGCCCCTGTGCTTCGGCCTGCTGCCGGCACGTGCCGGTATCCGCTGGCGCAGCCACCTCAGCAAGCTGCGTGATGACCTGCTGTTGGCCATGCTGCAAAGCGCGCTGAACCTGACATTCCTCGCCGACCAGAGCTGGCGCATGCTCGATGCGATCAGCCGTACCCTGACCCGCCTGCTGATCACCCGACGTAATCTGCTGGAATGGACCACCGCCGCGCAGGCGGCGATCAGCCCGCGCTTGAAACTGCTGGGTTTCTACTGCGGCATGGCCGGCGGCACCACGCTCGGCTTGCTGCTGTGCGCTCTGGCCCTGTTCTGGTCACCGACCATCTGGCCGCTGGTACTGCCCTTCGCATTGCTCTGGCTCAGCGCACCGGCAATTGCCATGCTGGTCAGTCGTTCGCCACGCATGGCCAAACGCCTGCTGATCGACCCGACGCAACGCAACGAGCTACGCCTGATTGCCCGGCGTACCTGGCGCTTCTTCGAAACCTTCGTCACCCCAGCCGACAACCAGCTGCCACCGGATAACTTTCAGGAAGATCCCAAGCCGGTTATTGCCCACCGCACCTCACCCACCAATATGGGCCTGTACCTGCTCTCCGCCATTGCCTCCCGCGATTTCGGCTGGGCCGGCACCGAGCGCACCGTCGCCCGTCTGCAGGCCACGCTGGCAGTCATGGCGCAGTTGCAGCGCCATCGCGGGCACTTCTTCAACTGGTACGACACCGAGGATTTGCGCCCGTTGGCGCCGGCCTATGTGTCATCAGTGGACAGCGGCAACCTGGCCGGCCACCTGCTGGTGGTGGCCAATGCCTGCGAAGAATGGCTGAAAGCCCCCGTAAGTGCGGACGCCCGCCAGGGTATCGACGACAACCTGCAACTGGCCCGCACCGCGCTGGCGGCCCTGCCGACTGCCAGTAGCGAACGCAGCCAACAACTGCACGAATTACTGCAACAGATCGAAGCCGGCCTGAATGGCGTGCAGCCGCTGTTTAGCCTGCTGCCAGCCCTGCTGCGCCTGAGTGACAAAGCCACGCAGCTGGCCAGCGGCTTCGCCCCACTCGACACGGATAACCAGGCCGGCGAACTGCTGTTCTGGCTGCAGGCCCTCACCCAGGCCCTGGGCGATCTGCAGCAGGATGCCGAGCTGACGGATAGCCAACGCACAACCCTGCACGACGCGCTGCGCAGCGTCGCCGAGCAGGCACGCAACATGGCCCTAGGCATGGATTTCGCCTTCCTGCTGGAACCGGAACGTAAGCTGCTGTCGATTGGCTTCTGCCTGGCTGACAACAGCCTGGACAGCAGCTGCTATGACCTGCTCGCCTCGGAAGCGCGGCTGGCAAGCTTATTCGCCATCGCCAAGGGCGATGTCAGCACCCGTCACTGGTTCCGCCTGGGCCGCACCGCCACGCCACTGGGCAGCGGCTCGGCGCTGATTTCCTGGTCCGGCTCGATGTTCGAATACCTGATGCCCTCACTGGTGATGCGCGCGCCGGCCGGCAGCCTGCTGGAGCAGACCAACCGCCTGGTGGTCGCGCGTCAGGCCGCCTATGGCAATGATTTGGGCATCCCCTGGGGGATTTCCGAATCGGCCTACAACGCCCGCGACATGGAGCAGACCTACCAGTATTCCAACTTCGGCGTACCGGGCCTGGGCCTCAAGCGCGGCTTGTCCGCCAATCGGGTGATTGCCCCCTACGCCACCGGTCTGGCCACCATGGTCGACCCGCAAGGCGCCCTGGCCAACTACCGCCGCCTGAATGAGATGGGCGCCCTGGGCCGTTATGGCTTCTATGAAGCGCTGGATTTCACCCGCACCCGCCTGCCGGATGAGCAGCCCTTCGCCATCGTGCGCAATTTTATGGCCCACCATCAGGGCATGAGCATCGTCGCCATTGCCAACACCCTGCATGACGGCCAGATGCGGGCGCGCTTCCACCGCGAGCCGATGATCCAGGCCTGCGAGCTGCTGTTGCAGGAACGCATGCCACGCAATGTCGCGGTAGCCCATCCGCGCGCTGAAGAGGTCAGCGCCTGCGCCACAGAAGCCGACTGCACGCTGCACAACGAACGCCGACTGAACCACTTCAACGGCAATCCGCCGGTTACTCACCTGCTCAGCAACGGCCGGTACAGCGTGATGCTCACCGCCAGCGGCGCGGGTTACAGCCGCTGGCGCGACATCGCCATCACCCGCTGGCAGGAAGACAGCACCCGCGACTCGCACGGCTCCTTTATCTTTCTCTGGGATACCCTCAATGGCACCCGCTGGTCCCTGGGCGCGCAGCCGAGCAGCAGCAACCCCTATGACGAAGTGGTGTTCGCCGAGGACTACGCCAGCTACAGCCGCCACGACGGCAATCTCACCACCAGCCTGGAAGTGCTGGTGTCCGGCGAGGACGACGGTGAAGTGCGCCGCGTCTCGCTGACCAACAGCGGCCGCATCACGCGGGAGATCGAACTGACCTCCTACGCCGAACTGGTACTGGCCAGCGCCGCCAGCGACAACGCCCACCCGGCGTTCTCCAAGCTATTTGTGGTCACCGAGTACCTGCCAGCCTTCGGTGCGTTGATTGCCACACGCCGGCCGCGCAGTGCCAGCGAACCGTCGCTGTGGGCTGCGCACTTTGCCGTGATTGAAGGTGAAGTGAGTGCCGAGCCGCAGTACGAGTCCGACCGCGCGAAGTTTCTCGGACGCAGTTGTGCGCTGCATGCCGCCGCGGTAATCCGCCAGGGCCAGCGCCTATCGAATACCGTCGGCACGGTGCTAGATCCGATCTTCTCGCTGCGCCAGCGTCTGCTGATCGAGCCCGGCAAGATTGCCCGTGTGGCGTTCTGGACGGTGGTGGCGCCTACCCGTGAGGCGCTGCTTGATTTGATCGATAAGCACCACGACCGCAGCGCCTTCGAGCGCGCGAAAACCCTGGCCTGGACCCAGGCCCAGGTGCAATTGCGCCACCTCGACATGCTCGCCGCCGAAGCCGCCGACTTTCAACGCCTGGCGGCGCCGATCCTGTATGCCGACTCGCGTTTTCGCGCACCGTCGGCCAGCCTGCTGCGCGGCCTCGGCAGCCAGTCCGGGCTGTGGTCCCAAGGGATTTCCGGCGACCTGCCGATTGTCCTGCTGCGCATCAGTGACGCCGAAGACATTGCTCAGGTGCGGCAACTGCTGCGCGCCCACGAATACTGGCGGATGAAGCGCCTGGCCGTGGACCTGGTGATCGTCAACGAGCATGCCTCCTCCTACCTGCAGGACCTGCAGGTGGCCATCGAAACCGCCGTGCGCAGCAGCCAATCACGCCCACGCTTTACCGCCGAACTGGCGCAGGGCGCGGTATTCGTGCTGCGTGCCGACCTGCTCAGCGGTGAATACCGCGAACGCCTGCAGGCCGCCGCCAGGGTGCTACTGGTGGCGCATCGCGGACCCATTGCCGAACAACTGGCCCGTATCCCGGCCTGCCCCAGCCCCGTCCCGGCAAGCGCCAGCAACCACAGCGCGCAACCCCTGCCGGAATTCCACGCAGCGCCGCCAAGCCCGCTGGAATGTGCCAACGGCCAGGGCGGTTTCGATCTGGATGGCCGCGAGTACGTGGTGCGCCTGGACGCCTGGAGCAACACCCCGGCACCCTGGATCAACGTGATCGCCAATCCGCAGTTCGGCTTTCAGGTCTCGGCTGAAGGCAGCGGCTACACCTGGGCCGACAACAGCAGGGAAAACCAGCTCACGCCCTGGTCCAACGACCCCGTCAGCGACCCGCCAGGCGAAGCCCTGTATATCCGTGACGAAGACAGCCTGGCGCTGTTCAGCCCCACCGCCCAACCGCTGCGCGACAGCGGCCACTATGAAGCGCGGCATGGCTTTGGTTACAGCCGCTTCAGCCATCAGGCCAGCGGCATTGCCATGGAGCTGCTGCAGTTCGTGCCGCTGGATGACCCGATCAAGATTTCTCGGCTGACCCTGCGCAACCTCTCCGGCCGGCCACGCCGCCTCAGCGTGACCGCCTATGCCGAATGGGTGCTGGGCAGCACGCGGGCCGCCAGCGCGCCGTTTATCGTCAGTCAGCAGGACAGCGCCACCGGTGCCGTTATGGTCCGCAACCCGTGGAGCATCGCCTTTACCGGGCGCAGCGCATTCAGCGACCTGGGCGGCCGGCAAAGCAGCTGGACGGCGGATCGCAGCGAGTTTATCGGGCGTAACGGCAACCTCACGCAACCCGCCGCCCTCGCTCGCCTTGCCCCACTGAGCGGCAGCCTGGGTGCGGGGCTCGACCCCTGCACCGCGCTGCAATGCCAGCTGGAACTGCAGCCCGGGGAAAGCGTGGAAGTGCTCTGGTTCCTCGGCCAATGCGCCAGCGAACAGCAGGTCAGCACCTTGATTACGCAGTACCGCGAGGCCGATCTGGACGCGGTGCTACTCAAGGTGCAAGCGCACTGGCAGCGCGTACTCGGCGCGGTGCAGGTGCAGACGCCAAGCCGCGCCATGGACATCATGCTCAACGGCTGGCTGCTCTATCAGACCCTGGCTTGCCGCGTCTGGGCGCGTTCGGCGTTCTACCAGGCCAGCGGTGCCTACGGATTTCGCGACCAGCTGCAGGACGGCATGGCGCTGACCTTCGCCAGCCCATCGATCACCCGCGGGCATATCCTGCGCGCCGCTAGCCGTCAGTTTGTCGAAGGTGATGTGCAGCACTGGTGGTTGCCGCATTCCGGCCAGGGCGTGCGCACGCGCATCTCCGATGACCGGGTGTGGCTGGCCTACGCCACTGCGCAGTACATCCAGTGCAGCGGCGATGCGGCAATTCTCGATGAGCAATTGGACTTTCTCGAAGGCCCGCTGCTGACCACTGGCGAACATGATGCGTTCTTCCAGCCGATGCAGGCCGATGCGCCGGCTTCGCTGTTCGAGCACTGCGCCCGTGGCCTCGACCAATGCCTGCAACTGACCGGCGAACTGGGCCTGCCGCTGATTGGCGGTGGCGACTGGAACGACGGCATGAACCGTGTCGGCGAGCACGGCAAGGGTGAAAGTGTGTGGCTCGGCTGGCTGCTGCTGCGCACCATTGCGCTGTTCACCCCCTACGCCGAGGCGTATGACAGCGCCCGCGTAGCACGCTGGCGCGCGCATGCTGAGCAGTTGCGCCTGGCGCTGGAAACCCATGCCTGGGATGGCCAGTGGTACCGCCGCGCGACCTTCGATGACGGCACCTGGCTCGGCTCGGTGCAAAGCAGCGAATGCCAGATCGACTCGATTGCCCAGTCCTGGGCGGTGCTGTCCGCCAGTGCCGATCCGCTGCGGGCAAACATGGCCATGGCTGCCATGCAACGCCAGCTGATTCGCGAGGACGATGGTATCGCCCTGCTGTTCACCCCGCCGTTCGACAAAACCCCGCTGGAGCCCGGCTATATCAAGGGTTATCCGCCGGGCTTGCGGGAGAACGGCGGGCAATACAGCCATGCGGCGATGTGGGCGATTCTGGCTTACTGCCAGCTCGGCTCGGCCAAGCAGGCGTTCGACCTGTTTGACCTGGTCAACCCGATCAACCACGGCAACAGCCCTGAGGCCTGCCAGCGCTACAAGGTCGAGCCTTATGTACTGGCCGCCGATGTGTACGCAGTGGCGCCGCACAATGGGCGTGGCGGTTGGACCTGGTACACCGGCGCAGCCGGCTGGATGCAGCGCGCCGGCGTGGAAGGAATTCTCGGTATTCGCCGCGAGGGTGACTGGCTGTTGCTCAACCCCTGCATCCCTCCCGACTGGCCGGGCTTTAGCGCACGTATCGCCCTGGCTGGCAGCCACTACCAGATTGAGCTGAGCAACCCGGCGCAACGCAGCCAGGGCATTCGCCAGGCTTGGCTGGACGACCAGCCCATCCCTTGCCCGCAAGGGCCATTAAAAGTCGCCCTGGATGGCGCGGCGCATCGCTTGCGGATTGAGTTATAGGTCGCTGTTAGTGGGCGGCTCGGCCAGCAGTTCGGCCAGCTCGTCGCAACCACTCTGCACCGCTGCCAGGGCGGCGGCGCAGAGGGCGCGGTAGCGCTGCAGAATCAGCTCACCGGTGGCGGTGAGCTGGGTGCCACCGCCCTGCTTGCCGCCGGCCAGGGTGCTGACCAGCGGCTGTTTGAAACTGCGGTTCATGGTTTCCACCAACAACCAGGCGCGCCGATAGGACATGCCCATGGCGCGCGCGGCGGCACTGATCGAGCCGTGCTGGGCGATGGCCGCCAACAGCTCGGCCTTGCCGGGGCCGATGGCAATATCAGAACCGTTATGCAGGCGGATTTTCAGATCAAGACGGTACATGCGACGACCACAGCGGGGGATACGCTGCGCAGACTAACGCCTGAATCACTCAGGCGAAAGCGGCAAACCAATTGCTGCGCAGCGGCCGTGGGACATGTCAGGTAGCGGTTAAATTCGGCCCATTAACAGCAGCACCAACAGCACCACCACCACTACGCCCAAACCGCCCGTAGGCCCGTAACCCCAGCTTCTGCTGTGTGGCCAGGCCGGTATGGCACCGATCAATAACAGCACCAGCACGATCAATAGAATGGTACCCAGGCTCATGGCGTTCTCCTTGATGAGTTGCAACACGCCGGAACAACAGGTGCCGGCATGGCACCCAAGCGCTGCTTCATCCTGTACGCCACAGCGGCAAGTGTCGGTGCGCTATCGCACCGACGGCGGCCCTGCTATTCGGCGACCAGTGCCCCATCCACGATCAGCTGCGCCTCGCTGAAGATGCGCTGCAGGTGCGCCGCATCGCGGAAGCTCTCGGCGTAGATCTTGTAGATGTCTTCGGTGCCCGATGGCCGCGCGGCGAACCAGCCGCCCTCGCTGATCACCTTGATGCCGCCAATCGCCGCGCCATTGCCCGGCGCCTTGTCGAGCACCTGGGTAATGGCATCACCGGCCAGCTCACGGCTGCTGATCTGCGCGGGCGAGAGTTTGCCCAGGGCTTTTTTCTGCGCAGGGGTGGCCGGCGCATCAACGCGGTCGGCGTAAATCGCGCCGAACTCATCGCTCAGGCCTTGGTACAGCTCGCCAGGGTCACGCCCAGTCACTGCGGTCATCTCGGCGGCCAGCAGCGCTAGGGCGATGCCGTCCTTGTCGGTGGTCCAGACCCGGCCATCACGGCGCAGGAAGGTCGCCCCGGCGCTCTCCTCACCGCCAAAGCCCAGGGAGCCGTCGAACAGACCGCCGGCAAACCATTTGAAGCCCACCGGCACTTCCTGCATCGGCCGGCCCAAGCGCGCAGCGACGCGGTCAATCATCGCGCTACTCACCAGGGTTTTACCCACCGCTGCTGTGGCGCTCCATTGCGGGCGATGCTGGAACAGGTAATCGATGGCCACACTGAGGAAGTGGTTGGCCGGCAACAGGCCGACGCTCGGCGCAACGATGCCGTGGCGGTCGTAGTCGGTGTCGCAGGCAAAGGCGATGTCGTAGCCGTTCTTCAGGCCAATCAAGCGCTGCATGGCATGGCTGGAGGACGGATCCATGCGGATCTGCCCGTCCCAGTCCAGGCTCATAAAGGCGAACTGCGGATCGATAATCTCGCTCACCACGTCCAAATTGAGGCCGTACTGCTCGGCGATGCGGCCCCAGTAATGCACGCCGGCGCCGCCCAACGGGTCGACACCCAGGCGCAGGCCCGCCGCGCGGATCGGCGCGAAGTCGATGACGTTGCCCAGGTCATTCACATAGCTGGCGAGGTAATCGTATTCCTGCACATTGGCCGCCTGCCGCGCCTGCGCCAGGGGCATGCGCTTGACCTCGCGCAGGCCGCCTTCAAGCAACGCATTGGCGCGGTTCTGCACCCAGGTGGTGATATCGCTGTCAGCCGGGCCGCCGTTGGTGGGGTTGTACTTGAAACCGCCGCTGTCCGGCGGGTTGTGCGAGGGGGTGATGACGATGCCATCGGCCAGGCCCGAGCTGCGGCCCTGGTTGTGCACCAGGATGGCCTGGCTGATTGCCGGCGTCGGGGTGAACTCACCGCCAGCAGAGATCATGGTCTGCACGCCATTGGCTGCCAGCACTTCAATCGCGCTGTCCAGCGCCGGCTGCGACAGCGCATGGGTATCGGCGCCGATAAACAGCGGACCGCTGATGCCCTGAGCCGCCCGGTAATCACAGATCGCCTGGCTGATCGCCAGCACATGGGCCTGGTTGAAGCTGTGCGCCAGGGAGCTGCCGCGATGCCCGGAGGTGCCGAATGCCACGCGCTGGCTGGCCACGCTCAGGTCCGGCTGCAGATCGTAATAGGCCGCCAGCAGCGCAGAGATCTCGGTCAACAGGGACGCAGGTGCCGGCTGACCGGCCAAAGGGTGAATACGCGGGCTCACAACAGGCTCCAAAAATGATCGGACGGTGAAAAGTGCGCCAGTCTAGCAGCCCGACCGGGTAATCCCGAGAGGCTTTATATCGAAGCGCGCTAGGTGCGATAGCGCACTGACAAGCCCCTGCAAGCAGCGTATCTAATACTCAGCCCCCGTATTTGCGCCCGCATGGGACTTGCTCAGAGGTGACCATGGACAGACCAACCCAGCGCCAACCCGCCCCCACACCCGAACGGCTTGGCCCGCTGATTGGCCATGCTGCGCATCCTGAGCGAAAGCCCGCTTAGCGGGCAGTAAACCTATTGCAGTTGTCGACGTTAGCGCGGGTCAGCTCGCGGCCGGACGTTGTGCGTTGGAGAAGGCACGTGAGACACGTCCATAAACGGGGAGGGATGACATGCATAGGCTCG
The DNA here is from genome assembly GCF_900099645.1 of Pseudomonas peli. Taxonomy (GTDB): domain Bacteria; phylum Pseudomonadota; class Gammaproteobacteria; order Pseudomonadales; family Pseudomonadaceae; genus Aquipseudomonas; species Aquipseudomonas peli. The sequence continues at coordinate 112,453 of NZ_FMTL01000002.1, read as the reverse complement.
GATACATCCACGCGATAGCCGGCAGCATCGCCCTGATCCTGCCGGCCTTGCTGGCTGGCAACGCCTCTGCCGAGCTATTTGCGCCAGAAGTGTTCGGCCGCGCGCCACAGCACGTGACAACCACAGAACCGGCGCAGCGCAACAACCTGCACAACGCCAGGCTGCAACCGGAACCAGAGAATACTGAACGCACCAGCAGCAAGGCGCGTCTATACGACCGCTGGATCAGCCTGCCGGTAAACGCGCCGCAGTACGACCAGCCGCCACCGCCACGGCTGCGCTTCTGAGCGCGCAACCACACAGCACCTCCCACGATGCTTAACGCCATATCGGCAACGCAGGCGCCTCACCCGCACCGCGTAATGTTGTTCACGGAGGAATAGGCATCATGGCTAATCGCGTTCTGATCATTACCGGCAACAGTGACGATGCCGCGACCTTGGAAGATGTTCTGGATAGAGCCCAGGACGGCCCGTTCCTGATTGAGTGGGTGACCAGCCTTGCGCAGGCCCTGCAGCGCCTGGAAAGCCATCGCAAAGAGCCCATCGACGCGATCATGGTTGATCTCGATCTGCCGGACAGCCAGGGTTTGGCCACCTTCGATCAGCTGTTCGTCCTCGCCTCCAGCATTCCGATCCTCACGCTGAGCACCCTGGAGGATGACCAGCAAACCTGGGACGCCATTCAGCGTGGTGCCCAGGGTTGCCTGTCCAAGGGCCACTTCAACAGTTACCTGGTGCCGCAATCGCTGCGCAATATCATCCAGCGCAAGGCCGTGGAAGAGGCGCTGTTCGTCGAAAAAGCCCGCGCATCACTGACCCTCAACTCGATCAGTGATGCGGTAATCAGTACCGACCTGCAGGGCAACGTCGACTACCTCAACAGCGCCGCCGAACATATGACTGGCTGGCAACTCGACGAAGCCCATGGCCTACCGATCGACAGCGTGATGCACCTGGTCAACGATAAAAGCCGCGAGGCGGTGGCCAACCCCATCGTCAAGGTGCTGCAGCACGATGAGAGCAAACTGCTGGCGGCAGGCACGATACTGATCCGCCGCGATGGCAGCGAGTCCGCCATCGAAGATTCCGCCGCGCCGATCCATGATTCGGCCGGACGCCTCAAGGGGGCGGTAATGGTCTTCCACGACATGACTGCCGCCCACGCCATGACCGAAAAGATGGCCCATCTGGCGCAGCATGACGCCCTGACCAACCTGCCCAACCGCGCCTTGCTCAATGACCGTATCAACCAGGCGATCGCTCTGGCCGAGCGCCGCAGCAGCCATCTGGCGGTGCTGTTTCTCGACCTGGATAACTTCAAGCACATCAATGATTCGCTTGGCCACGGCGTCGGCGACCAGCTGCTGCAAGCGGTAGCGCTGCGCTTGAGCGACTGCGTGCGCAGCTCTGACACGGTCAGCCGTTTGGGCGGTGATGAGTTTGTGGTGCTGCTGAGCGAAAGCCACTCGGCCGACGATGCCGCGCGCACCGCCGAAAAAATCCTCAGTATCCTGGCCATGAGCCACACCATTGGCCAGCAGCAACTGCACATTACCTCCAGCATCGGCATCAGCACCTACCCCAACGACGCCACGGATGCCGAAGGCCTGATCAAGAATGCCGACACAGCGATGTACCTGGCCAAGGAAGAAGGCCGCAACAACTACCAGTTTTTCCGCCAGGAGATGAATGTTCACGCAGTTGAACGCCAGTTGATCGAAGCGCACCTGCGCACGGCCATGGAAAACAGCGAATTTATCCTTCACTACCAGCCGAAGATCGACCTGCACAGCGGCAGAATCACCAGCGCCGAAGCGCTGATCCGCTGGCAGCACCCGGCATGGGGCATGATTCTGCCGGCGCGGTTTATTCCGGTGGCCGAAGCCTGCGGGTTGATCGTGCCACTGGGCCGCTGGGTGCTGCTGCAAGCCTGCGCCCAGGCCAAACGCTGGGAGAACTGCGGCTATGCCCTGGATTCGGTGGCGGTGAACATCTCGGCCCTGGAGTTTCGCCGCAAGGACTTTGTCGACAGCGTAGAAAGCGCCCTGAGGGTCACCGGCCTTAAACCCAACAACCTGCAGCTGGAGATCACCGAAAGCGTGCTGATGCGCGACGCCCAGGCCAGCGCCACGATCCTGCAGCAACTCAAGACCCTCGGCGTGCAACTGGCGGTGGACGATTTCGGCACCGGTTACTCCAGCCTCAGCTACCTCAACCAGTTCCCCATCGATGTACTGAAAATTGATCGTTCCTTTGTGCAGGACATCCACAACAGCAACGGCATTATCGTCAGCGCCGTGATCGCCATGGGCAACAGCCTGAAACAGCGAGTAATCGCCGAAGGGATCGAAGAAACCGCGCAGCTGGAGTTTCTGCGCAGCCATCACTGCAGCGAAGGCCAGGGCTTTCTGTTCAGCCACCCGGTCAGCGCGGAGCAGTTTGCCAATCTGCTGCGCAGCGGCATCAGCTCGCCGATCAATACGCTTTACCAGACAACGGGCACCCTGGGTTAAAACTGCGCGCGTTAGTCGGCCTGCAGCGCGGCATAACACTCGCAGGCGGCCAACTCCAACCCGGCGCGATCAAGGATATGAATCTCACCTCGGCTATAGCTGATCAATCCGCGTGCCTGCATGGCTGCAGCGGCAATCGATACACCACTGCGGCGCACGCCAAGCATGTCAGCGAGGTACTCATGGGTCAGGTGAAAGTTATCGGCATGCGCACGGTCGTGGGTCATCAGCAGCCAACGCGCCAGGCGTGGCTCGATTTCATGGAAATGCGTACAGGCTGCGCTCTGCGACAGCTGCGTCATCACCACATACAGGTAGCGCTTGAGCGCACGTAGCAGCGCCGGGCTACTCAACAGCTCCTGCTTGAATAACTGACTGCTGATACGCAAGGCACTGCCCGAACCCTGCACCACCGCGCGCATAGGCGCCTGGCCAATGCCCAGGGCAAGGGTTGCGCCCAGCATGCCTTCATTGCCGATCAGGCCCATCTCCAGAGGCTGATGCCCATCCAGGGTGGTCACCAGCGAGACAAAGCCACTCAGCGGAAAATACACATGGCGAATCGGCTGGTTGGCTTCATGCAACACGTTGCCGAAAACCAGGTCCACCGGTTCGCAGCCATTCAGCAGTTGTTTGCGTTGTTTGCTGGGCAGCCCTTCGATCAGACGGCTGAAGATTTGCAGCGGTGCTTTAACAGACATTCACTTGTCCCGAGCACGACGCTTGCCAAAACATGGCACGACAACGGTGCTTGACGCTATCGCCGCTGCAGTCTGCCTGAGCATTTGGCAAAGCTCTGTGCGCTGCGGCACTCAAGCCAAGCCATTAAATGGCTAACCGCGCGCGTAACAGATTGGGGCTTTGGATGCGCTGGCTTTAAGGCAGTAGGCGGTCGGTTTCGCGCTTGACCACGGCGTAACACTCACAGCTCAGGCTTTCCAGCTTGGCGCGATCGAGCACGGTGATCAGCCCGCGGCTGTAATCAATTACGCCTTGGCGATGCAGTTTGCCGGCGGCCTCGGTGACGCCCTCGCGGCGCACGCCGAGCATATTGGCGATCAGTTCCTGGGTCATGGCCAGCTTGTTGTCCCTCAACCGATCAAGCGACAACAACAGCCAGCGGCACAGCTGCTGATCAATCGAGTGATGGCGGTTGCACACCGCCGTCTGCGCCATCTGGGTAATCAGCGCCTGGCTGTAGCGCAGCATCAGCTGCAGCATGTCGCCATGCCGGTTGAACTCTTCCTTGAAGCGTTTGCCGAGTACCCGGTAAGCGCTGCCAGCACTTTGTACAAGGGCGCGACTGGTGGTGCTTTCACCGCCCATAAACAGCGCCACACCAATCACCCCGTCATTACCCACCACGGAAATTTCCGCCGACGCACCGCTTTCCATCACATACAGCAGGGACACAATCGAATCGGTGGGAAAGTACACATGCCGCAGGGTATCGCCTGATTCGTAGAGCACCATGCCCAGCGGCATATCCACCAACTCAAGGTGCGGCAACAGACGCTCCAGCACTTCGTTAGTTAAGGCGGCAAGCAGGTGGTTTTGCTGCGGGTTGGGGGCTGCGGACATCACTGTCTCCGGTCTTCTAAGGCCTGTTGGCGATTGATATGCGCTCGCTACAGAGCCTTAACTGCACACAGCAGCATAATCCAATCTGTTTTTATATCTGTACGGTAGCGCACAGACAGCCCCTATGCTGAGCCGCTGCAAGCAGCGGTACGCTGTCCTTCGTGCAGGCCAGAAATAGGCCGATATGCAGCTTCTACAGCCATTTGCGGCTATCCTTGCCGGCCTCTTTTCTGCCGCAGGATGAACCCAATGAAAGCCCAGCTTGAAGAACTGATCAGCAAAATAAGCTCGGGCTGCATGCTGCCGGAAGAAGTCACGCGCATCGCCGATGAAGCCGCCCAGGCCTACGCCGATCCGCAGGCGTTTCTCGCCGCCAACCCGGACATCAATTTCGACGACAGCTTCCCCATTCCACTCGGCGAATGGGTGGTGGTCGGCAGCCTGCCGGAGACTGTGCTGTTTCAGGCCGACAGCTATGACGCGCTGTTCCAGCAGATCACCGAATCGTTCGGACCAGAGGTGAGCTTTGTACTCAAAGCCAAGCAACTGGCCAAGGTCGAGCCGCTGAAAGCGCTGAATCGCATTCAGGTGCAACTGTCCAGCCTGTCACCGGAAACCAAGGGTTATGTGTTGCTGGATTTCAGCGAGCCGCTGGATGACGAGCTGCAAGCCGTACTGGTGTACAGCACGGACCTGGCGCGGGTGATGGAGCTGGCAGTGGAAGTCGGCATCTACGCCGCGCCGGCCTATGAAGCACTTAAAGCCGCGCAAGAAGCCGAGTAAACGAGAAGTGCGCCAGGCCATCGGCCTGGCGATCAGGAATGGTTGCGGCGTAACTCAGCCAGCTTGGCCGCCAAAGCGTCCAGCTCGGCGCTCTGCCCGGGCGGCAGTTGGCGCAGTACCGCCTGACTCAGACGCATCTGTTTGATAAACCGCCGGCAGTGCTGACACATCGCCAGGTGCAAGCGCACGGACATGCGTTTACCCAGGCCCAACTGACCATCAATAAATTCACTGGAGTGGGCCACCAACTCCTTACAACTCAACATTGGCCAGTCTCCTCAAAATGCTCCAGGGTGGCGAATACCTTGAGACGCGCGCGGTGCAGCAGCACCCGCACATTGGAGAGCGAGACCTGCAAAAGATTACAGATTTCTTCCAACTCCAACCCTTCACGCTCACGCAGGTGCAGCACGCTGCCCTGCAACTCGGACAGGCTGGCCAGGGTTTTCTCCAGGCATTCGCGTAATTCGTCCTCGGTCAGCAGGGCTTCCGGGGAGTCGTGATGCCAGGCATGCGGCGCCAGCAGCCAATGGCCATCCGAGCTAAATCGCTCATCACCAATGCTGCCGTGGGGCGAGGGAATGTCGTCGAGCAGCACTTCACGGCGATTGCCCTTGAGACGGGTTTTCGCGGTGTTGGCGGTGATGGTCAGCAGCCAGGTCTTCAGGCTGGAGCGCGCCTGAAAGCCATCGAGGCTGCGCACCACGGCCAGCCAGGCGTCCTGCACCACTTCATCGGCATTACGGCTGCCGACAATGGCAAAGGCCACCGCGCGCATTGCCCCCTGATAGGTGGCAACCAGTTCGCGGTAGGCCTTCTGCTCGCCCGCCCGCAGACGGGCCAGCAGCGCCTGATCGGCTGGGTAATCCATTAGTGCTTACGCAGGATCACGCTACCAATCGAATAACCTGCGCCGAACGAGCTGAGCACACCGAGGGCGCCGCTCGGCAGGTCTTCCTGGTATTTGTGCAGGGCGATCACCGAACCGGCCGAGCTGGTGTTGGCGTAGGTATCGAGAATCACCGGTGCTTCGCCTGGCTCAGCATCGCGGCCAAGCAGCTTGCGTGCGATCAGCAGGTTCATGTTGAGGTTGGCCTGATGCAGCCAGAAGCGTTTCACATCGCCGACGTTCAGCTTGTTCTCGGCCAGGTGCGCGGCAATCAGCTCGGCAACCATCGGGCAGACATCCTTGAACACCTTGCGCCCTTCCTGAACGAACAGCTTGTCACGCGCGCCGACGCCCTCTTCCGCACAGCGGTTGAGGAAGCCGAAGTTGTTGCGGATGTTGTTGCTGAACTGGGTGATCAGCTTGGTGCCGACGATATCGAACTGGTAGTTCGAGGTGGCCTGGTCGGCACGCTCGATGATTACCGCCGTGGCGGCGTCACCGAAGATAAAGTGGCTGTCGCGGTCACGGAAGTTCAGGTGGCCGGTGCAGATTTCCGGGTTGACCATCAGAATCGCGCGGGCCTGGCCCAGCTGCACGCTGTTGGCCGCAGCCTGGATACCGAAGGTGGCGGAGGAACAGGCCACGTTCATGTCATAACCGAAACCCTGGATGCCCAGTGCGGCCTGCACTTCAATCGCCACCGCCGGGTAGGCGCGCTGCAGGTTGGAGCAGGCCACGATCACCCCATCGATATCGGCGGCAGTCTTGCCGGCGCGAGCCATGGCGTCCTTGGCGGCGCCTACGGCCATTTCGCAGAGGATGCCCCAGTCTTCATTGCTGCGCTCCGGTAGGCGCGGCGCCATGCGCTTGGGATCGAGAATGCCGGCCTTGTCCATGACAAAGCGGCTCTTGATGCCCGAGGCTTTTTCGATGAAGCCGCTGCTCGACTCGCTCAGCGCTTCGACTTCACCACTGGCGATGGCCGCGGCGTTGTCGGTATTGAATTGCTGGACGAAGGCGTTGAACGACTCGACCAACTCATCGTTGGAAATACTGTTTGCCGGGGTATAGAGGCCGGTACCACTGATCACGACGTTATGCACAGTCATTCCTCTTGTTCTTCGCCGCAGGCAGCGGCCAGTTATGCAATACACCCTGGCAGGCTAGGCCATGGGCAAAAAAACGGCTGACAGGCTCAGCAAACTCGATCCATGAAACGTCCTGTTACGAGCCTTGGAGTTTGCCACAGCCTGGGGTGCTTCGTCCGCTCAGCACGTCTGGGACCTGCAACATACTGCGGACTATTGAGGCAAAGATGCTCACAACGTCGCGCAAGACACATCCCGCCCAGTGCCTTGATCGGAGACGGTGCGACCTCACCCGTCCGGGGGATAGATGATTGTCGGACAATCTATATGCTCGCCTTTCCCTAATAACAAGAAAGGTTTCCGTCATGCGCAAGCTGCTTCTATTGCTGGTGCTGAGTTTTACCTCCCTGAGCCAGGCCGCCGTGGGTGTATTCCCCGACAGCACCTTCCAGAATCTTGACCACGGCCTGTACTGGTTTGGCTACGGCGATAGCTGGCAAAAAGCCGTGCCTGGCCAGACGAATGCCTATTACGTGGCCAGTAAACCAACACTGATCTACATCCACGGCTGGCAGAACGGCTCGACGCAAAAGAAGAACCGCGAAACCTTCAACCGTAAGGATGCCGGCGGCCCCGATCTGGATCTTGCCAACGCTTGGCTGGCAGCGGGCTACAACATGGGCGTGCTGTATTGGAATCAGTTCGCCGATGAAGGCGAAGTCAAAGATGCCGAGGCCAAGATCTGGACCGCCAGCGGCCCACGCGCCATGCGTTGGCGCAACAGCAGCGGGGTATACACCACAGGCCCCAGCCAATCGGCTAGCGACCTGCTGTTCAACAGTTACAAAGCTAACCTGGCCGGCTACAGCGGCAGCAACATCCGCATCGCCGGTCACTCACTGGGGAACCAGATGGCCATCGTCCTGACCAAGAAAATCAGCGATGCCGTCACTGCCGGAACCATCAACAGCAAACTGCTGCCCAAGCGCGTCGCCCTGCTCGATCCGTTCTACTCCAACAACGCGAAAAGCTACCTGGGTAACAAGTGGGTCGGCGAAGTCTGCCGCACCTATGTCAGCGAGCTAAAAACCAAAGGTGTGATCTTCGAGACCTACCGCACCTCCGGGGCCAGCAGCACCGGTTTTATCGGCGACAGCAACACTGGGCTGATGAACATGACCGCCTTCAGCGAACTCAAGCCCTGGTACTTCAACGCCACGCAACTGACCGAGAAGCACAATGCGGCGGTCTGGCACTACCTGTGGTCGTTCAGCAACAACCCGCCGCTGATCAGCGGCACCAGCAACCAGGCCGCCTCTGCCAAAACCAGCGACAGCCGCATCAATACCTTGATGAATGGCAGCAAGAAATTGGTTCAGGATCAGGGCGCCTACAGCAAGGAACCCTCAGACGATAACTTTAAGGAGGCCAATCGCTGATCCCCATGCGCCGCCCAGGCTGATGAATGCGACCGTGCGACTCAAGCCGGCTTGACTATCTGGGCACAGCATGAAAAAACAGAGGCTCGCAGGGCCGCGCAGGCCCTGCACTCTTGCGTTTCTGGATACCTGTCTTATGGCCCTGCATACCTGGCTAATCTTTCTTACGGCAGTGTTTGGCCTGTCGCTGACTCCAGGCCCTAATGGCCTGCTCGCGCTCAGCCATGGCGCCTTGTATGGCCACCGCAAAACCCTGTTTACCGTCAGCGGCGGCGTGCTGGGATTTACCCTGCTGATGGCCTTGTCGATGCTCGGTATCGGCACCCTGCTGCAAGCCTCGGCGCAGGCCCTCACCATCCTCAAATGGCTCGGCGGCGCCTACCTGATCTGGCTCGGCATTCAGCTCTGGCGCGCGCCGCCACTGCACCTCGCGATGGCCGAAAAAGCAGCCGAGAGCAGCGGCTTCAAGCTGTTTCGCCAGGGCCTGCTATCGGCATTGTCCAACCCCAAGGTGATCCTGTTTTTCGGCGCCTTTCTGCCGCAGTTTCTCGACCCACGCGGTGACCTCTTACTGCAGTTCGCCATCATGGCGCTGACCTTTGCCGTGGTCGAAGGCAGCGTCGAATACCTGTTGGCACGCATGGCCCATCGCGTGCGGCCCTGGCTGCAACGCAGTGGCAAAGGCTTCAATCGCTGCTGCGGCGGGCTGTTTGCCTTGATGGGCGCAGCCCTGCCGATGACCCGCTGAAGCGCCTACAGCGCAAAGGATCTGCCTTGGTGTCCAAGCTGTTACCTGCCCTGCTGTTGCTCACCCTGAGCGGCACATCATTCGCCGCCGAGCGCGCGCTGCGCTTCTCGATCAATGACAGCTGGGCCATGCCCATGGTGCGTATCGAAGACGGCAAGGCAGTGGAAGGCATCCTGGTCGACTTGCATCAGCGTCTGGCCGCCAAGGTTGGGCGCAAGGCAGAAATGGTGGTGATGCCGCGTATGCGCGTGCAGCACGCGCTGGATACCGGCGACATTGATGTGCGCTGTTACGTGAGCCCGAACTGGGTCAACAGTGGCCACCATCGCTATATCTGGAGCCTGCCCTTTATGACGCAGCGTGATGTGCTGGCAGGTGTTACGCCCGAGAAACTGGAGCCCGAGCAACTGCTCAATGAGCGCCTGGGCACCGTCCTCGGCTTCACCTATCCGCGCCTGGAGCCGCTGTTCGCCAGCGGCCAGATCCAGCGTGAAGACGCCCGCACCCAGGATCAGGTGCTGCTCAAACTCAGCGCTCGGCGAAACCGCTATGCCATCAGCAATGAACTATCCCTGCACTGGTTCAACCGCCACCAGGCGCCCGGGGAGAAACTGCACCACCTGAGCGAAGTGGCCAGCGATCCCATCGCCTGCATCGTCCGCGATGCCCCGGATGTCCCGACCATGGCCCTACTGCGCGCCATGGTGCAGATGAAACAGGCTGGCGAATTCGACGAAATACTCGCCCGCTATCGCTGACCTCAACCCCCTACGCACGCGCCGCTTATCGTCCACAGCTTGCCACGTCTTATTTAGTTAGTTAGCCTAACGAAATATAACGGAGAGCAAGCATGCCGATCACCGACAGCCTTAAACGCCTGCAATGGCACATGTGGCACCACTGGCGGCAGTACGCCCAACACAGCGGCAGCATGGAACTGAGCAACAGCGAGTTGGACTACCTGTATGCCCTGATGTCCGCCGAAAACGGCCTGCGCCTGACCGAACTGGCCGAACGGATGAACGTCAGCAAGGCCAGTGCCAGCGCCATGGCCAGCAAGCTGGAGGCACGCGGATACCTGCAGCGCCTGCCCTGCAGTGAGGACGGCCGCGCCATGCGCCTGCTGGCCACGGCCAAATCCAACGCGCTGGAACAGGAAGAGCGCGACGTCTACGTGCAAACCGCCGCCAGCCTTGAACAAAACCTCAGCCCTGAAGAAATGCAGCAGCTGAGCCAGCTGCTGGCCAAAGCCTGCCAGACCCTCGAAATCGGCTGACCCAGCCGCGCAACCGTTTACCCGTGAAAACCTTATGAACAGTCAAAGCATCACCCGCACCTTCTGGCGCTACAGCATCCCGGCCATCGCCGCCTTGATGATCAGTGGCCTGTACATGGTCGTCGATGGCATCTTTATCGGTCATGCCATGGGTGCCACCGGCTTGTCGGCGATCAACATGGCCTGGCCGCTGTCTGGGCTGATGCTGGCCATCGGTATGATGATCGGCATGGGCGGCGGCGCTCAATGCTCCCTGGCCCAGGGCGCCGCACAGTGGCCGGAGGCGCGCAGCTATCTGGCTCAAGCCATCTGGCTACTGGTTCTGCTGGGCATTCCCACAGGCGTGCTGGTAGTACTGATCGGCCCAGAATTTATGGCCATGCAAGGCGCCGAGAACGACCTGGCGCAACTGGGCAATGACTACCTGCGGGTGATCGGCTGGGCCGCGCCTTTGGTATTCGGTTCCATCGCCCTGCCCCTGCTGGTACGCAACCTCGGCGCACCACGCCTGGCTACCCTGGCCATGCTGATGGGCGCGCTCACCAACGTGGCACTCGACTACCTGTTTATCATCGTCTGGCAATGGGGCCTGCACGGCGCAGCCCTTGCCACGGTGATCGGCGAGAGCCTGTCGGTGCTGATCTGCCTGGGCTTTATCTGCAGCCGACATAACCCGCTGCAGATGCCCCTGGCCGCCTGCACGCTGAACCTGCGCAAGAGCCTGGACGTGCTCACCACCGGTTTCTCCAGCATGCTGATGTACCTCTACATGAGCCTGGTGGTGGTGCTGCACAACCTGCTGTTTATGCACTACGGCAGCCCCTTGCAGGTGGCCGCCTATGCCATCGCCGGCTACCTGATGGCCTTCTACTACATGTTTGCAGAAGGCGTTTGCGGCGGTATGCAGCCCCTGGTCAGTTACTTCTACGGTGCCCGCGAGCCGGATAAAGTACGCCGAGTGCTACGCCTGGGCCTGCTCACCGCTGTGGGCAGCGGCGTGCTGATGACTGCAGCGCTGTTAATCCTGCCCAGGTTGTTTGCCGGAATTTTTAGCGGCAGCGACCAAGCCCTGCTGGACGCCAGCGTGTTGGGCCTGCGCCTGCATCTGTTCGCCATGTTCCTTGATGGTTTTATCATCCTCGCGGCGAGCTTCTTCCAGGCCATGGGCCAGGCGCGAAACGCTACGTTGGTGACGGTGGGCAATATGCTGATCCAACTGCCCTTCCTCGCAGTGATGCCACTGCTGCTGGGGCTTAACGGCGTGTGGCTGGCCTTGCCGCTATCCAACGTCTGCCTGAGCCTGGTGGTGATCTGGATGTTGCGGCGCCAGTTGCAGCAGCTAAAAACGCTCGATAGCGCTCCCTAAGCGCAAAACCTAAGCAGCCGCTGTAAGTGACGCACGAGCAAGTGCGTCACTTACAGCCTTCAAATGACCACACGCCGTGCCGGCGGCAGCAAGGCCTTCACCTGGGCATCAGAGAACTTCAGCTGCGTCTGTAAATGCTGAGCAATCTGCTCAGGCGTATACCCAGGCAAGGCCCGGCCACTCAGCACAACACGGAACGACACGGCGATCCCTCGCTACAAATTGAAATGAGTCGGCAGATTAACAAAGCGTGCAGCACTCGCGGCCGGTCACATAGGGCTCAGGTCACCGACAGCTGCGCAGTATTTGCAGGGGGCGCACATTCATCTAAAACCCGCGCCTCAGGTTGGCCATTCCAGACCTGCAACGGCCGTTCGACACCCTTCAGTAACCAACCACTGCGCCCACCCACCAAGGTGCTGACTGCATGCGCACGGCCAAATGAATTGTGCCGAGCCAGCAACAGCACGCTGTCACGCAGCCAGGCCAGGCTGCGGCTGTGAGATTGGAACAGTGGCGTGAGCAGGCGACTGGCTTGGCGGTAATAACGCAGGTGATCACGCCGGCTACTGGCATAGGCGGCGAATACCGCTGACCAGTCGCAGTCGTTTGGGGTGCGTTGTGTGGTGATTGCGGCGGACAAGGCAGCCGCATCCACCAGCGCCATATTCGCGCCCTGGCCCAGTTGCGGGCTCATGGCGTGGGCGCAGTCGCCGATGGCGATCACCCGGCCGTCGTGCCACTGCTGCATACGCACATCGGCATACACCGCCTGGCTCAGTTGCTCGGGACGTTCGATCAGTTCAACAAAGGGTTCGGCAGCGCTGCCCGCCAGTTGCAGCACCTGGGCTTTCCAGGCAGCCAAGCCGGCTTTACGCCAGGCGCCGAACTGCGCCACCGGCAGGCTCCAGAACAAACTGCTCAGCGCTTGCTCGCGGTTCAAGTGAGTACGCCCAGTGGGCATGATGCCGAACATCTGCGCGCAGTCCCGATACCACTGCCGCAGGTCCGTGGTATCCGGTGCGTTTGGCGACAAAGCCGGGGTCGGCACAATGCTCCACAACGCGCCCCAAGGGTAAGGCTGCAGCCACTGCTTGACCTTCATCTGCCCACGCAGTGCCGAGCGCACGCCATCAGCCAGCACCAGCGCGGCGAACTCGCCGAATGGCTGCTCCACGCCCTGTTCGTCCTGGCGATACAACTGCACATGGCTGCCGTGCTGGCTGAAACGGCTGATATGCACGCCGGTTTCAACCTGCACACCGGCGTGCCGCGCCGCGTTGAGCAAGGCCGTGAGCAATACGCTGCGGTGAATGCCCATGCCGAAACTGCCGGGCTGCCAATGCGCGTAACGGGTATCGAGAATCACCCGGCCATTGGCCGAGGTGCCGTACAAGCGACTGACAGGAGCACCCAGGCCGCTGCACTCGGCAAATAGGCCCAACTGCTGCAGCACCGCCAGCCCCGAAGGTTGCAACAACACCCCAGCACCCACCGGCTGCAGCTGCGGCACTCGCTCCAGCAGGCGCACGCTGAAACCCTGACGAACGAGGAACAGCGCCGTGGCCAACCCCGCCGTACCAGCACCGACAATGGCAATCGGCAATCCCTTCACGACCCGTCTCCGTTAATTAACCGAGCGGATTCTACCCTTGCCGCTTGCCCGCACGGCCATACGCAGTAACAGATTGCCGCCAGTCTGAGCGCCAGCGCACATCAGAAAAGAAGGTTATCCGGGTGATGCGCGGGCCGATGCAGACGGCAGAAGTAGCCGGCGCCTGAAAGGGCACCGGCTAACTGAGGGTTACTGAGTAACTGGCAGGATGTCGAAACCTTTACGGTTATCGCTGACGATGCGGAAGTTCTGCATCGAGCCCGGCTCAACTTTCACGGCCAGTTCACGACGCAGGCGGCCCATGCCGCACAGGGTGTCGTCCATCTCGTCGATACCAATGCTCAGCACCCGTGTGCCGACCGGCACATGAAAACGCACCTGCTCACCCACGCCAATGCGTGCGGCCACCTTACGGTCGACCAGCACCGCTACATAGCAGCCGCCGCCCATGCCGCCGAAGTCGCGATTGACCTGCAACTGTCCGCCCTGCCCCAGCGGCGCCTGATAGCCCAGTAAACGGTCTGCCGGCACAGGTTTGACATCCTCTGGCGCGGGCTTCCAGGACGAACAGCCGGCCAACAGCAACAGCGGTAAAACGGCACAAATCAATCGCATGGGAGCCCTCCATGGGCGCAGAAAACAGCAAAGGGGAACAGCCAAAACGGCTTGAGTATTGCCCCTGGCGCGGCCGGCCTCAAGTACAGACTTTTGCGCCGCCGCAAGCAGGCTTTTATCAACCGGCGATGCGCTTGAGCAGACGCGCCTGCAGCGCCGCCAGCTCTTCCGGAGTCGCCTTGCCACCGGCATGTACGCTGAGCGTCTCGCCGGCATAGCGCGGCACGATATGCATATGAATATGGAACACCGTCTGCCCGGCTGGCGCGCCATTGAACTGCGCCACTTGCACCCCGGCAGGCTCCAGCTCATCGACGATCACACCCGTAAGCTTCTGCACCACGGCCATCACCTTGCTCAGGCTGTCACTGTCGATTTCCAGAATAGTGCGCGCCGCCGAGCGCTTGGGAATCACCAGGGTATGGCCGAAGGACTGCGGAAACACATCAAGGAAGGCCAGTACGTCCTCATCCTCGTAGAGCTTGTAGCAAGGGGCTTCGCCGCGGATGATCTGGGCAAAGATATTCTGGTTGTCGTATTCGCCGTGCAGGCTCATCGGGGTTCTCCAGTGGGCTGGGGTTGAGATGGCCCCAACCATACCGATTTCTGCACGCGGGGAAAAATCTGCAACCTGACCAAATGGCCAATCACCGTTATCCTGCGCCTTTCGCCACCTTAATCCGGAGCGCCCATGTCAGACCTTTCCGCTTACCCCATTACGCAAAAATGGCCTGCCCAGCACCCAGAGCGTCTGCAGCTGTATTCGCTGCCCACGCCCAACGGCGTCAAAGCCTCGATCATGCTGGAAGAGATCGGCCTGGCCTATGAGCCGCACCTGGTCAGCTTCGACACTCACGATCAGCTCAGCGAAGAATTCCTCTCGCTCAACCCCAACAACAAGATCCCGGCGATCCTCGACCCCAACGGCCCAGGTGGCAAACCGCTGGCGCTGTTCGAGTCCGGGGCGATTCTGATCTACCTGGCAGAGAAAACCGGCCAGCTCTTGGCCCAGGGCCCCGCCACGCGCTACGAAACCCTGCAGTGGCTGATGTGGCAGATGGGCGGCATCGGCCCGATGTTCGGCCAGCTGGGTTTCTTCCATAAATTCGCTGGCAAAGACTACCCGGACAAACGCCCGCGCGACCGTTATGTCGCCGAATCCCAGCGCCTGCTCGGCGTGCTCGAACAACGCCTGCAAGGCCGCAGCTGGATCATGGGTGAGGACTACAGCATCGCCGATATCGCCGTGTTCCCCTGGGTCAGAAACCTGGTGGGTTTCTACGAGGCTGGAGAGTTGGTGGAGTTCGAGCGTTTCAGCAATGTGCAGCGGGTGCTGCAGGCCTTTGTCGCTCGCCCGGCAGTCATGAAGGGCCTGGCCACGCCAGCGCGCGGCTAAAATAGACGCCAGCAGCCCAGTCAACGCATAAGAACAGCACCACGAGAACCGATATGAACAACCCTCTTCAACAGCCAGCGGTGACAGCATGATCGAGGTAACCGAGGTTTCCATTGCTTCACTGCGCGCCGCGCTCGAAGCCGGCCAGACCACGGCGGTCGAACTGGTGCAGGCCTACCTCGCCCGCATCGACGCCTACGATGCTGCCGGCACCCCGACTCAGCTCAACGCAGTGGTGGTGCACAACCCCGATGCGCTGAAGGAAGCCCAGGCATCCGATCAACGCCGCGCCCGTGGTGCAACGCTTGGCCCACTCGACGGCATTCCCTACACGGCCAAAGACAGCTACCTGGTCAAGGGCCTGACCGCCGCCTCTGGCAGCCCAGCCTTCAAGGACCTGGTCGCCTATCGCGATGCCTTTACCGTCGAGCGTCTGCGCGCCGCCGGAGCCATCTGCCTGGGCAAAACCAATATGCCGCCTATGGCCAACGGCGGCATGCAGCGTGGCGTCTATGGTCGCGCGGAGAGCCCGTACAACGCCGATTACCTCACCGCGCCCTTCGCTTCCGGCTCATCCAACGGTGCCGGAACCGCCACTGCCGCGAGCTTTGCTGCCTTCGGCTTGGCCGAAGAGACCTGGTCGAGCGGTCGCGGCCCGGCCTCGAACAACGGTCTGTGCGCCTACACGCCATCGCGCGGAGTGATTTCGGTGCGCGGCAACTGGCCGCTGACGCCGACCATGGACGTGGTGGTGCCCTATGCGCGAACCATGGCCGACTTGCTCGAAATACTCGATATCGTGGTCGCCGACGACCCGGACAACCGTGGCGATCTGTGGCGCCTGCAGCCCTGGATATCGATCCCGAAAGCCTCCGAGGTGCGTCCAGCCACCTACGCCGACCTGGCCGCCAAGGCCGATGCCCTGGCTGGCAAACGCTTTGGCGTGCCACGTATGTTTATCAACAAGGATGACGTCGCCGGCACCAGCGAAAACCCCGGCATCGGCGGCCCGACCGGCCAGCGTATCCACACCCGCGCATCAGTGATCGACCTGTGGGAATCCGCACGCAAGGCGCTGGAAGCCGCCGGCGCCGAAGTCATCGAAGTGGACTTCCCGCTGGTCTCCAACTGCGAAGGCGATCGCCCCGGCGCGCCGACCGTGTACAACCGCGGCATCGTCACCCCGGAGTTTTTGCATGACGAGCTGTGGGAACTGAGCGGCTGGGCCTTTGACGACTTTCTACGCGCCAACGGCGACCCCAAGCTAAACAAACTGGCCGACGTCGATGGCCCGCAGATATTCCCCCACGACCCCGGCACCCTGCCCAACCGCGAGGGCGACCTGGCCGCCGGTATGGACGAATACGTCAACATGGCCAAGCGAGGCCTGAAGACCTGGGACCAGATCGAAACCCTGCCCGATGGCCTGCGCGGCCTGGAACACACCCGCAAGCTCGACCTGGAAGACTGGATGGATAACCTTGGCCTCGACGCCGTGCTGTTCCCCACCGTCGCCGATGTCGGCCCGGCGGATGCCGATGTAAACCCCGCGTCTGCGGATATCGCCTGGAGCAACGGTGTGTGGGTAGCCAACGGCAACCTGGCGACCCGTCATCTGGGCGTGCCCACCGTCACCGTGCCGATGGGCGTGATGGCCGATATCGGCATGCCCGTTGGCCTGACCTTCGCTGGTCGCGCCTATGACGACTCGGCTCTGCTGCGCTTTGCCGCTGCGTTCGAGTCCACCGGCTCGAAGCGCTTGGTGCCGCCACGCACACCGCCGCTGTCGCGCGGCTAACGCCGCAGACAACAAAGCCGCTCACATGAGCGGCTTTGAGAGGAATACGCCGGCGTGCCCCTCTACAGTGGTCGGCTGATACAACTTGCAGAATTATTCACACAACCGAAGACACGCATGAGCAGCCCAACCCCGGCGGTAACTCAGCTGCGAGGAAAACGCTGTGGGTCGCGAAATGCCTCAGTCAAGTGATCGAACACCAGGCGTACGCGGCGTGAAACTGGGCCTTGTTGCGGGCGATAAATGAACAGGTCCCAGGGCGGTGGAGCAAGCTCATCCAGCACGGTTATGAGCTTGCCGCTGCGGATTAATGGGTTGGCAAGGTAGGCGGGAATCTGACCAAAACAGGTGCCGGACACAATCGCCTCTAGCTCGGTATCAGCATCGTCGCAAATCAACACGGGTTGCCGGGGAGTGAAACTCTGGCCATCGGCGAACAGCCAAGGCCAGGGCCTGCCATTGCGCTGGTCGATCAACGCGGACAGTGGGCAAGCGTCAAGCGCCTGAATCGAGCGCGGTGAGCCAATCCGCTCGACCAGCTCCGGGCTGGCAACCACATGCATGGGCACGGGTGCCAGTGCCTTCGCAACGTAGCGACGGTCGCGTATCAAGCCGACCCGAATGCCAATGTCGATCTGCGCCTCCACCGAGTCCGTCATCTGGTCTTCCAGCCGCAAGTGGAACTGCAAGTGTGGATGAGCCGCCATCAGCGGCTGCAGAAACGGAATCAGGTAGTGCCGGCCAATAGTTTGCGGCGCGGTAATCCCGATACGGCCTGAAAGCTCAGGTTCACTGCGATGCGAGCGAAACAGTGCATCGAAGTGCTCGAGGGCCAAACGGGCTTCCTGTGCATAGCCTTGGCCAAAGGCGGTGATATGCACCTGACGGGTATTGCGGTGGAAGAGTGGCTCACCCAGCTCGGCTTCCAGCGCCTGAACGGCGCGCGTCACGCTCTGCGGTGAAATACCCAGGCGGCTGGCGGCTGCACGGAAGCTGCCGGACTCGGCAGCGGCGCAGAAGATCCTGACCATCTCCATGCGATTGAGCATGTGTTACCCGCCTTTATTCCAAAATAAGGAATAGCTTAATCCAAACATTTCCATTTATTGAGATTCGCAGTGGCTCTACTGTGCTCGCAAGCCAGGGACATCTCCCGGCGTCGTTCAACCTGTCACGATGAGGTTCAGAGCATGAGCAACAATATTTCCGGAAAAGTAGTCATCATCACTGGCGCCAGCAGCGGTTTGGGCGAGGCCACGGCCCGCCATCTGGCAGAAAAAGGTGCGCGTGTAGTCCTGGCGGCACGCCGCAAGGACAAACTGGATGCGTTGGTTGCAGAGCTGGTAGCCGCTGGTGGCCAAGCGGTGGCCTACCAGACCGATGTCACCTCCCAGGATGACGTCAAGGCGCTGATCCAGGGCGCAATAGACACCTTCGGCCGCCTCGACGTGCTGGTCAACAACGCAGGTCTGATGGCCATCGCCCCGCTGAGCGAAGGGCGGGTGGACGAGTGGGACCGCATGATCGACATCAATATCAAGGGCTTGCTCTACGGGGTAGCAGCCGCACTGCCAGTGTTCCAGCAGCAGAACAGTGGGCATTTCATCAATATTGCCTCGGTCGCGGGCCTGAAGGTCTTCAGCCCGGGTGGTACGGTTTATAGCGGTACCAAGTTCGCGGTCCGGGCCATTTCCGAGGGGCTGCGCCATGAAGTGGGTGGTCGTATTCGGACCACCACCATCGAGCCGGGCGCCGTCGACTCTGAACTCAAGTTCGGCAGCTCCCACCAGGCCAGCCGTGATTTCGTGGTCGACTTCTACCAGCAGGCCATTCCCGCCGACTCAGTGGCACGCGCCATCGCCTTCGCCATCGAGCAGCCTGCCGATGTCGACATCAACGAAATCGTACTGCGCCCAACCGTGCAGGATTTCTAAACCAAGCAAGGCGCCTGCGGGCGCCTCTGCTGGAAAACCAGCAAGCGCAGGAAGACGCGATGGTAAGCAAACGGATGCGCACCAGCATCTGCAAGGGGCATCACGTTGCTACGGCTATTCAGGTAGGCGCTCGATGACGGCCCCTTCCATGCAGCGCTCAGCCCTTCTGAGTCGGTTGGACTTATAGGCCCAATTGCGAAAGCCCCGGATGGTCATCAGGGCGCCGCCCCAATGGCCAGCGGAATTTGCGCTCGGACTCTTGAATGGGTAGGTCGTTGATGCAGGCAAAGCGGTGCGCCATCAGGCCGTTTTCGGCGAATTCCCAGTTCTCATTGCCGTAGGAGCGAAACCAGTTGCCCGAGTCGTCGTGCCACTCGTAGGCATAACGCACGGCGATGCGGTTATCGGTAAACGCCCACAGCTCCTTGATCAAGCGGTACTCCAGCTCCTTGCTCCATTTGCGCTGCAAAAACGCCTGCGCCTCGGCACGGCTGGTGACGAATTCGGCGCGGTTGCGCCATTGGGTGTCCAGGGTATAGGCCATGGCCACTTTGGCCGCATCGCGGCTGTTCCAGCCATCTTCGGCAAGGCGGACTTTTAAGATGGCGGACTCCCGGGTAAAGGGCGGAACCGGTTGACGAATTTCAGCGGTAGACATGGCGCTGGCTCCTGCACGTGGTGAGGGATGGAGTGACAGATGGCATGACGCGTGGTGTCCGTAAGGCGGCAAATAGCCGCTTCAACACACCCATTAGCGCAGCATTCACGTCGTAGCCCGAGTACTCAGAACCAGGCAGCAACTGCGGCAGTAAATAACTCACCTCCCAGTGCCCGGGGGTTTCACTCGATGCGTCGGGCGCGTCGTAACAGTTCACTGTTTCGCGGTTCATGTTGCAGCACCTCGCTAGAGATCAAGCACCAGGGGTTGGATAGCGCCGTCCAGCGCTGCCGGTACGGCGCAGCAGATCAACACGCTGTCGCCCTCTGGCAGTTGAGCCGGTGGATTGGGGTAATGCACGTGGCCGCTGACCAGGCGCGTTTTGCAGGTGCCGCACGAACCACCTCGGCAGCTGAAGTCAGGGCTCAGACCACGGCTCTCGGCCAGCTCCAGCAAGCTGCCATTGCCCGGTACCCAACGTGCCTCTTTCGCCGACGAGGAGAAATAAACCGGCACGGGGGCGCTGGCGGCAGGTAACTGAACCGGTGCAGCAGGCTGTTCAACCGCTAAACGTTGCAGTGTCGAAGGGCCGAATGCCTCGGCATGGATGCGCTCATCCGGGATGTTCAGCGCCCGCAGCCCGTCGTACATGGCCTGTAAAAAGCCGCCGGGGCCGCACAGGTAAAAGTCGTAATCATCCAGCGGCAGCCGTGCCTTGACCTGGGCAAAGTCGAGACGACCGGTTATTTCAAAATCACGCCCCACAACCGCCTCAGTGCCTGGGCTGCTTAATGCGCGGTGGATATGCAGGTGCTCGCTATCGCGCTGTTGCAGCGCCTTGAGTTCGGCCTGGAACGGCAAGTCTTCCGGGGTTCGGGCGCTTTGAAACAGATGCACAGGGCGTTGCCGCTGCTGCTGACTATTCTGCGCAGCCAGCTCGCGGAACATCGAGAGCAAGGGCGTAATGCCCACCCCGGCAGCGATCAATACCACCGGGCGCTCGGTTTTTTCGATCAGGGTAAAGCTACCCATGGGCGGGCGAACTTCCAGCAGATCACCCACCTGCACCTGGCTATGCAGGTGGTGCGAAGCCGGCCCCTGGGCTTTGACGCTGATGCGCACCTGACCGTCAGACGGTGCACTGGAAACGCTGTACGTGCGGATCAGTGGCACCTCAACACTTGGAATGTACAGACGCACCGGCACGTGCTGGCCCGAAGTAAACGCTACCGCCGCGCCATCCAGCGGCTGAATATAAAACGAGCGAATGTCCTGACTTTCCTGCTGCACCTGGGTCACGCGCCACTGTTGCCACTGCCGGCGTTGCTCACTCTGGCGCAGCTTCGCGTCCGCCTCTGCCCAGGTGCCGGTGGCCAGGCTGGTCGGTGCGTAGTCATGAAAGGCCCAGCGCAGCGAGGTTGCCGCCGGGCGTAATACTGCCTGCTCGACATCGAAGGTCCACAGGCGCTCGGCACTTTCAAACGCGCCGATCATTGGGCTATCAAGGATCAGCTCGGTGCGGCCGGTAAGTTGCAGGATGTCGCCGGTGACGAAATCGACAAACAACAGCCCCGCAACCGGATTGGCCTGCAGGTTACCCAGGGTATTGAAGAACAGGTTGCCGGCGTAATCGGGAATGGTCAGCCGGTTGCCTTCGACTTTGACAAAGCCGGCGCGGCCACCGCGGTGCGACACGTCCACCGAGCGATTATTCGCGTCATGGTCGAAGTAGCTGGCGATAAAAAAGGTGTCGGCCGCACGGATCATCGCGGTGGTGCGGTCATTCAGCGCGGTGAAATTCTCGCGCGCGGCGCGCTGCTGCGACAGCACCGATGAGCGGGTATAAGAGCGCGCCTGGATGTACTTGGGGCAGTTGCCGTAGGAGTGCTCGACCGCGACGGCCAAGCCATCAGCAGAAACCTGCTGGATCACCCCGTTGATGCGGTTGCGCCGGCGCGTGTGCAGCTCGATGCCGAGCAAGCCAATCGCCTGATCCGCTTGCAGGCCGCTAGCGGCCGGGTCCTGCGCATCAGGCTGTACGGCCAGGAGCAACTGCTGCGGATCAGGCGAGGTGACGAAGCCTTCCGGCCCCTCCAGCAGGGTCGCCCAGGGCCGCTGCTGCGCATCGACTGCACCGACGACCATAAACGGCAGTTGCTGGTAGAACTCGCGGTGCTGGTCGGGCATGTAATCGCGAATAACCTTCTGCCCAATCACCTCCATGTGTTCGGCGACGCTATAGATGTCCTGAAGCGTTTTTTCCCCGGCATGCCAGGGTGAGCGGCGGTGTTTAGGCAGATGATCCATGCAATGCGCTCCTCAATGAGACTGCCGGGAAACCCGGCAGCCTGCGGCGACTCAGGCGGCTTGTAGACCTGCGGCGGTACGCTGCATCGGCACGAACCCGGGAAGTGCCTCTACCCGCTCCAACCAGGCGCGCACATTCGGGTAGGCCTGCAACGAGACATTGCCTTCCGGGGCATGGGCGATATAGGTGTAGTTGGCGACATCGGCGATGCTTGCGGTTGCGCCTGCCAGGAACAGGCTGTTGGCGAGCTCGCCGTCCATCACCTTGAGCAGGGCATGGGAACGGGCGATCACATCCTCGGCATTCAAGGGTGCACCGAACACAGTGATTAGCCGAGCCGATGCCGGGCCGTAAGCCAGCTGACCCGCTGCCACCGACAGCCAACGCTGAATGCTTGCTGCCGCGAGGGGCTCTTCCGGCAGCCAGGCACCCTTGCCATATTTCTTCGCCAGATAAACCAGAATGGCGTTGGAGTCGCTGAGAATGGTGCCGTTGTCATCGATCACCGGCACTTGGCCAAAGGCGTTGATGGCGAGGAATTCAGGTTTTTTGTGCGCCCCGTTGGCCAGGTCGACAAACACCAGTTCGGTGGGCAGCTTTAACAGTGAGAGCAGCAGCTCAACGCGATGGGCGTGGCCGGACAGTGGGTGGCGATAGAGTTTGATGGCTGGCTGAGACATGGTGCGGCTCCTTGTAGAGGGTCAGATGAATCAGCGCTGCGTCACCCAAGCTGGGCGGCTTTTGCGCTGGTAGGTTCATGCTGCGCCTGCTCGCGGCTAAGCAGAATCGCCATGCAGAGCAATGCATAATTCCGTTTTATAAAAGAATGCGACCACACACAGGCACGGTCGCGGCGCCCTGTCAGTCTAGAAATGCCGGATGAGCCCGCAGCCTTGGCGTGGCGAAGTCGATAAAGGTGCGCACACGCGCCTCGGCCCGGCGGCCGTCGCGGTAGATCAACTGTGCGGGCAAGGCCTGGCTGGCAAAGTCGTTCAACACCGGCTCAAGCAACCCGCTCTGCAATTCATGGTGCGCTTCGTAGCTCATGCAGCGAATCAACCCCAGCCCCAGGGTCGCGGCATGGATGGCGGCGCGCTGAGTGGTGCACGTCAGTACCGGCAAGGGTTTCACCAAGCGTGTGGAGCGTTCGCCATGGAAACGCCATTCGCTTTGCTGGCCGCTGGCGGTGGTCAACACCGTACGGTGCGCTTTGAGGTCCTCAGGCGTTTGCGGGCGTCCCCACTTGGCCAGGTAGGCGGGAGAACCGCAAACAATCGGCCGCACCCTGCCCACCGGCATGGCAAACCCGGACGAGTTCGGTAGATGGCCCACCACCAGGGCAACATCAATATTCTCCTCAAGCAGTTTGGGCACGCCTTCGCAGGCCTGGGTGACCAGCTGCACCTCAGGGAACGCCGTCAGATAATCGAGGGCAATTGGCATCAGTACCTGCTGATCCATCAGCAGCGGTAACGACAAGGTCAACCGACCAGCGGGGCACGCATGCACGCCGGCGGCAGAGCGCTCGGCAACAGCGGTGTGCTCGAGAATCTGCCGACAACTGACGGCAAACTGCTCGCCTGCCGGGCTTAGCTCGACGCCGCGCGGCCCGCGTAACAACAGCTTGTTGTTCAGGCGCGTTTCCAGGGCGGCGATGCTGCGCATAACGGCCGCGGGCGACTGCTCAAGCTGGCGCGCGGCCGCGGCCAGACTACCGGCTTGCACCACGGCGGCGAATACCTGCATCTGCCGATAGCGACTCATGGCTTAAGCACCTTCGCCCCTTTGCAGCGCCGGGTCTTGTAGGAAACGACTGGCACAGAAATCGACAAAGGTGCGCACCTTGGCGGGTACTCGTCCGCCGCCTTGATAGAGCACATGCACCGGCAGTGCTGCTGCTTCAAAGGGCTCCAGAATGATCTCCAGCTCACCCTTGGCGACTAACTCGGCCACCTGATACGACAACACCCGCGTCAGGCCCCAACCCAGGCATGCGGCGTTGATCGCCGACTGATTGGAACTCACCAGCAGACGCGGTTTGGGATGCAGGGTCAGAGAACTGGTGCCCAGGTTGAACTGCCAATCGGTGAGCAGGCTGCTGGCCGAGGAC
The DNA here is from genome assembly GCF_900099645.1 of Pseudomonas peli. GTDB lineage: Bacteria > Pseudomonadota > Gammaproteobacteria > Pseudomonadales > Pseudomonadaceae > Aquipseudomonas > Aquipseudomonas peli. The sequence goes on along the minus strand of NZ_FMTL01000002.1, from coordinate 88,334 downwards.
ATCACGATGGGCGCGGCCAGTACCTCATTGGGTTCCTGCGGTCGACCAAAGCGTTCGAGAAAGGCCGGCGCTGCGCAGATAACCGGGCGGATGTGCCCGACCTTGATGGCCTGCAGGCCGGTTTCCGGCAACTGACCGATGCGGATAGCGACGTCGACGCCCTCCTCCACCATGTTCACCAGACGATCCACCAGCAGCGCATTGATCGTCACCTGCGGGTGCGCCGACAGGTACTCGGTAATCAGCGGGATCAGGTACAGCTCACCGAACATCACCGGCGCCGTCACGGTCAGGTTGCCCCGTGCCCGAATGCTGCTGCCGGTGGCCAACTCTTCGGCCTCCTCCAGCTCCAGCAGGATGCGCTTGCAGTCCTCCACATAACGCCGCCCCGCTTCGGTCAGGCGCAGGCTTCGCGTGCTGCGCGCCAGCAACAGCGTGCCCAGGCGCTTCTCCAAACCGGCAATCACCCGGGTCACGCTGGGTGGCGACATCCCAACCAGCCGGGCTCCGCCGGCAAAGCTTTCTGCTTCGGCAACGGCCAGCAGCACCTTCATTTCCTGAAACCTGTCCACGCTAACCGCCCAACGTTGAGACTGACCTAAAGAATGGCCTAGCAGGCCCTAGCGTAGCGCTTGCGTGCCGCGGCCGACCACCACGCGGTGGCAGACAACGGGTGGATCATCCGCGTTGGTCTTTGCTCGGCAGATGACCTCGAGCCAACGCAGTGAATGCCTTGAGCGCGGCGGAGGGGTTGCGCCGGTTCGGGTAGTACAGGCATAGGTTGTCGCGGGGCGGCGTCCACGCCTCTAGCACCCGCTCGAATTGCCCGGCGTCGAGTTCGGCCTGCACATCCTGCTGCATAAAAAAACCGAGCCCCACGCCTTCCTGCACCACCGCCTTGGCGACACTCGGCTCGTCCAGGGTGAGTTGGCCAGTCACATCCAGCCGGGTCACTTCCCCCGCACGCTCGAAATGCCAGGGGTAAATCGCCCCATTGGGTAGGCGGATGCGGATGCACTGATGTTTGAGCAGATCCGCCGGATTATGCGGACGACCGTGCTGGGCGAAGTAGGCGGGCGAGCCGACCACCGCGTAGCGTTGCGGCGGGCCGATTGGAATCACGATCATGTCGCTGGGCACAAGACTCTCTGCTCGCACGCCGAGATCGAAACCATCCGCGACGATGTCCACCAGGCGGCCTTCGGTCACCAGGTCCATATGCACCTTCGGGTAACGCTGTAGAAACTCCAGCACCAGCGGCAGCAACGCGGCGCGGGCGGCACTGGCGAAGGCATTGATGCGCAACACACCCGACGGCCCGGCATTGTGCGAACGCACCGCTTCCAGCGCCGCACGCACTTCCTGCAGAGCCGGGCCGACTTGCTCCAGGTACATCGCCCCCGCCTCGGTCAGCGACACGCTGCGGGTGGTGCGATTGAACAGCCGCGTTTCGAGGCTCGCCTCCAACTTGGCAATGGTGTTGCTCAATGCCGTGGTCGACACATCCAGGTCGATGGCTGCCTGGCGAAAGGACGCCCGCCGTGCCACGGCTAGCACAGCTTCCAGCTCATTGAGACCAAGGCGTGAATCTGCCATGTAATTGTCCTGATATTCGGGATAGGTCGTTAACATCTATCCCAGTTGAGCAAACTATCAAGCGAGCGGCAAGATCACAGTCGTAAACCCCAACCCACTGTGAGAGGAGATCAGGCCATGAACCTGCACCTGCCTGACGCCGTACAGACCTACTTTGCTGTCAGCAATGGCGCCGACATCTCGCGCCTTGGCGCCTGCTTCTGCGCGCACGCCAGCGTGACCGACGAAAACCGCACGCACCAGGGCATTGCCGCCATCGCAGCCTGGCAACAGGAAGCCCGCCGGGCCTTCACCTACAGTGTCGAACCGCAGACAACGACGCAGAGTGACGATTCGCTGAGCGTCACGGCGCGGCTGGTCGGCAACTTCCCTGGCAGCCCGGTGATGCTGAATCATGTGTTCCGGCTTGAGGACGGCCAGATCCGCTCACTGGAGATAGCCCCATGAACCTCGACCTGAGCGGCAAACGCGTGCTGGTCACCGGCGGCACCAAAGGCGTCGGCCGCGCGCTGGTCGAGCTGTTGCTTGCCGAGGGCGCACAGGTGCTGACATGCGCTCGGCAGGCCAGCAGCGACCTACCTGCGGAGCAATTCGTTCAGGCCGACCTCACGAACCCGGCAGACTGCGAAACCCTGGTGGCCGCAGCGCAGCAACGGCTGGGCGATGTGGACATCATCGTCCACGTCCTGGGCGGTTCATCGGCACCCAGTGGCGGCTTTGCGGTATTGGACGACGCGCAGTGGCAACGCGAACTCGACCTTAACCTGCTGCCGGCCGTGCGCCTTGATCGCGCCCTGCTCCCTGCAATGCTAAAGCGCCAGAGCGGGGTGATCATCCATGTGACCTCAATTCAGAACCGCTTGCCCTTGCCCGAAGCCACCACGGCTTACGCTGCCGCCAAGGCGGCGCTGTCGACCTACAGCAAAAGCCTGTCGAAAGAAGTCTCGCCGCAAGGCGTGCGGGTGGTGCGGGTGTCGCCGGGTTGGATCGAGACCGAAGCGTCGGTGGCCTTGGCCGAGCGATTGGCGCAGGAGGCCGGCACCGATTACGCGGGCGGCAAACGCATCATCATGGATGCCCTTGGCGGCATTCCGCTCGGCCGCCCGGCCAAGCCTGCAGAGGTGGCGGAGCTGATTGCCTTCCTGGCCTCACCTCGTGCGGCATCGATCACCGGAAGCGAGTTTGTGATTGATGGCGGAACCGTGCCAACTGCCTAGCGGTTGTACTCAGAACGGGCGCTGCTGCGCGCGTTCTTTTGCTGCAGGATCAGCGAGGCTTCGTTGTAGGCATGCTGAAACGCGTCACTGCCGATCCAGCCCACCGCAGCGTCCTCGTCTTCATCGTGGAACATCCCGCGATAGACGATCAGCAGGCCCATCATAAAGTCGGTCGCGGCCTCCTCCGCCTCTTCTGCGACCACCAGCTCCAGTACCGGGTATTGCAGAAACACCAGGCACATCGCCAGCAGGCTGATGCCTTCAGCCATCTTCATCGCCTGGAACAGGTCATCGAAGTGCGCGGGGTCGAAGCCGTTTTCCTCGATATCATTGAAATCGAAGGTACTCAGGTCGATGTCAACATCATCGAACGGCTCGTTGATCAGCGGGTTGGCCAACACCGGGTGAATCACATTGGCCTTGGGCTTGCCCATACGATTCTGCTTGGCCTTGGTTTTAGCCCGTTGGGCGCGTTTTTGCTGTTTGTCTGGGGAAGCCATATTGGCGAGTTCCTTGTCCGGTGCAGCCATGTTCATGGCACTGGGATGATGCTGGGCAAATTGTATTCAGTGTTGGCCGCATGCGGCTGCAAAGGGACAATTTCTTTGTCACGGCGCGCTGCGGCGTTAATCCGGCTTACGCCAGCAACGCCATAATCCACTGCGTCTGCTGAGTGAGTTGCTGCACTTTCGCCTCAGGCACCGTCTGCCGCGCCTGGGCAAAGTCAGCCAGGGTCTGCTGCTTCAGGCGCAGCAGGCGCTGCCACTTGGCCAGGAACGCCGGGCTGCGCGCCTGCATTTGCAGCGGGCCAAAGTACAGCTCCTCGGCGCTGTAAGTCACCGGGCCAGAGCGCTCGGCCACGATGATTTCGTAGGCAAAGCGGTTCTCCCGCAGCACTTCCTCACAGAGGATGCGGTAGCCATTGTCCATCAGCCATTGGCGCAGCGGCTGCTCGCCGCCGTTAGGTTGCAGGATCAACCGCTCCTGGCCCGTCAGACGAGCTTTACCGCTGTCGAGGATGTCGCGAATCCGCTCACCGCCCATCCCGCAGATGCTGATCGCCGTGATGGCATCGCCCGCCTCAATCGCCGCCAAACCATCGGCCAAGCGCACGCTGATCTGTTGGGCAAAGTCATTCTCACGCACGCTGCGCTCGGCCGTATAAAACGGCGTCACGGCCACCTCCCCCGCCACCGCAGCCTTGATAACCCCACGGCGCATCAAGGCCACCGGGAGATAGGCGTGATCCGAGCCAATATCCGCCAACCGCGCCCCAGCGGGCACATGCGCTGCCACGCGTTCCAGGCGCATGGATAGTGTCTGCTCGTTCAACTCCAGCCTCTTCTCAACATCGCCACCCGGCCATTGGGCCGAATCGGTGCGCGATTTTGTCGAGCCACAGCGTGCATGGCAACTTTCGGCGACCAGCGCTCAGCGAGCCACGGCTAAAGCACCTCACTGATAGACGGTCTTAACCCCACAGGGCGGTGCACAGCAGGCGCTTCGATAGCCAGTTTCAGCTGCTGCGCAGGGCTTTAGCCATGGCCTGGTCAACATGCCGACGCCACTCCCGGTCGCGCCTGTCGCTATCGTGCAGTTCACGTTCGATGGCGCTCTCCAGCGCGGCCTGACATTGGCGAAAGCCGTCATCCCAACCTTGTGCGTAGAGGGGTTGCTGCAGGTAGCGTGGAACATCTTTGCGGAAGTCGGACAATGCCCCAGCCGCTTGCCGACCGCTGCTGCAACCGGCTTCAAACCCATCAACAAATGGGGCTGGATACCCTTCGGCGATCATGGCCTCGCGCGTGCTCTGGCAGCCACTTAACAGGCAGATGAGCACACTGACAGTCAGCATGCTTACGCCATGCCGGTATACGAAGCGGACAGTACTGCCAGGGTTGCCGCTCATAAGGTATCGCTCCGCCAGGGATGGACGGGGAGTTGCGCTGGCGATGCGTCACAGACCGCACTCGGCCGATACAGCAGCCAGCGGTAAAAGAGCGTGCAGATCAGCCAGTCGAAGAGCAGGGTCCACAGGTTGTGCGAAACGAAATGCGCGCCCTGCATCACCCGCCCAATAGAAAAAATCGTACCCAGGCCCAATGCCAGCGTCAGTGCGACCCGGGCGCATCGCGGGTAGCGATCACGCAGGGCAAAGAACAGCGCAATCAGCGAGAAACCGGCAGACGCATGGCCACCCGGCCAGCAACGCCCAGGGTGGTCTGTAACGGCCCGCTCACCCAGTAGCGGGCTGAACGCCTCTTCGCCACCGAACTCGGTCAAGCTCCAGGGGCATTGCATCGCGGTCAGCTTTTTCAGCGGTGTGACAATGCTGGTCGATACCGCCAGAGACAGCACCAGATAGCCGAGCGGCAGGCTCCATGCCCGCCATTGCTTAACCACCAAGCTCAGTAACAAGCCGCTAATCGACAGAACGCCCAGAATGATCACGCCCTGTTTGGCGCGATCATGCAGGATGTCTTCCAGCCAGAAATTATGCCGACCGACAAACCCAGCCCCGGCTCATAAAACCGATGCGCCAGTGCGAAGTCCACGCCACTGGGGTCCAGCAGTAGGAGCAGCGCCATCAGCACCAAGGGAATGCCCAGCGCAAGGCGAAAATCAAAGTAGCGATTGGTATGGGCCGTGCGTACGACTGCCATCACTGCACTCCAGTCAATGCACTGCCGAGGCAGTGCGGGGATTAGCGGTTGCTGAGCTGTGCTTCAGGCAGGGCTGAGGGTTGCCACGCCATCAAGCGTTTTTGAAACGCGTGGCTGGCGCCCTGGTAGTAGGCGATATCCCGGCGCAGCAAACTGTCGCGGACCGTACTTGAAGACTCGTGGCTCAACCCAAGCGCGTCGTCATGCCTGCGCATACTCCGGCGCGGGCTGAGAATGGCGAGGTCGTGACCGTCGAACAGCCCCAGGTGCTGGTAGTTACCAATCAGCGCCCGCCCAGGGGCGCGATCTTTACGCAATACGTTGCGGCCAAAAAAGGTTGAGCTGTAATCGATGTTGAGCAATCCCAGCAGGGTGGGTGCCAGGTCTATCTGGCTCGCCACTTCAGTGAATGCCTGGGGTTGGATCAGGGCTGGGGCGTAGATAAACAACGGGATGTGGTAGTTCGCCACCGGCAGGTCTTCCTGGCCTGCACTGCCCGCCGTGTGATCAGCCACAAAGACGAAGACCGTCTGGTTGAACCAGGGTTTAGCTCTGGCCTGCTGCAAGAACTGGCCGATCGCGTAGTCGGTGTACTTCACCGCGCCTTCACGACCCTCGCCAGACGGGATGTCGATGCGCCCATCGGGATAGGTATAAGGCCGGTGGTTGGAGGTGGTCATCAGTTGCAGGAAGAAAGGTTTGCCCTGGGCATGATCCGCGTCGGCGACCTTGAGGGTTTGCTGGTAAAGATCCTCATCGGACATGCCCCAGGCGTTCTTGAAGGTCATATCGCCTTCCGCCACGCTGCTCTGGTCGACAACGCGGTAGCCATTGCCGCTGAAGAAGGCATTCATGTTGTCGAAGTAGCCGCGCCCGCCGTAGATAAATACGCTGTCATAACCAAGGGCATTGAACTGCTGACCCAGGCTGCCATAACCGGATTCACGGCCAATACGCTTGACGATTGAACGGCCAGGCGTAGGCGGTATGGACAAGGTAATCGCTTCCAATCCGCGGTCGGTACGTGTGCCCGTGGCGTAGAAGTTACTGAAGCTCAGGCTCTGCTGACGCAGGGCATCCAGATTGGGCGTCAGGCCTCGCGCATCGCCGAAGCTGCCCAGGTATTTGGCACTGAGGCTTTCGATGGTGACCAGCACCACGTTCATCACCTGTGGCTGACCGGGGTTGTCGATCAACCGGCGAATGTCCTGAGGGTCGTGACCGATAAAGCGGGCATTGGCTTCGCTCACCTCCTCGCGCAACAGGCTGGCCACTTCCGGCGCCGGCAACGTTGCATAGAACTGCGGGTAGTCCAGTTCGTTATTACGAAAAGCCGCGAAGAACTGAAACGGCCCGTTGCTGGCCAGCTCCCGCTGATAGGTATTACCACCCAGGCCACGCGGGCTGTCCTGACCAACCGACAGACCATCCAACCCGACCAGCACGCACAGCGCTACCAGGGCTGCACAGGCACGGCCGCGGGGCATGAGTGGTGCCTGAAGCGCGGCTTCCACCGGCCGATACAATGCAACGCTGACCCCCATGGCGATCACCGCGAGCAACGCAATCAGCGGATAGATCGGGTACGACTCGAGGATGTTGTTGATCACCTCTTCCGAGTAAACCAAGTAGTCCACGGCGATAAAGTTGAACCGCACGCCGAACTCATCCCAAAACAGCCATTCGGCAACCGCCGTAAACAGCATCGCAAACACGCTGACGCCGACCAGGCCAAGCAGCAGGCGTTGATGCCAGCGCCGACACCATAGTCGGGCCGGACACACCAGCAGGTACAGCGCCAGGGGCAACGTGGCATACAGCAAAAAGCTCAGGTCGTAGACCAGGCCAACCCCGTAGACACCGACCCATTGCAGCAGGCTGACATCCGCAGCGGCCAGGTGACTGAGCAGCAGTAGACTGCGCGTCAGGACGAACACCGACAGCCAGGCCAGCACGATGATGGACAGGTAGCGCAGTTGGGCGTAATGAAGCTGAGGCATCGTATGATCCTTGCTGGATGAACGAGCCGCAGTCTGTGGCGAGGCCTGTGAGCCAGGCGTCAACGGGGTGTGAAGAAAGTGTCAAAACCAGAGAAAGAGTTCTATCTGTGCGCATCCTAGTGATCGAAGATAACCGCGACATCCTCGCCAACGTGCTCGACTACCTGCAGCTCAAGGGGTTCAGCGTTGACTGTGCACAAGACGGCCTGAGCGGTTTGCACCTGGCCAGTACCGGACACTATGACCTGATCGTGCTGGACATCATGCTGCCAGGCATTGACGGCTATCAGGTGTGCAAACGGCTGCGCGAGGACGGCCGCAATGAGGTACCGATCCTGATGCTCACCGCTCGCGACGCCCTGGATGATCGGCTACAAGGTTTGCAGGCCGGGGCTGACGATTACCTGATCAAACCGTTTGCGCTGTCTGAGCTGGTGGCGCGGATTGAGGCGATCCTGAGGCGCAGCCAGGGCAGCCGCAAGCGCCAGTTGAAAGTCGCCGACCTTGTCTATGACCTCGACACCCTGCATGTCAGCCGGGCGGGGCAACCGCTCAAACTCAACCCCCTGGGCCTCAAGTTACTGGCCGTACTGATGCAGAAAAGTCCCGCAGTGGTTCGTCGCGAAGCCTTGGAGGATGCACTGTGGGGCGATGATTGCCCGGATAGCGACAGCCTGCGCAGCCACATTCATCAGCTGCGCCAGGTCCTCGATAAACCGTTCGCGTGCCCATTGCTACACACCCTGCATGGCGTCGGTTATCGACTGGCGGAGCAGACCGATGGTGTCTAAACAGCCTTTTTCCAGGCGCATTCTGATTGCCTTCGTGCTGATGACCACCTTGGTCAGCGGCCTGTTTTCGCTGAGCATCGTGGCCGTGGTGCACTTCATTGAAGAGAACCTGGTTTCCGAGGAGTTGAACCGAGAACTGGGCAAGGTGCTTGAGGAAGATATTCAGCATGGGCGCCCGCCCAGGCTCGACTCCATGACCCAGTTTTTCAGCTCCGAACAGCCGCAGTACCCGATACCCGCGCGGTTCGCCGATTTGCCGGCCGGCTTTACCGAAGTGGTTGATGGCACCGAAGCGTTCTACGTCTTCAGCCGCAAAATGAATGGCCAGACCCATCTCCTGGCGCAGGAACAGCACGAATTCGAAGCCCATGAGCAAGCCCTGTTCGACGTCGTGTTAGCGGGTTTTCTTCTCACCGTGGTCGGTGCTTGGGGGCTTGGGTTGATCATGGCTCGAAAGGTCATGGCCCCGGTGAGTCGGCTGGCACAGCAGGTTCGCCACCGCGACCAGCTGCATGTGCTGGCGCCACCACTTGCCCCCGAATACCCCGACGATGAAGTGGGTCAACTGGCGGCGGCCTTCGACAGCACCCTGGGCCAGGTGCGCCAATCGCTGGAGCGCGAGCGGCTGTTCACCAGTGATGTCAGCCACGAACTGCGCACCCCCTTGATGATCATTGCCACCTCCTGCGAATTATTGGCCGAAGGCCATTTGCCGCCGCGTGAGCGCGAGCAGATTGAGCGCATCAGCCGGGCCAGTGAAGAAATGCGCGACCTGGTGCAGACCTTCCTGCAACTGGCGCGCGATAAAGCCAACGCCAGTGCCTTTGTGGCGAACAGCAGCCTGGCAGATGTGGCGACGGAACAAGCCAATCGCTGGGGACCGCTGCTCACTGAAAAGGGCCTGGACTTTCAATGCCGCCAGGAGGGGCCGGATGCGGGCCTCTACAACCCGGTTTTGCTCAATACAGTCATGGCTAACCTGCTGCGCAATGCCCTGCATTACACCGAGCGAGGCTTTGTGCACCTGGTGCTGACCACCGGCGGTTTTCGCGTGGAAGACAGCGGCATGGGCATTGCCCCGGAGCAACATGAGCAGATTTTTCAGCCTTTTGTACGGGGCGCTGAGGCGCGCGGGGAAGGGCTTGGCCTGGGCCTCTCACTGGTTAAACGGATCTGCAGCAAACAGGGCTGGATGATCTCGGTACGCAACCTGGAGGAAGGCGGCAGCTGTTTTACGGTGGCATTCAATACGGACGCCTAACCCCGATCATCGGGCGCACGCCAGCTTCGTGCGCCTTAGGGCATCAGCCAACAGCGGGGCAGCGGAATTGGCTGAGCACGTGCGGGAACGGCCTTATCAAGCAGCCATCAGGCCTAATGCGCCGATGCAGACAAATACGGCAATCACGGGGATCAGTACCGTCACCACAAAGATGTCCTTGTAAGCCTGTTTATGGTTCAGCCCCATGATCATCAACATGGCAATCACCGCGCCGCAATGTGGCAGCGAGTCCAGGCCGCCAGCGGCAATGGTGGCGATACGGTGCAGCACCTCAGGCTCCACGCCCATTTCCAGATACTTGGGGGCCAGGGTTTGCATAAAGATCTGCAGGCCGCCGGAAGACGAGCCGACAATGCCTGACACCACGCTGACCGAGGCGAAAATGGACAGCAGCGGCGGCATGTCCACCGACAGTACCCAGTTAACGAACTGACCGAAGCCCGCGGTCTGGGTGACCACGCCACCAAAGCCGATCACTGCTGCAGTATTGAGCAGCGGCATGATGGAGTCATCGGCGCCCTGCCCCAGCATCGCCACGGTATTACGCCGTAGCGCCGGGAACAGCAGAATGGCCGTCAGCGTGGCAATTGTCAGGGCCAGGCTCGGCCAGATAATGGGCTGGCGCTGACTGAAGTTCAGCAATTGGCCGAGCATGCCCTCACCCGCCGTCACCCCGCCGCTGAGCAACAGCAAACGTGGCAACATGATGACGCCCAGCACCACGAGAATCGGCAGCAAAGCCATGCCCCAATGCGGGCCTGTACCGGGCTCCCCTGCCAACTGCTGCATGCGCAAATCCTGAGCATTGCTCTCAAAGCCCTCGCCCCGGGCACGGGCCATACGCCACTCGCGCTGCACATAGGCCATACCCAGGATGATCATCACTGCGCTGGCCAGCAGGCCAAGCCAGGCACCGGCGAACAGATCGGTGCCCAGGGCGCTGGAGGCGATCACGTTGTGGATCGAGGGCGAACCCGGCAATGCGGTCATGGTGAATGTGCCAGAACCCAAAGCCGTCGCCGCGCAGAACAGCCGTTTGGGCAAGTTGGCCTCGCGCATCAAGGTAATGCCCAGTGGGTACATGGTGAAAATCACCACGAACACCACCACACCGCCATAGGTCAGCAGAGCACAGACCACCATACTTACCCATAGGGTGCGTTGAATTCCCAGGCTCCGGGTAATCGCTTGAGCAATGCTGCTGGCCGCTTGGCTGGCGGCCATGACTTTGCCGAAGATCGCGCCACAAAGAAAAAGTACAAAGAACTTGCCGGCGAAAGTGAACGCCCCTAACGGCCCGAAGGGAAAATATTCGAGCAAAGCCTTGGGGGCTTCCAGCTCGTTGGTTAACGCCACCACCAACGAACACAGCAGCGCGGCAATTAAAATATTGACACCGCGCAACGCCATCCAGATGAGCAACGCAAGCCCAACAAACAGCCCTAAATCTCCCAACATAACTGCGCTCCTTGTTATTTATTGTTGTCTTGCCACAGCATCACACAGGCGGCGGAGCAAGTAACAGTGCCGTTAAATCAATAGCGATAGCGCTGCCTATTTTTCAGCAGGTCACGTTTACGGCTGTATATAGCGCTGCACAATCCGCTCATAACGGCCATCCGCTACCAATTCGCGCAGCGCATCGGCATAGGCCTGGACAAAATCAGGCTCGATTGAGCGCTTGCTGAATGCAATCTCGGCGGCATCGCTGGACACCACCACAGCCGTGGGCTTGATCCGCTCGCTGAGGCCCAGTTGCTGGATTTCGTAGGCACCGGTGTTTTCGTCGGCAATCACACCATCAATACGGCCCTTGCCGACCATGCGCCAGAGGTTGTTGCGGTTGGCCACCTGCACCACCCGCGCGGCAAACGCCGGATCATCCATCAGTTGTGCGTAGTCTGCGCCGTAGACCACGTTGATCTGTGCGCCCAGGCGGAATTCGCTGTGCTGCAGCTCCAGCAGCTGAGTGATGGGCCAGCGCTGCAGTGCTGGGGCATGCATAAACAGAATATTGCGCGAGGGCGGCAGCACCGGGCCGGAGAAATGCGCATAGACCTCACGCTCTGGCCGGCGAAAGGCGCCGGGCAGAATATCCAGACGGCCTAGTTCCAGCTCCTTGAGCGCCCGCGCCCAGGGCAGTTTGCGCAGTTTGATCTGGCAGCCCAAACGGGCCAGCGCCGCACGATTGATTTCAACGTCGATGCCAACCACCGCGCCATCCACCGTTTGCATGCTGAACGGCGGGTCATCGTCCCAGCGCAGCGTCTTCTCACAGGTGGCTGCCGCCAGACCCGGCCAACAGGCCAGCAGCAACAGGGCAAACAACAAGCGGAGGCGCAGCAAGGACGAGCGGCGTACATCGACTGCAATCAAGATCATCACTCACGCGGGCACGACGGGATGTGGCCTGAGTCTAGCAGTACCTTCCGGTGATCAAGCAAGCCGCCGATTCAGGCCAATGCTAGAGGGGCGCTTAAGCTTCGACGCTGCTCCACTGCTTGCTCAGACGCTTGTCGGAGACTGGCAGCTTGGTGCCCAGCTGCTGAGCGAACAGCGAAACGCGGTACTCCTCCAGCAGCCAGCGGTACAGCACCAGCTGCGGGTCGCGTTTGCCTTCCTGGCTGTGTTTGCCCAGGCGTGCCTGGTACTGCTCCCAGTAACCCGCCAGCTCGCTGCTCCACACGCGGTCGCGCTGCACCTGGCCGGCGATCTTGTCCAAGCGTTGTTCGATTGCCTTGAGGTAGCGCGGCACTTCTTTGAGCCACTGCGCCGGGGTTTCGCGGACGAAACCGGGATACACCAGATTGCTCAGCTGCAGCTTGATGTCATTCAGCGCCATGGCCTGAGCCAGGTCGATCTTGCCTTTGAAGCGTTTCTGCAGGCTGTGCCAGAGCTTGAGGATTTCCAGGGTCAGCTTGGCCAGGCGTTCGGCCTCGCCGGTCCAGTCGCCACGCTTACGCTCGGCCAGAGCCGCCAAGCCAGCACCGTCGCGCGGCAGCGGCTCGCTGCCTTCAAGGATGCAGCTGTCGAGGCTGGCCAGCAGGATATCCTCAACCAGCGCATCGACCCGGCCCATATCACGGTACAGCAGCGCCAGCTCGGTCAAACCCGGCAACTTGCCGCGCAGGAATTTGGCTTGATCGCTCAGTTGCTGCAGCAGCAAACGCTGCAGGGCACGGCGATGCTGAAACTCGGCTTCGGCCAGGGTCGGGAAGCGCCCTTCCTTGACCACACCCGCTTCTTCCACCAGCGCCGGGTAGACGGTCATGGACAGACCCGCAACCTGCTGCTGGGTCTTCGCCGCCACTTCGCTAAAGGCCTTAGCCTCTACCGGTTGCTGGCTCTTGGCGGTTTTCGGCAGGGCTAGACCGGCCTGGGTGGCCTCGCTGAAACGCGCGGTCAGCTCGGCCAAGTCGCGGCCCTCGCCCAGGGGTTTGCCCTGGTTGTCGACCACTTCGATATTCATCCGCAGATGACCCTCAAGCTGCGCGGCGGACTCGGCCCAGGCCTCGTCGCTGACCCGCGTACCGGTCATGCGCGTCAGCTCGCGGCCCAGGGCCTCGGGCAGGCTGCCGTCGGCAAAACTGATCTTGCCCAGGGCGGCGCCGACAAAATCCGGCACCGGCACAAAGTTCTTGCGTAGCGCCTTGGGCAGGCCGCGCACCAGGGCCATGCACTTGGCCTCCAGCAGACCCGGCACCAGCCATTCCAGGCGCTCAGGCGGCAGTTGCGGCAACAACGGCGCGGGCACGCGCAGGGTCACGCCGTCACGCGGGTGGTTAGGCTCGAAGTGATACGAAAGCGGTAGGGTCAGTTCGCCCAGACGCAGGGTGTCCGGGTACTGCGCAGCGGTGACTTCCTTGGCATCGCGGGCGAGCACATCCTCTTCGCGCATGATCAGCAGCTGCGGATTCTTCGCGCTTTCCGTCTTGTACCAGCTGTCGAAGGTGGCGCTCTGGTAGATGTTCGCCGGCAGGCGCGCCTCGTAGTAGGCGAACAGGGTTTCCTCGTCGGCGAGAATGTCGCGCCGGCGTGCCTTGGCTTCCAGTTCGTCGAGTTTTTCCAGAAGCTGACGGTTGGCCGTCAGGCACTTGGCGCGCGAGTTGATTTCGCCGCCCACCAAGCCCTCGCGGATAAACAGCTCGCGCGAGGCCACGGGATCAATCGGACCAAAATGCACCGCACGGCGGCCGACCACGATCAGGCCGTACAGGCTGATTTGTTCATAGGCCACGACCTGGCCGCGCTTCTTCTCCCAGTGCGGTTCCAGGTGGTTTTTCTTGATCAGGTGACCGGCCAGCGGCTCAATCCAGTCTGGCTCGATCTTCGCCACCATGCGCGCAAAGAGCTTGGTGGTTTCCACCAGCTCGGCGGCCATCAGCCAGCTGGGTTTCTTGCGACCGATCACCGAGGATGGGTGCACCCAGAAGCGCCGCTGACGGGCGCCGAGGTAATCGCCGTCTTCAGTTTTCTGGCCAATCTGGCTGAGCAAACCGGCGAGAATCGCCTTGTGCACGGCGGCGTAGCCTTTGGCGCGTTGGGCGGCTTGATCTTTTTCGGCCAGTTCTTTTTCTTTCTGAGCCGCTGACAGCTGGCGATCCGCAGCTATCGCGGCTTGACCTGCAGATTGCTGATCGCGAGCAAGCTCGCTCCTACCCGGCGCTTTATTACTAGGCGAAAGCTGCAAATCACGGGTAATCAGTACCAACTGACGATGCGCATCGCGCCACTCGCGCAGCCTGAGATAGTTAAGAAAGTTCTTCCGGCACCAGCTGCGCAGCGCACTGGAACCCAGAGTCTGGCGCTGTTCCTCGAAACCGCGCCACAGGTTGATCAACGCAGCGAAGTCGGAATCGACGTCCTTCCACTGCGCATGGGCCTGGTCGGCAGCCTGCTGACGGTCGGACGGGCGCTCGCGCACATCCTGCACCGATAGCGCACTGGCGATAATCAGGATTTCTTCCAGACTGCCCTGCTTGGCGCCTTCGAGCACCATACGGCCCAAGCGTGGATCCACAGGCAGGCGCGCCAGCTGGCGGCCCAGCGGCGTCAGTTGACCTTCGCGGTTAACCGCCGAGAGTTCCTGCAACAGGTTGAAGCCATCGCTGATGGCCTTGCCATCCGGCGGCTCGATAAAGGGGAAGGCCTCGATCTCGCCCAGGCGCAGATGCAGCATCTGCAGAATCACCGCCGCCAGGTTGGTGCGCAGAATTTCCGGGTCGGTAAAGGCCGGGCGGCCGTTGAAGTCTTCCTCGCTGTACAGGCGGATGCAGATGCCTGGCTCGACCCGCCCGCAGCGGCCCTTACGCTGGTTGGCGCTGGCCTGGCTGATGGCCTCAATCGGTAAACGTTGCACCTTGGCGCGGTAGCTGTAGCGGCTGATGCGCGCCGTGCCGCTGTCGATCACATAACGGATGCCCGGCACGGTGAGCGAGGTTTCCGCAACGTTGGTGGCCAGGACGATCTTGCGCGCGCCCATGGGCGCGAAAATCTTCTGCTGCTCGGCCGGGGTCAGGCGCGCATACAGCGGCAGCACTTCAGTCAGGCGCAGGTTGGCCTTACGCAACACCTCGGCGGCATCACGAATCTCGCGCTCGCCGGGCAGAAACACCAGCACATCGCCGGGTCGCTTGCCTTCGGTTTTCTCGAAGGCGCTGATTTCATCCAGGGTGGCGAGGATCGCCTGATCGACGGAGAGGTCTTCCTCGACGCGGTTGCCGTCTTCGTCCTGCTCAGCCGCCAGCGGCCGGTACCAGGTGTCCACCGGGAAGGTGCGGCCGGACACCTCAACAATAGGTGCGCCGCCGAAGTGCTCGGAGAAGCGCTGCAGGTCGATGGTCGCCGAGGTGATGATCAGCTTCAGGTCAGGGCGACGCACCAGCAGGGTTTTCAGAAAGCCCAACAGGAAGTCGATGTTCAGACTGCGTTCGTGGGCTTCGTCGACGATGATCGTGTCGTACTTTTCCAGATAGCGGTCGTGCTGGGTTTCGGCCAGCAAGATGCCGTCGGTCATCAGTTTGATCAGGCTGCGCTCGTTGCTCTGGTCCTCGAAACGCACCTGATAGCCGACCAGCTCGCCCAGCGGCGTGCCAATTTCTTCCGCTACTCGGGTGGCCACGCTGCGCGCGGCCAGGCGCCGTGGTTGGGTGTGGCCGATCAGTCCATGTATGCCACGGCCCAGTTCCAGGCAGATCTTCGGCAACTGAGTGGTCTTGCCTGAACCGGTTTCCCCAGCGATAACCACCACTTGGTGCGCGGCGATGGCGGCTTTAATTTCATCGCGCTTGGCGGCAATCGGCAGCGCATCGTCGTAACGCATCGGTGGCACGCTCAACCGGCGCGCCTCGACCTTGGCACGGGACGCCTCGAAACGCTGCAGCCACTGCGCCAGCTTGGCTTCGTCCACCGGCGTCTGCTTGCGCAGCTCATGCAACTGGCGGCGCAGGCGATGACGGTCGCCCAGCAGGGTCTGGTCGAGATTTTTCAGCAGTTGGTCAACGGCGGGCGTGGCGTCGGTCATCGGGTAATCGCGGGATGGGGTCAAGGGGACGAGCAGGAAGGCGGCGATTGTCGCATTTTTGCCTAGGGGAAAACGACCAAAGGACAGAAAGCAAAAAGCCCATCGGTGATGGGCTTTTCTACTGCGGGAGAGGGCTTAAACGGCGGACACGTCGTCAGCCTGCAAGCCTTTCTGGCCCTGGGTCACGGCGAACTCGACCTTCTGCCCTTCGAGCAGGGTGCGATGACCTTCGCCACGGATCGCACGGAAATGCACGAACACGTCCGCGCCGCTCTCGCGCTGAATAAAGCCATAACCCTTGGAATCATTGAACCACTTGACGGTGCCTGTCTCGCGCTCAGCCATTACCTGTATCTCCAGCGTGCAGTTTTTATTGTTTGGCGCGGCCTGCAGGCGAGTGCCCGGCCATCACCGAAGGCCGAGTATAAAACAGCGTTTATGCCTGAAAAGGTCTTTTTGCCGGCAGGCTACAGGCCATACAGGACAAGCTATGCAGCGATATTTACGGAGAAGAAAGCAGGCAACAGGATGGGCTCACCGTGCAACGGATAACCCACCCCAGGTTCAACGCTAGTCGCGCTCAGACCACATCACGCCACCAGTGGCCCAGTCGCCCTTTTTCACTTCCTCGAAGATCACATCCACCGCGCTGGCATCGCAGCCGAGCACCTTGGTTGAGGCGTCGGTCAGGGCTTTGGCGTACTCGCGCTTGATCTCATCGCTGCGACCTTCGAATATTTTGACCAGGAGGGTAGGCATCTAATTAATCCTCATAACGGATGAAACAGGACTGGTTAGATCGGTCACGGCGATCCGCTTGGCGCATAGGCGCGCGGGCATTATCTGACCGGGAAGACAGAAAAACAAAGGGCCGCATCAAGCGGCCCTTTGCAGGTACAGACGGGTTTAGAACCTATTCCAAGGCTCGCGAGCTAGAGCCATGCAAGGCAAAAACAGGCGAGGAAGCGGAGTGTACGGGTGTACATGAGCATTCCGAGCCTGTTTTAACGCAGCAGGGCCGACGCGCAGCAGACTTTGAACAGGTTCTTAGCCGTGCTTGCGCCGACGCCACAACCACAGCGCCAGCACGCCGAGGGTCAACACCAGCGGCACCAGAGCGATATTGAGGAACTTGAGCGTGCTGCCCAGGGCCTCGATATCGGCATTCAACTGGTAACGCACGTCGCGTAGCTCCTTGCGGATCGCCAGTTTCTGCTGCACAAACTGCTGCACCGCAGCCTGTTGCTCGGGCGTCAGCTCCAGGGCTTTGCTCGGGTCCTGGTTCTGCTGCAGAGCGGCAAGCTTCTGCTCGGTATCAGCCAGTTGCGTTTGCAGGGCTTGCTCCTTCTCGCGGAACTGCACCTCGGCGTCACGCTGAATGGCGTCCACCACCTCGAACGGCCGGGTGAAGCGACCGCGAGAACGCACGCTGATCAGCGCTTCGGAGCCGGCCAGGTTGTCCAGGGCGTTGATCGCGAAACCGGCATTGTCCGCCCACGGCTGCGGAATACGCTGACCGAAGAAGTCCTGCACCTGCACCCACATGCGGTCGGTGAGCATGTCGGTGTCGGCCACGACGATCACGTTGATGTTGTCGGCCTGTTTGAGGCCATCCTTCTGCCCTTCGATCCCCTCTGGGAAAGCCGTTTGCGCCGGGCCGCTGATACGCGCGGCCAGGGTGTAACGCTCGCCGGTGGGTTTGAGTTCGCGAATCAGCTCTTCCGGGTTGGCCAGCATGCCGAAGCGTTTGACATCAAACGGCATGGCGTACTGCGAGCTGCGCACCAGCGGGATGAACTGGGTTTTCGCGCCGTCCAGCGGCTCCAGCATGCCGGCAGTGGCCACCGTGATGGTTTCCAGCGAAGCGGTGCTGATGTCGTCCTTGTCCAGGGCATTCTTCGGCAGGCTCAGCCAGGCAGCGTGACGCACCGGGCGCTGGCCCTCGCCCATGCTCACCGACATGGCATATGAGCCGTCGCCCAGCACCTGATCCGGCACCATGCGCAGGCCCCAGGCCTTGAACAGCGCGGGCAGATCGGACGCTTTGTCGATGACCATCTCGCCGGGCATTTCGGCCTGGGTATCGGCCTCGCTGAACGGGTCGACAAAGGTCAGCAACTTGCCGCCGCGCAGGACGAACTGGTCAATCGCGTACAGGGTCTGCTCAGGCAGCTGCTTAGGGTGGATCAGCAGCAGTACCGAAACCTTTTCAGGGATCAGGTCGACATCACGCTTGAGGCTTTCGATCTGGAACAGCTGACGAATCTCCTCGATCAGCATCCAGGCCGGTGTCGGCTGCCGCGCGGCCATGTCGAAACCGCCGTTGACCTGCAAGCCAGACAGTACGCCGACAACCGGGCGCTCGGGCTTGGCCAGGCTCTGCACCAGACGGCTGAGTTCGTATTCGAGGAACTCTTCCTGATCCAGGGCGAAAAACGGGATCACCTGGGTCAGGCCTTCGGCATTCTTGCCGGCCAGGCCGAAGTAGATCGAGTCGCCGCCCTGCTGCAGCGGAATGCCCTGCAAGCCGAACTCGGCGGCTTTGTCTTCGTCCTCGGAAAACGGCGCCGGGTCGATAATCGTCAGCTTGAGCTTGTCGCCCGCCTCACGCTGATAAGCCTTGAGCATTTCCTCGACGCGCTTGGCGTAGGTGCGCAGCGCCGGTAGGTCCTTGGTCGCGGTGTCGGAGTAGAAGAAGTTCAGCTCCACCGGCTCATCCAGCTCGGCAAGAATCTGCTCGGTGCCGCTGGAGAGGGTGTAGAGCTTCTGCTCGGTCAGATCCAGACGCACGCCGCTAAGGCTGACGCTGGAGAACAGGTTGAAGGCGAGAAACGCCAGGGCAATGAGTGCAAGCCCGGCGCTGGAAACCATCAGCTTTTTCATGGGCGGCCTCAGTCAGCTTTCTTCAGGTCGATAACCACCGCTGTCGCCGCCAACCAGGCAGCAATCAGGGTGAGGAAATACAGCAGGTCGCGCAGGTCGATCACGCCCTTGCTGATCGCATCGAAACGGGTCAGGAAGCTCAGCGAAGCCACGGCATCCACCAGCCACTGCGGCGCCCAGCCACTGAAACCGTCGAGCACCATGGGGAAGCCGCTGACGATAAACAGGAAGCACACGCTGACGGCCAGGATAAAGGCGATTACCTGGTTTTTCGCCAGGGCCGACATGCACGAGCCAATCGCCAGATAAGCACCCGCCAGCAGCCAGCTGCCGATATAGCCGGTGATGATCGCACCGTTGTCCGGCTCACCCAGGTAATTGACGGTGATCACCATCGGGAAGGTCAGCAGCAACGCCAAACCGGCAAACACCCAGGCGGCGAGAAACTTGCCAGTGACCGCGTCGAAACGGGTGATGGGCAGGGTCATCAGTAGTTCGATGGTGCCGCTCTTGCGCTCTTCGGCCCACAGGCGCATGGCAATTGCCGGCACCAGAAACAGATACAGCCAAGGGTGGAAATTGAAGAACGGTGCGAGATTGGCCTGGCCGCTCTCGAAGAAGCCGCCGAGGTAGAAGGTGAACACCCCGGACAGCACCAAGAAAATCAGGATAAACACGTAAGCCAGCGGCGTGGCGAAGTAGCTCGCCAGCTCGCGCTTAAAGACCACCGACAACTGACTCATACCACCTCCCCACGGGTCAGGCTGCGGAACACTTCGTCCAGCCGCCCGCGTTCGACATTCAATTCCTTGACCTGCCAGCCGCGCTCCGCGATCAGCGCGTTGACCTGCGGGAAGATCACTTCACCCGGTTTGGCGAGGATGCTCAGGCTGTGTTCCAGGGTATTTTCTTCCACCCCGGCCACGCCCGGCAGCGCAGCCAGCGCGGCCTGATCGAGCGGCTCGGCAGCCACCAGGGTGACGGCCTGGTGATAACGCGAGCGGCTCTCCAGCTCCAGCGGCGTGCCGTCGGCCAGCAGCTTGCCGTGGGCGATCACCACCGCGCGGGTGCACACAGCGGACACTTCTTCGAGGATGTGGGTGGAAATGATCACGATCTTGTCGTGGGCCAGGCTCTGGATCAGCTTGCGCACTTGGTGCTTCTGGTTGGGGTCGAGGCCGTCGGTGGGTTCGTCGAGGATCAGCACCTTGGGATCATGCAGAATCGCCTGGGCCAGGCCGACGCGACGCTTGAAGCCTTTCGACAGAGTTTCGATCGACTGTTCCAGCACGGCGTCCAACTCGACCTGAGCGACTGCTTTGGCCACCCGCTGACGCTTCTCGGCGCCCTTGAAGCCGCGCACCTCGGCGATAAATTCGAGGAAGCTGCGCACCGTCATATCACCGTAGCACGGCGCGCCTTCGGGCAGATAACCGATCTGCCGCTGGGCCTTGAGGGTGTCTTTCTGGATATCGAAACCGAGGATGCTGGCACTGCCTGAAGTCGGCGCGAGAAAGCCGGTGAGCATCTTCATGGTGGTGGATTTGCCGGCACCGTTGGGGCCGAGAAAGCCCAGCACTTCACCGGGCTTAACACTGAAGGACAGGTCGTCAACAGCCGTGTGCTGCGCAAAACGCTTGGTTAGGTTTTTTATTTCGATCATGGCCTCTCACCATTGCGGTAACAGACCCTGCTTGCAGCCGGGCAGGCGCAAGCCGGGCGCGCTTAAATGCCGGGGGAATATAAGGAGTCACGCGCAGGCAGCGCAAGCGAAGAACCGGCGGGTCATGTATCTGTTCGCTACAGCGCTGCTCGCCCAAGCGAGCAGCGCTGGTAAGGCCAGAGATTAGAGGGTGCCACGCAGGGCTTTTTCAAACAGCTGACTGTATTGCGCAGCGGTAAAGGCAATCGGGTTGGTGCCGGCAGAGGGGTCGACCTCAGCCATCTGTCCAACCTGCTCGATGCGCGCGTCATCAATGCCAATTTCGCTCAGGCTGTGCGGGATACCGACCTGCTCACGCAGCGCCATCACCCACTCCAGCACGCCCGTAAAACCTGGCTTGGCCAGGTTCAGATAGCGAGCCATTTTCTCCATCTGCGGCTCGATACGTTCGCGGTTAGCAACCAGCACGTAAGGCATCAGTACTGCATTGAGCAGGCCGTGGTGGGCGTCGTACAGCGCACCGAGCGGATGGGCCAGCGCATGCATGGCGCCCAGGCCACGCTGGAATGCGGTGGCGCCCATGCTCGAGGCCACCAGCATCTGTAGCCGCGCTTCAACATCGCTGCCCTGCGCCACCGCGCGCGGCAAATACTGCTGCACCAGGCGCATGCCTTCCAGGGCAATACCTTCGGCCATGGGGTGGAACAGCGGTGAGCAGAACGCCTCCAGGTTATGCGACAGCGCATCCATACCAGTGGCGGCAGTGATGTTGGCCGGCAGGCCGAGGGTCAGCTCGGGATCGAGGATCACCAGCGCCGGCAGCATGCGCGCGTGGAAGATAATGCGTTTGATATGTACGGCATCATCGGTGATCACCGAGGCACGACCCACTTCAGAGCCGGTGCCGGCGGTGGTCGGCACCGCCACCACCGGGGCCATGCCGGCAACATTGACGCGGCTGCAGTTGTCGCCGATGTCCTCGAAATCCCACAAGGGCCGATCCTGGCCGACCATCAGGGCGATGGCCTTGCCGGCATCCAGCGCCGAGCCGCCGCCAAAGGCGATCACCCCGTCATGCTTGCCGGCTTTGAATGCGGCCACCCCGTCCATCACGTTCTGTCCGGTGGGGTTGCCCTTGATGCCATGAAACAAGCCGGCCTTGAGGCCATCGTCGCGGCAATGCAACAGCGCGCGGTCGATCATCGGCAAAGTGGCCAGGCCAGGGTCGGTGACCAGCAGCGGTGCGCTCATGCCCAGTTGCCGGCAAGCCGCTGCCAGCTCGTTGATGCGGCCCACACCGACGCGCACCGAGGTCGGGTAATTCCAGTTCATGCGGTAATGATTCAGGTCCATGGCGCGCCTCACAGCTGAGTTTTGAAGTGGAAGGATTTCGGCCGGGTGACATGCTCGAAGCCGACGCTGGACAGGGTGCAGCCGCGCCCGGAGTTCTTCACCCCGGTCCAGGCCAGTGCAGGGTCGAGGTAGTCACAGCGATTGAGAAACACCGTGCCCGCCTCTACCCGTTCGGCCAGGGCCATGGCGGCATCCACGTCACGGCTGAAGATCGCGGCCGTCAGGCCAAACTCGCTGTCGTTCATCAGCGCCAGGGCTTCCTCGTCATCCTTGACCTTCTGGATGCCTACCACTGGGCCGAAGGATTCTTCGGTCATCACCCGCATGCCGTGATTCACGTTGGTCAGCACCTGCGGCGCCAGATACTGCGAGCCTGGATGGTCCATAGCAAAGTCGGCCGGCACCAGATGGGCAGTGGCGCCCTGCTCAATGGCATCGTGAATCTGCCCACGGACGAAATCCGCCGCCTCGGCGCGCACCAGTGGGCCTAACGTGGTGTCCGGGTCATCGGAGCGGCCGAGTTTGTACTGTTTGACCAACGCCACCGCCTGCTCGACGAAGGCGTCGTAGAGCGATTCGTGCACATAAATGCGCTCGATGCCGCAGCAGGATTGCCCGGAGTTGAAGAACGCCCCATCAATGGTGGTTTCCACCGCGTGGGCCAGATCGGCGTCAGCACGAACATAAGCTGGATCCTTACCGCCCAGTTCCAGGCCGATGCTGAGAAAGCGCCCCACCGCCACCCGTTCGACCATGGTGCCGCCGGGCACCGAACCGGTGAAGGCGACGTGGGCGATAGTCGGCGCCTGGATCAGCGCCTCGGTTTCACCGTGGCTCAAGTGCAGGTACTGGAATACTCCGTCCGGCAAGCCAGCTTCGCTGAAGGCTTCGACCATACGCTCGGCGCACAGCGGGGTTTGCGCTGAATGCTTGAGCAGCACTGCATTGCCCGCCAGCAGCGCCGGCATCACCGCGTTCACTGCAGTCAGATAGGGGTAGTTCCAGGGGGCGATCACCAGCGCCACACCCAGCGGTTCACGGCGGATAAAACGGATAAAACCGGGCTTTTCTGGCACCTGAATATCGGCCAGGGCGCTCTCGGCAATGTCCGCCATATAGCTGGCCCGCTCGACAAAGCCGCGCACTTCGCCTGCGGCATAGCGGATCGGCCGGCCCATCATCCAGCACAGCTCTTCAGCCAGCTGGGTTTCCTTGGCGGCGAAGGCCGCAATAGCCCTGCGGCCGATGGCGATGCGCTCGGCCAACGGGGTGGTCTTCCAGGCCTGCTGCGCCAGCTCGGCCCTGGCTAGAGCCGCCTGAATTTCGGGGTTGGAGGCCAGATGACGCTCGACATACACAGAGCCATCGATGGGGGAAATGCATTGCAGTTTGCTCATTGAAAAGACTCCATAAGCCCAATCAGCCGGGGCCGCGCGCTAGATAATTTCGAAGTAGCGATCCAGTTCCCAGTCGCTGACATGACGGCGGTATTCGCGCTCTTCCCACTCGCGGCTGGCGGCGAAATGCTCGACGAACTCATCGCCAAACAACTCCCGCGCCGCCGTCGAAGCCTTCAGCCGTTGCGCCGCATCCCACAGGGTGCGCGGCAGGGCCAGCTCTTCCGGGTGCTTCATGGCGTAGGCGTTGCCTACCACCGGCTCGGTCGGCTCCCACTGCTGCATCACGCCATACAGACCGGAGCCGAGCGCCACCGATAGGGCCAGAAACGGATTGCCGTCCGCCGCGCCGAGGCGATATTCCTGACGCTGGGATTTATCGCTCCCGGGGATTACCCGCAACGCAGCAGTACGGTTTTCAACACCCCAGGTGGCATCGGTGGGCGCCCAGAAACCGGGAATCAGCCGCCGGTAGCTGTTCAGCGTTGGCGCGACCATGCAGAGGAATTCCGGCATCAGGCGCTGCTGGCCAGCAAGAAAGTGACGCTGGATCTTGCTCATGTTGTGCGCCTGGCTCGGGTCATAGAACGCCGACTTGCCGCTGGCCAGATCACGCAGCGACACATGGATATGCCCGCTCTGCCCCGGATATTTGCCCGACCACTTGGCCATAAAGGTGGCCATCAGGCCGTTGCGCTGGGCAAGCACCTTCATAAAAGTCTTGAACAGCGCGCCCTTGTCGGCTGCGGCTTCGGCACGGTCATAGGCAATCGCCGCCTCCAGCACGCCGGGGCCGGTTTCGGTGTGCAGGCCTTCGATGGGGAAGTCCATGCGCTCGGCCATTTCCAGGATCTCGTGGTACAACTCGGCATGCACCGAGTTGCGAATCATCGAGTAGCCAAACCAGTCCGGCGTGAACGGTTTGAGATTGCGAAAACCCTTCTCGCGGGCCGACTCCGGGGTTTCATCGAACATGAAGAACTCATATTCCAGCGCAGCAAAGGCATCGAAACCCATGGCTTTGCAGCGCTCAATCACCCGGCGCAGGGTGCCGCGTGGGCAGACCTTTTCCGCTGCCTCGGCAAACTCGCAGATAAAAAGCAGCATACCGTTCTCGAAGGGTAAGTCGCGGCAGGTATGAGGCAGCACCCGCACCGGCGCATCCGGGTAGCCGGTGTGCCAGCCGGTGTATTGAGCGTTGTCATAGAGCTGGTCCTTCACGTCCCAGCCGAGCACCACATCACAGAAGGCAAAGCCGCTGTCGAGGGCAGAGAAGAATTTGCTGCGGCTGAGGTATTTGCCGCGCATCACGCCATCGTTATCGAACACCCCAACCTTGATATGGCTGAGGCCGCGCTCTTCGACAATACGCTTGGCATCCTGAACGGTTTTCACGTCTCGCGGATTGAGCATAAATGCACCTGTCTATTGTTGTTATGGCCGACATCCGGTGTCAGTCCTGCAGGCAACAACAGCGTCTCAAGCGCATCCCCACAACCACTACACAACGCGCCCTGACGACTACACAACGCCTGTTAGAACACCCGGCAAAAAGCTCCATCAGTGTGGTACAGGTTTGCCAAGTTGGCTGGTCAATTAGGCAAAACAACTCGCACGCGTTGCATCACAGATGACGGCAGGCACTGCTCTGCTGTAAAAGCACAGATCACCGTCCGCCGAACACTTGGCTGCATGCGCCAGGTGGCCGCCAGAAGCCATACCGGAGATTGTTTGAACCCGATGCCCCGCACCCTGCCAGCGCCCGGCCAGACTCGGCATCGCACAGCAGTTGCCGCCGCAGTTGCGCTGGTACTCGCTGCCTGGCTTGCGCCTACGGCCTGCTTGGCACGTGACTGGCTGATCTACACCCACAGCCTGGATAGCCAAGCCGTACTGATCGACGGCCAGTTACGCGGACGCGAACATGCCGGCAAGCGGGCGTTCTTTCTGGAGCTGGTGCGCGAGTTGCTGACTGATATGGCCGAACCGCTGCCAATCCAGGAAGTGCCCTTGGCGCGTGGTCTGGCGCAACTGCAACAGCGTGACGATGTGGTGCTCTTCAACCTTGCCAAAACCCCGGAACGCCTGCCGCTGGCGCACTGGGTCGGGCCCATCTGGGAAGAGACGGACTGGCTCTACGAAAACAGCCAACGGCCCACCGGTATCCACAACCTGGAGGATGCCAAGAACCTGCCGGTGTGCGTACTCAACGGCAGCTCCCATGACGAACGCCTGACAGCCATGGCGTTCACCCAACTAAAGCGCAACAACACTTACAACACCTGCTTCAGCATGCTCGCAGCCGGCCGGATCGCGCTGGTTGCCTCGGCTGACTCAGAGCTGGCGCAGAGGCTGCGCGAGGCGGGCGTCGCGGCCGACAAGGTGCGCCCAAGCGCCGTGCAACTGGGCCGCGATGAAGGCTTTATCGCCCTGTCCCGTGGCATGCCGGAGCAGGACATCGCGCGCTGGCGCGCTGCTTTGCAACGTGTGCAGCAGGATGGTCGCTTCCAGGCCCTGCACAATCGCTACGCGCACTGACTGAGCCGCCTGCCTGCCACGCAAAAAAATACGCCCGCATCTTGCGCTGCAGGCGTAAGTTGCAAGCAACACAGCACTAGCCGCGATAGGGCGCGCCGGCCTTGGCCATGAGTGCGTTGTACTTCTTGAAGATTTCCACCACACGGGCGCAGCGTGGGCTGGTCTTGGCGATTTCATCCCAGAACACCTGAGCTTCGGCCTCAACGGTGGCCCACTCATCGGCCGGGATTGAGGTCAGCTGTAGCTTGCCGCCCTCAACCCGCAGTTGCGCTTCACCGCCCCAGTACCAGTGCTGGCGGTAGTAGTTGGAGCTGTCCATGCACAGTTTGAACAGGGTTTTCAGGTGCTCGGGAACCTCGGCCCATTTGTCCGAGTTGGCGAAGTAGGAGCCGCACCAGGCGCCCGAGATGTTGTTGGTGAGGAAGTACTTGGTCACGTTGGCCCAACCGACGGTGTAGTCCTCGGTGATGCCGGACCAGGCAATGCCGTCCAGCTCTCCGGTCTGGATCGCTACCTCGACATCTTCCCAAGGCAGGGTCACCGGGATCACGCCAAAGCGGGTGAGGAATTTACCCGCAGTGGGAAAGGTGAAAATGCGCTTGCCCTTGAGGTGCTCAAGCTTGGTGATCGGCTCGACCGTGGCGAAGTGGCACGGGTCCCAGGCGCCTGCCCCGAGCCAGGTCACGCCTTTGACCTCGCCATAGGCTTCGGCCCAGATTTCATTGAGCCCGTATTGGTTGAACAACACCGGAATATCCAGGCTGTAACGGGTGGCAAACGGGAAGTAGCCGCCAAAAACCGAGATATCCACGGGCGCGGCGATGGAGTCGTCATCGCTTTGTACCGCATCGATGGTGCCCTTCTGCATAGCGCGGAATAGCTCGCCGGTGGGCACCAGTTGGTCGGCGTAATACAGCTGGATTTCCATCTCGCCATTGGCGGCCTTGTTGAAGGCATCAATGGACGGTTTGATCACATGTTCGCCCAAGGCAGCGCCGGCATAGGTTTGCAGGCGCCAGACGATTTTCTTTGGCTCGGCGGCGTAGATATGCGCCGACCCCAATGCCGTTGCCCCTGCTGCCCCGGTTGCTACCGCGGCGGTTTTCAGAAAACTGCGTCTCGTACTCATGCTGTTATCTCCAGGCTTGTCGATTCAGATGGCATACAACCGCACTGCCTGACCCACGGGGCGCTGGCAGGGTTTTCAGAGGGGCAACCTGTACCTGATGACTCACAAGCCCTTGAGGATTGCGCACGGCATCAGCGGAACGGCACCGTAGCAATCCTCACTGGCTTTATCGGTACGACTGCGCTGGCCTACAGCTGAAATTCATGTGCTTATCCGCCGTAATGCCACTGCGGCAACCACAGGGCGATCTGCGGAAAGACCATGACCAGCACCAAGGCCAGGATCATGATCAGCACGAATGGAGTCACCGAAACGTAGATGTCGCGCAGCGAGACTTCCGGCGGAGCCATGGCGCGCATCAGGAACAGGTTGTAACCGAAGGGCGGGGTCATATAAGCGATCTGGCAGGTGATGGTGTAAAGCACGCCATACCAAACCAGATCAAAGCCCAGTGCACCGACCAGCGGGATATACAAAGGAGCGACGATTACCAGCATGGCGGTGTCATCAAGGAACATGCCCATCAGGATGAACGACACCTGCATCAGGATCAGCACTTCCCAAGGCCCCAGGCCGAGGTCTTCGAGAAACAGCGCTTCAATCGCTTTGACCGCACCGAGGCCGTCGAACACCGCGCCGAAGCACAGCGCGGCGAGGATGAT
Organism: Pseudomonas peli; assembly: GCF_900099645.1. GTDB lineage: Bacteria > Pseudomonadota > Gammaproteobacteria > Pseudomonadales > Pseudomonadaceae > Aquipseudomonas > Aquipseudomonas peli. The sequence goes on along the minus strand of NZ_FMTL01000002.1, from coordinate 60,637 downwards.
CCACATAAACATGCAGCTGATACCTAGCGTCTTGCGCAGGGTTTCCTCCATCACGCTGCGGGTTAAACGGCCCTTGACCAGCGCCATCAGGGTGGCTGCCGCAGCGCCAACCGCCGAGCTCTCCACCAGGCTGGTGATGCCCATGAGGAACAGCCCGGTCATGCAGAAGAAGATAAATAACGGCGCAATGCCGGCCCTGAGCAGCAGCAGCTTCTCGCGCCGGCTGATCTGCCCACGTTCCTCTTCGGATAAAGCCGGCCCCAGCTCGGGCTGCAAGCGGCAACGGATGGCGATATAGAGAATAAACAGCCCCGCCATCAGCAAGCCGGGAAACACCCCAGCCAGCCACAGCTGGCCGACCGGCTGGCGGGCGATCATGCCGTACAGCACCAGCACCACGCTCGGTGGAATAAGGATGCCCAGCGAGCTGCCAGCCTGAATCACCCCGGTGACCATGATCTTGTCGTAACCGCGGCGCAGCAGCTCCGGCAGCGCGATACTGGCGCCGATGGCCATGCCGGCCACACTCAGGCCGTTCATGGCCGAGATCGCCACCATCAGGCCGATGGTACCGATGGCCAGGCCGCCATTGAGCGGGCCCATCCAGACATGGAACATCTTGTAGAGGTCTTCGGCCAGCCCAGATTCGGAGAGCATATAGCCCATAAACACGAACAACGGCAGGGTCAGCAACGGATACCACTTCATCAGTTTCATGGCCGCACTGAAGGCCATTTCCGAACCGCCATCACCCCACAACAACAGGGCGGCGGCCACGGCAACAAAACCAATGGCACCGAATACACGCTTGCCGGTAAGCAGCAGCAACATCATCGAGGAGAACATCAGCAGGGCGATCAGCTCGTAATCCATTACAGCGTTTCCCCCCGCGCGGCGGCGATGTCCTTGAACAGGGTAGCGATGGCCTGTAGCAGCATCAGGGCGATACCGATGCACATCAGAATCTTGATCGGCGCCATGGGTGGCGACCACGACGAGTAGCTGGTTTCGTTGTACTCAAGGGCGTACTGAGTTGAAGAAATACCGCCATAGAGCAAGAACACTAGGTAGAAAATCAGAAAGCCTATGGTGATCACATCGACGACTGCACGAGTACGTGGCGACCAGTTGCAATAGAACAGGTCCATGCGCACATGGGCATCGAGCTGCATCGAATAGGCGCCGCCAAGCAGGAAGTAGGCGACCATCAGAAACTGCGCCGACTCCAGCGTCCAGGCGGCCGGCACAAAGAAGGTCTTGCTGATGGAGGAGTACAGCAGCACGCCGAGAATGGCGAAGATCAGGTACATGGCGAAGCGCCCGACAACGCGGTTGAGCGCCTCCACTGCGTGCACAAACAGCCTGATGGCCTTGGGCATACCGCACCTGCCGAATAATTGTTATTCCGAGAGCCTAGACCAAGATGGCGTAAAGCCAACTGGCACCGACAGCGTTAGCACAAAGCACGCCAGCTCTTTTATGCAGCCAATCTCTCTCGAAATATCAGCAGCTTAGTGTGCAGTCAAAAACTGCGGAAAACTCCGGCTAGCCCTCTAGAAAGCCCATCAGCACCGCGACGGTGCGCGCGGGGTCCTCTTCTTGGGGCACATGCCCCAGGTCGTCGAACAGCACCAGGCGGCTGCCCTGGATATCGCGTTTGAAGCGCTCGGCGTTGTCCGGCGGAATCAATTCATCGCGGCCGCCCCAGATAATCAAGGTCGGCACCTTGAGCTCAGCGATGCGCGTGAAGCCCTGCCCGGCTTCGGCCTGGATAAAACGCTGACGCAAGGCTTCACGGTTGCCGGCACGCAAGGTCAGTTCGTAGTAGCGGTCGATCAGTTCATCACTGACCTTGCTCGGGTCGCCATAGACGTTGCGAATGCTCGCCTCGATCATCTGCCGGGGCAGCAGGTTGGCCATTAGCGGCGCCAGCGCGGGGGTCTGCGCCAGGCGAAAACCGATGGGAATGGAGGTGGCATTGCGCGGGTAACCGGCAGCATCCACCAATACCAACCGTTCGACCCGCTGCGGATGGTCCAGGGCAAACTGCCAGGCCAGTTGCCCGCCAAAACTGTTGCCCGCCACCACCGCTCGCGGCACCTGCAACTGGTCCAGCACATGGGTAAGGAAGGCGCTGTAGTGGGACATACGGTAATCGCCATCGGGGAACGGTCCGGTCAGGCCAAAACCCGGTAGATCGAGACTGATCACCCGACGCTTAGTCTGCAGCGCTGCTACCCAGCCTTCCCAGGTGTGCAAGCTGGCCGAGGTGCCGTGCAGCAAAACAATCGGCGCGGGGTCATCCCGTGGGCCCTGATCACGCAGATGCACGAGCATGCCATCGATGGCCAGAAACTCGGATGGCGGCAAGGCCCAGCGTGGCTTGAGGTCGGCAAGGGAGCGATCCGGCGCCCAGTTCCAGGCAACCGCAGCGGCCAGGCTGATCAGCAACAGCAGAACAAGGGATACGGATATCTGCACAACACGTTTCATAGTCGGTACCTGATGGCGGGGCACTGGCAATACTAGCCAACGACGCGGCGCTTGCCTGCTGAGTGCTCTGCATCAATGTGGGGTGCCCGCGTACCAGCCAAAGCGCAGACGAAAAAAAGCCCCGATGTGCCGGGGCTTGAGGAGTGTTGCGCCGTTTTGCGGCGCACACGATAAAATGGGGTATTAGACCAGGCTGGTCAGCGCATCACGACTAAACGGCAGAATGTCCTGCTCGCGGCCATCACGCACCTTGACCGCCCAATCCGGGTCGACCAGCAGAGCGCGGCCCACGGCCACCAAGTCGAATTCCTGCTTGTTCAAACGCTCCAGCAGGTTTTCCAGGCTGGCCGGCTCGGCGACCTTGTCGGTGTTGACCATAAACTGCAGGAACTCGCCGTCCAGGCCGACGCTGCCGACGGTGATGGTTGGCTTGCCAGTCAGCTTGCGCGTCCAACCCGCCAGGTTCAGCTCGGAACCGTCGAACTCTGGCTCCCAGAAACGCCGAGTCGAGCAGTGGAAGATATCCACGCCGGCGTCAGACAGTGGCCTGAGGAAGGCTTCCAAGGCTTCCGGGGTTTCCACCAGACGAGCGCTGTAATCCTGCTGCTTCCACTGCGAGAAACGGAAGATGATCGGGAACTCTGGGCCTACTGCGGCGCGTACCGCCTTGATCAGCTCAATGGCAAAACGCGAACGCTGCGCTAGGTCACCGCCGTATTCATCGGTGCGCTGGTTGCTGCCGGCCCAGAAGAACTGGTCGACCAGGTAGCCGTGGGCACCGTGGATTTCCACGCCATCCATGCCGATAGCCTTGGCATCTTTGGCGGCTTGGGCGAAGGCGGCAATCACCTCGTTGATATCGTCCTGGGTCATGCCGTGCACAACCACATTGCCTTCTTTGATTTTCTCGCTCGGGCCGTAACCTGGCACGCCGGCGTCCGGCTCGGTGCCCAGCTTGCGCACATTGCCCACGTGCCACAGCTGCGGAACGATCTTGCCGCCTTCAGCGTGCACCGCCTCAACAACTTTTTTCCAACCGGCCAGGGCGTCTTCACCGTAGAAACGCGGCACATTCGGGTAACCGTTGGCAGCCTTGTGACCAACCGTGGTGCCTTCGGTGACGATCAGGCCAACGCCGGCAGCCGCGCGGCGACGGTAGTACTCGATGACCTTGCTGTTGGGTACGCCGCCCGGGGAGAAGGAACGGGTCATCGGCGCCATGACCACGCGGGTCGGCAGCTCCAGGTTGCCCAGGGTAAAGGGTTGGAACAGCGCTTTAACGGGATCGGTCATCATCATTCCTCGGGGCGGCCAGAGCGCCGCTACTGGTTAAAGGGGTGAGGCCTGCAACAACAGCTGCAGGCGTTGGATAAAGTCAGTCAGGGCGCGGGTATTGTTCGCCACCTTGAGTCGGGTCAACGCGCCTTGCCAGGCATTGGCGATAAAGCTCGCCAGGTTGCGGCAATCCTCATCGGCAGCTAGCTCACCAACCGCCTGCGCCTGTTCCAGACAGGCCTGCAGGGTGTCCGCCGAGGCCTGCAGAATCGCATCGACCTGCGCGCCTAGAGTCGGCGACAGCTCGGCCATCTCGAAGCTCAGGCTGCCAATAAAGCAGTGGTATTCCAGACGTTCCTGGCGAGCGAAGTGCTCCACCAGTTCGGCGTAATAACCGAGGATGCGCTCGCGCGGACTCAAGGCAGGATTGGCCAGGGCTTCGGCATAACGCGCCAGGCGTGGCTGATAGACCTGCTGCAAGGCCTGCAGGGCAAAGTCTTCTTTGCTGGCGAAGTAGTGATAAAAGGAGCCTTTCGGCACCCCCGCCGCCTGCACGATTTCCTGCACGCCGGCGCCGTGATAACCACGACGGGTCATCACCTCGGCGCCTTTGGCGAGGATCAGGTCACGCTTGTCGAGTCGAATGCTGGAGTTCATGCCGGCAAGAATATGACCGGTCGTCTCGCCTCGCCCAGCACTATTGATTTGCGTGATTATCAGTAAGAAGCAGAGCGGGTTTTAGAAACGACAAAGCCGCGAACAGATCGCGGCTTTGTGGGCAGGCGTGAGCCTTAATCAGCGCTGCAAGCGCTGACTTGGCTTATTAGCCGCGAGCAGCCTTGATCACTTCAATATAGGGTTCGGCAAAGCGTTGATCCTGGATCAGCGCGATAAAGTCATTGCCTTGGGCATCCTTGGCATTCAGGTCGTAGCCAGCGGCGACAAAGAAGCCGACAAAGCGCTCGAAGTCATCGATACGCAGGCCGCGGTAGGCCTTGACCAGCTTGTGCAGCGACGGTGGCGTGGCATCGGCCGGTTCCACACTGAGGAACAGCTTGATCGGCTCGTCACCAATCTCTTCGCCAATCACCTGTTTCTTGTCTTTACGCATCACTCACTCCAGCTAACCAGGCCACACGGGGGCGGCAGTGTACCTCTGGGGCGGGCAAGGGCTCAACGGATGCCGGGCAACCACAGGGTTTAACACGCGTTGAGGCTGGCGCACAGCCGACTTAGGTCAACACAGCCCACCGCACTCAAACCCTATACTGCGCCTATCGAGTTGGGAGTCATTATGTCGCTGCCCTTACCGCCGCTGTTCTCCGCCTGGCGCCAGACCCTGCGCGCCGGCTATGGCTGGAAAAACCTGCGCAGCGACCTGAGCGCCGGTTTAACGGTGGGAATCATCGCCATTCCGCTGGCCATGGCCCTGGCAATTGCCGTCGGTGTGGCGCCGCAGCATGGTCTGTATACGGTGCTGGTGGCCGGCACGCTGATCGCTCTGTTTGGTGGTTCGCGCTTTAACGTCTCCGGGCCGACCGCCGCCTTCGTAGTGATTCTACTGCCGGTCACTCAGCAATTCGGCATCGGCGGCCTGCTGCTGTGCACACTGATGGCCGGACTGATCCTGATTGCCCTCGGACTGATGCGCGCCGGACGCTTGATCGAGTTTATCCCTTACCCGGTTACGCTGGGTTTTACCGCCGGCATCGGTATCGTCATCGCCACCCTGCAGATCAAAGACCTGTTCGGCCTGCAGCTCAGCAGCCAGCCGAACAACTACATGGAACAGCTCAATGGCCTGCTACACGCCCTGCCCAGCCTGCAACTGGGCGACAGCCTGGTGGCGCTGGTCTGCCTGGCGACTCTGCTGATCTGGCCACGCTGGGTGCCGAAAATACCCGGGCATCTGGTGGCGCTGACAGTCGGCGCATTGCTTGGGCTGCTGCTGGAAAGCCTGCAGATTCCCGTGGCGACCCTTGGCGAGCGCTTCAGCTACAGCCTGGATGGCGTTGAGCATCCGGGTATTCCACCGTTTCTGCCGAGCTTTATCTGGCCCTGGCACTTACCGGGGGCCGATGGCCAACCGCTGGTGGTGAGCTTTGAGCTGTTCCGCCGACTGCTCGCCCCGGCCTTTGCCATCGCCATGCTCGGGGCGATTGAATCGCTGCTCTGCGCGGTGGTTGCCGATGGCATGACCGGTAGCAAGCACGACCCCAATGGCGAGCTGATCGGCCAGGGCATCGGCAATCTGGTAGCACCGCTGCTCGGCGGCATCACCGCCACCGCCGCGATAGCCCGTAGCGCCGCCAACGTGCGCGCCGGGGCTTACTCGCCGCTGGCCGCTATCGCCCACGCCGGCGTAGTACTGATAGCCATCCTGTTTCTCGCGCCCCTGTTCAGCTACCTGCCAATGGCGGCGCTGGCGGCCTTGCTGCTGGTGGTGGCGTGGAATATGAGCGAGCCGCGGCATGTGCACCACACCCTGCGCATCGCCCCGCGCAGTGATGTGCTGGTGCTGCTGACCTGCCTGATTCTCACCGTGCTGTTCGATATGGTGCTGGCCGTGGGCGTCGGCCTGCTGTTGGCCGCCGGGCTGTTTATCAAACGCATGAGTGACCTGACCGACACCGAAGCGCTGCCCAAGCACTTCCACCAGGCGCTTAATGACCTACCCGAGCATGTGCTGGCCTATGCCATTCGCGGGCCGCTGTTCTTCGGCGCAGCGGAAAAGGCCCTGAGCGTACTCAGGCGCTTTACCCCTGGAGTGAAGGTGGTGATCGTCGATATCAGCGCCGTACCGCTGCTGGACATGACCGCCATTGCCGCACTGGACAATGTGCTGCGCGACTATCGCGAGCAGCACGTCGCGTTGGTGCTGAGCGGACCGACGCCGCAGGTGCGCCTGCAATTGCGCCGCGCCGGGATAGTACGCGTTGAAGGACAGCTGGCCTATGTACGCGATCTGGCCCAGGCCAGGGAAAAGGCGCTGCGCTGGCTGGCACCAAAGGTCGATGGGGAATCAGCGGGCTAGATAAATTGCGCGTGCATCCAGGCCTGGTATTCGGCCACACCAGGCTCGCCTTCACGCGGCGCCCAGCTGGCCTGCTCGCCCTCGCCCACTGGTTTGTAGGGCCCGGCTTTGCACTCGAACAGAATGCTATCGGCTTCCAGCACCACCAGGGCGTGAAACACCCCAGGCGGCAGGTCAACGCCAACACAGGCACCGCCCGCCTCCAGCACGCGCTTATCCAGCACCTCACCGGCGTCATTGAAAATCAGCAAGCCAAGGCGACCTTTAAGCACCAGCAGCGCTTCGGCCTTGTCCGCCGAGAGATGACGGTGCGGCGGGATATAGGTATTCGGCTGTAGCCCGACCGCCATGCGATGGCAAGGCTCGTCCATCTGGTGAAAATTATGGTGCTGGCGTTGCCGTGGGCTGGCCGCCGCTTGCTCGGCCAGTGCGCCGAACAGGGTCTGATCAAGAAAGCGCGGCCCACTCATACGTCTTACAGCCCTTTAACCGCGTAGATACCCGGCGCATTGCGCCAGTAGCCTTTGTAGTCCATGCCATAGCCAAAAACATAGCGATCAACGCAGGACATACCGACGTAATCGGCTTTGAGGTCCGGGCGTGCTTTACGGTCGTGGGTTTTATCTACCAGCACGGCGATGCGCACGTTCTTGGCGCCGGCGTGACGGCAAAAATCGATGATTGCACCGAGGGTATGCCCTTCATCGAGGATGTCGTCGATGATCAGCACGTCACGGTCAATAAAGGAGATTTCCGGCTTGGCCTTCCAGAACAGCTCGCCGCCACTGGTTTCATTACGGTAGCGGGTGGCGTGCAGATAGGACAATTCCAGCGGGAAGTTGAGCTTGGGCAGCAGCTTGCCGGAGAAGATCAGCCCGCCGTTCATCACGCAGAACACCACAGGGTTGCTGTCGGCCATCTCATTGTTGATGGCCGCCGCCATGGCGTCGATGGCCACCTCGACCTCGGCATTGCTGTGCAGGCAATCGGCTTCAGCCATAACTTGGCGGATATGCGCGAGATCGACGGACATGCTGTTTCCTCTTGGGAGCGGGACGGCCAGACCAGAAAGCTGATCAATGCGTCAAAATAAAAGCCGGCAAAGGTACGCATCTGCGTCATGCAGAGCAAGCCCCGGCAGACCAACTGCGGCAATTACCCGCAAGCCACGACACGTTAGGCGCTATTTAGCGACATTAGGCCATCTTGGCTCAGCACTTGGCATAGCCAATGCTTTAATCTAGGCCAGTTTTTTACCCGTCCTGCCGGAGACCCCGCCATGCCCATCCTCGAGATCCGCCACCCGCTGATCCGTCACAAACTCGGCCTGATGCGCCGCGCCGATATCAGCACGAAGAATTTTCGGGAGCTGGCTCAGGAAGTCGGTGCGCTGCTGACCTATGAAGCGACCAAGGATCTGCCCCTGGAAAACTACGAGATCGAGGGCTGGTGCGGCACCGTGCAGGTGGAAAAAATCTCCGGCAAAAAAATCACTGTGGTGCCGATCCTGCGCGCCGGCATCGGCATGCTCGAAGGCGTGCTCAGCCTGATTCCAGGTGCCAAGGTCAGCGCCGTGGGCGTGGCGCGCAACGAGGAAACCCTGCAAGCGCACACCTACCTGGAAAAACTCGCCTCGGAAATCGACGAGCGCCTGGCGATGATCATCGACCCGATGCTCGCCACCGGCGGCTCGATGGTCGCCACCATCGACCTGCTGAAAAAAGCCGGCTGCAAGGAAATACGCGCCATGGTCCTGGTGGCTGCACCAGAAGGCATCAAGGTGGTCAACGATGCGCATCCTGACGTGACCATTTACACCGCGTCCATCGATCAGCGTTTGAACGAGCACGGCTACATCATTCCCGGCCTCGGTGATGCCGGCGACAAGATCTTCGGCACCAAACAGAAGGACGCGTAAGCATGCAGGACGAATACAACGATCCACTCTGGCGCCAGGGCATTTCCGGCGCGCAGATGCTGTTTGTGGCTTTTGGCGCCCTGGTGCTGATGCCGTTGATCACCGGTATGGACCCCAACGTAGCGCTATTCACCGCGGGTATCGGCACCCTGCTGTTCCAACTGGTGACTGGACGCCAGGTGCCGGTTTTTCTGGCCTCCAGCTTTGCCTTTATCGCCCCGATTCTCGCGGCTAAAGGCGAGTTTGGCCTGCCGGCCGTGCTCGGCGGCATCGTCGCATCGGGCCTGGTGTATATCCTGCTCAGCGCCGTGGTGCGGGTTAAAGGCGCGGGCTTTATCGACCGCCTGTTGCCGCCGGTAGTCATCGCGCCGGTGATCATTTCTATCGGCCTGGCGTTGTCGCCGGTGGCGGTGAACATGGCCATGGGCAAAGCTGGAGACGGCAGCGCGCAGTTGGTGCCGTATGAAACCGCCATGCTGATTTCCATGTCGGCGCTCATCACCACCGTGCTGGTCGCGGCCATGGGCCGTGGCCTGCTGCGCCTGGTGCCGATCCTCGCGGGGATCATCGTCGGCTGCATCGTCGCGGCGTTCTGCGGGGTGATAGACGCCAGCAATATCGCGGCCGCACCCTGGCTGGCGATTCCGGCGTTCGTGACGCCTGAGCTGCATTGGGGCGCGATCCTCTACATCGTCCCGGTGGCGCTGGCTCCGGCCATCGAGCACATCGGCGGGGTAGTGGCGATCGGCAGCGTAACCGGCAAGAACTTTATCAAGAAACCCGGCCTGCACCGCACCCTGCTCGGCGACGGCCTGGCCACTTCGGCGGCCGGGCTGTTCGGCGGCCCACCGAACACCACCTATGCAGAAGTTACTGGCGCGGTAATGCTGACCAAGAACTACAACCCGAAGATCATGACCTGGGCGGCCTGCTTCGCCATCGGCCTGGCCTTCGTCGGCAAGTTCGGCACCGCGCTGCAAAGCATTCCGGTACCGGTGATGGGCGGCATCCTCTGCCTGCTGTTCGGCTCTATCGCGGTGGTGGGTCTGAACACTCTAATCCGCCATCAGGTCGACCTGTCAGAGGCGCGCAACCTGATCATCGTCTCGGTGACTCTGGTGTTCGGCATCGGCGGCATGGTGATCGGCAACAGCGACTTCGCCCTCTCCGGCATCTCGCTGTGCGCCATCTGCGCCCTGGTGCTTAACCTGGTGCTGCCAGGCGGCCAAGGCTGGCGCAGCAAGACCGTGCTGGAAGAGCCAGACCTGTAACTCGCACCCACTAAAAAGCCTCGCAACTGCGGGGCTTTTTTATTTTTGGGGTACGTCAGGCGGACTGAGCTGACCACTGCTGCAACCGCACCACGCTCTCGCGGTAAGGCTTGAGGCTCATGCTCAGCAGCACAATCGAACTGAACACGGCAATGCTGGTGACGATCAGCAGCGAGTAACGCAGCGCCATGTCATCGGCAAACACATAGTCGGTCACCAGCGCCACCGCCGTCGGACCGATGCCCAAGCCGATCAGGGTGATCACAAACAGGTAGATTGCCGAGGCTTGGCCGCGCATCGAGTTGGGCATGATTTCCTGAATCGCAGCTGGTGCGACGCCAAATGGCATGCTCAGGAAGAACACCGTCGGCGCAGTCAGAATCGCCGCCCATAGCGCCGTTTCCATCAGCGGGAAGGCCAGCACAAAAGGCACCGCGCCAACGGCCGCATACAGGCCGACACGCATATTGGCGTCGCTGCTGCCGCGCTTAGCCATCCAATCCGCCAGACGGCCACCGAAAACAATGCCCAAACAACCGAACACCGCCACGATGCTGCCGTAAACAATACCGACCTGGCCGGCATCCCAACCGTACGTACGAATAAAGAAAGTCGGAATCCAGGCGGCGCTGCCATAACCGGCAAACGCCAGGCCGGCAAAGCCGAAGTTGTGGCAGAGCACGGTACGCCGGTTGGCGCGGATATACCGGCCAACATCGGCCAGCGGTACCGCGACACCAGCCCCGACGCCCCGACGTGCAGGCTCCTTGACCGCCAGCAGGAGCAGGGTGAAAAGAATCCCCGCGCCGCCAAGAATCAGAAAGATCAATTGCCAGGGCCGTACTTCACCCAATATCGGCAGCACCACATCGCCTTGAGCCGAGGCGAACTGAATCACCAGGCCACCGAGCAGAAAGGCCAGCCCGGAACCGAGGTAAACCCCCATGGAATATACGCTGATGGCGGTAGCGCGGCGTTCAGCCGGAAAACTGTCGGCAATCAGCGAGTAGGCCGCTGGCGACAACGCCGCCTCGCCAACGCCCACGCCAATGCGGCAGAGCAGAAATTGCCAGTACAGCTTGGCCATGCCGCAGGCAGCAGTGGCGGCACTCCAGAACAGCACGCCAAAGGCAATCAAGCCACGACGGCTCTTGGTATCGGCCAGACGGCCCAGGGGAATCCCGCAAACGGTGTAGAACAACGCAAAGGACAGGCCCATCAACAGGCTCATCTGCGTGTCGCTGATCATCAGGTCACGGCGGATCGGGCCGACCAGCAGATTGAGAATCTGCCGGTCGATAAACGACAGCACGTACGCCACCATCAGGATGGCGACAGTCACCCAGCCACGGGTGGAAGAGGGATAGCCGTTATTGTTGTTGAGCACTGGCAGTCTCCTCGGCACCGTTGGTGCGGTGCACGACGGTTGAAAGAACTGCCAGCTTAGGCTGAGTTGCAGGGCGCTGAGTATCGCTCGTAGGTGTTATTAGCCAGGCGAATGCGCGGCATCCTTTCGGGCGAATAACCGTCACAGCATATTTCTCTAGAGCTGTAGCGGCGCACGCTCGCTGAGGGTTTTAAGGGCAGTGACCCAGCTGGGATGATCATTCAGACACGGCACCAGCTGCAGGCTCTCGCCGCCAGCCTCAACAAACTGCTCACGGCCACGATCGCCGATCTCCTCCAGGGTTTCGATGCAGTCGGCGACAAAGGCTGGGCACATCACCAGCAACTTCTTCACGCCCTGCTTGGCCAACTCATCGAGACGCGCCTCAGTGTAAGGTTCGATCCATTTGGCGCGGCCCAACCGCGACTGGAACGACACCGACCACTGTTCGGGTTTAAGCCCCATGCGCTGGGCAAACAGCTCGGCGCTGCGCAAGCACTGAGCGCGGTAACAATTGGCCAACACCTCAGGTGAGGCCGTACGGCAGCAATCATCGCCCTTCAGACAATGACCAGTGGCGTCGAGCTTGTGCAAGTGACGCTCCGGCAGGCCGTGAAAGCTTAGGAGCAAATGGTCAAAATCCTGCTCCAGATAGGGCTTGGCACTATCCACCAAGGCATCCAGGTATTCCGGCTGATCGTAGAACGGCGGCAGGATGGAAAAGCGAATCGGCAGCTGCTGCTCACGCACCACGCGCTTGGCTTCTTCGATCACCGTAGTGGTGGTGCTGTCAGCAAACTGCGGGTACAGCGGCGCCAACGTGACCTGCTTGATGCCCTGAGCAGCCAGGCGAGTCAGCACGGTTTGCAGCGAAGGCTCGCCATAACGCATGGCCAGCTCCACCGGACCGTGGGTCCAGGACGCCTTCATCGCCTGATGCAGGCGCTTGCTCAGCACCACTAACGGCGAGCCGTCTTCCCACCAGATCGAGGCATAGGCATGTGCAGAGGCAGCCGGACGCTTGATCAGAATCAGCGAAACCAGCAAACGCCGTAGCGGCCAAGGCAAGTCAATGACATAGGGGTCCATCAGAAACTGGTTGAGGTAACGGCGCACGTCGGCCACATCAGTGGAGGCCGGCGAGCCCAGGTTTACCAACAGCAAGGCGTGATCGGTCATGCAAAGTCCTAATCAGTGGTGGCCGAGCAAATCTGCCAGGGCCACATCCAAATGAGTAAAACGAAAACTGAAGCCAGCCTCCTGCAAGCGCGTCGGCATCGCACGCTGGCCACCGAGCAGCAGCACCGACAGCTCACCCAGCAGCATGCGCAGAGCAAACGCAGGGGCCGGCATAAAGGCCGGGCGATGCAGCTCGCGGCCCAGGGCCTGGCTGAAGGCGCGGTTACGCTCCGGCGTCGGCGCGCAGGCATTATAAGGACCGCGCGCAGAGTCCTGCTGCAGGAGAAAATCAATCAGGGCGATTTGGTCGCTGAGATGAATCCACGGCATCCACTGCCGGCCATTGCCGAGCGGGCCACCCAGGCCAAGCTTGAACGGCAACAGCAGGCGCTTGAGCAGCCCGCCGTCAGCAGCCAGCACCAGCCCCGTGCGCAGCAACACCACACGGATGCCTAAGTCCTCAGCGCGCAGGGCGGTTTCTTCCCAGGCACCGCACAGTTGGGCGGCGAAATCCTTGCTGACCGGCGGCGAATCTTCATGCAATTCACGCTCGCCACCGTCGCCATACCAGCCAACTGCCGAACCGGACAACAACACCTGCGGCTTGTGCGCGCGGCTTTCCAGCCAGGCCAGCAATTGTTCGGTCAGGCCAATCCGGCTGGCCCATAGCAGTGCCTTGCGTTTACGCGTCCAAGGCCGGTCGGCAATCGGTGCGCCGGCCAGGTTGATCACGGCATCCAGCGGTTCTTCACCCAGCTCTTCGAGCCGACCAATACTGCGCACCGCGCTCCCGCAGAGCGCCGCGACCTGTTCGGGCCTTCGGCTCCACACCGTCAGCTGGTGGCCTTGCTGCAACCAGTGTCGGCACAGCGCTTGCCCGATCAAACCGGTTCCGCCCGTCAGAAGAATGTGCATAGAAATGCCCTCGTATGACCGTGCTCAATAGGTGACCACCGACGGATTAATCGCGTTTGTGGCTTCAATCCGGCTGCAGGTTGTCTTAACTATAGAAAGGCAGGATCGACTCCGGCATAGCTTATACACAAAAACGATATTGTATAGCTTTTGTCTAAAGCGTAGCCTAACGCTTGAAAACACGAGGTAGACCATGACCGCTCTTCACCCCATCGCCATCATCGGCACCGGCATCGCCGGGCTGTCTGCCGCGCAGGCGCTGCATGCCGCCGGGCACCCCGTACAACTGTTCGACAAGAGCCGCGGCAGCGGTGGCCGTATGGCCAGTAAGCGTAGCGATGCCGGCGCATTGGATTTGGGCGCGCAGTACTTCACCGCCCGCGACCGTCGTTTTGTCGAGGTGGTGCAGCAGTGGCAAGCGCGTGGCTGGGTCGCCGAGTGGACCCCCAGCCTCTACAACTTCAACAACGGCCAGCTCAGCGCCTCGCCGGATGAACAAGTGCGCTGGGTCGGCAGCCCGCGCATGAGTGCAATTACTCGCGCGATGCTTGGCGCCTTGCCAGTAGCCTTCTCCTGCCGCATCACCGAAGTATTCCGCGGCGAACAGCATTGGCACCTGCAGGACGCCGAAGGCAACAGCCATGGGCCGTTCAGCCATGTAATCGTCGCCACCCCCGCGCCGCAAGCCACAGCACTGCTCTCCAGCGCCCCAAAGCTGGCCGGCGCGGCAGCGAGCGTGGCCATGGACCCAACTTGGGCAGTGGCCTTGGCCTTCGACACCCCGCTGGAAACCCGCGTCGAAGGCTGCTTCGTGCAAGACAGCCCGCTCGACTGGTTGGCACGTAACCGCAGCAAACCCAGCCGCGACACCCATCTCGACACCTGGGTGCTGCACGCCACCAGCCAGTGGACCAAACAGCACCTGGATCTGCCCAAGGAAGCCGTCACCGAACACTTGCTAGGCGCCTTCGCCGAGTTGATCGGCTGCGCCGTGCCCGCCCCCGCCTTTAGCCTGGCGCACCGCTGGCTTTATGCGCGCCCCGCCAGCGCGCACCAGTGGGGCGTACTGGCCGATGCCGACCTGGGCATTTACGCCTGCGGTGACTGGTGCCTGTCCGGCCGGGTTGAAGGCGCCTGGCTCAGCGGCCAGGAAGCTGCTCGCCGCCTGATTGAGCACCTGCAATGACCGCTCGCGCGCACAACGCACCGGCGAAGCACCGGCTCAACCCGCGCAAGTTGCTGTTGTCGAAATGGACAGCGGTGCTGCCGCAGAACCGTGAGAAGCACTTTCTTGTCACCGAGCTGTTCTGCGACGAGGAAGGCACGGTGCTGCAGATCGAACTGCAAGCGGTGCTCAATCAACGCTGTCAGCGGCTGGACTGGCGTGTGTTGGAAAACCCCGAGCACTGGCGCATGGGCTGGACGTAACAGCCTTACACACAAAACCCTACAGTAGTTGTACAAAGATATTGACTTGTACAATTACAAACCTATGATGAAGACAAGTTGTACATCCAACAGGATCTGTACAAGTCGCACATCAGAGGTTGCCCATGAGCCCATCACCACACGCCACTGGCAAACCCAAACTGGGCATTAGCGCTTGCCTGCTCGGCACCGAGGTACGCTACAACGGCGGCCACAAGGAATCACGCCTGTGCAGCCGCACGCTCAGTGAGTACTTTGACTTTGCCCCGCTCTGCCCAGAAGTGGCGATCGGCATGGGCGTACCCCGCGAGCCCATCCGCCTGGTCGGTGATCCTCAGGCGCCACGCGCCGTAGGCACGGTCAGTCGTGAGGTGGATGTCACCGCACCGCTGGCCGCCTACGGTGAACGCATGGCCGGTGAGTTGACCGATATCTGCGGCTACATCTTTATGCAGCAGTCGCCGTCTTGCGGCTTGCACCGGGTCAAGGTTTACCAGGAAAACGGTCGCCCCAGCGAACCCGGGCGCGGCATCTTTGCCCAGGCATTTTGTGCGCGGCACCCTAACCTGCCCGTGGAAGAAGATGGTCGCCTGAATGATCCAATCCTGCGCGAGAATTTCATCACCCGCGTGTTTGCTTACTCCGAATGGCAACAGCTGTTACGCGATGGCCTGACGCGCAAAAGCCTGATCGACTTCCACTCGCGCTACAAATACCTGCTTATGGCCACCAACCCGGTGCAGTACAAACACCTGGGTCGCATGCTCGGCAACCTTGGCCAGCAAGATCTCAACGAACTGGCACCGCGCTACTTCAGCGATTTGATGAGCGCCCTGAAAAGCTGCGCCACCCGTCGCACCCACAGCAACGTGTTGCAGCATCTCAGTGGCTACCTCAAGCAATCACTGAGCAGCGACGAAAAGCAGGAAATGCAGCAGCTGATCGGTCAATACCGTCATGGTGTAGTGCCGCTAGTGGTGCCCATGACCCTGCTCAAGCACCACTTCCGTCGCCATCCTGATACCTATATTGCGCAGCAGGTGTACCTGCAGCCCCACCCGGAAAACCTCAGCCTGCGTAATGCGCTATGAGCCTTGAACCCATGAATGACGGCGCAGCCGCCGACGACTACCAGGCGGCCATTGCCCAAGGCTTTATGCCGATCCGCGATGTGGCGCGTATTACCGGCGTTAACGCCGTTACCTTACGTGCCTGGGAGCGGCGCTATGGCCTGATCGTGCCGCACCGCACCCCCAAAGGGCATCGCCTGTATGCCGATGAGCACGTCACACGCATCCAGGCGATTCTGACTTGGCTGAATCGTGGCGTGTCGGTTAGCCAAGTCAAAGGCTTGCTACGCGCTGGCCAACCGGCGTTTGCCGAAGCCAGCTCGCAATGGGACGCGCGGCGCCAGCAGCTGCAGGAAGCGATCTGCAACCTCAACGAGCGCCGCCTGGACGACTGTTTCAACAGCGAGTTGGCGCTGTATCCGCCCCATACCCTATGCCAACAGCTGCTTCTGCCGTTGTTTGAGGAACTGGAACTGCGTTGGCGCAACCAGTTCGGCGCACAGGCTGAGCGGGTGTTTTTCTATTCCTGGCTGCGCAGCAAACTTGGCGCGCGCCTGTACCACAACAACCGCCAGTACAACGGCGCGTCGCTGTTGCTGATCAACGTCTCCGACCTACCGATGGCCCCTGGCCTGTGGCTGACCGCCTGGCTGGCAAGCAGCGCCGGCTGCCCAGTGGAGGTCTTTGACTGGCCACTGCCACCCACCGAACTCGCCCTGGCGGTTGAGCACATTCAACCGCGTGCGGTGTTGCTGTATTCCAGTCAGGCGCTGAACAGCACCCACCTGCAACGCCTGCTCGGCGGTTACGACTGCCCCTGCCTGCTGGTCGGCCAGGTGGTACAGATTCACGCCGAGGAGCTGGTGGCGATCACCGCGCAGAATGCTGAGCTGAGCCTGGCAGCGGACCCTCTGGCTGCACTGCACAGCCTTACCGATCTCAACCTGCTGCACAGCTGATGGGAAATACCATGCTGCAACTGATGTGGTTTCGTACCGACCTGCGCGTGCAGGACAACAGCGCCCTGGCCGCCGCCATGAGCAGTGGGCCAACCGTGGCGCTGTTCCTGATCAGCCCCAGCCAATGGCTGGCGCACGATGACGCGCCGAGCAAAGTCGACTTCTGGCTGCGCAACCTAAACGAACTGGCCACCGAGCTGAGCAAACTCAACGTGCCATTGCTGGTGCGTGAGGCCGACGATTGGAGCGCTGCGCCTCAAGTGATTGGCGAATTGTGCCAACAGCTGCAAATTGGCAGCGTGCAGGTCAATGAAGAGTATGGCGTGCATGAAAGCCGCCGCGATCAGGCCGTAGCGAAGACGCTTGATGGCTTGGGTATAAATTTCCGCAGCCACCTGGATCAAC
This sequence comes from Pseudomonas peli, assembly GCF_900099645.1. GTDB lineage: Bacteria > Pseudomonadota > Gammaproteobacteria > Pseudomonadales > Pseudomonadaceae > Aquipseudomonas > Aquipseudomonas peli. The sequence continues at coordinate 43,303 of NZ_FMTL01000002.1, read as the reverse complement.
TGTTCTTTAAGCCTGGCAGTGTACTGACCAAATCCGGTGGCTACTTCCAGGTGTACAGCCAGTTCCGCAAGGTCTGCTATCAACGCCTGCACACGGCCCTGCCGGCACTGGTCGCCACGCCCAAGGCGCAGGCGCCGCTGGCGATCCAACAGGATGCGATCCCTGAGCACGTTACCGGCTTCGCCCTGCCCCCGACGGACTTGCGTGACCTGTGGCCCGCCGGAGAAGCCGAGGCCGCGCGGCGTCTGGATGCGTTTGCCGCGCAGCAGATCGACTTCTACCAAAGCGCCCGCGACTTCCCCGCACAGCCCGGCACCAGCCAGCTGTCCGCCTACCTGGCTGCTGGCGTAATCTCGCCACGCCAATGCCTGCATGCAGCCTTGCAGGTCAATCAGGGCGAGTTCGACAGCGGCAACGTGGGGGTGATTACCTGGATCAACGAACTGCTCTGGCGCGAGTTCTACAAGCATATCCTGGTGGGCTACCCGCGCGTGTCCATGCACCGAGCCTTCCGCCCGGAAACCGAGGCCGTAGCCTGGCGTGATGCACCGCTGGAGCTGAAAGCCTGGCAGGAAGGGCGTACCGGCTTTCCGATCATTGATGCGGCCATGCGCCAACTATTGGCTACTGGCTGGATGCACAACCGCCTGCGTATGATCGTGGCCATGTTTCTCACCAAAAACCTGCTGATCGACTGGCGCGAGGGCGAGCGATTCTTTATGCGCCACCTGATTGACGGCGACCTGGCGGCCAATAACGGCGGCTGGCAATGGAGTTCCTCCACCGGCACCGATTCGGCGCCGTATTTCCGCATCTTCAACCCGCTGAGCCAGTCACAGAAATTCGACCCAGATGGCCGTTTTATCCGCCAATGGCTGCCTGAACTGGTGGGGCTGAACAAAACCAATATCCACAACCCTGCTGGGATGGGTGGTTTGTTTGGTATCGCCGACTATTCGACGCCAATTGTCGATCTGAGCAAGAGCCGCGCGCGCGCGCTGGCCGCATTCAAAAGCCTGCCGCACTTTGCCGGCGAGGAGGCCCTGTGAGCGACTTTCTACGTCAGTTCGCCCAAGACTTTGCCGGGCTGAACAAAGACAATCTCGATCGCCTGGGCCAGCTGTACAGCGACGACGCGCTGTTCTGCGACCCGCTGCATGAGGTGCGCGGCCTGGCCAATATGCAGCGTTACTTCGGCGACATGTACGCTAACGTCAGCGAACTGCGCTTTGACTTCTACGGTTTTGACCAGGTGCGCGACGGTGAAGGCTACCTGCGCTGGACCATGAGTTACCGCCACCCACGCCTCGCTGGCGGCCAACTGATCCGCGTGGAAGGTTGCTCGCACCTGCTGTGGCAGGACAAGGTCTATCGTCACCGTGACTATTTCGACGCCGGCAGCCTGCTCTACGAGCATCTGCCCTTACTCGGCTCGGCAATTCGCTGGCTGAAACGGAGGTTGGCATGAACGCGAACGCACGGCGCATCTGGCTCACCGGCGCCAGCAGTGGCATCGGCGCCGCACTGGCAGAACAGCTACTCGAACAGGGTCATCGCCTGGCCCTCAGTGCGCGCAGCCTTGAGCCTTTGCAGGCACTGGCCAAGCGCTATCCGCAGCAAGTACTGGTGGTGGCCGGCGACCTCAGCGATGCCGCCCAAGTACGCGCCATCGGCGAGCACATTGCCCAGGTATGGGGGGCGCTGGACTGCGCCATCCTTAATGCCGGCACCTGCGAATATGTCGAGGTCAGCGCCTTCGAGGCGGCGATGGTCGAACGCGTGATGCGCGCCAACCTGCTTTCGGCCAGTTACTGCATCGAAGCCGCCCTGCCCTTGTTGCGCCTGGGTAACCGCGCTCAGCTGGTAGGGGTGGGCAGCTCGGTGACGTTCATGCCACTGCCACGTGCAGAAGCCTACGGTGCCTCCAAGGCCGCCATGCGCTACCTGATGGAAGCGTTGCGCATCGACCTGCACGCCGAGAATATAGCCGTCACCCTAGTCAGCCCCGGGTTTGTCGACACCCCGCTGACGCAGAAAAATGACTTCCCCATGCCGATGCGCTGGCCGGTTGAAAAAGCCGCGCGCTATATCGCCGAGCGCCTGCACCAGCAGCCGTTTGAAATCAATTTCCCGGGCACGTTTATCGCCATGCTCAAACTGCTGGGCCATTTGCCCAAGAGTTTGCAGGTGGCCATCGGCGCCCGTATGGCCCGCACTGAAGCCAAGACTAAGGACAGCCAATGAAGATCGCCATTATCGGCAGCGGTATCGCCGGTTTGACCAGCGCCTACCTGCTCAACCGTAACCACGCCATCACGGTGTTTGAAGCCAGTGACTGGATTGGCGGTCACACCCATACCGTGGACGTACAAGTCGATGGCCAGAGCTATGCCGTGGACACTGGTTTTATCGTGTTTAACGACTGGACCTACCCCAACTTCATCCGCCTACTGAGTCAGCTCGGCGTGGGCTTCAAGGCTACCGAGATGAGCTTCTCGGTCAGCGACCCCATCAGCGGCGTGGAATACAACGGCCACAACCTCAACAGCCTGTTCGCTCAACGTCGTAACCTGCTGTCGCCGAAATTCTGGGGCATGGTGCGTGACATCCTGCGCTTCAACCGCGAGGCGCTGAACGACCTTAATCAGCAACGCATCGCCAGTGACATGACCCTGGGCGATTACCTCAAGGCCAATGGCTACAGCGAGCGTTTTATCCAGCATTACATCGTGCCGATGGGTGCAGCAATCTGGTCAATGTCGCTGAATGACATGCTCGGTTTCCCGCTGCAGTTCTTTGTGCGGTTCTTCAAAAACCATGGTTTGCTGTCGGTCAGCGACCGCCCGCAGTGGTGCGTGATCGAAGGCGGCTCCAGCAGCTATGTGGCGCCGTTGACCGAATCGTTCAAGCAACATATCCGCCTGAACTGCGCAGTCACCCGGGTTGAACGCGATGGCGACGGTGTGACCGTGCACAGCGCTGCCGGCAGCGAGCGCTTCGACAAAGTGGTGTTTGCCTGCCACAGCGACCAGGCCCTGGCGTTGCTGGCTGCGCCGACTTCAACCGAACAGGCCATCCTCGGTGCACTGCCCTATGCCGATAACGACGTGGTGCTGCACACCGACACCCGCCTGTTGCCGAAACGGCCACTGGCCTGGGCCAGCTGGAACTACCGCCTCGGCGGCCCAGTGGATCAGCCGGCCGCCGTCACCTACGACATGAACATCCTGCAAGGCATTCAGAGCGACACGACTTTCTGCGTCAGCCTGAACCAGACCGCCGCCATCGACCCAAGCAAAATCCTGGCGCGCTACACCTACGCCCACCCGCAATACAGCCTGGCCGGCATGGCCGCACAGGCGCGTTGGGAAGAGCTGCTCGGTGCCAACCACAGCTACTTTTGTGGTGCTTACTGGGCCAATGGTTTCCACGAAGATGGCGTGGTCAGCGCGCTGCGCGTGGCTCGTGAATTCGGCGAAGCACTCTAGTGAACAGCACCACGGCACTGAACAGCGCCCTGTACAGCGGCTGGGTGCAGCACCGGCGTTTTGCCCCGCGGCTGCATAACTTCCGCTATCGCATGGGCCTGCTCTACCTCGACCTGAGCGAGCAGGACGCCGTGCTCGCGCTGTCGCCCCTAGCCGGGCGTGGCCGCTTTGCGCCTTTTGCCTTTCGCGAAACCGACTACTTGCCGCAGTTCACCGGTGCTGGTACCAGCCTCATCGACGCCGTGCGCCAACGCGTCACTGAAGCGCTGGGCCGCACGCCCCTGGGCCGCATTTGCCTGCTAACCCAGCCGCGCAGTTGGGGGTTGAGTTTCAACCCGGCGAGTTTTTTCTACTGCCATGAAGCCGATGGCCGCCTGGCAGCGATTCTCTGCGAAGTGAGCAACACGCCCTTCCGTGAGCGTTATCACTACGTGCTGCCGGCCGAAGGTGAGGGGCACCTGCATGTTGCTGTGGCCAAGGCGTTTCACGTCTCACCCTTTCTGCCGCGCGAGCTGGAATACCGCATGAGTTTCAGCCCGGCCGGTGAGCGTCTGGGCATTCATATGGCCGACTGGCAAGGCGAAGACAAACTCTTCGACGCCAGCCTCAGCCTGCAACGCACTGAACTCAACCGCGCCAGCCTACACCGCTATTTGCTGCAATTTCCCTGGATGACTGGCAAGACCGTGGCCGCCATTTACTGGCAAGCCCTGCGTCTGCTGCTCAAACGTATTCCCCTGTTCACCCACCGGGCCGCTGAAGGTGATTTCCGCGTCGCCCGCCCCGCATCAAAGGACGCCCTCCATGAAAAGCTCTAGCCTGACCTCCGCCAAACATGTGGTGCGTGCCGGCAGCGGCATTGGTGCCAGCCTGCTGCGCCGTGCGGTACTGCGCCAGCTGAAACAACTGCGCCATGGCCAGCTGGTGATCGTTGAAGGTGATGAACGCATGGAGTTCGGCGATGCCCATTCCAGCCTCAGTGCCGAGATCCAGGTGCAGGATGGTGCGGTCTGGGGGCTGGTGGCCGGCAATGGCTCGATCGGCTCAGGTGAGGCTTATATCCACGGTTACTGGACCACTCCGGACCTGACCGCGGTGATCCGCGTATTCGTCAGCAATCTCGACGTCCTCGACGCCATGGAAAGCGGCCTGGCTCAGCTGGGTCGTCCGCTGATCCAGGGCCTGCACTGGCTCAATCGCAATACCCGCAAGGGCTCGCGCAAGAACATCTCGGCGCATTACGACCTGGGTAACGACCTGTTCGAGCAGTTCCTCGACGCGACCATGATGTATTCGGCGGCCATGTTTCGCAGCGCCGATGACAGCCTTGAGCAGGCGCAACTGAACAAGCTAGAGCGTATCTGCCAGAAGCTTGCCCTCAAGCCCAGCGACCACCTGCTGGAAATCGGCACGGGCTGGGGCAGCATGGCGATCTACGCCGCGACCCATTACGGCTGCAAGGTGACCACCACCACCTTATCGCGTGAGCAGTACGCCTACACCGAACGACGCATTCAGGAGCAAGGCCTGCAAGGGCAGATCACCCTGCTACTAGAGGATTACCGCGACCTGAGCGGGCAGTTCGATAAGCTGGTGTCAATCGAGATGATTGAGGCCGTTGGCCATCGTTTTCTGCCCACCTACTTCCAGCAATGCGCCAACCTGCTCAAGCCCGACGGCCTGATGCTGCTGCAGGCCATCACCATCCGTGACCAGCGCTATGAGCAGGCGAAAAACGCGGTGGACTTCATTCAACGCTACATCTTCCCCGGTGGCGCCTTGCCGTCGGTGAATAAAATGCTGGAAATCATCAGCGCCAAAACCGACATGAACCTGCACCACATGGAAGATTTCGGCCTGCACTATGCGCGCACCCTGCGCATCTGGCACGACAACCTGCGCCAGGCACGGCACAAGCTGGAGCAGCAGGGTTATGACGACTACTTCTTCCGCCTGTGGGAGTTCTACCTGTGCTACTGCGAGGGCGGCTTTATCGAGCGCACCATCGGCACCGCACAGCTGTTGCTGGCCAAGCCGGCGGCACGTCCAGCTCCGCTACTGGGAAACTTCAATGCCTAAATTGATCGTCAACACCCTGCTATTTCAGCTTGGCTGGTTTGCCTGCGTCTTCGGCGGCGACAGCCTATGGCTGCTGAGTGTGGCAGCGATGCTGGCGGTGCACCTGCTGTGGACCAGCAGCTGGGCGGCAGAAGGCAAGCTGCTGATCACGGTGTTTCTCGCTGGCAGCGCGCTGGACAGCTTCCTGCTCAACCTCGGCGTGTTCGATTTCGGCGAGCCACGCACATTGATCCCGCTGTGGCTGGCCAGCCTGTGGCTGCTGATGGCCACCACGCTCAACCACTGCCTGGCCTGGACCGCGCAACCCTGGTGGCGCGGCAGCCTGCTCGGTGCGATTGGCGCACCGCTGTCCTATTACGGCGGCGCGCAGATCGCAGGCGTCGGCCTGCCCTACGGCACCTGGCAAAGCTTGCTGCTGATCGGCGCGATCTGGGCCGTGGTGATGCCCGTGCTGCATGGCTTCGCCAAACTTTATCGCAGCCAGTACGAGCAACGCTTGCGCACACGCCAGTCGGCGTAGCCGGCAAGCGCCACACAACGCCGATGGACAACGCCCTACGTCGGCCTTAAGCGCCGGCGTAATGCTGATGGCGTACACTGCGCGGCATGAGTCAACACATCCCGCATACCCAACTCGCCGACGAACCCGCAGTCAGCTGCAGCAACTGCGCCGCCTGCTGCTGCCAGCTCGAAGTCATGCTGATCACCGACACTGGCGTGCCGCCCCGCTATATCGACACCGATGATTGGGGCGGCGAAGTCATGCTGCGCCTGGACGACGGCTGGTGCGCCGCACTGGACCGCGACACCATGCGTTGCACCATTTACGAAGTGCGCCCACTGATCTGCCGCGAATTCGAAACCGCCTCCCCCGAATGCCTGGACGAGCGCAAGGGCATGAGCAGCATCTACCGCTGAGTGCGCGGTTTACTGCAGGCACACAATATCGCCAGGAACGTTTTTAACGTCGCACAGCGATGACTCCGTAGGGGTGACCGCCATGGACGGCAGGCCAGAAAAAAGCCGGATAACAATCCGGCTTTTTAACAGCTCAAACCGCTAGAAACTCATGCGGTAATGCAGGCTATAACTCTCAACGCCGTCGTTAGGTTGTTTAAGCCCGGCGTTGGAGTAATGCAGGGCGCGCAAGCCGACTTCCTGCCCGGCGAAACGTACGCCGAAACCGATGCGGTCTTCAAACTGGAAAGACGAGCCCAGGTCGTTGTCTTCCAGCTCGGTGCTGCTAAAAGCGGCAATGCCGATACCGGCTTCGATATAGGGTTTGACGCGCTCGCCAGCAAACTCGTAGACGAACACCGGGCTGAGCGAGAGGCTGTGGTTGCTAGAGGTTTCGTCACCGTCCCAGTAGGTGTAAGCAGCATCCCAATAGCCAGTCAAGTGACCGACATCACTGACAAACCAGCTCTGGTTGAAATCGAACTGGGTGCCCAGGCGGTAGGTCATGGTCGAGTCGCCCGTTTGGCCGACCGCCACGCTTAGATCCATCGCCTGCACTGCACTGACTTGCCCCCAAGCCAAGACTGCCAACGCAGCCAGAGTCATGACTTTTCTCATGGTAATAATCCTTATCCGCCCAAGTAGAAGCTTGCTGACACTGCTTGAGAGTATAGAAATCTTTAGCTACCGAGAAAGCCGACTTATGGCTAAACCGTGCCAGGCAGGCCACTGACTAGCGCCGCCTCGCCCCACAGCAAAGGCAACACACGCTGCATGGCTGCGGGATCACCACTCGACCAGAACTGTGCTGGCAGAGCCGGACCGCTGGCGAGCAGATCATGGCTGGTCAGCAGGCGCTGGACTTGCCGCGCCACCGCCGCGCCCGTGTCGATCAGGCTGATCGAGTCCGGCACCAAACTGCGCAGCAACGGTTTGATAAAGGGGTAATGGGTACAGCCGAGAATCAGAGTGTCGCAGCCCTCGGCCAGTAGCGGTGCGACAAAGCCCTGCAGCAGCTCGCGGGTGGCAAGGCTATCCAGCTCGCCGGCCTCGATACGCTCGACCAACCCCGGACAAGGCTGGGTAATCACCCGCACATCGCTGGCAAAACGGTCGAGCAAGGCGGCGAACTTGGCGCTTTTTAGCGTGCCTGTGGTGGCCAGCACACCGACCACGCCACTCTGCGTGGCGGCAGCTGCAGGTTTGACCGCCGGCTCCATGCCCACCAACGGCAGCTGCGGATACAGCTCACGCAACTCGGCCACTCCCGCCACCGTGGCGGTGTTGCAGGCCAGCACCAGCGCCTTGGCGCCCTGGGCAAGCAGAAACTCGGCCAGCACCCGGCAGCGCTCGCGAATAAATTCCGGGCTCTTCTCGCCGTAGGGCACATGGCCGCTGTCGGCCACATAGAGCAGCGACTCATTCGGCAGCAACGCGCGAATCTCGCCCAGCACCGACAAGCCGCCGACGCCGGAGTCGAACACACCAATCGGCGCGTTACTCACCGCTGGCCACTCCACACACGCTGCAGCCCGGATCGCGTTTGACCCGCAGCTCGCGGAAACGGCTACCAAGCGCATCGATCAGCAGCAGACGCCCTACCAGCGGCTCGCCAAATTGCGCCAGCAGCTTCAAGGCTTCCAGCGCCTGCAAACTACCGACCAGGCCAACCAATGGGCCGACCACACCGGCTTCGCTACAGGTCAGCTCGGCCTCGCTGCCGTGACCGTAGATGCAGTGGTAGCAGGGGCTGTCATCGCGGCGCGGGTCGAATACCGACAGCTGGCCTTCCAGGCGGATCGCCGCACCACTGACCAGCGGCACCTTGGCCGCCACACACGCGGCGTTGACCGCCTCGCGGGTGCTGAAGTTGTCCGAGCAATCCAGCACCAGATCGACTGCCGCCACTGCGGTAGCAAGGGAGTCGCTGTCCAAGCCCTGGCGGTGCGCTTGCAGGCGCAGCTGGGGGTTGATCGCCAGCAGGCGCTTGCTCGCCGAGTCGACCTTGCTCAGGCCGATGCTGGCGGTGTCGTGGACGATCTGCCGTTGCAGGTTGGTCAGGTCGACCGTATCAAAGTCCGCCAGATGCAACTCACCGACCCCAGCGGCGGCCAGGTAAAGCGCCACCGGCGAACCCAGGCCGCCGAGGCCGATAATCAGCGCACGGCTGTTTTTCAGGCGCAGCTGGCCGGCGATATCGATCTGTTGCAGTAGAATCTGCCGGCTATAGCGCAGCAGTTCCTCGTCATTCAGCATGTCCTGCGCACTCATGGCGTCACTCATTATCGAAGCGTCCCAGACTGATGCGCTGATGGCCGCCCAGGTCACGCCGGCTTTCCACCGCGCTAAAACCGCGCGCGCTGAGCAGCTCGCGCACTGCCGCCGCCTGATCGAAGCCATGTTCCAGCAGCAACCAGCCACCCGCTTGAAGATAGTTCGGAGCCTGCTGGATGATCAGTCGGATATCGTCCAGCCCATCCGCACCGGCTACCAGCGCGCTGCTCGGCTCGAAGCGCACATCGCCTTCGGCCAGGTGGCGATCATCGGCGGCGATATACGGCGGGTTGCTGACAATCAGCTGATAACGCTGGCCAGCAAGGGCGCTAAACCAGTGGCTTGCAATAAAGCTGGCATTGTTCAGGCTGAGCCGCGCGCGGTTGCGTTCGGCCAGGGCCACCGCCTCCGCCACGCGATCAACCCCGGTTAGTCGCCAGGCCGGGCGCTCGCTGGCCAAGGCCAGAGCAATCGCACCGGTGCCGGTGCCGAGATCAAGCAGCGCAGCAGGCGTGGCTGGCAGCAGCGCGAGCACGGTTTCCACCAACAGTTCGGTATCCGGCCGCGGAATCAGGGTATGTGAGGCAACTTCCAGATCCAGGCTCCAGAAACCTTGCTGACCGAGGATATAGGCCACCGGCTCGCCGGCCTGACGCCGAACGATTGCGGCCTGATAACGCTCAAGCTGCTCGGCCTCAAGTTCGCGCTCCGGCCAGGTATGCAGATAGCTGCGCGACTTACCTAGGGCGTGGGCGAGCAATAGCTCGGCGTCCAGCCGCGGGGTCGGCGAGTCGGGTAGTTCGGCGTGGTTGAGCAGGGATTCGATAGTGGCCATGGGCTTTATTTCCGTAGCCCGGATGCACTCCGGGGCATGCTCAAACCCGCATCAATCGCCCAGCGCGGCCAGCTGATCGGCCTGATATTCGACCAGCAGCGGCTCGATAATCGCCTCGACGCCGCCGGCAATCACTTCGTTGAGCGAATACAGGGTCAGGTTGATACGGTGATCTGTGACCCGACCTTGCGGGAAGTTATAGGTGCGAATGCGCTCGGAGCGGTCACCTGAGCCCACCAGCAATTTGCGCGAGTCGGAAATTTCCTTGTGCGCGGCGGCTTCCTGCTGGTCCTTCAACTTGGCCGCAAGCCAGGCCATGGCCTTGGCGCGGTTCTTGTGCTGCGAGCGCTCTTCCTGACATTCCACCACGGTGCCGGTGGGAATGTGGGTGATGCGGATCGCCGAGTCGGTGGTGTTAACGTGCTGGCCGCCGGCACCGGAGCTGCGGTAGGTGTCCACACGCAGATCGGCTGGGTTGATGTCGATGGCCATCTGCTCATCCGGCTCGGGCAGCACGGCGACGGTGCACGCCGAGGTGTGGATGCGACCCTGGGATTCAGTTTCCGGCACGCGCTGCACGCGGTGCGCACCGGACTCGAATTTGAGTTTGCCGTAAACGTTGTCGCCCTCGACCCGGGCAATGACCTCTTTGTAGCCGCCATGCTCGCCTTCGCTGGCCGACAGCACTTCCACACGCCAGCCCTGCTTCTCGGCATAACGCGAGTACATACGGAACAAATCACCGGAGAAGATCGCCGCCTCGTCGCCACCAGTGCCGGCGCGTACTTCAAGGAACACGTTACGGCCGTCGTTGGGGTCCTTTGGCAGCAGCATGCGCTGCAGCATGGCCTCCAGCTCGATCAGCTGCTCCTTGGCCTCGGCGACTTCCTCTTCGGCCATTTCACGCATGTCAGGATCGCTATCTTTGAGCAGCGCCTGGGCGCCTTCAAGGTCGGACTGGACTTTACGGAATGCACTGAACGCTTGGTACACCGGCTCAAGTTCGGCGTATTCCTTGGAATAGGCGCGAAACTGCGGCTGGTTGCTAATCACTTCGGCATCGCCGAGCAACGCGGTCAGCTCTTCGAAACGATCCTGCAACAGGTCGAGTTTATTGATCAGTGACGCTTTCATTGCAGACCTTTATTTATTAGCCGAACTGCTATGGGTAGAAGCAGGCGGCGCGCCCTCGTCGAGGGCAAACAGTTCTTGGGCCACGCCCAGCGCATCGACGCGGCCGTCAGCAGAGAATTTTTTCAGCTGCACGCTGGGCGCATGCAGCAGCTTGTTGGTGAGGCCGCGGGCCAGCAGCGCCAATACATCCTCGGCAGAACTGCCATTGTTGAGCAGACGCAGGGCCTTGTTCAGCTCCTCGTCGCGCAGGCGCTCGGCCTGCTGACGATAGGCTTTGAGCACATCCACTGCAGCCAGCTCGCGCAGGCGCTGCATGAAGTCGCGGGCGCCGACACTGACCAGCTCTTCGGCGGCCTGGGCCGCGCCCTGGCGGCTTTTGAGGTTTTCCGCGATCACCTCATGCAGGTCATCGACGGTGTAGAGGTAAACGTCGTCCAATTCGCCGACTTCCGGCTCGATATCGCGCGGTACGGCGATGTCGACCATAAAGATCGGCTTGTGCTTGCGCTGCTTCAGCGCGCGCTCGACCGCGCCCTTGCCGAGAATCGGCAGCTGGCTGGCAGTGGAACTGATCACGATATCGCTGTTGACCAGTTCATCAGGGATTTCCGAAAGCAGCACGGCATGCGCGCCAAATTGTTCGGCTAGGCTGCTGGCGCGCTCAAGGGTACGGTTAGCGACGACGATGCGCTTGATGCCCTGATCGTGCAGATGGCGGGCAACCAGGCTGATGGTTTCACCGGCGCCGATCAGCAGCGCCTGACTGCGGTGCAGGTCAGCGAAAATCTGCTTGGCCAGGCTGACCGCGGCAAAGGCCACGGATACCGGGTTTTCGCCGATCGCCGTGTCGGTGCGTACGGTCTTGGCGGTGCTGAAGGTGGCCTGAAACAAGCGACCCAGCAGCGGGCCGAGGGTGCCGGCTTCACGGGCCACGGCAAATGCCGACTTCATCTGGCCGAGAATCTGCGGTTCGCCAAGCACCATGGAGTCCAGCCCCGAGGCCACGCGCATCATATGACGCACGGCTTCATCATCGGCATGGATATAGGCGCAGGCACGCAGTTCTTCGAGGCTCAAACGATGGTAGTTGGCCAACCAGGCCAGCACTTCGTCAGCGCTCAGCTCATCCTGCTCGAGATACAGCTCACTGCGATTGCAGGTCGAAAGAATCGCCGCCTCCCGGCTGCTGGTGCGCTGACAGAGCTGCTGCAACGCCTCAACCAACTGCTCAGGAGTGAAAGCCACGCGTTCGCGGACGTCCACCGAGGCGGTTTTGTGGTTGATACCGAGGGCAATAAAGGCCATGCACGTCGCTGACAGGGAGTGTAAGCCGGCAATTGTCCTACTTCGGCAAAGCGAGAACAACCACTGCGGCCGATTGTCCCAATAGCCAGGTTTATCTCTTAATCCGCATCATTGCAGCCCATGGGCTTGCCCCAGCGCTTGTGTCATGATGCCCAAACCGCAGGTTGGCCACATACTCTTCCTATGAATAGATCCTTCGCGTTGCTGACTGCCGCTGCATTTTTAAGTGGCTGTCAGACCTTTGCTCCCTCTGCCCCGGATGGCACGCCACCGGTGGAAGATCCGGCTGTTGTCGCCCCCGAAACGCAACCGCAGGTTTACCGCAACTTCAGCCAGGAAACCCTGCTGTCGCTGCTGGTCGCGGAACTGGCAGGTCAGCGCAACCGCTTCGACATTGCCCTGGAAAACTATGTAGAGCAGGCCAATGCCACCCAGGATGCTGGCGTCGCTGAGCGCGGCTTTCGCATAGCCGAGTACCTGGGGGCCGAGCAGCCCGCGCTGGAAACCAGCCTGCTGTGGGCCAAGACCGCACCCGAGAATATCGATGCGCAGCGGGCCGCCGCCGTGCAGCTGGCGCGTGCCGGCCGCTACGACGAATCCATGACCTTTATGGAGCAGGTGCTGCAGCGTCAGGGTGATACGCACTTCGATTTCCTTGCCCTGTCCGCAGCTGAAACTGACCCGGACACCCGTGCCGGCCTGCTACAAAGCTTCAACCGCCTGCAGGCAAAGTACCCGGACAACAGCCAGCTGCAATTTGGCAAAGCCCTGCTGCTGCAACAGAATGGCCAACCGCTGGAGGCCCTGGAGCTACTGGAGCAGCAACCCAGCAAAGACCGCCCCATTGCCTCAATCCTGTTGCATGCCCGCCTGCTGCAAAGCCTTGAGCGCAACGATGAAGCCCTGCCGCTGCTGGAAAAAGGCATCGAGCAATACCCAGACGACAAGCGCCTGCGCCTCACCTATGCACGTCTGCTGGTGGCCGAAGACCGCCTGGACGAAGCCAAAGGCGAGTTTGCCTCACTGCTGCAACAGAACCCTGATGATGATGACCTGCGCTTTTCGCTAGCACTGGTCTGCCTGGAAGCCAAAGCCTGGAAAGAGGCCATCGTCTACCTCGAAGAACTGGTCGAACGCGGCAGCCACAGTGAAGCCGCGCATTACAACCTGGCCCGCGCCTATGAAGAACTCGGTGATACCGCCAGCGCATTGATCGAGTACGCCCTGGTCGGCCCCGGCAACGATTACCTGCCGGCCCAAGCCCGGCAAAGCGAACTGCTGTTCAAGGCACAGCGTGCTGAAGAGGCCGCCGAGCGCCTGCGTCAAGCTCGCGAAAGCCAGCCTGACTATGCCATCCAGCTGTACCTGATCGAAGCCGAAGCCTGGTCCAAGCAGCAGGACACCGAACGCGCCTGGCAGCTGATCCAACAAGCATTGGAACAGTTCCCCGAAGACCTCAACCTGCTCTACACCCGCGCCATGCTCGCGGAAAAGCGCGATGACCTCGCCCTGCTGGAGCGTGATCTGCGCTTTATACTCGAGCGCGAACCAGACAACGCCATGGCACTCAATGCACTGGGCTACACCCTGGCCGACCGCACCACGCGCTACGCCGAAGCCAAACAGTTGATCGAGCAGGCGCACCAACTCAACCCTGAAGACCCTGCAGTACTCGACAGCCTCGGCTGGGTGAATTACCGCCTGGGCAATTTGGATGAAGCTGAACGCCTACTGCGCAGAGCTCTGCAGGAATTTCCCGACCACGAAGTCGCCGCCCACCTGGGTGAAGTACTGTGGGCACAAGGGAAACAGAAAGAAGCGCGCAAACTCTGGCGTGAAGCCCTGAAACAACAACCCGACAGCCCAATCCTGCGCAGCACCCTGCTGCGCCTGACCGGAGCAGAGACGCTTTGATGCTTGCGCGCCACCTGATAGTTTTCAGCCTGATTACATTACTGGCAGGCTGCGCCGGCCTGACCTCCCGCGAAGCCCTTGAAGGCCAGGGCAACGCGCAAAGCTGGCAAGCGCACAAGCAACAGATCAGCGGCCTGGATGCCTGGCAGATCAATGGCAAAGTCGGTATCCGTGCACCGAAAGACTCCGGCAGCGGCACTCTTTTCTGGCTACAACGCCAGGACTATTACGACATCCGCCTGTCCGGCCCATTGGGTCGCGGCGCCGCTCGCCTGACCGGGCGCCCAGGCGCCATTCAACTGGAAGTGGCCAACCAGGGCCGCTACCAGGCTGAATCACCAGAACAACTGCTGCGCGACCAACTGGGCCTGAACCTGCCCGTTTCACACCTGTTCTGGTGGATTCGCGGCCTGCCTTCGCCAGACAGCAAAAGCCGCCTGAACCTCGACAGCCAAAGCCACTTGGCGCAGTTGAGCCAAGATGGCTGGCATGTCGAGTACCTCAGCTATGCCGAGCAGAATGGTTTCTGGCTGCCGGAGCGCATCAAGCTCAGCGGCTTTGACCTGCAAGTCACCCTGGTAATCAAGGACTGGCAACCGCGCCAGCTCGGCCAATGACCACACCGGCCATACCCGCCGCTGCCGAACTGATTCTGCCGGCACCGGCCAAGCTCAACCTGATGCTGCATATCCTCGGTCGCCGCGCCGACGGCTATCACGAGCTGCAAACCCTATTTCAGTTTCTCGACTTCGGTGACGAGCTGGGCTTTGCCCTGCGCCGCGACGGTGAAATTCACCTACATACGACCATCGACGGCGTACCCCACGACAGCAACCTGATCGTTCGTGCCGCGCGCCTACTGCAACAGCACGCAAACTGCACACTGGGTGCCGACATCTGGCTGGACAAGCGCCTGCCCATGGGCGGCGGCATTGGCGGCGGTAGCTCGGATGCCGCGACTACCCTACTCGGCCTCAACCATCTGTGGCAGCTGAACTACAGCGAAGACCAACTGGCTTCCCTGGGCCTCAGCCTGGGCGCCGACGTACCGGTATTCGTGCGCGGTCACGCGGCATTTGCCGAAGGCGTCGGTGAAAAGCTGCAACCGGTGACCCTGAGCGAACCCTGGTTTCTTGTCGCCATTCCGCAAGTACTTGTCAGCACAGCGGAAATTTTCTCCGACCCTGAGTTGACACGGGATACGCCGCCCATTAAAGTTCGCAGCCTTCTTGAGGGGGGTGGTCGTAATGACTGCCAGCCGGTGGTCACGAAGCGTTATTCAGAAGTTCGTAACGCTCTGATCTTGTTGAACAAATTTGTTCCAACTAGATTAACCGGTACTGGAGCTTGTGTGTTTGGGAGCTTCCCAAACCAGGACGATGCTGATAAAGTCGCCCGCCAACTTCCAGCCACATTGCCAAGTTTTATTGCCAAAGGCCGTAACATTTCGATGTTGCACCGCAAGCTCGAAACATTGGTCAGGAAGTGAATGTTCGCTCTTAGTAATTTAAGAGCACAGAGTTGTACGGTAATAGGGGCGTCGCCAAGCGGTAAGGCACCAGGTTTTGATCCTGGCATGCGTTGGTTCGAATCCAGCCGCCCCTGCCATTTCCGCCCTGGAGCGGATACACAACTCAAAGCATTCGGTTACACAGGATACAGGGGCGTCGCCAAGCGGTAAGGCACCAGGTTTTGATCCTGGCATGCGTTGGTTCGAATCCAGCCGCCCCTGCCATTTCTGTACTCATCCAGGTATACCCCGAGCCGGCAGGTACTGCGCGTGTCCAAGATGATGGTTTTTACGGGGAACGCTAACCCCGATCTGGCGCGACGTATCGTACGTCAGCTGCACATTCCCCTAGGTGATGCTTCTGTCGGTAAGTTTTCCGACGGCGAGATCATGATTGAAATCAACGAAAACGTCCGCGGTAAAGACGTCTTCCTGATTCAACCGACGTGCGCGCCAACCAACGATAACCTGATGGAACTGGTAGTGATGGCCGATGCCTTCCGCCGCTCATCAGCGACCCGAATTACTGCAGTTATCCCCTACTTCGGCTATGCCCGCCAGGATCGCCGCCCGCGCTCCGCTCGCGTGGCAATCAGCGCCAAAGTTGTGGCTGACATGCTCACCGTTGTAGGGATCGACCGGGTTCTCACCGTCGACCTGCACGCTGATCAGATCCAGGGTTTCTTCGATATTCCGGTAGATAACATCTACGGCTCCCCAGTACTGGTGGACGACATCGAAGACCAGCGTTTTGAAAACCTGATGATTGTCTCCCCGGACATCGGCGGCGTAGTGCGTGCACGCGCTGTTGCCAAGTCCCTGGGTGTTGACCTGGCGATCATCGACAAGCGCCGCGAAAAAGCCAACCACTCCGAAGTGATGCACATCATCGGTGATGTTGAAGGTCGTACCTGCATCCTGGTCGACGACATGGTGGATACCGCTGGCACGCTGTGCCACGCCGCCAAAGCGCTGAAAGAACACGGCGCCTCGAAAGTCTTCGCGTACGCCACACACGCTGTACTGTCTGGCCGCGCAATCGAAAACATTGAAAAATCCGTACTCGACGAGCTGGTGGTGACTAACACCATTCCGCTGTCCGCCGCTGCGCAATCCTGCTCGCGTATTCGCCAGCTGGACATCGCCCCGGTAGTCGCTGAAGCGGTTCGCCGCATCAGCAATGAAGAATCGATCAGCGCGATGTTCCGTTAATTCGGTACACGCCCTGAGCGCAAACGCCCTGCCCTGACGGCAAGGCTTTTCAACCAACCGTCCCGTCGCTGGTCGCAAGCGTAACGGACGGTTTGGTTATTTTGGAGAAGTGAAATGACTGAATTTGCCCTGAATGCCGAAGTGCGTTCCGACCTGGGGAAAGGTGCGAGCCGCCGCCTGCGTCGTAACGTAGCCATGGTTCCTGCCGTAATTTACGGTGGCGAAAAAGCTCCACAATCGATCAGCCTGCTGGCCAAAGAACTGGCCAAACTGCTGGAAAACGAAGCAGCCTACAGCCACGTGCTGAGCCTGAACGTAGCCGGCAGCAACGAAAGCGTGATCATCAAAGCCCTGCAGCGCCATCCAGCCAAAGGCTACGTGCTGCACGCTGACTTCGTTCGCGTAGTCGCTGGCCAGAAACTGACCGCTATCGTTCCCCTGCACTTCATCAACCAAGAAACTTCGGTTGGCGTTAAGCAGCAAGGCGGCGAAGTGTCCCACGTCCTGGCTGAAGTAGAAGTTTCCTGCCTGCCGAAAGACCTGCCTGAATTCATCGAAGTCGACATGGCTGCCGTTGAAGTGGGTCAGATTGTTCACTTGGCCGACCTGAAACTGCCGAAAGGCGTTGAGCTGGTTGCACTGGCTCACGGTAACGACCTGGCAGTGGCTAACATCCACGCCTCCCGCGTTGCTAAAGACGAAGGCGCTGCCGAGTAATCCTCGCAGTGTCGGAAACCAGCTCGGTATGCGATTCTGCCGAGCTATTTCCACAAAAGGGCTCCTGACATGACTGCCGTACAACTGATCGTTGGCCTGGGTAACCCCGGCCCTGAATACGACCAGACTCGGCATAATGCAGGAGCCCTTTTCGTTGAGCGCCTGGCTGACAGCCAGCGCATCAACCTGAGCCTCGAAAAAAAGTATTTTGGCCTGGTTGGCAAATTTAGCCATCAGGGCCGCGATGTTCGCCTGCTGATCCCCACCACCTTTATGAATCGCAGCGGCCAGGCCGTAGCGGCATTGGCGAATTTCTTCCGCATCCCGCCGGAAGCCATTCTGGTGGCCCACGACGAACTCGATATGCCCCCCGGCGTCGCCAAACTCAAACTGGGTGGCGGGCACGGCGGACATAACGGGCTGCGCGACATCATCGCCCAGCTCGGTAATCAGAATAATTTTTACCGCCTGCGGCTTGGCATCGGCCATCCCGGGCACAGCAGCATGGTTTCCAACTTCGTCCTCGGCCGCGCACCACGCAGCGAACAGGAACTGCTGGACACCAGCATCGACTTTGCCCTGGGCACCCTGCCGGAAATACTCGCAGGCGACTGGAGCAAAGCCATGCACAAGCTGCACAGCCAGAAAGCCACCTCCTAACTCTTTACCGCCATTCGCGCGAGGGACAACACCATGGGATTCAACTGCGGCATCGTCGGCCTGCCCAACGTCGGCAAGTCCACCCTGTTTAACGCCCTCACCAAATCCGGTATTGCGGCCGAGAACTTTCCGTTCTGCACCATCGAGCCCAACAGCGGCATCGTGCCGATGCCTGACCCACGCCTTGCGGAGCTGGCAGCCATCGTCAACCCCAAGCGCATCCTGCCCACCACCATGGAATTCGTCGATATCGCCGGCCTGGTAGAGGGAGCATCAAAGGGTGAAGGCCTGGGCAACAAGTTCCTCGCCAACATCCGTGAGACCGACGCCATCGCCCACGTAGTACGCTGCTTTGAAGACGACAACGTGATTCACGTTGCAAACAGCGTCGACCCCAAGCGCGATATCGAAATCATCGACCTCGAACTGATCTTCGCCGACCTCGACAGCTGCGAAAAGCAACTGCAGAAGACCACGCGCAATGCCAAGGGCGGCGACAAAGAAGCTGTGGCACAGAAAGCCCTGCTGGAAAAGCTCATCCCCCACTTCAGCGAAGGTAAGCCAGCGCGCACCCTGATGAAGACCCTGGGTGATGACGAGAAGCAACTGGTACGTGGCTTCCACCTGCTCACCAGCAAGCCGGTGATGTACATCGCCAACGTCGCTGAAGACGGCTTTGAGAACAACCCACTGCTCGACATCGTCCAGGCCATTGCCGACGCCGAAGGCGCTCCCGTGGTGCCGGTATGCAACAAGATCGAAGCAGAAATCGCCGAGCTGGATGATGGCGAAGAAAAAGACATGTTCCTCGAAGCCCTGGGCCTCGAAGAACCCGGCCTGAACCGAGTAATCCGCGCGGGCTACGAACTGCTCAACCTGCAGACCTACTTCACCGCCGGCGTCGAGGAAGTCCGCGCCTGGACCGTCCGCGTCGGCGCCACCGCTCCGCAGGCTGCTGGCGTGATCCACACAGACTTCGAAAAAGGCTTTATCCGCGCCGAAGTCATCGCCTACAACGACTTCATCCAATACAAAGGCGAAGCTGGCACCAAAGAAGCCGGCAAGTGGCGCTTGGAAGGCAAGGACTACATCGTGAAAGACGGCGATGTCATGCATTTCCGCTTTAACGTGTAAGCGATTGATCGCGCGCAGAAATTTTCGCAGAACAGGGTTGACACCCAACCCCAAGACGCGAATAATGCGCGCCACTCGGCTACGTAGCTCAGCTGGTTAGAGCATAGCATTCATAATGCTGGGGTCCGGGGTTCAAGTCCCTGCGTAGCCACCAAACAAAACAAGGGTTTAGCGAAAGCTAAGCCCTTTTTTGTTTTCCGGGCAGACTACAAACAGACTACATTCCAACTACTCTCCCCCGCCCTTGCTGATATTCATCTTGCGTAGAAGCGACGTACTTCTAGCGGCTCGTATCTTGGTGCTCGGGCATCCCGACAATTAAAACGTCCAGTGTCTGTCTTTGCCCCGCAGCCACCACACCTCTAGCAACCGCGCGTATTTGCTTGCCTGAGGACCTCTACGTGATCACTCAGCGATTTTTTGCGAGCACCTGCGTGCCCAGCAACAGACCAGCGAAGATCAACGCAGCCCCGATCCAGTGGTAGCTTTGCAACCCCTCCCCTAGCAGCAGCCAGCCCAGTAGTGCAGTAAATACTGGCATCAAGTAGTTGGAGAGTGCGGCCTTGGCCGCACCGAGAATGCGGATAGCGTGGTTCCAGGCAAGGTAAGCAAGTAGTGAGGCAAAGATCGCGGTGTAGCAGATGGCAGCCAGGTTATGTGGCGTCACGCTGAAATTTGCGCCGTGAGCCAGCTCGTAGAGATAGAACGGCAGAATCAGCGGCACGCCCAGCAGCATCAGTACGCCAAGCAGGGCCAGCGGTGGGATAGGCAGCAGGTAGCTGGCCCAACGCCGCAGCAGCAATGAATAGAGCGCCCAGTCAGCCACCGCCAGCAGCATAATCAGATCGCCTTTATTGAAGGCCAGACCGCTGAGGCTGGCCCAACTGCCTTTGCTGATCAACACCAGCAATCCGCCTGCGGCCACAGCCATACCCCACCACGCGCGCCGATGCGGCCACTCGCCAAGCAGCAGGCCCGCGCCGATAAAGGTCATCAGTGGCAGACAGGTGTTGACCAGGGTGATATTGATTGCAGCGGTGGTTTGCGCAGCGGCATACAGCAGGCTGTTGTACCCGGCGATGCCGACACCGGCGAGCACCAGCAAGCGCCAGCTGGCCGCACGCAGTGCAGCGCGGTGTTGCCACAGCGGCTTGGCCACGAAGGGCAACAGCAGCACCAGCGCCAGGCTCCAGCGCCAGAATGACAAGGCAAACGGAGGAATCTCACCGGCAAACGCTCGCGCCACCAGGGCATTGCCGGACCAACACAGCGTCGCCAGCAGCAGGCCGGCCAGCGCGATACGCACGGAAGACGACATACCTCAGCGCTGACCGAGCGGGCGCAGGCGGTATTGCGGCGGCAGCTGCTCCATGCCACTGACGGTGACGTTAAGGTTCTTCCAGCGGCCGTCCTTGATGCCGTAGATGCAGCCATGCACCGCCAGCGGCTGCCCACGATGCCAGGCGTTCTGCACGATGGTGGTGTGGCTGACGTTGGCCACCTGCTGGATCACGTTGAGCTCACAGAGGCGATCGACCTGCTCTTCTTCGCCGGGCAACTGCGCCAGGTGTTCGCGGTGCTCGTAGTAGAGGTCGCGAATGCTGCGCAGCCAACCGTCGATCAGGCCGAACTGGGTGTCCTGCATCGATGCGCGTACGCCGCCACAACCGTAGTGCCCGGTAACCAGGATATGTTTGACCTTGAGCACATCGACCGCGTACTGGATCACCGACAGGCAGTTGAGGTCGGTGTGTAGCACCACGTTGGCGACGTTGCGGTGCACGAACAGATCGCCCGGCAGCAGGCCGACAATCTCGTTAGCCGGCACCCGCGCATCGGAGCAGCCGATCCACAGGTACTCGGGCACCTGCTGCTGGGCCAGCTTGGCGAAGAACTCGGGATCTTCTTCCTTGATCGCTTCGGCCCAACGCACGTTGTTGTCGAAGAGGTGCTGTAAATCGCTCATGCGTCACTCCCGGATTCGTCGATGCGCACCATAGGAGCGCCACCGACTTTTGACAAGCGCGAGTGGCTTCCGTCACCGCAAACAGACGGCAGCGGGCATGATCAAGCGCGACGGCGACGCAACAACCAGAGAATCAGCAACACACCCGCCAACAGCACCAGGCTCACGCCCCATTGCAGCGGCCCGGCGTAACGGTAAAGCTCAACAGGTTTCAGACTGGGCACACGCAGCATGCGTTGCTCAGCGGCCGC
This sequence comes from Pseudomonas peli, assembly GCF_900099645.1. Lineage (GTDB taxonomy): Bacteria > Pseudomonadota > Gammaproteobacteria > Pseudomonadales > Pseudomonadaceae > Aquipseudomonas > Aquipseudomonas peli. The sequence continues at coordinate 21,867 of NZ_FMTL01000002.1, read as the reverse complement.
GCCCTGGGTCGGGATATCAGCCAGGCCATCGCCATCCAGATCCTGCAGGCTGCGAATATGGTCCAGTAGCCCCTGCCATTCTTTATATTCCTGCACGCCGGGCTGCTGCGGATCAGCATCAATGATTGCATCCTTGATCGCCGCCAATGGCCGCCCCTCGGCATCCTTGGGCTGCACGCTGAGCAGGCCCTTGGTCAGGTCGCTGACCAGCCAGGTAAAGCTGCCGACATAGCTGGTGGCGCCGATGCTGTAGAGCCGTTGATCGGCCAGGTCCAGCGGCGTGTACCCCTTGATCGGGTCGCCCAGTTCAATCCGGCTGACCCGATCAAACGGCACACGCCAAGGGTTGTAGCTGAAGCGCAGGCCGGACACACGCGGGTAATAGCTTTTGCTTTCGCGCACCTGATAGGCCAGCAGCAGTACTTCGAGCAGGTTCTTCAGCTCCTGGCCACTGACGTACACCTTGATCAGCGGATAACCCGGCGCATCATCCAGCTCGCCAACACCCAGCGGAGCGATGCGAAACAGGTCAGACACCGCCTGCACGCCATACCGGCCCATGATCAGGTTGTCGCGGATAGTGCCGTTACCAGTAAAAGACACATCACTGCCCGTCGCCTGACGCAGCGCGTCAGTAACCAGATTGCCGAGAATCGGATCGTCATGGGCGCGGGTCAGGGTTTTGTCGACCTTGGCCAGCGGCTGGTCGAAGGTATACCCCTTGGGCGCGAGCATCTGCGCGCTGACCACCTGCTTAAAGTCCTCAACCTTGGCAGTTACCGCAGCGTTGCCGGCAATCTGATCATTGATCGGGTGCAGCTGGTAATCGACCACCTGCGGTTTGCCATCCGCCGGCAGCCGCATACGCAGCTCACCCAAGTGCTGAATCTCGGAGCCGGCCTGCATCACAGGCGTGCGCCCATTGACCAGCACAGGCTGCGCCAGAGCCGTGTGCGAGTGACCGCCAACGACGATATCGATGCCCGGCACCTGCTCGACCAGCTCGACCTCTTCACCGCGCCAGCTGCCGTCTTCCTGCTGCACCACCCCCATGTGCGAAAGCAGAATCACCACCTCGGCACCCTCCTCGCGCAGCTTGGCGACCATGGCTTGGGCAGTCGCGACCGGATCGGCAAACACCGCCGGTTTGATCATCGGACTGACCGCCACGGCGTTGTTGCCGAGCAGGCCGAACAGGCCAAAACGAATGCCGCCCTTGTCGATCAGCTTGTACGGCGCAATACGTCCGGCCTCAAAGTGGGCCTGCAGGCTGTCGTCTTCCTTGCGCGCGGGATCGAAGCCGAGGTTGCTCGACAGCAGCGGCATCAGCGCATCGCCCTTGATCTTGTGCGCCGAGCTGATCATCGCGGCCAACCCGGCCGGACGAAAATCGAATTCGTGGTTGCCCAGGGTCGCTGCGTCATAGCCCAGCTCGGTCATCAGGCGCAGCTCGCCACCGGTTTCGCGGGTCACGGTGTGAAACAGCGTGCCCATGCTGAAGTCGCCCCCATCAAGCAGCAGCACTGGCTGCTCACCGGCAGCGGCACGGCGCTGCTCCAGTAAGGTGGCCAGGCGAGCGACGCCGCCGACGGTATCGTCATCGCCGGTGGTCGCGGGGGAATATTCGTTGTTCGGGCCAAAACCGAGCAGGCGTGATTGCCAGTCGTTGGTGTGCAGGATGGTAAAACTGCGCTCGGCACTGGTGGCCTGAGCGGTGGCGAATAAGCAGAACACTGCAAGCAACGAAGCAGACAGGCGCATGACAGATCCTTAGGGCAATGGGCGATAAACGCGGCTGCCGGGAGTATGCGACAAGCCCGGAGCCAGGTCAGCGGCGAATAGCGCCGCCGACGGTAGCCAATCGTGTCAGTGCATGGCCGAACAGGGATCTAGTCAAACAGCGGGCAGACCATCACCAAGGCATCCTCACGGCCACCGACGGCTGGGTAGTAATCGCGGCGCCGGCCAACCTCGTTAAAGCCGTAGCGCTCATACAGGCGGTAGGCCACCTGATTACTCGCGCGCACCTCCAGAAAACAGTCATTGGCACCCTGCTTCTGGGCCTCCTGCATCAGGTGTTCGAGCAGTTTTAAACCCAGACCACGCCCCTGGCTTTCCGCCTTGACGGTGATATTGAGCAAGTGTGCCTCGTCCATGATGATCTGGATCACGCCGTGGCCGACCTGCTGCTGGCCTTCAAACATCACCCAGCAGTTGTAAGCGGTCAGGCTGTCGGTAAAGATGCCGCGCGTCCAAGGGTGGCTGAAGGCGGCATATTCGATTTTCAGCACCGCATCGATGTCCGCCGCTGTCATCGGGCGGAAGCTGATTGCATCACTCATTCAGGTTGACTCGGCAAACGGTAGAAACCCAGCCAAGCGGCCGGGAAAGATGTCTTCAATTGGCAGCCAACCAGCGCTGACGCACGCGGCGCATGGCTTGCCACAGCTCACGCTTGCGTTCTGGCTCATCCATCAGCAGTTCCAGGCCCGGCAGCGCCCAGGCAGCGCCCAGCCCCTCGACCTGCAGCTCGCGGTTGTAGGCGTCGGCAGTGGCTTCCCCGGCAAAACGAATCGCCGGCAGCCCCACCAGCCATAGGCAACTGCACGGCTCCTGCTCTTCCAGCCGCGCGCCGACAAAACTCTGCACATATTCCAGCGCCGCTTGCGGACCCTGGTCGATCTGCCCGCGCACCAGCAGCGGCCAGCGCACCGGCTCGCCAATCAGCTGCGGACTGTCCGGCAGACCGGCGGCACGCAACAGATCCTTGAGCAGCAGATACGCCGGATCGCGCCCTTGCAGTGGCTCACCGGTGGGCAATTCGACCAGTACTGCACAGGCGCCAGCACGCAGCAATTGCAGGGCAAAACGCGGTGGTGCGACGGGCGTTGGCAGGGACGTGACCTGGGTTTCGGCGTCGACTGTAGCCGGTTCCACCTTAGCCATACGCCCATGAGGCGCCGGACGCGGCACTTCGATCTTGGGGCGGGTAACTGGGGCGACAACGGCGGTTTCGGCACGCGGCGGCTCATAGGCCGGCACAGCTTCAGCCACCGCCTGTGGCACGGCAGCGGCTACCTCCTGCTCAGGCTCGGCCTCAACCAGCGGCTGCAGCAACTCCGGGCGCGAGGGCGCAGCAAACGGCAACTCCACACGCGGCAGCCAACTGGCCACCTGCATGGCGCTCAGGTAGGCACGACGGCGCAGTTCTGCAATCAAACGTCAGCCGCCTGAGGATGCGCCTTCTGCCCGGCCTGCATCAGGTTCAAGGCATTGACATAGGCCTTGGCTGAGGCCACCAGGATATCGGTGTCAGCGCCATTGCCGTTGACGATGCGCCCGCCCTTTTCCAGACGAACCGTCACTTCACCTTGCGAGTCGGTGCCCTGGGTGATGGCGTTGACCGAATACAACTGCAGATTGGCCTCGGCGCGGGCAATCGATTCGATGGCCTTGAAGGTGGCATCCACCGGCCCCGAACCCTGGGCATTACCACTGTGCTCGGCACCTTCCACGCTGACCACGACCTGCGCCTGCGGTACTTCGCCCGTTTTGCTGGCCACGTCCAGGGTAATCAGCTTGAAGTGCTCCGGTGCCTCTTCGGCCAATGTATCGGACACCAGGGCCTGCAGGTCTTCATCGAAAATCTCGTGTTTTTTGTCAGCCAAATCCTTGAAGCGAGCAAAGGCCGCATTCAGTTCGGCTTCGCCGGCCAGAGCGATACCCAGCTCGTCCAGACGCGAGCGGAAGGCGGCGCGCCCGGAGTGCTTGCCCATCACCATCTTGTTGGCATTCCAGCCGACCGACTGCGCGGACATAATCTCGTAGGTTTCGCGGTGCTTGAGCACGCCATCCTGGTGAATGCCCGACTCGTGGGCGAAGGCGTTGGCGCCGACGATGGCCTTGTTCGGCTGCACCGGGAAACCGGTGATGCCGGAAACCATGCGCGAAGTGCTGAGGATATGCGGGGTGTCGATGCGGGTGTGCACGCCGAGCAGGTCTTCGCGGGTCTTGATCGCCATGACGATCTCTTCCAGCGCGGCGTTACCGGCACGCTCACCGAGGCCGTTGATGGTGCACTCGACCTGACGTGCGCCGGCCACTACGGCAGCCAGGGAGTTGGCCACGGCCAGACCCAGGTCGTTGTGGCAATGCACCGAGAATACGGCCTTGTCTGCGTTGGGCACGCGGTTGAGAAGCTGACGGATGGTCTCGGCGTACTGGTGCGGAATCGCATAGCCAACGGTATCGGGGATATTGATGGTGCGCGCACCAGCATCGATGGCCGCTTCGATAATGCGGCAGAGGAAGTCGATCTCCGAACGGCCGGCATCTTCGCAGGAAAATTCGACATCGCTGCACAGGTTGCGCGCGCGCTTGACCGCGTGCACGGCCTGTTCGACCACCTGATCCGGCTGCATGCGCAGCTTGTATTGCATATGAATCGGGCTGGTGGCGATAAAGGTGTGGATGCGCCCGGAGTTGGCGCCCTTGAGCGCTTCGGCGGCGCGGTCGATATCGGCATCCAGCGCCCGCGACAGGCTGCACACGGTGCTGTCCTTGATGCTATCGGCAATCGCCTTGACCGCGGCGAAGTCACCGGGACTGGCGATGGCAAAACCAGCCTCGATCACGTCGACGCGCAAACGCTCCAGAGCCTTGGCGATGCGCAGCTTTTCTTCACCGGTCATAGACGCGCCGGGACTCTGCTCGCCGTCACGCAGGGTGGTATCGAAAATAATGACGCGATCGTTGCTGCTCATGCTGGTTTCCTCACGGAGTCGCCGTAGCACGCACCCGACGTTGGGGCGCGTGTCGATAAGGGTTGATTGTCGCGTGAAATGCCACGGGCGGGAAGCGCGGCGCACATCGATGCCACGTCGCGGCTAAAGCCCCTCCCACGGGCCAGAAAGCAAAACGCCCACCAAAATGGCGGGCGTTGAGCTAACTGAGCGAGCTAGGGTCCGGCTAGAGACAGCCGATCAAAGCGCCTGATCCCAGGGACGATCACCGTCCTTGTCTTTGATGCGAGTCGGCAGGCCCATTACGTCCAGCAGCTTGAGGAACGGCTCGGCCGGCAGCTGCTCAACGTTGGCCATGCGCGCCACATCCCAATCGCCACGAGCGACCAGCAGTGCAGCTGCGACCGGCGGTACGCCTGCGGTATAGGAAATACCCTGGCTGTCGGTCTCCACATAGGCATCCTTGTGGTCGGCGACGTTGTAGATAAATAGCTCGGCCGGCTTGCCATCCTTGGTGCCTTTGACCAGATCACCGATGCAGGTCTTGCCGCTGTAGCCCGGTGCCAGCGAGGCTGGGTCCGGCAGTACGGCCTTGACCACTTTCAGCGGCACCACTTCGAGGCCTTCGGCGGTTTTCACCGGTTGCTCGGAAAGCAGGCCGAGGTTCTTCAGCACGGTAAACACATTGATGTAGTGCTCACCGAAGCTCATCCAGAAACGCACATTGGGTACGTTCAGGTGCTTGGACAGGGAATGAACTTCGTCATGCCCGGTCAGGTACAGATTCTGCTCACCGACCACTGGCAGGTCGTCGGTGCGTTTGACTTCAAACATGCTGTTGCTGGTCCACTGGCTGTTCTGCCAGCTCCAGACTTGGCCAGTGAATTCACGGAAATTGATTTCCGGGTCGAAATTGGTAGCGAAGTACTTGCCGTGGGAACCGGCGTTGACGTCGAGGATGTCGATCGACTCGATGCTGTCGAAGTACTGCTGCTGCGCCAATGCGGCATAGGCATTGACCACGCCCGGGTCGAAACCGACGCCGAGGATGGCAGTCACGCCCTTGTCCTGGCATTCGGCCAGGTGCTTCCACTCGTAGTTACCGTACCAAGGCGGCGTTTCGCAGACCTTGCCCGGCTCTTCGTGGATGGCGGTGTCGAGGTAGGCGGCGCCGGTATCGATGCAGGCGCGCAGCACCGACATATTGAGGAAGGCCGAACCCACGTTGATAACGATCTGCGATTCGGTTTCGCGAATCAGCGTCTTGGTTGCTTCAATATCCAGCGCATTCAGGGCATAGGCCTGGATTTCGGCCGGCTGCTTCAAGCTGCCTTTGGCCTTTACGCTGTCGATGATGGCCTGGCATTTGGAGATGTTGCGCGACGCGATAGCAATGCGACCCAATTCGTCGTTGTGCTGCGCGCACTTGTGGGCCACCACCTTGGCGACACCTCCTGCACCAATGATCAGAACATTCTTCTTCAATTGTTTCACCTCCTGGGTACTGCGTTATTGAGAGAGTTGGAGCGGGTTTACAGCACGTCGGGTGGATGACGCTTTTGCATCCACCTTTGTGATTTCAGAGCGGTGGACGAAAAATGCCGTCCACACTACGGATCAGCTCAGGCTGGACAGGTAATCGTCAAAGCCAAATTCGCGCACCACTTCGACGCTGCCGTCGAGTTGCTTGACCGCGATGGACGGCATTTTCAGGCCGTTGAACCAGTTCTTTTTGACCATGGTGTAACCGGCGGCGTCGATAAACGACAGGCGATCGCCGATGGCCAGAGGTTTGTCGAACTGATATTCACCAAAGATGTCACCGGCCAGGCAAGACTTGCCGCACACCATGTAGGTGTATTCACCGCTGCAGGGTTCCATCTTGGCGTTGAGGCGGTAGATCAGCAGGTCGAGCATGTGTGCTTCGATCGAGCTGTCGACTACGGCCAGGTGCTTGCCGTTGTAAAGGGTGTCGAGCACCGTGACTTCCAATGAGGAGCTTAGGGTGATCGCCGCTTCGCCCGGCTCCAGATAGACCTGCACCCCGAAACGCTCGGAGAAGGCCTTAAGACGCGCGCAGAACTGATCCAGCGGGTAGTCGTCACCGGTGAAGTGAATCCCGCCGCCGAGGCTGACCCACTCGACCTGCTCCAGCAGATGGCCGAAGCGCTCTTCAATGGTGGTCAGCATCTGATCGAACAGCTCGAAGCTGCCGTTCTCGCAGTTGTTGTGGAACATAAAGCCGCTGATCTTATCCATCACCGCGGCGATCTTTTCCGGGTCCCACTCGCCCAGGCGGCTGAACGGACGCGCCGGGTCGGCCAGCAGGTAATCGGAGCTGCTCACCTGCGGGTTAACGCGCAGGCCACGGATGGTGCCCTCGGTGGCCTCGGCGAAGCGTTCAAGCTGGCCAATGGAGTTGAAGATGATCTTGTCGCAGTTGGCAACCATCTCTTCGATTTCATCATCGGCCCAGGCCACGCTGTAGGCGTGGGTTTCGCCGGCGAACTTCTGCCGGCCGAGCTTCAACTCATAGAGGGACGATGAGGTCGTGCCGTCCATATATTGCTGCATCAGGTCGAACACCGACCAGGTGGCGAAGCATTTGAGCGCCAGCAGCGCCTTGGCCCCGGAGTGCTCGCGTACGTAGGCGATCTTCTCCAGATTGCCCAGCAGCTTCTGTTTGTCGATCAGGTAGTAAGGCGTTTTGATCATGGCGCTGCCCCTGCAAGGTCGGCTGACGGGAAGCCAGTAGGCTCCCCCCAAAAAAGTGGAGGCGAATTGTGCCGACAACCGGCACATATCGAAAGGGCAACGGGGATATTTCCTCGATTCAGCGACCATTGGCGGCGATTGGGCGCTCAATGCAAGCGCCCTGCACCTGCCACCGTGCGCCAGCAGAATGACCAACAAGGATGACAGGGGCATGACGACATACAGCGCCTGCGCGGCGCTGATGCGGGGGCTCAGTTGATCGGCGTGGCCGTCAGGTTGGCGCGGATATCAGCGTTTTGCAGCTTAACCCCATACATCGAGGTCACCGCACCGCCGGTGGGGTGAACATGCTGAATCCGGTCGATATTCACTTCTTTGAAGTGCACCCGGCCGTTAACCGCAAAACCCAGCGGATCAGGACTGACGGGGGTGCAACCAGAGGCGGTCTTGCTGCACACCTTGGTCGGCGCCACATCGAGGTTAAGGTCGACGTTAAACCCATAGGCATTGGCGTTCGGGTTACTCGGGTTGCCGTCAGAGGTGTGGAAGTTGTCCACCACCAGCTGGCTGCCGGTGCCGTTCACCCCATTCACCCGCCCGGTTTCAATGATGATCTGATTGCGTTTCTCGTTGTTCGATACGCTATTGGCCGGGTTACCGGAGCCATCACGCACGAATACATTCTTCAGCTTGACCGAGATGCCTTCGTCGCCCCGGTCCTCCCAGCGCCCGCCGCTGGCCACACATGCCGCCGACGTGCCACCGCTACCGCCGACGCACAAGGCACCAGCACCGCCCGAATTGATGGCCAGGGTAGAGCCCTGCTCATAGCGTTTAAGCACCAGACGGCCAATGCTGCTACCGGTTTGCCGATCCCCCCAGCGCACGTCGTTCACATCAAGTTTGGACCAGTACGTACCCTTGCGCAGCTCCACACCGTTAGTGCTGATGTCCAGCGAGCCTTCGCGGTAATGCATGTCATAGCTGCTGCCTGAGAGCCACAGGCCACGACCGTTTTCATCCACGGTAATCGCCGCATTCGCCTCGGTGATATAGAAGTCGGCGTTGTAGCGCAGCCCATCACCCACAGCACCACCAGCGCGCAGAGTGACCTGACCGTTGAGGGTGAAATCGTAGGCCGGGAAAATTTCCATCAGCACCAGCAACTCGGTGCCGCCCTGGAGTGGCGCATCAGCCGTACCCACTCGCAGACCATCGAAGCTGTAGCTACCGACCACATTCTTGAAGCCCAGGCGCATGCCATCGAAATGACCGTTGTAGCCGCCGCTGTTTATATCGCTGTTGGTGCCGGCGTTGCAGCTCGTGCTCACACCGGCGGCGCAGCTTTTGGTCAGATCAAACGTAAACTGACCGGTGCCGTGGGTACGCAGGCCGCTGAACCACATGGTGTTGCCGTTATCGGTGAGTGCCAACGAGCTGTTGACCATGTTCCAGCTGAGGTCGGCGCTGATGCCTTTCTGCCCGGAGTTGGGGTCGCCGCCCGGACGCAGTTTCAGCCAATTCTGCCGAGTACCCTGGTCAAGAAAATTCAAATCCACCGCCAGGCCACCGAGTTTCTGATTGCTCGGGTTGCCCATGATCAGGCCGCCGAGGGTGGCGTTGAACTTGAGGTCCTGAAAGGCAACCTTCGCGTAGCTACCCGCGCCGTCCTGCTCCAGATCCACTGTCAGCCCAGAGTTGCTGATCAGGCTGCCAGCAAAGTTCTCAGCACGCAGTACGCCTTCATCCTGATACTGGAACAGGCTGTTGGCGATGGTGATATTCGGTTTGATCCGCAAGCCTTCGCCACTGGCGCCGCCACCCGCAATGCTGATGCTGCCGCCCAGGCGCAAATCCATGTTCAGTTTGCCGAAGCTGCGTTGTGCATCCACGTCACGCAGATCGGGGGCGCCCGGTGTCACCGCCACGCCGGCAGTTGGGTCGCCATGTGCCAGGTCGAGGCCGATGCCGGCAATTGAGCCGACAAAACGCGAAGTGCCCAGATCCAGTTTGATCTCCTGACCGCTGCCGCCGCTGACGATGTCCAGGTAGGCGTTGCTCAGGTAAGTATCGAACGACAGGCCTTTGACGATCAGGTCAAAGCCATTATCGCGGTAATAGAAGGTCGCCGCGCTCAACGACAGTTGGCTGTCATCCAGGCTGAAACCGCTGACGCCACTGGCCCCGCCGCCGCTCAATTTGAGGCTGGCCCCCAGGGTGAAAAACGCGCGAAAGGCGCCAAAGCTTTTGCTGCTGCCGGCCAGCTCGATGTTATCGACGCTGAGCACCTGAGCACTGCCGCTGTGCTGCACCTGCAATTGCTCACCTACCACATCCAGCGTAGTGGTCGAACTGCTACCCGCTATTTGCGGCGTGCCACTGACGCCTTTGAGGCTTAGGGTCTGACCATCCTGTTTGTAGTCAACACTGCCCGCCGACCAGCCAGCGCCAGTGGTTTGCAGGCTGATGCCGTCACGCCCGCTGACGGATGACAGCGCCTGATCATCCAGTGCCTGCATGGCCTGCGTCAGCGGACTCAGAACTGCGAGCAACAATAGCAAATGACGGTGCATGGCCCTGCTCCTCAATTCTGCGGAAAGATCAGCACGTTGCCCTGCATACGGATGGTGCCGTCGATCTTCGCCGAGAAGATATTGGTTTGCTGGTAGGACGGATTCCCTCCATTGGCCACGCTCAGGGACTTGTTCTGCCAGCCGCCCTGGTTGGCGACACCAAAGGCAAAACTGCCATCCTTGAACTTCACCTCATTGGGCAAACCGAACTCCAGCACATCCTGATTAAAAGCGGCGCCATCACCGTTAAAACCACTGTTGATGGTACGGGTGCGCAGAGTCAGGCCTTCAAAGCTGAAAACGCCCTTGAGGTTATCCAGCACATACCAGCCGCCGTCGGCCTCGGAGCGAATTGCCACACGCATGCCACAGTTTTCCGGCGTCGTAGCACCCGCATTGGCGCAGCTGCGCTGGCTGGCCGTCCAAGTGCTGGGATTATTGCTGACCGGCTTGCTCCACAACACACCGCCATCCTTGTTGATACTGAATTCACCGGACAGATAAACCCCTCCCTGGCCATTCATGCTGCTCAGGGTGTCATCGTCCAATGCCTGCATCTCGGCAAAGGCCGGCATGGCGAGCAGCGCGCTGATGGCTAACCAGACTTTAGAGATCACGGCTGGTCACCTTCAGGTAGTTGATGCTGAGCCCCTGGATGGCGTTGTAGCCAAAGTTGTAGCCACCGGTAGAAAAGCTACCTGTGCCGGCTTTGAGGTTGTCGATCACGATATTGGTGCGTGGGGCGTTGGCATAGAAGTCACTGGCAATCGTATTACGCTCTGCCGCAGGCCGCGCACTGCCATTGGCGGCCCGGGTAACCGGATTTGGCAGCTCCAGCACAAACTGGCCGTTACTGCTGACATCAAACAGCAACGGCTGGCTCTTGCCGTAACCCAGCGAAATATTGGCGAAGGCATTGCTCAGTGTCAGGGTGCGGGCAGTCTGCTCCTGAGCGGAGGTGCAATTGGCCGTACCGGCAGCGCAGGACATCAGTTGCAGGCTCTTGGCGAACAGATTCACTCGCGCCTCACCCACCAACTGCCCGCGCGGGTCATCGCCCCATAGCCGCAGGTAACTGCCGTCCATAACCAGTTCGCTGAAATCAAGATTGATGATGTCAGTACGCCCGGCGGCAACCTGGAAGTCGAAGCGAATGCCCAGATCAACTCGCTCCGAAGCACGGCTGGAGCAGTTGCTTCCGGCAGCGGCATATCCGCTGATACAGGCCTGCCCACCGGCACCGGTCAAGCGCTCAGGGAACTTGAACTCCAGCACACTGACATTGCTCGGCGTGGTCTGCACCCACTGTCCATCATCACGCAGGGTGCGCAGGGTTTCCCCTTTGGCCAAAGTGATCTCGAAGGGATGATCCAAACGACCAATATTTACCGGATTCAGGTTTGCACCTTTATTACTGCCGGTCGCCCCCAGGTAGAACTCTTTCACCGAAATCGGCACGTTCTGCCCTGAAGCATTGTTGATGTCATTGACCGTGATAGTGGCGCCCGATGCATCCAGCAGAATGCCATCCAGCACAAAGCCGAAGCCGGCGCCCTGAACGGCAGACAGCTCCTGATCATCCAGCGCTTGCAACTCTGCCTGGGCAGCTCCAGACAGCAGCATCAATACAGCAACCGCAGTCAGCCTAAGCATGCTCAGCACCCCACTGTGGCGGTGCCCAGACAGGTGTCCTGGCGGAGAATGCCATTGAAAGCCTGTTCGAAGTTGATTTTGATCGGGGCAACTAATTGACCATTAGCGTCACGATATTGCGGCATGTTCATGAACGCCCCCTTTAGCGCAGTCATAAATTCGCCGCTGTCCTGATTTTTCCAAGCGACATCCTGGGTTTGCATGGAAATAAAGAAGCCGCGCGCAGCACCTTCAATCGCTGCGGTATTGGCGTTGTCTGCAATGCTTAAATTACCGACTGGCAGCGAGCCGAAATTACTCAGGGGGAAGCAGGTCGCCAACGACAATACCTTGCAGTTACTGGAGGCAAACAGGCTTAACAAGGCATCAGAAATCCCACCCAGCCCACAGCCAGAGACGCACCCCAGGGTTTGCCCGTTTAGCATACCTGCCATGGTGCCGCGCACTGGATCGAAAGTACCGTCACTCTTGACCAAGGTTGCATCGGCCTCCAGACGAGTGCTCGGATACACCCCGGCAAACCCAAGCAAAATCTGCTCGCCCACGCTGGCCGCTTTATAAATAGGCGAAGCTGTACCCTCGATCTTGACCGGAATATTGCCCGTCAGACTTTGAATATCGCCAGACAAATACCCCTTGGCCTCACCAAAGCCAATGCGCACACCCACCACTTTGTTGCCCGAATAGGCCAGTTCCAAAAAGGGATTGGCAATCTTGAATGGGTTGATGGTGTCGTCAGCATTGACCGTGCCCAATGCAAAGTTATTGATCAATATATCGGACGTACCAAGCCCCTCTCCGGGACGGGTCACCGAGTCGTTGTACTGACCCAATTGCAATTTATTCATATTCAACTGGGTGTCGACATTCATCCCGAAATTGACCCGGGTGTAGTTGATCCCTGCACTGCTGTCCGTCGTCAGGTTGATAAAGGCCTGCCCGGTGACTTCCGACAACTCGGTGTCCGCCAATTCAACCATCTTGGCGTGCGCCGTCGAGCTGAGTAGCCCCACACAGATCAAAGCGATCGCATTTTTGGCAAATCCAATAGTCGGACGCATGGTGGATTCCCTGTCGTTCTTATTTGAGTGGCAGAGCCCTGAGGACTCCACGCCTTGATTAGCACTATAAAAAGCCCGACGCCCGAATGTGCCGACCCATAGTCGAGAAAACCCGAGAATTCCGTCGCAGACAGCCACCAGGCTGTTACCCATCACCACACCCTGGGTTACATCTGCCCGAGCGGCGCGCATAGACGATGACTGACACTCAAGCCTTGGCCACGGCTTGCAGTACAATCGGCGTTTTTGCGAAAAGCCCGCGGAGCGGATGCCCCGATGATTGATCCCAAACGCGTACTGCGCGCCCTTGCCGAACACTGGACGTTGCTGGAGCCGCTGTGCGAGCGTTTCGATGCCGGCACCCTGAGCCTGGTGGAGCTGCGCAACCAGCTCGCCGCGCAACTGCCTGAAGGCACGCCGACCGATGTCACCGCCCTGCTCGATCAGTGGATCCGCCTGGATATCCTGGTACCGGTGGCCAAGAGCCCCAATCGCTTCGAGCTGAACGCGCAGATTCACGACTTCCTCGCCTACCTGCGCCGCGAACACCGCCTGGGCCTGTGCCTGGAGATCGAAGCCTACCTGCGCCATCTGGAGCGCCTGGCCGGCTATATCAAGGATGCCTTCGAGGTGCGCGATGCCGCCGACCTGGCGCGCCAGCTGCGTTTGCTCGATATGCGCGTGCGCGATGTGCTGAAGAAGCTGGCCAATGACGAGCAGGCGCTGGTCGCCGTGGCCGAACGGGCCAAGACCTCAGATAGACAAATCCCCCTGCGTCAGCGCTACGCCGAGGTGTTGGCCACCTGGGACGAATACGTTGAACCGATGATCCAGCTGGTGGCCGCCGACGGTGCCTTCGAGCAAGGCGTCTACCGCGTAGAGCATGTGCTGCTGCGCCTGCTCGGCGAACAACAACGTCTCGGCCAACTGGTGGATGACGACCTGCTGCTGCGCACCCACGCGCGCATTCTGGAAATGCAGACCACCGCCCAGCTAACTCTGCGCCGTGCGCGCGAGCTGCTGTTGCCGCTGCGCGAGGAAGCGCGCCGGCATAACGCCGTAACCCGCGGCGCAGCACTGGCCCTGGCGGCGATCCGCAAGAAGGGCCTGGACGCCGTGCCGCAGGCGGCCCTGCCGCTGTTCAGTCGCCCGCAAAGCACCTTCCTCGGCACCGCTTCGCAGGTCGAGGCCTATGTTTACGCCCTGGCCCGTTTCGAGCCCAAGCCGGCGCAGTTCCCCAAGGCTCATACCAGCCGCAAAGGCGAAGCGCCGCGCGCGCCACGCACCGCACGGGAAATGATCGAGCGCTGCGAGCAGGCCCTGCCGCTGCCTGACCTGATGGTCTGGTTGCTGGAACAGGAGCCCGAAGGCGCCACCGACGAATTGCTCTACTGGTTCTCGCGTCTGTCCCGCGATGGCCGTTTTCAGCGCGAGCGCCTGGAGCGCCGCGACTACCTCACCCGCGAGCATCAGGTCAGCCTGAGCTCCTTTGCCCTGATCAAGCCGGCCGGGACCACCGTATGAATATCGACCTGAAAGAACTGACCCAGCTCGCCCCGATCTTCCGCGAGCTGTTCAAGGGCTACCACATCAGCCGCAGCAACCCGGAGCTCTACAGCCAGCTGGCCAGCCAGCAGGACCAGTACCGCGGCCTGTTCAAGGCCCTGGGCTATGAGCTGACCTGCGACAGCCGCGGTTTCTACTATTTCGTCCCCGAGCAGATGGGCGCCCAAGTCAACAAAACCGCGCAGCGGTTGGCATTGTTCACGTTCATTCTGGTCGAGCACCTGGCAGATCAGGGCCGTGATCCGCTGGCCGTACTCGACGGCGGCAGCCTTGGCCGTGACGAGCTGCCCGCCCTACTGGAAAAGTATCGCGACCTATTCCTCCAGGCCGAAGTCACCACCCAGGAAGAGTTGGAAGAAAAGGTCATGCGCCGCCTGACCCAGCTCGGTTTTGCCAGCGAAGACAACGGCATCTACCGCTTCCTCGCGCCCATGCACCGCTTCCTAGATGTGTGCCTCTCGGTGCAGCAAGACCGTGACCTGGCCGCCACGCTGCACAGCAGCCTGCCGCTGCCGACGCCGGTGCTGCTGGATGAGGAGGCAGAAGACGAGATCATCAGCCTCGCCGAGGACGATGCCGACGAATCCGAAGAAGACGCCCTGGCCCGCGCCATGGCCGAAGAACGTGACGCCCAGGAGATGGATGCATGAGCCAGGAACGCTACGGCATTCGCCGCTTTGCCCTACTGAATACCGCCGGCTACAGCCTCGGCCTGTTCCCGCTGGAAAACCCGCTGTCGGTTTACGGGGCCAACAACCTGGGGAAATCCGCCTCGATCAACGCCCTGCAGTTCCCGATTCTCGCGCGCATGTCGGACATGAGCTTTGGCAAGTACAGCCTGGAGCAGTCGCGCAAGTTCTACTTCGCCAGCGACACCAGCTATATCCTCGTCGAAGTCGTGCTGCCCCACGGCCCCCATGTCATCGGCGTGGCCGGGCGCGGCCCGGGCGGCGGCTTCGGCCACCAGTTCTTCGCCTACCAGGGCACCCTGGACCTGGAGCACTACCAGAAGAACGGCACCTGCCTGCGTCAACGCGAGCTGTTCAACGCGCTGGAGCGCGAGGGCATCAAGGCCTACGAGCTGAAGCCCGAAGAGCTGCGCCGCTTGCTGGTCGGCGGGCACACCTCGATTCCGCTGGACCTGACCCTAATCCCGCTGCGCTCCACCAGCGAGCAGAGCCTGAAGACCTTCCGCGCGCTGTTTATCAACCTGCTGCATATGCGCGAGATCACCGCGGCAAAGCTTAAGCAGCTGTTCCTCGACGCCTTCGAGCACAGCCTGCGCTCGGGCAGCGTCGACTACATCGCCGCCACCGAAGAAGCCTTCCGCGATGTACGGCGCATGGAGCAGGACTATCAGGCGCTGGTTACCGCCGGCCCCTTGATCGAAGCCCTGGCTGCCGGTGTGGCCCAGCGCGAGCTGCTGCGCGGCAAGCTGCATCGCCTCTCGCCGCTGCTCGACTCACTGCTCGGCACCTGGCAGGACTACGCTGGCGCACGCCGCGAAGAGCTGGTGATCCAGGCCGAACACTACCGTGGCGAGCAAGACGGCCTGCAGCACGAGCAACGTGGCGGCACCCAGGAACTGATGCGCATGGAGCGCGAAATCAGCGAGATCCAGCGCTGGCTCGGCGAGCTGTCGGTACTGAAAAACCGCTTTGCCCTGGTCAACGACGCCAAGGTACTGGAAGAGCAGCTGCTGGCCGCCAAGGATGCTCACGACGAACTGGCCGGCGCCCTTGCGCAGTCACGGCAGTTCTCCGCAGAAGATCTGGATGAGCGCCTGCGCGATCTGGAAAAACGCCTGAAATCGGTCAAGCAGCAACTCGAACACGCCGACAACAACAGCTACTCGCGCTTGCGCGAAGAATTCAGCCAGCAGGACGTAGACCGCCTGATGCGCCTGTTCAACGGCCAGCTGTTCAGCCTGCCGCTGGGTGAGAAAGGTATCCAGATCGCCGACGGCGATGCCTGGGTCAAATCCCTGGAAGCCATCCTCGACGGTTTTAAAGGCGAGCAGTTCGAAGTACCCGGCCTGACTATCGACATTTCGCATATTGAGCCTCCGGCCCTGCAGGCCCTGGCCGACCGCGCGGCCCTGCGCGACCAGAAAGATCGCCTCGACCGCGAATACAAACAGCTGAAAACCCAGCAGGCGGTAGCCTCCGACCGCGCTGCGAGCAAGGCCCAGGCCGAGCAGTTCTACCAGGCCGTGCTGGATGCGCAGAAGGCCCTGGAGGACTTCCGCAAGAGCCAGACCCTGACTGTGGAAGAGCCGCAGAAACTGGAGCAGCTGGCGCAGCTGGAGGCCGCTCAGGACGAACTCAAGCGTGCATCCGATGCCTTTACCGAGCGCGTGCAGCAGCTCTCCGCCAAGCTGCAACTGGTCGGCCGTCAGCTAGCCGATCTGGAAGCCAAGGAACGCACCCTGGAAGACGCCCTGCGCCGCCGCCAGCTGCTGCCCGCCAACCTACCCTTCGGCACGCCGTTTACCGACCCGGTGGACGACAGCCTGGACAACCTGCTGCCGCTGCTCAACGACTACCAGGACGCCTGGCAAGGCCTGCAACGCATCGACGGGCAGATCGAGGCGCTGTACGCCCAAGTACGCCTGAAAGGTGTGGCCAAGTTCGACAGCGAAGACGACGTCGAGCGCCGCCTGCACCTGCTGGTCAACGCTTACGCTCACCGTCAGGACGAAGCCCTCACCCTGGCCAAGGCGCGCCGCGCTGCGGTTACCGATATCGCCCGTACCTTGCGCAATATCCGCAGCGACTACGACAACCTGGAACACCAGCTGGCGCTGTTCAACCGCGAGATCAACAAGCGTCAAGTGTCCAACTTGGAAAGCTTCCGTATCGTCCTCGCGCCGAACAAGGATGCGCTCAAGCACATCGACCAGATCATCCACAGCGCCGGTCAATACGAAGAAGGTGAAACCCTTTCGGTGTTCGACCTGCAACAGAGCAGCGAACAGGACAGCAAGAACGAGGAAGCCAAGGACTACCTGTCGCGCCTGGTGGCTGCCAACCATAACCAGCTGGGCTTGAAGGACCTGTTTGAACTGGCCTTCGAGATCACCAAGGTGCATGGCCAGCCGGTGATCCACACAGATATCGATGGCGCCGCCTCCAACGGCACCACCATGACCATCAAGGCGCTGACCAACATGTACCTGTTGCTGCACCTGATGGACCGCGACCAGGCCGGCAAGGTGCGGCTGCCTTACTACCTGGATGAGGCGGCGGATATCGATGAGAAGAACCAGCAAGCGCTGATCGAAACCAGCCTGCAACTGGGCTTTGTGCCGATTCTCGCCTCGGTGAAGCCTCAGGTCTCGGCCCATGTGGCTATCGACTTGGAAGGCGGCAGCGGGCCGAATGGCATCTATATCGATGAAGCGGATTGGAAATATATCCAGCGCCGTGACAGCACCAAGAGCAAGGCAGAAATCACAACCGCAGCAACCGAGCCAGCCTAACGCTGGCTCACCCGCCATAAAGCACAAGGGCCGCGATTGCGGCCCTTGTCGGTTATTTCTCCAGCGCGATCTTCGGCGCCCAGCGTAACCACTCTTCCTTGACCTCATCGTGCAGGGCAAAGGTCTGCCCAACCTGTGCCGGGCCGCCCATTTGCGGGTTATCCGGGGAGGCAAAGGCAATACCACCCTCCAGCAAAGCCTCCAGCGACTCGGTACGCACCTTCACGCCACTGAACAGCCCAGCATCCACGCCAATCCCGCTGGCATTCCAGAAGCGGCTGCCGGTTCGTACCAAGGGCGCATAACGCGGTTCAATCAAAACGTGGATCAACACGCGATCAGAGGTTGGCCCCAGCTCGAAGTCGGTGACCTTGCCCACCGGCACTTCGCGGTAACTGACCACCACACCCGGTTTGATCGACCCACGCCGCGCCGCGCTCAACACCAGACGCAAGCCTTGCTCACGCACGCTGGCCTTGGGCGGTGCCTCGGCGGCGGTAAAGTCCAGTTTCAGTGCAGCCTTCTGCGCAGCCGGCTGCACTTCGATGTACTGGCCCGTGACCAGGGTTTCCAGATTGGCGGCCCGGGTCAAACTCACCTCGGGCTTGACCACCCAGAACTGCGTCCCAACACGGGCAATCTGCTGGGCTGCCTGAGTAACGCGCGCATGCAGAATCACGGCCTGCAAATCATCCGTCAGCTCAATGCGCTCGACCTTACCCACATCCAGCCCCTTGTAACGAATTGCCGTGCCGGGGTTAAGCCCATCGCCACGGGGGACACGGATGGTCAGTGCAACGCCCTTCTCCAGTGCCTGTTCTTGGCTGCTGTAGAGGTTGAAGCGCTGCACGCGCTTGTCATTCTTGGCGGCTTTGGGATCCGGGGTCTCAAAGGAGATCCCGCCAGCCAGCAGTGTTTGTAGCGATTCGCTTTTCACCTCAACGCCGGATAAACCACCTTTGAGGGTAATGCCACTGGCATTCCAGAAGCGCGTACTGTTGTTCACCAGATGCGTGTATTCCGGCTCAATGTGCACACCGAATGCCACCTGCTTGTTGTCGCGTGAGAGCTGATAGCTTTGCACCGAACCGACCTTGAGCTGCTTGAACAGCACCGGGCTGCCAATTTCCAAGGAGCCACGCACCTCACTGAACAACACCAGATGCAAACCGGGCGCCGCCAGATCGAGCGGCGGCGCCTTGGGCCTGGCCGCAAAGTCACGCGACGGCGCACCGCCTTTCTCGCCCGGGCGTATGGCGATGTAGTTGCCCTTGACCAACGCTTCGAGCCCGGTAATCCCTGCTAGGGAAATCGACGGTTTGACCACCCAGAAATCCGTACCTTCTACCAGGTAGTCTTCGGTACGGGGATCCAACATCAGTTCGACGCGCGCACCGCTGAGGTCATCGTCAATCTTGAAGGTCTTCATATGACCGACTTGGATGCCCTTGTACATCACCGGTGTACGCCCAGGCTCCAGCCCATCAAACTCATGCAGAGTCAGGTTGACGCGAATCCCTGCCTGCGCCGTATCGAAGTCTTCATACAGGCGGAATGGCAGTGACGGATCGGTCGGCGGGCTGTCCTTACGATGCTCCGGCGTCGCAAAGGCAATACCGCCGGCCACGATGCTGGCCAGCGATTCGGTGCGTACTTTCACACCTGATAGCCCTGCATCGATAGACACACCACTGGCGTTCCAGAAGCGCGTATGTTTGCGCACCAGGGATGCAAACTCCGGCTGAATGAATACCTTCACCTCAACCTGATTCTGATCTTCAAGCAGGGCATAGCTTTTCACCCGGCCGACTTGGATCTGCTTGTAGAACACCGGGCTGTCACGGTTCAAGGAACCCAAGCGCTCGGCCTTGAGCGTCAGGTGCAGCCCAGGCGCCGTATCGGCCAAGGGCGGGGGTTCATTGAGTGCAGTGAATTTGCGCGTAGGCTCACCGTCGCCGGGGCTGGCCGCGATGTAATTACCCGATACCAACGTTTCCAGTCCGGTAATACCTGCGAGCGAGACGCTCGGCTTGACCAACCAGAAGCGGGTATTGCTGAGCAGCTGATGCTCCACACGCTTGTCCATCTCCAGCGTCGCACGTACACCGCGCCGCTCGCCGCTGTCGTCAAGCTCCATCGCAGTCAGCTTACCAATCGACATGCCCTTGTAGATCACTTCCGTTTTGCCGGCCTGCAAGCCCTCTCCCGTCTCGAAGGTCACTTGGATTTCGATACCCGCCTCGTTATAGGCACGCCAGCCGAGCCAGCCACCGATCAATAATGCAATCAGCGGCAGCACCCAAATAGCCGACCAGTTCGAAGCAGGGCGTGCTTTGGCCAACGGCAAATCATTCATGGTCGTCATCCGAATCCGTGTTGTCCCATATCAGGCGAGGGTCAAAAGTTAATGCGGCCAGCATGGTCAGCACGACCACACTGGCAAAAGCTGTAGCACCGTAGCCTGGTTCGATACTGGCCAGGCTGCCGAAATTGACCACCGCGACCAGTATCGCGATGACGAAGATGTCGAGCATCGACCAGCGCCCAATCCATTCGATAAAACGGTACATCAGGATCCGCTGCCGCGCTGACATCGGCTGATGCCGTTGCACCGAGTACAGTAACAGGGCAATGCCCACCAACTTGAATGTCGGCACTAGGATGCTCGCGATAAAGACAACCGCAGCAATCGGCAGCATGCCGTAGTTCACCAACTCAATAACACCCGACATGATGGTATCGGACTGTCCTTTACCCAACGAGTTAACCGTCATGATAGGCAGCAGGTTGGCGGGGATATACAGCACCGCCGCCGTAAGCAGCAGCGCCCAGGTACGCACAAGGCTATTGGGCCTGCGTTCATGCAAGCGCCCGCCACATCGCGTACAGAACTGCTTAGGGCTCTCGGGCTGACGCGTATTGAGTTGGTGGCACTCGTGACAAATCAACAAACCGGCATCAATCGCTCGCATGCTCATCCTCCCCCGACAGGGCTTCCCAGATTTGATGCGGCGACATCGTCACCTCCAGCCAGACTTGCACCAGTAACAATGCGACAAAACACAGCAGCCCAAGACCAATACTTAACTCGGCCAGATCCACCAGCTTGACGATGGCCACCAGAATGCCCATCAAGTAGACCTCAAGCATGCCCCACTCACGCATATGGTGATAAATACGGTAAAGCAACAAGCCATAACTGCGCCCCATATCCAGTTGAATGCTCAGCAGCACAGCCAGCTGACACAACAACTTCAGCAGTGGCACAGCCATGCTGCAAAGAAATACCACTACGGCGACGCTTTGCATCCCGCTGTTATACAAGCCGAGTACGCCCGTCCACACCGTGTCTTCAGTGGTTTGCCCCAAAAGATTAAGACGCATAATTGGCAAAAAATTAGCCGGCACATAAAGCAATAAAGCTGCAAGTACCAATGCCAGACTACGTCGTATGACATGCGTGCGATGGGTGTACAGCTCATAGCCACAGCGTGGACACTCAACCCGCTCACCTGCAGCCGCACCAGGTTTGCGCAGTAATAGATCGCACTCATGGCAGGCAATCAGTTGCTTGAGCTCACGCTCGGACAGTGGCTCAGAGAGTGCCGGATCGGCCATAGAAGAACCCTTGGATAAGTGCGCTTAGGCATCATAGCCACGCCCTGTTTAGTTGCCTATCAAAGGCTGAGCTGGGCATGGTTTGTTTTCGCGCCACAAAGTAAAACCCCCGACCGTTTTCACGATCGGGGGTTTTGGTATAGGTGCTTGACGATGACCTACTCTCACATGGGGAAACCCCACACTACCATCGGCGATGCATCGTTTCACTACTGAGTTCGGGATGGGATCAGGTGGTTCCAATGCTCTATGGTCGTCAAGCGATTCAGCTGAGATGTCGTGCTGCTTGCGCGGCTCGCTACCTCGAATTGGGTATGTGATAAATGGTTTTGCAGTGCTTACAAATTTTCGGCTGTTGCAGTCTTCATAGAGACACACAAACATCAAATTGTTTGGGTGTTATATGGTCAAGCCTCACGGGCAATTAGTATTGGTTAGCTCAACGCCTCACAGCGCTT
>NZ_FMTL01000001.1 GCF_900099645.1 Pseudomonas peli | reverse complement strand
ATCCGCACCTATGAGGGTTGGTTATTTTTGGCGGTGGTGCTCGATCTGTTTTCACGGCAGGTAATTGGCTGGTCGATGAAGCCGCAGATGACCAGCGATCTGGCTATTGATGCATTGCTGATGGCCGTTTGGCGGCGTAAGCCCAAGCAGGAGGTGATGATTCACTCAGACCAGGGTAGTCAGTTCAGCAGTGGTGACTGGCAGAGTTTCCTAAAAGCCAACAACTTGCTTGGAAGCATGAGCCGACGCGGTAACTGCCACGACAACGCGGTGGCAGAAAGCTTCTTCCAGTTGCTAAAGCGGGAGCGGATCAGGCGAAAAATCTATAGCACCAGGCAAGACGCACGCGCTGATGTGTTCGACTACATCGAGATGTTTTACAACCCAAAACGCCGACACGGTTTCAACAACCAGCTGTCACCGGTAGAGTTTGAGAAGCGACATTTACTGAGCCTGGAAAGTGTCTAAGAAATCCGGGGCGATTCAACACAACGATTGCCTCCAAAGCAGGGGTGCCGAAGCATCAAATCCCGGCCGTGCTTAACCGGCTATACGCGAGCGAGCTGATAGCCTACAAGCAAGCTGACTACTACGAGTCTTCTCAGGCCCAAGCGGATCGAACAAATAGATATCTTGTCCGTGGTCTAGGAGACCGCTGGCCAGCGTTCAATCCAGGGAAGCAAGCAACAACGGAGTGATTGAGCTTCCTCCAGAAGATCGATTGGTGCCCAGAGGGAGTGAACGTCGCCGCGGAGCTGCTCTCCTTCGCAACGCTCACCCTTACCCGCAGAGATGGGCTACCCCCTCATCCTGCTATCCCTAGTCTGCGATTCCACCAGCATATCTGGATGAGGCAGGCCGAATAGTGGAGCTAGATTGCGCTAGCTAGTCCGTTTCGTTGCCCTGAGAAACTAGAGCTGGCAAGTGTAGAGGGAGGCCAAAAATGGCCTCCCTCTACAAGCCCCGTCACCACTGTGTTTCCGGCAAAAGGATGAAACTTTATTTCCATATTTTAGGCCATGGCGAACGGCCTTGCCGCAAATTGGATGATACTTTAACGTCCCATACTGATTTCCATCTCGGTACAACCCCGCCCTAGGCCTTCAGCAGATTGATTTCTATCTAATTGGTTTATAAGTATTTTATAGAATTTTTGAAGCTTGATAACGAAGCTTTAAATTGGATGAAACTTTATTTTCATCCCACACGTGAAGATATAAAGAGCAAGCAGGCTCAGGGCGTGCTCTTTGATACCCATATCATCGTCAACCCGTCCAATACCCGGGAATGGATCGTGCTGTTGAAGAAAGGCGCGGGCACCAGCTTCTTTCTGGTCGATGACCAGGAGCAGGTGGAGTCCTTCGCCGATCTCAATGGTCTGATCGAAGAGTTGCGCCTACTCGGCATCAAGGGCGCGGAGATTCATCTCTAAGCCCTGCCGTTCACCCGAGGCACTTATGCCTATTCGCTATGCGAGAAGCCTGACCGGACGGACGCGCAGTGTCGTAGCCAATCGGCATCTGGGTTTTGCCCTGGCTTTCGTTGCAGGGGCGATCAATGCCGGCGGTTTTCTTGCCGTGCAGCAATACACCTCGCATATGACCGGCATCGTCTCGGCCATGGCGGACAACATTGCTCTGGGTGCCTATGGCCTGGTGTGGAGTGGTCTCGGCGGTGTGCTGTCATTTCTACTGGGTGCAGCCTGCTCGACGGTGATGATCAATTACTCGCGGCGCCGCCAGTTGCATAGCGAATACGCCCTGCCGTTGCTGCTCGAGGCTGCGCTGTTGCTGTGTTTTGGCTTTCTTGGCGCATCGCTGGCGCGGATTACCGGCCTGTTCGTGCCGCTGACGGTGATGCTGCTGTGTTTCATCATGGGCCTGCAGAACGCGCTGATTACCAAACTCTCCAGGGCGGAAATCCGCACCACCCACATCACCGGAATCATCACCGACATCGGTATCGAGCTAGGCAAGCTGTTCTATTGGAATCGCACGCGCGGCCCTGATATCGCTCGGGTGATGGCTGACCGCCAACGTCTGCGGGTGCTCAGCCTGTTGGCGCTGTACTTCTTCCTCGGCGGGGTGATCGGCGCACTGGGCTTTAACCACCTGGGTTATATCGCCACCGTGCCGCTGGCCTTGCTGCTGGTGTTATTGGCCAGTGTGCCGGCGCTGGATGATCTGCTGCTGCTCACACGGCGCGTATTGCGTCGATAAGCCTGGCCGACTGCCTGCTGCTTAGTCTTCTGCCGACCTGAACAGGTGGCGATGCTCGGCGTTGTAAAGCGCCGAGTCGGCGAACTGTTCGGCGTGCAGCACGCGGCCGACGAGGATCAGCGCGGTGCGGCGAAAGCCCTTAGCGCGCACCTGTTCTTCGATGGTGGCCAGGGTGCCGCTGACCCAATCCTGATCCGGCCAGCTGGCGCGATGGACCACGGCAATCGGGCAGTCCGCGCCGTAATGCGGCAGCAACTCAGTAACGATCTTGCTCAGGTGCACCACGCCCAGGTGGATGGCCATGGTCGCACCGTGGCGCGCCAAGTCGCCCAATGCCTCGCCCTCGGGCATGTTCGACTTGCTCGCATAGCGGGTGAGGATCAGCGTCTGTGACACCTCGGGCAGAGTCAGTTCGCTTTCCAGCAGGGCAGCGCACGCCGCAGTGGCCGTCACCCCAGGGATGATCTCGAAGGCGATGCCCAGCCGGCGCAGGTGACGGATCTGTTCGCCAATCGCGCCGTATAGCGACGGGTCGCCGGAGTGCACGCGGGCCACATCCTGGCCTTTGTCATCGGCCTGGCGGATCAGCTCGATGATTTCATCCAGATGCAGCTCGGCGGTGTTGATCACCTGCTCGGCGCTGTGGCCTTCGAGCACAGCCTCGGGCACCAGCGAGCCAGCGTAGAGAATCACCGGGCAGCTGCGCAGCAGGCGCTGGCCTTTGACGGTGATCAGCTCGGGGTCGCCAGGGCCGGCGCCGATAAAGTAGACGGTCATGACACATCCTTGGGTGCAATCAACGCCAGCGCGCAGGTGGCGCTGGCGTTACGGGTTTTCTCGCCGAGCTGGCGGGCAGCATTGCCGTCCATGCGTTCGGCCAGGGCCAGGGCGCAGGGTTCGGCGACTGCCGGGCTGCCGGTTGCGGCCAGGGTAAGCGGCGAGCCTTGCACACGGTGCTGATAGGGCTGCAGTTCTTCCGCACTAAAGCAGTTCAGCTGCAGACCAAGGCGTTCGGCCAATGCCAGCAGGCCCGGCTCGCTTTGTTTATGCGCGATGCTGGCCAGTCCGGCCAGGTTATCCACAGTCAGGCCATGCGTCTGCAGGCTGTGCAGCAGCAGGCTGAGCACGTCCTCCACATTGCAGCCGCTGCGGCAGCCCAGCCCGGCGACTACCTGAACGGCGGCAGCGGGGTGGCGAGGGGTGTGTCTGGGAATCATCTGCGGCGCTCGGTGTGTGCGGCGGCGTAGCTCAACATGGCGGCCGGCACCGGTCAACCGCGATTGACCGGCCGCTGTGGCCTGCGTAGCCTTGTCGCGTTCGAGGTTCTTCGTGGGCATGCCCATGAAGCTAAGAGGGAACAAGGTTGATGCCTTGGCTGCCCCCGCAACTGTAAACGGTCCAAAGCCCTTCGATACACCACTGCCGCCAGGCGGGAAGGTGAAGGGTCGCGCAAGGCGCAGACCGTGAGCCAGGAGACCTGCCTCGTCACGCTTTCGACAACCGGGCGGGGTGATCCGGTGGTGTTGGCTGACGCCCCGTGGCTGTCATGTCTGTGCCGCCTCCTGCTCGTCTTTCTTTCGACGTTACGCAGGACTCACCATGCCAACCCTCGCCAAACTTCCCGTCACCATCGTTACCGGCTTTCTCGGCGCCGGCAAAACCACCCTGCTGCGGCATATGCTCGGCCACGCCGACGGGCGGCGCATCGCGGTGATCGTCAACGAGTTCGGCGAGCTGGGTATCGACGGCGAAATCCTCAAGCAGTGCTCCATCGGTTGCAGCGAAGAAGAAGCTAACGGGCGCATCTTCGAACTGGCCAACGGCTGTCTGTGCTGCACCGTGCAGGAAGAGTTTTTTCCGGTGATGCGCGAGCTGGTGGCACGGCGCGGCGAACTGGACCATATCCTGATTGAAACCTCCGGCCTGGCCCTGCCCAAGCCACTGGTACAGGCCTTTAACTGGCCGGAAATTCGCAACGCCTGCACGGTGGACGCGGTAATCACCGTGGTCGACAGCCCGGCCGTGGCCGCCGGCACCTTCGCCGCCTTCCCTGAACAGGTCGATGCACAGCGCCAGCTTGACCCGAACCTGGACCACGAATCGCCGCTGCATGAGCTGTTCGCCGACCAACTGGCCAGCGCTGACCTGGTGATCCTCAACAAGGCCGACCTGCTCGACGCCACCGCCCTGGCTGCGGTGCGTGCGGAAGTGGCCGAGGAGCTGCCGCCGGCGGTGAAAATCATCGAAGCCCATGGCGGCGAGCTGCCGCTGGACGTGCTGCTGGGCCTGAACTGCGAGACCGAGCTGCATATCGATGCGCGCAAGACCCACCATGATCTGGAAGGCCATGAAGAGCACGATCACGACGAGTTCGACTCCTTCGCCATCGAATTGCCCGAAGCCGAGGAAGCCCGTCTGCTGCAAGCCTTGAAAAGCGCCGTCAGCACCCACGGCATTCTGCGCATCAAGGGCTTCGTGGCGATTCCCGGCAAACCGATGCGCCTGCTGCTGCAAGGCGTCGGTCAGCGTTTTGACAAACACTTCGACCGCGCCTGGCAGGCCGACGAGGCGCGTATCACCCGTTTGATTGTGATCGGCCAGAGCCTCGATCAAGCCGCTATCGAAGCCGAGCTAAACGCCGCGCTGGCAGGCTAAGCGCGCATGCACCTGCTGCGCACCCAACCCGGCAGCCAAGTGCCGGTCGACAGCATCGCCGACCTCGGCCAGACCCCGGCCGAGCTGGTGATTCTGTGCACCGGCGATTCGCAGCTGTCGCTGTTGGCGGAGGTGGCGCGGCAGTTGCCGGCGGATTACCCGAGTCTGCGCCTGGCCAGTCCGGCGCAGCTGAGCAACCACGCCTCGGTGGATCTTTACGTCGAGCAGGTGTTGCAGTACGCCAAGGTCATCCTGATTTCCGTGCACGGCGGCGTCAGCTATTGGCGCTACGGCATCGAGCGCCTGGTCGAACTGGCCGAGCGCGGCGCGCGGGTGATTATGGTGCCGGGCTGCGACAACCCCGATCCGGAGCTGATGGCCCTGAGCAACGTGCCTGTGGCCGAGGCCGAGCGGCTTTGGCAGTTCCTGCGCCAGGGCGGTGCGGCTAACGCGTTGCAGCTATTTAACTGCATCGCCAGCCAGTGGCTGCAGCGTGACTACGCCTGGGGCGACCCGCAGCCCCTGCCACGCGTGGGCCTGTATCACCCGCAACTGGCTAACCCGAGCCTGGCCGATTGGCAAGCCAGCTGGCAGGTTGGTGCACCGGTGGCGGCGCTGTTGTTCTACCGCACCCAGGTGCAGGCGGCGAACACCGGCTTTATCGATGTGTTCTGTGAGCGCTTACAGGCCCAGGGCCTTAATCCGCTGCCGATTGCCGTGGCCAGCCTTAAGGAAGCGGCCTGCCTGGCCCAGGTCGAGGACTGGCTGGACCAAGCCGATGCCCGCCTGATCATCAACACCACGGCCTTTGCCCTGTCCAACCCGGAAGCGCCGAGCGCACGGCCTTTTCGCCGCGATATCCCGGTGCTGCAAGCCATTTGTTCGTTGGATAACCATGCACAGTGGCTGGCCAATGCTCAGGGCCTAGGGTCGCGCGACCTGGCCATGCATATTGTGCTGCCCGAGCTTGACGGCCGTCTGATTACCCAGCCGATCAGCTTCAAGGGCTTGGCCTGGCGCAGCGAGCGCAGCCAGAGCGATGTGGTCTGTTACCAGCCCCATCTGCCGGGGATGGATTTTGTCGCCGAGCTGGCGCGCAACTGGATTGAGCTGGCGCGCAAACACAACGCCGATAAGCGCATTGCCCTGATCCTCGCCAACTACCCGACGCGCGACGGGCGTATCGGCAATGGCGTTGGCCTGGATACCCCGGCGGCTGCGCTGAATATCCTCAAGGCGCTGCAACAGCAGGGCTATCCGGTGGAAGGCTTGCCCGACAGCGGCACCGCGCTGATTCATCAGCTGCTTGGCGGCGTTACCAATGATCTGGACAGCCTTGATGCGCGGCCCTGCGCCCAGAGCCTGGCACTGGATGAGTACCTGGCGTTTTTCCACAGCTTGCCGCAAGCCAATCAGCAGGCGGTGCGCGAACGTTGGGGCGAACCGCAGAGCGATCCTATGTTCCGTGGTGGGCGGCTGATGATCGCCGGCCTGCGTTTTGGTTTGACCTTTGTCGGCATCCAGCCGGCGCGCGGTTATCAGCTGGACGCGGCAGCGGTGTATCACGATCCCGATCTGGTGCCGCCGCACGGCTACCTGGCGTTCTACTGCTGGCTGCGCCGGGCCTTTGCTTGTGACGCGGTGATCCATGTCGGCAAGCACGGCAATCTGGAATGGCTGCCGGGCAAGAGCGTCGGCCTGTCCGAGCAGTGCTGGCCGAGCGCGATTCTCGGCCCGCTGCCGAATATCTACCCGTTTATCGTCAACGATCCAGGCGAGGGCGCGCAGGCCAAACGGCGTACCCAGGCGGTGATTATCGACCATCTGATGCCACCGCTGACCCGCGCGGAAAGCTACGGCCCGCTGCGCGATCTGGAGCGCCTGGCCGACGAATATTACGAGGCCAGCCAGCTCGACCTGCGCCGCGCCGCCGAGCTGCGTGGCGAGATTCTGCTCAAGGTGCGCGAGGCTAGCCTCGACCGCGAATTGGGCCTGCAACTGAATGCAGACCCCAATAGCTGGCTGCCGCAGCTGGATGCCTACTTGTGTGATTTAAAGGAATCGCAGATCCGCGATGGCCTGCACGTATTCGGCGAATCACCGGCCGGCAGCCTGCGCCGCGACACCTTGCTGGCGCTGCTGCGCATTCCCCGTGGCGATGGTCAGGGCGGCAATGCCAGCTTGCTGCGCGCCCTGGCCCGCGATCTGGAGCTAGACTTCGATCCCCTCGACTGCGATATGGCTGCACCCTGGCTGGGCCCGCGCCCTGCGGTGTTACAGAGCCTGAGCGATGACAGCTGGCGCAGCGCTGGCGATACCCGTGAGCGCTTGGAACTGCTGGCCTTGCAGTTGATTAGCGCGGCGGATTTTGAATCCGTTGGTGCGGAAAGCACCCAGGTACTGCAGCGTTTGCGTGAGCAGATCGCGCCGCTGCTGGATGCCTGCGGCCCGGTCGAAATGCACGGCCTGCTCGCGGCGCTAAGCGGGCGTTTTGTCCCCGCCGGGCCGAGTGGCGCGCCGAGTCGCGGCCGGCTCGATGTGCTGCCCACCGGGCGCAATTTCTATAGCGTCGATGTGCGCAACCTGCCCACGCCGACCGCCTGGCGTATCGGCGTGCAGGCGGCGGATCGTCTGCTGGAGCGGCATCTGCAGGACCACGGCGATCACCTGCGTCAGCTCGGCCTGTCGATGTGGGGCACCGCGACCATGCGTACCGGCGGCGACGATATGGCCCAGGCCCTGGCGCTGATGGGCGTACGCCCGGTGTGGCAGGCCGGCAGTCAGCGCGTTGAGCGTTTCGAGGTGCTGCCGATTGAGCAACTCGGTCGCCCACGGGTAGACGTGACCCTGCGCGTGTCCGGCTTCTTCCGCGATGCCTTTAGCAACCTGATACGTCTGTTCGATGACGCCGTGCAGGCGGTGGTTGATCTCGATGAGCCGGAAGATATGAATCCGCTGTCGGCGCGGGTCTGGCGTGAATCCCTGACCCTGCAGGACAGCGGACTGGACGAAGCCGAGGCGCTTAAACAGGCCGGCTGGCGGGTGTTCGGCTCCAAGCCTGGGGCCTATGGCGCGGGCGTGCAGAACGCCATCGAAGAACGCCTGTGGCAAACCCGCGAGGACCTCGCCGAGGTCTACCTGAACTGGGGCGGCTACGCCTACGGCAGCCACAGCGAAGGCACCCCGGCGCGCGCGCAGTTCGCCGAGCGCCTGGAGCAGATGCAGGCGGTGTTGCACAACCAGGACAACCGCGAGCACGACATTCTCGATTCCAACGACTACTACCAGTTCCAGGGCGGCATGCTCGCGGCGGTGGAAACCCTGCGCGGCGCCAAGGTGGCCAGCTACCACGGCGACAACAGCCAGCCCGATACCCCGCGTATCCGCACCCTGAAGGAAGAACTCAACCGCGTGGTGCGCGCCCGCGCTGCCAACCCCAAGTGGATCGACGGCATGAAGCGCCACGGCTACAAGGGCGCGTTCGAGCTGGCGGCAACCATCGACTATTTGTTCGCCTTCGACGCCACCAGCGAACTGGTTGATGACCACCAGTACGCACTGCTCGCCGATGCCTATTTGCTTGACAAAAACACCCGCGACTTTATCCAGCAACACAACCCCGGCGCCTTGCAGGACATCCTCGAACGCCTGCTCGAAGCCCAGCAGCGCGGCCTCTGGCAGCACCCCGGAGAATACCGCGAAGCCCTGGAAAACCTGCTGATTGATAGCGAGGAAAGCTGATGCAGGTGCCGCGCTGTTTATTCTCCCCTCGCCCATTTATGGGAGAGGGGCTGGGGGAGAGGGTAAGTCGTTTTGCCCTCTCCCCAACCCTCTCCCGCAAGCGGGAGAGGGAGCTAAAGCAACCCGCATCCGCAGGATATAGCCATGACCGATAGCCACTTCCCCCTTGCTGCCGTGGTCGCCGCCGATGACCTGAAACTGGCGCTGTGCCTGGCGGCCATTGATCCGGCCATCGGCGGCGTGCTGATCGAAGGCCCACGCGGTATGGCCAAGTCGACCCTGGCCCGTGGCCTGGCTGATCTGCTTGCCAGCGGCACCTTTGTCACCCTGCCGCTAGGTGCGAGTGAGGAGCGCATCGTCGGCACCCTCGATCTAGACGCCGCGCTGGGCGAGGGCCGTGCGCAGTTTTCCCCCGGTCTGCTAGCCAAGGCCAATGGCGGCGTGTTGTATGTCGATGAGGTCAATCTGCTGCCCGATCATCTGGTCGACCTGCTGCTGGATGCCGCCGCCAGCGGGGTCAACCATATCGAGCGCGACGGCATTTCCCACCGGCATGCCGCGCGCTTTGTACTGATCGGCACCATGAACGGCGAGGAGGGCGAGCTACGCCCGCAACTGCTCGACCGCTTCGGCCTTAACCTAGCCCTGGACGCCCAGCCGCAACCGGCCCAGCGCGCCGAGATTGTCCGTCGCCGGTTGGCCTTCGATGCCGACCCGCAGGCGTTTCTTGAGCGCTGGCAAGCGCAGCAGGATGAACTGCGCGAGCGTTGCCAGAGTGCCCGTGTGCGACTGGCGGCAATTCTGCTGGATGACGCCGCACTGGAGCAGATCAGCCAGCGCTGTTTCGCCGCCGCCGTCGATGGTCTGCGCGCCGATTTGGTCTGGCTGCGCGCCGCCCGTGCGCATGCCGCCTGGCGCGGTGCCGAACACATTGAATCTGTGGATATCGATGCGGTGGAAGACTTCGTCTTGCGTCACCGTCGCCGACATAACCCGCCGCATGCCGCACAACCGCCACAACCTCAGTCGCAATCTCAGCCCAGCAACGATAAGCCCAGCGAGCAGCCGCAAGGCGAAGGCCAGTGGGGTGAATTACCCGCTCAGGCACAGAGCCTTGGCGTCCGGCGTGAACCGCCGCGCTGGACAAAAAAGCCCTAGGCATCCGCCCGCGCACAGCCCCAGGCGCGGATGCCCGGGCCGCTCCCGGCACACTCGGCAATGGTCGCAACGGTGCCAGTCGCAGTGGTGTAACGGGTCGTATCGACTGGCCGGCGAGCCTGCTTAAAGGCCGTCCGCGTACTCGACAGGATCTCGTGTTGCAACCGCGCAGCAGCAAGCCTGCGGAGCTGTGGTTGGTGATTGTCGACGCCTCGGCCTCGACTCGCCGCCATGGTGCACTGAGCAAGGCCAAAGGTCTGCTTAGTGAAGTGTTCGAGCAGGCCCGCCGGCAACGTGCGCGCCTGGCCGTGCTGCACGCCACCGGCCGCCAGGCGCAATGGCTTTGGCAGGGGCAGAAAGCCTCCCAGGCCTTGCAGCAGTGGTTGGCCGAGTTGGGCGCGGGCGGCGGCACGCCGCTATTTGATGCGTTGCAGCAGGGCGCCGACTGGCAGGCGCGGCGTCAGCGGTTGCACCCGGCCGAGCGTCAGCGTTTGTTGATCATCACCGATGGCCGCTTGCGCGATTGGCCGGCGTTAGCCCCGAGCGCCTGCCCGGCGCTGCTGGTGGATATCGAAAGTGCACCGATCCGCCTCGGCCGCGCGCGCCAATTGGCCACTGAGCTGGGTGCCGACTACCGACATATCGATTCGCTGCCGCTGTTAGCCGGCAGCCTGGAGAGCGCTTTATGAAAACCCTGTTGATAATCGGCATCGGTGCCGGCGACCCGGACTACCTGACTGTGCAGGCGATCAACGCGCTGAACCGCACGGACGTGTTCTTTTTGATGGACAAAGGCAGCACAAAGGACAGCCTGATCGGCCTGCGCAAGACCATCTGCGAGCGCTTTATCCAGGGCCGCGACTACCGTTTTGCCAGCGCCGATTGCCCGGAGCGGGTGCGCGATGTGCCGGACTATCGCGGCAGCGTGGTCGACCTGAATCAGGACAAACAGCAGGTGTTCGAAGGCATGATTCGCGAGCAGATGCGCGATGGCGAAACCGGCGCCTTTCTGGTCTGGGGCGACCCGGCGCTGTACGACAGCACCCTGCGCATCGTCGAACAGATAGTCAGCAACAGCAGCGAGCAGATTGAGTACGAAGTGATCCCCGGCATCACCAGCCTGCAAGCCCTGGCGGCCAAGCATAAGGTCTGCTTTAACAGCATCGGCCAGGCCTTCCAGATCACCCCGGCGCGGCGCCTGGCCGAAGCCGGCTTTCCCGATGGCTTGGACAGCGTGCTGGTGATGCTCGACGCCCAGGACACCTACCAACGCTTTGTCGATCAGGCCATGCAGATCTACTGGGGCGCCTATATCGGCACCCCGGATGAAGTGCTGATCGCCGGCCCGCTAAGTGAGGTCGCCGACACCATCCGCACCCGCCGCGCCGAACTGCGCGAGCAGCATGGCTGGATTATGGATAGCTACCTGCTGCGCAGGGATGAGCGCTAAGGATGTTTGGGGCATTTAACGCTGGGCACGCCAAGGCTTGCCCACTGTTAAATGCCCAGGCGAGTGACCTGTATGGTTGATGAGCTGCACTCACCATGCGGGTCTCCAGGCACTGGGCAGCAGCGGTTACTTCGCTAGCTCACACTTCTGCAGGTGCGCTTGGGCGGTTGCTTCCGGGATCACTTCCAGCTTGGCGCCACCCACGAATACG
Source organism: Pseudomonas peli (assembly GCF_900099645.1). Taxonomy (GTDB): domain Bacteria; phylum Pseudomonadota; class Gammaproteobacteria; order Pseudomonadales; family Pseudomonadaceae; genus Aquipseudomonas; species Aquipseudomonas peli. The sequence goes on along the minus strand of NZ_FMTL01000001.1, from coordinate 1,810,703 downwards.
CCCATCTTGATGGACTGACGCACATAGTGGTTCTGTCCGGCGACGGCCATCAGGTTGATGGTGTTGTCGCTGAACTCGGACTCGGTAGCGATAACGCGGTTACCGGGGGTGACGAGGCGGTAGAAGTAAGTGCGGTTGGCTGTTTCGCCGATTACTTCTCCATCGACCTTAACGGTCTTCTTCAGCCCTTGGCCGGCAAAGCTGTCGCGATAGATATACAGCCCGGCTTGATCAGCAGGCGGTGCGGGGAAGGACTTCAGTGCGGCGTCTGCCGAAGGGGTGTCCATCGGCACGGAAGCGCAACCGGAAAGAACGGCAATGCCGAGTGCGGCGATAAACAGCTTGAAGCGGTTTTGCATGGGAAATCCTTTTCAGGTTCAGAGTGAATAGCTTTAGACAACCAGGGCTATAGGCCTTGGCGGCGCGATTATGTCAGATAGCCATCATTGTTTGCGATGTCAGTTAAGGGCATCTGTTTAAGCGTTTGGCACCCATGGGCGCACCCGGAGTTTCACTCCTGTGGATAACTTCTCGGCGTATACACCCACTCCCCACCTTCGGCGCGCGGGAAGCGGCAGGTTTGGCTGGAGCCGATGATTACCAGGGTGCGCATATCGACCATTTCTGGGGTGAGTTCGCCCAAGGTTAGGGTGCGCAGGGTTTCGCCGGGGCGGCCGATATCACGGCCGAGGACCACCAGGGTGTCTGGTGTGCGTTGCTGGCGGACGATATCCAGCGCGCTACCGAGCTGCCAGGGGCGGGCTTTGGAAATGGGGTTGTAGAAGGCCATCACCAGGTCGGCAGCGGCGGCGTGGGCCAGGCGTTTTTCGATAATGGCCCAGGGCTTGAGGTTGTCCGACAGGGATATCAGGCAGAAGTCATGGCCCAGCGGCGCGCCGGCTTTGGCGGCGGTGGCCAGCGCAGCGGAAACGCCGGGGAATACCTGCAAGTCGACCCGCTGCCATTCGGCGTCGGTGGATTCATGCAGGGCTTCCAGCACGGCGGCGGCCATGGCGAACACGCCGGGGTCGCCGGACGACACCACCACCACGCGCCGACCGCTGGCGGCCAGTGCAAAGGCATGGCGGGCGCGCTGCATTTCTTCACGGTTATCGGTGCAGTGACGCACCTGCTCCGGGCGCAGTGGGCCGGCCATCTTGATATAGGTTTCGTAGCCGAGCAGATCCTGAGCTTCATCCAAAGCCTGGCGCGCGGCGGGCACCATAAATTCGGCGGCACCGGGGCCGAGGCCGATCACCGTCAGGCGACCACGGGGGCGGCCGAGCTGGTTGGCATCGATCGGCGCAGCGGCTAGCAGCAGGCGCAGGTTGGCGTGCTGGCTATGCAGCGGTGGCAGCTGCTGGGCGTCGTCGATAAAGCGCAGCGGCAGTTTGAGTTGTGCAGCGGCGTGGTGCAGGTCGGCGTTGGCCATCAGCTCTGGCGCGGCCAGCAGGCAGGCCAGGCTTTGTGCGGCCAGGTTGCTGGTTTGCAGCGCCTGCTGCAGCTCGCTAAGCAAATCGGCGTTGGCCTGTTCGACCCACACGGCTACTTGCTGCGGGTGGATCAGCAGTTCATCGGCATTGGCCGCGCGGCTGTGCGGGCTAATGTGGATAACCCGGTTGGCCTGTTTATCCACCGGCAGTTTGGCCTGAGCCAGCCAGGGCGCGTCGCCTTCGATACGCACGGCCTGGCCGCCGAGCAGGTCGCTGACAAAGCCTTTGCCCTGTTCCAGATCGGCCAGCACATAGCCTACTGGTGGCTCCAGCAGGCAGGTGCCGAAACGCAGTTCGCCGCTGGTGGTGATCGCCGCGCTGACCTCAAGGTGCGCGGCAAGCTCGCGCGCCATGCGGTTGACCCCGCCCAGGCCGCCAAGCAGCGGCACCACCGCGCTGCCATCTTCGGCCACGGCCAGCACTGGAGGTTCGCTGTCTTTCTCGCCGAGCACGGCGGCCAGGCTGCGAATCACGATACCGGCGGCGCACAGGGCGATCAGCGGCGTACCGGCGCGGTAGAGCGTGCGCAGGTTATCGCCGAAGTCCTCATAGCTGCGCTCAACGCCCGTCACTCGGCTGCCCAGTCCGTGGATTTTGGCCTGTGGATACAGCGCCTGAATGCGGCGCGCGCAGGGCAGGGCGGAGGGGCCGAGGATGATGATGGCGGGAGCGGCGGTCATAAGGTGTTCCATAGTGGGCGGGGCGCGGTGGGCGGATCAACCGCGCCATTTCTCGCCGGGGATGACGATCATCGAGAAGTACGGCGAGGACATCGGTTCCACCTCATCCAGCGGCACGATGCGTTGGTTGCCCATGGTCGCGCGTTCGACGTAGTGGGCACGCTGGTCGATGCCCAGCTCCTGCAGCACGCGGCGGACTTTCTCGAAGTTGCGCCCGAGTTTCATGATCACGGCGGCTTCGGCGCTGTGCAGGCGCTGCTTGAGTTCGTCTTCGGGGAGCACGCCGGAGAGCACGCTTAGCGATTGGTTGCGGTACACCAGCGGGGTGCCGAGCACCGAGGCGCAGCCGAGCATGGAGCACACGCCGGGCACCACTTCTACGTCGTACTGGCCGGCCAAACGGTCGTGCAGGTACATGTAGGAGCCGTAGAAGAACGGGTCGCCTTCACAGATCACTGCCACGTCGTGGCCGGCGTCGAGCTGGGCGGCGATCTGCACCGCGCAGGTGTCGTAGAAATCGCTGATCACATCTTCATAGCTGAGCGGCGCGGCGAGTTTTTCCGTGGTCACCGGGTACACCAGCGGCAGGCGCTGCTGGGCGTCCGTCAGGTGCTGTTCGATAATGCCGAAGGCGTTGCCGCCATGGCCTTTGTTGGCTTTAGCCTTGGCCACAAAGTAGCCGACCACCGCTGCCGACTGCAGCAAACGCAGGGCTTTGAGGGTGATCAGCTCCGGGTCGCCGGGGCCGACGCCGATGCCGAGGAGGCGGCCTTTTTGCACAGTCATCACTCCACCTCCGTGGCCAGGGCGTTGACCGCTGCCACCGCCATAGCGCTACCGCCACGGCGGCCGCGCACGATCACATAGGGCACGCCACGGCTGTCGGCGGCGAGGGCGTCCTTGGATTCCGCCGCGCCGATAAAGCCCACCGGCATGCCGATAATCAGCGCCGGTTTCGGTGCGCCGGCGTCGAGCATTTCCAGCAGGTAAAACAGCGCGGTGGGGGCGTTGCCGATCACCACCACGCTGCCTTCCAGGTGCTCGCGCCAATGTTCCAATGCGACTGCCGAACGGGTATTGCCCAGTGCGCGGGCCTGCTCAATCACGCCGTCGTTATGCAGGGTGCAGATCACCGGGTTGTTGGCGGCCAGGCGCGGGCGGGTGATGCCTTCGGCGACCATCCGCGCATCGCAGAGAATCGCTGCGCCCTTGGCCAATGCGGCGCGGCCGGCAGCGCCGGCGCCAGGGGAGAAGCGCAGGTCCTGCACCACATCGACCATGCCGCAGGCGTGGATAACCCGCACGGCGAGCTTTTCCAGATCGGCCGGAATCGCCGACAGGTCAGCCTCGGCGCGGATGGTGGCGAAGGACTGGCGGTAGATTTCCTGGCCGTCGCGGATGTACTCAAGCATTGCTGTTTCCTGTTGCGCAGTGGGCGGCGAACCAGTCACCGGCCTCGTCGATAGTCATGGCGCTGGCCTGCAGTTGACCGAAACCGGCTGCCTCTGGCATGCGTTGATAAAGCTGGTAATGCCCGGCGCTGCTGGCCAGCAGGGTAAAGGGCGCGGTATGCGCGGCGGCGCAGGAGCGTGGGCAGGCGCTGAGATGCACCTGCGGCCGCGCTGTGCTGGCGCGCAGGCGCTTGGCGAGCAGCAAGGCGTCGGCTTTGCTGTCGGCCAGGCCCTTGGCGCAGGCGGCTGAGCCGGTGCAGGCGATCAGATTGCTAAGTGGTTCCTGCGCATCTATCAGCAGGTCCAGTACGGCCAGTTTATGCAGCAGGTTGTCTGCCGAGTGCTCAGGGATATTCGGCAGCAGCAGACCCTGCCAGGGCGTCAGGCGCAGGCTGGCATCGCCGTAGTGCTCAGCCAGATCGGCCAGGGCGTTGAGTTGTGCGGCGTCGATTCGGCCCAGACGTGAAGCGGCGGCAACCATGCAAAGGGCGTTTTGCTGCTGTGGATAAATGCCCATCGGCGCGCGTGGGCTGACTGGTTTGTGTTGCCAATCGGTCGGTGGCGCCTGCACGGCAAAGGGCAGGCGCGTTTGCAGCTGTTGCAGCAGCTGGCTGGCGGGAATCACGCTCAGCAGCTGGCGCATACGGCTGTGTTCGCTGCCAGCCAGATCGAGGAACAGCCTGAGTAGCTGTTCCACCAGCGGCACGGCTTGCTCAACGTCGACCACGCCCAGCGGCGTGTCAGTCGGGCAGCCAGCCAGGCCAAACGTCAGTCTGGCTGGCGAGCCGGGCAGGGCGCTGAGCCAGATATCGTGGGGGTGTTCGAGCATCGCCAGGGCTTCGCCGCCGTCCAGCTGCACGGCGAACTTGGCCGACAGCCCATGCAGCGCCGGGGTGGTTTGCAGCAGGTCGAGCAGCGCGGCGGCCAGTGGGCGGGTGTCGAGCAAGGCCTGCGGGTCGAGGCCGGCGGCGGGGCTGAGCAGCAGGTTGCGCACATCGTCGGCGGCCGGGTTGCTCGGGCCAAGGCCGGCAGCCAGCAGGCGCTCGATCAGCTCGGCCTGTTGGCCGGGCAATACGCCACGAATCTGCAGATTGCTGCGGTTGGTCAGCTCCAGCATACCGCTGGCGCAGCGCTCGGCCGCCTCGGCGATGGCGCGTGCCTGTTGGCTGCTGAGTACGCCGCCGGCCAGCTTGACCCGGCAGATGCCGCCGTCCAGCGCCGGAACGATACGCAGCAGGCCGGGGCACGCCGATCCCGGTTTTTCGGGGCGTGGGGCAGGCAGATCGGCGGAGGTTAGACGGTCGCGCAACAAGTTCACCAGTAACAACGAACCTGTCTACGATCTGCTGCGCGTCGGCCCTACTGCGTTAAAACCAGGCTCGGAATGCTCATGTACAGCTCGTACACTCCGCTTCCTCGCCTGTTTTTGCCTTGTAGGGCTCTAGCTCGCTAGATCGAAAACAGGTTCTACGACGCGGCGACCGAACCAGCGAAACCCGCCCACAGGGGATTTCATGGCATCGGTACACCCCGCCCGATGTTGGCACTCGCGACTAGCGTCGTCGGCAGGTCTCCTGGCTGACAGGTCATCATCTGGCGCGGCCTTCCCAGTTTCCCAGTGGCGCAGTGGCGGCAGACTCGCTGTTTACAGTTGCGGGGGCAGCTCGGTCACGATCAGCAGATCGCTCCGGATTCCCTCTTAGGCCCCTCGCACCATGGCGGTGGGCACCGACGAAGGCTGTATTATGCCCGCTTTGTTTGATGCGCTGACACCCTAGCTTGTCGGGCGGGGGCAGAGGAGTGGGTATGACAGCCTGGTTAACCCTGGTGGGCATTGGTGAAGACGGTTACGCCGGCCTGGGTGAGGCGGCGCGTCGGGCGCTGGGCGAGGCGCAGTGGATTGTTGGCAGCCCACGGCAGCTGGCGCTGTTGCCCAGCAATCTGCCAGGGCAGCACGAACGCTGGCCGAGCCCCTTTAGCCTGGAGCCGGTAATGGCGCGGCGCGGGATGCCGGTGTGCGTGCTGGCCAGCGGCGACCCGCTGTTCTATGGCGTGGGCGCGAGCCTGGCGCGTCAGCTGCCGGCGGATGAATTGCGGGTGTTCTCTGCGCCCTCATCCGTCTCACTGGCTGCTGCTCGCCTGGGTTGGCCACTGCAGGACGTGACGGTGCTGTCGCTGGTGGCGCGGCCGTTGGCGGCGCTTCAGGCGCAGATTTTCCCCGGCGCGCGGCTGCTGCTGTTGAGTAATGACGGTGACAGTCCGGCGGCGGTGGCCGAGCTGCTGCGTGAACGCGGTTTTGGTCCCAGCCGTTTGACCGTTTTGGAACATTTGGGCGGCGATCAGGAACGGCGCATCGATGGTCTGGCCAGCGACTGGGCCGTGCCGCGCGCTGCCGATCTCAATCTGCTGGCCATCGACTGCGTGGCGGGCGCCGATGCACGTCTGCTGCCGCTGACGCCGGGTTTGCCGGATGACGCCTATCAGCACGATGGCCAGCTGACCAAGCGCGACGTGCGCGCCATCACCCTGGCGCGGCTCGCGCCGCAACCCGGTGAACTGCTCTGGGATGTCGGCGCCGGCTGCGGCTCCATCGGCATTGAGTGGATGCGCGCGCACCCCAGCTGCCGTGCGCTGGCCATCGAGGCCGATGCCGGCCGTCAGGCGCATATTCAGCACAACCGCGATGCCCTGGGCGTGCCAGGTCTGCAACTGGTCGCCGGCCGCGCGCCCGAAGCCTTGGCCGGATTGGCGGCGCCGGATGCGATCTTTATCGGCGGCGGGGTGACCATCCCCGGCGTGCTGGAGCAGTGCTGGGCCAGTCTGAAACCAGGCGGTCGTCTGGTGGCCAATGCCGTGACCCTGCAAAGCGAAGCGGCGCTGGTGGCCTGGCGCGAACAGGTGGGTGGCGAGCTGACCCGTATCTGCGTGGCCCAGGCGCAGCCGCTGGGCGGTTTCGACACCTGGCGCAGCGCCTTGCCGATCACCCTGCTGGAGGTGCGCAAGCCGTGAGCCCGCGCATTCTGCTGTTGGGCGGCACCACCGAGGCGCTGCGTCTGGCGCGTCGCCTGAGTACTGAAGCGATCTATAGCCTGGCCGGGCTGGGCCGGGTACCTGATGACTTGCCCTGCCAGGTGCGCGTTGGCGGCTTTGGCGGGGCCGAAGGATTGGCGGAGTTTATCCGCGAGCAGTGCATCGAACTGCTGTTGGATCTGACCCACCCCTATGCCGCACAGATCAGCGCCAATGCCGCCCGCGCCGCCGAGTTGAGCGGGATTGCCTGCTGGGCGCTGCGTCGTCCCGGCTGGCAAGCCGGAGAGGGCGATGACTGGCGTGAAGTGGACGATTGGGCCGAGCTGGTTGCTGCGCTGCAGGGCTTCCAGCGCCCGCTGTTTACCCTGGGCCGCGAACCGTTGGAACATCTGCACGAGATTCCCCCGCACCAGCACTGGACCGTGCGCTGCCTAACGGCCCAGCAAGGCGTACTGCGTGCGGAGATTATCGGTGCGCGCGGGCCGTTCGCGCTGGACGAGGAGCGCGCGCTATTCGCCCGCCTGGGCACCGATGTGCTGATCAGCAAAAACAGCGGCAGCCAGTCCACCGAGCCGAAGTTGCAGGTGGCGCGGGAATTGGGTTTGCCGGTATTGCTGCTGCGCCGGCCGCTCTTGCCGAGTGTGGACCGCGAGTTTGTTAGCCTCGAAGCGCTGACCGAGGCGCTGCAGTTGTAGGGCGAGTTGGCCGCCGAGCGGTTGCCCCCCAAGGCAAAAAATCCCCTGTTAGACTGCCGCCCCGCTTTGGAGGCCGCCATGACCACGCCCGTTTCCCCTTACGCCCGCATTCTGTTTGTCGGCCCCGACCTGGCCGAGGGCGCGTTTGCTGAGCTGTTCCGCCGTCGCCTGGCTGAGCTGCGCGGGGAAGCAGCGCTGGCCGATATCGTCGATACCAGTGAGGGTTATGCGCCGCTCTGGCAGCGCGTGGCGGAAGGTGAGCGGCCGCTGCTGGTGATCGACCTCGAGCCGCAGAGTAGCAGCCCGCACCTCGATTGGCTGCGCAGCGAACTGTGCCAGCAGGCCAATCCCGATCAGCTGTTTGTCGCCAGTGCGATTGGCCAGGCCGAGGGCTTGCCGGTGGAAGCCGCCTGCGCACTGATCGAGCGCCCCGAGCTGCACCTGCCCTGTGTGGGGGTGGCCGCCGTGCCGGGGCATCACGCTTGGTCGCAGATTCCGCCGCACGCCCAGCGCCTGCTGCTGTGCAACGGCCCGCGCTGTACCCGTCGCGGTGCGCTGGACCTGTGGAAAACCCTGCGTCAGCGCCTCAAGGCCGCCGGCAAACTGGAGTGTGAAGGCGGGGTGCATATCACCCGTACGCAGTGCCAGTTTCCCTGTGATCTGGGCCCGACGGCCAGCCTTTACCCGGCCGGTGAGTGGTTCCGCGTGCGCGATGAAGCCGAGCTGATCCGCCTGGTCGATGAGCGCCTGGTGGCCGGCCGCGCAGTGCCCGAGCTGCGCATTGATAAGGGCTGAGAAGACCGCTGTAGAGCCATTCGGCAACAGCTAAAAACTTGACGCGGATTGGCCTGAATGGTCATATCCGCGCCGTTTCAGGTGTCTCACGCCGCCGTGCGTGAGGTTAAACGGGAAGTCGGTGCGCCCTTTGGGCTAGTCCGACGCTGCCCCCGCAACGGTAAGCGAGCGACGTCATCACGATGCCACTGTGCAGTTTCTGCATGGGAAGGCGATGGCTTCATGACCCTCGTAAGCCCGGAGACCGGCCTGATTCTAAGAGCCTGAATAGGTTCTTAGGGATGTTGTGCGCTGCCCGTGATGCAGCGGCAACTCCCAACTGTTTGGCAACCCGCGGTGGGCGGGCGTTGACGCCGATCGTGGGTGCCTGCGCGCCCGTGTTTTGCTGTTGCGCGTTTCCATCGGGATTGCCGTGCCTATCCCTTTTGCGATGGAAGCATCATGGCGCGCTATCCCCTGTCTCAACTCTCTGTTTCCCTTGCCCTGTGCCTGGCCGGTACGGCTGTGGCGGGCGAATCTCCAGTCAATCTGCCGGCCACGACCGTGCAGGCCAAGGCTGCTGCGGAGGGCGCAAGCGATCTGCATACGCCCAGCAGCAGCGGTTCGCGCCTGGGCCTGACGGCCTTGCAAACCCCTGCCAGTACCAGCAGCCTGAGCGGCGCGCAGGTGCGCGGGCGCAACAACCTCAGCGTGCAGGACGCGGTCACCCGCACCCCCGGCATCAGCAGCATTGGCAGCCCCGGCAATGGCGGCACCGCACTGTCGGCGCGCGGCTTTACCGGGCACAGCGCGACCATGCAGCTGTACGACGGCACCCGTCAGTATGTCGGGGCCGGCACCGTGACCTTCCCGGTCGACACCTGGTCGGTGGAGCGCGTCGACGTGCTGCGCGGCCCGGCCTCGGTGCTCTACGGCGAAGGCGCGACCGGCGCGGTGATCAACGTGGTGCCGAAAAAGCCGTTTAGCGGCGCCATCAGCAACCAGCTGCGCCTCGGCTACGGCAGCGATGACCGCCGCCAGGCCGCGCTGGACAGCGGTGGCTCGCTCAGCGATGCACTGAGCTACCGGCTCAACCTCAATCAGCAGGCCAGCAATGGCTGGGTCGATGACGGCGAGTCGCAGAGCCAGGCGCTAAGCGCGGCCCTGCGCTGGGATGCCAGCGATGCGCTGAGTTTCACCCTGTCCCATGATCAGGGCGATCAGGACCCGCAGCGTTACCTGGGCACACCGCTAGTCGCCGGCCAGTACCGCGAGAGCCTGCGCGAGCGCAATTACAACGTCGATAACGCAGAAGTTCGTTACAACGACCAGATCACTCGACTGGTCAGCGACTGGCGCATCAACGACGCACTGACCGCCAGCAACCAGCTGTACTACATCAAAACCCAGCGCTACTGGCGCAATGCCGAGTCCTACCGCTGGCAGCCGGGTGATCAGGTCAAACGCAGCGACTTCTACGAGATCAAGCACACCCAGGAGCAGGTCGGCGATCGCCAGACCTTCACCCTGGAGCACGCCCTGTTCGGTCTGGACAGCCGCACCGTGGTGGGCGTGGACTACAACCGCATCCACTTCGCCCGCCAGCATGATTTCGGCAGCAGCTTCACTGATACAGTGCCGCTCGCCGGCAGCGGCGGCCAGTACCAGAGCACCGACCCGCTCGGCTATGGCCCGCGCGAGCGCAACCTGGCGCGGCAGTTCTCGCTGTTCGCCGAGAACCGTACCCAGCTGACCGAACGTCTGTCGCTGGTCACTGGCCTGCGCCGCGATCAGGTACATATCGACCGCAGCAACCTGGTCGATGACTCGCGTACGGACCGCAGCCTGAGCGGCGACAACTGGCGCGCCGGCTTGGTCTTCGAGATCACGTCCGAGCTGTCGCTGTACGGCCAGTACGCCACCAGCACCGAGGGCGTGAGCAACTTGCTGACGCTTAATCCGAGCCAGCAACAGTTCGACCTCAGCGAGGCCAAGCAGACCGAAATCGGCCTTAAGCAGGCGTTCTGGAATGGCCAGGGCGAATGGACGTTGGCCGCTTACCATATCGTCAAGGAGAAGCTGCTCAGCCGCGCCACCCCGACCGCGCCGACCGAGCAGATCGGCCAGCAGTCTTCCGACGGCCTGGAAGCCACCCTGGAGCTGGCGCTGGGGCAGGGCTGGCAGGTGTCGGCCAACGCCGCGTGGGTACGCGCCGAGTACGACGACTTCCGCGAGGCCGGTGGTGACCGCAGCGGCAACCGGCCGACCAACGTGCCACGGCGCACCGCCAACCTGTGGTTGAGCAAGGCGCTGAGCGAGCAGGTGCAGGCCGGGATCGGCGCGCGTTATGTCGATGCGCGCTATGCCGACACAGCGAACAGCGTGACGCTGCCGAGCTACACCGTGGTTGATGCCACTATCGGCTGGCAGGTGCAGGCGGACGTGCGCCTGGGGCTGGAGCTGAACAACCTGTTCGACCGCCAGTACGCCACCACCGGCAGCAGCGATGGCCAGCAGTGGTACCTGGGCGCGCCGCGTTCGGTGTTCGTCACTGCCGATTACCGTTTCTGATGGCGCGCTTGCAGATAAGCGACTTGGCCTGGTCGCCCAATGGCGATCAGGCCTTGCTCGACGGCATTGAACTGGTGGTGGGCGACGGCCAGCTGGTCGGCTTGCTCGGCCCCAATGGCAGCGGCAAGACCAGCTTGCTGCGCTGCGCCTACCGCTTTCAGCGGCCCGATCAGGGCCGTGTTGAGCTGGACGGCGAAGCGCTGTGGAGCAGTTCGCCGCGCTGGTGCGCGCAGCGGGTGGCGGTGGTGCTGCAGGAGTTTCCCCAGGACTTCGGCCTCACCGTGGCCGAAGTCGCCGCCATGGGCCGCACGCCGCACAAGGGCCTGTTTGATGGCGATGATCAGGCCGATGTTACTCTGGTCGAGCAGGCACTGGCACGGGTCGGCCTGAGCGCGCACAAGCGTCAGGCGTTCGCTCATCTCTCCGGCGGGGAAAAGCAACGCGTGCTGCTGGCCCGCGCCCTGGTGCAGCAACCGACGCTGCTGATCCTCGACGAGCCGACCAACCACCTCGACCCGCGCTACCAGCTGGAGCTGTTGCGGCTGATCAAAACCCTCGGCCTGGCGACCCTGGCCAGCTTCCATGACCTCAACCTGGCAGCGGCTTTCTGCGACCGCCTGTATGTGCTCGACCACGGCCGCGTGGTGGCCAGCGGTACCCCAACCGAAGTGCTGACCGAAGCACTGCTGGCCGAGGTGTATGGCGTGCAGGCGCTGGTCGACCGTCATCCCCTCGCGGGGCATCCGCGTATTACCTGGATCAATCCATGAAGCGTTTTCTGCATTACGCCCTGTGCCTACCGCTCTTGGGCGTCGTCCTGTCCGCCAAGGCCGTGACTGTGACCAGCTGCGACCGTCAGCTGACCATCGCGCAGCCGCCGCAGCGCGCGGTGAGCCAGGACATCAACTTGACCGGCATGCTCCTGGCCCTCGGGCTGAAATCAAGGATGGTCGGTTACAGCGGCATCAGCGCCTGGAAAACCCCGAACCCCGAGCTGATGGCGCAGCTGGCCGACTTGCCCGAGCTGGCGGCGCGGCACCCGTCACTGGAAAACCTGCTCAACGCCGAGGCGGATTTCTTCTTCGCCGGCTGGAACTACGGCATGCGCGTCGGCGGCGAAGTCACCCCGGCCAGCCTGGCGCGTTTCGGCATCCCGGTGTACGAGCTGAGCGAGTCCTGCGCCCACGTCATGCCACGCCGGGTGGCCAGCCTGGAGGATGTCTACACCGACCTGCACAACCTTGGCCGCATCTTCGCCGTGCAGCCGCGCGCCGAGGCGCTGGTGCAGGGCATGCAGCAACGGGTGGCGGCGGTGCGTGCACGCCTGGCCGACAGCGGTCCGGCGCCACGGGTATTTCTCTACGACAGCGGCGAGGAAAGCCCCTTTACCGCCGGCCGCCTGGCCATGCCACAGGCGCTGATCGAAGCCGCTGGCGGGCGCAATGTGATGGATGAGCTGGCCGCGAGCTGGGTGCGCGTTGGCTGGGAAGCGGTGATCAGCAGCGACCCCGAGGTGATCCTGATCGTCGATTACGGCGAGCGCAGCGCGGCGCAGAAGCGTGACTTTCTGCTGCAGCACCCTGCCTTGCAGGGGCTGACGGCGATTCGTGAACAGCGCTTTGTGGTGCTGCCGTACCTGGCGGTGACGCCGAGCCTGGATAACGCCGCCGCCATCGAAACCCTGGCCGCCGCGCTGCACCCGCAGGCGTTCGACCAATGATTCGCAGCCCGCGCGCCTACCGCCTGTTGCTGCTGGTGCTGGCCTTGGCGTTGGCCTTGTCCTGCGCCGCGTCATTGGGCTTTGGCGCTGCGCCGGTGCCCTTGCCGCGCGTGCTGGAGATTCTTGGCCAGCGCCTGTTTGACTTGCAGCCGGCGCAGGCGTTGAGCAGCGCCCAGGACAGCATCGTCTGGCTGATCCGTGCGCCACGGGTGGTGCTCGGTGCGCTGGTGGGGGCCGGGCTGGCGCTGGTCGGCACGGCGCTGCAGGCGGTGACGCGCAATCCGTTGGCCGATCCACATCTGCTCGGGGTGAGTTCTGGCGCGGCACTCGGTGCGGTGATTGTGGTGCTGTACCTGGGGGAATTTATCGGCCTGCTCAGCCTGCCGCTGGCGGCCTTTGTCGGCGCGCTGGTGAGCATGCTGCTAGTGCTGGCGATTGCCAGTCGCGGCGGCCGGTTGGAGAGTGATCGCCTGTTGCTGGCCGGGGTGGCGGTGTCGTTTGTGATGATGGCGGCGAGCAACCTGCTGCTGTTTCTCGGCGATCACCATGCCGCCAGTTCGGTGATCTTCTGGATGCTCGGCGGCCTTGGTCTGGCGCGCTGGGAACTGCTCTGGCTGCCGGCGCTGTGTTTGATGCTGGCCCTGCTGCTGTTGCTCGGTTTGGCGCGGGCGTTGAATGCGCTGATGGCCGGTGAACACAGTGCAGTCAGCCTCGGTCTGGAACCGCGCCGGGTGCGTTTGCTGGTGTTTGTCTGCGCCTCGCTGCTGACCGGGGTGCTGGTGTCGCTCAGTGGTGCCATCGGGTTTGTCGGGCTGATCCTGCCGCATGTCGCGCGCTTTCTGGTGGGCGCCGAGCATCGTCGCCTGCTGCCGGTCAGTGCCTTGCTTGGCGCGCTGTTTCTGGTCTGGGTGGATGTCGCCGCACGCACCCTGCTGGCCCCGCAGGACCTGCCCATCGGCATCGCCACGGCGGCGATTGGCGGGGTGTTTTTCGTGCTTTTACTGCGTCGGCGCTGAATCGCTAAAGTTTTTTTCAGCGCTGCTGTAACGCCTGTTGGTCTCGTCGCTCTAGTTGAATGCCGGCACACAAACCCCTTTTCGTCCGGCTCACCCAGATCACCCGAGGATACGCACATGAACATGAAATCTACCGCTGCTACTGGTGCTGCTATCGCTTTCGCTGCTGCTGCCATGTTCGCCGGCATGTCCGGCACTGTCGTCGCTGCTGAAGAAGCCAAGGTGCACTGCTACGGCGTCACGTCCTGCAAAGGCCAGAATGACTGCAAGACCGCCGAAAACAGCTGCAAAGGCCAGGCTGTCTGCAAAGGCCACGGCTTCAAGGCCATGACCCAGGCCGAGTGCGATGCGGCAGGCGGTACTGTCGGCGAGTAAGTGAGCCGGGGCGGCCGCCGTGCGGTTGCCCCGCATCACCTAGCAAGGAGCCAGCAATGAATGCCCAACGCGGCAATCTGGGTTTCGGCCTGGGCCTGCGCAGCACCTATTACCAAGCCATTCTCGAACAACGGCCGGCCATCGACTGGTTCGAGATCGTCTCGGAAAATTATCTGGTAGCGGGCGGCAAGGCCCTCTACTTTCTCGATGCCATCGGCGAGCAGTACCCGCTGGTGATGCATGGCGTGTCGCTGTCAATTGGCGGCCCGCATGAGCTGGACCGCGACTACCTGCGTCAGCTCAAACACCTGGCCGCGCGCGTGCAGCCGGCGTGGATCTCCGATCACCTGTGCTGGAGCCGGGGCAATGCCCATCAACTGCACGACCTGCTGCCGCTGCCTTATACCGAGGAGAGCCTGCAGCATGTGGCCGCGCGGGTGCGCCAGGTGCAGGACGTGATCGAGCGGCCGCTGGTGCTGGAAAACGTCTCCAGTTACCTGCGCTGCGCCGATGATCAGTTCAGCGAATGGCAGTTTCTCGCCGCGCTCAGCGAGTTGAGTGGTTGCGAGCTGTTGCTGGACGTCAACAATGTCTACGTCAGTGCACGCAACCATGGCTTTGATGCCTGGACTTTTATCAGCAGTCTGCCCAAGCAGCGCATTCGTCAGCTGCACCTGGCCGGCCACAGCGATTACGGCAGCTACCTGATCGACACCCATGATCAGCCAGTCAGCGATCCGGTCTGGCAGCTTTATCAACGCACCTTGCAGCACCTCGGCCCGGTGTCCACGCTGCTGGAGCGTGACGATCATTTTCCCGATCTGGATGTGCTGCTCGACGAGCTGAACACGGCGCGCCGGTTTGCCGCCCAAGCACTGCAAGGCACAGCGTAATGCGCCTGAGTGACTGGCAGGCGCAGGTGCAGGCCTACCTGCAGGGCCCCGATGCCCAGCCCAACCCGGCGCTGCAGGCCAGCTTGTTGGGCAGCGCGGCGCTGAGTGCCGAACAGGGCCTGGCGATTTACCACAACGCCTATCGCGCGCGCTTGCTGGAAGGCTTGCGCGGTGACTATCCGGCGGTGCATAGCTGGCTGGGCGACGAGGAGTTCGATGCCTTGGCCCTGGCCTATCTCGACGCGCACCCCTCGCAGCATTTCAGCCTGCGCTGGTTAGGCGCACAGCTGGCGGACTTTATCGACGGCTACCTGATTCCCGCACAGGCCGCGCCGCTCAGCGAACTGGCGCGGCTGGAATGGGCGTTTACTTTGGCTTTTGATGCCGTCGACGCCGCGCCCCTGAGCCTGGCGCAGATGGCCGAACTGCCGGCTGAAGACTGGCCGACCCTGCAGGTGCGTTTGTTACCGAGCGTGCAGTGGCTGGCGTGCCGGCATAACAGCCTGGCGATCTGGCGTGCGTGCAAGGAGCAGGGTGACTTCCCTGGCAGCCAGCCACTGGTTGCGACAGAGACCTGTGTGGTCTGGCGTGATCAGCTGATTACCCGCTACCGCTGCCTGGCGGCCGATGAAGCGGCGGCATTGCAGGGCATGGCCGTGCAAGGCTGGAGCTTCGCTGAGCTGTGCGGCGAGCTGGCACACCTGGGTGAACAGGCGCCGGCGCAGGCGGTGAGCTGGTTGCGCCAGTGGCTAACGGACGGGCTGTTGCAGCGGGCGGATCACCTCTCGCGCTGATTGTTCTGCCCTGTCGGGCATGCCCTGACAGGGCATTTTCCTTCAATACCCTGCGCGGTGGGCCTGTCAGCCTGGCACCTCCTTTGGTTGTGCTGACAGGTGTGTAATGAATACGCTGTTTTACTCCATGGCGGGTTTTGCCCTCGCTGCTTCGATCTCTCCCGGCCCGGTCAACCTGCTGGCGCTTAGTGCCGGCGCGACCCATGGGCTGCGCAGCAGCATGCGCCATGTCACGGGGGCGACGTTCGGCTTTACCGCGCTGTTGCTGGCCATGGGCCTGGGCTTGCAGCAGCTGTTGCAGCAGTGGCCGGCGCTGACGCACGGGGTGGCCTGGTTTGGCGTCGCCTTTCTGCTGTACATGGCCTACGGCCTGGCCCGGTCTGACGGGCAATTCAGCGGCAACGATGCACAGCAGCGCCCGTCGCTGTTCAAGGGCGCGCTGATGCAGTGGCTCAACCCCAAGGCCTGGCTGGCCTCGATGGCAGGCATGGGCGCCTATGCGGCGGATGGCGATCTGTGGCGGGTGGGGCAGTTCGCGGCGCTGTATTTCGTGATTTGTTATCTGTCGATCAGTTGCTGGGCGCTGGCCGGGGTTTATCTGCGCCAGTACCTGGAGAATCCGCTGTACCTGCGCCGGTTCAATCGCGGCCTGGCCTTGCTGCTGGTGCTGTCGGCGCTTTACCTGCTGGTCTGATCAGGCGCGGCGGTATTGCCCGGGGGTGGCGGCGAGCAGCTGTTTGAAGGTGCGCTGCAAGTGCGCCTGGTCGGCAAAGCCGGCGTCCAGCGCCACCTCGGCAATCGACTCGCCGCGTTTCAGCCCGGCCTGGGCCACTTGCACACGGCAGTTGAGCAGGTAGGCATGTGGGGTCATGCCGTAGTGCTGGCGGAAACTGCGAATCAGGTAGGAGGGCGACAGCTCGGCGGCGCTGCAGATGTCTTCCAGCTTGAGCGTTTGGGTGCAGTGCGCGCGGATAAATTCTGCGGCCAGACGGATGCGCGGGTTGTCCTCGCGTGCGGGGGCCGGCGCGGGTGCCAGGCGCTGTTGCAGGGTGCTGAAATAGTCGATCAGGGCGCACTCTTTGCGCAGCTGATCGACCGACGCGGCATTGAGCAGGTCGTACAGCTGGTTGAGGCCGTTGAACAGCTCAGGGTCGCGGCTGAGGATAGCGGAGAAGGGCTGCAGTTGCGGGTTGTGGCCGAACCCCAGCTGGTGTTGCAGCTCGCCCAGCCAGGCGCTGTCGATATAGAACATGCGATACGACCAGGGCTGCCCATCCACGGGGTTGCAGGCATGCACGTCACCCGGGCTCATCAGCACCAGCGTGCCGGCCGCGACCTGCTCGCGCGCCTTTTCATTGAAGTAGGTGCTGCGGCCCCGGGTGATGGTGCCGATCGAAAAACACTCATGGGAATGCTTGGCGTAGCACAACAAACGGCCATCGAGGGCTTCGCGCGTTTCCACGAAGGGCAGCGCCGGGTCGCGCCAGAAGCGTGGGGTAGTGGCCTGTTGCTCAGTGCTCATCATGCGTCCCTGGCGTAATCGCCGTATAGCCAGCGCTGACTATAGCGGCCGCCGGCGCTTGTTCAAACAGTCGAGCCGCTGCGCTCTGCACGGCGCGATGCTTTGTCTTACCATGCCGGCTCCGCCTTGCTGCGAGCCGCGCATGTCTGCCTTTCTACTGCGTTACCGCGTTGCCCTGATCGTCCTGCTGATTCTGCTCGGCTTGCTGGCGAGCATCTGGCTGGCCGGGCGTTATGCCGAGCAGCGCGCCTGGCAGGAGCGCAGCGTGGAGGCGCGCGGGCAGTTGCAGCTGTATGCGCAGTCGATCCACACCCTGGTCGAACGCTTCCGCTCGGTGCCCGAGGTGCTCGCGCTGGACAGCGATATCAAGTCGCTGCTGCGCGCGCCGGATGACAGCTTGCTGCGCAGCAAACTCAATGAACGGTTGGAGCAGCTCAACACGGCCGCCGGTTCAAACGTGCTGTATCTGCTCAACGATAAAGGCGAAACCCTGGTGGCCAGTAACTGGCGCGACTGGAGCAGTTTTGTCGGCAACAACTACGCCTTCCGCCCGTATTTTCAGGATGCCGTGCGTCAGTCCTCTGGGCGCTATTTTGCGGTGGGCGTGACCACCGGCATCCCTGGTTATTTCCTCTCCCATGCGGTGCGCGACGACAACGGCACGGTGCTCGGCGTGCTGGTGGTCAAGCTGGAGCTGGAAGAGCTGCAGCGTGAATGGGCTAGCCAGCCCGGCGTGCTGCTGGTGGCCGACAGCTACTCGGTGGCGATCCTCAGTAACCGTCCGGCCTGGCGTTTTCTCGCCCTCGACAGTTTGAGCGAGCAGGCCCGCGCCGAGCTGGTGGAGGTGCGCAAATACGCCGAACAGGCGCTGCAGCCGCTGGCCAGCACGCTGCGCCGGCAGATCGACAACGACAGCCAGTGGCGCCGGGTCGAGGGTCCGGACGGCCCGCGTGATTATCTCTGGCAACGCCAGGCCCTGGGCGATGAAGGCTGGACCCTGCACCTGCTGCACGAGCCGAAAACCCTGGTCGACAGCGTGCGCAGCTATCGTCTGGCCGCCGCCGGGGTGTGGATGACCCTGGCCTTTCTGCTGCTCTACCTGGCCCAGCGGCGCAAGACTCAGCGTCTGCAGGCTGGCATTCGTGAGCGCCTGGAACGTGAAGTGGCGCTGCGCACCGCCGAATTGCGCGAGGCCCAGGAAGGCCTGGTGCATGCGGCGAAGATGGCGGCGCTGGGGCAGATGTCCGCCGCCATGGCCCATGAAATCAACCAGCCGCTGACGGCCATGCAGATGCAGCTGGGCAGCTTGCGCCTGTTGCTCGATAGCGGTCGTCAGGACGACGTGCGCGAAGGGCTGCAGCGTATCGATGGCCTGCTGCAACGCATCGCCGGGCTCACCGGTCACCTGAAAACCTTTGCCCGCAAAAGCCCGGCGGGGCTGAGCGAGCGTCTGCGGTTGAGCGATGTGCTGGAGCAAGCCTTGCAGCTGTTGGCGCCGCGCCTGCGCAGCGAACAGGTGCAGCTGCTCAGCGAGATCGACAGCGAAGCGCGGGTGTTGGGTGATGCGATTCGCCTGGAGCAGGTGCTGCTCAATCTGCTGAACAATGCCCTGGATGCCATGGCGGACAGCACCGTGCGGCAGTTGCAGATTCGTATCGAGCGTCAGGCCGAGCAGTGTCTGCTGAGCATCGCCGACAGCGGCGGCGGGATCGCCAGCGAGGCGCTGGGGCATGTGTTCGAGCCGTTCTTTACCACCAAACCGGTGGGCGCCGGATTGGGCCTCGGTTTGGCGGTGTCCTACGGCATCATCCGTGAGCTGGGCGGCAGCCTGGAGGCGGCCAATGGCGAGCAGGGCGCGGTGTTTACCCTGCGCTTGCCGGCAGCGCCGAATGCGTAGTGCGGGTTATTTCCCGGATTTTATCCGCGCTACACTGCCGCCGATTGATCAGGAGGTGATATGACCGGGCACGTAATAGTCGTCGACGATGAAGCGGCCATCCGCGAGGCTGTGCAGCAGTGGCTGGAACTGTCCGGCTTTCGCGTGCACAGCTGCGCCACGGCGCAGGCCGCGCTGGCGCTGGTCGACCGTGACTACCCCGGCATCATCATCAGCGATGTGCGCATGCCCGGCACCGATGGCCTGCAGCTGCTCGACAGCGTGCTGGAGCGCGACCGCGATCTGCCGGTGATTCTGATCACCGGGCACGGCGATGTGCCGATGGCGGTGCAGGCGCTGCGCCAGGGCGCCTATGACTTTATCGAAAAACCCTTTACCCCCGAACGCCTGCTCGACAGCGTACGCCGCGCGTTGGACAAGCGCCGCCTAGTTTGTGAGAACCGCCAGCTGCGTCAGCAGTTCGCCCTCAAGGACCATATCGAGGCGCAGCTGCTCGGCGTCTCGCGGCCGATGGAAACCCTGCGCCGGCAGATCCTTGAGCTGGCCGGCACCTCGGTAAATATCCTTCTGCGCGGTGACACCGGCAGCGGCAAGGAGCGGGTTGCCCGTTGTCTGCATGATTTCAGCAACCGCGCCGGCAAGCCGTTTGTCGCGCTGAACTGCGCGGCGATTCCCGAGCACCTGTTCGAGAGCGAGCTGTTCGGCCATGAAAGCGGCGCCTTTACCGGCGCCCAGGGCAAGCGCATCGGTCGCATCGAACATGCCGACGGCGGCACGCTGTTTCTCGATGAGGTGGAAAGCCTACCGTTGGCCCAGCAGGTCAAGCTGCTGCGCGTGCTGCAGGAGAAAACCCTGGAGCGCCTCGGCTCCAACCGCAGCATCCAGGTCGATTTGCGGGTGATCAGCGCGGTCAAGCCGGACCTGCTCGATGAGGTCAAGGCTGGGCGTTTCCGTGAAGACCTCTACTACCGGCTGAATGTCGCCACCCTGCGGATTCCGCCGCTGCGTGAACGCCGTGAAGACATTCCGCTGCTGTTCGAACACTTCGCCAACCAGGCTGCGCAACGCCATGGCCGTGAGACACCGAGCCTGCCGCCCAGCGAGCTGACCCGGCTGCTCGGGCACGACTGGCCGGGCAACGTGCGCGAGCTGATCAACGCCGCCGAACGCCATGCCCTGGGCTTGAGTGGCGGTGTGGAGGGCGACGATGGCCTGCCGCAACAGTCGCTGGCCGAGCAGATGGAGGCCTTCGAGGCGCAATGTCTGCACCGCGCCCTGCAGCACTGCCAGGGCAACATCGCCGAGGTGATGGCGCTGCTGCAGCTGCCACGCCGCACCCTTAACGAGAAAATGCAGCGCCACGGCTTGCAGCGCAGCAGCTATCGGCCGGCCGGCAGTGCTGATGACGAGTGAGAACTAGTCGGCGGAATTTCGCTTATCTGAGTTTTTTCATTGGCGGATTTCCGCTTACTACAGCCGCCAGGCTGACAGTGCTGATTGGAGTAAAGGCTCTAGAAGGGGCTTTTCTCTCACTGGCACGGCATCTGCTATAGCTCTTGTCAGCCGGGCACTCGATTGCCTCGGCCTCTATAAGAAAGACAAGAGGTGAACCCCATGTACTGCCCCGCATCGTCTGCGCGCCTGTCGCGCTCGGCATCCATTGCCCACCTCTTGTGCGCTCGGCTCAGGCCGCGCGTGAGCCTCTGCTCCTTTTCGCTATTGCGTTAGTCCCGGCGCTGCACCGCCCCCCGGTGGCGCGCAGCGTTGACAGTGAAACCTCTGCATAAAGCCATAACAACGACGGAGATTCTTCCATGCGAATGACCAAACGTTTCAGCCTGTTTGCTGCTGCCGCAGCCTTTACCGCAAGCACCGCGGTACTCGCCGCCCCAACGTTCATCAACGTGCTCACCGGTGGCACCAGCGGTGTGTATTACCCCATCGGTGTGGCCCTTTCGCAGCTGTACAGCAATGGCATCGAAGGCTCGAAGACCTCGGTGCAGGCCACCAAGGCTTCGGTGGAAAACCTCAACCTGCTGCAAGCCGGTCGCGGCGAGCTGGCCTTCGCCCTCGGTGACTCGGTCGCCGATGCCTGGAATGGTGTAGAAGACGCCGGCTTCAAGGCGCCGCTGAAAAAGCTGCGGGCGATTGCCGGCACCTACCCGAACTACATCCAGATCGTCGCCAGCAAGGAATCCGGCATTACCACCCTGGCTGACCTGAAGGGCAAGCGCATCTCCGTTGGCGCGCCGAAATCCGGCACCGAGCTGAACGCCCGCGCCATCTTCAAGGCCGCCGGCCTGAGCTATGAAGACATGGGCAAGGTTGAGTTTCTGCCGTACGCCGAGTCGGTCGAGCTGATCAAGAACCGTCAGCTGGATGCCACCCTGCAGTCCTCGGGCCTGGGCATGGCAGCAATTCGTGACCTGGCCGCGACCCTGCCGATCACCTTCGTCGCCATTCCGGCGGAGATCACCGCGAAGATCGACAACGCCGCCTATCAGGCTGCCTCGATTCCAGCCGGCACCTACGACGGTCAGGATAGCGATGTACCGACCGTGGCCATCACCAACATTCTGGTCAGCCATGAAGGCGTGTCCGATGAAGTGGCCTATCAGATGACCAAGCTGATGTTCGACAACCTCGAGCGCCTGGGTAACGCCCACTCGGCGGCCAAGGACATCAAGCTGGAAGGCGCCGCCAAGGGCCTGCCGATCCCACTGCATCCGGGTGCCGAGCGCTTCTACAAGGAAGCTGGCGCGTTGTAAGGCTGCTGAAGGGTTAACCCTGTAGGTTGGCGCTGTGCGCAGCGCCAACCGCTCCCGAATATGAGCTAGAGCTGCGAATAAAACCGGCGTGCGCGCCACGGCAGGTTTTGTTGGCGACTCTTGTGCTGGCAACGTTGTAGTGAGGGCATCTGCTCCATGAGTGACCACAATCAAGGCCTTGCCGCCAACCCCGGCGATTGGCCGAAAGCGCTGTTCTATGTCGCGCTGCTGTTCTCCATTTTCCAGATCATCACCGCGGCCTTCCACCCGGTATCCAGCCAGATTCTGCGTGCCGTGCATGTGGGTTTTCTGCTGTTGGTGGTGTTTCTCTGTTTTCCCGCCCGTGGCAAAGAGCAGCCCTGGCAGCCGCTGGCTTGGCTACTGGGTCTGGCCGGCATGGCCACGGCGTTTTACCAGTGGTACTTCGAAGCCGATCTGATTCAACGTTCCGGTGACCTGACCCAGAGCGACATGGTCGTTGGCCTGCTGCTAATCGTCCTGGTGTTCGAAGCCGCACGGCGGGTGATGGGCATTGCCTTGCCAATCATCTGCGCGCTGTTTCTGGCCTACGGCCTGTTCGGCCAGTACCTGCCGGGCGACCTGATGCACCGTGGCTACGGCATCGATCAGCTGGTCAACCAGCTGGCCTTCGGCACCGAGGGGCTGTACGGCACGCCGACCTATGTATCGGCCACCTACATCTTCCTGTTTATTCTGTTCGGCGCGTTCCTTGAACAGGCCGGGATGATCAAGCTGTTTACCGACTTCGCCATGGGCCTGTTCGGCCACAAACTCGGCGGCCCGGCCAAGGTCTCGGTGGTGTCGTCGGCGCTGATGGGCACCATCACCGGTTCGGGCGTGGCCAACGTGGTCACCACCGGCCAGTTCACCATCCCGCTGATGAAGCGTTTCGGCTACAAGCCGGCGTTTGCCGGCGGCGTGGAAGCGACCTCGTCGATGGGCAGCCAGATCATGCCGCCGATCATGGGCGCGGTGGCCTTTATCATGGCCGAGACGATCAACGTACCGTTCTTCGAGGTGGCCAAGGCCGCGCTGATTCCGGCATTGCTGTACTTCGGCTCGGTGTTCTGGATGGTCCATCTGGAAGCCAAGCGCGCCAACCTGCAGGGCCTGCCGAAAGACCAGTGCCCGAACCCCTGGACGGCGGTGAAGGAGCGCTGGTACCTGCTGATTCCGCTGTTCATCCTTATCTACCTGCTGTTCTCGGGGCGCACGCCGCTGTTCTCCGGCATGGTCGGCCTGGCGCTGACCGCCATCGTGATTCTCGGCTCGGCGATCATCCTGCGGGTGTCGTCCAAGGTCATGCGTTTTGCCTTCTGGATTGCCCTGGGCGTGCTCTGCGCCGGCTTCTTCCAGCTCGGTATCGGTGTGGTGTTCGGCGTCGTCGCGTTGCTGGTGGCGATCTGCTGGTTTATCAAAGGCGGCCGCGACACCTTGGTGATCTGTCTGCATGCGCTGGTGGAAGGTGCACGGCATGCGGTGCCAGTGGGCATTGCCTGCGCCCTGGTGGGGGTGATTATCGGTGTGGTCTCGCTGACCGGTGTGGCTTCGACCTTTGCCGGTTACATCCTCGCCATCGGTCAGGACAACCTGTTCCTTTCGCTGGTGTTGACCATGCTCACCTGCCTGGTGCTGGGTATGGGCATCCCGACCATTCCTAACTACATCATCACCAGCTCGATTGCCGCGCCGGCGTTGCTGGAGCTGGGCGTGCCGCTGATCGTGTCACACATGTTCGTGTTCTATTTCGGCATCATGGCCGACCTCACGCCGCCGGTGGCGCTGGCCTGTTTCGCGGCCGCACCGATTGCCAAGGAGAGCGGCCTGAAGATCAGCCTGTGGGCCGTGCGTATCGCCGTGGCCGGTTTCGTGGTGCCGTTTATGGCGGTATACGAACCGGCGCTGATGCTGCAGGGCGATAGTCTGCTGGCCACGCTGTATGTGGTAGCCAAGGCGCTGCTGGCCATCGGCATCTGGGGGGCGGCATTTACCGGCTACCTGCAGGCCAAACTGAGCTGGTGGGAGCGCGCGTTGGCCTTCGGCGCCGGTGTCAGTCTGATTCTGGCCACGCCGATGAGTGACGAGATCGGCTTCGTTCTGGCGGCGCTGTTTATCGCCCAGCATGTCTGGCGTGCTCGTCGCGCTCAGCTGGCCACTGCGTGATCGGCCTGTGCCTGGGTTTGGCGGGCGCGGTGTGGGCAGAAGTGCCCACGCCCAGCTTTACCCTGGCCTGGACACATACGATTGAGAAGATTCGTTGGGAAGAGGATTACCGCGTGACGCCTGAGGGGTTGCTCCTCGGCGAGGCGCGGGTCAAAGGTTCCGGGGCCGGTATGGAGATTCCAGACGGCGCCGAACTGCGCGAGGGCAGCTGGCATTACCAGCGTCAGCTACCACCCTTGCAGCCACTGCGTTTGGGGCGAACCCCCGAGGCAGGGGATTATCAACTGTGTTTCAACCAGCGTTGCCACTCGATGAGTGAATGGCTCGGCCCGCCACAAGCGACCCAGCCGGCGTTGGAACTCTGGAGCTGTGAGCAAAGCTCCCCGGCCGCCTCGGCGGCAGGCCAGGACGACGGCTAAGGCTGCGTTCGCTCCCGGGCCACAAGCCCTGGTTGTTGTAGAGGAGAACCCCCATTTGGCCCAGCCGGTGGGGGTTTTGTTCGTTTGCAGTAACGGTTAGCTTCAGCACATTGACTGACAAGCAGGATGTTATGAGCACCATCACCTATTACCTGGACATGCAGCACCCCGAGCAGATCCGCGCCAAGCCGCTGCCGACTGACCTGAGCGTGGTGGAATGCCAGCTCAAGCAGTTTCAGCTCAACCGCTTTCTCTACCAGCTGGTCGGCGAGCCCTGGCAGTGGACCGACAAACTCAGCTGGACGGACGCGCAGTGGCGCGAACTGATCGAACAGCCCCATCATCGCACCTGGGTGGCCTATCACCAGGGCGCCATTGCCGGTTACTACGAGCTGCTGCGCGATGCGGACGGCGCGGTGGAGATTCTCTATTTCGGCCTGGCTGAGGCCTTCTTCGGTCAGGGCTTTGGCGGCCCGTTGCTGACTCACGCGCTGCAGTCCGCCTGGGCCTGGCCGGGCACCACCAAGGTTTGGGTGCATACTTGCAGCCTTGATCACTCCAGCGCGCTAGCCAACTACCAGGCGCGCGGCTTGCGTATCTATCGGGAAGAGGTCGAGGCGAACGCTTCCTAAGAGGGTCTACGCTTGCAGGGTCGCCCACTCATCTCAGGAGTCGATCATGCACCGCGGTGTTAGCAAACCTCTGTTTCTTAGCCTTTGCCTACTGCCCGCCCTGGCCAGCGCGCTGGATATCCAGCCCGGCCTCTGGGAAATCAGCTCGAACACGATGCAGGTCGGCGGCCAGGCGGTGCCGGGGATGGAACAGATGCTTGAGCAGATGAAAAACCTGCCGCCCGAGCAACGGCAAATGATGGAGCAGATGCTGGCCCAGCAGGGCGTTCAGCTGGGCGATAAGGGTGTGCGTATCTGCATGAGCGAAGCGCAGATCAAGGCCCAGCAGATCCCCCTGCAAGACCCCGAGTCCGGCTGCAGCAATGAAGTCACCGAGCGTAGTGACGAGCTGTGGACATTCCGCTTCAGCTGCCCCAACGGCCAGGGCGAAGGTGAGACACGCTTTGTCAGCGACAAAGCGTTCACCTCAACGGTCAACGGCACCTTCGACGGCCAGAGCAGCAGCATGCAAAGCCAAGCGCGCTGGGTGACGGCGGATTGCGGAACCTTGCAGCCGCAATAAGCAGTCGAGGTGAGTTATTGGCCGCTAAGCGGATCGCTAATGCCATGGCGGTCTTTGAGCATTTGTACCAGTTCGGCCTGACTGCTGAGGAAGGCGTCGAACTGCTTGATCACCTCGGGGTGGCGGATGCTCGACAGGAAGTAGTGGTCATCCTGGTAGGGCAGTTTGGGGTCGAACACCAGGCTTTTTTCCGCGCTGTTGTAGAACTGGTGCTGGATCACTTGTGGATTGAGGTAAACGCCGTCGATCCGGTCGTTCATGGCCATGGCCAGTAGTGAATCGATCTGGTTGGCCTGGATCAGCAGAATCTTGCCGGCCTTGATTTCATCCAGATAGGGCCAAGGGGTAAAGCCGCGCTGGGTGCCGAGACGGTGTAAGCGTGCAGAGCCCTGGCCGAGAAACTCGGGCTTGACCAGTACGCCGTCTATCGCCGGTGCAGCGGCTTGGCTGTAGTGCAGCGCATAGCCTTTTTTCTGATCAGCGTTCCAGCGCGGGTTATCCGGGTATTTGAAATCTACCCGGTCGTTGAGAAAGTCACTGAGCAGGCGCCGTACCGGCAGCGGTTGGTAGATAAATTCATGGCCCTGGTGCGCCGCAAAGGCGTCGAGCAAGTCGCGGCCATAGCCCAGGTATTGGCCGTCCTGCACGTTGGAATACGGCAGGTAGGGCTGCAGCTCGACCCCGACCTTGAAGGTCTCGGCGTGCGTCAGCGCAGCCAGGGTAAAGGGCAGGCAAGCCAGCAGCGTCAGCAATGCTCTCATCAGCGACATCTCAAACAACGACCCCGAGCAGGCCATAGGCCAACCATAGCTAATTGCCTCGCCCAGCGGGAGGCAATGTGCGCAGAAAATCTGACTCAAAAGACCAAATAACCCCGCATAACGGGCTGTAATGGCCGCCAATACTGGCCTTGCGCCTGCACGGATGTGCCATGGCTGTTACCCTATACCCCGCAGCCGCCGGCTTGGTGGCTGTACGAGTAGGGCAATCCCGTCCTCGTGCGCGTAAAGCGTGCCACACGTCAAAGGAGTCCCCCATGGGTCAAAACCCTTCGTCTGACACGACCCCGCAACCAGAAGCGGCAACTCTGGACGGCATCCCGGCACCCACCGGCGACGCCAATCTGATCGACACCGATTACGTGATCGGTCAGGACAACATCAAAGGCAAGTTCCTGTTCAACCTGGACATCCACGGCAAGGTTTTCACCATCTCGGCAGTCGTCGCCGTGCTGTTCGTGGTGCTGACCCTGGCCCTGCAAACCCAGGTCGAGCCGCTGTTCAGCGCCTTGCGCGACTGGCTCACCCACCACATGGCCTGGTTCTTTATCGGCTCCGCGAACATCTTTGTGCTGCTCTGCCTCGGCCTGATCGTTTCCCCTCTGGGCAAAGTGCGCCTCGGCGGCATGGACGCAAAGCCTGATTACACCTACCTCGGCTGGTTCTCCATGCTGTTTGCCGCCGGGATGGGCATTGGCCTGATGTTCTATGGCGTCTCTGAGCCGATGTCGCACTTCAGTGCGGCCATGGGCGGTATCAGCGTTGGCGCAGATGGTGTGCGCACCGACTGGGCGCCGTTGGGCGGCGCGGCCGGTAATGCCGAAGAGGCCGTGCGCCTGGGCATGGCCGCAACCATCTTCCACTGGGGCCTGCACCCTTGGGCGATCTACGCGATTGTCGCCCTGTCGCTGGCGCTGTTCTCCTTCAACAAGGGCCTGCCGCTGTCGATTCGCTCGATCTTCTACCCGATTCTTGGTGAGCGGGTGTGGGGTTGGCCGGGCCATGTGATCGATATCCTCGCGGTGTTCGCCACCCTGTTTGGTCTGGTCACCTCCCTCGGTTTGGGCGCGGAACAGGCCGCAGCAGGCGTCGAATACCTGTTCGGGATCAGTGCCACCGACACCAGCAAGGTGCTGCTGATTATCGTCGTCACCATCATCGCCCTGGTTTCGGTGGTTGCGGGGTTGGACAAGGGCGTCAAGCGCCTCTCCGAGCTGAATATGGGCCTGGCCATGGCCCTGCTGCTGTTTGTGATTATCGCCGGGCCGACCCTGGCGATTCTCACCGGCTTCTTCGACAACCTTCTGGCCTACCTGCAATACCTGCCCGCGCTGGCCAACCCGATTGGCCGGGAAGACGCCAACTTCAGCCAGGGCTGGACGGCCTTCTACTGGGCGTGGTGGATCAGCTGGTCGCCGTTCGTGGGCATGTTTATCGCCCGCGTCAGCCGTGGCCGTACCGTGCGCGAGTTCCTGGTTGCTGTCTTGCTGGTGCCGTCCCTGGTCTCGGTGCTGTGGATGACCGCGTTCGGCGGCACCGCGATCAATCAGTTGCTGGTTGATGGTTTTACCGGCGCGCAGGAGGCCGGCCTGGAGCTGAAGCTGTTCAGCATGCTTGGTGAGATGCCGCTGACCAGCATCACCTCGCTGATCGGCATCGTCCTGGTGGTGGTGTTCTTTATCACCTCGTCGGACTCCGGCTCGCTGGTGATCGACACCATCACCGCCGGCGGCAAGGTCAATGCACCGACCCCGCAGCGGATTTTCTGGGCCAGCATCGAGGGCGTTATCGCCATCGCCCTGCTGCTTGGCGGCGGCCTGGTGGCCCTGCAGGCCATGGCGGTGTCGACGGGATTGCCGTTTACCATCGTGCTGCTGGTGGGCTGTATTTCCATCGTCAAAGGCCTGATGAGCGAACCGCGCTGACCCTTGCTGTTGAGCCGTACATGAGCGCGCCTTCGGGCGCGCTTTTTTATGCCCGGCGTTTGGGGCGCGTGGCGTCGGACACCTGTGCTGTTTGTCCCTTCGCTACTGCTGCTGACGCCGCAGCCATTCTGCCGCCACGTCGCCCATTGTTTTGGGCGCCCCATCTTTTATTCACGCCATAAACGCGCGATTAAATTGGAAGCTAGGGCCGCAAGCTTGCGTCAAAAACCGGCGAACATTTTGCGTATTTCGATAGGTCGTAGTGACCGGTGTTTCTGCCGTAATCGTGTCGCTGTGCCAGTCGAAACTATTCATCCCGGTTTCTCGAATTAGTCAATGCGGGCGCGTTTATTTGCAGGGTGTGTACGGCTTATAAATCAATCGTGGTGGTGTGCGCCGCCCAAGTCGTTTCTGAGTCACTGCCTCAACTCCACAATTCCCCCACCGGCGTATCCAACGCATAGCGCGTCGCCACCTGCGCCTGCAGCAGCTCGGCCGTCGCCAGTGCATCGGTCAGCGCATGGTGCGCCTGGTACATCGGCAGGTTGTAACGCAGGCGGCTATCGGCCAAACGGATCGACACCGGCTGGCGGCCCAACAAACGGTCCAGCCAGCCGGGTTGGCGTTTGGGGTACAGGCGTGCCTCCAGCTGCATGGTGTCGATCACCGGGAACTGCAAACCCTCACCCACCTGCTGGCGCAGCGCTTGGTCGAGGAAGCTGCGCTCGATGTTGCGGTAGTGCACCACCATCACCTTGCCGGCCATGGCGGTCAGCAGCTCGTCGAGAATCTGCCCCAGGCGCGGCGCGTGGCGGATGTCGGAGTGGGTGATGTGGTGAAAGGTCACCGATTCGCCACTCAACTCGCTGGCCGGTTTGACCACCCAGTAGCGCGCCGCACCGCAGCGGATGCGTTGCAGGGTAAAGGGCAGCAGGCCGAGGCTGACGATGGCGTGCTGGTTGGCGTCCAGGCCGGTGGTTTCCACGTCCAGGGCTAGCAGCGGCACCTGCTCCAGTGGGGTGTCGGTGGTTACGCAGCCGGCCTGATAGAAGGCTTGCAGGCGCGGGTCGCGGGCGCTGGCGGCGAGTTCGGCAAACTGCGCGGCCCAGTCCAGCGCTGTGGCAGGCGCCGTCACCGCTTGTTGCTCGGTTGCGCGGGGTAGCGGAAGCGCAGGAATTTCTGCGCGTTGCTGAGCACCTGAAAGGCTTCCTTGAGGTTGTGGCGGTCACTGGCGGAGACTTTTTCCGGCTCGATGTAGTTGTTCGGCTGCGCGCCTTCGGCCGCCGCCATGGCCTGGTGGCGCACGCGCACCAGGCTGAGAAATTCCAGGGCGTAGCGCAATTGGCCGAGGGCTTCGGGCTGCAGCAGCTTGGTTTTGCCGATGGCGTCGAGGCGTTCCAGGGAGTTCTGCGCCTTGCTGCCGCAGGCCAGGGCGTGCACGCGGATCAGGTCGGTGAGCGGCGCGGTGCCACGGCCTTTGAGGTTGATGATGTGTTTCTGCTGGCCGTCGGTTTCCATCACAAAGGTGCGGAAGAAGCCCAGCGGCGGCGTGCGGTTGAGGGCGTTGCGCGCCAGGGCGGCGAGGAAGGCCGGGTTGCTGCTGGCTTTTTGCGCGAGCAGGTCTTTGAGGTTTTCCACCAGTTCGACCTCGCCATACACGCCGTCGAGGTCGAAGAAGATGCAGCTGTGCAGCAGGGTTTGCGGCTTGGGATTGTCGATCCATTGCTGGAAGTAATCGCGCCAAACACTCAACGGCTGCCGCCACTGGGCGTTGCTGGCCATGATGCCGCCCTTGCAGTAGCTGTAACCGCAGGCGGCCAGGCCGTCGCTGACAAACTGGGCAAGGGCGGCGAAGTAGGCGTCGTGCTGCGCCGGGTCAAAGCGGTCGTCGAGCACCAGGGCGTTGTCCTGATCCGTCACCAGCAACTGTTCGTCGCGGGCCATGGAGCCGGCGACCATAAAGCAGTAGGGCACCGGCGGCGGGCCGAGTGTCTGCTCGGCCAGTTCCAGCAGGCGCTGGGTAAAGGCGCGGCCAATGCCGGCCATGGCGCTGCCGACCATGTGCGCGGTGGCGTGGTCGTTGACCATGCGTATAAAGGTAGCGCGCAGGTCCGGCAGCAGGCTTTGCAGCCCGGCGACATCGGGCTGGTTGAAGATCGAGTTGACCAGATACAGGCTGCTCTGCGACTCGTAGCGGATGATGTCGCTGAGGTTGATGATGCCGATGGGCCGGCGCCGCTGCACCACCGGCAGGTAGTGGATGTTGTGGCGCAGCATGGACAACATGGCATCGAACACGCTGTCATCGGCTTGAATTGTGATGGGATTAGGCGACATCACCTCACTGACCGGCGTTGTGCTGTCCAACCCCATGGCGAGCACGCGGGTGCGCAGGTCGCGGTCCGTGAGGATGCCCACCATGCCGGCAGCGGGCGCGCTGTCGTCGACGATCACCAGTGAGGATACGCTCTGCTCGGTCATCAGCTGGGCGGCCTGTTGCACCGAGGTGTGCGGGCTGGCGGTGACTGGTTGGCGCGAGATCAGCTTGCGCACTTTTATCTGGATCAGCTCGCTGGCCTGGCCCTGGCTTTCCACCGCCGACTTGAGTCGCGATTGGCCTTCGGCCTCGACGAATTCGGCAAAGCCATCGTGCTCTTCGCAGAGCTGGGCAAACACAGTGGCGGGGATGAAGTAGATCAGGCTGTCTTCAATCGCCCGCGCCGGAAAGCGCACTTTGTTGCTGCGCAACAGGCCGGCCTGGCCGAAGATATCGCCCTCGCTCAGGCGGTTGTAAAGCGCGCCATTACGCCGGTAGATTTCCACCGCGCCGCTGCGTACATAGTGCAGTTCGTGAATCGCAGCGCCATACAGCAGGATGTCTGTGCCGGCCTTGAAGTACGCCACCTCAACCTGCCGGGCAATGGCGTCGAGGCTGTCATCGGGCAACGCATCGAAGGGCGGGAAGCGCTGCAGGTGATCGCGGATTTCCAGTAACTCGATCTGCATGGGGTGCCTCGCAGTGGCTGGCACTCAAGGATACGGCGATTGCTGGGTGCTGTCCGCCCTGCTGGCGTTACCGGGTGTGGCGGCAGGCGCAGTCGAAGCCAGCTAGGGTGTGAGGGGCGAACGGATAGCGCAGGCGTTCAGCTGGCTTTTATCAAGGAGTGGTTATGCAAGGGGCAGGATTCTGGGTGGTGCTGGCGCTGCTGGTGGCGCTCGCTAGTTTGGCGATTTATTACTACAACCGGCTGGTGTTCAACCGCGCGCGGGTGGCTGAAGCGTGGAGTGGCATTGATGTGCAACTCAAGCGCCGCGCCAGCCTGATTCCGGCACTGGTCGAGTGCGTGCGCCAGTACATGAGCTACGAGCAGGGCACCCTGCAGGCGCTGGTGCAGGAACGTATGCGTGCGGTGCAGCTGGCCGATTCGCCGCTGGGCGAGCGGGCGACGGTGGAGGCGCATCTGGGTACTCAGCTGCGTCAGCTGTTTGCCCTGGTCGAGGATTACCCGGCGCTCAAGGCGGATGGTCAATTTCTCGACCTGCAACGCACCATCACCGAGGTCGAGAACCATATCCAGATGGCCCGGCGTTATTACAACGGCGCGGTGCGCGAGTTGAATGTGCTGGTGGAATCTGTACCGAGCAACCTAGTGGCGCGGCCTTTTGCCTTTACCCAGGCGGAGTACTTCAGCCTGGATGACCCGCGTGACGCCCAGTCGCCAAAAATGGAGTTTTGACATGCTGCGAGTGCTGCGTTTTGCCCTGTTGAGCCTGTGCCTGCTGCCGCTGTGGGCCGCCGCGGCCGAGGTGATTGAAGACTTTGCCGTGACCCTGCAGGTGCAGGCGGACGGCAACCTGCTGGTGACCGAGCGGATCACCGTGCAGGCCGAGGGTGAGCAGATCAAGCGCGGCATCTACCGCGATCTGCCGGTCAGCTACAGCTTGCCCTTCGGCCTGTTACAGAGCAGCCCGATCACCTTGCTTGCGGTGAGCCGCGATGGTCAGGCGGAGCGGGCGCGGGTCGAGCAGAACGGCACCTGGGTGCGCTATTACCTAGGCTCGGCCAACCAGCTGCTGCAGCCGGGGCGCTATCAGTACGAACTGCGTTACCGGGTTGAGCGCCAGCTGTTGCACCACCTCAATACCGATGAGCTGTACTGGAACGTCACCGGTAATCAGTGGGTCTTTCCGATTCTCCAGGCCTCGGTCGAGGTCAAACTGCCGCCGGGTGCGCGGATGGGGGATGTGGCCGCCTATACCGGGGCCAGCGGTGATCAGGGCAAGGCCTATGAGGTGCTCGAACAGCGGGACGATTATCTGCGCTTGACCACTACCCAAGCCTTGCCGGCCTACCACGGCCTGACGGTCGCCGTGGATTGGCCAGCCGGCCTGGTGGCGCGGCCGGGTCTAACGCAGCGCCTGGGCTCGGTGCTGCTGGATAACCTTGGCCTGTGCCTGGGCGCGCTGCTGCTGGTCGGACTGGTGATTTTTTATCTGCGTGCCTGGGATCGAGTCGGCCGTGACCCCGAAAAAGGTTTGATCATTCCACTGTTCGAAGCTCCGAAAGGCATGAGCGCGGTGCAGGCCGGCTACCTCTGGCATCGCGGTTTCAAAGGGGCTTATCAGGATGCGCGGGCGTTCAGTGTGTGGCTCACCGATATGGCCATACGCAAGCACCTGCATCTTGAAGACAAGCCGCGCGGCGGCGGTTTTACCCTGGCCCGTGGCACGGGTGAGCGGGATGACTTCAGTGAGGGTGATCGCGACCTGCGCAAGCGCCTGTTTCCCACCAATAAGGAAGGTATCGCCCTGGAGATTGGCAGCGACTACGAGCCGCGCCTGGCCGATGCCGTGGCTGGGCTGAAAACCCAGCTGCACACCCAGGGCAAGGCTTGGTTCAGCAATAACCGTGGCATCTGGACCTGGGGCCTGATCTGGGCGCTGGTTGGCTGCCTGGTAATGGTACTGACCGGCGCGCGTAACGCGGACGATGTGGCTGTCGGCCTGGCCGGCGTGGTGTTCACCATGGGCTTTGGCGTGCCGTCGCTGTTTGTGCTGTACATGGCCTGGAATCAGCCCAGTTTGGGCAAGCAGATCGGTCTGGGTCTGGCGGGGTTGATGTTTGTCTGGCCAGTGCCGATTGGCTTGTGGATGCTCAGTGATGCGGCGTCGTTGCCGGCCTTGCTGCTGCTCTGCGTGTATGTGCTGGTGGTGGTGCTGTTCTATTACCTGCTGCCAGCGCCATCGGTTGAAGGGCGGCGTTTGCTCGATCAGCTGGAAGGCTACCGTGACTACCTGCAACTGGCGGAAAGCGACGCACTGGCCCTTGCCGGCAATGCCCCGGCGATGAGCATTGCGCTGTACGAGAAACACCTGCCCTACGCCATGGCCCTGGGTGTGGAGGACAAGTGGAGCGCGCGCTTCAGCACGGCGTTGGCCAATGGCCTGATCGACCCGGCGCAGCGTGGCTATCAACCGGACTGGTACCACAGCCGCAGTTCATTCAGCACACCGCTGGCCATGAGCGCCGCTTTGGCTGCCGGCCTGAGCAGCGCCACAGCACTGGCTTCATCGCCCCCGTCGAGCAGCTCGTCAGGTGGGGGCGGTTCATCCGGCGGTGGTTCGTCAGGCGGTGGCGGCGGTGGCGGGGGAGGCGGCGGTTGGTAGGAAGCTTCTGTGGGAGGGGCTTGAGCTGCGACTAACGTTGATCGCGGCTACGACTGCATGGATGCAGGAGGTAGAGCGAAGCAGGATGCCCAAGCCGAAAGCCCCCCACACATCATGACCTCAGCAGCACTAAGGCTTTCGAGTTTCCTGCAGCTTGGCCAGTAAGGCTTCGCTTTTCGCCAACTGCTCGGCTTCGCTGAGCTGCGGATTTTCCAGCACGCTGTCGAGTTGTGCGATCAGCTCGCTCTGCCGGTTGATCCGCTCATCGAGTTTTTCCAGTTTGCGCTGGTTGTACCAGCTCCACAGTGCCAGGGAGCAGGCGGCCAGCACCACGGCGGTTAGCACGATAATCGTCAGGGTGTTCATCGCAGCTCCAGAGTTTTGCGCATCAGCATGCGCGGCAAGTTAACAGTGCCGCGCGTCACCGTCTGTGCCTGCTGCACAGAAAATCCCTGACCGGCAAAAAATGCCTGGGCCACTAGGCTGGCTTCGGTAAACAGCTCGCGCACCCCCGCCGCGCGCAAGCGTTGCTCGGCAGCGGCATACAAGGCGCTGGCCACACCCTGGCGGGCATAAGCGGGCGCGCAGTACAGCAGGTCGATATGGCCATCCAGGCTAAATCCGATAAATCCGGCCATTGAGCTGCCATCTTCGGCGATAAGTAAATTAAGTGACATCAAACGTGTTTGCCAGACCGATAGGTCTGCAACCTCGGGAGACCAGGCCTGTCGCTGCGCTGCGTCGTAATGCTGAGTGGTCAACTGGCTGACCGATGCCTGAAACAGTGCGACCAGGGCGGGTAAATCCTGAGGTTGGTAGGCCCGTAAGTTGAATGCGGCGGACGGCTGGGTTGTCATCGGAGTGGTCTGCAAGGGTTTGCCCGGCAGGTTAGCGCCGCGTATGGGCCAGGTAAATCGCCTCAGCGCCAGTTCCACGTGCTGGCGGCAACCGCATCGTGGGCGTGCAGGCTTTCCGCGTGCACCACGCGCAGGTGAAAGGCGCTGAAGGCCGGTTGTTCGCGCAGGGCGCTGTGCAGGCGGCGGGCAGCGTCTTCGCAGAACATCAGGTTTTGCCCGTTGGCCAGGGCGAAGGCCTGCTCATCGGCGCGCTTTACCGCCGTCTGCACAGCGGTGCCGAGGGCTTGTTCGGCGGCGTCGATCAGCGCAACCAGCGGCAACTTCGCGCTGTCGCCGTGCAGGCGCACTTGCAAAGTGGCGGTACTGCGTTGGCTATGTGGTGTAGCGACGATGCCCTGGGTTGAGCCGAGCCAGGCCAGCAATTGTGCGTGGTCCAGCGGCTGGTTGGCGAAGTCCTCGACAAAGCGCTGCTGAATCAGCTGGCGCGCCAGGGCGGCGGAGCAAGGGCAGGTCGAGGAATAGGTCACTTCTACCTGTAGTTCCACGTGAAACCCCCATGAATCCTGGCGTGCACGCACTTCGAAGGGGTAGGCCTTCCAACCTGAGAGGGGGCTGACCAGTGCTGGGCGGTTGAGCAAGGCCTCGCCGCGCAAGGTAATCGATGCCTGCTGCGACAAACCCTGATGGCTGTCGAGAAACTCGCCCATTAACTCTCGCAGCGTCGTCGGGTTCAGTTCGCGCTGTTCCAGCGCATGCAGCGCCAGGTATAGGCGCGACATATGGATGCCGCGCGCATTGCCATAGTCCAGGCTAACCCCGATATCGGCGCGGGCATGGATGTGTTGCTCAGCCAGTTTGATCGGCAGCGCGATGCCCTGCATGCCGACCCAGTCTAGGGCCAGGGCGTGGGCAGGCGCTTGCGTGGCTATGTCCGGCAAGGTCAGTGCGTTCATCAGAAATCAGCCCTCGGCTGTGGGTTTAAATGTTATGTTATAACAAGTAAATTACAAAGCCAGCGAATCCTGACGATGACCGAAACGCCGCTTACCCACGCCGAACTGCTCGCCCAGCCGGCAGATGACTACATGAATACCGCGCAGCAGCAGTTCTTCCGCGCGCTGCTGCTCACCCAGCGCGGCGAGCTGCAAACCCGCATTGCCGAAGAGTTCGAAGGCCTGCGCGAGCGCGAAACCAGCAGCGATCCCGCTGACATTGGCAGCGCCGAAGAGCAACGCCAGTGGCAACTGCGCTTGCTGGAGCGGGAAAAAAACTGCTCGACAAAATCGACGAAGCCCTTGAGCGGCTGGCCCGTGGTGAATACGGGTGGTGCGTGGAGACCGGTGAGCCAATCGGCCTCAAGCGCCTGTTGCTACGGCCCACCGCGAGCCTGTGCATCGAAGCCAAAGAGCGTCAGGAACAACGCGAAAAACACCTGCGCCACGCAGAATTCTGATGGAGCCTGAAACTATGACCAATCGCCTTCCCGTAACCGTGTTATCCGGCTTTCTCGGCGCCGGTAAAAGCACCCTGCTTAACGCCATTCTGAAAAACCGTCAGGGTTTGAAAGTGGCGGTAATCGTTAACGATATGAGCGAGATCAACATCGATGGCAGCGAAGTTCAGCGCGATGTCAGCCTGAACCGTGCCGAAGAAAAACTCGTGGAAATGAGCAACGGCTGCATTTGCTGCACCCTGCGCGAAGACCTGCTGGAAGAAGTCGGCCGCCTGGCCCGCGATGGGCGTTTCGATTACTTACTGATCGAATCCACTGGGATCAGCGAACCGCTGCCGGTGGCCGAAACCTTTACCTTCCGTGGTGAGGACGGCCAGAGCCTGGCCGATGTGGCGCGCCTGGACTGCATGGTAACGGTGGTCGACGGGGTGAACTTCCTCCGTGATTTCCATGAGGCCGAAAGCCTGGCCAGCCGTGGCGAAACCCTCGGTGAGGAGGACGAGCGCTCGATCACCGACCTGCTGATCGAGCAGGTGGAATTCGCCGATGTGCTACTGATCAGCAAGATCGACCTGATCAGCAGCCACGAGCGCGAAGAGCTAATGGCCATTCTCAAGGGCCTCAACACTCACGCCGAAATTGTGCCGATGGCCATGGGCGCGGTGCCGCTGGAGAAAATCCTCAACACCGGCCGCTTCGACTTCGAGCGCGCCGCCCACGCACCGGGCTGGCTTAAAGAGTTGCGCGGTGAACACATTCCTGAAACCGAGGAATACGGTATTGCTTCAACGGCTTACCGTGCACGCAAGCCGCTGCATCCCGAGCGCTTCTTCAACTTTATTAATCGCGAATGGACCAATGGCCGCTTGCTGCGCAGCAAGGGCTTTTTCTGGCTGGCCAGCAAATACCAGGAGGCCGGCAGCTGGTCCCAGGCGGGCGGTTTGATGCGTCACGGCTTTGCCGGGCGCTGGTGGCGCTTCGTACCCAAGGCGCAATGGCCGACCGACGAAGAAGGGCTGCAGGCGATTATGAAAAACTGGCAGGCGCAAACCGGCGACTGCCGTCAGGAGTTGGTGTTTATCGGCCAGAACATCGACTTCGCTCAACTAACCGCCGAACTGGATGCCTGCCTGCTGACCGATGCGGAAATGGCCCTGGGCGTAGATGCCTGGCAGGCGCTGCCCGACCCGTTTGGCCCCTGGCATGAGGAAGCTGCCTGATGCTCGCGCCTGTGCTGCGCCATCCGCTGCAGCAGGTCAGCAGCGAACAGATTGATGTGCTTGGCGAGGTACTGCGTGACGAGGTCAACTTGGCCGTCTGGCAACGCCAGTTGCCGGCACAGATCAGTGATTTCGCCAGCGCTTTGCTGGCTCAGGGCGATCTGCCGGGGCAGGCGGCCTTTTTGCAGGACGTTAGTTGGCTGATCAGTGCTTTTGCCTGCCTGTTCGATGCCAAACGCATCGGCCTGCGCCTGCGTATTCTCGACAAGGCCATGTGCCCGCGCTTTCACGTTGACCACGTGCCGGTGCGGCTGATTACCAGCTACGCCGGGGTTGGCAGTGAGTGGCTGCAGGAGGGCGTAATGGCGCGTCGTCGCCTCGGCGACCCGGCCGCCGAACCCAGCGATGCCGCGTTGATCGAGCGCGCCGAGGCGGGCCATGTGCTGCTGGCCAAGGGCGAGAAGTGGATTGGCAACGAGGGCGGCGGCTTGATCCACCGCTCGCCGCAACCGCCGGCCGGTGAGCGGCGATTGCTCTTGACCCTGGACTGGCTGGCTTAAATTTCAGGCAAAAAAATAGGCTGCGAGAAAGCAGCCTTAAGCACCAGAAAGGCACACCGGCGCGTGACCCGGCATGCAGGGGTGAGGTACCCAAGGCCACTAAAACATAGACAGGATTACGCTTTGATGACGGTTAGCGCGCCATCCATACACCCTTGCTCTGCTGCTCGCAGAAGGGCTTGAGGTAGGTGGCGTCGCTGGCCACGCCGTAATAATGCACATCCTGCTTATAGGGCGTGCCGCCCACCGTTGAATTGCGGCATACGCCGAAGGAGCCCATCGGGCACTGCTCGACAAACTCCACCTCGACCTTCTGCCCCTGCAGCTGCGGCTGGCAGAAACCGGTGCGGAACAGGTTGGGCGGGATGCTACGGTTCTGCTGGCAGACCTTCACATCCAGGCGCTCGGCCTGGCTATGCACCACACAGGCTTCACCCCAGGCCAGGCCGGACAGTGTGAACAGGCTCAGCAGCAGAAAAACGCGCATCCATTGACCCTCTGAAAATATGCCGGCGACTCTAGCATGCTGCTTTTATTCAGTCTGCGCCCCGTACCGGGGTTCTCCCCAGGCCGGCAAACCCGCACCATAGGCCCATGCTGAAAAATATCCCTACCCACGTAATTGCCGGCCCCCTAGGTGCTGGCAAGACCAGCCTGATCCGTAATCTGCTGGCGCAGCGCCCGGCTGATGAACGCTGGGCGGTGCTGATCAATGAATTCGGTCTGGTTGGTTTGGATGCCGCGCTGCTCACCACTGATGACGACGGTGTTGCCCTGGGTGAAGTGGCGGGCGGCTGCCTGTGTTGTGTTAACGGCGTACCGTTCCAGGTCGGCCTCAGTCGTCTGCTGCGCCAGGCTAAACCCGATCGCCTGCTGATCGAACCATCCGGCCTCGGCCATCCTCTGGTACTGCTTGAGCAACTGCGTGAAATGCCCTGGGCTGGGGTTTTGGCGGTGCAGGCACCGCTGCTGGTGCTGGACGCTCAGGCACTGGCTGCGTGTGAAGCGCTGCCGGAGAGCCAGCAGGCGACGCTTGGCCACGCCGGGCTGCTGCTGTTGAACAAGGCCGAAGACCTAGATGAAGCCACCAAGGCGCGCATCCAGGCGCAGCTGCCCGCGCGCCCGATTTACTGGACCAGTCAGGGTGCATTGCCGCTCGCAGCGTTGCCCGGCTTTAGTGCCCAGGCCGATAGCGACACTACGCCGGATAACCTGCCCACGGCCGCGGCGCCATTGCCGCAACTGTGGCTCAGCTCAAGCGAGCCGATCTGCCAGGTGCAACAGCAGGCCGAAGGCTGGAGCATCGGTTGGCGCTGGCACCCTAGCCAGCAGTTTGAGCTGCTGCGCGTACAAGAGTGGCTGAGCAGCTTGCCCTGGCGCCGCGCCAAGCTGGTGCTGCACACCAATGCCGGCTGGCTGTCCGCCAACGCCCTCAACGGTGATGCCCTGCATTGGCAAAACAGCGAATGGCGCAAGGACTCGCGGCTGGAGCTGATCTTCAGCGAAGCGCAGGAGGTGTCGGCGTTGCAGGCCGGGTTCGCGGCCTGTGCATTAGCGCCAGAGCATTTCGGCCAGGCTGCCGAACAGCAGAATCAGCACAGCCAGGGCGCTGATACGCAAAGCCAGGGGTGAGGTGACCCACTGCAACGCCTGCTGTTTGGGTGCTTCACGCAGTGCATGCCACTCTTGGCGGAACGCAGGGTCGATGCGCAGGGCAAATAGCCTGTCGCGGTACAGCAGGTGTCGAGCGTGGCTCATCTGACTGTAAAGCGGCAGGCGAATAGCAAAGTGCAGTTCGCCGTCTGCGGCACGTCCCATGTCCAGTACATGGCAGTCGATGCCGGCGCTGCTGAGTTGTTCTTGCAGGTGCTCGATAAAGCCTGCATGGCTGGATTCCAGTAAAACAAACACCCTGACGTCCTCCTTGATAGGTCTGCGGCCAGGATGCCGGAGTCAGATAGAACTGACGAGTCCTCTGGCGATGCGGATAATCCCCACCTGAATACGATCACGCAAGGCACGCTCATGCATCTCCACCCCTGGTCACACGACAGCAGCGCCGGCTTTACCTTGCGCGGTTGGCATTCACCGCCTTCGGGCAAGCCCGTGCTGCATTTTTTGCATGGCAACGGCTACTGCGGGCGGGTCTACACACCACTGCTGGCGCTGTTGGCCGAGGATTTCGACCTGTGGTTATGCGATGTACAGGGGCATGGTGAGAGTGATCACGGTGGCCGCTTCCACGGTTGGAACCGCAGCGCCGAACTGGCGGTAGAAGCTTTTAACGCCGGGCGTGAGCGGTTTGCCGATGCGCCGGCTTATGCCTTGGGCCACAGCTTTGGCGGGGTGTTGACCAGCCTGATCCTGGCCCAGCAACCGCAACTGTTTCAGCGTGCGGTGTTGCTTGATCCGGTGCTGTTCAGCCCAGCGATGATCGGCGTTATGGCGCTGTCCGATGTTGTGGGCCTGAGCCGGCGCACCACTTTGGCCAGCAAGGCGCTCAAGCGCCGCAGCAGCTGGCCAGACCGCGCCGCTGCGTATGACGCGTTGCATGGCCGTGGGATGTTCCGTGGCTGGACCGAAGAAGCGTTTGCCGCGTATATCCAGCATGCCTTGAAAGACAGCGACAAGGGCGCCGAGCTGCGTTGCCGGCCAAGTCGCGAAGCCGATATTTTCAGCTCCTTTCCCAAGCGCCTGTGGCCGTCACTGGCCAAGGTGACGACGCCGACGCAGGTTCTTTATGGCGAGCGCAGCTACCCCTTTGTCGCTAAATCGGTGGCACGTTGGTGCGCCAGTAACGCCCATGTCAGCGCCCATGTGGTACCCGGCGGACACTGCTTTATGCAGGAGCACCCGACCGACAGCGCCGCGCGGGTTACGCATTTCTTGTTGCAGCGCGATTAAGCCCGATGAGCTGCCGTGAGGATGCCTGGCTGGCGCTCTCCGAGCTGTGGCTGGACACTGAGCTGGATGAGTCGGCGCTCCGATCTATCGCCACCCGGCTGCGCGCCAGTGGTTTGAGCCTGGATGAATTGCAGCAGATCTACGCGTATGAGGTTGCACCGCAGGTCTGGCTTAACCACTGGGCCGTCGCCGGGGTGTGGGAGGGGTTCGAGGCGCAATGGCTGTTGGCGGGTTGCCGGCGAAATCAGTCGGGCGGGCGTTGGCATCGGTTGAAATGCCGCGTGCTACGCCGGCCGATGACCTACGGCTGTCGCGCTGAATGGCAGCAGATCTTGGCCTTTCTGGCTGATCGGGATTTTAACTAGTCGGCCTTAATGCGGCGTGTTGTTGTCCGAATCCTGACGCTGACTGCGCCACTGCTGCATCTCAATCACCTGAGCGCTGGGTGCCGGCGGTTCACGGAAAGGGTGCGGCGCCAGTTCGATACGCCCCAGCTGTTTGCCAAACAGGGTGATGCTGCCGACATGCCGCTGCTCGCCGGTGACGGTGAACTCGAAGCCATACACCCGCGCCAGGCGCTTGCGCCCGCGTGCATCGGGTAACAGGGTGAGCCGTCGCAGGGCGACATTCTCATCCAGCAACTCGATGTCGGATTTGGCGCAGTGTTGTTTCACCAACCCCAGTGCGTACTCACGCAGACCATGGGCATGCCACAGCCAGGCGCACGCAGTGGCGAACAGCATCAGCAGAAATACATCGAAGAGGTCGATCATGGCGGCTCCGGCGGCAGGAGGCTGAGCTTAACAGAGCCTGTCTTTCGCTTACGCATCCACGCAGATACGGTTTCGCCCCTGCGCTTTGGCGTTGTAAAGCTGGGTGTCCGAGCGTTGCAGCAGCTGTTGCAGGCTGTCGCCGGGACGAGCGCAGGTCAGGCCGATGCTGACGGTGGCGTGCAGCGGGCCCTGGACAGTGGCGAGGGGCTGTGTGTGCAGGGCATTGCGTAGACGTTCCAGGCGCTGTTGCGCAGCGTTGAGGTCGCTGTCGGGCAGGAGGATGACGAATTCCTCACCGCCGAAGCGGGCGAACAGGTCGGTGCTGCGCGCCTGCTGCCGGCACAGTTCGCTGAACGCCACCAGCACCTGATCGCCGACGGCGTGGCCGTATTGGTCGTTGACCCGTTTGAAGTGATCGAGGTCGAGCATCGCCAAGCACAACGGGGTGCCTTGGCGTTGATTACGGCTCAGCTCGTGTTCGGCACGTTGCTGGAAGGCGCGGCGGTTCAGGGCGCTGGTCAGCGGGTCGGTGGTGGCGAGTTGGCGCAGCTGTTCTTCCAGGGCCTTGCGCTGGCTGACATCGCGGATCTCGGCGACCTGCTGCTGCGCTTCGGCCAGGCGCGCGATGCTCAGCTCGGCGGCGAATGGCTGGCCGTCCGCACGTTGAGCAAGCAGGTCGTGGGGGCGGCCATCGGCCTGTTGCAGCAGTTCGCTGAGCGGCTGTTGGCTGCTGCTGTCGAAAAGCCGCGATAGCGGTTGGCCGAGCAGTTGCTCACGGGTTTGCGCAAACAGCTGTTCCAGCTTGGGGTTGCTGTCGATGATGCGTTCGCCGTCGAGCACCATCACCCCGGCGTTGCTCACGCTCATCAGGCGTTCGAAACGTTCGGCGTTGGCAGCGGCCTGCTGGGCGTTACGCTGGCTGTCGGCGAGGATGCGGCGCATGGTCAGCAGCACTAGGCCGACCAAGGCCATAAGCCACAGGGGAATGCCGAAGTTGTAGGGCAGCAGGTAGCTTACCGAGCGCGTGACGTCGTCATGGACGATGCCTTGCAGGCCATCGTGCAGGCCGACCACGCCGCGCAGCAGGGTGACCAGGGCATAACCCAGCAAGGCGATGGCGACAAACTGGCAGACGCCGCGCAGTTCCACCTCGCTGGGCGCACGCCATAGCGCCCAGCAGGCTTGCAGGGGCAGCAGGCCGCCAATGGCGGCGTACAGCGCGACGAGGTATTCAGAATTAATGGGGCTGAGCCACCAGTGCCAGCTCAGGGCCAGGCTCATCAATCCGGCGCTGGCGGGTACGGTCCACCAGGGCAGCGGCAGGCCGAGAAAGCGAAACACGCCGAGCAGGATGATCGCCTCGCCGGCCAGTTGCAGGGCATTGCCAAGAATATTCAGCAGTTTGCTGCCACTGGCCATAAAACCCATGAACAGCAGGATGCCGATGATCAGGGTCCAGCTGCCCAGCATCCACAAACCGGGGCCACGGTAGGGGCGGGAGAAATACCAGAGCCCGCTGCAGGCAATGGCGCTCGCCAGCATCAGGTTCAGGCCCAGCAGCATGGGGGAGAAATACAGGCTTTCCATGGCCTTACTCGGTGTTATGCACGGGGCGTAATTGTGCCGCTGGCGTGTGGTGTTGTCTGCTCGTTCAGCTTTTTTCTTCGTTCAGTGCCTGGTAGCGCTGTTGCAGCTCGTGGCGGATCTGCCGGCGCTGCAGGGCCTGGCGTTGGCGCCGCAGGGCGTCCGCAGTGGTCGGCTCCAGGGCGGGAATGGGCACCGGCTTGCCCTGTTCATCCACCGCCACCATGGTGAAGAAGCAGCTGTTGGTGTGACGCACCGAGCGCTCGCGGATGTTTTCGGTGATCACCTTGATGCCGACTTCCATCGACGTACGCCCGGCGTAATTGACCGAGGCGAGGAAGGTCACCAGTTCGCCAACATGGATGGGCTCGCGAAAGATCACCTGATCCACCGACAAGGTGACCACATAGCGCCCGGCAAAACGGCTGGCACAGGCGTAGGCGACTTCATCGAGGTATTTGAGCAGGGTGCCGCCGTGCACATTGCCGGAGAAGTTGGCCATGTCCGGGGTCATCAGTACGGTCATCGACAGCTGGGCGTTTCCGGGTTCCATAGCGGGCTCTGTGCTGGGTTTGTGGCAACCATAGCAGGTGCAGGGGCAGGCCCGCGCGGTTGATCAGGGCAAGCCGAACTGCTGGCGCAGCTGGTTGAGCATGGGGGCCTGCTCGATCAGGAAGTGGTCGAAGCGTTTGATCAGTTGGGCATACCGGTAACTGCTCAGGTGAAAGCTGGTGGTGATCTGCGGTAATTGAGGGTCACGCTGCAGTTGCTGCGGTGCGATACCGAGCAGTTGCATATGGTGTTCCACCACCTGCGGGTTGGCGTAGATGGCATCCAGGCGGCCCCGTTCGAGCATGCGGATCAGGCTCTGGATGTCCTGCACTTCCACCAGTTCGATGCTGTGTTGATCCAGCAGCGGTTGCCAGGCCTCGGCGGTAAAGCCGCGCACGATACCCACCCGTTTGATCGCATTCAGGCCCTGAGCGAGCTGCTCGCGGCGCACCACGGTGGC
The DNA here is from genome assembly GCF_900099645.1 of Pseudomonas peli. GTDB lineage: Bacteria > Pseudomonadota > Gammaproteobacteria > Pseudomonadales > Pseudomonadaceae > Aquipseudomonas > Aquipseudomonas peli. The sequence continues at coordinate 1,766,493 of NZ_FMTL01000001.1, read as the reverse complement.
GTCGACGATCTCCACCACGGCTTGGCTGTAATACAGCGGCTGGCCGTCACGGGCTTTACGGGGCCAGGCCGGATTATCGGGGAACAGCAGGTCGAGGCTATGTTCACCCAGCATATTACGGTACAGACGGTTGACCGGTTGCGGGCGCAGCTCCAGTTCAAGGCCTTCGTGCTTGGCGAAGGCCTGCAGCAGGGCGATGCAATAACCGTCGTAGGCCTGCCCCTCTAGAGCCTTGTAGTAGGGGTAGTAGTCGTGGTTTTCCAGGCCAACACGCAGCGGCTCGGCCAGGGCAACTACGCTGTACAGCCAGCAGACCAGGATAATGCAGAGGCGCATGGGCCACTCCAGGGTGCTCAGATCCAATACAGCGTAGCCTGCGCCGCCGTTGTCGTCAGGCGTGGGTCAGGTACCAGCGCCAGTCCTGCTCGCCGACTTCGCCCATAAACTGGCGGAACTCGTTCCATTTGATCGCCAGGAACACCTTGAGGAAGTCCTCGCCGAGTGCGTCCTTGGCCCAGGCAGAGTTCTCCAGCGCGCGCAGGGCGGTCAACCAGTCGGTAGGCAGGGTTTCACGGGCCTGCTCATAGCCATTACCGATGATTTCCTCGCCTGGATCGATCTGGTTTTTGATGCCGTGATGGATGCCGGAAAGAATTGCCGCCGCCGCCAGGTATGGGTTGGCATCGGCGCCGCAGATACGGTGCTCCACATGCCGGCTCTTGGCCGGGCCACCGGGCACGCGGAACGACACGGTGCGGTTGTTCACTCCCCAGCTCTTGGCCAGCGGCGCGTAGCTGTTGGCCTGGAAGCGGCGGAAGGAGTTGGCGTTGGGGCAGAAGATCGCCAGGGCGTCGTTAAGCGTGGCCATCATGCCGCCGATGGCGTGCTTGAGTAGCGGCGTGCCGTGTGGGTCTTCGGAAGCCATCAGGTTATTGCCGTCGGCGTCGGCCAGGCTGACATGCATGTGCATCCCGCTGCCGGCCAGGTCGCCGAACGGCTTGGCCATAAAGCAGGCCTGCAGCCCGTGCTTGTTGGCCACGCCCTTGACCAGGCGCTTGTAGCGCACGCCTTCATCCACCGCTTGCAACGCGTCGAAGCGGTGCTCCAGGGTCAGCTCCAGCTGGCCTGGCGCGTATTCGGAAATCGCCGTGCGCACTGGCAGGCCCTGCACTTCGCAGGCGGCGTAGAGGTCGTCGAGGAAGGCTTGCTGCTGCTCCAGCTCCAGCACGCCATACACCTGTGGTGCCTGCGGGCGCACGCCGTTGGCTTGCAGCGCCGGCTGCGGACGGCCATTGGCGTCGCGGGCCTTGTCCAGCAGGTAGAACTCCAGCTCCACCGCCATTACCGGGTGGTAGCCGTCGGCCTTGAGCCGGTCGATGGCGCGCACCAGCACATGCCGTGGGTCGGCCGGTGCGGCTGGCAGGCCCTGGGTCGGATGCATGCTCACCTGCAACTGACCGGTCGGTGTGCTGCGCCAGGGTTGCAGGGTCAGGCTGCCGGGCAGCGGGTAGGTCCAGCAGTCGGCATCGGCGACTTCCCAGACCAGGCCGCTTTCTTCAACGTCCTCGCCCTGGATGGTCAGCGCCAGGATCGAGCTGGGCAGCGGTCGGCCGTTCTCATAAATGGCTAGAAGTTCGTCGCGGTGCAGCAGCTTGCCGCGTGGGATGCCGTTGGCATCGATCAACATGAGTTCTATCAGGCGCACGTCGGGGTGGGCGGTAAGGAAATCGCGGGCTTCCTGGGGATTGGCGAATTGCATGGTGATTCTCACAGTGAGTCGTCAATTCGTGGGAGGCGCTTTAGCGGCGATTGTCGCGGCTGAAGCCCCTCCCACAGGCTGATCAATGAGTTACTCGCGGGCGCCGGGGATGGCCAGCAGTTCGGTCAGGGCCTGGTCGAGCATACTGATCAGCTTGTCCACATCCTCGGCCGTGGTGCTTGGGCAGCACAGGGTCATGTTGTGGAACGGGGTGATCAGGATGCCGCGGTTGATCAGGTAAAGGTGCAGGGCCATCTGCAGCTCGTCGTGGAACGCTGCTTCGGCTTCGGCGCCGGTCTTCGGCGACACCGGGCAGAACTGGAACTCACTGCGCGCGCCCAGTTCGGTCACCGACCATTGCAGGTCGTGCTTGCTGATCAGCGAACGGAAGCCATCGGCCAGGCGCTTGGCCAGCGGCAGCATGTGCGCGTAGGCGGCCGGGGTCATCACTTGTTCCAGGTTGGCGCGCATGCAGTGCATGGCCAGGGCGTTGGCCGACAGGGTGGTACCCATGCCGCTGTGACCATGGCCATGGCTGCCTTCGCTGGCACGCTTGCGCGCGGCGGTCATGGCTTCGGCCATCGCGGCGCTACAGCCGAAGATGCCACACGGCACACCGCCGGCAATCGGTTTGCCGACCACAAAGAAGTCCGGGTCGAGGTTCCACAGCTTCGTGCAGCCACCCATATCGGTGGAGATGGTGTGGGTTTCGTCGATGATCAGCAGCGCGCCGTATTTGCGGGTCAGCTCGCGGCACGTCTGCATAAAGCCCGGCTCGGGCAGGACCATGCCGATGTTGGTCATCGCCGGCTCGCACAGCAGGGCACAGACGTCGCCTTTAGCCAGCGCCGCTTCCAGCGCAGCCACGTCGTTGAACGGGATCGAGCGGCTGTACTCGGTCAGGTCATAGGCTTGGCCGACCAAACCGCTGCGCGGCACGGTTTCGCCGTCGATACAGCGCACCATTACGTCATCCACCGTGCCGTGGTAGCAGCCGTCGAACACCAGTAATGTCTTGCGCTGGGTGATCGCGCGGGCCCAGCGCAGCACGTAGCGGTTGGAGTCCGTGGCGGTGGCGGTGACCTGCCAGAACGGCAGGCCGAAGCGTGCGGCCAGCAACTCGCCGCAGACCACCGCGTCTTCGCCCGGCAGCATGGTGGTCAGGCCGTTGTTGCCTTGTTCGGCGATGGCCTTGGCGATCGGGTCCGGGGAGTGGCCGAACATGGTGCCGGTGTCGCCCAGGCAGAAGTCGATGTATTCGTGGCCGTCGACGTCATAGAAGCGTGCGGCCTTGGCCCGCTCGACAAACAGCGGCACCGGTGTCGACCAGTCGGCCATCCAGTGCATCGGCACGCCGCCGTACAGCGAGTGGCGCGCACGCTCGGCCAGGGCCACGGATTTTGGATTGCGCGCGATAAAGCGCTCACGCTCACGTTGGGCGAAGGTTTCTACGGCGGATGGGTGGATACCACTGGCAGTCATGTTGAACACCTCGTTCGAATATCTGCACATGCTATTTTGTGATCACAGAAAACTCAAGCATTGGTTTGATTGGGCTTTATTGCTAGATTATCGCCATATTTGTGATCACAGGATTCCATGAAATGGTCTTTCAACAGCACGTTGCGTTAATCAGCGGCGCGGGCAGTGAATCCGGTATCGGCCTGGCGATTGCCCGTCGTCTGGGTCGTGCCGGAGCGCGGGTACTGCTGACTGCCAGCAGTGCGCGGGTCGAGCAACGGGTCGCTGAACTATGTGCAGAAGGTATTCAAGCACGGGGTCGCGCCGCTGACCTCACTGATGAGCAGCAGGTCGCTGAATTACTCGACTGGGCCCACGCGCAGTGGGGGCAGATCGACATTCTGGTGAACAATGCCGGCATGGCCATGCAGGGCAGCCCCGAGCCGTTTGCCGAGTTGGCGGACATGGATCTGGCGACCTGGAACCTCTCCATCGCGCGCAACCTCGGCACTGCTTTTTTGCTCACGCGCGCGGTGCTGCCGGGTATGCGGGCGCGCGGCTACGGGCGCATCGTCAATATCAGCTCGACCACCGGCACCCGTGGCAGCAACCCTGGTGAGGCGGCCTACAGCGCGGCCAAGGCTGGCATGCTCGGCCTGTCCATGGGGTTGGCGCTGGAAGTGGCCAAGCAGGGCATTACGGTCAACAGCGTGGCGCCGGGTTGGATTGCCACCGGCTCCAGCACCGACGAAGAACGCCATGCCGCCGAGTACACCCCGCTGGGTCGCGCCGGTCGGCCTGACGAAGTGGCGGCGGCGGTAGCCTTCCTTGCCTCGCCGGAGGCCAGCTATATCACCGGTGAAGTGCTGGTGGTGGATGGCGGTAACTGCCTGGTCGAGAACAAGGCGCCGTGAACCAGTAGAATTCTTGCCGCCGCTCAATTGCGGCGCTCTTCGTTAGAAGGAATACCCATGCGTAACTGCTCGCTGACACTTGCCCAACTCCCTGCACCGCCGGCACAAGGATGCTGCTGAACCATGGCCGATAACCTGCAAGATCAACTCTACCAACGTATTCGTGAAGGCCTGCTGGCTGGGCGCTTTCAGCCCGGTGAACGCTTGAAAATTCGTGATCTGGCGGCCGAGTGGGGCACCAGTCCGATGCCGGTACGCGCCGCCTTGCAGCGTCTGGTCGCTGAGGGTGCGCTGGAAGGCGAGCCACAGCGCTCGGTACGCGTGCCACCGATGACCCGCGAGCGTTATCAGAACATTTTCCAGGTGCGTCTGGGGCTTGAAGGCCTGGCTGTAGAGCTGGCCACCCCGCGCCTGACGCCGGCCGACCTGGCTGAGCTGCGTGACTGTGTGGCGCGCATGGATCAAGCCATCGAACAGCGCCAGGTGCAGGCTTATCTGAATGCCAACAGCCAGTTTCACCTGCACCTCTATAGCGCCTGTGGCAACCCGGTACTGTTACGCAGCATTGAGTCGTTGTGGCTGCAGGTTGGGCCGTTTTTCAACCAGCTGTTCACGGGTGCGGACCTGTCGTTGCGCCTTAACGACTTTCACGAAGAGGCCTTTACCGCCATCGAAGCCGGTGATGCCAAGGCCGCGCGCCAGGCCATGGAACAGGATCTGAGTTACTTCGCGCGCTTTCTTCTCAATTTGCTTGATCTGGAATCCGGCCAGCGTTGAGTGGACGCTGCCTTGCTGGCAGCGGGTGCACCGACAACTACACTGATTCGACTCTGAGACGACAGCACAAGGGCTCCTCAATGCTGGAATACGGCAGTAAACGCATCCTGATCGTCGATGATTTCACAGACTTTCGCAGTTCGCTTAAGTCCATGCTGCGTGACATGGGCGCGCGTGATGTGGACACCGCTGACCGCGGTGAAGAAGCCCTGAGCATGTGCCGCAACAAGCGCTACGACATCATCCTGCATGACTACAACCTGGGCGGTGGCAAGAATGGCCAGCAGGTGCTGGAAGAGTTGATCGCCGGGAAGCTGATCAGTCATCAGTGCATCTTTGTCATGGTTACCGCCGAAAGCAGCCAGGCCATGGTCCTCAGCGCCCTTGAGCATGAGCCGGATGCCTACCTGACCAAGCCGTTCAACCGCGCCAGCCTCGATCAGCGCCTGGACAAACTGGTGGAGCGCAAAACTGCGCTCAAAGGCATTCTTCAAGGCCTCGACAAACAGGACCCGGCCGCCGTACTGGAGGCCTGCAAAACCCTCAGCCAGCAGGACAAGCGCTACCTGCCCTTGTGCCAGCGCTACCAAGCCACGGCGCTGCGCGAGCTGGGGCGTCTGGATGAGCTGGAGCAGCTGCTCAATGGCGTATTGGCCGAGCGACCGTTGCCCTGGGCGCAGGTGGCGCTGGCCGGCCTGATGCACAAGCGCGGCGAGTTGAGTCGTGCGCAGAGCCTCTACGAGAAGGGTTTGCAGCTATTCCCGATGATGCCGGCACTGTACGACGGCCTGGCCGCCGTGCTGCTGGCGCAGGGCGAGAGCCAGCGCGCTCAGCAAGCCCTTGAAGATGCGGTCAAATTGGCTCCGCTGGCGATTCGCCGGCAGATGCAGCTGGGCAAACTGGCGCTGGATAACCAGGACTTCGACAGCGCCGGGAAGGCCTATCGACAAGCCATGGAGCAAGGTCGCACCTCCAAATTCAAGAGCCCGGAAAACTACCTTGGTCTGGCCCAGGCGATCACCGCCCAGGCCGGTGACGGCTCGCTCGATAAGCGCTTGCAGATCGAGGTCAGTCAGGCTCTCGGTGAGCTGGATAAAATCTATGCCCATGACCCCAATGTGCAGGTGCGCTCACGCCTGGCCCTGGCCAGCAGCCTGAATAAATCCGGCGAGCCCAAGCGTGCTGCGCAACTGGCTGCCGATGCCGCTGCTGCGATGGAAAAGCTGCCGCAGCTGTTTGCCGCCGATACTGCCCTCAGCGTCGCCAGCCAGTTGCGCGCGCTGGGCCAGACGGCAGCCAGTGATGCCTTGCTGAAAAGCTGTGTCGAGGTATACGGCGACGACCCGCAGGTGATGCAAGGCGTGGCCCGGCAGACTGACAACGCCGAGATTCTCTCTAGCGGTAAAGAGGCCGTGGAGCTCAATCGCCAAGGTGTGCGCTGCTACCAGCAGAAGCAGTTCGACGAGGCGCTCCGGTTGTTCCGTCAGGCCTTTGCCCTGCAACCGAAGAACATCAGCATCGCCCTCAATACCGCACAATCGCTGTTGCAATCGGCCAGCGGCGAAGCGTCTGCCGCTTTACTCGAGGAGTGTCGGCGCTGCCTGGCCGTGGTCAGCCAGATGCCCGAGACGGATGCCCGGCATGCGCGTTACCTGCAGCTGCAGCGGCGAGCGTCCGGCCAATGAGTGATTCCCCCGGAGGACTGGACTTCTCCACGGTGATCGCCTCCACCGTACACGACATGAAAAACTCCCTGGCTATGCTCACCCGCGCCCATGCGCAGTGGCAGTCGCAGCTGCCGCCTGAGCAGCAGCAGGCCAGCGAGCAGGGCGTGATCGAGTACGAGTTTGCCCGTCTCAACGGCATGCTGGTGCAACTGCTCGGCCTGTATAAGCTCGGCGTTAACCAGCTACCCATGCGCCCTGGTTATCACGAGGTCGAGGATTTTCTCCAGGCCCAGCTGGCGCGGCACTTCGAGGTGCTGCAAAGCCGGCAGATCAGCGCACGCTGCGAGGTGGAAAGCTTCGATCTGATGGGCTTCTTCGATGAAGAACTGCTCGGCTCGGTGGTTGCCAACATCATCACCAACTCCATCCGCTACGCCCACAGCGCCTTGCTGATTCGGGCCTGGGAGGAAGGCGGCAAGCTGGTGCTGGCGATCTGTGACGACGGCCAGGGCTACCCGCAGGAGATGCTCAGCCAGCAATCCAACTACGTCCTCGGCCTCAAGCACAGCACCGGCAGCACCGGCCTGGGCTTGTACTTCGCCGGCCGCATCGCCGAGCTGCACGAACGCCACGGCGTGCATGGGCATATCGAGCTGGCCAACGGCGCGCCGCTGGGTGGTGGGGTGTTTCGGATTTATCTGCCCTGAAACGACTGCGGCCCTGCGGTGTGTATAACGCCGCAGGGCCGCACGTAAGGCCGTAAAAAACGCTTAGCTTTCCAGCCAGACGTCACGTACCCAGTGCCAGACCGATTCCCAGGTTTCGTCTTCGTTGATTTCGCCGGTTTCCGCTTCCCACAGCAGCACGGTGCCGTCTTCTTCGACCACGTAGTAGTTGCCGTGGTCTTCGCACAGCGGCACGAATTCGCGCGGTACGCCCAGGGACCAGGCGGTGGCGGCGACTTCCGGTAGGTAGGTATGCGATTGCGGGTCGCTGGCGGTTACCGGTTCCAGGCGGCCGTAGACTACATCGCTGACCTGCAGCAGGTATTCGCGCAGGGCGAAGGGCAGATGGATAAGGATCTGCTCCTGAATCTCCACCAGGGTTTCTTCTTCCGGCAACTCCAGCGGGACGGGCACCGGCTCGTTGAGTTCGCGCAACTGTTCGATGACTTCTTCCACGGGGTTGGCCTCTTTTGCAGGTAATACGGGAGCGTCTTATACCTTAGACGGGTCTAAGCAAAAAGCTGGCACAGTGCTATTGTTCATGTGGACAGTGCGTCAATTTTTGAACGTCATTAATTGGTCGAGTCATGAAAAGTGAAACGCAAGACTCCGAAGATGGTGCGCTCAGCGAGGAGGAGCGGCTCCAACTGCTGACCACCGCTGGCAAGCGCAACCGCCTGTTTATCCTGGCGTTGGCCGGGGTGCTGGGTAGTCTGATGCTGGTTTCGGTCGGGCTGAATATTCACAGCGTGTTCAGTGCCGGTGATGGGCCGCGTATTCAGGCGCTGGAAAAAAAGCTCCTGCAGCTTGAGCAGCAACTGGCCGTGCAGCAGACCGCATTGAGCAATCAGGAAGAGCTGTTGGCCAGTCAACAAGCCTCACAACTGACCGGGTTATTTGAGCGTGCGGAGAACCCATACACCATCGCTGAAGTGAGCAAGGTATTGCAGGCTCAGGAGCGTGATTATCAGCAAGTGATGCAGGGGCTGAAGGCCGGTATGCGTGATTTGGCCAACATGCTGCCGGGTTCGCGCAGCTGGCTGGCTGATTACAACGAAATGATTGATCGCGCGGAACTGAACAGCCGTCAGCGCCGTGAAGAAATCCAGGCATGGAGTGAAAAGGCCCAGCAGCCAGCCCCGGCGGCCAAGCCGCCGGGTACCAGCGTCGATCCGGGCTAGCGGTTAGCCCATGTGGAAGAAGGCCAGTTTATTGCCGTCCAGGTCACGGAAATAGCCGCCATAGAAGCCCGGTATGCGTTCGCCCGGCGCCCCTTCGTCGCTTGCGCCTAACGCGATGGCTTTGGCGTACAGTTTGTCCACGCCCTCGCGTGATCCGCCTGGCAGGGCGATCATCTGGCCATTACCTGGCGTCGGTGCTTGCTTGTCATGGGGAATACAGATGGCAAACATCGGCTGCCCCTTGGCGATGCCATAGAACGCGATGCGGCCCAAATCCATGACGATTTTGGCACCCATCTCTGCCAGCAAAGGGGTGTAGAACGACTTGGCTTTCTCCATGTCGGTGGTGCCCACAGTGGTGTATCCGATCATTGCTTAATCCTCAGGGTGGTGTGCTTGGCGCGGATCAGATTGCACTTTGAGTAGGCCGCGCGCCAGTCCATACAGTTGCTGAATGATAGACAAAGAAAACCCGGGACTTGCCCGGGTTTTCGCAGCATAGCGAGGGATCAGCCGTTCTGGCGGATACCGGCCACCAGCCACGGCTGGTTGTCACCAACGGCCCGCTCCAGACGCCAGCTTTCGCTGAATACTTCGCCCTGGTCAAAGCGCGAGGTCTTGGCCACGCCGGTGAAGGTCAGGGTGGCTACGGTCTTGTCGCTCAGATCATCGACGCCATCCAGCTGTACATCGAGGTTGTCGACGTAGGTGGACTGGAAGCCATCGCCCAGGTCTGCACGCTCGCGGCTGAGGAACTCCAGCAGCTGTGGGGTGACGAACTCGGCGATCTTGTCCATCTCGTTGGCATCCCAGTGCTGTTGCAAGCTGAGGAAGTGCTCACGACCGGCGCTGATAAAGCTCTGCTCGTTGAACCAGGCCGGGGCATTGATCACCGGTTTGATCGCAGCCGCTGCACTGCTGCCGCCGAAGATCGAGGCTGGAGCCGCTGGCATTTCACGCTGCATCGGTGCGCCGTTGGCAGTCGCCGGGCTGGCTTGCTGACGACGAGCGGCGAGGAAGCGGAACAGCAGGAAGGCGATCAGGCCGAAGATCAGCATGTCCATGATCTGCAGGCCTTCGAAGCCGTCACCCATAAACATCGAGGCCAACAGACCACCTGCGGCCAGACCGGCCAATGGGCCCAGCCACTTCGATGCACCGCTGGCTGCTGCAGGCTGACGGCCGGCCGCTGCAGGTGCTGCACTTTGCTGGGCTGGCGCTTGGCGAGCCTGGTGGCTTGGCGCGGAACCGAAGGATTTGCCGCTGCCCATACGTTTGGCTTCGGCGTCGAAACTCATGGTGGTCAGTCCCAGGCTGAGGAACATGGCCAGGGCGATGCTAAGGAAACGCTGCATGGTTAGCTGTCTCTTGGTGATTGGATCTACGCGCGGCATCTTGCCCGGCGTGAGCGACGCTGGCTAGGCCTAGAATGTTTCGAGCTTTTGCCCGTGCGCCTGAGTCAGCGGCGCAGCAGCACCAGTAGCGGCCCGCAGCGTAACTGCCGGCGCAGCAGGGCGCGGAAGTCGGCGGGGTCTTCCTCGGGGTGGCGCAGCCAGTGGATAAAGCAGCGCAGGTAAACGCCGGTCAGTAGGCTTTCCTCGGCGATGCGGCACAGGTGCAGGGTTTCCCGCCGCGCCGCTTCACGCCACCACTGCACGGTGCGGCTGATGCGCAGCAGGCCACCAAGCTGCAGGTGGATATGCCCCGGTTCGAGTTTGTACAGCAGCATCTGCCCGCTCACTGCGCGGTGCGCTGCCAGGCTGTCGAGCCAGGCGATCAGCAGTTCTTCCAGGCGTTTGGCAGGCTCTAACGTCAGCAAGTCTGCGCCGTTGCCGCGCGCCAGCAGGGCCTGGTCGGCACGGTCGAACCAGGCTTCCACCAGCTGATCCTTCTCGCGGTAATGCACAGCGATGGCATCCAGCCCCACACCCAGGTCGGCCGCCACATCGAACAGATGCAGGCGTTCCCAGCCGCAAACATCTGCCAGTTGCAGGGCGCTATCGAGTATCTGTGACGCGGAGACAGTTGCGCGTTTCATCGGCTCACCTCGCCAAGCAGTATGGGCGGCGAGCGCCGTCGGGCTGGTCTGAAACGACAAACGGAACCCGAAGGTTCCGTTTGTTTGTGCGTGTGGCGGGTACTTAGCGCCAGTTGTACAACTCTTTCTCCGACAGCTGGTGCATCTGGCTGACTTGGGCCTGGAAGGCCTGCATCGAAGCCCAGATGCGCCCATTCAGCTCGCTCTGCGCGGCCAGCTCGCCGAGCACCACGGCGGATTCGCGCTGCATGGCGGCCAGCACGTCGTCGGGGAAGCGCTTGAGCAGGGTGCCTTGCTGTTTCAGCTCATCCAGGGCCATGGCGTTGTGGTAGACGTAATCGTCGAGCATGTCTTGGCTGGCGGCGCGGGCCGCTTCCGTGAGGATCGCCTGCAGATCGGCCGGGAGGCTGTCGAGGGCCTTCTGGTTGACCAGCAGCTCGAGTACCGCCTGGGGTTCCTGCCAGCCCGGGTAGTAGTAGAACTTGGCCGCCTTGTGCAGGCCGAAGGCCAGGTCGTTGTAGGGACTGACCCAGTCGGTGGCATCGATGGCGTTAGTTTGCAGAGCGGTGAATACCTCGCCGCCTGGCAGGTTAACGGTGGTGGCGCCGAGTTTGCTCAGCACTTCGCCGCCCAGGCCCGGCATGCGGATCTTCAGGCCCTTGAGGTCATCCAGCGAGTTGATTTCCTTGTTGTACCAGCCGCCCATCTGCATGCCGGTGTTGCCCACTACCATCGGTTTTACGCCATAGGGGGCATAGGCCTCGTCCCACAATACCTGGCCGCCGCCCTTGCTCAGCCAGGCGTTCATTTCGCTGGTGGACAGGCCGAACGGCACGGCGGTGAAGAACTGCGCCGCCGGCACCTTGCCCTTCCAGTAATAGGCCGCGCCGTGACCCAGCTCGGCGGTGCCGCGCGATACCGCATCGAACACCTCCAGCGGCGGCACCAGTTCGCCCCCGGCATACACCTTGATGGTCAGGCGGCTGTTGCTCATGACCTTGACCCGCTCGGCCAGGCGCTCAGCGGCAGTGCCCAGGCCGGGGTAGTTCTTCGGCCATGCGGTGACCATCTTCCAGTGGAAAGTCTGTACCGGCTCGGCGGTAGCTTGTGGCGCGGCAGGTTCTTCCTTGCAGCCGGCGAGCCCGAAAGCGGCGAGCAGGGCGCTGGCAAGCAGCAGAGGGCGGCGGATCATGGGGGCTCCTTGTTGTTTGAATAGACTGTCGATTACAGCGCCTGCAGCTTGGCGTAGCTGAGCATCAGCCACTTGCTGCCTTCGCTCTCGAAATTCACCTGCACCCGCGCCTGCGCGCCGGAGCCTTCGAAGTTGAGGATGGTGCCTTCACCAAACAGTGAGTGCTGCACGCGCTGGCCGAGGTTGAAGCCGGTGTCCGGCACCGCGCTGCCGGCGAACATGCTGTCGCCGTTCATGCTGTTGCTGCCCACATTGCGGCTGACCGCGCCGAACGGCCGGCTGACGCTGTTGGACAGGCGCACTTCCTGAATCAGCTGCGGCGGAATCTCGCGGACGAAGCGCGACACCTTGTTGTAGGTCTCACTGCCGTACAGACGGCGCGTTTCGGCGTAGGTAATCACCAGCTTGCTCATGGCGCGGGTGATGCCGACATAGGCCAGACGACGCTCTTCTTCCAGGCGGCCGGGCTCTTCCAGGCTCATCTTATGTGGGAACAGGCCTTCTTCCATGCCCACCAGAAACACCTGGGGGAATTCCAGACCTTTGGCGCTGTGCAGGGTCATCAGCTGCACGCTGTCTTCGTTTTCTGCCGCCTGGGTGTCGCCGGCTTCCAGCGAGGCGTGGCTGAGGAACGCCTGCAGCGGCGTCAGCTCGTCATCCTCGGTGTTGTCGAAAGTGCGCGCGGCACTCACCAGTTCTTCCAAGTTCTCGATGCGTGCCTGGGCTTTTTCGCCTTTTTCGGCCTTGTGGTAGGCAATCAGTCCGCTCTGCTCAATGACGGTCTGGGTCATCAGGTGCAGCGGCATGCTCAACACTTTGGCGGCGAGGTTTTCGACCAGTTCGATAAACCCGGCCAGGGCACCCGACGCACGGGCCGGTAGGGCTTTGGCGGCTACCATCAGGCGGATGGCTTCCCACATCGACACATCATGGGCGCGGGCGTATTCGCGGATGGTCTCGACGCTCTTCTCGCCGATACCGCGGGCCGGCACGTTGATCACCCGCTCCAGCGCCGCATCGTTGCCGCGGCCGTCGAGCAGGCGCAGGTAGGCCATGGCGTTCTTGATTTCCGCGCGTTCGAAGAAGCGCTGGCCACCATAGATGCGGTAGGGAATTTTCTCGCGCAGCAGCGCTTCTTCAAGCACCCGTGACTGGGCGTTGGAGCGGTAGAGAATGGCGATTTCGCTGCGCTTGAGGCCGTCCTTGCGCAGGGCATCCTCAATCGATTCCACCACATAGCGGGCTTCATCGTGTTCGTTGAACGCGGAATACAGGTTGATCGGCTCGCCATCGCCGTCTTCGGTCCACAGTTCCTTGCCCAGGCGGCCCTGGTTATTGGCGATCAGGGCGTTGGCGGCCTTGAGGATGCCGGCGGTGGAGCGGTAGTTCTGCTCCAGGCGGATCACTTCGGCGTCGCTGAAGTCATCAGAGAACTGCTGGATGTTTTCGATCTTCGCGCCGCGCCAGCCATAGATCGACTGGTCATCGTCGCCCACCACCATCATGCTGTCGCCGCCCTTGGCGAGCAGGCGCAGCCAGGCGTACTGGACGGCGTTGGTGTCCTGGAATTCGTCCACCAGGATATGCCGGAAGCGCCGCTGGTAATGCTCCAACAAGCCCGGCTTATCCCGCCACAAGTCGAGGGCGCGTAGCAGCAGCTCGGAGAAGTCGATGACCCCGGCGCGCGCGCAGGCCGCTTCGTAGCCTTCGTAGATCTTCAGCATGGTGGCGAGAAACAGGTCGCCGCCGGGCTGGATGTTCTTTGGCCGCAGGCCTTCGTCCTTCTGCCCGTTGATAAACCACTGCGCCTGTTTAGGCGGCCAGCGCTGTTCATCCAGGCCGAGGTCGCGGATCACCCGCTTAACGATGCGCTGCTGGTCGTCGGAATCGAGAATCTGGAAGTTTTCCGCTAGGCCGGCTTCCTGCCAGTGCGCGCGCAGCAGGCGGTGGGCCAGGCCGTGGAAGGTGCCGACCCACATGCCCGCCGGGCTGACACCGAGCATGTGCTCAATGCGATGACGCATTTCGGCGGCAGCCTTGTTGGTAAAGGTGACCGACAGAATGCTGTGCGGCGAGGCATTCTCGATCTGGATCAACCAGGCGATGCGATGCACCAGCACGCGGGTTTTACCGGAGCCAGCACCGGCCAGCACCAGTTGGCGGCCCACACGCGCGGCAACAGCCTGGCGTTGGGCATCATTAAGAGAGGCAATCAGGAGTTCGGGGTCATTTTGCATCGCGGCATTCTAGGGGGCTGCGTCAGGCAGGGCAAACCAGGCTGTTGTAGCGGTTTTATTGGACGACTGGTGAGTCAGCTCAACGAGCGTAGATGGGCTATGGCTGTGACCATCGAAAGTTGGGTATTTGTACTGTGAATTGGCGCACATCCGGCTTGGGCGAAGCGTCTAGCTCGCGTATGCTGCGCCGACGTTTAGGCAACCACTATAAGAAAATCGCCTATGACCGCATCGACTTCATTTGCTGCCGCCAATAGCCTCAAGCCGACTTCCGGGCGGGAAGTGGCTCAGTTGTTCGCGACAGATATCGCCGCCGAACGCACCCGCATGCTCTATCAGGGCTCGCAGGTGCCAACCTTGTTCATGCTGCTCAGCGGCGTGGTGTGTGCCTTCCTGTTATGGGGCGCGCTGCCACCGGTGCTGCTGGTCAGCTGGGCAGTCTGGCTGGTGATCCTCGCCGTGCTGCGTTTGGTGCAGGTCCGGGCCTTCAATACTGCATTGCCCAGCCGTCAGGCTGAACGCTCCTGGCGTCTGTTGTTCCTGTTTGGCGCGGGCGCTTCGGGACTGACGTTGGCGTTTGCGGCTATCGCCCTGGTGCCGGCGGATGTGTTTTACCTGCAAGCCCTGGTGTACGGCCTGATTGCCGCGGCGATTCTTTCGGCCAGCGTGGCCTATGCCATCAGTTTTACCGCCTTCCTCAGTTTTGCCTTGCCCTGCCTGCTGCCTTCGGTGGGCTATCTGCTGCTCAGCGAGCATCCGTTGCAACAGGGCTGGGGTGTGCTCGGCAGTATTCTGCTGCTGGCCCTGCTGGTGGTGGCCTGGCAGGTCAATCGGCTGGTGCAGCGCAGCTTGCTGCAGCGGTTTCACAATCAGGCACTGATCAGCAACCTGGAGCACGCCAAGCAGCAGGCTGAAGGCCTCAATGGTGAGCTTGCCCATGAAGTGGAACAGCGTCGGCGTGCCGAGCACGAGTTACGCCTGGCCCATGATGAGCTGGAAATGCGCGTGGCTGAACGCACGCTTGAACTGGATGAAACCACCTACGCCCTGAGCAAGAGCCGCGCGCGCCTGACCCTGGCGATTGAGGCCAGTGAGCTGGGCCTGTGGGACTGGGACCTGCAGAGCGATGAGGTACACCACTCGCGCCTCAAGGAAATTTTCGGCCTGGAGCCCCATGAAGTGCAGGTGATGCTGCGCGACCTCAAGCCGCGCCTGCACCCGGATGACCTGCCAGTGCTGCGTCGTGCACTGGTCGAGCATATGAAAGGACGCAGTGACGACTATCAGGTGGAATACCGCATCAAGCACGCCGCCGGTCATTGGGTGTGGATCGAAGACCGTGGCCGCGCCGTCGAGCGCGACGCCGAAGGCCGCGTGCTGCGCATGCTCGGCACCCGTCGCGATATCAGTGCGCGCAAGGTGCAGGAGCAGCAGCAACAGCTGGCCGCCACAGTGTTCGAGGCCGCCAGCGAAGGCATCGTGATTCTCGACCCGGACTACCGCCTGCTGTCGGTCAACCAGGCCTTCAGCGACGTGACCGGTTATCGCCAGGACGAAGTGGTCGGCAAAAGCGTAATCAGCCTGATCAGCAGCAGCGACAGCCGTCGGCAGTATCAGATGATCCGCCTGGAGCTGGAAAACAGCGGTACCTGGTGCGGTGAGCTGATCGAAACGCGTAAGAACGGCGAGCTGTATCCGCAATGGCTGCAACTCAATGTAGTGCGCGATGCGCGGGGCAGTGTCAGCCATATCGTCGGCTTCTTCGCCGACCTGTCGTCGCGTCGGGAAGCCGAAGAGAGGCTGCGCTACCTGTCGCACTACGACGAACTGACCGGCCTGGCCAACCGCAGCCTGTTCAAGGAGCGCCTGCACGACGCCAGCCAGCGTGCGCGACAGAGCGGGCGCAGCATTGCCTTGCTGCACGTCGACCTGGACCGTTTCAAATTGCTCAACGACAGCCTCGGCCATGAAGTCGCCGACCAGCTGCTGCGCCAGGTCAGCCGGCGCCTGACCCAGGCCGTGCCCGAGGCCGATACCCTGGCGCGTCTGTCTGGTGACGAATTCGCCATCCTCATCGACGCCTACGGCAGCCTCTCCAGCCTGGCACGGTTGGCCAGCCGCCTACTGAGCAAGCTGCGCGTGCCGATGACCGTGGGCGGACATGAACTGGTGGTCAGCGCCTCCCTGGGCATCAGCTTGCTGCCGGATAACGCGCGGGAGATTTCCGCTCTGGTCAGCCAGGCCAATATGGCCATGCAGCACGCCAAGCACCTAGGTGGCAACACCTTCCAGTTCTTCACCGATAACCTGCAGGCCTGCACCCTGGAGCGCCTGCAACTGGAAAACCAGCTGCGCAAAGGCATCGACGAAGGCCAGTTGGAAGTGTTCTACCAGCCCAAGCTGTGCCTGGCGTCCGACAGCCTCAATGCGGCCGAGGCGCTGGTGCGCTGGCGGCATCCGGAGCTGGGCCTGGTGCCGCCGAGCGACTTTATCGGGCTGGCCGAAGAAACCGGGCTGATCGGCGCGATTGGTGAGTTCGTCCTGCGCCAGGCCTGCCTGCAGGCGCGTACCTGGCAACTGCAGGGCTTGGCGCATATTCGCGTGTCGGTAAACCTCTCGGTGCATCAGCTGCGCCAGGGCAACCTGCTCAGCCTGGTGCGCCAGGTGCTCGATGAAACCGGCCTTGAGGCGCAGTACCTTGAGCTGGAGTTGACCGAAAGCCAGTTGCTGGACAACGTTGAGAGCGTGATCAGCACCTTCCAGCAATTGCGCGAGCTGGGGGTCAAACTGGCTATAGACGACTTCGGCACCGGCTATTCCTCGCTCAGCTACCTCAAGCGTTTCCCGGTGGATTACGTGAAGATCGACCAGACCTTTATCCGCGATCTGACCCCCGGCAGCGAAGACGCCGCTATTACCCGCGCGATCATCGCCATGGCCCACAGCCTGGAGCTCAAGGTGGTCGCCGAGGGCGTGGAAACCCAGGCGCAGATGGATTTCCTCAAGAGCCAGCGCTGCGATGAGATCCAGGGTTACCTGATCAGCAAGCCTGTGCCGGTCGAGCAGTTCGCCCAGCTGCTGCGCGAGCAGGTCGAGAAGCTCTAGCAATTAGATGGGGTAGAGGGAACAGAAAGGTGCGCCTGCAAGCAGGCGCCCTTGGCGGTCAGAGGCCGTTGGGGAGAAAGCGGGTGGCTCCGCTGACGTCGTCGATTTTCTTGATGCGGAAGGCTTTTAGGCAGGTTTCATTGCGGGTGTTGCTGTCTGCACAGTACTGCTTGATAAAGTCGGCAAACGCCATGTCTTGACCATTCACGGTCAGCACACGTTTGAAGTATTCACCTTGAATACCTTGTGCTTGCCGACTGTCGGTCATTTCCTGATCGACTACCAAGCGGCCATGCAGATCAACAGTCGGGAACTCGGGGGCTTTTTCTTCTTTGCAGGCAGCCAGCAGCAAACTGGCGACTACCAGCGTTACTAAACGCAGCATGATTAACTCTCTTGATGAGTGCCTGCCCACAGCGCTAAGTGTGGGCAGGTGTTTGGCTATTCGCCGAACAGGCGGTTGGAGCGATTGACTTCGGCTTTACCCGTGTCTTCCAGCAAGGCCTTGGTGCCCGAGGTCACGTTGCGTGAGGCATCCGCATCCGACTGGATGACATCGGTTCTGGCTGCGCTCTCGCGCAGCTCAGCATCGATATAGTCATTGGCCCGTGCCGCGCGTGCGCGTTTAGCCTGCAGTTCTAGCTTGCGCTCTTCCAGTTCCATGGCACGCAGTTCGTCTTCAAAGCTTTCTTCGCGGGTGCGAATACGCTTGTTTTCCGTTTCCTGAACCTGGCGTTGCGCTGCGGCCTTTTGTGCGGCTGCTTGCTGGGCGGCAGCGCGCTGGCGGCGATTGGCTTCGTCGCGTGCCTCTGCACGTGCTTGCTCGGCGGCGGCCTGGCGGATGCGCTCCGCTTCAGCATTGGCCTGCGCCTGCTTGGTTTCCTGTTCGATTTGGTACAGCTGGTCGAACTGATTGGCCAGGGCTGGCAGCGCCAGCAACGCCAGGGCTGAGCCCAGAACGATATGCTTCATCTGCATGCCCCTCAGCCTTTGGTTGGTTCTGGACAGGCGGCATTAGGCTGGATGCGCGTCTCGTTGGACAGCATCATGACCATCAGGGAGATTTCACCGATCTTGAATTCACAAGGGCGGCCTACTTGTGCGGAGGTGAAGATCTTGCCGTTTTCGGTGTAACCGATCAGCACTCCAGGCACCAGCGTGGTGTCATTAACCAGCGAGCCGGCCATCGCCCCCGCAGCGCCACCGGCCACACCGCCAACAATCGCGGTATCACGGTGATTCTGCGCACCCAGTGCCGCGCCGCCAACAGCGCCCAGCAAACCACCCACCATCATCGCGGCTTTTTGGTTTTTCTCGTTGCTGACTTTGATTTTGGTGGGCGAAACCGTAAGGATCTTGACGGTTTTAGCTTCTTGTTGAGTATTGACCTGGCTCGCGTCGAAGACATCGGCTTGGTACTGTTCACCAGTAGCTTGGCAGCCAGCCAGTACCGCGGCGATAGAGAGTGCCAGACAGCGTTTGATCATCATTCCTTTATTCCTTGATGATTATAAGAAATCCATTTACCAGGCTATTCCCGACTAAGCATGGCAGTCGGCCAGCATTCTAATCAAACGACTTGTAGAGGGTAAAGGTTGATCCTGTCGCACCCGCCAAGTATTCCGCTATGACTATCCGGACAACCCCTCTATCGCCATGAGTCGACTGCTTTCTCCACCACCACGTAGCACGCTGATCCTGCTGGCCTCGCTGTATTGCGCCCAGGGCTTGCCCTCGGGGTTACTGGCGCATTCGCTGCCGGTGTTGCTGCGCCAGCATGGCGTGGACCTGGCGCTGATCGGCCTGCTCAAGTTGTTGGCCTTGCCCTGGTTGCTCAAGGTGTTCTGGGCGCCGTGGGTGGATCGGCTGGCTTCGCCGCGCTTGGGTCATCACCGCGGTTGGATTCTGCCGTTGCAGCTTGGCGTCATTACGGTGATTGCGACGCTGGCGCTGATGAGTCCCGAGCGGCTGTTCGACAGTCATTTTTTCTTGCTGATTGGCTTGTTACTGCTGGTCAATCTGGCAGCCTCGACTCAGGACATTGCCACTGATGGGCTGGCCGTACGCCTGCTGCCAGAGCGCTGGCGCGGGCTAGGCAACAGCCTGCAGGTGGGTGGCTACAAGGTCGGCATGCTGGTCAGCGGCAGTGGTCTGCTGCTGGCGATGGATGCGCTGGGCTGGAACCTGAGTGTGGCGTTGGTGGCGCTGCTGCTGGTGCTGATGACGCTGCCGATCTGGCGTTATAACGAGCGACGCGAGCTGCCGTTTCAATCGGCGCAGGTGGAGCCGGCTGGGCCTGGGCTGTTGCTGCGGCATTACCGTGGCTTGCTGCTGCAGCCCGGCATGCTGTTCTGGCTGGCGGTGCTGCTGAGTTTCAAGCTGGGCGATGCGCTGGGTTCGCCGATGATCAAGCCGATGCTGGTGGATCAGGGCTGGAGCAATGCTGAGCTGGGCCAGCTGACCCTGATCAGCAGCCTGGCCGGCATCGCCGGGGCGTTTCTCGGCGGCCTGCTGTATGCGCGCATCGGCGCGTTACGGGCGCTGCTGCTGTTCGGCCTGTTGCAGGCTTGTGGGATCGCCGCCATGGCTGTGCTGGTAAATGCCGGCGGCAGCACCGGCTTGGTCTATCTGGTGGCGTTGTTCGAGCAGACCGCCGATGGCATGTCCACGGTGGCGCTGTTCGCGGTGATGATGCGCCAGTGCCGGCCCGAGCATGAGGGCGCGGACTTTACCCTGCAGGCCAGTGTGCAACTGCTGTTGGCCGGGCTGGTGGGCGCCACCAGTGGCTGGCTGGCCGAGCAGCTGGGTTTTGCCACGTTGTTTATCAGCGCCGGTGTGCTGGGGCTGCTGGCGTTGCCCATCGTGCTGCTGTACTTCTGGCGTAGTGCACGGCCGGCGGCCAGCGCCGCATAGTTCACCGATCGGTTTCCGGGCCGCGCCATCGCGGTGTTTCCTCTATTCCCACCTGAATAGGTCGACAGCGTGCCTGCCCGCTGTGCAACCGGATCAAAGATGGCTGCCTTTGTGCCTCACGCGAGTAATCCTGCACGCCTGTCCGGATTGAATCGAGGTGCGTATGCGCAAACCCGCGAGCCTGAGTGTCGGCCTGCGTCTGTTGTTGGCGTCCCAGGCCATGGCCCCGTTAAGCGTCAAACTGGGGCTGGTGCAGCAATTGGGAGCCGAGAAAGCCGCGTTGCTGGCGCCGCATATGCCGCCGGGGCAGTTGCGTGAGCTGATTATGGTTATGCCCATTGAGTTTGCGGCGGCGGTGACCACCCACTTGGACCCGCGACTGATCCTCGACACCTACCTCAGCCTGCCCGATAGCCTGCACCTTGAGGTGGCGCGCCAGCTCTGCGCTGATGGTGCGTTTGCCACGGCGGCGCTGTATGCCGAGTGCTTGTCGGCAAAGCAGATCAAGGTGCTGATTTACGGCATCAACGATGTTGACCATGTGCTGCAGATTGCTCGGCACATCGTCGATATGCCGCTGATCAGCGAGAGCCTGCGCAGCTTCTCTACCGGCTACCTGTGCAAGCTCACCGAGGCTGCGGTGGTGGACCGCAACCTGCCGGTAGCAGCGCAGGTACTGGGCGGTTTGTCCTTGGCGCGGCAAGCCGATGTGTGCGCGGGGTTGCAGCCAGCGACCCTGCGTAAACTGCTGCCGCTGCTGCTGTTGATCAGCGGCGAGGGCTTGCGTCAGCAGCTGCCGGAGGCGGTGCTGCAAGTGTTTGAAGAGCAACTGGCCTAGCCACTGGACTATTCCATCCACTGCCGTTCGTGACGCTCGAGCAGGTTGCCGGCCTGTTCCGGGCCGTCGCTGCCGGCCGGGTAGGGGCGTGGGCTCTGGTAGTGCTGGTGCCAGCCTTTGATGATCGGGTCGACCCAGCTCCAGGCGGCTTCCACTTCGTCGCGGCGCATAAACAGCGTTGAGTCGCCTTCGATGACGTCGAGCAACAGGCGCTCGTAGGCATCCCAGCGGCGCTGTTTATGGAAGGCATCCGCCAGGTTGAGGTCAAGTTCAACCGGCTGCAGGTGCATGCCCTTACCGGGGCTCTTGCCCATCAGTTGCAGGCTGATGCGTTCTTCCGGTTGCAGGCGAATCAACAGGCGGTTGGCTTCGCCGCCGCCGAACAGTTGATGTGGTACTGGCTTGAACTGGATGAGTATTTCCGAGGTTTTACGCGCCAAACGTTTGCCCGTGCGCAGGTAGAACGGCACGCCGGCCCAGCGCCAGTTGTCGATTTCGGCCTGCACGGCGACAAAGGTTTCGGTGTCGCTGTCGTTGTCGACATTCTTTTCGAAGTAGTAGGCGGGCACTTCCTGGCCGCCGATCTTGCCGGCGGTGTACTGGCCGCGCACGGTTTTATCCTGCACGTCGAGGCCGGTGATGGGTTTCAGGGCTTCGAGGATTTTCACCTTCTCGTTACGCACCGCCTCGGCGTCGAAA
The DNA here is from genome assembly GCF_900099645.1 of Pseudomonas peli. Lineage (GTDB taxonomy): Bacteria > Pseudomonadota > Gammaproteobacteria > Pseudomonadales > Pseudomonadaceae > Aquipseudomonas > Aquipseudomonas peli. The sequence continues at coordinate 1,744,987 of NZ_FMTL01000001.1, read as the reverse complement.
CGCACCGGCGCTTCCATGGCCACCAGGCACAGCAGCTGCAGCAGGTGGTTCTGGATCATGTCGCGCATGGCGCCGGCTTTTTCGTAGTAAGCGCCGCGATTTTCCACGCCGAGGGTTTCGCACACGCTGATCTGCACGTGATCAATATGCCCGGCGCGCCAGATCGGCTCGAACAGGGCGTTGGCAAAGCGCAGTGCCATCAGGTTCTGCACCGTCTCTTTGCCCAGGTAGTGGTCGATGCGGAACACCCGCGACTCATCGAACACGGCGCCAATGGCCGCGTTGATGGCCTTAGCTGACTCCAGCGAATGGCCAATCGGCTTTTCCAGCACGATGCGCGCCTTGGGCCCAGCCAGGCTGGCGATTTTCAGGTGCGAGGCGATGTCTTCAAACAAATCCGGCGCGGTGGCCAGGTAGTAAATGCGCACCCGCTCTGGATCGTTCCCCAGGCGTTTGCCCAGGCGGCCGAAATCGGCGCTCTGGCTGGCATCCATGGCAAAGTAATCAAGCCGTGCGGCGAAGCTGGCCCAGGTGTCGTTGTCGAAGTCGTTGCGCGCTACTTGAGCGCGGCAATGGCGCTCGGCCAGGGCCTGAAACGCTGAGCGGCTGAGCGCGCTGCGCGCCAGGGCCAGAATACGCGTGTCGCCATGCAGGCGACCGGCGCGATGCAGGTGATAGAGCGCTGGCAGCAGTTTATGCAGGGCCAGGTCGCCGGTGCCGCCAAACACCAGCATGTCGCAGGGAATGCTCAAGGTGGGAACTCCGACTCGGTTTAACCGTGCGGCGGCGGCGGCCATGTAGTATAACTACAAGACCACTACAACCTGTCTTTCGCCGATCATAACCGAGTCATGACTCCGATGCGGCGTGCTAGATGGATTCGTTAGCCAAAAGCCGAGCCTAAACCTGTGAACCTGTTGCAGCACATTGCCCAGTCGCGTCATCTACTCCGCAAATCGGAACTCAAGGTCGCCGACCATGTTCTGCTTGATCCGGCTTCGGTCATGCACAGCTCCATGGCTGAGCTGGCCCATAGCGTCGGCATCAGCGAGCCTACGATCGTACGGTTCTGTCGGGCGATTGGCTGCACCGGTTTTCAGGACCTCAAGCTCAAATTGGCGCAAAGCTTGGCTGCGGGTGCCAGCTTCGGCCAGTTCGCCATCCATGAAGACGACTCGGTGGCCGACTTCAGCCTGAAAATCTTCGACACCACTCTGCATACCCTGATCGAAGTGCGCGAAAAGCTCGACACCCAGGCCTTGCAGCAGGCCATTGCCGCGATTGCCAATGCTCAGCGTGTGGAGTTCTATGGTTTTGGCGCGTCCGGCGCGGTGGCGGCGGATGCCCAGCACAAGTTCTTCCGCCTGCTGCTCACGGCCGCAGCCTATTCCGACCCGCACATGCAGGCGATGAGCGCGGTGACCTTGAAACCCACTGATGTGGCCATCTGCATCTCGCAGTCCGGGCGCTCCAAGGATTTGCTGATCACCGCCAACCTGGTGCGTGAAACCGGCGCGACGTTGATCACCCTGTGCCCGAGTCAGACACCGCTGGCGGATCTGGCCACGGTCAACCTGGCCATCGACGTGCAGGAAGACACTGAAATCTACACCCCGCTGACTTCGCGCATCGCCCACCTGGTGGTGATTGACGTGCTCGCCATGGGCGTGGCCATGGCCCGTGGCCCTGGCCTGGTGAATCACCTGAAGAGTGTCAAACGCAGTCTGCGCAGCCTGCGCCTGTCGCCGAAGTCACATAAAACCGTCGAAGACTGATGTCATCGCCACGTTATCGCGTGGCCATCAAAGCGTCATATCCAGGGTCGATGCTGGTACTCCCTTACTCAGCTTGGGAGTTGCACCCTATGTCTGGCTATCTGGATAAACCGCAGTCTCACGAAAGCAGCGATGCAAAAGCTCGGCGCAAGCTGATCGACCAGCGCCGCATGGAATACCGTCGCGCCATTGAAAGCTATGCCGAGCAGCGTCAGCTGCAGCATGAGTTGGTCGACTTTCCGGAGTTGATTGCAGCTAATTACCTGGCGGGCAAGCAGGCATTGGTGCAGCAAACCGCTCAGCCAGCGTGTTGATCAGGCTGCGTTGATCGCGCACGAAGGCGAAAAATGCCTGGGCTACCGGTGACAGGTATTTGCTGCGCGGGTGCACCAGGCACCAGCTGCGCAGCAGCGGCAGCTCGCTCACCGGCAGCTCACGCAGGACGCCGCATTCCAACTCGCGGCGCACCGCGTGACGTGGCAGCAGGGCCAGGCCAAGGCCGGCGATGACGCCTTCGCACTGACCTTCCATGGAGCCGACTTCCAAGGTTTGCGCGAAGTGCGCGCGCTTCTGGTGGCAATACTCCTCACAGGCCTGGCGAGTGCCGGAGCCCGCTTCGCGGATCAGCAGCGGAAACGCGGTGAGGTCCTGCAGGCTCAGTGGGCCCTGGCTACACAACGGGTGATCGGCGGGCGCCACGGCGATGATCGGGTTCGTCAGAAAGGGCAGAAACTCCAGGTTCATGTCCGTTGGCACCCGCGACATGATCAACAGGTCATCACGGTTGGCGTTCAGGCGTTTGAGGGCCTGGGTGTGATTGGTGACCACCAGCTGTAAGTTGACTTCCGGGTATTGCTGGCGAAAAGCGGCGAACAGGTGCGGAATGAAGTACTTGGCGCTGGATTCGATCGCCAGGCTCAACTGCCCTTGCAGTGAGCCCTGGAGGTCAGAGAGCTGCATGTCGAGGCTTTCCAGGCGGCCGAAAATATCCGCGCTGGCGCGTTGCAGGGCTTCGGCGGCTTCGGTCAGGTACAGCTTCTTGCCGATGTAATCAAACAGCGGCTGGCCGATCAGCTCTTCCAACTGGCGAATCTGCAGGCTTACGGCGGGTTGGGTCAGGGCCATTTCCTCTGCGGCGCGGCTGTAGGACAGATGGCTGCACACTGAGCGAAACACCTGAATCTGACGAAAAGTCATACGCAGCAAGGACTTACGCACAAATTTCACCTGTGTGAGGGTAGTGGCCAGGCTTAACTATAAGCTTTAGCTAATGCCTAACCCAATAATAATTGATTTTGGTTAATCACCAAGCCGGCGTAGCGTGAGCACCTGACCGCTGCTGCTGTTGCGGTCACACGTCGACCGGTTTTGCCGTTCGCCTGCTCACGTGATCGAGGACGCTGGCTCGTGATCAAGAAAATCCTGATAGCCAACCGCGGTGAGATTGCCGTACGCATCGTACGAGCGTGTGCCGAAATGGGTATTCGCTCGGTGGCGGTTTACTCCGATGCTGACCGCCACGCCTTACACGTCAAGCGCGCTGACGAAGCCCACAGCATTGGCGAGGAACCGCTGGCCGGCTATTTGAACCCGCGCAAGCTGGTCAACCTGGCGGTGGAAACCGGCTGTGATGCACTGCATCCCGGCTATGGCTTTCTCTCGGAAAACGCCGAGCTGGCGGATATCTGCGTCGAGCGGGGCATTAAGTTTATCGGCCCGAGCGCGGAAGTGATCCGGCGCATGGGCGACAAGACCGAAGCGCGGCGCAGCATGATCGCCGCCGGCGTACCCTGCACCCCCGGTACCGAAGGCAACGTGGCGGATATCGCCGAGGCACTGCGCGAAGGCGACCGCATCGGTTACCCGGTGATGCTCAAGGCCACCAATGGCGGCGGCGGGCGCGGTATCCGCCGCTGTAACAGCCGCGACGAGCTGGAGCAGGCCTACCCACGGGTGATCTCCGAGGCGACCAAAGCCTTCGGCCGTGCCGAAGTGTTTCTGGAAAAGTGCATCGTCAACCCCAAGCACATTGAGGCGCAGGTACTTGCCGACAGTTTTGGCAACACCGTGCACCTGTTCGAGCGCGATTGCTCAATCCAGCGGCGTAACCAGAAGCTGATTGAGATCGCCCCCAGCCCCCAGCTGACCCCTGAGCAGCGCGCCTACATCGGCGACCTGTCGGTACGCGCCGCCAAAGCGGTGGGTTACGAGAACGCCGGTACCGTGGAGTTCCTGCTGGCCGAGGACGGCGAGCTGTACTTCATGGAGATGAACACGCGGGTTCAGGTGGAGCACACCATCACCGAAGAAATCACCGGCATCGACATCGTCCGTGAGCAGATCCGCATCGCCTCGGGGTTGGAGTTGTCGATCAAGCAGGAAGACATCATCCACCGGGGTTTCGCCCTGCAGTTCCGTATCAATGCCGAAGACCCGAAGAACAACTTTTTGCCCTCGTTCGGCAAGATCACCCGTTACTACGCCCCCGGCGGTCCTGGGGTACGCACCGACACGGCGATCTATACCGGCTACACCATTCCGCCGCACTACGACTCCATGTGCCTGAAGCTGATCGTCTGGGCGCTGACCTGGGAAGAAGCCCTGGCACGTGGCTTGCGCGCCCTGGATGACATGCGCGTGCAAGGGGTTAAGACCACCGCCGCCTATTACCAGGAAATCCTGCGTAACCCGGAATTTCGCAGCGGCCAGTTCAACACCAGTTTTGTCGAGTCGCACCCGGAGCTGACCGAATACTCGATCAAGCGCAACCCGTCGCACCTGGCCATCGCCATTGCCACCGCCATCGCTGCCCACGCCGGCCTGTAGGGGAAGGAATCAGACCATGAACAAGAAGATCACCATCACCGATACCATCCTGCGCGATGCCCACCAGTCGATCATCGCCACCCGCATGCGCCTGGATGACATGCTGCCGATCTGCGCCAAGCTTGATCAGGTCGGTTACTGGTCGCTGGAGGTCTGGGGCGGCGCGACCTTCGATTCCTGCGTGCGCTTCCTCAAGGAAGATCCCTGGGAGCGCCTGCGCAAACTCAAGGCCGGTCTGCCGAACACCCGCTTGCAGATGCTCCTGCGTGGACAGAACCTGCTCGGTTATCGCCACTACAGTGATGACGTGGTGCGCGCCTTTGTGGCCAAAGCCGCCGTCAATGGTATCGACGTGTTCCGCATCTTTGATGCGATGAATGACGTGCGTAACCTGCGCGTGTCCATTGAAGCGGTGAAGGCCGCCGGTAAGCACGCACAAGGCACCATCGCGTACACCACCAGCCCCGTGCACACCGTTGAGGCGTTTGTGAAACAGGCCAAGGCCATGCAGGCCATGGGCATCGACTCCATCGCGATCAAGGATATGGCCGGTCTGCTCACCCCGTACGCCACTGCTGATCTGGTGCGGGCGCTGAAGGCGGACGTCGACCTGCCAGTGTTTATCCACAGCCACGACACCGCCGGCATGGGTTCGATGTGCCAGCTCAAGGCGATTGAAGCCGGTGCTGACCATATCGACACCGCCATCTCCAGCTTCGCCTGGGGCACCAGCCATCCGGGTACCGAGTCGATGGTCGCCGCGCTCAAGGGCAGCCCCTACGACACCGGGCTGGACCTGGCGTTGATTCAGGAGATCGGCCTGTACTTCCATGCCGTGCGCAAGAAGTACCACCAGTTCGAGAGCGAGTTCACCGCCGTGGATACCCGCGTGCAGGTCAACCAGGTGCCGGGCGGGATGATGTCTAACCTGGCTAACCAGCTGAAAGAGCAGGGCGCGTTAAACCGCATCAACGAGGTGTTTGCGGAAATCCCGCGGGTGCGTGAAGACCTCGGCTTCCCGCCGCTGGTGACGCCGACCTCGCAGATTGTCGGCACCCAGGCGGTGTTCAACGTCCTCGCCGGTGAGCGTTATAAAACCATCACCAACGAGGTGAAGCTCTACCTGCAAGGTCGATACGGCCTGGCGCCGGGCAAGGTCAACGAACAGCTGCGCAAGCAGGCGATTGGCAGCGAAGAAGTCATCGAAGTGCGTCCGGCCGACCTGATCAAGCCGGAGATGGCCAAACTGCGTGAGGAAATCGGCAGCCTGGCTAAGTCCGAAGAAGACGTGCTGACCTATGCCATGTTCCCGGATATCGGGCGCAAGTTCCTTGAAGACCGTGCTGCCGGCACCCTGACGCCGGAAGTGCTGCTGCCGATCCCGGAAGCCGGCGGTGTGGCCCCAGCGGGTGGTGAAGGTGTACCGACCGAATTCGTGGTGGATGTACACGGCGAAAGCTACCGCGTCGACATCACCGGCGTTGGCGTGAAGAGCGACGGCAAGCGTCACTTCTACCTGTCGATCGACGGCATGCCGGAAGAAGTGGTGTTTGAACCGCTGAATGATTTTGTCGCGGGCAGTTCTGGCAAGCGTAAGCAGGCCAGTGCGCCGGGCGATGTCAGCACCAGCATGCCAGGCAATATCGTCGATGTACTGGTCAAGGTCGGTGACACGGTCAAGGCCGGTCAGGCGGTACTGATCAGCGAAGCGATGAAGATGGAAACCGAAGTGCAGGCGCCGATTGCCGGTACCGTGACGGCGGTGCATGTGGCCAAGGGCGATCGGGTCAATCCGGGCGACGTACTGGTGGAAATCGAAGGTTAACCTCGGAAGCCCCGGCTGTTTGAACAGGCATTTGAATGGCTTTTTTGGGGCTTCTTTTTACACCGCAGGCGCGGCTTATTCGTCGCGCCTGCATGGGTTCTTAGGCCCAGTGCCTGAGTCCCTGGAGCCGTAAGGCTCCTTTTTTTCGGTTATGCCCCGCTGTGCAGGGTTCTGCTGTTCTCAGCAGGAGACTGGGCAAAACTGCGGGTATCAGCACAACGCGTGGTGGGGGCATGACCTTTTATTCGAGCAGGTGTGACGCGACAGGCGTCTTAATAGCAGTTCAATACGGGAGCAATGCGCGGTGAGTCTGGATCCGGTGGTGCTGTTCTTTGTGTTCGGCCTGTTGGCGGGTTTGCTGAAAAGCGAGCTGAAATTGCCACCTGCGCTGTATGAAACCCTCTCCATCATTCTGCTGCTGGCCATTGGTCTGCACGGCGGTGTGGAGTTGGCCGAGCAGGCCAGCTGGCAGTTGCTCGGGCAGGCCGCCTGGGTGCTGGGGCTGGGTGTGGCGCTGCCGCTGCTGGCCTTTGCCGTGCTGCGCGGTCTGGGCTTCGACCGGGTCAATGCCGCCGCAGTGGCGGCGCACTATGGTTCGGTCAGCGCCGGGACCTTTGCTGTGGTAGTGGCCTACATGCTGGCCAAGGGCATCGAGTTCGAAAGCTACATGCCACTGTTTGTCGCCATTCTGGAAATCCCGGCGATTCTGGTCGGCATCCTGTTGGCCAAGGGGATTGCCCGCGATACCGATTGGGGTGAGTTGGGTCGGGAAATCTTTCTCGGCAAGAGCATCATGCTGCTGCTCGGTGGCCTGATCATCGGTGCGATTGCCGGCAAAGAGGCAATCAAGCCGCTGGAGCCGTTCTACACCAGCATGTTCAAACCGGTGCTGGCGCTGTTCCTGTTGGAGATGGGGCTGATTGCCTCCGGTCAGCTCGGCTCGCTCAAGCAGTTCGGTCTGCGCCTGCTGGGTTTTGCCTTGCTGATGCCGTTGTTCGGTGCGTTGATCGGCGCGCTACTCGGTCGTTTTATGGGCCTCAGCCTCGGCGGTACAGCGGTGCTGGCTACGCTGGCGGCGTCTGCGTCCTATATCGCCGTGCCGGCGGCCTTGCGCCTGGCCTTGCCCGAGGCCAACCCGTCGCTGTCGCTGACGGCGTCGCTGGGCATTACCTTTCCCTTCAATATCATCGTCGGCATCCCGTTATACCTGATGCTGGCCGAACAACTGATGGCCTGGGGGCTCTAGATGGACGCGCATATCCGCACCCTGCTTACCGTGATCTGCGAAGCGGCGCTGGAGAAAAAACTGGTGGTTGACCTGGAACAGCTTGGCGCGCCGGGCTGGACCATCTCCGATGCCCGCGGCCGGGGTGGCCGCGGCGTGCGCAGTGCCGGCTGGGACACCGAAGGCAATATCCGCGTGGAAATCATCTGCACCCGCGATATCGCTGAACGCATCGCCGGCCACCTGCAGGCGCGCTACTACGCCAACTACGCCATGGTCTGCTACCTGGCACAGGTTGAAGTGCTGCGCGCGGAAAAGTTTTAGGCGTGTGATCAGCGCCGCCAGGCAAGCGTCTACCTGCCATCGTCCGAGGCGCGCTCGGACCTTGTGGCGAGCCTGAACATGCAAGCGCTGTTGAATGAAATTCTTGATCAAGTCCGCCCGCTGATCGGGCAAGGGAAAGTGGCCGATTACATCCCGGCGCTGGCCGATGTGCCGGCCAACCAGCTGGGCATTGCGGTGTACAGCAACGATGGCGAGTTGTACTGCGCCGGTGATGCGCACACGCCGTTCTCCGTGCAGAGCATTTCCAAGGTGTTCAGCCTGGTGCAGGCGATCGAGCATTCCGGTGAGGATATCTGGCAGCGCTTGGGTCATGAGCCCTCCGGCCAGCCCTTCAATTCGCTGGTGCAGTTGGAATTCGAGCGAGGCAAGCCGCGCAATCCGTTTATCAATGCCGGTGCGCTGGTGATCTGCGACATCAATCAGTCGCGCTTTGCTGCGCCAGTGTTGTCGATGCGTGACTTTGTGCGCCGTCTGGCGGGTAACCCGGAGGTGGCGGTGGACCAGCGGGTGGCCGAGTCGGAATACCAGCACCGCGCACGCAATGCAGCGGCGGCTTACCTGATGCAGTCCTTCGGCAATTTTCACAACGATGTGGAAGCGGTGTTGCGCAGCTATTTCAGTTACTGCGCGCTGCGCATGAGCTGCGTCGACTTGGCGCGGGCGTTCTGCTTTTTGGCTAACGACGGCTTCTGCAAGCACAGCAGTCAGTCGATTTTGAGTGCGCGGCAGAGCAAACAGGTCAACGCGATCATGGCCACCAGCGGCCTGTACGACGAAGCTGGTAACTTTGCCTACCGTGTCGGCCTACCGGGCAAGAGTGGTGTTGGCGGCGGCATTGTCGCTGTAGTGCCGGGGCGTTTCAGCGTGTGCGTGTGGTCACCGGAGCTGAACGCCGCCGGCAACTCCCTGGCCGGGATCAAGGCCCTGGAGCTGCTGAGCGAGCGGATCGGCTGGTCGGTGTTTTAACTGCCGCCGTAGGAGCGGCGGGGTACCGCCCAGCAGCTCCTTCAGGGTGGATGCATCACCCAGCAATCAACTCCTTGGCCGCCTGGCGGTGATCGGCGATCAGCTTGGCCACGTCGAGGCCTTCGATCTGGCCGTCGATCACGCGCCACTGGCCGCCAATCATCATCCGGTCGGCCTTGTCGGCGCCGCACAGCAGCAGGGCGGAGATTGGGTCGTGGCTGCCGGAGAAGCGCAGCTCGTCGAGTTTGAAGAAGGCCAGGTCGGCCTGCTTGCCCACCGCCAGTTCGCCAATATCGCTGCGCCCCAGTAGCTTGGCCGAACCCTTGCTTGCCCAACCCAGCACCAGTTCCGGGGTGATCTTCTCGGCACCGTAGCGCAGACGCTGGATATACAGGGCCTGGCGCGCTTCGAGGATCATGTTCGAGGCATCGTTGGAGGCCGAGCCATCCACGCCGATGCCGATGGGTGCGCCGGCGGCTTCCAGGTCGAGGGTCGGACAGATGCCGGAGGCCAGGCGCATATTCGAGCTTGGGCAGTGGCAGATACCGGTGCCGGCCTGGCCCAGGCGGGCGATTTCATCCGGGTTGAAGTGAATGCCGTGTGCCAGCCAGGTGCGCGAGCTGAGCCAGCCGACGCTATCCAGATAGTCAACGGTGCGCAGGCCGAAGCGCTGCAGGCAGAAGTCTTCTTCGTCGAGGGTTTCCGCCAGGTGGGTGTGCAGGCGCACGTCCAGTTCCTCGGCCAGTTCGGCGCTCTGGCGCATGATTTCCTGAGTCACTGAGAACGGCGAGCAGGGCGCCAGGGCGATCTGGATCTGCGCACCGTCGCCGCGCTGGTGGTAGTCATGGATCAGCCGTTGGCTGTCGGCCAGGATCACTTCACCCTGTTGCACGGTCTGCTGCGGTGGCAGGCCGCCGTCGGCTTCGCCCAGGCTCATCGAGCCGCGGGTGAGCATGGCGCGCATGCCCAGTTCGCGCACGGCTTCGACCTGCACGTCGATGGCGTTTTCCAGGCCGCCTGGGAACAGGTAGTGGTGATCTGCCGCGGTGCTGCAGCCGGACAGCAGTAGTTCGGCCAGGGCCACTTTACTGGCCAGGGCGAGCTTCTCGGGGGTCAGGCGTGCCCATACCGGGTACAGGGTCTTCAGCCAGGGAAACAACGGCTGATTGACCACCGGGCCCCAGGCGCGGGTGAGGGTTTGATAGAAGTGGTGGTGGGTGTTGATCAGCCCCGGCAGCACCACATGTTCGCGGGCATCGAAGGTGCGATTGCAGGGTTGGCTCGGCTGCTGGCCAGCCTTGAGCAGTTCACTGATCACACCGTCTTCAATCACCAGGCCGCCGGCAGCGTCGAGGTTGTTGGCAGTGAAGATGGCGAGGGGGTTTTTGATCCAGATACGTGTAGCAGCCATTGAGTTGGCTCCTCTGAAGTTGGGTTCAGGTTAGCCAGCTCAGTGTTTACCCTGTCTGCTGATCCAGGTGCGCGGCCGGCGCAGGTGGCCGGGCGTGGCGCAAAAGATAACGCTGTAATCTGCCTGCGGCAAGAGCGCATGGCAGAATTTCTGACCACGAAGTCAATGCTTAGAACACTTTGCGGTATTGGATGAAACCAGAGCGTTCAGCGATACGTTCATACAGCAGCATGGCCTTGCTGTTGCTCTCGTGGGTCATCCAGTAGGTACGCGAGCAGCCCTGTGCCTGGGCTTCGCGGTAGACGTGCTCGATCAGCTTACGGCCGGCACCACTGCTGCGTACATCCTTGCTGATAAACAGGTCCTGCAGGTAGCAGTAGTCGCCGGGTGTCCAGGTCGAGCGGTGGTAGATCCAGTGCACCAGGCCAATCGCCTGGCCATCATGCCAGGCCAACGCGGCATGCATCGGCTCGGCCGGGTCGAGAAAGCGCTGCCAGGTAATCTCGCTGGTCGCGGCGGCGATTTCGGTCATATAGAACCGTTGATAGCCCTGCCACAGCGGTAGCCATACGGCATGGTCGGCGTCGGTTATCGGGCGGATTTCGACGGGAATGCGGATGGGCATGCTGGCAACCTCGTTGGTTTAGTAAAGCCCTTACAGCCTAGCTGCAAGAGCCCAGCCTTCAATAGGCGCGTTCACCACAGACATCCAGGGCGAACCAGTGTTCCACCTCGGCCTGGCTCAGACCGGCACCGAGCAGGGCGAACAGCTTGCCCAGCGCCGCTTCACGGGTCATGCCGCCGGCGGAAATCAGCCCGGCGCTGGCCAGTTGGCTGCCGGCGGCATACACGCCGAATTCGACATGGCCGTGCGGGCACTGGCTGATCGCGGCCAGTACTACGCCACGTGCATGGGCGGCCTTGAGCACATCGAGCAGTTCAGCGTTGTCTGACGGGCCTGTCCCGCTGCCGTAGCACTCCAGCAGCAGGCCTTGCACGCCGCTGTCCAGCAGGGCGCGCACGTGGTTTGCCTGGATGCCGGGGTAGAACGGTAGTACGGCCAGATTCACCGGCTGGCGCGGTTGGCGGTAGTCGATATTCGCTGGAATGCTTTCCGCACGTGCGCTCTGGCGCTGGCGTGGCAGCACGTGGAAGGCATCGAAGGCATCGCTGCGCAGCTTGCTCACCCGCGCGCCATGCAGCAGCTCACCGTTGAAATACAGGTGCACGCCCGGCGTGACGCCGGCCTGCAGCGCACGCATGGCGCCGAACAGGTTGCCCCAGGCATCGCTGCCCTCGGCACCGGCCGGCAGCATCGAACCGCTGAGAATCACTGGTACGGGCAAACCCAGCAGCAGAAAGCTCAAGGCGGCAGCGCTGTAGGCCAGGGTGTCGGTGCCGTGCAGCAGCAGTACGCCGTCGCAGCCGTCCTGCTCGATGCCGGCGCGAATCGCCGCGACCATCGCCAGCCAGTTGTGCTGGTTCATATTGGCGCTGTCGATTGGCGGCAGCAGCTCGCGGAAGGTCCATTGCGGCAGCGGCTGAGACTCCAGCGCTTGCTGGCGGCGCAGGCGCTCATCGAAACCGGACGCTGGGGCCAGGCCCGTGGCGCTCATTTGCATGCCGATGGTGCCACCGGTGTAGAGCACCAGAAGATTGCTACAACCCATCAGGGGTCTCCGTACTTTCATTGTTCTTATAAGAAAACAGGGGGCCAAGCCCCCTGTTTATTACAGCGTATGCAGCGTTAGCAATGACTTAGCGCTGATGCACGCTGTTGCCAATTTCCGCATGGCTGGCCGGGGCGTTTTGCGCCGCGTTAGGCCATGCAGCTGGATCGAGGTCCAGGTCAGCGAAGTTTTTCGCATCGAATACTGGGGACTCTACACCGGCTTTGCGCTGGTCGTCATAGTCGCGCATCAGGCGCAGGCCAGTCTTGAACAGCAGGAACATGGCGGTCAGGTTGACCAATGCCAGCAGACCCATGGTTACGTCGGCGAAGCCGAATACGGTCGACAGGTCCTGCATCGAGCCCCACAGCACCAGTGCAATCACCATCACGCGGTACAGCTGCAGCAACCAGCGCTTCTTGCTGAAGAAGCTCAGGGCGTTCTCACCCAGGTAGTAGTTGTACACCAGGGTGGTGAAGACGAAGAGCAGCAGCGCCATGCTGACGAATACGCGGCCCCATTCGCCAACTTCGGCGGCCAGAGCAGTTTGGGTCAGAACGACGCCCGCCATCTCGCTACCCGGCTGATACACGCCCGACAGCAGGATGATCAGCGCGGTGCTGGTGCATACCAGAATGGTGTCGATAAACACGCTGAGCGACTGCACGATGCCCTGAGCGGCCGGGTGCTTGACCTCGGCGACGGCTGCTACGTTTGGCGCACTGCCCAGGCCCGCTTCGTTGGAGAACAGGCCGCGTTTCACGCCCATGATGATGGCCGCACCGATACCGCCGGCGAAAGCTGGCTCCAGGCCGAAGGCGCTACGCACGATCAGGGCCAGGGTTTCTGGTACTTCGGTGATGTTCATGCCCAGTACCACCAGCGCCATGCCGATGTAGGAGAACGCCATGATCGGTACCAGCACGTCAGCCATGCTGGCGATGCGCTTGATGCCGCCGAAGATGATCAGGCCGATGACCGCTACCAGTACCAGACCGCTGACATAGGTCGGTAGACCAAAGGTGTCATGCAGCGAAGTGGCGACGGTGTAGGACTGTACGGCGTTAAAGCCGAAGCCGAAGGTCACCAGCAGCAGGATTGAGAACACCACCGCCATCCAGCGCTGACCCAGGCCGTGCAGGATGTAGAACGCCGGGCCACCACGGTAGGTGCCATCAGCCTCGCGGCGCTTGTACAGCTGCGCCAGGGAGCATTCGAAGTAGCTAGTAGCCATGCCGAGCAGCGCCACCAGCCACATCCAGAATACGGCGCCAGGGCCGCCGAGCATGATCGCCACTGCGACGCCAGCGATGTTGCCGGCCCCTACGCGGCCAGCGACCGAAAGCATCAGTGCTTGAAACGAGCTGAGCTGGCCTGGCTGGCGCTCAAAGGCTTCGGCGAAGATGCGGAACATGTCGCCGAAGTAACGGAATTGGACGAAACGCGAGCGAATCGAGAAGTACAGACCGAGCCCGACCAGGGCGACGATGAGGACCTTGCTCCAGAGCAGGTCATTGAGCAGATCGAGCATGATGAGGTTGCCTCTCTTGTTGTTTTAGATAGGTTGACACCGCGCCACCGTGCGGCCCCGGCATGGTTGTGCAAGGGCCTTTGTCGTGCAATTTCGCGGGTCGCGGCGAACTGATGCGAGTTGATGCTAGAATCGCGTCGCTCGCATCACCAGGAAAACCGCCATGTCCGACCATCTAGGGTCCAATCTAAAGCTGTTGTGCAGCCATTACCGGTCAATCGCCGAGGTTTGCCGCAAGCTCGCGATCAATCGCGCCCAGTTCAACAAATACCTGAGCGGGCAAAGCCGACCGACGGCTTACAACCTCAAGCGGATCTGCGATTTCTTCGGTGTCGAAGCCTACGAGCTGAGCCTGCCGTCCGAGCAGTTTGCCGACCTGATTGGTGCGCGTACGCCGGGCCAGGTTTCCGGCGCGCGTACCGACGCATTGGTGGAGCTGCTCAAGCCCCTGCGCGCGCATGCGGGCAACCTGTCGCGTTACTGCGGCTACTACTTCGAATACTCCAACTGCATGTCGGTGCCGGGCACCGTGCTGTTATCGCTGGTGCATCTGTGGGAGGAAGACGGCGACTTTCTGTTCGAGCGCCAGGAGCGTCAGGAGCGATCCGCCAGCGCCGACGTGCAGGGCGAAGACTGGGTGCGCTGCCGCTACCTAGGTGCTGCGTTTCAGCTGCAGGACCGGCTGTTTCTGATGGACTACGAATCGCTGACCCTCAACGAAATGAGTCAGACCATTCTGATTCCCAGCTACAAGAGCCGCATCACTCGCTTGAACGGCCTGAAAACCGGCGTCTCCAGCGGCGACCGCCGTAGCCCGGCCTGCACCCGTGTGGTGTGGGAATACCTCGGCACGGAGATCAACCGCATCAGCGCCTACCGCCAGGTGCGCCTGTACCGCCCGGATGATCCGCGCATCGACGACGACGTGCGCCAGCGGCTGGCCGATGCACCGCTAAAGAACGGGCTGTTCGAGATCGAATAAACCGCTGCGCTATTACCGCAGGTCTTGCAGACGCTGCTGCTGCCGTCCCACGTCATCGAAATTGTCCGCCGCCAGCCAGCGTTCGAAGGCCGCGTTGCAGGCCGGCCATTCGCTGTCGAGGATGGAGAACCAGGCGGTGTCGCGGTTACGCCCCTTGACCACCATATGCTGGCGAAACAGCCCTTCGTAGCGGAAGCCCGAGCGCTCAGCCGCGCGCATCGAGCGGGCATTGTCAGCGTTGCATTTCCATTCCAGGCGGCGGTAACCAAGCTCGCCCAAGGCCAGCTTGGCCAGCAGATACACCGCCTCGGTCGACGCCGGGCTGCGCTGCATGGCGCGGCCGAAGGCGATATGGCCGATCTCGATACAGCCATCCTTGGGCGCAATGCGCAGATAGCTGAGCAGGCCGACTGCACGCTGCTGGCTCAGGTCGATCACGCTAAAGAACAACGGATCGCGACTGGCCGCATGACCGCTCAGCCAGGCATCGAACGCCGCGCGTTCGCTGAATGGGCCGTAGGGCAGGTAATCCCAGAGTGCCGGGTCGCTGTCCGGGCCTTGCAACGCCTGCCACAGGTCGTCGCCATGGCGCGCCGGGTCGAGCGGTTCGAGGCGCACATACTGGCCGCCCACGGGTTGATGGGCTGGGGTAGGCGCGGGCTGCCAGCCGATTAGCGGTTGCTGGGGCATGCTGCGGCTCCTGTTCAGAACTGTTTGCGGTATTGGATAAAGCCCGAGCGCTCGGCGATGCGGTCGTAGAGCTGGCGGCCTGGGTAGTTGGTTTCCTGGGTCAGCCAATGCACGCGGCTGGAGCCGGCCGCCTGGGACTGGGCATAGACGTGCTCAATCAGCCGCCGCCCGATGCCGCCGCCGCGCTGATCGGCGCCGACAAACAGATCCTGCAGGTAGCAGCTGTTCTCCAGCGACCAATTAGTCCGGTGGAAGATCCACTGCACCAGCCCCACGGCCTGGCCGTCGCGCCAGGCGAGGGCGGCATGGGTGGGCTCGCTCGGCTCGAGAAAACGCTGCCAGGTCATGGCGCTGACCTCGGCGGGCAACTCGCTCTGGTAGAAGTGCAGGTAGCCCTGCCACAGCGGCAACCAGGCGGCGTGATCGGCAGTGCTGACGGGTCGGATTTCAATGCTCATGGCGCTTCCTTGGCTAAGTGTTGGCTATTGATCTGTGCGGCCAGTTCGCGGTCGCGTGGGTCATGGCTGGCGTGCAGGCCCTCGCGCACGCCGGTTTGGTCGGCCTGGCTGCGGTTCTGCCCGAGCTTCCATTTGCCTTCCAGGCGCTCAATGGGCAGGGCGAAGCCGACGATGGCGCGCAGCATGCTGTCGATGTAGTCGCGCGGTGCATCGCTGACCGCCCAGGGCTGCGGACGCTCGGCTTCGTGCAGCGCGCTGAGGCGGCTGACCAGCTGCAGCAGACGCTCAGCGTCATCGAATACTTCGGCGCGGCCATGGGCCTGCACGCTGATGTAGTTCCAGGTCGGCACCACCTTGCCGTGCTCGGCCTTGGCTGCGTACCAGGACGGGCTGATATAGGCCTCCGCGCCCTGGAAGATCACCAGCGCCGGGCTGCCTTCAGCGAGGTCACGCCACTGCGGGTTGGCCCGGGCGAAGTGGCCGTACAGCGTGCCGTAGGGGCCCTCATCGGCATCCAGCAGCAACGGCAGATGGCTGGCGAGCAGGCCCTGAGTACCGTGGCTGACCAGCGTAGGCAGGCGCGTGGCGCGCATCTGCTGGTGCAGCGTGGCGAGGTCGTCCTGGCGGAAGGCTGCGGGCGTGTACATGGGCGGGCTCCTAGCAGGTCGTTGAAAAACGTTGGCGAGGCAGCCAGTGCAAGGCAAAAACAGGCGAAAAAGCGGAGTTTACGAGCTGTAAATGAGCATTTTGAGACGCCGTGTCTCGGCCTGTTTTTAACGCCGCAATGGCAACGCAGGTAGTTTTTCAACAGCCTGCGAACGCGATGGAGCCATGCTAGGCAGAATATTGGTCTGTTGTAAGATCCACTTTCTGCGACTTCTATGGAGCCAATCGGCATGGCCATTCCGTCCGCTGCGCCGCTGCCGGTCGATCTGTCCGGCATTCACCTCGACCCACAGCGCGGCCTGGCGCGTCAGCTGTATCAGGCGCTGCGTGAACGCATCCTCGATGGCCGCCTACAACGCCGCACGCGCTTGCCGGCCAGTCGTGATCTGGCGAACCTGCTGGGTATCTCGCGCAACACCGTGACCCGCGCCTTCGATCAGCTGTATGCCGAGGGCTATATCGAGGGGCGCATCGGTGCCGGTACTTATGTGGCCGAGTTGAGCGGGGCGACGCGGCCGGCTCTAAAAGCCGCCACCTCGGCGCAGCCGTCCGTCAACCCGCAAAGCGCGGCGCTGCAGCTGTTGCAGACGCACCATCTGAATCCGCCATTGAGCGGCCCGCCACGGGCGTTTCGCGTCGGCGTGCCAGCTTTTGATCTGTTTCCCTTCGAGACCTGGGCGCGTTTGTCCGCGCGCTTCTGGCGCAAGCCCTCGCCGGCGCGTCTGGGCTATGGCGACCCGGCTGGCGATTTGCAGCTGCGCGAGCTGATCGCCGCCTACCTGCGCAACAGTCGCGGCCTGCACTGCGATCCGGCGCAGATCATCGTCACCAACGGCGCGCAGCAGGCCATCAGCTTGTGCGCGCAGTTGCTGGTCACGCCGGGCGCACGGGTGGCCGTGGAAAACCCCGGTTACCGTGCCGCTGGCCATGCACTGGCGATCGCCGGGGCGCAGCTGTGTGGCGTGGCGGTGGATGGCGAAGGCCTGGATACCGCTGCGCTGGAGGAGGTCGAAGGATGCCGGCTGGTTTACCTGACGCCCTCGCACCAGTACCCGACCGGCGTCACCCTGTCGCTGGCGCGGCGCCTGCAACTGCTGGAGTGGGCCGAGCGTAATAACGGCCTGATTATCGAGGACGATTACGACGGCGAGTACCGCTACAGCGGCACGCCGTTGGCACCGCTGGCGGCGCTCGACCGCCAGGGCCGGGTGCTTTACGTCGGCACCTTCTGCAAAATCGCCTTTCCGGCGCTGCGTCTGGGTTATCTGGTCTTGCCGCCGGCGCTGGCCGAAGCCTTCGCCCAGCGTCGCGCCCTGGATATGCGCCATTCGGAAATCGGCACCCAGGCGGTGATGGCCGAATTTATCGCCGCCGGGCACTTCCAGCGGCATATCCGCCGCATGCGCACGGCCGCCCGCAGCCGGCGCGATGCGCTGCTTGCTGGTTGGCCGCAGAACATTCCGGGCTGCGCACCTTTGCCGGCGGTGGAGGCGGGGTTGCACCTGTGCGTACGGGTCGACAGCCTGACCCGCGAGCGTGAGCTGATCAGCGCCGCCGAGGGGGTTGGTGTGGAGATCAGCGCGCTTAGCAGTTACTGGCTGCCCGACAGCCGCACGCCGGACGATCAACGCGCCGGGCTGGTGCTGGGCTTTGCCGCGGTGCCTGAAGCGCAGATTAATGAGGCTTTGGCTGCTTTGCGCCGGGTCTGGAGTGCGCATTAACGCCAGGAAAAAAGGGATGGTCGAGGTTACCATCCGGGTTTTCTTTGACGCATCAAGGACGATCACATGCGTTGGCTGTTTCTCACGCTCATTATGGCGCTTGGTGTGTTGGCATTCGTCGATCTGCTTGGTCGCACGCAGCCGCTTATGGTGGCCTTTCCCGCGCGCGGCCAGTTGCAGTTCGTGGAAATCACGCTGGCCGGACTGAACTCCGCAGAGGTCTGTCGTGCACAGCGGCGCGGCGGAACGGCCTGCCGTTGGGTGATGTCCCTCGAGGCTGATGATGCGCGTAGCTGGCAGCTGATGCTCGAGCCACTGCTTGATCGTCAGGATCATCGCTATGCCTTGCTGCAGCCTGGTGATCGTTTACGTCTTGGCCTTTTCCAGGAGCGTGTTTATGCCCTGCAGCGCCTTGCCGCGAATGCCACGACGCCTGGTCTCGAAGCAACTGCCACTTTGCTGAGCGAAGCGGCGCTCTACGACTGGCGCTACCGCTGGCTGGCAATCCAGATGCTCTGGCTGGCGCTGGATGTGCTGGTGATCGCTGTATCTTTTTATCTGCTCTGGCGACGACAGCGCTTGATTACGTTCAACCAGCAACTGTTGGCTCATGTGCTGGTGCTGACGGTTTTAGCGAGCATGCTGTGGAGCTGGCGACCTCAGCCTTTGCCTGAGGAGCATGCATTGGTTGATCTGCCTGTCCGGTTCTTCGCCATTGGCGAGCGGCTTGATTGTATGGCTGGCTGGAGCCGGGTCACGCGTTGTCAGCCGCAGCGCTTTCTCCAGGATGACCAAGCACGGGTTTGGCCTTTGGCCTATTCAACCAGCCATTCACTGAGTATTGATCGCGGTGCGGAGCTGGAGTTGGGGATGCATGGCGATAAGGTCTACCGCATCACCTACCCCATGGTCGATGTCGGTGAGCCAGCTAAGTGTATCTATCGACAGAATCCCATGGCCAGGCGAACCCAGGTGATCTGGATCTGTGAGGATGCGCTGGAGGCTATTGAGCGTGGTCGCCAACCGCTGGCTGCCCTACAGGAAAAGGCTAAGCAACAGATTGCCGAGCTGAAACGTTTTCCACCCATGCCTTACGACTGGACTGAGCAGGCCTATCTCGAAGCACTCACGTGGCATAACCGCCTCATCTTCTTGGTGCTGTTAGTGCTGGGGATAATGTTTGTGTTGGGTCTTTTGTTGCAGAGGCCGATTCGGGTGCGCTCGTAGGAGCGAGCTTCGCCTAGTCATGGTGGAACCAGGCAAAAAAGGGATGGCCGTGGCCATCCCTTGAGGAGTGGAGGCGGGGGTGGCCTCCTGTAACGCAGAAGTTCGCTTACTGGCTGAGGGGCACCAGGCGCGGGGCGATCATGTTTTCCGGGCGCAGGATGTCGGCCAGCTCGGCGTCGCCCAGCAGCTTCTCCTCGCGCACCAGCTCCAGCACGCCACGGCCGCTTTCCAGCGCTACTTTGGCGATGCGCGTGGCGTTCTCGTAGCCGATGTAAGGGTTCAGCGCGGTGATCAGGCCGATGGAGTTTTCCATCAGTTCGCGGCAGCGCGCTTCGTTGGCGGTGATGCCGTCGATGCACAGCTCGCGCAGCATATCCATGGCGCGGGTCAGCAGGCGGATCGAGTCAAAGATCTTGTAGGCGATCAGCGGCTCCATCACGTTCAGCTGCAGCTGGCCGCCTTCGGCTGCCATGGTCAGCGCCAGGTCGTTGCCGATCACTTCGAAGGCCACCTGGTTGACCGCTTCCGGGATCACCGGGTTGACCTTGCCCGGCATGATCGAGCTGCCTGGTTGGCGCGCGGGCAGGTTGATTTCATTGATGCCGGTGCGCGGCCCGCTGGAGAGCAGGCGCAGGTCGTTGCAGATTTTCGACAGCTTCACCGCGGTGCGTTTGAGCATGCCGGAGAACAGTACAAAGGCGCCCATGTCCGACGTGGCTTCGATCAGGTCGGCGGCCGGGGTCAGCGGCTGGCCGCTGATAATCGCCAGGCGTTTGACCGCCAGCAGCTGGTATTGCGGGTCGGCGTTGATGCCGGTGCCAATCGCGGTGCCGCCCAGGTTGACTTCGGTGAGCAGGGTCGGGGCGAGCAGCTTGAGGTGCTGCAGGTCTTCGCCGAGGGTGGTGGCGAAGGCGCGGAACTCCTGACCGAGAGTCATCGGTACGGCATCCTGTAGCTGGGTGCGGCCCATTTTCAGCACATGGCTGAATTCCAGGTGCTTTTTCGACAGCGACTGGATTAGCTTGTCCAGCGCGGTCAGCAGGCTGTCGTGGCCGAGCAGCAGGCCGAGGCGGATGGCGGTCGGGTAGGCGTCGTTGGTCGACTGCGCCATGTTCACGTCGTTGTTCGGGTGCAGCTGCTTGTAGTCACCTTTCTCGAAACCCATGGCTTCGAGGGCAATGTTGGCAATGACTTCGTTGGCATTCATGTTGGTCGAGGTGCCAGCGCCGCCTTGAATCATGTCGACCACGAACTGGTCGTGAAACTCGCCCTGAATGATGCGTGCGCACGCGGTGCTGATCGCCGTGTGCTTGGCGGCGGACAGGTGTCCCAGCTCGCGGTTGGCGTCGGCAGCGGCCTGTTTGACCATGGCCAGGGCGACCACCAGTTTCGGATAGTGCGACAGCGTCACGCCGGACAGGCGGAAGTTCTGCACGGCGCGCAGGGTCTGGATGCCGTAATAGGCATCAGCAGGAACGTCGAGGGTGCCGAGCAGGTCTTTTTCGAGGCGAGTGGATGCAGCAGGGGACATGATCAAGGTCATCTCAGGAAATACGGCATATGCCGCGATGGCCCGTAGATTAGGGGCTGCAGCTTGGTACTTGCCAATGCTGTTAAGCACTGGGTCATGCATAATCGGCATAACGTTGGTGTGACCGCTCAGCGTCGACCGACGTATTCGCATGCACAAGGGCTGATCCATGAACCTCGAAAGCAAATGGCTGGAAGACTTTGTCACCCTGGCCGCCACCCGCAGCTTCTCCCAGGCGGCGCAAAAGCGCTTTGTCACTCAGCCGGCGTTCAGTCGGCGGATTCGCAGCCTGGAGAACATGCTCGGGCTGACCTTGGTCAACCGCGCCTGCACGCCCATTGAGCTGACCGAGTCCGGCCAGCTGTTTCTGGTCACCGCACGGAGCATGGTCGAGCAGCTCGGTGAGGTGGTGCGTCATCTGCATAACCTCGAAGGCCAGCAGGGTGAGGTGATGCAAATTGCCGCCGCGCATTCGCTGACCCTGGGCTTTTTCCCCGAGTGGATTGCCCGCCTACGCCGTGAAGGACTGCCGTTGACCACCCGTCTGGTGGCGACCAACGTCGGTGAGGCGGTGCATGCGCTGCGTGAAGGCGCTTGCGACCTGATTCTCGCCTACTACGACCCGGACGCTGCGTTGCAGATGGACCCGGAAATCTTCCCCTCGCTGCACCTGGGCCGCACGGAAATGCTCCCGGTGTGCGCGGTGGGCGAAGACGGTGCGCCGCTGTTCGACCTCAACAGCGGCCAGAGCTTGCCGCTGCTGGCCTACAGCGCCGGGGCGTTTCTCGGTCGTTCGGTCAACCTGCTGCTGCGCCAACGCGCGCTGCGCTCGACCACGGTGTACGAAACGGCGATGGCCGACAGCCTGAAAAGCATGGCCTTGCAAGGTATGGGCGTGGCCTGGGTGCCGCGTTTGAGCGTGACCGCCGAACTGGCCCGCGGCGAGCTGGTGGTGTGCGGTGATGAACAGTGGCAAGCGCCGCTGGAGATTCGCCTGTACCGCTGCGCCCTGGTGCGCAAGGCGGCGGTGCGTCTGCTCTGGCGCAAGCTGGAAGGTGGCCTGGGTGGCCCTGATAGCACGACTAAGGGCTAATACAGTCTTAAGGATTGCTATGGTGGCATTCTGACATTACTCGGCAGCAACTACGTTTGCTGCCCTATGAGTGTTTACCGGAGTCAGCCAGCGTGTCGGCGAAAACATCCCTCAGTCTGAGTCAGTGGATCTGGCGGGCCTTTGTGCAAAGTGCCCTGATCCCGCTGGTGCTGGTAGAAACGGTATTGATCGCCATCTACCTGCTGAGCAACAGCGCGATCCGCGATGCCCAGGTGGATTACCTGCGACAGACGGCCCTGGAGGATCTGCAGGCCTCGGCGCGCCTGGAAACGCGCATCGTCGATGGGCAACTGACGCAGATCGAAGCCCTGACCAACACCTACCGCAACCTGACCCAGCGTGCCTTGCAGCAACCGGCCGGCGCCCCGCCGGAGCTGGCCGTCACCCCCAGCGGCGTGCGTTACAGTGCGGCGGATAACGGTGGGGCGGCGTTCTTCTACTCGGCGGTCACGCCGCTCGCCCGCCAGGACCTGGGTAAGGCGGCCCAACTGGTGACGCTGGAACCGCTGATGGCCGAGCTCAAGCAGAGCAGCCCGCTGGTGGCCAGTCTGTACTTCAACAGCTGGGACAGCCTCAACCACATTTACCCCTGGTTCCTGACGCCGGACCAGTACCCGCATGACATGGTCATCCCCGACTACAACTTCTACTACCAGGCCGATGCCGCGCATAACCCGCAGCGCAAGGTGGTGTGGACCGACGTCTACCTCGACCCGGCCGGCCAGGGCTGGATGATGTCGGCGATTGCCCCGGTGTACCGCGGCGATTTTCTCGAAGGGGTCAGCGGGGTGGACATCACCGTTGGTGGCATTCTCAGCCAGATCGATCAGTTACAGGTGCCCTGGGACGGCTACGCCATGCTGGTCAGCCAGGACCTGAACATCATGGCCTTGCCCAAGACCGGTGAGGATGACTTCGGCCTGGATGAGCTGACCGAGCATTCCTACGCGGAGGCGATCCGCCGTGAGATCTTCAAGCCGGAAGACTTCAACCTGAGCAAGCGCGAACAGACCCGCAGCCTGGCCGCCGCCATGGCGCAGCGGTCGCAGGGCGTGCAGTCGGTCATGCTTGGCGGGCGTCCGCACCTGCTGGCCTGGGCGACGATTGAACGTACCGGCTGGAAGCTGCTGGCGGTGGTGGACGAGGCGCAGGTGTTCAGCCAGACCAACTTTCTCGCCCGTCACTACCAGCAGATCGGCTACCTGCTGATTGCCGGGCTGGTGCTGTTCTACCTGCTGTTCTTCGCGTTCATGTGGATGCGCTCGCGCCGCCTCAGCCAGTACCTGCTCAAGCCGATTGCCGGGATCTCGACGATGATGGCCGCGATTGGCCAGGGCCAGTGGCGGCCAACGCGGGTAAGCGCCGATATTCGCGAGCTGGATGATATGGCCGGCCAGGCGGCGCAGATGGGCAGCACCCTGGAGCAGAGTGAGGTGCGCAACCAGGCCGCTCAGCAGCGCCTTGAAGTGGTGTTGGAAGGGGCCACCGAGAGCCTCTGGGAGCGCCACTTTGATACAGGCCTGGTGCATGTACGCGGGCGCTTCTGCAAGCGTTTCGGGTTTTCTCAGGAAGTGTTCAGTGAGGACGCCTTCCTGCAGCGCGTACACCCGGACGATGCCCGCCGTGTTCGCGACGCCGTACAGCAGGTGCGTGAAGGCACGAGCCAGCATTATGAGGCCGAGTTCCGCTTTGCCGATGCCGAAGGCCGGTATGCCTGGCTGATGGGCCGTGGTCGGGTCGTTGAGCATGACCCACAAACGGGTCGGGCCCTTGTACTGGCCGGCACCCATGTGGATATCGATGCCCTGAAAAATGGCGAGCAAGCCCTGCGCCACGCCACCGAGGAAGCGCAGGCGGCCAACCAGGCCAAATCGCGCTTTATTTCCAGCATGAGCCACGAGCTGCGCACCCCGCTCAATGCCATCCAGGGTTTTGCCCAGCTGATGCGCATGGAGCGGCCGGCCAGCGGCGCGGAAGGCCTGGATTATCTGGACGAGATTCTCACCGCCAGCGAGCACCTCAATCAGCTGGTCGGCGACATCCTCGAGTGGTCCAGCGTGCAGGCCGACAAGGCCAGGGTGGAGCTGGGGCCGGTAACGGTACACAACCTGCTCAACGAGTGCGCCGAGCTGGTCCGGGTCGAGGTGGACAAGCAGGGTCTGACCCTCAACCTGGACCTGCCCGATGCCGCCCTGCAGGTCATCGCCGATCCGCTCCGCCTGCGCCAGGTGATGCTCAACCTGCTGTCCAATGCCATCAAGTACAACCAGCCGGCGGGGCAGATCACCCTGAGCTACCAGGTCGCGGCCGGGCATGTGCGGCTGCTGGTCGAGGACACCGGCCTGGGTATCAGCCCGGAGCTACAGGATCAGGTGTTCGAGCCGTTCGAGCGGGTGGGCCGGCAGAACACGGCCATTCAGGGCACCGGTCTGGGGCTGGCGCTGTGTCAGCAGTTCGCCACGCTGATGAATGGGCGCATGGGCCTGCACAGCGAACCCGGCATTGGCAGCAGCTTCTGGATCGAACTGCCCCTGGCCGGCGCTGTGGCGGCTCCGACCCCTGCGGCGGCGGGCGCGCGGCCGCGGGTGTTCTATGTCGAGGACAACCCGGCCAGCCAGTTCGTGGTGCGCAAGGCCCTGGAAGACCTGGCCGACATCGAAGTGGTCAGCGATGGGCGGGTGGCCGTCGAGCGCCTGCTGGCCTCACCGCCGGCCCTGCTGCTGCTCGATTACCACCTGCCGGGCCTGAACGGCGAGCAGGTGCTCCGCCAGTTGCGGGCGGCGCCACAAACCCATGATCTGCCGGTGGTGGTGCTCAGTGCGGCTGCCGATACGGCCAAATTGCTCAGTCTGGATTGCCAGGGCTTCCTGGCCAAACCACTGGACCTGGATGAGCTGCGCGGGCTGGTCAGCGCCCTGCTGCAGGAGGTGAATAAAGATGCTGTCTGATGCACTGCGGTTTGCCACGGTGGTGGTGATAGACGATATGGCGCCCAACCTGCGCCTGCTGGAGTCCAGCCTCAAGGCCTTCGGTCTGCGGCAGGTGCATGCCTTCAGCAACTCGGGCGAAGGCCTGGAGTGGCTGCAGCACAATCACTGGGACCTGCTCCTGCTCGATCTGGACATGCCGGCGCCCAATGGTTTCGAGATTCTCCAGCAACTGGCCGGGCGTGACCGCAACGCCGCGCCGGTAATCATCGTCACCGCCCTGAGTGGCGTCGAGGATAGGCGCCGTGGCCTGGAGCTGGGCGCCAACGACTACATCTGCAAGCCTCTGGACCTGCCCGAACTGCTCCTGCGGGTGCGCAACAACCTGCAGCTGAGCCTGGCCAGTCAGGCCCTGCAGCATGAGCGCGACCAGCTGGAGGCGCGGGTGGAGCGGCGCAACGCGCAGCTGCGCGAAAGCTACCAGGCGGTGATTCGCAGCCTGACGCGTGCCGCGGACTACAAGGACAACGAAACCGGCAACCACATCATGCGCATTGGCGAGTCTGCCGCCTTGTTGGCGCGGGCCTACGGCATGGATTTGCCCTGGGTCGAGCTGCTGCGCCAGGCGGCACCGATGCATGATGTCGGCAAGATCGGCATTCCCGACAGCATCCTCAGCAAGCCCGGCAAATTGACGGATGACGAGCGCCTGGTGATGAACACCCATGCGCAAATCGGCCACGACATTTTGCAGGACAGTGCGGCCTCGCCGTTGCTCGTTCTGGCCGCAGAGATTGCCCTGCACCACCATGAGAAGTGGGATGGCAGCGGTTACCCCCAGGGCCTGGCGGGCGAGGCCATTCCGCTGTCGGCACGCATCGTGGCGTTGTGCGATGTGTATGACGCGCTGCGCTCAACGCGCCCTTACAAGCCCGCCTGGTCGGCGGAAAAGGCTCAGGCGTTGATTCGTGAGCAAGCCGGACAGCATTTCGATCCAGCGCTGGTGCAGCTGATGGAATCACTGTTCGAGCATATTGAAGGGGTGCACCGTCGCCTGGCGGATGGGCCAGTGTCCTGCTGAGTCGGGCTGCGTTAAGCGCATTGCAGGAAAAACGCCCCGCCATTCGGCGGGGCGTTTTTTATCTACCAGCGCTCGTTGAACCGAACGCCTTATCGGCGCTGGGTGGCCATCAGGTGCCCGACTTGATGGTGTTCCACACGCGGGTGCGGATGCGTTCAGTCTTCTGCGGCAGGGGCTGCAGCACATAGAGGGTTTTCTGCGCCTCGGCGGTAGGGGTCAGGCCAGGGTTGTCGCGGATTGCCGCGCCGACCAGCGGCATGCCGTCCTTGTTCGGGTTAGGGTAGCCAAGGAAGTCGCTGATGGGGGCAATCACCGTGGGGTCGAGCAGGTGGTTGAGGAACTCATGGGCTTCGGCGACGTTCAGTGCGCTTTTCGGAATGGCGAAGGAGTCGTACCACAGTGGTGCACCTTCTTTCGGCAAGCGCCAATCAACCACCACGCCGTTGCCTGCTTCTTTGGCGCGGTTGGCGAACTGGTAGAAGCTGCCCGAATAGCCGATGGCCACGCAGATGTCGCCGTTGGCGATATCGGTCATGTACTTGGCAGAGTTGAAATAAGCCACGTGAGGGCGGATTTTCAGCATTAACGCGCTGGCTTTCTCATAGTCCTCAGGCTTGGTGCTGTTGGGGTCCAGGCCCAGGTAGTGCAGGGCGATCGGCAGAATTTCACCAGGCGAATCGAGCATGGCCACGCCGCACTGCTTGAGTTTGCTGATGTTCTCTTCTTTGAAGATCAGGTCCCAGCTGTCCACCGGGGCGTCAGCGCCGAGGGCTTCTTTGACTTTGGCCGGGTTGAAGCCGATCAGCACGGTGCCGTACATGTAAGGCACGGCGAACTGATTGCCGGGGTCGTTGGCGGTCATCAACTTCAGCAGGCCTGGGTCGAGGTGCTGCCAATTGGGCAGCTTGCTCTTGTCCAGCTTCTGGAACACCCCGGCTTTGATTTCGTTTTCCAGGAAGGTGTTGGTTGGCACCACCAGGTCGTAACCCGAGTTGCCAGTGAGCAGCTTGGCTTCCAGGCCTTCGTTGGTGTCGAAAATATCCCAGGTCAGCTTGATGCCGCTGTTGGCAGCAAAATCCTTGGGCACTGAGGGCAACATGTAGTCGGCCCAGTTGTACACGCGCAGCTCGCGCTGCTTGCCCGGCGATTGCTCCGGGGTTTGTGCCTGTGCCGCCGTGGCCAGCAGGGTTGCGCCGCAGACGGCGACAGCGAGCAGGTGTTTGATCGTGTTCATCGTGTCTCACCCCTGAATCATTATTGATGTTGTGTTGGCTAGGCCTGTACGTGAGCTGCTTCGAACCCTTCCAGCACGTTGACCGCGTTGACGCCGATGGCCTCCACGGCATAACCGCCTTCCATAACGAACAGGGTCGGCTTGCCGAGGGCGGCTATGCGTTTGCCCATGGCCAGGTAATCCGGGCTGTCGAGCTTGAACTGGGAAATCGGATCGTCCTTGAAGGTGTCCACACCCAGCGACACCACGATCACCTCGGCATCAAATTCGGCGATGCGCTGGCAGGCTTCTTCCAGTGCGGCGCTCCACACCGCCCAGGGGCTGCCCATGGCCAATGGGTAGTTGAAGTTGCAGCCCTCGCCAGCCCCTTCGCCGCGTTCATCGGCATAGCCGAGGAAGAAGGGGAACTCGTCGGCCGGGTCGCCGTGGATCGAGGCGAACAGCACATCGTTGCGGGTGTAGAAGATGTCCTGGGTGCCGTTGCCGTGGTGGTAATCGACATCGAGGATCGCCACGCGCTGCTTGCCGTGGTCGAGAAAGGCCTGGGCAGCGATGGCGGCGTTGTTCAGGTAGCAGTAACCGCCCATCAACTCGCCTGCGGCGTGATGGCCCGGTGGCCGGCACAAGGCAAACGCACTGTGGGCGCCGGCGGCGATTTCAGCCTGGGCGCTCAAGGCCACTTGGGCCGCGCTGTAAGCCGCCTGCCAGGTGCCAGCGGTAATCGGCGCGCCGCCGTCGAAGCTGTAATAGCCAAGCTGACCATGCAAATCGCGGGGGATGACTTGGCGCAGGGTGCGTGCCGGCCAGGTGAAGGGGAGCAAATCGCCAGTGCCGTTCTGCGCTTGCCAGCGATCCCAGGCACCTTTGAAGAAGTTCAGGTAGGCGGCGCTGTGGATGCGCTCAATCGGCGCCAGGCCGAAGTCCTGGGGCGGGCGCACCTCACCGAGCTGACGGTCCTTGACGCGTTGCAGGATGTGGTCGGCGCGTTGCGGCTTTTCGAAACAGGGCATCAGTTGGCCGTCGATCAGCTCGCAGCTGCCGTGGTGCAGGTGATGGTCGTCGCTGTAAAAAGTGAGCATGTGGCACGGCTCCAGGCTTGTTGTTGTGCCTGCATTGTTCGCCTGCATGGCCGGATGGAGAACGCTGACAACGGCCAAAAGGGGATCGATGTGGCCAAATTTCATGGCCGCCACGGCTGAGCGAGCCGCGCAAACTGTAACAAGCCATGAACCTTAAGCCTTTCTTAAGCTTGGAAAACGCATGGTGCGCCCCGCCGGGGGCGTTGCCCCTTCATTGCCGATAAGGGGGCAGAGCATGCTCAATCAGACTCGTCAGGTACTGCCGCTGCTGTGTGCCTGGCTGGCCACGCCTGTGCTGGCGGATGTGGAATGTCCACGCGCCGACCGCGCGGACTGGATGCCCGAATCGCACTTTCGTCAGCAGATGAAAAACCAGGGCGTACAGATCACCAAATTCCGCATCACTCCGGGTAACTGTTACGAGATTTACGGTTTCGACGTGAACGGCGAGAAAGTCGAAATCTATTACAACCCGGTCGATGCCACGCCCGTGGCTGAAGTCGCCACCGCGCATGTGGCCAAGCCATGACGCCAAAACTGCTCATCCCCCTCATGCTCACGGCGGTACTGGCAGTGTTCGCCGGGGCGTGGCAACGCGCACCGGCACAGCCGCCTGCCGCCTTCGCCGCGCTGCCGACGCCGACGCCCAGTGCGCCGGAATTCAGCGCGAAATTCGCCTCGTCGGACATGGACGACTTTGTGCACTCCGCCTCCATTACCGGGCTGCCTGGCGGTGACCTGATGGCCGCCTGGTTTGCGGGCAGTCGCGAAGGCGCGGCGGATGTGCAAATTCGCGCCGCACGCTTTGACGCCCGCAGCGGCCAGTGGAGTGCCGAGCGCGTGCTGGCCACTCGCGAATCCACCCAGCGCGCGGTCGGTAAGCACATCCGTAAGCTGGGCAACCCGGTGATCAGCCTGGCACCGGACAAGCGCCTGTGGCTGTTTTATGTCTCGGTTTCGCTTGGCGGCTGGGCCGGCAGTGCGGTCAATGCCATGGTGTCCGACGACCTGGGCAAGACCTGGTCGGCACCGCGCCAGTTGGTGACCAGCCCGTTTCTCAACATCAGCACCCTGGTGCGCGCCGCGCCGGTGTTTCATGCCGATGGCAGCATTGGCCTGCCGGTGTATCACGAATTTCTCGGCAAATTCCCCGAGTACCTGCACCTGAGCGCACGCGGTGAGGTGCTGGGCAAGTACCGCATCGGCAAGGGCCGCTACTCGCTGCAGCCAACCGTGGTGGCGCTGGATGAGCAGCGTGCCGTGGCGTTACTGCGCTATGCCGGCGAGCAGCATCACCGTGTGCTGGCCAGCCACACCACGGACAGCGGGCGCACCTGGAGTACGCCGCAACCGCTGGAACCGAGCAACCCCAACTCATCGCTGGCCGCCGTCGGTCGTCCCGATGGCAGCCTGTTGGTGGCGATGAATGATCTGGAGGATGGTCGCTTCCGCCTGACCCTCTACGCCACCGACAGCCAGCTGTCGAACTGGCGCACCCTCGGTGAGCTGGATGAAAGCCCCAACCCTTGGGGGGAACCCATTGCGCCGGCGGACTTCCCGACGGTGATCCGCGAGAAGTTCCGCGCCAGCGGCGGCCGCCCCGAGCAGGAGGCGCGCTTTCTTGAGCAGGTCAGTGCCCGGATGTGCAGCACAACGGGGTGCGACTTCGATTACGAATACCCCTATTTCACCCGTGACACCGATGGCACGTATCACTTGGTCTATTCGTGGAACGACATGTTTATCAAGCACCTGGCCTTCAATGAAGCCTGGCTGACGGAGCGCCGCCCATATGACTGACTTCTGGTTGCCGCACCTGGCGTTCACTCTGCTGGTTTTCCTGATCTTCGTTCGATTAGCGCGCAATGCGGCGCAGCGCGGCATTCTGCTGGCGGGCAGTCTGCTGCTGAGCCTGCTGCCGGTACAGGGCATCAGCCTGGCGCTGCAGTTACGCACCTATATCGGTGATCTGTCGATCAGCAGCCTGGTGCTGCTGAGCTGGGCGATGCTGTGTCGTTTTGGCTTGCCGGGTGCCTGCCCCCGTGATCGCCTGGCCAGCCTGGCGCTGTTCGCCGGCCTGGCTGTACTGCTCTACCCGGCAGCCCTGGGCTTGAGCTACAGCGATCCGTACCAGCTGGGCTTTGAGCCGCGGCCCATGCTGCTGGTGCTGGGCTTGCTGAGCCTGGTGCTGATCATCCAGCGCAGCTGGCTCGGCGCGTTGGCGCTGGTGCTGGCGACCTTGGCCTTCACCCTGCACCTGAACGCCTCGGAAAACTACTGGGACTACCTGATTGACCCCTACCTGGCCCTCTACAGCCTTGGCGTACTGCTGAGTTCCGGCCTGCGCGGGTTGCTGGTACGGCGTCAGGGTACGCGTGCAACTGACACAAGGAACGCCGCATGAGCTGGCTGAAATCCCGTCGCCTGCATTATCTGGCAGGCCTGACCGCGCTGCTGTTCATACTCTTCGCCAGCTTGCGCGTGCTGTTCCTGCTGGGCTTCTCCGCCGTCGAAAGCATCAGCGAGTCGGACGTACTGCCCACCCTTGGCATCGGTCTGCGCTTCGACCTGCGCCTGGCCCTGCTGCTGATGCTGCCGGCAGGCATCCTGCTGGCTCTGCCCAAGCTGCGCCTGGCGCGCTTTCGCGCCGTGCGCTGGTTGCTGCGTGCCTACCTAGTGCTGGCCGTGGCGGCGCTGGGTCTGCTGTATATCCTCGACTTCGGCCACTACGCCTACCTGGGCGTACGCCTCAACGCCACCGTGCTGCGCTTTGCTGGTGATGCGCAGATCTCCGCCGGCATGCTCTGGCAAACCTATCCGGTGCTGTGGATCACCCTGGCCTGGCTGGCCGGTGCGGCGCTATGGGCTTGGGCGCTGCTGCGCTTGGAGCGTGCCACCCTGAATCGGCCGCCAGCGCAACGTGTAGGCGTGTTGCCGGCCCTTGGCGGCGCGGCGGTGGTGGGCGTGCTGGTGTTTTTTGGCCTGCTGGGCCGCGCCACGGCGTTGAACCTGGAGAACCCGGTGCCGCTGCGCTGGAGCGATGCCTTCTTCAGCGGCAACAGCCAAGTGGCGGCGCTGGGCCTTAATCCGGCGTTGTTTCTGTTCGACACCCTCACGCTTGAACCCAGCGCCTTCGATGAGGCGGCCACCCGTGAGCATTACGCGGTGGTGGCTGATTACCTGGGTGTCAGCGACCGCGACGCGCAGGGGTTGAACTTCTTCCGTCAGCAATCGGTACAGGCGCACCGCATCCAGGCCGAGCGCCCGCCTAACGTGGTCTTCGTTATGCTCGAATCGCTCGGCACCAGTGCCGTCGGGGCTTACGGCAACCCGTTGAACCCGACACCGAATCTGGATCGCCTGGCCAAGGAAAGCTGGTTCTTCCGGCACTTCTATGTGCCGGTGACCGGCACTGCCAAGACGGTGTGGGCGAGCATCACCGGCATTCCCGACGTGTCGCGCCAGGAGACTGCCACGCGCAACCCGTTGATTGCTCGCCAGCGCACGCTGATCAACGCGCTAGACGGCTATGAGAAGTTCTACATGATCGGCGGCAACGCCGGCTGGGCCAACATCAATGCGCTGATTCGCCAGAGCATCGACGGCGTGCGGCTCTATGAGGAGCGTGATTGGCAGTCACCTCAAGTCGACGTGTGGGGCATCTCGGATCTGGATTTCTTCAAGGAGAGCAGCCGCATCCTCGGCGCGGTGCCCAAGGATCAACCGTTCTTCGCTTACCTGCAGACCTCCGGCAACCACCGGCCCTTCACCATCCCCAAGAACAACGATGGCTTCGAGGCGCTCGATCTACCGCTGGAGCAGGTGCAGCAGGCCGGTTCGCGCAGCGTGGAGCAGTTCAATGCCGTGCGCTTGCTGGACTTCAACATCGGCCGCCTGATGGAGCTGGCCAAGGAACAGGGCTTTTACGACAACACCATTTTCGTGTTCTTTGGTGACCACAACACGCGTATCAGCCAGATCCCGCACATGGCGCCGGCCTTCGAGCAGTTGGGGCTGGAGAGCAACAACGTGCCACTGCTGATCCATGCGCCGCAGTGGCTGGCGCCACGCGAGTTTGATGACGCGGTGGGGCTGGCCGATCTGCTGCCTACCGTGGCGGGCATGCTTGGCGTGCCGTTCAGCAACGGCAGCCTGGGGCGTGATATCCAGCAGCCGGCGCCAGAAGGCGAGCGGGTGGTGCCCCTGGTGCTGCAGGAAGGCAGCTTCCCGGTGATCGGCGCGGTGACCCGCGACTTCCTCTTGCAGATGCAGCATGACGGCAGCTCGCCGACCCTGCACAGCCTGCACTCGCCCACCCCGCGCGATAACGTGGCCGCGGATCACCCGCAAGAGTTCCAGCGCCTGTTGGCGCTCAGCCGCGGCCTGCATGAAGCCTCACGCTTGCAGATGTACCGCAATGTTCGGCCCGAGGAATGAGCATCCCACAAGCCTACGAACCTAAGCGCGGAAACGGCTTGGCGGTACGCCGCTCCAGCGCTGGAAGGCATGGCGGAAGCTGGCTGTTTCGCTAAAGCCGAGGTATTCGGCGATGCGGCAGATCGGCCATTCCTCTTGGCCAAGCAGAGTTTTTGCCCGCTCAAAACGCAGCTCATCAAGCAGTTCCTGATAGTGCGTGCCCAGTTCCTGCAGGTGCCGACGCAGGGTGCGCGGCGAGCAGTGCATCTGCTGCGCCAGCTGTTCCAGACCGGGTGGCGCGGTGAGCTGCTCGGTCAATAACTGGCGGATACGCGCGAGCCAGGCCTGGCGGGTGTTGAACTCGCTGTTTTGCTTGCGACAGCGCTCAAGCATTTCGCGGTGGGTCACCGCATCGGCCAGCGGCAGTGGCTGTTGCAGCCAGCTGGCGGGGAAGGCGAAGGCGTTGCGCGCGGCATCAAACTGCAGCGGACAGGCGAAGCTGTGTGGGTAGCGCGCGCTGTAATCGGGTTCGCCGTAGCGGAACTGCGCGGCGCTGAGCGGCAGAGGCTGGCCGAGCAGGTCGTCGCTGATCAGCTTGAGCGAGGCCAGGCACATTTCCAGGTTGAACACTTCCAGTGCTGGCGCGTGCTGGTAGTCGCTGGCGCTGACCCAGGCCAGCTCGCCCTCAAGGTGCATATCCAGTTTGAAGTAGGTGCCGAGCAATGCCGGGTACTGCAGCATCAGCCGCCAGGCGTCACCAAAGGTGGCACTGGAGAGCGCGGCGTAACCGACCATGCCGTAGGCGGACACGTGCATGCGCCGGCCCAGCTCCAGGCCCAGGTCACTGCGCAGCTGCAGGGCGTTGGCGCAAACCTGCAGTTCCTGGGTGCGGGTGATGCGGGTGTCGGCGCAGTCCAGGTCAGTCGCAGCAATGCCGCTGCCAGCCAGTAGCGTCTCGGTCAGCTCGTGTTGTGTGGCAAAGATTTCGAGAATCAGGGAAACCACATGCAGGGTGGTCAGGTGGGCGTGCAACATCGGGACAACCGCAACAGTTCAGGATGCCTGAATGAGGCAAGAACTATACCGCGGCACCGCAGCGGCCGGAGCTGATCCGGGCCGCTGCGGTCCAGGTGGATTTAGCGATTACGCAGGAAAGCGTTGATAAAGTCGCCCTGATTGGGTGCTTTTTCATGGGTGGTGAAGGTCAGGATCGCCTCGTTTTCGCGCAGTTTGAGCTTCTGCGCAAAGCTGCACTGCACGGTTTTCAGACCCTTGGCGACAGCCTGCTGCTCGTCGCCGTTCTGGCACAGGTTAGCCAGCTGGTTGACCACTTCACCGCAGAAGCTCGGCACGCTAAGGCGCTTGAGTTTGTCGTCGTCGATGGCGTTCCAGTCAACCTGGGTGGTCAGCGGTGTGTTGCAGGCCTTCGAGGCGTCCTGGTCGATCTGCTGCAGCTGCTGGGTGAAGTCGGCCACGCGCTTTTCCCGGTCGAAGCTGCTCAGCTTGTCCTGAATGCCTTTTTTCTTCTGCTGCTCGTAGAGCGCCAGAAGGTTGGCTGGTTTGGTCTGTTTGCTCTTGGCTTCATCAAAACCCAGCTCGAAGCCGTCGGTGCTCGGCAGGTACAGCTGGTATTGCTCGCCACCCCAGCCCTGGCGCTTGATCAGCATGTTGTAGGCGCTGCCGTCGAGGGTGGTGGTGTAATCCCGCTCATCGTTGCCGTGCTCGTTGACCGTGCTCAGCAGTACCACTTCATCCAATGGGTGGTTGATGCCGCTGACCTGAATCAGCGCCTGTTTGCCGTCGCTGCTGGGTGCGACGGTCACGCTGATGCCATTGCCGGCATCGAATACTTGCGGGTATTTGGCCAGTTCGAGGGCGTTGGCGTTGAGGGTGAAAAGGGCAGCGGCGAGGAGCAGTGACAGCCTTGTCATGGTGGTGTCCTGGGTCATTTAAAGGATGCCCAGTATAGCCAGGCCGCCCGCCGCGATTTGTGCGCCAGGTCTGCTCGTGGCGTTAGCTGAGCTGCCACTGGGCATCATGGCGTGCGGCCCGCGACAAACGGTGCGTCGGTGTGCACGCCAGCCCAGGCTTTACGGTATACTGCGCGGCCTTTGGCGGTCCGCACCGCCATAATTCATTCCCTAACAAGCCACGCCTGGTTTCCAGCGTGGCTTGTTAGTTTCTGCAGCGCCTACGGGCACTTGATGAAGAAGAGGCACGACGATGAGCGCACTGGTTGGCGTGATCATGGGCTCCAAGTCCGATTGGTCCACCCTTAGCCACACCGCCGAGATGCTGGACAAGCTGGGCATTCCGTACGAAGTGAAGGTGGTATCCGCCCACCGCACCCCGGACCTGCTGTTCCAGTACGCCGAACAGGCTGAAGAGCGCGGCATTCAGGTGATCATCGCCGGTGCCGGCGGCGCGGCGCATCTGCCGGGCATGTGTGCGGCCAAGACCCACCTGCCGGTCCTGGGTGTGCCGGTGCAATCGGCGGTGCTTTCGGGCGTTGATTCGCTGCTGTCGATCGTGCAGATGCCGGCCGGCATTCCAGTTGCTACCCTGGCCATCGGCAAGGCTGGTGCCGTAAACGCCGCGCTGCTTGCCGCGAGCATCCTCGGTCACCAGCATCCGCAGTTTCATGCGGCGCTCAAGCAGTTCCGCCAGGAACAGACTGAAACCGTACTGGACAATCCGGACCCGCGTGAGGCCTAACCCATGAAGATCGGCGTAATCGGTGGCGGCCAGCTGGGTCGCATGTTGGCCCTGGCAGGTACGCCGCTGGGGATGAATTTCGCTTTTCTCGACCCTGCACCGGATGCCTGTGCGCAAGCGCTGGGCGAACATATCCGCGCCGATTACGGCGATCAGGATCACCTGCGTCAGTTGGCCGATGAAGTTGACCTGGTGACTTTCGAGTTCGAAAGCGTGCCGGCCGAGACCGTGGCCTTCCTCTCGCAGTTCGTCCCTGTTTACCCGAGCGCGGACGCGCTGCGCATCGCCCGTGATCGCTGGTTTGAAAAATCCATGTTCAAGGACCTCGGCATTCCGACCCCGGATTTCGCCGATATCCAATCGCAGGCTGACCTCGACGCCGCTGTGGCGAGCATTGGCCTGCCGGCTGTGATGAAGACCCGCACCCTGGGTTACGACGGCAAGGGCCAGAAGGTCCTGCGCAAACCCGAGGACGTAGTCGGCGCTTTCGCCGAGCTGGGCAGCGTGCCGTGCATCCTCGAAGGCTTCGTACCGTTTACCGGCGAAGTCTCGCTGGTGGCGGTGCGTGCCCGCGATGGCGAAACGCGCTTCTACCCGCTGGTGCACAACCGGCATGACAGCGGCGTGCTGGCGCTGTCTATCGCCAGTACCGATCACCCGCTGCAAGCCTTGGCCGAAGATTACGTCAGCCGCGTGCTGACCAAGCTCGATTACGTCGGCGTGCTGGCCTTCGAGTTCTTCGAAGTCGATGGCGGCCTGAAAGCCAACGAAATCGCCCCGCGCGTGCACAACTCCGGGCACTGGACCATCGAAGGCGCCGAGTGCAGCCAGTTCGAAAACCACCTGCGCGCCGTTGCCGGCCTGCCGTTGGGGTCGACTGCCAAGGTCGGTGAGAGCGCGATGCTTAACTTTATCGGTGTGGTTCCGCCGGTCGAGCAGGTTATTGCCATCGCTGACTGCCACCTGCACCACTACGGCAAGGCCTTCAAGGCTGGGCGCAAGGTCGGTCACGCCAACTTGCGCTGTGCGGATCGTGCCACTCTGGATAAGCAGATCGCGGCTGTCGAAGCGCTGATCGCCAAGGCCTGACCCCTGCTTTGTGACTAGGCTCTTGCGTAGAACACACAAGAGCCTAGTCATGAAGTGTCTACTGCTGTTGTCTCTATTCTTCCTGCCGTTATGCCATGCCGAACAGGTGTTGCGCGCCGATTACCGCGAGCGCCCGCCAGAGATGCAGGCCATCGACGCGCTGCCCGTTGGCCCGTTGATTGAGGTCTTGGATACGGCTGCGCAACGCGTCGGCGCGCGAATCGAATGGCGTTACGCGCCCTTCGTGCGCAGCCTGGAAGACCTCAAGTCCGGGCGGATTGATCTAGCTCCCCGTGTGTTGTTCACCGCCGAGCGCATGGACTACGTGCACTTTCTGCCGTCCATCGGCACCCAGCGCAAAAGCATCCGCTTTATCGTCAAGACCGTTCAGCAGGCCAGCCTGCGCAGCTATGCCGATCTGCAGGGCAAGGTGATCGGGGTCAAACGCGGCACCGCTTATTTCGATCAGTTCGACGGCGACAGTGCCCTGACAAAAAGCCTGGCCACCGACGACTACCTGCTGGCCGGGATGTTTCGTGCCGGGCGCCTGGATGTTATGGTGGTGCTGGATGCCGAAGCCATCGAGGCGCAGTTCCACAAGATTGGCTTCAGCGACTACAGCTATGCTGACTACCAGTACGAGCAATCCGTTGGTAACTATTACGGTGCCTCGAAGCGTCACTATCTGGGTGACAAAAAGACCCTCTACGAGCAGTTGGGGCAGACGCTGCGCGGCATGCGCGAGAGTGGCGAGATTGCCCGCATCTACCACCGCTACGGTGTCGTGCCACCCGAGACCGAAGAGTAGCGAACTGCCAGCATTTCCCGTGGTCAGATCAACGGTCGCAAATCCCACCGTCCACTGAGGAGGCTCGCATGAGCATTATTGGCATCATTTTTATCGGCTTGATCGTCGGTCTGATCGCGCGCTTTATCAAGCCGGGTAACGACAGCATGGGCTGGATCATGACCATCCTGCTGGGCGTCGGCGGCTCGATTGCTGCTACCTATGGCGGCCAGGCGCTGGGCATCTACAAGGTGGGGGAGTCCGCTGGTTTTATCGGTGCAGTAATCGGCGCGGTGGTGCTGCTGGTAATCTACGGCGCTGTTAAAAAGGGCTAAGGCCCTGTCACTTCGCTGCCCTGTGAGCCCACCGATGCGCTATCTGTTGTTACCTCTGCTGCTGCTCAGCACCCTGGCCTGTGCCGAACTGCCGGAAACCGATTGGCTGGAGCTGATGCCACCGGAAGACCGCCAGGCCCTGGAAGACATGCCCGAGATCAGCCACCAAGGCCTTGAGCAGGATAGCGGCTTCTATAACCCCGGTGGCCTCAAGCAGCAGGATCAGAACTTGCCGGCGGTGATGTATTCCACCAAAACCGTCGCCGCCTTCGATGGTAAGGCGGTGCGCCTGGGCGGCTATCCGGTGCCACTGGAAACCGACAGCAAGGGCCACAGCACACTGTTCTTCCTAGTTCCCTACCCCGGCGCCTGCATCCACGTCCCGCCGCCACCACCCAATCAACTGGTGCTGGTGCGCTACCCCAAAGGTATTGAGCTGGAAGACATCTACGCCCCGCTCTGGGTCAGCGGTACGCTGCAGATCGAACAGGTCAACAACGAGTTGGCGGATGCCGCATATGCCATGCAGGCGGATGTGGTGAGGGTGGTGACCGATGACGACCTATAAAGCCGGAGTGCGCACCATGAAAGCCGCTATTGCTCTGCTGTTGTGCCTGTTCTCCGCCACCAGCATGGCCCTGGAAACCGGTGAGCGTTTGGCGCCCTGGACCCTGCTCGATCAGCATGACCAGGCCTACACCTTGGACGATCAGCTGCAAGTATTGCTGGTAGCCCGCAGCATGGACGCCGCCAAACTCGTTGACGCCGCCCTGCAGGGCAAGCCCAACGGCTATCTGGAGCAGCGCCACACGGTGTTTCTCGCCGATATCAGCCGCATGCCGAGCATCATCGGCAAACTCTTCGCCATCCCCAAAATGCGCGACTACAACTACCGCGTCCTCCTCGACCGCGATGCCCGCATCGCACCCCGATACCCGGCGGACAATGCCAGCGTACTTTGGCTCGATCTGCGCCAGGGCCAGCTACAGGGGCAGCGCCGGTTTACCGATGCTACCGAGTTGGCGCAGGCGTTGGAGGCAGTAGGGCGCTAAGCACAACGCGTGTATGTCTATTCGTCAGGTTGTTCTCGTTCAGCTGGGTCAGCCCAGAGGGTGACCTCGAGCTGATGTTGCTCGCCCGGCGCCAGTACGCGGATGTCGTCCAGTACGTTGGCGTGTTCGATACACAGCATGCCGGTCCATGCGTCGGCGGCGAATTGCGAGAGGCGTTGCGCCTTGTCGATCCAGGGATTCCACAGTACGGCTGAGTTTGAGCCGCTGCTGTGCAGCTGGATGCGCCGCTGCCATGTGCGGTCGAGAATACTCAGCTGCGCTGGGGTGTCCAGGTAAATGCGGTCGGTCTCGCCACTGAACTGCAGCAGACCGTCCTGCTGGCATTGCTGCCAGTCTTCCAGGGTTTCGATATAGCGGCAGCCGTGCAGGCCTTCGACTGCGACGTTGCGGATATCGCTGACGGCAAAATAGCTGTGCAGCGCCTGGCTGATGGCCAGCGGCGTGTCGCCCAAATTGCGGCTGTTCAGCTGGATATGCAGGCGCTCATCCAGGCGAATGCTCAGGCGCAGTTCGGCGGCGTGGGGCCAGTCGGCCAGGGGCTGAGCTGCGCTGTTGTAGACGAACTCGATTTGGACGCCATCATCGCGGCTGTCGATGCCTTGCAGCTGCCAGTCGAGGTTACGCACCAGGCCGTGGGCGGGCGCATCGGCAGGCTGCAGATGCATGGCCTGCACCGTCTGCGGGTTGCGTTGCAGGCCGCCGAACCAAGGCCAGCACACCGGCACACCGCCGCGCACACCCTGGCCGCGCTTGTAGGCGGCTTGCTCGCTGAGCCAGATAAGCGGCGGCTGGTCATCTTCCTGGTAGCTGAGTACCTGCGCGCCTTGCTGGCTGATCAGCAGCTCGCGGGTTCCTACGCGCGCGCGCCAGCAGGTCAGTTCGTCCAGTTCAAGGCGTTCAACATGGGATCTGGCCATTGGCGTACTCATAGAAATAGGAATTTAAGAAGTCTATTGGAGCGCAGCTTGCGCGCAGAAAGCAAAACGCCCGTCTCTGGGACGGGCGCTTTGATGTTTTTCAGCCGTGTTACTTGCCGTATACCTGCTCCGGTAGCCAGGTGATCAGCCCCGGGAAGATATAGGCTATCACCAGCATCAGGATTTGCAGGAGGATAAACGGCACCACACCTTTATAGATGGTGCTGGTGGGCACCGAAAGCGGCGTGACCCCGCGCAAATAGAACAGCGCAAAGCCGAACGGCGGGGTGAGGAAGGACGTCTGCAGGTTCAGCGCGATCATCACGCCCAGCCATACCGGGTCCAACCCCATGGCCAGCAATACCGGGCCGACAATCGGCACCACCACGAAGGTGATCTCGATAAAGTCGAGGATAAAGCCGAGCAGGAAGATCACCACCATCACCAGGAAAAACGCGCCAAGCACGCCGCCAGGCAACTGGGCGAACACGTCCTCGATCATCGCCTCGCCGCCGAAGCCGCGGAACACCAGGGAGAACAGCGAGGCGCCAATCAGGATGAGGAACACCATGGCGCTGATTTCGGTGGTGCCGTAGGTCACTTCACGCAGCTGGCCGAAGTTCAGCTTGCCCTTGTAGAAGGCCAGCAGCATAGCGCCGACTGCACCGAGTGCGGCTGCTTCGGTCGGGGTGGCGTAACCGGCGAGGATCGAGCCGAGTACCGCGCCGATCAACAGCAGCGGCGGCACCAGGGCGTTGATCAGCTTGCCCCATTCGATCGGGCCCAGCTCTTCTTGCGGCAGTGCCGGCAATTTCTTCGGCTGGAAGATTGCCACCACGATGATGTAGACAATGTACAGACCGACCAGCATCAGGCCCGGAACCAGGGCGCCGACGAACAGGTCACCGACCGAGACGGTCTTTGGCGAGAAGATGCCCATCTTCAGCTGTGCCTGTTGGTAGGCGCTGGACATCACGTCGCCCAGCAGTACCAGCACGATGGACGGCGGAATGATCTGCCCCAGGGTGCCGGTGGCGGCCAGGGTGCCGGTGGCAATCGCCGGGTCATAACCGCGGCGCAGCATGGTTGGCAGGGCCAGCAGGCCCATGGTCACCACGGTGGCGCCAACGATACCGGTGGATGCCGCCAGCAGTGCGCCGACCACGCACACGGAAATCGCCAGACCGCCACGCAGCGTGCCGAACAGCCGCGACATGGACTCCAGCAAGTCTTCGGCGACCCTGGATTTCTCCAGCATCACGCCCATAAACACGAACAACGGCACCGCCAGCATGGTCTGGTTGTTCATGATGCCGAACAGCCGGTTAGGCAGGGCGCCCAGGTAGCCGGCATCAAAGGTGCCAGTGACGATACCGATACCGGCAAACAGCAGCGACACACCGCCCAGGGTGAAGGCCACCGGGTAGCCGGCCATGAGGGCCGCGCAGATGCTGATAAACAGCAGAATCGCCATCAACTCAGCCATGGTTCACCTCCGCGACTTGCAGGCGGCCGGTGAGGATATTGGCGAATTTGATCAAGTCGGAGATTCCTTGTAAGACCAGGCTGATCACCAGCACCAGAATGATGCTCTTCTGCAGGTAGACGAATTTCAGGCCGCCCGACTCGCTGGAGCCTTCCAGGGTCGACCAGGAGTTGCCGACGTAATCCCAGCTGCTCCAGCCGAGGTACAGGCACACCGGCAGCAAAAACAGCAAGGTGCCGAGGCTGTCGACCAGGGCTTTACGTTTGGGGCTGAACGTCTGATAGAAGATGTCCACGCGCACATGGCCGTTGCGTTGCAACACCCAGGCGGCCGCGCCCATGAATACCAGTGCGTGGGCGTACAGCACGGCTTCTTGCAGGGCGGTGGCGCCGATGCCGAAACCATAACGCAGGATCACCACGATGGCGGTGCCAAGTACCAGAAACAGCGTTAGCCAGGCGCAGGCTTTACCGAAATAGGCGTTGCCAGAGTCGATCAAACGAGCAAGGCCGAGTAACAGAGGAGGTTTGTCGGACATCATGAGTCCTTATGGTTATGGGCTTTGTGGGCAGGCAGGCCGGCGATTCTAGGCAGGCCTGTACGCATGCGGCAATGGCACTACAACTTTAGTCGTATCCGCTAGGCTTGAGAGTCACTTACCCCTATGTTACTCAGGCGCGGTGGGTCCGCAGCGATCCTGTGGTCAGACCACTACAACAATAAAGGAGCTTTGCATGAAACGTCGTCAAATTCTCGCAGCAGCAGGCGTAGGCCTTGCAGCCACGGCACTGGCCGGTTGCAAACAAGAGGCTGAAACCGCTGGTAAGCCCCAAGAAGGCGCGAGCAGCCAAACCTTCAACTGGAAAATGGTCACCTCCTGGCCGAAGAACTTCCCGGGTGTAGGCGTCGGTGCCGAGCGCTTTGCCAAGCTGGTTGAAGAAATGAGCAACGGCCGCTTGAAGGTCAAGGTCTATGCCGCAGGCGAGTTGGTGCCGGCGCTGGAAGTATTCGATGCAGTGAGCCGCGGCACCGCCGAAATGGGCCACGGCGCGCCTTATTACTGGAAAGGCAAAGTGCCAGCCGCCCAGTTCTTCTGCGCGCTGCCATTTGGCCCCAATGCCCAGGAAATGAATGCCTGGCTGCACAAGGGCGGCGGTATGCAGCTGTGGGAAGAAACCTACAAGCCGTTCGGCGTACTGCCGATGGCCTGCGGCGCGACGGGCGTGCAGACCGCCGGTTGGTTCAACAAGGAAATCAATGGCGTAGCCGACTTCCAGGGCTTGAAGATGCGTACCCCAGGCCTGGGTGGTGAAGTGCTGACCAAAATGGGCGGCACGGTGGTCAACATGCCGGCCGGTGAAATCTTCACTGCGCTGCAAACTGGTGCTATCGATGCCACCGAGTGGATCGGCCCATACAACGACCAGGCCCTGGGCCTGCACAAAGCCGCCAAGTACTACTACACCCCGGGCTGGCAAGAGCCGAACGTCACCTTCGAACTGGATATCAACATCAAGGCTTGGGAAACCCTGCCGGCTGATCTGCAGGCTATCGTCCGCGCCGCCGCTCGCGAAGTGAATGGCGACATGCTCGACGATTACAACGCGAAGAACATGGAAGCCCTGGAGCAGCTCAAAGGTGAGGGTGTGGAAGTACGCCGTCTGCCGGACGAAGTGCTGGCCAAACTCAAGGAAGTGGCCGCCGAAGTGGTCGATGCCAGCGCCGCCGCCGATCCGGTAGCGAGCAAGGTATGGGCGCAGCAGAAGGCTTATCTGCAGCGTCTGTACGACTACGCCGAGTTGAATGAGAAGGACATCTACAACATCCGCGGCTGATTCTTAGCGCACAGCAAAACGCCGGCTCATAGCCGGCGTTTTCGTTTCACCATCGGCAATCAGCGCCGCGCTGGCACCGGGCGCGTGCGACCGCTGCCGTCGATAGCGACGAAGACGAAGACTGCCTCGGTAACCTTGCGCCATTCGCTGGACAGCGGATCGTCGCTCCACACTTCAACCAGCATCTGAATCGAGCTGCGGCCCACTTCCACGGTTTGCGTGTAGAAGGACAGTTGCGCACCCACCGCCACCGGCACCAGAAAGGCCATGCGATCGATAGCCACGGTGGCTACTCGCCCGCCCGCAACCTTGCAGGCCATGGCCGTGCCGGCCAGGTCCATCTGCGATACCAGCCAGCCGCCGTAGATATCGCCAAAACCATTGGTTTCACGCGGCAGCGCGGTGATTTGCAAAGCCAGGTCGCCTTGCGGGATAGGGTCTTCCTGTTCGAAATCGTGCATCTATCTAGGCTCGCGGCGCGGTTGTTTTTATTGGCGCGGTGCGGGGCTTGGCGGTGGCGGCGAGTCAGGCTCTGCGGCTATCGCGGGTCGGCCCAGCAGACCCGCGGGAGTGCGGGCGCAGCGAGTATAGCGACTCAGCAGTCGCAGGGCGACCATGGCACTTGGCCGCCTGGGCGTTGCGCGTCAGTGCATCGACTGCGGCAAAATTTCAGCAGCGTTCATCTAACTGTCATATTGCATACATACAGTCGTCATGCGGCCTACAGATACTTGGCCCCGTTCAATCCAACACTAGTTTGCTAGGAGTAAGGCATGAAACTTAAGCGTTTGATGGCGGCCATGACTTTTGTCGCCGCTGGCGTGGCTACCGCCACTGCGGTTGCTGCTGTCGATCCGGCTCTGCCGAGCTACACCAAAACTTCCGGCGTATCGGGCAACCTGTCCAGCGTTGGTTCCGACTCCCTGGCCAACCTGATGACTCTGTGGGCTGAAGAGTTCAAAAAGGAATACCCGAACGTCAACATCCAGATCCAGGCCGCTGGTTCTTCTACCGCGCCGCCCGCTCTGACTGAAGGCACCGCTAGCATGGGCCCGATGAGCCGTGCAATGAAGGATGCCGAGATTCAGGCGTTCGAAGAGAAATACGGCTACAAGCCGACTGCCGTACCTGTGGCCATCGACGCCCTGGCGGTATTCGTGCACAAAGACAACCCGATCAAGTCCCTGGACATGGCTCAGGTTGACGCGATCTTCTCCAGCACTCGTCTGTGCGGTGGCGCTACCGATATCAAAACCTGGGGTGACCTGGGCATGACTGGCGAGTGGGCGGCCAAGCCGATCCAGCTGTTCGGTCGTAACTCGGTATCCGGCACTTACGGTTACTTCAAAGAAGAAGCCCTGTGCAAAGGTGATTTCAAGGCCAACGTCAACGAGCAGCCGGGTTCGGCCTCCGTGGTGCAGTCGATCTCCAGCACCATCAACGCCATCGGTTACTCGGGCATCGGCTACAAGACTTCCAGCGTGAAGACTGTGCCTCTGTCGAAGAAAGGCGGC
Organism: Pseudomonas peli; assembly: GCF_900099645.1. Lineage (GTDB taxonomy): Bacteria > Pseudomonadota > Gammaproteobacteria > Pseudomonadales > Pseudomonadaceae > Aquipseudomonas > Aquipseudomonas peli. Next base: position 1,700,536 of record NZ_FMTL01000001.1, on the reverse strand, counting down.
GAAGCGTTTGACGCTAACGAAGCCAACGCCCTGGCTGGCAAGTTCCCGTTGGCTCGCTTCTTCTACGTTTACGTCAACAAGGCGCCGAACAAGCCGCTGAGCCCGCTGGACGCCGAGTTCGTCAAGCTGGTGCTGTCCAAGCAAGGCCAGGAAGTTGTCGTGAAGGACGGCTACATCCCACTGCCGAAGAAAGTCGTCGATAAAACCATGCAGGAACTGGGTCTGTAAGACCTGCCTGACTGGCAAGGACGCCTAAGTAAGTCGCACGCCCGCCTTCGTTTACGACAGGTGGGCGTTGCTTTGTCAAAGCGCTGTAACTTTTCTGTCACATGAAACGGCTAGAGTTATCGCCTTGTATAGCGACAGAAATCACTATGGCGCGCTCATGGCTGCGCAGAGACGCTCTTACCTATGAATGACTTGGCTAGTGAAACCATGACCGCCACATCTAAATCCCTCGGGCTGGACTTCAACACCCCGGCCCTGCAGCGCAAGCGGCGTATGCGCGCGCTGAAAGATCGTTTTGCCCGCTGGGCGGTATCCGTCGGCGGCCTGGCCGTGCTTGGCGCCATCACCCTGATTTTCTTCTACCTGGCCTACGTGGTGCTGCCGATGTTCCAGGGCGCTAGCCTGGAAACTCGCAAGCCAGTGCAGGTTGCCTGGTTGAATGAAGCAGCCGCGCCACTGCTGCTGACTCTTGAAGAACAGAACCAGATGGCAATGCGCCTGGACCAGAGCGGCAAGGTACAGTTCTTCGATGCGAAGAAGATGCAGCCGCTGAGCAGCGTGCAGCTGCCGATCCCAGCGGATGTGCGGATTGCTTCGGTCGGCCAGGACCAGCCGGGCAGTAACCGCGTTGCCCTGGGCCTGTCCAATGGCCAGGTGCTGGTGTTCCAGCATGTCTACAAGCTCAGCTACCCGAATGATGTGCAAACCATCACGCCGAGCATCGAATACCCGTTCGGCGAAGCGCCGATTAAGCTTGATCCTCAGGGTCGCGCGCTGGACCACATGGGCGTCAGCCTGAACAGCGGCACGCTGATGCTGGCGGGCTCCACCGGCACCGAGCTGCACGTGCTGAGCCTGGGCCGCGAGGAAAACATGATGACCGGCGAGGTGACCCTCAGCGAAGAGCGTGTTGCCCTGCCGCAGATCGCCGAGCCGATCAAGGCACTGATCATCGACCCACGCCACCTGTGGCTGTATGTGGTCAACGGCCGTGCCACCGCCGATGTCTTCGACATGCGCAGCAACAGCCTGAACGGTCGTTACAAGCTGTTGGAGGACGGCAAGCTGGAAGTCAGCAACGCCACTTCGCTGCTTGGCGGTATCTCGCTGATGATCGGCGACAGCAGCGGCGGCATCGCCCAGTGGTTTATGGTGCGCGAAGCAGACGGCAAGGCGGTACTGAAGTCGATCCGTAGCTTCCAACTGGCCGACAGCCCGATCATCCAGATTCTTCCGGAAGAGCGCCGTAAAGGCTTCTTCGCCCTGGATGCCAAAGGCAATCTGGGTATCTTCCACAGCACCGCACACCGCACTCTGCTGGTCGAGCCGGTGGCTGAAGGTCAGGCCCTGGCCGCCCTATCACCGCGTGCAAACCGCGTGCTGGTGGAAAGTGATGGTCAGCTGCAGCGCTTGATCGTCGACAACCCGCATCCGGAAATTTCCTGGAGCTCATTGTGGGGCAAGGTCTGGTATGAGAATTACGATGCGCCTGGCTATGTCTGGCAGTCGACCTCTGCCAGCACTGACAACGAACCTAAACTGAGCCTCGCGCCGCTGGCCTTCGGTACGCTGAAAGCGGCCTTCTACGCGATGCTTCTGGCCGCTCCGCTGGCGATTGCCGCCGCGATTTACACCGCCTACTTCATGGCTCCGGCCATGCGCCGCAAGGTCAAGCCGGTGATCGAGCTGATGGAAGCGTTGCCAACGGTGATTCTTGGCTTCTTCGCCGGGCTGTTCCTCGCACCTTATGTGGAGGGTCATCTGCCGGGCATCTTCAGCCTGCTGCTGTTCACCCCCATCGGCATTCTGCTGGCCGGGTACCTGTGGAGCCGCTTGCCGGAGTCGATTCGCCTGAGAGTGCCGGATGGTTGGGAGTCGGCGATGCTGATCCCAGTAATCTTGCTCATTGGCTATGTCTCGCTGGCCATGAGCGGCCATGTGGAGAACTGGCTGTTCGACGGCAACATGCGTATGTGGCTGAGCAATGACTTAGGCATTCCGTTCGACCAGCGCAACGCCCTGGTAGTCGGCCTGGCCATGGGTTTTGCGGTAATCCCGAACATCTATTCGATTGCCGAAGACGCTGTGTTCAGCGTGCCGAAGAGCCTGACCTTCGGTTCCCTGGCCCTCGGTGCCACGCCGTGGCAGACCCTGGCTCGGGTGGTGATTCTCACCGCCAGCCCAGGCATCTTCTCCGCGGTGATGATCGGCATGGGCCGCGCCGTTGGCGAAACCATGATCGTGCTGATGGCCACTGGTAACACCGCGATCATGGACATGAACATCTTTGAGGGCCTGCGCACCCTTGCCGCCAACGTGGCGGTGGAAATGCCCGAATCGGAAGTGGGTGGTACCCACTACCGCGTGCTGTTCCTTTCGGCGCTGGTGCTGCTCGGCTTCACCTTTGTCATGAACACCCTGGCGGAGCTGGTGCGCCAGCGTCTGCGCGTCAAGTACGCCTCGCTCTAAGGCTTGGGAAGGTATATGTCCGTGAAACAGAACAATCTGAAAGCCTGGTTCAAGAGCGGTTCGCCGTGGATCTGGATGAACGCCGGCGCGGTGTCGATCGCGGTGATCATGACCCTCGGTCTGCTGATGGTGATCGCCGTGCGCGGCCTCGGCCACTTCTGGCCGGCTGATATCGTTGAAGCCGACTACCAGATCCCTGGTCAGGAAGCCCGGGTGATGGCCGGCGAGATCACCCAGATCGAAGAAGTGCCACGTGCCCGTTTGGCCGCTTCCGGCTTGCCGGTGGAGGCTGAAGGCGGCGAGTTTATGACCCGCGAGCTGTTCAAAGTGGGTAACCGCGATGTGTATGGCGCGGACTTCACCTGGGTGGTCGGCGAGTGGCTGAGTAACCAGCGCACCCCGGAAAACCTCACGGCGCTGGAGCGTCGCGAGTGGGGCAACTTCTACGGTTACCTGGTCAACGTCAAGGAAGCCGGCGTGTTGGTCGCCGAGGGCGATGCCAGCTGGCCGGCGCTGCAGGAGCGTATTGAGCGTGTCGAGCAGTTGCACACTCAGCTGGTTCGCCTGGAGAAGAAGGACATCGGGCGGATCAACGCCGGCCTGGAGCGCATCCGTCTGCAAACCCGTAAGCTGGAACTGCAGGGCAAGCTGAATGATGTTGCGCAGGCCGAACTGGACGCCGAGCGCGCGCAGTGGGATGCCGAGTACAAGGTGCTGGAAACCGAGTTGATAGCCCTTAATCAGGCGTTCAATCGCGACAGCGTCACGCTGAAGACCGTTGATGGTCGCGAAGTGACCATCAGCATGGGCAAGGTGGTGCGCGCGTTCCAGCCGAATGCCATGGGCATGGGTGAAAAGCTCAGTTTCTACTTCGCCAAGCTGTGGGAATTCGTCAGCGACGACCCGCGTGAAGCCAACACTGAAGGTGGCATTTTCCCGGCGATTTTCGGCACCGTGATGATGACCCTGATCATGGCCGTGATCGTGACGCCGTTTGGCGTGGTGGCGGCCATCTACCTGCGTGAGTATGCCAAGCAGGGCCCGCTGACCCGGGTGATCCGTATCGCGGTAAACAACCTGGCGGGCGTTCCGGCCATCGTTTACGGGGTGTTCGGCCTGGGCTTCTTCGTCTACGTGCTGGGTGGCTCGCTCGACCGCATGTTCTTCCCCGAAGCCGCGCCGGCGCCGACCTTTGGTACGCCGGGCCTGCTCTGGGCTTCGCTGACCCTGGCGATCCTCACCCTGCCGGTGGTGATCGTGGCCACCGAAGAAGGTCTGGCGCGGATTCCGCGGGCCGTGCGTGAAGGCTCCCTGGCCCTTGGCGCAACCAAGGTGGAAACCCTCTGGCGCGTGGTGTTGCCAATGGCCAGCCCGGCCATGATGACCGGCCTGATTCTCGCCGTGGCCCGCGCCGCCGGTGAAGTGGCGCCGCTTATGCTGGTGGGGGTGGTCAAGCTGGCCCCGAGCCTGCCGGTGGATGGCAACTACCCGTACCTGCACCTTGATCAGAAGATCATGCACCTGGGCTTCCACATCTACGACGTCGGCTTCCAGAGCCCCAACGTTGAGGCCGCGCGGCCGCTGGTGTACGCCACTGCGCTGCTGCTGGTGTTGGTCATTGTGGTGCTGAACATGGCGGCGGTTTATATCCGTAACCACCTGCGCGAGAAGTACAAGGCGCTGGATCACTAATCATTGCGCCACGGCCCACTGGCCGTGGCGGCTTAACGAATTTGTTAGCGTAGGGAGCATCCCATGCAGCACGAAGCACACACACACGGTATCGACATGGCGGCCCTCGGCCGCGACCGCCAGGGCTTGAACATGGCCAACGAACGCGTGGCCATCGACGTACCGGGTTTGAACCTGTACTACGGCGAGAAGCAGGCGCTGTTCGACGTCAAGATGACTATCCCCAATCAGCGTGTGACGGCGTTTATCGGCCCGTCTGGTTGCGGTAAATCAACCCTGCTGCGCACCTTCAACCGGATGAATGATTTGGTTGACGGCTGCCGCGTAGAAGGCGAAATCAACCTCGACGGTAAGAACATCTACCGCAAAGGCGAAGACGTGGCTGAGCTGCGTCGCCGCGTCGGCATGGTGTTCCAGAAGCCCAACCCGTTCCCCAAGAGCATTTACGAGAACGTGGTCTACGGCCTGCGCATCCAGGGTATTAACCAGAAGCGCGTGCTCGATGAAGCCGTGGAGTGGGCACTGAAAAGCGCAGCACTGTGGGATGAGGTCAAAGACCGTCTGCACGAGTCGGCTCTCGGCCTGTCCGGTGGTCAGCAGCAGCGTCTGGTGATCGCCCGCACCGTGGCAGTTCAGCCTGAAGTGCTGCTGCTTGACGAACCCTGCTCGGCGCTCGACCCGATCTCCACGCTGAAAGTCGAAGAGCTGATCTACGAACTGAAATCCAAGTACACCATCGTCATCGTTACCCACAACATGCAGCAGGCTGCGCGGGTATCGGACTACACGGCGTTTATGTACATGGGCAAACTGATCGAGTTCGGTGATACCGATACGCTGTTCACCAACCCGGACAAGAAGCAGACAGAGGACTACATCACCGGTCGTTACGGCTGATGGCAAGCCCATCCTAAGCAGAGACGTTATTCGGTTAATTCAAGGGTTTGCACATGATCAACAAAGAAAACCTTACCCAGCACATCTCCCAGCAGTTCAACGTCGAGCTGGAGGAGGTGCGCAGCCACCTGCTGGCGATGGGCGGCCTGGTCGAGAAGCAGGTTAACGACGCCGTCACCGCACTGATTGACGCCGACTCCGGTCTGGCCCAGCAGGTGCGCGAGATCGATGACCAGATCAACCAGATGGAACGCAATATCGACGAAGAATGCGTGCGCATTCTGGCGCGTCGTCAGCCAGCTGCGTCCGACCTGCGCCTGATCATCAGCATCTCCAAATCGGTGATCGATCTCGAGCGTATCGGCGACGAAGCCACCAAAATCGCCAAGCGGGCGATCTTGTTGTGCGAAGAAGGTGAAGCGCCGCGTGGCTACGTGGAAGTGCGTCATATCGGCGACCAAGTGCGCAAGATGGTGCAAGAGTCGTTGGATGCCTTTGCCCGTTTTGACGCTGACCTGGCGTTGTCTGTGGCGCAGTACGACAAGACCGTTGACCGCGAATACAAGACCGCTCTGCGTGAGCTGGTCACTTATATGATGGAAGACCCACGTTCGATCGCGCGTGTGCTCAACATCATCTGGGCGCTGCGTTCGCTGGAGCGCATCGGCGACCACGCCCGTAATATCGCCGAGCTGGTGATCTACCTGGTGCGCGGCACCGATGTGAAACACATCGGCCTGACCCGCATGCAGGAAGAAGTGCAGGGCACCAAGAAGGACGGCTGAGTCGGTTGTTGCGGGCAGTGAACGCACTGCCCGATGGCCAAGATGCACCTGATCGCGACATTGGGTGCATTTCGGTTGGCCTTTGGCCAGTAGCCGTGACTATGCTTATGGCCATCAGAACAGGAGTGGCCGATGAGCAAAGTCAGCGTGCTGGTAGTGGACGACGCAACCTTTATCCGTGATTTGGTGAAAAAGGGTTTGCGCGATCACTTTCCAGGTATCCAGATCGAGGAAGCCGTGAACGGGCGCAAAGCCCTGCAGATGCTGACGCGTCAGCCGGTTGACCTGATTCTGTGCGACTGGGAAATGCCGGAAATGTCCGGCCTGGAGCTGCTCACCTGGTGCCGCGAGCAAGATGCTCTGAAGATCGTCCCGTTTATCATGGTCACCAGTCGCGGTGACAAAGAGAACGTGGTGCAGGCGATTCAAGCTGGCGTTTCTGATTTCATCGGTAAGCCCTTTTCCAACGAGCAGCTGATCACCAAGGTGAAGAAGGCCCTGAGCCGGGCTGGCAAGTTGCAGGCATTGGTGTCCAGTGCCCCCCCGAAAATGCTCAGCAGCGGTGCTTTCGCCAACGATTCGTTGTCTGCGCTGACTGGCGGTAAAGCCGATACCGTCAAACCCGCCGCTGGGCCCGCCGTGCAAGCCGCTGCTGCCTTTGCCAGCAAACCCGCCGGCAAGGCACCGGCTACCAGCGCACCCAGCGGGCGCGGGCAGGGTCAACTGCGGTTACCCGGTGGCGCCACCATGTCCTGCGTGATCAAGGCCCTGAGCCTCAAGGAAGCACTGTTGGTGGTTAAACGCACCGAGGAGCTGCCGCAGGTGCTCGACAGTGCGGTGCTAGATCTGGAGCAGGGCGACGCGGCGGAAACCGCTCGGCTCAACGGCTACTTGCATGCCGTGGCGGCCTTCGAGCCGAAGCCAGACAGCGAGTGGCTGCAACTGACCTTCAGATTCGTCGACCGCGACCCGCAGAAGCTCGACTACATCTCCCGGCTGATCGCCCGGGGAACTGCGCAGAAGCATTTCAGCCCCGGCGCCTGAGCACAGGCCACGCCGCCGGTGCATGCGAGATGGCTCACAACCCTGGCGCGCCGGTTCGCGTCGCATGGGTTCGGCTGCTAATCTGATTGGCCCGGACAGACAAATCATAAGATCCGAGTCGTTATGCTAGGGCGTCTGATACTTCTCTGCAGTTTGTTGACCCTTGCCGGCCAGGCAGCGGCGTTGACTATTTACAAGTACACCGATGCTAACGGCGTGGTCACCTATACCGACCAGGCCGCGCCCGGTGCCCAGGTGTTCGTGTTTCGCGACCGTATGGTTGAGCGCCTGGACAATCAGGTAAAGCTGGAGACCAAGAAACACGAGGCCGGTGAAACCCTGTTGGTGCGCAACGACCTGCACGCCCCGGTGCAGATTGAACTGCGCCTGGAAGCTACGGATAACGTCTCCGGCGTGCCGGAAAAGCCGATTAGCTGGGTATTACCGCCGCGCAGCAATATCCGTTTGGCCACCCTGGCCCCGCGTGATGCCAGCAAACCTATGCGGTATACCCCCAAGTTGCGTTATGCGATGGGCGACCCGCGTCTGCTGCCGACGCAGAAAAGCTACCCACTGCCTTGGCGTGGAGGGCCGTTCCGTCTGACTCAAGGGGCCAACGGCCAGTACAGCCACTTCACCCCCAAAGGCCGTTACGCCATGGATATCGCCATGCCCGAGGGCACGCCGATTGTTGCGGCACGCGGTGGCATCGTGGTGAAAACCGAGAATCAGCAAAGTGGGCGCGGCAACAACCCGTCTGGCAACTATGTGCGCATTCTCCACGACGACGGCACCATGGGTGTTTACCTGCACTTGATGCAGGGGTCGGTGGCCGTCAGTGAAGGTGCTCGTGTGCGCGCTGGCAGCCTGCTCGCGCGTTCAGGCAACACGGGCAATAGCACCGGGCCGCACCTGCACTTCGTGGTGCAGCGCAACGTTGGCTTGGCGCTGGAGTCGATCCCGTTTAACTTCGCTCAGCCGGTCAACAGCCTGCCTAATTTCGCCGTCGGCGGCGAGTAAGAACCTGCTTACGATCTGCTGTGCTTCGGCCTTACTGCGTTAAAAACAGGCTCGGCAAGCCGCTTACAGCTAACGCGCTTTAGCGCGACCCGAATGGCGAGTGGAATGAGTAATGCTCGTGTACAAAAGCACACTCGCGTGCGAGCCCAGTCCGCTTCCTCGCTGTCTTAACCAGCCGAAGGCTGTTCCTAGGTAGCGCCGTGTAGGACTCTCGCTCGCAAGATCGTAAATACGTTCTACGGCAGTCGGTCCCTCAATCCAGCTTAAGCACCTTAGCCAGCACGATCTTCGGGCCTTTCATCTTTTTGACGATGATGCGCAGGCCATCGACTTCTAGTACTTCCTCTTCTTCAGGCATGCGCTTAAGGGTGTCGTAAATCAGCCCGGCGAGGGTTTCCGCTTCGACGTGATCGAGGTCGACGCCGAGCAGGCGTTCGACTTTGGCCAGTGGCGTGTCGCCGCGTACCAGCAGCTTGCCCGGCTGATAGGCGAGGATGCCGCGTTCGGCTTTGCGGTGTTCATCCTGAATGTCGCCCACCAGGGCTTCCAGTACGTCTTCCATGGTCAAGTAGCCGATTACCTTGCCGTCGGCTTCTTCGACTAAGGCGAAGTGCGAACCCCCCATGCGGAATTGTTCTAGCAGGCTGGACAGCGGCATGTGCCGGCCGACGCGTTCAACAGGGTGCATCAGGTCAGCCAGTTTCAGTGCCGAGGGCAGCATCTCCAGCAGCGACAGGTGCAGCAGCAAGTCCTTGATGTGCAATACGCCAACGTACTCGCCACTGATATCGTCGTAGATCGGGTAGCGGCTGTACTTGTGCCGACGAAACACGCTGAACACTTCATCCAATGCGGCTGTCAGCGGTAGCGACACCAGGTCCTCGCGGGAGTTGGCCCAGTCCACCACCTCCAGTTCGCCCAGCTCCACGGCCGAGGCCAGCACACGCATGTCCTGGTCGCTGGGGTCGCTGGCGCGGCTGGAATGGAGGATCAGCTTGAGTTCGTCGCGGCTGTAGTGGTGCTCATGATGCGGCCCCGGCTCGCCCTGGCCTGCCACGCGCAGAATGGCGTTGGCGCTGGCGTTGAGCAGAAAGATCGCCGGGTACATGGCCCAGTAGAACATGTACAGCGGCGCGGCCGTCCATAGCGACAGCAGCTCGGGTTTTCGGATGGCCCAGGACTTGGGTGCCAGCTCGCCGACCACGATATGCAGGTAGGAAATGATAAAGAACGCGGTAAAGAAGGCGATGCCATGTATCAGCTTCGGCGATTCGATACCGATACCCGCCAGCAGCGGTTCGAGCAGGTGGGCAAAGGCCGGTTCGCCGACCCAGCCGAGGCCGAGGGAAGCCAGGGTGATACCCAGCTGACAGGCTGAGAGGTAGGCGTCGAGCTGGTTGTGTACGGTGCGCAGAATATGCCCGCGCCAGCCATTTTTTTCCGCCAGGGCATCGACCTTGGTGGCGCGCAGTTTGACGATGGCGAACTCGGCGGCAACGAAGAAGCCGTTGAGCAGCACCAGAAACAGAGCGAATAGAACGAGGCCGAAATCGGCGAAATAGTTGCTGGCGACGTAACTCGTGGAGGGGTCCATAAAGGGTTCGGGTAGTGAATGACCGCTAAAGGGTGGGGGCTGACAGCCGGCTTTGCAAGTAGGGCGCGGTTACTGGCCGCGCCGAACCACTTGCAGCATCGGGAAGTGGCAGGTGAAGGTGCTGCCTTTGCCCAGGGTACTGGCGGTATCCAGGAGCGCACGGTGACGCAGCAGCACATGTTTGACGATGGCAAGGCCAAGCCCGGTGCCACCGGTGTTGCTGGCGCGGCTGGAGTCGACCCGGTAGAAGCGCTCGGTCAGGCGCGGCAGATGCTTGGCCTCGATACCCAGACCGCTGTCCTGCACGCTGAGGTGCGCGCCCTGTTCATCGCCCCACCAGCGAATCTGGATGCTGCCTTCGTCCGGGGTGTATTTCACGGCGTTGAACACCAGGTTGGAAAAGGCGCTGCGCAGCTCGGTTTCGCTGCCCTTAAGCTTGAGGTGCGGGTCTGCTTCCAGGCTGATGCGATGGTGGCGTTCGCCGGATAGCGCCTGGGCATCGTTCTTGATGCTCAGCAGTAGCAGATCGACGGCCACTGGTTGATTGTCCGAGGGGTAATCGGTGGCTTCCAGCTTGGCCAGCAGCAGCAGATCATTCAGCAGATTCTGCATGCGTCCGCCTTGTTGCTGCATCTGCTGCAGGGCGCGTAGCCAGCGCGGGTTGACGTCCTCGACGTTATCCAACAGCGTTTCCAGGTAGCCGCTGATCACCGTCAGCGGGGTGCGCAGCTCGTGGGAGACGTTGGCGACGAAATCCTTACGCATCTGCTCCAGCTGAAACAGGCGGGTGATGTCGCGTACCAGCATTAGGTGTTCGCGGTTGCCGTACTGGGTGATATGGAATTGCAGGCGCAGGCGGTCGCTGACTGGTGAGGGCAGCTCCAGCGGCTCGTTGTAATTATGGTTCTCGAAATATTCGATAAAACGCGGGTCGCGCACCAGGTTGGTGATCTGCTGGCCGCTGTCCTGTGGGGTTTTCAGGCCCAGCAGTTTCTCGGCGGCGATGTTCCACCATTCCAGGTTGCCGTCGCGGTCGAGCATGATCACCGCATCTTTAAGCGCAGCGGTGGACTCCTGAACGCGGTCGATCACTGCCTGCAGGCGGCCACGGACTTTCTGGTCGCGGCGCTGCAGGTGGTAGATGCTGTCGAACACTTCGCCCCACAGGCCGTAGCCATCGGGCGGTGCTTCGTCACCCTGGCGGGTGCGCAGCCATTTGTGCAGACGTAGCAGTTGTTGCAAGTGCCAGCCAAGGTAGCCGGCCAGGCCAATGACCAGTGCCCAGGCGTATTCGCCAGTGATCAGCCCCAGCAGCAGGCAGACACTGACCAGGAGCAACAAGCGACGTATCAGGGGGCCGCGCCAGTCTTGATTCAATTCGAGCTCATCCGCCAATCAATCCTTTTCACCGAGCGCTCATCGCGCCGGCAGGCCATCCTAACCGTGTTAGCTCTTGGTGGAGAAACGATAGCCGGTGCCGCGTACGGTTTGCACCAGGTTTTCGTAGGCCTCACCGAGGGCTTTGCGCAGGCGACGGATATGCACATCGACGGTGCGCTCCTCGACATACACGTTACCGCCCCAGACCTGGTCCAGCAGCTGACCGCGGGTGTAAGCGCGCTCCTGGTGCGTCATAAAGAACTGCAGCAGGCGGTATTCGGTGGGGCCCATCTCGGCCGGTTTACCGTCGATGGTGACGCGGTGGCTGACTGGGTCGAGCAGCAGGCCGCCAACTTCGATCGGCCCTTCACTGTCGGTCGGTCCAGCGCGGCGCAACACGGCTTTCAGGCGGGCGACCAGTTCGCGCGGGGAGAACGGCTTGGTGATGTAGTCGTCGGCGCCGACTTCCAGGCCCTGGATCTTGTTGTCCTCTTCGCCTTTGGCCGTGAGCATGATGATCGGGATGTCGCCGGTCAGCTCATCGCGCTTGAGGCGGCGCGCCAGCTCAATGCCGCTGGTGCCGGGGAGCATCCAGTCGAGCAGAATCAAATCAGGTTTACGGTCGACGATGATGGCGTGTGCCTGCTGGGTATTTTCCGCTTCCAGGCACTCGTAGCCGGCCATTTCCAGGGCCACGGCGATCATTTCACGGATCGGTGCTTCGTCATCGACGATCAGGATGTTCTTGCCAACCATGGGTCAAGCCTCGGGTCATCTCGCTGTAATGGGCTGCATTAGATAACGGAATTATTGCAGCGATATGACAGGCGCGCGGCAAGGCTTCTTTCTAGCCGCGCACAGCGTAGTCCACTACCAGGCCGATAAAGATCGCCAAGCCCGCCCAATGGTTGTGCAAAAAGGCATTGAAGCAGGCCATTGGCTTGCGGTTGCGGGTCTTGTGAAACTCCCAGGCAAAGCAGCCAGCGGCGACCAGCAGACCGAGGTGAAAGTACAGGCCCAGCTCGAAGCGCGCCGCCGCCAGCAGCAGGCAGAGCAGCGCCAGGCCCTGGAGGATGACAATGATCAGACGGTCGGCATCGCCAAACAGAATGGCGGTGGAGCGTACGCCGATCTTCAGGTCATCCTCGCGGTCGGCCATGGCGTAGTAGGTGTCGTAGGCCACCGTCCATAGTAGGTTGGCGATATACAGCAGCCAGGCTTCCGGTGGCAGGCTGCCGGTTTCGGCAGTGAAAGCCATGGGCATGCCCCAGGAGAAGGCCGCGCCCAACACCACCTGCGGGTAGAAGGTGTAGCGCTTCATAAAGGGGTAGCAGGCGGCCAGGGCCAGGCCGCCGAACGACAGCCAGATGGTGGTGGCGTTGGTAAACAGCACCAGCACGAAGCTCAGCGCCACCAGCACGGCGAATAGGATCAGCGCTTCACGCGGCTTGACCCTGCCACTGGCCAGCGGCCGCGCCTTGGTGCGGCTGACGTGGCCGTCGAAGTTGCGGTCGGCGTAATCGTTGATCACGCAGCCGGCGGCGCGCATCAGAATCACCCCGAACACGAAGATCAGCAGGTTCTTCACGCTCGGCACGCCTTCGGCAGCAACCCACAGCGCCCACAGCGTCGGCCACAGCAGCAGGTAGATGCCGATGGGCTTGTCCAGGCGCATCAGCTGGATAAAGTCCCAAGCGCGTGGGTGCAGGCGATTAAGTGAATGCAGCAGGCGGGTATACATCGAGCGCGTCTCCATGCGAGGTGCGGCTGATTATAAGACGGGCGTAGGGTGGATCACGTTTTATCGATCCGCCATGGTGGCTGCTAGGTGGATGTAAAAACGATACTCGCCTTACGTGCTGACTTGCGACTCGATGTCAGCTGCGGCCCAGAACTCAGGAAGGAAAACCTCGGCCACCAATACGCCCAGCGCGCCACGGCTAAAGCATGAGCGGCGCGCCCACAGGCGCTCGCTACAGGCTTCCGCTGGCAGCCACTGGGCCGGGTAGCGGCATACCTGCAGTTCGCCGCGATCGAAGGCGCGGTCGCTGAACAGCAACTCTCCCAGCGAGCGACTGCCGAGTTGGTCCAGCGCCAGGCCGGAACCTTCCAATGCGCTGCGGGCTGCCACGCTGCGGGCAAATACCCAGGGCTGGCCGTGACCGCGCAGGTACACCTCGCGCACCCAGCCCTGGCTGCCTTTGACCACGCCCAGCGCGTTGCATTCATCGCTGCGCAGGCGCTGCCAGCCTTCCTGGAGTGGAGTGACGCTGAAACCATCGGCCGACAGGGTGGTGAGCCGCCGCGTCAGCGAATCCTCATTGAACAGCCAGTCGCACACCGCAGCAGTGGGCGCAGGGTGCAGTTGGCTGGCAGTCAGCCAGCGCGGCGGGTGGGCGAGGGCGGCGTGGGGCACGAGCGGTTTCACCGTAGGCAGAGGCGCGCGAGTCTAGCATGGGCCTTGCGCCTGGATAGATGACGTAAGGCGCGGCGATTGGCCGCTAAGCCGGGCACAACCCGACTTTGGTTGGCCTCAATGACGCGCTATTCATCGCCCGCCGGCTTGGCGCACCTGCGCATATACGGTAGTTTCCCCGGCGCAATAGCCGTGTGATCCACCTGAGGTAGTTATGAAGAAGTGGCAATGTGTGGTCTGTGGACTGATTTACGATGAGAGCCAAGGCTGGCCTGATGACGGTATCGCCGCCGGGACACTCTGGCAGGATGTCCCGGAAGACTGGCTGTGCCCTGACTGTGGCGTGGGTAAATTGGATTTCGAAATGATCGAAATCGGTTGAGTCCAGGCTGTGACAAGCGGCGACCCAAGGGTCGCCGTTTTGTTTAGCGAGTGCGCATACTGAATACCCCGAACGAGCTGAATAAGCGCCGAGGTGGTTATGCGTAAGTGGCAGTGTGTGGTGTGCGGTTTTATCTATGACGAAGCCCTCGGCCTGCCCGAGGAAGGCATCGCCCCGGGCACGGCCTGGGAAGATATTCCCGCCGATTGGTTGTGCCCCGATTGCGGCGTCGGCAAGCTGGATTTCGAGATGATCGAGATCATCTGAGTCGCGTCAGCCCCAAAATCTATTACGGCCGCAGCAGTGCGCGGCTTGCGTGAGGAATGCAGCATGAGTGCACCTGTCGTTATCGTCGGCACCGGCTTGGCCGGCTACAACCTGGCCCGCGAATTTCGCAAGCTGGATAGCGAAACCCCGCTGCTGCTGATCACTGCCGACGAAGGTCGCTCGTATTCCAAGCCCATGCTGTCCACCGGCTTTGCCAAGAACAAGGACGCCGATGGGCTGAGCATGGCCGAGCCGGGCGCTATGGCCGATCAGCTCAACGCGGAAATTCGCACCCACACCCGGATCAGCGGCATTGACCCTGGCCACAAGCAGCTGTGGATTGGCGAAGAGGCTGTGCCTTATCGCGACCTGATCCTGGCCTGGGGCGCCGAGGTGATTCGTGTGCCGGTGGAAGGTGATGCCGACGATGGGATCTTCTCGATCAATGATCTGGAGGACTACGCACGCTTTCGCACGGCCGCAGCCGGTAAGCAGCGGATTCTGCTGTTGGGTGCCGGGCTGATTGGCTGCGAGTTTGCCAATGACCTGAGCCTGGGCGGCTACCAGGTCGAACTGGTCGCACCCTGCGAGCAGGTGATGCCTGGCCTGCTGCATCCGGCTGCTGCCGCCGCAGTTCAAGCGGGTCTGGAAGGGCTGGGCGCGCGCTTTCACCTCGGGCCAGTGTTGGCCAGCCTGAATCACAACGGTGATGCACTGGAAGCGCACCTGTCCGACGGCACGCTGATTGAGTGCGATCTGGTGCTTTCGGCTGTGGGCCTGCGTCCACGTATCGAGCTGGCGGCAGCGGCTGGGCTAGCGGTCAATCGCGGGGTGGTGGTCGACCGCCAGCTGCGCACCTCGCACGCCAATATCTACGCCCTGGGTGATTGCGCCGAGGTCGATGGCATCAACCTGCTCTACGTTATGCCGCTGATGACCAGTGCTCGTGCACTGGCGCAAACCTTGGCCGGTACCCCTACGGCAGTCAGCTACGGGCCGATGCCAGTTACGGTAAAAACTCCGGTCTGTCCGCTGGTGGTATCGCCACCACCGCGCGGGCTGCAAGGCGAGTGGAGCGTTGAAGGCAGCGGCGCCGACATCAAGGCGCTGTGCCATGACAGCAGCGGTGCGCTACTGGGCTACGCCCTCACCGGTACGGCCGTGCAGGACAAATTGGCGTTGAATAAGCTGCTGCCTGCGCTTTTGGCCTGAATGACGGTCGTTCTGTCGGATATGCCACAAAATTGCCCGGTTTAACTGTCGGACAAGACTGGCGCAGGGCTGGATGGCATGCCATCCTCCCTCAGTCTGCCGCAGCCTAGAGCTGTTGCGGCGCCTTGGTATCTGCTCGCGCAGAGCAGCCCGGACACAACAACAAAAAACCGTAAAGAGGCATTTATGCGTAAACCGGAACTCGCCGCCGCCATCGCCGATAAGGCGGATCTGACTAAAGATCAGGCAAACCGTGTACTCAACGCCGTACTCGAAGAAATCACCAATGCACTGAACCGCAAGGACAGCGTCACATTGGTCGGCTTCGGTACCTTCGTGCAACGCCACCGTGGTGCTCGCACCGGTAAAAATCCGCAAACCGGCGAGCCGGTGAAGATCAAGGCCAGCAATACCGTCGCCTTCAAACCGGGCAAGTCCCTGAAAGATGCTGTAAATTAAACAGAGAGTGTTTCATTTTCTGTGGATAAGTTCTGCAAAGCCCCGTGATTCGGGGCTTTGTACTATCTGGGGTAAGTGAAAATATCGAAACAGTGTTTCATTAAGTATTTAAAAGAAAAAGTGACCGCATTGAAGCAGTAGCGTTTCATTATTGACGCCCATTTAGCCTGTCTATAGGCTTCCGTGCTCGTGAAAAAAGCGCGGTGTTTCATTTGAAGAATTCAGTCTTTTCGCTCACTACCGTCGTCTTCGATAAATTGGGCGGTATAAAACTAAAGTTAGTAACTGAAAGTAGCCAGGTTGATATATTTGCCGGCGCGTATGCTTTGCAACGATTCGACAATGGCTCGAAGCCAAATACCATACGAGTTGATCAGAGTTCAATTCTGATCCTATATCGGTTCTGTGAAATTCAAAAAGTAGATTTGATTGAGCGCATCGCAAATCTTAATCCGCTTACTATCGGTGAAATTGAGTCTTTCTCATCGTATTGCGGCTTTGCTCAGCAGAGCGGCGAGCAGGTTAATCCGAATTGGTATGGTGCCCGCATGCGAGGCGCTAAAAAATTTATAGATTACCTATGGCTGTTCTATGAGGGGCGGTGCGCTCGAAACTTGGAGCAACTTAAAATTGCTAAGCGTTCGTATGAGAGGATGACTGCCGGCTTCAAGTTGTATATGAAAGCCCCTTACAGGGGCGATAAAAAAGACAGGATCGGCCTTACTCCTGCGCTTCAGGCTAAGTTCATTGCTATTATTGACCCTGATGAGAGCAATAATTTAAATCCTTGGAAGATTTATAAGGTGCGATGGAGAAATTATATTCTCCTGCTTCTATTGATGTTGGGCGGAAATCGTAAAGGTGAGACGTTACTGTTGAAGCTGAATAATTTCCAGCTTACAGGAATGCGAAAATATTACGACATCGTCAAGAACAAAGATGTGATTGATTATCCTCGCGCTGAGTCCCCCTCAGTTAAAACACTCGGCCGGCAGGTGGTGTTGCATGATCAACTGGCCGCATTAGTTGAACACTACATTGTGAATGTCAGAAAAGAATTCATCGGCTGGCAGTCAACAAGCTATGTCTTCCTGTCTTACCGGGATGGGCGTCCTCTTTCAGTGCAGACTCCTAATTCAATCCTGAATGAACTTATAAAACAATATCCAGAGTTTGTGGGTCTTCTCAGCCCCCATCGCCTTCGCAATACGTTTCATGATCTTTTGAATCAGGCACTGGATAGAAAGTTTAAGGGTGAAAGTGGTTTAAGTCGTAAGATTTTAAAAGCACCTATTCAGGAAGCGGCAGGCGGTTGGGCTAAGAATAGTAATATGCCTGAGCATTATGCTAAAGGATCGATACAAGCCAAAGTTGCCGAGTTACAAGCCCTACTCCAGCAAGAAGCCCTTAAGCCACAACTGGTTGATTAAATGAAAGAACTCCAGATTCAGAGGGTGTTGTCCGGCAACGATGAACATTCATATTTTTTGCCGGGAGGCACTTTTGTAAAAAGTCGATTGGGCTATGACATCGAATTATTTGATGAGTATGGTGGCTTTCGATCTGCAATAAAATTGCCGGATGATACGGGTGAGTTTGTTTATCTTACATCACAGTATCTTAATCTGTTGGATTTTGAGTTAAGAGAGATTGCGAGGAGTTATCTAAGATATATCTTGGAGAGATATCACGCTTCAACTGTTAGAATTAAATATAAATTTCTTGATTTGTTTGCCCGTGAGATGTCCAAAGGAGTTCATATCAACGACTTCTTGGAAAGTCTTTCTGTGCTTGAAAATAAAGAAAAGGCAGCATATATCTCTGCTTGTAAGGAATTTTTGAAGTTTCTATTGCTTTGCGGCTATGAAGATCTTTCACTTGAAGTGTATGAGGATTTCCATAAGCTTCGAAATTATTCAGGTAAAGAAAATGCCTATTTAGCTCTATTTGTAATGGATGATGCCAGAGGACCATTTACTAGAGAGGAAGTTTCCGTACTGTCAGGTCAGGTTAATAACCAGGCACTTCCGTTGGAATTTCGCTTGGTGTTAGATCTGTGTTTGTGTTTTGGGTTGAGACCAATACAAATTTCTTTATTGAAAAGAAAAGATTTTATTAAAGATAGTAAGAGCGGATTATATTATCTTAACGTGCCGCGTGTGAAGCAAGATTCGCGAAATCGGCGAGTTCAATTCAGCTCTCGAATACTCACGGAAAGAACTGCAAGTCTTATTCAGTCTTACATAGATTCTGCAAAAAATCCCGATGGTATTGATCCTGCAGAGCTACCACTTCTTATTAACTCAAAATCGATAGATTTAGAAAGAGACGGAAATTCCTTAGGAAGTCACTACTGGGAAGATGCAGAGCGGTTGTCAAGTGACTATTTCTCAGATGAGTCAAAGCGGGCCATACTCTACCAAAAGTCGAGTGGCAAAATTAATTATATCCTTTGGGGAAATGAACATAGGCTGCCATTATCCCCTCGTACCGGAAAGAAATTCAGTTTATGTGCATATAGATTTCGTTACACGGTTGGCACGCAAGCAGTAATGTCCGGTTGTTCGCCAGAAGAGCTTGCCGATTTACTCGATCACAATGATACGAATAGCATTAAACACTACTTCAGGTTCACTCATGAAATGTGGGAGATTCTAGAAAATGCCACGTTGAGTCGCATTGAACAGAAGCAATTCACAGCTGCTTGGATGAGAGAAGGTGACCTTGTAAATAATATATATAGTCACGTATGTGAGCCAAGAAATTTCAATGTCATAGGAAAGTGTGCGTCTCAATCTATATGCTTCGAGGAACCGGCGGTATCTTGCTATTCGTGTGACAGATTTTGTCCTAATAAAGATGTTGTAGCACATGAAAGTGCTTTGGAGGGTTTGGTAGAGCGAAAAGATCGCTTGCTAACCGTCAGCACCGCTAATGTGGTTTCAGTTATAGACCAAGCCATAGCTGGTTGCCGTGCTGCAATCGCCTACTCTGAAGGGCAGGACGTGGTTCTAATTAATGTGAAGGAAGTCTGAGTGCAAAATATAATGGCACAGGATATTTTGCATGAGGAGCTTCGGATTAAGCTAAGCCGCCTTGCCAGCAAAGCCGAGGAGAGATTCTCAAAACTCAGTTGTTTCAATGGGTCAAAGTGGGAGGATCTCTCCTGGTTATATAACGGAAGGCATAATGTTTATTTGCTGGCTCGTGGAGAAACTAATGCAGAGTTAATGCTACTTAATAAGGTCTTCTTGGTAAGTTATCTCTGGGACAGAAGGACGGACCACAAGGTGGTATCAGCCGGTCGCGTTATGGACTTATCGGCTGCGGTAAAGTATATGGCTGCTCAGGGTGTTGTTAACCTTAGAGGGCTTGATCAATCTTCCTACATGACAACGTTTAAATACATTCAAACACGCTATAAATCACCTGCTAGTGCATGTAGATCGCTAAATTATTTTATCAGATTCATCTTTAATTCTTCCTTGGCCGTTAGCAATTTTGACCTCATCGGTACGCAGGATCTTCAAGAGAAAGATAAGTATGGCCGTGTTGCCCTTGGAGATAAACTGCCGCTTCCAGAATTGGTCAAAGCAATCATAGCGTTGAAGTGGGCAGTGCAAGACCAGTGGGATGGCAGCTTTCGTGCTCAGATGGATATGTTGTCGGTTCTGACTCAGGCATTTCAATATGGATTAGGCCTAAGAATCGGGGAGGTTCTGCGGTTACCTAAGAACTGCTTAGTTACAATAAACGGTGAGTTATATTGTCGAGTATGGACAGAAAAAGGTGCGGAGCCAATCGCCAGGTATGTCCCTACTATCTGGAGAGCCGCCCTCTGTGAAGCGGTTCTCCGAATTGATGCCATCTGCGAACCCTACAGAAAAAGGGCTTTGAGCATTGAAGATGGTTCCTATGCCGAGACTCTTGATTATCGCTTTCAGGGAAGAACAGAAGCAATTGATCGGCATGTTGAGTCTACCCTAGACTGTCTATCTAAGAAAATAGAGTCTAATGTTTCAGCGTCTGAAAGACAGTTGCGCCTCCTGAAGTATCTGCCAGATGAAGAACTTGTTGAGCTCAAGAATTTGCGTGAGTACTTACCATTTGCCTCAAATTCACACGACTCAACTTCACTCCTTAAGTTCTACAAAAAAAACGGCTTTAAGATAACTTCAAAATCACTCGGAAAGGTAAAGTGCGTTTATTATGTACGAGGATCTGATGTTAAGCAGCGACTTGCTCAATTGATAGAATTTCGCCGCAATATTGTTTTATATTCTGAGTTTTTTGAGGTGCTCCATAAACGACCACCTGTAGGAAGTCGGTCTAAGGATGTACACGCTCTAAAAGATAGGTTGCAGTCGAAAAGCCTGGCTTCTTTGGAAGCCTTTGTCTTGACGGGGGAGTCGTGTCTTTATGGTGCGAGGATAGTATATCTTAGTCGTGACGATGCAGTTGCCGCAATAAGAAATATTGTCAGTGGTGGGTATAATTATCGCGCTTACATTCCGATATTAGATGCTGAGGAACTTTATCCAGAGCTGTTCAACCAGAAGACCATGACCTACATTGCTAATGCAAATACAGCTGGGTTCTACTCGTTTCTTAGAGTCTCGGAAGAACGAATCAATTTTTATAGGCCGGTCGCGAAAAGCAATAGAGTTAAGCATTCTGCCGTATCTGGGTTCTTGGTTGAACAGGCCAGCATTAAAAGTGCCGTTGTAGATGCTTTTGTATCAGTTAATACGAAAGTTAAGTCAGAACTAATCCAGGGAATTAAAGAGGAACTTCTAGCGGATGGGGTAGAGATTGGTTCGGCTACATTTGGGATAAGTCAAAAAGTCTCTGATTATTTATTTGTCGTCCCAAGCAATCTTGGCGGTGTGTATAACGAACACATTCCATCTATCCTTGGCTATTTTTCTGTTCTATATGCGATAAAACCAGCTAAGCAGGGGCAGTCAGCGTTTGTCCGTTACGGTGTTGTAGCCAATGAAGAGATTGTAAGTACGTTTCAGACCCACAAGGGACGACATTGGCAAACTAATTCACTTTTTCGGGCCGGCTTGGCTGCAAGTATTGTGAATAAGTGGATGGGAAGATCTGATAGTCAAGGTGATCATTACGATCATCAGACTGCTAAAGAACGTGCTGAGAAAGTCGGTGAGCTTATGCTCTCTGAGCAGTCCCGCTTTATTGGTGATCTGGCGAATAAGGTCAAGGCTTGGACTGACAACGATATCCCGACCCAGAATGTGCAGACCTTTTTGACTGATATGCTGCAAACCGTACATTACGGTCCGCTTGGACATTGTTTTCGTGATATTAATTTGAAGCCCTGCGAATTTCATCTGAAGTGTCTGACCGGCAATTCAGGAAAGGGCTGTAGAGAGTTCGTTGTAGATATTTTAGATCCAGTTCAAATAAAGCAAGTCGAGTCAGAGCGTAATAGATCAGAAATTGAGTTGGCGCGGCTTTTTGAAGCCTTGAATAGACCCGGTATCCCGGTAGAGTCTGTTGAAATGCATATCGAACATCAAATGGCGATTTTTAGAAATGCTTCTTATATTTTAGATAATTCTGAGGTGGTGCTTAACGAAATTCAAGTTGAAAAGAGCAAGGACTATCAGCCATTTAGGACTGATGGCTCTGTTCCAAGCGACTGTGTATTCCAATGTGGAGTAGCTTGATTGTGACTACGTCTACTGAGCAATGGGGTAAAGCTTTTTCGGTATTGCAACAATTTGAAAGGCAGATGATAGATCCTTCAAACTTTGGGTGGAAGTATATTACCGATAAGTCTGGTGTATCTAAGCCGACCCTTTGGCGAAACAAGGAATTTGAAAAAGAGTTTCAACGTATTAAGGAAGTTGTCAAAAGTTATGCTCGTGGTGAGAAACAGTTCGATCAAGAAGTTTCACTGAAAGCGGCCAGAGATCGTGATCGAGATCACCAAATCGAGGTGCTCAAGGCACAGGTCCAGGAGTTGACGAAGCAATTAAATAGGGAGCGCGAAAGGCTCATATACGCCTCTATGATTGCTCGCCGTAAGAATATCGATCCTGCGGAGTTCTTAGATGAGAGCCCAGTGTTTCGCAAGCCTGCCAAAGGCGGCTCGGTGGTCAAGCTGCCGTCAAAGGGGCGCTAGCCAAGTCGGGTGCCATCAACTGGCTTTGTACTGGCATTTAAGGCCAAATAGCTCTTGCTGTACTTTTGCTCCGCGGCCAGCCCCTCAATGCCACCCTGTCCTCGAAACCGATGGGGTTGAGCTGCTCATCTCGGTCGAAGCGGCGCATAACGAACTACTTGGCGTTGGCGGAGAGATAGAGTTCCGGCACCGCAATTCCCGCCGCCCTTGCCGCGGACATACAACGGTACTCGTTTACCGCCAACCTCGATAACTCCTCCTGGCCGCCCTTGATGATCAGGCCAGAGGTTTTCGAGGCGAGACCTGGCACATAGCAGGCTGCCAACCACATAAGTACCCCGAAAATACTGGCCACAATCGGCGGAGGTATCCTGTTTTCCAGTGTTCGCATAAAAACGCTCGATAACGCAGCCACAGCGTTTGCGCCAGTTTTGTGTTTTAGCGCACTTTCTGCAGTTCGCTCTGCACCAACTCCAGCAGCGGCTCAGGGCCGAACTTGGTCAGCAGCTGGCCGTTGACGAAGAAGGTGGGCGTGCCTTGAATCCCGACTTTCTTCACGTCTGCGGCATCTTTGGCCAGTATCTCGTCGATGGCTGGCGAGTTCATCGTGGCGCGGGCCTTCTCGACATCCAGGCCAACTGCTGCTGCGGCTTCCCATGCTTTCTGCGCTTGCGCGTCGTCATGCCACAGCGGTTGGGCCTCCAGCACGGCTGCGAGCACTGGCTCGTAAAGCCCCTGCATGCGTGCCGTCTCCAGCAGGCGCACGGCCTCTTCCGAGCCTTTGTGGAACAACACATAGCGTACGACCAGGCGCACGTCCTGTGGGTACTGCGCCATGATTTGCTTTACGTAGGGGAAGAACGCCCGGCAGCTTTCGCACGAAGGGTCGAAGAACTCGACGATGGTGACCGGCGCGTTGATTGGCCCAAGGGTTGGCGAGTGGAAACGTACCAACGAACTGCTCGCCTGGGTGACGGCCTGGGTCTCCTGAGGCGCTGAAAAACGCTGATAGAGCACTGCCGCGGCTACAAAGCCGGCAATGGTTACAGCGCTGATGGTCAGGACAATGGCACGTCTATTCATACGAGGGTTCTCCGGCGAATCAGGGCAAGAAGCAAGACGATGGCGGTGAAAGCCGCCAGGGAAAGCAGCGGCAGCGGCACGCTACCGAAGATCAGCATGTCGGCCCCGGAACAGGAGGTTCCGGCGTTGCACGGCTTGAGGTTTCCCGGAATCACGCCCATGAACAGCAGGCAGTGATACAGGGCGATTGCCCAACCGATAACGGCCAGGGGCAAGGCGTACAGCCAAACGGCGAAGTCCGCTCGGTAACAGGCGATCGTCAGCATTACCGCCAACGGAAACATGAAGATGCGCTGAAACCAGCACAGCACGCATGGGGTTTTGCCCATGACTTCACCGATAAACAAGGCGGCCAGGGTCGCGGTCAACGCCAGCAGCCACACAGCGAGCAGCAAACCCCAGGGGTTTGCAGAGGGGGCTATCTGGCTTCTCATCGTTATCTACTCGCCCTTTTCCTTAAATGGGGATGGCACGTTAGCGGGCCCGCAGCAGCTGTCGATTGGCTTTGTGTTACAGCATGCGTCTTGCACAGGCACCGGTCGATTCGCTTGGCGTTGCAACCAGCAGGCACAGCAGCTATCGAGCTGGGCGGTTCATCTTGATGACGAAGTTCCCATTAAGGCGGGGGGTGGCAACTACAACGTGAATCGCGCGGGGTGTGTAAATACTTTCCACGCTCTTTTGAGGTAATGGTCAATGACGGTGACTTTTCCCAACATGGGTGTGCCCATCATCCGGAAGCGCACTGACTCCGCCGGTGGTGTTCAGGCGCTGAAGGATTCCGCACTCATCTACGCCCCGCTCAGACGCGCAGCGGTGGCGCAACTCAACCAGCTGTTGTTGCAGCGCCAACAGGCTAGTCACGCGCGCTTGCACATGCTCAATGTGCTCATCCACTAAGCTATTTACACCCTCACAGTTTTCCTCTGGCCGATCCATCAGCGCCAGCAGGCTTCTGATCTCGTCCAGGGTCATGTCCAGCGTTCGGCAGTTGCGAATGAACGTAAGCCGCTCAAGGTGCTCACTGCTATACAGGCGGTAGTTACCCTCGCTGCGAGCCGGAGCCGGCAAGAGCCCCTCGCGTTCGTAATAACGAACCGTTTCAACCTGGCAATCGGCAAGCTTGGCCAGCTCTCCAATTTTCATGAAATACCTCTTCGACAAACGCTTGACCCTGTAGTGGCTTCAGGGTGTTCACTCTGCACAACTGAACAATGAGGATACCCCCATGGCTGGCTGCTGCGGTGACGAACAAAAACCTGAAGCGGTTGCAAAGGATGTCTGCTGTGACTCCAACGAAGCAAGTAAGTGTTCCGCCACAGGTGCCACAGCGGTAGGTCCCGTAGCCGGTTCCAGGCTCAGCAGCTTCCGTATTGAGCAAATGGACTGCCCCACCGAACAGACACTGATTCAGGACAAACTGAGCAAGCTGGCTGGCGTAGACAAGCTCGATTTCAATCTGATCAATCGCGTTCTTGGGGTATGGCACAGCTTGCCGTCGACCGTTCTTATTGAAGCGGCGATCTCGTCCCTAGGTATGCAGGCAGAACCGCTCTCTGCTGAAGGTCAAGCCCGCATCAAAATCGAACAGATGGACTGCCCAACGGAAGAAAAGCTGATCCGCGACAAACTCTCCTTAGTGCCCGGCATCAGCGCGCTGGAGTTCAACCTGCTGCAACGCGTACTGACGTTTAGCCACACAGCAGAAGCATTGCCAGCAGCACTGGCAGCGATTCGCGACCTTGGTTTCACGTCAGTGGTTGAGGGTTCAGCAACAGCAAACGATGAAGCGCAAGCAGCGCCGCGCAAGAAGGCTTGGTGGCCTTTGGCGCTATCAGGCGTGGCTGCTGTATCGGCTGAAGTGCTGCACTTCGCCGAGCTTGCTCCTGAGTGGGGTGTGGCCGGCGTGGCATTGCTGGCCATTCTGCTGTGCGGCCTGACGACCTATAAGAAGGGCTGGATCGCCCTGAAAAATCGTAACCTGAACATTAATGCGTTAATGAGCATCGCAGTTACCGGTGCGGTGCTGATAGGGCAGTGGCCGGAAGCCGCCATGGTCATGTTCCTCTTTTCTGTCGCCGAGCTGATCGAGGCGAAGTCGCTGGATCGGGCGCGCAATGCCATCCGTGGCCTGATGGATCTGACTCCAGAGCGCGCCACGGTGCAGCAGGCCGACGGCTCATGGCTTGAAGTTGAGGTTAAAACCATCGCCTTAGGCGTATTGGTCAGGGTTCGACCTGGCGAGCGGATCGGCCTCGATGGCGAGGTAACTGCCGGCAACTCCACCATCAACCAGGCACCGATCACAGGGGAAAGCCTGCCCGTAGAGAAAACCATTGGCGACCCGGTTTTTGCCGGAACTATCAATGAAGCCGGCTCGTTGGAATACCGCGTTGTGGCCGCCGCAGCTAACACCACGCTGGCCCGCATCATTCACGCCGTCGAAGAGGCGCAGGGTTCACGTGCGCCAACTCAACGCTTTGTCGATCAATTCGCCAAGGTATACACCCCCGTCGTATTCCTTTTCGCCCTGGCTGTCGCCATCGTGCCACCGCTGTTTATGGCCGCACCGTGGTACGACTGGATCTATCGCGCCCTGGTGCTGCTGGTTGTCGCTTGCCCTTGCGCCTTGGTCATCTCGACGCCCGTCACCATTGTCAGTGGCCTGGCTGCTGCGGCGCGCAAAGGCATCCTGGTCAAAGGCGGCGTCTATCTGGAAATCGGCGGCAAGCTTGGCTTTCTGGCACTCGACAAGACTGGAACCATTACCCATGGCAAACCTGCGCAGACTGACTACATGCCGCTGGTTGAACAGGACTCAGAACGCTACCGCACCCATGCCGCCAGTCTCGCCAGTCGGTCTGACCACCCGGTTTCGCAGGCAATAGCCAAGCATGCCGCTGAGAATGGCCTGACGTTTATTGCCGTTGAGGGATTCGAAGCGTTACTGGGTCGCGGTGTGCGAGGCGCCATCGAAGGCATAGATTTCCACCTGGGTAACCATCGCTTGGTGGAAGAACTTGGCCTTTGCTCACCCGAGCTGGAAGCGACACTCGAACGTCTTGAGCGCCAAGGCAAAACCGTGGTGGTGCTGTGCAATCCACAGCGGCCCGTTGCCCTGTTCGCGGTTGCCGATACCGTCAAAGATTCCAGCCGTCAGGCAATCGATGAGCTTCACGCGCTTGGCGTGAAGACCACAATGCTGACCGGCGATAACCCGCACACCGCAGATGCGATTGCACAGCAGGTAGGCATCGACGAGGCACGCGGCAACCTTCTACCAGTCGACAAATTGCAGGCCATTGAAGCATTGCAGGCGCGCGGCTACGTTGTAGGAATGGTCGGCGATGGCATCAACGATGCGCCGGCGCTGGCGAAGTCTGAAATCGGTTTCGCCATGGCCGCCGCAGGCACAGACACTGCCATCGAAACTGCGGATGTAGCCTTGATGGATGACGACCTGCGCAAAATCCCGGCCTTTATCCGCCTGTCTCAACAAACCGCAGCCATCCTCAAGCAAAACATCGTCCTGGCGTTAGGTATCAAGGCCTTGTTTCTCGCCATGACGCTAACGGGTCAGGCGACGATGTGGATGGCCGTTTTTGCAGACATGGGCGTCAGCCTACTGGTGGTGTTCAACGGCCTGCGCCTTCTTAAAAAGTAGGACTGGAGAATTGGAGATGAAAGCAGCATTGCAACTCGCGATTGAACAAGCTTTTCAGCAGGCTCGGCAGGCTATGCAGGAACAGCGCGGCGCAGATGCCTTTCAATGGCTAGAGCGCGCGCACATCCTGACCCAACGCCAACCCCTGCTGCATGCCAGGTCACACTGGCAGATGCTTGTGCTCGGCTGGCAGACTGGCGATTACCGCGAGGTCGCGGGACAACTACCACGTATTTTCGCGGCCCTGCTGTTCTCCAAAATCTGGGTGCCTATCGGCAATACAGGCCGTTCTAGGATCAGTGCTTTCAAGCCCATGCCGGTTCCCGAAGAACTACAGACCTTGCTTGCCGATGACGAGCAAACCCAATCTAGTCGGTGATTGCGCCCATGCAAATTGATCTTTCTACCCAGCTTCCGTGCTCATTGGCAGAGGTGGTCGCCCAGGTGCGCACGCCACATCTGCTGCGTCAGGTTGCATCACCGTTACTGAGTTTCAGCCCGCTGACTCCCGCAGAGTTTCCTAGCACTTGGAGCGAGGGCACTTACTGGGTCAGGCTAAAGCTATTCGGCGTACTTCCCATTGGGCGGCAGGCGATTGTAATCAGCTACCCGCAGACGGAAAACGCTCAGACATTCATGCTTAGAGACAACGGTTACAGCCCACTGATTAACAAGTGGGATCACCTGATTACGGCACAAGAGGTCAACGGAGGAACGCTTTACCGAGATAGCGTGACCATTAAGGCGGGCATCCTCACTCCGTTCGTCTGGCTATTTGCGCGCCTGTTCTACGCCCACCGTCAGCGCCGCTGGGCAACCTTGGCGGCAAATGGGTTTAACTAAAGAAGCGTTCGACTCTGTAGTAGCGGACCAAGAGTTGAGCGGATAACAAGCTGCCCGCATCAGCCAGCTAAGTACCACGCTTACCTACGCCGCAGCATTGCGGCTGAGAGCAGAGCCCTAAATCGGCACAGTGGCCAGGCGATGCAGTTTGTTGATCAAGTGTCCCCTGGGACGTCTTATCGCTGTGTTGTGTAAAAGAGCTCTGCTAATGTTCATTCAGACACACTAACGGCAACCGCTATGTATCGGCTTTCCTTGGTCCTGGCTTTGATCCTCAGCCTGATGCTGCCAGCTTTCGGCAGCATGCCGGCAGCTGAGCCGTGCCCGATGCAAAGCGCCATTGCCGATATGGATCATGCCGGCAGTGAGGCCCCTTGCTGTGAGGACATGAGCGACACCTCCAGCTCAGGCAGCAAATCGCCCTGCAAATCCGGCCAGGAATGCAAAACCAGTGGTCTGCTGCAAACTGTGGTGATCAAACCCTTCGCTCCATTGCATGCTTCCCCGCAAACAGCGCTGATACAGCGGCTACTTCAACGAGAGCCCGCCGGTCTTTGGCGTCCACCACGCGTCTCCTGATGCTCTGATCTGAAATGCGCTCCGCTAAGGGAGCGTTCTGTTGTCGCCTGCATTTAGGCGGCATCGATCACCGTCATTGGAGACGAAAGCATGTCTGCTTTCCTTATCGCACGCTGTGGCTGTTCGGGCGTGCTGGTTGTCGTGCTGTGGGTGAGTTTCTTTCTCACCGCGCAGGCGGAGCCACTTACGTTCGCCCGTGCTCAAGCCCTTGCCGAACGTTCGGCCCCTGAGAATCTTGCCAGGCAGGCCCAAGTCGAGTCGGCACAACAGGCTGTGCTTCCGTCGGATGCTCTACCTGATCCCAAGTTGATTCTGGGCGTGGATAACCTGCCGATTGAAGGCCCGGATCGCTACTCGCTTAATCGCGACTTTATGACCATGCGCCGCATTGGCCTGATGCAGGAAGTGCCTAACAGCCATAAGCGCCAGGCTCGCCGGCAACTGGCTGAGGCCACGGTGACTCGTGCCGAAGCGGAACAGCGCGCGATGGTCTTGGAGACCAAGCGGCAGACGGCGCTGAGCTGGCTCGATGTCTATTACGCAGAGCGCCGCGTTGAGCTTTTCTCTCAGTTGGATAAGCAGATCACCCTGCTGCGCTCAGCTGTTCAGGCCTTGATCGCTGGCAGTTCCGCGCGATCCAGTGAGCTTCTTCAGGCCGATCAGGACGCCTTAACGCTTGAGGACCGACGCGATGAGTTGGACCGTGATGTTGCGATTGCACGCGCCACGTTACGCCGCTGGGTAGGCGATGATGCGAGTCAGCCACTGGCCGGGACTCCACCTGTGCTTAGCTTGGAAGTACCGCACCTGCAGCATCGTCTGGGGGAACATCCAGATCTGCGGGCTGCGGCCGCCCGTGTGGGCGAAGCTAATGCTGAGCTGGCCGAGGCAGTTTCCGAGAAGAAGCCCGACTGGGGTGTGGAATTCGCCTACAACAACCGCGATAACCAGTTCGGTGACATGGTGATGCTGCAGTTCACCTTTGACCTGCCCATGTTCGTCGGCACTCGTCA
The DNA here is from genome assembly GCF_900099645.1 of Pseudomonas peli. Taxonomy (GTDB): domain Bacteria; phylum Pseudomonadota; class Gammaproteobacteria; order Pseudomonadales; family Pseudomonadaceae; genus Aquipseudomonas; species Aquipseudomonas peli. The sequence goes on along the minus strand of NZ_FMTL01000001.1, from coordinate 1,671,358 downwards.
GGGACCCAAGATCAACGCCAAGCAACACAGCGTGGCCCAGGTGGAGGCCGAACAGGAGGTGCTGCGGCGCACTCACCAAGCCGAACTGGAAAGCGGCCTCGCCGAGCTGGAGCAACTGCGCAAGACGTTGAACCGTACCGAACAACACCTTATCCCTTTGTCGAGTAAGCGCGTGGATCTGGAGCTCGCCGCCTACAAAGCGGGCAACGGTCAATTGGCAGCTGTGATCAATGCCCGTCGTGACCTGATCGAGGCGCAACTGCGGAAAATCGAACAACAGCGTCAGCTCACCCAGCTCTCCGCCAGTCTGTATTACGCCTATGTGGAGGGCCTGAAATGAAAGCGTCCGCTCTGAAGTATTGCCTAGTCGGGCTGGCCATTGCGGCAGCTGGAACCGCTGGTGGATTCTGGCTGGGCCAGCAAGGCTCATCCCATGATCAGATGCCAGCAGCAAAATCAGAAGATCGTCAGGTGCTCTACTGGTACGACCCGATGGTGCCGACTCAGCGCTTCGAGCAGCCAGGCAAGTCTCCCTTTATGGACATGGAACTGGTGCCCAAGTATGCCGGCACTGAGCAGGATACGACTGCTCTCAGCGTGCCTACGCAAGCAATTCAGAACCTAGGCATGCGCACTTCGACGGTCGTACGGGCAGTACTACCGTCCGGTATCGATGCGGTAGGTTCACTGGCCTACAACCAGCGCGAAGTCGCTACTTTGCAGGCGCGCTCTGCCGGCTTTGTCGAGCGGGTATATGGCCGTGCCCCCGGAGATGTACTGCCTGCAGGAACTCCGTTGGCTGACCTGCTGATACCCGAGTGGTCTGCTGCCCAGCTTGAGTTCATCGCGGTATTGCAGAGCGGTGATGCTCGGCTGGTCGACGCCGCGCGTGAACGCCTGCGCCTGCTGGGTATGCCCAAAGGGTTGATCGATCATGTGCAACATACCCTTAAACCGAAGGCATTGCAGACATTGGTCACCCCAATTGGCGGTGAGTTGCTGTCCCTGGAGGTACGCGCTGGCATGGCGGTTTCGGCAGGCCAAGACCTGGCACGCCTCAATGGGCTGTCGAGCATCTGGCTCGACGCGGCCATCCCTGAGTCCCAGGCCGCAGCGGTTCAGCTTGGCGCGCAGATCAGTGCAAGCCTGACTGCTTTTCCAGGCCAAACTCTCAAAGGCCGAGTGATTGCACTATTGCCGAGTGCCGACGTGCAGACACGAACGCTGACCGTGCGCAGTGAGCTGCCCAATCCAGAAGGCAAGTTACGCCCCGGTATGTTTGCATCGGTGCGGCTCAATAGCGCAGACGAGCAGCCGGTGCTGCTTATTCCTAGCGAGGCGGTGATTCGCACCGGTAAACGCGCTCTGGTCATGCTAGCTGAAGGTGAAGGACGATACCGTCCTCATGAGATCCAGGTCGGGCGGGAAGCCGATGGCCGCTTCGAAGTGCTTGCGGGCCTCTCTGAGGGGCAGGCGGTGGTGACTTCAGGGCAGTTCCTGATTGATTCGGAAGCCAGTTTACAGGGGGTGATGGCACAGGTAGGCGACCCTGTGCCCGTGCAGGCCCCGCTGCATGAGTCCCAGGGTGTGATCCGCGAGCTTGATGATCAAACGGTCACGCTGGAGCACGGCCCTTTCGAGAGCCTCGGTATGCCAGGCATGACCATGGTTTTTGATTTGGCCAAGCCAGAAGTCTCGGCTGGATTGAAGATAGGCGATGCCGTCCGCATTGGAGTACGACAAAGCGATGCCGGATTATTCGTTGAGCAGCTCATTAAACAAGGAGCGAGCCAATGATCGCGCGCTTGATCCATTGGTCAATTGGCAACCGCATTCTGGTCTTGTTGGCGACCCTGTTTATCACTGCCTGGGGCATCTGGTCTTTACGTAGCACGCCACTAGATGCCTTACCGGATCTCTCCGACACTCAGGTGATCATCCGCACCAGCTTCCCAGGACAGGCCCCTCAGATCATCGAGAACCAGGTGACCTATCCGTTGGCTAGCACCATGCTTTCTGTGCCAGGTGCGAAGACCGTGCGTGGTTATTCGTTCTTCGGCGACTCGTTTGTCTACGTGTTATTCGAGGACGGTACAGATCTCTATTGGGCACGTTCCCGCGTACTGGAGTACCTCAACCAGGCGCAGGATCGACTGCCTGATGGGGTCACCACCACCCTTGGCCCCGACGCTACTGGCGTGGGCTGGATCTACCAATATGCCTTGGTGGATCGCAGCGGCAAACATGACCTCTCGCAGTTGCGCTCAATCCAGGACTGGTTTCTTAAGTACGAGCTGAAAAGCCTACCTAACGTGGCGGAAGTCGCCACATTAGGCGGCATGGTCAAGCAGTATCAGGTCGTGCTCGATCCGCAGAAGATGGTTGCCTACGGTGTAACTCAGCGGGAGATTGAGGCGGCGTTGCAGGGGGCGAACCAGGAAGCCGGGGGCGCCGTCCTTGAGTTAGCCGAGCGTGAGTACATGGTGCGCGCCTCTGGCTATCTGGAAAGCCTGGAGGACTTTCGCAATGTACCGTTGCGCACGTCACCGACCGGTATACCGATTTTGCTTGGCCAGGTAGCAAGCATTCAGCTCGGCCCGGAGATGCGCCGCGGTATAGCCGAGCTAGATGGTGAAGGCGAAGTGGTCGGTGGTGTGGTGATCATGCGCTCGGACAAGAACGCTCGCGAGGTGATCAGTGCAGTAAAAGAGAAGCTGGACAGCTTACGCGCAAGCTTACCTGCGGGCGTCGAGTTGGTGACGACCTATGACCGCTCCCAGTTAATTGACCGGGCTATCGACAACCTCAGCTTCAAGCTGCTGGAAGAGTTTGGGGTCGTCGCCCTGGTCTGTCTGATCTTTCTCTGGCACCTGCGCTCCTCGCTGGTGGCGATCATTACCCTGCCGCTCGGCATCCTTATGGCGTTTATCGTCATGCGTCATCAGGGCATCAACGCCAACATCATGTCCCTAGGCGGTATCGCCATCGCCATTGGTGCCATGGTCGATGCAGCCGTGGTGATGATCGAGAACGCCCACAAGCACATCGAAGCGTGGAAAGAACAGCATCCGAACGAGCGCCTACAAGGCGACACGCATTGGCAGGTGATCGGCAAGGCGGCTGCCGAGGTCGGCCCTGCGCTGTTCTTCAGTCTGTTGATCATTACCCTGTCGTTTCTCCCGGTGTTTACCCTCGAAGCCCAGGAGGGCCGGCTGTTTGGTCCGCTGGCCTTTACCAAAACCTACGCCATGGCTGCTGCTGCAGGGCTGTCAGTCACTCTGGTACCGGTGCTGATGGGCTACTGGATACGCGGGCATATCCCCAATGAGCAGCAGAACCCACTGAACCGTTGGCTGATCGCGGCCTACCGGCCGGTACTTGAAGCGGTGCTGGTATGGCCGAAGACAACCCTGGTGTTGGCACTCCTGATCTTTCTTTCCAGTCTCTGGCCGCTAAGTCGGCTGGGCGGTGAGTTCCTGCCCGCGATGGACGAAGGCGACCTACTGTACATGCCCTCGGCTTTACCCGGCCTGCCCGCAAGTAAAGCAACCCAGCTGCTGCAACAGACCAACCGCATGATTCTCAGCGTGCCGGAGGTGGCGCAAGTGTTCGGCAAAGCCGGCCGAGCGGAGACCGCCACCGACCCCGCGCCACTGGAGATGTTCGAGACCACGGTGCAGTTCAAGCCACGCGATCAATGGCGTGATGGCATGACACCGGAGAAGCTGATTGATGAGCTGGACCAGGCGGTAAAAGTCCCTGGGCTGTCGAACATCTGGGTACCACCTATCCGCAACCGCATCGACATGCTCGCCACCGGTATCAAGAGCCCTATCGGGGTAAAGGTTGCCGGCACTTCGTTGCTCGATATTGAACGCATCACCCGTGAGATCGAAGGGGTAGCCAAGCAGGTACCGGGGGTGAGTTCGGCGCTGGCTGAACGACTGACTGGCGGGCGTTACGTGGATATAAAAATCAATCGCCTGGCCGCAGCACGTTATGGCCTGAACGTCGATGAAATCCAGGCGGTGGTGTCAGGGGCGATTGGTGGCAGCAACATCGGTGAAACCGTAGAAGGTTTGGCGCGCTATCCGATCAATTTGCGCTACCCCCGAGAGTGGCGAGACAGCCCCGAGGCGCTGCAACGGTTGCCCATCCTTACGGCAGCAGGCCAGCAGATCACACTCGGCTCTGTGGCCGACATAAGCCTGAGCGAAGGACCACCGATGTTGCGCAGCGAAAACGGGCGTCTTTCCGGTTGGGTCTATGTCGATGTCCGCGACCGTGACCTAGCGTCGACCGTACGTGAGCTGCAGCAGCGGGTGGCCGAGTCTGTGAAGCCAGATGCGGGCATGACCATTTCCTACTCGGGGCAGTTCGAGTTCCTGGAACGCGCTAATGCGCGCTTGACCTTGGTGGTTCCGGCGACACTACTGATTATCTTCGTGCTGCTCTATCTCACCTTCAATCGTTTGGGCGAGGCCTTGCTGATCATGGCCACGTTACCGTTCGCCCTGACCGGCGGTGTCTGGCTGCTCTACTGGCTGGGATTCAACCTCTCGGTGGCCACTGGTGTCGGTTTTATTGCGCTGGCTGGGGTGTCGGCAGAGTTCGGGGTGATCATGCTGATCTACCTGCAAAACGCCTGGCATTCCCGAGTTGAAGCGGGGCGCACAGATAGTCCTGCTTTGCTTGAGTCCATTCGAGAGGGGGCGGTACTGCGCGTGCGACCGAAGGTGATGACGGTCGCGGTGATCATTGCCGGTCTATTGCCGATCCTCTGGGGCGAGGGAGCGGGATCTGAAGTAATGAAGCGAATTGCCGCACCGATGGTCGGCGGGATGATCACCGCACCGTTGCTGTCGATGCTGGTGTTGCCGGCTGCCTACTGGTTGATGCGGCGCAAAGGGGGAGGAGCATGATGTAGCAGGTCTGGGGATGACTCGGGGTAACTGGAGAGGAAGTCTGAGTTGCCCCTGTCATTTAATATTTTTGAGCTACTAAAAAGCTCCCTAATACTGCAATTACGAAGATGTAATTTTCGCTTCACTTTGATGACAGGTGCCTACGTTTATATTTTCACTACAACCTAAGTAGAGGAATTAAACGTGAACATTCTTAAAGCTGTCTTGGCGGTATCTATTCTTTCTGCATCGTCCCTGGTTATGGCCGAAGGCGGCGGTGACCGCGTCTATGGTCGAATGATTCAGGATAATGAAAGAGCGATGCAGGAATACGCTGCTGCTCGTGGCAAGACTCCGCCCGAGGTGACTCACTATCGCTACGGCATGAAGCTGGACATCGCGAAGGTTGTACATACGAGTCCTACAGGCTCTGGTTGCGAGGTAATGCCGGCTCAGATGACCTATGAGGACTCCAGCGGCGATTTGCAGACTATTGAATATCGGGCAATGGGTACAGCCTGCCGGAATCAAAACTGAGCTACATAGGAGCTTACAGGTCACTGACTTAAAAGTAATTTTCAAGTCACCCTGACGTTATTTGGCGTGTGGAAGTATGGCGTGAGCGCGCACGGGCGATGCCTGGCGCGCTACGGCAACTACTACAAGAAATCTCACCGAGATAAAACTGCCAAATAATTCAGGAGTGTCACATGAATAACCCCCTTTTTTGCTTATCGCTGATAGCTCTGAGTATCGGCACCGGACAGGCTGCAATTGCCGCCGAAGAAAAGGCCGAAGGCTTCGTCGAGGGCAGCAGCCTCACTATTCTGAATCGCAACCTCTATTTCAATCGCGACTTTCGTAAGGGTCAGTCGAGCGGCACAGGTAATGGTTACTCGGAAGAGTGGGCGCATGGGATCATTGGGCAGTTTGAGTCTGGATTCACCGAGGGTACCGTTGGCTTTGGTATCGACGCGTTTGCGATGCTGGGCCTGAAACTCGACTCTGGTGATGGGCGATCCGGCGCAGGTGGCTCCGTTGATGTGATGCCTTACAACAGTGCAGGGCAACCCGAAGATGACTACTCCAAGGTGGGTGGTGCGGTTAAAGCCAGGTTCATGGATACAGTCATCAAAGCTGGCGATGTTTTCCCTGTCAGCCCCGTTGTTCAATACGGCGACTCGCGACTACTGCCCGAAAGCTTCCGCGGTATCACCGTGGCCAACAACAGTATTGATGGCTTGGCCCTGCAAGGTGGCCGCCTGCATTCAATGAGCGAGCCCAACTCAAGCAGCATGCGCGATGGCTTCGCAACGTTCTATGCGGGCTCCGTCGACGCCCCCTGGATTGCCTATTTTGGTGGTGATTACTCGGTCAACGACAACGTCGGCATCAGCCTCTATACCAGCCGCCTCAAAGATGCTTGGAACCAGTACTACGCTGGTACCACGTTGAGCTATCCGCTCTCCGACGATGTTGCCTTGATCGGTGGACTTAATTACTACAAAGCTGTCGATGAGGGAAAACAACATCTGGGCAGCTTCGATAACAACATCTGGAGCGGTAAGGCTGGAGTACAATTTGGTGCCCATACCGTCATGGTTGGCATTCAGCGCAATAACGGCGATGACGATTTCGATTACCTGCGTCAATCCGACTCGATCTACCTGGATAATTCCATCCAGTACAGCGACTTCAACTCGCCCAAGGAAAAGTCCTGGCAGGTGCGCTATGACTTGGACATGGAGCCTTTTGGTGTACCCGGCCTGAGCTTCATGACCCGCTACGCGCAGGGCTGGGATGCTGACTACACCAACGCCAACGAGGTTTACATGCGGCGCGGCGATGATGGTAATCCGCTGACCGATCAGAAACGGTGGGAGCGCGACATCGAAGCCAAGTACGTCGTGCAAGCCGGATCACTGAAAGACATGTCCTTCCGCATTCGCCAGGCAACGACCCGTGCAACCGACTTCGAGTCAGATTTGGATGAGGTTCGTCTCATCGTCGAGTACCCACTCGAAGTGCTTTAAAGCGTCATCGGCAAGTGCCCTGCGGCCCTCGCCTCGCTTCACTGCTGTCCCCTGTATTGCTCCTTTGGTTTGGAGACAGCCTTCGGCACCCTCGGGTGCCTTTTTTCATACGGATCTATGCGGCTAGTTGTGCTGCTAGTCGTAAAGGGCTGTATTGAGGGGAACAGAGGGCGCAGGAGTGAGAAATCGTGATTCCGAGCACTCACCTTTGAATGAAAAGTCTGAGTGCTCGGTTCTAGATGGGAATATTACTGCGCGGGGTAGTCGGCAATAACTTGGTCAGTACCCGCCTTGGTCAACCCGATAACCTGATAGGCATGCTGCGTACCACCAACTTCCATACCAGGTGAGCCTGCCGGCATGCCGGGAACGGCGATACCAGCCAGATCATCACGTTTGGATAGTTCGATGATTTGCGCTGCTGGTACGTGACCCTCGACGAATTTGCCGTCGATCACGGCGGTGTGGCAGGACGCCAGTCGTGGTGCAACACCGAGTCGTTGCTTAACCGAGGTCATATCGCCCTCGACATGGTCGATGACTCTGAAGCCGTTCGCTTCCAAGTGCGAGATCCACTTCTTGCAGCAACCACAATTTGCATCACGGTGCACGTCGATTGTCAGGGCATCAGCTGATTGAACTGCCGAGGTCATAAACAAGGCGGCCAGCATCGCCACCCGTGCTCCTTTACATTTAGCTGTCATGAAGGTGCTCTTTGCCATCGGCATGGGTGTGAGTGTTGGGAGCAGCGGCCGGGGCCTGCTCCTTTTGAGCTGGCTCTGTTTCGTGATGACCAGCAGCCTCTTCCGCCGTTTGGCCATCCGTCGCATGGTGGTCTGCGCCGCTGCCTGATGGCGTCATATCTGCTGCGTGATGATCTGCGCTGCTCGACGAATCACCGTGATGGTCGGCACCTGCGTTCGCCTTTGAACTATCCGAAGCATGATGATCTGTCGCAGCCTCAGGCTCGGCGTGATGATCCGTCTTGGCGCTTCCATGTTGACCTTCGTGGTTATGCATCTGGGTCTCACCGCCGCCATGATCGTGACCGCCGCTCGATGCAACTAGGGCTTGATACTGCCCGGCATCCATTTTCGGCAGTTGATCGAGGAACGCGACCATGCCCCAGATGTACTGATCGCCCATGCTCTTGCCCCAGGCCGGCATGCCTGTGGCCTTGATACCGTGCTTGATCACCCAAAATGCAGCGGCGGGATTGCCATCAATGCCAACCTTGGTCAGGTTCGGCGGAGCGGGATAGAGGGATTGGCTGAGTTCTGTTTCAGCAACACCCGGTGCCAAATGACAGCCGATGCACATAGAATTGTAGTTACCAGCCCCGGCTTTGATAAGCGCGTCATCATTGAGATTGGGTACTTCTATATCTTTGGAACGCACTTCGATAGAGCGATCTCTGGCCATTGTCAGGAAAGCATGTACTGCCGGGAAGTGAGGGTCATCGGCACCCACGTTGACCAAGCCCAAGTAGGCACCGCCAACTAATGCAGCGCTTCCGACGACACCCGCCGCCACTAAGGTTTTAATTGTTCTTTTCATGTCAGGCTCTCAAAACCACATCCGAATACCGGCAACTAAGAGTGCCTCCTCAACATCCTCACCCTCATCTCGCATCAGGTCGGCCGTGTTGCCGAAGGAGCGACTCCAGGAAACGCCGATGTAGGGTGCGAACTGGCGAATAATCTCGTAACGCAGCCGCAGACCGACCTCGGCATTGGCCAGGCCGGAGCCGATGCCTCGCTCGGGATCGTTCTTGCCGTAGAAATTCACTTCAGCGGTCGGCTGAAGGATCAGGCGATTGGTCAGCAGGATGTCGTACTCGCCTTCTAAGCGCGCAGCCGTCTGGCCGTTCTCGCCGACGAAGGCAGTGGCCTCCGCCTCGAAGGCATACAGCGCCATACCCTGGATGCCGAATGCGGCCCAAGTCTGTGGCGACTCTGGCTTGAAGTCTTGGCGAACACCCGCGACCACATCCCACCAAGGACCAATCGAGCGCCCGTACAAGGCCTGCAATTCAGCATCCTCAGTGACGCCATTGGTGCGTTCACCCTCGGAGCGAAGCCAGAGACGATTGATGTCTCCGCCAATCCAGCCGGACGCATCCCAGGCCAAGGTGCTGCCTTCATCGGCATCCTGGTATTCGAGCTGATCGAGCAGGAAAAAGCTGTTGATGGCGCTGTCGTGAACCTTATGGCCTGGCAACGGCGGGAACGCTGCTTCACGATCCGCATCTGTCAGCACCGGGATAGGCGTGCGACTGGTAGTTCTCGGGGCTTCAGCGGAACCATGGTTCATCTTTGAATGATCCATACCCTCCATCTGCCCCTGCATAGCGCCGTGACCCATCTTGCTGTGGTCCATAGTCGGAGCCTTTTCATGGCTCTGGCCCATCTGGCTATGATCCATGGTCTCCATCGGCTCTTTGGCAGAACCGTGGTTCATTTTGCTATGGTCCATCGGCATGGAACCGTGGCCCATTGCCGAATGATCCATTTCTTCCGCAGCGAGGGTGAGCCCGCTGCCAAGCATGCTCAGCGACACTGCCAGTGCTGTTAGGGGCGGACGTAAAAACCTAGTGGTCATGGTTCGAACCTGCTTCGGCTTCGGTGCCGCCATGCTTATCCATCATGCTTTCGTGATCCATGCCGCCATGGTTCATGTCCCCGTGATCCATCTGCTGACTAGCAGCCCTTTCCTTCGCTTGTGCGGCCTTCTTGTCAGGTACCGATTTGGGAGCCTGTGTCTCAGTAGCATGTTGTTCGTGCTCACTGTGACCTTCGCCGGCCAACAACACCGGGGCTTGTAGGGCAGCCAAAAGGCTCAATAAGGTAGCGCTGCCAACCAGGGCCTTCCGCTTCATAAAAGTACTCATCAGATATCTCCTTTACTCATCCACACGAACTTCACGGAACATGCCCATTTCCATGTGGAGTAGTAGGTGGCAGTGGTAGGCCCAGCGACCCAATGCATCGGCAGTCACTCGATAACTGCGTTTGGAACCTGGCGGCATGTCGATGGTGTGTTTACGAACCATGAAGTTGCCGTTCGCATCCTCCAGATCACTCCACATGCCGTGAAGGTGGATGGGGTGAGTCATCATGGTGTCGTTGACCAGCGTGATGCGGACACGCTCGCCGTACTTAAGGCGCAAAGGCTCGGCATCCGAGAACTTGATGCCGTCGAAGGACCAGGAAAATTTCTCCATGTGCCCGGTGAGGTGCAGCTCAATGGTTCGGCTGGGTTCGCGGCCATCCGGGTCGGGGAAGATGCTTTTCAAGTCGGAATAGGTCAGCACGCGACGACCATTGTCGCGTAGGCCGATACCTGGATCGTTAAGCTTGTGGGTCGGAGTCATGGTTTGCATGTCGACCAGCGGGTTATTGGTTTCAGAGGCCGGATGCGATTGCATTGCTGCGCCCATACCCGCCATACCTGAATGGTCCATGCCGGTCATTTTGCTGTGATCCATACCGGCCATGTCACCCTGCATGGTGCCAGGGCTCATGCCAGCCATCTTGCTGTGGTCCATACCTGCCATATCACCTTGCATTCCGCCAGCGTCCATCCCGGCCATCTTGCTGTGATCCATGCCGCTCATGCCGCCTTGCATGCTGCCGTGGTCCATGCCCGCCATGCTGCCGTGATCCATACCCATGTCGCCCATGGCGATCAGGGGGCGAGGATCGGTTTCGGGTACTGGAGCGCTCAACCCTTCACGTGTAGCCAGAGTGCCGCGGGCATAGCCGGTGCGATCCATGGACTGGGCAAAAATGGTGTAAGCCTCTTGGTCAGCGAGTTCGACAATCACGTCGTAAGTCTCGGCCACGGCGATGCGCAGCTCATCAACGCTGACTGGCTTGACGTGCAGGCCATCGGCCGCAACAACCGTCATCTTCAGGCCTGGAATGCGCACGTCGAAGTAGGTCATGGCCGAGCCGTTAATGAAGCGCAAACGGAGCTTTTCGCCCGGTTTGAAAATACCTGTCCAGTTCCCATTAGGTGCCTGGCCATTCATCAGGTAGGTGTAGGTGTAGGCACTTACGTCGGCTAGATCAGTGGGGCTCATCTTCATCTCGGCCCACATCTTGCGATCAGCAACCGCTGCCGACCAACCTTGCTCGCTCACGTCATTGATAAAGTCGCCAACGGTGCGCTTGTGCTGGTTGTAGTAGTCCGACTGCTTTTTAAGCTTGGCCAATAACCGTGTTGGGTCTTCATCAGTCCAGTCAGTCAGCATCACCACGTAGTCACGGTCATAGCTAAACGGCTCAGGCTCCTTGGCATCGATGACCAGGGCACCGTAAACGCCAATCTGCTCCTGCAACCCAGAGTGGCTGTGGTACCAGTAAGTACCATTTTGATTGACCTTGAACTTGTACTCGTACATGCCATCGGGCGCGATGCCGTGGAAGCTCAAGCCAGGCACACCATCCATGTTCGCGGGCAAAATGATGCCGTGCCAGTGAATCGAGGTGTCTTCGGCCAAGCGGTTTTTCACACGCAGTGTGACGGTATCGCCTTCCCGCCAGCGCAAAATTGGCCCTGGAATGGACCCATTAATAGCCATCGCGGTCCGGGCTGCTCCGGTAATGTTCACTGGCGTTTCACCAATGAATAAGTCGAAGTCGGTACCAGTCAATACGTTGGGCTGACCTGGGCTGGTCACCGCCCAAACGGGAGTGCGCCACAAGCCAAGGCCTCCGAGAATGCCGGTGGCGGCCAGGCCTTTTACGAAGGTTCGTCTTGAGGTTTTGCAGTGCATGCCGTTATGTCCAATCAGTTAGAGGAACCAGGGTAAACAACCGTAACTTCAGGTTGATTGTCAGCTTCATCCTGGGAGGGTTTCCCTATCAGCCTTGCCCACTGCCGTGATTTTTCAAATCGGTTCGACAGCGAGCTTGAGAAATTGCCATATCTCAACCGGCTAAGTGATTACATTTCTGTCAGGTTGGCCGTGTACTAGCAGTTAGCGTGGTCGGCTGTTTGGGTTTTATTACCTGCAACCGGCGACTCTTTTTTCTCTTGCTGGGCCAGTTGATAGGCTTCCATCGATACTTTGCTGGCCTGTTCCATGCGAGCAAAAGTCCGGTCAGCACCGCCTTCGGCCATCGCCAAAGAGGAGGCGGTAAGCGCGATAACCACGAACAGGGTTTTAATTGATTTCATATGGGCGTTCCTCGATTCAGTTCAGTTGGCCCGGTGACCCTGAGTGGGTCGGCATCAGGCATTGAGCTTCAGGCTCGAAGTAACCTTAACCAGAGCGCCCTGTCATAAACCTGAGCTGAACATTACAGTTCTGTCAGGTTGCTACTTCTCTCTTGTCGAGTCTCCACGGGCCTCTGTAGTGTCTACTCATGCCCGTTTATGAAGCCTGCGCGGATTCGTTTTATGGCATGCCTGGCAGCGATGCCTAAGCTTCTTCCGGTCAGTGGCGCTAAATAGTCCTGACCCCCACACAACGCTCAAGAGAGATAGCCACTATGTCGACGAAAAATACCGTTGCTACCGGCGCTGCATTGGCACTCGTTGCCGCCAGCCTATTTGCCACCCTGCCGGTTCAAGCGGCTCAGGACGCGAAAACAGCCGAAGTCAAATGCTTTGGTGTGAATGGCTGCAAAGGCCAAAACGATTGCATGACTGCAAAGAATGCCTGCAAAGGCCAGGGGGAATGCAAAGGCCAGGGTTTCAATTTGATGACCCAAGAAAAGTGCGATGAGGCCGGTGGTAAAACCAGCGAGTAAGTCCATCCGAGGGAGTGCAAGTCACTCCCTTGACTCGGAGTTCTAATGAGCAAAAGCAACACGCTGGGTTTTGGCCTGGGCTTACGTAGCGAGTATTACCAGCAGATTTTGGAGCAACGTCCTGAAGTCGACTGGTTCGAGATCATCTCCGAGAATTACATGGTCGGCGGGGGGAAAGCCCTCTATTTTCTCGACGCGATCAAAGAGCAGTATCCGCTGGTTATGCACGGGGTTTCCTTGTCGATTGGCGGTCCTCATGAGATCGACGCCGACTACTTGCGGCAATTGAAAACCTTGGCCGACCGAGTTCAGCCCTGTTGGGTCGCTGATCATCTGTGTTGGAGTCGGGGTAGTGCCCATCACCTGCATGATCTGCTGCCGCTGCCATTCACCCAGGAAAGCCTGCTGCATGTCGCGTCAAGGGTTCGGCTGGTTCAGGATGTATTGCAGCGCCCCCTGGTGCTTGAGAACGTGTCGGCCTACGTGCAGTGGAAAACCTCGTGTATGAGTGAGTCCCAGTTTCTGGCCGAGCTGAGTAGCCTGACGGGCTGCGAGATATTGCTTGATGTGAACAATGTATACGTCAGTTCACGTAACCAGGGATTCGACCCTTGGCAATTCATCATGGAGTTGCCTCATGGTCGAATTCGCCAGATCCACCTAGCTGGCCACAGCGACTACGGCCACTACCTCATCGACACCCATGATCAGCCGATTGCCGATCCGGTTTGGACTCTGTATAGCAAAACGCTGAGCTATTTGGGTGCTACTGCCACCCTGATTGAGCGAGATGATCATTTCCCGCCCTTTGACGAGCTATTAGCGGAGCTGTCCAAGGCGCGCTCTATCTCCGCCAATGCTCTAAGGGCTGCCGCACCATGCGCCTGAGTGCTCAGCAGGAAGCGCTGGAGCGTTACCTGGCCACAGGCGATAGCGTTATCCCACATGAGCTGATGGAGCAGATTCAAGGTAGCAATACGCTGCCTGCCGCAGATGGCCTGATGATTTACCACAACGCTTATCGCGCCAGGCTTCTTTCCGTCTTGAGGGAAGACTTCCCAGCGTTGCATCGCTGGATGGGTGATGAGTCATTTGCACAGTTGGCCTTGGCTTATATCAGCGCGTGGCCACCTAGACATTTCAGTTTGCGCTGGCTGGGTGAGAGGCTGCCGGAGTTCATCCGCGGCTATATTGCCGAGCCGCAACGTTCCCCGATGATAGAATTCGCCACACTTGAATGGGCCTTTACCCTGGCCTTCGACGCACCTGATACAGAGCCACTGTCGCTGGATGTGATGAGTCGTTTTTCAGCTGATGACTGGGTCAATCTGCGGGTATACCTCACACCCTCGGTTCGTTGGTTGCAGCTACAGCACAACACCGTGGGTATTTGGGTGGCTGCCAAGGCCGAGGCCGATATTCCTGATGTCGTTGCGCTGTCCACTCCCCTGGATTGCTTGGTTTGGCGACATGAGTTGGTCTGTCAGTACCGTACTCTTGAGTCGGGTGAAGCTTCGGCTTTGCGGTTACTTAGCGATGGAGGCTCGTTTGCTTCAATGTGCGAAAACCTCGTGGGTCAACACGGCGAACAGGCACCTCTGCGAGCGGCTACCTGGCTGAAGCAGTGGATCGGTGAGGGACTGCTTCAGCGTCGATAAATAGTGCCGTGGATGTGCAGGGCGTGGTGCCATTGGCTGAGAGTTGCCTCTTCCGCCAGCTGACGGAAGAGGCAAAAACCTTAAATCACGCGTTTGACGCTCAGGTACTCGCCCTTGGTCTTCAGCGTGATGGTCACGTCGCTGTTGCTGCGGTTGCGCCAGAACCAGCCGTGCGTGCCGTCGAAGATGGCGGTGAATTCACCCTTGTCGCCCTTCATCTGCTTACCCTTGCTGTAGCTGTGGTAATAGCCCTTGGGGCCGTTGTAGGGTTCGCCGTGGGTGTCGTGGTTGACCGGAATACCATTGGTTGTCCACTCGTAGCTGACCGTGGCCTTGTTCAGCATCTCCAGTTTGATTTCACTGGCCTCGCCCGGCTTCAGCGTGACAGTCACTTCATCCGACTTCAGGGCTGGCTGAGGCTCAACTACGGGTTCGGCCACAGGTGCTGCTGCAACAGGTTCTTGAACTACCGGCTGAACAGGCGCGGGAGCTTGAGCCACGGGAGCCGCAGCTGGCTGAACCGCTGCATCCGCTACCGCTTCTTCGGCCAGGGTTATCTTCATTTCGCCCATCTGGGTCAGGCCGAGTACGCGACCAACGCCCGTCGGGTCGATGGCGTACTCCGAAGGCATCACCACGGTGACTAGTAAGGCTGCGGCAACACCCACGGCGATCACAGTGGAGCGCAGCAGTTGGCGGCTGGTCGGCAATTCGCTTTGAGTTGGAAGCTTGGTATTGAACATGCTGAAAATTCCTTACTGAGAGACGATCAGGCCGGTGAGCTGGTAACCCATCAAGAGGAAACCGGCGCTCATCATGGCGACGTTGGCGGTGTAGGCATGGCGCCAGAAGCTGGCTGTGCGTCGCCAGTAGCCCATGACAATCAGGATGGCGCTCAAGGCCAGGAGCTGGCCGATTTCGACGCCGACATTAAATGCGATCAGGTTGGTGATCAGGCCGTCTGCCGAGATCTCGTACTCCTGAATCTTGGTCGCCAGACCGAAGCCATGCAGCAAGCCAAATATCAGCGTGGCCGCTTTGGTGTTCGGCTGGTGACCGAACCAGCGCTGGAACGCGCCCAGGTTATCCAGCGCCTTGTACACCACAGAGAAACCGATGATGGCGTCGATCACATAGGAGCTGATGTTGATTTCCGCTAGTACGCCCAGCAGCAGCGTCACGGTGTGGCCCACGGCGAACAGGGTTACGTAGAGCCCCACGTCCTTCAGGCGGTAGAGAAAGAAGATCACCCCAAAGAGGAACAGCAGATGGTCGTAGCCGGTGATCATGTGCTTAGCGCCCATGTAGATAAACGGCAACACCATCACCCCGGAGCTCTCCTGGATAAAGCCTTTGTCGCCCTCGGCGACAGCGTGGGCCAGCGCATCAGGCATGCCGAGAAACAGCAATGCAATGAACAACAGCAGCAGTAATAGCGAGCGATTCGGACGCACGACAGATGCGTCCATTGCGCCCATAGATAGCGAAGACATAGTTAAGTCCTAAATTGCAGTGGTCTTGGGCCGCTTGGCGGCCTGTGTCAGAGCATGAATGTGGCGCGTGGTGGCCGCTCGATCAGGAAGATCGGAGTGGAAGGAATGGAATGGCGAGGAGCTTCTATCGGCTGAGCACGCTCTGGCCGCGTGCTGATGCTGAGTAGCGTGGTCAGGTGCGGTGTTTCATGCAGATGGTCGGCAGTCAGCGACGAGTGGCAGTGATCCCCGTACGCAGCACAGGCCAGAGCCTCGTCACCATGAGTATGCGGATGAATGGTGTCGTTACCATCCAAAGCCTGCTGGCTCGAACCCATAAACAGCGCAGAGGTATGTCCGGCCCAGGCCATCAAGATGGCGAGGGCAAGGGCGAAAATCACCTTGGTGCTGATGGGGTTGCTGAGCATGTCGTGGTTCTTTCAATGCCTAAGCGTGTGGCTTTTCTGGAAGAGGTGGTCGGTTTGACCATATCCCCCCCAGGGGGATAGCATTCGAGCGTAATTCATCGACGCATGAGACTCAAGGCATGAGCGATCACGAACACGGCCACCAGCACCAAAGTCATAGCGATATCATCAAAAGGTTGAAACGTGCGGAGGGCCACCTGCGCAGCATCGTCAGCATGATCGAAGACAGCCGGGCCTGCGTCGACATCGCTCAGCAGCTGCATGCCGTGGAAAAAGCCGTCTGCCAAGCCAAGCGTGTGCTTATCCAAGACCATATCGACCACTGTCTGGAGCATACGGTCGAAGCACTCGCGACAGGCGAGCGCGCATCACTCGAAGATTTCAAGCAAATCACCAAATACCTCTAGGTCTCTTCCCCATGTCGAGCTTCGCCGAACTGTTGCAACAGGGGGCCTCGCAGGCCTGGCTGTACTTCCCTAGCGCCATCCTACTGGGAGCCTTGCACGGCCTAGAACCGGGGCATTCGAAAACCATGATGGCGGCGTTTATCGTGGCCATTCGTGGCACGGTGAAGCAGGCCGTTCTACTGGGTCTTGCCGCAACGCTTTCACACACAGCCGTGGTCTGGTTGGTAGCCATGGCTGGCATGTACCTGGGGCAGAACCTGGATGCCGAAACCACCGAGCCGTATTTCCAGCTCGCGTCTGCCGCCATCATCATCACCATCGCCCTGTGGATGCTTTGGCGCACCTGGCGTGGCGAGCAGATGTGGCGTTTCGAGGAAGGTGACGAACATCAACATGACCATCACCACCACGATGAAACGCATCGTATCGATACCGGGCACGGGCGTATCGAGCTGTCGATCTTCGAAGAAGGCGTTCCACCGCGCTGGCGGCTGAAGACTTTGAGTGGTCATGTCTGGCCGGCTGCAGAAGTGAGCCTGCTGACTACTTGTCCCGATGGACTGGCCCGGCAGTTTTGCTTCGTCGACCGGGGGGACTACCTGGAGTCAGTGGGCGAGATCCCTGAACCCCACGAATTCACCGCGCGCCTAATTCTGGGGCATGCCGGTCACTCCCACGACTATGACCTGGAATTCCGCGAGCACGGCCACGGTCATGACCATGAGCACTCCGAGCTGGAGGGGCTTGAGCTGTCGCTGGAGGGCTACCAGGATGCCCATGAGCGGGCGCATGCCAACGACATCCGCAAGCGCTTCAGCAACCGCAACGTCACCACCGGCCAGATCATCCTGTTCGGCCTGACGGGCGGACTGATTCCCTGCCCGGCAGCGATCACCGTGCTGCTGCTCTGCCTGCAAGTGAAGGAAGTCGCCCTGGGGGCCGTGCTGGTCTTGTGCTTCAGCATTGGCTTAGCCATCACCCTGGTCTCCGTTGGCGCTGCCGCCGCTATCGGTGCACGCCAGGCATCCAATCGTTGGCCCTGGCTGGATGTTGTGGCGCGTCGCGCCCCTTACCTGTCCAGCGTGCTGATCATTGGTGTGGGGATTTACGTCGGCTTCCACGGCTGGATCGGCCTGAACGCCTAGCCCAATGTGGGAATTATCCGGTTATTTCGGCCTGTTCTTCGCCGCCTTCGGTGCCGCCACGCTGTTGCCTATGCAGTCGGAGGCGGTACTGGTTGGGTTGCTGCTGACCGACCGCTACGCGGCCTGGGCGCTGCTGGCAGTGGCCACCACGGGTAATGTGCTGGGCTCGGTGCTGAACTGGCTGCTGGGTCGCTCTATCGAGCACTACCGCCACAAGCGCTGGTTTCCCGTCAGCGAAGGCAAACTGGAAAAGGCCCAGCAGGCTTATCACCGCTTCGGTCGCTGGTCGCTGCTGCTCAGTTGGGTGCCGATCATTGGTGATCCGCTTACCGTGGTAGCCGGTGTTATGCGCGAACCGTTCTCGAGCTTTCTGTTGATCGTGACGCTGGCCAAGGCCACTCGCTATCTGGTGCTAGCTGCCTTGACGCTTGGGTGGTTCGGGTGAGCCTGCATACGCGCGACACCAACCTGGATTTGATCAAGTGGCTGGCAATGCTGACCATGCTGCTGGATCACCTGCGCTACGTCTGGCCTGACACCGAATGGTTGTTCATCGTGGGGCGCTTAGCCTTTCCACTGTTCTGCCTGGGGATTGCAGCCAATGTCGCGCGCTCGCAATCGGGAGCCTTGTACACCGAGGATAATGTTCGTTACCTCGGCTGGATGGCGGCGTTTGCCGTGATCTCGGAGTTGCCCTATCGCCTGCTGTCCAGCGACAGCAGCACGATCAACGTGATGCCTTCGCTGTTGCTGGGCCTACTTATCGCCTGGGGCGCGCATCACCGTGGACGCGACGGTTTTGTTCTGGCTCTGGCTGGCGCGGCTGTGGCTGTGCTGATTCAGGAGCGCCTGATGTACGGCGTTTTCGGAACGCTGCTGCCGGCGGCATTGCTGCTGGCTATTCAACGGCCTGGTCTTGTGTGGCTATTGCCCGCCGCGCTTTGCGTAATGGCCAACAGTCGCAACCGCTGGCTCGCGGAGTGGGAATTGCAGCCCTTTACCCTGCTGATAGTAGCCGTCGCCTTCGCCGCTCCACTGCTTGGGCTATTGCTGCTGCGCCGACCGGGCCATTTCAAAATCTGGCCGGTCAAGCGCTGGGGCTATTGGTTCTACCCTGGGCATCTGGCTGCACTGCACCTGATTCGCTCGCTCGGCTAGATAGGGCTTCCCTCTTCGCAGCCTTCTTGCTCAATGCAGGCTTTTTGCCATACCTTGCAAGTGTGACTTGAGTCACACACAACAAGAAGCTGAAAAGGAGTTCCTCATGAAGAAGTTTTCTGCTGTCCTGATTGCTGCTGTTCTCGCTTTAACCTCCGTGGCAGCCCTTGCCCACAGCGGCGGTACGGATTCCAAAGGCTGTCACCGCAACCACAAAACGGGCGATTACCACTGCCATTAAGCATTTGCCAGTAGCGGCTGGCCGCCTTTCATCTGTGGCGGCCAGTTAACTTCCTTATTCGTCAGTCATAGCTTCTGATCCCTGGGATTAACGACTATTCACCAGGCGTGGTTTGTTCGATGTCGTACTGCTAATCGGCGTCTCGGTACGAGTTTCGACGGTCATGGGGGCCCGGAATTGCTTGAGCCGGAGTGCATTCCCGAGCACGAAGACACTGGAGAAGGCCATCGCTGCAGCAGCGAAGATCGGCGAAAGCAGCGTGCCGTTCACCGGGTAGAGCGCGCCCGCTGCGACCGGAATCAGCACGGCGTTGTATGCGAAGGCCCAGAACAGGTTCTGCTTGATGTTGCGGATCGTTGCCTGGCTGATCGCGATGGCGTTCGGCACGCCACGCAGGTCGCCCGACATCAGTACTACGTCAGCTGCCTCGATCGCCACATCGGTTCCCGTTCCGATCGCTAGCCCAACGTCCGCTTCTGCAAGTGCCGGTGCGTCGTTGATACCGTCGCCCACGAAGGCGACACGCGCGCCATTGATCCGGAACTTCTTCAGTGCTGCGACCTTGCCGTCGGGCAAGACCTCGGCAGCGACTTCATCGATGCCGAGCTGCTTGGCGATCGCCGCGGCTGTAGCTGCGTTGTCACCGGTGATCATTGCGACTTTGAGCCCGAGCGCGTGCAGCGCCTTGATCGCCGCGGGCGTCGTTTCCTTGATCGGGTCGGCGACTGCGATAACCGCCGCCAAGCGGCCGTCGATCGCGGCATAGAGCGGACTCTTGCCTTGCTCGCCAAGACGCTTGGCAGTTGGCAGGAAGCTCGATACATCAAGACCGAGCTGCGTCATGAACCGGTCCGCGCCTACAGCGACGGTCCGACCAGCGACCTTGGCCGACACGCCGAAGCCCGGTGTTGCATCGAAGCCATCGACGGGTGCGAGCGTGATGTCCCGCTGTTTTGCGGCTGCGACGATCGCTTCTGCGATTGGGTGCTCGGAGCGGGTTTCGACCGCAGCAACGAGAGCCAAGACCTCATTGTATTCGAAGCCCTCGGCGGGGACGAGGTCGGTCAGTTCGGGGCGTCCTTTGGTCAGTGTGCCGGTCTTGTCGAGTGCGACCACGCTCACATCGCGCAGCGACTGCAAGGCTTCGCCCTTGCGGAAGAGAATGCCGAATTCGGCCGCGCGGCCAGTACCGACCATGATCGAGGTCGGCGTGGCCAGCCCCATGGCGCAAGGGCAGGCGATGATGAGAACCGCGACCGCATTCACAAGCGCGAAAGTCAGCGCCGGGTCTGGGCCGAAGATCAGCCAGACCAGGAAGGTCAGCGCGGCCGCAGCCATCACCGCCGGGACGAACCACATGGTCACCTTGTCGACCAGCGCCTGTATCGGCAACTTGGAACCCTGCGCTTCTTCGACGAGGCGGATGATCTGCGCGAGCATCGTGTTCGCGCCGACCTTGGTTACGCGGAAACTGAAAGCGCCCGTCTTGTTGATCGTGCCACCGACGACCTCAGCCCCCGCGCCCTTCGACACGGGCACCGGCTCGCCGGTGATCATGCTCTCGTCAACATAAGAGGTGCCCTCGACGACCTCGCCGTCGACCGGAATCTTCTCGCCCGGACGAACGAGCACGACGTCACCTGTCGCCACTTGATCGAGCGCAATTTCGATCGCCTCGCCGTTGCGCTCGACACGCGCGGTCCTGGCCTGAAGTCCGACTAGCCGCTTGATCGCCTGCGACGTACGCCCCTTGGCGCGCGCCTCCAGCGTTCGTCCGAGCAGGATCAAGGTCACGATGACCACGGCAGCTTCGAAATAGACGTTGGCGGTACCTTGCGGGAGCACTTTGGGGGTAAAGGTTGCAACCACCGAATAGCCGTAAGCCGCCACGGTGCCGAGCGAAACCAGCGAGTTCATATCGGGGGCACCGCGCAGCAACGCCGGTACGCCCTTTTGGAAGAAGCGTAGGCCCGGACCGAATAGCACAAGGGTGGCGAGCGCGAACTGGATATACCAGCTCGACTGCTGTCCTAGGAACCCCATCACCCAATGGTGCATGGCGGGAATGAGGTGAGAGCCCATCTCAAGGATGAAGACTGGCAAGGTGAGGGTGGAGGCGACAAGCAGATCGCGCCGCAGCGCTCGTGCCTCGCTCTCACGACGCTCGGCGTCCTGATCGCCCGCAGTCGGCGTTTCGGCGGACAAGCGTCGGGACTTGTAACCCGCCTGTTCGACCGCTGCTTCAAGGTCGGCCGTGGAGAGGCCCCCTGCAAGGTGGCGCACCCTTGCGCGCTCGGTCGCCAGGTTGACAGTGGCTTCAAGCACGCCAGGGACTTTTGCTAGCGCCTTCTCAACCCGGCCCACACATGATGCGCAGGTCATGTCCTCGATCACGAGCTCGGTGGTCTCTTCGCGAACGGTGTAGCCGGCGCTCTCGATGGCGTGTACAGCCGCCTGCGGGTCGGCCAAACCCGTGAAAGTGATATCGGCGCGCTCGGTGGCCAGATTGACCGAGGCCATCTGCACGCCGGTGACCTCTTTCAGCGCGCGCTCGACGCGGCCGACACACGAAGCACACGTCATGCCTTCGACGGGCAGGCTCAGGCGAGTGACTGAGGACATGGATGGATTGACGTCTTGTTGGGCAACGGAAGCCATTGAAATATCCCTTGAATGTTTCTGTTGAAGAGAAGTTTCAAGCTTCCCTGTGTGGGAAGGTCAAGGCCTGTGGGTGATTTATTTCACGACGCGCCAGTTCGAACTGTCGCCGGCACTGCCGCAGTCCGTATCAGCCTCTGGGCTGAGCCCGCACGCTAAGAACTTTTGGGTGACAGCTGCTTGGCTCGCGCCTGTCCCACATGCGCGAGCAACTGTGCCGCTTTAGCCGTCGCACCGTTGTGGCGTTCAGCAAAGCCTCGAACACCCGTAGCTCAATTAGAAAGAGCCGGTTAGCCCAACCCTGGCGACAAAAGACGAACGGCTGTTGCTCAAATGTCAGAAGTGTAATCAAATATCTGACATTGATATGAGCCGAGCTTTCATATGCGATCGATCCCGCAAGCGATCTTGGAACGCAGCCAATCCCTAAGCGAGGGTGGAGTTCTTGCGCCCAAAGAGTTTCTTCATCTTGGTAGTCGTGCGGCGGTTGATCAGGCGTTTTGTCGCCTGGCTAAAGCCGGGCAACTGATGCGAATAGCGCGCGGTATTTACGTTGCGCCGGTGCGTGAAAAAGACCAGATCAGGGCCCCGTCGGCAGAGTCATTGGCGAAATCAATCGCTGCTCAGGGTAAGCAGTGCATCTCGCCCGATGGCGCACAGGCCGCGAAGTCAATGGGGTTGACGCGAGCTGCTTCGGCTAAAGAGGTGTACCTCACCACAGGACGCAGTAAGCGATTGGTAGTCGGCTCCCGGACAATTTACTTCCAGCACGCGCCCTACTGGCTGTTCTCCTTGGGGGCGACGCCAGCTGGGGATGCGCTCAGGGCGATGGCCTGGGTGGGTGAAGATCAGGCTGAAAATTCGGCCCAGAAACTTCGGCGGCACTTAGCGAAGGTGGAGTGGGAAAGCCTAGGTTCGGTCCGTGCAAGTCTTCCCAGCTGGATGGCCACCGCCCTTGGCAGGGCCGCGGCGTTAAATGAATTGCGTTGAACTCAGGCCAGACACTGATTGCTTGTGTGAATAAAAGTTGACGTATTCAAGGTCAGAAGCGGGTCTTAACGATTAAACTAACCCCTACGGAAAGGTAGATAACCATGGCTAGCGGCGAACAACTGAAAGCGCTTCTGCGCTCGCATATCAAGGGAGATGACACGCATTTCCTTGCCGTTGCTATGCAGATGGCGGCCCATGAGGCTAAGCAAGGTCACGGGAAGCTTGCAGAAGATTTGCGGGCTCTAATTGAATCGGCCAAGAAAAATCGTCTGCCTTCCGGGCAACCGGTGCCCATCGGCCAGCCTCGTGGCGAGCTGAGCAACCTGCTTTCAGTAGCTCTTCCAAAGACCCGCTTTTCGGAAATGATCCTGGACGAGGCCACTCATGCCCGTCTTGGAAGAATCATTAATGAGCAGCGCAATTTCGAGAAGATTCGCGCACACGGCCTCTCCCCTCGCCGCAAGCTGCTTTTGGTTGGGCCACCTGGTACCGGCAAGACCATGACCGCATCGGCGCTTGCCGGCGAGCTCGGGATTCCGCTGTACATTGTCCGCCTTGATAGCCTCATCACCAAGTACATGGGTGAGACCGCAGCCAAGCTGCGTCAGATTTTTGATGCCATTCGCGATACTCGCGGCATTTATTTCTTCGACGAATTCGATGCCATCGGTTCCCAGCGTGGTCTTGCCAACGACGTGGGCGAAATCCGTCGCGTCCTGAACAGCTTTCTGCAGATGATCGAGCAGGATCAATCCAACAGCCTGATCATCGCTGCCACCAATCACCCTGAAATTCTTGACTACGCCTTGTTCCGACGCTTCGATGATGTTATCGAATACGGACTGCCCAATCAGGAACAGACCAAGGCTGTGCTCAAGAATCGACTAGCGAACTTTTCCAAGTCGATTCGCAGCTGGGACAAACTCTGCAAGGTCGCAGAGGGGCTCAGCCATGCAGAACTTGCGAGGGCGGCAGACGACGCGATCAAGGACACGATCATTCATGACCGTACCGAGATGGCGGTCAAGGACATGGAAAGACACCTTGAAGAACGGAAGACTTTCCACGGGAGACGGCACTCCTAACGTAGTTGAGCATTTAGATGACGGAATCGATCAACGGACAACGGCCTCACTTTCATCTCCAGGGACAGGGACTACCCGAACGGTTCCGATCCACAGCATCAGCAACACGAGACCCTCGC
The DNA here is from genome assembly GCF_900099645.1 of Pseudomonas peli. Taxonomy (GTDB): domain Bacteria; phylum Pseudomonadota; class Gammaproteobacteria; order Pseudomonadales; family Pseudomonadaceae; genus Aquipseudomonas; species Aquipseudomonas peli. Next base: position 1,647,298 of record NZ_FMTL01000001.1, on the reverse strand, counting down.
TACCCCACGCCAAATCGAGGGGCTCATGGCGGAAAGCTACTCGCTCAACTCCAACATGTCAGCGGTCAGATGGCCTCTGCAGTACAGCTGCAGCGCGAAGCATCTGAAAGGCAAATGCGACAAGGAGAAAGGTCCGAAGGTGGGTACGGCCTGCAAATCGAATTTCGGAGCGAGCCTGGTTACGCGCTTGCATTCGAAGGACTTGCCCGAGGCGCTCAGCGCATTGAGCTCATGAACCTGCGTCATGACCCCGCCACGAATACTGACTTCGCCACGGTATTCGTTCCAGATGGTCAGCTCAAAGCCTTTGAGAACCTCGTCAGGCAATACCTGGAGGTGGAGACCTCTAAGGGGAGTCCGCGCAACGCTCCGCTCCTGAATCCAATCCAAGAAATCCGAGTCGCAGCTTTCAACGCCCTGTGGACTGATGATCCCGCAGTGTTGCCGCCAGATGAAAACGAAACCATTTGGTGGGAATTCTGGTTGCCTATCAGGGAAGGCCGTGAAGCAGTGCTGAACCGCTTTAAGTCGGTTGCCGAAGCATGTGGCTTTCATACATCCGAAAAAGTGCTGAAGTTTCCTGAGCGGACAGTCCTCAACGTCTGCGCCTCGCGAGCAGCCATCACTCGGTCACTCTTGCTGCTCAACGAAGTCGCCGAGATTCGTAGAGCCAAGGACACCGCCGAGTTTTTTGATGCCCTTGCGCCGCTAGAACAAAGAGAATGGGTCGAGAACCTGCTTGAGCGAACCACCCCCGCAGGGGACGACAGTATCCGCGTCTGCCTTCTAGATACCGGAGTCAATCGGGGCCACCCACTCTTAGCTCATCACATTGACGCGAATGACCTTTACACCGTCAACCACAACTGGGGTGTTGCGGATACTACGGGTCATGGCACACAGCTCGCAGGAATCGCCCTTTATGGTGATCTGTTTGACCCTCTCAATGGGCAGAATCCGATTTCGATCGAGCACCGCCTTGAGTCGGTGAAATTGCTCCCCGCAGCCCAGGGAAATCAAAAGGAGCCCTATGGCGCGTTGATGATCGACGCCGTAACCCAACCGGATACCGCCAAGCCGGAAGTGCGCAGGGTCTACAGCATGGCGATCACCAGCCTCGACGACCGAGATCGCGGCCGCCCTTCCGCATGGTCAGCAGCAGTTGATGAGCTCGCATCCGACGTATTGGGAGAGAGGGCTAACCCTCGGCTGATCGTCGTGTCCGCCGGCAATGCGGACAAGAACCAGGCCACCCACTACCCGCATAACACCACCACTGACGGAATCCATGATCCGGCCCAGGCCTGGAACGCACTGTGCGTAGGCGCTTACACCCAGAAGGTCACTATCGACCCTCCCAACCCTGGATTGCGCCCGATCGCTGCCGCAGGCAGCCTCAGCCCATACAGCACGACTTCGGGGACCTGGAGCAACTCGGCTTGGCCCTTGAAACCCGATGTAGTGTTTGAAGGAGGCAACCTGGCTACAGACGGGCAACAAGCATACACCGAGCCCTGTCTTTCCCTTGTCACCACGGCACACGAACCAGAACAACGGCTTTTGACGACGACCAGCGCCACCAGCGCAGCATCCGCGCTAGCAGCTCGCATGGCCGCACAAGTATCGACGAACTACCCACAGTTCTGGCCCGAGACTGTACGAGCTCTAATCGTGCACTCAGCTGAGTGGCCCGATCGTATGAGGCAGGATTTCCTTGCTGCTGGCACCAAGGCAGGCTACGAGAATCTGGTCAAGCACTGCGGCTTTGGTGTACCAGATCTGAGTCGCGCCCTGTGGAGTGCCGGCGACTCCTTGACCATGATTGTCGAGGACCATCTTAGGCCGTTCATGAGGCAGGGCACCAAGCCGCCCACCGCGCGGGATATGCATCTTCATCTGCTTCCATGGCCGCAGCAGGAACTGCTCAACCTAGGCAACATCGAGGTGGAAATGCGGGTGACACTTTCCTACTTCGTAGAGCCAAACCCCGGCATAGCCGAACGCGGTATCAAGGGGCGCTATCGCTACGAGTCGCATGGCTTGCGCTTCGATGTCAGCCGCCCAAACGAAGATCGTGACCAGTTCCGCCAGCGCATCAACAAGCGTGCACGGGATGAAGAGGAAGGTGGTTACCAGGGTGGCGGCTCAGATCCGAACTGGCTGCTCGGTACCCAGACAAGACATCGAGGCTCTCTCCACTCGGACATCTGGCGAGGCACTGCAGCTGAACTGGCAGGACGGGGAATGCTTGGTATCTATCCCGCACTGGGGTGGTGGAAAACGCTTGTTAAGCAGCAGCGATATGACGACACCGTAAGGTACAGCCTGGTGGTCTCGATCAAAACTCAGCAAACGGACGTTGACCTCTATGCGGCAGTGGAAACTCTGATCGAGGCACAGACAGCGGTACTGGTCTGATATCAAGGGTTTCAAATGAGGTCATGGCCCTGAAGCCATGACCTCATCGCTCGCAAAAGTTCGAGTTGAGGGTGTCAAATGGAGTCGATCACAACTCAGTCGGTTCTTACGCGCTGACCTGCGCGGTATAGCCCAGGTCCTGAATCACCTTGCGGATAGATTCCGCGGGTTCTTGGCTGTCTACCGACACCTTACCGGCAGCACGATCAATCTCCACTTTTGCGGTTTCATCTACCGCCTGAATTGCCTTTGTGATCTTGCTGACGCAACTGCCACAACCCATTCCTGATACCTGTAGAGCGAACATAAATCACCTCGTTGGTTAGGCGGCATAGATGCCGTAACCTGAGCATCGACCTTGACACGATGGTAAGGTCAAGCTTGTTTTTTAGCGCTGGTAGATGTCCTTTCGGAGTTGATGGAATTACTGATACCTGTCAACTGGCTTTAGATTCACGTTCATTTCAGTCGATGCGGATTTTCCGCAGTCTCAATGCGTTGAATACAACCGATGCTGAACTGACGCTCATAGCCAATGCCGCAATCATGGGCGACAGCAAGTGGCCAGTCAGGGGATAAAGCACCCCTGCTGCTAGTGGAATTCCCATGGCGTTATAGATGAAGGCAAAGGCTAGGTTCTGCCGCATGTTTTTTACCGTGGCCACGGACAATGTTCTTGCCCGTAAGATGCCCATCAGATCACCTTTGACTAAGGTCACCTGAGCACTGTTCATCGCCACATCTGTACCGGTTCCCATCGCGATACCCACATCGGCACGAGCCAGCGCAGGGGCGTCGTTGATGCCATCGCCAGCCATGGCTACTCGGCGGCCATAGCTCTGCAGATCGGCAACCAACTTTTCCTTGTCCTGAGGTTTAACCTCGCCATGGACTTCTTCGATACCCAACTCCCTGGCTACAGCCCTTGCGGTTGTAAGTCCATCGCCAGTGGCCATGATGACTTTCACATCGACCTCTTGAAGCCTGGTGACTGCTTGTTTGGAGGTTGGTTTGATCGGATCGGAGACCGCCAGAAGTCCTGCTAGAACGCCATCCACCGCCAAGAAGACAATGCTGATGCCCTCCAGGCGGAGCTGCTCTGCCCGGTTACTCAGAGGTGTGGCATCTACTCCGGCGTCTGCCATCAATGCTGTATTACCCAATTGCAGCTGCCGACCTTCCACTTGGCCGCGCACACCGATGCCGGAGCCCGACTCGAAAGAGTCCGGCTTGGCCAACTCAATACCCTGGGTGCGGGCGTAATCAACGATCGCATGGGCCAGCGGATGCTCACTGCCTTGATCAAGGCTTGCAGCCAATCGCAGCACCTCGTTCGGTTCGAATGGGCCGGCACCCTCTGCGCTGTGGAATACAGGCCGTCCCTCGGTCAGCGTGCCGGTTTTGTCGACGATCAGCGTATCGATCTTGCACAGGTTCTCTATGGCACTGGCATCGCGGAACAAGACACCACTGGTTGCAGCCTTGCCAGTCGAAACCATCACCGACATAGGGGTCGCAAGACCCAGTGCACAGGGACAGGCGATGATCAGTACGGCAACCGCGTTGATCAGACCAAATACCCAGCCCGACTCCGGACCGAACAAGCCCCAGCTGAAGAAGGTGAGGATCGCTATAGCGATCACGCCAAGCACGAAGTAGCCCGCCACGGCATCAGCCATACGCTGCATGGGTGCCTTGGAGCGCTGTGCTCTGGCGACCATCTGCACGATCTGGGACAGCATGGTATCGGCGCCCACCTTCTGCGCTTGCATGACCAGGCTGCCGTGGGTATTCATGGTCGCGCCAATCAGCGTATCGCCAACGCGCTTGGTCACCGGTAGCGGTTCGCCGGTCAGCATGGCTTCATCGACGGCGCTTTCGCCTTCGAGAACAGTACCGTCCACCGGGACTTTCTCGCCGGGGCGTACTCGCAGATGGTCGCCCAGGTGCACATGGGTCAATGGAATATCTTCTTCCTGGCCGTCAGGCTTGATGCGCCGCGCGGTTTTGGGTGCCAGGCCCAATAGCGATTTAATAGCGGCTGAGGTTTGTGAGCGAGCCTTGAGTTCGAGCATCTGGCCCAATAACGTCAGGGAGATGATTACCGCCGCAGCCTCGAAGTAGACACCAATGCGCCCGTCTTGGAAGAAGGCTTGGGGGAACAGCTGTGGGGCCAGGGTTGCGGCAACGCTGTAGAGGTAAGCTGCCGCTGTACCCAGGCCAATCAGTGTCCACATATTGGGGCTGCGATGACGGACTGAGTCGATGCCTCGGGCAAAGAATACCCAGCCGCCCCACAGCGTTACAGGCGTTGCCAAGGCAAGCTCCACCCAGTTCTGCGTTGCGCCATGGAATAGCGTTAACGAGTGGCCGGCCATAGCCAATACAGTCACGATGATCGTGAGAGGGAGCGTCCACCAGAAGCGCCGGGAGAAATCCTTGAGTTCTGAATTCTCCTCTTCCTCTAATTCCGGGATCACTGCCTCCAGGGTCATGCCGCAGATGGGGCAATTGCCAGGTTGTGGCTGACGTATTTCCGGATGCATCGGGCAGGTGTACTCCGCAGATCCAGAGGCTCCAGGTGCGGTAAGCGGTGTTTCATGATGTATATGTTCATCATGCTGGGGACGGTGCACGTAGCGGGTAGGGTCTGCGCGAAACTTCTCCTGGCATTTCGCGCTGCAGAAACGGTATGTCTGACCTTCGTGGCTCTCACTGAATGGGCTGTCTGGTTTGACGGCCATGCCGCACACCGGATCGTGCTGACTTCCATGCTGGTCTTCCTGATGCTTGGAATGCTCATGGTCGAGATGGCACTGGGTGGTGGGCATTAGGCTTACTTCCTATTGTCGTCCTTGGGAATATCGGTCTCGCTGCGATGGGAATGCCCGCCGTGGTTGTGGCCGAACATGTGCATCAGCGGGCACAGCAGCAGAATCAAGTAAGGCAGTACCTGGGAGATGTGGCCAAAATGCTCGCGGGCCACATAAAAAACGCCGATGACAGCCAGCATGATCAGCGCAATGCCAGTTTTGCGTTTCCAGAATGGCAATTCAGAGCCTGGGTGGTGGGAGTGGTCCATGGCTCGATCCTCGTTTGAGTTGAGGCAGTATTGGTGGGACAGCAAATGACAATAGTCTCTACTGCGTCCCAGCAATTGACGTATATCAATCCGAACTCAATGATTAGCGTACGTTCACTTTGCCGACCATTCCCGATTGATAATGGCCTGGGATGTTGCAGGCGAACTCAAGCCCCGTTGCGTTGGTAAAGGTCCATACCAGTTCTTCAGTGGCCCCCGGCTCGATCAAGACGCTGTTTGGATCGTCGTGTTTCATGCCGACCATCTTCATCCCGCCCATGGCATGATCCATGTTGCTCATGTCCTGTGCTCCAGTTGGAGAAAGCGTGCCGTTCTGAAACATTGCTGCCATTTCTTTTTGATGGGCGGCATGTGCGGCTGCCATGCCCAAGTTGAACTCGTGCAGCAGCGAGCCCTCATTCTTGAGTACGAAGCGGACGGTTTCTCCTGCTTTGATATCAATACTCTTCGGCTCGAAAAAGATATCGCCCATCCTGATTTCGATGGTTCGATCCGCTTTTGTGGAGCCCCCAGGCTGACCGATATCGCTTTTACTATGGTTCGGGCTAGCCATGGCTATAGAGGCGGAAAAAACCAGGGTTGTGGTAATAAACAAAGAAGCGAGTTTGGCTTTCATAATAAATCTCGAAAATGGAGTTGTTGGGAACGAGATTGATGTTAATCAGGCGGTGCTGTTAGTAGCCTTACGCGAAAACTACATATCTGAAAGATTCACTAAAGCCAGGTGCGGCCCGGCATTTGCCGGGGCACCGGCTTTTGATTCAACGCATGACGAACTCACCGACCATCCCTGCCTGATAATGTCCTGGGAGGGTGCAGGCGAAGTTGAGGTTAGCCGTGTCGTGGAAGGTCCAGACAAATTCCTTGGTAGTTCCGGGCTCAACAAGGATGGCGTTGGGATCATCATGTATCGCTTGAACGACTTCAGGAATGCCCGGTGGATTGGAGTCCCCTAAGCCTGATCGTTCACGCCAGACAATTGACGTTGCTTTGCCTGTTGGCGTCAGTGTGCCGTCTTTGAACAAAGCAGCCATTTCGCGTTGATGCTCCAGTTGCGATACGGCTTTACCGATATTGAATTCGTGCATCAGCGCTCCTTCATTCTTCAACACGAAGCGGACAGTTTCGCCAGGCTTCACATCGATAGATTTCTGGCCGTAGCTGATGTCATCCATCTTGATGAAAACGGTACGCGTAGCGGGGGTCGCTTGGGCCTGCTGGCCAATGCTGGGTGCGCTGCTGGAAGTTTGCGCAGAGGCTTGAGCTACAGCTGCGAAGAGAAGTGCTGTGACCAACAGTTGTGGGCGTGAACGTTTCATGATGAGACCTCACTGAGGTGGTTGGAAACCTCATGCTATTCCCCGCATCCTGCCGGGGGGCTTACCCCAAAACTACAAATTAGTCAGCTTGAAAAAAATGCGGCACCGTCAAGGTGCCGCTAGGCCAAAGGAGCAATCATGAAGGCCTTGAAGATGGGGAATCCTATGGATGGCACTCTTTATCAGCCATCATCAGCTTGTGCTCACGCATCATTTGCGCGAGGACGTCATCAACCAATTTGTCGTGCCGTTCCATCCACGCGAGATGTTCCTCCGTAGATATGCCGGGAGCAGGATGCTCGTTGTGAAGCTGGCTCATCATCTCGTCGAGCATTTTCATGTGCTCCTTCATATGCACATGGCGCTCGCTGGCGGGAGCCTTTTCCGCCTGAATCAGCACCGCTTCGGCTTTGTCGCGCATGCTCTCGATGCGTTCGAAGATGCGGTCGCTCCCTCCCTCTGCCAGAACAGCTGAAGAAAGCAGGAGCGAACCAGCCAGAAATAAGGGTTTAAGCAGTTTCATAGGGCAGTCTCCTCAGTTGACGCTGTGACTGGGCACCTCTGGTTGTTATTCATTCGAGGGCCAAGAGCACAACCTAGTGATCATGTCTGCACCCTAGACAAGGCATCCTGACAGAGAGCTGAGGCTAGGATTACATTTGCGTAAGCTTCTGGTTGGGAGGGGGATTTGACTGCACACTCAGGCCACTCAAAATTTGGGAACAGCCCGCATGAAACTTCTGGTCGCTGAAGACGAACCAAAAACAGGCATTTACCTGCAACAGGGTCTCACTGAGGCTGGATTCAACGTCGACCGTGTTATGACGGGAACGGATGCGCTTCAGCATGCACTGAGCGAAGCCTATGACCTGCTGATTTTGGACGTAATGATGCCGGGTCTGGATGGCTGGGAAGTGCTGCGGATGATCCGGGCCGCAGGGAAGGATGTCCCGGTGTTATTTCTGACGGCACGTGACGGTGTTGAGGATCGTGTCAAAGGTCTAGAGCTGGGGGCGGACGATTACCTAGTCAAGCCATTCGCCTTCTCTGAGCTGTTAGCCCGCGTCAGGACATTGCTCCGCCGCGGTAATAGTTCGCCCACGCAGACCACCATGAAAATAGCCGACCTTGAGGTTGATCTGCTGAAGCGCCGTGCCGTACGCAGTGGCAAGCGAATTGACCTGACGGCGAAGGAGTTCGCGTTGCTCGAACTACTGCTGCGCCGGCGCGGCGAAGTCCTTCCGAAATCGTTGATCGCTTCCCAGGTTTGGGACATGAATTTCGACAGCGATACCAATGTTATCGAAGTTGCTGTCCGGCGCTTACGGGCGAAAATTGACGATGAATTCGAGCTGAAACTGATTCATACCGCTCGTGGCATGGGTTACATGCTTGATGCTCCGGAGTCGGAATGAAGCACCTGTCACTGACCGCGCGCATGAGCTTGATGTTCATGCTTGCGGTGATTGCAGTCCTCACAGTGGCAGGCCTGAGCTTCAATGAGCTCAGTCGACATCACTTCATGATGCTCGACCAGCAAACACTGGATGAGAAGCTCGAATCGACTCAGCAGATTCTGAGTAATACACGGAGTCATGCAGACCTTGAAGGAGTGCTGCCTCAGCTGAAAGCGCTATTAGGGGCTCACCACGATCTGGCGGCAGTCATCTTTGCAAACGACGGCACTGTACTTTTTGCCGAGCCACAGGCGTTCAATGTTCCAGAAAAGTACCGCCTCAACCCTGATCACGGTATGTGGGAGTGGGAGGAGAACGGGCACATGTACAGAGGTATGACTGCGCAGGTTTCGACCCCTGATCAGCCCGCGTTCCTTACGGCCCTATTGATCCTTGACGTGACCAATCACGTGCATTTCTTTGAAACGCTGCAGCGGTGGTTCTGGCTTGGCTTGGTCATTAGCGCATTGGTCAGCGCTGCGTTGGGCTGGGTTGTTGCGCGTAGTGGTTTGAGACCCCTGCGACAGGTGACCCTGGTTGCTACGTCAATGTCGGCGAGGTCGCTGAAAGAGCGTATCCCACTGGAGCCCGTCCCCCTTGAACTTCAGCAGTTGGTTACTTCGTTTAATGCGATGCTTGCCAGGCTCGACGACGCATTTGTTCGACTCTCAAATTTCTCTGCCGATATCGCTCATGAGTTACGCACACCTCTCAGCAACCTGATGACGCACACCGAAGTGGTACTCACCCAAAAACGCAACCTCGAAGCCTATGAAGAGAACCTCTACTCGAATCTAGAAGATCTGAAACGCATGTCGCGCATGATCGATGACATGCTGTTCCTGGCTAAATCGGACAACGGCTTGATCATTCCCGAGCAGACGCGCATTGAGTTCAGCGAGGTAGTCACCAAGCTGTTTGAGTACTACCACCTAATAGCTGATGAGCATGGCATCCAGTTGGTTGTGACCGGTTCAGGCAGCGTGCTGGGTGACAAGCTGATGCTGGATCGGGCGATCTCGAATCTGTTGTCGAATGCACTGCGCTATACACCTGCCGGGAAAACGATCTCGGTAACGATCAAGTCGACTGCAAGTGCTATCACGCTCATCGTCGAGAACCCCGGCGAAACCATCAAGCCGGAGCACTTGGATAAACTGTTCGATCGTTTCTATCGAGTAGACCCGGCGCGCCGTGAAGGCAGTCCGAGCAATGCCGGGCTTGGCTTGGCCATTACTCGATCAATCGTTGAGTCCCACAAAGGAAAGATCTGGTGTACCTCCGGCAATGGCATCACCGCCTTTCACATGGAATTTCCCCAGCAACCATCATAGGGTCGTCATGACCAAAGACGAGTTAAGAGCCGAACTTGAGCGACAAGCACAAAGCTTTGTTGCTACCACAGGCGGTGAAATCGTGTTGTACGCCGCGCAGCGCAAGCCTGACCGCCAGCCATGGCGCAAGAAGCCGAGCCTGCTCGATGAGGCTTTTCAGGCCGAAATCCGCAAAATCGAACATCAGCACGACACAAAGGCCTGAGGCGCTTAAATGGCCATTCCCGAGGGTGTCTGCTGGCGTGGAAAAGCCTGGGTATCGCCAGGGCTGGGGATATTCTTGGGGCACGCCGGCAGCCATGATCGGCACAGCCATATGGCGCACCAAGTGACCATTGGCCTTAGCGGTCAAGTGACGGTGCGAGGGCCGAGTCAGGCGCTTACTGCACCGGCCATCTGCATAAAGGCCGGCACACTGCATCAGATTGAAGGCACTGAAGTGCTTTCGATATACCTTGATGCGCTGTCGGAAGAGGCTCGTGCTATGAGCTGTATATCGGCCGCCCAGTTGGTCTCGATTTCTGTCGGCAATACGTTTGCCATCGAGCGGGTACTTGAAACGCCGGAGGTATCTGCTCATCTGGTTCGTGAGGAGGTTAGGCGACTGCTGGGCCTGAAAACACCGCAGGCAGCTGAACCGCGTATGCGGGCAGTGCTTCAGGCGCTGGAGGAGCGACACGATGATCGGATACGACTGGCCGAGCTTGTGCATCTGTCGCCCACCCGGTTTTCTCATTGGTTCGTTGAGCAAACTGGTCTTCCACTGCGTAGCTATCGCAAGTGGAGCCGGCTAGTCGTGGCGCTACGGTTTGTGTCTATCGGCCACAATCTGACAGAGGCTGCCCATGCTGCTGGATTTGCCGATGCCGCACATTTTTCACGCTCTTTTCGGGTGTTGTTTGGGCTCGATCCCTCTTCCGCACTCGGTCACGTGAAACTAACAAGCTGATATTCACTTCAACTGAGATGCTTCCGCCGATGCGGTTTGCGTATCTGCAGCCCAAGTGAATATCAGCTCCTTCGTTCAAGCGTATAGCGGCCGCACAGTTCAGAGTGAAACCTACTGCATGGAGGATTCACGATGGGCAGCACTTCGAGGTTTTTAATTCGCTGGTTTAGTTATCCAGCCATTTTCGGTGGCGTATCGGCCGGTATGGTCTGGCTGCTCTATCAAGGCATTCCTTACTGGCCGAGTACAGCCATATTAGCGGCCTTGGGGGTCGGCTGCGTAGCTGGCTTGGAGCGATTTCAGCCGTTTCGGCAGGACTGGCTAGACGACCATGACGATACCCTGACGGACCTGATTCACCTTGTAGTGAATTTGTCGGTCATCCAGTTCACTGCCACCGTACTATCGCTCTTGGGGGACCTAGTGCCTGCGGAGCTGAGCGGGTTCCCCACCGAGCTGCCTCTTTGGTTACAACTGCTCATTGTTGCAGCCATCTTGGACCTGAGTTTGTATGCCATGCACCGCCTCAGTCACCACATCCCTTGGCTGTGGTATTTACACGAGCCTCACCACAGTGCGGAGCGGCTCTACTGGGTGAACGGGGAGCGTCGGCATCCTCTCCATGCCGCAATCATGGCCGGCCCCGGATTGCTCGTACTTTTCGCGATGGGCACTCCATCAGAATTGGTGGCAACTTGGTTCGGGATACTGACCGTGCACTTGGCCTTCCAGCATTCCAATGTGGACTACTCGCTAGGATGGTTGCGGTGCATTATCGGCGTAGCTGAAACACATCGCTGGCATCACAAGCGTGACTTTGAGGACGCCCAAGTTAATTTCGGTGAGTTCCTGCTGGTTTGGGATCTGCTCTTCAAAACCTTCTACGACAGTGCCAATCAACCAGGTAGCAATGATGTCGGCCTGCGTGATCGGCGCTACCCCACCAGATATATAGATCAGTTGGCCGAACCATTCAGAGGTAAAGCTTAGAGTTGTTCGTGACAAGTAATGGAGGTAGTCATTCAAGCGCGCAATCGCGAGCCGTTGCCATAGTTTTGTTAATGATAAACCCCATAATGCATACGATCTAATAGAGCTTTCACGTCTTCCGCACTATTTGGGCCGAAAATAAGATCGATCGGGCGAGCGCCATTTAGACCTAAAGCCGGCGTATTCATCCATGCCACGGCAATTTCGCTACTGCCAAGAACCTCTGTGGCCAGTGCAAGCAGTTCTTTGTACTGCGGATCACTGTAGTCAAACATAGATACCCTTAGTTCAATTGCAGTTTTTGGGCAGACAATAGTCTGCTAGCGCCCAGCGCTATTGCTTAAAGACATATCAGCGCAGAAGGCGCTGGGTCGGATCTCCGTCACTGAGTCTGTCAGCCCAATCCTGGATAGTTTGGTGATTGATCACCCTGCCGGCATCTACATCGGCCAGTGCATCATGGGTCATGAAATGGTGGTCTTGTTCTTGATCAATCCGCGTGGCAAGGGCTTGCTTCTTGAGCGAGTCCTTAGAGTCTAAGGTGTGAACCTTTGTGCCTCGGGATTTGATGGGGCGAGCCATGATGGGTTACTCATATGGGGCAAAGAGCCGCAGGCTCTGGTTTAGAGAGCCTCGCTTTGATTTCATTATGGAGGTCGTCTCCACTTCCGCCAAGCTCGCGGCCCCTGTCCTCAACCCGAATAACCCGGAAAGCGTGTTGGAATAAAAGCTGGCGCGCGAGCTGGGCTAGCAAGGCCCTGGAGCCGAAAAGCAAATTAAGCAGTCAGGAGAAAACGTCAGACGCCGGCAGTATTAGTCAGCTGCGTTGTAGCTCTGACATTTGAGGCAAAAGGCAGGAGGGGTCGCAGGCCAGCTCGCCAGCAATACGATAAAGCTTCTCGACGGTGATGTTTACTTCGCCACGCTCGATCCGACCCATATAGCTACGATCGATACTGCAGGCCAGCGCCAGTACATCCTGAGACATGTGGCAAATCTTCCTTTGTGTTCGGATGCGTTCCCCTAACACTTTCGCCAATTTATCCATGACCGTCTCAATTCCTCTGAGGCGGCACTATCGTGCGTTTGCGGACGCACGAGCCACGGATTATAATCCGCATTTTTACGCGTTAACTCTTCTGGTGCCTCAATGAAATCGGCCTCGTTTATCTTCGACAGGCGTCTGTATGAGCTGCTTCAGGAAGAAGGGAGCATAAGATTCACTACCCGTGAACTGCGTGATGCCTATGCCAAGCGTCTAGAGGGCATGACTTTTCGTATCGCCGATGTGCGCCGCTATGTGTATGAGCAGATTCGGCGATTACTGCGCACGGGCTGGCTTGTGCTTGATGAAGAGCGTCGTTCGCGGGGACAGGTCTATCACCTGAAACCGATTCCGGCACACCTGCAATTGGAGCTGGTTGACAACGGGTTTGAGAACAGCCTAAAGACTGTTTCTGAGCCCGAGCGGGAATCTGTAGTTTTTCAAGTTGAGGCTGTCCCGCTTGAGTCGTCAGCCAGTGCGGATCAGCATCTGGAAGCGCTCCACAAAGAAATCCGCTTGGACTTCCTCTCTTCAATGGGAGAGGCGGAGCGATTCAAGCTGCTCCTAGAAGAAATGCCGCATTTGCGGGATAAGGTCGAAGACGAGTACCTGGAAGCCAGGGATCGCAGTTCACGTCTACTCGGCCATCTTCGGGCCATCGAAAAGACCATCAAGACGCTTGCTGCACGATGACCAGATCGCTACGAGACTGGCAACTCAGCTGCATCGACACGGCATTGGAGCACTTTGCTACCACACCGCACTTCTTCTGCCAGGCGACGCCGGGAGCCGGGAAGACACGCATGGCGGCAGAGCTAGCCAGCAGGTTGCTTAAGCAGGAGAAAATCGATCTGGTGATGTGCTTCGCGCCATCCTGCCAGGTTGTCGATGGCTTCCGCTCAACCTTTGCAGAAGTACTTGGCCGGCGACTGGATGGCCAGATAGGCGCTGTGGGAACGGCGTTTACCTACCAGGCCATGGAGTACAGAGATGAGGGGTTCTGGCAGCTTCTTGATGATTACCGTGTGCTCGTGGTCTTCGATGAGATTCACCATTGCGCTGGCCATGATCCGCTTCTCAGCAACGCCTGGGGGCAGCAGATATTACATCGGATACAAGACCGAGCAGCCTTCACCTTGGCGCTCTCCGGTACGCCATGGCGCTCAGATGACCGGGCTATTGTCTTGGCCCGATACTCGACGCCAGAAGGGCACTTGATCTGTGACTACCGCTACGGACTGAAAGAGGCCATAGCCGATGCGGTATGCCGTTCTCCTCGTATTGTCTTGCTCGACAATCAGAAGGTAAAACTTACCGAGGAAATGGGTCCTGAGAGTACAGTCAGAATGTTCCCCAGTATCGCCAAGCTCTTGGGGGAATCGCCGGTCACCTACGAAGAATTGCTACGCCATGACGACGTGATCAATCAGCTACTCGATCTTGGCTGTAGCAAGCTCAATGAGCTTCGCCAAATCAAGCCGGATGCTGCCGGTTTGGTTGTTGCCACTGACATTGAGCACGCTCAGCAAATTGCCCAGGCTTTGGAATCCAGGGGTGGGGTTTGCTGCATTGTGACCAACAAAATCCCAGATGCGCAGCAGGTGATCAATGCGTTTAGGCAGAGCGCCTCGCCCTGGATTGTCGCTGTCGGAATGATCAGCGAAGGAACGGACATCCCCCGGCTTCAGGTGTGCTGCTATCTCAGCCGCATTCGCACCGAGTTGCATTACCGGCAAGTGCTTGGGCGAGTGCTTAGGCGTACAGGTGAGTCCGATGATCAAGCTTGGCTGTTCATGTTGGCGGAGCCGACGCTGCAGTGTTTGGCTGAGAGAATTGCGGATGATTTGCCGGAGGACTTGGCGGTACTAAACGAGGTACAGATGCCAGCTTCCACTTCAGGCTCAACGCCGAGCTCGATCGAGGCTGCGGACAATATCAATAATCTAGATAACAGTATTGGATGTGGCAAAGAGCAGGCTATTGGGGCTGGAACTACGAGCATCATTTCACTAGAGGGCTTTTCAGTCGAGCCAAGTCATCAGGTGAGTTTTTCCCAGCATTACAGGCAGCAGTTGTTGGCTTGTTTTTGAAGTTTTGACGTCTAATGGATCAGGAGAAGTGGGAGTTGCGAGTGTGTGGTTGACCATGTCATCGACTAAGAAATTAGGGGGTGTGGGCATGGATGTTAGGACTCAGACGTTGAGGCATGACTGATAAACGGATCTGCGACGGTTGCAGCGCTGTTGCGCGTGTTGCTTCGATCGGGCGCATGTACCGATTGCGAGGCTTGGTAGATGTTTGCGCGCGCATATATGCCGAGGATTAACCTGATGCAAAAGAGAAAGACCCACAAGTATGCCTTGATAGCTAAGCTCTCAGACGAAGCGGTACGCTTGATGACGCCCACTCCAGAGTGGCAGCACAATATGTTCCGCGTTGCGGCGACAAAAGGACGGGAAAATGAGCCCGTTGGCTTCTTGGCCGGGAGCGCTCACCCAGACAATATGGACACAACCGGTCGTTTGGGTCGTCATCGTTCATAACGATCATGGGCAGTTTGACAGCCTTCACCTCATTGAGAAGGGCATCCCGGTCAGAAGAACCGTCTAAGCACTTCCTGCCCTCAGCGTATTAAGTAACGAACAAATCATCGTTAAAGTCGAAGAAATACCTTCATCACCAAGTCCGGCACCCATAGTCGGTGATAGGTGTACTAGGATGTTTTAAACGTTTAATTTGATAAAGTAAATCCGGTAAAGACGCGGCTTTCAATCCCGATATTTCGTAGAGGCTGGATTTTTAGAGCTTCAGAAAATTAACATTTTTTATCGAATTCTGTATTTGGTTAATGGAAGCTCTATACCCAACGCCTCGAACAGATTTTATACTCACATTTGATTCTTCGGCGCGTAGTCTTTTACGTAAATGAAAAACTAAGGACTCTACCGCATTATAAGGATTTATTGGCGGGCTCTTGTGTGAATATAGAACGTCTACGAAACATGCTTTGCTCACAACGCGAGGTGAGTTGCTGACAAGAGCATGAAGCACAATCATCTGTTTAAAAGGAAGGTTGAATTTTGTGAGGTTAATTCCTGTTGTCCCTGTCAATGCGTAGGCTGCGGGGCATACAAGCCTTAAATGCTCGATCTCAACAGAGGTCTTTATTAATTGATGTACATGCTTGGCTAGAGCGCTAGGTTTGAAAGGCTTATACAAGTAATCATCTAAGGTTGTGTTGAAATCTTTATCCGGCTTTCGAATAACCCGAGTTGTTGCAAGTACTATGCACGGGATATTAGAGTTTCCAGTAGCGCTCCGAGCGGAAAGTGGAGATGCAGCCTCATAATCAGCCATATCGTTATCGACAATTATTCCTGCGAAGGTGCAGGTATGCATGATTGCGATAGCCTCTCTACAGCTACCTGCTTCAACCACCGTGTATCCGGATGACTCCAGATGCTTGCGAGCCTGGGCGCGGAGGACGGGATGTTCGTGTATTACAAGCAGCTTTGGAGGCACCGATTTATCAAAACGTATCATTTTCTGGCAGCTCATAGATCGTGTTGGGGGAGTCACCGAGCGGTCGCTGTTTCAAAATCACGGCGATCCTGATCCCTCCGCAACGAATCTAGGGGGCTGAGGGGTTGAATTGAAACGATTAGCGCAGTAGCATGGATTTATACATTGTAAGTGCATGATTATGAATAAATAAATTGCAAAACGTGAATTTTGAAACGGTTTTCTGCGGGTTATTTAAAGACGCGGTTAACTGAGTCCTCAGCCCGGAGCCTTCGGCTCCGGGTCGCTCCTACCGGCTGGCGTGCTCACGCCCTTCTTTCAGCCGGATGTAGTCCCCGCTGCAAACCGCTACAATGCGCCGCCTTTTCCCTACCCTTCGCGAGGCCTTGCGCATGAAATTTCGTTTTCTTCTGTGGATGCTGGGCCGCCTGATGGCCAAGGCCAGCCGTGAAAACCCGGCATTCCAGCAGCAGTTGGTCGATCGCAATATGGTGTTCCAACTGCACACCTTGGATGGCAAAGTTGCCCGTCACTTCATCGTCAAAGATCAGCGCATCACTAGCAAGCGCGGCGCGGCCACTGAGCCGGCTTTCGCCCTGGGCTTCAAGGATGCTGCATATGGTTTCGCTACCATGAGCGCAAAGAACAAGCAGCTGGCGTTTATGCAGGGCATCCAGAACAAGGACATCCAAATCCAGGGTAACCCGGCGCTGGTCATCTGGTTCCAGGGCCTGACCAAATACCTGATGCCGAAAAAGAAAGACGCCGCCAAAAAAGCTGCCTGATCCGCAGCTGTGCGCGCCAGGGCTGGCCTGCGCGCACCGCATTCGCTAGGCTGGGCATAGCCCTAGTGAGAGTTTACCCATGCGTTTTCTGCTGATTGCCCTGCTGTTTTCCACCTCCCTTGCCCATGCTGCGCCCCCCAAAGCCGAAGCCTTTGCGCCGTTATTCGAGCTGGCAGGCATCCGTTTGCTCTGCGAGCAGAGCGCGCCGCTGGTGCAACGCGGGCTGAGCGATAAACAGCAAGCGCAGTTGGCCAAGGTGTTTGCCGCCGATGACCTGTGCCTGGACTTGGCCAAGAAGCTGACCGGTAAACTCGATCAAGCCCAGTTGGTAAAGGCCAAGAGCCTGCTGGAAAGCCCGTTGGCGCAGGGCTTTACTGCCGCCGAGCGTTCGGTCGGTGAGGGTGGAGCAGAAGGCCTGGCGGCTTACCGCAAACAGCTGGGCGAGCGCCCGCCGCGTGAGGAGCGTCTTGCCTTGGTCCGTCGCCTGGATGCTGCCGCACACACTACGACCCTGGCCACCCTGTTGCGCTATGAAATCGGCAAAACCCAGGCGTTTCTGGCGTTGCAGGGGCGTGGCGAAAGCATCGACGAAAAAGCGCTGAGCACTCAAACCAAGGCCCAGGAAGACGCGCTGCGGGCTTCCAGCGCGCAAGCGGTGGAGTCCTTTATGTTGTATGCCTACCGGCAGATGCCCAGTGAAAAGCTGGCCGAATATGCCGCCCTGTATGAGCAGCCAGACGTGGCGCAGTTGCTCGATAGCAGTGTGCAGGTGCTGCCGGAGTTGTTTGCCGCACGGCGCGCGCAGCTGAAGAAATAGTCAGCCGGCAGCCATGAAAAAGGGGCCCGTGGGCCCCTTTTCTGTTCAGCCCGCTTTAGTTCGCAGGGTGAAATTGCGCGGCCAGTTCGCGCAGCGCGACTTCGGCGGCCAGCACTTTGCTCACGGCGTCTTCGGCTTTTTCCCGGCTAATGCCTAGGTTGTCGAACAGGCTTTGTGGAATCTCGCTCTGCGGGCCGGCACCGATACCCCGATTACGCAGCAGGCTGACCGACAGGCACACCAAGTTTGGGTAAGTGGCGTGGGGGCCGGTATATTCCGGGTCATGCTGGAAGCGCAGGGCGCTAGCCAGTTCTTCTGGCATATCCCAGTAACGCATCAGCCAGGCGCCGATCTGTTCGCGGCTGATGCCGAGTAGGTGTTGCTCGATATAGCTGTGCGACAGGTGCGGGTTGACCTCCAGGTGCCGGCAGATCAGCGAGAAGTGCGGCGGAAACACATGTGCCAGCACCAGATACCCGAAGTTATGCAGCAGGCCGGCAAGGTAGGTCAGGCCGGCTTCCGGGCGCTGCGCGCGCGGGATGGCGCGGGTTAGACCTTCGATTACGGCTGCGCTGTAGATCGCCTGTTGCCAGTAAGGCGTCGCGTGCTGCGGTTGATCTTTGGGTAGGCTCAGGGTTTTGCCCAGCGCCAGGCCAAGGGCCAGGTTGATCACCAGATCAAAGCCCAGCACGCGGACAATGGCATCTTCCACCGAGCGGATCTTACCGGGGGCGGCGTAATAAGGTGAGGCGGCCCAGCTGACCACCTGGGCGGCCAGGGCTGGATCGGTTTCGACCACGCCGGTGATGTCATCGACCGTGGCTTCCGGGTCGACGCGCAATTTGATGATTTTTTGCGCAGTTTCCGGCAGGGGGGGGATTTCGATGGTTTCTTCCAGGCGCTGCTGAATGCGCCGGGCTGTAAAGGCTTGCACCGCCAGGGTGATTTCCGCGCGGTCGTCGTCTGGGCGGTCGAGGTTCAGGCGGATATTGCTCAGCGGCTCACCAAAGCGCGCGGCGCTGGCTTTGCTCAGCAGGCTTTTGAACGCATCAATGGCCAGTTCCAGCAGCACACCAGGCTGGCCCGACTCGATGTACAGGCTTGGCACGTCCAGCAGGCGTTCGTCATACAGGCACGGCGAGCTGGTCAAAGGCGGTAGGCCGGGTAGCACTTTCAGGTTGTGCTTGCCGAGCATCCGCTCCAGGCGCTCCGGCTTCACTGCCGTTAGCTGGCGGCCGGTCAGTTCAGTCAGGCGGTTGAGATCGAGTAGCTGACTCTGTGGATAGAGCACCAGCAGGGCGCCCACTGAGTCATCCAGCAACACTGCCTGAAGCCGCTGTGCGACCGCCAGACCCGGTAGATCACGGCAGACTTGATAGGGTAGGCCGAGCTTTTCCAGCAACTGCAGAATCACCGCTGGCGGGCGCGGAGCGGTCTCGGGAGCAAGGGCAAGTTCGGTCATGACGGTATCCAGCAGAAGTAGCAATACCCCGAGTATATACAGCGGGATCAGGAAAATGCGGCGCAGACGACAGTTGTGCTGTTTGGGTCTGTTTGCGTTTCGTTAGCGGGCGCGCTGGAGTCTGTTTTAGCACGAGGCAAGGCACGAGACACGAAGTATGGTGTGCCAAATGAGTGTCGAGAAACGCAGCATCGCGCTAAAACAGATACCGCCCTTCGGGTTGCGCGAAAAATCTCGCCATGCGCTGTTGGAGGACTTGGCAAGGCAACACCATTACCTGCGTCCTCCGTCTTGCCTGGCGAGATCTTGCACAGCAACGCAGCTTGCGAACGAAACGCCAGCAAACTCTCGCTCACACTTGTCCGTATTGTTGGCCATGCCGTAGCCAGCGTTCAAGTAGCGGGCTGACATGCTGCGGCCAGTGTTCCAGCAGGGTTTGCGCGGCATCGCGCACTGCTGGAAGCAAGTCGGCATCACGCATCAGGTCGGCGACTTTGAACTGCAGCAAGCCGGTTTGGCGAGTACCGAGCATTTCACCGGGCCCGCGCAATTCCAGATCCTTTTCGGCAATCACGAAGCCATCGCAGGTCTCGCGCATGATGGCCAGCCGTTCGCGCCCCAGCTGTGACAATGGCGGGTGATAGAGCAGCAGGCAATGGCTGGCGGCGCTGCCGCGCCCGACCCGGCCGCGCAGCTGGTGCAGCTGAGCCAGGCCCAGGCGTTCCGGGTTTTCGATGATCATCAGGCTGGCATTGGGCACGTCGACACCGACCTCGATCACGGTAGTGGCGACCAACAGCTGTAGTCGGCCCTGCTTGAACTGGTCCATCACCGCCGCTTTTTCTGCCGGTTTCATGCGTCCGTGAATCAAGCCCACATTCAGCCCGCCGAGCGCCGCCGATAAATCCTCGAAGGTGGTTTCGGCCGCCTGGCAGGTCAGCTCTTCGGATTCCTCGATCAGTGTGCAGACCCAATACGCCTGGCGCCCTTCGTTGCACGCCAGACGCACACGCTCGACCACTTCCAGGCGGCGACTGTCGGCGATGACCAGGGTGTTCACGGGTGTTCGGCCAGGCGGCAATTCATCAAGGATCGACGTGTCGAGGTCAGCGTAAGCGCTCATCGCCAGGGTTCGTGGGATCGGCGTGGCGGTCATGATCAGTTGGTGCGGGCACATACGCCCGCCGATGCCTTTCTGTCGCAGGGCCAGGCGCTGTTGCACGCCAAAGCGGTGCTGTTCATCGATGATCACCAGCGCCAGTTTGGCAAAGCGCACTTCTTCCTGAAACAGCGCGTGGGTGCCCACCACCATTTGGGCGCCGCCAGCAATCTGCTCCAGGGCGCTGGCACGGGCCTTTCCCTTGAGTTTGCCGGCCAGCCAGGCGACTTCGATACCCAGCGGCGCGAGCCATTTGCTGAAGTTGATAAAATGCTGCTCGGCAAGAATCTCGGTAGGCGCCATCAGCGCCACCTGGTAACCGGCTTCCAGCGCTTGCAGTGCGGCAAAGGCAGCGACCACGGTCTTGCCGGCGCCGACATCGCCCTGCACCAGGCGCAACATCGGCTCGCTCTGGCTGAGGTCGTAGGCGATTTCCGCGCCGACCCGCTGTTGCGCGCCAGTGGGGGTAAAGCCCAGGTTGGCCAAGTATTGCTGCGGCAGGGTTTTCGCCAGAGGCAGCGCTGGAGCTTGCTGCGCGCGTACGCTTTCACGCAGGCGTTGCAGCGACAGTTGATGAGTCAGCAATTCCTCGAAGGCCAGGCGGTGCTGGGCCCAGTGGCGGCCTTCGGCGAGTTCTTCTAGGTCGGCATCCGGCGGAGGTCGATGCAAATAGCGAATGGCCTGATCGAGAGGGCTGAGCTGGTAATCGTCGGCCAGCTCGCGCGGCAGCCAATCCGGCAGGCTGTGCGGGCCGAGGCGCGCCAGGGCTTGTTCACTGAGCTGACGCAGGCGTTGCTGGGTGAGGCCTTCGGTGGTCGGGTAGATCGGCGTCAGGGTCTGTTCCACGGCAATCGGCTCGCTGCCAGACAGCGCACGGTATTCCGGGTGATAAATTTCTAGACCCGAGGAGCCAGGCCGCACTTCACCGTAGCAGCGCACCTGTGTGCCGCGTTTAAGGCCTTCCTTTTGCGCCTGACTGAAGTGGTAGAAGCGCAAAGACAGTGTCCCGCTGCCGTCCTGCAAGCGCACGAGCAGGCTGCGCCGCCGCCCCATGACCACATCGGCGCCGGCGACGATGCCTTCTACCACGGCATCCTGGCCCGGACGTAGCGCGCCAATTGGCACGATGCGGGTGCGGTCCTGATAGCGCAGCGGCAGGTGGAACAGCACGTCCTGCAGGGTTTCCAGACCAACCTTGGCGAGCTTTTCAGCCAGGGCAGCGCCCACGCCTTTCAGCGCGGTAACAGAAACCGCGGCCAATTCGGTCATGGCTTGTGTTAACTGCTCTTGGGCAGTGGTTTGGCCACCGAGCACAGGCGGATCGAGTCGGTCAGGACTTCGATGGCATTCGGCCGAGGGAAACTGGCGCGCCAGGCGATGGCCACGGTGCGGAACGGTGTGGGCGGGCTGAGCGGGCGCACTTCGATTACACCAGGGGCGTAATGATGACTGTCAACGGCTGAGAACGGCAGGATCGACACGCCAAGGCCCGAGGCGACCATGTGGCGGATGGTTTCCAGCGAGCTGGATTCTACGGTGGTGTGCTTGGCACTGTCTTCGCCGCCCTTGCGCAGGGTTGGGCAGGCTTCCAGCACCTGATCGCGGAAGCAGTGGCCTTCACCGAGCAGCAGCAGGCTCTTGTCATTCAGCAGCTTGCTGTCGATGGTCTTCAGTTCCGCCCACGGATGGCCGGCAGGCAGCAGGGCATAGAAGGGTTCGTCGTACAGTGGCTTGGTCAGCACATCGGCTTCGTGGAATGGCAAAGCGATGATGATCGCGTCCAGCTCACCGTTGCGCAGCTTGTCACGCAGCACGTGGGTGAAGTTTTCTTCGATATACAGCGGCATCTGCGGGGCAACACGATGCAGTTGCGGAATCAGATGCGGAAACAGGTAAGGACCGACGGTGTAAATCGCGCCGATTTTCAGAGGGGCGGCCATCTGGTTCTTGCCGGCCTGGGCCAGCTCGCGAATGCCTTGGGCCTGTTCCAGAACCTTCTGCGCCTGGGTCACGATGCCTTCACCCACAGGCGTAAGGCGCACTGCGCTTTTGCTGCGTTCGAAGATCAGCACGCCGAGCTCATCTTCGAGTTTTTTCACCCCCACCGACAGCGTTGGCTGGCTGACGTGACAACGTTCGGCTGCACGGCCGAAATGTTGTTCCTGAGCGAGGGTGACTATGTAGCGCAGTTCGGTGAGGGTCATAGTCTTTATCCATTGAGATGCAGCCAAGCATAGCGGCTGTATTCAATCGAACCAACTGCTGATGCGGTTCAACGCCCGTGGTTGATGCGTTGAGAGGGTTTTGGCGATTGGCTACGTATTTTTGTCGCTTTGTGAACAGAAAATAATTAGTTACTAAAGCGTTGTGCGCATAGAATTGCGGCCATACTTTGCAAATGACCCGGTTTTGGGTCGCGTTCGCCATAATAAAATTTTACAAGCCGTTCCTTTTACCTAGGGAGTACCGGCATGCCTGATGCGGTAACGACTATGTCCCATAACTGGGCTTTTGCTGTGTTCCTGCTCGGAGTCTTCGGGCTGATTGGCTTTATGCTTGGTTTGTCTAGCCTGCTGGGTAGCAAAGCTTGGGGCCGCAGCAAAAACGAACCCTTTGAGTCCGGCATGTTGCCCGTCGGCAGTGCGCGCCTGCGCCTGTCAGCTAAATTCTATTTGGTCGCGATGCTCTTCGTGATCTTCGATGTCGAAGCCCTCTTTCTCTTCGCTTGGGCCGTTTCAGTGCGCGAAAGCGGCTGGGCTGGGCTAATCGAAGCTACAGTCTTTATAGCAATTCTGTTGGCAGGTCTTGTCTACCTTTGGCGGATCGGGGCGCTCGATTGGGCACCTCAGGGTCGTCGTGAGCGGCAGGCGAAGCTAAAACAATGAGGCTTTGGCAATGCACTACAAACTTACTCGGATCGATCCGGATGCGCCCAATGAGCGCTATCCGGTCGGCGAGCGGGAGACTGTTTCCGACCCGCTGCTAGATGATCAAGTCCACAAGAACATCTACATGGGCAAGCTCTCAGATGTTCTCAACGGCGCAGTGAACTGGGGGCGCAAGAACTCCCTGTGGCCCTACAACTTCGGCCTGTCCTGCTGCTATGTGGAAATGACCACCGCCTTTACTGCGCCGCACGACGTGGCCCGGTTTGGTGCTGAAGTGATCCGGGCATCCCCGCGCCAGGCGGACTTCATGGTCATCGCCGGCACCTGCTTTATCAAGATGGCCCCGGTCATCCAGCGCCTGTACGAGCAGATGCTGGAACCCAAGTGGGTGATCTCGATGGGCTCCTGCGCCAACTCTGGCGGCATGTACGACATCTACTCTGTGGTCCAGGGGGTCGATAAGTTCCTGCCGGTCGACGTCTATATTCCCGGTTGCCCGCCCCGTCCTGAGGCATTTCTGCAAGGCTTGATGCTGCTGCAGGAATCCATTGGTCAGGAGCGCCGGCCGTTGTCCTGGGTGGTCGGTGATCAGGGTGTTTACCGTGCCGAAATGCCTTCGCAGAAAGAACAGCGTCGCGAGCAGCGGATCGCCGTGACCAATCTGCGTAGCCCCGACGAAGTGTGAGCCTGGGCTCTATTGAGCCCGCCTACTGACGCCGTTGACCGATAGCGACCGAGACCATGACTGCAGACAGCATTCTGTCCATACCGCCGTACAAGGCTGACGACCAAGATGTGGTCGTCGAACTGAATTCCCGTTTTGGCGCTGACGCCTTCACCGCACAGAGCACCCGTACCGGTATGCCGGTGCTGTGGGTGGCCCGCGAGCGCCTGGTCGAAATCCTGACCTTCCTGCGCAACTTACCGCGCCCCTACGTCATGTTGTATGACCTGCATGGTGTCGACGAGCGCCTGCGTACCCAGCGTCGTGGTCTGCCGGGTGCGGATTTCACCGTGTTCTATCACCTGATGTCGCTGGAGCGAAACAGCGACATCATGCTCAAGGTCGCCTTGAGCGAGCGCGACCTCAATGTGCCCAGCGTCACCAGCATCTGGCCCAACGCTAACTGGTATGAGCGCGAAGTCTGGGACCTCTACGGCATCCACTTCAGCGGCCACCCGCACCTGACGCGGATCATGATGCCACCGACCTGGGAAGGTCACCCGCTGCGCAAGGATTACCCGGCGCGCGCCACCGAGTTCGATCCATTCAGCCTGACCCTGGCCAAGCAGCAGCTGGAAGAAGAAGCCGCGCGCTTCAAGCCGGAAGACTGGGGCATGAAGCGTGGCGGCGAGCACGAGGACTATATGTTCCTCAACCTCGGCCCCAATCACCCGTCGGCCCATGGTGCGTTCCGCATAATCCTGCAGCTCGACGGTGAAGAAATCGTCGATTGCGTGCCGGAAGTTGGCTACCACCACCGTGGCGCCGAGAAGATGGCTGAACGGCAGAGCTGGCACAGCTTTATTCCCTACACCGACCGCATCGACTACCTCGGCGGGGTGATGAACAACCTGCCGTATGTTCTGGCCGTGGAAAAACTTGCGGGCATCACTGTGCCGCAACGGGTCGACGTGATTCGCATCATGCTGGCCGAGTTCTTCCGCATCACCAGCCATCTGCTGTTTCTCGGCACCTATATCCAGGACGTCGGCGCGATGACCCCGGTGTTCTTCACCTTTACCGACCGTCAGCGCGCCTACAAGGTGATCGAAGCCATCACCGGCTTCCGCCTGCATCCGGCCTGGTACCGCATCGGTGGTGTCGCTCACGACCTGCCGCGTGGTTGGGATCGTCTGGTCAAAGAATTCGTCGACTGGCTGCCCAAGCGCCTCGACGAGTACGAAAAGGCCGCGTTGCAAAACAGCATCCTCAAGGCGCGGACAATCGGTGTGGCGCAGTACAACACCAAGGAAGCGCTGGAGTGGGGCACCACTGGCGCTGGCTTGCGCGCTACGGGCTGCGACTTCGACCTGCGCAAGGCGCGGCCGTATTCCGGCTACGAGAACTTCGAGTTTGAAGTGCCGCTGGCCGCCAATGGCGATGCCTACGACCGTTGTATGGTGCGCGTGGAAGAGATGCGTCAGAGCATCAAGATCATCGACCAGTGCCTGCGCAATATGCCGGAAGGCCCGTACAAGGCCGATCACCCGCTGACCACGCCACCGCCGAAAGAGCGCACGCTGCAGCACATTGAAACCCTGATCACCCACTTCCTGCAGGTTTCCTGGGGCCCGGTGATGCCGGCCAACGAAAGCTTCCAGATGATCGAGGCGACCAAGGGTATCAACAGCTACTACCTGACCAGCGACGGCAGCACGATGAGCTACCGCACGCGTATTCGCACGCCGAGCTTCCCGCACCTGCAGCAGATCCCTTCAGTGATTCGCGGCAGCATGGTTGCCGACCTGATTGCGTACCTGGGCAGTATCGACTTCGTTATGGCTGACGTGGACCGCTGACATGACCCAGACAACCAACAGCAACACGCTAATCCAGACTGATCGTTTCATCCTCAGCGAAGCCGAACATGCGGCCATCGAGCACGAGATGCACCACTACGAAGACCCGCGCGCGGCGTCGATCGAAGCGCTGAAAATCGTGCAGAAAGCCCGTGGCTGGGTGCCGGATGGCGCCGCCGATGCGATTGGTGAAATCCTCGGTATTCCCGCCAGCGACGTCGAAGGCGTGGCCACCTTCTATAGTCAGATTTTCCGTCAGCCGGTGGGCCGCCACATTATCCGTGTATGCGACAGCATGACCTGCTATGTCGGTGGCCATGAGTCGGTCGTCGCTGAAATGCACAAGCAGCTCGGTATCGGCCTCGGCGAGACCACCCACGACAGCCGCTTTACCCTGCTGCCGGTGTGCTGCCTGGGTAACTGCGACAAGGCCCCGGCGCTGATGATCGACGACGATACCTTTGGCGACGTGCAACCTGATGGCGTCGCCAAACTGCTGGAGGCCTACGTATGAGCATCAAGACGCTGACCTCCATCGGCCCGGCCAACAAGATCGCCCGCAGCGAGGAAAGCCATCCGCTGACCTGGCGCTTGCGTGACGACGCCCAGCCGGTGTGGCTGGAGGAGTACCAGCAGAAGAACGGCTACGCCGCTGCGCGCAAAGCGCTGAGTGAGATGGCTCAGGCTGACATCGTGCAGACGGTAAAAGACTCCGGCCTCAAGGGCCGTGGTGGCGCCGGCTTCCCCACTGGTGTGAAGTGGGGCCTGATGCCTGCCGACGAATCCATGAACATCCGC
Organism: Pseudomonas peli; assembly: GCF_900099645.1. GTDB lineage: Bacteria > Pseudomonadota > Gammaproteobacteria > Pseudomonadales > Pseudomonadaceae > Aquipseudomonas > Aquipseudomonas peli. The sequence continues at coordinate 1,620,729 of NZ_FMTL01000001.1, read as the reverse complement.
TACCTGCTGTGCAATGCGGATGAGATGGAGCCGAATACCTGGAAGGACCGCATGTTGATGGAGCAGCTGCCGCACCTGCTGGTGGAAGGCATGCTGATTTCCGCCCGCGCGCTCAAGGCTTATCGCGGTTACATCTTCCTGCGCGGCGAGTACGTCGATGCGGCGACGAATCTGAATCGCGCCATTGAGGAAGCAAAGGCCGCCGGCCTGCTGGGCAAGAACATTCTCGGCAGCGGTTTCGATTTCGAACTGTTCGTTCACACCGGTGCCGGCCGTTATATCTGCGGTGAAGAAACCGCACTGATCAACTCCCTCGAAGGCCGCCGCGCCAACCCGCGCGCCAAGCCGCCGTTCCCTGCCGCCGTCGGCGTGTGGGGCAAGCCGACTTGCGTAAACAACGTCGAGACCCTGTGTAACGTGCCGGCCATCGTCGGTAACGGCGTGGATTGGTACAAGAGCCTGGCCCGCCCGGAGAGTGAAGACCACGGCACCAAGCTGATGGGCTTCTCCGGCAAGGTGAAGAACCCTGGTCTGTGGGAGCTGCCCTTCGGCATCAGCGCTCGCGAGCTGTTCGAGGACTACGCTGGCGGCATGCGCGATGGCTACACCCTCAAGTGCTGGCAACCCGGCGGTGCCGGCACAGGCTTTCTGCTACCCGAGCACCTGGATGCGCTGATGTATGCCGGCGGTATCGGCAAGGTCGGCACGCGCATGGGCACCGGCCTGGCACTGGCGGTGGACGACAGCATCAGCATGGTCTCGCTGCTGCGCAATATGGAAGAGTTCTTCGCCCGCGAATCTTGCGGCTGGTGTACGCCGTGCCGCGATGGCCTGCCCTGGAGCGTGAAGATCCTCCGCGCCCTGGAGCGCAAGCAAGGCACGCAGCAGGACATCGACACGCTGCTCGGTCTGGTCAATTTCCTTGGCCCCGGCAAAACCTTCTGTGCTCACGCACCAGGTGCAGTTGAGCCGCTGGGCAGTGCGATCAAGTATTTCCGTTCGGAGTTCGAGGCTGGCGTGGCCAGCTCGGCGGCTCCGGCAACGACGGGGCAGTTCGTCCCCGCGTAAAAAATGGCGCTCTGGCGGCCACTGATCTGGCCCCGCAGCACAACGTGATTCCATTAGCCAAGCCCGCTTCGGCGGGCAAAGAAGAAACCTGAACCATGGCCACTATCCACGTAGACGGCAAAGATTTCGAAGTCGATGGGGCGGACAACCTGCTGCAGGCCTGCCTGTCCCTCGGTCTCGATATCCCTTACTTCTGCTGGCACCCGGCGCTCGGTAGCGTCGGCGCCTGCCGCCAGTGCGCGGTCAAGCAGTACACCGATGAAAACGATACGCGCGGGCGCATCGTCATGTCGTGCATGACGCCGGCCACCGACAACACCTGGATCAGCATCGACGATGAAGAATCCAAGGCGTTCCGCGCCAGCGTCGTCGAGTGGCTGATGACCAACCACCCGCACGACTGTCCGGTGTGCGAGGAGGGCGGTCATTGCCACCTGCAGGACATGACGGTTATGACTGGCCACAACCAGCGCCGTTATCGCTTTACCAAACGCACCCACCAGAACCAGCAGCTCGGCCCGTTCATCTCTCATGAGATGAACCGCTGCATCGCCTGCTACCGCTGCGTGCGTTACTACAAGGATTACGCCGGCGGTACTGACCTGGGTGTGTATGGCGCGCACGACAACGTGTACTTCGGCCGCGTCGAAGACGGCGTGCTGGAAAGCGAGTTTTCCGGCAACCTGGTCGAGGTTTGCCCGACCGGTGTGTTCACCGACAAGACCCACTCCGAGCGCTACAACCGCAAGTGGGACATGCAGTTCGCCCCGAGCATCTGTCATGGCTGCGCCAGCGGCTGCAACACCAGCCCGGGTGAGCGTTACGGTGAACTGCGGCGCATCGAAAACCGCTTCAACGGCGATGTGAACCAGTATTTCCTCTGCGACCGTGGCCGTTTTGGCTACGGCTACGTCAATCGTACTGATCGCCCGCGTCAGCCGCTGCTGGTGAATAAAGACGGTGGCGAAAAGCTCGGCATCGACGCTGCGCTGGACAAGGCCGCCGAGCTGCTCAAGGGCAAACGCGTAATCGGCATCGGTTCGCCGCGCGCCAGCCTGGAAAGCAACTTCGCCCTGCGCGAGCTGGTCGGCGATGCCAACTACTACTCCGGTATCGCTGCAGGCGAGCTGGAAAATATCCGCCTGATCCGCGACATCCTGCAGAACGGCCCGCTGCCGGTGCCGACCCTGCGTGAAGTCGAGCTGCACGACGCGGTGTTTATCCTTGGTGAAGACCTCACCCAAACCGCCGCACGCATGGCCCTGGCCCTGCGTCAGGCGGTCAAGGGCAAGGCCACTGAAATCGCTGCGTCGATGAAGATTCAGGACTGGCACATGGCCGCCGTGCAGAACGTCGCTCAGGACGCGCTGCATCCGCTGTTTATCGCCAGCGTCACCGCCACGCGTCTGGATGATATCGCCGAAGCCTGCGTGCACGCGGCCCCGGCTGACCTGGCGCGTATTGGTTTCGCTGTGGCCCACGCCATCGACCCTAGCGCACCAGCGGTTAATGGTCTGGATGCCGATGTTGGCGAACTGGTGCAGTTGATTGCCGAAGCGCTGCTTGAAGCCAAGCGTCCGCTGATCGTCTCTGGTGCCTCTTTGGGTGAGAAGAGCCTGATCGAAGCAGCAGCCAATATCGCCAGCGCGCTGAAGAATCGCGAAAAGAACGCCTCCATCAGCCTGGTGGTGCCGGAAGCCAACAGCATGGGCCTGGCCCTGCTGGGTGGCGAGTCTGTCGATGCGGCGCTGCAGGCGCTGACATCCGCTCAGGCAGATGCCGTGATCGTGCTGGAAAACGACCTGTACCGCCGCGCCGATGCTACCCAGGTAGATGCCGCATTGGCGGCCGCCAAGCTGGTGATCGTCGCCGACCATCAGCACACCGCCACCAGCGAAAAAGCCCATCTGCTGCTGCCGGTAGCCAGCTTCGCCGAAGGCGATGGCACCCTGGTCAGTTTCGAAGGCCGTGCTCAGCGCTTCTTCCAGGTGTTCGAACCGAGCTACTACGACGCCAACATCCTGATTCGTGAAGGCTGGCGCTGGCTGCATGCTCTGCACAGCACCCTGCAGGGCAAGCCGCTCGACTGGACCCAGCTGGATGCGGTGACCGCTGCCGTTGCTGCCAGCAACAGTCTGCTGGCGCGTATCGGCGAAGCCGCGCCCAACGCCACCTTCCGCATTAAGGGCCTCAAACTGGCCCGTGAGCCGCACCGTTACAGCGGTCGCACCGCCATGCGCGCCAATATCAGCGTGCATGAGCCGCGCCAGCCGCAGGACCAGGATTCGGCGTTTGCCTTCTCCATGGAAGGCTATTTCGGCAGCAAGGAAGACCGTCAGCAGATTCCATTCGCCTGGTCGCCGGGCTGGAACTCGCCGCAGGCCTGGAACAAGTTCCAGGACGAAGTCGGCGGCCATCTGCGCGCTGGTGACCCCGGTGTGCGTCTGCTGGAAGCCAAAGGCACGGTGCTGCCTTGGTTCAGTGTACCGGCCGCCTTTAACCCGGCTCCGGGTACCTTGCAGGCCGTGGCGCTGCATCACCTGTTCGGCAGTGAAGAAACCTCGGCCGGCGCCGCGCCGCTGCAAGAGCGCATTCCCGCACCTTACGCGCTGCTGGCCAAGGCCGAAGCGGATCGCCTGGGCGTAAATGACGGCGCGCTGCTGAGCCTGACAGTCGCCGGGCAGACCCTGCGCCTGCCGCTGCAGATCACCGAAGAGTTGGCCATTGGTGTGGTCGGCTTGCCAGTGGGCTTGGTGGGCATGCCGGCGCTGATCGCAGGTAGCGTGGTCACCCGCATTGAGGAGGCCGCGCAATGAGTTGGCTGACCCCCGAAGTGCTGGACGTGCTGATCGCCGTACTCAAAGCCATCGTGATTTTGCTGGTGGTGGTGGTCTGCGGCGCGTTGTTGAGCTTTGTTGAACGGCGCCTGCTGGGCTGGTGGCAGGACCGCTACGGCCCCAACCGGGTCGGGCCGTTCGGCATGTTTCAGATCGCCGCGGACATGATCAAGATGTTCTTCAAGGAGGACTGGACGCCGCCGTTCTCCGACAAGTTCATCTTTATCCTGGCGCCGATGATCGCCTTCGCGGCCATGTTGATGGCCTTTGCGATTATCCCGGTCACCCCGAACTGGGGCGTCGCGGACCTGAACATCGGCATCCTGTTCTTCTTCGCCATGGCCGGCCTGTCTGTGTATGCCGTGCTGTTTGCTGGCTGGGCGAGTAACAACAAGTTTGCCCTGCTCGGCGCGCTGCGCGCCTCGGCGCAGACGGTGTCCTACGAGGTGTTTCTGGCCCTGGCGCTGATGGGTATCGTCGCTCAGGTTGGCTCGTTCAACATGCGCGACATCGTCGATTACCAGGCGGAAAACCTCTGGTTCATCATTCCGCAGTTCTTCGGCTTCTGTACCTTCTTTATCGCCGGCGTGGCGGTGACTCACCGTCACCCCTTCGACCAGCCGGAAGCTGAGCAGGAGCTGGCTGACGGTTATCACATCGAATATGCCGGGATGAAATGGGGCATGTTCTTCGTCGGTGAATACATCGGCATCATCACCATCTCGGCGCTGCTGGTAACTCTGTTCTTCGGCGGTTGGCACGGGCCGTTTGGCATCCTGCCGCAGATTCCGTTTTTCTGGTTTGCCCTGAAAACCTGCTTCTTCATCATGATCTTCATCCTGCTGCGCGCCTCGATTCCGCGGCCACGGTATGACCAGGTCATGGCCTTCAGCTGGAAGTTCTGCCTGCCGCTGACCCTGATCAACCTGCTGGTGACCGGCGCATTCGTGCTGGCCGCGGCCCAGTAAGGAGAACCACAGAATGTTCAAATACATACGGGATGTGGTGCACGGCACCTACACCCAACTGCGCAGCATGGCCATGGTCTTCAGCCATGGCTTTCGCAAGCGCGACACCCTGCAATACCCGGAAGAGGCGGTGTACCTGCCGCCGCGTTATCGCGGGCGCATCGTCCTGACCCGCGACCCCGACGGCGAAGAGCGCTGTGTGGCCTGCAACCTGTGTGCGGTGGCCTGCCCGGTGGGCTGTATCTCGCTGCAGAAGGCGGAAACCCCAGATGGCCGCTGGTACCCGGATTTTTTCCGCATCAACTTCTCGCGCTGCATCTTCTGCGGCCTGTGCGAAGAAGCCTGCCCGACCACGGCGATTCAGCTCACTCCGGATTTCGAGATGGGCGAGTTCAAACGTCAGGATCTGGTGTACGAGAAGGAAGACCTGCTGATCAGCGGCCCGGGCAAGAACCCGGACTACAACTTCTACCGCGTCGCCGGTATGGCCATTGCCGGCAAGCCGAAAGGTGCTGCGCAGAATGAAGCCGAACCGATCAACGTCAAAGGCCTACTGCCCTAAGGAGGGGACATGGAATTCGCTTTCTACCTCGCCGCCGGCGTTGCCGTGGCGGCCACATTCAGGGTGATCACCGCGAGCAATCCGGTGCATGCCCTGCTGTACCTGATTCTCTCGCTGCTGGCCGTGGCGATGACCTTCTTTGCCCTCGGCGCCCCGTTTGCCGGCGCGCTGGAAATCATCGTCTACGCCGGCGCGATCATGGTGCTGTTCGTCTTCGTGGTGATGATGCTCAACCTCGGCCCGGCGGCGGTCGAGCAGGAGCGCCAGTGGCTGACGCCGGGTATTTGGACCGGCCCGGCGATTCTCTCGGCGTTGTTGCTGGGGCAATTGCTCTATGTGCTGTTTCAGTCGCCCAGTGGAGCGGCCCTCGGTTTGCAGACCATTGATGCCAAAGCGGTCGGTATCGCCCTGTACGGGCCTTACCTGCTGGCGGTGGAGCTGGCTTCGATGCTGCTGCTCGCTGCGCTGGTCGCGGCCTATCACCTCGGCCGTCACGATGCCAAGGAGCCCACGGCATGAATGCGATTCCCCTGGAGCATGGCCTGGCGCTGGCCGGCGTGCTATTCAGTCTCGGCCTTATTGGCCTGATGGTGCGGCGCAATATCCTGTTTGTGCTGATGAGCCTGGAAGTGATGATGAATGCTACCGCCCTGGCTTTTGTGGTGGCCGGCAGCCGTTGGGCCCAGCCTGACGGCCAGGTGATGTTTATCCTGGTGATCACTCTGGCCGCCGCCGAAGCCAGTATTGGCCTGGCGATCCTGTTGCAGCTGTATCGCCGCTTCAACACCCTCGATGTCGACGCTGCCAGCGAGATGCGCGGATGAACCTTCTATTCCTGACCTGTGTATTTCCGCTGCTGGGCTGGTTTCTTCTGGCTTTCTCGCGCGGGCGTTTCTCCGAGAACCTCTCCGCGCTGATTGGCGTCGGTTCGGTGGGCCTGTCAGCGCTGACGGCGGCCTGGGTGATCGTGCAGTTCAACCTTAATCCGCCGGAAAACGGCGTGTTTACGCAGGTGCTGTGGCAGTGGATGAGCGTGGCCGGTTTTGCGCCGAGCTTCACCCTGTACCTCGATGGCCTGTCGCTGACCATGCTCGGCGTGGTTACCGGCGTGGGTTTCCTGATTCACCTGTTCGCCAGCTGGTATATGCGCGGTGAGGAGGGCTACTCGCGCTTCTTCGCTTACACCAACCTGTTTATCTTCAGCATGCTGCTGCTGGTGCTGGGCGATAACCTGCTGGTGCTGTACTTCGGCTGGGAAGGCGTGGGGCTGTGCTCTTACCTGCTGATCGGCTTCTACTTCAAGCACACCGCCAACGGCAACGCGGCGCTCAAGGCCTTTATCGTCACCCGTATCGGCGACGTGTTTATGGCCATCGGCCTGTTTATCCTGTTCCTCCACTTGGGCACCCTGAATATTCAGGAGCTGATGGCACTGGCGCCGCAGAAGTACGTGGAAGGCGATAGCTGGCTGTGGATCGCCACGCTGATGCTGCTCGGCGGCGCGGTGGGTAAATCCGCCCAGCTGCCGCTGCAAACCTGGTTGGCCGATGCGATGGCCGGTCCGACCCCGGTGTCGGCGTTGATCCACGCGGCGACCATGGTTACCGCCGGCGTGTACCTGATCGCCCGTACCCATGGCCTGTTTCTGCTGACCCCGGAGATTCTCGAACTGGTCGGCATCGTCGGCGGCGTGACCCTCGTGCTGGCTGGTTTTGCGGCGCTGGTGCAGACCGACATCAAGCGCATCCTTGCCTACTCGACCATGAGCCAGATCGGTTACATGTTCCTTGCCCTGGGCGTTGGCGCCTGGGACGCGGCGATCTTCCACCTGATGACCCACGCCTTCTTCAAGGCCCTGCTGTTCCTCGCCTCCGGTGCGGTGATCAACGCCTGCCACCACGAGCAGAACATCTTCAAGATGGGTGGTCTGTGGAAGAAACTGCCGTTGGCCTACGCCAGCTTTATCGTCGGCGGTGCGGCCCTGGCGGCGTTGCCGCTGATCACGGCCGGTTTCTACTCGAAAGACGAGATCCTCTGGGAAGCTTTTGCCAGCGGTCATCAGTGGTTGCTGTATGCCGGCCTCGCGGGCGCCTTCCTGACCTCGATCTACACCTTCCGCCTGATCTTTATCGCCTTCCATGGCGAGCAGAAGACTGAAGCCCATGCCGGCCATGGCATCGCACACTGGCTGCCGCTGGTCACCCTGATTGTGCTGTCGACCTTTATTGGTGCGCTGATCAGCCCACCCTTGGCGGGCGTGTTGCCGCAAAGCGTCGGCCATGCCGGCGGTGATGCTAAGCACAGCCTGGAAATCGCCTCGGGGGCCATTGCCATCATCGGCATCGTCCTGGCTGCGCTGCTGTTCCTCGGCAAGCGCAGCTTCGCCACGGCAGTGGCGCAGAGCGCGCCGGGGCGCTTCCTCTCGGCCTGGTGGTTCGCGGCCTGGGGCTTCGACTGGCTCTACGACAAGCTGTTTGTGCGACCGTACCTGTTGCTTTGCCGGTTGCTCGGGCACGACCCGATCGACCGCAGCATTGGCCTGATTCCGCGTCTGGCGCGTGGCGGCAACGCCTTGCTGGCCAGCAGCGAGACCGGCCAGGTGCGTTGGTACGCCACATCGATAGCCGGGGGCGCCGTGCTGGTGCTCGCCGTTCTCCTGTTTCTGAATTAAGGAAAATAGCCCGTCATGATTCTGCCCTGGCTAATCCTGATCCCCTTTATCGGCGGCCTGCTGTGCTGGCAGTGCGAGCGCTTCGGCAACATCCTGCCGCGCTGGATCGCCCTGCTGACCATGGCCTTGCTGTTCGGTCTGAGTCTGTGGCTGTGGGCCACTGGCGACTTCAGCTTGGCGCCTGCGCCGGGTGCTGCGCCGCAGTGGGCGGCCGAGTTCCAACTGCCGTGGATCGAGCGTTTCGGCATCAGTGTGCACCTGGCACTGGACGGCCTGTCGGTGCTGATGATCAGCCTCACCGGCCTGCTCGGTGTGCTCTCGGTGCTCTGTTCGTGGAACGAGATCCAGAACCGCGTCGGCTTCTTCCACCTCAACCTGATGTGGATTCTTGGCGGCGTGGTCGGCGTGTTCCTTGCCGTTGACCTGTTCCTGTTCTTCTTCTTCTGGGAAATGATGCTGGTGCCAATGTATTTCCTCATCGCGCTCTGGGGTCATAGCGGCAGCGACGGCAAGACCCGCATCACCGCCGCCACCAAGTTCTTTATCTTCACCCAGGCCAGCGGCCTGATCATGCTGCTGGCGATTCTCGGCCTGGTATTTGTGCACTTCGACCAAACCGGCGTGCTGACCTTCAACTACGCCGATCTACTCAACACCAAGATGGCGGCTGGTACCGAGTACATCCTGATGCTCGGCTTCTTTATCGCCTTCGCGGTGAAGTTCCCGGTGGTGCCATTCCACTCCTGGCTGCCGGACGCCCACGCCCAGGCGCCGACCGCAGGCTCCGTAGATCTGGCCGGTATCCTGCTGAAAACTGCAGCCTATGGCCTGATGCGCTTTGCTCTGCCTCTGTTCCCCAATGCCTCAGCCGAGTTTGCGCCGATCGCCCAGTGGCTTGGCGTGTTCGCCATCATCTACGGCGCGCTGCTGTCGTTCGCGCAGACCGACATCAAACGCCTGGTGGCCTATTCCAGCGTGTCGCACATGGGCTTTGTGCTGATCGCCATCTACTCGGCCAGCGAGATCGCCCTGCAGGGCGCCGTGGTGCAGATGCTCGCCCACGGCCTGTCCGCTGCGGCGCTGTTTATCCTCTGCGGCCAGCTGTACGAACGCCTGCATACTCGTGATATGCGTGAGATGGGCGGCATCTGGGCGCGCATGCCCTGGCTGCCGGCGCTGAGCCTGTTCTTTGCCGCTGCGGCGCTGGGCCTGCCGGGCACCGGTAACTTCGTCGGTGAGTTCCTGATTCTGATCGGCAGCTTCCAGAGTGCGCCATGGGTCACCGTGGTGGCTGCCACCGGCCTGGTGTTCGGCTCGGTTTACTCGCTGATCATGATTCACCGCGCCTACTTCGGCCCGGCCAAGGCGGACACTGCCTTGCCTGGCCTGCAGCTGCGTGAGCTGAGCATGGTGCTCGGCCTCGCTGTGCTGCTGATCCTGCTCGGTGTTTACCCGCAGCCGGTGCTCGACACCTCCGCCGCCAGCATGCAAGGCGTGCAGCAGTGGCTGGGTAGTGCCCTCAATCAACCTGTTCCGGCCCGGTAAGTAGCGTATGGAATTCACGACTCAACACTTTATCGCGCTGCTGCCGCTGCTGATCACCAGTGCCACGGTGGTGCTGGTGATGCTGGCCATCGCCTGGAAGCGCAACCACACGCTGACCTTCGGCCTCTCGGTGCTGGGCCTTAACCTGGCCCTGCTGTCACTGCTGCCGGCCCTGGGCGTAACGCCCATTGAGGTTACGCCGCTGCTGCTGGTGGATAAATTCGCCTGCTACTACATGGCTCTGGTGCTGGCCGCGACCCTGGCCTGTGTGACGCTGACCCACGCCTACCTGGGCGGTGAGTCCGGTAAGGGCTACCCGGGCAACCGTGAAGAGCTGTACCTACTGATGCTGCTGTCCGCCGCTGGCGGTCTGGTGCTGGTCAGCGCGCAGCATCTGGCAGGCCTGTTTATTGGCCTGGAACTGCTCTCGGTTCCGACCTACGGCATGATCGCTTACGCCTTCTTCAACAAGCGTTCGCTGGAAGCCGGCATCAAGTACATGGTGCTGTCCGCCGCCGGTTCGGCATTTTTGCTGTTCGGCATGGCGCTGCTGTATGCCGAGTCGGGCAACCTGACCTTCGCTGGCATCGGCGCCAAATTGGCCGCCGACGGCCTGCCGAGCATGCTGGCGCAGTTGGGCGTGGGCATGATGCTGATTGGCCTGTCCTTCAAGCTGTCGCTGGTGCCGTTCCATTTATGGACACCGGACGTTTACGAGGGCGCGCCGGCGCCGGTGGCGGCCTTCCTCGCCACGGCCAGTAAGGTCGCCGTGTTTGCCGTGCTGTTGCGTCTGTATCAGATGTCGCCGGCCACCGCAGGCGGCTGGTTGAATGAGCTGCTGACGCTAATCGCCATCGCTTCGATCATCTTCGGCAACCTGCTGGCGCTGTTGCAGAACAACCTCAAGCGTCTGCTCGGTTATTCCTCCATTGCCCACTTTGGCTACCTGCTGGTGGCGTTGATCGCCAGCAAGGGCTTGGCCGTGGAAGCGGTTGGCGTATACCTGGCCACCTATGTGCTGACCAGCCTGGGTGCATTCGGCGTAATTACCCTGATGTCGACGCCCTACAGCGGCCGTGATGCCGATGCCCTGTATGAATACCGTGGGCTGTTCTGGCGCCGCCCTTACCTGACCGCGGTGCTCACCGTGATGATGCTGTCGCTGGCTGGCATTCCGCTGACGGCCGGGTTTATCGGCAAGTTCTACGTAGTCGCTGCTGGTGTGCAATCGCAGCAGTGGTGGCTGCTCGCCGCCCTCGTGATCGGCAGTGCTATCGGTGTGTTCTATTACCTGCGGGTGATGGTCACCCTGTTTATGGTCGAGCCGAACCTGCGCCGCCATGACGCGCCTCTGCATTGGGGGCAGCAGGCGGGTGGTGTGATGTTGCTGTTCGTCGCGTTGCTGGCGTTCTTCCTCGGTGTGTATCCGCAGCCGCTACTGGAGCTGGTGCAACAGGCCAGCTTGGTGGCACTGTTGCCCTGATAAGCAACAGCCCCTAAGGAATACGCAACGATGAGTAAGACACTGATGATTGCCGGCTGTGGTGATGTCGGCGGCCGTCTGGGTCAGCAGCTAAGCGCTGCAGGCTGGACGGTGTATGGCCTGCGCCGCAGTGTGGCGCTGCTGCCACAGGGTATTCGCCCGGTAGCCGGCGATCTGCATGCCGATGCCTGCCCGGCCGCCTGGCCGAGCGAACCGCTGGATTACCTGGTGTATTGCGCGGCCGCCACTGACCATGATGAGGCCGGTTACCGCGCCGCCTATGTCGATGGCTTGCGCCGCGTGCTCACCTGGCTTGCGCAATACAGCCAACGGCCCAAGCGCCTGCTGTTTGTTTCCAGCAGTGGCGTCTATGGCCAACAACTCGGTGAATGGGTGGATGAGCAGTCCCCTGCAGAGGCTGACAGCTATTCCGGCCGTATCATGCGCGAGGCTGAACAACTGGCGTTGAACAGCGGGCTGCCAGCCAGCCTGGTGCGCCTTACCGGCCTCTATGGTCCCGGCCGCGAGTGGTTACTCAAGCAAGTGCGTCAGGGTTATCGGGTGGTCAGTGAGCCGCCGTTGTATGGCAACCGCATCCATGTCGATGACGCGGCTGGGCTACTGGCCTATCTGCTGCAGGCCGATGCCCGTGGTGTGGCGCTGGATAACTGCTATATCGGCGTCGACGATCAGCCTGCGCCGCTGCATGACGTGGTGGCGTGGTTGCGTGAGCAGCTGGAAATCAGTCATTGGTCTGACGACTCAACGGTGCGCCGTTCCGGCAGCAAACGCTGCAGCAACGCCCGTGCTCGCGCCTTGGGTTGGACGCCTCAGTACCCGAGCTACCGCGAGGGTTACCGGGCGATTTTGCAGCAGCTGTAGCTTGGCATTTCGCGCGGTTTAGCGTTTGACCAACAGCCAGCGCTGCTGGCCTTTGTAGTAGTTGGGCATTTCATCGATCTGTGAGCGATTGAGCGCTTCAAAGACGCGCAATTGGTCGCCTTCAAGCTCGAACAGCCAGCTCTGCCCCTGGTCGCCCAGCTGCAGCCAGAGGCTGTCGAACTCGCCGCTCATGGCCGCGCAATCACCTGCGAGACACAACGCATAACGCTCTGCGCCTGGCAGGCCCTGCAAGCTGCCGTCGGCCTGGAACAGTACCAGACCGCCTTGGCCCAGACCTTCCTCAATCAACCAGGTGCCGCCCAGGTAGGCGCTGTACAACGCCTGCTCGAAGCTGCTCCCTGGCGGTGCAAGTGGACCTGGGGCTGTCGGTGCGCGGACAAAGCGCTGCTCCGGCCAGGTATCGCTCTGCGCCTGAATCAGCTCGTCATTGTTAAGGCTTAGGCTTTCTTCAAAGTCACCGTAGAAGTGCACGCGCAGCTCGCCATCTGCCTGGCGTTTAAAACGACCTTCACCACGTTCAAAACCGTTGCTGAAACTGGCCAGCTGGCGCGGGCTGTCGAGCTGCCACTCCAGGTTAGGCCCATAAGCCAGCAAGGCTTCGCGCAGATTGCCGCTTTTGACGGCAGCTTCAATGGCGGCCTGGTTGATCCAAGTGCCGCTTGGGTCTTGCGGTGTGCTGGCGCAACCGCTGAGCAGGACGCCGGTGAGCAGGGCAACAAACAGGCAACGCATGCGGCGTCCTCAAGAGAGAAGGGCGGGACCGCGGCCCCGCCGAGGGGCTTATTCGAGAACCAGAATAGCGTCCATTTCTACCTGCGAGCCACGTGGCAGGGCGGCTACGCCGATGGCGGCGCGGGCCGGGTAGGGCTGCTCGAAGTAACGGCCCATGACTTCATTGACCTTGGCGAAGTGCGACAGGTCGGTGAGGAAGATGTTCAGCTTGACGATGTCCTTAAACGAACCGCCAGCGGCTTCGGCTACGGCCTTGAGGTTCTCAAATACCTGCACGGTCTGGGCTTCGAAGCCTTCCACCAGCTCCATTGTTTTCGGGTCCAGCGGGATCTGTCCGGACATGTACACGGTGTTGCCCGCTTTGATCGCCTGGGAGTAGGTGCCGATTGCGGCTGGGGCCTTGTCGCTGGTGATAACGCTCTTGCTCATGGGAACTCCTGTAAAGCTGATGTGGGGGAACACTGCAGCGCCATCGGCACGCTGCCAGTTAGATTGCCTAGGTTGGGTGAAAGCCACAGCGGCTGTCAAAGTACAGCTGGCGGCTGATTGCGCTGTTCAATTCGGGTATTCGCCGATCAGGCGCGCGCGCGGGTGATGCGGATCACCCCGGTCAGGGCGCGCAGCTTCTTGATCACGCGGGCTAGATGTACGCGGTCATGCACGCTGACCACCAGCTGCACGACGCTGATGCGGCCATCGCGCTCGTCCATGCTGATCTTCTCGATATTGCCGTCGGCGGCATTCACGCTGCCTGCCAGCAGGGCGATCAGACCGCGCTGGTGCTCAAGCTCGACGCGCAGCTCGACATTGAACTCGCCGGTAACGTCCTTGGCCCAGGACAGCTGGATGCATTTTTCCGGGTTGTGACGGATCTCGCCGATGTTCTTGCAGCTGTCCAGGTGCACCACCATGCCTTTGCCGGCAGACAGGTGGCCGACAATCGGGTCGCCCGGAATCGGCGTGCAGCATTTGGCGTAGCTCAGCACCAGACCCTCAGTGCCACGGATCGCCAGCGGCCCTTCGCTGCTCGGCAGCGCTTCGTTGCTGTCACTGAGCAGGCGGCGCGCCACTACATAGGCCATGCGGTTGCCCAGGCCGATGTCTTCCAGCAGGTCTTCGATGACGTCCTGATGGTATTCGGCGAGCACCGCCTGCACCCGCTCGGGCGAGAGCTTGTCGACGCGGCTGTCGAAACCGGCCAGTACTTTGTTCAGCAGGCGTTCGCCAAGGCTGATGGATTCCGAGCGGCGCTGCAGCTTCAGCGCATGACGAATATGTGTACGGGCCTTGCCGGTGACCACGAAGCTCAACCAGGCCGGATTTGGCCGAGCGCCGGGAGCGGTGACGATTTCCACCGTCGAACCACTTTCCAGAGCTTGCGAGAGCGGCGCCAGGCGGCGGTTGATACGACAGGCGATGCAGGTGTTGCCGACGTCGGTGTGCACCGCGTAAGCGAAGTCGACCGCTGTGGAGCCTTTCGGCAGCTCCATGATGCGGCCCTTGGGCGTGAACACGTAGACCTCGTCGGGGAACAGGTCGATCTTCACGCTCTCGATAAATTCCAGCGAGTTGCCGGCGCGTTGCTGCATTTCCAGCACGCCCTTGACCCACTGCCGCGCGCGGGCGTGGCTGCCCTTGGGCTGGTCTTCCTCGTTAGATTTGTACAGCCAGTGTGCGGCAATTCCGTTGTTGGCCAGCTCTTCCATCTCACGGGTGCGGATCTGAATCTCGATCGGTACGCCGTGCATGCCGAACAGCGTGGTGTGCAGCGACTGGTAGCCGTTTGCTTTGGGGATTGCGATGTAATCCTTGAAGCGGCCGGGCAGGGGCTTGTACAGGTTATGCACGGCACCGAGTACGCGGTAGCAGGTGTCGACCTTGTCGACGACGATGCGGAAGGCGTAGACGTCCATGATTTCGTTGAACGCCCGGCGCTTGCCACGCATCTTCTGGTAGATGCCGTAGAGGTGCTTCTCGCGGCCCATCACCTCGCCTTCCATGCCTTCGCGGGCCAGGCAGTGAGTGATCGACTCTTCGATCTTGTTGACGATTTCCTTGCGGTTGCCACGAGCACGCTTGACCGCTGTGCGGATGCGCTCGGAGCGCATCGGATGCATGGCCTTGAAACCCAGGTCTTCGAACTCGATACGCATGCTGTGCATGCCCAGACGGTTGGCAATCGGTGCGTAGATTTCCAGGGTTTCCTTGGCGATGCGTCGGCGTTTTTCGCCGGACAGCACTTCCAGGGTGCGCATGTTGTGCAGACGGTCGGCCAGTTTGACCAGAATCACCCGGATATCGCGGGCCATGGCCATGGCCATTTTCTGGAAGTTCTCGGCCTGGGCCTCGGCTTTGGTCTCGAAGTTCATCTGGGTCAGTTTGCTGACCCCATCAACCAGTTCAGCCACGGATTCGCCGAACTGCGCGTCCAGGGCTTCCTTGGCGATACCGGTGTCTTCGATCACGTCATGCAGCATCGCGGCCATCAGGCTCTGATGGTCCATGTGCATGTCAGCCAGGATGCTCGCCACTGCCAGGGGATGGGTGACGTAGGCTTCGCCGCTGCGGCGGCGTTGGCCGTCGTGGGCTTGTTCGGCGTAGAAATAAGCGCGGCGAACCAGGTTGACCTGGTCGCCGTCGAGGTAGGTCGAAAGTCTGTCGGCGAGGGCGTCTATGCTCGGCATGGGCGCTCCCCTTGCCGATTCAGATGACCCTGCGCCTGACGACGTCGACCCGGCATAGGCTTACAGAGGCTCGTTAGCCTCTTCCTCGAATGCAGCAAACAGTGGCTCTTCTTCGACGATGTCGTCTTGGGCGATGACGTCGTAGCTCATCAGGCCAGCGGCGATTTCACGCAGCGCGACTACGGTCGGCTTGTCATTTTCCCAAGCCAGCTTCGGTTCTTTGCCACCGGTAGCCAGTTGGCGCGAGCGCTTGGTAGCGAGCATGACCAGCTCAAAGCGGTTATCAACGTGATCCAGGCAATCTTCGACGGTAACGCGGGCCATGGTGTTCCTCGTAGCAAATGCGTAGTAGAGCTGGGCCCAAATGGGCGAGCGGACTAGATAGTCTAAAAAATCACCAGCATTAAGGGAAGCTTTGATTTGCCGCAGTGCGATAAGTCAGACCAGTAACTCGCTGAGCAAACCACTATGGCGTTGCTGTTGCGGGCCTTGCAGCAGCTGATTGGCGCGGAAAATCGCCTTCAGATCGCTCAAGGCGTGGGCGAAGTCATCGTTGATCAACAGGTAGTCGTATTCGACGTAGTGGCTCATCTCGCTGACGGCTTCACGCATGCGTCGCTCGATGATCTCGCCGCTGTCCTGGCCGCGGTTGGTCAGGCGATGGCGCAGAGCTTCCTGGGTCGGCGGCAGAATAAAGATCGATTTGGCTTCCGGCATCAACCGGCGTACCTGTTGCGCGCCTTGCCAGTCGATCTCCAGAATCAGGTCGAAGCCGTCGCGCAGGGTCTGTTTGACCCATTCTTGCGAGGTGCCGTAGAGGTTGCCGAAGACTTCCGCGTGTTCAAGAAATTCGGTCTTATCGAGCATGGCGTGAAACTGCTCGCGGCTGACGAAGTGGTAGTTCACTCCATCTACTTCGCCCGGGCGCATGGCGCGGGTGGTGTGCGACACGGAGACTCGGATCTGCGCCTCGCTGTCGATCAGCGCTTTGACCAGGCTGGTTTTGCCTGCGCCGGACGGGGCGGAAATGATGTAGAGGGTGCCGGTGGTTATGCTCATGGATCAATCCTGGAACGCGTTGTTCGAAGAGTAGCAGTAGCGG
The DNA here is from genome assembly GCF_900099645.1 of Pseudomonas peli. Classification (GTDB taxonomy): domain Bacteria; phylum Pseudomonadota; class Gammaproteobacteria; order Pseudomonadales; family Pseudomonadaceae; genus Aquipseudomonas; species Aquipseudomonas peli. The sequence continues at coordinate 1,604,174 of NZ_FMTL01000001.1, read as the reverse complement.
TTTGTCTTACTCGATGTTCTGCACTTGTTCGCGCATCTGCTCGATCAGCACTTTAAGGTTTACCGCCGCCTGAGTGCTGCGGGTGTCGAAGGCCTTGGAGCCGAGGGTGTTGGCTTCGCGGTTGAGTTCCTGCATCAGAAAGTCCAGGCGCCGACCGGCCTGGCCCCCAGTTTTCAGTACGCGGCGCACTTCGCTGACGTGGGTGCTGAGGCGATCCAGCTCTTCGGCGACATCACTTTTTTGCGCGAGGATCACCAGCTCTTGCTCCAGGCGCTGCGGGTCCAGCTCGGCCTGCATCTCGGCGCAGCGGTCGAGAATCTTCTGCCGTTGTCCGGCGAGCATCTGCGGCACCAGTTCGCGCAGGGCGACGACCTGTTCGAGGATGCTGTCCAGGCGTTCATTGAGCAGCTTGGCCAGTTCGCTGCCTTCGCGCTCGCGGCCGTTCTTCAGTTCGTTCAGCGCCTCGGTGAACAGGCTCAGGGCGCTTTGATTCAGCGCTTGCGGGTCGGCGGCGTCGGCCACCAGTACGCCGGGCCAACCCAGCACTTCCAGCGGGTTGAGTGCGGCAGGTTGCTTGATCAAGCCGGCAACGCTTTCGGCGGCGGCGACCAGCTGGGCGGCGCGTTCAAGGTTCACTTGCAGGGCTTTGCCGGCATTGTCGTCGCTAAAGCGCAGGGTGCATTCGACTTTGCCGCGCGACAGGCCGTTGCGCAGCGCTTCGCGTACCGCGCCTTCGAGGTCACGGAAGCTTTCCGGCAGGCGCAGATGAGATTCCAGGTAGCGATGGTTGACCGAGCGCAGCTCCCAGCTCAGGGTGCCGTTGGCGCTCGCCTGTTCGGCGCGGGCGAAGGCAGTCATGCTGTGGATCATGGGTGAACCTCGCGAAAAGTCGGAACGAAAGGCGCAGGATTGTAGCGCAGTGCGTCGGCCGCTCCCAATTCGGCACACCCGCTACGGGCTTACGGCCCTATAATGCCGAGCAGATTTTTTATTCAGAGCAGGAATTCCTAGATGAAACGTCCTAGTGGCCGCGCCGCCGATCAGTTGCGCTCGATTCGCATCACCCGCAACTACACCAAGCATGCCGAGGGTTCGGTGCTGGTGGAATTTGGCGATACCAAAGTGATTTGCACGGTCAGTGTCGAGTCGGGCGTTCCGCGCTTTCTCAAAGGCCAAGGCCAGGGTTGGTTGACCGCCGAGTACGGCATGCTGCCGCGCGCCACTGGTGACCGTAACCAGCGTGAAGCCAGCCGTGGCAAGCAGGGCGGCCGCACCCTGGAAATCCAGCGTTTAATCGGTCGTTCGCTGCGCGCCGCGCTGGATATGTCGAAGCTGGGCGAGAACACCCTGTACGTTGACTGCGACGTGATCCAGGCTGACGGTGGTACTCGCACCGCGTCCATCACCGGTGCCATGGTGGCCCTGGTCGACGCGCTGAAAGTGATCAAGAAACGTGGCGGTCTGAAAGGTGGTGATCCGCTCAAGCAGATGATTGCCGCCGTATCGGTAGGCATGTATCAGGGCGAGCCGGTGCTGGATCTAGATTATCTGGAAGATTCCGCTGCGGAAACCGACCTCAACGTGGTGATGACCAGCGCCGGTGGCTTTATCGAAGTGCAGGGCACTGCCGAAGGTGCGCCATTCCAGCCGGCCGAGCTGAACGCCATGCTGGCGTTGGCGCAAAAAGGCATGACTGAGCTGTTCGAGTTGCAACAAGCAGCACTGGCAGACTGATTGAGCTGTATTACACGCCCATCACGCACGGAGAAGCACCATGAGCGACGGGTCCCAAGCGCCACAACCGATTCCCGGTCCTGAAGCCCGTCAGTGGGCTATGTTTTGCCACTTCGCGGCCTTTCTCGGGCTGGTGATTCCCTTTGGCAATCTGCTTGGGCCGTTGATCGTCTGGCAGATCAAGAAGGACCTTGATCCATTCGTCGATGCTCAAGGTAAGGAAGCGCTGAATTTCCAGATCAGCGTGGCTCTGGCTGCGCTGCTATGCTTCCTGCTGATGGTGGTGGTAATCGGTTTCCCGCTGCTGCTGCTGGTTAGCATCGCGGCGCTGGTGCTGACGATTATTGCCGGGATCAAAGCCAATGAAGGCCAGGCCTATCGTTACCCCTTTGCCTGGCGCTTGGTGAAATAAGCGTAGTGCGAACAACAAAAAGCCGGCTATTAGCCGGCTTTTTTGTGCGCTGCTGATCAGGCTATACGCTGAGCATCCAGTCGTAATCGACTATCAGCGGCGCGTGCTGTGAGAAGCGTGGCTGGCGCGGCAGACGGGCACTGCGGATGCTGCGGCGCATGCCGGGCGTGAGCAGCTGGTAGTCGAAGCGATAGCCGAGGTTAAGCATTTCGGCCTGCTCGCTGTCCGGCCACCAGCTGAACTGGTCGCCTTCGCGGCTGACTTCGCGCAGCGCGTCGACATAGCCCATGGTGCCAATCACTTCATCCAGCCAGGCGCGTTCAGGGGCGAGGAAACCGGGTGATTGCTGGCAGTCGCGCCAATTCTTCACATCGAGCTTCTGGTGTGCCACGTAGAACGAGCCGCAATAGATGTACTCGCGGCGCTTTCGGCGCTGCTTGTCCAAATAATGGGTGAAGTCGTCCATAAACTTGAATTTCTGATTCAAGCTTTCATCACCCTGCTGTCCCGAGGGCATCAGCATGGTGGCAATACTTACTTTGTCGAAATCGGCCTGCAGGTAGCGCCCGTAGCGATCGGCCATTTCAAAGCCGAGGCCGCTGATTACCGCCTTGGGTTGCAACCGCGAATACAGTGCCACGCCACCTTGGCTGGGCACTTCTGCATCGCAGGCATAGAGGAAATAGCCATCCAGTTGGAGGGCTTGGTCGTCCAGTTCAAAGGCGGAGGCGCGGGTGTCCTGCAGGCAGATGACGTCGGCATTCTGTGCTTGCAGCCAACTGAGCAAACCGCGCTCGACTGCCGCATGAATACCATTCACGTTCACACTGATGATCCGCATAAATGGCCCCCAAAATCACGTGCGTGTATGATACCCGAGCTCACCTCTATTAGCTAAATTACCTAGTAAATCCGTGCTGTCCGGGGCTTTTTAATGCAAGCGTATCAACGTGATTTCATCCGTTTTGCCATCGAGCGTGGGGTTCTGCGCTTCGGTCAGTTCACCCTCAAATCCGGGCGCATCAGTCCTTATTTCTTCAATGCAGGGTTGTTTGACAGCGGTTTGGCCTTGGCTCAGCTCGGGCGTTTCTACGCCGCAGCGGTGGTAGACAGTGGCATCGACTTCGACGTGCTGTTTGGTCCGGCCTATAAAGGTATTCCGCTGGCTGCGACCACCGCAGTGGCGCTGGCTGAGCATCATCAGCGCGACATGCCATGGTGCTTCAACCGTAAGGAAGCCAAGGATCACGGCGAAGGTGGCACCCTAGTGGGCGCTCCGCTGGCGGGTCGTGTGCTGATCATCGATGACGTGATTACCGCTGGTACGGCGATTCGTGAAGTGATGCAGATCATTCAGGCTCAGGGCGCGCAAGCCGCCGGTGTGCTGATCGCACTGAACCGCCAGGAACGTGGCAAAGGCGAGTTATCGGCAATTCAGGAGGTCGAGCGCGACTACAGCATGCCGGTGGTGAGCATTGTGTCACTCGAACAGGTGCTGGAATATCTGGCAGAGGATGCTGAACTCAAGCAGTATCTGCCGGCGGTACAAGCTTACCGCGCCGAATACGGAATCTAACCTGTCGATAAGGTGCTGCATCGATGCATAGACCTGCCCAGACCTGCTGTTCGCTGTTGCTAGGCCTACTGCTGCCGGTTGTGGCGGGTGCGGCTGAGTTGTACCGCTACGTCGATGACAAGGGCACCACGGTGCTTAGCCGTCAGGGTGTGCCGCCAGAGCACATCAGCAAGGGCTATGAAGTGTTGAATGACCAGGGACGAGTGGTTCAGGTGATCCCGCCGGCGCCCAGCCCGGAGGAAATGAAACACATCCTTGCTGAGAAGGCCCGCGCCAGCTCTGATGCACAGCTGCTGCGGCTCTACAGCACGCCAGACGATGTCGAGCGCGCGCGTGAGCGCAAGCTGGCTGAGTTGGATGGTTTGATCGGTGTGGCGCGCGGCAACCTGCAGTCAGTGCGTACGCAGCAGGCCAACCTGCAAAGTCAGGCCGCTGACCATGAGCGTGCGGGGCGTGCAGTGCCGGCGCATTTGCTGGCGCAGATCGATAACCAGAAAGCCGAACAGGAACGTCTCAAGGACGACATCCTGCGTTATCAGGCTGCACGTAAAGAGGCGGACAGCAGTTTCAATGCTGATCGTGATCGCCTCAAGGAGCTGCTGGGTCGCAACCGGTAGCTTTATTGCTCGGGCGCGCAGCGCTCAAAGGCCAGAATCTTCTCCCTCAACCATGCCGGTAGCGGACTGCTGCTGCGGCTTGCACTGTCCGCGTGCACATAAATCACTTCTCCGGCGGTCAGCGCCTGCTCGCCACACCAGATGCCCATGGCAAAGCTCAGGCTGGAGCGGCCCAAGCGTGCGACGCGGATGCCAATGTTCAACTCGTCATCAAAACGGGCGGGTGCCAAGTACTCCAACACAGTCTTGATGGCGAAGAAATCTCCGCCGTCGCGGCTCAAATCGTCCGGATAGCGGATGTCCAGGGCACGGAAGTATTCGGTGATAGCGACATCGGCATAGGTCAGGTAGTGGCCGTTGAACACGATGCTCTGCGGGTCGACTTCGGCCCAGCGCACGCGCAGCGTGTGGAAAAAGCTGAAGATTTCACGGAATGGCGCGGTTGGCATGTGGTGCACCTCTGGCTGGCAGTAGGATCACTGAGCTTCGGTGTTGCGGCGTCCTGCTGCAAGGGTTGCAGCAGGCTATCAGGCGGCTGAATCAGCCAGGATTACCCGGCTGATTCGCTTATGGATGCTTAGAAGCTATTTACGATCTTGCGAGCTAGAGCCATACAAGGAAAAAACAGGCGAGGAAGCGGAGTTTACTGGTGTAAATGAGCATTCCGAGCCTGTTTTTAACACAGTAAGGCCGACGCGCAGCAGATCGTAAACAGGTTCTCAGTGGCGCTTACGGTTGCAGATCAGGGTACCCACACCGCTGTCGGTGAAGATTTCCAGCAGCACGGCGTTCGGTACGCGACCGTCGATGATATGTGCGCTGGTCACCCCGCCTTGCACCGCTTCCAGGGCGCAGCGGATCTTCGGCAGCATACCGCCATAGATGGTGCCGTCGGCGATCAGGCTATCGACCTGTTCGGTGGTCAGGCCGGTCAGCACCTGGCCTTGCTTGTCCATTAGGCCGGCGATGTTGGTCAGCAGCATCAGCTTTTCGGCTTTCAGCGCTTCAGCAACCTTGCCAGCCACCAAGTCAGCGTTGATGTTGTATGACTCGCCATCCTGGCCGACGCCAATCGGTGCAATGACCGGAATAAAGTCGCCCTTGACCAGCATGTTCAGCAGGTCGATGTTGACCCCGGTGACTTCGCCGACATGGCCGATATCGATGATTTCCGGCTGGGTCATCTCCGGCGTCTGCCGGGTCACGGTAAGTTTCTTGGCGCGGATCAGCTGGGCATCCTTACCGGTCAGGCCGATGGCGCTGCCGCCGTGCTGGTTGATCAGATTGACGATGCTCTTGTTGACCTGGCCGCCGAGGACCATTTCCACCACGTCCATGGTCGCGGTATCGGTGACGCGCATGCCGTCGACAAAGTGGCTTTCGATGGATAGGCGCTTGAGCAGATCACCGATCTGCGGACCACCGCCGTGGACGACTACCGGGTTGATGCCCACCGCCTTCATCAGCACGATGTCGCGGGCGAAGCCTTGCTTGAGCTCTTCGCTTTCCATGGCGTTGCCGCCGTATTTGATCACCAGCGTCTTGCCGACGAAGCGGCGGATATACGGCAGCGCTTCGGACAGTACCTTGGCGACGTTGGTGGCGGCATCACGTTCGAGGGTCATGCAGGGCTCCAGTAGAAAATTCGCTAATCAATCAGAACGGTAGATCGAGGTCGGGTACCGTGCTGTACAGCTGGGCACGGAAGACTTCCTTGATCCGTTCAAGTTCTTCTTCGGTTTCCGCCTCGAAGCGCAGTACCAGCACCGGCGTGGTGTTGGACGCGCGCACCAGGCCCCAGCCTTTGGGGTAGTCGACGCGTACGCCATCGAGGTTGGTGATATTGCCTTCACCCCATACACCGTCGCGCTGCAGGCGCTCGATGATGCTGAACTTGCTCTGCTCGGTGACCTGGATATTGATTTCCGGGGTGGCAATGTCATTGGGGAAGGCGCTGAACACGTGTTCAGCGTCGCGGCGATCCTGGCTGAGGATTTCCAGCAGGCGGGCGGCGGCATAGATGCCATCGTCAAAGCCGAACCAGCGCTCCTTGAAGAAGATATGCCCGCTCATTTCGCCGGCCAGCAGCGCGCCGGTTTCCTTCATTTTTTTCTTAATCAGCGAGTGACCGGTTTTCCACATCACCGGCCGGCCGCCGTAGCCGCTGATCAGCGGGGTCAGGCGGCGCGTGCATTTGACGTCGAAGATGATGTCCGCGCCGGGGTTGCGTGACACCACGTCTTTGGCGAACAGCATCAGCAGGCGGTCGGGGTAGACGACGGTACCGGTATTGGTCACCACACCGACGCGGTCGCCGTCGCCGTCGAAGGCCAGGCCGATATCGGCTTTCTCGCTTTTCACCTTGGCAATCAGGTCCGCCAGGTTTTCCGGCTTGCCGGGGTCCGGATGATGGTTGGGGAAGTTGCCGTCGACTTCGCAGTACAGCGGAATAACCGAGCAGCCCAGAGCCTCGATCAATTGCGGCGCGATCACTCCGGCTACGCCGTTGCCGCAATCGACTACCACGCGCATGGGCTTGGCCATGGCGATGTCGTCGCGGATCTGCTTGAAGTAGCGCTCCAGCACGTCAACCTGCTCGACCGTGCCGACGCCACTGGCCAGATCGTTGTTGTCGATGCGTGCTTTCAGCGCCTGGATCTGTTCGTTGGCCAGGGTATCGCCGGCTATGACGATCTTGAACCCGTTGTAATCGCGTGGGTTGTGGCTGCCAGTGAGCATCACCGCTGATTTGCCGGTGAGGATATGCCCTGCGTAATACACCACAGGCGTCGGCACCATGCCGACATCGCTTACGTTACAGCCGCAGTCGAGCAGGCCCTGGATCAGCTGTTGCGCCAGTTCCGGGCCGGACAGACGGCCGTCGCGGCCGACGGCGATGTTCGGCTCGCCCTGGGCCAGGCTTTGTGAGCCGATGGCGCGGCCGATCCAGTAGGCGGTTTCGGCATTCAGGCTGCGACCGACTACGCCACGAATATCGTAGGCGCGGAAGATATCGGCTGGCAGTTTGGGTGCTTTCGTCTGCAGGGGGGCTGGCGTCGGTTCATCGAGGCCGAGCAGGTCCTGGTCTTCATCGAGAATATCGATATCGAGGATGTCGGTGTCCTGAAACAGGGGGTCGACCATGGCGCTGGCAGGCGTCTGCATAGCGGCGACGCCTGGATTGACTGCGCCTGCATTATTAGTCGGGGCGGCGGCCTGTTCCGTAGCGCGGCGCGGCATGCGTGCAAGGTTTTGCGCCAGAATATCCAGGGCAGGCAGGCTCAGGCTGAACGCCTTGACGGCCTTGCCGGCGGACAGCTCCTTGAGCATCTGCCCCAGCTGCAGCACGTCGTCACGCAGGTGGCGTTGCAGGCTGCTCTGCAGCAGGTAGAGGCCGGTAATGGCGCCAGCCAGAGCCAGTAGCCCGGCGATGGCCAGCAGCAGCGGCGAGAACACCGGGTTGGTCAGTGACGGGCCAGGGGTAAAGCTGACCGTCCAGTTGGGGTTGCCAGTGCTGAATGACTGCGCGTTGCCTTGCGCGTCACCGCGCTGGGCCAGGACCTGGGCAGCGGTGTTATTAAATTGCTGGATCAGCTGGATCTGGCCGATTTCGGCAGGCATCACCGGTAGGCTAGCGAGCAGACGCTCCAAGTCTACAGCCAGCAGCAGGGTGCCATGCAGCGGCTCACCTTCGCTTAGACGCAGCGGCGCGGCGCTATACACCAGCCAGCGTTGGCCGACCTTGTAGGCCTCGGGTGCAGGCGTCTGGCCGTTTTCGGCGCGGCGCAGCATGTCCAGCGCGGCGAAGTTCATCGGCGCGCTGCGGCCCATGTCCTGCACAGCCTGGCCACGGGCATTGAGGTGCGCGTCGACTACCCCGTACCAGTAGGTGAGGTTGCGTTCGGCTGCGCGTACCTGAGTAATGTCCTGACTTTGTAGGGCCTGCAGCAGTTGCGGGTTGCGAGCAGCCGCCTGGGTGTCAGCGCTCAGCTGTTGCAGGGCTTTCTGCAGCACAGTCGCCTGACCACCGCCCCACGCCTGACTGAGTTGTTGCAGTTGCTGCTGGTAAGCGCTGTTAAGCGGGCCAAACCACAGCAGTGCACCGGCCAGGATGATGCCGATCAAGGCAGCCAGCATGCCCGGTAACAGGGCGTTGGGGCTGTTCTTGGCCGCTTTGACCTCGGCGGGGGCGCTGGTCAGTTGGGCGCTGGCGCTTGTCTCGTCAGTGTCCTTGGCCGTGCGCTTGAAGAGTTTCATGCAGCGTCTCCTCGGCAATTCATCCTGGAAATTAGATTAAGGCAATCAATGGCTACCGGAGTGGCCAAAGCCACCTGCGCCACGCTGACTCTCATCGAACTGTTCAACCAGTTCGAAATGCGCTTGCACCACCGGGACCAGAATCAGCTGGGCGATGCGTTCGCCGATGGCGATGGTGAAGGCGCTTTGTCCGCGGTTCCAGCAAGACACCATCAATTCGCCCTGGTAGTCCGAGTCGATCAGCCCGACGAGGTTTCCCAGCACGATGCCGTGTTTGTGACCCAGGCCCGAGCGCGGCAGGATCATTGCGGCCAGGCCGGGGTCGCCGATATAGATCGACAGGCCAGTGGGGATCAACACGGTTTGCCCCGGCTCAAGCACCAGCTCCTGCTTGAGCATGGCACGCAGGTCGAGGCCGGCGGAGCCCGGTGTGGCGTAGTGCGGCAGCGGAAATTCGGTGCCCAGGCGCGGGTCGAGGATCTTGGCTTGTAAGGCGTGCATATCGGGCTCTGTTCGGTAAGTGGGCGTCAGCAGCTGGCAATGCGCTCGGCAATAAAGCTCACCAGCTGGCGGGCAATCTTGCTCTTGCTGGTCTGGGCAAAGCTGCTTTGTTGCAGTTCACGGTCGATGATGGTGATGGCGTTTTCTTCGCTGTTGAAGCCGATGCTGGGGTTGGCCACGTCATTGGCGACAATCAGGTCGAGATTCTTGTCGCGTAGTTTGCGCGAGGCGTACTCCAGCAGATTTTCGGTTTCGGCGGCAAAGCCGACGCTGAACGGCCGGTCGCTACGCCCCGCCAGGGTGGCGAGAATATCCGGGTTGCGGACCATTTGCAGGAGTAGGCCATCACCACTGGTGGGGTCTTTTTTCAATTTGTGCTGGGCGACCACTTCCGGGCGGTAATCGGCCACCGCAGCGGCGGCGATCAGCAGGTCGCAGGGCATCGCGGCTTCGCAGGCGGCGAGCATGTCGCGGGCGCTGGTGACGTTGATGCGGGTAACGCGCTCAGGTGTGGGCAGGTGTACTGGGCCGCTGATCAGGGTGACTTTAGCGCCGGCCTCAGCTGCCGCTTCGGCGAGGGCAAAACCCATTTTGCCGGAGCTGTGGTTGGTGATGTAGCGCACCGGGTCGATGTTTTCCTGGGTCGGGCCCGCTGTGATCAGCACATGCTTGCCGGTCAGTGCCTGATGCTGGAAGCAGTCAGCGGCACACTGCACCAGCTGTTCCGCTTCGAGCATACGACCCAGGCCGACATCGCCGCAGGCCTGGCTGCCTGCGGCTGGGCCGAACAGGTGCAGGCCGCGTTGGGTCAGCAGCTGGGCATTGGCCTGGGTCGCTGGGTCGCGCCACATGGCCTGGTTCATTGCTGGTGCGAGAGCGACGGTGGCGTCGGTGGCCAGCACCAGTGTGGTCAGCAGGTCATCGGCGACACCTTGAGCCAGGCGCGCCATGAGGTCGGCAGTGGCGGGGGCGATGAGGACCAGGTCAGCCCAGCGTGCCAGCTCGATATGGCCCATGGCCGCTTCGGCCTCGGGGTCGAGCAGGTCGAGGTGCACCGGATGCCCGGACAGGGCTTGCAGGGTCAGCGGGGTGATGAACTCTCGACCACCTTTGGTCATGACCACGCGCACGTCGGCGTCCTGGTCCTTGAGTCGGCGAATCAGCTCAGCACTTTTATAGGCGGCAATACCGCCGCCCACGCCAACAATGATGCGTTTCCGATACAGCCGCTGCATAGGCCTGCCTTTTATAGAGATGGGTATACACCGCGACGCTGACACCTCCCCAGGCCGGTCGCCGCATAAAAGTTGGGCTACGATAGCACAAGGGTTGTATGCGAGTAGCGCTGCCAAGTGCTTGCCTGGCTTGGCTTTGCGCTCGCTGACGTGGCGCTTTGTCGCGCCTTTTAGCGCACATGGAGGTGTGATGAGTATTCGTGATTGGCCGGCGGCCGAGCGCCCACGGGAAAAACTCCTCGCTCAAGGCGCCGCCGCGCTCACCGACGCTGAGTTGTTGGCAATTTTCTTGCGCACCGGAGTGGCTGGGCAGAGTGCTGTGGATCTGGCGCGTCACCTGTTGGGCGACTTCGGCAGTCTGCGTGCTTTGTTACAGGCCGACCTGTCTTCGTTCAGTCAGCGGCTAGGCCTGGGGCCCGCTAAATTCGCCCAGCTGCAGGCGGTGCTGGAGATGGCACGTCGGCACCTGGCCGAACAACTGCGCCGCGATTCGGCGCTGGAAAGCCCGCAGGCCGTGCGCGATTACCTGAAAGCGCTGCTACGCCACGAGCCGCATGAGGTGTTCGGCTGTCTGTTTCTCGATGCCAAGCACCGAGTGCTGGCCTTTGAAGCGCTATTTCATGGCTCCATCGACAGTGCCAGTGTTTACCCCCGTCAGGTGGTCAAGCGCGCCTTGGCGCACAACGCGGCTGCGCTGATTCTGACCCATAATCATCCGTCCGGTGTCGCCGAGCCCAGTCAGGCGGATCGGGTGCTGACCCGCCGCCTGAAAGAGACGCTGGAGCTGGTGGATGTGCGCGTACTCGACCACTTTATCGTCGGCGACGGTGAGCCGCTGTCGATGGCCGAGTACGGTTGGCTCTAAGGCGCCAGGCGTACCTTGGAAAAGTCCTGGCGACCGAACGGGCTGACCTGATAACCCTCGACCTGCTTGCGCGTCAGCGCATAGGCGGTCGGGTGGGCCAGCGGCAGCCACAGCGCTTGTTGCTGGATGATCGTTTGCGCCTTTTTATACAACTGGCTGCGCTGCGCCTGGTCGCTGGTGCTTTTGCCATCGGCGATCAGCTTGTCCAGTTGCGGATCGCAATAGCGCGCGAAGTTCAGCCCGGATTCGAGCGAGGCGCAGGCAAACTGCGGGGTGAGGAAGTTGTCCGGGTCACCGTTGTCGCCTGCCCAGCCCATAAATAGCAGGTCATGCTCGCCAGCTTTGGCGCGGCGAATCAGCTCGCCCCATTCAATCACGCGGATTTCCGCTTTGATGCCGACTTTGGCGAGGTCAGCCTGCAGCAACTGCGCGCCCAGGCTCGGGTTGGGGTTGAGTACGCTGCCGGTGGGGCGGGTCCAGATGGTGGTGCTGAAGCCATCGGCTAGGCCGGCCTGCTTGAGCAGGTCGCGGGCTTTCTGCGGGTCGTGGGGGTAACCGGGCAGTTCGCTGGCGTAGCTCCAGGTATTCGGTGGATAGGGGCCGTTGGCGGCCTCGGCGCTATTTTCGAATACTGCCTTGAGGTAGCTGGATTTATCGAACGCCAGGTTGATCGCCTGGCGTACGGCGGGTTGATCCAACGGTGGATGCTGACTGTTGATGCCGACGAAGGCGGTCATAAAGGCTGCGGTGTGGGTGCTTTTCAGGTTGTTATCAGCGCTGATCGCCTGAACATCCTGTGGTTTCGGCGACAGTGCGATATGGCACTCACCGCGGCGTAACTTCTGCAAGCGCACGTTGGCGTCGGGTGTGATCGCGAATACCAGATTGTCCACCGCAGGCTTGCCTGCGAAGTAGCTCGGGTTGGCGCTGTAGCGCACGCTGGCGTCCTTCTGGAAGCGCTTGAAGACAAACGGCCCTGTGCCGATGGGCTGGCTGTTGAGGGTTTCCGGCGTACCGGCTGCCAGTAATTGCGCGGCGTACTCGGCGGAGTAAATAGACGCGAAGCCCATGCTCAAGGTGGCGAGAAAGGTGGCATCCGGGCGGTTAAGGCTAAAGCGCAGGCTGTGTTCGCCGGTTTTTTCGATGGATTTGATCAGGCTCGGTAGCTGCATCGACTGGGCGTGGGGATAACCACTGGGGGCGACCTTGTGCCACGGGTGCGCCGGATCAAGCATGCGCTGCAAGCTGAACAGCACGTCATCGGCATTCAATGCGCGGCTGGGGGTGAAGTACTCGGTCTTATGGATCTGCACGTCCGGACGCAGGGTGAAGCTGTAACTCAGGCCATCCGGGCTGACTTCCCAGGCTTGCGCCAGGCTCGGCTGCAACGTGCCGCTGGTCGCATCGAAATCCACCAGGCGGTTCATCAGCACGTCGGCTGATGCGTTGGTGGTGGTCAGCGAGTTGTACTGCACCACATCAAAGCCATCTGGGCTGGCCTCAGTGCAGACGCTGAGCGTACTGGCCTGGGTCAGGGCGGGCGTAATCAGTGGAACGAGCAGTAGCGGTAGGGCGGCGAGACGCATGGCAAACTCCTTGGTCGCGTGGGGACGCTGGCGCAGGTCTTACCCTAGGCTATTAAACGAAGGCAGGGCAATCAGTCTTGGCGACGAGCGGTCGATCTGCGCTATTGCTGTTGCTGGCAGGTCTGGAAGCGGAAATTGCAGTGCGAAGCGCGCCGGGGAATGTGCGTTTAACCTTGTTGCGCTGAGGGCTTTCTGGTATAAAGCAGCGCTCTTTTGTAGGGGCCCGGTTCTTGCGCTTTCAGGTACGGCCGGTAAGACCCTCGAGATACGCGGCGCTGAGCGCCAAGATTGAATAATTAGCGGCCAACCCATGCCGGGTTGGGCATGTGGTTTTAGAGGGCTGAGGCATGTCGAGAGTCTGTCAAGTTACCGGTAAGGGTCCGGTAACCGGGAATAACATTTCCCACGCAAACAACAAAACCCGTCGTCGTTTCCTGCCGAACCTGCAGCATCACCGCTTCTGGGTCGAGTCTGAAAACCGTTTCGTGCGTCTGCGCGTTTCTGCCAAAGGCATGCGTTGCATCGACAAGCGTGGTATTGACGTCGTTCTGTCCGAGCTGCGTGCTCGCGGCGAAAAGGTTTAAGGAGAAAGTCATGCGTGAATTGATCCGTTTGATCTCGAGTGCCGGTACTGGTCACTTCTACACTACCGACAAAAACAAGCGCACCACTCCGGACAAAATCGAAATTAAAAAATTCGATCCGGTTGTGCGTAAGCACGTGATGTACAAGGAAGGCAAGATCAAGTAATTGATCTGACGCCTTGCCGAAAAAGCCCGCTTTTATAGCGGGCTTTTTCTTGCCTGCGATTTACTGTCGTGATGTGCAGGCCACAAAAAGCCCGCCATAAAGGCGGGCAAAGGGTGACGCATGAAGAGTGGCCTGATCAGTGGCTGGCTTGCTCGAAGATCACATAGACCTTGCGGCAGGGCTCCAGCACTTCCCAGGTACCAGAGAAGCCGGCCGGGATAACAAAGCGGTCGCCGGCGCGCAGGGTCTTGGCGTTGCCGTCCTTGTCGCGCAGCACCGAGACACCCTGCAAAATCTCGCAGTATTCGTGTTCGGTGTAGTTGATGGTCCAATGGCCGACGTCGCCTTCCCAGATCCCCGTATTGAATTGGCCACACGAGCTGCCGTAGTGGTTGCGCACGCTTTGCTCGGGGGCGCCCTTGAGCACTTTCTCTGCTGCCGGACGGTAATGTTCAGGCGTGGTGGTGGCGGTGGCGAAGTCGACGATCTTTTCGATATTCATAAGCATGTCCGGTAGGAATTGAGCGCCGGTTTAGGCCAGGCTTGTTGTCGGTTTGGGTGGTAATTTCGGCAGTCTATGTTTAATAAAGCACACATAACAAGGCGGCTTTGCCAGTTTTTGTAAAAAATATTGGAAGTGTGCAGGCCGCTGGTTTAGTGTTGCCGGCAGGATTGGGTGAGCAGGTTCTTGCGGCCCCATGCAGAATAATTGACAGCGCAGCGACCACCAGCGGCGCTTTACTAGCGATAGAGGATGTTCGAATGACTAGCCTGACTCGTGCCGACTGGGAGCAGCGCGCCAAGAACCTGAAGATCGAAGGCCGCGCCTTTGTTCATGGCGAGTACCGCGCCGCTGTCTCTGGAGCCACCTTTGAGTGCATCAGCCCGGTCGACGGACGCCTGCTCGGCCTAGTAGCCAGCTGTGACCTGGCCGATGCCGAGTTGGCCGTGGCGGATGCCCGCGCCACCTTTGAGTCCGGCGTCTGGTCGCGTATGGCGCCGGCTCAGCGCAAGCGCATCATGATCCGTTTTGCCGACCTGATGGATCAGCACGCCGAAGAGCTGGCCCTGCTGGAGACCCTCGACATGGGCAAGCCGATCAGCGACGCCCTGGGTGTCGATGTGCCGGGTGCCTCGCGGGCGATTCGCTGGAGCGGCGAAGCGGTCGACAAGATTTACGACGAAGTGGCGGCTACCCCGCATGACGAGCTGGGCCTGGTGACTCGCGAGCCGGTCGGCGTAGTCGCGGCCATCGTGCCGTGGAACTTCCCGATGATCATGACCTGCTGGAAGCTCGGCCCGGCGCTGGCCACCGGCAACTCGGTGATCGTCAAACCGTCCGAAAAATCCCCGCTGACCGCCCTGCGCATGGCGCAGCTGGCACTGGACGCCGGCATCCCGGCGGGCGTACTCAACGTGCTGCCAGGTTACGGCCACACCGTCGGCAAGGCGCTGGCGCTGCATATGGACGTCGACACGCTGGTGTTTACCGGGTCGACCAAGATCGCCAAGCAACTGATGATCTATGCCGGCGAATCGAACATGAAGCGCGTCTGGCTGGAAGCCGGCGGCAAGAGCGCGAATATCGTTTTCGCTGATGCGCCGGACCTCAAGGCCGCAGCCGAGGCCGCTGCAGCAGCAATCTGCTTTAACCAGGGTGAGATGTGCACCGCCGGCTCACGTCTACTGGTGGAGCGTTCGATCAAAGACACATTCATGCCCATGGTCCTAGAGGCCATGCAGGACTGGAAAGCCGGTCATGCCCTAGACCCTGACACCAAAGTCGGCGCGCTGGTCGATGCGGGTCACCTGAATGCCGTGCTTGGCTACATCGACGCCGGCCACAAGGATCAGGCCAAGCTGCTCTGCGGCGGCAAACGCACCCTGGAAGAGACTGGCGGCCAGTACGTTGAGCCGACCATCTTCGATGACGCGCACAACGCCATGCGCATCGCTCAGGAAGAGATCTTCGGCCCCGTGCTGACGGTGATCCCGTTCGACAGCACCGAGGAAGCGATCCAGATCGCCAACGACAGCATCTACGGCCTGGCAGCCGCCATCTGGACCAGCAACCTGTCCAAGGCTCACCTGGCCGCCAAGGCGCTGCGTGTTGGCAGCATGTGGGTCAACCAATACGACGGCGGCGATATGACCGCACCGTTCGGCGGCTTCAAGCAGTCTGGTAACGGCCGTGACAAGTCGCTGCATGCCTTCGATAAGTACACCGAGATTAAGGCGACCTGGATCAAACTGTAACGCTACCGGGACGACCTCCGGGCCGTCGGCCATGCTGCGTTGCGTCCTCGCTTTTAATGCTCACGTACTGCAGTACGCTGCGCTTAAAAGCTCCGGGGCGCCTTGCCTGGCCTTAGTCCCATAGCTCTGACGGGTTTGGCTCCACTAAATCCATTTGCGGCCGGGTTCCTATGGAGCCCGGCCGTTTTGCATCTGTGCAACGGGTGTTGAGCGAGCCAGGGAATGGAGTGAGAAAAATGAATTGGATGACCTATTTCGCCGTCAGTGCGGCGGTGGTGATCGTCGGTTTGGCGTTGGGCGTGACGCTGCCGCTGGTGTCGTTTCGCCTTGAGTCCTGGGGTTATGGCCCCTTTGCGATTGGCGTGATGGCGGGCATGCCGGCCGTTGGCGTGTTGCTCGGCGCGCGGCTGACCGGGCACTTGGCCGGTTGGTTCGGCACGCCGCAGACCCTGCGCTTGTGTCTACTGGCCAGCGCCGCCTCGGTGGCGCTGCTGAGCGTGATGCCGAGCTATCCGCTGTGGCTGCTGCTGCGTCTGCTGATTGGCATCTCCTTGACCGTGGTGTTTGTGCTCGGCGAAAGCTGGATCAATCAGCTGGTCGAGGACCGTCTGCGCGGCCGTCTGGTGGCGCTGTATGGCACCGGCTTTGCGCTCAGCCAGCTGTGCGGGCCGCTGCTGCTGACCCTGCTGGGTACGGAAAGTGACCGCGGCTTCTGGTTCTCTGCCGCGCTGCTGGTGGGCGGTAGCCTGCTGCTGTTGGGCCGCGATGGAGCGCCCAAGGTCGATGCGCAGAGTGCGTCCGGGCGCGGCATACTGGCGTTCTGCCGCACTTCGCCGGCGATTGCCTGGGCGGTGGTGCTGTTTGCCGCGTTCGAGGCGATGGTGCTGACCTTGCTGCCGGTGTACCTGGTGCGCGAAGGCTTTGCCCAGCAGATGGCATTGATCATGGTCAGTGCGGTGGTGGTGGGCGGTGCGGCGCTGCAATTGCCGATTGGCTGGATGGCCGACCGGGTGCCACGGCAGACGCTGTTCCGCTGCTGCGGGGTGGTGCTGTTGCTGTCGAGTCTGAGCATTCCGTCATTGCTGCACACGCCGCTGATCTGGGTCGTGCTGGTATTGTTTGGCGCCAGCGCGGGCGGCCTGTACACCCTGTCGCTGATTCTGGTCGGGCAGCGTTACCGCGACGATGCGCTGGTGCGCGCCAACTCGCATATCGCCCTGCTCTGGGGCGCGGGTTGTCTGCTCGGGCCGCTGTCGACCGGTGCCGCCAGTCAGTGGGTCAGCGGTCATGCGCTGCCGATCCTGATGGCGATTGGCGCGGCGCTGTTTGTCTGGTTGGCGTTTCAGCGAGGTGCATTCAGCGAGGTGGCGGCCATCAAGGCGTGACCGCAACCTCTGCGCTGTTGTGTACGAGTTGTTGCTCGGCGAGCAGCGCGGCCACGCATTCGCCGACCTGGCGAATTGACTGTTCAAGCGCTGGAGTGGGTTGCCCGGCGTAGTTGATGCGCAGGCAATTGCGGTATTTGCCGGCGGCGGAAAAGATGCTGCCGGGCGCGATCTGGATGTTGTATGGCTGCAGCACACGGTTCAGGCGCTGGCTGTCAAAGCCCTGTGGCAGCTCCAGCCACAGCATAAAGCCGCCCTGGGGCCGGCTGACCCGCGTGCCGGCGGGGAAGTAGCGGCTGACCCAGTCGATCATGCAATCGCGGTTGCGCATGTATTGGCTGCGCATGCGGCGTAGATGCGGCTCGTAATGCCCGCTGGCGATGTACTCGGCCAGGGCCAGCTGGGGCAGTTGTGCGGCCATGCCGGTGCTCATGTATTTGAGGTGCAGCACCTGTTGCAGGTAGCGACCCGGGGCAATCCAGCCGGCCCGCAGGCCGGGCGCCAGGGTCTTGGAAAACGAGCTGCAGAACAGCACGCGACCGTCCTCGTCGAATGATTTGATGCTGCGTGGGCGTGGGTAGCTGTAGGCCAGCTCGCCGTACACATCATCCTCGATAATCGCCACGTCATAGCGCTGCGCCAGGGCCAGCAGGGCGCGTTTGTTGACCTCCGGCATGATGTAACCGAGCGGGTTGTTGCAGTTGGGGGTGAGCTGGATGGCCTTGATCGGCCATTGCTCCAGCGCGAGTTCCAAGGCCTCCAGGCTGATCCCGGTGAGCGGGTCGGTGGGCAACTCCAGGGCCTTCATGCCGTAGCCCTTGAGTGCCTGCATTACGCCATGAAAGCTCGGTGAGTCCACGGCCACGATGTCGCCCGGCTCGCACACGGCGCGAATGGCCACGGACAGGGCTTCGTGGCAGCCGGTGGTGGTGACGATCTCTTCAATGGCGATCTGGCAGCCGGAGTCGAGCATTAGGCGTGACAGTTGTGCGCGCAGGCCAGGGTCACCATACAGGCTGCCATAGCTCAGCTCCTTGACCTCCTGGCGGCGGCTCATGCGTGACAGGGTGCGCAGCAGCGGTTTCAGGGTTGGGCTGCTGATATCCGGCATGCCACGCCCCAGTTGCAGCACATCACCGCCTGGCGGCCGGCTGATCAGCTCCAACACCTGGTCCCACTGGGAAATATCCACCGGTCGCTGGGCGGCGCGGCTGACCATCGGTAGCGCCGGCTGCTGGCGTGCCTGGGGCACAAAGTAGCCGGACTTGGGCTTGGGCGTGGCCAGGCCCTGATCCTCCAGGTGGCGGTAGGCCTGCTGCACGGTGCTCAGGCTGACGCCATGTTCCAGGCTGAGGGCGCGCACGGAGGGCAGACGATCGCCGGGGCGATACAAACCCTGCTCGATACGGGCGCCGAGCAGCTCAGCCAGGTTGACGTAAAGCGTCATAACAGTTGCCTCGCAATTTCTCTGTGTGCCGCACCAAGTCAGTACAGATAGGCAACAAATCCACCATTCAGAGCTTGGTTTCTGAAATCTGTATGGATTTAAAAGTATATTTTTGAATCTGTCATGCTTTTCCCGCGTCACTCATCATGACCTCCCATCAGGCTTACGTGCAGGAGCAGGCGATGAACGGGTTGAGTGATGTCAGGCTGACAATTAAATCAGGCGAGCTGCAGCAGTCTGCGGGCGGGCATCTGTATGCTCAAAAGGATGCGGCGAAGCCAGCTGTACGCCGCTGGAGCACATTCTGGCAGCGCCTGACGACTCGCCGCGCGCTGCTGAGGCTGACCGATGAACAGCTCAAGGATATCGGGCTAAGCCGCGGGCAGGCCCTGCGCGAGGCGCAGCTGCCGTTCTGGAAGCTGTGAGGGGAATGCGCAGCAGGTCGTTGTGGCCTGCTGCGTAGTACGTCAGACCAGTTCTTTCATCCGGTGCCAGAGCATGCCCAGGGCGAGCAGCGGCGAGCGCAGGTGTTTGCCGCCAGGGAAGGTCATGTGCGGCACCTTGGCGAACAGGTCGAAGCCGCTGCTGGCCTGGCCGGCGATGGCCTCGCCGAGCAGTTTGCCGGCCAGGTGCGTGGCGTTGACGCCGTGGCCCGAGTAGGCCTGGGCGTAATACACGTTGGGCTGTTCCTTGAGACGGCCGATCTGCGGCAGGCGGTTGGCGCCGATGCCGATCATGCCGCCCCATTGGTAGTCGATTTTCACGTCGTTCAGGTGCGGGAAGACTTCCAGCATTTTAGGTCGCATATAGCCGGCGATGTCTGCAGGATCGCGACCGGAATAGTGGCAGGCACCGCCGAACAACAAGCGGCGGTCGGCGGACAGACGGTAATAATCCAGGGCTACGCGCTGGTCACACAGCGCCATGTTCTGCGGAATGATCGCCCGCGCTTCGGCTTCGGACAGCGGTTCGGTCGCAATCACGTAGCTGCCGGCCGGCAGCACCTTGCCGCCCAAATTGCTGTTCAGGCCATTCAGATAAGCGTTGCAGCCGAGTACCAGGGTAGTTGCGCGCACCACGCCCTGGGCAGTGTGCACCTTGACCTCACTGCCGTAGTCGATGCGCGTCACTGCCGAGTTCTCGAACAGCTGTACGCCCAGACTCTGTGCTGCAGCGGCTTCGCCGAGAGCCAGGTTGAGAGGGTGCAGGTGGCCGGAGCCCATGTCGATCATGCCGCCAACATAGCGATTGGAGCCGACTACTTCGTGCATCTGCTCCGGTTGCAGCAGGCGCATTTCATGGCGATAACCCAGCTGCTTGAGCTCGGCCATGTCTTCGGCGAAGTCAGCGAGGTGGCTGGGTTTGTTGGCCAGGTCGCAGTAGCCCCAGGTCAGGTCGCAGTCGATATTGAACTGCTCGATACGCTGGCGGACGATTTCCACCGCTTCCAGGCCCATCAGTTTCAGTTCGCGCACGCCTTGCGCGCCAATCACCGATTCAAATTGCTCCACGCCATGGCCGACACCGCGAATCAGCTGGCCGCCGTTGCGCCCGCTGGCGCCCCAGCCAATCTTATGCGCTTCCAGCAGCACTACCGAGAGGCCTTTCTGTGCCAGCTCAATGGCTGTGTTAAGGCCGGAAAAACCACCGCCGACGATGCACACATCGGCACGCAACTCACCGCCCAGGGCGGGGTAGTCGAGCTGGCGATTGGCGCTGGCGGCGTAATAGGAGTTGGCGTGCTGGCTGCTGTGAACCGGCTGGTGAACGCGGGCGTTCATGTGTGGAATCCTGATTATTATGTTTGGAAAATTTTACGAAGCATAAGCGTCGAATTTGCCAAACGCCAAGAGGCAATCGCGAAATAAGCGGATTTTCGTCGGTTAGCCGCTGCTCCTGTCGCGATTCAACTTTGGCCACGGTTACTATGCCGGCCTGTGTTTCAGGATCACGTCCATGAGTTGCACCAGTCGAAAGATCGATCAGCTGCGTTTGCAGATTCCCAGTTTCGCCTGCGTGCCGGGCTGCCACGATTGCTGCGGCCCGGTCACGGCCTCATCCGAGGAGATGTCGCGGCTGCCGGTGAAAAGTGATGCCGAGCATGACGCTGCACTGGCCGAGTTCAATTGCGTGCACCTGGGCCCGCAAGGCTGCACGGTGTATGACCAGCGCCCGCTGATCTGCCGGCTGTTTGGCACCACGCCAAGCCTGCCATGCCCGCGTGGCCAGGGACCGGAGCAGATGATTGAGCCTGCAGTGGCAAAGCAGGTGCACCAGTTGATTGCGACTACCCGCCAAGTTCTTGTCTGACTGCTAGTCGGCAATCGGCAGGCTCAGGCTCTCTTTCACTTCTTCCATGACGATATAGCTCTTCGACTCGCGCACGTGCGGCAGCTTGAGCAGGATGTCGCCGAGCAGCTTGCGGTAGCTGGCCATCTCGTTGATCCGCGCCTTCACCAGGTAGTCGAAGTCGCCAGACACCAGGTGGCATTCGAGCACATGCGGCAGCTTCAGTACGGCGCGGCGGAACTCCTCGAAGGTGTCGCCGGACTTGTAGTCCAGGCTGATCTCGACAAACACCAGCAGGCTGGCCTTGAGCTGCTGCGGGTTGAGCCGGGCGTGGTAGCCCATGATGATCCCTTCGCGCTCCAGGCGGCGTACGCGCTCGGTGCAGGGTGTGGTCGACAGGCCAACCCGCTCGCCCAGCTCGGTAAAGCTGATGCGCCCATCTTCCTGCAGGATCCGCAAGATATTGCGGTCGATCTTGTCCAGTTCGCGGCGGCTCTGATGTTGGGTGCGCACGGTGGATACCCCTCTGTAGAAGGCGATTTTGCCAAGAATTGTCGCCAAATATAGCTATTTATATAGTGAAAAGCACTGCTGATCTCTTCCTATACTGCGCTCAATTGTGATCTCAGGAATTATCCGTCGCGCATTGTCGCGGCGAGGAGAGCGGCATGCGGGTTTTAGTTCTCGGCAGCGGTGTGATTGGTACAGCCAGTGCGTATTACCTGGCGCGTCAGGGGTTTGAAGTGGTGGTGGTCGACCGGCAGCACGCCCCGGCCATGGAAACCAGCTTCGCCAACGCTGGCCAGGTGTCCCCTGGCTACGCCTCACCATGGGCTGCCCCGGGCGTGCCGCTGAAAGCGATCAAGTGGCTGCTGCAAAAACACGCACCGCTGGCAATCAAAGCCACTGCGGATATCGACCAATACCTGTGGATGGCGCAGATGCTGCGCAACTGCACCGCCAGCCGTTACGCGGTGAACAAGGAGCGCATGGTGCGGTTGTCCGAGTACAGCCGCGACTGCCTCGACGAGTTGCGCGCGGAAACCGGTATCGCCTATGAAGGTCGCAGCCTGGGCACCACCCAGCTGTTCCGCACCCAGGCGCAACTGGATAACGCGGCGAAAGACATCGCCGTGCTGCAGCAATCCGGTGTGCCCTATGAAGTGCTCGACCGCGCTGGCATCGCCCGCGTTGAACCGGCCCTGGCCGCTGTGACCGACAAGCTGGCTGGCGCGCTGCGTCTGCCGAATGACCAGACCGGCGATTGCCAGCTGTTCACCACCAAACTGGCCGAGATGGCCAAGGCGCTGGGTGTGGAATTCCGCTTCGGTCAGGACATTCAGCGGATCGACGCCGTGGGCGACCGGGTCAATGGCGTGTGGATCGACGGCAAGCTGGAAACCGCCGACCGCTACGTGCTGGCGCTCGGCAGCTTCAGCCCGCAACTGCTCAAGCCGCTGGGCATCAAAGCGCCGGTGTATCCGCTCAAGGGATACTCGCTGACCGTGCCAATCACCAATGTGGCGATGGCGCCGACTTCAACCATCCTCGATGAAACCTACAAGGTGGCGATCACCCGTTTCGACAACCGCATCCGCGTGGGTGGCATGGCGGAAATCGCCGGCTTCGACCTGAGCCTCAACCCGCGTCGTCGCGAAACCCTGGAAATGATTACCGCCGATCTCTACCCGCAAGGCGGCGATCTGCGCCAGGCCGAATTCTGGACCGGCCTGCGCCCGGCCACCCCGGACGGCACGCCGATTGTCGGTGCCACCGGCTTGCGTAATTTGTTCCTCAACACCGGTCACGGCACACTGGGCTGGACCATGGCCTGCGGCTCCGGTCGCCTGCTTGCCGATCTGATGGCGAAAAAGCGTCCGCAGATCAGCGCCGAAGGCCTGGATATTTCCCGTTACAGCCGTTCCCAGGAGAGTCACAAGCATGTCAGTACAGCGCCTGCACACTGAAAGTCGTTACAGCGAAATCGTCATCCATAACGGCACGGTCTACCTGGCCGGGCAACTGGCGGACGACTACAGCGGCGACATCGTGCAGCAAACCCGCGAAACCTTGGCCAATACCGACCGCATGTTGGCCGAGGCCGGCAGCGACAAGTCGAAGATCCTTTCCGTGACCATCTACCTGAAGGACATGGACCGCGATTACGCCGGGCTTAATCAGGTCTGGGATGCCTGGGTCGCGCCAGGCGCGGCGCCTGCACGGGCTTGCGTCGAGGCGAAGATGTACAAGCCTGAGGTGCTGGTGGAAATGATGATCGTGGCCGCCCTGTAAATCGGCCCGTCCCGTTTGCGATAAGTGTTTGCCCGGCCATCACACCGGGCTTTTTTACTTCTGAAAACTGCTGATAGCCGAGAACGTCATGCGTCCTGCCCGCGCCCTGATCGACCTGCAAGCCTTGCGTCACAACTACCAACTGGCCCGTGAAGTCAGCGGCGCCCGCGCCCTGGCGGTGATCAAGGCGGATGCCTACGGCCATGGCGCGGTGCGTTGTGCCCAGGCGTTGCAGGAGCAGGCCGATGGTTTTGCCGTGGCCTGTATCGAGGAAGCACTGCAGCTGCGCGAGGCCGGTATTCGCGGACCGATTTTGTTGCTGGAGGGCTTTTTCGAAGCCGACGAATTGCCGCTGATCGAGCAGCACGAACTGTGGTGTGTGGTGCATTCGCTGTGGCAGCTGGAGGTGATTGAGCGCAGCGCGGTACGCCGTCCGCTGACGGTGTGGCTGAAGATGGACAGCGGCATGCACCGCGTCGGCCTACACCCGGCCGATTACCAGGCGGCCTATCAGCGCCTGCTGGCCAGCGGCAAGGTGGCGAAGATTGTGCTGATGAGCCACTTCGCCCGTGCCGACGAGCTGGATTGCCCGCGCAGTGCTGAGCAGTTGGCGGTGTTTCAGCAGGCGCGCCAGGGCATAGTCGCCGAGGTCAGCCTGCGCAATTCGCCAGCCGTATTGGGTTGGCCCAATGTGCCGAGCGACTGGGTGCGTCCCGGCATCATGCTCTACGGCGCCACACCGTTCGAACAGGCGCAGGCCGTGGCCGCGCGTCTGCAACCGGTCATGACCCTGGACTCGAAGATCATCAGCGTGCGCGAACTGCCGGCCGGCGAGCCGGTGGGCTATGGCGCACGCTTTGTCAGCGAGCGGTCTACACGCGTTGGCGTAGTTGCCATGGGCTATGCCGACGGTTACCCACGTCACGCGCCTACCGGTACGCCAGTGGCGGTTGACGGCCAACTGACCCGCCTGATCGGCCGCGTGTCGATGGACATGCTCACCGTCGATTTGACTGATCTGCCACAAGCGGGCCTGGGCAGCCGGGTCGAGCTGTGGGGTAAACAGGTCCTCGCCAGCGACGTGGCCACCCAGGCCGGCAGTATTCCTTATCAGCTTTTCTGCAACCTGCGAAGGGCGCCGCTGCTCTACCTCGGGCACTAACAGCCACGCTGTAGACGAGTTTGAACGCGAGTGTTGTAAATTCTGAACGCTATGCCATGATACGGCGACTTTTCCGTATCACTCCCAAGGGGGACTCCAGCATTGGACGTCGGTGTACGCCTGCAATCCATTCGCAAACTCAAAGGCCTTTCCCAGCGTGAACTCGCCAAACGGGCGGGCGTCACCAACAGCACCATTTCGATGATCGAGAAGAACAGCGTAAGCCCTTCGATCAGTTCGTTGAAAAAGGTGTTGGCGGGTATCCCCATGTCCCTGGTGGAGTTCTTCTCCCTGGATGTGGAGCAGGATAGCCAGGCTCAGGTGGTCTATCGCGCCGCCGAGCTCACCGATATCTGCAGTGGGGCCATCACCATGAAACTGGTGGGTAAGGCGCATCCTAGCCGGGCCATTTCCTTCCTCGATGAAACCTACCCGAGCGGCACTGACACAGGCGATGAGATGTACGCCCACGAAGGTGAAGAGGCCGGCATGCTGGTTGAAGGCAAGTTGGAACTGACTGTCGGCGACGAGGTGTTTATCCTTGAGCCGGGTGACAGCTACTACTTCGAGAGCAGCAAGCCGCACCGTTTCCGTAACCCATTCGAACAGCCTGCCCGGCTGATCAGTGCGACCACGCCGGCCAATTTCTAAATAACCCTGCGACAATCTGGGTTGTTTCGGCCAGCCCGGCTTGCCGTTATACTGCTACCCGCTCGCGAAACCGTGGCCGCGAGCGTGACTAGCCACGAAGAGGGTGTACCGTGAACCTGATTAAAAAGCTCCTGGTAGCACCGGCTACCGTATTGGCCCTGTGGGCAGTGACTGCTCAGGCCACGACCGACGACGCCATTGCTGACCGACTGAAGCCGGTTGGCCAAGTCTGTGTGATGGGTGAAGAATGCAAGGGCGTGGGTGCTGTAGCCGTTGCTGCTGGCGGCGGTGCGCGTACTGCCGATGACATCATTGCCAAGCACTGCGGTGCCTGCCACACCCCAGGTATCCTGGGTGCGCCGAAAATTGGCGACACCGCTGCCTGGAAGGCACGTGCTGATAAAGAAGGTGGTATCGACGCTATCCTGAAAACCGCGATTGCCGGCATCAACGCCATGCCGCCGAAAGGCACCTGCGCTGACTGCTCGGATGACGAGCTGCGTGGTGCAATCCAGAAGATGTCCGGCCTGTAAGTCGCTTGACGCTGCTGTGAAAAAGCCGCCTTAAAAGGCGGCTTTTTTGTGGGCGCTAGAAACGGCTCAAGGCAATTCCCGGTGGGCTACGGCTCTTAGTCGATAAAGCTGACCTGACCATCCTTGAGTGAATCAATGCGCGCCAGCGACTCGACCCGATAACCCTGTGCGTCCAGCTCGGCGCGGCCGCGCTGGAAGGATTTTTCGATCACCACACCGATACCGGCGATGCTTGCACCGGCCTGGCCGATCAGATCAATAAGGGCGCGGGCGGCATGGCCGTTGGCGAGAAAATCGTCAATTAACAGGACATGGTCGTGGGCGCCCAAGTGCTTGGCCGAAATGGCCAGCGTGCTTTCTGTCTGCTTGGTGAAGGAAAACACCTTGGAGATGTACAAGTCGTCCTTGAGCGTCAGTGACTGGTACTTGCGCGCAAAAATCACCGGTACGCCTAATTCCAGACCTGCCATCACTGCCGGAGCAATTCCCGAGGCTTCGATGGTGACGATCTTGGTGATGTTCTGGCCGGCAAAACGCTGGGCAAACTCATGACCGATCTGCTGCATCAGCTTGGGGTCGATCTGGTGATTGAGAAAGGCATCAACCTTGAGTACATGCTCCGAGAGCACGGTGCCTTCATCGCGAATCTTCTGTTTCAGCGCTTCCACGCGATTACCCTCGTCGTTCTTTCTGATACCCGGTCTGCGCCGGGATGTAATGGTGCAGCGTAGCGCGGATGCAGGCGGTGACGAAATACGTCTATCTGTGCCCGCGCGGTGTTGCCGGTTATTTTTTTAGCAGGGCGCGCATATTGGCCAGCGCCGAGTTGCCGGTGGCGGCTTTGACCTCCGGTGCTGCGTCTTCCAGGCCTTCCCAGATCAGATCTTCAGGCGGCAATTCATCAAGGAAACGACTCGGCGAGCAGTCGATGATTTCGCCGTATTGTTTGCGCTTGGCGGCAAAGGTCATGGTCAGGTTGCGTTTGGCGCGGGTGATGCCGACATAGGCCAGACGCCGCTCTTCCTCGACCGTGTCGGCCTCGATACTGGAACGGTGCGGGAGGATTTCTTCCTCCACGCCGAGGATATACACCGACGGGTACTCCAGGCCCTTGGAGGCATGCAGGGTCATCATCTGCACACCTTCGGCGCCTTCCTCTTCTTCCTGCTGGCGTTCGAGCATGTCGCGCAGCACGAGCTTGCCGATAGCATCCTCGATGGTCATGTCACCCTCTTCGTCGCGCTCCAGGGTGTTCTTCAGCGCCTCGACGAGGAACCAGACGTTGCCCATGCGCGCGTCGGCGACTTTGTCGCTGGAGGCGTTCTGCCGCAGCCAGTTCTCGTAGTCGATGTCCATCACCATGCTGCGAATCGCCGCAATCGGGTCGTTCTGCGCGCACTCCTGGCGCACCCGGTCCATCCATTTGGTAAAGCGCGCCAGGCGCTCGGTGTAGCGTGTATCCAGTTGCTCGCCCAGGCCGATTTCGCCGGCGGCGGCGTACATGCTGATCTTGCGGTTGGTGGCGTAGTTGCCGAGCTTTTCCAGGGTGGTCGAGCCGATTTCGCGGCGCGGCACGTTGATCACGCGCAGAAAGGCGTTGTCATCATCCGGGTTGACCAGCAGGCGGAAGTAACTCATCAAGTCCTTCACCTCCTGGCGGGCGAAGAAGCTGGTGCCGCCCGAGAGGCGATAGGGAATCTGATGGTGCTGCAGCTTCAGCTCCATCAGTTTGGCCTGGTAGTTACCGCGGTAGAGGATGGCGTAATCGCTGTAAGGGCGCTGGGTGCGCAGGTGCTCGGTGAGGATTTCCAGTGCCACCCGTTCACACTCGGCGTCTTCGTTGCGGCAGCGGATCACGCGGATCTCGTCGCCCATGCCCATCTCGCTCCACAGCTGTTTTTCGAAGGCATGTGGGTTGTTGGCAATGAGGATGTTGGCGCACTTGAGGATGCGGCTGGTGGAGCGATAGTTCTGCTCCAGCATCACCACCTTCAACGAGGGGTAGTCCTCTTTCAGCAGCATCAGGTTTTCCGGGCGCGCACCGCGCCAGGCGTAGATCGACTGGTCATCGTCACCGACCACGGTGAACTGGTTACGCATGCCCACCAGCAGCTTCACCAGCAGGTATTGGCTGGCGTTGGTGTCCTGGTATTCGTCGACCAGCAGGTAACGGATGCGGTTCTGCCATTTTTCCAGGATGTCGGCGTGTTCCTGAAACAGCATCACCGGCAGCAGGATCAGGTCGTTGAAGTCCACCGCGTTGTAGGCGCGCAGGGTGCGCTGGTAGTGCAGATAGACGATGGCCGCCGTCTGCTCCTTGGGGTTGCGGGCGCCGGCCAGGGCTTGCTCGGGCAGGATCAGGTCATTCTTCCAGCTGTCGATGATGTTCTTGATCTCGTCCGCACCGTCATCACCGGCATATTCCTTCTGCATGATGTCGGTGAGCAGCGCCTTGATATCGCCGTCATCGAAGATCGAGAAACCCGGCTTGTAGCCCAGGCGCGCGTATTCCTTGCGGATGATGTTCATGCCCAGGTTGTGGAAGGTCGAGACCGTCAGGCCGCGAGCCTCGGGGCCTTTGAGCAGCGAGCTGACGCGCTCTTTCATCTCGCGCGCCGCCTTGTTGGTAAAGGTCATGGCGACGATATGGCGGGCCTGGATGCCGCAGTTCTGCACCAGGTGGGCGATCTTGCGGGTAATCACGCTGGTCTTGCCGGAGCCTGCGCCGGCGAGCACCAAAAGTGGGCCGCCGACATAGTTCACGGCTTCCTGCTGCCGGGGGTTCAGTCGGGACATGGAGTCAATCGTCAGGTGAAGTGGGCGCGCATTTTAACAGGCCTGGCGCATTGTGCCGTGACCATCTGGAAGTGTGTCGCAGTGCACATAATTGCAAACCGCCAGGCTTGGTTAATTTTCCTATTCCAGTACTCTGGTGCCACTTTCGGGTCCAGCCTCGCCGCAGGACACGCGCCACTGACACAAGGATGTGCGTGATTAGACGTCGATTACGACGCATCCGAGCGGTTGTAATGCTCTTTATTTGTGCTGTGGGGGAAGTTGTTTGTCCGCGTTCGTCGAACCATTACGCTTGCTGTTGCTGGCGGAAACGCCGGGCTGGGCGCAGTTGCTGCGTGAACGTCTGGGTGCGCTCGGCAGCGGTTATGCGCTGATCACCGCACCGTCCTGGGAGGCGGCCAGCGCGCTGTTCGATAAACCCAGCAACGCCTTGCTCCTCACCACCCCCCAATACCTGCCTGCCTCCGGGCGCTGTTCCCTGCCGATTGTCCTGCTGTTGGATGCCGAGCCCGACGTCGAGTCTGAGGGTGTCTGCGACTGGCTGGTGCGTCATCAGCTCAGCAGCGAGGTGCTGCGTCGCTGCCTGCGCTATGCCCGTGAGTACGGCAAACTCAACGACACCTTGCACCGCCTGGCGGATCAGGATGCCCTGACCGGCATTGCCAATCGCCAAGGATTCCAGACCCTGCTGGCTGCGCGCCTGGCCGAGTATGAAGGCCGTGGCCTGACCCTCGGCCACCTCGATCTGGACAACTTCCGCCACGCTAACGATGCCCTCGGCTACCAGGGTGGCGACAGCCTGATTCTGCAAGTGGTGGCGCGGATCAAGGCGCAGCTGCAGGCAGGCGACCAGGTGGCGCGCCTGGGCAGCGATGAATTTGCCTTGCTGATCGACAGCCGCCGCGACCCGCAGCGCGCAGAGCGCTTGGCCGCGCAGATTACCGAAGCCCTCGGTGAACCCTACTGGATTGACGGCGAAAGTCTGCTGATCGGTTGCAGCCTCGGCCTTGCCCATTCCCGCGCCACAAGTAGCGCTGACCCACTGATGTGGCATGCGCATATCGCCATGCAGCAGGCTAAGAGCCAGCAGGGCTGCTCTTTTCATGTTTATGACGAGCGGATCAACCGCAGTGCGCGCAACCAGGCTGACCTGGAAAGCGAGCTGCGCCGAGCCCTGCGCCGTGACGAGCTGGAGCTGCACTACCAGCCGCGCCTGTGTTTACAAACCGGACGCATCCTCGGCCTGGAAGCGCTGGTGCGCTGGCGCCACAGCGTGCACGGCTTGCTGGCGCCCAACGAGTTTGTGCCACTGGCTGAAGAGAGCGGGTTGATCGTGCCGCTCGGCTACTGGGTGATCAGCCGTGCGCTGCGCGATATGCAGTGGCTGCGCGGGCGTGGTCTGCCAGCGCTGCATATGGCGGTCAACCTGTCATTTCGTCAGTTTCAGGACAGCCAGCTGCTGCCAACCCTCAGTCGGCTGATCGAAGAGCGTGGCGTTGATGCGCAGTGGCTGGAATTCGAGCTAACCGAAACCGCGGTGATGCGCCGCAGTGATCAGGTGCAGCAGACCATGCTGGCCCTCGGTCGTCTCGGTGTGCGCTTCTCGCTGGACGACTTCGGCACCGGCTTCTCTTCCTTTGTGCACTTGAACAACTTACCGATCACCCTGCTGAAGATCGACAAGAGCTTTGTCGGCGGCATGTGTGAGCGTGCGGAGAATCGCCAATTGGTGCGGGCGATGATCAACCTGGCGCACAACCTCAACCTGCAGGTGGTGGGCGAGGGCGTAGAAAATGCCGAGCAACTGGCACTGCTGCGCCAATACGGCTGCGATCAGGTGCAGGGCTACCTGATCAGTAAGGCGTTGCCGCTCCCTGAGCTGGCGCGCTTTCTGGTGTTCGGCACACGTCAGCCATTGTTTGGCTTGAACAGCGGCTGAACGACTGCCAGAACGAATAAGGCCCGCTGTCTGCGGGCCTTATTGCATGGGTGGTTTACTGCGTGGCGTTGGCCTGGCGCTGCGCCAGTTTCTGCTGGCGGTAGCTGATGGCCGCTGGCGGCACGGCGGTGACCTTGCCGGTTTCCAGCCAGCGCTTGAGGCGGTTGGCGTCGGCCATGTGGGTGTATTTGCCGAAGGCATCCAGTACCACGAACGCTACCGGGCGGTTATTCATCACGGTATTCATCACCAGGCAGCGGCCGGCTTCGCCGGTGTAGCCGGTTTTGCTCAGCTGCACGCTCCAGCCCGGTTTGCGTACCAGGTTGTTGGTGTTGCGAAAACCCAGGGTGTAGTTGGGTTTGCGGAACGCCTGGGTCTTTTCCGAGGTGGTGCTGAACTGGCTGATCAGCGGGTACTGGCGTGCGGCCTTGAGCATCAGCACCAGGTCGCGGGCGCTGGAGACGTTGTGTTCCGACAAGCCGGTGGGCTCGACAAAGCGCGAATGCTTCATGCCCAGGGCGCGGGCCTTGGCATTCATCGCCGCGACAAAGGCCGCGTGGCCTCCCGGGTAGTGGTGTGCCAGGCTGGCGGCGGCGCGGTTTTCCGAGGCCATCAGGGCCAGCAGCAGCATGTCGCGGCGGCTCAGCTCGCTGCCCACGCGCACGCGGGAGAACACGCCGCGCATTTCATGGGTGTCACGAATCATGATCGGCAGCTGCTGATCCAGCGGCAGTTTGGCGTCGAGGGTGACCATGGCGGTCATCAGTTTAGTCACCGAAGCAATTGGCACCACGCTGTCGGCGTTACGCTCGTAGAGCACCTGATTGGTTTGCAGATCGACCAGCAGCGCGCTGCCGGCGGCCAGGTCCTGTTGTTTGGCGGGTGCAGCCTGGGTGTTCGATGCAACTACAACGCAGCTGCAAATCAGCAGCAGGCTTACTATCGATTGGCGGATTTTCACGGGGCGCTTCACGGGCAGGTTGAAGGGGATGCAGCGGCGCTCAGTATACGGAAATCTGCGTCCGGGCTTGAGCGGTGCGCGCTTAAATCGTCATGGCGGCGCGTTATAGTGCGAGCGTTCTTAATGCCGCGAGTGCCCTATGTCCGAGTCGTCTACGCGTACAGCACCGCCCGCCGTTAGCCTGGGCGAGGCCTTCTGGTTTTGGCTGAAACTGGGGCTGATCAGCTTCGGCGGGCCAGCTGGGCAGATCGCGATCATGCATCAGGAGTTGGTGGAGAAGCGCCGCTGGCTGTCCGAGCGGCGTTTTCTGCATGCGCTGAACTACTGCATGCTGCTGCCGGGGCCAGAGGCGCAGCAGCTCGCCACCTATATCGGCTGGCTGTTGCACCGCACCTGGGGCGGGGTGATTGCCGGGGTGCTGTTTGTGCTGCCGTCGCTGTTTATCCTGATGGGCCTGTCCTGGCTGTATATCGCCTTCGGTGATGTGCCGCTGGTGGCGGGGATTTTCTATGGGATCAAGCCGGCGGTGACCGCTATCGTCATGCAGGCGGCCTGGCGCATCGGCTCACGGGCGTTGAAGAACAACTGGCTGTGGGGCATTGCCGGTGCGTCTTTTGTCGCCATCTTTGCCTTCAATCTGCCGTTTCCGTTGATCGTGATTGGTGCAGCGCTACTCGGTTATCTCGGTGGTCGCCTGTTGCCGCAACAGTTCAGCCTGGGGGGCGGTCATGTGGCGCAGGACGCGAACTATGGCCCGGCGCTGATCGATGATGACAGCCCGCCGCTGGCGCATACGCGCTTTCGCGCATCACGCCTGGCGCTGCTGGTGGTGGTGGGAGCGCTGCTTTGGTTGCTGCCGATGGGCCTGCTGACCTGGCTGTTCGGCTGGGACGGCACGCTGACGCAGATGGCCTGGTTCTTTACCAAGGCGGCGCTGCTGACCTTTGGCGGCGCCTATGCGGTGCTGCCGTATGTCTATCAGGGTGCCATTGGCCATTACGGCTGGCTGACCCCGACGCAGATGATCGACGGCCTAGCGCTGGGGGAAACCACGCCGGGGCCGCTGATCATGGTGGTGGCGTTCGTGGCGTTTGTCGGGGCTTACCTGCAGCCGGTGTTCGGCGGCGATTCGGGTTTTGTCAGTGGTGCGCTGGCGGCAGCGCTGGTCACCTGGTTCACCTTTTTACCGTCCTTTCTGTTCATCCTCGCCGGCGGGCCGCTGGTGGAATCCACCCACGGCGAGCTGAAATTTACCGCACCCCTGACCGCGATTACTGCGGCAGTGGTGGGGGTGATCCTTAATCTGGCGCTGTTCTTTGCCTATCACGTGTTCTGGCCGCGGGGTTTTGCCGGCACTTTCGACTGGCCGTCGGCGCTATTGGCCGTGGGCGCGGCGCTGGCGCTGCTGCGCTTCAAACGCGG
Organism: Pseudomonas peli; assembly: GCF_900099645.1. Taxonomy (GTDB): domain Bacteria; phylum Pseudomonadota; class Gammaproteobacteria; order Pseudomonadales; family Pseudomonadaceae; genus Aquipseudomonas; species Aquipseudomonas peli. The sequence continues at coordinate 1,571,508 of NZ_FMTL01000001.1, read as the reverse complement.
GGTGATGGAGGTGTTGCTGGTGTCGGCGTTGGTCGGGCTGGCGGTGTATCTGTTGCGTTGAAGCCGCGCGCCCGCTGCCATGGCAACGGGCGCGCTGTCTCTTAGAGAAACCAGCGGTACTCTCGTGCACTCACTTCCTGCATAAAAGCCAGATGGTCCTGGCGCTTGTTTTCGCAGTAGACCATCACGAATTCACTGCCCAGGCCCTGGTTGACCACCGGATGGTCGCGCATGGCGCTGACTGCGCCGAGCATGTCCTGAGGGAATTCGATGCCGCTCTGGCGGTTTTCGTTGAGCGGGGCAATCGGCTCCTGGCCGGCATCCAGGCCGTGTTCCATACCGGTGAGAATCGCCGCCAGCACCAGATAAGGGTTGGCATCGGCGCCGGCCAGGCGGTGTTCGATGCGCAGGTTCTTGCCGTCCGATTCGGGAATGCGGATGCACGCATCGCGGTCCTCGAAGCCCCAGCTGGCGCGGCTGGCGGCGTTGACCATGGCACCGTAGCGGCGGAAGGCGTTGTGGTTGGCGGCGAAGATCGGCATGCAGTGCGGCAGCAGTTCCAGGCAACCGGCCACCGCATGGCGCAGCGGCCGTTGTTCGTCACGGGCCAGCAGATTATTGCCGGCCGCGTCATACAGGCTGACGTGCACATGCATGCCGCTGCCTGGCGCATGAAGGTAGGGCTTGCTCATAAAGCTGGCGCGCTGGCCATGCTTGAGCGCCACGCCGCGGGTGCTGCGGCAGAACAGGGCGGCCCAGTCGGCGGCGCGCAGGCCGTCGTCGCAATGGCCGAAGTTGATCTCGAACTGGCCGGGGCCGAGTTCGGCGGTGATCACGTTGGCGTCCACACCCTGCTCATTGGCGGCGTCGACGATCTCATGCAGCACATCGGCAAAGCGCGACAGGCGCTCAATGTGCATATTCGGCTGGTCATCGGCATCGTCGCACAGCGGGTCGCGGGGGAACTGCGGCAGGCCGTCCTGCAGCTTGCGATCAAACAGGTAGAACTCCAGCTCGAAGGCCACCACCGGGCGGATACCGCGTGTGGCCAGGCGCTTGAGCACGCGGGCGAGCACTTCACGCGGCTCGAACTCGATCGGTGCTTCGGTGCCGTCGGAGCTGATCAGCATCTGCCCCAGCTGCTGACTTTCCCAGCGCACCGGCTTGAGCGTGCCGGGAATCAGCCGGCGCGGTGCATCCGGGTCGCCGTCGTTGAAGCAGTAGTCGCCAATCGGGTGCAGGCCGCCCTGCACGCCAAGTAGCACGCAGTTCTGTGGGATTTTCAGCGGGCTGCCGGCGGCGACCTTCTCGAGCATATCGATGGGGTAGCGCTTGCCGTAGAAATGCCCGGGAATATCCAGGCTGATCAGGTCGACATAACGCACTTCGGGGTGGGCGCTGCGAAAGGCACGGACTTCGCTGAGCAGGTCGGGGAATACTGTTTTTATTGTCATGGCGGCTATCTGCGCGGGTCAGGTGAAGACCCAGAGCACTCGTGTGGGGGAATCGTAAAGGTTGGCGTAGCGAAACTGCGCATGCGGCGGCAGCTGGAAGCTGTCATTCGGGCCGAGGGTGACCGGCTCGGCGGCGTCGCCGTACCAGATCGTCAGCTCGCCTTCGAGGACAAAGCCGCCTTGCTCGGAGCTGTCGTTCAAATGTCCATCGCCACTGGTGGCGCCGGGCTGTAGATGGCTTTCGAGCATGGAGAAGCCGCCAGCCATGGTTGGCGAGGCCAGCACATCGGTGATGCCGCCGGCGTAATACAGCGTGCGGCGCTCGCCGGGACGGGTAACCCAGGGCACGTCGCGCGGCTTGCTCAGGCTGTAGAAATAGGTGGTCGGTACGCCGAGGGTTTCGCTGATCGCGGTGAGGTCAGCCACGGTTGGGCGCGACAGGCCGCGCTCGACCTGGGAGAGAAAGCCCACCGAACGGTCGATACGCGCGGCCAGCTCACCCAGGGTGAGGTTCTTGTGCTTGCGCAGGTCGCGGATCAGGATCGCCAGACCTTCGACTTCTTCCTGCATGTCCATGGTCAACTTCCTTAAATGACATCGCGCAGGCGATACCAGGCCTTGCCGACGGCTTCGATCGGCGCGGCCAGCAGGTCGCCGCCGGGGAAACGCGGGTTGCTCAGGCCCTGGTACAGCTCAAGTAGGTCGGCGTCGCCGAGGATCGCATCGCTGACCGCGCGGGCGGCAGCCAGGGTCGGCAGGATGCCGTGGCCAGAGAAGCCCTGCAGCCAGTACTTCTGCCCGCTGCGGCCGACATCCGGGGTGCGGTGCATGGTGCAGTCGATATGCCCGCCCCAGCCGTAGTCGATCTGCACACCGCGCAGTTGCGGGAACACCCGCTCCAGATAAGGTCGGGTGGCTGCCGGCACGTCCGCGGGGATACCACCGAGGTAGGTGCAGCCGCCGCCGAACAGCAGGCGGTTGTCCGGGGTGACGCGGAAGTAGTCGGGTACAAACTGGTTGTCGATGGCGCAGGTGCCGCGCGGGAACAGTGAGCGTGCCAGCTCCGGGTCCAGTGGCGCGGTGGCGACCTGGTAGGAACCGACCGGCAGCAGACGTTTCGACAGTTGCGGATCAAGCTTGTCGATATAGGCATTGCAGGCCAGTACCAGCACGTCACTGCGCACCTCGCCGTGTTCGCTGCGCGCTACATAACCGTCAGCCGTTTCCTGATAGCTCAGCGCCTTGCTCTGCTCGAAGATTTTGCCGCCAGCCTTCTCGATGGCATCGGCCAGGCCTTGGGCGAGTTTCAGCGGGTTAAGGTGGGCGCCGCCGCTGTCATGCAGGGCAGCGAGGTAGCGCGGGCTGGCGATCCACTGCGGCAGTTCGTCCTTGGGGATAAAGCTCAGCTGCGTATAGCCGTACTTCTGCTCGGCTTCTTCCAAGCTGTCCTGCAACTGGCGCACACGGCGCGGCAGCACGGCGGTGTAGATCGCGCCGGTGCGGTAGTCGATATCGAAGTTGTGCCGCTCGGGCAGCTCGCGCATTTCTTCGGCGGCCCAGACCATGCTGTCCCACAGGCGGCGGGCGCGCTCCAGGCCTAATGCCTTCTCAAACGGCGGCATATCGCAGGACCAACCCGGCAGCGCCTGACCCCCGTTGCGCCCGGAGGCGGCCCAGGCCAGGCGGCTGGCTTCCAGCAGCACCACCTTCTTGCCCGCCAGGGCCAGACGTAGCGCGCTGTGCAGCCCGCTGAAACCACCGCCGACAATCAGCACATCGCATTGCAACGCTTCCTGCAAGCGCGGGCGTAGCGGGATAGCGCCGGGGTAGGTGCCGGCGTAGTAGGTGCCGATGTGCTGGGCGGATTGTTTGAACATGGCGCGCCTTATGAAATTCTATTTAAATAATTTCATGAAAATCTACGCGATAAATTTCACAAAGCCAAGTGTGGCTACATCTCATCGGTCCGCCAACAAAAAAGCCGACCCTAAACAGGGTCGGCTTCTGTGCAGCGTTGGTACGGTTTACTTGGGCAGTACGACTGAGTCGATGACATGGATCACACCATTACTGGCTTCAATGTCGGCACTCGTGACGGCTGCACCGTCGACGGTCACGCCATTGCTGGTGTCCAGCGTCAGCTCACCACCTTGTACAGTTTTCAGGCTGGTTTTCCCGGCCAGGTCAGCGGCCATCAGCTTGCCGGGTACGACGTGATAAGTGAGCACGGCGGTAAGCTTTTCCTTGTCGGCCAATAAAGCATCGAGGTCGGCTTTAGGGATCTTGGCAAACGCCGCGTCAGTGGGGGCGAAAACGGTGAAAGGGCCTTCACCTTTGAGGGTTTCAGCAAGACCGGCGGCGGTTACAGCGGTCACCAAGGTGTTGAATTGGCCGGCGGCAACCGCGCTGTCGACGATGTCTTTCTTGTCACCGTGCATGTCGGCGAATGCTGGCATTGCCGCGAATGTCAGTGCGGCAGTTGTGAGCATGAGCGTGCGCTTGAGGCGTTGAGTGGTCGAAGTCAGTTGGGCAAACATAAAAATCTCCTGATACAGGGTTATTTGTTTTGCATAACCTTTGTACAACAATATGCCGCAGAGTTCAGGCTTCGACATGATTTGTAAAGCTTGTCTGGCGAGCAGGCGCAGCACATCCCTGCTGAGCGTTGGCCAGGGGTGTGAGGTGTTGGCAGGTCGAGAGGGCTGTTCGACGGCGGCTATCGCACTTGATTGCGTCCGCCGTGTTTAGCGGTGTAGAGCGCGCGGTCGGCCTTATCCAGCAGGTCGTCGGCACTTGCCGGGGCATCATCGGTGGAGGCAATGCCGGCGCTCAGCGTGACCGAGAATTGCTGGCCGTCGGCAATAAAGTGCAGGTCGGCAAACCGCTGGCGGATTTCATCAAGAATCCGTAAGGCTTGATCGGGCGGGCAGTCCGGCAGCACCACGAGGAACTCTTCGCCGCCGTAACGCCCGAGGCTGTCGATGCGCCGCAGGCGCTGGCGCAGCAAGTTGGCCAGGGCACGAATCACGTTGTCGCCGGCGGCGTGGCCGTAACTGTCGTTAACCTTCTTGAAGAAGTCGATATCGAGCATGGCCACGCTGGCGGGTTTGCCGCTGCGCTGCGCACGTTCCAGCTCGACTGCCGCCTGCTCTTTGATGTCGGCATGTTTGAGTAGCCCGGTGAGGCTGTCGCGCGACAGCGCATTGCTCAGCAGGCGCGCGCGCTGGGCGCGGGAGAACACTGCAGCGACCAGGGCATTATCAGAAATCGGCTTGGTGACGAAATCATCGCCGGCCTTGATCAGCGCGTTCATCTGCCGGTTGATATCGGTTTCCGCCGACAGGTAGACGATCGGCACGCGCAGCCAGTCGTCGTTCATGCGGATGATCTGCGCCAGTTCCGGGCCGGTGCAGTCGGGCATGCTCACGTCCAGCAGCACCACTTCGGGGTTGAAGCTGCGCATGCGGGCGAAGATATCAGCCGGTTCGTGAAGCATCTCCACCAGCATATTGGCGCCGCGCAGAATCAGGCTGAAGCGGCTGGCCAGTTCGCGGTCATCATCGATGATCAGCACCCGGTACGGTTCCCCCTGTTGCTGGGCAAAACAGCGCTCCAGGCGGTTTTCCAGTTGTGGGATGTCGACGGGCTTGGTGAAAAAACCCATGGCGCCAACGCGCACGGCTTCAAGGTAGGTGGCGAAATCGTCCTGGGTGGTGATCACCAGCAGCGGCAGCGGTTCATCCAGGCGTTGTTGCAGGCTGGCGGCATATTCCAGGCCGGTGAGGCTTTCGTCAGGCAGGTTGACGTCGACGATCAGCGCATCGGGCAGTTGTTGTTGCAGTGCGTGGTCGAGGTCGGCGATATGGCTGAAGTGTTCGGCGTGATAGCCGAAGTTGTTCAGTGTCAGGCGCATGTTTTCGCCAATCGCCAATTGATCTTCGAGGATATAAATGCGCCGCGCACTGCTGTTCGGCCGTGGCGGTTTGACTACGCGGGTGGCGGCTTCCTGCCCGCGTTCGGCTTGAAACTGCTGAAGTGCGAGTTGCTGCAGGCTGTGGCTGAAGTCTTGCAGGCTCTGTTGTTCCTGCTGCAGGGTTTCCAGCCATTGATCGGCTTCCTGTTCCAGCTCGCGGGCGCGCTGGCCCAGGCTGCTGAAACCAAAGGTGCCAGCGGCGCCGGCAAGTTTGTGTAATTGGTCGCGCAGGCTTTGCAGGTGCTGCAGCTGCTCCTGCGGGTCGGCGGCGTGCAACAGGCGTTCGGCGTTCTGTGCGAGGGCGGGCAGTTCTACCTGCAGGCGCACGGCGAAGGCGTTGCTTAACTGCTGCAGGTGTTGCTGCAGTTCATCAGCGGTGCTTTTGCCTTTACTCATGGGCCAGGCTCCAGATCTGGCGCACCTGCGCGGCCAGCTGCATCGGGTCGAAGGGTTTGATGATCACATCGCGGGCGCCGAGGCTGCGGTAATGGGCGATTTCCGCCGGTTGCACCTTGGCGGTCATAAAGGCCACTGGCACCTGGTTGATGTCGATCAGCCGGGCGATCTGTGCCAGGGTTTGCGGGCCGTCCATGTCCGGCATCATCACATCTAGCAGGATAAAGTCCGGTGCGAAGCCCTGCAGTTGATCCAGGGCGTCCTGGCCGGATGAGCAGCTGAGCACCTGAAAACCGCCCACTGCTTCCAGCGCGAGCTTGGCCACGGCTTGGATGGAGGGGTCGTCTTCCACGTGCAGAATACGCTGTAGCTCAGACATGCCGGGTTTCCTCAGGGCTGGCTTCTTGGGCCAGGGTAGTCAGTTCAAACCAGAAAGTCGCGCCATGACCGGGGCTTGAGTCGAAACCGATGTGACCGTTCATCCGCTCGATGATTTCCTTGCTGATTGCCAGGCCCAGGCCTGTGCCGCCTTTCTGCCGGGTATCGGTGGCATCCGCCTGGGAGAATTTGCTGAAGATGCGCGCCTGGAAATTCTCTGGAACACCGGGCCCGTGGTCGGTCACGCTGACGCGAACGCGCGTGCCCTGTTCGTGCACGCGCACATCAACGGTCTGGCCCTGCGGTGAGAACTTCGCGGCATTGGACAGCAGGTTTGCCAGCACCTGAGCCAGGCGCAGTTTGTCGACACGCACGCGGGTCTTGATAGGCAGGTCGTGTAGCTGCAAGTGCACCTGATAGTGGCTGGCGTAAGGCTGGTTTTCTTCAATGGCCTGTTCCAGCAGCGGTTGCAGTGCTTCGTCCTGTAGCTCGAAGAGCATCTTGCCGGCCACCAGTTTTTCCATGTCGAGCAGGTCATTGATCAGCAAGTTGAGGCGTTGGCTGTTGTCCTGAGCGATCTGCAGCATCTGTTGCATGCCCGCCGGCACGTCTCCCAGCGCGCCGCCATTGACCAGGCCCAGGGAGCCGGCAATCGCGGTCAGTGGCGTGCGCAGTTCATGGCTGACGGTGGAGACGAATTCGTTTTTCATCCGCTCAATGCGTTTACGCTCTTCAATATCGCGGATGACCGCAATAAAGCGCCGCTCACCCTGGTGGCTGATCTGCGAAATGGCCAACTCAATGGCGAAGCTCTCGCCATTCTTGCGCAGGGCGGTCAGCTCGATTTCCTTGCCCAGAATCTGCTGGATGCCGGTTTTCAGGAAATGGTTGAGGTAGCGGGCACGCATTGAGCGTTGCGGCTCAGGCAGCAGCAGGGTGGCCCGGTGCCCGGAAACCTCCAGGTGGCTGTAGCCGAAGATGCGCTCGGCGGCGTGGTTGAAGGTTTCGATATAGCCCTGCTGGTCGATGGTAACGATTGCGTCGAGCACGTTGTCGAGCAGGGTGCGCAGGTAATCCTCGCGCTCACGGATGGCCATTTCGGCGGCGATACGTTCGTTGAAGTCCTGGATCTGCACCACGAAGTGCACCGGCGCATCGTTGCTGTCGCGTACCAGTGACACGCTCATCAGTACCCAGATGATCCGCCTCTGGCTATCCAGGTAGCGCTTCTCCATCTGATAGGTATTGATCTCGCCGGCCAGCAGCTCTTCGATATGCTGCAGATCGGCATCCAGGTCGTCAGGGTGGGTGATCTGCTGAAAGTTGCTGCGCAGCAGCTCTTCGCGGCTGTAGCCAAGCATCTCGCAGAGCACTTCGTTGACTTCCAGCCATTGCCCCTGCAGCGAGACCAGCGCCATGCCCTGGGGCGCGGTGCTGAAGGCGCTGCTGAAACGCTGTTGACTGAGGCGCAGCTGGTCTTCCACGGCCTTGCGGTCACTGATGTCCCAGATGAAGCCGGAAATCCATTGCAACTCGCCGTGGCTGTCGTATTCGCCGCGGCCCTTTTCCCGTACCCAGACGCTGCGGCCGTCGGCATGTAACAGGCGGTAGGTCAGTTCGAAGGACTCCTTACGCTCAATCGCAGCCACAGCGCGGTAGGTGATCGGCAGGTCATCCGGGTGCACCACGCTGGAGAAGCTGCGCACGCGGTTGTTGATAAAGTCGTGGGCAGGGTAGCCGCTGAGCGCATAAATCTCTTCGCTCAGGTAGCTCATTGACCAGTTTTCGTCATTGCGGCAGCGGTACACCGCGCCCGGTAAATTGCTGACCAGACCGCGAAAACGACTTTCACTCTTTTGCAGGGCGCGGGTGGTCATGTGCTGGTCATTGATGTCGCTTGCGATGCCCAGGTAACCGGTGATCACGCCCTGTGTATCACGCATGGTGCTGACGGTGAGGTTGACGATGCGCAGCTCGCCGTTTTTACGGCGGTAGGTCCACTGACGGGTTTCCGGCTCGCCTTGGTCGGGGACGCGGGTGAATACTGCAAAGCCGCTGACGTCAGTGCCCAGCTGGCGAGTCAACTGCTGGCCGCGCGCCTGAATTTCCTCGGTCAGGTGGAACAAGGCTGGGGTGTGGCGGCCAATGACTTCGGCGCTGCGATAACCCAGCAGGCGTTCGGCACCGGAGTTGAACAGGGTAATCAGGCCGTCGGTATGGGTGGTGATGATGCTGACCCCAGTCGCAGAGTCGAGCACTGCCTGCAGAAAGCTGCGCGCTTCGCGGGTCTGTTCTTCATGGCGCATGCGCTCCAAGGTGGCGCCGACCCAGCGGGCAAACAGGCGCATAAACTCTTCATCGGCCTCATCAAAGGGCGTCGCGCGCGCCTTGCTGGACGCGAAGCACAGAGTGCCGAAGCGCTGACCGGTGACCCAGATGCTGGTGCCGATATAGCTTTCCAAGGCAAACAGCGGGTAACAGGGGTGGGCGGCATGTTCACTCTGGCCCATGGCTGCAATGGCGACTACATCATTGCTGCGCAGGGTAATGCTGCAATAGGTGTCACCGAGGACGAAGCATTGACCGTCCTGCAGGGTGTCGGGCGGCGACACTTGAACCCTGACCTGGTAGGTGTCCGCCTCGATCTGGCTGATGATGCCGATTGGCATGTCATAGAATTGTGCACCCAGTTGCAGGGCCTGGCGCAGTTGTTCGTGGCTGCTCAGCTTAGGCAGTGCAGCAATTTCATTGAGCGCGCGCAAGGCTGCTTGCTGACGCTGCATATGTTGCTGGGTCTGCATGCGTTGATGGTCGCGGCGCAGGGCTTCGAGCAACTGGCCGAGGGTGGTCAGCAGCGGTTGCAGTTGCGTGGCGAACTCTTCGTCGTAGCCACCTTCGCGGTTCGCCAAACCGAGCATGCCGCGCAGCTCGCCATTGGCATGAATGGGCAAGCCGGCAAATGCCAATAGCGGCGGGTGACCGGGGGGCAATCCGACACGGTTCGGGTGATTGGCCGGGTCGTTGCTGATCAGTGCATGACCACTGCGGATCACCTGGCCAAACAGGCTGTTGAGGTTGCGAAACTCCAGGCCTTGCGGCGCATGGGTGGCGAAGAACGCGCTGCTCTGGGCATCCCAGGCGATATTGCTAATGGCGAATGTACGCAGGTAGGGCGCACCGGCTTCGTCACGACGGATTTCGCCGATAAAGCCGAACTGACTGGCACTGACTTGCAGAATACGGCCGAGCAGCGTTTCGAAGGACTCTCGCTGATTGTCGGCATTGATATAGGCCGCCTGCGTTTCGGTGATCAACGCCAGTAGCTGGCGCGCCTCTTCGCTTTGTTGGTGCTTGGCCTCTAGTTCGGCGTTGTGGCGCTGAATAAACCGTTGGCTGCTGTGACGGGTGGCCCGGAGCAGCAACAGCAACAGCATTTCGGCGGCCAGCCAGGCCAGTAACCACTTGGCCACCAGCCAGTGGTTGTCGCGCAGGTGCAGGCTGTACAGCGTGGTGATGTCACGCCAGCTCAGGACGGTAACGGTGCTTTCGGGGTTGGCCGGCTCGCCCTGGTAGTCATTCAAGAGCACCTGGTTGAGCAGGTAGGTGCGGCCGCGATCCTCCAGCAATATGAAGGTGTTGCCTGCGTCTGGGGCGGGCAGGCGATGCTCTGCTTGCCAGTGTTGTATCTGCACCTGTGAGAAGCCCGCCAGGTGCCAGTAAGCGTGCGGTGTTGCCGGAGCGTTGCGCGCGTCATCGCGGCTGGCGGACGTTTGAATCTGGCGTTTGACCAACAGGGCTACGCCGGCATCCAGCTCACGGTCCAGCTGTGGCAAGTTATTCAATACATCCAGGCTGACCTCCAGCGCGCCGACATTCATGCGACCGTCAGGGGTGTCCACCGTCAATGGCACAATGGCGCGCATGCTCAGGGCATCGCCATCCACCGTAAGGCCTGCCTTGGCGTTACCTTCGCTCAGGCTGTCGAGCAACATGGGGCGCTGCGCGGTGGGGAAGTCGGCAAACGACTGCGGTTCATGGACACGCAGCAGCACTTCGGCCGAAGGAGCCAGGTGGATCGAGAGGTTAAACGGGCGAATGCCTTGTAGGTTGCGCCAACGCGGCGCAAGGCGGGTGTAGAGCTGGTCGCGGATAGCGTTGAGGTGTTGTCTGTCTGCGGGCGCACCGCCTGCTAGCGCCTGGGCCTGGCGCACCAGGTCAACCAGCCAGGCGTCGGCCGCTAAGGTTTCAGCGAGTAGTTGCGCCTGTTGCTCCAGCTCATGCTGGCTGTTGTACAGGGTGAGGCGTTGCAGCTCATGCTGTTTGGCGATTTGCAGGGTCCATAGGGTTTCCCGCTCGTTCAGCGCAATACCGCCGAGCACGCTGAAAAGCAGCGCCAGGCCCAGGCTACCCAAGCCGACAATCCCGTGGATGGCGTTGAGTTTGAAGGGTTTAAACATCCTTCAGCTCCGTCATGCTTCTAGCCAGGCAGAGTGCCATTCAGATCAGCCCCGCCAGCCGGCGTAGGCGGGCCAACTCGGGGTCATCAGGTGCACTGTTGAGTTCACAGGCGGCCAGGCGCATGAGGATGTTCTCGCGTTTGAGGTTGTGGGCAGGCAGGTTGTAGCACGCGCCGATCAGCTCGCGCAGCTGCAATGGCACGTGCCATTGTGCCTTGATACTGATGGCAAACGGGCCGCTGAATTGGTCCAGGGCCTGCAACACATGGCCTTCACTGAAACACTGCCCGCTGTCCTGCCAGACCTGCGCCAGGTACAGCACACACAACTCGCCCATGCGGTGCAGCAGGGCCGCGGTGTGGAACGGCGCTGGGTCCAGGGTGCATTGGCGGGCGAGCTGAGTGCTGCGCTCAATCAGTAACTCGGTGCTGTCCAGGTGGGCCTGGGCAAACAGGCGCAGCAGGGCGTTATCCAGCACGCTGCATTGGCGTAATGCCAGGCCCAGTGCCAGGTTCAGGCTGTTGTCTGCGCCCAGTTTCTGCAACGCGTCGAGCAGGCTGATACAGGGCTTACCCGCCAGGTTGTAGGCGCTGCTATTGGCCACGGCGAGCAGGCGTGCGGTGAGTGCGGGGTCGTGCTGCCATTCGCTGGCCAACTGGCGTAAGTCGACAGACTCACCCTTGAAGCGTTGCAGCAGATGATCGCGAACATGTGATTTGAGCGGTAACTGCAGCTCATGACTGGGCACGTTGGCCAGATGGCTGAGCAGGTCCTGGTGTGCGGTTTTCGGGCGGTGTAACTCATCACCTGTCGAGGGCAGCAAGACGGCCAGGCTGGCGGCGACATGCGCGGCCTGAAAGGGCTTGCTGATAAATGCGCTGATTTTCAAGGCACGCACGGCCAGTACGCTGGCGCGGTCGGAACGGCCGGTGATCACTACCAGCGGCGTGCTGCTGTTGTCGCGGCGCACCTGCTCAAGCAAGCGGGTGCCGGGGCCGTCCGGCAGATTCCAATCACAAATGACCAGCTCAGCGGGGCGCTGCTGCCATTCGCGCAGGGCCGCGCTGACGCTGTCGAGGCATACCACGTGGCTGGTAGGGCGCAGGCTGAGGACGATCTGCTTGAGCAGATCGGCGATCCAGCTGTCATCTTCCAGAATCATGACGCGCATGCGTGCTGCCTTAGCTCGTGGTTGTGGCGCTACGCGCCAGGTGTGCGGTCAAGTGTTCTGCCGGTTGCGGGCGACCGAAATAGTAGCCCTGGGCATGGTCGCAGCCGAGTTGTTGGAGCAATTCGACCTGTTCGAGCTGCTCAATCCCTTCGGCCAGTACCTTGAGCCCCAGGCTATGACCTAGCGCGATGACGGCTCGCGTGATGGCCACGTCGTCCTGATCATGCGGTAAGCCACTGACAAAGCTCTGATCCAGTTTAAGTTTGTGCACGGGCAGGCGCTTAAGGCGTGCCAGCGAGCTGTAGCCCGTGCCGAAGTCATCAATCGCCAGGCGGACACCGAGTGCGCGCAGGCGCTCAAGCAAGGCCAGCGCGGCGTCGGGGTCCTCCATCACCGCGCTTTCGGTAACTTCCAGCTCCAGGTATGCCGGGGCCAGGCCGGTATCACGCAGCACCTCTGCCACTCGTCGGTCCAGACCACCCCGGCTGAACAGGCGACTGGAGGCATTCACGGAAACAAAGCGCAGTGAATACCCCGCGATCTGCCAGGCGACCATCTGCCGACAACTCTGCTCCAGTACCCAGGCGTCGATGGCGCCGATCAGCCCGGTTTCTTCGGCAATCGGGATAAATTCGCCGGGCGGCACCAGCCCGCGTTGTGGGTGCTGCCAGCGCACCAGGGCTTCAACGCCGATCATTTCCTGGCTGTGCAGGCAGACCAGCGGTTGGTAGTAGACGCGCAGCTCCTGATGATCCAGGGCATGACGCAGGGCGCTGGCCAGTTCGACGCGCTGGCGGGCGTGTTCAGTCAGCTCCTGGCTGTAAAAGGCGTAGCTTTCGCGGCCGTTACTTTTGGCTTTGAACAGCGCTGAGTCGGCATTGCGCAACACCTGGCCGACATCAGTGGCCTCTGCGGGGTAGAGGCTGATGCCGATGCTGGCGGTGACGAACAGTTCCTGTTGATTGATTCGGAAGGCCCGAGTCAGGCACGCCTGCAAGCGCTGGGCGACCACGGCGGCCTGCTCTGCGCTGCTGCAGCTCTCATCGAGTAGGCCGAACTCGTCGCCACCCAGGCGGGCGAGCGTCATGCGCTTGCCGAGCTGCTGGCCGAGGCGCTCGCCCACCTCCTTGAGTAGCATGTCACCGATGGTGTGGCCGAGGCTTTCGTTGATGTGCTTGAAATGGTCGAGGTCAATCAGCAGTACCGCGCCACGCTGCTCATCATGCGTGGCGCGCTCCAGGGCGCGCTCGACACGCTCGGTGAACAGCAGGCGGTTGGGCAGGTTGCTCAATGGGTCGTGATGCGCCAGGTAATCCAATTCGCGTTGTGAGCGTTTCAACGCGCTGATATCGGAGAACACTGCGACGTAATGGCTGATCTCGCCCTGCTCGTCGTGAATCACGCGGATGCATTGCCACTGCGGGTAGATTTCGCCGCTTTTGCGCCGATTCCAAATTTCGCCGCTCCACGCCCCGCGGTTTTGCAGGGCATGCCATAGGCTGTCGTAAAAGGCCTGGTCATGCCGCCCGGATTTCAGAATGGCCGGTGACTGGCCGAGGATTTCATCCTGGCTGTAACCGGTGATACGGGTAAAAGCCGGGTTGCAGTGCACGATGTTTTGCTGCACATCGGTGACCAGCACGCCTTCTTGGGTAGCATCGAAGACCGCTGCGGCCTGGCGCAGGCTGTCTTCGTCGTAGCGGCGCTGGGTAATGTCGCTGGCGGTACCGATCAGGCGTTCGGGCTGACCATGCTCGTCGAGCAACAGGCGTCCGCGTGACTGAATCCAGCGGTAGCTGCCGTCCTGGTGCAGCAGGCGATAGTTGACTTCATAGGGCGCAGGGTTGCGGGCGGCCAGGCGCTGCTCCAGGTTACGGTCGAAGAGCACGCGGTCATCGGGGTGCAGTCGCTGCCGCCAGAGGTCGGGGTCATCGCCCAGTGCTTCAGGGCCCACGCCCAGGAGGGCCGAGTAACCGGGGGAGAAATACAGCCTCTGGGTTTGCAGGTCCCAGTCCCACATACCGTTCTTGGCCGCCTCCAATGCCTGATGCAAGCGCTGCTTACTGCTGCTCAGCGCCAGGTTGACCAGGTTGTTTTGTTGACGATGGGTGCGCAGAACGGCGTACAGCAAACCAGCCGTCAGCAACACAAAGCCCAGCCCCTTGAGCAGTTGTGCGCGTTCCAGTTGCGCCAACGGCAGGCCTAGAGTGGCCAGCAAACGGTCACTGAAAAACACCCAAAGGCCAGCGGCCAAGGCATAGGTGAGCGTCAAGCGCCAAGGGCTTTGCGGGATATTCATGGGGTAAAAGTCAGTCCTTTGCGTAAGGCCGGCATTATAGATGTAGATAGGGCGCGGCATTCTTATGCAAAAGACCAACTGGTTTTCTGATCCGGGTCAGGGATAATGTGTACAGATGTGCGCTAAAAAGCAGCCATGTCTTTCCTTTTTCATGAGGCACGTGATCCATGTGGTACAACGGTTTTCTCGATCTGTCGGTCTGGCAACTGATCGCAGTCACTCTGCTGATGACGCACGTGACCATCGTCAGTGTCACGGTTTACCTGCATCGCTACTCGGCGCACCGCGCGCTTGAATTGCACCCGGCGCTGAAGCACTTCTTCCGTTTCTGGCTGTGGCTGACCACGGCACAAAACACCCGCGAGTGGACGGCAATCCACCGTAAACACCATGCCAAATGCGAAACCGTGGATGATCCGCACAGTCCGGTGATCAAGGGCCTGGGCACGGTGTTGCGTACCGGTGCCGAGCTGTACCGCGAAGAGGCGAAGAACCTGGAAACCCTGCGCATCTACGGTAAAAACTGTCCCGAAGACTGGATCGAACGTAACCTCTATTCACGCTTCCCGGTTGGCGGCGTGGCATTGATGGGCGCCATCGACCTGGCGCTGTTTGGTGCTGCCGGTATCACCATCTGGGCTATTCAGATGATGTGGATTCCGGTCTGGGCGGCTGGCGTGATCAATGGTCTTGGTCATGCCGTTGGCTACCGCAACTTCGAGTGCCGCGATGCGGCGACCAACCTGGTGCCGTGGGGCATTCTGATTGGCGGTGAAGAGCTGCATAACAATCACCACACTTATCCAAACAGCGCCAAGCTGTCGGTGAAGAAGTGGGAATTCGACATGGGTTGGTTCTGGATCAAACTGTTCAGTCTGCTTGGTTTGGCCCAGGTGCAGCGCGTTGCGCCGATCGCCCACCGGGTAGAAGGCAAGCGCAGCCTGGACATGGACACTGCAATGGCCATCCTCAACAACCGCTTCCAGATCATGGCGCAGTACCGCAAGTTGGTGATCGCACCGTTGGTGCAGCAGGAACTGGCCAAGGCCGATGCCTCGGTTCGTCACCACTTCCACCGCGCCAAGCGTTTGCTCTCGCGTGAGCCGAGCCTGCTGGACGAAGGTCACCAGGCGCGCATCCAGCGCATGCTGGAGCAGAGCCAGGCACTCAAGGTGATCTACGAAAAGCGCCTGGCCCTGCAGCAAATCTGGGTGAAAACCAGCGCCAATGGTCATGACATGCTTGAAGCCATCAAGCAGTGGGTCACTGAGGCCGAAGCCAGCGGTATTCAGTCGCTGCGTGAATTCGCCGAACAACTGAAGACCTACTCGCTGCGTCCGGCGACGGCCTGACGGTCTTTTACGCCAACGAAGCCCGCCTATTGGCGGGCTTTTTAACTTCTGGCGTATGCTGCTGTCATATCCCCGTTATCTGAGAGCGGCGGCGGTGTTTATGGATGAAGTCAACAGACAGCAGCTGGAGCAGGAAGAGCTGACACTGGCGTTGTTGCACACGCGTGCCGAGGTGGCGCGGCTACAGGAACGCGAGCAGCTGTTCAGCACCCTACTTGGCAGTGTCAACGCGGTGCTCTGGGCATTTGACTGGAATGCCCAGCGGGTGGTCTACGTCAGCCCCGCCTATGAGCGCGTCTTCGGGCGCTCCACCGAGCTGTTGCTGGCCGGCTACGACGAGTGGCGCAACAACATCTACCCCGATGATCTGGACTACGCCGCCGAAAGCTTTGCCCAAGTGCTGGAAACCGGCGCCGTCGAGGCGCGCGAGTACCGCATCATCCGTGGCGATGGTCAGGTCCGCTGGCTGAGTGATAAGTGCTTTGTCAGCCGTGAAAGCTCGCCGGGTAAGCCGCATATCATTGTTGGCATTGCCGAAGACATCACTGAGAAGAAACAGCTGGAAGGCGAGCTGCACCGCCTGGCCACCACCGATGTGCTGACCCAGAGCAGTAACCGTCGGCACTTCTTCGAATGTGCTCAGCGCGAGTTTGAGCAGGCCCGTGAATACAACAGTCCACTGGCTTTTCTGCTGCTCGACCTGGATGACTTCAAGCAGATCAATGACCGCTATGGCCACCAGATGGGTGATCAGGTGCTGCAGCGTCTGGCCTACTGCGGGGCGACCACTCTGCGCCGTGGTGATCTGTTCGGACGCATCGGTGGGGAGGAGTTTGCCGCGTTGTTTCCGCGCTGCGAGCCGGCCTTGGCCGAGCAGATTGCCGAGCGGTTACAGCGTGATACACGGCGGCTGAGTTTCAGCCATGCCGGGACAACCTTCGGCATCACCCTGAGCCAGGGCCTCACCAGCCTGCGCCCCGAAGATGCAAGCCTGGATGCCTTGTATGCCCGGGCGGATGCCGCGATGTACCGGGCTAAACGCCAGGGCAAGAATCAGGTGGTGGTGGACTGATCACGCGCCGAGGTATGACGGTCTGCGTGCTGGCGATAAACCGCCTCTTCATATTTTGCTATCGGCAAAAATCCGCTTATCGCTGCTTCGGTCAGGCTTCGGCACTCCCCCGGAAAGCCTGTAAAACCTTGTAATAGACGCGTCGGCGAGCTGTTTTTGGCGGCTGGCACAGTATCTGCGTAGGGCTCTCTACATAACGGCCTGGTTGATGGGCCGACAATAAAAATGAAGAGACCTGCGCCATGATGCTGACCTGTCCGCTGCCATGCCCTCATTCCCCAGCTCGCGCTGACTGTTCTCACGCGCTCACCTGATCTCGCTTATTGCACGGCCGCTCTGGCTGCGGCACCCGTTCGCCTGTCCGGCGCCTGGCTTTGCAATAACCCCCGAATTCGGTGCGCGCCTGCCGCTTCATCCGTGAAGACAGTACCCGCACCGATGTGCAACCCACACACAACTGGAGAAAACATAATGAGAAAGACCTCCCTGGCTCTGGCCGTCGCGGCCAGCACCCTGGGCTTGTCCCTGAGCCAAGTCGCCCATGCCGATTTTATTGGCGACAGCAAAGCCACTCTCGAAGCGCGTAACTTCTACTTCAATCGTGATTTCCGCCAGGGCAATAGCGATGCGCCTGCGCAGAGCCAGTCCAAGCAAGAAGAGTGGGCGCAAGGTTTTATTCTGCGTGCGAACTCTGGGTTTACCGACGGTACAGTAGGTTTTGGCGCTGATGCTATTGGCATGTTCGGTTTCAAACTGGATTCTGGTGACGGTACCGCCGGCAGTGGCTTGCTGGTCCCTGATAATTCTTCCGGTGGTTCTCAGGACAACTACTCAGACCTGGCAGTTGCTGCCAAGGCGAAGATTTCCAATAGCACCCTGCGCGTAGGTCAGATGCAGTTCAAAAATGCTGCTATCGCATCCAGCGACAGTCGCCTTCTGCCGCAAGTGTTTGAAGCTGGCCACCTGGTCTCGCAAGAGATCGATGGGCTGATGCTTGAAGCTGCACACGTGCGTGAAGTGAACAATCGTAACTCCAGTGACTACGAAGATATTTCGGTTACCAATAGCTTCAATAGCACCCGTGGCACTGTAGGTACCCGTGGTATCCGCTTGAGCGGTGGTTCCACGACTGATGCTTTTGATTTCATTGGCGGCACCTACAAAATCAGCAAGGATCTGACGGCCGGTTATTACTATTCCAACCTGGACGAGCTGTATAAACAGCATTCCTTTAACGCCGTGCATGTACTGCCTCTGGGCGATAAGCAAAGCCTGAAAACTGACCTGCGTTATGCGCGCTCCACTGACGACGGCAACCGTAGCAACATCGACAACACAGCTATAGGTGCCATGGTTACCTATGGTCTGGATGGTCACGCCTTCGGCCTGGGCTACCAGAGAATGAGCGGTGACACTGGCTTCGCGTATATCAATGGCACTGACCCGTTCCTGGTTAACTACGTGCAGATCGGCGACTTTGCCAACAAAGACGAAAAGTCTTACCAGGCACGTTATGACTTCAATTTCGCCTCGATCGGTATTCCGGGCCTGACCTTTATGACTCGTTACTTGACCGGCGACAATGTCGATCGCGGTCGCGGAATCTCCGAAGGCAAGGAGTGGGAGCGCAATAGCGAGCTGATGTATGTGTTCCAGGAAGGGGCGTTGAAGAACCTGGGCGTACGCTGGCGTAACGCGTCGGTGCGTTCCAACTTCGCGAACGACATCGACGAAAACCGTCTGATCGTCAGCTACACCCTGCCATTGCTCTGATTGCGGTGGCTGTAGGCTGAGTTGTTGCATCCAGCCCTGCCTGCACTGAACAAAAAACCCGGACTCCGTTCCGGGTTTTTTATCGCCTGCGATTGACCGCTGTATGGAGGCCGGGCGGTGCTTGCTATTAAATATATAAAATAATAGATTGTTTTTATCTTAACTGAGTTGCTTGCCATGACGCCTGAACATCCGCCACTCGATATCCAGCAATTGCGCGCCAATGCCGATGCGGCGGGGCAGTTGCTCAAGGCCCTGGGCAATCCGGATCGCCTGTTGTTGCTGTGTCAGCTCTCCCAGGGCGAACGCAATGTCAGCGAGCTGGAAATGTTGCTGGGTATTCAACAGCCGACGTTGTCGCAGCAGCTGGCGGTGTTGCGCCGTGAAGGGCTGGTGGCGACGCGTCGTGAGGGTAAGCAAATTTATTACTGCATCAGCAGCCCGGCGGCGCTGGCGGTGATCAACACCCTGTATCAGCTGTTCTGCGCAGGTGAGCAGTGAGTATCGATTGGTACAACTTCACGCCCTGGAGCGCCCTGGCGGGTGGCGCATTGATCGGCCTGGCCGCCAGTCTGTTCGTCGTAATGAATGGCCGGGTGGCCGGCATCAGCGGCCTGATCGGCAGTTTGCTTGAGCGTGGTGAAGGGTGGGGCGAGAAGGGTCTGTTTCTGCTGGGCGTACTGCTCGCGCCGCTGCTCTGGCAGTTGTTTTGTCGTCTGCCCGAAATTCAGATCGATAGCGGCTGGCTGGCGCTGACGGTTGCCGGTCTGCTGGTCGGTGTCGGTACCCGTTATGGCGCAGGTTGCACCAGCGGGCATGGCGTCTGTGGTTTATCGCGGCTGTCACCGCGTTCCCTGGCTGCCACCTTGAGTTTTATGGCTGCCGGTTTCGTCACGGTGTTTGTCCTGCGTCATCTGCTGGGGGCTTGAGCATGCGCAAACTGATGGCCTTTCTCGCCGGTGTGATTTTTGGCATTGGCCTGCTGACCGCTGGCATGGCTAATCCGGCCAAGGTACTTGGTTTTCTTGATCTGGCTGGTGCCTGGGACCCCTCGCTGGTGCTGGTGATGGCGGCAGCGATTGGCGTGGCGTTCTTGCCGTTCAGTTGGGCGCGCGCGCAGCGCAGCAGTCTGCTTGGTGCGCCGATGCAGTTACCGGGCAAACGTGAGCTGGATCGGCGGTTGATCGGCGGCAGCCTGTTATTCGGTATTGGCTGGGGGATTGCCGGCATCTGTCCGGGCCCAGCCGTGGCGATTCTGCTCACAGGGCGCTGGCAGGTGCTGCTGTTCGTGGCGGCCATGCTGGTGGGAATGGTTGTGTTTGCTGCGCTGGAACGCCGGCGCGGGTAATTGATGATCGGGAGATCACTATGAAAGCAAATGTTGGCACCCTCGACCGTAGCCTGCGCATTGCCGCAGGTCTGATTCTGTTGGGCTTGAGCCTGAGCGGCGTGATTGGCCTCTGGGGGCTGATCGGCATCGTGCCGCTGGCAACCGGTCTGTTTCGCTTCTGTCCGCTATACCCGCTGCTGGGTATCAGCACCTGCAAGACCAAGGCTTAACCCACTGCAATACCGACCGGTTTCACCGCCGGTCGGTTGGAGCTGCCATGTCCCCGCTCATTCAGGCCTTTTTCGACCCTGCCACCTCGACCTACAGTTATGTCGTCAGCGATCCAGCCACTTCACACTGCGCCATTATCGATTCGGTGCTGGATTACGATGCGGCGGCCGGGCGAACCGCCACTACCAGCGCCGACCGCTTGATCGCCTACGTGCGCGAGCAGGACCTGAGCGTGCAGTGGTTGTTGGAAACCCATGTACATGCCGACCACCTGTCCGCTGCGCCCTATCTCAAGGCCGCGTTGGGCGGGCAGCTGGCAATTGGCGAGCAGATTCGCGTGGTGCAAAACACCTTCGGCAAGTTGTTCAATGCCGGCAGCGAGTTCGCCGTTGATGGCCGCCAGTTCGATCAGTTGTTCCGCGATGAGCAGGTGTTTCAGCTCGGTTCGCTAAATGCCCGTGCCCTGCATACCCCTGGGCATACACCAGCCTGCATGACCTACCTGATCGGCGATGCAGCGTTTGTCGGCGATACCCTGTTTATGCCGGATTACGGTACCGCGCGCTGCGACTTTCCGGGTGGCGATGCACGGGCGTTGTACCGTTCGATTAGTCGGCTGTTTGCCCTGCCCGACAGCACCCGACTGTTTATGTGCCACGACTACCTGGCGCCGGGGCGTGAGCAGCATCGCTACCAGACCACCGTGGCCGAGCAGCGCGTGCATAACGTGCATGTGCACCAGGGCGTCGACGAGGAGGCCTTTGTCGCCATGCGTCAGGCCCGCGATGCCAGCCTGGGCATGCCGGCGCTGATGCTGCCCTCAGTGCAGGTGAATATGCGCGCCGGCCATCTGCCGCCCGCCGAAGACAATGGTGTGCGTTACCTCAAGGTGCCGCTGAATGTTCTCTAGGTGGACGCTGCTGACTACCTTGCGTCGTTACGACCGCGATCAGGCTGGACGCGATCTGCTCGCCGCCTGCCTGGTTTGTCTACTGCTGGTGCCACAGGCGTTGGCCTATGCGCAGCTGGCCGGGTTGCCGGCGGTGGCGGGGTTGTACGCGAGCATTCTGCCGCTGGTTGTCTATGCCCTGATCGGGGCCAGCCCCGGCGTGGCACTGTCGTTCGGCCCGGTTGCGGTGCTATCGCTGATGACGGCGGCGGCCTTGGCCCCGGTGGCTGCCGCTGGTACTGCGGCGTATCTGGCAGCGGCTACCACCTTGACCCTGCTGGTCGGCGTATTCCTGCTGCTGATGGGTCTGTTGCGGATGGGCTTTGTTGCCAACTTTCTCAGCCATCCGGTGATTTCCGGTTTTGTCAGCGGCTCTGCGTTGCTGATTGCAGTCAGCCAGTTCAAGCACCTGCTGGGTATCTCGGCCGATGGCCTGACCCTGTTGCAGGTGTTGCCCGCGCTGTATATGCAGTTACCGGCGCTGCACCTGCCGACGCTGCTGTTGGGGCTGGGCAGCCTGGCGCTGCTGGTGCTGCTGCGTAACCTGGTCCTGTTCGGTGTGCCTGAGGCGCTGGCGCTGCGTATCAGGCAGTTGAGTGCGTTGCTGCTGATGCTGTTGGCGATGGCTCTGGGCGCGGCGCTACAACTGGAAGTTTATGGCGTGCGGGTGGTCGGCACGGTGGCCGCGGGTCTACCGCCACTGGGGCTGCCGAACCTGGAGCTGGGCTTGCTGCGCGAGTTGCTGCCAGCGGCCGTGTTGATTGCCCTGGTGGGCTTTGTCGAGTCGGTGTCCATTGCCCAGAGCCAGGCGATGCGCAAGCGTCAGTCGATCAACCCTGACCAGGAACTGCTCGGCCAGGGCGCCGCCAACATTGCTGCCGCATGCAGTGGTGGCATGCCGGTCGCGGCGAGCTTTTCGCGCTCGGCGCTGGCGCTGCAAAGCAATGTGGCCACGCCGTTGGTGGGTGTGTTTGCGGCGGTGCTGATGCTCGCGGCAGTACTCGGTCTGGCGCCGTTGCTTCAGCACCTGCCGCAAGCGGTATTGGCCGCGAGCATTATTGTCGCGGTAGTGGGGCTGATTGATGTCTCCGGCCTGCGCCGCACCTGGCGCTACTCGCCGCAGGAAGGGATAGCGCAGCTGGCAACGCTGGTCGGCGTGCTGTTGTACGGTGTTGAGGCCGGCATTCTGCTCGGGGTGAGCTTGTCGCTCCTGTTGTTTCTCTGGCCTACCAGCCGGCCGCATATGGCGGTGGTCGGCCAGCTGCCCGGCAGCGAGCACTTTCGCAATGTCGAGCGCTATCAGGTCGTGGAAAGCCCCAGCGTGCTGTCGCTGCGCGTCGATGAAAGCCTGTACTTCCCCAATGCGCGGTTTCTGGAAGAGCGTATCGGCGCGCTGATTGCCAAGCGCTCAAGCGTGCGGCATCTGGTGTTGATGTGCTCCGGGGTTAATCAGATTGATGCCAGCGCGCTGGATACCCTGGAAGCGATCAGCGAGCGTCTGCACAGCGCAGGCGTGCAGCTGCACCTGGCCGAAGTGAAGGGGCCGGTGATGGATCGACTGCAGCGTTCGGAGTTTCTGCAACGCTTTGGCGGGCAGGTATTTGTCAGCCAGTACCAGGCGTTGCGAACGCTGGATGCAGAAAGTACGGCGCGGGCCATGCGCGCGCAGTGAATCTGAGCTAAACGTTATCCACCGCGTGTCGATACGCCGGTTGATCAGGGATGAGTTATTGATCATCTGCCCTGAGCAATTTTGTCCTGCTTGAGGCGCTTAAATGTTCGGATCAAAGAGTCACAGTGAATTACAGCAGTGCCAGTTACAGCTGGCGGCCAGCCAGCAGGTAATCGGGGCCATCCGACAAACCTTCGCCATGATCGAGTTCACCCCTCAGGGCGAGATTCTCGATGCCAACGCGCCGTTTCTTGCCGTCATGGGCTATCGCCTGGAAGAAGTACGCGGTCAGCACCACCGCATGTTCTGCAGCCAAGCGCAGCTGGCCAGTCCGGCGTATGCCAAGTTCTGGCAGCGTCTGGCTGACGGTGAGAGCTTCAGTGACCGCTACATGCGCATTGCCAAGGGCGGCCGTGAAGTCTGGCTGGAAGCCAGCTACCTGCCGGTACGGGATGCCCAGGGTAAGGTTGTTAAGGTGATTAAACTGGCCGCAGATATCACCGAGCGCATGCACGTTGAGCATCAGCACGACAGCTATCTGCAGGCGATCAACCGCTCCACTGCCGTGATCGAGTTCAACCTGGCGGGTGAGGTACAGGAGGCCAATGAAAACTTCCTCAGCACCATGGGCTATCGCCTGGAGGAGATCCGTGGCGTGCATCACCGCCAGTTCTGCACCCATGAGGAGGCCGCCAGTGATGAGTACCGGCGCTTCTGGCAACGCCTGAACCAGGGCGAGTTTATTGCCGATCGCTTCAAGCGCGTGGCCAAAGGCGGGCGCGTGGTGTGGCTGCGGGCGACGTACAACCCACTGTATGACGCGGGTGGTCGGCTGTATGGGGTGATCAAGTTCGCCACTGATATCACCCATCAGATTGAGCACCGTGAGGCCGAATCCGCTGCCGCGCAACTGGCGTTTGATATCGCCCGGGAAACCGATGAAAGCGCGATCAAGGGCGCAGCCACCGTGGAAGAGACGGTACAAGTGGTGCGCGGTATCGCCGATGAGCTTTCAAAGGTAGCCGGCAATATCGAGGCCTTGAGCGCGCAGTCAGAACGCATCAGCAGCATCGTTCAGGTGATCCGCGGGATTGCCGAACAAACCAACCTCTTGGCGCTCAATGCGGCCATCGAGGCGGCACGAGCTGGTGAACAAGGCCGCGGCTTTGCTGTGGTGGCGGATGAGGTGCGCAACCTGGCTGCGCGCACCAGCCAGGCCACGGTGGAGATCAATGAAGTGGTACGCCTCAACCATGACCTGGCCTTGCAGGCTGTTGGTGGGATGGAGGGCAGTAAACAGAAGGCTGAGCAGGGTGTGCTGCTCGCCAACAAAGCAGGCGAGGTGATGCTGGAGATCCGCGACGAAGCGCAGCGAGTGGTGGATGCTATTGGGCAATTCACCGAGGCCATGCAGGACTGAGGCATGCCCAGTCGCTGGCGGCCGGGCACGCTGCTCACAGCGGTCTAGCGGCGCGGCTCGCGCGCCGTAATCAGTGCTCTTCCAGGGCGTCGGCGAACTGGCGGACGGCATCCACCACTTGCCGTGCGCCGCTCTGGATTTCTTCGATGACATCACCGGCCTGGTTGACCAGGTTCACCCCTTGATCAACCTTGTGGCGGCTTGCCTGCATGCTGTCGACCGAAACCTGCGCCAGTTCATGGTTGCGCTTGACGACCTCGACAATCTCCACGGTGGCCTGGCTGGTGCGCGCGGCCAGGTTGCGCACTTCATCCGCCACCACAGCAAAGCCACGGCCTTGCTCGCCGGCACGCGCCGCTTCGATGGCCGCATTGAGCGCCAATAGATTGGTTTGTTCGGCAATCCCGCGGATCACCTGAACGATGCTGCTGATCATCTCCGATTGCTGGCTGACAGCGGTGATGCCTTCGGCGGCGCGTGACAGCTCATCGGCGATGCCGCGCACGACATCAACGGTTTCACGAATCACCTTGGCACCATGGCGGGCGCTTTCATCGGTTTGCTGGGAGATGTCGTAGGCCAGCTTGGCGGCTTCTGACTCGGCCTGCTGCTGACGTACCAGGCCCGTGACATCACGGGCAAATTTGACGACTTTGTACAGCTTGCCGCTAGCGTCAAACACTGGGTTGTACGTGGCGCTCAGCCAAATGGTGTCGCCATGCCGATTGATGCGCTGGAAGCGACCGGAGAAGAACTCCCCTTTGTTCAGGCGCTCCCAGAAGCGGCGGTATTCGGCGGAGTCCGCCTCCTCTCGGGTGCAGAACATGCGGTGGTGTTTGCCGCGAATCTCATTCAGGCGATAACCCATGGTTTGCTCGAAGTTTTCATTGGCTTCGAGCACTTCGCCTTTGGGGTTGAAGGCAATTACGGCCATGGAGCGGCTAATGGCCTCAACCATGCTGTTCTGTTCCTGCTCGCGGGCTACCAGCGCGGTAATGTCGGTAGCCAGTTTGAGCACGCCTTCAATACGGCCATCAGGACCCTTGATCGGGTTGTAACTGGCCTCTAGCCAGACTTCCTGGCCTTGCTTGTGGCGTCTGAGGAAACGCTCGCGGATGAACTCGCCCGCGGCCAGGCGCTGCCAGAACTTCCGGTACTCGGCACTGGCTTGGTAGTCGGGAAAACAGAAGATGCGATGATGCTGACCAACGATTTCCTCAAGTCGATAACCCATTGTGGCCAGCAGGTTTTCGTTGGCGCTGACGATGGTGCCGTCAGGTTTGAATTCAATCATGGCGGTCGAACGGTCGACGGCCATCTTCCTGGCTTCTGCGGCACGCAGTTTAGCCAGCGCGCTGCTGAGCGCTTGTTTAATTGCCTTGTTGAACATCATTTTCCCCTGCCAGCCCACTGGCGCTCACCAGAACTGTATCGGACTGGCAGGGCGAAACTTTACATCCTACCTTGAATGTTTAACCAGCTATTTGCGGGCCCGGCTGCTGCTGGGTGATGCAGTGAATATTGCCGCCGCCCAGCAAAATCTCCCGGCCCGGCACCATCACCACGCGATGCTCGGGGAACAGGCGACGCAGGATGGCTTCAGCCTCGGCATCCTTGGGGTCGTCGAACTTGGGCGCGATGATGCCGCCGTTGACGATCAGGAAGTTGACGTAGGAACCCGCCAGGCGGATCGACGGATCACGCTCCTGGGTGCCGGCCACCAGATCGACGCCGGCGCATTCTTCATCGCTGGCATACAGCGGGCCGGGAATCGGCATCTTGTGCACGATCAGCTGACGGCCCTTGGCGTCCCGCACGCTTTCCAGCACGCGCATGGCGGCCTGGCAGCGCGGGTAGTTGGGGTCGTTTGCGTCGTCGGTCCAGGCCAGTAGCACTTCACCAGGGCGCACGTAACAGCAGAAGTTGTCGACGTGTCCGTCGGTTTCGTCATTGAACAGGCCGTCTGGCAGCCAGATTACCGTGTCGATGGTCAGGTGATCAGCCAGGTACTGCTCGATCTGCTCACGGTTCAGGTGCGGGTTGCGGTTGGGGTTGAGCAGGCATTCCTCGGTGGTGATCAGGGTGCCTTCACCGTCGACATGGATTGAGCCACCTTCGAGGATCAGCTCATCGGTGCGATAACGCGCGCAGCCTTCGATCTGCAGAATCTTGCGGGCTACCTGATCATCACGCACCCAGTTGGCATAAAGGCCGCCATTCAGGCCGCCCCAGGCGTTGAACGCCCAGTCCACACCGCGCACTTCGCCGCTGTTGTTGGTGACGAAGGTCGGCCCGGTGTCGCGCACCCAGGCGTCGTCAGTAGTGATTTCCACCACACGGATATTGGCGTGGGTGAGGCGCTCGCAGGCGTTCTCATACTGGCCGGCGGACACGCCAACGGTCACTGGCTCGAATTCGGCAATCGCCCTTGCCACGGCGGTGAACGCGGCTTGCGCAGGCTTGCCGCCCAAGCGCCAGTTGTCCGGGCGCTCGGGCCAGACCATCCAGGTTTGGCTGTGGCTTTCCCACTCGGCGGGCATGCGGAAGCCGTCGGCGCGTGGGGTAGTCGTCAGGGTTGTCATAAATTCACCAAAACATTGAGCGGGGACGGATGGGTATTAACGCTGCGCGTCGCCTCCCATCTTATAGGGACGTTCTTACAGGGGCGTTGTTACTCGGAGGCCAGATGGCCGTCGAGGGTTTTTAGCGGGCCGTAGAGGTTCGGGCGGCGGTCACGGAAGCTGCCCCAGGCGCTGCGGATATGCTCCAGCTGATCCAGATCGAAGCTGTGCATCAGCACCGCCTCGCTGGTTTCGTTGGCTTCCTGCACCTTGGCGCCGAACTGGTCGGCAATAAACGACGAGCCATAGAAGTTGATGTGGTAGTCGCCCTGGTCTTCACGACCGATGCGGTTGCTGGCGATCAGCGGCATCAGGTTAGCACCGGCGTGGCCCTGCTGTACGCGCTGCCAATGGTCGCGCGAGCTGATGCTCGGGTCATGCGGCTCGCTGCCTATGGCGGTTGGGTAGAACAGAATCTCGGCACCGAGTAGCGCCATGCTGCGCGCGCACTCGGGGAACCACTGATCCCAGCAGATGCCCACGCCGATCTTGGCATAGCGTGTGTTCCACACTTTGAAACCGGTGTCGCCGGGGTTGAAGTAGTACTTCTCGTGATAGCCCGGGCCGTCCGGGATA
Organism: Pseudomonas peli; assembly: GCF_900099645.1. Lineage (GTDB taxonomy): Bacteria > Pseudomonadota > Gammaproteobacteria > Pseudomonadales > Pseudomonadaceae > Aquipseudomonas > Aquipseudomonas peli. The sequence goes on along the minus strand of NZ_FMTL01000001.1, from coordinate 1,544,384 downwards.
TGGCTTTTCCGATAAATCCCGAGGTTGCTGCCGTCGGCGTCGATGATCGCGATGCTGTTGAAGCGCGCGCGGCCGGCCAGTTCATAGAAGCTGATCGGCAGGACCACTTGCAGCTCTTTGGCGATTTTCTGGAAGTGCAGGATCGCCGGGTTGCTCTCGGCCGGGGTGGCCAGCTGCATGTAGTCCGGGTTGGGCTTCTGGCAGAAGTACGGCGCCTCGAACAGCTCTTGCAGCAGGATGATCTGTGCGCCCTTGCCGGCGGCCTGACGCACCAGGCGCTCGGCGTTGGCGAGATTCGCAGCGGTATCCCAGGAGCAGGCCATCTGGGTGGCGGCGACAGTAACGATACGGGGCATGATTTGGCACCTCAAGAGCAGTTGGGGCGGTCATCTGACACTAGCAGAGGCCGGCGACTGTGCCATGCCTCGCGGGCGAGTCACGGCAGTGGATGGTCTATTTATATCCGATAAAAATCGGCTTTAAAAGCAAAATATAAGGCACTATATGAGTTTTTATCGATTTATATCGAATAAAAATCGAATTAATGCGCTATCGCAAAGCAATCGCCGATCAAAGGCAAGGCGATGCACAGCCGCGCAGATTGACGTGCTGCGGGCGTGAACGGTGTGTGCAGATGAGGGTTGGGTAGAGCGAGGGATCAGGCGCTGTAGCGTTTGTGCAGCTCGAATTGCTCGTTGCCGTCGTCCCAGCCTGCTTCCCAGGCGGCGATCAGCACATCGGCGGCGAGCGCGCGTGGGGTGTTGGTTTGCCCGGTCAGCCCTGCCATGTAGCCCTGTTGGTAAGCCTTATTAAGGCTTTCCAGGCTCCAGTGCTGGTCATCTTCCGTGTTGAGGTCGGCGCAGGCCATGGCGGCAGCTCGCAGTGGATTTACCCGTGCAATGCTAGCCGCATCGCCTGGGCAGGGCTGCGCCGCTGATCTCGCTTTTGCCACCGCTGGCAGTTTATGTGATGCAGTTGGCGAAATGCCGGCTGCGCGCGAGCCGGCATTCTCCGCAGGTTAAACAGCCAGAGCCAGGATGCTGGCCTGATACGCCGCGGCAAAGCTGTCAAAGTCGCCTTCTTCGTGAGTTTCCAGTTCGGCTTGGTCGTGTAGCGACTGGGCGGCGCTGGCTTCGAAGGCCGCTTGCTGTTCGGCGCTCAACGGCTGGCTGCGGAAGTACTCGGCGTGCCGCTTGCTCTGGCGCAGGGCGAACTCGGTAAAGCTCAGGCCCTGTTGCAGTTGCGCCAGCACTTGAGCGGAAGGCGTCAGGCTGGGGTCGACAACCTTGGCCTGTTGCGCCTGCAAGGCCAGGCTATGGGCGTTGTCGCCGTGGTTCTGGTCGAGCAGCTCGGCCAGCGGACGGATCTGCTCCAGCAACTCATCGGCCCATGCCTGCAGCACCACTGGCTGGCCATTGCGCTGCAGCTCTAGACCTGGCCGGCGACCTTCCTTGACCACGGCGAGGAAGTTGTCGGTGCAGGCATGGCATTCGCCGCTTTCCAGCAGCGGACTGTCGGCCAATGCGCAGAACAGCAGGAAGGCGTCGAGGAAGCGCGATTCGGTCAGATCAATGCCCAGCGGCAGGAACGGGTTGATGTCCAGGCAGCGCACTTCAACGTACTGCACGCCACGGGCCATCAGCGCCTGGATCGGCCGCTCGCCGCTGTAGGTCACGCGTTTGGGGCGGATATTCGAGTAGTACTCGTTTTCGATCTGCAGAATATTGGTGTTCAGTTGCAGCCACTCGCCATCCTTCTTCGCGCCGATTTCCACATAGGGCGGGTAGGGCGTGCCGACGGCCTGGCGCAGGCTGTCGGTGTAGCTGGCCAGGTCGTTGTAGCAGGGTGTCAGGCCAGATTGTGCGGTGCTCTGATAGCCCAGATCGCTCATGCGCAGGCTGGTGGCGTAGGGCAGGTAGAGGGTTTCTGCGTCCAGTTCCTGCAACTGATGCGGGCGGCCGCGCATAAAACCTTTGTGCAGCGCTGGTGAGGCACCGAACAGGTACATCAGCAGCCAACTGTAGCGGCGGAAATTGCGGATCAGCGCGATATAACGCGCCGACTGATAGTCCCGCGCGCTGCGCGTATCACCTTCGGCCTGCTGCTGCAGCTGCCACAGCGCTTCCGGCAGGGAGAAGTTGTAGTGAATACCAGCGATGCACTGCATGGTCTTGCCGTAACGCAGGGCCAGACCCTTGCGATACACGTACTTGAGTTCGCCGATATGCGAGCTGCCATAACGGGCGATCGGAATTGTTTCCTCGTCCGGCAGGGCGCAGGGCATCGACGGGCTCCACAGGTATTCGCCATCCAGCTTGCTGTAGGCGAAGCGGTGGATCTGCTCCAGATCGGCCAAGGTCGCCGCCGGATCAGGCTCGGCCGGTGTGATGAATTCCAGCAGCGACTCGGAGTAGTCAGTGGTGATCTGCGTATGGGTCAGCGCCGAGCCGAGGGCAGCCGGGTGCGGCGTCAGGGCCAACTGGCCATCGCCGTCGACGCGCAGGCATTCGCGCTCGATACCGTGCAGGCATTGGGAAAGCAGGGAGAGGTTGGCGCGCTCGCCAAGCTGGGCCAGGCGGCGGGGTAACAGGTCGCTCAAGATTGCATTCCTTCACGCATCGGTCGCTCCAATATGGGGACGACACGCACGCTCTACAAGGGGGCGAGAAAACCGCGTTCAGCGGTCGATAGCGCTTTATAACCCGGCGCGGATGAAGAAGGTTATAGCTGGGCGCTGTGCTTTTGCATCTGGGCGACGCTGCAAGGGCGGCCCACGGACATAGCGCCTATGTCCGTGGGCGTTGGCTTATTTCTTCAGTTGTTTGGCATTGGCAAACAGCGCCGCCATGCCGCCGCTGGCCGGAGCCGGCTTGTCCTGGCTGGAGTGGCGTTCGCTGCGCGGCGGATTGCCGGCCGGCTTGCCGCCCCGAGCGCCGCCCCGCGGGCCTTCGATTTTCTCGCCCGGCGTGTCGCCCATGCGCATCGACAGGGCGATACGGTTACGCGGGATGTCGACTTCCATAACCTTGACCTTGACCACGTCGCCGGCCTTGACCGCCTCGTGCGGGTCCTTGATGAATTTCTCCGACAGCGCCGAGATATGCACCAGACCGTCCTGGTGCACGCCGATATCGACGAAGGCGCCGAAATTGGTCACGTTGGTCACCACGCCCTCGAGCATCATGCCCAGTTTGAGGTCGTTAAGGGTTTCTACGCCTTCCTGGAACTCGGCGGTCTTGAACTCCGGGCGCGGGTCGCGGCCGGGTTTTTCCAGCTCGCTCAAGATGTCGCCGATGGTCACCAGGCCGAATTTATCGTCGGTGAACTGCTTCGGGTCGAGGCGCTTGAGGAAGCCCGAATCGCCGATCAGCGAGCGGATATCACGGCCGGTATCGGCGGCGATGCGCTGCACCAGCGGGTAGGTTTCCGGGTGCACGGCTGAGGCGTCCAGCGGGTTGCTGCCGTTCATTACACGCAGGAAGCCAGCGGCCTGCTCAAAGGTCTTGTCACCCAGGCGCGGCACCTTGAGCAGGTCGGCGCGGCTGTTGAATGCGCCGTTGGCGTCGCGGAAGGCGACGATATTCTGCGCCAGGGTGGTGTTCAGCCCGGAGATGCGCGCCAGCAGGGCGGCGGAGGCGGTGTTCACGTCCACGCCGACGGCGTTTACGCAGTCCTCGACCACCGCATCCAGCGAGCGCGCCAGTTTCAGCTGCGACACGTCGTGCTGGTATTGGCCGACACCGATGGATTTCGGGTCGATCTTCACCAGTTCGGCCAGCGGGTCCTGCAGGCGGCGGGCGATGGACACGGCGCCGCGCAGCGACACGTCCATGTCCGGGAATTCTTTGGCGGCCAGCTCCGAGGCGGAATACACCGAGGCGCCAGCCTCGGAGACCATGACTTTGGTCAGATTCAGGCCGGGCAGCTTCTTGATCAGGTCAGCGGCCAGCTTGTCAGTCTCGCGGCTGGCGGTGCCGTTACCGATGGAGATCAGGTCGACTGCGTGCTTGGCGCATAGCTTGGCGAGGATCGCCAGGGTGCCGTCCCAGTCGTTGCGTGGTGCGTGGGGGTAAACCGTGGAGGTTTCCAGCACCTTGCCGGTGGCATCCACTACCGCCACCTTGCAGCCGGTACGCAGGCCCGGGTCCAGCGCCAGGGTGGCGCGCGGGCCGGCCGGTGCGGCCAGCAACAGGTCGTGCAGGTTACGGGCGAACACGTTGATCGCTTCGTCTTCGGCGGCTTCGCGCAACTCGCCGAACAGGTCGGTTTCCAGGTGGGTGTAGAGCTTGACCTTCCAGGTCCAGCGCACCACTTCGCCCAGCCACTTGTCGGCGGCGCGGCCACGGGCGCTGATGCCGAAACGCTCGCCGATCATGCCTTCGCACGGGTGCATGCTACCCGGCAGCTCGTCGCCGACTTTCAGGCTGGCGCTGAGAATGCCCTCGTTACGCCCACGGAAGATCGCCAGGGCGCGGTGCGACGGTGCGCCCTTGAGCTTTTCGTCGTGCTCGAAGTAATCGCGGAACTTGGCGCCTTCGTTCTCTTTGCCGGCGACTACGCGGGCGCTGAGGATGGCGTTGTCTTTGAGGTAGCTGCGCAGGCTGGCCAGCAGGTTGGCATCCTCGGCGAAGCGCTCCATCAGGATGTACTTGGCGCCTTCGAGCACGGCCTTGATGTCGGCAAAGCCTTTTTCAGCGTCGATAAAGCGCTCAGCTTCGCTTTCGGGATTCAGCTCGGGGTTGTTAAACAGGGCGTCGGCCAGCTCACCGAGGCCGGCTTCCAGGGCGATTTGGCCCTTGGTACGGCGCTTCTGTTTGAACGGCAGGTAGAGGTCTTCCAGGCGAGTCTTGGTGTCAGCCAAGTTAATGTCGCGGGTTAGCTCAGGGGTCAGTTTGCCCTGTTCCTCGATGCTGGCGAGGATGCTGGCGCGGCGCTCGTCGAGTTCGCGCAGGTAGCGTAAGCGCTCTTCCAGGGTGCGCAGCTGGGTGTCATCGAGGCTGCCGGTAACCTCTTTGCGGTAGCGCGCGATAAACGGCACGGTAGAGCCTTCGTCGAGCAGCGCCACGGCGGCGGCGACCTGTTGCGGGCGTACGCCCAGTTCTTCGGCGATGCGGTTGTTGATGCTGAGCATAGAAAAAGCTACCCACACGGAAACGAAAAACCAGCCACGCAGACCACGGGCCAGACACGAAAGCCGCGCATTATAAACATTGCCCGGCAACGCGCCGGGAACCCGTCCGGGAAAAATCTGCTAACAATGGGCTGCACGTCGGCTGTGGCACCTGAGCCATAATGCCGGCCATTGCATACTGCCAGCGCGTCCGCGCCCGGCGGAGGTCTGGTCAAGGAGCCCTGAATGAGCAGCACTGCACTTCCTGTTGAAGGCGAAAAAATCCTGATCGTCGACGACGACGCTCGCCTGCGTCGCCTGCTTGAGCGCTTCTTCGACGAGCAGGGCTACCGTGTGCGCGCGGTGGAAAACGTCGAGCAGATGGACCGCCTGCTGGCCCGCGAGCTGTTCAACCTGGTGGTGCTCGACCTGATGCTGCCGGGTGAGGACGGGCTGTCTGCCTGCCGTCGCCTGCGTGAGTCGAACAACCAAGTGCCGATCATCATGCTCACCGCCAAGGGCGATGAAGCCAGCCGTATTCAAGGCCTGGAACTGGGCGCTGACGATTACCTGGCTAAGCCTTTCAACCCGCGTGAACTGCTGGCGCGCATCAAGGCTGTGCTGCGCCGTCAGGCGCCGGTAGTGCCAGGCGCGCCGGGCAGCGAAGACGAAAGCGTGAGTTTCGGCGAGTACGAACTGTCTCTGGCCACTCGCGAGCTGAAGAAAGGTGAGGAAGTGCACATGCTCACCACTGGCGAGTTCGCCGTACTCAAGGCGCTGGTGCAGCACGCCCGTGAGCCGTTGACCCGCGACAAACTGATGAATCTAGCCCGTGGCCGCGAGTGGGACGCCCTGGAGCGTTCCATCGACGTGCAGATATCCCGTCTGCGCCGGCTAATTGAGCCGGATCCGTCGAAGCCGCGCTATATCCAGACCGTCTGGGGTGTTGGCTACGTGTTTGTGCCGGATGGTAATAAGTGACATGGCGGGTGGTGCTCACGGCGTGCTTGCAGGTACTGCTGTTAAGCGCGTCGGCTGTTCTGCTATTCGTGTATCTGCATGAAACCGCTGTATCAATGGCAGCGTCACGCGGGCTGAGCCTGCGTGGCGGGATCAGCTGGGGCATTGCGCTGCACCTCGCGCTGTATGTTTTTGTTGCCCTGTCGGTGCTGCAAAATGCCGCTGCAGTGCGTTGGCCCGCCAGACGAATCAGGGTGGCGGTGCTGGTTTGGCTGGTCTTCACGGGGTTTTTAACGCTGTTGGCGAACCCCTTTGCACCTTGGGCTCATCCTTATCGTTGGGCACTTTTACTCTTTTGCTCCACGGCAGGTTTTGCCTTGTCTCTGGCTGGCCAGAATGTATGGCCGCTTATACAGCGGCGCGGTTTCACTGTTCGCTTACGGTCTGATGCATGAAAACCCCTCTCTGGTTCCCGCAAAGCTTTTTCGCCCGCACGCTGTGGCTGGTGCTGATCGTGGTGCTGTTTTCCAAGGCGCTGACCCTGGTTTATCTGATGATGAACGAGGATGTGCTGGTCGACCGTCAGTACAGCCACGGCGCCGCATTGACCCTGCGCGCCTATTGGGCGGCGGACCCGGAAGACCGCGCCACCATCGCCGAGGCTGCCGGGCTGAAGCGGGTGCCTTACGAGCAGGTGCCCGCCACCGAACAGCACTGGCCCTACAGTGAGATTTTCGAGCGTCAGATGCGCACTGAGCTGGGCCCTGACACCGAGGTACGGGTGCGCGCCAAGAGCCCGCCGGCACTTTGGGTGCATGCACCAGCGCTGGGTGACGATTGGTTACGGGTGCCGCTGTATCCGCACCCGCTGCGCGGTCAGCGGATCTGGAGTGTGCTGGGCTGGTTCTTGGCCATTGGCCTACTGTCCACCGCCGCCGCGTGGATTTTTGTGCGTCAGCTCAGTGCACCGCTCAAGCGCCTGGTATTCGCTGCCCGGCAGATCGGTAAAGGCCGCAGCGTCAGGCTGCCGGTCAGCGATACGCCGAGCGAGATGACCGAGGTGTACCGCGCCTTCAACCAGATGGCCGAAGACGTTGAACAGGCAGCCCGCGAGCGGGAGCTGATGCTCGCCGGGGTGTCGCATGACCTGCGCACGCCGCTGACCCGTCTGCGCTTGTCCATGGAGTTTCTGCACACCGACTCGGAACTGACCGAAGACATGGTGCGCGATATCGAAGACATGGATGCGATTCTCGACCAGTTCCTGGCCTTTATCCGCGACGGGCGTGACGAGCCGCTGGAGCAGCTGGATTTGCTTGAGCTGATCCGTGAAGTGGTTGCGCCGTATAACCAGAAGCAGGAAATGGTTCGGCTGTGCCTGGAGTCCGTGCCAGCATTTCCATTGCGCCGAGTGTCGCTCAAACGGTTGCTGGTCAACCTGATCGAAAACGCCCTGCGCTATGGCGGCAATGCGGTGGAGGTGGCGGTTTCCCTGTCGGGTGACCACAGCGCGCCGTATGTGGTGTTGAGCGTGCTGGACCGTGGGACAGGGATTGATCCGGCGGAGCTGGGCAGTATTTTCAATCCCTTTATTCGTGGTGACCGCGCCCGGGGCGGGCAAGGTGCCGGCCTGGGTTTGGCCATCGTTAAGCGGATTGCTGCCTTGCACGGCGGCAGCGTCGAGTTGCGCAACCGCTCTGGCGGTGGCCTTGAGGCGCGGGTGTGCCTACCGTTAGGTCTGTTGTTACCGCGCGACGCCGTCTAGACCGCACTGGCATACTGTCATCACTGCGCTGAACTATGCTTTATCAGCGCGATGACATGAGGTCAGCATGCCTGCAGTTCCCCACCGCCTCTCTCTATGGACTTGGCTGCTGCCGTTGCCACTGCTCCATCTGGCCACCTGGCTGTCCCTGGCGACTCAGTTCACCGACGGGTCGGCGCTGTGGTATCCGCCGTTTGCCTTGGCGCTGGTGTTTGCGCTGTGGTGGGGGCCGCGCGTACTGCTGGCGGTGTACCTCAATGCAGCGGTGTCGATCCCACTGTGGGGGCTGGAGTGGCAGTGGGCTGCGCTCTATGCCCTGCCGGAAACCCTGGGTGTAGCGCTGGCCTGGCTGTTGCTGCGATTGCGGCCGTTTGACCCGGCCTTGCCCGATCTCAGCCATTTGCTGCGCTTTATGCTGCTCGGCGTGCTGTTGCCAATTGTTCCCATGGTGCTGGGGGTGCAGGGCAATCTCTGGTTGTTCGGTCACCTGCCGCTTGAGGCGTTGCTTTCGGGCAGCATGACGCTATGGCTGGCTGACAGCCTCACGGCCTTGGCCCTCGCCATCCCCTTATTGGTCTACCTGACGCCCTGGTTACGCCGCCGCGGTTGGCTGGCGGGCCCCGTGCGCAGCGGCTGCGAGCACGTGCCCGAGGTGCTACGCCAGTTACCGCCATGGCCGCTGCTGCTGGTGCTGTTAATCGGAATGCCGTGGCTGCTCGGTGTCTTGCCGCTAACCCTTAATTTGCCGTTGATCGGCGTGATGATGCTGGGCCTGGCCTTGGTCTGGGGCTTTGCCGGCGGCCTCTGTGGCGCTGCGCTCAGTGTGTTGATGGTGTTGATTCTGCCGCTGTTGCGCGGCCTGGTGAACAGTTCAGCCTGGCTCGACCCGCAGCGTCTGGAACTGCATTTCAGCGTACTGCTATTTATGCTCGCCACGCTGCTGGTGGGGCGCAGCCTGAGTGACCTGCGCCAGGCCTTGGCGCGCAGTGCGCAGATACAGCAGCAACTGGCTCTGGCCAACCTGGCGCTGGAGGCCAGCCCACTGGGGGTGATCATTGCTGATGCCCGTCAGCCGGCGTTGCCGCTGATCTATTGCAACCCGGCGTTCGAGCAGATTACCGGTTACAGCCGCGAGGAAGCCCTGGGCAACAACTGGAACTTCCTGCTGCGTGATGATCAACAGCAACAGGGCTTGAGCCGCTTGCAGCAAGCGGTGCGCGAGGGCATGGGCTGCGATGTGGTGCTGCGTAACTACCGCAAGGATGGTCAGCAGTTCTGGAATGAATTTACCCTTGCGCCGATGCGTGACGACCAGGGCATTAGCCATTTCGTCGCCCTGCAAAGTGATGTCACTGCCCGCGAGCAGCTGGCTACCCAAGTGCGTTCGCAGAGCGACGAGCTGCTCAAGCAAAGCTACCTGTTCAGCCAGACCGAGCACATTGCCAACCTGGGTGGCTGGGTGTTGAACATGCCCGAGCAGAATATGGACTGGAGCGCCGGCTGCTTTCGTATTTACGAGCTGGACCCGAAAAACGGCACGCCGGACCTCAGTGGTGCCCTGAGCTACCTGGATGCCAGCGGCCGAGTATTGGCCGAGCAAGTGCTGCAGCAGCTGATTGATGGGCTGGAGCAATTCGACATTGAGGTGCGCCTGCTGACTGCCAAGGGCAAGACGCGCTGGCTGCGTATCCGCGGTATTACCGAGCGTGATGGCGCCGAACTGGTCAGGGTGTATGGCGCGTTGCAGGATGTCAGTGCGCGTAAATACGCCGAGCAGCAACTGCGCGAGCGTGATGAGCGGCTGCGCCTGTTCTTCGAAGCGCCGCTGATCGGTATGGCCCTGACCAGTCCGAGCTTTGCCTGGGAAGAGGTCAACCATAAGCTCTGCAGCATCCTTGGACGCTCGCGCGAACAGCTGCTGGCGGCCAGCTGGGAAGAGCTGTCGCAGGACGATGACCTGCGTAACGAACAGCCGCTGCTCGACCAGGTACTCAGCGGGCATCGTGAAGGGTTCGAGTTGGAAAAGCGCTTTCGTCGGGCCGACGGCAGCCTGGTGCACACCCGTGTCAGCCTGCGTGCGGTGCGCCACAGCACCGGTCGGGTGCGCATGTTTCTGTTGCTGGTCGAAGACATCAGCGAGCGCCTGCAGGCCGAGGCGCGCTACCGCACCATCGTCGAGAATGCGCCTGAGGCGATCCTGCTGTTCGATCTCAACGGAACGCTGGTCGAGTGCAACGACAATGCCCTGCGTTTGCTGGGTTACAGCCGCGAGGAAATCGCCAGCAAGCGCGTATTTGACCTGAGCCCTAACAAGCAGGCCGATGGTCAGCTTACGGCTGAGCTGGGTAAGGTTTACTTGAAGCGGGCAATGAAGGGTGAAGCGCCAGTATTTGACTGGTTGCACCGCGACAGTAAAGGGCGACAGATTCCATGCGAGGTGCGCCTGGTGCGCATGCCCGGTGAGCCGGTGCTGATTCGCGGCAGCGTCACCGATATTTCCGAACGTCAGCGTTATCAGCGTGAAATTGAGCGACTGGCGTTCAGCGATGAACTCACCGGTCTACCCAATCGGCGTCTGCTGCTCGACCGCCTGCAGCATGCGATGGACCGTGAACAGCGCGAAAATACCCTGGGCGCCCTGTTGTTCATCGATCTGGATCACTTCAAGACGGTCAACGACAGTCTCGGTCATTTGGTCGGCGATGGCCTCTTGCGTGAGGTGACGGCGCGACTGGCCAGTGGTTTACGTGCCGAAGACACCCTGGCGCGGATGGGCGGGGACGAATTTGTGGTGCTGCTCGAAGGGCTCGACAGCAACCCGCAACTGGCGGCTGAAGCGGCAGCCATTACAGCGGAGAAGCTGCTGAAAAGCCTGGTGGGCACCTGCTGGATTGATGGTCACGAGCTGTCGATCAGCGCCAGTATCGGTATCGCCCTGCATCCTTTCGGCAGTCAGGTGGCCTCCGACGTGCTGAAACAGGCGGATACCGCCATGTACCGGGCCAAGCAGGGCGGGCGCAACGCGTTGCATTTCTTTGCCCCGGAGATGCAGGCGGCTATCGACCAGCGCTTGCAGATGCAAAGCGAACTGCGCCAGGCGGTGCAGCGCAACCAGCTGTACCTGGTGTTTCAGCCGCAACTGGCGTTGGCCACCGAGCGTATTGCCGGCGCAGAAGTGCTGTTGCGTTGGGTGCACCCGGAGCGCGGCGAAGTCATGCCCGGCGACTTTATCCCGTTGGCCGAAGAAACGGGGTTGATCGAGGAACTCGGTGCCTGGGTGCTGGAACAGGCCTGTGCAGCGCTGGCACGCTGGTTACCGCAGTGGCCGCAGCTGGTATTGGCAGTCAACCTGAGCCCGCGTGAACTGCGCCAGCGTCACTGTGTCGCGCGCATCAGTGAGTGCTTAGCACGCCATCAGGTGCCGGCCACGGCGCTTGAGCTGGAAATCACCGAAGGCGTGTTGCTGGAAGAAGTCGAGCAGTGCATCAGCAATATGCAGGCGCTCAAGACGCTGGGCGTGCGGTTTGCCATTGATGATTTCGGCACTGGCTACTCCTCGCTGACTTACCTCAAGCGCCTGCCGCTGGATCGTTTGAAGATTGACCGCAGCTTTACCTGGGATATGGACGCTGAAGACGGCAGCGGCCTGGTATTGGTGCAGACCATCTTGGTGATCGCCCGCAACCTGGGGTTGGAGTGCGTGGCCGAAGGCATTGAAAGCCAGTGGCAACTTGATTGCCTGCGTCAGCATGGCTGCTCGTTGGGGCAGGGCTATCACTTCAGTCACCCGCTGAAAGAAGCGGATTTCCAGGCCTGGATGGAGCGGCACGACGTATAGGCTTGAGTCTGTGTGTCGGCACCTCTGCCGCGTCCTGCCATACAGGCCCGGCCATGTTTGGCCGTGCGTTCGCCTATATCCGGCTCAACCCTTGCCTTTGGTGCGCGTCAGGTTTGGGCCGCTGTTCTTCTCCAGGTGCTGGATTACCAGGCTGGCGACATCCTTGCCGGTGGTGGTTTCGATGCCTTCCAAGCCGGGCGATGAGTTCACCTCCATCACCAGCGGGCCGTGATTGGAGCGCAGGATATCCACGCCGGCTACGCTCAGCCCCATCACCTTGGCCGCGCGGATGGCCGTCATGCGTTCTACCGGGGTGATCTTGATCAGGCTGGCGCTGCCGCCACGGTGCAGGTTGGAGCGGAATTCGCCGGGCTTGGCCTGACGCTTCATCGCTGCAATCACCTTGTCGCCCACCACGAAGCAGCGGATGTCCGCGCCGCCGGCCTCCTTGATGTATTCCTGCACCATGATGTCCTGCTTGAGGCCCATAAAGGCCTCGATCACCGACTCGGCAGCGGTGGCGGTTTCGCACAGCACCACGCCGATGCCCTGGGTGCCTTCCAGCACCTTGATCACCAGCGGTGCGCCGTTGACCATCTGGATCAGGTCGGCAATGTCATCCGGCGAGTGGGCGAAACCGGTGACCGGCAGGCCGACACCCCGGCGCGACAGCAGTTGCAGCGAGCGCAGCTTGTCCCGCGAGCGGGCGATGGCCACCGACTCGTTGAGCGGAAACACGCCCATCATCTCGAACTGACGCAGCACGGCGCAGCCATAGAAGGTCACTGAGGCGCCGATGCGGGGAATCACTGCATCGAAGCCTTCCAGCGGCTTGCCGCGGTAATGGATCTGCGGCTTGTGGCTGGCAATGTTCATATAGGCACGCAGGGTGTCGATCACCACCATCTCGTGGCCCCGCTGTTGCCCGGCTTCGACCAGGCGGCGGGTGGAATACAGGCGCGGGTTGCGCGACAGCACGGCGATCTTCATGGGGCACCAGGGGAGTCAGCGAGGGTGGGTTTGTTCTGTACGTAAGTCAGCGCCGGGTTGACCAGCAGCTGACCGGCAATCAGCGCCTTGGAGCCAAGCAACACGCGGTAGCGCATGGTTTTGCGGCATGTCAGGGTGAATTCGACCGGCCATTCGCGCTCGCCTAGCGTCAGGGGAGTGCGAATCACATAGCGCGACTGACTGTGGCCGTTGGAGCTTTTGATGGTTTTCACTGAAACCAGTTGTGCCTCGCAGCGATGCCGACGCTGCACCACTGTGCCGAGGTGGGCGGTAAAGCGCACCCAAGGCTCGCCGTCGCGGTCGAACGGTTGAATATCGCTGGCATGTAGGCTGGAGGTACTGGCCCCGGTATCAATTTTGGCGCGCAGGCCGACCATGCCCAGTTCCGGCAGGTTGATCCATTCGCGCAAACCGATTACGCCAAGTTGGTCAAAAGTCTTCAAAGGGCAGTTCCGGGTTATGTGCGGGCATTCTAGTTGGCACGTGTGACAACTGCATCAGGCAAAATGTCCGCCTGCACGGTGTGATCAGCGAGGGCCGGATGAGCGAGAAAAAAGACGACGACAAGGTACGCCTGGATAAATGGCTGTGGGCCGCGCGTTTCTATAAGACCCGCGCCTTGGCTAAGGCGGCGATTGAGGGTGGCAAGGTGCATCATCGCGGTGAGCGCTGCAAACCCGGCAAGGAGCCGAGGGTGGGCGATGTTTATGTGATTCGCACTGGCTTTGAGGAGCGCAGTGTAGTGGTGCAGGCACTGTCCGTGGTGCGTCGCGGTGCGCCTGAAGCGCAGGCGTTGTACACCGAGACAGCCGAAAGCATTGAGCGCCGCGAACAGGCCGCCGCACAGCGTAAGGCCGGGGCACTGGGCATGCAGACCGAGGGTCGGCCCAGTAAGAAGCAACGGCGGCAGATTCACGACTTCAATGACCGGCAGGATGGCGGCCTGCGCCATCCGTGGGCTGATGACGAGTTCTAGGCCGCGTGTCGCCGACCGCCGTGCTCAGCAGCGCTGCACTGTTCAGCTGCGCACGGCACAGCCTTCGCCTAGCGGCCGCTGATAACGTTCAGTCGGCCCAGCATTGGCAGCGTTGCCAGGCTCTTGAGCAGCGGTTGGGTAACATATTCCAGCCATTCGCTGGTCTTGTACGCAAGCGGGGTATAGCAGGACCAGGCCAAGCCCAGCAAGGCGAGGAACAGGCCGCCTACCAGGGCATCCGAACCACAGTGCGCACCCGCCACCAGACGCGGCAGCATAAAGATCACCGCCATGCTCCAGACCAGCAGCAAACGCCAGTTGCGTGCAAAGAAGCTCATAAACATCGCCCAGATCAACAGCACTGATGCGTGATCGCCAGGGAAGCTGCGGGTGGCGCTGTCCTTCATATCCCAGCGTTCTTCCCAGTCCGGGAACAGTTCGGTCAGCCGTGCGGCGCCTTCCACTACCAGGGATGCGCTCGGGCGCTGCCAACCCATCAGTTTGACCAGCTCGGCGAAACCGACGCGAAACAGCAGCATCACGATCAGCGCCGCGAGAAAGGCATACAGCGCCTTGCGCACTTGGGCGCTGCTGAACACCAGATCGGCCTTGAGCATCACGGCCAGCATCAGCACGCCAACACCCATGTCCACCGGGCGCATGCTGCCGATCGCCCAGGTTGGTGCCCACAACCTGGCGCTGTGCACGGGCTCATTGAGCAGGGCAAACAGCTGCAGGTCGAATTGGTCCCACAGCGCGCGGCTGGGTGCCCACAACCAACTGGCAAGCAGCAGAGCGACGAGATGGCTGGCAACCAATGGGCGAATACGCCACTGATCGTTAAGAAAAGCAGGGGTCATGCAGAGACATCCTTGTCATCTGTAGGCTTTTAAAGCGGCCGGCATCCTAGGGAGTTGGGCCCGAAATGCAAAATTTCTCCCTGTCTTTTGCCGACAACTGTGACCCGGTTTTGTATCGATAGCTTCCACCCGCAGCGCTGATAGATAAGAGGCGCTTGGTCGGATGGGCGTTTGCGCCTAAAATCGCGGGCCGAGTCACATTCAGTGAAGTTGGCATGTCTGATTTTTCCCAACGCTTCTTGTTCGACGACAGCGATATCCGTGGCGAACTGGTCGGCCTGACCGACAGCTACAGCCATGTGCTGGCCAAACACACCTACCCGCAACCGGTCGCCCAGCTGTTGGGTGAACTGCTTGCTGCCGCCTCTTTGTTGATTGGCACCCTGAAATTTGAAGGCCTGCTGATTCTCCAAGCGCGCTCCTCCGGTGCCGTGCCCCTGCTGATGGTTGAGTGCTCCAGCGAAGGTGAGCTGCGCGGTATCGCCCGCTACCACGCTGAACAGATCACTGCCGATGCCAACCTGCGCGAGCTGATGCCCGATGGCGTGCTGGCCATGACCGTTGACCCGAAATCCGGGCAGCGTTATCAAGGCATCGTCGATCTGGAAGGGGATACCCTGGCCGATTGCCTGACCAATTACTTCGCCACGTCCGAGCAGTTGCCGACGCGTTTCTGGCTCAGCGCCGATGGCCAGCGTGCTCGCGGCCTGCTGTTGCAGCAGCTGCCGGCGGACCGCCTGAAAGAAGCGGATGAGCGTGAAGCCAGCTGGCAGCATGCCATGGCCCTGGCCGATACGCTGAAGGCTGAAGAACTGCTGGGCCTTGATAACGAAACCCTGTTGCATCGCCTGTATCACCAGGAGGCGCTGCGCCTGTTCGACCCACGTGCCTTGCTGTTTCGCTGCAGCTGCTCACGTGAGCGCTCCAGTCGCGCGCTGATCAGCCTCGGCCAAGCCGACGCCGAAGCGCTGGTGCAGGAGCACGGCGGCAGCGTGGAAATCGATTGCCAGTTCTGCAACGAGCGCTATCTGTTCGATGCCGCCGATGTGCTGCAACTGTTTATCGATGGCAGCATCGAAGCGCCATCGGATACGCGCCACTGAGTTTCAAGCAGATTCGGGGGCACACAGCCCCTAAACCGTGTCGGAATGATCTGATCAGAGGCTGCACCCGCAGCTGGCTTTTTCTGGCATAATCCGGCGCACTTTTTTCGCTGTAGTAGTGATCAGATTTCTACTACAAAACGTTCGGAAGACTCGGCCACGTGGCCGACGGGGACCCACATGACGCAAGCCAACAACGCCGTGTACACCGACATCAGCGCTGCCCAACTGGTCGAAGAAGCTCTTCGTCGCGGTGAAGGCGAGCTGGCCGCCAACGGCTCGCTGGTCGTACGCACAGGCCATCGCACTGGTCGTTCGCCGGCTGATCGCTTCATCGTGCAAGAGCCGAGCACCGAGGCGAAAATCGCCTGGGGCGCAATCAACCGTCCGTTCCCGGCTGACAAGTTCGATGCCCTGTGGGACCGCGTACAAGCGTTCTCCGACGCGCAGGACAGCTTCGTGTCCTACGTTCATGTAGGTTCTGCCGACGCGCACTACCTGCCGGTCAAGATGACCACCGCCACCGCCTGGCAGAACCTGTTCGGCCGTTGCCTGTTCATCAATCCGGAGCAGTACAACCCGGCTGGCAAAGACGAGTGGCAAGTGCTCAACGTCGCCAACTTCGAATGCGTACCGGAGCGTGATGGCACCAATTCCGATGGCTGCGTGATCCTCAACTTCGCCGCCAAGAAAGTCCTGATCGCCGGCATGCGTTACGCCGGTGAAATGAAGAAAGCCATGTTCAGCGTGCAGAACTTCCTGCTGCCGGACGCCGACGTGCTGCCAATGCATTGCGCGGCCAACATCGGTGAAGAAGGCGACGTGACCCTGTTCTTCGGTCTGTCCGGCACCGGCAAGACCACCCTGTCGGCTGACGAAAGCCGCTACCTGATCGGCGACGACGAGCACGGCTGGGGCGTGGGCGTGGTGTTCAACATCGAAGGCGGTTGCTATGCCAAGTGCATCGACCTGTCCGAGAAGAACGAGCCGGTAATCTGGAAAGCCATCCAGTTTGGCGCCGTGCTGGAAAACGTGGTGCTCGATGAGAACCGCGTACCGAACTACGCCGACGACAGCCTGACCCAGAACAGCCGCGCGGCTTACCCGCTAGAGCTGGTCGAGAAGCGCAGCGAGAAGAACCTCGGCGGTGAGCCGAACGCCGTGATCTTCCTCACCTGCGACCTGACTGGCGTACTGCCGCCGGTGTCGATCCTCAACGAAGAGCAAGCGGCTTACCACTTCCTCTCCGGTTACACCGCGCTGGTCGGTTCCACCGAAATGGGTTCGGGCGGCGGCATCAAGTCGACCTTCTCCACCTGCTTCGGTGCGCCATTCTTCCCGCGTCCGGCTGGCGAATACGCTGAGCTGCTGATCAAGCGTATCCGCGGCTTCGGCTCCAAGGTCTATCTGGTCAACACCGGCTGGACCGGCGGTGGCTACGGTGTTGGCAAGCGTTTCAACATCCCGACCACCCGTGGCGTGATTGCAGCGATTCAGAGCGGTGCGCTGATCGGTACCGAAACCGAGTTGCTGCCGATCATCAACCTGAGCGTGCCGAAGTCGGTACCGGGCGTTGAAACCAATCTGCTCAACCCACGCAACACCTGGGAAGACAAGAACGCCTACGACGAAGCCGCCAAAGGCCTGGCCGGTCTGTTCATCGAGAACTTCAAGAAGTTCGATGTCAGCGATGCCATCAAGAACGCCGGCCCGCAGCTTTAAGTTGTAACTGTCGCGTTGAAAAAACCGCCGAAATCGGCGGTTTTTTTATGCATGGGAAATTAAGCATCAATCTGTAGGAGGCGCTTTAGCGGCGAACTTTCGTTAATGAGCGAGTTGTCGCGGCTAAAGCCCTTCTCGGGGTGCACTGGCAGGCACAGTAAGAAACGGAAAAGCCGCCCGGAGGCGGCTTTGGGTGCGTATCTGCTAGCAGATCAGGCACGTTTGCTGGTGTCATGCGTTGCACTCTTGCTCAGGTGGCCGCTCTGCACGGCCTTGGCTGTTGCTGTATGGCTGTCTCGGGCCACAGCGCTAACGGGGTTGGCAACTCAGGCGATTTCCAGGGCCATTGTCTGCAGCTGTCGACTTCAGCATGACTGGCGAGTGCCAGGTAGGTGTCGATATGTCGCGGGTGGCCGCTGGTGCTTTCGAGTTGTGTGGCGGCGTTAGGGCCATGGTTTGGCACACCTAACGGCGAACCTGAGTTTCCCGCCAGACTGCGCATCGGCCTGTGGTTCGCATCAGCTACTCCGGTTCCGCCGGGGTCTTTGCTGTGCGGCCATCTGGCCTGGGTGGTGAGCGATCTAGTGGATAACCGGCAAGCTGCCGCTGAAACCAGATACCTGCATACTCATCTCCTTTTTTATTGGCATGGTTTGAATGTACGCCTGTGTTGCCCGTGGTGTTAGTTGGATTGGCAATAGCGGTGCGACCTGTAGGAATTAATCATTGTTTACCGCCGCGGCGGTCAATGGAGTGACAGCCATGAGTACCCTGGAACGTGTGTTCGGCTTCAAGCAATTGCGCCCCGGTCAGGAGCGTGTGGTCACGGCCGTTCTGGCTGGGCGTTCGGCGGCGGCGATCTTCCCCACCGGTTCGGGCAAGTCGTTGTGTTATCAGCTGCCGGCGTTGCATCTGCCGCACCTGACCCTGGTGGTCTCGCCCTTGCTGGCGTTAATGCAGGACCAGCTGGCGTTCCTGCATGGCCGTGGCATCAGTGCCGCCAGTATCGATTCGGCGCAAAGTCGCGAGGAGGCCAGCGCGGTGATGGCCCGGGCGAAATCCGGTGAGCTGAAGATTCTGATGATCTCGGTCGAACGGCTAAAGAACGAGCGGTTTCGCAACTTTATCGGCCAGGTGCCGATCTCGTTGCTGGTGATTGACGAGGCTCATTGCATCTCCGAGTGGGGCCATAACTTCCGCCCGGATTACCTCAAACTGCCGGACTATCAGCGCCAGTTCGGCATCCCGCAGGTGCTGCTGCTCACTGCCACGGCCACGCCGCCGGTGATTGCCGATATGCAGCAGAAGTTCGCCATCGCCGCTGATGATGTGGTCACCACAGGTTTCTATCGCGCCAACCTCAACCTGCTAGTCGAGCCAGTCAGCGGCGCCGACAAGCAGCGTCGTCTGGAGCAGTGGTTGGATGCCAAAGCCGGGCAGCCAAGCATCGTTTACGTCACCCAGCAGAAAACTGCTGAGCAAGTGGCCACGCGCCTGAGCCAGCGGGGCATTGCTGCCAGTGCCTACCACGCCGGTATGCCGCATGAGGCGCGCGAGGCGATTCAGCGTCAGTTTATGGCCGGGACGATCAACTGCATCGTCGCCACCATCGCCTTCGGCATGGGCATCGACAAGGCCGATATCCGCAATGTGCTGCACTTCGACCTGCCAAAATCCATCGAGAATTACAGCCAGGAGATCGGTCGCGCTGGGCGCGATGGCCAGCCCTCCGACTGCCTGGTGCTGGCCAATCGCGACAGCCTCAACGTGCTGGAAAACTTTGTTTATGGCGATACGCCGGAGCTGGACGGCATTCGTTGTGTGCTCGATAAGCTGCTGAGTGAAAGTGATAACGGCGAATGGGAGCTGATGCTTAACCAACTCTCCGAGCAGAGCAATATCCGCCAGCTGCCGCTGAAAACCCTGCTGGTGCAGTTGGAGCTACGCGGCATCATCGCCCCGCGTTACGCCTATTTCGCCGAATATCGTTTCAAATTCCTCCTTGAGCCCGAAGCGCTGCTGGAGAAGTTTGAGGGCGAGCGGCGGCAGTTTGTCGAGGCATTGATCAGCACCTCGCAGCGCGCCCGTACCTGGTGCACGGTGGATTTCGACCAGCTCTATCAGCAGCACCAGGCCGAGCGCGGTCGGGTGATCAAAGCCCTGGATTACTTCCAGGAAAAGGGTTGGGTCGAGTTGGAAAGCAAGCAGATGACTGAGGTCTACGCGCTGCTCGACCCGGGCTTCGATCCCGCGGCCTTGAGCGTCGAACTGCACGGCTATTTCAGCCAGCAGGAGGCCAGCGAGATCAGCCGGATTCACGCCATGCTCGCGCTGTTTGCCAGCGAGCAGTGCCTGAGTCAGCGTTTGGCCGCCTATTTCGGTGACGCCAACGCGCCGCAGCAGTGTGAGCATTGTTCGGTGTGCCGGGGACAGGTTGCCCGGCTACCCGAGCCGCCAGCGTTGCCGCCGCTGGCGGAGCTGGATATGCAGGCACTCTGTGACGGTTTTGTGCGCAAGCATCAGGAACTCAAGGGCGTTGAGCCGAGCACTGAATGCCTGACGCGCTACCTCTGTGGCATCAGCGTGCCGCTGTTCACCAAGCTCAAAGCGCGTCAGTTCAGTGGCTTTGCTGCGTTGGACGCCTACCCCTATGCGGCAGTGCGCGAGTGGCTGATCGCCCAGCGCGGCTAGCCGCTACTCGCCAATATCCTCGTTCCACAGCGTCGGTTGGGTGGCGATAAAGGCCTGCATCAGGTGCAGGCATTCGTTGTTGTGCAGCACATCGAGCTGCACGCCGCGCTCGCGCAGCAACGCTTCTTCGCCGAGGAAGGTCTGGTTCTCGCCGATGATCACCTTGGGGATGCCATACAGCAGGATTGCGCCGCTGCACATCGCGCAGGGTGAAAGAGTGGTGTAGAGCACCGACTCGCGGTAGGTCTGCGCGCTTTGCCGGCCGGCGTTTTCCAGGGCGTCCATTTCACCATGGCGGATGGCGCTGCCTTGTTGCACGCGACGGTTGTGGCCACGGCCGATAATCTGGCCGTTATGCACCAGCACCGAGCCGATCGGGATGCCGCCTTCGGCCAGGCCCTGGCGGGCTTCGTCGATGGCCGCTTGCATAAATTTGTCCATGGTTCGCCCCTCGCTGGAACAACTCAGTTCATTTTTGCTGCGCGGTCTGACCTTGGGTCAGAGTCCACTCCAGCACCTCGCGGGCCAGTTGGTCGCCGGCCTGGCCGAAGGCGTTGACCACCGCCGGCACCGAGGTGTCGCTGGCCGCCTGGCTGACTTCGAAACGCCGGCTGGCGAGGATGCGCAGGCTGCCACTCTGCACCAGGCGGGCTTCGAATAGGATGCGCGCGGCTGGGCGGCCGTTCTGGTATTCGCTGTGGAAGGCGCGCAGGTCGCCGTCCAGCTCCAGGTCAGCCTGCAGGCGGCTTTCATCGCTGCTCACCGCCTTGAGGCGGCCGTCGTCGAGAAAGGCGTCGATCAGCCGGTCACGCAGCAGCAGCGGTGCGCGGTCGCTCCAGCGCACATCCTGGTAGGCGCTGATCTGGTCGCCCGGCGGCAATACGGCAATTCGCGTGCTGTCGAGCAGCTGGCTGCTGTAGGGCTTGTTCACCCGCAGCGCCCAATCGGCGCTGGCGTCATGGCTGGGCAGGCTGCTGGCCGGCAGGCGGTAGATGCTCAGCACCTGGCTTTTCGGCAAGACCGAGCAGGCGGCCAGGCTGCCGATCAGCAGCAGGGCGGCGAGCAGGCGAAGACGAATCATGGTTGAAACTCCTTGATGGTGTCACTGCGCAGCAGGTAGCCGGCCGGGTCTTCTTCCAGACGGCGGGCGAAGGAGCGCAGGGCGCTGAGGGTTTCGCGCAGTTCGACAATGGTCGGGCCCAGTTCGCCGATGCCTTGCATGCCGTTGTTAAGGGTGCTGTGGTTATCCGCTAACAAGCGTTCGACGCTGCTGCTGCTGCGCTCCAATGAGGCCATCAGACGATTGGCGCTGTTGACCGCGTCGTGGCCTGGGCCGCTGAGCAGCTGGTTGGCGTTACGCATCAGGTCAGTGGCCTCCTGGCTGGCGCGGGTCATCTGTTGCAGGGCCTGGCGCAGCTCGTCGCGCTGTTCGGCCACGCTGGCGCTGGTTTGTTCGATGTTGTCCAGAGTGCGGGAAATACGCCCGATGTTTTCGTGCGAGAACAGCTGGTTGGCGCGGTCGAGCAGGCGAGTGACGCTGACAACCAGGTCTTCACCGTTGGACATCAGGCGGGTCAGCGGTGATGGATCGGCGATGATTTCCGCCAGTTGGTCGTTCTTGCCTTCCAAGGCCGGGCTTTCCGGGGTGCCGCTGTGCAACTGGATCAGTGAGGCGCCGGTGATCCCGGTGATCGACAGGCGAGCGCGGGTATCCTGTTTGATCGGTGTGTTGGCGCTGACGCGGATGTGCGCGCGAACCTTGCGCGGATCGTTCGGGTCGAGGCGCAGGCTGATCACGTCGCCGACCTTGATGCCGCTGTACTGCACCGCGCTGCCGGCCGACAGACCGCTGACCGCTTCGTTGAAGATCACGTCAAAGTCGTGGGTTTCCTGGTCCGAGCTGGCCTTGCTCAGCCACAGGGCAAAGCCCAAGGCCGCGGCAACCATCAGCACGGTAAACAGGCCAATCAACACGTGGTGGGCACGCGGTTCCATTCAGTTGCTCCCTGGCGCGCCGCTGGCGGCCTGTTCGGCTGCGCGTCCGCGCGGGCCGTGAAAATACTCGTGAATCCAAGGGTTGTCGGTGGCGGCTACAACGTCCAGGCGGTCGGCCACCAGCACGCGTTTTTCCGCCAGTACGGCCACCCGATCACAGATGGTGTAGAGGGTGTCGAGGTCATGGGTGACCAGAAACACGCTGAGCCCAAGGGCGTCGCGCAGGGTCAGGATCAATTGGTCGAAGGCTGCCGCGCCAATCGGGTCGAGCCCTGCGGTGGGTTCGTCGAGAAACAGGATGTCCGGCTCCAGGGCCAGGGCGCGGGCCAGCGCCGCGCGTTTGATCATGCCGCCGGACAGTTCTGTCGGGTATTTGTCGCCCGCGCCACGTGGCAGACCGACCAGTGCCAGCTTGACCTGAGCCAGGCGTTCGGCGGCGGCGCGCGTGAGGCCGGCATGTTCGATCAGCGGCAAGGCGGTGTTCTCGGTCACCGTCAGCGAGGAGAACAGCGCACCGCGCTGGTAGAGCACACCAAACCGCCGCTCCAGCTGCGAGCGGCGCTCGGCGGGCAGGCTCAGCAGTTCTTCACCGAACACCCGCACGGTGCCGGTGTTGGCGCGACGCAGGCCGAGGATGCTGCGCAGCAGCACCGATTTACCCGTGCCTGAGCCGCCGACCACACCGAGCACTTCGCCGCGATACAGGTCCAGCGCCAGGTCCTGGTGCACGGTCTGCGCGCCGAAGCGGTTGACCAGGTTGCGCACTTCGATAATCGCTTCGCCCGTCACCAGCCCATCTCCATCAGAAACAGTGCCGCCAGGGCATCCAGTACGATCACCACGAAAATCGACTGGACCACGCTGGAAGTGGTGCGCTCGCCCACCGACTGCGCGCTGCCAGTGACCTTGAAACCTTCCAGACAGCCAATCACGGCAATCAGGAAGGCAAATATCGGCGCCTTGGCCATGCCCACCAGGAAGTGCTTGAGGGCGATATTTTCCTGCAGCATGGCCAGGTACATGGCCGGTGAGATGTCCAGGCTGAGGGCGCAGACCACCGCGCCGCCGAGGATGCCGCTGAGCATGGCGATAAAGGTGAGGATCGGCAGGGCGATCAGCAGGGCGAATACCCGCGGCAATACCAACAGCTCCATGGGGCTTAGGCCCAGGGTGCGGATGGCGTCAATTTCCTCGTTGGCCTTCATCGAGCCTATCTGTGCGGTAAAGGCGCTGGCGGTGCGCCCGGCCATCAGAATGGCAGTGAGCAGCACGCCGAATTCACGCAGGAAGGAAAACGCCACCAGGTCGACGGTGTAGATGCTCGCGCCAAAGTCGGCGAGCACCGTCGCGCCGAGAAAGGCCACCACCGCACCGACCAGAAACGTCAGCAGAGCGACGATGGGCGCGGCATTCAGGCCGCTCTGTTGCAAATGCGCGACCAGCGAGGTGATGCGCCAGCGGCCGGGGCGCAGAAGGATGGCGAACATCGCCGCCAGGGTCATGCCGATAAAGCCGAGCAGGGCGATACCTTGTTGCCAGAGCTCGTCGACGGCCTGCCCGATCTGCCCGAAGAATTCACGCCAGGCGGGGATGTGTTTGCTGGATAGCGCATCGCCGGCGTCGGCAATCGCTGTGCCCACGGTTTGCAACAGGGCGCGGCGCTCGCTGGGCAGCCCTGGCGCATCCTGAGCCAGTTGCGCTAAGCGCTGGCTCCCGAGCAACTCCACCAACAAGGCAGCACCCGCAGTGTCCAGAGCGCCAAGGCTTTGCAAGTCGACGCTGGCGGTGCTGCTCAATGTGCCGTGCAGTTGCCGGACCTGGGCTTCCAGGTCGGCGTAGTGAGCGAGTGTCCAGTCGCCGCCGATGCGCAACCCAGAAGGCGCATCCGTGCGGCTGGACTCAAGCGGCGTGATAAAAGGTACTGTGCTCATAGGGCACAGCTTAACCCTCTAGCAGAGGCTACGCCCAGCCTGCTTAGGACATCGTGCTGCCTAACCGTCGGCAGTGATTTCGGCAACCAGCTCGCGCAAAGCGGCTTCAGCGTCCTCGTTGGCCAGCTGGCAAGTGCCGGCATTGGCATGGCCGCCGCCGTTGTAGCTCAGGCACAGCTCGCCGACATTAGTGTTGGAGCTGCGGTCGAGGATCGATTTGCCGATGGCGAACACGGTGTTCTGCTGTTTAACGCCCCACATCACGTGGATCGAGATATTGCACTGCGGATAGAGGGCATAGATGACGAAGCGGTTGACCGCGTAGATCGTTTCTTCATTGCGCAGATCAAGCACCACCAGGTTGTGGTAGACCGTGGCACAGCGCTGGATCTGCGCTTGGGCCTCGCGTTGGTGATCCAGGTACAGCGCCACACGCTCTTCAACATCGGGCAGCTGGAGAATTTCATTGATGCCGTGGGTCTGGCAGAAGTCGATCAGCTGCATCATCAGCTGGTAATTGGAAATACGGAAATCACGGAAGCGGCCGAGGCCGGTGCGCGCATCCATGATAAAGCTCAGCAGCTCCCAGCCCTGTGGATCGAGGATGTCCTCGCGGCTGAATTGTGCGGCGTCCGCCTTGTCCACGGCCTCCATCATTTCGTCCCAGTCCCGTGGGAACGCGTCGTGACCGCCGTAGTGCTTCCACACCACCCTGGCTGCGGAAGGCGCATCGGCATCAATCAGGTGATTGCTCGCCGGTTGGTTACGCAGGGTCTCGCTGAGGTGATGGTCAAAGGCCAGGTGGCAGCCAGGGACATACGGCAGGTTGGTGGTGATGTCGTGACTGGTGATCGCCACTTTGCCGTCCTGCATGTCTTTGGGGTGGACGAAGAGGATGTCGTCGATCAGGTTCAGGTGTTTGAGCAGGGCGGCGCA
Source organism: Pseudomonas peli (assembly GCF_900099645.1). GTDB lineage: Bacteria > Pseudomonadota > Gammaproteobacteria > Pseudomonadales > Pseudomonadaceae > Aquipseudomonas > Aquipseudomonas peli. The sequence goes on along the minus strand of NZ_FMTL01000001.1, from coordinate 1,519,486 downwards.
CACCAGGCCGTCAAAATCACTGCGGGTGACCAAGCGGTAAAGACTGGACATAGAGCATCTCCGGATCGGGCAAACGGCTGAATAAGCCAACAGGCCCTCTTCAAAGTAGCACGCGGTTGGTACGTCGGCCTGAGTGGAGGGGCTGCGCTTCCAGGCAGTTGCAGGTCGACCTCAGGACAGTCGCGGCAGGTGGGCGGCCTTAGGCTGCGGGTGATGTTCTACCGACCTTAGGAGCCACTCATGTCACCGATTACCGTACTGCGTGATACCCAGCCGATTCCGCTGCTGGATGCCTGCAAGTGGACGCGCATCGCCGGCGAGCCGCACACCGTCAACCTCAACGCCTACACTTCGGCGGACGGCAGCAAGATAATGGGCACTTGGATCTGCACGCCCGGTAAATGGCAGGTGGCCTATGAAAAGTGGGAGTACTGCCACTTCCAGGAGGGTTACTGCATCATCACCCCTGAGGGTCAGGCGCCGATTCATCTGCGGGCCGGCGACATTTTTATCGTCGAGCCCGGGATGAAAGGCACCTGGGAGGTGGTCGAGACGGTGCGCAAATACTTTGTATTTGCCTAAGCCGTCAGACCTTAGGGTTTGAAGTTGCGCGCATCTTTGGCCCACTCATCCAGCGCCGGCTTGATGTCCTTGAGGCTGAGCTGAGTGCTGTCGTTTTCCAGCTGCAGGCCATGGCCCTTGCGTATCACGCGGGTCATCGGCTGGCTGTTGCGCCCGTCGATGGCTTCCAGCTCAACATAAATGCTGCTGTTGAGATCGCGAGTACCGGCGGCGGTGCTGGCGGCCGCGGCAACCAGGGCAATCGGCACCACTTCGTAGACTTTCAGCCCTTCCGGCGACAGGTTGACCGCGGTTATGGCCGAGCGCAGTACCAGGGTGTCACGGTCGGCATATTCGACAACCTTGAATCGTCCAGCCAGTTCAAGGCGTATGGCCTGCTGCAAGTAGAGGGCAATGCTGTCCAAGGTCTGCTGGCTAACTTGGGCGGTGGGCGTCGGTGCGGGGTAAAACACTGGCCGTTCGACCAATACCGTGCGGTAGTTCTCGGGCTTAAAGTCCGCTGATACCCAGCGCATCACCGGCGCGCCGCTGGCCGACTGTGCGGGCTGTAGCTGTGAGTAATCACTGAGGAAGCCCGAATACTGCGACGGTTGCGGGGTGTTGCTGGCGCAAGCGGTCAGTAACAGCGTGGCGGAAAGGGCAAGGCCAAGGATTTTTAGCGTCATTGCGGCGATCTCGCGAGGGGTGGTCGCCTAACTGTAGACCAGCCTGCAACAGGCAATATTGTCCTTAGTCGGCGCCCTGCGAGCGGGTTCAGTGCCGCTGAAACACCAGTGCCTTGAGGGCGCTGTCTGGCTGGCTGTCGGGAAACTCTGGCGGGTTATCCAGGCGTTCGCTGAAGTGCAGGCTTGGTGCTTCAGCGGCCATGGCCTGGATCAGGTAATCGGGGCCGATTTCCGGCTCATTGCTGCAGGCCAGTACCGTTCCGTTTGCACTCAACAATTCGGGCAGGCGGCGCAGCACCTTCGGGTAGTCCTTGCTCAGCACGAAACTGCCGCGCTGAAACGACGGTGGGTCGATGATGATCAGGTCATAAGGACCGTACTTGGCCACCTTGCCCCAGGATTTGAACAGGTCGTGGCCGAGAAATACCACCTGGCTGAGGTCGTGCTGGTTCAGCCGATGATTATCGCGGCCACGGTTGAGCGCAGCCCTGGCCATGTCCAGATTGACCACCTGGCGCGCGCCGCCGGCCAGTGCAGCCACGGAAAACCCGCAGGTGTAGGCGAATAGATTGAGCACGCGCTTGCCCGCTGCCTGCGCCTGTACCCATTGACGGCCATAGCGCATATCGAGAAACAGCCCGCTGTTCTGCTTTTTGCCCAGGTCGAGGCGGTAGTGCAGGCCGTGCTCAAAGATATCCCAGTGCTCAACCGGTTCGCCCTGCAGCCATTGCGTGGGGCTTTCTGGCAGGTAGCGCTGTTGCAGCATCAGGCTGTGCGCGCCACTTTGCTGCCAGGTGTTGGATTGGCCGAGGTCGAGCAGCATCTGCTGTAGCGCGGCCAGTTCGGTATCGCTCACCGGCTTGAACAGCGCCACCAGCAGCACGCCTTGCAACCAATCCACGGTGATCTGTTCCAGCCCCGGCCAGCAGCGGCCTCTGCCGTGAAACAGCCGGCGAGTTTCACTGGGCGGCGCAGTTAGGGCGTCGAGCAGGTGTTGCTGGAGGGTCATGAGTGCGGCTGGTGTCATGGGCTGTGGTCAATTTGGCGAGGCGGCGATTTTAGCAGGCGGCCGCCTAGAATCGTCTGTATCGATCATTGTTATCGGTAAAGGCGTTTGGCGTTACGCCCGGCAAGTGCCTAGCATTGCTCTCTTTCACACCTGCATAGAAGGATCCCCCATGCATATCGACGAAGCCATCCGCAGCCGCCGCGCCGTCAAAGGCTATGACCCGGCATTTACCCTGAGTGATGCTGAGAAGGATGAACTGCTGCAACTGGCCTTGCTCGCACCTTCAGCGTTCAACCTGCAGCACGTGCGTTTGGTTGAAGTCAGCGATCCGGCACTGCGCCAGCAACTGCGTGACGTGGCTTGGGGCCAGGCGCAGGTGACCGACGCCTCGATGCTGGTGGTGGTGTGCGCCAAGCTCGACAGCTGGCAGGAAGATGTCGGCCGCGTTTGGGAAGGCGCTCCGCAAGAAGTACAGGCCTATATGGCCGGTGCCATCGACACCTATTACCGCGACAAACCGCAGGTGCAGCGCGATGAAACCATGCGCAGCTGTGGCCTGATGGCGCAGACCCTGATGCTCGCCGCGCGCGGCAAGGGTCTGGATTCCTGCCCGATGGACGGCTTTGATTTCGATGCGGTGGGAAAGTTGATCAACCTGCCTGAAAACCATGTCATCGCCCTGATGGTCGCGGTAGGCAAGAAGACCATTGAGCCCAAGCCGCGTATCGGCAAACTGCCGTACACCGAAGTGGTGTTGCGCGACCGTTTCTGATCGCTGGTCAGGTGGTTGAGCGCTCTGGTCATTCTTCAGCCATAACTGTGGTCAGCCTGCGCCTGATCACACCACTAAAGGTTGGATGACAAACGCGCTATTGCGGGTGAATCTGGCGGGCATTACGGATCGATCTATCGACCTGCAGCCATAACAAGAAGCCTGAGGAGCCCCCATGTCTGTCGAACACCTGGATGTCTTGATCATTGGTGCCGGCCTGTCCGGCATTGGTGCGGCCTATCACCTGATGAAGCATTGCCCCGGCAAGCGCTTCGCCATCCTCGAAGGCCGGGAAGCGCTGGGCGGTACCTGGGATCTGTTCCGTTATCCAGGCATCCGTTCCGACTCGGACATGTTCACCCTTGGCTACAACTTCAAACCCTGGACCAACCCGCTGGCGATCGCTGACGGCCCGTCGATCCGCAGCTATATCGCAGAAACGGCCGAGGAAAACGGCATCCAGCAGCACATCCGCTTCCAGCACAAGGTACTCAAGGCCGACTGGTGCAGTGAACGCGCCACCTGGACGCTGCAGGTACAGCGCGGCGATCAGCCCGAGCCGTTCAAGCTGAGCTGTCAGCACCTGCTGATGTGCACCGGCTACTACCGCTATGAAGCGGGCTATACCCCCGATTTCAAAGGCCGTGAACTGTTCCAGGGCGAATTTATCCACCCGCAGCTGTGGCCGGAAAACTTCGATTACAGCGGCAAGAATGTGGTGGTGATCGGCAGCGGCGCGACAGCCGTTACCCTGGTGCCGGCGATGGCCGATAAGGCCAAGCACGTGACCATGCTGCAACGCTCGCCCACCTATGTGGTGAGCCTGCCGCAGGGCGATCCGATCTCCGACGTGCTGCGCAAGTTCCTGCCGGAAACCTGGGTCTACCGCCTGGCGCGCACGCGCAATGTGGCGGTGCAATTGGGCTTCTACAAACTGTCCAAGGCCTTCCCCAACCTGGTACGCAAGGCGTTGCTCGGGTTGGCGCGTCATCAGTTGGGCAAGGGCTTCGACATGCGTCACTTCAGCCCGCGCTACAAACCCTGGGACGAGCGTGTGTGCGCAGTGCCCAATGGCGACCTGTTCAAGGTGCTGCGCGAGGGCAAGGCCTCGGTGGTGACTGAATTTATCGACGGGTTCACCGCCAAGGGCATCCGCCTAAAGTCGGGCCAGGAGCTGCCAGCGGATGTGATCATCAGCGCCACCGGTCTGGAATTGCAGCTGTTTGGCGGCATGCAAGTGGTGGTGGATGGGCAGCCCTTCGATGCGGCCAAGAGCATGGGCTACCGCGGCATCATGCTACGTGATCTGCCGAATGCGGCGGTGGTGCTGGGTTATACCAATGCCAGCTGGACGCTCAAGGCGGACCTCTCCAGCGAATACTTCTGCCGCCTGATCAACCATATGGATGCCAACGGCATGCGCCAGTGCACCCCGCGTGACAGTTCGCGGAAGGTTAAAGAGGCGCCCTTCCTTGATCTGGCGTCCGGCTATATCCAGCGCGCCGCCGACAAGATTCCCACCCAGGGTGATCGCGCGCCATGGAAGCTCTATCAGAATTATCTGCTGGACCTGGCGCTGCTGCGTTACGGCAAGGTTGAGGACGGTTACCTGGAGTTCAGCTCACCGCATGTCGGCGAAACTGCCGCTGCGGCCACAGCGGTCTAGACTGCATAGTGATGTAAGCCAAACGCTATAGCTGCTTGCTGCGTTATGCCTACAGAGATGTGGCCATTTGCCGCTTTAGAGACAGGCATTAGGCCACTATGCTTTTGTGACAGCTTTCACGGATGAACGGGCCGGTATACCTGGCTGCTGTCGCAAAGGAGTCCTCTAGAGGATGAAAAGAATGGAATCGCTTCAGCAAGAGCAACGTTACCTGCCAGAGCTGCGGGCGCACATCGACAAATTGCTGGCCAAAGGCTGGGTGATCGCTGAGCGCAGCCCGCTGACTCTGCAGTCCGGGCGCAAGACCTATATGGTTGTGCACGGCATGTTGATTGGTGATAACGCGTTTTAACCCGCGCCCCACCGTTTTCCCGGGCCGCTGCTGATCAAGATGATCAGCAGCGGCCTTTTTTGTGCGTGTTGAATTGTTCAGGCGCTTACTGGCGACAGGTATGCCTGTATCGCAGCGCTGTTGGCAACGGGCCAAGGCGGGCTATGCCTGAATCTGTAATAACGCCGGACAATCAGACTCTACTGGCCTGATCACTTGAAAAGTCTAAGGGAGCTGTGCATGCGTGCTTTGCTGGGTGTGTTTTTTTTAGCCGCGTTGTTGAGTGGTTGTAGCCGGTCGCACGTTACTCATATGAGCCTGCCGGTGTTGCCGGGTTGGTACAACGGTGAGCAGGTTTACTACCTGACCACCGATATTTCGGATGCGCAGATGGCGACAGTGATGCAGGCCAATTATGTGCCGAGACTGGCCAATGCACTGCCCGATGAGCCCGGACCGCATCCGTTGGCGACTTATGATCGGGTCTACAAATTTGTTGATGACAGCCAGGCCAGCGTATTCCCGTCTATCCCGCTGCCATTAGGTGGGGATAACCAGGACATGGCCTACAGCCCGTTGTGGCATGTCTATGAGGTGCGCTGGTTGAGTGGTACGCCAGGCAGCCCGTTGCGCTCGGCTGATGCCGTGTTGCAAGCGCAGGAGCAAGGTTTGGTCAGTGTGAGGGCCAGTGGGATTATCGTTAATTGCCCGGTGGTCGCGGTTGGCGAGCAGCGCCTTCAGTAGTTGCGGCAGGCAAGTGCCACTGACAGTTTTCCAGCCAGCTGGCAAACGCGGCGGGTGGCAGCGGTTTGCTCAGCAAGTAGCCCTGGGCGATATCGCAACCGAGCTGATCGAGACGGTCGAGAATGGCTTCGGTTTCCACCCCTTCAGCGACGATCTTGAGATTCATGTTGTGGCCCAGTTCGATGGTCGAGCGGACGATGATGTCGTCGTCGGGGTTGCTCAGCAGGTCGAGCACGAAGGACTTGTCGATCTTCAGCTCATGCACCGGCAGCCGCTTGAGTTGAGCCATGCTCGAATAGCCCGTGCCGTAGTCGTCGATCGATAGCTGCACGCCCAATTCGCACAACTCCTGCAGTTGTCCCATGGCCAGTTCCGGGTCGGCCATCACCGCGCTTTCAGTGATTTCCACGATCAGGGCAGATGGCGGCACGTCATGTTCGGCCAGTTGCGCGGCGATAAAACCGGCAAAGCCGGGATCGGCCAGATCCAGTGCGGAGATATTGATCGCGGTCTTCAGGTCCAAGCCCTGCTCCTGCCAGGCGCGACTCTGCGCCACCGCAGTGCGCACCACCCAGCGGGTCAGGGCGCAGACGTTGCCGGTCTGTTCGGCCAGGGGGATAAATTCGTCCGGCGGAATAAACCCATGCACCGGGTGAATCCAGCGCACCAGGCATTCCACGCCATACAGGCTGCGCGCACGGATATTCAGTTTCGGTTGGAAATACAGGCTGAGTTGACCGCCTTCCACCGCGCCTTTCAGTTCGCTCATCAATGCCAGGCGCAGCAGGCTGTGGCGGTCCAGCTCTGGGCGGTAGAGGGCGTAGGGCGAGCGCTGCTGTTTGCCCAGATACATCGCCACTTCGGCATGCTGCAGCAGGCTGCCGGCGCTTTCACCGTGATCCGGGTACAGGGCGATTCCAACCGTGGCGTTGAGGGTCATGCTGATGCCGCGTACGGCGAATGGCTCGTGCAGAGCGGCGCGGTAATGCTCGGCGGCAGGGATCAGCCAGCCCGGCTGGCAGGGGCTGATCAGCAGCGCAAACTCGTCACCACCGAGACGCGCCAGTTGCTCGCCGGGGCGTAGCAGCACCTGCAGGCGTGCGGCGAGCTGGCAGAGCAGCTGGTCGCCGGCGTCGTGGCCGAGGGTGTCGTTAAGGTCCTTGAAGTTGTCCAGGTCCATCAGCAGCACGGCGATACCTGCGCCTGGCGGACACTGCGTCAGGGCCTGTTGCAGCTCGGCGACAAAACGGTTGCGGTTGGCCAGTTCGGTCAGCGGGTCGCGGTAAGCGAGAAAGCTGATGGTGGTTTCGCGCTCGGCAATGCCTTGCTGCATGGCGACGAATTCGCGGGCGAGTAAGCCGACTTCGCCGCTCGCCTGCGTTTCCATTGGTACCTGATAGTCGCCGCTGGCGATGCGCCGCACGTTGTCGACCATCTGACTCAGCGGCCGGCTGACGGTGTTGGCAATCCACAGTGCGCCGAGCCCGGCCAGCAGCAGGGCGATGGTAAAGATGCTTGCCAGCTGCCATTGCAGCGGTTGGTAATCAGCCAGCTCGGCGGCCAGCGAGCGCATCAGCAGCACCTGCAGTTCGCTACTGGTATCCACTAGAGGTGCGCGCAGGGCCACCTGCTCCAGGCCCTGTAAGTCGAAGCGGAACACGCCCTCAGCATTTGGCAGCAGCTGGCTGGCCAGCTCGGCCCGAGGCAACGCCTGCAGGTTGCTGGCCAATACCCGGTATTGCCCAGGGCGGCCGTCGAGCAGCGCGACGTCGGCGCCGCTGAGACGGGCCAGGTGCGCGGTCGCCTGATCGTCCAGTTCAAAAGCCATCAGCAGCCAGCCCATCAGGTTGGGCCGTGGGGCGAAGATTGGCGTGGCGTTGATATGCAGTACCCGTTCACCGAACACCACCAGGCGTTCTTTGCTCTGTGCATCGTCTGTGTCGAGCAGGTCATTCCAGGGTAATTGCGCGCCCGGCAACAGTTCGCCACTGGTGCCCGCCAGGATCAGCCCCTCGGGCGCACTGACCAGGGCAAAGCTGGCCTGGCTGCGCGAGGCAAACGATTCCAGTGCTGCGGACAGTGATTGCGCTTCCTGCTGGGGGCTGGCGATCAGGTCGGCGATTTCGCCGAGCAGGGTGAAGTCCTTGGCGATCAGATCGGCCATGGCGCTCTGCGCCTGACGGCGGCTCTGCAGCTCGTTGCTCAGCACCGCATGGGCGAAGTTCAGCTGCCCGGCCACCTGGCTCAGAGTGTGTTGATACGTGGAGCGATAAACCAGTGCCAATAGCAGCACCATGACCGCCAGCAGCAACAGCAGGAAGAAGCCGAGAATCTTGCCGCGCAGGGTCATGAGGCGTAGTCATCTTTGGCCATGGGGCGGGCTTTCGGCTCTTTCGGCCGAGGGTCGCGCTTCAGCGCGCCGGTGAGTTGCCAGGTTAACGTGCCGTCGCTGGGTACGGCGCGGCTCATGGCTTCCTGCGGATCGGCGATGCGTGGGTGCCAGATGTGCAGGGTTTGTCCGGCGGCGGCATCGAAGTCCAGGCGGGTTTTGCCCTGGCTGTCGGTCTGGGCGAACCAGGGGGTGTCGAGCACGAGGATAAAGCCGAGCATCCAGTCATGGATATTGCAGCCCAGGGTGACCAGGCCAGGCTGGTCGAAACGCATTTCCTGCGGTGCGGCCTTCTGCTGGTGCAGGCGGAGCTCGAAACGCTTGGCCGGCGAGAAGGAGTAAACGTGATGGTTGATCGGGTCGGCGTTGGGGAAGCTCACCGTGGTGCCGACCTGTACTGGCAGAACATAGGGGGTGAACTGGCGCTTCTGCTGGTCCATCACTGCAGTAGCGGGTTGGCTTTGCGCCGGACCGGGTTCGATCCACAGCACGGCGTCACTCAGCGGTTTGCCCTGATTATCGAGCAGCACGATCTCCAGATTCTGGGCCTGCGCCAGTGTGCCCAGCAGCACCAACAGCAGTGCCAACGCCGATTTCAGCATGATTGATCCCCCACGACCGCACGACAGTAGCCGTCAGTATAGGAAGGCTTTGTCCGGCTGCCGGGTGATCAGCGCTGATCGATCTGCTGGATCTGTTCAATCAGCCAATGCAGCGCCGGGTCACGTTGGCGCTGGGCCAGGCTGACGATTTCCAGGTGAAACGGGCCGAGGGCGAACGGCAGCTCGAACAGTTGCAGCGGCAGCAGGCGGGCAAAGTGGCGCGCCAGCTGGGTCGGCAGCACGGCAGCCAGTTCACTGCTGGCGACGATATGCGCGGCCTGCAGGTAATTGGGCGTGGTGTAGCGAATCTCCCGGCACAGGCCCTGTTCGCCCAGCCATTGGTCGACCATGCCACGCGTCTGACCGCCGTGTACCCACAGGTGGCGCAGCTGCAGAAAGGTCGGCAGGTCCATCGGTTGGTTGCCCAGCGGATGGTCGCGGCGCAGCGCCAGTTGCAGGGTTTCACTCATCCAGTGCTGGCGGGCAAAGCGCGCGGGGATGTCCTCGAAACGCCCCAGCACCAGGTCCAGCTCGCCCTTGTCCAGCGCTTCGGCCGGCAGGCTGGGGCTCAGGTGGCGGATGTCGATGCGCATGCCGGGTGCCTGCTGGCTGAGTTGTTCAAGCAGCCGTGGCATGCAGATCAGCTCGACATAGTCGGTGACGGCGATGCTGAAGTGCTGGCGGCTGCTGGCCGGATCGAACACGTCGCCGGCACTGAGACTCTGTTCCAGTTGCTGCAGGGCCGCGCGGATCGGCGTTTCCAGCGCTTGGGCGCGCGGCGTGGGCTGCATGCTGCGGCCCACGCGCACCAGCAGCGGGTCATCGAGCAGTTCGCGCAGGCGATTCAGTGCGTTGCTCACCGCCGGCTGGCTCAGGGCCAGGCGCTCGGCCGCGCGGGAAACGTTCTGCTCGCGCATCAGTGCATCGAACACGCGCAGCAGGTTGAGGTCGAAGGTAGAGAAATTCATCTGCTGAATACGACTTATCACAAGACTAAATTTCAAAAATAGTAGCGCCTTGCTTAAGGTGGCTGGCGAATTTTCTTTGCAGCACAGGCATTTCGTTCAGCACTAATCAGAGGAGTGGGCATGAGCAAGGCATTCGAGGTTCGACAGGCCGCCGTGATCGGCGCGGGCACTATGGGGCGCGGTATCGTCATGAGCCTGGCCAACGCCGGCATTCAAGTGCTGTGGCTGGACAACAACCCGCAGATGCTCGAGCAGGCCATGAAGGTGGTGGCCGAGACCAATGCCCACAACCTCAAGCTGGGGCGGATCAGCGCCGAGCAGTCGGCCGCGCGACTGGCTTGCGTCACCCCGGTGGGCGATTACGCCGCGCTGACAGATGCCGATCTGGTGATCGAAGCGGTATACGAGAACCTTGAACTCAAGCAGCAGATCTTCCGCACGCTCGATGCCACCCTGAAGCCCGGTGCGATCCTCGCCAGCAACACTTCGGCGCTGGATATCGACGCGATTGCCGCTGTGACCAAACGCCCGGAGGACGTGCTCGGTCTGCACTTCTTCAGCCCGGCGCACATCATGAAGTTGCTGGAAATCGTGCGCGGCGCCAAGACTGCGCCGGCGGTACTGGACGCGGCACTTGCCCTGGGCCAACGCATTGGCAAGGTCAGCGTGGTGGCGGGTAACTGCGACGGTTTTATCGGCAACCGCATGCTGCACACCTATGTGCGCGAGGCGCGCATGCTGCTGCTCGAAGGGGCTTATCCGCATCAGGTTGACGCCGCGTTGCAGGGCTTTGGTTTCGCCATGGGCCCGTTCCGCATGTATGACGTGGTCGGCATCGACCTGGAATGGCGCGCCCGCGAGTTGGCCGGTAAGGGCCAGGATGATCCGGCGGTGCAGGTGGATAACCGCCTGTGCGGCCTCGGCCGTTTTGGCCAGAAGGTGCGCATGGGCTATTACCGCTACGCCGAAGGCAGTCGCCAGGCTGAGCATGACCCTGAAGTGGATGCGCTGGTGCTGCAGGTGTCCGAGCAGCTGGGCTTCACGCGCCGCGACATTGATCCTTCGGAGATTCTCGAACGCTGCCTGCTGGCGCTGGTGAACGAGGGCGCGAAAATCCTCGAAGAGAACATCGCCGCCAACAGCCACGACATCGATCTGGTCTACCTCAATGGCTACGGTTTCCCGGCCGACAAGGGTGGACCGATGAACTGGGCCGATGGCCAGGGTGTGGCGGCGATTCATGATCGTTTGAAAGCGTTGCAGGCCGCGTTCGGTGAGCACTGGCTGCCGGCGCGGCTGATTGAAAAACTGGCCAGCAGCGGCCAGCGCTTCGCCGACGTGCGGGTATCCGATGTGCAGGAGGGCCGGGTATGAGTTATCAGGCTCCGCTGTGCGATATGCGCTTTGTGCTGCACGAGCTGTTCGATATCAGTGGCCACTGTCAGCTGCTCGGCAACGGCCTTGACCGCGAGCTGATCGACGGCGTGCTGGAGGAGGGCGCGCGTTACGCCGCCGAGGTGGTGGCGCCGCTGAATCGCAACAGTGACGAGCAGGGTTGCCAGCTGAGTGATGGCCAGGTGCGCACGCCGGATGGCTTTGCCGAGGCTTATCAGCAGTATGTCGATAACGGCTGGGCAAGTATGACCGGGCCGAGCGAATACGGCGGCCAGGCGCTGCCGCAGATGCTTGCGTGTAACTTCCACGAGATGCTGATGGGTGCCTCGCTGTCGTTCCGCGTGTATTCCGGGCTCACCGAAGGCGCGGTGCTGGCGCTGTACAAGCACGGCAGCGAGTCGCTGAAAAACACCTACCTGCACAAACTGGTCAGTGGCCAATGGGCCGGCACCATGTGCCTCACCGAGCCGCAGGCCGGCACCGACCTGGCCCTGCTGCGCACCAAGGCTGAGCCGCAGGCGGACGGCAGCTTCAAGGTCAGCGGCAGCAAGATCTTTATCAGCGGCGGCGAGCAGGACCTGTCAGAAAACATCATTCATCTGGTGCTCGCCCGTCTGCCGGATGCGCCAGCCGGGGTAAAGGGCATCAGCCTGCTGCTGGTACCGAAATTTGTCGCCGCTGCCGACGGTACTCCGGGCGAGCGCAACGCGCTGTCCTGCGGCGCCATCGAGCACAAGATGGGCATCAAGGGGGCGTCCACCTGCGTGATGAACTTTGACGGCGCCACCGGCTGGCTGATCGGCGAAGCCAACCAGGGCCTGGCCTGCATGTTCACCATGATGAACGACGCGCGCTTTCAGGTCGGTTTGCAGGGCTTAGGCATCGGCGAAGCGGCTTTCCAGGGCGCGCTGCGCTATGCCCGCGAGCGCCTGCAGTCGCGCGCGCTGAGCGGGCCGGCCGAACCGGGCAAGGCGGCTGATCCGATCATCAATCATCCCGATGTGCGGCGCATGCTGCTGACGCAGAAGAGCCTGGTCGAAGGCAGCCGTATGCTGGCGGCCTACTGCGCGCGCCAGCTCGACCTTGAGCACGGCCATCCGGACGCCGCCGCGCGCAAGGCCGCCGGCAAGCGCGCGGCGCTGCTGATCCCGATCGTTAAAGCCTTCTTTACCGATATGGGCCAGGAAGTCGCCAGCCACGCGGTGCAGGTGTATGGCGGCCACGGTTTTATCCGCGAGTGGGGCATCGAGCAACTGATGCGCGACAGCCGCATCACCCAGCTGTATGAAGGCACCAACGGCATCCAGGCGCTGGACTATATCCGCCGCAAGGTGCTCGGTGACGGCGGTGCCGAACTGTCGGCGTTGCAGGCCGAGTTCAGTGAGCTGTGCGACGCCCAGGTGGGCCGTCCGGCATTGGCCGAGTTGGCCAAAAGCGTGCAAGCGCGTCTGGGTGAGTGGCGCGAGCTGAGCAGCGCGGTGATTGCCGCCAGCCAGCGCGATGTGCAGGAGATCGGCGCGGTATCGGTGGATTTCCTCCAGTATTCGGCCTATGTGTTGCTGGCCGGTTTCTGGCTGCAGGCGGCGGCACGGGCACAGGATGCCCTGGAGACGGGCAGCGGCGAGGCAGCGTTCTACCAGGCCAAGTTGCAGTCCGCCGACTTCTACCTGCGCCGGGTGTTGCCACGTGCCAGCGCCCATCGGGAGTCCCTGCTGGGCGGTGCCGACTGCCTGATGGCCATGGATGAGGCGAGTTTCGCCTTCTGACCGAAGCGCGTAGCGTGGGTGCAAGCCACGCTGCGGCGCGCGCCAATCACTACAACAAGAGGATCACCCCATGCTGCCCTTTAGCTTTGCCACCACCGCGCAGATTCTGTGTGAGATCGGCGCCTCCCGGCGTTTGGCCGAGCTGTGCCGCGAGCGCGGCGCGCAACGGGTGCTGATCGTCACCGATCCGGGCATCAGCAAGCTCGGCCTGCTGGATGAGGTGCTGCCAGGTTTTGCCCGTGCCGAGCTGACGGTTGAGGTCTTCGATCAGGTGGTCGCCGACCCGCCCGAGGCGATTCTGCTGGCAGCGGTCGAGCAGGCCCGCGCGCTCAAGGCGCAGCTGATCGTCGGCTTTGGCGGCGGCAGCTCGATGGATGTAGCCAAGCTGGTGGCGCTGCTGGCGCATCCTGAGTGCGGCCAGGAGCTGGCGCAGATTTACGGCGTTGGCAATGCTCGGGGTCAGCGTTTGCCGCTGATTCTGGTGCCGACCACCGCCGGCACCGGTTCGGAAGTCACGCAGATTTCCATCATCACCACCGGCGAAACCACCAAGATGGGCGTGGTCTCGCCGCTGCTGCTGCCGGACCTGGCGTTGCTCGATGCCGAGCTGACCCTCGGCCTGCCGCCGGCTGTGACCGCCGCTACCGGAATCGACGCCATGGTGCATGCCATTGAGGCCTATACCAGTGCGCTGAAAAAGAATCCACTGTCCGACCTGCTGGCCCGCGAAGCGTTGCGCCTGCTGGCGGCCAATCTGGATGAAGTGGTGCATAACGGCGGTAACCGCGAGGCGCGTCAGGCCATGTTGCTGGGTTCCTGCCTGGCCGGCCAGGCGTTTGCCAATGCGCCGGTGGCGGCGGTGCATGCGCTGGCTTATCCGTTGGGCGGGCATTTCCATATTCCCCACGGCTTGAGTAACGCCTTGGTGCTGCCGCATGTGCTGGGCTTCAACGGCAATGCGGCCGCGCCGTTGTATGCCGAGCTGGCGCCGCTGGTGCTGGGCGATCAGCTGCGCGCCGGCAGTGTTTTGCAGCAGACCGAGCAGTTTATCGGCGCGCTGGCCGATTTCAGTGTGCGCAGCGGCCTGCCTACGCGCCTGCGTGATGCCGGCGTGCCGCAAGACATGCTGCCGACTCTGGCCCGCGACGCCATGCAGCAACAGCGCCTGCTGGTGAACAACCCACGGGAAATGACCGAGGCCCATGCCCTGGCCATCTACCAGGTGGCCTATTAAGCCGCCTCGCTAACCTCAAGGACTTCCGATGAGCCAACCCCAACACTTGCGCAGCGATTACCGGCACTTCCAGCCGATCACCACGCGCTGGCATGACAACGATGTCTACGGTCACGTCAACAACGTCACCTACTACAGCTTCTTCGACAGCGCGGTGAACACCTACCTGATCGAAGTCGGCGGCCTGGATATCCATCACGGCGAGGTAGTCGGTTTTGTGGTCAGCTCCAGCTGCGACTACTTCGCTTCCATCGCCTTCCCCGAGCGCATCGAGATCGGCCTGCGGGTCGGCAAGCTGGGCAACAGTTCGGTGCAGTACGAGCTGGCCGTGTTCAAGGCCGATGAAGATGAGGCCTGCGCGGCCGGGCGCTTTGTGCATGTCTTCGTCGACCGCAGCAGCAACCGCCCGATGAGCATTCCCGAGAACCTGCGGGCGGCGCTGACGGTGCTACTGATGGAACCGTCTGCATAGCGGCGCTTGAGCAGCGCGCCGCCAGGCTGGCGTCGCGGCTAAGGTGCTTACCACACACAAAAAAGCCGCTGTTAGGCGGCTTTTTGTTGTCAGCACTCGGCACTTAGTGATGTTTGTGCTTTTTATGCTTCTTGTGTTTCTTGCCGTTGTAGTGGCCGCGATCACGTTCGCTGCCGCCGGCGTATTCATTAGCTAATGCGCCACCGGCTGCGCCGCCCAGGCCGGCGCCGATGGTTGAACCGGTGCTGCCGCCGACCTTATTACCCAGTACCGAACCACCGGCTGCGCCCAGGCCACCGCCGAGTGCGGCTTCGGTCTTGTTGCCGTCGCGGGCGGTAATCACCCCACCCGCTGCGCCGCCCAGGCCTGCACCAATCGCCGCGCCGGTGCTGCCACCGACTTGTTGACCGATTACGTTGCCCAGGGCGCCACCAATACCGCCGCCGATGGCGACCTTGCCGGTATCGCCCGCCAGGGCCAGGGGCGAAGCCAGGGCGCTGAATACCAGCGCAGAAAATAATGTACGCATACGGCAGACCTTCTCGACTAAATGGGTGTGCGGAGCTAGGCCTTTGTTTTTAAAGGATGATTACTCCGCGCACAGTCTTAGAGGGCGGTTTGCCGAAAAATTCCCTGCCGCTGGTCGCCGCTGTGATCGCCGCCACACATTCGCTTAAAGAATGCGCGCAGTGGCCTGATGGGCCTGCAAGCGGATGGCTACGTATTTCGAGGTTGGGGTAAAGCTGCCCGCGCCAAAACTCTGCAGCGGCACCAGGGGGTTGGCCTCCGGGTAGTAGGCCGCCGCTTGGCCAGCGGGAATGTCGAAGGCCAGCAGGGTAAAGCCCACAACCTTGCGCTCGATGCCGTCATCCCAGATCGACTGGATATCGACCTGCTGCCCCGGCTGAAAGCCCAGGCGCAGGATGTCCGCTTCGTTGACGAACAGCACCTGGCGCTGGCCTTTGACCCCACGGTAGCGGTCATCCAGGCCATAGATGGTGGTGTTGTACTGATCGTGGGAGCGCAGCGTCTGCAGGATCAGATCCGGCGTTTGCCCGCTGCTGCGCACCTGCGGCGGCAGCAGATCGGTAGGCAGCGGGTTTGCCTTGAAGTTGGCTTTGTGGCTGGCGGTCAGCCAGCGCCGTTCGGCAGCGGCGTTGCCCAGGTAGAAACCGCCGGGGTGTTGCAGGCGCTGGTTGAAGTCCTTGAAGCCAGGAATGGTCTCGGCAATCAGTTCGCGGATGCGCCGGTAATCGGCAATCAGCGCGTCCCAGTCGACCGGATGATTGCCCAGCGTGGCCTTGGCGATACCGGCAATGATCGCCGGCTCCGAACGCATCTGCGCCGACAGCGGTTCGAGCTGGCCGTAGGAGGCGTGGATCATGCTGAACGAGTCTTCCACGGTCACCGCTTGCGGGCCGCCTGCCTGGTGGTCGATATCGGTACGGCCGAGGCACGGCAGGATCAGCGCGTCGGCTCCCGTGGTCAGGTGGCTGCGGTTGAGTTTGGTGCTGATCTGCACGGTTAGCGCGCAGCGGCTCAGCGCGGCATGGCTGCGCGGGCTGTCCGGGGTGGCTTGGGCAAAGTTGCCGCCCAAACCGATAAACACCTTGGCCTTTCCGTCGAGCATGGCGTTGATCGCCTCGACGGTGTTGTGGCCCTGCGCACGCGGCACCTGGAAGTTAAAGCGTTGCTCCAGCGCATCGAGAAAGGCCGCTGGCGGGCGCTCATTGATGCCCATGGTGCGGTCGCCCTGCACGTTACTGTGGCCGCGCACCGGGCACAGGCCAGCGCCGGGGCGGCCGAGGTTGCCGCGCAGCAGCTGCAGGTTGACGATTTCCTGAATGGTCGCCACCGAGTTGTGGTGCTGGGTGATGCCCATGGCCCAGCAGATAATCACCCGCTCGGCACGGCGGTAGAGCAGGGCAGCGTGTTGCAGCTCATCCAGGCTCAGGCCGGATTGCTCGACCAGCGACGCCCAACTGCTGGTATCCAGCAGCGCTAAATAGTCGTCCACGCCGTGGGTGTGTTCCGCGATAAAGGTCAGGTCGAACACCGCTGGCTCGCCCTGGGCCAGCGCTTCGCGGTGCCATTGCAGGAGGAACTTGGCCATGCCGCGCAGGGCGGCTAAATCACCGCCCAGAGCCGGGCGGAAGAACGCGGTGTTGAGCGGTTCGGAGCCGTTTCTGAGCATCTCCAGCGCATGTTGCGGATGCTGAAAGCGCTCCAGGCCGCGCTCCTTCAGCGGGTTGAAGCACACCACCTGCGCGCCGCGCTTCACCGCCTCGCGCAGCGGTTCAAGCATGCGCGGGTGGTTGGTGCCGGGGTTCTGCCCGAGCACGAAGATCGCATCGCTGTGCTCGAAGTCGGCGAAGGTCACACTGCCCTTGCCGACGCCCACGCTCTGCCCGAGGGCCACGCCGCTGGCTTCGTGGCACATGTTCGAGCAGTCAGGGAAGTTGTTGCTGCCAAAGGCGCGGACGAACAGCTGATAGAGGTAGGCTGCTTCGTTGCTGGCGCGGCCGGAGGTGTAGAACTCGGCCTGATTGGGGTTTTCCAGCGCATTCAGATGCTCGGCGATCAGGGCGAGAGCGGCGTCCCAGCTGATCGGTTGGTAATGATCGCTGGCGGCGTCATAGCGCATCGGCTCGGTTAGGCGGCCCTGGTATTCAAGCCAGTAATCGCTTTGTTCACGCAGTTGGCTGACGCTGTAACGGGCGAAGAAAGCCGCGTCCACACGGCGTTTGGTGGCTTCCCAGTTGACCGCTTTGGCGCCGTTCTCGCAGAACTTGATGCGGCCGTCTTCCGGTGAATCACCCCAGGCGCAGCCGGGGCAGTCGAAGCCGCCGTGCTGGTTGGTTTTGAGCAGGGCACGCAGATTTTTGAACGGCTGCTTACTGTCCAGCCAGAAGTGCGTCACGCTGCGCAACGCGCCCCAGCCGGCGGCTGCGCCCTTGTACGGTTGATAGCGCGGATTGATCGGTTGCAGGCTCATGGCTGGGCGACTCCGGGTGCGGCCGGGCTGTAGACCCGTGGCGCGTTGTGCTGGGGCAGGTGAATCAGGTTGAGGTTGTGCTGTCGCGCCCACTGCACGCTGAGGGTGGTCGGCGCGGACAGGCTGACCAAGGTGCCGATGCCGGCGCGCAGGGTCTTGTGGATCAGCTCCAGGCTGCAACGGCTGGTGACCACGGCAAAACCCTGGCGCGGGTCCCCACCTTCGCGATGCAGGGCACCGAGCAGCTTGTCGAGGGCGTTATGCCGGCCGATGTCTTCTCGGCACAGGCGGATCTGCCCCTGGCCATCAACAAACAGCGCGGCATGCACGGCGCCGCTGTGGCGGGCCATCGTTTGTACGGCCTGAATTCGCGTACGTAAACCTTGTAAGTGGGCGGCTGCCGGCAGTGGACTGGGCGTGAGGCTTTGCAGGTGCGGCAGGGCTTGTTCAAGCGCCTCCACCCCACACAGACCGCAGCCGCTGTTGCCAGCCAGGGTGCGCCGCTGCTGCTTGAGCGCCCAGAAGGCGCGGTTGCTGACTTGCACCTCGGCGCTGATGGCGCTGTCGTGCTGCTGGAGGCGAATATCATAGACCTCATCGAAGCTGTCGATCAGGCCGGCACTCAGGCTGAAACCGTAGATAAAGTCTTCAAGGTCGCTGGGCGAGACCATCATCACGCTGTGGCTGATGCCGTTGTAGCTGATCGCCAGCGCCGTCTCGCTGGCCAGCGCAGCAGCGCCGTCCTGTGGTGCGTCCGCCAGTTCGACATAGCTGTAGGTGGGTGCTGGCAGCAGTATCGGCGCGGAATCTTTAGCGACGGTCGGGGCGTGACGTGGCATGAGCAGGCTTCCCGGCGGCGAGGCAATAGCGCCAGCCTAGGCCGCTCTAACGGGGGCGTCTAATCACTGTTGCTGATCTCGTGATCGACAGCATCTATCAAAGCTTCAAACCTGGGCCTTTCAGTCAGTCGCGTCCGGTAAAAGTTTCTGCGCTTCAGCAAAGCAGGCCACGGCCAGGGCCGAGCGCGGCGCGCTGCGGCGCAGGATCAGGCCCAGCGGGGCGAGGGTGTGGGCATCCTCAATCGGCGTCAGCGCCAAGTGCTCGGTGAACTCGGCCAGGCCGCTGTTGAGCGGCATGATTGCGCAACACAGCCCGGCGCTGACCGCTTGCAGTAGTTGATGCACCGCATCGGTTTCCAGCCGTGGGCTGGGCGTCAGGCCACGGGAGCGAAAGCTGTGGTCGATGGACTGGCGAAAGTGCATGCCGGCCGAGAGCAGGCCCAGCGGCAGGTCGATCAGGCTTTCCCAGCGCAGGGCCGGGTCGGTGAACTGGAAGTGGCGGCGGTCATACAGCAGGCCCATGCGCGTTTCGGCCAGCTCCAGGCTGTCAAAATGTTCCGGGTTGAGGCGGTCGAGATACGACAGGCCAAGGTCGAGTTGATTACGCCCCAGGCGCTCGAGAATTTCCTCGCTGCTCAGGGCGAACAACTGAAAGCGCAGCCCGGCATGCTGCTCAGCGAAAAACTGCACTAGGCGCATGGGATCGAAACCGGCCAGTGGCACCACGCCCAGGCGCAGGGTGCCGACCAGCTGGCCACGGCAGGCTGCTGCTTCGGCATACAGGCCATCGTGCGCGGCCATCAGGCTGCGCGCCCAGGCCAGAATGCGCTCACCCTCGGCGCTGAACCCCTCAAAGCGTTGGCCACGGCGCACCAACTCCAGACCCAGTTCGTCCTCCAACTGACGCAGGCGCATCGACAGGGTCGGCTGGGTGATGTGGCAACGCGCGGCGGCCTGGCCGAAGTGGCGGGTTTCATCCAGGGCGATGAGGAACTTCAGCTGTTTGATATCCATGATGCGTCCTCAACGTCCTAGGGCGGCCAGCGGGTGTGAGGTTAAAGCCCCTGCACCAGTGCGCGGTAGTCTTCGACGGCTGCAAACTCCTCGGTGTCCTTCGGCCCCGCCTGGCTATCGGGCTGACGCACGGCGAGCAGGTGGCCGATGCCAAAGCGCCCGGCGCTGCGCAGGATCGGCAGGCTGTCATCGATAAACAGGCTGCGCGCCGGTGTGAAGCTGATGTCTTGCTGCAGGGCGTGCCAGAACTGCTGGTCTTCCTTGGGGAAGCCATAGTCGTGGGAGCTGATCAGCCGGTCGAAATAGGGCGCCAGTTCGATGCGTTCCAGCTTCAGCGACAGCGAATCGCGGTGCGCGTTGGTGATCAGCACCACCTGCTTGCCGGCCTGGCGCAGCGCCTGGATAAAGGTGTCGGCGTCCGGGCGCAGGGCGATCAGGTGCGCGACTTCGCGCTTGAGGTCGCGGATCGACAGGTTCAACTCGCGGCTCCAGAAATCCGTGCAGTACCAGTTGAGCGTACCGGCGTGCTCGCGAAACAGCGGCAGCAGTTCGGCTTCGGCCAGCGCGCGGCTGACGCCATGATGCTCGGCATAGCGCTGCGGCAGGTGCTGCAACCAGAAGTGGTTGTCGAAGTGCAGGTCGAGCAGGGTGCCGTCCATATCCAGCAGGACGGTGTCGATGGCGTTCCAGGGCAAGGCAGGCATGCGCAGTTCTTCTGGTAGATGCGCAGGCGGTCGCGATTTGCGCCGCAGGCGTCGTGATCGCGCAATCTCCTACGCAGATAATAGGAAAAGCCGCGCTATGATAACCCGCTATGTCCTGCCCAGGAGCCGCCCCATGCGTCAGAAACCCACCGTACTCGCTCGCGAAATTGTCGCCAGCAGCCGCCTGTTCCGCGTTGAGGAGCTGCAACTGCGCTTCAGCAACGGCGTGGAGCGCACCTACGAGCGGCTGGTGGGCAAGGGTTCCGGCTATGGCGCGGTGATGGTGGTGGCGATGGTCGATGCCGAGCATGCCCTGCTGGTCGAGGAATATTGCGGCGGCACCGATGACTATCAGTTGTCGCTGCCCAAAGGGCTGATCGAACCCGGTGAGGACGTGTTGGTGGCGGCCAACCGCGAACTGAAGGAAGAAGCCGGTTTTGGTGCGCGCCAGCTTGAGCTGCTGGCCGAGCTGAGCCTGTCGCCGGGCTATATGAGCCAGAAGATTCAGGTGGTACTGGCCTCGGACCTCTATGAAGAACGCCTGCCGGGCGATGAGCCGGAGCCGATGCGCGTCGACCAGACCAGCCTACGCGAACTGTCGAGCCTGATCCAGCACCCGCAATTCACCGAAGGTCGCGCCCTGGCCGCGCTGTACCTGGCCCGCGATGTACTGACTCAGCGTGGGATCTTTAAGCCATGAGCCATCCGCTGATCCCCGCTGTGATTGAACTGGTGCGCCAGGCTGGCGCGGCAACATTGCCGCATTGGCGCGCCGATGTGACGGTGAATGAAAAAGCCGATGCGTCGCCGCTCACGGCTGCCGACATGGCCGCGCACCATATTCTTAATGACGGCCTGCTGGCCTTGGCGGCTGATATTCCGGTGCTATCCGAAGAGGCGGCCGATATTGCCCTGAGCACTCGTGCGCTGTGGTCGCGCTGGTGGCTGGTTGACCCGCTGGATGGCACCAAGGAATTTATCGCCGGCTCCGAAGAGTTCACCGTCAACGTCGCGCTGATTGAGCAGGGGCGCGTGGTGTTTGGCGTGGTGGGCATTCCGGCCACCGGCCAGTGCTATTACGGCGGTGCAGGCATGGGAGCTTGGCGCGCCGATGCGGCGGGCCAGGCTGAGCCGATTCGTGTACGGCTGGCCCCGCAGGAGGCGTTTACTCTGGTGGCCAGCCGCCGTCATTCCAGCCCGGCGCAGGAAGCGTTGTTGACCGGGTTGAGCGAGCGTTTTGGTGATCTGCAACTGGCCAATGTCGGCAGCTCGCTGAAGTTCTGCCAGCTGGCCGAAGGCAATGCCGATTGCTACCCGCGTCTGGCCCCCACCTCGCAGTGGGACACCGCCGCGGCGCAGGGCGTGCTGGAAGGCGCTGGTGGTGAAGTGCTGACGCTCAAGGGCGAAGTGCTGACCTATGAGGCGCGTGAGTCGCTGCTTAACCCGTATTTTCTGGCTCTGCCGGCCGCCGCCCCCTGGCGCGCCGAGCTGATTCAGCTGGCTCGTGCGCTGGATTAAGCCAAGGCCTTAGGATGGGTTAGCCGCAGGCCCACCCATCACTGATGCTCAGTCGAGCATATCGCCGTAGCGTTCGTCCTTTTTAAACAGCAGCGGCTGGGCGAAGCCCGGCACCTTGATCTGTTCGGCGCTGATCTCGATCTGCTTATCGTCGATCAGGTCGTTGCCGAAGTTATAGATAATCCCCAGGTCACCCAGCAGCGCCTGCGCGTCGTAGGCCTGAGCGGCGTTGCGCGTGGCTTCGCGGCGCTGCAGGTAGGCAGCAAAGGCCGCTTCGCCATGGCGCTTGCGCAGCATGCGTTCGGCCACATGCGGCGCCAGCAGCAGGGCGCTGGCGTTGTTGCCGCCAAAGCCCTTGGAGTTGATTACGCACAGATCCAGCTGCCCGGGCGCGCGGGTGCGGTCGGCGGTGGCGAAGCTTAGGTGCTGTTGGTGCACGTCTTCAGCCACCGCATCGATGGTCTTGATGCCGGGGATGATGCCGTACTTGAAACTGCCCAGGGCGGAGATCACCTGGTCACCACTGGCGGTGGCCAGGGAATGGCCGACAAAGGCTTTCACTGCGGTGACCGGCCACTGCTTGATGTAGAAGGCTGCGGCCACGCGGTCGAGAATTTCCGATTCGGTCACGCGGTTGGCCGGGGTGCTGGAGCCGTGGGCATGCACAAAGCTGCGCTCACGCACTGCGTCGATGCCCAACAGTTGCACGGCGCTGGCCACGGCCTTGGCCACGGTCAGGTAGTTGCCGGGGCCGGGGGCGGAAATGGATTTCTTGAAGCCGTCGGCGTTGATAAACACATCCGGCACAGCGCCATGGATGTCCGCGCCCAGCTCCAGGGCCAGTGCGTCGTCCATCAGCACCACGAACTGGCAGGCTTCGGCCAGGGTAAAGCCGCAGTTTTCGCCAAACGGGCGGCTGGCGCGGCGAAAATCAACAGTCTCGTTGCCTTCGATCTGGCGCAGGCCGTCTTCGGTGGCCAGCGCGCCCATGGCACCGTAGCCCTCGATGCATTCCTGATTGATCGGTGCTTCGCTATTGCCGACGATGGCTACCCGCGCTTTGCCCGTACTGATCAGCTCGATGCCTTTCTGCAGGTTATAAAGGAAGGTGGCGCAGGCGCCGGTGACGCTGCCGGTGGTGCCGACGCTGCCCAGTACATAGGCGTTGATAAAGTCCGCCGGCATGGTGTTCAGGCCCAGGGCCAGCTGCTTGGCGGTGACACGACCACCCTTGAGGCGCGACTGCATCAGGCCGCCGAAGCCGTTTTCATCCAGCTGACTCATGATGCTGCCGGCAAACACTGCGACTTCGTCCGGCGCCACATGCTGCATGATGGTCTGCCAGTCGATGCCGGTGGCGCGTAGGGCGTCGGTGACGCCGACGATGGTCATGGCCAGACCGCGCGGATGGAAGCGCGCGTTATACAGCTCGCTCGGCTCGAAGCCGCTGGGCAGCTGTCCGGCGGATTTCACCGGCAGGGCGCGGTAGCTGTCGACCTTGAATTCGCAGTTGTCGTGCAGGGTCACCAGTACTTCGCTGGCGTTCAACTCGTCCACCGTCCAGTCGGATGGCAGCGGCTCGGGCAGGTGCTTGCGCAGGGTGATAAAGCTCAGCGGCTGGCCGGCGGTGGCGCTGATGTCGATGGTCTTCTGCCAGTGCACGGCGTCGACATCCAGGTGCTGCTTCTCGATGCGTCGCACCAGGGTCGAGGCGAGAATCTGCTCGGCGAAACGGCTGTCGATCTCGGCCAGGCTCAGGGTGTTGCCGGCGTCATCCTGATAGTGGCCATCAACCACCTTGACCAGTTTCATCATCACCGCCAGGCCGGCTAGGGTCTGCTGGCGCGCGGGCGTGTCCATGGACTCGATCACGGTGCGGCGGAAACCATGGTGGAAGGAGCTGCGCCCAGCCGCGTTATAGCCACCAAAACCAACGATCACAGGTAAGCGTGAAGTCACTCGATAACTCCTTGAAAAGATAACGCCAGACAAACCGAGATAAGGCTATGGAGGCTTGTCACGCAGTCTGGAACGCTCTGCGGCGGTTATTGCGCCGCGATCAAGCGCCCAGCATGGCTGTTCGGATGCCTATGCTGACGTGATTGCTGACTTGCGAGTCACGGTTTCGACCAAGGTCGCGCATCGCAAAAACCTTACGGCTGCTATGGTCTCTGCGCACAACGCCCAGCTGGAGAACAACAATGCACAGCGTCAATCCCTACGAATACGGCATGCCCCGTGATGCAGCAAATTTTCAGGCGCTCAGCCCGCTGAGCTTTCTTGAGCGCGCCGCCAGCGTCTACCCGCAGCGCCTGGCGCTGATTAATGGCAGCCTGCGGCAGACCTGGGGCGAAACCTATAGCCGCAGTATTCGTTTGGCCTCGGCGCTGGCCCAGCGTGGCATCGGCCTGGGCGACACGGTGGCGGTGATCGCGCCCAACGGCCCGGCGATGTTCGAGGCGCATTTTGGTGTGCCGATGTGCGGTGCCGTGCTGAATGCCATCAATACCCGCCTGGATGCCGAAGCCATCGCCTTTATCCTGCAGCACGGCGAAGCCAAGGTGTTGCTGGTGGACAAGGAGTTCGGCGAGTTGGCCCAGCGCGTGGTCGGCCACTTGCCACAGCCGCCGTTGGTGATTGGTATCGATGACCCGGAATACGCTGACGGTCTGCTGATCGGTCAGCTGGAGTACGAGGCGCTGTTGGCCGAAGGTGACCCGAACTATGCCTGGCAGTT
The DNA here is from genome assembly GCF_900099645.1 of Pseudomonas peli. Taxonomy (GTDB): domain Bacteria; phylum Pseudomonadota; class Gammaproteobacteria; order Pseudomonadales; family Pseudomonadaceae; genus Aquipseudomonas; species Aquipseudomonas peli. The sequence goes on along the minus strand of NZ_FMTL01000001.1, from coordinate 1,495,084 downwards.
GCCGGCTGATGAGTGGCAGGCGATCTCCCTCAATTACACCTCCGGCACCACCGGCAACCCCAAAGGCGTGGTTTATCATCACCGTGGCGCACACCTAAATGCGCTGTCCAACGCCATGTGCTGGGACATGAGCCGCTTCCCGGTGTACCTGTGGACGCTGCCGATGTTCCACTGCAACGGCTGGTGCTTCCCCTGGGCGCTGGCCGCCTATGTCGGGGTCAACGTGTGCCTGCGCCATGTGCGTGCCGAAGCCATCTACCCGTTGCTCGCCGAGCATGGCGTCGACCATTTCTGCGGTGCGCCCATCGTACTGAATATGCTGGCCAACGCTGATGAGGCGCTAAAAGAGCTGAAGACCCAGCCGGTAAAAGTGCTCACCGCCGGCGCCGCGCCACCCGCTGCGGTAATCGAAGCCATGGAAGCCCTGGAATTCCGCGTTACCCACGTTTATGGCCTGACCGAAACCTACGGCCCCAGCGTGGCTTGCGAGTGGAAAAGCGAGTGGGACAGTGAAAGCCCGGAGCAGCGTGCGCGCCTGAAGTCCCGCCAGGGCGTGCGAGCGCCGCTGCTCGACGGCCTGATGGTGGCCGACCCGGACACCCTGCAACCGGTGCCGAAAGACGGCCAGACCATCGGCGAAATCATGATGCGCGGCAACGTGGTGATGAAGGGCTACCTGAAAAACCCCTCTGCCACCGCCGAGGCCTTTGCCGGTGGCTGGTTCCACTCCGGCGATCTGGCGGTGTGGCACGCTGACGGCTATGTGGAGATCAAGGATCGCAGCAAGGACATCATCATTTCCGGCGGCGAGAACATCTCCTCCATCGAGGTGGAAGACGTGCTGTATCGCCATCCGCAGATCCTCGAAGCCGCTGTGGTGGCCATGGCCCATGCCAAATGGGGCGAAACCCCCTGCGCTTTTGTCACCCTCAAGCCAGGTGCCGAGCTGACGGCCGAGGAAGTAATCGCCTTCTGTCAGCAGCGTATGGCGCGTTTCAAGGTGCCGGGCTGCGTGGTGTTTACCTGCCTGCCGAAAACCAGCACCGGCAAGGTGCAGAAGTTTGTTTTGCGTGAGCAGGCCAAGCAGTTGGCCGCGCAGCAGGCGGTGGCATAAGGAGGATTGAAGGCACTTGTTACAGGTTTAAATAGATAACGAGTTGAGAACCTAAATGTCATTCACTACTATTTGGCACCTTAACTCGTCTATACCAAGAGGCATTACACCATGCAGGTAAGCAAAGGCTTGTTCGCCGCACTCTCCCTCACTGCGCTCGCCAGCACAGCGCAGGCCGCCGATGAAGTGGTGGTGTATTCCTCGCGTATCGACGAGCTGATCAAGCCGGTGTTCGATGCCTACACCGCCAAAACCGGGGTTAAGGTCAAGTTCATCACCGACAAGGAAGCGCCGCTGATCGCGCGTCTGAAGGCTGAAGGTGCCAATACCCCGGCTGACCTGCTGATCACCGTAGACGCCGGCAACCTCTGGCAAGCCGAGCAGGAAGGCGTGCTGCAGCCGACCAAATCTGAGCTTATCAACGCCAATATCCCGGCCCAGTACCGCTCCAGCACTGACAGCTGGACCGGCCTGTCGCTGCGCGCGCGGACCATCTTCTACTCCACCGAGCGGGTTAAACCGAGCGAGCTGAGCACCTACGAATCCCTGGCTGACAAGAACTGGGAAGGCCGCCTGTGCCTGCGTACCAGCAAGAAGGTCTACAACCAGTCGCTGACCGCCACCCTGATCGAAACCCATGGCGCGGCCAAAACTGAAGAAATCGTCAGGGGCTGGGTCAACAACCTGGCCACCGACGTGTTCGCCGATGACACCGCGCTGCTGCAAGCCATCGACGCCGGCCAGTGCGACGTTGGCATCACCAACACCTACTACTACGGCCGCCTGCACCAGCAGCAGCCGGATCTGAAAGTCAAGCCGTACTGGCCGAACCAGAACGACCGTGGCGTGCACGTCAACCTGGCCGGTGCCGGTGTGACCAAGTACGCGCCAAACGCCGAAGCCGCACGCAAGCTGCTGGAGTGGATGACCACCGAAGAAGCGCAGACCATCTTCGCCGGCGTTAACCAGGAGTTCCCGGCCAACCCGGCGGTTGAGCCGTCTGCCGAAGTGGCTGCCTGGGGTACTTTCAAGGCCGATACCATCGCCACCGAAGTGGCTGGCAAGCGCCAGGCCGAAGCCACCATGCTGATGGACCGCGCTGGCTGGAACTAAGACCATAACGATTTGCTGCGCGTCGGCCCTGCGGCGTTAAAAACAGGCTCGGAATGCTCATGTACAAAAGTACACTCCGCTTCCTCGCCTGTTTTTGCCTTGCAGGACTCTAGCTCGCGAAATCGTAATCAGGTTCTAACTCTACGCACGCAGTTATACTCGACGCCCCGGCTTAGCCCGGGGCGTTGTGTTTTTGTCTTGAGGATTTTGCGTGGCCCATCCTGCCCAGCGCCGCTGGTACCCCATCGCCTTTGCCGTTGCCTTGCTGGTGCTGCTGCCGCTGAGCGTGCTGATGTTTAGCTGGCACGAGGTCGACCAGCAGATCTGGGCGCACCTGTGGCAAACCCAGTTGCCGCGTCTGCTCGGCAATACCCTGGTGTTGGTCCTCGGTGTGGGCGTGGGGGTGACGCTGCTCGGCGTCAGCCTGGCCTGGCTCACCAGCCTCTGTGAGTTCCCCGGTCGGCGCTGGCTGGACTGGGCGCTGATGCTGCCATTTGCCATTCCCGCCTATGTACTGGCGTTCGTGTTTGTCGGCCTGCTGGATTTCGCCGGCCCGCTGCAGACGCTGCTGCGCGAGTGGTTTGGCAGTGACGTACGCTTTCCCCGGGTGCGTTCCACCGGCGGGGTGATCATCGTGTTGGTGCTAGTGTTCTACCCCTACGTCTACCTGCTCGCGCGCAATGCCTTTCTGGCCCAGGGCAAGGGCTTGATGGAAGCGGCGCGGGTGCTTGGTCTGAGCCCCTGGCGTGCGTTCTGGCGCGTCGCCTTGCCGATGGCGCGCCCGGCGATTGGCGCCGGTCTGGCGCTGGCCATCATGGAAACCCTGGCAGATTTCGGCGCGGTCTCGGTGTTCAACTTCGACACCTTCACCACGGCCATCTACAAGACTTGGTACAGCTTTTACAGCCTGACCAGCGCCACCCAGCTGGCCAGCCTGCTGCTGCTGGCGGTGATGTTGGTGCTCTACGGCGAACGCCGCGCCCGCGGTGCGGTGCGTCCGGTGAATGAGCGGCCGCGCGGCAAGGCGCTGTATCACCTCAAGGGTGGCAAGGCGCTGGCCGCCAGTGCCTGGTGCGGCCTGGTGTTCGCCTGTGGCTTTGTTATCCCGGTGCTGCAGCTGATCGTCTGGTTCTGGCAGCGCGGTCGTTTCGATCTGGATGAACGCTACAGCGCATTGATCCTGCACACCTTGTATCTGGGCGCGATGGCGGCGCTGATCACCGTCAGCGTGGCTTTGCTGTTGGCGTTCTCCCGGCGCTTGACCCCGACCCGTTTGATGCGCGGCACTGTCGGCGTGGCCAACCTCGGCTATGCCTTGCCGGGTTCGATGCTGGCGGTGGCGATTATGCTGGCCTTCAGTTATCTGGACCGTGAGCTGGTGATTCCGCTGTCTAGCTGGCTGGGCGGTGCGGGCAAGCCGATTCTGCTCGGCAGCCTGTCGGCGCTGCTGCTGGCCTATATGATCCGCTTTATGGCGGTGGCCTACGGGCCGCTGGAAAACAGTCTGGCGCGCATCCGCCCCTCCTTGCCGGAAGCGTCGCGCAGCCTCGGTGTTGGCGGCGTCGGGCTGTTCTTCAAGGTCTATCTGCCCCTACTGGTGCCGGGTGCGCTGTCGGCGGCGCTGCTGGTGTTCGTCGATGTGCTCAAGGAAATGCCCGCCACCCTGTTGATGCGCCCCTTCGGCTGGGACACGCTGTCGGTGCGGGTGTTTGAAATGACCAGTGAAGGCGAGTGGGCACGCGCTGCGCTGCCGGCCCTGACTCTGGTACTGGTCGGCCTGTTGCCGGTGATTCTGCTGATCCGCCGTTCGGCGCGCCGTCACGGTTAGCCAAACGGGCCTGCGCGACAGGCTGCTACGTTGGGATGACCGCCCCCGGTGTTGCGGCTACAATGCGCGCCATTCGCAGCGGCCGATCATCTTGATAGCCCGTGCCAGTGCCCGATTGTGTGGGCTCAGCCGGGTTGCCGCTGCACTGCCCAGCCCGCAAGGAGACACTTATGGGACAGCGCACACCGCTCTATGACCTGCACCTCGCTCTGGGTGCCAAGATGGTCGACTTCGGCGGTTGGGACATGCCGTTGCACTATGGCTCGCAGGTCGAGGAGCACCATCAGGTGCGTCGCGACTGCGGGGTGTTCGATGTGTCGCACATGACCGTGGTGGATGTCAGTGGCAGCCAGGCCAAGGCCTATCTGCAACACTTGCTGGCCAACGACATCGAGCGCCTGCAAAGTATCGGTAAAGCCCTCTACAGCGGCATGCTCAATGAGCAGGGCGGGGTGGTGGATGACCTGATCGTCTATCTCACCGACTTCGGTTACCGCGTGGTGGTGAATGCCTCGACGCGTGACAAGGACCTGGCCTGGATGCACCTGCAGAGCGTCGACTTCGACGTGCAATTGCACGAGCGATCCGAACTGGCAATGTTGGCCATTCAAGGCCCGCATGCGCGCAGCAAGACCGCCGAGCTGGTCAGCCAGTCGCGCGCCAACCTGATTCAGAGCCTCAAGCCGTTCGAAGGCCAGCCTGATGGCGAGTGGTTTATCGCCCGCACCGGTTACACCGGCGAAGACGGCCTGGAAATCATGCTGCCCGCCAGCGAAGTAGTGGCCTTCCTTAATGAGCTGGTCGGTGCCGGGATTTCCCCGATTGGCCTCGGCGCGCGCGACACCCTGCGCCTGGAAGCCGGGATGAACCTTTACGGCCAGGACATGGACGAAAGTGTTACCCCACTGGCCGCCAACATGGCCTGGACCATCGCCTGGGAGCCGGCCAGCCGTGGTTTCGTTGGCCGTGTCGCGCTGCAGAAGCAGAAGGCCGAAGGCGTTCCCTCCAAGCTGGTGGGCCTGGTGCTGGAAGAGCGCGGCGTGCTGCGTGCGCATCAGGTGGTGCGGGTTGAGGGCGTGGGCGAAGGTGAGATTACCAGCGGCAGCTTCTCGCCGACCCTGGGTAAATCCATCGCCCTGGCCCGCGTGCCGGCGGCGACTCAGGAGCGCGCCGAGGTTGAGATTCGCGGCAAGTGGTACCCGGTGCGGGTGGTCAAGCCGAGTTTTGTGCGTAACGGCAAGGCGCTTATCTAAGCCTTGAGTTAGCCATGGATGGTCGAGAGCGCCCGTGTTGGAGCGGCTCGCTAGGTTTTTAAAGACTTTCTTTCGGTATGGCCAAGGCCTGCTAAATTTCCATGACGGCGTGGTCGCCGTCATGTCAGATGAGGAACGACACATGAGCAATATCCCCGCCGATCTGCGTTACGCCGCCAGCCACGAGTGGGCGCGCCTGGAAGCCGATGGCAGCGTTACCGTAGGCATTTCCGATCACGCGCAGGAAGCCCTGGGTGATGTGGTATTCATCGAGCTGCCAGAAGTCGGCAAGAGCCTGAATGCCGGTCAGGAAGCCGGGGTGGTGGAATCGGTCAAGGCCGCATCCGACATCTATGCACCCGTTTCCGGTGAAGTCATCGCGATCAATGACGGACTGGCCGACAGCCCGGAAAGCGTCAACAGCGATCCGTACGGCAGCTGGTTCTTCAAGCTCAAGCCGAGCGATGCCAGCGAGCTGGACAAGCTGCTGGATGCGGCCGCTTACAAGGCCACAGCCGATAGCGACGCCTAAGCCTCCCGCTTAGCTGCAAAACAAAGCCCCGCCTCGCGGGGCTTTGTTGTTTCTGCGTCTTTGCCCATCGCTCGTAATGGCACTGTGCCGCTCTAGCACGGCTATTCGTCGCACTCAGCTGTTTGTTCGGTCAGAAAGTTTGCGCGGCCCGCGATGCTGACTAGGCTGTTGATCCATGTCACAAGATGTTTCGCTGCTCGGTGCATAGTGCGTTGAGTGCGCATGCATCAATTCCCCGGTTTCTATGCACTAACCCCCGCACGGTTAATGGATGTCAGGGTATAGGCAGTGCGACTGCGTTTGCGCAAAAGGACGATGGAGGCAGGTTGATGATTGGACGAACCAACAAACCCCTGAAAATGCGCGTGCTGATGGTCGACGATGACCTCGGCAGCCCCACTAGCATGCGTGGGCGCGTGCTCAACGAGCTGGTCGACGAGTTTGCCAGCCGCAATGCCGAGCTGATCAAGGCCACTTCCTACGAGGATGGGTTGGCGGCGGTGATGTCCGATGCGGCGCTGCATTGCATCTGCGTCGATTGGACCCTGGGCAAGAATGACGACAGCTCCCATGCCCAGGCACTGGAGTTGCTGCGTAGCATTCGCCAGCGCAACGAAAACGTTCCGGTATTTCTGATGGCCGACCGTAATGCCAAGAAAAGCATCACGGTGGAGGCCATGGGGCTGGCCGACGAGTTCGTTTGGATGCTCGAAGACACGGCGCCCTTTGTCGTCGGTCGGGTGATTGCCGCGATCAACCGCTACCTTGAGCACCTGCTGCCGCCGTTTACCGATGCACTGCTGCGCTACACCATGAAAGATGAGCACTCCTGGGCTGCGCCGGGGCATCAGGGCGGGATTGCCTTTACCAAGTCGCCGGTGGGCCGGGTATTCTTCGATTTCTTCGGGGAAAACCTGTTTCGCACCGACAGCGGTATCGAGCGCGGCAGCCTTGGTTCAGTGCTCGATCACAGCGGCCCGGTGGCAGACTCCGAAGCCTATGTGGCGCGGATCTTTGGCGCCCACGCCAGCTACTCGGTACTTAACGGTACCTCGGGTTCCAACCGGGCGATCTTTATGGCCTGTGTCGGTGAAAACCAGTTCGCCCTGTGCGACCGTAATTGCCACAAATCCATCGAGCAGGGCCTGGTGCTGACTGGCGGCCTGCCGCTGTATATGACGCCGACACGCAACCGCTACGGGATTATCGGCCCACTGCTGCCCGCGCAGTTCGATGCGCAGCGCATCCAGGCCGCCATCGCCAACCACCCGCTGCGCGCCCAGGCCAAGGGCAGCAAGCCCGTGTATGCCGTGGTCACCAATTGCACCTATGACGGTATGTGCCTGCACGCCGAACGCGCCGAGGGCATGCTGGCGCAGAGCAGTGAGCGCATTCACTTCGATGAGGCCTGGTACGGCTACGCGCGCTTCAATCCGCTGTACCAGGGGCGTTACGCCATGCGTGGCGACCCCGCCAGCCACCCGGCCGATGGCCCTACGGTGTTTGCCACCCACTCGACCCACAAGTTGCTGGCGGCGCTGTCGCAGTCCTCGTTTATCCATATCCGCAACGGCCGCAACCCGGTCGAGCACAGCCGCTTCAATGAATCTTTCGTGATTCAGGCCAGTACCTCGCCGTTGTACGCGCTGTTTGCCTCCAACGAGGTGGGCGCGGCGATGATGGATGGCAACGGCGGCTATAGCCTGACCCAGGATTCGCTGCGCGAGGCGGTGGATTTCCGCCAGGCGCTGGCGCGTACCCACCGCGAGTTCGCCAGCCGCGGCGACTGGTTCTTCCAGCCGTGGAACGCGCCGCAGGTCTGCGATAGCAAAACCGGCAAGACGGTTGATTTTGCTGACGCCGCTGTCGAGCAACTGACCAGCGATCCCGCCTGCTGGGAGCTGGAGCCAGGCGCCGAATGGCATGGTTTCACTGGCCTGGAAAAAGGCTGGTGCATGCTCGACCCGATCAAGGTCGGCATCATGGTGCCGGGCATGGGTGCCGACGGCCAGCTGTTGGCGGAGGGCATCCCCGCGCCAATCCTCGGTGCCTTTCTCTACCGCAACAACATTGTGCCGTCGCGAATCACCGATTTTATGGTGCTTTGCCTGTTCAGCATCGGCGTAACCAAGGGCAAGTGGGGCACGCTGATCAATGTGCTGCTGGCCTTCAAGCGCCACTACGACGGCAATGTGGCGCTGGAACGGGTGTTACCTGATCTGGTCGCCCAGGCGCCTGAGCGCTACTGCGGCATGGGCCTGCGTGACCTCAGCAGCGAGATGTTCGAGTACATGCGCAGCAGCCGCATGGACGCCCTGCAGGCCGAAGCCTTCGGCAATTTGCCGTTGATCGAAACAACGCCACGTGCCGCGTTCCAGGCGCTGCAAGCCGGCGAGGTCGAGCTGTTGCCGCTGCAGCAGGCAGCAGGGCGGGTTACCGGGGTTGGCATCATGCCGTATCCACCAGGCATCCCGATTGTCATGCCCGGCGAGAACCTCGGGCCGCTGGATGGCCCGTGGATTCGTTACATCCAGGCCCTGCAGGATTGGGGCAACCACTTCCCCGGTTTCGAGAAAGAGGTAGAGGGCGCCGTGCATCAGGACGGCGGCTACCACTTCTGGTGCCTCAAGCGCTAAGGGCTGGCACCCATCAGGTCTATTACAAGGAGTTCATCATGAGTCACGCCAAAGTGCCGTTGCCGGCATCCCTCGCTCAGCGTTACCCGGTGCTGATTGTGGTCAACACCCTGGAGCACCCGGACAGCATCGTTCTGCGCAGCGCCGAGGAGGTGGGTCGGGCCTTGCAGCAACATGGCCTGGAGGTTGAGCGAGTCAGCTCGCTGGATGACGCGGAAATCGCCTTTCGCGCCGACCCAGCCTATTGCTGCGTCATCCTCGGCTGGGGTTTGTGTGAGGAAAATCTGCCGTTAGCGCTGCACCTGATTCAGCTGATCCGCCAGCGCACCGCACAGCTGCCGATCATGCTCGGCATGAGCCAGGCGCATCAGAGCCGGGTGCCGCTGGAGTTTGTTGAAAATATCGATGGGTTTATCTGGCAGCCGGAAGACAGCCCGGCGTTTGTCGCCGGACGCATTGAAGCCGCTGCTCGGCGTTATTTGGACAGCATCCTGCCGCCATTTTTTGGCGCCCTGGTGAACTTCGCTGACACCCACGAATACTCCTGGCACACCCCTGGGCATACCGGCGGCACTGCCTTTATGAAGACCGCAGTGGGTCGCAGTTTTCTCGACTTCTACGGCGAGCAGATGCTGCGCTCCGACCTCAGCGTGTCGGTGGGTGAGCTGGGCTCGCTGAATGATCACTCCGGGCCTATTGCTGAGGCGGAAAAGAATGCCGCGCGGGTGTTTGGCGCCGATTACACCTTCTTCTCGGTCGGCGGCAGTTCAGCCAGCAACGAGATCGTCCTGCACTCGGCGGTAACCGATGGCGACGCGGTGCTGGTCGACCGCAATTGCCACAAATCGCTGAATTACGCGCTGAATATGTCCGGCGCTGTGCCGCTGTGCCGCTGTGCCGCTGTACCTGCGGCCACGGCGTAACGCACGCGGGCTGATCGGCCCGGTGCCACGCAGCGAGCTGACGCCCGAGGCGGTGGCGCAGAAAATCGCCGAAAGTCCGCTGATGACCGACAAACAGGCCCGTCCAGTACTGGCGGTGCTGACCAACTCGACCTACGACGGCCTTTGCTACAACGTGCAGACCACCACCCGCGAACTGAGCCAGAGCGTCGACCGGATTCACTACGACGAAGCCTGGTATGCCTACGCGCGCTTCAATCCGCTGTATGAAGGCCGCTACGGCATGCACCGTGGCGAACGGCATGCCGATGACGCCACGGTGACCGTTACCCACTCGACCCACAAACTGCTGGCGGCGCTGTCGCAGGCCTCGATGATCCATATCCGCTCGGGCAAGGTGCCGGTCAAGCCGGCGCTGTTCAATGAAGCCTTCATGATGCACACCTCGACGTCGCCGCAATACAGCATCATTGCCTCCACCGATGTGTCGGCGAAGATGATGGATGATGCCGGCGAGTACCTCACCGATGAGTCCATCGGCGAAGCCATCGCCTTCCGCCAGGCCATGGTGCGTCTGGGTAATGAGGTGCGTAAGCGCAAGCCGCAGGATTGGTGGTTTGGCGTGTGGCAACCGGATGAGGTCAACGGCGTGCCCTTTGCCGACCTCGACCCGCAGACATTACGCCAGGGCGATGCCTGGGTGCTTCAGCCGAGCGCTAGCTGGCATGGCTTTGGTGACCTGGGCCGTGATTACTGCATGCTCGACCCGATCAAGGTCACCGTGCTGACCCCAGGGCAGACCCTGGAAGGGCAGATGGAGGCCAGCGGCATTCCGGCGCCGCTGGTGTCATCGTTCCTTTCCAGCCGCGGCATCGTGGTGGAAAAGACCGAGCCGTATTCGATTCTGCTGCTGTTCAGCCTGGGCGTAACCAAGGGCAAGTGGGGTTCGCTGGTCGCCGGGCTGATGGAGTTCAAGAAGCACTACGACAGCAACGCCTCGCTGGAATTGGTGATGCCTGAGCTGGTCGCCAGCCATGGCGAGCGTTACGCCGGCATGGGCCTCAAGGACCTGGCCGACGCCATGCACCAGGACATGCTCGCCTCCAAGCTGCTGCACAACATGGACGCCGCCTTCAGCCTGTTGCCGGATGTGGTGTCATCACCGCGGGCGACGTTTGCCAAGCTGGTGAAAGGCCAGATTGAGCAGATCTCCGTGCGTGACATGCTGGACCGCACCGTAGCCGTGCAAGTCGTGCCTTATCCACCGGGCATCCCGCTGATGATGCCGGGCGAAAAGGCTGGCGCGGACAAGCAGGCGATCATCGATTACCTGCTGGCGATGGAGCTGTTCGATAGCCATTTCCCCGGTTTCGAACACGACAACCATGGCGTCGAGATTGAGCGCGATGGCCAGGGTGGGCTGACGTACAAGGTCTATGTGGTCAAACAGTAACGCTTAGCCACTCCCGGCCAGCAGCCTTGGCTGCTGGCCGCGCCAGTGCCACGCAAAGAACAAGGAGAGGTCGATGGCTGAGTCAAGCAAGAAGATGAGCCTGGTGGGGCTCACCACCCTGGTGTCGGTCAATATGATGGGCTCCGGCATCATCATGTTGCCGTCGAGCATGGCCCAGTTGGGCGCGGTTTCGTTGCTGTCGTGGATCATCACGGCAGTCGGCTCCATGGCCATTGCCTACTGTTTCGCCCAGTGCGGCATCTACTGCCACCGCTCGGGCGGTATGTCGGCCTATACCGAGGAGGCGCACGGCAAGTCGGCGTTCTTCCTCTGTTCGTTTCTGTATTTCCTTTCGCTGGCCATCGGCAACGTGGCCATCGGTATTTCTGCAGTGGGTTATCTCACACCGTTCTTCCCCTGGCTGGGCAGTGGCGCGATTCCGCTGTTTGTCGGCACGGTCGGGCTGATCTGGCTGACCACAGTGGCCAACTTCGGCGGCCCGCGTATCACCGGCAGAATTGGCGCGATCACTGTCTGGGGCGTGATCATCCCGGTGGCGGGGCTCAGCCTGATCGGCTGGTTCTGGTTTGACCCTGCGGTGTTGAAGGATGCCTGGAACCCGCACAGCCTGAAGATCAGCGACGCGATTGCGCAGAGTATTCCGCTGACTCTGTGGGCCTTCCTCGGCATGGAGTCGGCGGCGCAGAACTCCGATGCGGTGGAAAATCCAGAGCGCAATGTGCCGCTGGCCTGCCTGTTCGGCACCCTCGGCGCAGCCGTAGTGTATGTGCTGTCGACCACGGTGATTCAGGGCATCGTACCGAATGCCGAACTGGCCAACTCCAGCGCGCCATTTGCCTATGTCTATGCGCAGATGTTCAACCCCTTTATCTGCAACATCATCATGGGCTTGGCTGTCATGGCCTGTATCGGCTCGCTGCTGGGTTGGCAGTTCACTTTGGCGCAAACGGCCAAGGTCACGGCGGATCAGGGCATGTTCCTCAAACTGTTCGGCAAGGTGACGGCGGCCAATGCACCGGTGATCGGCATGATCGTGTGCGGGGTGTTGCAAACCCTGTTGGCGCTTTCGACTATCTCGCCGAACGCCAGCGCGCAGTTCAGCAAGTTGGTCAATCTGGCGGCCGTCACCAACCTGATCCCTTATATCACGGCGCTCTCCGGGTTGTTGGTGATCATGTACAAGGCCCGCGTCAGCGCGGCGATCTATACCCGCAACGTGATGGTGCTGATGGTGGCGATGGTTTATTGCTTCTACGCCCTGTATGCCTCGGGCAAGGATGCGGTGTTCGGCGCGATGCTGGTGCTGGCGTTGGGTTATCTGCTGTACGGTTTTATCGCCAAGCGCTTTGTTGCCGAGCAACCCACGCCCTGTAAGGCGTAATGGCTGGTAAACCCTTTGAATCTGGGGATATGGATATGAATATTCACCTGTGTAATCCGTGCAACCTTCTGCTGGCCTGCCTCCTGGCGCTGTCGCCTGTAACCCACGCCGAGACGTTGCAGCGCATCGAAAGCAGCAACACGCTTAATCTGGGCTACATCGACGACATTGCCCCGTTCAGCAGCCTGCAAAACGGTGAAGTCGGCGGCTATGCGATTGAGCTGTGCGAGAAGGTGGTCGAACAGGTCAAAACCGAACTGAACCTGCCTGCGCTGCAGGTGCGCTATCAGTCTGTGACGGCGACACAAGGGCTGAACGCCGTGCGTGACGGTTCGCTCGACCTGCTCTGCTCGCCCAGTGTGGAAAGCCTCAGTCAGCGTAAGCACGTCAGTTTCTCCCTGCCCATCTACACCGCCGGGCTGGCGGTCTTGGTGCGTAAGGATGCGCCCGAGGCTTTGCTCAAGGTGCTCAACGGTGAGGTTGCACACAGCGGACCGACTTGGCGCGCCACGGTCAATCGCGGCTTGGCTAACCATACCTATGCGGTTAAACAGGGCGAAGCGACAGAAGCCTGGATTCGCAAGCAGCAACGCATGCTGGGTGTTGTCGCTACGGTGGTGACCGTCAGCAGCCAGGAGGAAGGTGTGCAGTTGGTGGCCGAGGGTAAGGCCGATGCGTTCTTTTCTGAGCGCATGCTCCTGAAGAATTACCTGGCCAAGCGTGATGATGCCAGTGATATGCAGGTGCTGGAGCGAATCTACGAATTCGCCCCGGTGGCGATGGCCTTAACGCGTGGTGACGAAGACTTCCGCCTGTTGGTCGACACGGCCCTTAGCAAGGCGCAGCGCTCCGGTGAGTTGGAGCAGATATACGGTCGCTACTTCGGTGAGCCGGGGGATATGGTCAAGGCGCTGTTCAAGGTTTACGCATTGCCTGATTGACAGGCAGCAAACCGGCACTGGGCGTTGTCCGCCAGTGCCGGTTTGCCTGTTAGGCCGATTACTCGGCTTCGACCCGCAGTACCACACCGTCCTGACCCACTACGCGCACCGGCGTGCCCGCCGGTAGATTCGGGCCGCTGACCAACCACAACGAGTCTCCGGCTTTTATCTTGCCACGCCCCTCATGGATGGCTTCATGCAGGGCAAAGGTGCGTCCCATGAATTCGCTGCCACGCTGGTTCAGCCCAGGCTGGTCGGAGGGTTTGGCGGCGCTGCGTTGGCGCTGCCACCAGAACACTGCGGTGAGTATCGACAGTAGGCCGAACAGGATGAACTGCGCAGCCCAGGGCAGGCCCGGAAAGATAAAGGTCAGCAGGCCGACGCTGGCGGCGGCCAGGCCGATCCACAGCAGATAGCCACCGGCACCGAACACTTCGAGGATCAGCAGCAGAGTGCCGAACGCCAGCCAGTTCCAGTACGACAGGTGCTGTAAAAAGTCCCACATGGTTTAACCCTTCTTCTCGCCGAAGGTGGCTTTGACAATTTCGCTGATACCGCCGACTGCACCGATCACCTGGCTGGCTTCCAGCGGCATCAGGATGACCTTGCTGTTATTGGCGCTGGCCAGTTGGCCGAGGGCTTCGATGTATTTCTGCGCGACGAAGTAGTTAACCGCCTGCACGTTGCCCTGGGCGATGGCTTCGGAAACCATGCGCGTGGCTTCAGCTTCTGCCTGGGCGGCACGTTCGCGCGCTTCGGCTTCGAGGAAGGCAGCCTGGCGCTGGCCTTCGGCCTTGAGGATGTCGCCCTGCTTCTGCCCTTCGGCGGTAAGGATGGCGGCGGCGCGCAGGCCTTCGGCTTCGAGAATCTGTGCGCGCTTGATCCGCTCGGCTTTCATCTGCCCGGACATGGCGGCCATCAAATCGGCGGGTGGGCTGATGTCCTTGATCTCGATACGGGTGATCTTGATACCCCAGGGCGCGGTGGCTTCATCAACGGTGCGTAGCAGCTTCTCGTTGATTGCGTCGCGTTGGCCGAGCATGGCATCCAGCTCCATGGAGCCGAGCACGGTACGGATATTGGTCATCACTAGGTTGCGGATGGCGTGTTCGAGGTTGTTCACCTCGTAGGCGGCCTGGGCCGAATTGATGATCTGGAAGAAGCAGATGGCGTCGATCTGCACCGTGGCGTTATCGGCGGTGATCACTTCCTGCGGCGGAATATCCAGCACGTTTTCCATTACGTTGAGCTTGCGGCCGACTTTGTCCATCACCGGGACGATGATATTCAGGCCAGGCTTAAGGGTGTTGGTGTAGCGACCGAAGCGCTCCACCGTCCATTCAAAACCCTGCGGCACGACCTTGAAACCCATAAAAACGATGGCGACGGCGAGGCCGACAAAGAGAAAGATGACGCTGCCGATTTCCATGTGGTGTAGCTCCTTGGTGGGTTTTAGTCTGCGGATTAGCTGTTCAGCTATCTAAGCACAGTTGGCGTTGGCACTGCTGTCGATGGCGTTGCAGAGTGTGCCGATCAACGGTCATGGCGACCGATCAGTGCACGTTTGGCGCCAGCGCTTTGACCAGGCGCATGTCGCGCGCGTAGATGTCTGGGTAGTAGCGCAGTGCCCCGTCCTTGCTGGCTTCTACCGTCCAATAGGCAATCAGCAGCGGCGCCGGATGTTGCAGGCGGTATTGCTGGGTTTCGCCGCTGGCGATACGCGTCTGCACGCTGCTCAGCTCATCCGGGGTGAGCAGCCAGGCGAGCAGGGTATCGACCGCCTCGACCCTTACGCAGCCCGAGCTGAACGCACGCGGCGCTTTGCTGAACAGCTGCTGGCTGGGCGTGTCGTGCAGGTAGACCGCGAATGGATTGTCGAAGCGCACAGCGACGCGGCCGAGCGGGTTATGGCTACCGGCCGACTGCCGCAGGCGGATCGCTCCGGGGCTTTCCCAGTCGATGCTCTGCGGGTCGAGGAGGTTGCCGTCGCGGTCGAGCACGCTCATCTGGTGACGCTCCAGGTAGCTGATGTCTTCGCGAATAGCCGGCAATTTGTCTTCACGCAGAATGGTCGGCGGCACGGTCCAGGTCGGATTGAGGGTCAGCCGTACAATGCTGGAGGCGAGCAGCGGAGTCTGCCGTTCGGCACGGCCGACCTGGGTACGGCTGCGCCAAAGCAGCTGGTTATCGCGCCGCACCTGGATTTCGGCGGCCGCAACATTGATCAGCACTTTGGCCTCGCCCATAGAGTCTGCCAGCCAGCGCAGGCGCTCAAGGTTGGCGCGCAGCTGCTCGCGACGCATCTGTGGGCTGATATTCAGCTCGGTCAGGCTGGCGGGGCCGAGGATGCCATCCGGGTTAAGGCCGTGGTCGCGTTGGAAATTCTCCAGCGCGCTTTGTGTGGCCAGATCATAGGTGCTGCCCAGTTCTTCTTGCGGTGCAGCCAGGTAGCCCTGGGCGATCAGGCGTGTGCGCAATGCTGGCAGTCGCGCATCCTTGCCGCCGGGTTTGAGCTGTGCGCCGCTGGCGAGTGTCGTCCACTCCTGCAGCGGCTGTAGGCGTTGTTGCGCATAAGCGCTACGCAGCCGCTGGTATTGCACGGTAGCCGGCCGTGCGCTGGCAAAGGCCAGGGACGGCGTGTGCAGATGCAGCAGGGCCAGTGAGAGGGTCGCCAGTTGCGGGTCCGGGTTGGTTTGCCCTGGCGCCTGCCACAGCGGTTCCAGGCGCTGTTGCAGCAAGCGGCCGCGGCGCAGGTGCAGCAGGGCCTGCAGGTAGCTGTGGCTGGTCAGCAGTTCCGCGCAGTCGCGCTGCTTGGCGAAGCTTTCCGCGACCAGGCTGGGCAGCAGATAGTCACTGGGCTGCAGGCCGTCATCGTCCAATTGCGCCAGCTGTTCGCGCAATTGCAGCAGTTGTTCGCTGTTCTGCCAGGCCGGCTGGCCGTCGCGTTGCGCATAAAAAGCCTGCAGCAGGCGCTGAGCATTCTCGTCTAGGCTTGTCGGTAATGGGCTGCAGCGCTGCGTCAAATGAGCCAGCAATGGGCGCAGATCGACGCTGGTGGCGAAGGGCGCACCGGTGGCGTTGGCGACCAATGGCAGGATGAGCAGGGCGGCGCTCAGGTAGAGTGTGCGTTTTTTGAACAATCTACTGCTCCAGTCCTCGGCCGAAAAGCGGGTTAGCCGCAACCAGTATAGGCGGGCTAGGGGCGGATCTTGTGACAGGACGTCCGAAGGTACTCGAGGTATTTGCGCAATGTTTGGACGTCTTGGCAGGTTCTGCCTGATCGGCTTTTGGCTTTCTTGCATGCCCTTGTCGGCGACAGCAACCGAGCAGGATGGCTTGCTCAGGGATCTGGCGCAGATTGCCCCCGGGCTCAATCAGCAGGCGCTGCAGCATGCGCTGGCGGCCATGCAGTGCGCGGTCAATCATGGTGCGGGTCCGGCTCGCCGCCTTGCGGTGATCGACTATTCGCGGCCTTCCACCGAGCGGCGGTTATGGATATTCGATCTGCAGCGCAAGCGTCTGCTATTGCGCGATTTCGTCGCCCACGGCCGCAAGTCCGGGGAGAACTTCGCCGAGGTGTTTTCCAATCGTCTGGGTAGCCATCAATCCAGTCTGGGCTTGTTCCGCACGGCGGAAAGCTACCGCGGCAAGCATGGCTATTCCTTGCGTATGGATGGCCTGGAGCCTGGCCTGAATGACCTGGCCCGCGAGCGTGCCATCGTGATTCATGGCGCCGGTTATGTCAGCCCACGCTGGGCACAGAAGCATGGGCGTATCGGCCGCAGCCTGGGTTGCCCGGCGGTGCGTCCGGAAGTGGCACGGATGGTGGTGGATCAGCTCAAGGGCGGGCAGTTTCTCTTCGCCTGGCATTCCAATCAGCGCTGGTTGCAGGCTTCAGCCTACTTGGACTGCAAGCCGCAGCGAATGGCAAGCATCCTCGCCCGTCAGCAGCGTTTGCCGCGCAGCTGAAACGCATGGGCTAAGGCTATTTCTGCTCGCTCTGCGGAGTGACCCGCAGCACTTCCTCAATGGTGGTCAGGCCGGCGGCGACCTTCTGCGCGCCAGACAGACGCAGGCTGCGCATGCCTTCCTTGAACGCATGCCGACGCAGGGCAATCAGGTCGGTATCGGCGGTGATCAGCGGCTTCATCGCATCATTGATCAGCATGATTTCATACACCCCAGCGCGGCCGCGGTAACCGGTGTCGCGGCATTCCAGGCAACCTACGGCACGGCAGGCTTGAGTCGGCAGTGGCGCGCTCCAGGGTTTGGTCAGGCTCTGCCAGCCGTCTTCATCCAGCGTCTGTGGCGCCTTGCAGTGCGGGCATAGAGTGCGCACCAGGCGCTGGGCCATTACACCGAGCAGGGTGGACTTGAGTAGGTAGTGCGGCACGCCAAGTTCCAGCAGGCGGGTGATCGCGCTGGGCGCGTCGTTGGTGTGCAGGGTGGACAGTACCAGGTGTCCGGTCAACGCCGCCTGAATCGCCATCTCGGCGGTTTCCAGGTCGCGAATTTCGCCGACCATGATGATGTCTGGGTCTTGGCGCATCAGCGCGCGTACGCCGCTGGCGAAGGTCAGGTCGATATTGTGTTGCACCTGCATCTGGTTGAAGGCCGGCTCGACCATCTCGATCGGATCTTCGATGGTGCAGAGGTTAACTTCCGGCGTGGCCAGTTGCTTGAGCGTGGTGTACAGCGTGGTGGTCTTGCCCGATCCGGTGGGGCCGGTAACCAGAATGATGCCGTTGGGCTGGCTGGTCATGCTCTGCCAGCGTTTCAGATCGTCGGCAGAGAAACCCAGCTGGTCGAAGCTTTTCAGCAGCACTTCTGGGTCGAAGATCCGCATCACCATTTTTTCGCCAAACGCGGTGGGCAGTGTCGACAGGCGCAGTTCGACTTCACCGCCATCCGGGGTCTTGGTCTTCACCCGGCCATCCTGCGGTTTACGTTTTTCTGCAACGTTCATCCGTCCCAGGCTTTTCAGGCGGCTGACGATGGCCATTGTTACCTGAGGCGGGAATTGGTAGACGGTGTGCAACACGCCGTCGATGCGAAAACGCACGCTGCCCTGTTCGCGGCGTGGCTCGATATGGATATCGCTGGCGCGTTGGGTGAAGGCGTACTGAAACAGCCAGTCGACGATATTGACGATATGTGCGTCGTTAGCGTCCGGCTCCTGATCCTGGGCGCCGAGGTTGAGCAGTTGCTCGAAGTTGCCCATGTTGCTGATCTTAGTGTCGCCGGCTGAGGCGCCGCTTACCGATTTGGCTAGGCGGTAGAACTCCACAGTAAAGCGTTGGATATCCGTTGGGCTAGCCACCACGCGCTTGATCGGACGCTTGAGCACGTGGGTCAGGTTGGCTTCCCAGCTATTTACCAAAGGCTCGCTGCTGGCGATGGTCACGCTGTCGTTGTCCACCGCCACAGCAAGAATCTTGTGGCGCTGGGCGAAGGCATAGGACATCAGCGGGGTGATGGCGGCAACATTGATCTTCAGCGGGTCGATGCGCAGAAAGGGCTGTCCGCATTGTTCCGCCAGCCAACTGGTCAGGCCTTCCAGTTCAAGCTTCTTGCCAGGGTTTTTCAGATCGTCCAGTTGCTGCGCGGCAAGAAATTCCAGCGGATGCTGCTGGTTATTAACGGCACTGCGGCGGATTGCCAGGCATTGTTCGGCATTGTCCTGATTGGTCCGCCCCTGGGCGACCAGCTCACGCAGCAGGTCGGCGAGTTCCAACTGGCGATCATGGGTGGACGAGACGAATGCGGACATAAAGCTCCCTGACGATCCTGATTACGGTTTAACGACCTGCTAAGCACTGCTGGCAGCATGTCGCAAAGGACGCAGGCTGTCTGCCGACCTGATCCATTTTTGCACAGCCGCTATGGACTGCCTTAGTGCCGGCGGCGATCAGGCGCGCTTGAGGGTTTTCACGCCTTCTGCGGTGCCGAGCAACAGCAGGTCAGCTGGGCGTGCAGCGAACAGGCCGTTGGTGACCACGCCGACGATGGCGTTGATCTGGCTTTCCAGCTCCACCGGGTTGGTGATCGACAGGTTGAACACGTCGAGGATGATATTGCCGTTGTCGGTCACCACGCCTTCGCGGTACACCGGATCGCCGCCGAGTTTGACCAACTGGCGGGCGACGTGGCTGCGCGCCATCGGGATCACTTCCACCGGCAGTGGGAAGGCGCCGAGGACTGGCACCAACTTGCTGGCGTCGGCGATGCAAATAAAGGTCTGCGCCACGGCCGCGACGATCTTCTCGCGGGTCAGGGCCGCGCCACCGCCCTTGATCAGATTGAGGTGCTCGTCGCTTTCATCGGCGCCATCCACATAGAACTCCAGGTCG
Source organism: Pseudomonas peli (assembly GCF_900099645.1). Lineage (GTDB taxonomy): Bacteria > Pseudomonadota > Gammaproteobacteria > Pseudomonadales > Pseudomonadaceae > Aquipseudomonas > Aquipseudomonas peli. Next base: position 1,475,560 of record NZ_FMTL01000001.1, on the reverse strand, counting down.
CTGACGGTGTTCAGCTCATACACCGGAATACCATGGCCCTTGAGGCGTGCGGCGGTGGCTTCGGAACTGGCCACAGCGCCGTCGAACTCCATCTTGTGCTTGGCCAGGGCATCGATAAAACAGTTGGCAGTGGAGCCGGTGCCGACACCGATCACACTCTTGGCGTCGAGTTTGGGGAGAATAAAGTCGACGGCAGCCTGGGCGACGGCTTGCTTGAGTTGATCCTGATTCATCTTTAGGCCTGGAGTGGGAGTGATTGAAAGGCGCGAATTATAGCCTGACTGAGGCGCCAGGGGGCCGCTGGCCGGGAAAACCCTGTGGCTTGTATGGTCGTTCGGCGCAACGCTGGGGTAGACTCGCTGACTCTCTGAAAAGCCGCCTGCGATCCCGCCATGCTCGAACAGTACGTCAAGAAAATCCTCACCTCGCGCGTCTATGACGTGGCGGTTGAAACCCCGCTGCAAGCCGCTAACCAGCTTTCCGAGCGCCTGGGCAACCAGATTCTGCTCAAGCGTGAAGACCTGCAGCCGGTGTACTCGTTCAAGATTCGCGGTGCCTACAACAAACTGGCGCAGCTTTCGACTGAGGAGCTGGCGCGCGGTGTGGTGACCGCCTCGGCCGGCAACCATGCCCAGGGCCTGGCGCTGGCGGCCAAAGTGCTGGGGGTCAAGGCGACCATCGTGATGCCCAAGACCACCCCTGAAATCAAGGTGCAGGGCGTACGCTCGCGCGGCGGCAAGGTGGTGCTGCACGGCGACAGCTTCCCGGAAGCACTGGCCTACTCGCTGAAGCTGGTCGATGAGAAAGGCTACATCTATATCCATCCCTATGATGACCCGCACACCATTGCCGGGCAGGGCACCATTGCGATGGAAATCCTCCGTCAGCAACCGGGGGCGATCGATGCGATCTTCGTGCCGGTGGGCGGCGGCGGGCTGATTGCGGGTATCGCCGCCTATGTCAAATACCTGCGCCCAGAGATCAAGGTCATCGGTGTTGAGCCGGACGATTCCAATTGCCTGCAGGCCGCGATGGCCGCCGGTGAACGTGTGGTGCTGTCGCAGGTTGGGCTGTTTGCCGATGGCGTGGCCGTGGCGCAGATCGGTCAGCACACCTTTGATGTGTGCAAGGATCATGTTGACGAGGTGATCACCGTCAGCACCGACGAGATCTGTGCGGCGATCAAGGACATCTACGACGACACCCGTTCGATCACCGAGCCGGCCGGTGCGCTCAGCGTGGCTGGGATCAAGAAGTATGTGGAGCGTGAAGGCTGCAGTGGGCGCGTGTTGGTGGGTATCGACTCGGGGGCCAACGTCAACTTCGACCGCCTGCGCCATGTCGCTGAGCGCGCCGAACTGGGCGAGAAGCGTGAAGCGATCATCGCCGTGACCATCCCTGAGCAACCGGGCAGCTTCAAGGCGTTCTGCGAAGCCATTGGCAAGCGGCAGATCACCGAGTTCAACTACCGCTATCACGAAGATAAGGAGGCGCATATCTTTGTCGGCGTGCAAACCCACCCTGAAAGTGACCCGCGTGCCGCGCTGGTTCAGGGTCTGCGCGACCAGGGCTTCCCGGTGTTGGACCTGACTGACAACGAACTGGCCAAGTTGCATATCCGTCATATGGTTGGCGGTCATGCGGCAGCGGTGCCGGATGAGTGCGTTTACCGCTTCGAGTTTCCTGAGCGTCCGGGTGCATTGTTCAATTTCTTACAGAAATTAGGTGGGCGCTGGAACATCTCAATGTTCCACTACCGCAATCACGGTGCGGCCGATGGTCGAGTGGTCGCGGGCCTGCAGGTGCCGCAGGCCGAGCGCCATTTGGTGCCAGCGGCGCTGGAAGCCATCGGCTATCCCTACTGGGATGAGAGCGATAACCCGGCGTACAAACTCTTTCTTGGATAAGCCGGAAACCCGGTAGGACTGAAACAATGGAACATTACCCATTGCTGAAAATGCTGCACATGCTGCCCGGCATCCTCTTGCTGGTTGGGGTGTTAGTGCATCTGTTTATGTTATGGAAGGCCTCGCGTGGCGGTGATGCCGCCATCTTGCAGCGCAAGCTGAAACGCACCCGCTTGATCAGCATGCCGGTGCTCGGCCTGCTGGCTCTGAGCCTGCCGGTAACCGGCTGGTTGCTGGTTGATCTTATCGGTTTGCCGCTGAGCCAAACCTGGCTGCTGCTCAGCAGCGTGCTGTTTGGTGTGCTGATGGTTGCCGGGTTGCTGCTGGCGGGCCGCTTGAGCACCTGGCAAGCCCTTAATGGCGCACCAGCACCCACGCGCCTGCTGGGTTTCTGCGCGGTCTATGCCGGGCTGATCGTGTTGTTGTTGCTGGTGATCATGGGGTTGATGGGCGCCAAGCCAGCTTGATCAATACCGCAATAAAAACGCCGCCTGATCAGGCGGCGTTTTTATTTGCAGCTAGTTTAGCGCAGCGAGATCACCGGCCAGCCACGCTTTTCTGCTTCAGCGCGAAGGTTTGGATCGGGGTCGACGGCGAAGGGGTGAGTGACTTGCTCCAGCAGGGGCAGGTCGTTCATTGAGTCACTGTAGAAGTAACTGTCGTTGAGGTTAAGGCCGCTTTCCGCCAACCAGCGGTTAAGGCGGGTGACCTTGCCTTCCTTGAAACACGGCACGTCGGTGGTGCGTCCGGTGTAGCGGCCGTCGGCCATTTCACATTCGGTGGCCAGCAGGGTGTCGACCCCAAGGCGCGCAGCAATCGGCGCGGTTACGAAGCGGTTGGTGGCGGTGATGATCAACAGCTTGTCGCCGGCTTCGCGGTGCTCGGCGAGCAGCGCTTCGCCTTTGGCAAGGATGATCGGCTCGACGCAGTCGCGCATAAACTCGCGGTGCCACTGCTCCAGCTGCGCCATTTCCGTGCGGCCGAGGATTTCCAGGCTGAAGTTCAGGTAGTCGGTGATGTTCAGGCGGCCGGCCAGGTAGTCCTGATAGAAGTCATCGTTGCGCGCCTTATAGGCAATCCCGTCGAGGATGCCGCGCTCACACAGGTAGTCCCCCCAGGCGTGATCGCTGTCGCCGCCGAGCAGGGTGTTGTCGAGATCGAATAAAGCCAAACGCACGGGAGCACCTTTGATTGCCAGCTACGAAAGGCGGCCAGAATAACGGCTTTTATAGGTCATTCCTATTACGCGCCCCGCTCGCGTTGCTGCTGCCGCGGCCTTTGTGGAACAATGCCCGCATGTCTTAAATTCAGGCGTTTACGAGGTTGTGTGCCGTGATCGATTCCGATGGTTTTCGCCCGAATGTCGGCATCATTCTGACCAATGATGTCGGCCAGGTGCTGTGGGCGCGTCGGATAAACCAGGACGCTTGGCAGTTCCCGCAGGGCGGGATCAATGACCATGAGTCACCGGAAGAAGCGCTGTACCGCGAATTGAACGAAGAAGTTGGCCTTGAACAGCAGGATGTGAAAATTCTCGCCTGCACCCGAGGCTGGTTGCGTTATCGTCTGCCTCAGCGCCTGGTGCGCACGCACAGCCAGCCGCTGTGCATCGGGCAGAAACAGAAGTGGTTCCTCCTGCGTTTGACTGGCGCAGAGGATCGGGTGCGCATGGACCTGACCGGTAAGCCGGAGTTCGACGGCTGGCGCTGGGTCAGTTACTGGTACCCGCTGGGCCAGGTGGTGACATTCAAGCGCGAGGTTTACCGTCGCGCCCTCAAGGAACTCGCTCCGCGCCTCTTGGCGCGGGACTGACACAGGCTAGAGCCAAGTATGCTCAATACGCTGCGCAAGATTGTCCAGGAAGTAAATGCCGCCAAGGACCTCAAGGCGGCGCTGGGCATTATCGTGCAGCGAGTGCGCGAGGCTATGGGCAGCCAGGTCTGCTCGGTCTACCTGCTGGACCCTGAAAGCAATCGCTTTGTGCTGATGGCCACCGAGGGCTTGAACAAGAAAGCCATCGGCAAGGTCAGCATGGCCCCCAACGAGGGCTTGGTCGGCCTGGTCGGCACCCGCGAAGAGCCGCTCAACCTCGAACACGCGTCCGAACACCCACGCTACCGCTACTTTGCCGAAACCGGCGAGGAGCGTTACGCCTCATTTCTCGGTGCGCCAATCATTCACCACCGCAAGGTGATGGGTGTATTGGTCATCCAGCAGAAAGAACAGCGCCAGTTCGACGAAGGCGAAGAAGCCTTCCTGGTGACCATGAGCGCCCAGCTCGCCGGGGTTATCGCCCACGCCGAGGCCACCGGTTCGATCCGTGGCCTGGGTCGGCAGGGTAAGGGCATTCAGGAAGCCAAGTTCATCGGCGTACCCGGCTCGCCTGGCGCAGCCGTGGGCACCGCAGTGGTGGTCCTGCCGCCGGCTGATCTGGAAGTGGTGCCGGATAAGACCGTCGATGACATCGCCGCCGAGCTGGCCCTGTTCAATGATGCTCTGGAAGGCGTTCGCAGCGACATGCGCGCGTTGTCGGCGAGAATGGCCACGCAGCTGCGCCCGGAAGAGCGCGCGCTGTTCGACGTCTACCTGATGATGCTGGAAGACGCCGCCCTGGGTAACGAGGTGGTCAAGGTCATTCGCACCGGTCAGTGGGCCCAGGGCGCACTGCGTCAGGTGATTGGCGAGCACATCAATCGTTTTGAACTGATGGACGACGCCTACCTGCGTGAGCGCGCCAGCGATGTCAAAGACCTCGGTCGACGCCTGCTCGCCTATCTGCAGCAGGCGCGTCAACAGACCTTGGTGTACCCGGACAACTGCATTCTGGTCAGCGAAGAGCTGTCGCCGGCGATGCTTGGCGAAGTACCGGAAGGCAAGCTGGTCGGCCTGGTTTCGGTACAGGGCTCGGGTAACTCGCATGTGGCCATCTTTGCGCGGGCCATGGGTATTCCCACGGTCATGGGCGTGGTCGACCTGCCGTATTCGAAGATCGACGGTATTCAGCTGATCGTCGACGGCTACCACGGCGAGGTGTTCACCAACCCCAGCGAAGTGTTGCGCAAGCAATACGCCGAAGTGGTCGAGGAAGAACGCCAGCTGGCGCAGGGTCTAGATGCACTGCGCGCCTTGCCGTGCGAAACCCTCGACGGCCACCGTATGCCGCTGTGGGTCAACACCGGCCTGCTTGCTGATGTAAAGCGCGCCCAGGAGCGCGGTGCCGAAGGCGTTGGTCTGTACCGCACTGAAGTGCCGTTTATGATCAAGGAGCGCTTCCCCAGCGAGAAAGAGCAGCTGGCGATCTATCGCGAGCAGCTGGCCGCCTTCCACCCGCTGCCGGTGACCATGCGCAGCCTGGATATCGGCGGTGACAAGGCGCTGAGCTATTTCCCGATCAAGGAAGACAACCCCTTCCTCGGCTGGCGCGGTATCCGCGTCACCCTCGACCACCCGGAAATCTTCCTGGTGCAGACCCGCGCCATGCTTAAGGCCAGCGAAGGGTTGAATAACCTGCGCATTCTGCTGCCGATGATTTCCGGGATTCAGGAGCTGGAAGAGGCGCTGCACCTGATTCACCGTGCCTGGGGCGAAGTGCGCGATGAAGGCACCGACGTGCCGCTGCCGCCGGTCGGGGTGATGATTGAGATCCCCGCTGCGGTCTATCAGGTGCGCGAACTGGCACGCCAAGTCGACTTCCTCTCGGTCGGCTCGAATGACCTGACCCAATACCTCTTGGCCGTGGACCGTAACAACCCGCGCGTCGCTGACCTCTATGACTTCCTTCACCCGGCGGTGCTGCAGGCGCTGCGCCTGGTAGTGGCCGGCGCCCACGCCGAAGGCAAGCCGGTGAGTATTTGCGGCGAGATGGCCGGTGATCCGGCGTGCGCCGTGTTGCTGATGGCGATGGGCTTCGACGGCTTGTCGATGAACGCCACCAACCTGCCCAAGGTGAAATGGCTGCTGCGGCAGATCAGTCTGGGCAAAGCCCAGGAGCTGCTGGGCCAGGTGATGAACATCGACAACCCACAGGTGATTCACAGCACCCTGCAGCTGGCCCTACGCAACCTCGGCCTGGGTCGGATGATCAATCCGGCGTCAGATATTCAGGCGTGAGTGCTCGCGGCTCATGCTGACGCTTGCCGCAACCCCCCTGCAATTGCGCCAACTGGCCACGCTGCGGCTGTCGGCAGCCAGTGCATTGGTCTGTCAGGGGCATAGTTTCTGGGTGTTGGCCGACGATGCACTGGTGCTGCAGCGCTACAGCCTGAGCGGCGACTGGCAGGCCGAGCTGACTCTGCTCCCCGGCGAATTACCCAGCGATGCCAAGCTGCGCAAGCGCCGAAAGCCCGACTTCGAAGCCTTGATGTCATTGCCCGCTGACAGCCTGTTGGCGTTAGGTTCCGGTTCCACCGAACACCGCTGTCGCGGTTGTCTGGTTGAGGCCGGGAATGTGCGCGTGATCGACCTTAATCCCTTGTACCGGGCGCTCGCTGAGCACTTTCAGGACCTGAATATCGAAGGCGGCGTGGTCTATCACCAGCAGGTGCTACTGGCGCAGCGCGGCAATGGTCGTGGCCGAGAAAACGCCCTGGTGCTGCTCGATTTGCCGCAGGTGCTGCGCGATCTAGAAGGCGGGCAGTTGAGTGCAGCCACTTTGCAACGCATTGTGCCGCTGCAATTACCGGAGCTGGACGGTGTGCAATTGAGCCTCACCGATCTCAGCGTGGCGCCCTGGGGCGCGCTGTATTTCACGGCATCGGCAGAGGCTACTGATTCCAGCTACCTGGATGGTGCCTGCGTTGGCAGCGTGCTTGGGCGGCTGGACGCGCAACTGAATATCGTCGCGCTGAGCCGCTTGGCGCCAGTGGTGAAGATCGAAGGGCTGACCTTTCAGGCCGATGGTCGACCCCTGCTGGTGGCGGATGCCGACGACCCGGCGATTGCCGCGCCGCTGTTTACCTTGGATGAGCTCAGCGAACCTGTGCGCAGCGACTGAGCGGCCTCAACAGGGCACGAGCACCTCACCCAGATAACTGCCATGGCTGCCGAACGTGCGTTCGGTGAGCGTGCGGCTGCCGTCGGCATTCACAATCAAGGCGGTGCTAGCGCGCGTGCCGTAGCTGGCACTGGTAATAAACACGCTGGAAAGCAGGCGTTCGCCGGTTAGGCCGATACCGGTTTGCGGCAGCTCCGCGTCCGCCGCACCGGTGGGGTCGGCCAACAGTTTGAGCAACATTTGTGGGGTGGCTTCATGCAGGCCATCGCTCAGGGCCTGCTTGGCCCGCTGCAGCTTGGGCCAGGGCGTATTCAGGTCGGCATTCGACAGGCCGTGTACGCCTTCCGCCAAGGGCGTGGCGTTCCCGGTATGGGAGTTGAAGTGCCAGAGCTGCTGAGGGTCACCCAGCAGCAGGTTAAAGCCGCTGTAGTGGTGCCGCTGCTCGTGCAGGTCTTGTAGAAATGTGTCGATGCTGCGGTCGCCACTGAGAAAGGCTGCCGGTAGCTCGCCACGAGAGCGGCTGCCTAATGCCTGGCCGGGGGCGCGAATATTGGTCAGTGCGGCAAAGCGTCCGCCCGGACCGACACCCAGCCAGGTACCTCCGGCTTGCAGATCGCGCCCGGCAATCAGTCCCGGTCTGTCGGGCCATTCGGCCAGGGGCTGGCTCGGGCGAGCATAGAACTCATCACGGTTGGCGGCCACCAGCAGCGGTTGGGCATGGCCCGGTCGCCAGGCCAGGACGATCAGGCACATGATCAGCTCCCTAATTTCGCCAGCACGCCGGCATTGTCCAGCTCCTGGCCCAGGTGCAGGCGCACCTTGCGCGCGCCGCAGCCGAGGCCAAGCTCCAGCAGAATGCGTTCTTCAACCTGAGACAAACCGCCCTCCAGGCGTTCCAGCGGTTGAATCAGCAGTTGCGGTGGTCGGCTCAGACGCAGGAAACGATGGGGCAGCAGGGCCGTGATCCCGCCCAGCAGCAGGTGTTGTGCTGCCGCAAAATCTGCCACCAACAGGCGTGGGTTGCTGAACGCAGGGTCCGCTTGCAAGTGCAGTACGCGGCCACTCTGCAGATGCGTCAGGTGCATCTGGTTACAGCTCAGCTTCAGGTACAGGGTCGGGCGCATGCTGGTCTATTCCACAGGCGATGCAGGCACTTTACGCAAAGCCAGGACGGACATCCATCGCCCAAAGTAGAGTCCGGCCCTGTGCATCCGTTACCATGCCGGATTGTTTGCGGGGGTGCTGATGGAACTGCTGCTGTATTTGGTCCTGGGGGCTGCCGCCGGAACGCTTGCCGGGTTATTCGGGGTGGGTGGCGGCATTATCATCGTGCCGGTGCTGGTGCTGAGTTTTGCTGCGCAGGGCTTTGATCCGATGATCCTGACCCACCTGGCGGTCGGTACGTCGTTGGCGACGATCATCTTCACCTCGATCAACTCGGTGCTGGAACACCAGCGTAAAGGCGCCGTGCTGTGGCCGGTATTTGCCTGGATGACCCTGGGTATTCTGCTCGGTGCTGGGTTGGGCGCAATGACTGCAGCGGCGATTCAGGGGCCGCTGCTGCAGAAGATCATCGGCGTGTTTGCGATCATTATTGCCGTGCAAATGGCCCTGGAACTGAAACCCAAAGCCAGCCGCACTGTCCCAGGCAAGCCGGCGCTGACCCTGGCCGGTGGCGTGATTGGCTGGGCCTCGGCGATTTTCGGGATTGGCGGCGGTTCGCTGACCGTGCCGTTCCTGACCTGGCGCAGCGTTGCGATGCAGCAGGCGGTGGCCACGTCTTCGGCCTGCGGTTTGCCGATTGCGATAGCCAGCGCCCTGAGTTTTATCTGGCTGGGCTGGGATAAACCCGCGCTGCCAGAGTGGAGCCTGGGCTTTGTCTACCTACCGGCGTTGGCCGGCATTGCGATCCCCAGCATGTACTTTGCTCGTGTCGGCGCACGCTTGGCGCACAAGTTGTCGCCGCGCCTGCTCAAGCGTCTGTTTGCCCTGCTGCTGTTTAGCGTGGGCCTGAGTTTCCTCGTTTAAGGAGTTTTTGATGCTGCCTTACCCGCAGATCGACCCAGTTGCGCTGGCCCTTGGCCCACTGAAAATCCATTGGTACGGCCTGATGTACCTGATCGGCATCGGCGGCGCTTGGTGGCTGGCCTCGCGCCGGGTCAACGCCTTCGCGCCGACTTGGAACAAGGAGAAGCTCTCCGATCTGGTGTTCTGGGTCGCCATGGGCGTGATCCTCGGTGGCCGCCTGGGGTACGTGCTGTTCTACGATTTGGCTGCCTATATCGCCGAACCGGTGCGCATGCTGCGCATCTGGGAAGGTGGCATGTCGTTCCACGGCGGGTTGATCGGCGTAATGCTGGCCACCTGGTGGTTCGGCAAGCGCAACAACAAGAGCTTCTTTGAGCTGATGGACTTTATTGCGCCGCTGGTGCCGATTGGCTTGGGTGCTGGGCGTATCGGCAACTTCATCAACGCCGAACTGTGGGGCAAGGCGACCGACGTGCCGTGGGCGATGATCTTCCCCACCGACCCGCAGCAACTGGCGCGCCACCCCTCGCAGCTGTACCAGTTCGCCCTGGAAGGTGTGGCGCTGTTCGCCATTCTCTGGTTCTACTCGCGCAAGCCGCGCCCGACCATGGCCGTGTCCGGCATGTTTGCCATGTGCTACGGGATCTTCCGTTTTATCGTTGAGTTTGTCCGCGTGCCGGATGCTCAGCTGGGTTACCTGGCAGGCGGCTGGTTGACCATGGGCCAGGTGCTCTGCGTGCCGATGATCCTCGGTGGCCTGGGTCTGATCGCCTATGCCTACAAGCGCCAGGCGGCGCAGGAGGCCGTGCAATGAAACAGTACCTCGACCTGATGCGCCTGGTGCGTGAGACCGGCACCTTCAAGAGTGACCGTACTGGCACTGGCACCTACAGTATTTTTGCCCATCAGATGCGCTTCAACCTGGCCGACGGCTTCCCGCTGGTGACCACCAAGAAGTGCCACCTGAAATCCATCATCCACGAGCTGCTGTGGTTCCTTCAGGGCGACACCAACATCAAGTACCTGAAGGACAACGGTGTGCGTATCTGGGACGAGTGGGCCGACGAGAACGGCGATCTTGGCCCGGTGTACGGCTACCAGTGGCGCAGCTGGCCGGCGCCGAACGGCGAGTCGATCGACCAGATCAGCAAGTTGATCGAGATGATCAAGAAGAACCCTGACTCGCGCCGCCTGATCGTATCTGCATGGAACCCGGCCCTGGTTGAGCAGATGGCTCTGCCGCCATGTCATGCGCTGTTCCAGTTCTATGTGGCCGACGGCAAGCTGAGCTGCCAGCTGTATCAGCGCTCGGCTGATATATTTTTGGGTGTGCCATTCAATATCGCCAGCTACGCGCTGCTGACCCTGATGGTCGCCCAAGTCTGCGGTTTGCAGCCCGGTGACTTCATCTGGACTGGCGGCGACTGCCACCTGTACGCCAACCATATCGAGCAGACCGACCTGCAACTGAGCCGTGAGCCGCTACCGCTGCCGGTGATGAAGCTCAATCCCGAGGTGAAGGATCTGCTGGCGTTCAAGTTCGAGGACTTCGAGCTGGTTGGCTACCAGGCGCATCCGCATATCCCGGCGCCTGTCGCAGTCTGATCGTTAATCGTGGCCATTGCCGCGATGTCTCAGAGCTAGAGCAACTCCGCCGCCAACTGCTGCACCTGCTCCTGCCTCTCGCCCTCTTCCAGTGTCGCGCCGGGGTTGAGCGATGACCATTCCGGGTGGGCGCGGGCTTTGTGCAGGGCCTCCGGCAGCTTGCCTTCGCGCCAGCTGGTGTCCTGCGGCGTACTCAGGTTGATGGCCTCGACCGCGGCATGACCACGGGCTTCCAGTGCTTGCAGTAGCAGCTGTTGACGCAGCGCGAGCAGGCGCAGCACGGCGTCGTCCACGGTCAGCTCGCGTTGGCCCTTGAGTTTGCCTTTCAGCCGCGCGCCATAGCCGCGCAGGGTTTGCGCGCTGCCGCCGAGCACGGCACCGATCAGCGCCGCCGCGCCGAGGGTAATCCCGCCGACCAGCAGATCGACGCCCACGCCAGTAGCCGCGCCCGCCGCCATGCCGCCGCCGATATTGATGCCGAGCTGCTTGAGTGTTTCCGGGTTGAACAGGTCGTCACCCCAGCGGCCGTCGAGCAAGGGCAGGTCACCGGCCTTGGCGTCGTCCTGGCGGAAGGCATACAGGCGCAGCAAGGCTTTCACACAGCGTTGCTCGCGTTGGCGAATGGTTTGATGCAGTTCGTGGATGGCGCCTTGTTCCAGCACCGCTTGCGCCGCCACGCTACGGCGGCAGGCGGCACAGTCCAGCAGCAGTTCGGCGATCAGCCGCGCAGCGCTGCTTTTGCGCAATTGGCGTTGCGCCAGGTGATCGTCGATCAAGCGTTGCAGTTGCGGTCGGGCTTTTTCCTGCAGCAGCGCCAGGCTGTCGTATAGGCGACGCTCGCCATCCAGCGGCGGCGCCACGCTGTCGAAGCACACCAGGGCATGCAGGCCAAGGCGGGCCAAGGCGTCGCGCCAGTCCTGTTCGCGGTGCTGGCTGCTGCTGACGAAGTTCAGCACTGGCAGCAAGGGCCGACCGCACATGCTCAGCACCGCCAGCTCGTCACGGTATTTGGCCAGCACCGGCTCGCGCGCATCAATCACATAGAGGCCGGCGTCCGAGGCCAGCAGCTGGCGCAGTACCTTGGCTTCCTGCTCGAAACGCTGGCGCGCCTCGCTGCCGTCGAGAAAGCGCGCCAGCCGCGCCGGGCCGTCCAGGCGTTCACCGGGGCGATCCAGGCGTTCCAGATAATCGAGCAGGGCGATGGCGTCTTCCAGACCGGGGGTGTCGTACAGCTCCAGCAGCGCCTCGCCGTCCACCGACAGCCGTGCGCCTTCGACGTGGCGAGTGGTGCTGGGGCGATGGGACACCTCACCAAAGCCGACATCGCGGGTCAGGGTGCGCAGCAGCGAGGTCTTGCCGACATTGGTATGGCCGACCACGGCCAGCTTGAGGGCTTTAGTCATGGCCATGCTCCAGCCAGCTGAACGGCGCACTGTCGCTGTAGCTCAGCTGCAATTGCTCCAGGGCGCGGTGCCAGTCGCCCAAACGGGCGCTGTCGAGCGCTTCACCGGGCGGTGGGGGCAGCAGCCAGATCCGCGTAGCGCTGGCCGTACGCGCCAGTTCACCGAGCAGCGCCAGGCTGCCGCGATCCGGCGAGCGGCGCGGGTCGCAGGCAATCAGCAGGCGCGCCGGTGGGAAACGACTGAGCTGGTCGAGCAGCTGGTTGCGCTGTTCGCGGCTGTCGATCACGCCGGCATCGCCGATGCCCTTGGGCAGCGCGGGTGGCCAGCTGCGTTGCGGGTCCAGCTCGACGGCTACCAGCAACGCACCCTGGCTACCTTCGGTAAGGCTGCCGGCCTGCGGCTGATGCAGCTGCGTCGGAGCCTCATCGCATACGCCCAGGCGTTCGCTGCTCGGTTGTAGGCGTTCGCGCAGCAGGCTGTAGCCCGGCAAGCTGAGGTCCAGGCTCAGCGCCGCACAACCGCGGCGCCAGCGCCACAGGCAGAGCAGCAGCAGGCCCAGGCGCGGCAGTAGGCCGTAGACCACCAGCACACCCACCAGCCAGCCGGCCCAGCTAAGCCGCGCGCTTTCGTTGGCCAGGGCACTGTCGCCGCTTGCGCGGATCAGTTCGGCATCCGGCAGGCTGAAACCGAGCAACGCCGGCAAGCTGCCGATGGCTTGGGTCATGGCGATAAAGCTGTCGCCGCCAAGCAGGGTGCTTTCCCAGACAAAGCCATAGCGGCGGGTGGCCAGCAGGGCCAGCAGGGTCAGCAGTGCGGTAAGCAGGGTTAGCAGCCAGAAACCCTGCACCAGTACGCCCAGCCCCCAGCGGCTGAGGCGTTGGCGTTGCAGCATCAACAGCAGAGCAGGGGCCAGTTGTGCGGCTTGGGCGTCGCGCGCGAGCTTGGCACTCAGCCATAACCACAGATGGCCGAGGGCGCCCGTGCTGTCGCGGCTTAGCAGCAGACCCAGCGCCCAGCCCAGCAGCAGAAGCAGGTTCAGCCCGAGCAGGCTGCCCAGGGCCCAGAACACATTGACCGGGCGCAAACCATCGCCCAACGCTGCCACCGCCAAGCCGCTGCCGCTGAGGATAGCCAGCAGCACCAGCAACAACCCAGCCAGGCGTGCGCCGTGTAACCAATGCTGCAGCGCCGATACCTGGCCGTCGCGTTCGCACAGCGACCAGGCACGATTCTGGATGCGCTCAGCGAGTGCCCCGCCTTTGGCCTGGGCGCGACGGTTGGCTTCGCTGTCGTCCAGCGGGCCGGCATGCTCCTCACGCAAGCGAATGGTTTCACTGAGCCAGAGGCGCTGCAGTCGGCTGGGCGTGGGGATGTTGAGTGGGCTCACGCGGTGTTCCATAGCTGAGTGGAAGCCAGAGCATAACCGCAGCGGCCGGTACATGGCACCGCGGTGCATGCGTGTACTAGTGTGGCCAGTCCAGCTAGTCTGTCGTCAGCGGGCGGCTGCATGTATCGATCACCAGCCCCTGAATGCATAACAATAAAAGCGAGTGCCATCGTGAAGTTACCGCATCTGGATTGGGTCAATCAGGATTCGCCCTACCTGCGTCAGCATCAGCAGGGATTTCGTGCGCTGAGTTTTGACGATGAACTGGAGCAGGCGTTCAAGCGTTATCACGCCAACGTGTTTCTGCGGCGTATGCGCTGGTCATTGCTGGTGGCGACGCTGCTGGCGCTGCTGTTTGTGCTGCTGGATGCGATCAACCTGCCGGACCCACTGCGCGGCCGGATACTCGCCCTACGCTTGGCAGTCATTCAGCCGATGCTGCTCCTGGCCTGGCTGGCCACCTACCGACCGGGTTTGCGTGATCATCTGCAGCTGATCGGCGGCATCGTGGCGTTACTCTCCGGCCTGGCCGTGGCGGGCATCATTGGCCTGGCCCGTTACCACAACTTTGCGCTGCCCTATGAGGGCATCATCCTAGTCACGGTGTTCTTCTATTTCCTCACCGGGTTGCGCTTCACCACTGCGGTGTTGTGTGGCTGGCTGACTTTCTTCGCCTATCTGGCGGTGGAATTGAGCCTGGGGCTGGCAGGCGAATTGCTGCTGAGCAACGCCCTTTTCCTGGCGCTGGCCAACATCATTGGCTCGGTGGGCTGCTATTCCCTCGAGTACGCCACGCGGCAGAACTTCCTGGCCAATGGGCTGCTGCAGGACCTGGCCGAGAAGGATTTCCTCACAGGACTGCTCAATCGCCGCGCCTTCAGTGAGCGTGCCGAGCGCAGCTGGCGTCAGGCGCAGCGCGATAAGCAGGCCCTGGGCGTGGTGATGATGGATGTGGACTTCTTCAAACGTTACAACGACCACTATGGCCACGCGGCCGGCGACGATGCGTTGCGCCAGGTGGCTCGGGTGATTGGCGAGCACGCGCGGCGGCCGTTGGATTGCGCGGCGCGTTATGGCGGGGAGGAGTTTGTCGGCGTCTGGTATGGCCTGGAGGAAGCGCAACTGCTGGCGATTCTGCAGGACATTCGCAGCGCCATCGAAGGTCTGGGCCTGACGCATGCTCATTCGGATGCCGCTGGCGTGGTTACGCTGAGCATCGGCATGGCCTACCTGACCCCGCAGCCGCATCAGAGTCTGGGTGATGCCTTGCGCCTGGCAGATGTCGCGCTCTACCTGGCCAAGGAGCAGGGGCGTAACCGCGTGGTGGGTAAGCGCCAGGATGGTTAAGGGTACCGAGTCTGTTCAGGGGAAGGCTTCAATGATCGCTACGCAGACGGTATTCTCGCGTCTATGAAAAATTCTCTGCCTCTCTGCATGATCGCCGCCCTCGCGGAAAACCGCGTCATTGGCCGCGATAACCAACTGCCCTGGCATTTGCCGGCGGATCTCAAGCACTTCAAGGCCCTGACCTTGGGCAAGCCGATCATCATGGGTCGCAAGACCTGGGACTCGCTCGGTCGCCCCTTGCCGGGTCGGCTTAATCTGGTGGTCAGCCGTCAGCCTGGCTTGCAGCTGGAAGGTGCAGAAGTGTTCGCCAGCCTCGACGCCGCGCTTGAGCGGGCCGAAGCCTGGGCACGCGAAGAGGATGCCGAGGAGCTGATGCTGATCGGTGGTGCGCAACTCTATGAGCTGGGTCTGGCCCAGGCTGATCGCCTGTACCTGACCCGCGTAGGCATCAGCCCCCAGGGCGATGCCTACTTCCCTGACGTGGATGAGGCTGACTGGCACCTGTCTTCCGCCATCGAACACCCGGAAGGCCTGGAAACGCCGGGCTATGTGTTTGAAGTGTGGGATCGCAAATAGCCCGTTCGGGTTGAGTTTTTCTGTGCAGCATTGATCTTCGCCAGGATGGCCGCTGGTCGTGCGTGTCACGCTGCGCATCGTCGTTGTGTCGCGTTAATCGATGCCAGGCGCTGCCTTGCTGGCCGCTACGCTGTCTCTTGTCGTTTGCCCTCTACAGGTTGTTCTCCATGCATGACGCTGATGCCGATCACGCCGAGCCGGATCGTATTGCCGCGCTCTTTATTCGCCACCCGCTCTGGGAAGATGGCCTGGCGCTGCTGCTGGGCACCGCCATGGTGGCGCTGGGCATCACCTTGTACAGCCAGGCCGGGTTGCTCACAGGTGGCACCGTGGGTTTGGCCTTTCTGATGAAGTACCTGTTCGGCTGGCCCTTCGGCCTGATGTTCTTTCTGATCAACCTGCCGTTCTACGCCCTGGCCATCTGGCGCATGGGCTGGCCGTTCACCCTGCGCACCTTCTGTGCGGTGGGGATGGTCTCGCTGTTGGCCGAATTAACCCCGCACTGGATCGGCTTCACTCACCTGAATGTGGTGTATGCCGCGCTGTTCGGCGGTTTCGCCATGGGCCTGGGGCTGCTGATGCTGTTCCGTCACCGCGCCAGCCTGGGTGGGGTGAATATCCTCGCGCTGTACCTGCAGGAGCGTTTCGGCATGCGCGCCGGCAATGTGCAGATGGCCATTGATGTGCTGATCGTGCTGGGCGCGGTAATGGTTGTGCCGCTGGACAAGGTGGCGCTGTCGATCCTCGGCGCGCTGGCGTTGAACATGGTGCTGGCGATCAACCATCGCGCCGGGCGCTATATGGGCGTGAGCTGAAAACAAAAAGCCCGGCACTAGGCCGGGCTTTTGTCTGCTGCGTGTTGGTTTACGGCACCAGTTTGTCCAGCAGGGCCTTGTCACGCACTGCGCCCTTGTCGGCGCTGGTGGCGAGCAGGGCATAGGCCTTGAGCGCCGTGGTGACTTTGCGCGGGCGCACTTCCACCGGCTTCCAGCCTTTCTTGTCCTGTTCCACGCGGCGTGCGGCCAACTCTTCATCGCTGATCAGCAGGTTGATGCTGCGCTCGTGGATGTTGATCAGGATCTTGTCGCCTTCGCGCACCAGGCCGATGGCACCACCTGCTGCGGCTTCCGGCGAGGCGTGGCCGATGGACAGGCCCGAGGTACCACCGGAGAAGCGGCCGTCAGTGAGCAGGGCGCAGGCTTTGCCCAGGCCTTTGGATTTCAGGTACGAGGTTGGGTAGAGCATTTCCTGCATGCCTGGGCCGCCTTTCGGGCCTTCGTAGCGGATGATGACGATGTCACCAGCCTGCACTTCGTCGGCAAGGATGCCGCGCACGGCGCTGTCCTGGCTCTCGAAGATTTTCGCGGTGCCTTCGAAGACGTGGATGGACTCATCCACACCAGCGGTTTTCACCACACAGCCGTCGACAGCGATGTTGCCATAGAGCACGGCCA
This sequence comes from Pseudomonas peli, assembly GCF_900099645.1. Taxonomy (GTDB): domain Bacteria; phylum Pseudomonadota; class Gammaproteobacteria; order Pseudomonadales; family Pseudomonadaceae; genus Aquipseudomonas; species Aquipseudomonas peli. The sequence continues at coordinate 1,458,860 of NZ_FMTL01000001.1, read as the reverse complement.
GGCCGCCTTCTTGCGAGTACGCATGCTCGACGCTGCGGATGCAGCCGTTTTCACGGTCATCATCCACAGTGTCCCAGCGCGTGCTCTGGCTAAACGCGGTCTGGGTCGGGATGCCGGCCGGGCCTGCACGGAAAAAGGTGTGCACGGCTTCATCGTCGGTCTGGGTGATGTCCCATTTGGCGATGGCTTCGGCCATGGACGTGCTGTGTACGGTCGGCAGGTCGGTGTGCAGCAGGCCGCCACGGGCCAGCGAACCGAGGATGCTGAAGATGCCGCCGGCGCGGTGCACGTCTTCCATGTGGTACTTCTGGATATTCGGCGCGACTTTGCACAGCTGCGGTACTTTGCGCGACAGACGGTCGATATCGCGCAGGTCGAAATCGACTTCGCCTTCCTGGGCGGCGGCCAGCAGATGCAGGATGGTATTGGTTGAACCACCCATGGCGATGTCCAGGGTCATGGCGTTCTCGAACGCTTTGAAGTTGGCGATGTTGCGCGGCAGCACCGAGGCATCGCCTTCACCGTAGTAGCGTTTGCACAACTCGACGGCGGTGCGGCCGGCTTGCAGGAACAGCTGCTCGCGGTCGCTGTGGGTGGCCAGGGTCGAACCGTTGCCCGGCAGGGCCAGGCCCAGGGCTTCCATCAGGCAGTTCATCGAGTTGGCGGTAAACATGCCGGAGCAGCTGCCGCAGGTCGGGCAGGCGCTGCGCTCGTATTCGGCGACTTTTTCGTCACTGGCCGTGTCGTCTGCGGCGATCACCATGGCGTCGACCAGGTCCAGACCGTGGCTGGCCAGCTTGGTTTTGCCCGCTTCCATCGGCCCGCCGGACACGAAGATCACTGGGATGTTCAGGCGCAGCGATGCCAGCAGCATGCCGGGGGTGATCTTGTCGCAGTTACTGATGCAGACGATGGCGTCGGCGCAGTGGGCGTTGACCATGTACTCCACGGAGTCGGCGATGATCTCGCGGCTCGGCAGCGAATAGAGCATGCCGTCGTGGCCCATGGCGATGCCGTCATCGACCGCGATGGTGTTGAATTCTTTGGCCACGCCGCCGTGTTTCTCGATCTCGCGGGCGACCAGCTGGCCCATGTCCTTCAGGTGCACGTGGCCGGGCACGAACTGGGTGAAGGAGTTGGCGATGGCGATGATCGGCTTCTTGAAGTCTTCGTCCTTCATCCCGGTGGCGCGCCACAGGGCGCGAGCGCCGGCCATATTGCGGCCGTGGGTAGATGTTTTCGAGCGGTAATCAGGCATGGCGGTTTCCTGCGACTAATTCGGGGTATGTGTGCGGTGAGCGTCGTTGGGCGGCAGGTCGCCGCAGGGTTGTGGGGCTGCATGACGAAACGGGATCACCGTTCGGGCAGCCGGAGCTCACGGGTCCGCCGGGGGGTGCCAGGCGATGAATCGCTTGATTCTACGCCCGGCAGGGTATGTGGGGAAAGGCTGCTGGTTAGGGGCGGTCGCTGCGCAGGATGTAGGCGGGGATTTGCTCCAGCGCAATCTCGCGGTTGACCGCGCCGAGCTTCATCGCTTCTCTGGGCATGCCATAGACCACGCAACTGGCTTCGTCCTGGCCGAGGGTGAGGGCGCCGGCGTCGTGCATTTCGCGCAGGCCACGGGCGCCGTCGTCGCCCATGCCGGTCATGATGATGCCGGTGGCATTGGCCCCGGCGGCGCGGGCGGTGGAGCGAAACAGCACGTCGACCGAGGGTTTGTGACGGGATACGGGCGGGCCGTCGACCACTTCGACCAGGTATTGCGCACCACTGCGCTTGAGCAGCATATGGCGTCCGCCGGGGGCGATCAGGGCGCGCCCGGGTATAACGCGGTCGCCATTGCGGGCTTCTATTACTTCGATCTGGCAGAGGCCGTTGAGGCGCTCGGCGAACGCTGCGGTGAAGCGTTCGGGCATGTGCTGGACAATGACGATACCCGGGCAGACGCGTGGCAACGCAGTGAGCACGTACTCGAGGGCCTGTGTGCCGCCGGTGGAGGTGCCAAGGGCGATGATGCGTTCGGTGGTGCGGGTCATGGCGTTGCCACTGCCCGGAGCAAGTATGGCGTCGGCGTTGAGTTTCGGGGTTGGCTGTACGGGCGGTGATGCGGGCGTGAGGCGCTTGAGCCGCGCCTGGGAGGCGGCACGAATGGCGCTGACCAGCTCCTCGGTGGCCTCCAGCAGGAACTGGCGCAGGCCACCTTGTGGCTTGGTGACGATGGCCACCGCGCCTGCTGCCATGGCTTCCATGGTGGTGGCTGCACCTTTCTCGGTGAGGGTCGAGCAGATCACCACAGGCGTCGGGTGTTCGGCCATCAGCTTCTTGAGGAAGGTGATGCCGTCCATGCGCGGCATTTCCACGTCCAGGACAATCACGTCAGGCCAGTTACGTTGCATCTTGTCCAGGGCGAAGAGGGGGTCGGCAGCCGTGCCGATCACCTCGATACCTGCGTGTTCGGACAGGCTCCCGCTCAACACTTGGCGGACGACAGCGGAGTCGTCGACGATCATCACCTTGATGTTCTTCATGATGGTTGCGCCTCATAGCGGCGTGTAGCGATCTGTTGTTGAGAGGGGCAGCGCAGTGCGACGTGGCCGCTCCATATGTCGAAAATCAGGTTGCGGTAGCCCCGCCCGCCGGCATGCCGAGCGTGGCAACGCAGGCCGTGAGCGGCGAGCAGTTCCAGGCCTGCGCTGACGTTTGTTTCGCCGATGTTGCGCGGCGTCAGGGCGCCAAACATGTTGCCGCCGCCGAACAGGCTGATGCGGTAGTCCTCGATATGGGTGCCACTGGCATTAACCTCCTTGAGCAGCAGGTGCAGCGCTTCGTCGGCATAGCGGCCATCCAGTTGCTCACCCTGGCGGTTGCGGCTGGGGAGTATGTAATGGCACATGCCACCGAGCCGTTCGTGGGGATGCCACAGCACCAGTGACACGCACGAGCCCAATAACGTGCGGATGCGCGTGTGGCGGTCACCGAAGTAGAGATCCCCTGGTTGCAGGAATATCTCGATAACGCCCTCGGGCTTATGCATGAGGCTTGCGGTAAATGGAGGGGCGCAGGGCCTGCAGCTCGTCGCTGAAGCCGTTAAGGCTTTCCGAGTGGCTGACGAAAAAGTACCCCCCCGGCCGCAGCCGCGCACTCAGGCGTTGGACCACCTGGCGTTTGGTGGGTTGGTCGAAATAGATCATCACGTTGCGCAGGAAGATCACGTCGAACAGGCCGACATCAGGCAAGGCATTGTTGAGGTTGATCTGGCGAAAGCTGATCCGCTGCTTGAGCGCAGGCTCCAGGGTGAACAGGCCGGCATGCTGGCCGGTGCCTTGCAGGCAGTGGCGATGTAGCAGCTCGCGCGGGATGCCACTGGCATCCTCCATGGGATAGATGCCGGCGCGCGCTTTGTCGAGGATGCGTGTGCTGATGTCCGAGGCGAGTATCTCCCATGGCCGCGGGCCCAGGCAGTCGGCCAGGAGCAAGGCGAGGGTGTAGGGTTCCTCGCCACTGGAGCACGCCGCGCTCCAGACGCGCAGCGGTTGGCTTGTGCTGCGCAGTTCGTTTTGCAGGCGCTCGCGGAGAAAGTCGAAATGCTTGGGCTCGCGGAAGAAGTAGGTTTCGTTGGTGGTCAGCAGGTCGACTGCGGTCTGCAACTCGGCCTGGTCCTTGAGCAACAACTGAAAATAATCGCCGAAACTGTTCAGCTCGTAGTGGCGTAGGCGCTTGCTCAGACGACCGGCGATCAGCTGGCGTTTGGCCTCACCCATGGCGATGCCGGCGATCCCGTAGATCATGTCGCGGAACTGCTGGAATTCGCGGTTGCTCAGGTTGGTGACACTCATTGCAGGCTCCTGGGCTCAGGCCGATTCGGGTAGTTCGCGACCGGCCAGTAACTGCAGGTCATCGAGCGACAGCACGCGGCCAATGTCGAGCAGCACCACCAGGCGTGTATCGAGCTTGCCCATGCCGATGAGGAAGTCGGTGGGGATTTGGCTGCCGAAGCTGGGCGGCGGTTCGATGTCCTGTTCGGGAATCTCCAGCACGGCATTCACCGCCTCGACGACGATGCCGATGACCTGGTCGATACCGCTGCGCTGGACTTCCAGAATGACGATGCAAGAGCGCCGACTGACCTGGGTTGCCCCCTGACCGAAGCGCTGACGCAGGTCCAGGATCGGCACTACACCGCCGCGCAGGTTGATCACGCCGAGGATGCTCGGTGGCATCAGCGGTACCGGCGTGAGGTGCCCATATTCGATGATCTCGCGGACATTCAGCGTGCCGACAGCAAAGAGCGCCTCGCCAAGGGTGAAGGTCAGGTATTGCTGGCGGGTGTCCGTGGCGGTCGCTGGGTTGAAGCTGGACATGCGTCGCTCCTGGGGCACCTTTGGGTGCCCGCTGCCAATAGGGTGTCAGTGTTGGAAGCGGATGAAACCGCCAGGCGCAGACTCCAGGGCGAACGAGGTATTGCTGACCTCGCTGTCGTCACGCGTGCGCCTGACCGCCTCACTGCGCTCAGCACGTTTGCTGCCACCGCTGCTGTGGATTTTGAAAAAGTCCATCAACTGCTGCAGCTGTTCGGCCTGGCCACTCATCTCTTCGGCGGTGGCGGCCAGTTCCTCGGACGCGGAGGCCGATTGCTGGGTGATCTCGCTGAGTTGGTTCATGGCCGTGTTGATCTGCCCGACACCGGCGCTCTGCTCCTCGGAAGCGGCGGAGATTTCCTGCACCAAATCGGAGGTTTTGGCGATCGACGGCACCATCTGATCGAGCAGGCTGCCGGCGCGCTCGGCCAGCGAGACGCTGTTCTTGGCCACTTCGCTGATTTCCTGAGCAGCTACCTGGCTGCGCTCAGCCAGCTTGCGCACTTCTGCCGCCACCACGGCGAAGCCTTTGCCGTGCTCGCCGGCGCGGGCCGCTTCGATGGCCGCATTGAGTGCCAGCAGGTTGGTCTGGTAGGCGATGTCGTCGACGATGCCGATCTTGTCGGCGATGGTATTCATCGCCGCCACGGTGTCCTTCACCGCCTGACCGCCCTCGTCAGCCTCGCGCGCTGCCTTGCTGGCCATGCCATCAGTGACCTTGGCGTTTTCGGTGTTCTGTGCGATGGAAGCGGACATCTGCTCCATCGACGCACTGGTTTCTTCGACCGAAGCGGCTTGTTCCGATGCGCCCTGGCTCATGCTTTGGGCCGTAGAGGAAATTTGCTCGGAGGCGCTGGACAGTGAATCGGCGTTGCTGCGCACCTCACCGATGATCTGCGCGAGCTTGTCCACCATGCCTTTGATCGCCGCCAGCATGCTGGTGGTGTCACCGGCCTTGGTCTCCACATTGACGGTCAAGTCACCCGCGGCAATGCGGCTCACCATGTCGGCGGCATAGAGCGGTTCACCGCCGAGCTGGCTCAGCAGGTTGCGGGTGATCAGCGTGCCGATCAGGCTGATGACCAGTAGGGTGACCAGCGACACGGCGATGGAGATCAGCGTGGCTTGCTCAAGGGTGCTCTGCGCCGACTGACTGCCTTTGTTGGCGGCATCGATGTTGTAGTCCAGGTGTCTCTGAATGGCTTCATGCAGCGGATCGATGGCCCCCTGCTGCAAGGCGATGAGCGCGTTGCGAGCGGCCTCGTTCTCGTTCTTGCGTGAAAACTCCAGGACTGCGTCAGCACCCTGCAGGAAGGTGACGATGGCTGTGCGGTCGGCCTCAAGCAACTGCTTGTCCTGATCGTCGGACAACACCTTGGTGTAGTCCTCAATCGATTGCTGGATTTCGTTGCGATTGCTGGTGATCCTCGGCTCGAGTTCCGCCATGGCGGCGGCATCGGTCGTCAGGATGTGCTGGTAGACCAGTTGGATCTGGACGTTCACCGCGCCGCCCATTTTCTCCAGGGCAACGAGGCTGGGGATTGAATTGATGTTGCCGTGGTTGGCGGCGTTGAACACCTGGTTGATCTGCTGATAGCCCACGCCAGACAGCACAAGGATGCCAAGCACGGCTGAGAGAACCAGAAGAATCATCTTTTTGCTGATGGTCATTTGCTTGCTCCTGCGCGCGCGCATCGGATGAAAAATGGGGGACTTCGCTGAGTTGGCCTGCCATGGCGGCGATCTGGGTGACAGACAGCACCTGCTCCATGCACAGCAGGGTGAGGAAGTGCTCGCCGATACGGGCCATGTCCTCGATAAACTCGCCGCGAATGCGGCTGCCGAACGCCGGCGCCTTGCGAATGGCGCTGGGTTCGATTTCCACGACGGCGTTGACGGCGTCGACCAGAGCGCCCATCAAGTGGGTTTCCTCGTCTTCGTGAATTTCCATGATGACGATGCAGGTGCGTACGCCGAGGCGTGTGTGGCCGTGGCCAAAACGTTCTGCCAGATCGATGATCGGTACGATCACACCGCGCAGGTTGATTACGCCGCGCACCACGCTGGGCATCATCGGTACCAGCGTGATCTGGTCGAGTTCGAGAATTTCACGCACCTGGCCGGTCGCGACGCCGTACAGATCCTGGTCGACCCGGAATGTCAGGTACTGGCGCTGCGGCTCTGTTTGGCCGTGCAGTTCAAGATGGCTCTGCATGGTTCAGCTCCCGACGCGGGTGAATCCGCGCCCACGGCCAGCAACGTTTGCCCGACTGATACACAGTTCACGGGGTTGAAGTGCCTCAGCGCATGGCCGACCCAGGCATCCGTAAATGCAATCGGCAATGACTGCCAGGCGGGACGCCAAGCCAAGCAGCGCGATGCTGCGAAGGGCGCGGTTCATTGCGCGGTACTCCTCAGTGCATTGGATTGGCCAGCGATGCGCGTATTGGCGTGCTGCGTGACCTGCGTCAGCAGGCCTGGGATATCGAGGATCAAGGCCACGGCGCCGCTGCCGAGAATGGTGAAGCCGCTCAGTGCAGGCACCTGGCAGAACACTTTGCCCAGGGGTTTGATCACGGTCTGGAACTCGCCGAGCAACTGGTCAACCACCAGCCCGGCACGGATGCCGGCATAGCGCACCACCACCACGTTTTCGCGGCGTGGCGGCTGGCTCTGGTCATCGAACAACTGCCGCAGGCGAATGAAGGGCAATACCTCGCCGCGCAGGTCGAGGTGCTGCTGCCCGGCGATCTCGGCACTGGGCAGTTCGATGCATTCCTCGACCATGTCCAGCGGCACCACATAGCTGGACTGGCCGACGCCGATCAAGAGGCCGTCAATGATGGCCAGGGTCAGGGGCAGGCGGATGCGCACGCAGGTGCCCTGGCCCAGCACGCTGTCGAGTTCGACGGTGCCGCGCAGGGCGGTGATGTTGCGCTTGACTACGTCCATGCCGACGCCACGGCCAGAGAGGTTGCTGATCTGCTCGGCGGTGGAGAAGCCGGGCTCGAAGATCAGGTTGAGCAGGTCTTTGTCGCCGAACTGCTGGCCCTCGCTGACCAGGCCGCGCTGGGTCGCTTTGGCGAGAATCTTTTGCGGGTTGAGACCGCCGCCGTCATCGGACACTTCGATGACGATGCCGCCGGCCTCGTGGTAAGCGTTCAGGCGCACGACGCCCTGCAATGGCTTGCCGGCGCTGTGCCGTACTTCGGCCGGTTCGATGCCGTGATCCATGGCGTTGCGCACCAGGTGGGTGAGCGGATCACCAATTTTTTCCACCACGGTTTTGTCCAGCTCGGTATCGCCGCCGCTGATCTGCAGGACGATGTCTTTGCCTATCTCGCGGGAGACATCACGCACCACGCGCTGGAAGCGGTTGAAGGTGGCGCCGATCTGCACCATGCGCAGGGTCAGGGCGCTGTCGCGCACTTCTTCGACCAGGCGCGAGAGGGTCTCGGCGGACTCGCACATATCAGCCAGATTGCTGCGCTGGGCCAGCATGCGGGTGTTGGCGCCCGCGATGATCAGTTCGCCGACCAGGTTGATCAGTTGGTCGAGCTTGTCGGCGTCGACGCGGATCAGGTTGGCGTCCTTGCTGGTGCGGCTGTTGTCCTTGGCGGCGCGTTCTGGGGTGTCGGCGGCGCGGGTGGTGGCGGTTTCGTGTGCGCTGTCGTTGTGCTGCGCCGCCTGCTCGAAGGCGTCAGCGGCCAGGCTTCCACACCGCACCAGGCGCTCGACCTGGGCTGTGCCTTCGGCGGCGCGTTCTGCGATCAGCTCACGGAAGGCGGACAAGGGCGCCTGAGGCGGCAGTATGCGAATGCTGCCTTCCTCGCGGACGAATTCAAATGCACCTTCTATGGCGCTCTGGTCGGCCTGGGATTCGAACGCCACCTCCAGGCCGAGGTAGCAGCTCTCCGGGTCGAGCGCCTCCAGGGGCGGCAGGTGGTCGAGCACCGGTTCCACATGCAGGATGCTGCCCAGGGTGCCGAGGTAGCGCAAGAACGCCAGGGGGTCCATGCCGTTGCGCAGGGTGTCGACACCGAAGCGCAGCGACAGGTGCCAGTGCCCGGCTCCGGCAACCGGTGTGGGGGTATCGGGCGCTGCGGCAGGTGTCGTGTTGGCCGGCTGCGGTTCGAGGTAGTGGCTCAGTTCACCGGTCAGCGCCGCTTCGGTTGCCCGTGTGGTCTCTGGCAGGTCGCTCAGGTCATGGCCGCTGGCGAGCTGGCTGATCAGCCCGGCGAGGTGGTCGCCCACGTTGAGCATCAGCGCGATGAGGTCGCCATTGAAGCGCACATCGCCGGCGCGTACCCGGTCGAGCACGCTTTCGGCGACGTGGGTGAAGGCTACGATGGAGTCGAAGCCGAACAGACCTGCCGAGCCTTTGATGGTGTGTGCGGCGCGAAAGATCGCATTGATCCGCTCAGCGTCATCGGGCGCGTGCTCAATCTGCAGCAAGGCGTCTTCCATCTGCTGCAGCAACTCTTGGCTTTCGGCGATGAAGGTGCCGATCACGCTGTCGAGGTTCATGCGCAGGCCTCCTCTATGGGCAGTTGCCCGGCCAGGCCGCTCAGGTGCAGCAGCTCGACAATGGGTGCGCTGGCACCGATAAAGCGCAGGCAGATGTCCATCCGCTGCGCGTGCGCCTGGGTCGCCAGCAGCAGCTGCAGCCCGGCGCAGTCAAATTCTTCAACCTGGCTCAGGTCGATCTGCAGGGCAATTGCACCCTGCAGGGCGGCGGTCAGTTGCGGCTTGGTGTCGGCGGCGGTGTAGATGCTCAGGGGGCCGTCGAGTGCCAGGTGACGGGTGTCGTCGGCGAGCGAAGTAGCAGACATGGCGTCGCTCCTGGCCTAAGGCAGAATCAGTTTGGAAACAGCCGTCAGCATTTGTGCCGGCTGGAAGGGTTTGACGACCCAGGCCTTGGCGCCAGCGGCTTGGCCTTCGCCTTTTTTGCCGTCCCCCGCTTCAGTGGTCAGCATGATCACGGGGGTGAATTTGTAGTTGGGCAGTTGCTTGACGTTTTTCAGGAAGGTGATGCCGTCCATGTTCGGCATGTTCACGTCGCTGATGATCAGGTGAACCTTGCGCCCGTCGAGCTTGGTCAGCGCGTCTTTGCCGTCGACACCTTCGATGACGTCGTACCCGGCACCTTTTAGGGTCATGCCGACGACCTGGCGGATGGAGGCGGAGTCGTCGACGATGAGAATGGTCTTGGCCATGGTTTGTCCTCAGAAAAAAGTGATGTCGGCAGCGCTGCTGGCGGCGGGGGTGCTACGGCCATGGTGGATGGCGTGCTGTTCGGGGGTGGTGTAGGTGTGGGACAGGTCATCCAGCCAGTCGCGTGCGTCGATGTGCTGGGTGGTTTCGCCCAAGCGCAGGCCCAGCTTCTCGATGTCATCACGCATGTGGCCAAGCATCTGGCTGACCCGGTCCTGGAACTGCAGCGCCACTAGGACTTCGGAAATCTCGTCACCCACTGCCTGGTTCTGGGTGTGCAGCGCGTTGCCATGCGCGACCAGGCGAGTGACCCCGTTACGGAAGTCTTCAATGACCTGGCGGATCACTTCACTGGCGTTGCCCAGGGTGTTGGCATCGCGGCTGGCATGCTCGTTGGAGACGTGCAGGGTGCGTTCAATGGCGGAGCTGACGGTTTCTATGGTCTCGCCGATGCGTCGGCCGGTTTCTTCCGACAGCGTGGAGAGCTTGCGCACTTCGTCGGCGACCACGGCAAAACCGCGCCCAGCTTCGCCGGCCCGCGCGGCTTCGATGGCGGCGTTCAGTGCGAGCAGGTTGGTTTGCTTGGCGACGTCGCCGACGTCCTTGGCCATGGCCCTGAGCTGAGCGGTGTGGCTGTTGAGGCTGACCACCTCGGCGAGCAGCGTTTCTTTGCTGTTAAGCGCCTGGCGTAGCTGGCTGACGATGTCCTCCAACTCGCGCTCACTGCTGGCCAGCAGGTTGAGCAGGGTGTCATTGTCGTGTTGCGCGCCGGTGCCCACTGCCGCGCTGATGCGCTGCGCCAGGTGGGTGAAACGCTCGCTGAGGGCGTCGATGGCGGTCTGGGTGTGCTGACGGGCGGCGTCGATCTGCTGCGACCAGATGGGGGTAATGGTGCGGCAGAGTTCCGGCAGGCCTGCGACGTGGCGTGCGGCCTCTTCAGCCTGACCGTGCTCGACGCCCTGCTGCTGCGCCTGCAGCAGCGCGGTGGCCTGGATGCCGGCGGCATGGCGCTGACACAGGTAAACCAGTGCGCCCGGCAGCAGTGCGCTGGCCAGCCAATACGTGGAGGGGACCTGTGCGGCGAGCCCGAGCAACACGAAGCAACTGAGGCTCGAGATGGCCGTTGGAAGCCAAAGGGCTGAAGAGGTCGGATTGGTCACGTGTGCGCTCCATTGGACACCAGGGCCGCGCATGCCGGGCTGCGGGGCTGGTGTCAGAATGGAGTCAGGCGGCGGGCTGAACTATCGGAGGATTCCGATGATGGCGTCGGGACATCCTGCTTTTTTGTAAGGTTTTCCCTACTCGGTCAGGCCCTGGGCCATGGCGTACTTGATGATTTCGGCGTTGCAGCTGAAGCCCATTTTTTCCATCAGGCGGGCCTTGTGGGTGCTGACGGTCTTGTTGCTGATCACCAGGTGTTCGGCGATCTGGTTGACGCTCAGGCCTTGGGCGAGCATACGCAGGATCTGGTATTCGCGGTCCGAGAGGTCCTTGAGGGTGCTCTCGCCGGTTGCAGTGCCGGCAAAGGCGAGTTGTTCGGCGATGCGTGGGTCCAGGTAGCGTCCGCCGGCCGCCGTGCGGTGGATCACCGCGAGCAGGGTTTCCGGGTTGTGATCCTTGGTCAGGTAGCCAGCCGCGCCGGCCTTGAGTGCGCGCTGGGCGATCTGCGGTTCGTTGTGCATGCTCAGCAGCAGAATAGGCAGCTTGGCGTGATGGGTGCGTATGCGGGCGATCAGGTCTTCGCCGCTCAGGCCAGGCATGCTCATGTCCAGCAGCAGCAGGTCGACCGCTGTGTCGCGCAGCCGCTCGAGCACCTGGCTGCCGTTCTCCGCCTCCGCCACGACTTGCAGGTGTCGATCGAATTCGATCAGTTGTTTGAGCCCGCCCCGCATGATGGCGTGGTCGTCAGCGATGAGAATACGGATCACGGTGCCTCCTCGGGCGGCGTAGCGGGAAAGGTGGCTTGCACGGTGGTGCCCTGTCCCGGGTGGCTGAAAATCACGACTTCGCCGCCCAGGCTGATCCCTCGTTCGCGCATGCCCGCCAGGCCTAACGAGCGTTTATTGACCAGGTCGGTATCGAATCCGCGCCCGTTATCGGTGATGTCCAGCCGATAGACGTCATCGAGTTGCTCAAGGCTGACCTGGGCGCGGCTGGCGCCGGAATGCCGGGCAATGTTGTTGAGGGCTTCCTGGACCACGCGGAAGGCTTTCGTCGCCTGTTCATCGCTAAGCCGTGGCTCGCCGGTATGGGTGGTGAAATCGCAGTGGATTTGGCTGTGCTGGCGGAACTCGCCAATCAGCCACTCCAGCGCCGGGTACAATCCCATATTAAGCGCGGCGGGGCGCAGGCTGGTGGCGATGGAGCGGACCACCTGAATGGTGCGATCACACAGGCCCATCAGGTGCAGCACTTTATCGTTCAGGCCAGGAGCCTGCTCGCCGAACTGCAAGCGCAGCATTGAGATGCCCATGCGCAGGGCGGTGAGGTGCTGGCCCAGCTCGTCATGGATTTCCTGGGCGATCAGCTTGCGCTCTTCCTCGCGGGCTGATTCGCGGCGGCTGGTCAGCTCACGCAATTGCTGGTTACTTTCCGAGAGGCGCCGCTCGGTCTTGCGGATGCTGGTGATGTCGCGGGCCATCGACAGCACGCTATTCACCTCGCCGTCGGGGTTGAGTTCCGGGACCAGTTGCACGAGGTAATGATGTTGCTGGTCGGGCGGACCGTCGATGCCGTGGATCAGTTCCTGCTCGATCGAGGTGGCGCTGTTGGCCACCTCGCGCACCATGTCAGCGAAGATGTCGACCTGCGAGTTGTCGCCGAAGGCCTCCCGTGCCGGACGGCCACGGGCCTCGACCAACGGCAGCTGGCAGAGCGCTTCCAGCGCCGGGTTGGCATAGATCAAGCGAAAATCTGGGGTGAGCCGGCCAATCGCATCGTGGGTATTTTCAATCAGCACACGGAACTGGCGCTCGCTCTGACGCAAGGTTGCCGCCATGCGTTGCTGGTCAGTGACATCGTGAATAAGCGCCAGGCTGTAGTCTCGTCGGTCATAGAGAAACCGGTTGAACTGGACCGAGACGTGGTGATGGCTGTTGTCGACCGGATGGACCAGGTCCAGAGAGAGCGCGTGCCGCCTGTCGATGACATCGTGCAGCTCCTCGTCACTGTGCCGGGCGAGCGGGGCCAATGCCTGGCCAATGCCTGGCCAATGGCCTGGCCCAGCAAGTACTGCCTGGCTTGACCGAGCAGGCGGCTGGCGGCCTCGTTGATGTAACGGATGCAGAGCTGATCATCCAGTAACAGCACGCCGTCCGTGATGTAGTCCAGGGCAAAGCTGAGCAGGTAGATCTGTTCGGCGCGTTCCTGGGTGGTGCGGGGTAGCTCCACGCGAATCAGGTAATGGCTGATAGGGCTGTCGCCGGTCGACACGGGGCAGAGGCTGAGCCGGGACCACAGATAATCGTCCTCGCCGCGCTGGAGGCGGACCTCTCCGCAGGGCGTATCCGCTTGCTTACGCCTCGCCTGCTCGCGGGCATAGCGACAAACGCCGCGGTCTTGCGGGTGCAGCAGGTCTTCCAGGGTCATCCCCAGCAGCGCCTGCGGCGAACACTGAAGCAGCTGCGCCAGTGCCGTATTGATGTGCTGCAGTCGTCCGTTCGAGTCGATCAGCGCCATGCCCAGTGGCGCTGATTCGAAGACCTTGCTGAACAGTGCCTCGTCCTGTGTGCAATCGCTCACGCTCACCCCCTTGGCCCAAGCGTGTCCAGTATGGGTCAAGTTGTGTGAGGCTGCTGGATCAGCTGTTTGGCAGCAGACGCACCGTCAGACTCTTGATGTAACGGGTCTCGGCGATGGCTGGGTGCACCGGGTGGTCTGGGCCCTGGGCGCCGCGTTCGAGCAGCTGGATATTGCGGTCCAGATGGCGCGCGCTGGTCAGCAGAATGTTCTGCAGGTTGTCTTCTTCCAGGTGCATGGAGCAGCTGGCGCTGATCAGGATGCCGTCCTTGTTGAGCAGGCGCATCGCCTGTTCATTAAGGCGGCGATACGCGCCTTCACCGTTCTTCTGGTCTTTCTTGCGTTTGATAAAGGCGGGTGGGTCGGCGACGATCACATCGAAGCGCTCTTCCGAGGCCTTGAGCTGTTTCAGCGCTTCAAACACATCGCCTTCGACGCAGGCGACCTGGTCGGTCAAACCATTCAGTGCAGCGTTGCGCTCCACGCCGTCGAGGGCGAAACCGGAGGCGTCCACGCACATCACGTCGCTAGCACCGAAGGCCGCAGCCTGCACGCCCCAGCCGCCGATATAGCTGAACAGGTCGAGTACGCGCTTGCCTTTGACGTAAGGCGCCAGGCGCGCGCGGTTCATGCGGTGGTCGTAGAACCAGCCGGTCTTTTGCCCTTCGATCACTGGCGCTTCAAACTTCACACCGTTCTCTTCCAGGGCAACCCATTCCGGCACCACGCCGAACGGGGTTTCCACATAACGCGCGAGGCCTTCTGCATCGCGGGCAGCGGAGTCGTTCTTGAGCAGGATGCCGCTGGGTTTGCACACCTGGATCAGGGCGGCGAGCACGTCGTCCTTGTGGCGTTCCATGGTGGCGGAAGCCAGTTGCACCACCAGAATGTCAAAGAAACGGTCGACCACCAGGCCCGGCAGCAGATCGGAGTCGCCATACACCAGGCGGTAGCAGGGTTTATCGAACAGCCGCTCACGCAGCGACAGGGCGACGTTCAGGCGATGCACCAGCAGGGATTTGTCCAACACGTGCTTGACATCACGCGAGAGCAGGCGCGCGCAGATGAGGTTGTTCGGGCTCATTGCGACAATACCCAGCGGCTTACCCCCTGCGGCTTCGAGCACGGCTTGATCGCCAGCGGCAAAACCGCTCAACGGTGTGGCGGCAACGTCAATTTCGTTGCTGTACACCCACAAATGGCCGGCGCGCAGGCGTCGATCGGCGTTGGCTTTCAGGCGCAGGCTGGGCATGGACATGCTGGGAACTCCGAAAAAAGAGCGGAATTATAGCGGGTTGCGCCGCCTTAGGTCGGTTACAAAAGTCGTCTGTGGAAGTGTTGTGGGTTTAGCTAGACTGTCTACTACCTCTCATACCGGTTGTGCCCGTCATGTCTCAAGAGCTCTCCGCCGAATATATCCAGCAGGTGCTGCAGGGCATCAGCGTGCCACCGCAGCCGCAGATCATGGTGGACTTGCAGATGGAGCAGGTGATGCCGAACCCGGATCTGCGGACGATCGCCAAATTGATCAGCCACGACCCGGGGCTGTCCGGTGCGCTACTGAAACTGGTGAATTCACCGTTCTTCGGCCTGACCAATCGCATTGCCTCGATCCAGCAGGCGGTCAACCTGCTGGGTTGCAACACGGTGATCAACCTGATCAACGCTCAGTCGATCCGTGGAGAGCTGACGGATGAGGCCATCGTCACCCTCAACCGGTTCTGGGACACCGCTCAGGATGTGGCCATGACCTGCCTGACGCTGGCCAAGCGCATCGGCTATCACTCCCCCGATGAGGCCTACACCCTCGGCTTGTTCCACAATTGTGGCATCCCGCTGATGATCAAGCGCTTTCCCAATTACATGACCGTACTTGAAGAAGCCTACGCCAGTGCCACCGATGAGCGTCGTGTGGTGGATACCGAGAACCGTCTGCTCAACACTAACCATGCTGTGGTCGGTTATTTCACTGCCAAGTCATGGAACCTGCCGTTGCACCTGTGCGAAGCCATCGCCAGTCACCATAATGCGCTGGCAATTTTCACAGAAGACTCCAGTCGGGATGCGCAGCTGAAAACCCTGTTGGCGATTCTTAAAATGGCCGAGCACATTTGCTCGAGCTATCGCGTCTTGGGTAACCAACCCGATGACTTTGAATGGCAGAGCATCGAACAGCTGGTGCTGGAATATGTCGGGTTGTCGGAGTATGACTTCGAGAACCTGCGCGAGAGCATCCGTGACATGGGCGCAAGTTAGCCCGGGCTGCCTGACTCGTCGCTTTTACCCATTCCTGCTAAGGTGAGCGCCCGTTTTTCGGCTCACCTGACGACCTGCCATGCCCGAACTTCCAGAAGTAGAAACCACCCGCCGTGGCATCGCCCCCTACCTTGAGGGGCAGCGCGTCAGTCGTGTCATCGTGCGCGAGCGGCGCTTGCGCTGGCCGATTCCCGAAGATTTGGATATCCAGCTGTCCGGGCAACGCATCGAGTGTGTCGAGCGGCGTGCTAAGTACCTGCTGATCAAGGCTGAAACCGGGAGTTTGATCAGCCACCTGGGCATGTCCGGCAGCCTGCGTCTGGTCGAGGTGGGCCTGCCGGCGGCCAAGCATGAGCATGTGGATATCGAGCTGGAGTCCGGTTTGGCCTTGCGCTACACCGATCCGCGGCGCTTTGGTGCGCTGCTGTGGAGCAGTGATCCGCTTCGCCATGTGCTGCTCAGCAAGCTGGGACCTGAACCGTTGACCGATCTGTTCGATGGCGAGCGATTGTTTCAGTTGTCCCGTGGTCGTGCCATGGCCGTCAAACCTTTCATCATGGATAACGCGGTGGTGGTGGGCGTTGGCAATATCTACGCCAGCGAAGCACTGTTTGCTGCCGGTATCGACCCGCGCCGTGAAGCAGGCTCAGTGTCGCGGGCGCGCTATCTGAAACTGGCGGATGAGATCAAACGCATCCTCGCGTATGCCATCGAGCGCGGTGGTACCACGCTACGGGATTTTGTCGGTGGTGATGGGCAGCCCGGTTATTTTCAGCAGGAACTGTTTGTGTACGGGCGTGGCGGTGAGTTTTGCAAGACCTGTGGTAGCACGTTACGTGAAGTCAAGCTGGGCCAGCGCGCCAGCGTGTATTGTCCGCGCTGCCAACGCTAAGACTTTTGGCCAGGCTAACTTTGGCCGCTGGCACCTGTGTTTGAGCTGAACAACACAACAATAAGAATGACCGAGGTAATGATGTCCGGTAACTATTTACCCCGTAACCCACTGGCCGAGTGGGTCGGGCGTCTGGCGCTGAAGCTGATGGGGTGGCGCATCGAAGGTGAACTGCCGAAGCTCGATAAATTTGTGGTGATCGGCGCGCACCATACGTCCAATTGGGACTTTGTGATCTTTATCGCGGTGAAGTTCGTGCTGCGTCTGAATGCTCGTTGGTTCGGCAAACATACGATTTTCCGCTGGCCTTTTGGCGCATTGATGCGGTTGTGGGGTGGCATTGCCATTCGTCGTGAGCGTCAGGGCAATACGGTTGAGCAGGCGGTACGGGCCTTTAGCGAGCATCAGCAATTTATGCTGATTCTTTCACCCGAAGGTACGCGCAAAAAGGTTGAGCGCTGGAAGATGGGCTTCTACCACATCGCCCTCGGCGCTGGCGTACCGATTGTGCTCGGGGCGTTGGACTATCAAAATCGCCGCGTGTTTATTGGTCCGACTTTTGTGCCGAGCGGGGATGAAGCAGCCGATCTAGAGAAGATACTGGCGTTTTATCGGCCCTTTATTCCGAAAAAACCTGAATATGCCTTTTATGGCGATTGACGGCCGTCACGCTGACAATTATCAATGCGCTGTTATAGTTAGTCTCACCGCCTCCTAATAGCTTAAGGATCGCCCCATGAAACTGTTCCGCTCAACCGCTGCTGCTCTGGCGCTGACCACTGGCCTGCTGACGCTGCCGGCTTATGCTGACGTAGCGCAGCAGAACTCTAGCGGCGACCCTCTATACACGGCTGATGCTCCTAAAGCTTTTTCGATGATTGGCGATCTGCTGATTGCACGGCCATTGCTGATCGGTGCAACTGCCATCGGTGCCTTGGCATTCGTGGTGAGCCTGCCGTTCACGGCCGCTGGCGGCAATATTGGTGAAGCGGGCCATGCACTGGTCGTTGAGCCAGGCAAGGAAGCTTTTGTACGTTGCCTGGGCTGCACGACTAGCGGCTATAAGCAGAACTGATAGTTTTCGCTGCTTCTGGGCTGTCGCGGTGTTTGGTTTGGCAGCCCTGAGAAGCGCTCATCTGGCGCATCAGTGATCCGCATTATTGCGGTACTACTGGTGTGACTACCGCAGTACCGAGCCCGCGTGGATCGCTTGCCGCTTCAACCTTCCCGCCCTGCTTGTTCCACAGCAGCACCTGCTGATTGCCGTATTGCCTGCCTGTGGATTTCAACTGATGCCCGAGCGCTTCTAGCGCCGAGATTTCTGCTGGGCTGAATGTATCGGGCTCGTGCTCGATCAGATCTGGGCGGAACTGGTGGTGGTAGCGGCTGACGCTGGGCCAGCGCTCGATGGGCTGATGATCCAGGTACTCCAGCATGGCTAACAAAACCATGCTAGGAATTCGGCTGCCGCCTGGCGTGCCGAAGCTGGCGAAATCCTCGGTGCTTTCGATAAAGCTTGGGCTCATGCTCGACAGAGGCCGTTTGCCGGCGGCGATGCTGTTGGCCTGGCTACCGCGCAGGCCATAGGCATTGCTGCCTTGGGCGTCGGCGGCAAAGTCATCCATCTCGTTGTTCAACAATACGCCGGTTCCGGGTGCAGTGAAGGCTGCGCCAAAAGGCAGGTTGACCGACAGGGTGGCAGCCACGGCATTGCCTTCAGTGTCGAGAACCGAGAAATGGGTGGTGTGGTCGCCTTCATGCCAGGTGTTGCTGGGCGGTAGGTTGTCACTTGGGGTAGCGCGTTGCGGGTCGATGCTGCTGACTAGCTGATTTAGATGAGCAGGTGCCAGCAGGTGCTGCGTCGGGTTATGAACAAAGTCCGGGTCACCCAGCAGGCCGCGATCCCGATAGGCGCGGCGCAGTACTTCGACGATAAGGTGTGTGCGTTGCACACGGTCGGTTGTCTGCCAGGGCAACTGCTGCAGCATGAGCAGGCTTTGCCCTAGGGCGATGCCTCCGGCAGACGGCGGAGGTGCGCTGATCAGTTCGCGGCCCTGACTCAATGAGACACGCAGGGGTTGGCGTTCAACGATGCGATAGTCGGCCAGGTCCTTGAGCGTCCAGATCCCACCCGCATCCTTTATGGCCTTGACCAGCTGCTCCGCGACCTCGCCGGCGTAGAAACCTGGACGGCCCTGGCTGCCGAGCTGTTCGAGGGTGCGTGCCAGCTCCGGTTGGCGCAGTAGACCGAATTCTTCAGGTATTTCGCCTTTGTCGAGGAAGATCCGCGCCGTTTCCACATCCTGGCGCATGGCCTCGATGCGCCAGCCCGCGCGCTCACGGTAGACCCGGTCGATGCTGACGCCGCTGCTGGCGAGTCGGATTGCCGGGGCCAGTGAATCGCGCAATGGCAGACGGCCGAAGCGTTCGGCCAGTTCGACCAGTGCGGCCGGCAGGCCGGGGATAGCAGCAGCCAGTGCGCCATTCAGCGAAAGGTCTTTGCGGATTTCGCCGTCGACCCGGTACAGATCGGCGTGGGCGGCTTGCGGAGCGCGTTCGCGGGCATCGAGAAAGCGGTAGGTCGGCGATTCCTCGGCTTCGCGCAGCAGAAAGAAACCGCCTCCACCCAGGCCCGAGCCGTAAGGTTCAACTACCGCCAAGGCGGCGCTGATGGCCACCGCTGCGTCAAAAGCATTGCCACCCAGGGCCAAGGTTTCTTGCCCGGCCACGGTGGCGGCAGGGTGTGCGCTGGCAATGGCGATATGTTGAGGCTGAGCGGCGGCCTGCAGCTCAAAGGCACACAGTAAGGCAAGCGCACCGAGCAGAGGGCGCCAGGGGAGCAGGCCGCGGATCAGGCGGCCGGTTTTCATGCTTTACCGGTAATGATCAGGTACTTCTGCATCAACTCATCCTTGCTCTCGACGTTGTTCTCATCGAGCGGGATGCAATCGACTGGGCAGACCTGCTGGCATTGGGGTTCGTCGTAGTGGCCGACGCATTCGGTGCACAGGTTGGGGTCGATCTCGTAGATTTCCTCACCCTGGGAGATCGCCGCATTCGGGCATTCGGGTTCGCAGACGTCGCAGTTGATGCAGTCGTCGGTGATGATCAAGGACATGACAGAACAACTCCTGCTGCAGCCCGCAGGCGCAGCCTAGATGTGTGCAGGAAGACTATGAGAGGAATTGTGCCGCATCAGGGCCGCGCATGCACGCGCCTTGCCCACGATCTGGAGTGCGCCACCCTAGTTGGATAACAACAGCGTTTCAGTCGTGAACAGAGGCTTCAGTGGTCAGCGCTTGAAGCGTTCAGTCAGCGCGGCAGCCACGGCTGGGTGCACGAAGTTGGTGATATCACCGCCCAGCGCGGCTATTTCGCGCACCAGGGTCGAGGAAATAAACGAGTACTTCTCCGACGGCGTGAGGAACAAGCTTTCCACATTGGGTGCCAGTTGGCGGTTCATGTTGGCCAGCTGGAACTCGTATTCGAAGTCAGAGACCGCGCGCAGACCACGCAGGAATACATTCGCGCCCTGTTCCTTGGCGAAGTGTGCCAGAAGAGTAGAAAAACCCACGACCTCAACGTTCGGCAGGTGCTTGGTGACTTCGCGTGCCAGCTCAACGCGTTGCTCCAAGCTGAACAGTGGGTTCTTCTTCGGGCTGGCCGCGACCGCAATGATCACGCTGTCGAACAGCCGTGCAGCACGCTCGACCAGGTCGCCGTGCCCCTTGGTGATGGGGTCGAAGGTGCCTGGGTATAACACTCGATTCATCGTGACGTCCTGGCGGGTCCGTTGGGGAGTCGGATGGTAGCGCAGCGTTTCCCCGTGGCCAAGTCAGGTGCCACCGATCCAGGCGATTCACGGGCCGGCAAGGGCCCGTGAATACCTCGCCATCAGGCGGACTTGAGGCGTTCGGCGAGTTTGCTCGCAAGTTTGGCGGTCAGCCCATAGACCGACAGTTGCGGGTTGGCGCCGATACTGGTGGGGAACAGCGAGCCGTCATGGATCGACAGGTTGCTCAGCTGGTGGTGGCGGCCCAGGCTGTCGGTGACGGCCTGCTGCGGGTCCTCACCCATGGCACAGCCGCCCATCACGTGGGCGCTGCCCAGGCGGGTGCGGTACAGCTCCAGGCTGAGGTTATCGATCAGGCTCTTGGCTTCAGCCAGGGTTTTCACGTAACCGGCGTCGGCATGCAGCGGCAGCACTGCCTTGGCACCGGCGGCGAACTGGATCTCGGCCATGGTATGGAAGGCGCGGCGTACACCATCCCAGGTGTAGTCGGTCATTTGGTAGTCGAGCACCGGGCTGCCGTCACCGCGCAGTTCCACGCGGCCTTCGGCACTCTCCGGGTGGAAGCCGTCGCGCAGCAGGGCGAGCATCACGTTGGTGTTGGGCAGCTGTTCCATGCGCATGGCATTGTCGATGCCGAAGCGCCCGAGCAGGGTCGCTGTCAGCGCCGGTTGCAGCGGCGGCACTTCGAGCTTGTAGGAGAGGCGCCCGGCCGTGCCGTCATCCCATTGGAAATGGTCGGAGTAGATCGACTGCGGTGCGCCGTAGTAAGGGTTGATCACCTGCTCGAACAAGGCTGCAGAGAAGTTCACCAGGTGCAGGTAAGTGCGTTTGCCGGTGCGCTGGTGCGGGTCTGGCGCATTCGAGCGCAGAAGCAAGCCGGGGGTGTTGATGCCGCCGCCCGACAAGACATAGTGCTTGGCTTTGACCGTGATTTTGCGGCCATTGGGCGCGACGCTGCGCTCGTCCATGCCGAGGCATTCGATTCCGGTAACGTGATCGCCGTCGATCAGCAATTTATCGGCGCGGGCGAGATAGAGCAGCTCGCCGCCCTTTTCCAGGGTGGCGGGGATGGTGGTGACCAGCATCGATTGCTTGGCATTGGTCGGGCAGCCCATGCCGCAGTAGCCGAGGTTCCAGCAGCCGCGCACGTTGCGCGGTATGACTTTCCACTCATAGCCCAACTTTTCACAGCCACTGCTGATCACCGCGTTATTGGCATTTGGCGGTACAGCCCAGGGCGCTACACCGAGGCGCTGCTCCATTTGCTCGAACCAGGGCGCCATTTCTTCAGGGCTATGGCCTTTGACGCCATGTTCCGTGGCCCAGTGCTCCAGCGTTGTGGCAGGGGTGCGGAAGCTCGAGGTCCAGTTGATCAGCGTGGTGCCGCCCACAGCGCGGCCTTGCATGATGGTGATGGCGCCGTCCTTGCTCATGCGGCCGATGCCTTCCTGATAGAGGCTGGCGTAGGCTTTGTCTTCGAGCATCTTGAAGTCGTCGCTGGTCTTCAGCGGGCCTTCTTCAATCAACAGCACTTTGAATCCGGCAGCGCTGAGAATCTCCGCTGTGGTGCCGCCACCGGCTCCGCTACCAACGATGGCCACGTCGGCTTCCAGGGTCAGGTCGTTGTCCAGGCGTGAGCCATTGTAGGTTTTCCAACCACGGGCCAAGCCTTCTTTGAAACTGTCGGGTACAGGCATTTAGGGTGCTCTCAGGCGAATTCTTATTAGAGATGCCGCAAGTTCAAACTGTCGGTGGGCCGGGGTAGCCGCAATGCGCCCATGATTCTGGGCGGCTGTACCAGCTCATCATCACCAGTTGTAGCAGCGACGCGTGGCCCATTTTCAGCAGGCTGATTGAGCTGTTCTGCCAGCGGTCGAGGAAGGCCTGTACATCGGCGCTTGAGGCGTTCTCCCAGCTACCCCAAATCCCGGTAAGCGGGCCGCGGGTGATCGGCAGTGCCAGTACATCGAACAGCTGCACGGTCAGTTTGAGCAGTTCCGGTGATAGGTGGTTAAGGCTGTAATCAAGGTTCGCGAGGGTGTTTGATACCGCTTGCGGCAGCTGTTCCGTGGTTACGGCGCCGGCCAGCATCACCGGGATCAAGGCGTTCAGGAAGGCCAGGTCAGACTCGCGGATCACCGCAAAACCGGCTTTTGGCATGCTGGCCGAACAGCCGCTCAGGCTGGCAGTCAGCCCCGCTGTGGCAAGCAGTGCTGAGCCCATCAAGCCAACCTTAAGCAGGCTGCGTCGGCTCAGGTTGGGCGTTTCAAGGGTGGTGTCAGGCATTATTGTTTTCACCGAGCAGGCCATGGCCCTGAGTAACCAGGGCGCGATGGAGTTAGCGAACGAAGAATTTGTACACCAGCTTCTGGATCGACTTGCCGTAAGGCGGGTAGATCATCTTGGCGGCGTTGAAGCGCTGTTTGATAAACACGCCCTTGGCCTTGCTGAAGGTGAGAAAGCCTTCATGGCCGTGGTAGTGACCCATTCCAGATGGGCCGACGCCGCCGAAGGGCATGTCATCCTGCGCCACGTGCAACAAGGTGTCGTTGATGCATACGCCGCCCGAGTGGGTCTCATGCAGTACGCGCTGTTGCTCGCCCTTGTCGTAGCCGAAGTAGTAGAGCGCCAGCGGTCGGTCGCGCTCGTTGATAAAGCTGAACGCGTCGTCCAGCTTGTCGTAGGGGATGATCGGCAGCAGCGGGCCGAAGATCTCGTCCTGCATCACCTTCATGTCATCCGTCACATTCAGCAGTACGGCATAGGGCATGCGTCGGCCCTGAGCGGCGGGATAAAGCGGGACAATGGTTGCGCCCTTGCCTTCGGCGTCCTGCAGGTAGCTGTTCAGGCGTTGCTGCTGGCGCTCGTTGATAATCGCGGTGTAGTCGGGGTTGTCGGCAAGTGTTGGGTAGAAGCCCAGCACAGCATTGCGGTAAGCCTCGACAAAGCCCTCCACGCGGTCTTTCGGTACCAACACATAATCCGGGGCCACGCAGGTCTGGCCGGCATTCATGGTTTTGCCGAAAGCGATGCGCTCGGCAGCGTCATTCAGCGGCACATCAGCACTGACGATGGCAGGCGATTTACCGCCCAGTTCCAGCGTCACAGGGGTCAGGTTGTCAGCGACGGCGCGCATCACATGCCTGCCGATGCTGGTGGCACCGGTGAATAGCAGGTGATCAAAGGGCAGCTTGGAGAAGGCCATGCCGACTTCCGCTTCGCCCAGCACCACGGTGACCAGGTCTTCGGGGAACACCTTGGCCAAAAGGTCTTTGACCAGTTGCGAGGTGGCGGGTGTCGACTCGCTCATCTTGATCATCACCCGGTTACCGGCCGACAGCGCGCCAACCAGCGGACCAATGGCGAGGAACAGCGGGTAGTTCCACGGCACGATCACGCCAACCACGCCCAGTGGCTGGTAGATGACCTTGGCGGCAGCTGGCATAAACTGCATGCCGACGCTGCGGCGTGAAGGCTTCATCCATTTCTTGATGCGTTTAGTCGCGTAGTGAATGCCATGCAGGCTAGGCATCAGCTCGGCGAGCAGGGTTTCGTCAGCGCTGCGGTTGCTGAAATCCTGGGAGATAGCACGGATCAGCGCATCACGTTCGTTGCTGAGCAGGTCGCGCAGCACGTTGAGCCACTGGATGCGCTGCTCAGCCGAAGGCATCGGGTTGGCCTTGAACGCCTCACGCTGCCGGGCAAAGCTGTTCTCCAGCTGACTGAGCTGTTGTTGGCTGTTGTGCAGGCTTTGTTCAAGGTAAGCGACGTCGGCGACCATGGTATTGCTCCTCGGCATTCCAGCAGTGCAGTGCGTCAGAAGGTCTGAGCCGCTGCAGAAAAGGTGTGCTGGATTTTTAGAGCAATTGCTCTAATCTGTC
The DNA here is from genome assembly GCF_900099645.1 of Pseudomonas peli. Classification (GTDB taxonomy): domain Bacteria; phylum Pseudomonadota; class Gammaproteobacteria; order Pseudomonadales; family Pseudomonadaceae; genus Aquipseudomonas; species Aquipseudomonas peli. Next base: position 1,434,728 of record NZ_FMTL01000001.1, on the reverse strand, counting down.
AAATAGGATGCCGAGGCCAGCCGACGGACGCAGCCCATCGAACAGTTGGTGCCGCATGCCAGTTGGTGCGCGGGTAACACTTTGGCTGTTTCTGCGTGTACCTTTGCCGGGCTTTTGAGTCGAGATCGAGCCGCTATGTCCGTCCCACTGAAAACCCGCGAACGCATCATTCAGGAAAGCCTGGCGCTGTTTAATGCGCAGGGCGAGCGCAATGTCACCACCAACCATATCGCGGCGCACCTGGGGATTTCGCCGGGTAACCTGTACTACCACTTCCGTAACAAGCAGGCGATCATCGCCGAGTTGTTTGCCCTCTATGAGCGTCAGGTAGACACCTTCCTGCGCCGTCCTGAAGGTCGTGCGCTGACGGTGCAGGACAAGACCTTTTACCTCGAAGCGCTGTTGGCGGCGATGTGGCATTACCGCTTTCTGCACCGCGACCTGGAACACCTGCTCGACAGCGACCCTGAGCTGGCTGAACGTTACAAGCTGTTCTCGCAGCGCTGCCTACAGCGCGCGCAGGGTATTTATCAGGGCTTTGTCGAGGCCGGCATCCTGCTCATGGATGCGGCGCAAATCGAGGCGCTGACCCTCAACAGTTGGATCATCATGACCTCCTGGGTGCGCTTTCTCTGCACCACCCGTGGCAATCCTGGCGACCTGAGTCAAGAGATGCTGCGTCGAGGCATCTATCAGGTATTGGCGCTGGAAGGTGGCTATATAGCGCCGCAGGCGCGTGATGCCGTAGAGGCTCTTTACTCCAAGTTGTATGTGCCGTTGCAGCGAGTAGTGAGTTGATTTATTGATGCGGGGCTGGTGTTTTGCGCGTTTTATTAGAAATGAGAGTCTTTACTGGCGATGCGTCGTCGGGGTCGCTGTTGCCCAGCTAGCTTGAGTTTAAAATTAAAGTTGCTTGAGTGTTTTAAGCTTTAGTGAATTAAAAATTATATTAACTTTATATGTTATGAGTGGCTTGTCTTCGCTATAAGTTTGGCGTCATTTGTATGACTCTGGTGTATTAACTTGCGCTGCTTGTATCTGTTGTGAATAATGGCTTTGCATTTTATTGCGCTCTATTATATTCGAGTGTTTTTTAAGGTTAACCAAGGTCGGTTTTAGTTAATTCGTATGGCTATTAGATTTAACCGTTTTTGGAGTCGCCAGCTGCTTAATGTTTTGGGCGCTTGGGTGGCCTGTTCAGGCTGTCTTTCTTCCGCTTATGCATTCTCTGATGTGCCGCAAAGTGTCGCGTTCTGGTACGCCGCCAATCCGCCATTTAGCGAGCTTGCTCAGTTCGATTGGAGCGTGCTCGAGCCTGAGCACGTCCAGAAAAAAGATGTGGAGTTGCTGAGGGCTCAGGGCAGTCAGCCGTTTGCCTACTTATCCGTTGGTGAGTTTCACGGCGACTTGGCCGTGGTCGGTGAGGGTGCGCAGGCGTCGACTGAAAAGAATGTGCGCAACCAAGCCTGGAATAGCCAGGTGATGCGGTTGACATCCCCGGTGTGGCGGGCGCATTTGCTAAAGCGCGCGGCTGAGCTTCGCGCCGCAGGGTATTCAGGTCTGTTCCTCGACACCCTCGATAGCTTTCAGTTGCTGCCTGAAGATGAAAGAGAGGCTCAGCGCCTTGCCCTGAGAGATTTTCTTGCTGAGTTGCACCGTCGCGAACCCAGCTTGAAGCTATTTTTCAATCGCGGCTTTGAGGTGTTGCCCGAGTTGCCGGGTGTTGCTGCTGCCGTGGCGGTTGAGTCAATTCATGCCGGCTGGGATGCTTCAAGGCGCTCATACCGCGTCGTGCCTCAGGACGATCGTGATTGGCTTGAGTTACACCTGCAGCCATTGCGCGCTCAGGGTATTCCGCTCGTTGCGATTGATTATTTGCCGCCAGAGCGTCGCGATGAGGCTCGCGAGCTGGCGCGGAAGCTGCAATCTGAGGGCTTTATTCCTTATGTCACCCTGCCTGACCTGAATTACCTGGGGGTCAGCTCGATCGAGGTGCAGCCGCGTCGAATTGCGTTGATCTATGATCCCCGTGAAGGGCCTATGGAGGACAACCCAGGCCATATCTCGTTGGGTGGATTGCTCGAGTACCTGGGTTATAGGGTGGACTACTTACCCTCAGATGAATTGCCTGTCGGGCCGATGAGTGGGTTGTATGCAGGCGTTATTACCTGGATGACCAGCGGTTCGCCCGCCAATGCCCAGGCCTTTAATCAGTGGCTCATTGCACGCATGGACGAGCATATCCCCCTGGCGATTTTTGCGGGGTTGCCGACTGAGAACGATGGCGTACTCAAACGCCTGGGGCTGCGCTTCATGTCTGCGCCCTTGAGCGGAACGGCGGAAGTGGTCGAGCACGATGCTAAATTGTTGGGTAGCTTCGAGGCGCCGCTGGTAGCGCGCAGCCGCGATTTGCCTGCGTTGACTATGCTTGATGGGGATACTCAGCCAGTGCTGGCGCTGAAGGGCCGTGAGCCAGGTGTTTACACGCCCGTTGCTATCGGGGCGTGGGGCGGGATTGCACTGTCACCTTATGTGTTCGAAGAGGCGCAGGGGCAACGCCGTTGGATTCTCGACCCCTTTGACTTCTTGCAGCGTGCATTGCAATTGCAGGTCATGCCCAGGCCCGATGCCACCACTGAGAATGGTCGCCGCATCGCCACTGTGCACATCGATGGTGATGGGTTCGTCTCTCGCGCCGAGATCCCCGGTACGCCTTATTCCGGCGTTGCCGTTCTCAAGGAGTTCATCCGGCCCAATCCCTTTTTGACTTCTGTCTCGGTGATTGAGGGCGAGGTCGGGCCGCGTGGGAAGTACCCTCACCTTGCTCGTGAACTTGAGCCGGTTGCCCGCGAAATCCTGGCTGACGACAAAGTAGAAGTGGCCACACATACCTTCAGCCATCCTTTTTTCTGGCAACCTGAGTCGGCCGCAAAGCGTGAGGGCTTCAACCCGGAATATGGCTACATGATGGCGATTCCGGGGTATGACAAGCTGGATTTCACGCGTGAAATTGTCGGGTCACGGGACTACATCAATCAGCGCCTCACCACGGCTAAAAAGCCAGTGAAAATGGTGTTCTGGTCGGGTGATGCCATGCCGGATGCTGCCACCATCAAGCTGGCTTACGACAGCGGCCTGGCCAACGTCAATGGCGGCAATACGGCATTGACCAATGCCTACCCATCACTCACAGGCCTCTATCCGCTGATTCGGCCGACTGCGGGGGGGCCTCACTACTATGCGCCGGTGATTAACGAGAACGTCTACACCAACTTGTGGACCGGTCCGTATTACGGTTTCCGCGGGGTGATGGAAACCTTCGCGCTGACCGATAAACCACGCAGACTGCGCGGGCTTCACCTGTACTACCACTTCTACTCAGGCACTAAACAAGCCTCCATCAAGGTGATGCACGATATTTACCGTGATATGCAGGATCAGCAGCCCATCTCGCTGTGGATGAGCGATTACATTCCACGCATGCATGGTCTCTATCAAGCCAGCTTGGCCAAGCGCAGTGATGGGAGTTGGCAAATCCGCGCGATGGACGGGTTGCGTACTGTGCGACTTGACCCAGCAATGGGTTGGCCTGATCTGCTTCGTTCTGAGGGTATTGCTGGTGTGCGTGATCTGCCCCAAGGCCGCTATGTTCATTTAAGCCGTGACCACGCTGTGCTGGTCTTGCGTGATCAGCGCGATCCGCGTCCATCGCTTGAACAAGCCAGCCTGCCATTGCTGGCGTGGGATTATTTGGATGATCAACGCGTGCGCCTGTCGTTCGCGGGCAACCTGCCGTTGAACTTCAGTGTTCGTGCAACTGGCAGTTGCAGCCTGGTCGTGGCGGGGAAAACATACGCTGGACTTCAGCGGCAGGGGTTATCGCATTTTGATGTGCCACTGAAGCAGGTGCTTGATGCCCAACTCACCTGCCGTTAAAACTAGGCGTTTGCTGAGCCCATGGACCCTGTTGCTGGTTGCTCTACTCGTCGGTGGCCTGCTGGTGTTGGTCTATAAAGGCGAGGATGCATTTCTGCCAGACGGCAAGCAGCCAGATGCCGTATCGATCAACTATTCGGAGCTCCTGCTTGAGGCGCACCCTCAAGACCAGGCGCTGCGCCTCAGCCTGATTGAGCAATTGATTGCCTTGGGTGATTACCCACGCGCACGCAGCCATCTGCTCAAACTCAGCCCCGCGGGAGTAGACAGCCTCCCTTTTTACCGTGCTGAGCTTGATGCTTTGCAGGCATTGGCCGACCCGCAAGGTATTGAACCTTCCCTCAAGAAACAGCTGATTGAAAGCTTTGCTGCGCTCGATCGTTCGGTGTTGTCCGATGCTCAACGATTGCGTATGGCGAAATATGCCTTAGCGTTGGGTGCGCCGGCACTGGCGGCGCCAGTTTATGCTGAATTGGCAGCACGTGACCCCGCGCGTCAAGTGGAATGGCTTGGCGAGGCCGCGAAATGGTACCTCGCCAGTGGTAACGCTCAGTTAGCCGCTGATTTGTACTTGGAGTTGATGGCGTCCGCAGCCACCCCAGGCGCGCGTATGGCCTTTCTTGAGCAGGCTTTCTATAGCCTGTTGTCCGCTGAGCGCGGCGAGCGTGCGGTGGAGTTGCTCAGTCAGCACATGCTTGAGTTGGACGGAACAGACACTGTTCTGTTGGAGGCAGCGGTGAGGGCCTCCGTCGGCAGTCATCGTTATGATTTGGCCGAATTGTTCGTGGAGCGCTGGCGTTCCCAGCGTCCTGAAGATCCTGAGGCGTTAGCCGTGGAAATGCGGCTGCACCTGGCCGCCGGTGACCTTGAGCGTGCGTGGGCGACCGGGCAGGTGTTGCTCCACGATAGACCTGATGACCTTGAACTGTTGTCGCAAATGGCCAAGCTGGCGGAGTGGACCGCACGACCCCAGGACGCACTGCTTTATTGGGTGATGGCCTTGCAGCTCACAGAGGATGCCGCCATGCGCGAGCATGCCTGGCGCCTGGCTGCCCAGCTGTTTGACTTTGATCAAGCAATTCCCTTGTTGGCACAGTTGGCGCAACAGCGCCGGCTAACCGATGAAGAGCTGGATGCATTGGTTTACAGCCATCAATCGCGGGGTACACCTGAGCAGGGTGAGGCTTGGTTGCGCAGCTATGTGCGGCAGTACCCCGAGCAGAAGATCGCCTGGGTGCGTCTGCAGCAGATTCTTGAACATACCTTGCAATATGAGCAGGAGTCCCACTTGTGGGCCGAGATAGATAAACGCTTCGGTTTGACCATCGAACAGCGGGTACGGTGGGCGGAAGTGGATTGGGCGCGGTTTGATGCGCCTGCGGCCTGGGCTGTGCTGGATGCTATCGATAATACTCAGGTGGAAAGCAGCGATTACTGGTTTCTGCGCGGTAACCTCGCCTGGGAACTGGAGCGCGACGATGATGTGCGTGCTGCATACGAGCGGCTCTTGGCGCTGGATGGAACGCTAGGCAGTAATGCCGAAGAGCGTTTGATCCATATTTATACCCAGCAAGCCCCCGAAAAGGCCTTGGCTCTGCTGATTCAGAGTTGGCAGCGTAATGCGGATCCAAGACGGTTGAGCAGTGCGCTGAGCCTGGCGGAACAATTGGGGGAGTGGCAGCAACTGCAGGCGCTGGTCGACCAAGCCAGCCGCTCGCCTAGTGGTGCGCGGCAAGCCTCGGTGTTGAGCGCGCGCGGCGTGCTCGCCAGCCGGAGCGGGCGAATAGATGAGGCCGAGCGTATTTATCGCCTGGGGTTGAGCCTATACCCGGATCAGAACGTATTTCGTCAGCGCTTGCTTTGGCTGTTTATTGATCAGGGTCGCCGAGATGAGCTGCCGGTTTTGCTGCAACAATGGCGGGCTTTAGCTGCCAATGACGGTGAACTGTGGCTGCCATTCGCCAGTGCCAATATGCTGTTAAACCGCACGGGGCCGGCACTGGGCTGGTTCAGAATGTACCTAAAGTTGCGCCCTGGTGACTGGTTGGTTCAGTCCGCCTATGCCGACGCCCTTGAAGGTGCGGGCTATGCGGACAAGGCCTTGCGCCTACGCACGTTTCTACTGTCGCGCATTAAGCCTGGGCAATTGGCAGGCAATCCTGAACGTTACAGCATGTACTTGCGCCTGGTAGGCGGTACGCAGTCTATGCGCAGTGCCGAGCGCCAGGCGCTGATGTGGCAGGACGGCTCATTGCCAATGTTGCAAGTCTGGTTCACTCAGTTTCTCACTCAACTTGATGCCAGCAATCAGGCAGCGTTGAAAGATCAATGGCTGGCCTGGGCGCGCATTCAAGGGTTAAGCATCAGTCGCTATGAGCAGCTACAAGAAGCGCTGCGTGCGCAGAACCGCCAACAGCTTGAGCATATGCTTGCGGAGGGTGGGCTTGACCCCTCTCAGCGTGTCGAGGCGCTTACTCGCTTGGGTCGCAGTGGTGCGGCACTAGGTGAAGGCTTGGCCAGTCTGTCGGATGAACAGGTCTCCGGTGTGCGCCAGCAGTTGCTGCGTCAGACTGTGGAACTGCACGAGCGCATGCCGCAGGGCATGCAGCTTGGCTGGATGCAGCGTGACTTTGGCGGTATTGACCTGTACGGCCCGTCTCTGCAAATAGCCCGGCACGTAGGCAACGACTGGTATGCCGACGTGAGGCTCAGCCAGGCGCAGTATGACGGTGAGACGCTCGACAGTGATGTGCTGGGTCGCGAGAGAAATGCCAAGTTGATGTTGCAGCGTGAACTGAGCGATGGCGCTTTTGCCCTGACTTTTGATGGCAGTTTACGCACTGATGAGGATCGCCTGGGGTTTGGCGTTTTGCGTTCGTGGCAGGTGTCCTCGCGTGATGAACTGCAGCTAGGGCTGGACTGGCATCGGGAAACTGATCAGGGTGGACTGCTGCGGGCATTGGGCATGCGTGATGGCCTGAATGTCAGTGGACGGCACAGCTTCTCCGCGCGTGATCAACTCAACTGGTCGCTGGGGCATCAGCGGTTTGCGACGCGTCAGGGCGATGCGATTGGCAATGGTGAAGAGTTCAACCTCGAACTCACGCATGCAGTATTTTTTGAGGGGCCCGCCTGGTTACTGCGCAGCGGTGTGAACTACCAGAACAACCGTTTAGAAAGTGGTATTGATCCCGATCTTCTGAGTACACGGCAGGAGATTGACGAGCAAGGTGACACCATCAGTGTGCCCAATGGCGGGCCATTGAATATTGAAGGTGCCGTGGCGAGTGACCTGCTGCAGGAGCGTTTCGGCCAGTTGTATGTCGGCAGTACTTGGCGGCGTGGTTTTCCCGGTGCACTGAACCGTGGGCGCGCTCAGTACACCTGGCTGGTCGACGTACTCGCAGGTTGGCAGTGGACCGAGCAAGAGTTCAATTACGCAATCAATACCGGCTTGGGTGTGGAAGTGTTGGGTGATGACGAGCTAGCCGTCACCTTCGGTTACCAATCGGCACCGCGCAGTGGTGGTGGCGAGGCGGGTGGGACTTTTGGTTTGACCTATAGCGCCCGTTTTGGGCGTTGATCAGAGATTTAACAGGAGAAATACACGATGTTATCCATTCGCTGCCTGGCCCTGATGGCCGTTGCACTTTTGGTCACGGGCTGTTCAAGCTTCACCCGCGAAGCGAGTGAATCGCTACCGCGTGACGCACAGTGGGGGCTGCTGCCGCTGATCAATTATTCCCAAGCACCGCAAGCGGGTGAGCGCAGCGAGCACATTTTGCTCAGTGTAATGGCCGAGGAGGGATTGCGCCCTCGGCTGTACCCCGTCGTTACACAAGATGAAATGCCCCTGCTGGATGATCGTGAACGCTTTAATCAGGCATTGGCGTGGGCGCGTCAGGAAAACCTTGATTACGTTGTCAGCGGCAGTGTTGATGAATGGCAATACAAAAGCGGTCTCGATGGCGAGCCAGCCGTGGGTATTAGCCTGCAGATCATCGAACCGAACAGTGGCCGTGTAGTGTGGAGCAGCAGTGGCGCTCGCGCCGGCTGGTCACGCGAAAGCCTGGCAGGGACTGCGCAAAAAGTGTTGCGTGAGCTTATTGGCGATTTGTCGCTCGAGTAATTGTTATGGACTCGGCGCACAAGGATTTCACGCTAGCCCCACGTGCCAGTTCGCACGTTTCGTGGCTGGAAACACTGATACTGACTGGGCTGGGACTGGGCCTGGGGTATTGGCTGTCACCTCATGATCCAATGTTGGTACACAACACTTTCCCATGGTTGGTGTTGGCGCCCCTGTTGCTGGGTATGCGCTATGGCTTTATGCATGGCCTGATCAGTGCGGTGCTGCTGGTGTTGGTTTTGTTTGCCTACCGCGCGAGCGGTTATGTGGTGTATCAGGACATACCGGATTCGTTCATCGTTGGCGTTCTGATTACCGGCATGCTGGTGGGGGAGTTTCGCGACATCTGGGAGCGTCGTCTGGAACGCCTGGACATGGCCAACGACTATCGGCAGCTGCGTTTGGATGCGTTTACGCGCACGCACTACATGCTACGGATCTCTCACGACCGCCTTGAGCAGCGTGTGGCAGGCAATGACCGCAGCTTGCGCAGCTCGCTGTTAGGCTTGCGCAGCCAATTGCGTGCGTTACCCCGTGGTGACGATGCGTTGGCCGCGCTCGCTGAGTCGATCATGAACTTGTTGGCACAATATGGCTCGTTCCATGTGGCGGGGTTGTACCGTGTAGCTCCCAGTGGTCAGCTTGAATTGCAACCACTGAACAGCTTGGGTGCGGGCAAACCCATGCGGGCAGATGATTTGCTCGTCAAGCTTTGCCTGGAACGCGGTGAGTTGCTAAGTGTGCGGGAAGACCTGTTAGAGCGCGGTGAGAGTCGCGAGCATTCCCAGTACCAAGCGTGCATTCCCTTGGTCGACACCGAAGGTCGGATCCTGGCGCTGCTGGCTGTTGAGCAGATGCCGTTTTTCTCCTTCAACGACAGAACCTTGAGCCTTTTGGCGATTCTGGCAGGACACATTGCCGACTTGTTGTTGAGTGATCCGCAGGCGCTTCAGCTCGAGGACAGTGATGCCCAGGTGTTCAGTCAGAACCTCAAGCGTTGTTTACACGATGCCCAGCAGCATGGCCTTGATGCCTATTTGTTGGGTTTCACCGTGGGCCCGTCAGCGCACCGTGAGGAATTGTTGAACCTGCTCGAAAGCAGTCAGCGCGGACTGGACCTGCAGCTCAAATCTGTTGATCAGTCGAATCCCTGCGTGTTGGTGTTGCTGCCACTGACATCGGCTGAAGGCTCCAAGGGTTACCTGCAGCGTCTGCACAGCATGCTCACTGAGCGTTTTGGACTGGGGCAGACGCTGGAAAGTCTCGGTGTACGCACCCACCACTATGACATCGGCGTCGGGCGTGAGCGCGAAGCATTGCGTCACTTCCTATTCAATGAGTGTGGGTTCGATGATAAGCAAGTGGCTGTTTAGCGGCGCCTTTGTATTTGAGTTAGGCAGTTGGGGGGCGTTGTTCCAAGAGATGCCTATCGGCGCGGCCGCGCTGCTGTTCGTTTCTGCCCATGGCATCAGCAGCGCGCTGCTGGCGGCAGGTGTCTGGCTGCTACTGCCAAATCGCTACAAATATCCATTGCCGTGGAGCCCGCTGTTTATCTTCAGCCTGTCTTTCTTTGTCCCGGTACTGGGTGCTATTGGGGTGGCCATCGCGGTCTTTCCGGCGCTGTATATGCCGCGCACGCAAAAAGAACAGGCCTGGGATGCGATTGGCGTCCCTGACCTGCCGTTTCGTCCGCAAGAACGCAGCCGTGACTTGATGTTCCAGGACGGTGGTTTACAGGATGTATTGCGCCATGCGCCCAGTGCGCAAAAGCGCGTGAGTGCCTTGTTTGCCACCCGACGGATGCCCAGCAAGGACTCGATCCCCATTCTCAAGCTGGCGCTGCGCGACCCTGCGGATGATGTGCGATTACTGGCCTACTCGATGCTTGATCGGCAAGAAAGCGAGATCAATCACCGTATCCAAGTGTCACTGCAGCAACTGGCCGATGCGACCGGTGCTCACAAGGCCGCTGTGCATGCCACGCTGGCGCGTTGGTATTGGGAGTTGGCCTACCTGGGGCTGGCTCAGGGCAGCGTATTGGAGCATGTGCTCAAGCAGGCGCGTGAGCATGTCAATAGTGCCCTGGCGCAGGATGCGGGCGACGACAGTCATCTTTTGGCTGCACGGATCTCCATGGAAATGGGCGATCTTGAAGGGGCGGAGCAGCATTTGCTGGACGCACAAGTAGCAGGCATTGATTTAGAAAAGCTGCTGCCGTTTATGGCTGAAATTGCGTTCTCCCGCGGTGATTACACCGCGATTGCGCAGCTGCTACGACAGCTCCCCGAGGACATGCTGACGCGGCCGCCCTTTGCGGCCCTGGCGAGATACTGGTTATGAAAACTCCTGCAGTTGAGGCACCTATTGCAGATATCTGCCTATTGCTGGAAGGGACTTGGCCGTATGTCCGTGGTGGGGTATCTAGCTGGGTCAACCAACTGATTCTCGGCCTGCCTGAGCTGACCTTTTCGGTGTTTTTTATTGGCGGTCAAAGCGGTGCGTATGGCAAACGCCAATACGCTATTCCGGCGAATGTCGTGCATATCGAGGAACACTTCCTCGAAAATGCCTGGAAGCCCGGTGATGCAGTCGTTGCCGCCAAGCGTGAGGGGCCGCGTCAGCTGATGCGCGACATGCACGTCTTTCTCCACCATCCAGATGAGCCCAGCCTTGAGCAAGGTCAGGCCATGCTGGAAAACCTCGCCAATGGCGCAATGAGTCTGGACGATGTGCTGCACAGCCGCGCTAATTGGGAGGCCATCACCGAAGGCTATGTGCGCCACTGCAGCGACCCATCGTTTGTGAATTACTTCTGGACACTGCGAACCATGCAGGCGCCGCTGGTGATGCTGGCTGAGGCTGCGCGCAAGCTGCCGCGTGCGCGCATGTTGCACTCGATCTCAACGGGCTATGCGGGTCTGCTGGGCAGCATCCTGCAGCATCGCTGGAAGTGTTCCTACGTGATCAGTGAGCACGGCATTTACACCAAGGAACGTAAAATCGACCTGGCTCAGGCGAATTGGATTTCCGAAAGCCCGGATGAAATGCTGCGCACCGGTCTGGATGCCGAGGTCAACTATATCCGTCGGTTGTGGATCCGTTTTTTCGAGCGAATTGGTTTGCTGGCCTATCGGTCAGCTGACCCCATCATCGCGTTGTATGGCGGTAATCGCACTCAGCAGATTAATGATGGCGCTGACCCCGCTCGCACGCGGGTCATTCCTAATGGCATTTCGATGGAAGCCTGGAAAGACGCCATGCAACAGCGGCCTGAAGGCATTCCCAAGGTGGTTGGGCTGATTGGTAGGGTCGTGCCGATCAAGGACGTTAAAACCTTTATCCGTGCCATGCGGGGCGTGATCAGTGCCATTCCAGAGGCCGAGGCGTGGGTCGTCGGGCCTGAAGAGGAGGACCCGGAATACGCGCAGGAATGCCACAACTTGGTCCTGAGCCTGGGGTTGGAGGGTAAGGTCAAGTTCCTCGGCTTCCGCCGAATACACGAATTGCTGCCTTCTCTGGGCATGATGGTATTGACGTCCATCAGCGAAGCGCAGCCATTGGTTATCCTCGAAGCATGGGCCGCAGGTACACCGGTTGTGAGCAGCGACGTGGGCTCGTGCCGTGAACTGATCGAAGGTGCGCCGGGTGAGGATCGCGAGCTTGGTATCGCCGGCGAGGTGGTGGCCATCGCAGATCCGCAGGCAACCGCGCGTGCGATTGTCGAACTGCTTAATAACCCGCAGCGCTGGCATGCCGCCCAGGCGGTCGGGCTGGAACGCGTCAATCGGTTCTACACCGAAACCCTTATGCTAGAGCGCTATCGCACCCTGTACCGCGAAGCCATGGAGGCTGTTTGATATGGCGGGTATTGGTTTTGAGCTGCGCAAGATACTGTCGCGTGATTCTTATTCGGCAACGCTGCGGGCATACCTCTATGCGGGCTTGATCAGTTCCGGACCCTGGGTGCTGTCGATCATCAGCGTGATGTTGATCGGGGTGATCAGCCTTGGGGTGGTTGTGCCGGACAATACCGTGCGGCAGTTCTTGGTCACGGTTACCTACCTGATGGCCAGTTCGCTGATTTATACCGGTGGCGCGCAGTTGTTTTTTACCCGCTTCATTTCTGACAGGCTGTTTGAGAAGAAGAACGACCGTATTCTGCCCAATCTGCTGGGCATCATGCTGATCGTCACGCTGTCCTCGGGTGTGCTGGCCAGCCTGGTCATGGGGTTTATGTTCGACGAGCCCTTCGCGTATCGCCTCTTGGTATTGGCCAACTTCGTAACGCTCTGCAACCTGTGGTTGGTGATCATTTTTCTATCGGGCATGAAAGCCTATAACCGCATTCTGCTGGTTATGCTTGTGGGCTATTCATTGATGGTGTTGTGCGCGTTCTTTCTGCGCTTTTTGCACATGAATGGTCTGCTGCTGGCCTTGCTGATCGGTCATGGCAGCCTGCTGTTTATGTTTCTGTTCGATATCTTGCGTGAGTACCCAGCCAAGCAACTCGTTGCGTTCGACTTTCTCAAGCGTCGTCAGGTTTTTATCAGCCTGCTGGTCACGGGCTTTTGTTACAACCTGGGCATCTGGATCGATAAGTTCATCTTCTGGTTCAACCCGCAGACCTCCAGCGAGGTTATCGGCCCGCTGCGCGCCTCGATGCTCTACGACTTGCCAATCTTCCTGGCGTACTTGGCCATTATTCCGGGGATGGCGGTGTTTCTGGTGCGCATCGAAACCGATTTTGCCGAATGGTATGAGCGGGTCTACTCGGCGATTCGCGGCGGGCAGACGCTGCAGCATATTGGCGTACTCAAAGAACAGATGATTTTGGCCATCCGCCAAGGCTTGTTAGAAATCTGCAAGGTGCAAGGCTTGACCGTGGTCCTGCTGTTCCTTCTGGCCCCGGCAATGTTGGAGTGGCTGGGTATTTCAGCGTATTACCTGCAGCTGTTCTACGTTGACCTGATTGGGGTGAGTATTCAGGTGGTGTTTATGGCGTTGCTGAACGTGTTTTTCTACCTCGATAAGCGCGCCATTGTGCTGGAGCTTTGCGTGCTGTTTGTGGTGCTCAACGCTGCTCTCACACTGCTGAGCCAGTATATGGGCCCGACGTTCTATGGTTATGGCTTCACCCTGTCGTTGCTGGTGTGCGTATTGCTCGGTCTGATGCGTCTCTCCAGTTCGCTTGAAGACCTGGAATACGAGACGTTTATGCTAAGCCGCTAAGCCACTGCGGAATGCGCCGTTCCAGGTAGTAACCTGGTTTGGTCAGGCTGCCTTCGACAAAACCGACATGACCGCCATTAGCGTGCAGTTCGAATTCGATGCTGGGTGATAGCTCGCTGGTTTCGGGCAGGCTGTGGGGGAAGACGAAGGGATCGTCCGCGGCCTGGATGATCAGCGTCGGTGTTTCGATCCGGCCAAGGAAGTAACGACTGGAGGCGCGCCGGTAGTAATCCTCAGCATCGGCGTAACCGTGCAGCGGTGCGGTGATACGGCCGTCGAAATCCCAGAAGGTGCGCATATTGTCCAGCGGGCCGAGTTTCTCCAGGGTGGACAGTCGGTCGGCCATGCCCTGGTGGGCAAACAGGCGCTGCTTTTCTTTCACGTAGGCCACCATCTCGCGCATAAAGTGGCTCTGGTAAACCCTGGAAAAGCCCATGCCGATGCGGTCGGCGCACTGATCCAGACGAAACGGCACCGACACTGCCGCTGCGCCCTGCAGTTGGCTGTCGGCCCCGGTTTCACCCAGGTACTTGAGCAGCACATTACCGCCCAGGGAATAACCCACGGCATAGATAGGCGCCATCGGCCGCTGGGCGCGCAGGTGGCGTACGGTTTCCGCCAGGTCCTCACTGGCGCCTGAGTGATAACCTCTGGCCAGCAGGTTCGGCTCGCCGGAGCAGCCGCGCCAGTTCAGCGCCACGCTGGCCCAGCCCTGGGCCGCCAGCTTTTGCTGCAATCCCAGCACATACAGAGAGTCGGATGAACCCGTCAGGCCGTGCAACACCAACACCAGCGGTGCATCGGCCTGATGCGGACCGTGCCAGTCCAGATCAAGAAAGTCTCCATCCTCCAGCCACAGCCGTTCGCGTGTGCGCTCAAGTTTCGCCGGTTGGCGACACATTGGGTTCCATAGGGTTTGTAGATGGGGGCCGGGTAGCCACCAAGCGGGTTTAAAGGGCATGGACTGGTATCGCTAGGGAAAGCGCCCAGGCTAGGGCCTTGGGCGGTGAAACGGAAGCGCTATGACTGGGGCGAATAACAGAACCTGACTTAGGGTGGGCTTGTTCTGCTTCCTGGTGGGTTGTGCCACATCCCGCTGGGGATTAAACCCTGCTGATCTGCTCCGGCCCACCCACCCTGCAAAAGCCCTACGCGGCTGTACGCTGCCACAACGCGTAATACACCTGCCCCGCCTTCTGCTCGCGGTGCAGGCGCCAGTTGCCAGGCATGCCGAGGCTGGAGGGCGGGTTCTCGCTTTCGGTGTAGACCCAGGCGTCAGCCGCCAGCCAGCCGTTCTGCTCGAGCAGGGTGCAGGCGGGGAGCAGCAGGTTCTGGTTGAACGGAGGGTCGAGAAACACCAGATCGAACGGCGTCGCCGCCGCGTTCTGCAGGTAGAGCAGGGCGTCAGTCTGCTGCAGCTGGCCGTTGTCGCAGTTCAGTGTTTGCAGGTGGCCGCGCAGGCTGGCGATGGCCGCCGGATTGAGGTCCAGGGCCAGGGCGCTGCCCGCGCCGCGCGACAGCGCTTCGAGAAACAGCGCGCCGCTGCCAGCGAACAGGTCGAGCACCTTGGCGCCCTCGACATAGGGCGCCAGCCAGTTGAACAGGGTTTCGCGCACGCGGTTTGGTGTCGGTCGCAGGCCAGCCGCCATGGGGAAGTTGAACTGGCGCGAGCGCCACTGCCCGCCGATGATCCGCAGCTGGCCATCGCCGCTGTGGGCGGGGTTGGCTTTCGGCGGTTTGGGTCGCTTGCTCATCAGTGCTCCGGGACGCCAGTGGGTTGCTCGGCAGGGTTGTCGGTGGGCGGTGGCAGTTCTTTCTGCGCCACGCTTGGGCCGGCGGTGACGATCACCAGGGCGTCCGGGTTGAGGTGCTTGGCCATGGCAGCTTTAACCTGCTCGACACTCAGCGCGTCGACGTCGCGCATAAAGTCTTCCAGGTAGCTCAGCGGCAGGTCATAGAAACCCATGGAGCCGAGCTGGCCGACGATCGCCGCGTTGCTCGCGGTGGACAGCGGGAAGCTGCCGGCCAGTTCGCGTTTGGCGTTGTTCAGCTCTTCTGCAGTCGGGCCGTTGTTGATGAAGTCGGCCAGCATGCTTTTGACCAGTTGCAGGGTGCCATCGCTGAGTTCGGCGCGGGTCTGCAGGTTGATCATAAAGGGGCCGCGCGCCTGCATGGCGCTGAAACCGGAGTAGACGCCATAGGTCAGGCCGCGCTTCTCGCGTACTTCTGTCATCAAACGGGTGCCGAAGCCACCGCCGCCGAATACTTGGTTGCCCAGGTAGAGCGCGGCGTAGTCCGGGTCACGGCGGTCGATGCCGAGCTGGGCAATCATCAGGTGGGTCTGGTTCGAAGGGAACTCGATATGTTGCAGGCACGGCTTGGGCTCTTCCGGCTGGGCGATACGTGGTAGCGCCGGACCTTTCGGCAGGGCAGCGGATACCTGGCTGGCCAGCGCTTCGGCGTCGCTGCGCGAAAGGTCGCCGACCAGCGCGATAATCGCGTTATTGGCGGTGTAGGCCTTGGAATGGAAGGCCTGCAACTGTTCACGGCTGATGGTCGGTATCGACTCGGCATTGCCGTCGCTGGAGTGCGCGTAAGGATGCGTGCCGTACAGGCGCTCGAATAGCGCCAGGCTGGCCAGCTTGCCGGGGTTCTGCTTCTGGTATTCGAAGCCGGCCAGCAGCTGGTTCTTGATCCGCGCCAGGGCGTCTTCCGGAAAGGTCGGCTGGCCGAGCACTTGATTGAACAGTTGCATGGCCGGCTCGCGCTTGTCCGCAGCACTGAGGCTGCGCAGGCTGGCGATGGCCATGTCGCGGAATGCGCCGTTACCGAAGTTGGCGCCGAGATCTTCGAAACCTGCGGCGATTGCGCCGACATCCTTGCCCGGTACGCCTTCATTGAGCATGGCGTTGGTCAGCATGGCCAGGCCCTGTACGCCATCATCATGGCTGCTGCCGGCGGCAAAGGTCAGTTGCAGGTCGAACATCGGCAGCTCGCGGGCTTCGACGAACAGCACCTTGGCGCCTTCAGCGGTCTGCCAGGTCTGGATGTCCAGATCGCGGCGGCTGGGCGGCTGATCGCCGAGGGCGGCCAGGGATTCGATGTGGGTCGATTCGGCGGCCGGTGCCGCGGTTGGGCTGCTATCCGGGCGGTTGATCACCAGGGCCAGCAGCGCCATCAATATCAGTAGCGCCAGGCCGAGCAGGCCGTAGCGCAGGCCATTGCGCTCACTCATTGCGCTTCTCCTCAGGCAGAACATGGGCGACGCTCAGTCGGTCGCGGGTAAAGAAGGTGCTGGCGGCCTGCTGGATATCGGCCGGGGTCACGGCCTCCAGTTCGGCCAGTTCCTGGTCGATCAGCTTCCATGACAGGCCGACGGTTTCCAGCTGACCGATGGCGGTAGCCTGGCTGGTGATCGAGTCACGCTCGTAGACCAGGCCGGCGATCACTTGTGCGCGCACGCGGGCCAGCTCTTCGGCGCTTGGCGGGGTGTTTTTCAAATCTTCCAGCTCACGCCACAGGCCGGCTTCGACCTGCTCCAGGTTTTTTCCGGTCTGCACGTTGGGCGTGGCGGAAAGGATGAACAGGCTGTCGCCACGGGAGAAGCCGTCGTACCAGGCAGATGCGCCGGATACCAGTTCCTCGCCGCGCTCCAGGCGGGTCGGCAGGCGGGCGCTGTAGCCGCCGTCTAGCAGGGCGGCAGCCAGACGCAGGGCATGCACCTGGCGCGGTTGTTCAGCGGTGGCCAGGCCTGGCACGTTAAAGCCCATCATCAGGCTCGGCAGCTGGGTTTTCAGGTGCAGGGTGATACGGCGCTCGCCCGGTGCGGCCAGCTCACGCGGGGCTTTGGCGGTGGGCACAGTGCGCTTGGGAATGGCGCCGAAGTAGCGCTCGGCGAGGATCTTCACCTCGGCGACGCTGACGTCACCGACCACCACCAGGGTGGCGTTGTTCGGCGCGTACCAGGCTTCGTACCAGGCGCGCAGCTCCTCGACGGTCATGCGCTCAAGGTCGGCCATCCAGCCGATGGTGGGTGTGTGGTAACCGCTGGCGGGGTAGGCCATGGCCTTGAAGCGTTCGTAGGCCAGGCTCGACGGTTTGTCATCGGTGCGCAGGCGGCGCTCTTCCTTGATCACCTCGATTTCCTTGGCGAACTCATCGGCTGGCAGCTTGAGGCTGGCCAGGCGGTCGGCTTCCAGCTCCAGGGCGACGGCCAAGCGGTCGCGGGCCAGCACCTGGTAATAGGCGGTGTAATCGTCGCTGGTGAAAGCGTTTTCCTCGGCGCCCAGTTCACGCAGGATGCGCGAGGCTTCGCCGGGGCCGAGCTTGCGGCTGCCCTTGAACATCATATGTTCGAGGGCGTGGGACAGGCCTGTCTGGCCGGGCGTCTCGTAGCTGGAACCGACCTTGTACCAGAGCTGGGAGACCACCACCGGCGCGCGATGGTCTTCGCGCACGATGACCTTGAGGCCATTGTCCAGGCTGAATTCGTGGGTCGGCTGGATTTCTGTGGCGAAGGCCAGCAGGGGTGTGCAGAGCACGCCGAGCAGCAGTGCTGCAGTGCGTTGGGCAATCATATGCATGGGTTATCGACCTGTCGGACGGGCCCGCTTGTTCTTAGCGTCGGCGGGCGCGGAGATGCTAGGATACGCATCCGTTTTACTGGCGACCACGCCTGCTAAGGCTTCTGATTGTTTCCGCGTGCACTCTTCAGCTTTTAATGCCGCGTGAGCAGTGGTTTCAGAGGCCATGGTCTGCGCGTCGCACCTTTGAGATAGCCGTCCTCCATGTTTGGTTCCAACGACGACAAGAACACGCCCGCGCCCTCTACGCCGCCCTCTGCCGACAAACCTGCAGAGAAGAAAGACTTGTTCGGCTGGCTGCGCAAAAAGCCGCAAGCGCCGGTGACGCCCGAGCCGTCATCAGCTTCGGTGAACGAGCAGCCTGCTACTCCGGCTGTCGTTGCGGCTGAGGTCACTGAAACTGCTCCTGTGCCTGCTGCGCCGATCAGCGAAGTGGCTGCGCCAGTTGAGTCGCCGGTTAGTACGTCCGAGCCTCTGCTTGCTCCAGCTGCTTCCGTTGAGCAGGCGGCTGCCGCCGTTCCTGCACTAGCTGACACCCGCGGCTTAAAACCACCGCCACGTCCCTCGCGTTTTCGGATCAACGCGGGCAGCGAAGTCCTGCATGCGCACGTTGAGGTGCCGGTGATGGTTGAGCCGGTCATCGAGCCACCGGTGGCCGCACCTGCTGTCGTAGAACCTGTCGCAGCGCCGGCTAAAAGCGTTGAGGAGAGCCGTACCGGTTTCCTTGAGCGCCTCAAGCAGGGCCTGTCGAAAACCAGCGCCAGCCTTGGCGAGGGCATGGCCAGCCTGTTTCTGGGCAAGAAGGTCATCGATGATGACCTGCTCGAAGACCTGGAAACCCGCCTGCTGACGGCGGATGTGGGCGTTGAAGCCACCACGGCGATCATCGGTAACCTGACCAAACGCGTCGCGCGCAAGGAACTGGCTGACAGCGGTGCCCTATACAAGGCGCTGCAGGATGAATTGGTGGCGTTGCTCAAGCCGGTTGAGCAACCGCTGAAAATCGATAGCAGCAAACAGCCCTATGTGATTCTGGTGGTCGGCGTAAACGGCGCTGGCAAGACCACCACGATCGGTAAGCTGGCGAAGAAGCTCCAGCAGGATGGCAAGAAAGTCATGCTCGCCGCCGGTGACACCTTCCGCGCCGCTGCCGTTGAGCAGCTGCAGGTGTGGGGCGAGCGCAACCAGATTGCAGTGATCGCCCAGCACACCGGGGCCGACTCCGCTTCGGTGATCTTCGATGCCGTGCAGGCCGCCAAGTCGCGCGGCATGGACGTGCTGATCGCTGACACCGCCGGGCGTCTACACACCAAAGACAACCTGATGGAAGAGTTGAAGAAGGTCCGTCGGGTGATTGGTAAGCTCGATGACACCGCACCACACGAAGTGCTGCTGGTGTTGGATGCTGGTACCGGACAGAACGCGATCAATCAGGCCAAGCAGTTCAACCAGACGGTCAACCTGACCGGCCTGGCGCTGACCAAGCTGGACGGCACCGCCAAGGGTGGGGTGATCTTTGCCCTGGCCAAGCAGTTTGCTTTGCCGATTCGTTATATCGGGGTGGGTGAGGGTATTGATGACCTGCGCACCTTCGAGGCTGAAGCCTTTGTTCAGGCGCTGTTCGCGGAGAAATAGGATGATCAAGTTCGAACAGGTCGGTAAACGCTATGCCAACGGCCACATCGGGCTGCATGAACTGAGCTTTCATGTGCGCCGCGGCGAGTTCCTGTTCGTCACCGGTCACTCCGGTGCAGGCAAGAGCACTTTGCTGCGCTTGCTGCTGGCGATGGAGCGGCCGAGCAGCGGCAAATTGCTGCTGGCCGGGCAGGATTTGTCGCATATCACCAATGCACAAATTCCGTTCCTGCGTCGGCAGATCGGTGTGGTGTTCCAGAACCATCAGCTGCTGTTCGATCGCAGTGTGTTCGACAACGTAGCGCTGCCGCTGCAGATTCTTGGTCTGTCCAAGGATGAGATCGGCACCCGCGTGCGTACTGCGCTGGAGCGGGTTTCCCTGGCCGACAAGGCCGAGCAATCGCCTGGCGACCTGTCCACCGGTCAACAGCAGCGCGTCGGCATTGCCCGCGCCATCGTGCATCGGCCGGCCCTGCTGCTGGCGGATGAGCCCACCGGTAACCTCGATCCGCGCCTGGCCGCCGAGATCATGGGCGTGTTCGAGGACATTAACCGCTTGGGCACTACCGTGCTGATCGCCAGTCACGACCTGGCCCTGATCGCGCGCATGCGCCACCGTATGTTAACCCTGCAGCGCGGCCGCCTGATCGGCGATGGGGAGGCCGCATGAGCGCCACCCGCATGCCGCCTCCGCAGCCCGCGCAGCGCGTCGGTGCTGCACCGAAGAAATCCGAGTCGCCAACACCGGGCGACGATGGCCCAAGCTTTACCCACCAACTGCACGCCTGGCTGGAAAACCACCGCGCCAGCCTGGTCGACAGCCTGCGCCGTCTGGCTAAACAGCCGATTGGCAGCTTCTTTACCTGCCTGGTGATGGCCGTGGCCCTCAGTCTGCCGATGGGCTTGGCCTTGCTGCTGGATAACGTTGAGCGCCTGGGGGTGTCCTGGCAGCGTGCGGCGCAGATTTCCCTGTTTATGCAGATCGATGCCACGGACGCCCAAGGTCAGGCACTGCGTGAGCAGATCGCCGCGATGGACGATGTGGAAGAGGCCGAGTGGATCAGCCGCGAACAGGCTTTGAGCGAGTTCCAGCAGCAATCCGGGCTGGGTGAAGCGCTGAAGGAACTGCCGGATAACCCGTTGCCTGGGGTGATTGTGGTGACACCGCAGCAGGTCGATAAGGTTGCTCTGGAGGCCCTAAGGCTGCGGTTGGCCGAACTACCACGGGTGCAGCAGGCGCAGCTGGACCTGCTCTGGGTCGAACGCCTGAGCGCCATGCTCAAGCTGGGTGAGCGCTTCGTCTTTGGCCTGACCTTACTGCTGGTGATGGCGCTGCTGCTGGTGATCGGTAACACCATTCGCCTGCACATCGAGAACCGCCGCACCGAGATCGAGGTGATCAAGCTGGTTGGCGGTACCGACAGCTATGTGCGTCGACCCTTCCTGTATATGGGCACACTGTACGGTTTAGGCGCTGGGCTGCTGGCCTGGCTGCTGCTGGCCTATGGCCTTGGCTGGCTGAACGACGCTGTGGTGCGCTTGGCCGGTTTGTACGGCAGCGACTTCGCACTGGCGGGCGTGCCGATAGCCGATGGTCTATCCCTGCTGCTCGGCGCGGTCCTGTTGGGCTATATTGGCGCCTGGCTGGCGGTCGCAAGGCACTTGAGCGAGCTGGCTCCTAGATAGTAAGTTATTGTTTTGCTTGATATTGACTATGTGTAAGGGAACTTGTACCTCGGTATAAAGTCCCAAGGAGCAGTGCTAGACTGCTCCACGATTCGTAAGTCGGAGGATTCAAATGTCCACTTCTTTGCAACCTGTTCATGCTCTGGTTCCGGGTGCCAACCTAGAAGCATACGTGCATGCGGTAAACGGCATCCCGCTGTTGACCCCTGAGCAGGAGCGTGAACTGGCGGAAAGTCTCTTCTACAAACAAGACCTCGAAGCCGCCCGGCAAATGGTGCTGGCTCACCTGCGTTTTGTTGTGCATATCGCCCGCAGCTACTCCGGTTATGGTCTGGCCCAGGCCGACCTGATTCAGGAAGGCAACGTCGGCCTGATGAAGGCGGTTAAGCGTTTCAACCCGGAAATGGGTGTGCGCCTGGTGTCGTTCGCCGTGCACTGGATTCGCGCCGAGATCCACGAGTTCATCCTGAAAAACTGGCGCATCGTCAAAGTCGCCACCACCAAGGCGCAGCGCAAGCTGTTCTTCAACCTGCGCAGCCAGAAGAAGCGTCTGGCCTGGTTGAACAACGACGAAGTGCATGCAGTAGCAGCAAGCCTTGGCGTTGAGCCGCGTGAAGTGCGCGAAATGGAAAGCCGCCTGACCGGCCATGACATGGCCTTCGATCCGGCTGCTGAGGCGGACGACGAAAGCGCCTTTCAGTCGCCGGCGCATTATCTGGAAGACCATCGCTACAACCCGGCGCGTCAGTTGGAAGATTCCGACTGGAGCGACAGCTCCACCGCTAATCTGCACGAGGCGCTGGAAGGTCTGGATGAGCGCAGCCGTGACATCCTCTACCAGCGCTGGCTGGCTGAAGAGAAAGCCACGCTGCATGACCTGGCCGCCAAGTACAACGTGTCGGCCGAGCGCATTCGTCAGCTGGAAAAGAACGCCATGAACAAGCTCAAGGGCTCGATCGCGGCGTAAGCGCCAGGCGTAAAAAAGCCGCACTCAGGTGCGGCTTTTTGTTGTCTGCAGCAAAGTGCCGGCGGTTACAGCATCCAGCCTGGCCACCAATCGGGGCGGCTGGGTTTGAGGCGGTTGAGGTAGTGGCTGCCGCCCAGTTGCCATATCTGCTGGCGAATCCAGTTGGCCCGGCGGCTGATGTGTGCACTCGGGCGGCTGGCGCTCCACTCGCGAGGGTTGGGTAGCACGGCGGCCAGCAGGCTGCTCTGCTGGCGTGACAGGTAGGGCGCGCCGACCTTGAAATGATGCCTCGCGGCTGCTTCGGCACCGAATACGCCATCGCCCCACTCGACGCTGTTGAGGTACACCTCAAGAATCCGCTGCTTGGGCCAGAGCAGTTCGATCAGGCCGGTAAACCACACTTCCATACCTTTGCGCAGCCAACTGCGCCCAGACCAGAGAAACAGGTTCTTCGCCACTTGCTGGCTGAGGGTACTGGCGCCGCGCAGAGAACCGCCTTGCTGGTTGTGTTCCAGAGCGGCCTGGATAGCCGCGACATCGAAGCCCCAGTGTTCGGCGAACTTCTGATCCTCGCCGGCGATCACCGCCATCTTCAGGTCATCCGGCAGTTCGCTCCAGGGGCGCCAGCTGCGTTGCAGATCGATGGGTTGATCATCGATCCAGGACTCAATCTTGCGCTCGACCATCAGCGCGGTGCCGGGTGGTGGTACCCAGCGGAATAACAGCACCAGCAGAACAGAACCGATGCTCAGCCAGAGCAGGAGTTTGAGCAGTCGACGGAAGAGGGATCGAAACATGCGTGCTTGGCCGGGATGAATTTGCCGGCCATTATAGCCAGCCCTGTCTTTATAGCTGGAGTGATGCATGGCTCGTCTGTGGTTATTGCTGTCCGCCTGCGCCGGTTTTACCGGTGTCGCCTTGGGTGCCTTTGCCGCGCATGGCCTGAAGAGTCAGCTGACACCGGCCTATCTCGCGGTATTCCAGACCGGTGCTCACTACCAACTGATTCACGCGCTGGCGCTGTTCGGCGTTGGCCTGCTGGCCATCCTGCGACCGGCGCCGTTGGTCAATTGTGCGGGCGCGCTGTTTGCCCTGGGCATCGTGCTGTTCTCCGGTAGCCTGTATGCACTGACTTTGAGCGGTATCAGTACGTTGGGCATGGTCACGCCTTTCGGTGGCCTGGCGTTTCTCGCCGGCTGGTTATGCCTGGGTTTGGCGGCCTGGAAGCTGGGTGCGCGCAGTAGCGCCTGACCCATAAGTCAGAAAGCAGGACGAGTGGCAGCCTTCAGCCTTGGTCAACGCCCATGATCAGGCTAGAATGCCGGCCCTTTTCTCAGTTGTGACCGAGCCGTCATGCGTATTCAGTTAAACGGTGAAGCATTCGAATTGCCCGACGGGGAAACTGTCTCCGGGTTGATCGAGCGCTTGGACCTTGCCGGACGGCGCGTGGCGGTCGAACTCAATCTGGATATCGTGCCGCGCAGCCAGCATGCCACCACCGCCTTGCGCGAGGGTGACCAGGTTGAAGTGGTCCACGCCATTGGCGGTGGTTGATCCCCGCTCATCGGTTTATCGCGTTCAGACAGCCGCCCACCTTCACGAGGATTACCCATGAGCCATGCGCCCAGCGACAAGCCCTTTACCCTGGCCGGTCGTACCTACCAGTCGCGTCTGCTGGTCGGTACCGGCAAGTACAAGGACCTCGAAGAAACCCGCCTGGCCATCGAAGCTTCGGGTGCCGAGATCGTTACCGTGGCGGTGCGCCGGACCAATATCGGGCAGAACCCGGGCGAGCCGAACTTGCTGGATGTGATCTCGCCGGACAAGTACACCATCCTGCCGAACACCGCCGGCTGCTATGACGCCGTCGAGGCGGTGCGTACCTGCCGCCTGGCCCGTGAGCTGCTCGACGGCCACAAGCTGGTCAAGCTGGAAGTGCTGGCGGACCAGAAGACCCTGTTCCCCAATGTGATCGAAACCCTCAAAGCCGCCGAAGTGCTGGTTAAAGACGGTTTCGACGTGATGGTGTACACCAGCGATGACCCGATCATCGCCCGCGAGCTGGCGGCCATGGGCTGTATCGCGGTGATGCCGCTGGCCGGCTTGATTGGCACCGGGCTGGGTATCTGCAACCCGTACAACCTGCGCATCATCCTGGAAGAGGCTACCGTTCCGGTATTGGTCGATGCCGGCGTGGGCACCGCGTCCGATGCCACCATCGCCATGGAGCTGGGTTGCGAGGCGGTGCTGATGAACAGCGCGATTGCCCATGCGCAGAACCCGATTCTGATGGGCGAGGCGATGAAGCACGCGATCATCGCCGGGCGCATGGCCTACCTGGCTGGGCGCATGCCGAAAAAACTCTATGCCAGCGCCTCGTCGCCGCTGGATGGCCTGATTAAGTAACGAGCACAGCATGACTGAATTGCAGCAACAGCCTGAGCCGGCTGAAGACACCTCCAAGCACCGCGCAATCAAAAGTTTTGTGATGCGTGCCGGGCGCATGACCGAAGGCCAGCAACGTGGCCTCGATCAGGGCTGGCCGAAGTTCGGCCTGCAACCGGAGGACGGCCTGCGTGACTTCGATCAGGTATTCGGCCGCACGGCGCCGCGCACCTTCGAGATCGGCTTCGGTATGGGCCATTCCACCCTGGAAATGGCCGCGGCCTCGCCCGAGCAGGACTTTATCGGGGTGGAAGTACACCGTCCGGGTGTTGGCGCACTGCTCAACGGTCTGATGACGCAGAACCTCAGCAATATGCGCGTCTACAGCTGCGATGCGATGGACGTACTGCGCAACTGTGTGGCCGACGCCAGCCTGGATCGGGTGCTGCTATTCTTCCCGGACCCCTGGCATAAGGCCAAGCACAACAAGCGGCGTATCGTGCAGCCGGCGTTTGCAGAGCTGGTGCGACAGAAACTTAAGGTCGGCGGCGTGTTGCACATGGCCACCGATTGGCAACCTTACGCCGAGTACATGCTGGAAGTGATGAATGCCGCGCCCGGTTACCAGAATCAGGCCGAAGACGGCCAGTATGTGCCGCGGCCAACGGAGCGTCCGACCACTAAGTTCGAGCGTCGTGGCGAGCGTCTGGGACATGGCGTATGGGATCTGAAGTTCCAACGCATCGATTGATTGATTCACGCGCTGAGGTATCGGCGCAGCAAAACCATAAGCACAAGGACGATTGCACAAGATCGGAATAATCCGACGCCCGCCAGGACGGCTCCTCACCAAGACGGCACATAAACCCGGGCAGCACTGCCCCGGTCATAAAAACAGCAGCCCTGCCTCAGGCCAGGCTGCGAGGAGATCGCTGTGTTGAGAACGCTTTCAATTCTGCTGCTGGCTACGTGCGCGCTACAGGCACAGGCCAAAGTCGACAGTGCCCAGGCTGCGCGCCTGGGCCAGGACCTGACGCCACTGGGCGGTGAGCGCGCGGGCAATGCCGCTGGCACCATTCCAGCCTGGGACGGTGGCTTGGCGCAACCGCCAGCCAACTACCAGCCGGGCATGCATCACCCTGACCCTTACAGCGCCGATGCGCCCTTGTATCAGGTCAACAGCCAAAACCTGGCGCAGTACCAGGCGCAGCTGCCGGCGGGCCTGAAGGCGTTGCTGGAGAAAAATCCGGATTACTTTCTGCGGGTATTCCCGACCCGTCGCAGCGCTGCAGCGCCGCAGCGCATCTATGACGCTACGCGCTTCAACGCGCAGACCGCTGAGCTGATTTCCGGCGGTAACGGTGTCGACGGTGCTGCTGCTGGTATCCCCTTCCCGCTGCCGAAAACCGGTCAGGAAGTTATCTGGAACCACATCATGCGTTACCGTGGCGATCAGATCAGCTTTGTCACCAACCAGGCGGCGGTACTGAGCAATGGTGCCTATAACCTGCTCAAACTGGAACGTGACATCTACTTCCTTTACGGCCGTGAAGGTGTCAGCCCGCAGGACCTGGACAACACCCTGTTCTACTACAAGTACAAGGTGGTCGCGCCGGCCAAGCTTGCAGGTTCGGCGCTGGTGGTACAGGAGACCCTCGATCAAGTGTTGGCGATCCGCAAGGCCTGGCGCTTCAACCGTGGCGAGCGCCGTGTGCGCCGTCTGCCGATGCTGGCCTACGACACCCTGCAGCCGGACACCAACGGCATGGCCACCGCCGACGTGGTCGACTCCTACAACGGTGCGCCTGACCGCTATGAGTGGAACCTGGTCGGCAAGCAGGAAATGCTGGTGCCTTACAACAGCTACGCCGTGCACCAGAAAGGCATCCCATACGACAACATTCTGCGTAGCAATACCGTGAATCCGGAACTGCTGCGGTATGAGCTGCACCGCGTCTGGGTTGTCGATGCTGAGTTGCGCAAGGGCTTCAGCCACCCGTATGCCAAGCGTCGCTTCTATATCGATGAAGACAGCTGGCAGATCCTCGCCGCCGACCTCTATGACAAGAGCGGCGAGCTGAGCGGTGTGCAGGAAAGCCATCCGATCAGCTACTACGACGTGCCGATGTTCGGCAGTACCCTGGAGACCATCTACGACTTCAAGGGCAAGCGTTACTTTGTCGACGGCCTGGATAACAACGAGCCGATGTACAACTTCAACGCCAAGCTGACGCCGCGCGATTTCACCCCGCAGGCGCTGCGCCGCGAAGGTAACTGAGCCTCATCGCACTGAAAAAGCCGCCTCTTGCAGGCGGTTTTTTTATGCCCGGCGATTGAGGCTGTGTGGCCTTGGAGCATTACGCGAACTGCGCCGGCCGTTGATGCAGGACAAGTAGCCGAGCTGTCATCCGGCTACAGTCAGGGCTCTGTGCTAGCGCATACAAGGAGCCTGACCATGAGCATGATGAAAGCAGCGGTGTTTATCGAGCCTGGACGCATCGAGCTGGTGGACAAGCCCATCCCGCCCGTTGGGCCCAATGATGCGCTGGTACGAATTACCACCACGACCATCTGCGGCACCGATGTGCACATCCTCAAGGGTGAATACCCAGTGGCCAAGGGGCTGACCATCGGCCACGAACCGGTTGGCATCATCGAGAAGCTGGGGAGCAACGTACAGGGTTACCACGAGGGGCAGCGGGTGATCGCCGGAGCCATCTGCCCAAGCTTCAGCTCTTACGCCAGCCAGGACGGTTATTCCTCTCAGGATGGCGGCTGCAGCTGCCATGGCTACAAACCCATGGGCGGCTGGCGCTTCGGCAACAGCATCGACGGCACCCAGGCCGAGTATGTGCTGGTGCCAGACGCTCAGGGCAACCTGGCCCCGGTGCCGGATGGCCTGACTGACGAGCAGGTGCTGATGTGTCCGGACATCATGTCCACCGGGTTTGCCGGTGCAGAAGCCGCGAATATCAAGATCGGTGATGTGGTCGCCGTCTTCGCCCAGGGGCCGATTGGCTTGTGCGCCACAGCCGGGGCCAAGCTGCGCGGGGCGAGCACCATCATCGTGGTCGATGGTGTCGAGCAGCGCTTGCAGATTGCCCGGCAGATGGGCGCGGACATCACCCTTAACTTCAATCAGGTCGATGTGGTCGAAGAGATCCTGCACCTGACCGGTGGTCGTGGTGTGGATGCGGCCATCGAGGCATTGGGCCTGCAATCCACTTTCGAAAGTGCGCTTCGCGTGCTCAAGCCGGGTGGCACGTTGTCCAGCCTGGGGGTGTATTCAACGGATCTGGTGATTCCCCTGGCGGCGTTTCATGCCGGTTTGGGTGACCACAAGATCATTACCTCACTGTGCCCGGGCGGTAAGGAACGCATGCGCCGGCTGATCAATGTGGTGGCCTCCGGGCGAGTCGATTTCGGCGCGCTGGTGACACACCAGTATGCGCTGGATGACATCGTCGCCGCTTATGAGCTCTTCGCACATCAGCGCGATGGTGTGCTCAAGGTGGCGATCAAGCCGTTTGCCTGATTGCCGAGTCAGCTGCGGTCGGCGAGGATGCCGATGATAAAGAACACCAGAATCAGCACCGGGGCCAGGGTGAAGTTGTTGAAGAAACTCAGGCCTTTGGCCAGATACGGTGTGGCGAAGACGATCAGCAGGCCGTAGCCCACTGCGCAGAGCAGCACGAAGATCAGCGTGCGGAAGATGAAGTTCATGCTGCTGGTGTTGCGTTGCACCCAGGCATTGATGCCGGGGCCGAAGAGCACCAGCAGGGTGGCCATGATCGCCAGGGAAATATCGTAGAGGTGGCTGCGGCTCCAGCGCGACAGGGTGACGATCAGGTCGAGTAGCAGGTCCATCCGGTGTCCTTAGCCGTGGCGGCGTGTGCGTCAGGGTAGAAAATACTGCAGCAGGTCGTTGAGAAACAGCTGGCCTTCGCGGGTGGCGCTCAGGCGTGTCGGGTCGCTGTGCAGCAGGCCGCGCTTTTGCGCTTCGATGCGCGCTGCGGCGAGTTGGCTGAGCGGCAGGCCGGTGCGCTGAGTGAACAGTTCGCTGGCGACGCCGTCCGTGAGGCGCAGCACATTCATCAGAAATTCGAAGGGCAGCTCATCAGCACCCAGGACGCGTTCGCCGGCGCTGAAGCGTTTGCTGCGGTCTAGATAGTCTTTGGGCAGGCGGGTTTTCCAGCTACGGCTGATGCGCCCGTCCGGCTGGCTGAGTTTGGCGTGAGCGCCGGCGCCGATGCCGAGAAAATCGCCGAAGGTCCAGTAGTTCAGGTTGTGCCGCGCGGCCCTGCCGGCCTGGGCGTAGGCTGAAACTTCGTACTGCGCGTAACCTTCAGCGGCCAGCAGGGCCTGTCCGGCTTCCTGAATGTCCCAGAGAATATCGTCTTCCGGCACTTCGGGTGGCTGGTTCCAGAACACCGTGTTCGGCTCCACGGTCAGCTGATACCAGGACAGGTGCGTCGGCCCTTGAGCAATGGCGGTGCGCAGATCGCTGAGGGCATCCTCGATGGACTGATCCGGCAGGCCGTGCATCAGGTCGAGGTTGAAATTGTCGAAGCCGGCGGCGCGTGCCATATCGGCGGCATGCACCGCTTCGTCGCCGTCGTGGATTCGGCCCAAAGCGATCAGCTTGGGCGCCTGGAAACTCTGCACGCCAATCGACAGGCGATTGATGCCCAGGCGGCGATAGTCCTTGAACTTGGCCTGTTCGAAGGTACCGGGGTTGGCTTCCAGGGTGATTTCGATATCGGCGGCAAACGGCACGCGCCGCTCCACGCCTTCAAGCAGGCGACCGAGGGCTTTGGCTGAAAACAGGCTAGGCGTGCCGCCGCCAAAGAAAATCGAACTCAGCGGCCGGTTATGCGCCTGCGCCAGATCAGCATCGAGATCGGCCAGCAGGGCGTCGACGTACTCTTCCTCCGGCAGGTTGGGCCCGGCGGTGTGGGAGTTGAAGTCGCAATACGGGCACTTCTTTACGCACCAGGGAATGTGCACATAGAGTGCAAGTGGCGGCAGCGCGAAGCCACCGCCGGACGCCGTGGTCATGCCAGGCCCAGCCGCTGTTTCAGCAGGGCCATGGCGCGTGCGCGGTGGCTGATCTGGTTTTTCTCGGCCGCTGGCAGTTCGGCGCTGGAGCAGTCGCGCTCGGGCACCCAGAACAGCGGGTCATAGCCGAAGCCTTCCACGCCTTGCGCGGCGTGCAGGATGCGCCCGTGCCAGAGGCCTTCGCAGATGATCGGCAGCGGGTCGTCGGCATGCCGTACCAGCGCCAGGCAACAGACGAATTGCGCGCCGCGCTCGGCATCCGGCACATCTTTCAGAGCGTCGAGCAGCTTGGCGTTATTCGCCGCATCACCCTGGCCATCGGCGTAGCGCGCCGAGTAGATGCCCGGTGCGCCACCGAGAAAATCCACCGCCAGGCCGGAGTCATCCGCCAGCGCCGGCATGCCTGACAGGCGGGCAGCATTGCGTGCTTTCAGAATGGCGTTTTCAATAAACGATAAGCCGGTTTCTTCCGGCTCGACCATGGAGAACTCGCCGACTGAGCGCACGTGTACGCTGCTGCCGAGCATGGCCTGCAGCTCTTTGAGTTTGCCGGCGTTATGGCTGGCGAGTACAAGCTCGTTGAAAGGCATCATGTATTCAGGGCCATCATTCGTCTGGGAAGACTTCCTGGTTGAAATTAAAACTGTGCGCCACGCCATCGGCCGCGCGCACGTTGATAGTGAAGCGCAGCATTTCACGTTGGCTGAAGGTGAATTGCGCCAGGTAATAGATGGCTTCACCTTCGTTGACCTGCTTGAAGGTCAGCGGCTGGCTGCGACCGACCAGATCCTTCACTTCGCCACTGACGCTGGCGCTGCTGGCCTTGCCGGCTTTGAGTACGGAAATGTTCACCACGCCCTGGGTTTTGCTGCGCACCAGGCCATTGGCCGCGGCTATGTCCGGCTGCAGAAAGCTGGAGTTGAAGGTGATGTAGTGAACGTCGAGGTCGCCGAACGTCTGCTTGCGTTCAGCCAGCGCAGGCAGGCTCAGGCACAGGGCGATAAATAAAAGTGCGATGCGACGCATAAGGGTTCTCCAGATGGACAGCGGCCTGGGATAAGGCCGCTCAATTGGCGATTTGAACATCCTGGGCAGTAGGCCCGCTGATCCGGTAAATGCCGATTTCACCTAACAGATTAGGCCAGATCCGGCTGGCCCAGCCGTGCCGGTGGTCGCGGTCCACGGCCAGACGATCCATGACTTTTGCGCCCTGATCGTGGCACAGCTTTTCGAAGTCTTCGAAGGTGCAGAAATGGATGTTCGGCGTGTTGAACCAGGTGTACGGGAGAAAATCCGACACCGGCATGCGGCCCTTGGTGGTGAGGTACCAGCGGCAGTGCCAGTGGCCGAAGTTAGGGAAGGTGATGATGCAGGTCTTGCCGACGCGCAGCATCTCTGCCAGCACCTTGTCCGGGTAATGCAGGGCTTGCAGCGACTGGGTCATGACCACCACGTCGAAGCTGTTGCTGGCGAAGTTGCCCAGACCCTTGTCGAGGTTCTGCTCGATCACGTTGACGCCCTTGCTCACGCATTGGGCGATGTTGTCCGCATCGATTTCCAGGCCGTAGCCGCTGACCTGCTTGTGTTCGGCCAGCCAGGCGAGCAGCTCGCCATTGCCGCAACCCAGGTCAAGCACCCGGCTACCGGCGGGAATCCACTCTTGGATGATGTCGAGATCCGCGCGCATGGCTACACCTTAATCCGTTTCATATAACTGTCGAACGCCTGCAGGTAGCGCGGGATCGGCATGAGGAAGGCGTCGTGGCCCTGGGGCGCATCGATTTCCAGGTAGCAGACGTTTTTCCGCGCGGCGGTCAGGGCATCGACGATTTCCCGCGAGCGTGCCGGCGAGAAGCGCCAGTCGGTGGTGAAGGACATCACGCAGAAATCGGCGCTGACGTGGGCCAGGGTCTTGGCCAGGTCGCCATCGAAGGCTGCCGCCGGGTCGAAGTAGTCCAGCGCCTTGGTCATCAGCAGGTAGGTGTTGGCGTCAAAGCGCCCGGAGAACTCCTCGCCCTGGTAACGCAGGTAGCTTTCCACCTGGAACTCGACGCTGTGGAAGTCGTAGTTGAGCTTCTCGCTCTTCAGGCCTCGGCCGAATTTTTCGCCCATGGCGTCATCCGACAGGTAGGTGATGTGGCCGACCATGCGCGCCAGCATCAACCCGCGCTTGGGGATCACGCCCTGTTCCTGAAAGTGTCCGCCATGGAATTGCGGGTCAGTGAGGATCGCCTGGCGCGCCACTTCGTTGAAGGCGATGTTCTGTGCCGATAGCTTGGGCGCCGAGGCAATCGCCAGGCAGTGACGCACGCGCTCGGGGTAGCTGATGGTCCATTGCATGGCCTGCATACCGCCGAGGCTACCGCCGATCACCGCGGCCCACTGCTGGATGCCGAGGTTGTCGGCCAGCCGCGCCTGGCTGTGTACCCAGTCCTCCACGGTCATTACCGGGAAGTCGGCGCCGAAGGTTTTGCCGGTCGCTGGGTTGATGCTGCTCGGGCCGGTGGAGCCGTTGCAGCCGCCTAGGTTGTTCAGGCTGACGACAAAGAACTTGTTGGTGTCGATGGGTTTGCCGGGACCGATACAGCTGTCCCACCAGCCCGGTTTACGGTCTTCCGCGCTGTGATAACCGGCGGCATGGTGGTGGCCGGACAGGGCGTGGCAGATCAGCACGGCGTTGCTTGCCGTGGCATTCAGCTCGCCATAGGTTTCAAAGATTAGTTGGTAGTCGGCCAGGCCGCGCCCGCAGGCCAGCGCCAGAGGTTCTGCAAAGTGCAGCACCTGCGGGGTTACCAGGCCAACAGAGTCTTGGGGAAAGGCAGTCGACATC
Organism: Pseudomonas peli; assembly: GCF_900099645.1. GTDB lineage: Bacteria > Pseudomonadota > Gammaproteobacteria > Pseudomonadales > Pseudomonadaceae > Aquipseudomonas > Aquipseudomonas peli. Next base: position 1,402,290 of record NZ_FMTL01000001.1, on the reverse strand, counting down.
GACCCTGCTCGCAATAAAGGAAGAGCCGCAGTCTAAAGAGCGCCGCCCCAGGCGGCAAGCGCATGGGGCGGCAGGGGTACGGCGGATATGGCAGAGCTGAGCCGGGGCTATTCGCCGATGCTGTGCGGGCGCGCAGCTCCTGGCAGGTTGACCACCTTGCCCTGGCGCTGCACGGGGGCAGGGCGACGCAGGATGCGCAGCATGTCGTTTGCTTGCGCCAGTTGCTGCTCCAGTTCGCTGCTGTAACGCGCCAGTTGTTGGCCGCGTTGGCGCGCCTGCTGGGTTTCCTGGGCCAGGGCTTTAAGCCGCAGCATGTGGGTTTCCAGCAGCTGCTTGTGCTCCAGGGTGTGCTGCATCAGTGGCATCAGCGCATCGCTGGCCCATTGTTCGGCTTCCTGGCGCATGCGCTGGTGCAGGCCGATCACTTCCTGCACCAGGGTGGCAAAAAAGCGCTTGGTCAGGCTGCGCTGTTCGGTCAGCAGGGTTTTCAGCTGCAGGCGGAACTGGTCGGCCTTGGTCTGCTGCTGCTTGAGTTCACGCAGGTAGCGGTTGACGTTGAACTGCGGTGCGTCGACGCCGTGCAGTGGGTTCTCTTCGTTGTGCCGACGGTAGATGGCCGCGACCATCTTGTTGGCCATGTCGGCTTCCTGGGCCAGGTTGTGCAGGTCCTGCTCCATGCTGCGGAAGAAATGCAGGATGGCCTGGTTGATACCCAGGGTGGTCCAGCTGCCAGTGAGGTTCTTGCGTACCTTGTTCAGGTGTTCGTCCAGGCGCTCGCTGCGCGAGGCGTGGCGCAGCAGGTCGCCCTGACGTTTGAGCAAGCGCTGGTTGGTTTTCAGGCCAAGCAGGCGTTTATGGTGCTGGCTGTGGTCTTCCTTGGTCTTGGCGGTCAGCTCGAACAGCATCTGGCCGTTGTCGTGCTGGTGATTGCTCAGCAGCCCCTGTTGCTCGTTGACCTTTTCCAGACGCAGGTTGAGTACGTGCTGGCTGTTCTGCAGCAGCCTCAGCACCTGATTGACCACGCGGTCTTCGAGCAGGCGCTCCTTCTGCGCGATGATACGTTCGCAGAGCAGGTTTTCCAGGTTGCTCATCTGGCTGCGGGCCAGCAGTTCCGGATCCTTGCGCACCTTGGCCAGCATCGCCTGCTTGGCCGACAGCGGCAGCACGTCCTCGACGCGGATGCCGAGCTGGCGCGCGGTGCTGGTCTGAATCTGGCGGATGGCGTTCTGCACAAAGGCTTCGCCGGCCAGGTCATCCCAGAGCACGTCGATCTTGTTCAATACGGCGAACAAGCTGGTCTGGGTGTCTTCGTCGAGTTGGCGGATATGCTGCTGCCACACGGCCATGTCGCTGGCGGTCACGCCGGTATCGGCGGACAGCAGGAAGATGATCGCCTGGGCGCTAGGCAGCATCGACAAGGTCAGCTCCGGCTCACTGCCGAGGGCGTTCAGGCCTGGGGTGTCGAGGATGCGCAAACCCTGACGCAACAACGGGTGGTCGAAGTTGACCATGGCGTGACGCCAGGCCGGCACCAGCACTTCGCCGGGCTTATTGGTGCTTTCCAGCATGTCCGGGTGAAAGCCCAGGGCAATCGCCTGTTCGACCGGCATGGGTTTGGTGCGGGCGACCTGGATAAAGGCCTGAACCATGTTGTCCGGGTCGCTGAGGTCCAGCGGAATATTTACCCAGTGCCGCGGAATCCGTTTGAACTGCGCCACGCTGGCCTCGGACACGCGGGTCTCGATGGGCAGCAGGCGGATATAGGAGCGCTCCGAACGTGGGTCGAAGAACAGCTCGGTAGGGCACATGGTGGTGCGCCCAGCCTGGGACGGCAGCATGCGCTGGCCGTAGGAGGAGAAGAACAGGCTGTTGATCAGCTCGGTCTTGCCGCGTGAGAACTCGCCAACAAAGGCCAGGGTGATATGGTCAGTGCGCAACAGTTTAAGCGCGCGCTCAAGCTTGGCTTCCACGGCGTCAGAGTTGAGCCGATTGGTCAGCAGCCAGCTGCGATAGCGGGTGATTTCGCGCATCAGCTCGCGCTTCCAGGTGACGTAAGCATCGACTTGCTGACTGAGACGTTCCATGCTCATCCTGGGCTTTCCTCCGGTTGGCGCATCCATTGTGGGGCGACTGGGCTATACGGCACCCAGGTTGAATCGGGCACACATTGAACGGTGCCGCGTGGGTAACTGACGCGGCAGATAATGCTTTAAAGCCTGCGCAATTGCGCCAGATCCACGACGTTCGTGGATTGACCTGCCTGGCATTATGCGGGTCGCAGCTATGGCGTCAATCGCATGTCGTCGCCCGCCCGCCTTATGGTCGGTCAGGGTGACCGAGCGGTCAGTGCGAGTTCGGTGGGTAAACGCTGTGGTTGTTTGATGCGCACGCGCTTTTGCCGGCTTTGTTGACCGCTTTCCAGGCTGACCTGGCTTTTGCTGACTGCAAATACGCTGGCGAGGAACGCCAGCAGCTGGGCATTGGCTTTGCCATCTACAGGCGGTGCGGTAAGACGGATTTTCACCCGCTCACCGTGCAGCCCCGCGAACTCATCCTTGCTCGCCTTAGGCTGCAGGTGGCACTCGAGAATCAGGTCGGCGCCGTCCCAGCGAAAGTGGCTCATCTGGCGCTCGCGGTCAGATTGCCAAGCTCAGGCCTTTGTACATGCCAGTCATGACCGCCAAGTTGCGGATCACTAGCATGTCGATCAGGTTGAGGAGCAGGAACGCGACTATGGGCGACAGATCCAGCCCGCCCATGCTCGGCAGAATGCGGCGAATTGGCGACAGCAGCGGCTCGCAGATCTGATTGATCAGCATGGCGGTGGGGTTATGGCTGCCTTGGGCGACCCAGGACAGAATCACGCTGATGATCAGGGCGAAGAAGAACACCTTGAGGAACAGTGCAGTGACGCCAATGATTGACCACACCAGCAGCTGCAGCGGGTTCTCCAGGCCATAACCAAGGAGCATCAGGGTGAGTGCCATCAGCACGAGCTGCACCAAAATGGCCAGCACCAGCGAGGCCAGATCAAGTCCGGCGACGCTTGGAATCAACTTGCGCAGCGGTTTCAGCAGCGGATGGGTGGCGCGCACAATGAACTGGCTGAGTGGGTTGTAGAAGTCTGCACGTACCAGTTGCAGGATAAAACGCAGCAATACGATCAGCAGGTAGAGGCTGCCAATGGTCTGCAGGATGTAAACGGCGGCGGTGTTGAGTCCGATCATTTTCGTTCCTTATTGACCGAGTTGTTCGGCGAGCTCGGCAGAGCGGTGGGCGGCGGCATTCAGGGCTTTCTCGACCAAGGCCTCGAAGCCGTCAGCCTGGAAGGTCTTGATCGCAGCCTCGGTGGTGCCAGCCGGTGAAGTGACCCGGCGGCGTAGTTCGCTGGCATCAACATCGCTGGCCACAGCCATACGGGCAGCGCCGAGTGCGGTGTGCAGTGTCAGCTGGGCAGCGGTTTCGCGCGGCAGGCCGAGTTTCTCGCCCGCGGCGGTCATGGCTTCAATCAGCAGGAAGAAGTATGCCGGGCCGCTGCCGGATACGGCGGTCACAGCATCGATCTGTGCTTCCTGATCCAGCCACAGCGCCAGGCCGACGGCGCTGAGCAGCTGTTCTGCCTGTTGGCGCTGGGCCGGCGAAACCTGAGCATTGCTATACAGGCCGCTGACGCCCTGGCGCAGCAGTGCCGGCGTGTTGGGCATGCAGCGCACAATCGCGCGCGGGCCAAGCCAGTTTTCCAGGCTGGCGCAGCTGATGCCGGCGGCAATCGACACCACCAGCTGCTGTTCGCCGATATGTGCGGCGAGATCCAGGCAGACTTCTTTCATCACCTGCGGCTTGATCGACAGCACGATCACGTCCGCGCCCTGAATCGCCTCAGCGTTGCTGGCAAAGGTTTCGATGCCATGTTCGGCGCTGATCTTGTTGCGCTGTTCGGCGCCGCGGTCACTGGCGCGAATGGCGCTGGCATCAGTGCCCTGGGCGCGCAGTCCGCCGATCAGGCTGGCGGCCATATTGCCGGCGCCGATAAAGGCAATGCGAGGCGTGGTCATAACGGGCTTCCTTTTATAGCTGAAGGCAAACTCAATCAGGTTGTGCTGTAGTCACGTGCGCCGAAGAGGGCGGTGCCAATCCTCACCCAGGTTGCGCCTTCGGCGATGGCGGCTTCTAGGTCATGGCTCATGCCCATGGACAAGGTGTCGAGGTCCAGGTTCAGACCTTGCATCAGCTCGCGCAGGCGGGCGAAGGCGGCGCGTTGCTCGCTGGGGTCGTCGGTGGGCTCGGGGATTGTCATCAATCCGCGTAGGCGCAGGTTTGGCAGTTGTGTAACCGCTTGTGCCAGGGCCTGCAGCTCATCTGGGTTGCAGCCGGATTTGCTGGCCTCACCGCTAACATTCACCTGCAGGCAGATATTCAACGGCGGTAGATGCGCCGGACGTTGATCAGATAGACGCTGGGCGATTTTCAGGCGATCCACCGAATGCACCCAGGCAAAGTGCTCGGCGATGGGCTTGGTTTTGTTCGATTGGATCGGACCGATAAAGTGCCAGGTCAGCGGCAGGTCGCTCAATTCTGCCTGCTTTTCCAGGGCTTCCTGCAGGTAGTTTTCACCGAAATCGCAGGTGCCGGCTGCAAAGGCCTGGCGAATTGCTTCGGCCGGTTTGGTTTTGCTCACCGCGAGTAGGCCAACAGTCGCACAATCTCGCTGCGAGGCTTGCGCCGCCTCACGGATGCGCACTCCGACCTTTGCAATATTCTCTGCTATCGTGGACATTACTTGCGCCCGCCGCCTGGGTTTCGCGGCATTCTACCTGCTTGTCTGTCATTAGGGAGTCCCATGGATATCACTGAATTGCTGGCCTTCAGCGCCAAGCAAGGTGCATCGGACCTGCATCTCTCCGCTGGCCTGCCTCCGATGATTCGGGTCGACGGTGATGTTCGCCGGATCAATTTGCCTGCGCTGGACCATAAACAGGTGCACGCACTGATCTACGACATCATGAACGACAAGCAGCGCAAGGATTTCGAGGAGTTCCTCGAGACCGACTTCTCCTTCGAAGTACCCGGCGTGGCACGTTTCCGGGTTAACGCCTTCAACCAGAACCGTGGTTCTGGCGCGGTATTCCGGACCATTCCGTCGAAAGTGCTGAGCATGGAAGACCTCGGCATGGGCGAGATATTCCGCAAAATTTCCGATGTGCCGCGCGGCCTGGTGCTGGTAACCGGGCCAACCGGTTCGGGCAAGTCGACCACCCTGGCGGCGATGCTCGACTATATAAACAGCAACAAGTATCACCATATTCTGACGGTCGAAGACCCAATCGAATTCGTTCACGAATCGAAGAAGTGCCTGATCAACCAGCGTGAGGTGCACCGTGACACCCTCGGCTTCTCCGAAGCCCTGCGCTCGGCACTGCGGGAAGACCCGGACATCATCCTGGTCGGCGAGATGCGCGATCTGGAAACCATCCGCCTGGCCCTGACCGCCGCGGAAACCGGCCACTTGGTGTTTGGCACCCTGCACACCACCTCGGCGGCCAAGACCATCGACCGCGTGGTTGACGTATTCCCGGCCGAAGAGAAGTCCATGGTTCGTTCCATGCTCTCCGAATCGCTGCAATCGGTTATCTCGCAGACCCTGCTGAAGAAGATCGGCGGCGGTCGCGTGGCGGCTCACGAAATCATGATTGGCACCCCGGCCATCCGTAACCTGATCCGCGAGGACAAGGTGGCGCAGATGTATTCGGCCATTCAGACCGGTGGCTCGCTGGGTATGCAGACCCTGGATTCCTGCCTGAAAACGCTGGTGACCAAGGGCATCGTCAGCCGCGAAGCCGCGCGCGAAAAAGCTAAAACGCCAGAAAACTTCTAAATCGACAGTACCTGGCCGGCATTCGCCTGTCGGGTTCAGCCCAGCGGCCATTCACGCGCCTGCCGCTGGTCTTGCATAACCGCGTGATGCACATGGGCGAACAACGATGGAATTCGAAAAACTGCTGCGCCTGATGGTGGAAAAGGGCGGCTCTGACCTGTTTATTACCGCTGGCGTACCGCCGTCGATGAAGGTCAACGGCAAGATTATGCCGATCACCAAGACGCCCATGTCGCCAGAGCAGACGCGTGAAACCGTGCATGCGGTGATGAATGAGCAGCAGCGCCGCGATTTTACCGAGAACCATGAGTGCAACTTTGCCATCAGCGCCCGTGGCGTCGGCCGCTTCCGCGTAAGTGCGTTTTATCAACGTAACCTGGCGGGGATGGTACTGCGTCGTATCGAGACCAATATCCCGACGCTGGACGAGTTGAAACTGCCGGAAATCCTCAAGAAATTGGCCCTGACCAAACGTGGCCTGGTGTTGTTTGTTGGTGCGACCGGTACCGGTAAATCGACCTCGCTGGCGGCAATGATCGGCTATCGCAACAAGAACAGCAGTGGCCACATCATTTCCATTGAAGACCCAATTGAATACATCCACCAGCACCAGAGCTGCATCGTCACTCAGCGTGAGGTGGGCATCGACACAGAATCCTTTGAAGTGGCGTTGAAGAACACCCTGCGCCAGGCGCCGGACGTGATTCTCATCGGTGAGGTGCGTACCCGCGAAACCATGGACCATGCCGTGGCCTTCGCCGAGACAGGGCACTTGTGTCTGGCTACGCTGCACGCCAACAACGCCAACCAGGCGCTTGATCGCATCATCAACTTCTTCCCCTCCGACCGGCAGAACCAGGTGTGGATGGACCTGTCGCTCAACCTCAAGGCCATCGTCGCCCAGCAACTGATCCCAACCCCGGACGGCAAAGGCCGCCGCGCAGTGATTGAGGTATTGATCAACACCCCGCTGGCGGCCGACCTGATCCGCAAGGGTGAGGTGCACGAGCTCAAGGCGCTGATGAAACGCTCCACCGAGCAGGGCATGCAGACCTTCGACCAGGCGCTGTATAACCTCTACAGCCAGGGCGAAATCACCTACGAAGATGCGCTGCTGTATGCGGATTCGGCCAACGACCTGCGCTTGATGATCAAGCTCGGTTCGGAAACGGATGGCGATCACCTGAGCAGCATGGCGCAGGGTTTGTCACTGGAAGTCAGTCAGGACGATCCAGGTCGTCGTTTTCGTTGATTGGCGGCGGTTTCGCGTTGGGGTGATGAATGCGTTTTCCACCCTGTCGCGCGACGGTTTCGGCTTGGCCATCACGCTGTGCGCCGGCGCGGGCCTGGCTCATCAGTTGCGGAATCAGCGGGCCTTCCGGGAGGTTTCTCCAGAAACGCACCGGCATGCTGGTTTCCAGTGCGCTGCGGTTGAGCCGCGCAGGGTTGAACGTGCTGCCGTAATACGCCAGCCACAGGGCTTCCCCCGTATCCTCGGGCGTTTGCGCCATGCGTTGCCACTCACTCGGGCAGGGTCGCTGGTAATGTAGGCGCTGGCCATCCCAATACACACCGTCATCCGGTGTGGCAATCAACCAGCGGGTGCGCCCGAGGCGCTCGGCAAAGTGCCCACTGGCACTGGCCAGGATGTCATGGGCCGGTTCATGCCAGGCCACTAGCTGTGGGCCTTCGGCGTCTTCGGGGCGCGGATGAAAACGCAGAAAGGCATGCAGGTGGTGGGCTTCGCGGCGCACCGCTTTTAGCCGTTTATGCAGCTGGCTGCCATCGATGTCCCCCGGCAGCATGGCTGCGCGATCCCCCATAGCGACCCGCCAGAGAATCCGGTAGAGAAGGCTCCAGCGGTCCTCGACACGAAAGTGTGCGGCGCTTTGCAGCAGCTCCAGCAGCTGCTTGGGGATCCGCGGTGCAGGGTTTGTCACCGTAGACGTGAGGCTTATCGGTGCTTGGTCAAACAACCCACCGCTGTCGTTGTTGCCCAACCACGTGATCTGATGCGGCGGTATACCGTGCTGCACCAGGTTTCTGGCAACCTCGCGCCAACCGGCAAAGCTGCCGTCGAATGAGGCGTGATGCATTACCACAGCGCCATCTGTGCCGGGGTTTCGCTGAGCTGCTGGCGCAGCAGCAGGGATTCGCGGCTGGCCTGCAGGGGGCGATAATCCTGGGTGACGATAAAGGGCTTGGCCTTTTCCAGGGCGCAGCGCAGGCGCGTCAGGTCTTCAAAGCGGATGCGCTTCTGCCGGCGCAGGGCGACCAAGCGTTTCGCACTGAGCACGCCGATTCCCGGCACGCGAGCGATCATTGCCGGTTCGGCGCGATTGAGGTCGACGGGGAAGTGCTCACGGTTGTTCAGCGCCCAGGCCAGTTTAGGGTCGATATCCAGCGCCAGGTTGCCAGGGCCGCTGAGCAACTCACCCACCTCGAATCCGTAGCCGCGCAGCAGGAAGTCGGCTTGATACAGGCGGTGCTCGCGTAACAAGGGCGGCGCTTCGAAGGGCACCGTGTTCGGGCTCTGCGGGATCGGGCTGAATGCTGAGTAATACACCCGGCGCAGGCGGAAGTTGCCGTAGAGCGATGCGGCAGTGTGCAGAATGGTGCTGTCGTCGGTGGCATCGGCACCAATGATCATCTGTGTGCTCTGCCCGGCCGGGGCGAAACGCGGTGCGCGCTTTTCCGCGCGCGCTTCGCTCTCGCCCTGGTGGATAGAGTGCATGGCCTGCTTGATGGTGCGCACCTGCTTTTCCGGGGCCAGGCGAATCAGGCTGCTTTCGGTGGGCAGTTCGATATTCACGCTAAGGCGGTCGGCATAACGCCCTGCTTCGGCAATCAAAAGCGGGTCGGCGTCGGGAATGGTCTTGAGGTGGATATAGCCGCGAAATTCGTGCTCTTCACGCAGCAGTTTGGCCACACGGACCAGTTGCTCCATGGTGTAGTCGGCCGAACGGATAATCCCCGAGCTGAGAAACAGCCCGCTGATGCAATTGCGTTTGTAGAAGTCGAGGGTCAGGGTCACCACTTCTTCTGGGGTAAATCGCGCGCGCGGTACGTCGCTGGAGCGTCGGTTTACGCAGTACTGGCAGTCATACAGGCAGAAATTGGTCAGCAGGATCTTCAACAGCGCCACGCAGCGTCCATCTGGGGTGAAGCTGTGGCAGATGCCCATGCCATTGGTCGAGCCGATGCCGCTTTTGCCTTTTGAACTGCGGTTGGGTGCGCCGCTGCTGGCGCAAGACGCGTCGTATTTGGCGGCGTCGGCAAGTACCGTGAGTTTTTCGATCAGCTGCATGATGATGCCTGCTTAACTGTTTATGCATACAGTATTTAGCAATCTTCAGCAGGCATCAAGCGTTGGGATGACTGAACGTACCGTGGATTTCCCAGGGCAGCGAACCTTGCGTAGAGTGTGGCGTCAAAGTGATACCAGCCATCAGGAGGCACACCTATGCAGCGACAGGACACGCACAGCAAACTTATCGGCTATCTGCTGTGGATTTTCGGTTTTCTCGGCGCGCACCGTTTCTATTACGGCAAGCCAGTAACCGGAACCATCTGGTTCTTCACCTTCGGCCTGCTGTTTATTGGCTGGATCGTCGACCTGTTTCTGATTCCGGCGATGGATCGCGAGGCTGATCTGCGCTTTACCGCCGGCGATACTGATTACAACGTCGCCTGGATCTTGCTGACTTTCCTCGGCATCTTCGGTGTGCACCGCATGTACCAAGGCAAGTGGATCACCGGGATCATTTACCTGTTTACGGGTGGTTTGTTCCTGCTTGGTGTGCTGTATGACTTCTGGACGCTGAACTCCCAGGTGTCGATCAAGAACGCTGAGCGCAGTTAAGGTTCAGGCTAGAAAAAGCCCGCCTATTGGCGGGCTTTTTTGTGGCATGAGGCATCACGCCTGGTAGCTGATATGCCCGTCTACCAGGGTGTAGCGCACGGCGCTGGGCAGGCAGTGACCGATAAACGGGCAATTAGCACCTTTCGAATACCAGCTCTCCCCAGCCAGCGTCGAGGCTAGAGGATCAAGCAGCAGCAGGTCGGCGGGAGCGCCCACGCTCAATTTGCCAGCCGGCAGACGCAGCGCTTGCGCCGGGCCACTGCTCAGGCGAGCGAGCAGGGTGGGCAGGTCAAGCAGGCCATCTTGCACCAGGCTCATGGCCAGCGGCAGTAACAGTTGCACGCTGCTGATGCCGGGTTCAGTGGCACCGAAGGGTGCCAGCTTGGCGTCGCGCTCATGCGGCTGATGGTGGCTGGAAATGGCCGAGATCACCCCGCTTTTCACGGCGGCGCGCAGGCCATCGCGGTCGGCAGCGGTACGCAGCGGCGGCTGTACGTGGTACAGGCTGGAGAAGTCGCTGAGCGCTTCATCGGTGAGGATCAGCTGGTACAAGGCTACGTCGGCCGTAACCGGCAGGCCACGGGCCTGAGCGTCAGCGATCAGCTGTGCGCCACGCGCGCTGGTCAGCTGGCTGAAGTGCGCACGTACGCCGGTTTGCTCGACCAGCAGCAGGTCGCGGGCCAGGGCCACGGTTTCGGCGCTTTCCGGAATGCCCGGCAGGCCGAGGAAGCTCGCGGTGGCGCCTTCATGGGCGAGGCCGCCTTCAGCCAGGTCATGATCCTGAGAATGGAAGATCACCGTCAGGTCGAAGGTGGCGGCGTATTCCAGGGCGCGGCGCAGGGTACGGTTATTGCGGAAACTGTCCAGGCCATTGCCGAAGGCCACGCAGCCGGCGTCGCGCAGGGCTACCAGTTCGGCCAGTTGCTCGCCTTCCAGGCCTTTGCTCAGTGCGCCAATTGGGAACACCTTGGTGTGCCCGGCTTCGCGGGCGCGGTCGAGAATCAGCTCGGCCACGGCTGGGGTATCCAGCACTGGCTTGGTAAATGGTGGGCAGCACAGGCTGGTGACGCCGCCGGCGGCTGCGGCCAGGGTTTCCGTGGCGATGCTGCCTTTGCGGCTATAGCCAGGCTCGCGCAGGGCGACGTTGAGGTCGACCAGGCCAGGTGCGGCAACGAGGCCTTGGGCGTCGATGCTCTGCTCGGCGACGAAGCCGGCAGGAATCTGGCCGATGGCGAGAATCTTGCCGCTTTCGATATAGATATCGGCTTGTTGATCGAAGCCGCTGCTGGGGTCTATTACCCGGGCTCCGAGGATACGCATACGCATCAGTTCTGTTCCTCGGCATCTTGATTGAGTTGGCGCTGGGCGTTTTGCCCGCTCATGGTCATGGACAGCACGGCCATGCGGATGGCAATGCCGTAGGTAACCTGGTTGAGAATCACCGATTGCGGGCCGTCGGCCACCGCCGATTCGATTTCCACGCCGCGGTTGATCGGTCCCGGGTGCATCACCAGGGCGTCCGGTTTGGCCAGCTTGAGGCGCTCTTCGGTAAGGCCGAACAGGCGGTAGAACTCGCCTTCGCTGGGCAGCAGGCCGCCGGTCATGCGTTCACGTTGCAGGCGCAGCATGATCACCACGTCGACGTCTTTGAGGCCAGCGGCGAGGTCGCTGTAAACGGTCACGCCGTATTGCTCGATACCGACCGGCAATAGGGTTTTCGGCGCGATCACGCGGATATCCGGGCAACCCAGGGTCTTCAGCGCGAGCATATTCGAGCGTGCCACCCGTGAGTGCAGGATATCGCCGACGATCGCCACCGAGAGATTCTCGAAGCTGCCCTTGTGCCGGCGGATGGTCAGCATGTCGAGCATGCCTTGGGTCGGGTGGGCGTGACGGCCGTCGCCGCCGTTGATGATCGCCAGGTTCGGGCACACATGCTCGGCGATAAAGTGCGCTGCGCCGGAATCAGCATGGCGCACGACGAAGATGTCGGCGGCCATGGCTTCGAGGTTGCGCAGAGTGTCGAACAGCGTTTCGCCCTTGCTGGTTGAACTGGTCGATACGTTGAGGCTGATCACGTCGGCTGACAGGCGCTGGGCCGCCAGTTCGAAAGTGGTGCGGGTGCGTGTGGAGTTCTCGAAGAACACATTGCACACGGTTTTGCCGCGCAGCAGCGGGACCTTTTTTACCGCGCGCGCGCCGACCTCGAGGAAAGAGTCGGCGGTGTCGAGGATTTCCGTCAGCAGCTCGCGGGGCAGGCCATCGAGGGACAGGAAGTGGCGCAGTTGGCCTTGGTCATTCAGTTGCAGCGGGCGCTTGGCGGCTATGGTCGTCATCTGGCGAGTCTCAGTGGGCAAGCGTCTGGAGTTCGAGGGTCAGCGGCGTGGGGCCGGACAATTTTACCCGCTGGTCGCCTTCCAGCGACAGGGTGGCACCGACCACGTCCGGACGAATCGGCAGCTCGCGGGCATTCAGGTCAAGCAGGCTGACCAGGGTCACGCTGGCCGGGCGGCCATAATCGAACAATTCATTTAGTGCGGCGCGGATGGTGCGGCCGCTCATCAGTACGTCGTCGATCAGCACCAGGTGCTGGCCTTCGATTTCGAACGGCAGCTCGGACGGCTGCACTTGCGGGTGCAGGCCGTTCTGGGTGAAGTCGTCACGGTAGAAGGACACATCGAGAATGCCCAGCGCATCGTCGCGGCCCAAGGCTTCGAGCAGTGCCTGAGCAACCCAAACGCCGCCGGTACGGATGCCAATAAAGCGCGGTTCACTGATCCGCCGCTGATTCAGGTGGCTGGTCAGGGCGGCGGCCATTTGCGGTAGCAGTTCGGCCGGGTTGGGTAAGCTCATGGCAACACTCCAGGTACAAACTAAGTGGGCGTTAGCCCAGGCAATTTTCTTCGAGCCAGCCTTGCAGCAGCAGGGCGGCGGCCAGGGCATCGACCGGGCGTTCGCGGTAACCGCTGTTCTGTCCCTGCTGCAGGCGCTGGCCCTTGGCCTCGTAGGTGGTCAGGCGTTCGTCGTGGGTGTGCACGGGCAGATTGAAGCGGCCGTTAAGGCGGCGGGCGAATTTCTCGGCACGGTCGCTCATTTCGCTTTTCGTGCCGTCCATGTTCAGTGGCAGGCCAACGACGATGGCGTCCGGCTGCCATTCCTTGATCAGCGCTTCGACTTTCTGCCAGTCCGGCACGCCGTTCTGCGCCTTGAGGATGCACAGCTCACGGGCCTGGCCGGTGATCACCTGGCCGACCGCAACGCCAATCTGTTTACTGCCGTAATCGAAGCCCAGCAGCAGGCGCAGCGGTTTTGTATTCGCCTCGGCCATCAGGCGTGCCCGGCTTGTGAGGTAAGTAGGCTGAGATTGACGCCCAGGCGTGCGGCCGCGGCGTTCAGACGCTGGTCGAAGGGCAGGTCGAAGAGGATGGCGTTGTCGGCCGGACAGGTCAGCCAGGCGTTGTCCGCCAGTTCGGCTTCCAGCTGTCCAGCCTCCCAGCCGGCATAACCGAGGGTGATCAGGTATTTCTCCGGGCCGGTGCCATCGGCAATGGCGAACAACACGTCCTGCGATGTCGACAGGCCCAGCTCGCCCAACTCCAAGGTTGCCTGAAACTGCGGACCGCTAGGGTGTAGAACAAAGCCGCGATCGGTCTGCACCGGGCCACCGCTAAAGATCGGCAGGCTCTGGCAGAGCACGTGCGGCTCGTCATCCGGGCGCAGCTGTTCGAGTACGTCAGCCAGGTTGAGGCCGTTGGGCTTGTTGATCACCAGGCCCATGGCGCCGAACTCGTTGTGGTCGATCAGGTAGGTGACGGTCTGCGCGAAATGCGGATCGGCCATGTGCGGCATGGCGATCAGGAAGTGGTGCTTGAGGTAGCTGGGGCTGGCGTCTTTCATGGGCGTTAGTTTCAGGCTTCAGGCCATTGGCTTCAAGCGCGACGCGGCATCGCTGGGTAAAAGTCTGCCTGATCAGTTGCTCGACAGGCGGTCGCCGCGCTCGAAGCGCCAGGTGCGGATGATTTCCAGGCGGTCGACATCGGCCAGGTCGCCGGTAAACGGTGCAAACGGCGCGGCCAGGCGGACGATGCGTAGGGCGGCCTGGTCGAGCGTGCGTTGCCCAGAGGATTCCAGTACCTGCACTTCGTACAGGGTGCCGTCACGGTTGATCGACACCAGCAGGCGCAGGCTGCCATAGATGCCCTGGCGGCGCGCTTCATCCGGGTAGTTGAGGTTGCCGACCCGCTCGACTTTCTTGCGCCACTCATCTTTGTACCAGGCACCTTTATCGCGCATGGTCGAGGCAGCATTCAGGCGGTGGATCTTCGGGCGCTTGGCGTATTGCTGAACTTCCTGGGCTAATTCGGCTTCCAGGCTGGCGATTTCCGAAGACAGTTGCGCGCTGTCGAAAACCGGTGCTGGCCGGGCTTGCGGAGTGGGCTTGGCTTCTTCGCGTTTGACCGGGGTTTTCTGTTGTTGCGGGGTGCGGGTGGCGACGGCGGCCTTGGGTGCTTCCTGGCGCACTGCTGGTTGCTGCGGTGCAGCGGGCGGGGTGATGCGTTTGACTTCGCTGTCCTGAAACAGCGCTTGCTCGGTGGTTTTCGGTGCGGCCTTGTGTTCCAGGGTGCCGCTGCCTTGCTGGTTGTCCTGGGCGAGGAAGTCGGCCTCTTTGGGCTTTTCTTCGCTTTTGAAGGTGGACAGGGTGATTTCCAGGGTTTTGCTGATTTGGCTCGGCTCGGCCAGGGTAAAACCCAGGCCGAGGATCAGTGCGGCATGCAGCACGGCAGCGAGGAACAGGGTAAAGCCCAGGCGGTCCGCCGGCTGTACGCCGGCGCTGGAAAGTTCAGGGAGTTGGGCTGCTGCGTTCATCGCGTTTCGGGTCTGCTCAGGTTGCCGCGCAGTCTGCCGAGGGTGCATGGAAAAGTCTATGAAGCACTGCGCGCATTGAGCTTCTCGGCAATCTTGTCCATCAGCTGCTCGCCGATGCGGGTATCGAAGGCGGCGTCGATCTCGCGGATGCAGGTCGGACTGGTTACGTTGATCTCGGTTAGGTGCTCGCCGATTACGTCCAGGCCGACAAACAGTAGGCCTTTCTCGCGCAGAGTAGGGCCGACGGCAGCGGCGATTTCACGGTCGCGTTCGGTCAGCGGTCTGGCTTCACCGCGTCCGCCGGCGGCGAGGTTGCCACGCGTCTCTCCAGCGGCAGGAATACGCGCCAGGCAATATGGAACAGGCTCGCCATCAATCATCAGGATGCGCTTGTCGCCATCCTTAATTGCCGGCAGGTAACCCTGGGCCATGATCTGCTGCTGGCCGTGGTTGGTCAGCGTCTCGAGAATCACGGACAGGTTGGGATCACCTTCGCGATGACGAAATATCATCGATCCGCCCATACCATCGAGGGGTTTGAGAATGATGTCACGCTGCTCTTTGGCAAACTCGCGCAGAATGTCGGCCCTGCGGCTGACCACGGTCGGCGGCGTGTATTGGCTGAACTGGGTGGCAAAGTACTTTTCATTGCAGTCGCGCAGGCTTTGCGGACGGTTGACGACTAGAACCCCTGCGTCCTCGGCTTGCTCCAGGAGGTAGGTGGAGTAGACGAACTCATTGTCGAAGGGCGGATCCTTACGCATCAGGATCACGTCCAAGTCACTCAGGGCGATGTCCTGCTCGGCGCCGAGTTCGAACCAGCGCTGGGGGTCGTTGAATACGCTAAGCTCTGACAGGCGAGCGCGTGCTTGGCCTTTGGCTTGGTAGAGGTCTTTCTGTTCCATATAAAAAAGGGTCCAGCCGCGCGCTTGGGCGGCCAGCAACATGGCCAGCGAGCTGTCCTTCTTGAAGGCGATCTGGGCGATGGGGTCCATGACAATGCCGAGGCGGACGCTCATGGCGGTGTTCTCCGTAAAATGGCAGCGATTAAAGTGTGCTAAGACGTGATATGGCGTCAGGGTGGCGCTGACAAGTCGGGTGGTCAAGGAAAAACCTTGGCCCCGCGCGGCTTATAGATTGCATCAGGAGAGTGTGCTAAAAAGGCCCGACGATTGGGTTGTAGCCCGTCGGTGACAGGCCCTCAGGCGCACTGATATAACGCAAAAATAACGACTCACCGAGGCGATGGTAGGGCAAACATGGAACAGCATTCCGAGGGTTTGAGGGTAATGGTGATCGACGATTCGAAAACGATTCGTCGTACCGCGGAAACCCTGCTGAAAAAGGTGGGCTGCGATGTAATTACCGCAGTTGACGGCTTCGATGCTTTGGCAAAGATCGCCGATACCCATCCGAACATCATTTTTGTCGACATTATGATGCCGCGGCTCGATGGCTATCAGACCTGTGCCTTGATCAAGAACAACAGCGCTTTCAAATCCACCCCGGTGATCATGCTGTCTTCCAAAGACGGTTTGTTCGATAAAGCCAAGGGGCGCATTGTCGGCTCTGATCAGTACCTGACCAAACCTTTCAGCAAAGAAGAGTTGCTCGGTGCGATCAAAGCTCATGTGCCGGACTTTGTACCGGTGGAGCAAGCCTCCTGACGTCCGGCTAAACAGTCGCACGCCTTTTTAAAGTATTGGGAAACACCATGGCTCGAATTCTGATTGTTGATGACTCGCCGACTGAGATGTACAAACTGACCGCCATGCTGGAAAAGCACGGCCATCAGGTACTGAAAGCGGAAAATGGTGCGGACGGCGTTGCCTTGGCGCGTCAGGAAAAGCCTGACGCTGTGCTGATGGACATCGTCATGCCTGGCCTGAATGGCTTTCAGGCGACCCGCCAGCTGACCAAGGATGCGGACACTAGTCACATCCCAGTGATCATCGTGACCACCAAGGATCAGGAAACTGACAAGGTCTGGGGTAAGCGCCAGGGTGCGAAGGATTACCTGACCAAGCCGGTTGATGAAGACACTCTGGTTAAAACCTTGAATGCGGTATTGGCCGGCTAAATCCGATCAGTCCGCAATTAAAAAAGAATAAGGCCGCAGCTGGCATGTCGGACGCGCAAACTCCGTTTCAAACTCTTCAGGATATCGACAGGCTCTGTCGTTCGCTCGCTGCTGGCTTGCCTTCGCAGCAAGCGGTCGTGCAGACCTGGAGCGGTATTGGCTTCCGTATGGGCGAGCGTTTTTTTGTCGCGCCCATGGGCGAAGTGGGTGAGGTTTTGCATGAGCCGCGGCACACCTTGCTGCCTGGCGTAAAAAGCTGGGTCAAGGGCGTGGCCAACGTGCGTGGTCGCTTGCTGCCAGTGATGGATCTGTGTGGTTTCTTCGGCAATGAGTTGTCACCACTGCGTAAGAAGCGTCGCGTGCTGGTGGTTGATCACCAGGAAGTCTTTGCTGGCCTGACGGTCGATGAAGTGTTTGGCATGCAGCATTTTCCTGTGGATACCTTCTCTGAGCAGCTGCCGCCGCTCGAGGCGTCCATAGCACCCTTTATCCACGGAGTCTTTCAACGTGAACAGCCCTGGTTGGTGTTCAGCCCACACGCGCTGGCCCAAAATCCGGGTTTTCTCGACGTGGCGTATTAACAGTTTATCGGTGGGGTCGGCGTTGCCGGCCTTTTGGCGTTACATGGGAACCGTAGTGCGGTCGGTCCAGGCGGGGGCCAGTAAATGAAAAAACTAAATGCAGGTAATTTGTTAGCAGGTGCGCGCAGTAGCACATTGATTGCAGGGCTGTTTATTGTCCTGATCGTTTCGATCGTGCTGTTGTTCGCCAACTTCGCCTACATCAACACTCAATCCAACTACGACACGGAGTACATCGGTCACGCCGGTGAGCTACGCGTACTGTCCCAGCGTATCGCAAAAAACTCCACGGAAGCGGCGGCTGGTAAGGCCGAAGCGTTTGCCTTGTTGCGTGATGCGCGTAACGACTTCCAGACTCGCTGGGGTTATCTGACCGACGGTAACGAGGAAACCGGCCTGCCTGCAGCGCCAGAATCCCTGCAGCCTCAGATTGCTGTTGTGCAGCAGGACTGGGATACGCTGCGGCAGAACACCGACGCCATTCTGGCCAACGAACAGACCGTACTGTCGCTTCACCAGGTAGCTGCCACCCTGGCGGAAACCATTCCGCAGCTGCAGGTCGAGTACGAAGAAGTCGTCGATATCCTGCTGGAAAGCGGTGCGCCAGCCGCTCAGGTTTCGGTTGCTCAGCGCCAATCTTTGCTGGCAGAACGTATCTTGGGTTCGGTAAACAAGGTACTCGCCGGTGACCAGGACTCGGTTCAGGCGGCTGACATGTTTGGTCGTGATGCCAGCCTGTTCGGTCGTGTGTTGGCGGCCATGCTTGAAGGCAACGCCGCCATGGAAATTACCCAGGTAAGCGACGAGGAGGCCCTTGAGCGTCTGGCGGAAATTTCCGAGCTGTTCGAGTTTGTATCGGGTTCTGTAGACGAGATTCTCGAAACCTCGCCTGAACTGTTCCAGGTGCGCGAGTCGGCGAACGTGATCTTCACTGTCTCGCAGACTTTGTTGGACAAAGCTTCCGACCTGGCGGTCGGTTTTGATGACCTGGCTACAGGTCGTGCCATCAACACCCTGATTGGTTACGTGCTGGGTGCTTTGGCGCTCGGTTCGATTATCCTGATTGGCTTGGTGATGGTGCGGGAAACCAACCGTCGTCTGGCGTCTACCGCTGAGAAGAACGAACGGAACCAAGCGGCGATTCTGCGACTGCTCGACGAAATCGCTGACCTCGCAGACGGTGACTTGACAGTAGCCGCGACGGTAACCGAAGACTTCACCGGTGCCATCGCTGACTCCATTAACTACTCCATCGACCAGCTGCGCGACCTGGTAGCCACGATCAACCTGACCGCCGTTCAGGTAGCCGGTGCAGCCCAGGAAACCCAGGCCACGGCTATGCACCTGGCCGAGGCTTCCGAGCACCAAGCACAGGAAATTGCTGGTGCCTCTGCGGCGATCAACGAAATGGCCGTGTCGATTGACCAGGTATCGGCGAACGCCTCGGAGTCCTCTGCGGTAGCAGAGCGTTCCGTAGCCATCGCCAACAAGGGCAACGAAGTGGTGCACAACACCATCACCGGCATGGATAACATCCGTGAGCAGATCCAGGACACCTCCAAGCGTATTAAACGCCTCGGTGAATCGTCCCAGGAGATCGGTGACATCGTTAGCCTGATTAACGACATTGCTGACCAGACCAACATCCTCGCACTGAACGCCGCGATCCAGGCTTCCATGGCGGGTGACGCGGGTCGAGGCTTCGCCGTGGTAGCGGACGAAGTACAACGCCTCGCAGAACGTTCCTCTGCGGCAACCAAGCAGATCGAAGCGCTGGTAAAGACGATTCAGACCGACACCAACGAAGCCGTTATCTCGATGGAGCAAACGACTTCTGAAGTGGTGCGCGGTGCTCGTCTGGCGCAGGACGCCGGGGTTGCACTGGAAGAGATCGAGAAGGTTTCCAAGACCCTCGCGGCCTTGATTCAGAACATCTCCAACGCTGCTCGCCAGCAGGCATCGTCTGCTGGCCACATTTCCAACACGATGAACGTGATTCAGGAAATCACCTCGCAAACCTCCTCCGGTACCACTGCCACCGCCAAGAGCATTGGTAACCTGGCCAAGATGGCCAGTGAGATGCGTAAGTCGGTATCCGGCTTTACCTTGCCGGGTGGGGAACAGGCGTAATCAGGTGCTGCGCGGCAGGCTGAAAGGCCTGTCGCACAAGGACTATGGCCGTGAGCGAGGGGCACGACATGCAGTCAGGCGTCTGGGCCTTGCAGCCTCTGGTAGACATGACAGCCACGGAGTTTCGTGACTGGCAGACGCTGCTTGAGGAGCGTACCGGGGTCGTTCTCAATGAACGGCGGCGGGCGTTTTTGCAGACCAATCTGAGTGCGCGTATGCGCGAGCTGGGCGTTATGGACTACGCCACGTATTACCGGCAAGTCACTGATGGTCCTCGCGGTGCGGTGGAATGGTCGACCCTACTGGATCGGCTGACTGTGCAGGAAACCCGTTTCTTTCGTCATCGTCCTTCCTTTGAAGTGCTCGAAAGCTATTTGCATGAGCGTTTGCAGCAGGGCGTGACGCAGCCATGGGAGCTTTGGAGTGTTGGCTGTGCCAGCGGCGAAGAGCCTTACTCGCTGGCCATCAGCGCGGCTGAAGTGTTGCGTGAAAGTGAACATCCGGATCATTTTGGGGTAACAGGCACTGACATCAGCCTGAATGCCCTGAGCAAGGCGCGCGATGGTCAATATGGTGCGCGCCGTTTGGAGCAATTGGATGCCGATCTGTGCCAGCGCTATTTTCTGGCCCAGGACGATGGACGTTTCAAAGTAGTGCCGAATTTGGCCGCGCGCGTGTGTTGCGCCCGGCTCAATGTGCTGGAGCTGGGCAAGGCACCGATGTCCGGAATGGACGTTATTTTTTGTCAGAACTTGTTGATCTATTTTCGTCGCTGGCGCCGCCGCGAGATCCTCAACCGCCTGGCCGAGCGCCTGGTGCCCGGGGGGTTGCTGGTGGTGGGAGTGGGCGAAGTAGCAGGTTGGCAGCATCCGGAGTTGATCCCGGTAGCCGACGAGCGAGTGCTGGCGTTTACCCGCAAGGGATAAGGCAGAAGAGCCAAGTTTATGAGTGGAGTGGCTATGGGTGATCGGCACGATTATGTCGCCCTGGAATGGGTTAAGGGCGAGATCGCGGAAACCCTGAAGCAGGCGCGTCAGGCGCTGGAGGCGTTCGTCGAGAACCCCCAGGACGCTACGCGCATGCGTTTCTGCCAGACCTATGTGCATCAGGTGCTCGGCACCTTGCAGATGGTCGAGTTTTTCGGCGCGGCGCTACTGGCTGAGGAAATGGAGCAGCTGGCCGGCGCTTTGATCGATGGCCGGGTGACCAACCAGGGTGAAGCCCTGGAAGTGCTGATGCAGTCGATTCTGCAGCTGCCGGTGTACCTTGATCGTATCCAGACTGCCCGCCGCGACCTGCCGATGGTCGTGTTGCCACTTCTCAACGACCTGCGCGCTGCGCGTGGGGAAAAACTACTCTCGGAAACCAGCCTGTTTGCCCCGGATATGTCCGGCCGCACACCAGCGCTGCCCCATGAAACCATCGACCAGCTGCGTACCGCCGAACTGCCGGTGTTGCTGCGCAAGCTGCGGCAAATGCTGCAAATGGCTCTGGTTGGGGTAATCCGCAACCAAGACCTGACGACCAATCTGGGCTATATGGCAAGGGTGTTCGCGCGCCTGGAAAATCTCTGCAAGGACTCTCCGCTTGGCCCGTTGTGGCAGATCGCTTCAGGTGTGATCGAAGGTCTGGCCAACGGCAGCGTGGCCAATGGCACGTCGATTCGCACCTTGTTGCGTCAGGTTGATAAGGAACTCAAGCGTCTGCTCGAGCAGGGCGCCGATGGTCTTAACCAGGCCGCTCCCGACGAACTGAGCAAGAACCTGCTGTTCTATGTGGCCAAGTCGTCGCCGCAGTCGCCGCGCGTGCGCAACCTCAAAGAGCAATACCGCCTCGACGATGCGCTGCCGGACAACGATGTTGTCGACGAAGAGCGTGCCCGCCTAGCCGGTCCGGATCGCGATGCGATGCGTTCGGTTGTGGCTGCGTTGTGTGAAGAGCTGGTGCGGGTCAAGGATAGTCTCGATCTATTTGTGCGCAGCGACCGCACTCAGGTCACCGACCTGGATGCTCTTGCAGCACCACTCAAGCAAATTGCCGACACCCTCGCGGTATTGGGATTTGGTCAGCCGCGCAAAGTCATTGCCGATCAGCTTGATGTTGTCGGTGGCCTTGCCAAGGGGCAAGGCGAGCCGAGCGATGCCGTATTGATGGACGTGGCTGGAGCGCTGCTCTACGTCGAAGCCACCTTGGCCGGTATGGTCGGTCCATCGCAGGATAGCGGCCGCGAAGAAAGCCATCTGCCAACCACCGACGTGGCGCAGATTCACCAACTGGTGATCAAGGAAGCGCGCAATGGCCTGGAGCAGGCCAAAGACGCGATCATCGAATTTATTGCCTCGCAGTGGAACCACGAACACTTGGCCCGCGTGCCTGAGTTGCTGACTCAGGTGCGTGGTGGCCTGGCGATGATCCCACTGCAGCGTGCTGCCGACCTGCTGAATGCCTGCAACCGCTATATCCAGGAACAGCTGTTGGCGCGCAAAGCCGTACCCAACTGGCAGAACCTCGACACCCTGGCGGACGCCATTACCAGCGTTGAGTACTACCTTGAGCGTTTGGCAGAAGACCATGCGACCCAAGGTGATCTGATTCTCGACGTGGCTGAGGAAAGCCTGGAAAGCCTGGGTTATCCGCTGAAAGAAAAACCGTCGATTCTCGATCGAGTCGAGCCGCCGATAGAGTCCTTCGCACCATTGGCTGATCCGTTGGACGATATGGAGGTGCTCAGCGCCGAGCCTGAGGTGCCTGTAGAAGTTGAGCTCACCTTGGAGCCGGTTGCAGAAGAATCGTTGAGCTTGGACCTGACCGACGATTTCAGTGCAGAGTTTGCTGATCTGGATTCGACGGTGATTGATGCGTCATCCAGCGATGCCAAATGGGCGTCTGAAGCGCCGAGTGCCGAGCTTGAACTGATTGATTTCAGTATCGACCTACCCGATGCCGCCCCCCTGCCGCTGGCTGAGACTCAGTCGGAACAGCCCTTCGCCGGTGAAGAGCTGCAACTCGGCAGTTTTGAGTTGGACGAAAGCGACAGCCCGGCCAATTGGAATGAAGCTGAACTGGCTGCACTCGAGTTGCCCGAGGTTGAGCTGCCCATCGCTCTGGTGAGCGAAGAACCAGAACCTGTTGTGGCTGAAAAAGCGCTGTCGATGGCTGATGTGATGGCTGCTCCAGTGCAGGCGATTAATCCGCCGGCTCATGATGTGCCGCCCAGCCTGCTGCCGCCACCGGCTGATGAAGAGCCGATTGATGAAGAATTGCTGGAAGTCTTTATCGAAGAAGTCGGTGAAGTGCTGGAGACCATTAGCGAGTTCTTCCCGCAGTGGTGTTCTGACACTGAAAATAAGGATGCCCTGACCGAGATCCGTCGCGCGTTCCACACCCTCAAAGGCAGTGGCCGTATGGTTCGCGCCCTGGTCATTGGTGAGTTGGGTTGGGCGATTGAGAATCTGCTCAACCGTGTGCTTGATCGCAGCATTCAGCCGGGTGCAGAGGTGCAGCAGGTCATCGCCGATGTGGTCGCGCTGATGCCGTCTCTGGTCGATGAATTTGCCAATAAAGCGCAACGTCAGCGTGACGATGTTGACCACCTGGCTGCAACGGCACATGCCCTGGCCAAAGGCCGAAGCCTCCCAAAACCTCAAGCCCCGGTTGAGCTGGTAGCAGAGCCTGAGGGCGGCCCAGTAGCTACCAGCGAAATTATTGAGGATGAAGACGGGCTCGATCCGCAGTTGCTGGAGATTTTCCGTAACGAAGCGGAAATGCACCTCGATACACTGGTCGGCTTCTTGGCTGACTGTGCTCAGGAACTGCCGCAGCCGGTCACTGATGACCTGCAGCGTGCTCTGCACACCCTTAAGGGCAGTGCTTCGATGGCCGGTATTCAACCGGTGGCCGAGATTGCTTCGCCGCTGGAAAAACTG
The DNA here is from genome assembly GCF_900099645.1 of Pseudomonas peli. Classification (GTDB taxonomy): domain Bacteria; phylum Pseudomonadota; class Gammaproteobacteria; order Pseudomonadales; family Pseudomonadaceae; genus Aquipseudomonas; species Aquipseudomonas peli. The sequence continues at coordinate 1,378,970 of NZ_FMTL01000001.1, read as the reverse complement.
GTCAAAGAATTCAAAACCAACTTGATCCCGATGGACCTGGCCGAAGCGGAGCTGCTGAGCAGCGCCGAGAAACTCTTCCGCCTGGGTCTTGAGCAGCTGGAAAGTCAGCCACTGGCCGTTTTGCCGGGTGCGGCCGAGTTCCTTGAGCGCGTACAAAAGCTGCACAGTGACCGTCTCGAGCACGCCGAAAATAGCCGGCAGACCGATCAAGGTGTGAAACGCGACCCGCAGATGATCAGCATCTTCCTCGCCGAAGGCATGGACATCCTGCTGGATGCTGAAGACTTGCTGCGCAAATGGCGCGAGCACCCGTCCGAGCGTCAGGAGTTGACCTCCCTGCTGGACGAACTGACCACCCTGGGACGCGGCGCCGAGATGGCCGAGTTGCCGCAAATTGATGAGCTCTGCGAAGCCCTGCTTGACCTCTATGGTGCGGTCGAAGAAGGTCGTCTGGCGGTCAGCGAGCGCTTCTTTAGCGAAGCCGAACAAGCCCACGAAGCGCTGATCAGCATGATGGATCAAGTAGCTGCCGGCCTGCAGGTCAGCGGTGCTCCCGAGCGCGTAATGGCCCTGCGCAACCTGCTGTTGGAAGCGTTGGACCCTAATACCCTGGCATTGCTGTCCAACAATGGTGACGCCGGTATCGAGATTGTCGAGCTTGCCGACGCCACGGCTGCGCTGGAAGCACTCAGTCAGGACGCGCCGGACGAATTGGCCGAGCCGCTTGAGCTTGATCTGCCGGATGTTGAACAACTGGCGGAACCTGTTACCGAGGACGCCAGTGAGCCGTTGGCTGACGCACCAGTCGCTTCGCTGTACGAGTCGCTCGACGAAGAAATGGTGTCGATCTTCCTCGAAGAGGCAGTCGATATCCTCGAGAGCGCCGGCCAGGCGCTGGAGCGCTGGTTGGCCGACACGGACAACAAAGCGGCACTGTCCTCGCTGCAACGAGACCTGCACACCCTCAAGGGTGGTGCGCGCATGGCCGAGATTCGCCCGATTGGCGATCTTGCCCATGAGCTCGAATCCTTGTACGAAGGTCTGGTCGACCGCCGCTACAGCTTCTCGCAACCACTGGCGAATCTGCTGCAGCAGAGCCATGACTCCCTGGCGCAACTGCTGGAACAGTTACAGGCGCGCGTCGCCATGCCGTTGCCGCTGGAGTTGATCGAAGCCATTCGCAGCTTCCGCCAGAGTGGCGGGCAAAGCTTGCCAGTGCCTCCTGTTACCTCTGAGCCTGTTGCCGAAGCCGAAGCCGAAGCCGAAGCCGAAGCCGAAGCCGAAGCCGAAGCCCTGCCGATGATCGAGTCGTTTGATCTGGCAGAGCCTGAGCCTGCTGAGCTGCCAGAGATTGAAGAAGAGATCGACTTCGGTATCCTCGCCGATGCCCCGCAGGAGCCCGTGGGGAGCGAGCCGCAGGACACCGCAACGTCTGAGATCATCGCGTCCGAATTGCCCGCCGTAGAGCTCGATGAGCTGCCATGGGTCGACTCTGCTGTCGAAAGCGAAGTCGAGTCTGCCGAGCTTCTCGACACTGCTCCCGAGCCAGAGCCAGCACCGGTTGCTATTGCTGCGCCTGCTGTATTGGATGACGAGCGTGATCCTGAACTGGTGGAAATCTTCCTCGAAGAAGGTTTCGACATCATCGACAGTGCCGGTGCGGCGTTGCAACGCTGGATGGGCGACGTCAACAACAGCCTGGAGCTGGAGTCGCTGCAGCGTGATTTGCACACTCTCAAGGGTGGTGCACGCATGGCCGAAATCCGTGAAATCGGTGATCTGGCCCACGAGCTGGAGTTCCTCTACGAAGGACTTGGCCAAGGGCGTTTGCGCGCCAGCCAGGACCTGTTCACGCTGCTTCAGGCCTGTCACGACAGCCTGGCTGAGATGCTTGAAGCCGTACGCGGCAAGCGCGGTGTACCAAGTGGCGAGGCGCTGATCGAAACCATCAAGCGTTTCCGTAGCAATCCGGATGAGCAACTCAGCATGCCGTCCGCGGTGGCCCTTAAGGCCGCTGAGGCCGAAGAGGATGACGATGCTGAATCGGACATCCTCGACATCTTCCTTGAGGAAGGTGACGACCTGTTGGAGGCCATGGAAGTTGCCATCGGCCGTTGGGAGGCTGACCGTGAAGACGGCGCCGCCATTGACGATATGCTGCGCATCCTGCACACCCTCAAAGGTGGCGCACGTCTGGCTGGACAGAAGCGCCTGGGCGACCTCACTCACAGCCTCGAGCAACACCTGACCGAAGCGCAAGCCCAGGGCGCGCCGTGGCCGCAGAGTCTGTTTGTTGATGTGCAGTCGGGTTTTGAAGGCTTGCAGCAGGAACTCGACGCGCTGCGTCAGCGCCTGAATGACAGCTTGGTGGCTGATGCCGCGAGCCCGCAAGCGCCTGAGCCCCTAGTCGAGCAAGCGGCGCGTATGCCGGAATTGAGCGCTTCTATTGTTGCGGCCAGTGCCATGCCGGCGCAGGAACTGGTGGCCAAGGTGCTACCGTTCGTGCGCCGCGCTGAAGAGGCCGCTCAGGAAGCCGCTTCGCGTCGTGCCCCACAGGAACTGGTCAAAGTGCCGGCCGAACTGCTTGAAGGTCTGGTTAACCTGGCCGGTGAAACCTCGATTTTCCGTGGCCGTGTTGAACAGCAGGTCAGCGACTTTGGTTTCACCCTGAGTGAGATGGAAGCCACCATCGATCGCGTACGTGACCAGTTGCGCCGCCTCGATACCGAAACCCAGGCGCAGATCCTCAGCCGTATTGAGGCTGAAGCCGAGCGTATGGGCTATGAGGATTTCGACCCACTGGAAATGGACCGCCACTCTCAGCTGCAGCAGCTGTCGCGCGCACTGTTTGAGTCCGCTTCCGACTTGCTCGACCTGAAAGAGACCCTGGCCGCGCGTAACCGCGATGCGGAGACCCTGCTGCTGCAACAGGCGCGGGTCAACTCCGAACTGCAGGAAGGCCTGATGCGTACGCGCATGGTGCCGTTTGACCGTCTGGTGCCGCGCCTACGCCGTATCGTGCGGCAGATTTCCGGTGAGTTGGGCAAGCAGGTCGAGTTTATCGTCGGCAATGCCGATGGTGAGATGGACCGTACCGTACTCGAGCGTATCGTCGCACCGCTGGAACACATGCTGCGAAACGCGGTTGACCATGGCATTGAAGCGGCTGACGTGCGTCGTGCAGCCGGTAAGCCGGAGCAGGGCACTATCCGCTTGGCGCTGGGCCGTGAGGGTGGCGATATCGTCCTGACCCTGGCCGATGACGGCGGTGGCATTCGTCTAGAAGCGGTCAGGCGCAAAGCCATCGAGCGCGGCTTGATGGACGCCGATGCCGACCTGACCGACTACGAAGTACTGCAGTTTATCCTGGAGGCCGGTTTCTCTACCGCCGAGAAGGTCACGCAGATTTCCGGGCGTGGTGTGGGCATGGACGTGGTCCACTCCGAGGTCAAGCAGCTCGGTGGCTCGATGAGCATCGAGTCGATCCCAGGCACGGGTACCACGTTCACCATTCGGTTGCCGTTCACCGTGTCGGTCAACCGTGCGTTGATGGTGTTGTCGGGTGAAGACCTCTACGCCATTCCGCTGAACACCATCGAAGGTATTGTGCGGGTCTCGCCGTACGAGCTGGAAGCCTACTACGCCCCCGATGCACCGCGCTTCGAGTACGCCGGGCAGAGCTATGAGCTGCGCTACCTGGGCGACCTGCTGAACAACGGTCAGCAGCCCAAACTGGTGGGTCAGAGCCTGCCGCTGCCGGTGATTCTGGTGCGCTCCAAGGAGCATGCCGTGGCCGTGCAGGTTGACTCCCTGGCTGGTTCGCGCGAGATCGTGGTTAAGAGCCTCGGTCCGCAGTTTGCTGGCGTACACGGGATTTCCGGTGCGACCATCCTTGGTGACGGTCGCGTGGTAGTGATTCTCGACCTGTTGGCGACTATCCGCGTGCTGCATGCGCATTTGCTCACTCAACTGCAGCCACGCCAGCTCAGGCAGTCGGCTACGGCAGCGGAGATCGAAGCGGATCGGCCGACGCTGGTCATGGTGGTCGACGATTCGGTCACGGTGCGTAAAGTTACCAGCCGCCTGCTTGAGCGTAACGGCATGAACGTACTGACCGCCAAGGACGGTGTCGATGCCATTTCGCAGCTGCAGGAGCGCAAGCCCGACATCATGCTGCTGGACATCGAAATGCCCCGCATGGACGGCTTCGAAGTGGCCACCCTGGTGCGCCACGATGATGGCTTGAAAGACTTGCCGATCATTATGATCACCTCGCGTACCGGTGAAAAACACCGTGAGCGGGCCATGAGCATCGGCGTCAACGAGTACCTTGGTAAGCCATACCAGGAGTCCTTGTTGCTTGAAACCATTCAGCAATTGGTGGGTCGCCACCCGGTAAACCGCAATGACTGAGAAAACTGCAGCCCGCATTGCGGTGATTGCCGATACCTCGCTGCAGCGCCATGTGCTGCAGCAAGCGTTGACCGGCAGCGGCTACCAGGTGGTGATGAACAGCGACCCGGCGCGTCTTGATCAGGAAACCCTGAACGCCTGCGAAACTGACCTGTGGCTGGTTGACCTGGCGCAGTCGGAAGATTTGCCGCTGGTCGACAGCCTGATGGAAAGCGCCTCGGCTCCGGTGCTGTTTGGCGAAGGCCACGCCCCCGAGCGTCATTCGGAAAACTATCCGCGCTGGGAGCGCCGTCTGTTCGGCAAATTGAAGAAGCTGGTGGGCGATCCGTCTCAGGCCGTCGGCCCAAGCCTGGAAGCCCTGCTGGCTGAAGCGCAACGTCCATCACGCCTGGATCTGCCGGCTGCTCTGGCCGATACCCCGCTGGTGGCCGGCGAGCCGGCGCGTCAAGTGTGGTTGCTGGCTGCCTCTTTGGGTGGTCCTGCGGCGGTAAAAGCCTTTCTCGATGCCTTGCCCGGCGGGTTGCCGGTGGGCTTTGTATACGCTCAGCATATTGATGCCAGTTTCGAGAGCACGCTGCCGCAAGCTGTGGGGCGCCACAGCCAGTGGCATGTGAACCCTGCTCGACATGGCGACGCGGTGCGTTGCGGTGAAGTGGTGGTGGTACCAATCAGCCACGAACTTGGCTTCAGTGATGATGCCCTGATGCAGATATCTGAGCGTGGCTGGCCGGAACCCTATAGCCCGTCCATCGACCAGATGATGCTTAACCTGGCCCAGCATTTCGGCGCCATGAGTGGCGTCATTGCGTTCAGTGGCATGGGCAGTGACGGCAGTGCCGCGGCGGCTTATGTGCGCCGTCAGGGTGGCTTGATCTGGACCCAGCGTGCAGACAGCTGCGCCTGTCCAAGCATGCCGGACAGCCTGCGTGAAGCCGGCTACAGCAGCCACAGCGGTGATCCGCGTGAGCTGGCCGAAGCTCTGGTCAATCACCTGGCCGAGCAGTGCCGTTAATCTGGGGCTGTGCCCTGTACAGGAAATTTTCATGAGCCAAGCCGTCGCCACGCAGAACAGCGCCAACAGCCTGACCGGCCTGTTGATGCCGCTGACTGACCGTACTCTGCTGCTGCCCAACGTGGCAGTGGCCGAGTTGATCCCTTATCGCGCCCCGCAGATCAGTGAAGGCATGCCCGGCTGGTTCCTCGGGCAGATTGCCTGGCGTGATCTACGCCTGCCGCTGTTGTCGTTCGAAGCAGCATCGGATGGCCAGGTCAGTGTCAGCCCCGGCTCGCGCGTGGCGGTGATCAACGCTTTGGGTGGGCGGCCGAACGTCAAGTTTATTGCTGTGCTGGTGCAGGGTATTCCGCGCTCGATCAAGGTCGGTGCCGATCTGGTGCGCGCCGATGCCGCCCTGTCGCCGCTGGAGCTGGATGCGGTGCAGTTTGGCGAGGCGGTGCTGAAGATTCCAGACCTGATCGGGCTGGAGCAGAAGCTGGCGGATGCCGGATTGATCTGACCGATAACAAACAAAAAAGCCCGCATTAGCGGGCTTTTTTATGGCGCTGCAGTGGGCCTAGAAATCGCCCCACAACTGCTGCGCCACGCTTAACGCCACCACCGGCGCGGTCTCCGTGCGCAGCACGCGCGGGCCGAGGCGGGCGGCGTGGAAGCCCTGGGTCTTGGCCAAGGCAACTTCGCTCTCGTTCAGCCCGCCTTCCGGACCGATCAGAAAGGCGAGCGACTTAGGTTGCGGGTGGCTGGCCCAGGGCTCGGCGACTGGGTGCAGCACCAACTTGAGTTCGGCGGTTACCTGCCCCAGCCAGTCGTTCAGGCTGATGGGCGGATGAATGATCGGTAGCACCGAGCGGCCGCATTGCTCGCAGGCGCTGATCGCCACCTGCCGCCAGTGCGCCATGCGCTTGTCGGCGCGTTCATCCTTGAGGCGAACTTCGCAGCGCTCGCTGATGATCAGGCTGATTTCATTGGCACCCAGTTCGGTGGCTTTCTGAATCGCCCAATCCATGCGCTCGCCGCGCGACAGGCCTTGGCCCAGATGAATATGCAGCGGTGATTCTGCCTGGCCGGCAAAGGCTTCGCGCAAGTCGACGCGCACGCTTTTCTTGCCCACCTCGATCAGCTCGCCCCGGTATTCCTGGCCGCTGCCATCGAACAATTGCACCGCATCGCCCACGGCATGGCGCAGCACGCGGCCGATATAGTGGGCCTGGGCCTCCGGTAGCTCGTGTTGGCCGAGGGAGAGGGGGGCATCGATAAAGAAACGGGATAGGCGCATGAATTGATCGCTGCAGCGGCACAGTTGAGGCGGCAAGCTTAACGCCTCAGGCGTGCCGCATACAGCCGGCTAGGTAGGAACGCTTAGCCCGGATCGCGAAAGCCGGGGTAGTTGGCATTGCCTTGCGCCACACTGACCGAGGTGCGGGTGGCGATGTCTATCCCCTCAGTGGCTACCTCGGCTAGGAAGTCGATCTGCTCAGGGGTGATCACGTAAGGCGGTAGGAAATACACCACGCTGCCCAGTGGCCGCAGCAGTGCGCCGCGCTCCAGAGCGTGCTGGAACACCTTGAGGCCGCGACGTTCCTGCCAGGGGTAGGCGGTTTTGCTGGCTTTGTCCTGCACCATCTCGATGGCCAGGGCCATGCCAGTCTGGCGCACTTCGGCGACATGCGGGTGATCGGCCAGGTGTGCGGTGGCGCTGGCCATCCGTGCGGCCAGGGCCTTGTTGGCCTCGATCACATTGCCCTGCTCGAAGATATCCAGGGTCGCCAGGGCTGCCGCGCAGGCCAGCGGGTTGCCGGTGTAGCTGTGTGAGTGGAGGAAGGCGCGCAGGGTCGAGTAGTCGTCGTAGAACGCCTGGTACACCTCGTTGGTGGTCAGGCAGGCGGCCAGTGGTAGATAGCCGCCAGTCAGCGCTTTGGATAGGCAGAGGAAGTCCGGGCGGATGCCGGCTTGTTCGCAGGCGAACATCGTCCCGGTGCGGCCGAAGCCAACGGCAATCTCGTCATGAATCAGGTGCACGCCATAGCGGTCGCAAGCTTCGCGCAGCAGCTTGAGGTAGATCGGGTGGTACATGCGCATGCCGCCGGCGCCTTGGATCAGGGGCTCGACGATTACAGCAGCGACGGTACCGTGGTTCTCGGCCAGGGTTTGTTCCATGGCCAGGAACATATTGCGCGAATGTTCTTCCCAGCTCATACCGTCGGGGCGGTGGTAGCAATCCGGGCTGGGCACCTTGATGGTGTCGAGCAGCAGTGCCTTGTAGGTGTCGGTAAACAGCGCCACATCGCCCACCGACATCGCCGCGATGGTTTCGCCGTGGTAACTGTTGGAGAGGGTAACGAAGCGCTTCTTCGCCGGTTTGCCGACGTTGAGCCAGTAGTGAAAGCTCATTTTAAGCGCGACTTCGATGCAGGACGAGCCGTTGTCGGCGTAGAATACTCGGTCCAGGCCGGCAGGTGTCATCTTGACCAAGCGCTCGGACAATTCGATCACCGGCTGATGGCTGAAGCCGGCGAGAATCACATGCTCCAGCTGATCGACCTGATCTTTGATGCGCTGATTGATCCGCGGGTTGGCGTGGCCAAACACGTTGACCCACCAGGAGCTGACCGCGTCGAGGTAGCGCTTGCCATCGAAGTCCTCGAGCCACACGCCTTCGCCGCGTTTGATCGGCACCAACGGCAGCTGCTCGTGGTCCTTCATTTGCGTGCAGGGGTGCCAGAGCACTTTCAGGTCACGCTGCATCCACTGGTCATTCAGGCTCATCGCTTTACGTCTTCCTCGGCTCACACTCATCTGTACCCAGCCTATCAGAAGCATTGCAGTGGATGGACGGCACAACCTTAAACGATGACTCGGGTCGCCCGCTGGTCCGCTCTATTCTGCCTTCTGTAGCCCGTGCGCTGAACTTTGCAGTGTGCCGCTAGACTAACCGTGCTGAGTTAAAGCATCAGGGCTACGCATCGTATTTCCCGATATTTCAAAGCGAAAAATTCCGCTTTTAGTCGATAGGTTTGTTGCTAGTCTTGCTCCACTCGCGGTTCTAGTCCTTCTCTCCGGAAAGTGTGTAATGCAATGGCGCAATAGTTCTTCTCACTACGGGCTGGTCAGCATCTTTATGCACTGGCTGGTCGCCGTGGTGGTCTTCGGTCTGTTTGGTCTGGGTTACTGGATGGTCGGACTGGATTACTACAGCAGCTGGCGTCAGACGGCTCCGGATCTGCACAAGAGCATCGGCCTGGTGCTGTTTGCCGTGATGCTGGCGCGAGTGCTGTGGCGCTGGTTCAGTCCGCCCCCGGCGAGTCTGCCTAACCATGGGCGGATGACGCGTATGGCCAGCAAGCTGGGCCACAGCTTTCTCTATCTGGGGCTGTTTGTGCTGATGATTTCCGGCTACCTGATTTCCACGGCAGACGGTCGCGGCATTCCGGTATTCGGTCTGTTTGAAGTGCCAGCCAGTTTGACCAGCATTCCTGATCAGGAAGATGTCGCTGGGCTGGTGCATGAGTACCTGGCGTGGACGCTGGTGATTTTTGCCGGCATTCATGCGCTTGCAGCGTTGAAACACCACTTTATTGATCGTGACCGTACGCTCACGCGGATGTTCGGTCGCTAGTTGCGTTTGCTGTTTCCGGGGCTGGACTGGCCCCATCTCACCCTCACAAGGAGCATGCCCATGTTGAAGAAAACCCTCGTAGCCCTGGCACTGGGTGGCGCATTGATCGGCGCTGGTCAGGCGATGGCGGCCGATTACGCCATCGACAAGCAAGGCCAACACGCCTTCGTCAATTTCAAGATCAGCCACTTGGGTTACAGCTGGCTGTACGGCACGTTCAAAGACTTCGACGGCAGCTTCAGCTTTGACGCTGCCAAGCCGCAGGACAGCAAGGTCAATGTCACCCTGAACACCACCAGCGTCGACACCAACCACGCTGAGCGCGACAAGCACATCCGCAGCGGTGACTTCCTCAACGTCAGCAAGCACCCAACTGCGACCTTCGCCTCCACTTCGGTCAAATCCACCGGTGAAGGCACTGCCGACATTACTGGTGACCTTACCCTCAACGGCGTGACCAAGCCGGTGGTGATTGCCGCCAAGTTCATCGGCGAAGGCAAGGACCCATGGGGCGGCTACCGTGCTGGCTTCGAAGGCAGCACCAAACTGAAGCTGAAAGACTTCGATATCCAGAAAGACCTCGGCCCGGCGTCTCAGGACGTTGAGCTGATCATCTCGGTGGAAGGCGTGCGCAAGTAAGCCTGCCAGGCGGGGCATAACCCGCCTGAGATTAGACCTGCCAACAAAAACGCCGCCCATTGGGCGGCGTTTTTGTGTGCGGCTGGCGGACTATGACTCTTCGCGGTTGCGTGTCAGCAGGGCCGGCTTTTCGCCACGCGGACGTGCGCTCGCCAATTCGTCGAGCTGCTCCGGCGTCGGGAAACGGTCAAGGCGCGAGCCCTTGTGCACAATCACCGGTTGCTTGTCACGCGGGCTTTTCACCGCCGCTTCCTGGCGTGGCAACTCATCGCGGTTCAGCGATGTGGTGCGGGTGTCGCGCGGCGGACGTGCACGGCCGGAACCATTACGGCCCTGACCGCCCTGGCCACCAGAGCCTGAGCCCTGACGGCGACCTTGTGCGCCAGCGCCAGCGTTTGCACCGCCGCCATTACTGCGTGGCGGCTTGGCTGGACGAGCACCCAGACCGACGCCATTGCTGGCGCTTGGGCCGCTTGGCGCTGCAGGCGCACCGGACCGACGGCCACGGTTCTGCTGCTTGTTCTGGTTTGGGCTTACATAGTCGGCACGGTTGCCGAAATTATCGATTTCATCGTCGCGGAACTCGTCCGGCGCGCGGTCCGGAGGGAGTGCGGGTACGGCTGGCGCGGCGGCGCGGCTTGATGATGCGCCACGCGGCTGTTGGCTGCGGCCGCCCTGTGGCTTGCTACGGTTGTTGTCGCGACCGCTGTCCTTGCCCTTGTCCTTGCGGCCACCGCCATGGCGCTCGCCTTCTGGCTTGGCGCCGCGTGGTTGACGTGGCTTCTGCGGCTCGCGCACTTCCGGACGCTCAGCCTCAACGGTGCTGGCATCAAAACCCAGCAGGTCACCGTCACCGATCTTCTGCTTGGTCATGCGCTCAATGCCCTTGAGCAGCTTCTCTTCATCCGGTGCGACCAGGGAGATCGCCTCACCGCTGCGCCCGGCACGGCCGGTACGGCCGATGCGGTGCACGTAATCTTCTTCGATATTCGGCAGCTCGAAGTTGACCACGTGCGGCAGTTGATCGATATCCAGGCCGCGGGCGGCGATATCAGTGGCTACCAGAATGCGTACTTTGCCGGCCTTGAAGTCAGCCAGGGCTTTGGTGCGGGCGTTCTGGCTCTTGTTACCGTGGATCGCCACAGCCGGCAGGCCGTGTTTATCCAGGTACTCGGCCAGGCGGTTGGCGCCGTGCTTGGTGCGGGTGAATACCAGTACCTGTTCCCAGGCGCCAGCGGTGATCAGGTGAGCGAGCAGGGCGCGCTTGTGGCTGGCCTGGACGCGGAATACACGCTGTTCGATGCGCTCGACCGTGGTGTTCGGCGGCGTGACTTCGATGCGTTCCGGGTTGTGCAGCAGCTTGCCGGCCAGATCGGTGATGTCTTTCGAGAAGGTCGCCGAAAACAGCAGGTTCTGGCGTTTGGCCGGAAGCTTGGCGAGGACCTTCTTCACGTCATGGATAAAGCCCATGTCGAGCATGCGGTCGGCTTCGTCGAGGACGAGGATTTCCACGTGCGACAGGTCGATGGCGCGCTGGTTGGCCAGGTCGAGCAGGCGACCGGGGCACGCCACCAGCACGTCGACGCCTTTGGCCAGGGCCTGGACCTGCGGGTTCATACCAACGCCGCCAAAGATGCAGGCGCTGACGAATTTCAAATCGCGGGCATACAGCTTGAAGCTGTCATGCACCTGGGCGGCCAGTTCGCGGGTCGGTGTCAGTACCAGGACGCGCGGCTGCTTTGGGCCGTGACGCTGTTCGCGATCCGGGTGACCGTTGGGGAACAGTCGCTCAAGGATCGGCAGGGCAAAACCGCCTGTCTTACCTGTACCCGTCTGGGCTGCAACCATCAGGTCGCGGCCTTGCAACGCGGCGGGGATGGCCCGCTGTTGCACCGGAGTGGGTTGGGTGTAGCCGGCGGATTCGACCGCACGGACTAAAGCCTCGGAGAGACCGAGGGAGGCAAAGGACATGTGTAATCCTGTCTAGTGAGGGCGCAGCCCTATGGGGTGTATTGCCTGACTTGAATCACGCTTGGGGGGCGTAATCCCGTCCGGTACTACTGGCCTCTGGGGGCTAGCATCCGGGCGCAAGCCTGGCGGGAAGGCCCGAGTATAACAGAGCCGCTAGTCAGCGCGAGCGTCGGTCTGCTCGGCGGTCTGAACCGGTACTTCTTGGTGGTAGCGCCGCAGTATTGCCGCGTACTCGGGGCTGCTTTTGAGGCGTCGCAATTCGCTCTCGAAGCGCGGCACCAGTGCTGCCACGGCAGGCTGTTTGCTGAAGGCGGCATACACCTTGTCGCTGTACAGCGGTTGCGGGCTGTAGGCGATGGCATTCTCGACGCCCATTGTCTTGGCGGTGTAAAGGCCAACGGCCCGGTCAGTTATCACCAGATCAATGCGCCCCAGGAGGAGTTTGCCAATATTGGCATCCAGCGTTGGGGCGTCCTCACGCACAAAGTGAGTGCCCTTAGCGAAGGCTTGGTTGCTGTAGGCGTAGCCGGGTTCTGTGCCAACCCGTAAGCCTGCAAGATCGTCCACCGAGTTGATCAGGTGAGGGCGTGCTCGTGCGTGGAACAGCACCATTGCGCTGTCGGCCATGGCTTCATTGGGGAAAATCATGCCTTTGGCGCGTTCGTCGCTGTAGAACGCATCGAGCAGAATATCCAGTTTGCCATCGCTCATCTTGCGCAAGCAGCGCCGCCATGGCTCCAGCGTAATGTCGTAACTGATATTCAGGTTTGTCAGTACCAGATGCAGAAGATCAGCATCAATTCCGCGCACCTGACCGTCTTCTAGGAGAGTGTAGGGTGGCCATTCATTGGTACAGACTTTCAGGGGCTGGGCGAAACTGGTGACGCTGCAAGACAGCAGGAAAAGCAGTGCATACAACCTGACCATGGTGCGGTGACCTCGCAGACTTCATTGCAGATACCCTGTCTCACTGTAGCTGCTATCTGCGTGTGTCGGCCGCCCATGACCTATAAACATGTGTGCATGTACGCTCAGGTGATCAACTTATAGCAGGGTACATAGGCGCTGTTGCCCGGCAGTTTCATCCGGTGCTGATCGACAAAGGCCTGCAGCAGTTGGTCGAGCTGGCGCATGATTTCGCGTTCACCGCGAATTTCATAAGGGCCATGCTGCTCGATCAGGCGAATGCCCTTGTCCTTGACATTACCCGCGACAATCCCGGAAAACGCCCGGCGCAGGTTGGCGGCCAGTTCATGCACCGGTTGCTCGCGAGTCAGTTTGAGGCTGGCCATGTTGGCGTGGGTTGGCTCGAATGGGTGCTGGAAGCTCTCATCGATCTTCAGCAGCCAGTTGAAGTGGAAGGCGTCGTTGTGTTCGCGGCGGAACTGTTTGACGGCCTTGATCCCTTCAGCCATTTCCCGGGCGACCTGCTCAGGGTTGTCGATGATGATGCGATAGCGCTGCTGCGCCGCTTCACCCAGGGTCGCGCCGATAAACTCATGCAGCTGCTCCAGGTAGGCGGCGGCGCTGCGTGGTCCGGTCATGATCAGCGGGAAGGGGATGTTCTGGTTGTCCGGGTGCATCAGGATACCGAGGAAATACAGCAGCTCCTCGGCTGTGCCCGCGCCGCCGGGGAAGATGATGATGCCGTGGCCGACGCGGACGAAGGCCTCCAGGCGCTTCTCGATATCCGGCAGGATCACCAGCTCATTGACGATCGGGTTGGGCGCTTCGGCGGCGATGATCCCGGGTTCGGTCAGGCCCAGATAACGGCCATGCACGTTACGTTGTTTGGCGTGGGAGATGGTCGCGCCTTTCATCGGTCCCTTCATCACGCCAGGGCCGCAACCGGTGCAAATGTCCAGGCCGCGCAGGCCCAGTTCGTGGCCAACTTTCTTGGTGTATTTGTATTCTTCGGTGCTGATCGAATGGCCGCCCCAGCACACCACAATCTTCGGCTCGGCGCCGGCGCGCAGGGTGTGGGCGTTGCGCAGCAGGTGGAAGACGTAGTCGGTAATGCCTTGAGAGCTGCCAAAATCGATGCGCTGATTTTCCAGTTCGCTCTGCGTGTAGACGATGTCGCGCAGGGCGCTGAATAGCATTTCGCGGGTGCTGGCGATCATCTCGCCATCGACAAAGGCATCAGCCGGGGCGTTGAACAGCTCCAGGCGGATGCCGCGGTCTTGCTGCAGGATATTGATCTCGAAGTCTGGGTAGGCTTCCAGAATGGTCTTGGCGTTATCGCTGTGCGATCCGGTGTTGAGGATGGCCAAGGCGCATTGGCGGAACAGCGCATAGACGCTGCCGGAACCGGTTTCGCGCAGTTGTTGCACTTCACGCTGCGAGAGGGTTTCCAGGCTGCCTTTGGGGGTGACCGAGGCATTGATGGTTTTTCTGCTGACCATTGAGCAACTCCATGGAGGTCTTGAGCTTCAAGCTATGCAGGGTTGACCTTGAGGTCAAGTCGGTGTGGGTGATGAGTCACGGCAGGATATGTCTGAGGCAGCCGACTTGGGGGAAGTCACAAACTGTGGTGTGTGTCGCGGGATAGCGTCCATGGCGCGTGCAGTGGCCATGGACGCGGTATCGCCCCTCAGCGTGGCAGCTTGAGGTTGTTCCAGATCGCCAGGCTCGGTTCAGCCTGGTTCATGCTGTAGAAGTGCAGGCCTGGGGCGCCGCCTTGCAGCAGGCGCTCGCACATTTCAGTGATGACCTGCTCGCCATACGCCTGGATGCTGTCGGTGTCGTCACCGTAGGCTTCCAGTTGTTTGCGCACCCAGCGCGGGATTTCCGCACCGCAGGCGTCGGAGAAACGCGCCAGCTTGCTGTAGTTGGTGATCGGCATGATGCCCGGTACCACTGGAATATCTACACCCAGCTTGCGCACACGGTCGACAAAGTAGAAGTAGCAGTCGGCGTTGAAGAAGTACTGGGTAATCGCGCTGTCCGCGCCGGCTTTGGCCTTACGCACGAAGTTGGCGATGTCGTCCTCGAAATTGCGTGCCTGCGGGTGCATTTCCGGATAGGCGGCCACTTCGATATGGAAGTGATCACCTGTTTCTTCGCGGATAAAGCTGACCAGGTCGTTGGCGTAGCGCAGTTCGCCGCTGGCCATGCCCATGCCCGACGGCAGGTCGCCACGCAGCGCAACAATGCGTTTGATTCCGGAACTCTTGTACAGGTTCAGCAACTCGCGCAGCTCGGCCTTACTGTCGCCCACACAGGACAGGTGCGGTGCGGTGGGCACCTTCACGTCGCCGTCGAGTTGCAGCACGGTGTTGAGCGTACGGTCGCGGGTGGAGCCACCGGCACCGTAGGTGCAGGAGAAGAAATCGGGTTTGTAGGTCGCCAGCTGGCGCGCCACATTCATCAGTTTTTCGTGCCCGGCTTCGGTTTTGGTGGGAAAGAACTCGAAGCTGTAACGGCGTTCTTGGCTCATAGGGTGTCTAGCCTTGGAGACGAAAGGTGGAGGGCGTTGTTCCATCCACCTTGCGGGAAGTCGGCGGTGGATAAGCCAGAGGCTTATCCACCCTACGCATTAGTAGCGGTAAGCGTGTGGCTTGAACGGGCCTTCCTGCGGCACACCGATGTATTCGGCTTGCTTGCTGGTCAGTTGGGTCACCACGCCGCCGAAGCCTTTGACCATTTCCAGGGCCACTTCCTCGTCGAGCTTCTTGGGCAGCACTTCCACGGTCAGACGCTCGGCTTTCTTGTCGGCGGACAGGTCAGCAAACTTCTGTTCGAACAGGAAGATTTGCGCCAGTACCTGGTTGGCGAAGGAGCCGTCCATGATCCGGCTCGGGTGGCCGGTGGCGTTGCCCAGGTTCACCAGACGGCCTTCGGCCAGCAGGATCAGGTAGTCATCGTTGTGCGGGTCGAAGCTGCCGGCACCGGTGCGGTGGATCTTGTGCACTTGTGGCTTCACTTCTTCCCATGCCCAGTTCTTGCGCATGAAAGCGGTGTCGATTTCATTGTCGAAGTGACCGATGTTGCACACCACCGCGCGCTTTTTCAGGGCCTTGAGCATGTTGGCGTCGCACACGTTGACGTTGCCAGTGGTGGTCACCAGCAGGTCAATTTTGCTCAGCAGGGCGCTGTCGATGCTTGCAGCGGTGCCGTCGTTGATGCCGTCGATGAACGGCGAAACCACTTCATAGCCGTCCATGCAGGCCTGCATGGCGCAGATCGGGTCCACTTCGGTCACGCGTACGATCATGCCTTCCTGACGCAGCGACTGCGCGGAGCCCTTGCCCACGTCGCCGTAACCGATAACCAGCGCTTGCTTGCCGGACAGCAGGTGGTCGGTGCCGCGCTTGATGGCGTCGCTCAGGCTGTGACGGCAGCCGTATTTGTTGTCGTTTTTGCTCTTGGTCACCGAGTCATTGACGTTGATAGCTGGGATCTTCAGCTCACCCTTGGCCAGCATGTCCAGCAGACGGTGCACGCCGGTGGTGGTTTCTTCGGTGACGCCGTGGATGCGCTCAAGCATCTGCGGGTATTTCTTGTGCAGGATCTCGGTCAGGTCGCCGCCATCGTCGAGGATCATGTTGGCATCCCATGGCTTACCGTCCTTGAGGATGGTTTGCTCGATGCACCACTCGTACTCTTCTTCGGTTTCGCCCTTCCAGGCGAATACCGGGATGCCGGCAGCAGCGATAGCCGCAGCAGCTTGGTCCTGGGTGGAGAAGATGTTGCACGACGACCAGCGTACTTCGGCACCCAGTGCAGTCAGGGTTTCGATCAGCACAGCGGTCTGGATGGTCATGTGGATGCAGCCGATGATCTTCGCGCCCTTGAGTGGCTGCTCGCCGGCGTATTTGCGGCGCAGGCCCATCAAAGCAGGCATTTCAGATTCGGCGATGATGGTTTCGCGACGGCCCCAGGCAGCCAGGGAAATGTCAGCGACTTTAAAATCGTTAAAAGCGGCGCTCATAAAAGCTCTCCATTCGTTGTCTGCGAATGGGCGCCGTTGATGCGTATGGTTAACGCCCTGTCCGAGCCTGACAAATCTCTGGTGGCCAGAGTTTGCTGCAGCGCCCCTCGGACAGGTGGCGGGTGCGACCGGAGCTGTGCCGGCCACATGAAGCTGGCGAAGTATAGCCAGCCTGGCGCATAAGCCCAAGGCTTTCTGTCGGGCGAATTGGCTGTTGCGCCATCGCTTTTGGCTGCTTCAGTCATGGTGTTTGCGTCAGCGCTGATACAGGCTGCAGATGTTTCTTCCCTCAACGCGGAGCTGCCATGACGATTGCTTACTGGTGTGTATTGATTGCCCTGTTTCTGCCTTACCTGTCGACGGTTACCGCCAAGGCCGTCAGCGGTGGTTTTAGCCCGCGTCATAACCATGACCCGCGGGCGTTGCTCAATAGCCTCAGCGGCGTCGGGCGGCGGGCCAACAACGCCCAGCTCAACAGTTTTGAAGTGACCCCGGCTTTTTCGGCTGCGGTGATCATTGCCCACCTGGCAGGCGGCGCTGAGCAGGCATTACTTGATCAGTTGGCGATCGCGTTTGTCGTCAGCCGTATTGTCTATTTCATTTGTTACCTGGCTGACTGGGCGCCGGTGCGTTCACTGGTGTGGTTCGTCAACATGGGGCTGATCATCAGCCTGTTTGTCGTATCGGCTTGATTGCAGCAGGACTGTTCAGTCCTCTGCGGCAAAACACCACGCTTGGCCGGTGGGTGCTGGGTGGCGATACTGTCACCCGTTATCCACCCGGTTGTTGGCATTTGAAGGTGTTATGAAGCTTAAAACCCTGTCTCTGGTTGTATTGGCGCTGGCTCTAAGCGGCTGCGGCGGTGTCGATCCCAATTCGCCGCAAGGCCAGCGTCAGAGCATTTTCAAGCAGATGCTCAAGGTCAGCGAAGACCTTGGCGGCATGCTGCGCGGGCGGTTGGCGTTCAAGGATCAGGCGTTTGTTGACGGCGCCGCCAAGCTCGATCAACTGACCCGCACGCCTTGGCAGCACTTTCCGCAGGTGCGTGATGACGGTGAGGAAAGCCGTGCCAAGGATGACGTCTGGCAGCGCCAGGCGCGTTTTCAGGAGCTGGCTCGCGCCATGGAAACCAGCACCGCTGCGCTAGTCGCCGCGACGGCGGCAAAGCCATTAAAGCCCGATGCACTGGTTGCGCCGATGCAGCGTGTTGAAGACAGCTGCAAAGCTTGTCATGAAGAGTTTCGCGCGTTCTAAAGTTCTCAAAATCCGGCGATCTGCGCGGTGCGCAACTGCGCCTGCAGGGCTTTCACCTCGGGGTGCTGGAAGAAAGCCGTTAACTGCGCCGCGCGTTGCGGGCCGATGCCGGGCTGGCGTAGCCAGTCGGCCGTGCTGCGCTGCGCCAACGTGTCCCAGTCCGCGTTTAATGGCACCTGAGACGGAACTCCGAGGGCACGCAGCCAGGCCTGCTGCGGACGTTGGCGGGCCAATTGAAAACTCTGCTGTAAGACTGCTGCGCTTCGCGGGCCTAAGCCTGGCACGCGAATCAACTGCTCGGGGGTTAACTCCAGCCAGTCGAGCAGGCCGTTAATCATTCCCGCCTGCAGCAGCTTCTCCCACGTGCCCGGGCCCACCCCCGGTAGGGCTAAACCCTGTTTGCCGCTGAGCCAGGCCAGGCGTGCACGGAACTGGCTGGCGCAAGCGGCGCTGGCTTGCCAGCAGCTCAGTGCGTGGTAAGCGCGGGCATCTGGCACCGGCAATTCAGCGCGCTCTTGGGTGTGCCAGAACACGCTGTCGAGCACCGGGATGGTAAGCCCGGAGAGCCGTATCACCACCTGGTCGCCGGGGCGTATATCCAGCGCCTGCCAGCGTTGCAGTGAGTTGGCGCTGACGTATTCGATGCGCCGGTCATCCAATTTTACCGGCTGCACGCGCAGCACCGGGGTGATGCGCCCGCTGCGGCCGATGCGAAAGTCCACGGCCTGCACCACCGCCAGAGCCTGCCCGACCGGGTACTTCCAGGCCACTGCCCAGTGCGGCGGTTCTGCTTGCCAGCGTGCGGCCTGTGGGCGCTGGGCCTGACGCAGCACCACGCCATCGGTGGCGAAGGGTAGGGCGCTGCTGTACCACTGCTCGCGCCAGTGGCTGGCGTCGGCCACTCTGCGAAGGGGATGGCTGAACGTGGCGCTGTCGGTGAAGCCCAGCGCGCTCAGCTGCTGCAGGCGCTCTAGCATGCTGGCTGGGCCATCGGGCCAATCCCAGACAAACAGGCCGATACCGGCTGCGTCCTCATGGCTCAACGCCTTGCGGCTCATCAGGCCGGCTACCTTACTGCGTGCACCTTGGCCGCCATCTTGCCGCTGGATATGCCCAGGTCTGCGCCAGTACAACTCGCCTTGCAGGGTCAGGTTCAGCGCCGAAGGCAGCTCTGCGGGAATTGCTGGCAGCTGGTGGGCCAGCTGGGTCCAGTCCTGCCCCTGACGGCCGTCGCCGCGACTGATCAGTTGCTGCAGGTGCCCTTGGTGATACACCAGGCTGACGGCCACGCCATCGACCTTGGGCTGAATCCAAAGCTCTTCCCGGTTAGCCATCCACTGCGCAATGGCGCGCTTGTCCGGCAACTTACGCAGGCCTGTATGAACCACCGGGTGCGGTTGCGGGCCGGTGCTGCTGGCCAGCGGATTAACTGCCGCGCTATGGGGTTGCGGGAAGCAGCTGCGCCAGTGTTGCAGGGTGACACTGGCCTGGTCATACAGCTCGTCCGCGACCGGGCTTTGCCCCAGACGATGGTAGGCATCGTCCCATTCGGCCACTTGTCGGCTCAGGGCATTCAATTCGCGTTCGGCGCGCGGGGCGGACCAGTCGGGGCAGGTGGCCCAAAGTGGGCTGCTGAACAGCAGCAGGCAGGCAATTCGGAGGTTCACCGTGAGCGTCCTTGCTCGGCAGATGTCTCACTCAGACTAGTCGGATTTACCCGAGTGAGCGCGATGTGTAGGCAATAAAAAGCCCCGCACAAGGCGGGGCTTCGGGTATTGCTTCAGGCTTACAACCCAGCGGCAGCGCGCAGGTCGGCGACCTTGTCGGTTTTTTCCCAGGTAAAGGTGCTGAAGGTGTCGTTGCCGACGGTCTTCTGCTTCGGCGTGCGGCCGAAGTGGCCGTAGGCCGCGGTGTCCTGGTACATCGGGTGCAGCAGGTCGAGCATCTTGGTGATGGCATAAGGGCGCAGGTCGAACACTTCACGCACCAGCTTGATGATCAAATCGTCTGCCACCTTGTTGGTGCCGAAGGTGTTGATCGAGATCGAGGTCGGCTGAGCCACGCCGATGGCGTAGGACACCTGAATTTCGCAACGCTCAGCCAGGCCGGCAGCGACGATATTCTTTGCCACGTAACGACCGGCGTAGGCGGCTGAGCGGTCAACCTTGGATGGGTCCTTGCCGGAGAACGCGCCGCCACCGTGACGGGCCATGCCGCCGTAGGAGTCGACGATGATCTTGCGCCCGGTCAGACCGCAGTCACCCACTGGGCCGCCGATCACGAAGTTGCCGGTCGGGTTGATGTGGAACTGGGTGCCTTTGTGCAGCAGCTCGGCCGGCAGGGCGTGCTTGATGATCAGCTCCATCACGCCTTCACGCAGGTCAGCCAGCGACACTTCCGGGTTGTGCTGAGTGGACAGCACCACCGCATCGATGCCGACTACCTTGCCATTTTCGTATTGGCAGGTGACCTGGGATTTCGCATCCGGTCGCAGCCATGGCAGCAGGCCGGACTTGCGCGCTTCGGCCTGGCGCTCGACCAGACGGTGGCTGAAGCAGATCGGTGCGGGCATCAGTACGTCGGTTTCGTTGCTGGCGTAGCCGAACATCAGGCCCTGGTCGCCGGCACCCTGGTCTTCCGGTTTGGCACGGTCGACGCCCTGGTTGATGTCCGGGGACTGCTTGCCAATGATGTTCAGCACGCCGCAGGTGGCGCCGTCGAAGCCGACTTCGGAGTTGGTGTAGCCGATGTCACAGATCACGTCGCGGACGATCTGTTCCAGGTCGACCCAGGCGCTGGTTGTGACTTCACCGGCAACGATGGCCACACCGGTCTTGACCAGGGTTTCCACGGCAACGCGGGCGTGTTTGTCCTGGGCGATGATGGCGTCCAGCACCGCGTCGGAAATTTGGTCGGCGATTTTGTCGGGATGGCCTTCGGAGACGGACTCGGAGGTAAAGAGGGAGTATTCGCTCATCGTGCGGGTTCCTGTTAGTGACCGGTAGTTGCAGCCCGTAGGCCATGAGTGAGTGACGGTTTGGCAAAGTGCCGAACCTGAATCTGAAAGCCGTTGCGCAGGCCTACGTAGAGGCTTTCGCAGGTGTTAAGGCCGGCCGCGGCGGCCCAGCGCGCCAGGTCGTCCTGTTCGAAGCCTAGCCACAGGTCGCCGCAGGCTTCGCGGGCCCAGCTCTGGTTGTGGCTGCACAATTCGGTGATCAGCAGGCTGCCGCCAGGTTTCACGCGCTGCGCCAGCTGCTTGAGCGCATCGGCCGGGGCGGCGAAGTGGTGCAGCACCATGTTCAGCACGAGGCAGTCGGCAGCCGGGTAGTCGTCTTGCAGGGCATCGGCCAGCTGCAGTTGCACATTGCCCAGGCCTTCCTCGGTGCAACGTTGACGGGCCAGTTCAAGCATCGCCGCGCTGTTATCCAAGGCCAGTACCTGCTGGAAGCGTTGCGCCAATTCCGGGAGAAAGCCGCCATCGCCAGGGCCGATTTCTACGGCGCTGGCATCACGGCCAAAACCCAGTGAGTCGAGCAGGGCCAGCACGCTGTCGCGGTACTGCGGCAGACCGGCGATCAGGTCCTGCTGCGCCTGAAAGCTAGCCGCGCTGCGGGCGAAGAACTCCTGGCTGGCGGCGGCGCGTTGGCCGTGCACTTGGGCGATACGTTGCTGTACCTCGGCGGGCAGCTGTAGCTGATCGATTTCATCAAGCAGCGCGCTATGCAGGCGGCTGCCCAGCTGTTCACCCTGAGCCAGGGCGCGGCGGTAGAAAATCGCATTGCCTTCGCGGCGGGTGGCCACTAGTCCAGCCTGGGCCAGCACCTTGAGATGGTGGCTGATGCCGGATTGACCGGTGGCGAAGATCTGCGCCAACTCCAATACACCGAACGAGTCGTTGGCCAGGGCGCGCAGAATATTCAGGCGCAACGCGTCACCGCTGGCCTTGCACAGGGCGGCGAGGGCATCGACCGGCTCGAAGGCCAAATGGGAGGCGCGCATATTCATAGGTTGGGCAGTCTAGTCGGTCACTTTTTATCCAGCAAGAGCAATATCAAAAAGTTTTGATATTGCTCTTGCTGGTGCTCAGTGCCTGTTCGACCTGTTCCAGCAGCGCGGCCGCCGCGGGGCTCAGGCTGTGTTCACGGCGCCAGACGGCATGCAGATCGCGGCTGATCTGTAAGTCGCGAACGGGCAGGTGGCACAGCTGTCCGCTGCGCAGCTCCTCCTGCACCGCCAGTTCGGAAATCCAGGCCACGGCTTGGCCGGCCAACAAGCTGCGTTTTAGCGCCTCGCTATTGCCCAGGGCCATGGCGATACGCGGTTGCAGGCCGAGCGACTGATAGGTCTGTTCCAGGGTGGCGCGGGTGCCAGAGCCCGGTTCGCGTATTAGCAGGGCGGCGTCGGCCAGTTCTCCTGGGCTGACGGTCGCCTGCTTGGCCAGAGGATGCTTGGGGCTGGCGACAGGTAGCAACGCATCCGTGCCAAGGTGGCGGTGATTGAACTGTTCCGGGGCGAATGGCCCTTCGATAAAGGCCAGGGTGATGGCGTTGTCTTCCAGTTGTTGCAGGCAGGCTGCGGTGTTGTCGATCTGCAGGCTCAGTTGCAGGTCGGGGTACTGCTGATGAAACGGCGCAATCAGCGCTGGCAGCAGGTAGCTGCCCAGGGTGGCGCTGGCGCCCAGGTGCAACTCGCCGCAGCCGAGGTTGGCGAAGGCCTGCAAGTCGCGCTCGGCGGCTTGCTCCAAGGCAAAGATGCGCTCGGCATAGGGCAGCAGGCGTTGCCCGGCGGCGGTGAGGGTGACGCCACGGCTTTGTCGGTCAAACAGCGGCAAGCGCAGTCGTGCTTCCAGCTCGCGGATCTCGCGGGTCACCGCCGGCTGACTGATAAACAGGCGGGCGGCTCCCGCGCTGATGCTGCCGGTCTGGGCGATGGCGAGAAAGACCTTGAGGTGGTGCAGATTCATAAATAGAAGGTATGCCTTGTATCTTTTATATGTATTTTACCTATAGCACGCGTCTGCCTAATCTCCCAGTCATGGATCGCCAGTGGCGATTGTCTGTGAGGAATGCCCTGATGTTGCGCCCCTTTACCCGTTTGCATGAGCCGTTGGCTTTTGTTCGTCAATTCACCCCCAACTGGTTTGCCATGACCATGGGCACCGGCGTGCTGGCGCAGGTGGTGGCCAAGTTGCCGCTGTCTTTCCCGGGGCAGATGCTGCTGGCCGAAGGCCTGTGGTGGCTTACGGTGTTGCTGTTTGGTCTGTTCAGTGTGCTGTTTGCCGCGCGCCTTCTGCTGTTTCGCGACACTCTGTGGCCGATGCTCGATCACCCGGTGCAGTCGATGTTTCTGGGGGCGATCCCCATGGGGCTGGTGCAGGTGATCAACGGTTTGCTGTTGTTTACCGCGCCGGTGCATGGCGCCTCCCTCGTGGCTCTGGCTCATGGTTTGTGGTGGCTGGCGCTGGTCTTGGCTCTGGGCGCGGCACTCGGTGTGCCATATTTGATGTTTACCCGGCAAAAACATGTGCTGGAAACCCTCACCGGGGTTTGGCTGCTGCCGATTGTCGCACCCGAAGTGGTGGCCAGCGGCGCGGCGGCACTGGCGCCGCATTTGGCGGCTGAGTCGGCGCAATTGCTACTCAGTCTGGGCTATGTGCTGTGGGGCTTGTCGCTGAGCCTGGCGTTTGCCCTGATCGCTCTTGTGCTGTTGCGCCTGGCTCTGCACAAGTTGCCGGATATGGATTTTGCCGCCAGCAGCTGGCTGCCACTGGGGCCGCTGGCCACCGGTTGCCTGGGCTTGATCAGTCTGGGTCAGGCGGCGCCTCACGCCTGGCAGGGCACCGCGTTGCAGGGCGCGGCCGAAATGGCGCAGCAGCTGGGTCTGGTCGGTGGGTTGGCGCTGTGGGGTGCGGGGTTGTGGTGGTTGGTCGCGGCCAGCCTGTTTACCCAGCATTACCTGCGCCGTGAGCTGCCCTTCAACCTAGGTTGGTGGGGGTTCACCTTCCCTCTGGGGGTATTCACCCTGGCCACCTTTGCCCTGCAGCAGATGACCGGTTTGGCGTTCTTTATGTGGGTGGGCCTGTTGCTGGCGGCCAAGCTGGTGCTTGTCTGGTTGCTAGTGATGCGTCGCACACTGCACGGTTTGTGGCACGGCGAGCTGTTTCGCGCACCCTGTCTGGCCACGCAAGCATCGATTTGAGGCGGCTGACGGGGGCTAATTGCCGATTGTCCGGGGTTAACGACCATCTGTGATTGCCCCCATGGCGCCGCTGGGCGAAAATGGCCGCCTTTTTCGACCCTCAGTTGCCCAAGCAGCCCCCGCAGGAGATTCAGTGATGCCCAGCCGTCGTGAGCGAGCCAATGCCATTCGTGCCCTCAGCATGGATGCCGTGCAGAAAGCCAACAGCGGCCACCCCGGTGCCCCGATGGGCATGGCGGATATCGCCGAAGTCCTGTGGCGTGACTTCCTTAAGCACAACCCGAGCAACCCGAAATTCGCCGACCGTGACCGCTTTGTGCTGTCCAACGGCCACGGCTCGATGCTGATCTACTCGCTGCTGCACCTGACCGGCTACGACCTGGGCATCGAAGACCTGAAAAACTTCCGTCAACTGCACAGCCGCACCCCGGGTCACCCGGAATACGGCTACACCCCAGGCGTGGAAACCACCACCGGCCCGCTAGGCCAGGGCATCGCCAACGCCGTCGGCTTCGCCATTGCCGAGAAAGTACTGGGCGCGCAGTTCAACCGTGACGGCCACCAGATCGTTGACCACTTCACCTACGCCTTCCTCGGCGACGGCTGCATGATGGAAGGCATCAGCCATGAAGTCTGCTCGCTGGCCGGCACCTTGGGCCTGGGCAAGCTGGTGGCGTTCTATGACGACAACGGCATTTCCATCGACGGTGAAGTCGAAGGCTGGTTCACCGATGACACCCCGGCGCGCTTCGAAGCCTACGGCTGGCAGGTGATCCGCAATGTCGACGGTCACGACGCCGAAGAAATCAAGATGGCCATCGAAACCGCGCGCAAGACCAGCGACCGTCCGACCCTGATCTGCTGCAAGACCACCATCGGTTTCGGTTCGCCGAACAAGCAGGGCAAGGAAGAGTGCCACGGCGCGCCGCTGGGTAACGATGAAATCGCCCTGACCCGCGCCACCCTGGGCTGGAACCATGGCCCGTTCGAAATCCCGGCCGACATCTATGCCGAGTGGGATGCCAAGGCTGCCGGTGCGGCCGCCGAGGCCGAGTGGAACGAGCGCTTTGCTGCCTACGCCGCCGCCTTCCCTGAGCTGGCTAGCGAGTTCAAGCGCCGCGTCGCCGGCGAATTGCCCGCTGACTTCGCTGAGAAGACCGCTGCTTATATTCAAGAAGTGGCCGCCAAAGGCGAAACCATCGCCAGCCGCAAGGCCAGCCAGAACACCCTGAATGCTTTCGGCCCGCTGCTGCCGGAATTCCTCGGCGGCTCGGCGGACCTGGCCGGCTCCAACCTGACCCTGTGGAAAGGCTGCAAAGGTGTGTCGGCTGATGACGCATCCGGCAACTACATGTTCTACGGCGTGCGCGAGTTCGGCATGAGCGCGATCATGAACGGTGTGGCCCTGCACGGCGGCTTCGTGCCCTACGGCGCGACCTTCCTGATCTTTATGGAATACGCACGCAACGCGGTGCGCATGGCCGCACTGATGAAGCAGCGTGTGCTGTTCGTGTTTACCCACGACTCCATCGGCCTCGGTGAAGACGGCCCGACTCACCAGCCAATCGAGCAGCTGGCCAGCCTGCGTGGCACGCCGAACCTCGACACCTGGCGCCCATGCGACGCCGTTGAGTCCGCAGTGGCGTGGAAATACGCCATCGAGCGCAATGACGGCCCGTCTGCACTGATCTTCAGTCGGCAGAACCTGCCGCACCAGAGCCGCGATGCCCAGCAGTTGGCCGATGTCGCCCGTGGTGGTTATGTGCTGAAAGACTGCGCGGGTGAGCCGGAACTGATCCTGATCGCCACCGGCTCGGAAATCGGCCTGGCCATGCAGGCTGCTGCCAAGCTGGAAGAGCAGGGCCGCCAGGTGCGCGTTGTCTCGATGCCGTCCACCAGCGTGTTCGACCAGCAGGACGCCGGCTACAAGCAGGCCGTGCTACCGGTTCAGGTGGGTGCGCGTATCGCCATCGAAGCCTCGCATGCCGACTACTGGTACAAGTACGTGGGTCTGGAAGGTCGCATCATCGGCATGACCACCTTCGGTGAGTCTGCCCCCGCGCCGGCGCTGTTCGAGGAGTTCGGCTTCACCGTCGAAAACATCCTGGAAACCGCCGCCGAGCTGCTGGACGCCTGATCCGGCGAATGATGGGTGATGCCGCTTGCGGCTCACCCATCCTACGGTTCCCTATCGAGACCATCATGCCCAAGCGCCCCTATCGAATTGCCCTCAACGGTTATGGCCGTATCGGCCGCTGCGTGCTGCGTGCGCTGCATGAGCGGGGCGCCGGGGCACAGCTGGAAATCGTCGCGCTGAATGACCTGGCCGACCAGGCCAGCATTGAATACCTGACGCGTTTCGACTCCACCCACGGGCGTTTTCCCGGTGAGGTGAAGGTCGACGGTGATTGCCTGCATATCAATGGCGACTGCGTGAAGGTGTTGCGCCAGGCCAGCCCGGAAGCCATCGACTGGGCCGCGCTGGACATTGATCTGCTGCTCGAATGCTCCGGCCAGTACACCAGCCGCAGCGAGGCGCAGCGCTTTATCGATGCTGGCGCGCCGCGCGTGTTGCTGTCGCAACCCATGGCCAGTGAGGCAGATATCGACGCCACGGTGGTCTACGGGGTCAATCAGGATTGCCTGAGCGGCACCGAGCAGCTGGTGTCCAACGCCTCCTGCACCACCAACTGTGGTGTGCCGCTGCTCAAACTGCTGAATGAGACGGTGGGTATCGAATACGTGTCGATCACCACCATCCACTCGGCGATGAACGACCAGCCGGTGATCGACGCTTACCACCACGAAGACCTGCGCCGCACGCGCTCGGCCTTTCAGTCGGTGATTCCGGTGTCTACCGGGTTGGCCCGTGGTATCGAGCGCCTGCTGCCAGAGCTTGCCGGGCGTATCCAGGCCAAAGCCATTCGTGTGCCGACGGTGAACGTGTCGTGTCTGGACATCACCCTGCAGACCGCGCGTGACACCTCCACCGAGGAGATCAACCGCGTGTTGCGCCAGGCCGCGGAAAGCGGCCCGCTCAAGGGCTTGTTGGCCTACACCGAACTGCCGCACGCCAGTTGCGACTTCAACCATGACCCGCATTCGGCCATCGTCGATGGCAGCCAGACTCGCGTCTCCGGGCCGCGTCTGGTCAACCTGCTGTCCTGGTTCGACAACGAGTGGGGGTTTGCCAACCGCATGCTCGATGTCGCTGAACACTTTCTCTCCCTGACTACTCCAGCCCCCGTGAAGGACTGATATATGACCGTTCTGAAGATGACCGACCTCGACCTCGCCGGTAAGCGCGTGCTGATCCGCGAAGACCTCAACGTGCCGGTAAAAGACGGCGCGGTGAAGAGCGACGCGCGCATCCTCGCCTCCCTGCCGACCATCAAGCTGGCGCTGGAGAAGGGCGCAGCGATCATGGTCTGCTCGCACCTGGGTCGTCCGACCGAAGGCGAGTTCAGCGAAGAGAACAGCCTGGCCCCGGTCGCGGCCTACCTGAGCAAGGCCCTGGGCCGCGACGTACCGCTGGTAAAAGATTACCTCGGCGGAGTTGAGCTCAAGGCTGGCGAGATCGTGCTGTTCGAGAACGTGCGCTTCAACAAGGGCGAGAAGAAAAACGCCGATGAACTGGCTCAGCAGTACGCTGCGCTGTGTGACGTGTTCGTCATGGACGCCTTCGGTACCGCTCACCGCGCTGAGGGTTCGACCCATGGCGTGGCCAAGTTCGCCAAGGTCGCCTGCGCCGGCCCGCTGCTGGCGGCCGAGTTGGAAGCCCTGGGCAAGGCGCTGGGTAATCCGGCCAAGCCAATGGCCGCTATCGTTGCCGGCTCCAAGGTCTCGACCAAGCTTGACGTGCTCAACAGCCTGAGCCAGATCTGCGACCAGCTGATCGTCGGCGGTGGCATCGCCAATACCTTCCTAGCCGCAGCCGGTTTCCCAGTGGGCAAATCGCTGTACGAGGCCGATCTGGTTGAGACTGCCAAGGCCATCGCGGCCAAGGTCAGCGTGCCGTTACCGGTCGATGTGGTCGTCGCCAAAGCCTTCGCCGAAGACGCCGAAGCCACCGTCAAACTGGTGGCTGATGTGGCTGCAGACGACATGATTCTGGATATCGGCCCGCAAACTGCCGCGCAGTTTGCCGAGTTGCTGAAATCCTCGAAGACCATCCTGTGGAACGGCCCGGTCGGCGTGTTTGAGTTTGACCAGTTCGGCAACGGCACCAAGGTGCTGGCCCAGGCCATCGCCGAAAGCCCAGCGTTCTCCATTGCCGGTGGCGGCGACACCCTGGCGGCCATCGACAAATACGGCGTTGGCGCGCAGATCAGCTATATCTCCACCGGTGGTGGTGCGTTCCTCGAGTTTGTCGAGGGCAAGGTATTGCCGGCGGTTGAAGTGCTGGAACAACGCGCTAACGCATAAACAGCCTGATCATGGAGCGAGTCCCGATAATGAAACGGATTACCCTGTTGGCATTGCTTAGCCTGCTTGGCGCCTGCGCCAGTCAGCCTGCACCGTCGGATAACTGGACGCGCTGGGTGTGCGACAGCCAGACCGAAGTGCTCTGGCGTTTCGCCGACAGCAGCGCAGAGTCCGTCGATGTGCGCCTCGGCGGCGGTGATATCGTTTATCGCTTGCAGCAGGAGCCCGCTGGCTCGGGTGCGCTGTACAGTGACGGGATGTTGTCTTTTCACACCAAAGGCGAGGAAGGGCTGGTCTACTGGACGGCCAAGGATGACCTGATCGGCCGTGGCTGCAAGGCACCCTGAAACGACTTGAATACAGGCCGGGTTTGCTCCCGGTCTGAATGACTTGAATAGCGCCTGCCCCTGCGGCAGGCTTGCACGATTAACGAGCCCCACCGGGAGAAAGAACACCATGGCACTTATCAGCATGCGCCAGATGCTCGACCACGCCGCCGAATTTGGCTACGGCGTGCCGGCTTTTAACGTCAACAACCTCGAGCAGATGCGCGCGATCATGGAAGCGGCCGACAAGACCGATTCCCCGGTGATCGTTCAGGCATCGGCCGGTGCGCGTAAATACGCCGGCGCGCCGTTCCTGCGTCACCTGATCCTGGCGGCTATCGAAGAATTCCCGCACATCCCGGTGTGCATGCACCAGGACCACGGCACCAGCCCGGACGTCTGCCAGCGCTCGATCCAGCTGGGCTTCAGCTCGGTAATGATGGACGGCTCGCTGAAAGAAGATGGCAAGACCCCGGCCGACTACGACTACAACGTCCGTGTCACCCAGCAGACCGTGGCTTTCGCCCACGCCTGCGGCGTGTCCGTTGAAGGTGAACTGGGTTGCCTGGGTAGCCTGGAAACCGGCATGGCAGGTGAAGAAGACGGCGTTGGCGCGGAAGGCGTGCTCGACCACAGCCAGATGCTCACCGACCCGGAAGAAGCGGCTGACTTCGTCAAGCGCACCCAGGTCGATGCCCTGGCCATTGCTATCGGCACCAGCCACGGCGCGTACAAGTTCACCAAGCCGCCCACCGGTGACATCCTCGCGATCGACCGCATCAAGGAAATCCACAAGCGCATCCCCAACACCCACTTGGTGATGCACGGTTCCTCGTCGGTACCGCAAGAGTGGCTGGCGATCATCAACCAGTACGGCGGCGACATCAAAGAAACCTACGGCGTGCCGGTTGAAGAAATCGTTGAAGGCATCAAGTACGGCGTGCGTAAGGTCAACATCGACACCGACCTGCGCCTGGCGTCCACCGGTGCCATGCGCCGCCTGATGGCCGAGAACCCGAGCGAGTTCGACCCGCGCAAATTCTTCGGTGCTACCGTCACCGCTATGCGCGATATCTGCATCGCCCGTTACGAAGCCTTCGGCACCGCCGGCAACGCCTCGAAGATCAAACCGATCTCCCTGGAAGGCATGTTCCAGCGTTATGCCAAGGGTGAGCTGGCCGCCAAGGTCAACTAAGCCTGTTGCTGTACTGAAAGCCCCGCCGATGCGGGGCTTTTGTTATTCGGAGGAGTCTTATGACGAGGTTGATCGGGCTGTTCGGTGTACTCGCTGCATTGGCCGGCTGTGCCCATCAGCCACCAGTGAGCGGGCCGCCCGTTAATGTGGCGGTGGCGAGCGATCCGCAGCAGTGCGCCACCCGCGTCGAGTGCACGACCAAGACCGCGCGTACCCTGCTGTTTGTCTTCGACTATGCGGCGGCCGGTGCACCGCTGGTGCAGCGCGATGGGCGCTTGCTGTTTACCCCGGCCGATGTGCCCGTCACTGACTGGCCGGCGCTTTATATCCGCCTGGCCGAAGCCGAGCAGAGCGCCTTTGCCTTTAATGCGCAGTGCCGGGCGCAGACCTGTCGCCTGACGGCACCGCAGCTGCTACAGATCTACCGCAGTTACCTGGCGGACAAACCCTGTGCATTCAGTCCGGCGGTGTGCCGTATCGACTAACGCGGCGGCAGGCTGGCGAGAAACGCCAGAATCGCCGCCTGTACCCGTGGCGTGTCCTGCGGCGAGAGGATGTCGCCGGCCAGCACATGGTGTGACGGGTCCTGGGTGTCCTTGAGGGCGATCAGCTGTTTTTGCGGCGAACCGAAACGGGTAAAGGCGGCCTCGATGGCGGAGGCGCTGACCACCTGATCGTCCTGTGAATAGAGTATGAGAATCGGCGCTTTGATCTGCTCCAGCGGCTGTTCGCGCACGTATTTCACCAGCGCCATCATCGGCAGCAGCGCCTGTACCGGGTAGCGGTGGCTCCAGTAGCGCGCCTGTGCGGCGTTGCGCGGTTGCCATTGATGTTCCGGGCCCAGCAGCAAGGGCACAAAGTGCGTCGCCCAAGGCCAGGTGAGCACGGTCGCGGCCGGGTCTTTGGGGGCAAAGTTCGGCGACACCATGATATAGGCCAGCACTTGCGGGTTATCGCCCTGCAGCGCCAGCCAAGTGGCCAGGGTGGCGCCGGTCGAGGTGCCGATCACCAGCACCTGTTTACCCAAACGCTGACCGATCTGCAGGGCCTCCTGGCTGTCCTGCAGCCAGTCCTGCACGCTGGCCTTGGCCATCGCGGCGCCGCTTCGGCCATGACCGCTCAGGCGGGTGTAGAACAGGTTGGCGCCCAGTTGCCGGGCCAGTTGATCGCTTAGCGGTGCGGTTTCCTGGCGAGTGGCCGAGTAACCATGCAGGTAGATGATTGCCAGGTCGGTCTGGCGCTGGTCTGGATGGGCCCAGACGATGGTCTTTTCCGCTCCGGGCGTGATGTCCGGATAAGGTGCTTCTGTCTCGGTCAGGTAGCGGTCGAGGTCGGCCGGCAGCTGGATCGCTGTCAGTTGGGTGTCGACGGGTGGCACGGGACCGAGGCTGAACGCAACGGCAAGCAGTGCGAGAATCAGCGCACAGAGGGGTAGGGCTTTTTTCATCGTGCGGTTCTTGTGTGGGTTGTTGTCGGCAGGATGGCTGCTGGCATTCTGCTACAGCGCTGTGGCTGCGCCTATCGCCCATTTGTGGGCTTGGTAAAACCATGTAAAACACCGGCCACGTGCAGCGCGGCGCGCTGGTCCATACTCGGGCCACCGTCGTCTCTGGATATCTGTCTGCATGCCAAGCAAATTGCGCACTCTGTTGTACTTCTTTCTGGCTGTGCTGCTGGCGAGTGTAATGGGCACTGTGCTGCAGACCCAGTTCAATCTGGCTAACCTGCAGGCGCTTGGCGCGCCCATGCCGCTTGGTGTGCGGGTGCAGACCACCTGCCTGGACCTGTTGGGCTTTAGCCCGACCTTCGCGATACTGGTGATCCTCGGTTTTATTTTTGCCTTGCCAGCCGCAAGCTTGTTGGCGCGCCTCTGGCCAATGGGCCGCTGGCTGCTGTTTACCCTGGCCGGTGCGTTGGCGGTGCTGGCGGCGATGGCGCTGGCCAATGCACTGCTACCGATGCCAACGCTGATTGGCGCCAACCGCACGCTTGCCGGCACCGTTGGGCTGATGGCCTGCGGCAGCCTGGGCGCGCTGTTATTTGCCGGACTGATGCGGCGCTCATCGCCGGCGCAATCCTGATTTATCCCTCTGCAAGCAAAAGGCCCGAATCATGCTGAATACGTCCCGCGCTCTGTTGTTGTTTGGTCTGCTTGGCAGCAGCTTGGCGCACGCCATGGATTACCGCATTGAAACCGTGACTGAAGGCCTGGAGCATCCCTGGTCGCTGGCCTTCTTGCCAGATGGCCGCATGCTGGTAACCGAGCGCGTCGGCCGCCTGCGCATCATCGAGCAGGACGGCAGCCTTAACCCGCAACCGGTTGGCGGCGTGCCTGAGGGGTTTGTCGCCGCCCAGGCCGGGCTTATGGAGGTGCTCCTTGACCCGGCGTTCGCCAGTAATCAGCAGCTGTATCTGAGCTATGCATACGGCACGACCCAGGCCAACAACACCCGTCTGAGCAAGGCGCGGCTGGTCGATGGTCAGCTGCAGGATGTGCAGGTGCTGTTTACCGCACAGCCGGCTAAGTCCGGTGCTGCGCATTACGGTGGGCGCATGGCCTGGCTACCGGATAACACCCTGGTACTGACCCTGGGCGATGGTTTCGACTGGCGCGAGCAGGCCCAGAACACCAGCAACCACCTCGGCAAGATCGTGCGCCTGAACCGCGACGGCAGTGCGCCGAAGGACAACCCGCTGGTGGGCCAGTCCGGCGCGGCGGCGGAGATCTACAGCCTGGGCCATCGCAACGTGCAGGGCATCGTCTATGACAATCAACTGCAGCGCCTCTACAGCCACGAGCACGGCCCACGCGGAGGCGACGAGCTGAACCTCATCGAGCCCGGCAATAACTATGGCTGGCCGTTGATCACCTATGGCATTGACTACACCGGTGCGCAGATTTCGCCTTACACCGAGCTGCCTGGCCTGCAGCAACCCTTGCTGCACTGGACACCGTCGGTCGCTCCTTCCAGCCTGACGATTTATCGCGGGGCACTATTCCCAGAATGGCAGGGCGATCTGTTTGCTTCGACCTTGGCTGAGCGCAGTGTGCGGCGCATTCGTCTGCAGGACGGCAAGTTGGCTGGTGAGGACGTGCTGTTCGAGGAGCTGGAAGAGCGTATTCGCGACGTGCGTGTCGGTCCTGATGGTGCGTTGTACCTGCTCACTGACAGTGCAGATGGTCGGTTGCTGCGGGTTGTACCGAGCCAGTAGCTGGGGTGCCAAAAGCAGCCCTGGTTGCGCGCGGCTTGCGGCATAATCCTCGGCTTTACCGTGCATACGCCATTTTGACCATGACCCCGCTCAAATACCTGCAAGGCTACCCGGCCCCGCTGCAAGACAAGATCCGTCAGCTGATTGCTGAGGAGCGCCTGGGCGATTATCTGGCGCGGTCTTACAGCGGCAAGCACGCGGTTCAAAGCGACAAAGCGTTGTACGCCTATATCCAGGGTCTCAAGCAGGAGCACCTGCGCAATGCCCCAGCCATCGACAAGGTGCTCTACGACAATCGCCTCGATCTGACCCACCGTGCTCTCGGTTTGCACACGGCAATTTCGCGGGTGCAGGGCGGCAAGCTCAAGGCGAAGAAGGAAATTCGCGTGGCCTCATTGTTCCGCGAGGCCGCGCCGGAGTTTTTGCAGATGATCGTGGTGCACGAGCTGGCGCACCTGAAAGAGGCTGAGCACAACAAGGCCTTCTATAAACTCTGCGAATACATGCTGCCGGGCTACCACCAGCTGGAGTTCGACCTGCGTGTTTACCTGACCTGGCGGGAACTGCCAGGAACAGCAGGCGTGCTGTCAGCCACGTAGCAGCAGGTTGAGCTGATCCACCACCTCGGCCCATTCAGCGTCGGCTAAGAACTGTTGGCGCAAAAAGTCGGCCTGGGCTGGGTCCCAGAACGGTGCATCGGCCAGTCGGCAGTCTTCCGGCAGGGGAGAGTGGCGCTTGATAAAGAGGTCGATGCTGATCTGATCATGCTCGAGACCCAGTTGCTGGAACAGTGTTTCAAGCTCTTGGACGTTGGCTTGCATAGCGGTCTCCCGTTAACGCTATCGGCTGATAGCCCTTTAGTCGACCGACAGAATCTCCAACAGTTGCACACCACTGGCCACGTGCAGGGTCACTTCGTCGCCAACGGTCTTGCCAATAAGGATCAGCCCAAGGGGCGCTTGCGGGCCGATTACCTGTATTGACTGGCCGTCCTGCTGCAGTTTCATCGCTGCGCCGTCCGGGCCTAGGAACAGGCATTGGCGGCGATCTTCATCGTCGCTCAACTCAATCAGGGCGCCGAGCTGGATGCCCAGTAGAGGGTCAAACGCGCGTAATACCAGGAGCTTCCAGTTCGCCAGGGTCTGACGAATGGCGGCCGCACGGCGCGCCTGCCCGGTGGCTAGATAAGACGCCTCCAGACCTAGGGTGTCGTATTTGTTTTCAGCGATATTTTCTTCATGGGTCGCCGTTTCATAGGCGGTGAGCGCCGCCTGTTGAGCCTGCAGCAGGTCATCTTCGAGGCGGGCGATTACCTGTTTCAGCAGTTCGGTCTTGTTCATAGCGGGCACTTTCTGGGCAGGCGTGCAGGGTAGCGGAAAAGCATTGGCGCGGGCAGCAGGCAGGTGTGCTTCCTCAAGGTCGTGCGGGTGCTGCATTAGCTAGCTGACAGGCTGGCGCCGAGTGCTTTTAGCGTGGCCTCAGCCAAGCTGGGTACGGTTACGGCCTGCCGCTTTGGCTTGATACATCGCCGCGTCGGCACGACGAATCAGGGTTGTGGTGTCGTCTTCTTCTTGGCTCAGGGCAATGCCGATACTGGCCGCGACATGCACGGTGTGTCCTTCAAGGGTCATCGGCTGATTCAGGCGGTCGAGCAGGCGTTCGGCAAGCTGCTGGACGGCTTCGGCTGACTGCACGCTTTCGCAGACCATCACGAATTCATCGCCACCCAAACGTGCCGCTAAATCACTCTCGCGCATTTGCAGGTTGAGGCGCTGGGCGACTTGTGCCAATACCAGGTCACCAAAGCCGTGACCATAAAGGTCGTTGATGGGTTTGAAACCGTCCAGATCAATCAGCATCACGGCCAGTAGCTCTTGGCGGCGCTGGTTGCGGCTTAGTGCCTGGGTCAGGTGCTGCTGCAGTGCAGTACGGTTGGCAAGGCCCGTCAGTGGGTCGCGCATGGCTTGCTCGCTAAGGCGCTGGTTGGCCTCCTCAAGTGCCTGGGTACGCTCGGCCACCCGCTGTTCGAGTACCCGTTCGTTGTTTTGCAGCGCAGCCTCTCGCTGCTGTTTCAGCTCATTGAAACGCGCTGCAAGGGCGAAAGACAGCAGGATCATTTCCAGGCTTGAGCCAATTTGCATGGAATAGAGCGTCAGAAAATTCGATGGGATGATGGCGAAGTTACGCAGTGCCAGCAGCACTGCGCCGGTCAGTAACATCATCCAGGCTAGGGCAAATAAACGGGCACCTGGCACACGGTAGCCGACGCAGACGAAACTGGTGAGCAGGAGCATGAGCGTGACCGTCAGCCCGGTCAGCGACATGGTCTGCAAGGCGCGCTGTACTGGCAACAGCAAGGTGGCCAGAACGGCCAGTGCTGTCGCGAAGCAGAGCACGACCAGTACACGATCCCAGCGTGGTAGCCACTGACGTGTGTCGAGGAAGCTGCGGGCAAATATCGCCGAGAAGAGGGCTGCCAATGTCAGGCTGACGGGCAGCATGCGGTTGCTCCAAGGCGCTGCCTGCGGCCATAGGTATTGCGCGCCGAGACCGTTGAGCGACAGTACGCCGAGGGCAAAGGCGCACATAAACAGCACGTAGTTGAGAAAGGGCCGCTCGCGCAGCGCGAGAAATAGCAGAAGGTTGTACAGACCCAGGGCAATCAGCAAGCCGCAGTAGGTCGCATGTACCAGGTAGCCGCGTTGGCTGTGCTGCTCGAAGTCGCTGAGCGACATCAGGCTGCCGCTCAGCGTCATGCTGCCAGCCGATTCGACGCGCAGGTACAGGGTGCGTTGCTCGCCAGGTTGCAGGGGGATGTCGAATACGGGCGTGCGGTGGCCGATGCTGCGCTCTGAGTAGGGCACGGTATCGCCAGCGCGTGATGTGCGTATACCGTCTGATCCGACATCGTACAGGCGCACTTCATCCAGCGAGGGGTAGTCCAGCTCTACGCGCCAGGTACGCGCTTGCAGGGTGTGTGAGCGCAGCTGCAGGCGCAGCCAGACCGGCCCGCGGGTGTAGCCGAAGCTGAGATCCTTGCGATGACGAAAGTCGGCGTCGACCTGCCGTATATCTTTCAGGGTCAGTGTGCCGCCGGGGTCCGCCAGGTAATCGGCCAGATCATTGAGGTTTTGCGCGGGTGTATAGTCATCGAGGCGTATTTCAGCCTGGCTCAGGGGCATTACCAGCAGCAGGCAGAACGCTAGGACCAGACTGCTTAGGCTGATTTGTAGCGATCGATTAGCGATGTTCCTGGCGGTGAGCATAGAGCGACCAGGGTGGTATACGTGCGCTGGCATACTGGCAGAAAGCCTGCTCTATGCGCTAGCCAATAGTGGCTGGTGCGCCGTATAGCCTGAGGTTAAGCCTCAGGTTGGCGTTTTTGCAGGTGTGAGGCCAGGGTACGTAATGGTCCGAGTTGACGGCAGATCAGCGCCAGTTGGGTTTGCACCAGTCGTTGTTGGTCATCCAGGTCTTCGCTGAGTGTTTCCAGCGCGCTGGCCAGCTGTTCTTCGGCGTCACTGTAAATGGCCACTGTGCGGTCATCACTTAGGCAGCTGGCAATCTCGTCCAGGCTAGCGGCCAAGCGACTGGCGCTGGCCAGCAGCGGGTTGTCGCTGCCGCTCAGGCTGGTTTCGCCACGGTGCGCGCCAAGGCCTGAGAGGTAACTCAAGAGGGTGTGCGAGAGCACCAGAAAGCGGAAGCCGATATCCGCTTCCTTACGGAAGTGCCCCGGCTCCATCAGCATATTGCCCAGCGTGGTCGACAACGTGGCGTCGGCGTTGTGCGCGTTGCGCCGCGCCAGGCGGTAGGCCAGGTCGTCACGTTTGCCGTTGGCGTACTGAGCGATGATTTGCTGCAGGTAGCGGCTGTTGCAGCTCAGGGTGCTGGCCAGCAGGCGGTTCAGGCGGCGGCCCTGCCAGTCCGGCAGGATCAGCAGCACCGCCAGGCCGGCGATCATGCTGCCGAGCAGGGTGTCGACCAGGCGCGGAATAAACAGCCCGTAGCCGTCGCCGACCTGGTTGAAGCAGAACAGCACCAGCAGGGTGATGGCGGCGGTGGCCAGGGTGTAGCGGCTGCTGCGCAGGGCAAAGAACAC
Source organism: Pseudomonas peli (assembly GCF_900099645.1). Classification (GTDB taxonomy): domain Bacteria; phylum Pseudomonadota; class Gammaproteobacteria; order Pseudomonadales; family Pseudomonadaceae; genus Aquipseudomonas; species Aquipseudomonas peli. The sequence goes on along the minus strand of NZ_FMTL01000001.1, from coordinate 1,341,673 downwards.
CACCCCGGCGACCACCGCAAACAGCGCTTGCACCAGCGGATTTGGGAACAGGTCAAACAACGCCCAGCCGAGCAGCAGGCCGAGCACCGTGCCGCTGATGCGCTGCACCAGCTTGAGCCGGGTCGCGCCGTAGTTCGGCTGGCAGACAAACAGCGTGGTCAGCAGTATCCAGTAGCCCTGGGTCGGGTGAATCCAGTGCAGCACGCCGTAACCGGCCGCCAGCGCGATGGACAAGCGTAAGGCGTGGCGGAACAGCAATGAGGTGGGCGTCAGCTGCAGGCGCAGGCGTTCCCAAACATCCTTGAGCGAGTGCGGTTCGCGGTCGAGCAGGCTGCTGTCCTGCTGCTCCGCCATGGCGTCAGGGTTGCTGGCATTGCCCAGTAGCGTATCCAGGCTGCGTAGGTTGCCAGCCAGCGCGCCGAGGGAGCGCAGCAGGTGACGCCAGGCGGGGTTGCTCTGCACCCGCAGGTGTTCGAGGGAGTCGTGCAAATCGTCGAGCGCCTGGCGGCACAGCTCGCGGTACTCGAACGGCTGGCGCAGTTCGATGGCCTGGGCCAGGCGCTGACAGGCTTCGCCATGCAGGCGCAGCAGGCGCTGGCAGCGGAACAACACATCGCTGTGGAAGAACGCTTCGGCCAGCTCGTTATAGGGGTAGTGCGAGGAACTGGCGCGTTCGTGGATGTCCTGGGCGAGAAAGTACAGTTTCAGGTAGCGGCTGACTTTCGGTCCCGGCCGGCCATTGCCGACCCGGTGCAGGATGATTTCCTTGGCCGCATTCAGCGCCGCCACCACACGACCGTTCTGTTTGGCCAGGGCCAGGCGGCGTTCTTCCACATCCAGCTGACGCAGCGGTTCGAACAGCGCGGCCTTGAGCGTGAGGTACTGGCCCAGCTCGCGAAACAGCCGCGCCAGGCTGTGCTGCACCGGCTGGTTGGCGAACAGCGCATTCCACAGCACCGACAGCAGGCCATACCAGGCTGCGCCCGCCACCAGCAGTAATGGCTCCTGCCAGAGGCCCGCCGCGCCGCCGCGTTGCTCCACGCCGATCATGCTGTACACCGCGAGAATCAGCGTGGCCGCGCCGAGCGTGGCGTAGCGTTCGCCGAGTGCGCCGAGCATGGTCAGGGCAAAGCTCGACAGCGCCAGGGCGCAGACGAACAGCCAGGGGTAGGGGAACAGAAATTCCACTGCATAGGCCGCCACGCTGAAGCAGCCAAGGGTGACCAGCAGTGCGACCACGCGGCCCTGCCAGCTTTCATCGGTTTCCGCCAGGGCGCTGGCGATGACGCCGAGAAACAACGGGATCAGCGCATGCATCCAGCCCTGCGACCAGCACAGCAACAACGCGCCGCTGAGGGCGATAAACACCCGCAGGCTGTAGCTGAATTTATCCTGGGCCCAGAGGCGACGAAGCGAGTGGCGCAGCGCAGTGGACGGCATGGCCCGACCTTGATCAACCTTAACAGGTAGCAGCCTAACGGAGTCTGTGTCGACTTGGCAGCCGTAAGCCGTGTTGCTACCAATTAAAGTGTGGCGCCGATCGATGGGTTGGTGTGAATCACGGCGGCCGGGCTACGCTTAAACTATCCGCCATTCGCGAGGCATCTGCCGTGTTGTACACCTGTATGCGTGGATTGCTCGTGTTGCTGCTTGTCTGCTTGTCGTGCAGGGTGTTACAGGCTCAGCCGCTGCGCTTCTACACCGAAGAATACCCGCCCATCAATTTCAGCGAGAACGGCGAACCCAAAGGGCTAGCCACTGAAGTGGTGCAAGCCATCCTGCAGCGCACCGGGCAGAGCGCGCCGATCAGCGTGGTGCCTTGGGCGCGTGGGTATCAGGAGGCCTTGACCCGACCGAACACGGGCTTGTTTGTGGCCATGCGCACCCGTGAGCGTGAACAGCTGTTCAAGTGGGTCGGGCCGATTACCCGCAACATCACCAGCTTCTACGCCCTGCGCCGCTCTTTTCTATCGATCAGCCGTTTAGAAGAAGCACGCGAGTACGGCGAAATTGCCGTGCCGCGCGACTGGTACAGTCATCAGCGGCTGCTGGCTGAGGGCTTCAGCAACCTCACTCCGGTAACCGGGCCGGCGCAGGTGGTAAGCATGCTCAAGCTCGGTCGGGTCAAGCTGATGGTGCTGGATAACCTGAGCATCAATGCCCTGCTGGCACAGGGCGATATCCAGGCCGATGAAGTGCAGCTGTTGTTCGACTTCATGCACAGCGACAGCTACATCGCTTTTTCCCTGCAGACGGATGATGCGTTGATCAGCCGCTGGCAGCGTGAACTCGACGCGATGAAGAGGGATGGCAGCTTTACCGTGATCCACCAGAAGTGGTTGCCGGGTGAGCCGTTGCCGCCGCTTGAGCCTGCCCCGGCGCCCTGAAAGGTCAGACGTACTGAGCTGCCGCGTAGCCGGAGGCCCAGGCCCACTGGAAGTTGAAACCGCCCAAATGTCCCGTCACATCCAGCACTTCGCCGACAAAATACAACCCCGGTGACTTCAGCGACTCCATGGTCTTAGACGACACCTCGCGGGTATCGACGCCACCCAGGGTAACCTCAGCGGTGCGGTAACCCTCGGTGCCGGCCGGCACCAGTTGCCAGTTGCCGAGCTGCTCGGCAATCGCCTTGAGTTCGGCGTGGGTGTACTGCTTCATCGGTTTGGAAGCGAACCAGTTGTCGGCCAGCAACCCGGCCATCTTTTTGGTAAACAGCTCGGCGAGCAGGGTTTTCAGCTCGCTGTTGGGGCGTTCGCGTTGTTGTTGCTCCAGCCACTCGGGCAGGTCGATATGCGGCAGCAGGTTGATACTCACGGCATCGCCGGGTTGCCAGAATGAGGAAATCTGCAGAATCGCCGGGCCGGACAGGCCGCGGTGGGTAAACAGGATATTTTCCTTGAAGCTCTGGCCGTTGCAGCTCACCACACAGTCCTCGACTGAGGTGCCGGACAGCTCGGTGCACAGCGCTTTAAGCTGCGGGTCGGTGAGGGTAAATGGCACCAGGCCGGCGCGGGTCGGCAGCAGCTCGTGGCCGAACTGCTTGGCCACCTGATAGCCAAAGCCGCTGGCGCCAAGGGTTGGAATCGATAGACCGCCAGTGGCGATCACCAGCGATTCGCAGCGCACCAGGCCGGCGCTGGTCTGCAGCTGATAACCACTGTCCCGCTTGCTGATCTCGCTGACCGAGGTGTCCAGGCGCAGCTCGACGCCGGCCTCATCGCACTCGCTCAGCAACAGACCGAGGATGTCGCTGGCCTTGTTGTCGCAGAACAGCTGGCCGAGTTTCTTCTCGTGGTACGGCACGCCATGCTTGGCCACTAGGCCGATAAAGTCCCACTGGGTGTAGCGCGCCAGGGCCGATTTGCAGAAGTGCGGATTTTCCGAAAGAAAATTGCTCGGTTCACAGTACATGTTGGTGAAATTGCAGCGCCCGCCACCGGACATCAGGATCTTCTTGCCGGCTTTGTTGGCGTGATCCAGCAGCAACACCTGGCGTCCGCGCGCAGCGGCCGTCAATGCACACATAAGCCCGGCGGCACCGGCTCCGATAATCACGACCTGGGGGGTAAGCACAGCCATTTCCTCAACCTGCGACACGCGCCAAGGCTGGCGCAAAACAGCGCGCATATTAGCGCATGGCCAGTAGGGTGTGGCTGAGCCAGTGATCGACTAGGATTAGTGCTCTGCTTTCTCTGGAATCGCCGTTGATGAATGGACTGCGTGCCTGCCTGCTGTCGTGGCTGCTGTTGGCGCCTCTGTATGGCCATGCTGCAGAACCCTTGCGGTTGGTGGCGGACCCTTGGCCGCCATTCAATGACCAGACGCTGCTGAACAACGGGGTGGCCTCTGACCTGGTGACCACCGCCCTGGCCCGCGCCGGCTATACCACCAGTTATGTCCAGGTGCCGTGGGAGCGTGCGGTGCGGGGGTTGCAGCAAGAAATCTACGATGTCCTGATCAACGCTTGGTATACCGACGAGCGCGCGGTTTTTGGCCATTACTCACAGCCCTACCTGATTAACCGCATTCGTTTTCTGCAACGGAAGGACAGTCATATCAACTTCCGTACGTTGCCGGATCTGTACCCCTACAGCATCGCTGTGGTGCGCGGGTATGCCTACTCCAGTGAGTTTGATCTGGACAGTCGTTTGACCAAAGTGGGAGTGGTGGGCTTCGAGGTGGGCGCGCGGATGTTGCAGGCACGGCGGGTGCAGCTGACCTTGGAGGATGAGCTGGTGGCGCGCTTTCACCTGAGTCGCAGCCTTGCCGGGATTCGCGATCAGTTGGAGTTTCTGCCGCAGCCGTTGAGCGAAAACGGCCTGCACATTCTGGTTAGCCGCAAGCATCCGCAGCATCAGCAAATTGCTGATGCTTTTAATAAGGCGATTGAGGACATGCGCGCCGATGGCAGTTATGCGCAGATCTTTCTGCGCCATGGGCTCTAAGACCTAATGCTGCAGCGCCAGCAGACCGTATGCACTACTGCCAGCAGTTGCGCCCGCGGCCTTGGCTCTTGGCCTGATACAGACGCAGGTCGGCCTGGTGCAGCAGGCTTTCCAGGTCATCAGGAGCGCCATGATAGATGCCGGCACTGAATGACAGTGCGGGTGCGCCGATGGCGTACTTCAAGCTGGCGCAGTGCGTGCGCAGCTGATCCAGGGTGTCGCTGAGGGTGGCGGCGTCCTGCTGGCTGACCATGGCAAATTCTTCCCCGCCCAGGCGACCGAGTAGAGCGTCTGGGAAGGTGGCGGAAAACGCCCGGGCAAAGCCGATGAGTGCCGCATCACCACTGGCGTGACCGTGGTCATCGTTGATCCGTTTGAAAAAGTCCAGATCGAGCATCGCCACACTCAGGTCACGGCCACCGGAGCGGGCTTGCTGGAACAGCTGTTGGCCATGTTCATAAAACGCACGGCGATTATTCAGGCCGGTGAGGGCGTCGTACTGCGCCGCTTGTTTTAACGCACGCAGCAGGTCGCGGCGTTCCAGGGTCGACATCACCCGGCAGTTGAGCTCTTCCGAGCAGAACGGTTTACGCAAAAAGTCATCGGCACCGTGCTTGATAAACTTGGCGCTGAGCGAGCCCTTGGTGTCGGCGGACAGGCCAAGAATGATCAGCTCGTGGCGCTTCATCTTCTGCCGCAGCAGTTTGACCAGGTCAAAACCGCTGAGCCCCGGCATGCTGTGGTCGACCACCAGCAGGTCGATGTCCGGCTGTTCCTTGAGGATTCTCAGGGCTTCATCGCCGTCGCAGGCCTCAATAATCTGGTAGCGATGCGGGGTCAGCACGTGGCGGATGTAGTGGCGTGTGGCATCGGAGTCCTCGGCAATGAGGATCTTCACGGTGCTGTTGCTTTCCAGGCGGTGCAGCAGGCGGAAGGCGTACTCGTAGGAGTGCTGACTTTCCTTGAGGACGTAATCGACCACGCCCTTGAGCAGCATCTGATCGCGGCGCTGTTCGTTGTAGGTGCCGCTGAGCACGATGCAAGGCAGGTGATAGCCCATCACCACGTCGACGATTTCACCGTCCGGGGCGTCCGGCAGGTTGAGGTCGACGATCGCGGCAAAGAACAGCTCCGCCGAGGTCTCCAGCATCACCTGGGCTTCGCCCAGGGACGCACAGAAGATGGGCTGGAAGCCGGTCTCCTTGCGAAACAGATGCTCGAGAATTTTCAGCACCAATGGGCTGTCTTCGATCACCAGAATATTGCGCAAGGGTGCTACTCCTCTGTCGCTGGTCGCGTCACGGCGACCGTCTGTTTAGCGCTTATGGCAACTATAGGGTACGGATACGCAGCGAGCGGCCCTTGATTTTGCCTTCACTCAGGCACTTGAGTGCCTGCATGGCCACGACCCGTTCAACGGCGACATAGGCCTGGAAGTCGAAGATCGCGATCTTGCCGACCTGCGCGCCAGGGATGCCGGCCTCGCCAGTCAACGCGCCGAGAATATCGCCGGGGCGCAGTTTATCTTTACGACCAGCGCCGATGCACAGGGTGATCATCGGTGGCTGTAATGGCGCGCCGCCCTGGTGCTTCAGGCTGCTCAGTGGGTGCCAGTTGAGCGGGGCCTTTTGCAGAGTTTCGATAGCCTGGGCGCGATGGCCTTCGGCTGGGGCGACCAGGCTCATGGCCAGGCCCTTTTCGCCGGCACGACCGGTACGGCCGACGCGGTGAATGTGAATTTCCGAGTCGCGTGCCAGTTCGACGTTGATCACCATGTCCAGGGCGTCGATATCCAGGCCCCGGGCGGCCACATCGGTGGCCACCAGTACGGACAGGCTGCGGTTGGCAAACATCGCCAGCACTTGATCGCGGTCGCGCTGCTCCAAATCACCGTTCAGCGCGGCCGCCGAGATGCCTTTGGCGGTCAGGTGGTCGACCACTTCCTGGCATTGCTGCTTGGTAAAGCAGAAGGCCACACAGGACTGCGGGCGATAGCTGTTGAGCAGCTTGACCACCGCGTCCATGCGCTCTTCTGGCGCGATTTCGTAGAAACGCTGCTCGATCTGTGTGTCGTCGTGCAGGGCGTCCGCTTTGACCTGCTGTGGATCGCGCATAAACGTCGCGGACAGCTGCTTGATCCCGGCCGGGTAGGTGGCGGAGAACAGCAGGGTCTGCCGGCGCGTCGGGGTTTGGCTGATGATGTCGGCGATGCTGTCGTAGAAGCCCATGTCGAGCATACGGTCTGCTTCGTCGAGCACCAGGGTGTTGAGGCCGTCGAGTTTCAGCGTGCCCTTGCTCAGGTGCTGCTGGATGCGCCCCGGGGTGCCGACGATGATCTGCGCGCCATGTTCCAGCGAGCCGATCTGCGGGCCAAACGGCACGCCGCCGCACAGCGTCAGAATTTTGATGTTATCTGCCGAGCGGGCTAGGCGACGCAGTTCCTTGGCCACCTGGTCGGCCAGCTCGCGGGTTGGGCAGATCACCAGTGCCTGGCAGCCAAAGTAGCGCGGGTTAAGCGGGTTCAGCAGGCCGATGCCGAAAGCTGCGGTCTTGCCGCTGCCGGTCTTGGCCTGGGCAATCAGGTCCATGCCCTTGAGCATTACCGGCAGGCTCTGCGCCTGAATCGGGGTCATCTCGTTGTAACCGAGGGACTCGAGGTTCGCCAGCATGGCGGCGGAAAGCGGCAGAGAAGAGAAAGCGGTGTGGGTCACGGTACAGGCCTGCTAAACGAAATGGCGTGCAGTGTAACAGGCTGCGCACTGCGGCCTGTCTTAGAACAGATCGATGGGGTCGACGTCCAACGACCAACGCACGGCGCGGCCGCTTGGCATCTGCTCCAGTGCGTGCATCCAAGTGTTGAGTAAGCGATGCAGCGGCGCACGGGCGTTCGCCTGCACCAGCAGCTGGGCGCGGTAGCGGCCGGCGCGGCGCTCCATTGGCGCGGGCACCGGACCAAGCAGTTCGATGCCGCTGAGTTTCAGCTCGTTCAGCAACAGCTCAGCTTCCGTGCAGGCATCGTCGAGAAAGCCTTCGGCCTGCCCGGGTTTATGCGCTTCGGCGCGCAGCAGTGCGAGGTGGCAGAACGGCGGCAGGCCAGCGCTGCGACGCTCGCTAAGGGCCTGTTCAGCGAAGGCGAAGTAGCCCTGCTCGGTCAGCTGCTCCAATAAAGGATGGTCGGCAAGGTGACTCTGAATAATCACCTTGCCCGGCTCTTCGGCACGTCCGGCGCGACCGGCGACCTGCACGATCAGCTGGGCCATACGCTCGCTGGCGCGAAAATCGGCGGAAAACAGCCCACCATCGGCATCGAGAATCGCCACCAGGGTCACCCGCGGAAAGTGGTGACCCTTGGCGAGCATCTGCGTGCCGACCAGGATGCACGGCTCACCTTTTTGTACGGTGTTGAACAAGGTGGTCATGGCCTCCTTGCGCGAGGTGCTGTCACGGTCGACGCGCAAGACCGGCACGTCGGGGAAAAGAATTTCCAGACGCTCTTCGGCGCGCTCGGTGCCGGCGCCGACCGGTCGCAGGTCGACGTTGTTGCACTTCGGGCAGTTACTCGGCTGGCGCTCGACGTGGCCGCAGTGGTGGCAGCGCAGCTCGCGTGAGCGCTGGTGCACGGTCATGCGTGCATCGCAGCGCGGGCACTCGGACAACCAGCCGCAGTCGTGGCAGAGCAGGGTCGGGGCGAAACCGCGGCGGTTGAGGAACACCAATACTTGCTGGCCGGCCTGCAAGGTTTGTGCGATGGCCTGCTGCATGGGGCCGGAGATGCCGGAATCCAGCGGTCGGCTTTTCACATCCAGGCGCAGAAAACGCGGCTGCTTGGCGCCGCCGGCGCGCTCACGCAGGTGCAGCAGGGCGTAGCGGCCACTGTGGGCGTTGTGCAGGCTTTCCAGCGAGGGCGTGGCTGAGCCCAGCACGATCGGGATGTTCTCCTGATGGGCACGTACCACGGCGAGGTCGCGGGCGTGGTAGCGCAGACCTTCCTGCTGTTTATAGGAGGCGTCGTGCTCCTCGTCGATGATGATCAGCCCTGGCCGCTGCATGGGGGTGAACAGCGCCGAGCGGGTGCCGATGATGATGTCCGCCTCGCCATCGCGCGCCGCCAGCCAGGCGTCCAGGCGTTCGCGGTCATTCACTGCCGAGTGCAGCAGGGCGATGCGCGCGTTGAAGCGCTGCTCGAAACGCGCCAGGGTTTGCGGACCGAGGTTGATCTCCGGGATCAGCACCAGAGCCTGCTTGCCGGCCTCCAGGGTTTCGCGGATCAGCTGCAGGTAGACCTCGGTCTTGCCGCTGCCGGTGACCCCGGCGAGAAGAAAGGCGTTGAAGCTGGCGAAACCTGAGCGGATCGCCTCGCTGGCCGCGCGCTGCTCAGCATTCAGCGGTAGCTCCGGCTGCGCCAACCAGTTGGCGTGGCGCTCGCTCGGCGCATGACGGCGCACGTCAATCTGCACCAGACCCTTTTCCAGCAGCAGGTCGAGGCTGTCCTTATTAAGCTGCAGTTTGCTCAGCAGTGCATGGGCAACGCCGTGGGGGTGCTGGGCCAGGGTTTTCAGGGCGTCGCGCTGACGCGGTGCGCGGCTCAGGCGGGGGTCGTCCAACTGCGCGCCGGCGGTGACCGACCAGAAGCGCTGTTGGCGTACTTCCGCCGGCTCGCCCTGGCGCAGCAGTACTGGCAGCGCCCAGCTCAGGGTGTCGCCCAGGCTATGCTGGTAATACTGCGCGGTCCACAGGCACAGCTTGAACAGTGCGGGCGGCAGCGGCGATTGGGCGTCCAGTAATTGCAGGGCGGGCTTGAGCTTGTCGGCCTGCACGTCGCTGTGCTCCGTGACTTCGATCAGGATGCCGATCATTTCGCGTCGACCAAACGGCACGCGCAGCCGCGCACCGGGCTGCAAGGCACTGCGCGGCACACCGGGCGGGGCACGGTAGTCGAACAGGCGGCGCAGCGGCGAGGGCAAGGCGAGGCGCAAAATGACGTCTGGCAAGCGATGGGCTCCTGGTTGCAGGGCGCGATCTTAGCATGCTGCCAGTCGACGGCCGGCCTTGCGTCGCGGCGGTGCTCTGGTATTATCGCCGACCTATTTCCGTGCGGTACCTGACAATAGTGTCTGGTGGCGGCACGACAGCCCTGAGGAATCATCATGAAAGCCGATATCCACCCGAACTATGTAGCCGTCACCGCCACCTGCAGCTGTGGCAACGTGATCGAAACTCGCTCCACTCTGGCCAAGCCGCTGAGCCTGGACGTGTGCAACGAGTGCCACCCGTTCTACACCGGCAAGCAGAAAATGCTGGATACCGGCGGCCGTGTTGATCGCTTCAAGCAGCGTTTCGGCATGTTCGGCGCCAAGCAGTAAGCTTGCGCACAGCGACGCAGACCCACATGGGTTTCACCTCGCTACTGAAAAAGGCGTCCCTCGTGGGCGCCTTTTTCGTTTTCGGCGTTTATGCTGGCGGTGCCCTGGCGTTCTGTCCGGCGCCGGGCAACCTGCCCAGTACCAAGGTGCAGCGGGTGGTGGATGGCGACACCCTGCGCCTGGTCGATGGCCGCACAGTGCGGTTGATTGGCTTGAACAGCCCGGAGATGGGTCGGCAGGGACGTTCCGCCGAGCCGTTTGCCGAGGCTGCGCGCCAACGGCTGCAGGCGCTGGTGGCGGCCAGTGATGGTCGGGTGGCCCTGCAGCTTGGTCGGCAGGCCAAGGACCACTACGGGCGCACCCTGGCCCACGCCTATGACGACCGTGGTAATAATCTCGAAGCACAGCTACTCGCCGAGGGCTTGGGCTATCAGGTGGCGGTTGCACCTAACCTGGCGCTGGTGCAGTGCCAGCAAGCCGCCGAGCGCAGTGCGCGGCAGGCACGTGCCGGGCTCTGGCAGCGTTCGCCAGTGCTAGCGCCCAAACAGTTGAGCCGTGGTGGCTTTGCTTTGCTCCGCGGGCAGGTGCAGCGTATCGAACGCAATGGCGGCGGTCTGTGGCTGGAAATGGGCGATTCGCTGGTGCTGCATATCGCGCCCAAGGCGTTGGGCAATTTTGATCTGCGCGCGGTCGAAAGCCTTGAAGGCCGCCAGGTCGAGGCTCGTGGCTGGGTGATCGACCGCTCCAGGCGTGGCGGCTTGCGCGCGGGACAGGCGCGCTGGATGCTGCGATTGACTGATAAGGCTATGTTGGAGGCCCTGCCATGATCCTGCGTGTACTGACGCTCTGTGTCCTGCTGGTACAGTTGGCCGGTTGTGCGGTCAATCCGGCCACTGGCCGCAGCGATTTCGTGATGATGAGCGAGCAGCAGGAACTCGACCTCGGGCGCCGCTACAACCAGGAAATCCTCAAAGAAAACCCGCGCTACGCCGATGAGAAGCTGCAGGCTTACGTGCAGCAGGTCGGTGAGCGGGTGGCGAAGAATAGCCACCGCAACCAGCTGGCCTATCAGTTCACCGTGGTCGACAGCCCGGATATCAACGCCTTTGCCCTGCCGGGCGGCTACATCTATATCCATCGCGGGCTGCTGGCCTATCTCAGCTCGGAAGCCGAGCTGGCCGCCGTGCTAGGTCATGAGGTGGGCCACGTCACCGCGCGGCACAGCGTGCAGCAGCAAAGCCAGTCCACTGCCTGGGGCTTGCTCGGCCAGGCTGTGGCGATTGGCACTGGCGTGGGGGCCGCTGCCGATGTCACCGGCGTGCTGGGCAGTGCCGTTGTCCGTGGTTATGGCCGCGACATGGAGTTGGAGGCCGATGGTCTGGGCGCGCAGTACCTGGCGCGCAGCGGTTATGACCCGCAGGCGATGATCGAAGTGGTCAAGGTACTGAAAAATCAGGAAGACTTTGCCCGCGACCAAGCTGCCGCGCGCGGTGAGGCGCAACCTGCAGGCGGCTACCACGGGCTGTTCGATACTCATCCGGATAACGACCGGCGTTTGCAGCAGGTGCTGGGCCCGGCGCGGGCCTTGGCTACCGGTCAGCAGGAGGTCAATCGCGAGGCCTTTCTCAAGCGCCTGGAAGGTCTGCCCTTTGGCGACTCCGCCGAAACCGGTGTGCGTCGCGGTCAGCGCTTTTACCATGCCGATCTGAACTTCACCCTGGCGTTTCCTAAGGGCTGGAGCTTGCTCAATCGCCCGGATGCGCTGATCGGTCACACCGTCGATCAGCAGGCGTTTATCGCCATGACCCTGGAAGATAACCCGCAGCAACTGACGCCGGCTGAACTCTTGCGCCAGCGCGTCGGCGGTCAACGGCTGGTGGCCGGCGTCGAGTTGCAGCAGGCTGGTCTCAAAGGCTATAGCGCGGTGATTCCAGGCACTGCCGCCAAGCGAGTGGCGGTTATCCAGTACGGTGCGCGGGTTTACCTGTTTGTCGGAGCAGTACGTGGTCGCGCCTCGCTGGAAACTCAGGATGAGCAGTTTCTCAGCGTGATCAAAAGCTTCCGGCCGATGACTAGCGCCGAGTTCCAGCAGGCGCAGCCGCTGCGCTTGCAGATGGTCAAGGTCAAGCCGGGACAAACCATCGAGGCGCTGGCCAAAGGCAGCAAGTTGCCGGGGGATGCGCTGAAGACTCTGCGCCTGCTGAATAACCTCTACCCATCAGGGCAGCCGCGTGCTGGCGACTGGCTGAAGGTCGTGCGCTAGGGCTGGCGTGTCCATCCGGACTCGTCAGTCTTGTGCAGCTGTATACAACTTGCGTATCCTCGCCGCCTGCCTGTTCAACAGCCCAAAGCGGAAATGCCAACATGTCTGATTTGAAAACAGCCGCTCTCGAATACCATGCGAATCCTCGTCCGGGTAAGCTGAGTGTCGAGCTCACCAAGCCCACCGCAACTGCGCGCGATCTGTCCCTGGCCTATAGCCCAGGTGTCGCTGAGCCTGTGCGCGAAATCGCGCGTGACCCGGAGCTGGCGTACCGCTACACCGGCAAAGGCAACCTGGTGGCAGTGATTTCCGACGGCACCGCTATTCTCGGCCTGGGCGACCTGGGCCCGCTGGCTTCCAAGCCGGTGATGGAAGGTAAGGGCGTGCTGTTCAAGCGTTTTGCCGGCATCGATGTATTCGATATCGAAGTCGAGTCTGAAAGCCCGCAGGCATTTATCGACACCGTACGCCGCATCTCGATCACCTTCGGTGGCATCAACCTGGAAGACATCAAGGCACCCGAGTGCTTTGAAATTGAACGCACGCTGATCGAACAGTGCGACATTCCAGTGTTCCACGATGACCAGCACGGCACCGCGATCGTGACTGCGGCCGGCATGCTCAACGCCCTGGAAATCGCCGGTAAAACACTGCCAGAGGCCAAAATTGTGTGCCTGGGTGCTGGCGCAGCCGCAATCTCCTGCATGAGGCTGCTGGTGAGCATGGGCGCCAAGGTCGAGAACATCTTTATGATCGACCGCAAAGGCGTGATCCACGCTGGTCGCGATGACCTCAATCAGTACAAAGCTGTGTTCGCCAGCGAAACCACCAAGCGCACCATGGCTGATGCCCTGGACGGTGCCGATGTTTTCGTCGGCCTGTCGGGTGCCAACCTGCTGGCTGCTGAAGACCTCAAGCGCATGGCGCCTAATCCGATTGTGTTCGCCTGCTCCAACCCTGACCCGGAAATCAAACCGGAGCTGGCGCGCGAAGTGCGCAGCGATGTGATCATGGCCACCGGTCGTTCTGACTACCCGAACCAGGTCAACAACGTACTGGGCTTCCCGTTCATCTTCCGCGGTGCGCTGGACGTTCGCGCGACCCGTATCAACGAGGAAATGAAGATCGCCGCAGCCTTGGCGTTGCGTGATCTGGCCAAGCTGCCGGTGCCCCAGGAAGTCTGTGACGCTTACGGCGGCATTGCCCTGTCGTTCGGTCGCGAGTACATCATTCCGAAGCCGATGGACCCACGCCTGATCACTGTGGTCTGCGATGCTGTGGCCAAGGCCGCGATTGAAAGCGGTGTGGCGACTCTGCCGTATCCGAAGCATTACCCGCTGCAGTCGGTAAACGACGTGTTCAACGGCTAATCGCTGAGCGCTAGCGCAATAAAAAACCCGCTAAGGCGGGTTTTTTATTGGCGCGATTTCCGATTTGCTAAGCCGCTGCTTAAGGCGTCGAGTGGCTTAGAACAGGTCGATCGGCGCCAATTCGTCAGCGGGTAGCGGGCTACCCGGGATGTAGGTGCCCGGCTCAAACTCACCCATGGGCGGTGGTGAGTCCTCACTTTTGAACAGCTCGAAATAGGCTTCCGGTGTATCCGGTGTAGCGGCGCGACCGCTGTGGGGATCGATACGCAGGGTCAGCAAACCTTCGGGTTCGGCCAGTAGATGGCTTGGCTTGTCCTTCAGGGCAGCAGCCATGTAGCTCATCCAGATCGGCAGGGCTACAGTGCCGCCATACTCATTGCGACCCAGGCTTTCCGGTTGATCAAAGCCGGCCCAGACCGTGGTGATGTAGTCGGCGTTATAACCAGAGAACCAGCTGTCTTTTGATTCGTTGGTGGTGCCAGTTTTGCCTGCCAGGTCATCACGGCCCAAGGCCATGGCGCGGCGCCCCGTACCGCGTTTGATCACATCTTGAAGCATGCTGGTCATGATGTAGGCGGTGCGCCCATCAATGATCTGCTCGGCAAGTACCGGCTCAGGCGGCAGAGGCTGGTCGCCGGTGCTGAGTTGTATCGTGCTGTTTTGTTCTGCGCGCTGAGCGATCCCAGTAGGTGTTTGCGCTGGGTTGGCGTTGAACAGCTGTTTGCCAGTGCGATCCTCAATCTGTTCGATCAAGTAGGGCTCGGTCTTATAGCCGCCGCTGGCAAACACGCTCCAGCCTTCGGCGATTTCCATTGGGGTCAGACTTGCGGTGCCAAGCGCCAATGACAGGTTGGGCGGCAGGTCCTTTTTGTCAAAACCAAAACGCTCGATATAGCTCAAGGTGCTGGCAATGCCGAGGTCTTGCAGCAGGCGAATCGATACGAGGTTGCGTGAGCGGTACAAGGCTTCGCGTAGGCGGATCGGACCCAGGAAGGTGTTGTTGTCATTCTTCGGTCGCCAAACCTGCGACAGCGCGTCATCGGCGAACACAATTGGCGCGTCATTCACCAGGGTGGCGGCGGTGTAGCCTTTATCCAGCGCGGCGCTGTACACGAAGGGTTTGAAGCTCGAGCCGGGTTGGCGCTTGGCCTGGGCGGCACGGTTGTAGTTGCTCTGCTCAAAAGAAAATCCGCCCACCAAGGCGCGGATGGCACCGTTGTTCGGGTCCAGGGAAACAAGAGCGCTTTGTGCTGCGGGGAGCTGAACGAAGCGCAGGCTTCCATCATCCTGAGGCTGCACACGAATCAGGTCGCCTATCTGGCTGACATCCGCAGGCTGCTGTGGGCGTGGACCAAGGCTGTTGGTGTTAAGGAATGGTCGCGCCCACTTCATGCTGTCCCAAGCCACGGCGTGTTCTTCGCCGTTACGCAGCAGGACCATAATTCCGCTTTTCTCTACGCCGGTAACAATGGCCGGTTCCAGGCCGCCGAGAGAGGTCTGCTTGCTCAGTTCGGTTAACCAATTTTCTTTGGTCATGCCGGGTAGTCGGCTTTCTGGTCCGCGATAGCCGTGGCGCTGGTCGTATGTGATCAAGCCTTCGCGTACGGCCGTATTGGCCGCCAGCTGCAGATCGCTCGGTACCGTGGTGGTGACATTAAAGCCTTCGGTGTAGGCCTCGCTGCCGTAGCGCCCGACCATCTCAGCTCGCGCCATTTCGGCTATGTAAGGCGCTACCAGCTCGGGCGTTGGCACGTGGTAACTGACATTGATCGGCTCGGCGAGCGCCTCTTTGTAGCGCTGCTGGTCAATGCGACCCAGGCTGAACATGCGCCCGAGAATCCAGTCGCGGCGCTCAAGGGCGCGTGTCGGGTTGACTAGCGGGTTGAAGCGCGAAGGCGCTTTAGGCAGTCCGGCAATCATGGCCATCTGTGAAAGAGTGACATCGCGAATGGACTTACCGTAATACACCTGAGCGGCTGCTTCGATGCCGTAGGCGCGATTACCGAGGTAAATCTTATTCACGTAAAGTTCAAGAATTTCGTTCTTACTAAGCTCTCGCTCAATTTGCAGAGCTAGAAGTATCTCGTTGATCTTGCGTGAGAAACTTCTTTCACTGGTCAGGAAGAAGTTCTTTGCTACCTGCATGGTGATGGTGCTGCCACCACTCTGGATTTGGCCGCTTTTTAAGATTTGCGTCGCAGCGCGCATCAGGCTGGTCAGGTCGACGCCATAATGATTGGCAAAGTTGTCGTCTTCGGCTGCCAGCAGCGCGCTGATGAAGTCTTGGGGAATGTCTTCGAAGGCGATGGGCGAGCGGCGCATTTCACCAAACTCGGCAATCAGCTTGGCGTCGCTGCTATAGACGCGCAGGGGAATCTGCAGCTGAATACTGCGCAATGATTCGACGGATGGAAGGCTGGGGCTAAGATAGAGGAAGGCACCGCTGAAACTGAGTACCAGACCACAAAAAGCGGCGAGGCTAGACCAGCAAAAAAAACGCAAAAGACGCATCAAGATTTTTGGATTTCCAGATAAAAGAACGGGTTAAGCGAAACACAAGGTTAAAAGAGAAAAACTGATCACATTATAAGCGGTTTTTTTGCCGGGTAGCCATTTGCGCTTCTGTCAAGACTGTTATTTAATGTGAAAAAACATAAATAGTCCGTAAGTCGCGGATGCCAATAGGAAATCGGTCGTGCTAGGGCTCTTCAATAAGAAAGCGAATACGCTACTCGGGATCGATATCAGTTCGACCTCCGTCAAGCTCCTCGAATTGAGCCGCTCCGGAAGCCGCTACAAGGTAGAGGCTTACGCAGTTGAACCGCTCCCGCCAAACGCGGTGGTCGAAAAAAACATCGCCGAGCTGGAAGGTGTGGGTCAGGCCCTTTCACGTGTGCTAGCGAAGGCTAAGAGCGGTGTAAAAACTGTCGCCGTCGCGGTTGCCGGGTCTGCAGTTATTACCAAGACCATCGAAATGGAAGCCGGGCTTTCTGATGATGAGCTCGAAAACCAACTGAAGATCGAAGCCGACCAGTATATCCCCTACCCCTTAGAAGAAGTTGCCATCGATTTCGAGGTGCAGGGCGCATCCCCGCGTAATGCCGATCGAGTTGAGGTGCTGCTCGCAGCATGTCGCAAAGAGAACGTCGAGGTTCGTGAGGCCGCTCTTGCGCTTGCTGGTCTCACCGCCAAAGTGGTTGATGTCGAGGCTTATGCCCTGGAACGCGCCTACGGTTTGTTGATTGACCAATTGGGTGGTGGTCGGGATGAGCTGACCGTAGCCGTTGTAGACATTGGCGCCACCATGACCACGCTCAGTGTTCTCCACAACGGCCGCACCATCTACACCCGCGAGCAACTGTTTGGTGGCAAGCAGTTGACCGAGGAGATTCAGCGTCGTTACGGCTTGTCAGTTGAAGAGGCAGGCCTTGCCAAGAAGCAAGGCGGCTTACCGGATGACTACGACAGCGAAGTGTTGCAGCCTTTTAAAGAAGCCGTGGTGCAACAAGTCGCTCGATCGCTGCAGTTCTTTTTCGCTGCAGGCCAGTTCAATGATGTCGACTACATCCTGTTGGCAGGCGGTACTGCCTCGATTCCAGACCTTGATCGTTTGATTCAGCAAAAAATTGGTACTCAGACATTGGTCGCTAACCCATTCGCTGAAATGGCGTTGAGTGGAAAGGTCAATGCTGGCGCGCTCGCCAGTGATGCGCCAGCCTTGATGATTGCCTGTGGTCTGGCAATGAGGAGTTTCGACTAATGGCGCGGATTAACCTTTTACCTTGGCGCGAGCAGCTGCGCGAAGAGCGCAAGCAGCGCTTTCTAGTAACACTTGCTGGTGTGTTTATCGTAGCAGCAGGGGCTGTATTTCTTGGGGATCAATATCTTAACGGGGCTATTGAGCAACAAGATGCTCGGAATGAGTTTGTCCGTAAGGAAATTGCTGTTCTGGATGCGCGCATTAAAGAAATTAGTGAGCTGAAAACTCGTCGTCAGCAGCTTCTTGAGCGGATGAAGATTATTCAGGATTTACAAGGTAATCGGCCTATTATTGGTCGTGTCTTTGATCAGTTGGTTAGAACACTGCCTGATGGTGTGCATTTCACTGCCGTAAAAATGGCTGCTAAGAATATCTCAATTGTTGGCGCGGCTGAATCTAACAATCGTGTATCGAATCTGATGCGAAATTTAGACGCTTCAGAGTGGCTAACAGCGCCGAATCTAACTGAGGTTAAGTCTGTGACGGCCGGGGCGGTTGATCAGGCCAATGTGTTTCAGCTAAGTGTGCAGCAGACCCAGCCTGCGCTTGCTCCCGAGGAGGCTAAGCAATGAGCCTTAATGATTCTTTAGAAAGCCTGCGTCAGATTGATCTAAGTGATCTTGATTTTAATAATGTTGGCTCGTGGCCAGCAGCAGTAAAGTTTATATCAGGAATTCTTCTGTTCATGATTGTTGTTGCACTGGGTTACAATTTCCACCTTAAAGATTTGCAAGTCCAGTTAGAGACTAAGCATGCAGAGGAAATTACTCTTAAAGAGCAGTTCTCAACGAAAGCCTTTCAAGCTGCAAACTTAGATGCTTATAAGAATCAGATGCAAGAGATGGAGGTTTCGTTTGGGGCTCTGTTAAAACAGCTCCCAAGTGATACTGAGGTCCCTGGCCTGCTTGAGGATATTACGCGGACAGGGTTGGGTAGTGGCTTAGAGTTTGAAGAAATTAAGCTTTTACCTGAGGTTGCTCAGCAATTTTATATTGAGCTGCCAATTCAGGTGAAGGTTGTTGGTAGTTACCATGACCTAGCAACCTTTGTTAGTGGTGTTGCTAGTCTTCCGCGGATAGTTACTCTTCATGATTTTGATTTGGCGCCAGCGGTTGCTGGTAGTTCATCTAAGTTGAGAATGAATATACTTGCAAAAACCTATCGATATAATGATAAAGGAGGCCAGCAATGAGCTTTCGTTTGTTGTTAATTTTTATTTTATTTTTTGGCATTGCCGGTTGCGGAGCCAGTAGTGATTTTACTGACTTGCAGTCTTTTATGGAGGAGATTCGTGCGCGACCTAAGGGTGAGATCGAGCCGTTGCCAAAATTTCAAGTATACGAGAGTTTTACTTATGGTGCCGCATCATTAAGGAGTCCATTTCAACCGCCCGTTACATTGGAGCTCATTGCAAAGCAGAAAGGGGGCGAGGATGTAAGGCCTGATGAGGCTCGCACGAAACAGTTTCTCGAAGGTTTCAATATCGAAGTGTTTGACATGGTTGGTGTGCTGTCTAATTCAAGCGGATTTTTTGCCTTGATAAGCGGTGCTGGTGGTGTACATAGGGTCAAAGTCGGTGACTACCTCGGGCGAAATCATGGGCGTATTCAGGCTTTAGATGAGTCTAGAATTGAAGTCATTGAGATAGTTCCAGATGGTGAAGGTGGTTGGTTAGAGCGGCCGCGCAGCTTATCCCTTAAGGAGCGCTCTTAATTAAGGGTGTGATGACTATGAAAAAAATAATCAATTTGCTCGGCGGAATAATATTATGAGTAATCAGTTCTCTATTTTTGGTCTCCCGCTCATTGCAGTGATTTTCACTGGTTCTAGTTTTGCTGCGAATTTACAGACTTTGGATGTTGCGGCATTGCCGGGAGACAGGGTTGAACTGAAGCTCACCTTTGATGAGCCGGTTCTAGCTCCACGCGGATATACTATCGAGCAGCCTGCTCGAATCGCCTTAGATTTGCCTGGGGTGTCAAATAAGCTGGGTGCGAAAAACCGCGAGCTAGGCGTAGGTAATGCTCGTAGTGTAACTGTAGTTGAGGCCAAAGATCGGACTCGTTTAATAGTTAATCTTACAACTCTGGAACCATATAGTACACGTGCCGAAGGGAATAATTTATATGTTGTCGTCGGCGAACGTTCTAGTGCTGTTGCGCCAGTTTTGAGTACTGCTCGATCAGATTCAATGCCGCAGAAAGATAAGTATGAATCAATTAGTAAGGGAATAAACAGTATAGATTTCCAGCGAGGTGATCAGGGGGAAGGTAATATTATTATCGGCCTTGCGGACTCAGCTATTAGCCCTGATATTCAGGATCAGGGCGGAAAAATTAAGTTGAAGTTCTCTAAGGCTGAAATTCCGGAAGCTTTGAGGGTAAAGCTGGATGTAAAAGATTTTGCTACGCCTGTTCAGTTTGTTAGTTCTTCTGAGGTCGGTGGAGATGCTGTTATAGTTATCGAGCCTGTTGGTTTTTATGACTACCTAGCTTATCAGGCTGATAATAAGCTAACTATAAGTGTAAAGCCATTGAGTCAGAGCGATGTTGAGCAGCAAAAGAAAGAGAGTTTTGCCTACAGTGGCGAAAAGCTCTCTTTGAATTTTCAAGATATCGATGTTCGCTCAGTGCTGCAGTTGATCGCTGATTTTACTGACCTCAATCTGGTTGCTAGTGATACTGTGTCTGGAAATATCACATTGCGTTTGCAAAACGTTCCTTGGGATCAAGCACTTGATCTCGTTTTGAAAACTAAAGGTCTTGATAAGCGTAAAGTGGGTAACGTCTTGATGGTCGCGCCAGCGGACGAGATCGCGGCGCGCGAACGGCAGGAGTTAGAAGCTCAGAAACAAGTGGCTGAGTTAGCTCCGCTCCGTAAAGATGTTATTCAACTGAATTATGCGAAGGCATCTGATATAGCGAAAATATATGAGGATAACGATTCGCAAGGAACACTTAAGGATGATATGCGCGGTTCTGTTATTTTCGACGACAGAACAAATACCCTTATTGTTACGCTTACTCAAGAAAGGATCGATGAGCTTCGTCGTATTGTTACTCAGCTAGATATTCCGGTCCGTCAAGTTATGATCGAGGCGCGTATAGTTGAGGCCAATGTGGATTTTGATAAGTCACTCGGTGTCCGTTGGGGTGGTAATTTTTGGACTGGTGATAAGTGGAATGCCTGGGGCAAGGATGGAGATTTAGGTGTTGAGGAGAATGATGAAGGCGGTACGGTTGGGCGTTTTCCAGGCCTCAGGACTTCCCCAGTGAATAGTCCTTTTGTTGACTTGGGGGCTGCGGCGGCGACAAGCGGGTTTGGTATCGGTTTTGTTACAGATAACGTTATTTTGGATCTTCAGTTGAGCGCTATGGAAAAAACGGGCTCTGGCGAGGTCGTCTCCCAGCCTAAAGTTGTTACAGCAGACAAGGAGACAGCAAAGATTTTGAAAGGTTCTGAAGTGCCTTATCAGGAGGCCAGTTCCAGCGGTGCAACAAGTACATCTTTTAAGCAAGCCGCTCTATCTCTTGAGGTTACGCCCCAAATTACGCCAGATAATCGCGTAATAATTGAGGTTAAGGTAACTAAAGACGCGCCTGATTTTTCGCAAGCTGCAGCAACAGGCGGTGTGCCATCAATCAATAAAAATGAGGTTAATGCTAAGGTTCTTGTTGCTGATGGTGAAACAATTGTAATTGGCGGTGTTTTTTCTAATACTCAGTCTAAATCGGTAGATAAGGTTCCGTTCTTGGGAGATCTTCCATATTTAGGTCGCCTCTTCCGGCGCGACTTGGTGCAGGATAAAAAGTCTGAGCTACTTATATTTCTGACTCCTCGCATTATGAACAATCAAACCATCGCGGTGAGTCGCTGATTCAGTGCGGAATTTGATTCTTGTTGGCCCGATGGGTGCTGGTAAAAGCACCATCGGGCGTTTGCTTGCTAAAGAGTTGCGGTTGCCGTTCAAAGACTCTGATAAAGAGATTGAGCAGCGTACGGGCGCAGATATTCCCTGGATCTTTGATGTTGAAGGTGAGCAGGGATTTCGTGAGCGTGAGCAGGCGGTGATCGCAGACCTTTGCGATGTCGATGGTATGGTGCTTGCCACCGGCGGCGGTGCGGTAATGCGTGCTGAAAACCGTGTTGCCCTTAGGCGCGGTGGACATGTGGTCTATCTGCATGCGTCTGTCGAGCAGCAGGTGGATCGCACTTCACGTGATCGTAATCGTCCACTGTTGCGGGCGGCGGATCCGGGTAAGGTTCTGGCTGATCTGTTGGCAGTTCGTGATCCGCTTTACCGTGAAATCGCCGACGTAGTGGTCGAAACTGACGAGCGTGCCCCTCGTCTGGTGGTACAAGAGATCCTTGAGCGTCTTGAGGCGCTTTCTCCCCGTTAAAGCGCAGGCTGAACTGCGCTATCCTAGGCCTCTTTGAAACTTGGGGGCTCTATGCAAACTCTTCATGTCGATCTTGGTGAGCGCAGCTACCCGATCTATATCGGGGGCGAGCTATTGGCTCGTGATGATGTGTTGGCGGCCCACATTGTTGGTCGTCAAGTCGCGATCGTAACCAATGAGACAGTTGCTCCCCTATATCTAGCCGCGCTTGAACGCTCGCTTACTGGTTTTGCCGTAACTTCTGTGGTTTTGCCTGATGGCGAAAGTTACAAAACCTGGGAAACCCTGCAGCTGATTTTTGACGGGTTGCTAGGTGCACGGCATGACCGGCGCACGACCGTGATTGCTCTAGGGGGCGGCGTAATTGGTGATATGGCGGGGTTTGCGGCGTCGTGTTACCAGCGCGGTGTCAATTTCATTCAGGTACCAACAACATTGCTGTCTCAGGTCGATTCGTCGGTTGGCGGCAAAACCGGCATCAACCACCCGTTGGGTAAGAATATGGTGGGTGCCTTTTACCAGCCGCAAGCTGTGTTGATCGATACTGCTACGCTCGCTACCTTGCCCGCTCGAGAATTGTCAGCCGGTTTGGCTGAGGTGATTAAGTACGGTTTGATCTGTGATGAGCCCTTCCTGTCCTGGCTTGAGGCGCATATGCCAGCATTGCGCGCGCTAGATCAGGAGGCCCTGACTGCTGCAATTGCTCATTCCTGCGCGGCCAAAGCCCGTGTGGTTGCGGCGGATGAGCGTGAGTCAGGTGTGCGCGCTACGTTGAATCTTGGGCACACCTTCGGCCATGCCATCGAGACGCACCAAGGCTATGGTTCGTGGCTGCATGGTGAGGCGGTGGCGGCGGGTACTGTCATGGCGTTGGATATGTCTGAGCGGTTGGGCTGGATTAGCAAGCCCGAACGCGAGCGTGCTGTTCGGTTGTTTATGGCTGCAGGGTTGCCGGTTGTTCCACCTGAGGATATGACGCCTGAGGATTTTATGGAGCATATGGCGGTCGACAAGAAAGTCCTTGATGGCAAGCTGCGTCTGGTGTTGTTGCGTGGTTTGGGTGAGGCGGTTGTAACCGGTGATTTTCCCCGGGAAATTTTGAATGCCACGCTGAACGCAGACTATGCGGCGCAGCTGGCTCAGCTTAAAAATTAACGAGTGTCCCATGACAAGTCTGCATGCTGACGAGGCGTTTCTCGATCATTACCACTTCACCCATGACCCTTTCGCTTCGAGGGTGCCGGGGTTCAAGTTTTTCCCTGCCCAGCGCAAGCCAGTGCTGGGTCAGTTGCACCATCTGGCGCGTTACAGTCAGTTGTTGCTGGTGGTCAGTGGGCCGGAAGGCAGTGGCAAGACCCTGCTCCGCCAGGCGCTGGTAGCGAGTACCAATAAGCAGGCAGTGCAGAGTGTTGTGGTGTCAGCCAAGGGCGCTTCGGATCCCGCGAGCATTTTGCGTCAGGTCGCGCAGGGGTTGCAGGTGCAGCGGCCAGAGCTGCCGGCCATTCTTGCACAGGTTGGGCAATTAGCGCTGACCGGGCAGGAGGTCTATGTGCTGGTGGATGATGCTGAAGACCTCAGTGATGCGGCCTTGACCAGCTTGCTGAGTCTGGCGGTTGGCAATGCGGAGGGGCGCCCGCATGTTTTTCTGTTTGCTGATTCGCAGCTGCTGCCGCGGCTTGAGCGTGTGGCTGCGGGTGATGAGTGCTTTCATGTCATCGAGTTGCAGCCCTATAGCGAGGATGAGACGCGCGAGTATCTGGCTCAGCGTCTTGAGGGTGCGGGGCAGGGCATTGAGGTGTTGAGTGATGACCAGGTTGCCGATATTCATGAGCAATCTTCCGGCTGGCCGGGCGTAATCAATCAGGTTGCGCGTGAGTCGCTGGTTGAGGCGATGTTGGCGCAGCGTGGTGCGGCAAGTCGTGGTGGTTTTTCCTTCAGTTTGCCGCGCAAGCATTTGCTGGCCCTTTGTGTGGTGGCGATCGGCGTGCTGGCTGCCTGGTTTATGCAAGGTCGGGTGGTTGAGGATATTGATGCGCCGGTGATTGCACAGTTGCCACTCGGTGAAACTCCTCTGTCTGCCGTGGTTGCGGAGTCGGGCGCGACAGCTGCTCCGGCGGTTGCGCCGGCGATTCAATTTGAGGGTGCCAATCAGCCACTTCCGCTGCCTTTGGTAGGCGAAGCGCAGCCGGTGATTCGTGAGCCTTTGGCGCAGGCCGCCGGTTTGAGTGGCGCTGAAGAAGCTGACGCTGCGGGCGTGTCAGGCGTTGCGGATATCGCGCCTGAGCCGGCAGTGTCAGCAAGTGTTCCGGTGGCGCCTGTGGTGCCTGAACCGGTTAAGGTGGCACCTGTGGTTGCTCCGCCTGCTGCGCCTGTGGTCAAACCGGTTGCGCCAGTGGTCACAGCGGCGCCGTCGCCAGCAAAGCCGAAAGCTCCGCCCCCTGCGGCCAAGCCGGCGGCTGGTGGTGATTGGTATGCTGCGCAGACGGGCTCGCGTTATACCCTGCAGATTCTCGGTGCGCGTTTAGAGAGCGGTGCTCAGGCGTTTGTAAAAGCCAACGGTGCGGATTACCACTATTTCAAGAAGCAGCATCAGGGTAAGCCGCTGTACGTGGTCACCTATGGCAGCTTTGCCACGCGTGATGCGGCGCAAGCGGCCTTGCGTACCCTGCCTGCGAAGGTGCAGGCTGGTAAGCCCTGGCCGCGTAACTTCGCCGGGATTCAGCAAGAGATTGCTCAGGCGCGCTAGTTGATACACTTCAGCGCTTGCGCTGACCGGTCGGTCGCTACCACGACCTTCCGGTCTTATCCTTCGTTTTCGCGACATATTTTTTCAAGGCTTCGTCACTAAGATTTGTGACGGCTTAGGTGGGTATGTACAATAACTGCCCTTTCGCCTGCGCAAAGCTGGGGTTTAGTCCTGCGCGCATGGTAAGTGGTTGAATTAGAAAGTAATTGCCTTGTGATAGGCCGTCTGGTGAGAGTCCCTATGAAAGCAGGTTTGTACCGTCCTGATGAGTTCAAGGATAACTGCGGCTTCGGCCTTATCGCCCATATGCAGGGTGAGGCTAGCCATCACCTGCTGCAGACCGCGATTGAAGCCCTGACATGCATGACCCACCGTGGCGGGATCAACGCCGACGGTAAGACCGGTGACGGTTGCGGTCTGCTGATCCAGAAGCCTGATGCTTTCCTGCGGGCCATGGCCCAGCAGCACTTTGCCGCCGAGCTGCCTAAGCAGTACGCCGTCGGCATGGTGTTCCTCAACCAAGATCCAGTGAAGGCTGAAGCGGCCCGCGAAAACATGAATCGCGAGATTCTCGCTGCCGGCCTGAGCCTGGTCGGCTGGCGCAAAGTGCCAATCGACACCAGCGTACTTGGCCGCTTAGCGCTTGAGCGTCTGCCACAGATCGAGCAGGTGTTTATCGGCGGCGAAGGTCTGTCCGATCAGGAGTTTGCGATCAAGCTGTTCAGCGCCCGTCGTCGCTCCTCGGTGGCCAACGCCGCTGACAGCGATCACTACATCTGCAGCTTTTCGCACAAGACCATCATCTACAAAGGCCTGATGATGCCGGCCGACCTGCAGCAGTTCTACCCGGACCTGGGTGACGAGCGTTTGCAGACCGCCATTTGCGTATTCCACCAGCGCTTCTCCACCAACACCTTGCCGAAGTGGCCGCTGGCTCAGCCGTTCCGCTTCTTGGCGCACAACGGTGAAATCAACACCATCACCGGCAACCGTAACTGGGCGCAGGCGCGCCGTATGAAGTTCGCCAACGACCAGATCTTCGATCTCGAAGAACTCGGCCCGCTGGTCAACCGCGTGGGTTCCGACTCCTCGAGCATGGACAACATGCTTGAGCTGATGGTTACCGGCGGCATCGACCTGTTCCGCGGCGTGCGTATGATCATTCCGCCTGCGTGGCAGAACGTTGAAACCATGGACGCCGACCTGCGCGCGTTCTACGAATACAACTCCATGCACATGGAGCCCTGGGATGGTCCGGCCGGTGTGGTACTCACCGATGGCCGCCATGCCGTGTGCCTGCTCGACCGTAACGGCCTGCGTCCTGCGCGCTGGGTCACCACCAAGAACGGCTACATCACCCTGGCCTCGGAAATCGGCGTGTGGAACTACGCACCCGAGGACGTCTTGGCCAAGGGCCGCGTAGGCCCTGGGCAAATCCTGGCGGTGGACACCGAAACCGGGCAGATCCTCGGCAGCGACGATATCGACAACCGTCTGAAGTCGCGCCATCCCTACAAGCAGTGGATGCGCAAGAGTGCCCAGCGCATTCAGGCGACCCTGGAAGACCGCGACCATGGTTCGGCGTTCTAC
This sequence comes from Pseudomonas peli, assembly GCF_900099645.1. Classification (GTDB taxonomy): domain Bacteria; phylum Pseudomonadota; class Gammaproteobacteria; order Pseudomonadales; family Pseudomonadaceae; genus Aquipseudomonas; species Aquipseudomonas peli. The sequence goes on along the minus strand of NZ_FMTL01000001.1, from coordinate 1,315,733 downwards.
GACGTCGACCAGCTCAAGCAGTACATGAAGATGTACCAGGTCACCTTCGAGGAGCGTGATCAGGTGCTGCGTCCACTGGGCGAACAAGGCCAGGAAGCAGTAGGCTCCATGGGCGATGACACGCCGATGGCCGTGCTCAGCCAGCGCGTGCGCTCGCCGTACGACTATTTCCGTCAGCAGTTCGCTCAGGTTACCAACCCGCCGATCGACCCGCTGCGTGAAGCCATCGTCATGTCGTTGGAGATCTGCCTCGGTGCCGAGCGCAATATCTTCGAAGAGTCGCCAGAGCATGCTGCGCGGGTGATTCTCAGCAGCCCGGTGATTTCACCAGCCAAGTGGCGCGCCTTGATGAACCTGGATCGCCCAGGTTTCGAGCGTCAGCTGATCGATATGAACTACGACGAGTCGATTGGCCTGGAAGCTGCTGTGCGCAACATGGCCGATCAGGCTGAAGAAGCGGTGCGTGCCGGTAAGGTGCTGCTGGTTCTGTCTGACCGCCACATTGCTCCAGGCAAGCTGCCGGCTCACGCCTCGCTGGTCACCGGTGCGATTCACCACCGCCTGACCGAAAAAGGTCTGCGTTGCGACTGCAACATCCTGGTCGAGACTGCGACTGCCCGCGATCCGCATCACTATGCGGTGCTGCTCGGCTTTGGCGCGTCGGCCGTTTACCCGTTCTTGGCTTACGAAGTGCTGGGCGACTTGATCCGCACTGGCGAAGTGCTGGGCGATCTGTATGAAGTGTTCAAGCACTACCGCAAAGGCATCTCCAAAGGCCTGCTGAAGATCCTGTCGAAGATGGGTATCTCCACTGTTGCTTCTTATCGTGGTGCGCAGCTGTTTGAAGCAGTCGGCCTGGCCGATGACGTTACCGAGCTGTGCTTCCGTGGTGTGGCCAGCCGCATCAAGGGCGCGCGCTTCGTCGATATCGAAAACGAGCAGAAGCTGCTCGCGGCCGAAGCCTGGAACGCGCGCAAGTCGATCCAGCAAGGCGGCCTGCTCAAGTTCGTTTACGGCGGCGAGTACCACGCCTACAACCCGGATGTGGTCAACACCCTGCAGGCGGCTGTGCAGCAGGGCAGCTACGAGAAATTCAAGGAATACACCACGCTGGTCGACACCCGTCCGGTGTCGATGCTGCGCGACCTGCTGAAACTGAAGCTGGCAGACCAGCCAATCGCACTGGATCAGGTTGAGCCGCTGGGCGAGATTCTCAAGCGTTTTGACTCGGCAGGTATCTCGCTGGGTGCATTGTCGCCTGAGGCGCACGAAGCCATTGCCGAGGCGATGAACCGTCTGGGCGCGCGCTCCAACTCCGGTGAGGGCGGTGAAGACCCGGCCCGTTACGGCACCGTGCGCAGCTCGAAGATCAAGCAAGTGGCAACCGGCCGTTTCGGTGTAACCCCGGAATATCTGGTCAACGCCGAAGTGCTGCAGATCAAGGTTGCTCAGGGCGCCAAGCCCGGTGAGGGCGGCCAGCTGCCGGGCGGCAAGGTCAACGGTCTGATCGCCAAGCTGCGTTACGCAGTGCCGGGCGTGACCCTGATTTCGCCACCGCCGCACCATGACATCTATTCCATCGAAGACCTGGCGCAGCTGATCTATGACCTCAAGCAGGTCAACCCGGTCGCTCTGGTGTCGGTCAAGCTGGTGGCGGAAGCCGGTGTCGGCACCATCGCCGCCGGTGTGGCCAAGGCCTATGCCGACCTGATTACCATCTCCGGTTACGACGGTGGTACCGGCGCATCGCCGCTGACCTCGATCAAGTACGCCGGTGCGCCGTGGGAACTCGGCCTGGCCGAAACCCATCAGACCCTGCGCGGTAACGACCTGCGCGGCAAGGTGCGGGTACAGACCGACGGAGGCCTGAAAACCGGCCTCGACGTGATCAAGGCGGCTATCCTCGGCGCCGAAAGCTTCGGCTTCGGTACTGCGCCGATGATCGCTCTGGGCTGTAAATACCTGCGCATCTGTCACCTGAACAACTGCGCCACCGGCGTGGCCACGCAGAACGACAAGCTGCGCAAGGATCACTTCATCGGCACCGTCGAAATGGTGATGAACTTCTTCACCTATGTCGCCGAAGAAACCCGTGAGTGGCTGGCCAAGCTGGGTGTTCGCAGCTTGGAAGAGTTGATCGGGCGTACCGATCTGCTGGAAATGCTGCCGGGCGAAACCGCCAAGCAGGGTCATCTTGACCTGACGCCGCTGCTCGGCAGCGACCACATCCCGGCTGACAAGCCGCAGTTCTGCCTGGTTGATCGCAATCCGCCGTTCGACGAAGGCCTGCTGGCCGAGAAGATGGTCGAGCTGGTCAAGCCGGCGATTGAGGCAGCCAGCGGTGCTGAGATTGATCTGGAAATCTGCAACTGTGACCGTTCCATCGGTGCCCGTGTCTCCGGCGAAATCGCCCGCAAACACGGCAACCAGGGCATGGCCAAGGCGCCGATCACCTTCCGCTTCAAGGGCACTGCGGGCCAGAGCTTCGGTGTGTGGAACGCCGGTGGTCTGAACCTTTACCTGGAAGGCGACGCCAACGACTACGTCGGCAAGGGCATGACCGGCGGCAAGCTGGTGATCACCCCGCCGAAAGGCAGCCCGTTCAAGACCCAGGACAGTGCCATCATCGGCAACACCTGTCTGTACGGCGCCACTGGCGGCAAGCTGTTCGCAGCCGGTACTGCGGGCGAGCGTTTCGCCGTACGTAACTCCGGTGCGCACACCGTGGTTGAAGGCACGGGCGACCATTGCTGCGAATACATGACCGGCGGCTTTGTCTGCGTACTGGGCAAAACCGGCTACAACTTCGGCTCCGGCATGACTGGCGGTTTCGCCTACGTGCTGGATCTGGATAACAGCTTCTACGACCGCGTTAACCACGAGCTGGTGGAAATTCAGCGGATCAACAATGAGTCGATGGAGGCTTACCGTAGCCACCTGGAACGCGTGCTCGCCGAGTACGTCCAGGAAACATCGAGTGAGTGGGGCGCGACCCTGCTGGAAAACCTGGACGACTACCTGCGCAAGTTCTGGCTGGTCAAACCGAAGGCGGCAAGCCTGAAGTCGTTGCTCTCCAGCACCCGTGCCAACCCGCAATAAGAATGCGCCTGAAGTGGTTTGATGAGGTATTGCAATGACTGAACGTCTGAATAACGACTTCCAGTTCATCGAAGTCGGGCGCAAAGACCCGAAGAAGAAACTGTTGCGTCAGCGTAAGAAAGAGTTCGTCGAGATCTACGACAACTTCAAGCCTGCGCAAGCGGCCGACCAGGCGCATCGTTGCCTGGGCTGCGGCAACCCCTATTGCGAATGGAAGTGCCCGGTGCACAACTTCATTCCCAACTGGCTCAAGCTGGTGTCCGAGGGCAACATCCTCGCCGCCGCCGAACTGTCGCACCAGACCAACACACTGCCGGAAGTCTGCGGCCGCGTGTGTCCGCAGGACCGTCTGTGCGAGGGTGCTTGCACCCTGAATGACGGCTTCGGCGCGGTGACCATCGGCTCGGTGGAGAAGTACATCACCGACACGGCCTTCGCCATGGGCTGGCGTCCGGATATGTCGCGCGTGGTGCCAACCGGCAAGCGCGTCGCCGTCATCGGTGCCGGTCCGGCTGGCCTGGGCTGCGCCGACGTCCTGGTGCGCAACGGTGTGACCCCGGTGGTATTCGACAAGAACCCGGAAATCGGCGGCCTGCTGACCTTCGGTATTCCCGAGTTCAAGTTGGAGAAGAGCGTGCTGAGCAATCGCCGCGAAGTCTTCACCGGCATGGGCGTCGAGTTCCGCCTGAACACCGAGATCGGCACAGACATCACCATGCAGCAGCTGCTGGATGAATACGATGCTGTGTTTATGGGCATGGGCACCTACACCTATATGAAGGGCGGCCTCCCTGGTGAAGACCTGCCGGGCGTCACCGATGCGCTGGATTTCCTGATCGCCAACGTCAACCGCAACCTCGGTTTCGAGAAGAATGCGGAAGACTTTATCGACATGAAGGGCAAGCGTATCGTCGTGCTCGGCGGCGGCGACACCGCGATGGACTGCAACCGTACCTCGATTCGCCAGGGCGCCAAGTCGGTTACCTGCGCCTATCGCCGCGACGAAGAGAACATGCCGGGCTCGCGCAAGGAAGTGAAGAACGCCAAGGAAGAAGGGGTGAAATTCCTCTTCAACCGTCAGCCCATCGCCATCGTTGGTGAAGGCAAGGTTGAGGGCGTGAAAGTGGTCGAGACCCGTCTCGGCGAGCCGGATGCCCGTGGCCGTCGCAGCCCTGAGCCGATTCCGGGCTCCGAGGAAATCATCCCGGCGGAAGCCGTGCTGATCGCCTTCGGTTTCCGTCCAAGCCCGGCTGCCTGGTTCAGCGATTTCACGATCGAAACCGACAGCCAAGGCCGCGTCGTAGCGCCGGAGCAGAGCCAGTTCAAGCACCAGACCAGCAACCCGAAGATCTTCGCCGGTGGCGATATGGTTCGCGGTTCTGACCTGGTGGTGACGGCAATCTTCGAAGGCAGGAACGCCGCCGAAGGCATCCTCGACTACCTCGGCGTCTAAGCTACTGCGCTCGGCCATGCTGCGTTGAAAGCAGGCTCGGAATGCTCATGTACAACTCGTACACTCCGCTTCCTAGCCTGCTTCCGCCTTGCCTGACCTTCGCTCGTAACGCTTAGAGTTAAGAGTTGGGGCGAGGCAAATCGTCGCAATAGATAAAAGGCACGGCACTCGCCGTGCCTTTTGTTTTGCGCTCTGCGAAAATGCCCGCACTTTTTTACCGATTACTTTTCTCGGGAACTGCCATGACCGCCCTGAAGAACGACCGCTTCCTTCGTGCTCTGCTCAAGCAGCCTGTCGACGTCACCCCAGTGTGGATGATGCGCCAGGCCGGTCGTTACCTGCCTGAGTACCGCGCCACCCGCGCCAAGGCGGGTGACTTCGTCAAGCTGATGAAGAACCCGGAGCTGGCCTGCGAGGTCACCATCCAGCCGCTGGACCGCTACCCGCAGCTCGATGCGGCGATTCTGTTCTCTGACATCCTGACCATCCCCGACGCCATGGGCCAGGGCCTGTATTTTGAAACCGGCGAAGGCCCGCGTTTCAAGAAAGTCATCAGCAGCATGGCTGATATCGAAGCGCTGCCGATCCCCGATCCAGAGCAGGATCTGGGTTATGTGATGGACGCCGTGCGCACCATTCGCCGTGAGTTGAATGGCCGCGTGCCATTGATCGGTTTTACCGGCAGCCCCTGGACCCTGGCCACCTATATGGTTGAAGGCGGCTCAAGCAAGGACTTCCGCAAGTCCAAGGCCATGCTCTACGACAACCCGCAGGCCATGCACGCGTTGCTCGACAAGTTGGCGCAGTCGGTGACCGCCTACCTCAATGGGCAGATCAAGGCCGGCGCACAGGCGGTGCAGATTTTCGATTCCTGGGGCGGTTCGCTGTCAGCGGCGGCGTATCAGGAGTTCTCCCTGGCCTATATGCAGAAGATCATCGACGGGCTGATCCGCGAGCACGATGGTCGCCGCGTGCCGGTGATTCTGTTCACCAAGGGCGGCGGCCTATGGCTGGAGTCGATGGCGGATAGCGGTGCCGAAGCGCTGGGCCTGGACTGGACCTGCGATATCGGCAGCGCCCGTGCCCGTGTCGGCAACAAGGTGGCGCTGCAGGGCAACATGGACCCGAGCGTGCTGTACGCCAACCCGGCGGCAATCCGCGCTGAAGTCGGGCGTATTCTCGCGGCTTATGGTCATGGCAGTGGTCAGGTGTTCAACCTTGGCCACGGCATCACCCCGGAAGTCGATCCTGAGCATGCGCGTGCCTTCTTCGAAGCGGTGCATGAGTTGTCTGGGCAGTACCATCAGTAAGCCCTGCACAAAACAAAGGCCGCTCATGCGGCCTTTGTTTTATCTGCGTGTTGCTCAGGGCTTACGCAAATCGCGTACGGCCTTTACCAGCGCCAGCTGTTCGGCTTCGCTGAGCGTATCGGCGTAGCCGGGCATGGCGCCGGGACCGTCCTGAATGGCTTCGAGGATGTCGCTGTCGCTGTTGTTGTCCTGCCATTTGACCTTGCTCAGGTTCTGCGCAAAGTACAACCAGCCGCGCAAGGTGTTGGCGCGGCCGTCTTCGGCGTGGCATTTGGCGCAGTGCTGGCGATACAGGTGCTGGCCGTCCACGTCGGCGAGTGCGGGCAGGCTGGCGCTCAACGCCAATACGATGAACAGGCCGAGCCGTACGGGCTTATTTGACATTGGCCAGGTTTCCTTTGAGGGCGACGCCCGCCATGATCGCGCCAGCGTGGCATTCATACTTCTGGCTGTCCTTGTACTCGACGTTCTTGTAGTTGCTGGCCAGGTCGACCACGGCATTGGCACCGGCCGCTTTAGCCGCGTTCTGGAAGCGGATCAGCGCGGACTGCAGGGCCCAGCTGCAGGCGGCTTCATCGCTCTTGTTGAAGGCGTTGGTCTTCTGGCTGGTGGTGACGCCAGACTTGACCACGCTGACCGCGCCAGCTGGTTTGTTGCCAGCCAGGTAGAACTTCACGCTGCCGTCTAGGCGGCCAGCGTTGAGGGCTTCCTGCACGACAGTCTCGAATGGCAGAAAGTGGGTGGTGTCACGGGCTTGGCTGACGGCAGGGAACAGGCTGATGCAGGCTGCTGCGAGAATCCAGGTTTTGGCGTTCATGGGTCGCTCCTTTTTATGAGGTTTTTCTGGGAACTGCTTTGTGTTGCGCAAAAAGAGGTTGCTGCCGTAGCCAGTGTAATCCAGCTGCTTTTTAGCTCCAGCGTTTGAAGATCAGCGACGTATTCACTCCGCCAAAAGCGAAGTTGTTGTTCATCACGTACTGGTGGCTCATCTGGCGGAATTCACCGCGCAGGTAGTCCAGTTCGCCGCAGGCCGGATCGACCGCATCCAGATTCAGGGTCGGCACATAGCTGTCTGAGTTCATCATTTCGATACTGAACCAGGACTCCAGCGCGCCACAGGCGCCCAGGGTGTGGCCGAAGTAGCTCTTCTGCGAGCTGATCGGCATCTGGCTGCCGAACAGTTCCTGGGTCGCCAGGGTTTCCGCGACATCACCCTGGTCGGTGGCAGTGCCGTGGCCGTTGACGTAACCGATGGCGGAGGGTTGTAAACCGGCATCCTGCAGCGCCAGCTCCATTGCTCCGCGCATAGTCGCCTGCACCGGTTTGGTAGCGTGCTGGCCGTCTGAGTTGCAGCCAAAGCCGACGATTTCTGCATGGATGGTCGCACCACGGGCCAAGGCGTGCTCCAGTTCTTCGAGTACCAGAATGCCGGCGCCTTCACCGATCACCAGACCATCGCGGCCGCTGTCGTAGGGACGCGGCGAAGTGTGCGGGGCATCGTTTTTCAGGCTGGTGGCATAAAGCGCATCGAAGACCATGGCTTCGGTGGGGCAGAGTTCCTCGGCGCCGCCGGCGAGCATCATCGGCAGGCGGCCAAACTTGATCGCTTCATAGGCGTAGCCGATGCCCTGGCTGCCGCTGGTGCACGCGCTGGACGTCGGGATCAGGCGACCCTTGAGGCCGAAGAAGATGCTGATATTGGCCGCCGTGGTGTGCGGCATCATACGGATGTAGGAGTTGGCATTCAGGCCGTCGGCCACCGAGTTGAGCAGCATATTGCCGAATGCCTTGATCTCGTCGGTGCTGCCGGTGGAGGAGCCGCAGGCCACGCCCATCCGACCGTCTTGAATGCGTTCGTCGCCGAGCAGGCCGGCATGCTCCAGTGCACGTTCGGCGGCGTATACCACCAGTTTGGAGACGCGGCCCATGCTGCGGGTCTGCTTGCGGTTCCAGTGCTTGGGTTGCACGAAATCATCCACCGGGCCGCCGAGGCGGGTGTTCAGCTCACTGAACCTGTCCCACTCGTGCATATAGCGGATACCGCTCTTACCGGCCTTGAAGTTCGCCTCAATCGTCGGCCAGTCGCTGCCCAGCGAGGTCACGCCGGCCATACCGGTGACTACCACCCGTTTGCATCCGCTCATCAGCACAACCCACCATTCACCGCGAGGACCTGGCGGGTAATGTAGGCCGCCTCCTCGGACATCAGAAAATTCACCGCGCCGGCCACTTCTTCCGGGGTGCCCATGCGCTGCGCGGGGACCATCTTGAGGATTTCCTCGATTGGCACATCGGCATCGAGGATTTCGGTATCGATCAGCCCGGGTGCGACGCAGTTGACCGTGATCTTGCGCTTGCCCAGCTCGATGGCCAAGGCCTTGGCCGCGCCGATGATGCCGGCCTTGGAGGCGCTGTAATTGACCTGGCCGCGGTTGCCAATCAGCCCGGACACTGAGGTGATGCAGACGATACGCCCGGCCTTGCGCCGCCGCACCATGGGCATGGTCAGCGGGTGCAGCACGTTATAGAAACCGTCCAGGTTGGTGCGCATGACGATGTCCCAGTCGTCCTCGCTCAGCGCTGGGAAAGCGCCGTCGCGGGTCAACCCTGCATTACACACCACGCCGTAATACGCGCCGTGCTGTTCGACATCGGCCTCCAGCGCCGTGCGGCAGGCGGCGCGGTCGGAAACATCGAATTGCAGGATGCGCGCCTGCTGACCCAGCGCTTCAATCTGTGCCTGCACCGCTTCGGCTTCATCGCGGCGGGCGCGGCAATGCAGCACGATGTCATAGCCGCTTTTGGCCAGGCGCAAGGCAATCGCCCGGCCGATGCCACGGCTGGAGCCGGTTACCAGAATGGTTTCGCGCAGGGCTGCTGTTTCGCTCATTGCTGAGGTTCCTGAAATTCTTCCTGAAGATAGCTGGCCACCTGAGGTGGCCGGAATACGTTAAGCCGCGCCAGGGCCTCGATGCCGGGACCGCGCAGCTGGCATTCGAACACGCCCATGCCGTTGTCATCCTGCAGCGAGCGGCTGGCATGGATATGCAGCTCGGCTCCAGCCGGGAAACGTTCGACATTGCACTCGTACTTGCGCGTGCCAAGCAGAAAGCCCAGCTCCACCGGCTCGCCGCGCAGGCGCGCCTGGCAGCCAGCGTAGGCGGCGACGCTCTGTGCCATCAGCTCGATGCCAACCCAGGCCGGCAGGCTGCCGTCCTCCAGGTTGAACAGGCCGCCGTTGCGGATGGTCAGCTGGGTTTCGATGTCCTCATCGCCAAAGCGCAGCACCTGATCGATCAGGATCATATCCGCGGCGTGGGGAATCAGTTCGGCGATTGGCCATTGGCTCATGGATGTTCTCCTGACGTTTCGCCGTGCTCTTGAACCTGCTCTTCACTGGGCTCTTCACCCAAGAGCAGGCTGATATTGTTGCCGCCAAAGGCGAAGGAGTTGCTCATCAGTCGGCGTGGGCGGGTGTTGCTCAGGCGGGTTCCGGGCTGAACCAGATTCAGTGCCGGCAAGGCCGGGTCAGCTTGGCCATCCCACAGGTGCGGGGGGAGTAGCTGATCCGGGTTGTATTCGCTCAGGGTCAGCCAGCAGAAAGCCGCTTCCAGTGCCCCAGCCGCGCCAAGGGTGTGGCCGACCATGGACTTGCTCGATGAACAGGGCACACCATGGGGGAAGATAGCCTGCACCGCCTGGCTTTCCATGGCGTCATTGTGTGTGGTGGCGGTGCCATGCAGGTTCAGGTAATCGACCTGATCAGCGCGGATCCCGGCTGCCGCCAGTGCTTTGCGCATGGCCGCCTGGGCACCAAGGCCATCGGGCTGCGGTGCGGAAATATGGTGAGCATCTGAGCCGGCGCCGCCGCCAAGCAGGGTGATTGGTACAGCACTCTGGGCTGCGCCGCTTAGCGGCTCTCTGGTTATTAAGAACAGCGCCGCCGCTTCGCCGATATTAATGCCATGGCGATTGACGGAAAACGGATTGCAGCGCTCTGCCGAGACGGCTTCCAGGGCGGTAAAACCATTCAGGGTCAGGCGACACAAGCTGTCCACGCCGCCGCAGATCACCGCATCGCACACCCCGAGGTTCAGCAGACGCTGAGCGCTCAGCAGCGCCCGCGCGCCCGAGGTGCAGGCGGTGGAAATGCTAAAGCACGGCCCGCTCAGGCCCAGCCAGTCACTGAGAAAATTCGCCGGTTCAGCCAGCTCCTGCTGCGCGTAGTGATAATGCGCCGGCAACTCGCCCTCGTTGAGATAGGTGGCGATGCTCTGGCTGGCTTCCTCAATGCCCGAGGTGCTGGTGCCGAGTACCACGGCGATACGCTCGGCGCCGAAACGGCTGATAGCGGCGCGCAGTTCTGGCTCGATTTCCAGCGCGGCAGCCAGCAGCAGCTGGTTATTGCGGCTCGGCGGATGGTCCGGCAGATCGGGTAACTCCGGCAGGCTGCCAGGCACAGCACCGACGGTCAGCGCGCGCTCGGCCACCCAACCGGTTTGCGCCTGCATACCGCTGCTATCGCCGGCAAACAGCGCGGTTGCCACCGCCTGCTTGCCTTGGCCGAGGGCGCAGTTAAGGCCCAGTGCGTTGAGGTAGACCGGCATCAGGGAATCTCTTCGTCGGCGAGGGCATAGACCCGGTAACTCAGTACCTGGCCCTGGCTCAGGGTGAAATCCAGCGGCGCGTGGTAGTCGATCAGCCAGTGCGGATTAAGCCGGCGCTGACCGTCGGCCAGTTGCTGCCAGGTGTTTGGCGCATAGCTGGCGGGCAGTTTGTCGGTCGGGGTGAGGGCGAACAACAGGGCGGCGAACAGCTCCTGGGCTTCGCTATTGGGCGGCAGCAGGCCATCGGCGCCCCACTGGCCATTCTCCAGCAACTGCCGCGCCAGGGGCACGCCGAGTGGATCGAACAGCGACCAGCGCAATGCCGATTGTTCGGCCTGCACCACCAGCCACCAGGTCTGCTGATCCGCGCCTTGCTGGCGTTCGACGCGCAGCGCGGCGGGCAGTGGCGCACCAAAGGTCGGCGCGCTTAGCGGCAGCGGCGTGTGAGCGGCGCAGGCGCTAAGTAGCAGGCCCAGGCCGAGCAGGACGAGGCGCCTCATGCCGGAGTTGCCTCCAGCGGCTTGCGCGCCACCACATTGACCAGGGTTTCATTGCGTTGGCCCGCCGGCTTGGGTTTCATCAGCCCCCAGCGCTCCAGCAGGCCGAAGTCCTTGGAACGGCTCCACCATAGATAGGGGTAGGAGATGTTGTCGGCGACAAATTCGAAGCCCTGGTCGCGCAACATAGCCAGATAGCCTTCGGCGCTTTTCTGCACATGCATTGGGTGGCGGAACAGCCAGCGGATCACCCAGGTGTCGATGTAGTACTGGGTCGACTCGGCGAACAGCAAGCGCCCGCCCGGCTTGAGCACGCGCCAGAACTCGGCCAGGGCCTGTTCCTGCTCGACCAGGTGATGGAAGGTCTGGTGACAGAACAGCAGGTCGACGCTGGCATCCGGCAGGTCGATGGCGGCACAGTCGCTGGCGATCAGCTGCACATCCAGGCCCAGGCGCTCCGCCTCGGCACGCGAGCAGTCGAGGCTGTGCGGGTCGGCATCCAGACCGATTATCCGCGCAGGCGCAAACGCCTCGGCGAGCAGGCCGAAGGACTTGCCCTGGCCGCAGCCGGCATCCAGCAGCACCGGTGCTTCTGGCTGCGGGCCGGCGAACAGGCCGCGCAGGTCATTGATTGCCACGCGCAGCACATGGTGCTGCCAGACGTGGCTCTGCAAGAACCAGAAGCCGAAGCGGGTTTCCTCGACGTAGGTGGCGGCCGGGTTGTTCATAAACATCCTTATTTATTGGCTAGCGCAGACTTCGGCGAGTACGCGCAGGCGGCGCCTGGGCTCCGCCACATAGGGGTTCTTCGCGTCCCAGGCATAGCCCGCGAGGATCGAGCTGATCATCCGGCGGATTTCCGGCTGGGCCTTCTCGTAATAGATCACGTCTTGGAAGCTGCCGTCATACCAGCCCTCGACATACACGCGGAAGGTGTCGACGCCGCGCTTGAGTGGGATGGCAAAGTCCTGCTCCCAGTCTACCGTCTCGCCACTGAGTTGGCGGTGCAGCAGGCCAGCGGCCATGCTCGCAGAACGCATGGCGATGGTCACCCCGGAGCTGAACACCGGGTCGAGGAACTCCGCCGCATTGCCGAGCAGAGCAAAGCCTGGGCCGTGCAGGGCTTTGACGTTGGCTGAGTAGCCGCCAATGGTGCGCGCCGGGGTGTCCCACACGGCGTTTTTCAGCACCTTGTGCAGGCTGGGCGTCTCTTCGATAAATTGCTTCAAGCAGGCGTCGAGATCTTCCGGACGACCTTGATAGCGGGTGGCATCGGCCACTACACCGACTGAGCAGCGGCCGTTGCTGAACGGGATGGTCCAGAACCACACATCGCGCAGGGTCGGGTGGGTGGTGATGAGGATCTTCTCGCGGTCGAAACCGGTGCCATCGCTGCGGTCTTCGACGTGGGTAAACACAGCCTGGCGTACGGGGAAGTTCGACGGCGTGTCGAGGTCGAGCAGGCGCGGCAGCACGCGGCCGTAGCCGCTGCCATCGAGGACGAAGGCGCACTCGACCTGGTATTCATGGCCATCGGCCAATCGGCGCACACTCAAGCGTGGGCGGTCGGCGCTGAAATCAACGGCGAAGATTTCTTCTTCATAACGAATTTCCACACCCTGCAGCTCGGCCTGATCGGCCAGTAGCTTGTCGAAATCGGCACGCAGCACCTGATAGGTCGAACCCTGCCCCGGAGTAAAGGTGTCGCGGAAATCGAATTCGGTATAGCGCTCGCCCCAGCCAAAGGCCGCGCCATGCTTGGTCTGGAAGCCCGCCGCACGCACCGCGTCGAGCATCCCGGCTTCTTCAACAAAATCCAGGCAGTGCGACAGTAGGCTCTCGCCAATTGAGAAGCGCGGGAAGCGCTGGCGCTCCAGCACCAGCACGTCATGGCCATTGCGCTTGAGCAGCGCACCGGCAATCGCCCCGGACGGGCCGGCACCTATCACTACGACTTGGCGTTGTTCGACTTCAAGAGACTTCATAGCGGCTTCTGGCCTCATGCGTGGCGGCGTGTGGGTAAGCACCGGCCAGGGCCGGTAACAGGGTCGAGATCAGGCCCATCAGCATCAGGGCGAAATACAGTGCTGGGCTGATTATCTGCTGTTGCAGCAGCAGATTGAGAAAGATGATTTCAGTCAGGCCACGGGTATTCAACAGCAGGCTTTCGCGCCACTGCCCCGCATAGGCGCGCAGCTGTCCGGCGGCCCAGCTCAGGCCGAGCCAGTTACCGGCCAGTTTGCTGATGATCGGCAGTAACAACAGCGCCGCAAACTGCCAGGCAGAATACCCCAGCCAGGCGTCGTGCCAGTCGATCTGCAGCAGGCCAAAGGCCAAAATCAGCGGCACCGCCAGCCAGGTTTGCAGCCAGCGCAGCAGCCCGGCGGGTAGCGGCAGGCGCAAAGGCAAGCGCAGGGCGGTGAGCAGCAACAGGTAGGCGATGCCGAACACCAGGGCATTCAGGTGCAGCTGCTGCATCACCAGCAGCAGGGCGAGAAAGCAGCTGCCATTGAGCCGCGCCGAGCGCAGCGGCAGCAGCTTTAACAGCAGCGGCAGGCCGGCGGCCAGCAGGGGCCAGAGCAGGGTGGCCGGGTCGCTGCTGCCCTGGGCCAGGCCGAAGATCAGCCAGCACAGCAAATCCATGATGATTGCCGCCTGCAGCAGCTGGCGGATCTTGGCCACCGGGTAGCCGAGATGCTGCAGGTAGAGAAACAGCACCGGAATGGCGGTCAGGGCAAACAACAGGCCCACAGCAATATCGGCCAGGCCGCTTTGCTCTGGCAGCAGCCAGAAGGCGCAGGCCAGGCCGCAGAAGAACGGCACAAAGAAACTCGGCAAGGCGATCTGCAGGCTGCCCGGCTCCAGTTGCAGATCAACCACATCACTCAGGATATGCCCCAGCAACAGGCAGAAGGCCACGCCATATAAGGGCTCCAGCCACACTGGCGCGAGCAGCTCGCGGGCGCCGAAGCCCAGCGGCGTAGTCCACAGCATCAGCAGCGGCAGGCCCAGGGTGGCCAGCAGCAACTGGCTGACAATCGGAATCAGGCGCAGGCGTTTGCCCAGCCAGGTCACCAAGGCAAATAGCGCGAGCAATGCCAGCCAGGCCAGGGCGATGCTCATAGCGTCTGCGCCTGGTTAGCTGTGCTTTGCCGGGTGCCGGCCCAGGGTGCCAGCAGAAAGCAGAACAGCAGGCCAAGGCTGATTGCCAGGCCGAAGTTGGCAATCGCCGGGGTGTCGCTGATCAGCAGCAGGCCGAACGACAGCCAGCTGGTCAGCGCCGAGAGCAGGGTGCCGAGCAGGCTGACCGCCGGCCCGCCGATGTTCTCGCGCATCAGAATGGCGTAATCGACGCCGATGGCGGTGATCAACAGCAGGCCGAACAGGCTGAACAGCGTCAGTGGCTGGCCCAGCCACCCCAGGCAGGCCAGCGCCGCCAGAGCAGCCAGCAGTGGTAGACAGACCACCCGCAGAGCGCCGCCGAGGCCGAACGGCAGGCACAGCAATAACAGGATGGCGATCGAGGACAGCAGTTTCAGTTCGGCGGCGCTAAGTTGGGTGGCGCTAAACAGCGCATTGAGTTCGCTGATTCGATCCACCAGCTGCACCCCGGGCAGGCCCTCGATAAGCGGTTTGAGTTCGCTGCTGTTACTAAGCCCTTGCAGGCTGACCAGCCCGGCTACGCCGTCTGCATGAGCGCCCAGCCATAGCGGTCGCCAGGCCTCACCTAGGGGGCTGGCCAGGGCTTGTTCAAGGCTGGCTTGGTTGTTCTGTTGCAGTTCCAGCAGTTCGTCTTGCAGCGCGGCCGGCGGGATGCCTAGGTCGAGTAGCGGCTGCCAGTGCGGCGGTAGTTCGCTCAGCGCCGAGCGCAACTCCTGCAGCTGGTTGTCGGGAGCGACCAGTTGGCTCAGGGCGCGGTAGTCACGCAGCTGGCCGTTTTGCACTGCCTGATCCAGACGCTGACTCAAGGCGGCCTGGCGTTCCAGCAATTGCTGCGGGTTAGCGGCGCGTACCAGAAAGAACTGGCTGGTGGGCTGCTGGCCGGTCAGCTCGGCGATACGCTGGGCCTCGGCCAACAATTCCGGTTCCTGGCCTAGCCATTGGCGCAGGTCATTCTGTGTATGCAGCTGCCACAGGCCGCCGGCGCAAAACAGCAGCAACAGCACCAGCAGCGGCGCGCTGCCGATCTTGGCCAGCAGGCGTGCCCGACCGGCCAGCAGGCGTTGGCTAAAGCTCAGCAGTTGCGGCGATGGGCTTAGCCGCAGGCCACGCAGCCAGGCCGGCAGCAGGCATACCGAGCACAGATAAGCGGCGATCAGCCCGGCGGCGGAGAACAGCGCGACCTGGGTTAGCGCCGGAAATGGGGTAAAGGCCAGCGCCAGATAGCCGATCAGGTTGGTGCCCAGGCTCAGGCTCAGGCCCGGCAGGGTGGCGCGCAGGGCGCCCCAGCTGCTCCAGCCTTCGCTGCCCTCGGCGTTGCTCCAGCTCTTGCTTAAGTAGTGTTGCGGATAGTCGGCGGCGACCCCGACCAGGCTGGCACCGAGTACCAGGGTCAGGGCATTGATCTGGCCAAACACCAGCACGCAGGCGGTGCAGCCGGCCAACAGCGCCATACCAATCGGCAACAGGCTGACCAGTACGCGCACACGGCGGAAGGCCAGAAGCAGCAAAAGCAGGGTACCGAGCGTGGCGCCGCCGCCAATCAGGCTGATTTCGCGGGTGGCCTTGGCTTGCCCGGCGGCCGCGTACAACACGCCACCGGCCGCCAGCAGTTGGCCGCCAGCGGTTTCGATCTGGGTGCGGGTAGCGGCGACCTGGGCGGCTATCAGCGGCGGCTCCTGCATATCGAAGGCGCTGCCTTTGGCGCTGGCACGCAGCAGGGCCCAGGTCATCCCCGGCTCTTCCAGCAGCAGTGCGCCGCTGCTCAGGTCGGCCTGGATACGGCTACCCGGATTGAGCGCCTGTTGCGCGCGTAAGCCCAGGCCCAGCCAATCCTGCTCGATGGGCAGCAGGCTAAAACCGGCGAAGGTGTCGAATAGCTGGGCGGCGCGTTGTTCGATCAACTGCTGCGGTTGTTCCATCAACAGCTGGCGATCCGCCGTCGGCAGCAGGGCCAGGCGGTTGCTATGCAGGTAGTCGCGCAGCGCTGCGAGGTCGCTGTCGACGTTCCATTGCACCTGGGCGAAGCGCCCGCTGTCGCGCCACTGCTCGCCCACCTGCTGCGCCAGGGCAATCGCCTGGTCGCGCTGCGGGTGGCCAATCAATAGCAACAGATCGCGGTTGAGCGGCTCCTGCATACGTTGCTCCGCCTGCTGCACCAGGGCGTCGCCACTGCCGGCCGGTAACAGCGCGAGCATATCCGCCGCTACCGGCGGGCCGTTGCGCCATTGCCACGCGGCGAGCGCCAGCAGGGCGGCGAGCAGCAGCAGAAAGCCGCGCGGCAGCCAGCGTTCACTGTGCAAAGTCGTGCCGCTCCTGTTCCGTCAAGGCATCGCCAGCCTGGCTGTCCGGCAAGCGCAGCACGCTGTGGTCGCCCTGGGTTTCATGCAGCTCGATACGCTGTACCAGTGCGCCGCCGTCGATCTGGATGCGGCTGAAAATTTGTTTGAGCAACACCGAGTTCGGCACCAGACGCAGTTGCCATGCCTCGGCCGTACCGCTCAACTGCAACTCGAAATCCCGGGCCAGGCCACTGTGGTCACCTTTGAGTACGGCAAGAAACAGCCGGCTCTGCTGGGCGGCGACATCCTGGTCGGGCTGCTGTTGCCAGCCGCTGGGCGTGCGTTTGGCGATGCCCTGGCTGTCGATGCGGTAATCCTGCTTAAGCGGGCTTTGCAGCTGCCAGAGCAGGCCGAGGTCACGGCTCAACACAAACTGACCGCGACTGGTCAGTGGCTGCGGCAGGGCGCGCAGGTGCTTTTCCTGAATCAGCGGGCCGCGTACCACGTCAGGTTTGGCCAGCTGGGCGCTGAGCTGGTCGAGGTCGAAGGCCAGCGCATTCTGGCTCAGCAGCCAGAAGCCGAGGCCTGCTAGCAGGCGTTTCACGCCAGCACCTTTGCAACGGCTTCGATCAGCACCTTGGGCGAAGCGAACTGCATCTCGCGGGTGGCGATTTCCACCGCCACCTGCACGCTGCTGCCACGGGTCATGCGCTCGCCGGTTGCGGCATCGGTGATCAGGTAGTTGATCTTCAGGCGGTTTTCCCACTCCACCAGATCGGCACGCACGATGATCTTCTGGCCGAACTGCGCGCCACGGATATAGCGCAGCTGCAGGTCGATCACCGGCCAAGCGTAGCCGGCGGCGCGCATCTGTATGTAGTTGTGGCCGAGCTTGTCGAGCAGGGCGCAGCGCGCTTCTTCGAAGTATTTGACGTAGTGGCCGTGCCAGACCACTTCCATCATGTCGACGTCGAAGAACGGCACCTGCAGTTCGATTTCCGCCTGCAATACGCCTTTGCTACGCATAGAGCCTCCAATGCTGTGCGCGGATGCGCACCAGGCACAGGCGCAGCTCGGCTTCCAGGGCGCGGTCTTCGATCACCGGATGGAAATCCACGGCCAGCTGCTCGCGCATGGCGGCGATCGGCGCGGGGATGTCGTTCTTGCCGTCGCGCTGGCGCAGCCACACGCCTTGGTTGGCGGCCAGCAAGGTGGCGGCGGCGACCTGCTCGGTCAGCTCCAGGCTGCGCAGGGCGTCGCGGGCGGCGATGGTGCCCATGCTCACCTTGTCCTGGTTGTGGCATTCGGTGGAGCGCGAGAACACGCTGGCCGGCATGGTGTTTTTCAGGGCTTCGGCGGTCCAGGCGCTGGTGCCGATCTGCACGGCCTTGAAGCCGTGGTTGATCATTGCGCTGACGCTTGGTGCGCCGGACAGGTTGCTCGGCAGGCCGTGGTTGTAGCGAGTGTCGACCAGCAGCGCGAGCTGCCGATCAAGCAGGTCGGCGACGTTGCCCACCAGGTTTTTCAGGCTGTCCATGGCGAAAGCGATATGCCCACCGTAGAAGTGCCCGCCGTGCAGAACGCGCTCTGCTTCGGCGTCGATCAGCGGGTTGTCGTTGGCGCTGTTCAGTTCGATCTCGATGAACTGGCGCAGCAGGCCCAGGCTGTCGGCCAGCACACCCAGTACGTGCGGCGCACAGCGCAGCGAGTAGCGATCCTGCAAGCGGTGCAGTGGCGCGGTCGGGGCGTCGATGGCCAGATCCTGGCGCAGCCAGGCGGCGACTTGCATCTGCCCCGGGTGTGGCTTGGCGGCGAACAGGCGCTCGTCGAAGTGTTCCGGATTGCCTTCCAGCGCCACCACGTTAAGCGCGGTGATGCGGGTGGCCAGCTTGAGCAGGTAATCGGCACGGGAGAACGCCTGGCAGGCCAGGGCGGTCATCACGGCGGTGCCGTTCATCAGCGCCAGGGCTTCTTTTGGGCGCAGGGTCAGCGGCGTCCAGCCGAGTTTCTTATGCACATCGGCGGCGCTGCGGCGTTCGCCTTTGAACATCACTTCGCGTTCACCGCTGAGGGTGGCGGCGACGTATGACAGCGGTGTGAGGTCGCCGCTGGCGCCCACTGAGCCTTCTTCAGGAATCAGCGGCAGCACATCAAATTCGAGAAACGCCTGCAGGCGTTCGAGCAGCTCCACGCGCACGCCGGAAACGCCCTGGCACAGCGACTGCAAACGCGCGGCCAGTACGGCACGGGTGGCAGGCTCATCGAGCAGCTTGCCCAGGCCACAGCCGTGGAAGGTGTAGAGGTGACGTGGCAACGCTTCGACTTGGTGCAGCGGCACGGCCACTACGCAGGAGTCGCCGTAGCCGGTGGTGACGCCGTAAATCACGCCTTCCTTGTCCAGCAGGCTGTCGAGGAAACGCGCGCCCTTGGCGATTTTGTCGCGGTAGGCGGCATCGCTTTGCAGCTGCGCCGGTGCGCTGCGGCTGGCCAGGGCGACAACCTGTTCGATGCTCAGGGGGCGCTCGCCAAACACGATGGGATCAGGCTGATGTGTCGTCATCTTCATTCCAGAACGGGTAGAAATTGAACCATTGCAGGGGCGCATCCAGACAGCGTTGCGCGAGCTGGTCGGCGTAGCGCTGGGTCCAGTGGCGGATCACCGCGTCCCGCTCGCTGCGCTTCCAGTGCAGACGCTCAGCGAAGGGCTCAATGATCACCTGGTAACGGCTATCGATTTTCAGGCAGTGAATCAGATTGACTGGGCATTGCAGCAGCCCGGCCAGCAGCCACGGGCCTTGTGGGAACGCGGCGGGCTTGCCGAGGAAGTTCACGTTAACCGTACGGCTCCCGGTGAGCGGTACGCGGTCACCGGCAATTGCCAGCCATTCGCCGCGCTCCAGGCGCTCGGACAATTGCAGCATGATCGCCGCATCCAGCTCGCTGACCTGAATCAGCCGCAAGTGCGTGGCTCCGGCCTCACCTAGCAGGCGGTTGAACTGTTCGGCATGTTTGGTGTGCACCAACACGTTCATCGTCACCTGCTCGCCGAGTTCGGCCAGGGCGCGGCAGACTTCGAGGTTGCCCAGGTGTGCGGCCACCAGCATTTGTCCACGGCCTTCCTGGCGCAGCTGGGTGCAGGCGTTGCTTGGGTCGATCAGGGTCACCTGCTCCAGGCCGAGCTTGCCGTTCCACACGTCGAGCTTGTCCAGCAGTGTGTCGGTGAAACTCATAAAGTGGCGCAGCACCGACAGGCGGCTGGGCTGCAGTTCGCGGCGTCCGCTCCAGGTGGCCAGGTTGCGCTGGTATTGATAAATGCTGCGTCGCGCTTCGGCGCCGAACAGGTAGAAATACAGCACGATCAGGTACAGCAGTGGGCTAATCAGCCGGCGGCCGAGCAGGCGCGCCAGCCAAGCGGTGAATTTCATCAGGATAAAGCTGCCGCGCTCACGTTGCCCGGCCCAGTGTGGCTGGCTCATCCGCGCCACCTGTGCCAGAGGATCTGCGGGGCGCGCAGCAACATGCCGAAGAACAGCTTGGCGTGCATCTTCGAGATCAGCGCGTTGTCGTGCCACAGGCGAAAGTGCGAAAGGCCGTCCAGCGGGTAATGCACCTGGGTCGGCAACCACTGCATCGGCTGATTGCGCCAGGCCAGGCGTACCAGTACTTCGGTGTCAAAGTCCATGCGCTTGCCCAGGGTTACCGAATCAATCAGGGCCAAGGTGGCCGGCAGCGGGTACACGCGAAAGCCGCACATGGAGTCGCGGATGCTTAGCGACAGGGTGTTGATCCACACCCAGATGTGGGTCAGGTAGCGCGCGTAGAGGCGGCCTTTTGGCACGCTCTCGTCGTACTGCGGGTAACCGCAGATCAGCGCCGCAGGAGCGGCTTGCGAGGCATCGATGAAGCGCGGCAGATCACTGAGGTCATGCTGGCCGTCAGCATCCACCTGCAGTGCATGACTGAAATCCAGTCGCGCCGCTTCACGCAGGCCGGCCATTACCGCGCCGCCCTTGCCCTGATTCACCGCCAGCCGCACCAGGTGGGTGTCAGGCTGAACGGCCAGCTGATCTATCACCGCCGCGCAGGCTGGGCTGGAGGCATCGTCCACCAGCACGCAGGGCAGGCCGGCCGCGTGCAGCGCGGCGACCACCACGGGCAGCGCGTGTTCGTGGTTATACACAGGGATCACCGCGCAGGGCTTATAGAAAGCTACCTGCGTTGCCATCGCTGCGTTAAGAGCAGGCTCAGAATGCTCATTTAGCGCTTGTAAACTCCGCTTCTTCGCCTGCTCTTGCCTTGCGCTGGCTGCCTCGCCAACGCTTTCCAGGGGTTCTTTAGACACTGGCGGCCTCCAGCAGAATTCGCCCTGAGGAGCAGGCGGCCTCGCCGTTGCGGAAGGCGAAGTACAGCTTGCCGCGCGCGGCGTCGAAACGCAGGGCCAGCTGCAGCTGATCGCCGGGGCGCACCAGTTGCTGAAATTTCAGCACTTCCATGCCGCTGAAGCGTGGTGGCAGGTCCTTGATCAACTGACGCGCCAGTTGCTGCGCCCAATCGACTTGCACCACGCCTGGCAGTACTGGCGTTTTCGGGAAGTGACCGCTGAAGTGCGCCAGGTCCAGTGGCACCACCAGCTCCAATTGCCATTCACCGTCCTGCTCCACGGCCGACAGTGGTTCCACCTGGGTTGGCCGTGGCTCGGCCAGCATCGCTTCGACGGTGGCCTGGGCCAGCTTGCCCTGGCTGTTATAGGGCAGCTGCGCGAGCAGGCGCCAACGGCGGGGCAGGGCGATGGCTTCGCAATGACCGGCCAGGTGGCGACGCAGGGTTTCGGTGACGGTCTTGCGCCCTTCATTGCGCAGCACATGCAGGCCGGCTGGGCTCAAGGCTACCAGGGCGCCGAGGTAGGCACGGCCTTCCAGCAATACGCCGAGGCGCGCATCGCTGAGCCATTCGTGGCTGCTCAGTGCCTGTTCGAGCATGGGCAGGGAGATACGCTTTTCTTCCAGTTTGATAATCCGATCTAGGCGGCCGCGCAGGGCAAAGCGGCCATCGGCCTGCAGCTCCACCGCATCGGCGGTCTGTTCGCGATGGTCGACGGGCAGGTAGGGGGAGGTCAGGTGCAGCGCACCTTCGGCGTTCTGGCCCAGTTCGACGCCGGCGAATGGCGTCCACAGCTCGCCACCCTTACGCCAGGCGATGCCGCCGGTTTCCGAGCTGCCGTAGATTTCCGTAGGCCATTGGCCAAGCAGGTGCTGCAGTTCGGCAGCGGTTTCCGCTGGTAGCGCGCCACCGGAGGAGAACACCTGGCGCACTGCACTCAGGGCATTCCAGTCGAGGTTGTCGCCCATTCTCTTCAACAGAGCCGGGCTGGCGACCCAGGCAAAATCAGTACCGCTGGCCAGGCTTTCGCGTTGCAAATCCTCGGGAAAAGGCTGGGCGCGGCGCAGAAACACGCGGCCGGCGCACAGTGGCCAGAGCACGCGAAACAGCAGGCCGTAGATATGCTGGGTGGCGACGCTGCCAAGAATGGTCGCGTTGCCCAGTTGCTCGCCCCATAGTAGCTCCAGGGCGGTCACTTCATTGGCCAGCTGGCGCAAGGATTTGTCGATCAGCTTGGCTTCGCCGCTGGAGCCGGAGGTGCACAGGGTCAGCTGGCACTGGTCGAGATCGAGCGGGGCCGGCGGCAGCGCAGCGCTGTCGGCGTTAAGAAGGCCATCAAGATTATCCAACCACAGGTCGCACTGTGTACTCATACGTTGGCGGGTGTGCGGCTGCGCATCGGCTGGCAACAGCACAGCAATCCCGGCGCGCCAGGCGGCCAGCAGGGCGATGGCCAGTTCACCGGCATCGTCGAGGTACAGCGCCAGGCGTTTTACGCCACGGCCTTGCAGCTCAGCCGCCAATTGCAGGGCGTGCTGGCGCAGCTGGGGGTGATCCAAGTCCGCGCTTGCTGCGCGACCGGGGTGGGCGTCGAGCAGCAGGTGCTCGAGGGACAGCCAGTTCATTCATGTCTCCTAACACGCTGGCGCACCAGCCACTCACCCGCAAACAGCAGGCCCATCAGGCCGTAGGCAATCAGCCCGGTATACAGCGTCCACCAGCTCAGCGGTGCCCAGATATTCAGCGCCACCACCACCAGACCGTTGGCCAGGAAGAACCCGGCCCAGACCTGGGTAACAGTCCGCGTATAGCGCACGGCAACTTCCGGCAACTGCGGCTCGGTCAGGCGCGCCAGGCGCTCGATCAGCGGCGGGCCGAACTTCAGGCTAAGGCCGAACAGCGCCAACAACAGGCCGTTGAGCAGCACCGGATACCAGCGCAGCAGTGCCGGCTCGTCGGCCAGGCCGAGCAGCAGGCAGAAGCTCAGGGCCATGGCGGTCATCCAGCGGTTGCCGGGCTTGCCCCATTGCGTCAGCGCGCGGGCCAGCCACAGGCCTCCAAGCAGCAGGGCGAACAGGCGTGGCGACAGGTGCTCCATGCCGTAGTACACAGCAAAGGGGTAGAGCAGTCCGGCCAGCAGCAGGAGCAGGCCAAATAGACGACTCATTATTCGCTGGCTGGAGCGTTAACCAGCTGCAGCACCGCCTCGACCACGTCACCCACCGTGCGCACTGCCTTGAACTCTTCGGCCGCAAGCTTCTTGCCGGTCTGGCGCTTGATGTGGTCGATCAGGTCCACGGCATCGATGCTATCGATCTCCAGGTCCTGATAGAGGTTGGCTTGCGGCGTAATACGTTCGGCGTCCAACTCGAACAGCTCGACCAGCGCGTCACGCAGGGTGTCGAAAATCTCTTCACGGGTTTGCATCGGCGGCTCCCTCAGGCGGTCTGTTGCGATGACACGAATGCCGCCAGGCTGGCTACGTTGGCAAAGTGCTTGCGGGTGTCTTTGGCTTCAGCGTCGATCTTGATGCCAAAGCGCTTCTGGATCGCCAGGCCGAGCTCCAGGGCGTCGACCGAGTCCAGGCCGAGGCCTTCACCGAACAGCGTCAGGTCGGCGGCAATGTCTTCGGCCGCCATGTCTTCAAGGCCCAGGGCATCGATAATCAGGTTCTTAATTTCCAGCTGTAAATCGCTCATCTTTGGCGAGCTCCTTCATAAAGTGTTGGTGCAGAAAATCGTTGAGTTTGCGCGAGGCTATCGGCGGCGCCCCCATGGCATTGAACTGCTGTGGGTCAATATCCTCGCCTACGCGTAGGCGAATGTGAAAACGGCGCGACGGAATGCTGTACCAGGGCTCGGCTTTGGTCAGGGTGGTGGGGCTGACGCTAATCACCACTGGGGTGACGATGCGTGCGCCGCGAATCGCGATGGCCGCTGCACCACGGTGAAACTCCGGGGCCTGCCCCGGCGTGGTGCGCGTGCCTTCGGGGAATATCACCAGGGTCTGGCCGCTTTGCAGGGCGCCGGCTGCTTCGTCGAGCATGTCCATGCTGCCGCTGTTGCTGATGAAGTGGGCCGCGCGCAAGGGGCCGCGCATGCTCGGGTTGTCCCACAGGGTTTGCTTGACCACGCAGTTGGCATCACGAATAAAGGCGATCAGCACCACCACATCGATCAGCGAGGGGTGGTTGGCGATGACCATCTGCCCTGGTTGACCGAGGCGTTCGATGCCTTCGACTTCGTAGGTCAGTACGCCGCTGCGGTACATAAAACGCACGAACAGGTAGAAGGTTTTGCTCACCACCGCGCGGGCGCGGGTGCGCCGGCTCAGGGCATCGCCTGGCAGCAGGGCCAGCAGCGGGAAGATCAGCACGCGCAGCAGCACACCGCCGATGCCGAACAGGCTGAAACTCAGGGCCGTGGCCACCAGCCGCCAGACATAAGGCGGGCTGTAGCGGCTCAGGCCTTGTTGCGTGACCAGGTCCATTGTCGGCTCTTCCAGTGGTGCTGCAGGGTCGGCTGGTCGCTGCACAGGGCGCGGACCAGGTTGAGAGCGTGGGGCCATTCGCTGCCGGCGCCATCGCCCCGGCTCAGGTGCAGCTGCCAGTCATCGCCCGGCGTCAGCAGTAGGCCAACGGCATAGGGGAACGGGACGTCGTCGATAAATGGCGCGTAAAGCTCGGGCGGAGTTTCTTCGGCAATCACCACTAGCACTGCTGGTGCGCCGTCGTGGAGCATGCCGCAGGCTTCCAATATGGCGTTTTCCAGGCCGTCGCCGGCGCCGGCAATGGCCGTCATTTCGCTGTGATCGCCGCGCTGGATCGACCATAGACCGATGATCGCGTTGTGCACCGAGAGGCTGAACTGGGTCGGCGACAGCGGCTGGTTGTGCGCCAGATCACTGAGAATGGTCAGGGTACGCGGGGTTTCGCCATGCCGGCTGGCGAACACCATCGGTAATTGCGGGTGCGTTTCGGCCAGCGGCCAGGCGACGTGGAAGGCCATCCGCGCCAGGCGGCTCAGGCGGCGGCGCTGCATGGCCGGCAGCGCGCTGACATCCGGTTGCTGGCCCGCATCCACCAGGCGCGACGGTGCCTGATGCCAGGCGCACCAGTCAGCCGTGCTGTCCAGGCCAGGAGCCCAGGCACGCCATTGTTCGATCCTGAAATGTGTCACGCGGTGGGCATCCATGTCGGCTGCCGCCAGCCGCAACCAGCGGAGGGCTTGGCAGCAGGTATGGCGAAGTGCTGGCATTATCCAGACCGTACGGGCCGTGCGCAAATCTATGGCCTGCTGTTCTGACCGGAGGCGGCGGGGTTTTGCCGAAAATCTCGCCCTTGTCACGTAGTTTGCATAGAATCCGGGACCATTTCGGGGTTTATGCGGGATTCAGGGGGTATTTCATGCGGCGCGTGATCTTCAATCAGAAGGGCGGTGTGGGGAAGTCCAGTATTGCCTGCAACCTGGCCGCGGTCAGTGCTTCCCAGGGCTATCGCACGCTGCTGATCGACCTGGACGCCCAGGCCAACTCCACCCATTACCTCACCGGCCTGACCGGTGAGGACATCCCCATGGGCATTGCCGAGTTCTTTAAAGGCACGCTGTCATCGGCACCGTTCGGCAAGAAGGGCAGCGTGGATATCTACGAGACGCCGTTCGACAACCTGCATGTGGTCACCGCCACCGCCGAGTTGGCCGACCTGCAGCCGAAGCTTGAGCAAAAACACAAGATCAACAAGCTGCGCAAACTGCTCGAAGACCTCAGTGAAGACTACGAGCGCATCTACCTCGATACCCCACCTGCGCTGAATTTCTACACCGTCTCCGCGTTGATCGCGGCTGACCGCGTGTTGATTCCGTTTGACTGCGACAGCTTCTCGCGCCAGGCGCTGTATGGCCTGCTGCGCGAAATCGAAGAACTCAAGGAAGACCACAACGAGGGCCTGGAAGTCGAAGGCATCGTGGTCAACCAGTTCCAGCCGCGCGCCAGCCTGCCGCAGCAGCTACTCGATGAGCTGATTGCCGAGGGTCTGCCGGTGCTGCCGGTCAACCTGATGAGTTCGGTGAAGATGCGCGAATCGCACCAGGCCTGCACGCCGCTGATCTACCTGGATCGCAATCACAAGTTGACTCAGCAGTTTGTCGAGCTGCATGACCTGCTTAACAGCGCTGATTGAGTTGAGTCTGGATAGCAAAAAAGCTGCCTAGGCAGCTTTTTTGTTGGGCGTAGAAAACCTACCTACCTGACGACGTAGATGTCGCAGGGCGCCTTGTGCAGGAAGTGCTGCGCCAGGCTGCCGAGCAATGCTTGCGACAGTGCGCTGCGGCCGTGGCTGCCGAGTACCAGCAGTTCGGTATTGGTGCTCTTCAGGCGTGCTTGCAGGCAGCGCAGGATGCCGCCTTGCTCCACCGAGTGAGTCAAGGTCGGGCCTTTCTCTGGCAGGTTCTGCGCTTCATCTTCCAGCAGCTGATTGATCAGGGCTTTTTGCGTGGTCAGTTGCGCTTCAACCTGCTTGGGCGTGCCCTTGTCTGGCTCGAAGACGTGCAGGGCATGCAGTTCGGCCGTTTCCGGTAGCAGGCGGTAGGCCTGGCCGAGGGCGCTGCAGGCGCAGAGTGAGAAATCGATGGCCGCCAGTGCACGCTGGTATGGCTTGAAATCGTTACGCGCTACCAGCAGCAGTGGCACCGGACAGTTGCGGGCAATGCGGTCGAGGCTGGTGCCGGAGAAGAAGTCGTGGCGCTGGTGATGGCCGCCGAGTACCAGCAAGTCGCAACCCAGCTCATTAAGCTGTTGCAGCACCACTTCCGACGGTTTGATGCCTGTGCGGATCAGCAGTTGGCTGCCGGGTGGTGCGTATTGGGTCAGGCTGCGGTCAAGCGCCTGCTTGGCCTGCTCATGTTCTTGGCTACTTTTGCTCGGGTCGAGCACATGCAGGATGGTCAGTTTGGCGTTGAATTGCTTGGCCAGCTGGGTGGCGCGGCACAGCGCCATGTCGGCAGTGTCGCGCAGGTCGTGGGCAATAAGGATGTGGCTGGGCATGGTCGGCGTTCTCCTGCCGATGCATGTCGGCACATTTATTGTGACCTCGAGTCATAGCTGGACTTTTGACCTAGGGCAAGGTCAGGTGTCAGCGTGCGCGCAATTGGTAAAGGCCGCGACTCTCGGCCACTACTTCACCACTCTCATCGGTTAGCTGCAACTGTAAAACATACTCGGCTTTGCCCAGTTCTGTTGCCTGTTTTTGCAGCTGCTGGATTTCCTCTGCTGCAAGGTGTGCCTCGACTCGAATATCGCCGGTTGCCGGGCGGCGAAAGCGCAGGTTCATTTCCTTGATGATGGGGTAAAAGCGCTGGGCATCGAAGCTGGTGAGGAACAGCGCACCGCCGGGAATTTCTGCCAGGGTGAACAGCGCGCCGGCGTACATGCTGCCGATATGGTTCTGGTTGCCCGCCAGCGGCATCAGCAGGCGCACGTGGCCGACTTCCAGCACTTCGGCCTTGAGCCCGCTGCGCTGGACAAAGGCAATCTGTTCTTCGGTGAGCTGGCGCACCAGTTCGATAGGCATCGTCATGCTTGGCTCCACAATTATTGTTGTGCAGCCAGCCTAAGGGTTGGTCGATGGCAGGGTAATGACCGCAAGGCTGCCGGTCGATTGACCAATCCGCTCAGATGCCCTGCTGACGCAACCAGCCGAGCAATTGCGGCAAGGGCAGCGCGCCACTCTGGCGAGCCACTTCGATGCCGCCCTTGAGCAGGATCAGCGTAGGGATCGAGCGAATGCCCATTTCAGCCGACAGCTGAGGGTTGGCTTCGCTGTCCAGCTTGCTCAGACGGCAGTGGCCTTGCAGCTGCGCGGCGGCCTGCTCATAGATCGGAGCAAAGCTGCGGCAAGGGCCGCACCAACTGGCCCAGACATCAATCAGCAACGGCAGGTCGCCTTTGTTCTGCGCATCAAAGTTGGCCTGGGTCAGTTCGAACGGTGTGCTGGGTAGCACCTCCGATTTGCAACGGCCGCAGCGCGGCGCATCGCCCAGGCGCTCGGCGGGAATGCGGTTAAGGCCGTTGCAGTGTGGACAAGGGATCAGCAGAGGGTTGGACATGGGCGACTCCAGAGGCGGTTATCCCTTATCTGGAGTCGCTTGTGCGGATATCAAGGGCGATCAGCCCGCCGCGGCGTCCAGAGCCTGGGCCAGGTCGGCGAGGATGTCGTCGCTGTGCTCGATACCGATCGACAGGCGCACCATGTCGCGCGGTACGCCGGCGCGCTCCAGCTCTTCATCATTCAGCTGGCGGTGAGTGGTCGAGGCCGGGTGGCAGGCCAACGATTTGGCATCGCCGATATTCACCAAACGCACCACTAACTGCAGTGCATCGATAAAGCGCGCGCCTGCGGCCTGGCCGCCAACAATGCCAAAGGACAGGATCGAGGCCGGTTTACCGCCGCAGAAACGCTGCGCCAGGGCGTGCTCGGGGTGATCGGGCAGGCCAGCGTATTTCACCCACGCCACCTGTGGATGATTTTGCAGGTAATGGGCGACCTTCAGCGCATTCTCGCAGTGGCGCTCCATGCGCAAGGCCAGGGTTTCCAGGCCTTGTAGAATCAGGAAGGCATTGAACGGCGACAGCGCCGCGCCGGTGTTGCGCAACGGCACCACGCGGCAGCGGCCGATAAAGGCCGCCGGGCCGAAGGCTTCGGTGTAGGTCACGCCGTGATAGGAAGGATCCGGGGTGTTGAGCAGCGGGAAGCGCGCCTTGTTGTCGGCCCAGGGGAATTTGCCGGAATCCACCACGATGCCGCCGATGCTGGTGCCGTGGCCGCCGATGTACTTGGTCAGCGAATGCACGACGATATCGGCGCCATGCTCGAACGGGCGGCAGAGAATCGGCGTGGCCACGGTGTTGTCGACGATCAGCGGCACGCCATGGCGGTGCGCAGCGGCGGCCAGTGCGGCCAGATCGACGATATTGCCGGCCGGGTTGCCGATGGACTCGCAGAACACGGCTTTGGTTTTGTCGTCGATCAGCGCTTCGAGGGCGGCGATGTCATCGTGGGCGGCAAAGCGGGTCTGGATGCCGAAGCGCGGCAGGGTGTGGGCCAGCAGGTTGTAGGTGCCGCCGTAGAGCTTGGCCACCGAGACGATGTTGTCACCGGCTTCGGCGACGGTCTGGATCGCGTAGGTGATCGCGGCCATGCCCGAGGCCACGGCCAGCGCGCCGACGCCGCCTTCCAGCGCAGCCACGCGCTCTTCGAGCACGGCGTTGGTCGGGTTCATGATCCGCGAGTAGATGTTGCCGGCGACCTTCAGGTCGAACAGATCGGCACCGTGCTGGGTGTCGTCGAAGGCAAAGGAGCTGGTTTGGTAGATCGGCACCGCCACCGCCTTGGTGGTCGGGTCAGGGCTGTAACCGGCGTGGATGGCCAGGGTTTCCAATTTCATGCGCGCGTTCCTTCAGGGCAGTTTGAAAGACCCGCAGCATGGCCAAAGCAAGAAGGCCCGGTCAATGCGCTGGAGCAATGAATCGGGCCTTGGGTTAGATCGATGTGTTCGCCGCTTATGCCGTCAAACCGGCGTCAGCGGGAAGAACCAGGGGATTACAAAACTGGCCACAACCCACAGCAGCAGATTGAGTGGAATGCCGATCTTCATAAAGTCGGTAAAGCGGTAGCCGCCGGCGTTGTACACAAATGTGTTGGTCTGATAGCCGATGGGCGTGGCGAAGCTGGCGCTGGCGGCGAACATCACCGCGACCACAAAGGCGCGTGGGTCGACACCCAGGTGCTGGGCCATGCCGATGGCAATCGGCGTGACCAGTACCGCCACCGCATTGTTTGACAGCACTTCGGTCAGGATCGAAGTGAACAGGTAGATAAACGACAGCATCAGCAGCGGGCCGGCCCAGGGCATCAGGCCCATGACATTGCTGACCATCAGGCTGACCAGGCCGACCTTGTCCATGGCGATGCTGATGGCCAGCATGCCGAAAATCAGGCTGAGGATCTTCCAGTCGACGGCCTTGTAGGCGTCTTCCACGTCCAGGCAGCGGGTCGCCAGTACGGTCACCGCGCCGATGATCGCCAGGCCCTCGATGGGCATTACGCCAAACGCGGCGAGGATCATCACCGCCAGGGTGGCGATGATCGCAATTGGTGCCTTGTCGCGGCGGAACGCACGCTCTTGCACGGCGTTGAGGCTGATCAGCTCGCCGTTATCGGCAAAACGCTTGATCTGCGTCGGCGTACCTTCCACCAGCATTACGTCGCCGAACTGCAGTTCGAAGTCATCCAGGTTGCCCTGGATGTTCTCATCCTGACGGTGCACGGCGAGCACGGCGATGCCGTAGCGCGCGGTCAGGTCGAGGTCGCGCATCGGCCGGTGGCTGTAGCGCGAGTTACGCCCGACTATCGCCTCGGCGAGGATTACGTCGTGGCTGCTGATGGTTTCGAAGGCATCGCTGCGGTTGAACGTCAGGTGGCCACTTTCGCGCAGCTCCACCACATCCTTGACCTGGCCGTGCAGCACCAGCTGGTCGCCCGCCACCAGCAGGGTGTCGTGGGCCGGTTCGGTGAGCTCTTGCTCGTCACGGAAGATTTTCAGCACCTGCAGGCCACTGCCACCGTTGAGGTTGGCTTCGTGCAGGGTTTTGCCGATTACCGGTGAGTTGTGTGGCACCAGCAGCTCGGTCATAAAGGTGCGGTCGAGGTTCGGACGCAGCTGCTTGGACAGGGTTTCGCGCTCAGGCAACAGGCGATGGCCGATGGTCAGCAGGTAGGCCATGCCGAAGGCGGCCATGATCAGCCCGGCACCGGTAATTTCAAACATGCCAAAAGGCTCAAGGCCGGCTTTGCGCGCCACGCCATCGACCAGAATGTTGGTCGAGGTGCCGATCATGGTCAGGGTGCCGCCGAGGATGGTGGCGTAGGACAGAGGAATCAGCAGCTTCGAGGGGAAGGTGCCGGCTCTGCGTGCCAGGGAAATCGCCACCGGAGTGAGAATGGCCACCACCGGGGTGTTATTCAGGAAGGCTGAGATCACCAGGGCGGTGACGGTCAGGCCGGTAAGCACGCGGATCGGGCTGGTGCCGACTAGGTCGCCCAGCCAGTTGCCCAGAGCATCGATGCAGCCGGTGCGCTCCAGCGCGGCGGAGAGCACGAACATGCAGGCGATGGTCACTGGCGCCGAGTTGCTCAGTACGCTGAGTACTTCCCCAGGCGTCAGCAGTTGGGTAATCAGCAGCGCAGCCACGGCGATGGCCGCGACGATGTCCGGGCTCCACTTCTCGCGCACAAAGGCGTACAGCACCCAGATCAGCAGGGCACCGACAAACAGCAGGGGCAGGGGAAGAGAGTCCCAGAACATGAACATCCTTAGCGTTGAATCTCGTGTGAGGTATCGGGCACGCCAATCCAGACGGGGCGGCCACGCAAGGCGGAGAAGATAAGGGTTGCTGCTTAGAGAGTCTAAGAATGTTTGGAAAGGTTTATATGCCTTTTCGATTTAATAGATAAGGCTGTACCGACCGCTCTGCCGCGCACTGTGCCTGTGCGCTGGAGCGGTGGCGGATTAGGCTCAAGGCTTTATCGAGCAGGAGGTGATATGCGGCAGTTAGGCATTCTGGGTGGCATGAGTTGGGAGTCGACGGCCAGCTATTACCGTTTGCTCAACCAGGGCGTGCGTGAGCGCCTCGGTGGTTTGCATTCGGCGCCCTTGCTGCTGCATTCAGTGGACTTTGCCGAGATCGCCGAGCTGCAGCGGTGTGGCGACTGGCAGGCGGCTGGGCAGATGCTGGCGCAGGCGGCTCAGGGCCTTGAGCCGGCTGGAGCCACGGCCCTGCTGTTGGCCACTAACACCATGCACAAGGTGGCGCCGGCCATTGAGGCGGCGGTGCAGATACCTCTGCTGCATATTGGTGATGCGGTTGGCCAGGCGCTGCAGCGCCAGGGTGTGCGCCGCGCGGCTTTGCTCGGCACGCGTTTTACCATGCAGGAGGACTTCTACCGCCAGCGTCTGGCCCAGCGCTTTGCGATTGAGGTGATTACGCCGGACGCGGCGCAGATGACGGAAATCGACCGGGTGATCTTTGCCGAGCTGTGCCAGGGCCAGTTTCTGCCGCAGGCGCGGGCGTTCTATCTGGACTGCTTGCGCACGCTGCAAACCCAGGGCGCCGAGGTGGCCATCCTCGGCTGCACCGAGATCGGTTTGCTGCTCGATGGCCTGGACGCCTCACTGCCGCTGCTCGACAGCACTGAGCTGCATGTAGCCATGGGGTTGGAATGGATGTTGGGGGCTTGAGCGCTGCTCAAGACGAGCAGCTGATTTCCAGGTGTTTGCCCCATTCCGGCGGGCGCTGGGCGTAGCGTTCGAAGCCGGGCTGCTCGTCGAAGGGCTGCGATAGCACTTGATGCAGTTCGCGCACCGGGGCGTAGTTGCCTTGCTCGGCGGCCTCGATCACTTGCTGCGCCAGGTAGTTGCGCAAGATGTACTTAGGGTTGACCGCGTGCATGCGCATGCGGCGTTGCTCCGTGTCGTCACCATCGCGTGCACTGCGCGCGAGGTAGTCAGCGGCCCAGGCATCGAAACCAGCCAGGTCGGTGAAATCGTCGCGCAGACGCGCTAAGGCTTGCGCGGCCGGGCTGTCGCCGAGCTCGCGGAAGAACAGGGTGTAATCCACCGCGCTGCTCTGCATCAGTTGCAGCAGGCGCTGCACCAGGGCTTCATCGCCCTCATCTGCACTGAGCAGGCCCAGGCGCTTGCGCATCAGGTCGAGGTAATGCGCCTGGTACAACGGCAGGAACAGACCGAGGGTTTCCCGTAGCGCGTCGACATCGACCAGCGGTACCAGGGCCTGGCCGAGGGCGGCGAGGTTCCACTGGGCAATGGGCACCTGATTG
The DNA here is from genome assembly GCF_900099645.1 of Pseudomonas peli. Lineage (GTDB taxonomy): Bacteria > Pseudomonadota > Gammaproteobacteria > Pseudomonadales > Pseudomonadaceae > Aquipseudomonas > Aquipseudomonas peli. Next base: position 1,283,053 of record NZ_FMTL01000001.1, on the reverse strand, counting down.
CTGAACGAGTAACGGCCGGTGTCATCGGAATGGTTGCAGATGTGCTGGGCATCGAAATCATCGAGAAAGGCGTAGGGGCCGTAATCGAAGGTGATGCCGAGGATCGACATGTTGTCGGTGTTCATCACCCCGTGACAGAAACCATAGGCCTGCCAGTAGGCGATCATCGTGGCGTTGCGTTCGATGACTTCGCGGAACATTGCCAGATACGGCTGTTCCTGCTGCAAACAGTCGGCGTAGTGGCAGTGCAGCACATGCTCGGCCAGCTGTTTGAGTTGCTCATGTTGCTGGGTGTAATAGAAGTACTCGAAGTGACCGAAGCGGATATGACTGGGCGCCAAGCGCAACACCATCGCCGCGCGTTCCTGCTTCTCCCGCCACACCGGCGTGCTGGAGCCGGTCACGCACAGTGCCCGCGAGCTGGGGATGCCGAGGGCGTGCAGGTGTTCACTGGCGAGAAACTCGCGGATCGATGAACGCAGCACGGCGCGGCCGTCGCCCATGCGCGAGTAGGGCGTTTGTCCGGCACCTTTCAGATGCAGGTCCCAGTACTCGCCGGCGTCGTTGATGACCTCACCCAGCAGCAGGCCACGGCCATCGCCCAGGCGCGGGTTGTAGCCGCCGAACTGATGCCCGGAATAGACCATGGCGCGTGGCTCGGCGGTGCTCCACAGCTTGTGCCCGGCGAAGATCTGCGCAAACACTTCGCTCTCGGCTTCACTCGGGTCCAGATCAAGCAAGGCCATGGCGGCCGGGCTGGCAACGACCAGGCGCGGCTCGGCAATCGGCTCGGGCAACACATGGGTGGAAAATACGTCGCCGAGGCGGGCAAAACGATTGTCGAACTGCAGCTCGATAAGCGGCTTCACGGTCAGGCTCCAGCCGGGCACATACGGCCCGGCAGTGATGAGGTGGCAGCCCGCGCTGGCGGGCCTGGCGGCAAGCTACTGCGGGTCGATTGCAGGTGTCGGTGGTGGTAATTGTCCCTGCTGCGCATCGGCGGCCGCCGTGGCGGCCACCATTTGTCCGGTGGTCAGGTTGAGTTCCTGGCCGTGCAGGTTCTTGATCATCACCTCGACCTGGTTGAAGGCCATTTCCACGTTGTGCTCACGGAAGCTCAGGGCGATACGCGTGAGGATTTCATCGGTGGCGGCGTTGCGGTCGCCCAGCTCGCGCACATGGAAGCGCAGCTCGTAGTCGAAGGTGCTGGCGCTAATGGTCAGGAAGAACAGCAGCGGCGCTGGATCGCGCAGTACCCGCGGGTTTTCCTCTGCGGCCTGCATCATCAGCTTACGCGCCAGTGGCAGGTCAGTTTCGTAGGCTACGCCGACCTTGATGATCACCCGGGTAACTGTGTCGTTGAGCGACCAGTTGATCAGCTGGTCGGTGACGAAGGTCTTGTTCGGCACGATGATTTCTTTGCGGTCGAAATCGGTGATGGTGGTGGCGCGGATGCGGATTTTGCTCACGGTGCCGGACAGGTTGCCGATGGTCACCACGTCGCCGATGCGCACCGGACGTTCGAACAGGATGATCAGGCCGGAAATAAAGTTGGCGAAGATTTCCTGCAAGCCAAAGCCCAGGCCTACCGACAGGGCGGCGACCAGCCACTGCAATTTGTCCCAGCTGACGCCGAGGGTCGACAGGGTGGTAACAAAGCCGATGGCTACGATCAGGTAGGACAGCAGGGTGGTGGTGGCGTAGGCGCTGCCCTGGGCCAGGTTCAGCCTGGACAGCACCAGCACTTCGAGCAGGCCGGGTAGGTTGCGGCCCAGGGCGATGGTGATACCGACGATTACCAAGGCGCCGAGCACATCACTGAGGCTGATCGGCACCAGGGTGGCGGCATCACCGCTGCCGCTGCTGTATTGGTAGAGGGCGATGTTGTCGAGGTAGGCAAACACCGAGATCAGGTCCGCCCAGACCCAGTACAGGCCCGCGATAAAGGTGCCGAGCAGGGCCAGGCGAATCAGGCGCAGCGACTGCTGGTTGACCTGTTCGATATCCAGGGTCGGCTCCTCGACCACGGTTTCCGTGCCTTCGCCGCTGTCCTTGCTCTGTGCCTGGCGTTTGGCCGTGGCGCGCTGGTACGCCAGGCGACGTGCTGCCACGCCCAGGCCGCGCACGAAGGTGGCCTCGATGACCAGCCAGATCACCAGCAGATACAGGGTGTTGATCAGGCGGTCACTGAGTTTCAGTGCGGTGTAGTAGTAGCCGAGGCCGACCGCGATGATCAGCGCCAATGGCAGCAGGCTTAAGCCGATGCCGATCAGCATGCGGAAGGCTGAGGCATGCTCGCGGGCCGGGCCGGTGAGTAGCAGTTTGTGCAGCAGCCAGACCATCAGTGCGTAGCAGGTCAGCACCACGGTCAGGCCGATCACGTCATCGCCCAGGCCGGCCGGTTGGTGCTTGGCCACCGTGACCACGGCGACCATGGCCATGACCACCAGACCCAGACGGCGTACCTGGCGATGCAGGAACGCCACCTGTGAGCGGCCCCAGCGGAAGTGCAGCTCGGCCACGCCACCATCGGCGAGGATGCGGTACAGGGTGTAGAACACCAGCCAGGCTTGGGCCATCTGGAACAGCGCCTCACCCAGGTTGGCGTTCTGTCCGCGGGCATCCATTTGCAGGGCGAAGCCGCACAGCGCCAGAAACAGCGTGCCGGGCAGGGCCAGCAATACGTTGAGCATGATCGCCATCGGCGTGTGCAATTGGCTGTCGCGTTTGAAGTGGCCGATGTCCTGATGCAGCTCGGCGAGCTTGCGGTACAGGTAGCCGCGGCGCCACAGCAGCACGCCAATCAGCAGCAGCAACGGTAGAAACAGCAGCGGCCGTTCGGTCAGGCCTGCACCCAGCTGGCGCAGGTTGGAGCCCCAGGGCAGTTCAGCAATCTGCCGTTCGAGCAGGCGCGGCACGGACTTGATCCACTCCAGATCCAGCGGTTTGTTGCTGGGGATCCAGAACATCTGCTCGTCGAGGGTGGCGCGCAGAGTTTCTGCTGTGGTTTTCAGCTGCTTCTGATTCAGCTGCAGGGTGATCGACTCGTTGAGCAGGGCGTTCAGCTCACGGTTAAGACGGTCGATCAGCTCGCGGCGGGTATCGGCGATGGCCAGCAGGTCGGTGCGCAGGGCCTGGTTGTCGGCCTCGTTAGGCTGGGCGCTGAGCAAGTTGTCGACATACACGCTGGGGTTGTTGATGGCTTCGCGCTGTTGGTTGAGCTCGAACTGGTACAGGCGCAGGTCGGCGATCTGGTCGGGCAGGTTGCTGTCGATCTTCAGCGTCGGCAGGGCTTGCTGCTGCTTATAGAGGATGCGCGAGAGCAGCAGGCTGCCTTGCAGCACGCTGATCTGCTCTTCCAGGGCCTGGTCGCTCTGGCTCAGGCTGTCGAGTTGCTGTTTGGTCTGCAGATTCAGGCGGGTCAGTTCATTGAGCCGATCGGTGGCGCGCAGCAGGTAATCGGAGAGCTTCAGGTTGATTGCGCTTTCCTGTGCCAGCAGGCTGTCGGTGCCGGCCTTTTCGACCTCACGTGACTGTTCGGCGAGGGTTTGTTCGGAGACGTCGCGGCGCTTTTCATTGATCAGGTTCTGCAGGTCGAGCAGTTCCTGTTCGAGGCGTTTTATGCGCTCTTCCAGCAGGCTGCGGCGGCTGTTACCGAGGTCCTGCAGCAGGCTGTTGCCGGCCAGTTCCTGGCGGCGCAGCTGCGTTTGCGCATCAAGCTTGGCCAGTTCGGCATTCAGCTGGTTACGCCGCTCGTTGCTCAGCGGTTTGCTGGCATCGCGGCCGCTTTTCAGAATGCTGTTGATTTCCTGGCTGCGGGTCTGGTTGCCGCTGATTTCTGCCTGGGCGCGTTCCGGGCGAGTCTGCGCGGTGATCACCAGGCTATTGGCCTCGATGATCTGCTTCTGCCACTCGTTGAGTTGTGCGTTGCGATCGGCGAGCAATTGTTCGAGCTGCGGCAGTGTGCTTTTGCCGTAGCGCAGATTGACCTGGGTGGGCGTGCTGTTTTTCAGTCGCTCGTAATCGCGCTGCGCCTCGCCAATCAGACGTGGGGCTTGCTGCAGCTGTTTCTCGAGGTCGGCGCGGCGCTGCTCGCTGTCGGCTTTTTCATCCAGCAGCGCCAGGGTTTTCTCCAGGGTCTGCTTGACGGCCAGCTGCTCGGCTTCCGGCAGCTTGCGGTCGGCCAGGTTGTCCAGGCTGCTTTGTACGTCAGCCCGGCTAGGTGGCTCGGCGGCCTGGAGCAGCGGGGCGCTCAGGCACAGCCCGAGCAGTGCGACGGCAAGATAAGTGCGAAGAGAGGGCATAGTGACGATCGTTGGCTCGAAAAGAGGCTGAGTTTAACAGGCGCCTGGCTAAGCGCCTGTGCCGCATATAACGGCTCTTGGGCGCTAGATTACGCTCTTGTGCTGCGCTTTTTAACGCAACAGCGCTGGCGCGTAACCCGGCGTTTAAAGGAAGAGCCCAGGGACTGGGCGACTGCCTTCGGGGAATCTGACGCCTACCTTGCGGATCTTGTTCCCTTCCATGGCGGCCACTGTCCAGGTCAGGCCTTGCCATTCCACCTGGTCGCCGATTACCGGCGAGCCGCCAATCTTGTGGGCGATAAAGCGGCCCAGATGTAGCTGGCCTTCTGCGCCTTCCAGTTGCAGGCCGTAGAGTGCGGCGATGGCGGCCAGCTCGGCATCGCCTTCCAGTACGAAATCACCGAAGAAACGCAGATCCTGGCCACGGGTGGGCGCCTGGCTGAACAGCTTGCCTAGGCCGGGTAAGTCGTGTTCGTGGCCAACCACGCAGAGCAGATCGCCGGCATCCAGAGTCGTGCTGCCTGATGGGTGCAGCAGCTCCTTGCCACGGAACAGCGCGGCGATACGCGTGCCTTCGGGCATCTTCAGTTCACGCAACGGCGCGCCGATGCACCATTTTTCCGCACCGAGGCGGTAGATAAACAGCTCCCACTGGCTGGTTGGGTGCACTTCCAGGCCGGCGCGCGATACCGGTGCGGGCTCTGGTGGGACGGTGACGCGCAACAACTTGGCGGCAAATGGCAGGCTGGTGCCCTGCAGTACCAGCGACACCAAGACGATAAAGAACGCCACGTTGAAGAACAGTTGGGCATTCGGCAAGCCGGCCATCAGTGGGAATACCGCGAGAATGATAGGCACCGCACCGCGCAGGCCCACCCAGGCGATAAAGGCTTTCTCGCGGTCGTGGAAGGCGCGAAACGGCAACAGGCCGATAAACACTGAAAGCGGCCTGGCGAACAGAATCATCCACAACGCCAAGCCGAGGGCCGGCAAGATGATCGGCAGCAGTTCGTGTGGCGTGACCAGCAGGCCGAGGACCAGAAACATCGCGATCTGTGCCAACCAGGTCAGGCCATCGAGCATATGCAAAATGCCGTGGCGCGAGCGGATTGGCCGGTTGCCAAGCAGCAGGCCGCACAGGTAGATGGCGAGGATACCGCTGCCACCGACGGCGGTGGTGATGGCGAAGATCATGATCCCCCCGCTGACCACCAGCAACGGATAAAGACCGTTGGCCAGGCTGATGCGGTTGACCACCTGCAGCAGCAGCCAGCCGCCACCGAGGCCGAGCAGGCCGCCGATGCCGAATTGCTCGAGCAGGTGCACGACGAAGATCCAGCTAAAGCCGGATTCGCCGCTGGCAAGCATCTCGATCAGGGTGACGGTGAGAAACACCGCCATTGGATCGTTGCTGCCGGATTCGATCTCCAAAGTGGCGCTGACCCGCTCATTGAGGCCGCGCCCGCCGAGCAGGCTGAATACCGCTGCAGCATCCGTGGAGCCGACGATGGCGCCGATCAGCAGACCCTCTAGCAGGCTCAGGTTGAACAGCCAGGCTGCGGCTACTCCGGTCAGCCCGGCAGTGATCAGTACGCCGGCGGTGGCCAGGGAGAGAGACGGCCACAAGGCCACGCGAAAGCTGGAGACTCGCGTGCGCATGCCGCCATCGAGCAGAATGATCGCCAGCGCCAGGTTGCCGACCAGGTAAGCGGTGGAGTAATTGTTGAAGACAATACCGCCAGGGCCATCGGTGCCGGCGAGCATGCCGACGCCGAGAAAGATCACCAGAATGGGGATGCCGAAGCGTGAGCCGAATGCGCTCACCAGAATGCTCATTGCTACCAGTAAGCCACCGATCAAAAACAGGTTGTTGATGGTGCTGGCATCCAAGGCGCGTACTCCGTGCGGGTTGGTGAGCGTGCCACTATGCATGGCGCGTGCCAGAGATTCTAACCGCTGCCTTTAAGCTGCGCTCAAAAAAAACGCCCCGTGTTCAGCGGGGCGTCAGCTTCAACAGCGTTTCGCTTGATTCAGAACCAGGCGTCCTGCATGCCCAGGCAGGTGTCGTCGCGGGCTTCGAGAATCGCCAGGTCGTGGTGGCAGCTCGGCACTTCCCAGGTCAGGAAGTAACGCGCGGCCTGCAGCTTGCCCTGGTAGAAGTCGACATCGCTGGCATTGCCTTTCGCCAAGCCTTCCTCAGCGCGGATTGCCTGTTCCAGCCAGCGCCAGCCGATCACGGTATGGCCGAACACCTTCAGGTACAGCGCCGAGTTGGCCAGGCCTTCGTTGACCTTGCCGCTCATCAGGTCACCCAGCAGCGCCAGGGTCACGGTTTGCAGGCGTGCCAGCAGTTGCTCCAGCGGCTGGCGCAGGGCGGTCAGCGAGGCGTGGGCTTCGGCGCGTTGGCAGGTGCCGTGGATCAGCTTGAGCAGCTGCTTAAGTGCTGCACCGCCGTTCATCGAGACCTTGCGGCCGAGCAGGTCGAGGGACTGGATGCCGTGGGTGCCTTCATGGATCGGATTGAGGCGGTTATCGCGGTAGTACTGCTCCACCGGGTAATCGCGGGTGTAGCCGTGACCGCCGAGAATCTGGATGGCCAGCTCGTTGGCTTTGAGGCAGAACTCCGACGGCCAGGATTTGACGATCGGGGTGAGCAAGTCGAGCAGCTCAAGGGCGATGCGCCGTTCTTCCTCGGTCTCCAGGGTCAGGGTGTCGTCGAACAGCCGCGCGGCGTACAGACCGAGGTCGAAGGAACCTTCCACGTAGGCTTTCTGCGTCAGCAGCATGCGCCGCACGTCAGCGTGCTCGATGATCGCCACCTGGCTGGAGGTCGGGTCCTTGCCATCGGGCAAGCGGCCTTGCGGGCGCTGGCGGGCGTAGTCCAGCGAGTACAGGTAACCGGCGTAACCCAGCATCACGGCACCCATACCGACGCCGATACGCGCCTCGTTCATCATCTGGAACATGTAGCTCAGGCCATGGTGCGGTTTGCCCACCAGGTAGCCGACGCAGTCGCCGTTATCACCAAAGTTCAGCGCGGTAGAGGTGGTGCCGCGCCAGCCCATCTTGTGGAACAGCCCGGCCAGGACCACGTCGTTGCGCTTGCCCAGGCTGCCGTCATCGTTGACCAGAAACTTCGGCACGATAAACAGGCTGATGCCTTTAACGCCCGCCGGGGCATCCGGCAGCTTGGCCAGCACCATGTGCACGATGTTTTCCGACAGTGGGTGGTCGCCACCGGAGATAAAGATCTTGTTGCCCTTGAGCCGGTAGGTGCCGTCTTCGGCTGGTTCGGCGCGGGTGCGGATGTCCGACAGCGAGGAGCCGGCATGCGGTTCGGTCAGGGCCATGGTGCCGAAGAAGCGGCCGTCGATCATCGGCTGCAGAAAGCGCTGCTTCTGCTCGGTCGTGCCGAAGTTCTCGATCAGGTTGGCCGCGCCCATGGTCAGGAACGGGTACGAAGTGGTCGCCGCGTTGGCCGACTGGAAGTGGGCGAAGCAGGCCTGCGACAACAGGTTGGGCAGCTGCATGCCGCCGACGTCGAATTCGCGGGTGGCGTTGAGGAAGCCGGCCTCGAGGAAGGCATCCACCGCCGGTTTCACTTCGGGGATCAGCACCGCTGCGCCGTCGACGTACTCCGGCTCGTGTTCGTCATTCTTGCGGTTGTGCGGGGCGAACAGGTTTTCCGCGATGCTGCGGGCGGTGTCGATGGCCGCGTCAAAGGTTTCGCGGCTGTGTTCAGCGAAACGTTCACGCTGGGTCAGGCCTTCGGCGTCCAGCACTTCATACAGCTCAAAGGCCAGGTTGCGGGAACTGAGCAGAGACTCGGACATGGGTGTACCTCCGGTTGCGATGAGCCGAGTCTAAGCAGCTGCACGTGCGGCTCCCAGCACTATTAATAAGCGTGATAACGGGGCGTTGGGCCGGAGCGGTCGGGTAGGGTGGGTGACGCTTTCTCCATCCAGCAGATCGCCAAGGTGGATGAAAAGACGTCATCCACCCGGGCGGGGCTTTGCAGCAAAGGGTGTGCTTATTGGACAAAACCCTGCGCCAGCTCGCGGGTTAGCTCAGCGGCGCCGATATTCTTGCAGCCGCTGACATTCTGCCCCGCCCAGAGCGGAGAGAAATCACCGCTGCCCAGGCTTTCAGCTTTGCTGCGCAACGGCGCAATGGCTGGCGTCGCCAGTGGGAAGGCGGGTGCCATCGGGCTGATTGGGCCCAACTCGCGCATCACCCGGTTGACGATGCCACGCGCCGGGCGGCCGCTGAACAGGTTGGTCAGGGCCGTGTGCTGTGCTGCCGGGCTGTTCAGGGCGGCGCGGTGAATGGCGCTGGTGCTGGCTTCATCACAGCACAGGTAGGCGGTGCCGATTTGCACCCCGGCCGCGCCAAGCGCCATGGCCGCGCGCACGCCTTGGGCATCGGCGATGCCGCCAGCGGCAATCACCGGTAAGCGCACTGCCTGGACGATCTGCGGCAGCAGGGCGAAGGTGCCGAGCTGGCTGCTCAGCTCATCGGTAAGGAACATGCCGCGATGGCCGCCGGCTTCCAGGCCCTGGGCGATGATCGCATCTGCGCCATTGGCTTCGAGCCACAACGCCTCTTCAACCGTAGTCGCCGAGCTGAGCACCTTGGCCCCGCACGCTTTTACGTGCGCCAACAGTTCAGCCGAGGGCAGGCCGAAGTGAAAGCTCACCACGGCCGGCCGGAATTCATCGAGCAGATCGGCCATCTCGGCACTGAACGGCAGGCGGCCGGGACCGCTGGCAATCGTCGCGCGATCAATGCCGAACTCGCGGTAGTACGGACTCAGCGCCTCACGCCAGGCGGCTTCGCGTGTGTCGTCGGTGTTTGGCGGGGTGTGGCAAAAGAAATTCAGGTTATAGGGCCTGTACGTTTTCTCACTGAGCGCCTGCAGCTCCTTGCGCAGGCCGGCCGCATCAAGCATGGCGCAGGGCAGCGAACCCAGCGCGCCGGCGTTGGATACGGCAGCGGCTAAACCATGCAGCTGCACGCCAGCCATGGGGGCCTGGATCAGCGGTAGCTCAATGCCCAATAGGTCTTGCAATGACATGTGGGTTCTCTTTTGCCGGATGGATCAGTGGCCACCGTACTGATCCATCCGGCGCTTGGCAAACTGGTAAACTGCCCGGCCACAGGAGTCCGCCCAATGAACTACCGCCACGCCTTTCATGCCGGCAACCATGCCGATGTGCTGAAACACTATGTCCTCACTCGCCTGATTGCCCTGCTGTCACGCAAGGAGGCGCCGTTCGCCTACCTCGACAGCCATGCGGGTATCGGTCTGTATGATCTGCGCGGTGATCAAGCCAGCCGCACGGGCGAGTGGCTGGAAGGCATTGCCCGGCTGTGGCAGGCCACCGATGTACCGGACCCGCTGCTGGATTATCTGGAAGTGATTCGGGCGATGAACCCGGATGGCGAGCTGCGTCATTACCCCGGCTCGCCGGAGCTGGCGCGCCTGCTGACCCGCGAGCAAGATCGCTTGCACTTGAACGAGAAGCACCCGGAAGACGGTCGTCTGCTCAAGGAAAACATGCACGGCGACCGCCGCGTGGCCGTGCACCTGGGCGAGGGTTGGTATGTGCCACGTGCCCTGCTGCCAACCCGCGAGAAGCGCGCCCTGCTGTTGATCGATCCGCCGTTCGAGCAGGTCGATGAGATGGAACGCTGCGCCCAGTCGTTGAGCGAAGCCATCAGCCGCATGCGCCAGGCTGTGGTGGCGATCTGGTACCCGATCAAGGACCTGCGCCAGCTGCGGCGTTTCTACAGTGACCTGCAAAAGAGCAAGGCGCCCAAGCTGCTGCGCATCGAACTCTACGTACACCCCACCGACGAAGCAGCGCGCTTGAATGGCTCCGGCCTGGTGATCAGCAACCCACCATGGGGTTTGGAAGACGAACTCAAGCAGATCCTGCCATGGCTCGCTCAGCTGCTCGGGCAAAGCCAGGGCGGCTGGCGACTGGATTGGCTGATTGAGGAAGGCAGCGCGGGCTAGCGACCTTTGCTCGGTTCGACAAAGTAGCTCAGCTGCTGGCGCGGGTTGAGGTACTCCAGCGCTTCGCGCGGCAGCTGCGCCGGGCGCAGGCTGCTGGCGATGCCGAGGCGTGTTTCCTGTTCCAGGTCGATGATCAGCGCCTCGTTTTTGGGCACTTCGGCATCGTAGACCACCAGCGTCGGTTTCAGCGGCAGGCTTGGGTTCATGCCCAAGACCAGGCCGTAACGCTGATCATCCAGCTGCACCAGGCAGCCCGGTGGATACACCCCCATGCAGCGGATAAAGGCTTTCAGCGCCACCGCATCGAAGCGCGCATTGTATTGCTTGAACATCAGCGCCAGCGCTTCGTGCGGACTGAGGCCATCGCGCGGGTTGAGCGGGTTGCACAGGTTATCGAACTGGTTGGTGATGCACACCAGACGGCTTAGTCGGCCGATGGCTGCTTCACGCAGCTGACGCGGGTAACCGCTGCCGTCGCAGTATTCATGGTGCTCGTTGATGACGCGCAGCACTTCATCATCCAGCATCAGCTTGTGGCCCATGCGCAGGCCGAATTCACAGTGCAGCTGCAGTAGCTGCTGTTCCGGACGGGTCAGCGGCTCACTTTTCAGCAGGACCTTGCTGGGCACCTCCAGTTTGCCGACATCGTGCAGCAGCGCCCCCATGCCGAGGACATGGCAGTCCTCGCTGTCCAGGCCGAGTTGGCGACCCAGCATCAGGCTCAGTACGGTGACGTTCAGGGAGTGCAGGTAATTGTCTTCGGCGGCCTTGCTGTTGATGGTGTGCAGCACGGCGCCGCTGCCCCCCAGCAGCGTATCGACCATCGCGCCGACCACCTCGCCAGCCTGCTTGCAGGCTTCTTCTGGGCGGCTGCGCAGCGTCTGGTTGAGGGTTTTGACCTGTTGGCTGGCCTGAACGAATTTGCGGTCCACTTCGGCCAGGCGTTTGCGCAGGGCCTTGAGTTTTTCCGCACGGGCCAGGCTGGCCTGCTGCTGTGGCGAGGGCGGTGCTGCCGGTATTGGGGTGACGACCGTTGCTGTGGGTTCGGTCGCGCTCAGGGGCTCACAATCACTGCGCTCGGGGTCATAGCGCAGGCGTGTAACCCCCAAGGCGCGCAGGGCCTTGATCTGGTTTTCATCCTTGATCTTGAAGTTGCTGAAGGCAAAGTTGTGTTCCCACCAGGCCAGTTCAAGCTGGATATACAGGCCGACACACAGCTGGTCGGGGGATATGTAGGCTGAGGGTGCGGGCATGCGGGTGTCGGGGATGATGGCTAATGGCTTGCAGTCTAGCGGTTTGCCTACCTCGTGGCAGCAGGCGACAGCGGCTTCTGCACTATTTACCGGCTGGCGTGCTGGCTGGCGTTGTGTCCTGCAGCGCATGCTCGACTTCCTCTGCCCATTGCAGCCAGGACTGTTCACCCAGAATGCCGCGCCGCAGCGTTAGGTAAGGCATGCGCAAAGCCTGGCGCTGCTCGGCGGGTAAGCCGTGGTAGTCGCGCTCAATGCTCAGCAGGCTGTCCAACGTTTTGCGGTGCACGGCGATATGCCGCTGCATTTCTTCACGCAGGTTGTCGGGTGAGGTGTGTGCGCCGGCATACAGCTTCACCAGCAGCGCATCGTTGATGGTATTCGGCTGCACTGGCTCGCCCAGCCAGCGCAGCAGTTCGGCATGGCCGGCTGGGGTCAGGCGGTAGTTCTTTTTGTCCGGACGGGTATCTTGTGTTTGTGCTTCAAACGCCAGCCAGCCGGCTTCGCTGAGCTTTTTCAGCTCCAGGTACACCTGCTGGTGTTTGGCGTTCCAGAAGTAACCCAGGCCATCCTTGAAGCGCTTGAACAGGTCGTAACCGCTGCCGGGCTCGCTTTCGAGCAGAATCAAAATGGCGTGCTTGAGTGACATGGGCGGACTTTAACGGCTGCTGCCTGAGATGCGCCGCAGTATACGGGATATGCAAAAAGTTGCATGGGTGGTGAATGCTTGCCTATTATGCAAAAACTTGCATAACAAAAATAACCACGGAGCTGCCCATGAAACGCACAGGAACCCGCTTTCGTTCGCGTCTGGCGCGCAACGATTACGACGCCATCATCATCGGCTCCGGCATCGGTGGCCTGACCACCGCCGCGCTGCTGGCCAAGCTCGGCAAGCGCGTGTGTGTGCTGGAGCAGCATTACACCGCCGGCGGCTACACCCACAGCTATGAACGCGAAGGCTACGAGTGGGACGTGGGCGTGCATTACATCGGTGAGGTGCACAAGCCCTGGTCGGCGATCCGACGGGTGTTCGATGTGATCAGCGACGGCCACCTCGAATGGGCGCCAATGGACGCCCATTACGACCGCATCGTGATGGGCGAACAGACCTATGACTACGTGGCCGGGCGTGATGAATTCAAGGCGGAGATGAAGCGCCACTTCCCCGCAGAGGCCGCAGTGCTCGACCGTTATGTCGATCTGCTCAGCGAGGTCAGTGCCAAGGTGCCGCGCTTTTTTGCGGGTCAGGCGCTGCCGCGCTCACTGGGTATGCTCTACGGCAAATTGCGTCGTCTGTGGCTGCCGGATTACTTCTTCAAAACCACCCGTGAAGTGCTTGAAGGTCTGACCGACAATCAGGAGTTGATTGGCGTGCTCACCGCGCAGTGGGGTGATTATGGCCTGCCGCCGGCCGAGGCCGCCTTTGTGATGCACGCTATGGTCGCCAAGCACTACATCACCGGCGGCAACTACCCGGTGGGCGGCGCGACGAAGATTTCCGAGACCATCATCCCGGTGATCGAGGCGGCAGGCGGTCATGTCTTCACCTATGCCGGGGTCGACAAGATCCTGGTCGAAAAGGGCCGTGCGGTCGGTGTGCGTTTGCAGAAAGACGGCGTCGAGATTCGCGCGCCGCAGATCGTCAGCTGCGCCGGCCTGGTGCCGACTTATACACGCCTGCTAGAGCCACAGGTGGCCAGCGACCATGGTCTGCTGGAGCACCTACCCAAGGTTAAGCTCTCCGCCGCCACCCTGTGCCTGTACGCCGGGTTTAAGGGCAGCGCCGCCGAGTTGAAGCTGCCGAAGACCAACTACTGGGTCTACCCGAGTCATGATCACGACCACAACGTCAGCAGCTTCATGGCTGGACAAAACCCGACGATGCCGCTGATCTACATCAGCTTCCCCTCGGCCAAAGACCCGGCCTGGGATGCGCATTACCCGAACAAGGCCACGGTGGAAATCGTCGCGCCGACCCAGCCGCAGTGGTTCGCCCAGTGGAAGGGCACCACCTGGGGCAAGCGCGGTGCCGAGTACGAAGCGTTCAAGGCGCAGCTCACCGAGCAATTGCTGGAAACCCTCTACCAGCATCAGCCGCAACTGCGCGGTGCGTTGGATTTCTGCGAGCTGGGCACGCCGCTGTCCACCGAGTGGTACCAGTGGAACGAACAGGGTGAAATCTATGGGATTGATCACACGGTCGCGCGTTTCGAGCAGCACTGGATTCACACCCAGACGCCGATCAAGGGCCTGTACCTGACCGGGGCGGATACGGTGACGGCTGGCGTGGGCGGCGCGTTGATGGCCGGGGTCATGACCGCCTCGCGCATGCTCGGCTGGCGCGGTTACAGGGTGGGCAAGTTGTTGAAAAGCTGGAAGGCACAAGCGCCTACCGCCGCCAGTGCGACGGCGGATGCAGCGGGCTAAACCACGACGTCGACACTATTGCCCAGATTGGGCGGGTTGCTCGGCAGGCTGGCTGGCGTGGCGGCCTCAATCAGGCCGCCGATGCTGGCGGCCTGCAGTTCCAGGGTCTTGCGCAGTAACAGCAGCGAGGCCATGGCGGAGGCTTGAGCCGAGGCCTGGGACGCCACCTGGTTGGTCAGGCTGCTGAGTTCCATGGGGGTTCCTTCTGCGTCAGGTGTCTTCAGTCTAGCAGGCAAGTGCCCGTGCCACCCAGGCCGCAATAGCCGCCGGGATTCTTCGCCAGGTACTGCTGGTGATAGGCCTCAGCGTAGTAGAACGGTGGCGCCTCGCGTACTTCGGTGGTGATAGCGCCGTAACCATTTTTGCTTAATTCCGCCTGGAATTTGGCCTGGCTGCTTTGCGCTGCGGCCAGTTGTTCGGCGCCGTAGCAGTAGATCGCCGAACGGTACTGGCTGCCCGTGTCGTTACCCTGGCGCATGCCTTGGGTCGGGTTGTGTGCCTCCCAGAACACTTTCAGCAATGCGGCGTAGCTGGTGACCTGCGGATCGAATACCACCAGCACGACTTCGGTATGGCCGGTCAGGCCTGAGCAGGTTTCGTCATAGGTTGGGTTCGGCGTATGGCCGCCGGCATAGCCGACTGCCGTGCTCCACACCCCCGGCTGCTGCCAGAAGCGCCGTTCCGCGCCCCAGAAACAGCCCATGGCGAATACCGCTTGCTCAAGGCCATCAGGAAATGGCCCCTGCAGCGCATTGCCATTGACGAAATGCGCAGTCGGCACCTTCATCGCGTCTGTCCGGCCCGGCAGGGCCTGTTCGGCGGTGGGCAGTTCGAGTTTGTGGGCGAGAATTTGCGAACGCAGAACCATGAGCCATTTCCTCAGCAGAAGCATGTGTGTCATAGACCGTTATAAGGCGGGCTTGTTACAGCCGGCTAGCCTTTGTTTGGATAGCGCTTGAGCCTTTCCAGCAGGTCGCGACCGGCGATGGGTTTGTCGAACAGGTAGCCTTGGCCGATGTCGCACTGCTGGCGACGCAGAAAGTTCAGCTGCGCAGGTGTTTCAATGCCCTCGGCTACCACTTTGAGTTTCAGGTTATGCGCCATGGCGATCACCGCTGAGGTGATTTCCATGTCGTCCTGATTCTCCGGGATGTCCTTGATAAAGCTGCGATCAATCTTGATCACATCAATGGGGAATTTCTTCAGGTAGCTGAGTGAAGAATAACCGGTGCCGAAGTCGTCCATGGCCAGGGTCAGGCCCAGGCTTTTCAGGCGACTGAGCTGATGGCGGGTGTCGTCAGTGGCTTCCAGCAGCAGGCTCTCGGTCAACTCCAGTTCGAGCAGGGCTGGGTCGAGTTGTTCTTCATGCAGGATGGCGGCGATCTCACCCACCAGGTCCGGGTCGGAGAACTGTTTGGGCGACAGGTTGATGGCCATCTGCAGCGGCGTATGGCCGACGGCGATCAGCTGTTTGCTCATGCGGCACGCCTGGCGCGTGACCCATTTGCCGATGGGGATGATCAGGCCGGTTTCTTCCGCCACGCTGATAAATCGGTCCGGTCTGATCATGCCCTTGTCTGGGTGATTCCAGCGCAGCAGCGCTTCCAAGCCCAGCAGTCGACCCCGCTTCAGGCACAGCTTGGGTTGGTAGAACACCTCCAGCTCGTTCTGCATCAGCGCACGGCGCAGGTTGCTCTCTACGAACAGCTTGTCGTGCGCTTCGGCATTCAGTGCATCGGTAAAGACCTGCAGCTGATTTTTGCCGTTGGCTTTGGCTTTATGCAGCGCCAAGCCGGTGTGCTTCATCAGGGTTTGCGGGTCATCACCGTGTTCGGGCGCGCAGCCCAGACCGATGGAGCCGGTGACGTTGATCAGCTGGTTGTCGACGAACAGTGGCTTGTCCAACGTCTGCAGCAGCTTTTGCGCCACCAGTTGACTGTCGGCCTGGTTGAGGTCGAGTAATACGGCAAATTCGTTGCTGGCAAAGCGGGCCAATACGCTGCTGGGGTGCAGGGTGTTACGCAAGCGGCGCGCCAGGCTGACCAGCAGTTTGTCGCCCGTCTGGTGGCCGAGGCTATCGTTGATCCGTTTGAAATTGTCGATATCCACCAGCAGCAGGCTGATCGGTTTGCCGGGGTGCGCGCTGAAGTGATCTTCCAGCGAGCGGATAAAGGCGTAGCGGTTGCCGAGCCCGGTGAGGTTGTCGCGAAAGGCCAGGCGCTCAATATGCTGCTGCGCCTGCTTGCTCGCCGTCACGTCTTCGTAGATGCCGATGTAGTGGGTCAGGCTGCCATCGTCGGCATAGACTTTGGACAACGACAGTTGCCCCCAGTAGGGGTCGAGGTTTTTCCGGCGGCTCTTGAATTCACCCAGCCAGCTGTTCTGTTCGGCCAGGCTGGAGCGGGCGTCAAACAGCAGGTCGCTGAGGTTTTCCAATGCCGGTATTTCGGACAGGCGGCGCCCCTGGACTTCGCTGGCGCTGTACAGGGTAATGGCGGTAAAGCTCGGGTTTACGTACTCCACCAGGCCATCACGGTCGAGCAGGATAAAGGCGCTTGAGCTTTGCTCGACGGCGCGTTGAAACAGGTACAACGCGTTGGTTGCAGAACGGCGTTGCTGGTTGGTCAGCACCTGAGCGTATTGATCGGCCAGTTCGCCAGCAAAGGCGATTTCGTCAGCCTGCCAAGTGCGTGGCGAGCCGCTATGTTCCAGGCACAGCACGCCCACCACTTCACCGGCGATGCGGATGCTGGCATCGAGCATCGCCGCGATGCCCATGGGTTTCAGGTAGCTGTTGCTCAGCTCGCGGGTACGTGGGTCCTGGTAGGCATCATGGGCGTCGAGCGCCCGGCCGCTGTGCAGCGCCTGCAGGTAGGCGGGGTAGGGGCTGGCGTCGATGTCGGGTTGCTCGACATGCCGGCCCTGATCCTGTTGATACAGGGCCACCGCTTGCAGCATGTGCTGATTGAGGTTCCAGATGCCGACGCGGCTGACGCCATACAACTCACAGGCGCTTTTACTGATCAGTTCGGCGGCTTCACGCAAGGGGTTGCTGTCGCCGTAATGATGGCGCGCTAGGGTGACGATCAACTGTTGCTGGGCTTGTGTACGTTGCTGTTGCGCCTGCAGCTCGGCCTGGCTGCGCTGGTACAGCTCGAGGGTTTGTGGCGACGGAGCGCTCTGCTCGTTCATCACCAGCAGGTAGCCGCGTAGCAGGTGTCGGCCGCGTTGCTTGAAGGCTTCGCCCACTTCCATCAGCGTCAGGCTACCGCGCGGGGTGTGCAGGCAGTACTGCACGCTGTAGTGGTGGCGGGCGGCCAGCTGCTGCGCAATGTTGTCATGCAGTTGGTGGCGAGCCGCAGGTTCCATCAGGCTGGCGTAGGGCGCATCGAGCAGGGAGCAGAGTTCATGGGCCGGCAAACCGAACTGTTGTTCGCAGCCTGAATCGAGGTACAGCAGGGCCCAGCTGGCTTCATTCAAGCGCTCGAAACGCAGTAGGCCGAGGCGCGAAGGCACTGGCAACTGCGTCACAACCTCGGCCGCTAAACGACTTGCGGCATCGGGATGGCTTTTCATTCGGTGGCTGGCTTCCAGTATGCTGATCGAAGCGGTAATCGACTCACTTCATTTATAGCGTCGGGTAAGGGTGCATCATGCAATTGCGACTGACAAGAAAACTAATATCCGCAGTGCTGCTGAGCAGCTGTATGGTCACCTCGACAGCGTTCGCCGCTGAGCCTGACACGGGTTTGAGCAGTGCCGAACAGGGCAATTATCTGCTCGAATTGAAACGCCTTTATCTGACCGAGAATGACCGCCAAGCGCTGCTGGCGCATTGCAATGATCTGCTTAAAACCTACGCCCTGCGCGCCGCTTATCAGGTCGGCCAGGCGCAGCGTCAGGACCTGTTGTATCAGCTGCGTCAGGGCGAGTCCGGCGAGCTGCTGCTACGTGAAGAAACCCGTGGCCAGCAGGGCACCGATATTGCCGTGCGCAACCAGCGGGTGCCGCTGTTTGGCGTCGACCCTTTCGTTCGGTACGAATGCCCGAGCAGCGGCATCAGCTGCGTGCTGCACAACCCCAACGACGGCAGCCCAATGCTGACCATCGTGCGCGATCACAAGGGCGCTGCCGAACTGGCCAAGGCCCTGAGCTTTCTGATCCGTAATCTGCAGAAAGGCTGATCGCCTCCCATAGTTCCACCGCTGGCTTAAATCTAAAAAAAACCCCGCCAACAGGGCGGGGTCGAGGGTACGAGCGTGGCTGCTCGAAAGTTGATGCGTTACAGCAGCATGGTGCGGATGTCCGCCAGTACGTCACCCAGGCGCTTGGTGAAGCGCGCCGCAGCGGCGCCGTTGATCACACGGTGGTCGTAGGACAGCGACAGCGGCAGCATCAGCTTGGGCTGGAAGGCTTTGCCATCCCAGACCGGCTGAATGGTGGCCTTGCTCACACCGAGGATCGCCACTTCCGGCGCGTTGACGATCGGCGTGAAGCCGGTGCCGCCAATGTGGCCGAGGCTGGAGATGGTGAAGCAGGCGCCCTGCATATCGTCGGCTGACAGCTTCTTGGTGCGCGCCTTTTCCGCCAGTGCGGCGGCTTCAGCAGCGAGCTGCAGCAGGCTCTTCTGATCGACGTTCTTGATCACCGGTACCAGCAGGCCATCCGGTGTATCGACGGCAAAGCCGATGTGCACGTATTTCTTGCGGATGATGGCTTTGCCGCTCGGCGCCAGTGAGCTGTTGAAGTCCGGCAGTTCCTTGAGCAGGAAGGCGCAGGCCTTGAGCAGCAGTGGCAGCACGGTGAGTTTGACCCCAGCCTTTTCCGCTACGGCTTTCTGCGCGACGCGGAAGGCTTCCAGCTCGGTGATATCGGCCGAATCGAACTGGGTCACGTGCGGCACGTTGAGCCAGCTGCGATGCAGGTTGTTGGCGCCGACCTGCATCAGGCGGGTCATCGCCACTTCTTCGATTTCACCAAACTTGCTGAAGTCCACCACCGGGATCGGCGGGATACCGGCACCACCGGTTGCACCGGCAGCTGGGGCTTCCTTGGCCTTCTGCATCATGGTTTTGACGTAAGCCTGCACGTCCTCTTTGAGCACACGACCTTTCGGCCCGGTACCCGCTACGGCGGACAGCTCGACGCCGAACTCGCGAGCGAGCTGACGCACTGCCGGGCCCGCATGCACCTTGGCGCCGTCACGCTTAGGGGCGGCGGCAACGTTGGCAGCAGCGGCTGCCAGCGAGGCAATTGCACCAACTTCGGCAGCGACCGCCGGATGCGCACCGGCCGGAACTTTGTGCACGTCACTTGCGGGTGCGGCGGCCGGTGCTGGCGCTGCGGCTGCTGGAGCCGCAGCGGCGCCGGCCACTTTCAGCTTGAGGATAAAATCACCGGTGCCAACTTCGTCTTCCAGTTTGACGCTGATGCTTTCCACCACACCGGCAGCCGGCGAGGGGATTTCCATGCTGGCCTTGTCCGACTCCAGGGTGATCAGCGACTGGTCGGCTTCGACCGTATCGCCGACCTTGATCAGAATCTCGATGACTTTGGCTTTGCCGTCCGAGCCGATATCCGGCACATGTACGTCCTGCACGCTGCTGCTGGCCTGCGCGACAGGTGCAGGTGCGGCGGCTGGTGCAGTAGCTGCAGCTGCAGCCGCTTTGGGCGCTTCAGCCGCTACAGCGGCAGGCGCCGCGGGTGCTTCGGCAGCTCCCTCGACTTCCAGCTCAAACAGTTCGTCGCCTTCTTTCAGGCGGTCGCCCAGCTTTACTTTCAGACTTTTCACCACGCCGCCTTTCGGCGCGGGGATTTCCATGCTGGCCTTGTCCGATTCCAGGGTCAGCACGCTCTGATCGGCCTCGATGCGATCACCGACCTTGACCATCAGTTCGATTACTTCACCCTCACCACCACCGATGTCGGGTACGCGAATCAATTCACTCATCGTTTCGCTCCTTAGCAGTCCAGTGGGTTGAGTTTTTCCGGGTTGATGCCGAACTTGACGATGGCCTCGGCCACCACCTTCGGTTCGATATCACCACGGTCGGCGAGTGCTTCCAGGGCAGCGAGGACAACCCAGTTGCGGTCCACTTCAAAGAAGTGGCGCAGCTTCTTGCGGCTGTCGCTGCGGCCGAAGCCGTCGGTGCCCAGCACTTTGAATTCCTTGCTCGGCACCCACTGACGAATCTGTTCGGCGAACAGTTTCATATAGTCGGTGGAGGCAATTACTGGGCCTTTGCGGCCGCTCAGGCACTCTTCCACGTAGGTCTGCTTGGGTTTCTGGCCCGGGTGCAGGCGGTTGCTGCGTTCCACGGCCAGGCCATCACGGCGTAGTTCGTTGAAGCTGGTCACGCTCCATACATCTGCAGCGACGTTGAACTCGTCACGCAGAATCTTCGCTGCCTCGCGCACTTCACGCAGGATGGTGCCGGAGCCGAGGAGCTGCACGTGGTGCGCGGCTTCCTTCTTGTCCTCTTCGAGCAGGTACATGCCCTTGATGATGCCTTCCTCGATACCGGCCGGCATGGCGGGCTGCTGGTAGGATTCGTTCATCACGGTGATGTAGTAGAAGACGTCCTGTTGCTGCTCGGTCATCTTCTTCATGCCGTCCTGGATGATCACCGCCAGCTCGTAGCCGTAGGTCGGATCATAGGTGCGGCAGTTGGGGATGGTCGCTGCCAGCATGTGGCTGTGACCGTCCTCGTGCTGCAGGCCTTCGCCGTTCAGCGTGGTACGGCCGGCGGTGCCGCCGATTAGGAAACCACGGGTGCGGCTGTCGCCAGCGGCCCAGGCCAGGTCACCAATACGCTGGAAACCGAACATCGAATAGAAGATGTAGAACGGCAGCATCGGCTGGTTATGGCTGGAGTACGACGTACCGGCCGCAATAAACGAGCTCATGGCGCCAGCTTCGTTGATGCCTTCCTCGAGGATCTGGCCCTTCTTGTCTTCGCGGTAGAACATCACTTGGTCTTTATCGACCGGCTCATAGAGCTGGCCGACCGAGGAGTAGATACCGAGCTGGCGGAACATGCCTTCCATGCCGAAGGTACGGGCTTCGTCCGGGATGATCGGGACGATGCGCGAGCCGATGTCCTTGTCCTTGACCAACTGCGCGAGGATACGCACGAAAGCCATGGTGGTGGAGATTTCACGGTCGCCCGAGCCATCGAGGATGGCCTTGAGGGTGTCCAGTGGCGGCGTCGGGATGCTGAAACTCTTGGCGCGGCGCTGTGGCACGAAACCACCGAGGGCGGCGCGGCGTTCGCTCAGGTAACGGGCTTCGGCGCTGCCTTCTTCCGGTTTGAGGAACGGCAGGTTTTCCAGCTCGTCGTCTTTAACCGGGATGTCGAAGCGGTCGCGGAACTGCTTGAGGCTGTCGACATCGACCTTCTTGGTGTTGTGCGCGGTGTTCTTGGCTTCACCGGCACCGGTGCCATAACCCTTGACGGTCTTGGCCAGAATTACGGTCGGCTGCTCTTTGTGGTTGACCGCCTGGTGATAGGCCGCATAGACCTTGTACGGGTCGTGGCCGCCACGGTTGAGCTTCCAGATCTCGTCGTCGGACAGATCGGCAACCATCGCCTTGAGTTCCGGCGAGTTGAAGAAGTGCTCACGGACGAACGCGCCGTCCTTGGCCTTGTAGTTCTGGTATTCGCCGTCGATGACTTCGTCCATGCGGCGCTGCAGGATGCCGTCGACGTCCTTGGCCAGCAGTGGGTCCCAGAAACGGCCCCACACGACTTTGTTGACGTTCCAGCCACCGCCACGGAATACGCCTTCGAGTTCCTGGATGATCTTGCCGTTACCGCGTACCGGGCCGTCGAGGCGCTGCAGGTTGCAGTTGATAACGAAGATCAGGTTGTCGAGCTTCTCGCGGCCAGCCAGGGATATCGCGCCGAGGGATTCCGGCTCGTCGCACTCGCCGTCACCCATAAAGCACCAGACCTTCTGCTTGCCTGCAGGGATAAAGCCGCGGGCTTCCAGGTACTTCATAAAGCGTGCCTGGTAAATCGCCTGGATCGGGCCCAGACCCATGGATACGGTCGGGAACTGCCAGAAGTCCGGCATCAGCCAGGGGTGCGGATAGGACGACAGGCCTTGGCCATCGACTTCCTGGCGGAAGTTGTTCATCTGGTCTTCGGTTATGCGGCCTTCCATAAAGGCGCGGGCATAAACGCCAGGCGATGCGTGGCCCTGGAAGAAGATCAGGTCGCCGCCGTGCTCCTCGGTAGGGGCCTGGAAGAAGTAGTTGAAACCGATGTCATACAGGGTCGCCGAGGACGCGAAGCTGGAGATGTGGCCGCCCAGGTCCGAATCTTTCAGGTTGGTGCGCATGACCATGGCCAACGCGTTCCAGCGTACCAGCGAGCGAATGCGGCGTTCCATAAACAGGTCGCCAGGCATGCGTGCTTCGTGGGTCAGCGGGATGGTGTTGCGGTAGGGCGTGGTGATCGCATACGGCAGCTGTGAACCACTGCGGGTGGCCAGCTCGCCCATACGGGTCATCAGGTAATGTGCGCGGTCTTCACCCTCGTTATCGAGGACGGACTCAAGGGCGTCCAGCCATTCCTGGGTTTCGACGGGATCGAGGTCTTGCATGGCTTGCTCCAGGGCGGAAAGGCTTCCAGAATCGGAGGCCAGGTTTCGTGGCCGACTTCGTGAGTGGCCGCGTGAATTCTTGGATTGACCGGGGGTAGGACCGGCTGCGTGTAGTTTTACTACATTCCGACGCCGATTTCAGCCTTTTGGATACAATCTTTGGTAGTAAAACTACAATTATTTTTCTGCCAGTGATTCGACCCGCTCTAGCGCTGGGTGTGCCATCCATGGTCGCTGCACTGGCAGACCGCTAAAAAGGATAGACCATGAGCCTGCCCGCGCTGGCCTCTTTGCCTCCTGCCTTGTCCCCCCTAGCACTGCGTGGCGAACAGTCTCTACAGCACGCATTTGCTGAGCTTTCCAGTGAGGCGGCAGCGGCTTTCGCAGGTTGGCCGCGCGCGCGAGTGGAGGTGTTGCAGCGTGTGGGCGCTGCCAGTGATTTCGTGGTGCAGCAGGGCCTGCGCGATCCGCAGATGCTGCTCGATCTGGCAGCCAGTGGTGAGCTGGAACGCAGCCTCGGGGCGGGCGAATTGCGCGGGCAATTGGCGCGGGCGTTGGAGGCGTGCGCCGATGACGACGAACTGGGGCGGCGCTTGCGGCGTTACCGTAACCGTCAGCAGTTGCGGATTATCTGGCGTGATATCAGCCGCCAGGCGGATTTGATCGAAACCTGCCGCGACCTTTCCGATCTGGCCGATGCCTGTATCGATCTGGCTTATCAGTGGCTGTATCCACGCCATTGCGCGCAGTTCGGCACGCCCATCGGCCGGCGCAGCGGCCAGGCGCAGCATATGGTCATCCTCGGCATGGGCAAGCTGGGCGCCCATGAGCTGAACCTGTCGTCGGATATCGACCTGATCTTCGGCTACCCCGAAGGCGGCGAAACCGAAGGGGTGAAGCGCCCGCTGGATAATCAGGAGTTCTTTATCCGTCTCGGCCAGAAGTTGATCAAGGCGCTGGATGTGATCACGGTGGAGGGCTTCGTCTTCCGCACCGATATGCGTCTGCGCCCATACGGCTCTTCCGGATCGCTGGTGTTCAGCTTTAACGCGCTGGAGCAGTACTACCAGGACCAGGGCCGCGACTGGGAACGCTACGCGATGATCAAGGCGCGGGTGGTCGGTGGCGACCAGGCTGCTGGCGCGCAGCTGCTGGAGATGCTGCGGCCCTTCGTTTATCGGCGTTATCTGGATTTCTCGGCGATTGAAGCGCTGCGTGCGATGAAGCAGCTGATCCAGCAGGAAGTGCGGCGCAAAGGCATGGCTGAGAACATTAAGTTGGGCTCTGGTGGCATTCGCGAAGTGGAGTTTATCGCCCAGGCTTTCCAGCTGATTCACGGCGGTCGCGATCTTAGCCTGCAGCAGCGCTCGCTGTTTGCCGTACTGAATACCCTTCGCGATCAGGGCTATCTGCCGCCGGCGGTGACTGATGAGTTGCGCGATGGTTATGCCTTCCTGCGTTATGCCGAGCACGCGCTGCAGGCCATCGATGACCGGCAGACGCAGATGCTCCCGGACAACGATCAGGACCGTGCGCGGGTGGCCTTTATTATGGGCTTCGACAACTGGCAGGCGTTCCACGAGCGGCTGATGCACTGGCGCGGCCGGGTTGACTGGCACTTCCGCCAGGTGATCGCCGACCCTGATGAAGAGGAAGGTGGCGAGCCGGTCGAAGAGGCCGTGGGCTGCGAGTGGTTGCCGCTCTGGGATGATGTGCAGGACGAAGAGGCTGCGTGCCGACAGCTGGCCGAGGCCGGCTTTGCCGAGCCGCAATCGGCTTGGCAGCGCCTGGCAGGCCTGCGCAACGGCAATCAGGTGCGCGCCATGCAGCGCCTTGGTCGCGAGCGTCTGGATGCCTTTATCCCGCGCCTGCTGGCACAAGCGGTGGAACATGAAAACCCGGACCTGGTGCTGGAACGCGTACTGCCGCTGATCGAAGCCGTGGCGCGGCGTTCGGCCTACCTGGTGCTGCTCACGGAAAATCCCAGCGCCTTGCAGCGCCTGCTGACCCTGTGCGCGGCCAGCCCGTGGATCGCCGAGCAGATCACCCGCTTCCCGCTGTTGCTTGATGAGCTACTTAATGAGGGGCGGCTGTTCAAGCCGCCGCTGGCGCCCGAGCTGGCCGCCGAGCTGCGCGAGCGGCTGATGCGCATTCCCGAGGAAGACCTGGAGCAGCAGATGGAGGCGCTGCGTCACTTCAAGCTGGCGCATCGGCTGCGTGTTGCCGCCTCGGAAATTGCCGGCACTCTGCCGTTGATGAAGGTCAGCGACTACCTGACCTGGCTGGCCGAGGCGATTCTCGACCAGGTGCTGGCACTGGCCTGGCGCCATACGGTGAGCAAATACGGCGCGCCGCGCCGCGCCGACGGCAGTATCTGCGACCCGGATTTTGTCATCGTCGGCTACGGCAAGGTCGGCGGCATTGAGCTGGGCCACGGTTCGGACCTCGATCTGGTGTTTATCCACGACGGCGACCCGCATGCGGAAACCGATGGCGAAAAGTCTATCGACGGCGCGCAGTTCTTCAATCGCCTGGGCCAGCGCATCATTCACCTGCTGACCACGCAGACCAACTCCGGCCAGCTCTACGAAGTCGACATGCGCCTGCGGCCGTCGGGCGCGGCGGGCCTGCTGGTCAGCTCGCTGGGCGCCTTCGAGCGTTACCAGCAGGGCGAAGCCTGGACCTGGGAGCATCAGGCGCTGGTGCGGGCACGGGTGCTGGTCGGTTGTGCTCGGGTTGGCAAGGCGTTTGAGGCGGTGCGCGCCGGGGTGTTGGGGCGCGAACGTGATCTGGCCACCCTGCGCACAGAAGTCAGCGAAATGCGCGCGAAGATGCGCGATAACCTCGGCAGCAAGGCCACGGCGGCTGGCACCGCGGCGAATGCCTTCGAAGCCACCACGCCGTTCGACCTCAAGCAGGACGCCGGAGGTATCGTCGATATTGAATTTATGGTGCAATACGCGGCCCTGGCCTGGTCGCGCCAGTACCCGGAATTGCTTGAGTTCACTGACAATATTCGCATTCTGGAAGGGCTGGAGCGGGTCGGCTTGCTACCGGGCGAAGATGCCCGCTTGCTGCAGGATATCTACAAGGCCTACCGCTCGGCGGCCCACCGTCAGGCCCTGCAAAAGCAACCTGGGGTGGTCGGCGGTGATCAGTTTGCCGATGAGCGACGCACGGTGATGCGCATTTGGCAGGAACTGGGTTTGAACTGAATTTGAAGAGGTCGGGCGCTTAAGGTGGCCGGCCAAATGTTGTACCAATCGAATGTGAGGAGCAGGCAACTATGTCGATGGCCGATCGTGATGGCGTGATCTGGTATGACGGCGAGCTGGTGCCGTGGCGCAACGCGACCACCCACGTGCTGACCCATACCCTGCACTACGGCATGGGTGTGTTTGAAGGCGTACGCGCCTACAACACCCCGCAAGGCACGGCGATCTTCCGCCTGCAAGCGCACACCGACCGCCTGTTCGACTCGGCCCACATCATGGGCATGAAGATTCCGTTCAGCAAAGACGAAATCAACGAAGCCACCCGCGCCGCCGTGCGTGAGAACAACCTGGAAAGCGCCTACATCCGCCCGATGGTGTTCTACGGATCTGAAGCCATGGGCCTGCGCGCCAGTGGTCTGAAAACCCAGGTGATCGTCGCAGCCTGGAGCTGGGGCGCCTATATGGGTGACGAAGCCCTGCAGGTTGGCATTAAGGTGCGTACCAGCTCCTTCACCCGCCACCACGTGAACATCTCGATGACCCGTGCCAAGGCCAACGGCAACTACATCAACTCGATGCTGGCCCTGCAGGAAGCCATCTCCGGTGGTGCCGACGAGGCCATGCTGCTGGACCCGGAAGGATACGTGGCCGAGGGCTCGGGCGAGAATATCTTCCTGGTCAAAAACGGTGTGATCTACACCCCGGAAGTGACTTCCTGCCTCAATGGCATCACCCGTAACACCATTCTGACCCTGGCAGCCGAACACGGCCTTGAAGTGGTCGAGAAGCGCATTACCCGCGATGAGGTGTATATCGCCGATGAAGCCTTCTTTACCGGCACCGCCGCCGAAGTGACGCCGATCCGTGAAGTCGATGGCCGGCAGATCGGTGCAGGTCGTCGCGGGCCGATCACCGAGAAGCTGCAAACCGCTTATTTTGATCTGGTGACGGGGAAAACCGATGCCCACGCTGAGTGGCGCACGCTGGTCAAATAACTGCCTCGCATGGGCTGGATGCTGCTGCATTCGGCCCGCAGGCTAGGCTGATAGTCGAGCGTTTAGTCTGTCCGGGAGGCGAAAGCCTCCTTGGTCGTTTCTGGAAGTGGCATGAAAATACTGATCGTAGGCCCCAGCTGGGTGGGTGACATGGTGATGGCGCAGACGCTGTTTCAGTGCCTGCAACAGCGTCATCCCGGTTGCGCAATCGATGTGCTGGCGCCCGAGTGGAGCCGGCCGATTCTTGAGCGCATGCCCGAAGTTCGGCAGGCCCTGAGCTTTCCGCTCGGCCACGGCGTGCTGGAGCTGGCCACGCGGCGCAAGATCGGTAAATCGCTGGTTGGCCAGTACGATCAGGCGATTTTGTTGCCTAACTCACTTAAGTCGGCCCTGGTGCCGTTTTTCGCTGGCATCCCCAAACGTACGGGCTGGAAGGGTGAGCTGCGCTACGGCCTGCTCAACGATATCCGCACGCTGGACAAAGAGCGCTACCCGCTGATGATCGAGCGCTTTATGGCACTGGCCTTCGAGCCCGGCGCCGCGCTGCCGCAGCCTTATCCACGCCCCGTCTTGCAGATCGATGCGCAGAGCCGTGATGCTGCCCTGGGCAAGTTCGGCCTGAGCATGGATCGCCCGGTATTGGCGCTGTGCCCAGGGGCTGAGTTTGGTGAAGCCAAGCGCTGGCCGAGCGAGCATTACGCCAAGGTCGCCGAACTGAAGATCCGCGCCGGCTGGCAGGTGTGGATATTCGGCTCGAAAAACGATCACCCGGTCGGCGAAGACATCCGCAGTCGGCTGATTCCTGGCTTGCGCGAGGAAGCGGTGAACCTGGCTGGCGAAACCAGCCTGGCTGAAGCGATTGACCTGCTGTCCTGCCCCGGCGCCGTGGTGTCCAACGACTCCGGCCTGATGCATGTGGCGGCGGCGCTGAATCGCCCACTGGTGGCAGTCTACGGCTCGACCTCGCCGGGCTTTACCCCGCCGCTGGCCGAGCAGGTGGAAATCGTCCGCCTGGGCCTGGAATGCAGTCCGTGCTTCGACCGCACCTGCCGCTTCGGTCACTACAACTGCCTGGGTCAGCTCAAGCCGCGCCCGGTGATCGAGGCGCTGGATCGCCTGGTCAGCGACCCGGTCGAGGTTGAATAGCTTGCGGGTACTGTTGATCAAGACCTCCTCGCTGGGCGATGTGGTGCACACCTTGCCGGCGCTCACCGATGCTGCGCGGGCGATTCCCGGCATCCAGTTCGACTGGGTGGTGGAAGAGGGGTTTGCCGAGATTCCCGCCTGGCACCCAGCCGTGGCACAGGTTATCCCGGTGGCGATTCGCCGCTGGCGCAAAAACCTCTGGCAGACCCTGAAAAATGGCGAGTGGAAGCGCTTTAAGCAGCGGCTTGGTGAAACCCAATACGACCTGGTGATTGATGCCCAAGGCCTGCTGAAAAGCGCCTGGCTGACCCGTTACGTCAAGGCGCCAGTCGCTGGTCTGGACCGCGATTCCGCGCGTGAGCCGCTGGCCAGTCGCTTCTATGACCGAGGCTATGCAGTATCGCGCGAGCAGCATGCTCTTGAGCGCACTCGTCAGCTATTCGCCCAGGCGTTGGGCTATGCGCTGCCAGCAGGCGTCGGCGACTACGGCCTGAACCGCGCTCAGCTGGCCGACTCCGTATCGCAGCCTTACTTGCTGTTTCTGCACGGCACCACCTGGCCAAGCAAGCACTGGCCGGAAGCCGATTGGCGTGCGCTGGCCGAGCAGATGAGCGCTCAGGGGTGGGCGGTGCGCCTGCCCTGGGGCAATGAAATCGAGAAGGCGCGTGCCGAACGGATCGCCGCCGGCATTGAAAACGCTGCAGTGTTGCCCAAATTAAATCTTGCAGGTGTGGCCAAGGTAATCGCCGGAGCCAGTGCTTGCGTGGCGGTGGATACCGGCCTCGGCCACCTGGCCGCTGCGTTGGATGTGCCGAGTATTTCCCTATACGGCCCGACCCTGCCGGGGCGCGTAGGTGCCTATGGGCGTGGTCAGGTGCACCTGTGCGCCACAGGGCCGAATGCTGGTTCGGGTGATCGACACAAAGCCTGTTTCGACGGTCTGGATGCCGAGCGTGTCGCCACACAATTGCAGGCCCTGTTGCTGGCCGAGGACGTTGTCTGATGCAGCTCGCGTTTATTCTCTACAAGTACTTCCCGTTCGGCGGCCTGCAGCGCGACTTTATGCGCATCGCCCTGGAGTGCCAGGCGCGTGGCCATGCCATTCGCGTCTACACACCGATCTGGGAAGGTGAAGTGCCGGCGGGCTTCGAGGTGGTGGTGGTGCCGGTCAAGGCGCTGTTCAACCACAAACGCAATGAGAAGCTCACCGCCTGGGTCGAGGCGGACCTGGCCAAGCGTCCGGTGGATCGGGTGATCGGCTTTAACAAGATGCCCGGCCTGGACGTCTACTACGCCGCCGATGGTTGCTATGAAGACAAGGCGCAGACTCTGCGCAACCCGCTTTACAAGCGCTGGGGGCGTTACAAGCACTTTGCCGATTACGAGCGTGCGGTATTCGCCCCCGAATCGAAGACCGAGATTCTGATGATCTCCGAAGTGCAGCAACCGCTGTTTATCAAGCATTACCACACCCCGCTGCAGCGCTTTCACCTGCTGCCGCCGGGCATCGCTGCAGACCGCCGCGCGCCGGCCAATGCCGCCGAAATTCGTGCCGAATTCCGCGCCGAGTTCAAACTGTCGGATAGCGACCTGCTGCTGGTGCAGATCGGCTCCGGCTTCAAGACCAAGGGGCTGGATCGCAGCCTCAAAGCCCTTGCCGCCTTGCCGCGCGAGCTGAAGCAACGCACCCGACTGATCGCCATCGGTCAGGACGATCCGCGCTCGTTCCAGCTGCAGGCCAAGGCGCTGGGTGTGTCCGATCAGGTGCAGATTCTCAAGGGGCGCAGCGATATTCCGCGTTTCCTGCTGGGTGCCGATCTGCTGATCCACCCGGCCTACAACGAGAACACCGGCACCGTGCTGCTGGAGGCGCTGGTCTCCGGCCTGCCAGTGCTGGTAACGGATGTCTGCGGCTATGCCCACTACATTGCCGAAGCGGATGCCGGGCGGGTGCTGGCCAGTCCGTTCGAGCAGGAACGCCTCAATCATCTGCTCGCCGATATGCTGGCCGATGATCAGCGTCGCGCGTTCTGGTCGCGCAATGGCTTGGCTTACGCCGATAGCGCCGATCTGTATTCCATGCCGCAGCATGCGGCCGACATCATTCTGGCGACACGTCCATGAAGCTGGTACTGGCTGAACCCTTTAAAAGCCTGTGGGCCGGGCGCGATGCGTTTGTCGCCGTCGAGGCTCTGCAGGGGCAGGTGTACCGTGAGTTGGAAGGCCGCCGCACGCTGCGCACCGAAGTCGACGGGCGCGGTTACTTCGTCAAAATCCACCGCGGCATCGGCTGGGGCGAGATCGTCAAGAACCTGCTCACCGCCAAGCTGCCGGTGCTTGGTGCGCGTCAGGAGTGGGACGCCATTCAGCGTCTGACCGAAGTCGGTGTGGCGACCATGACCGCCGTGGCCTACGGCGAACGCGGCAGCAACCCAGCGGCGCAGCATTCGTTTATCGTCACCGAAGAACTGGCGCCGACTACCGACCTCGAGCAACTCAGCTTGAACTGGGCGCAACAACCGCCCGAGCCACGCCTCAAGTGGGCGCTGATCAAGGACGTGGCGAGCATGGTCGGTAATATGCATCGCGCCGGTGTTAACCACCGCGACTGCTATATCTGTCACTTTCTGCTGCACACCGACAAGCCGGTAACCGCCGACGATTTCCGCCTGTCAGTAATCGACCTGCACCGCGCTCAGGTGCGCAATCAGCTGCCCTTGCGCTGGCGCAACAAAGACCTGGCTGCGCTGTATTTCTCCGTGCTGGATATCGGCCTGACCCGGCGTGACAAGCTGCGTTTTCTGCGTGGTTATTTTCAACAACCCTTGCGGCAAATCCTTCAGGAAGAAGGTCGTCTGCTCGCTTGGCTGGAATCCAAGGCGGCTAAATTGTACGGCCGCAAACAGCGTTATGGAGATCGACTGTAGATGTCGGAGAAGAAGGCGTTGATCGGCCCGGGAGTGAGGGTTGCACTGGTTCCATGTCCTGCGTTGGGCGATACCACGCTGTTCTTGCGCCTTGCCTGGCGTCTCCAGGCTGCGGGTGCGAAGGTCACCTTAGCTTCAGTATCGTTGTCATCAGTGAGCGAGTACCTGCCTGGGCTGGACATTCTAGGGGGCACGCCGGATGTGCCTGCACTGGCGGGTTGTAACGATTTTGTTATCTGTGCGATTGATTGGTACGTTGATGCTCCTCTCAGCAATGTGGCGTACCTCGCCGGTAAGAAGCTTCCCGTCAAGCTCAGGTCCGAGCCGCCGCCTGTATGGCTTGATGATTGCCGCATTGACGGGGCGCACAACGTGATTTGTCGCGACCCGAAAGCCGGCAAGACCATGGTGCAGTGGATCGATCTGTACGCCGAAGAGGTCTTGGGGCTTGATCTATCCACGCCTATAGCGGGGTTACAGGTTCCGCCCCGTGAAACCGGCGCGGAGGTGCGGCGTGTGGCCATTTTCCCGACCACGCCGCATGCCAGTAAGAATTTCTCAACGTCTGGGTTTCGCCGCCTTGCTCGCCATTTGGTTGCCAGGGGCTGGCAGGTCGAGTTCGTCGGTATTCCGGCTGAGCAGCAAGCCTTAAAGGCACAGTACCCAGGCCATCATGTGCATGCGTTCACTGATTTGAAAGGGCTTGTCGACTTCTTGCTGACATGCGCCATCGTCATTAGTAATGATTCGGGTGGCGGGCATCTTGGTTCACTGCTGGGGTTGCGGACATTCACCATTACGCGCCGGCGTACCGATTTCACTTGGCGGCCCGGCTTCAATGAACTCAATAGCGTGATCAATCCGGTTCTGAGCTTCAAATGGCTGGGCAAAACAGTCTGGCGCCCGTTCATTCCGTTGCGCCGCATCGTCAGTGCGCTGCCTGACTTAAACAGGACGCAGGCATGACAGCGTGGAAACATGACCTGCACGATCCGATTTTGCTCGGCGCTTTCGGAACCCTTGAGGCCGTATTTGCACTTGAAGGTGAGCGTTTGACCTCTGACCCCTTGTCTGAGGTCATTCGTGTGGAGTTTGGCGGGGTGCGTTATTACGTCAAACGCTACTGGGGCGCTGGCAAAGGCCTACGGCGTTACCTTGGTCGTCCTCGGGTTAAAGCGGAGTGGCAAAACCTCAAGTTGTTCGCCAAGTGGGGCATCCCCACTGCGCCGATTGTGGCCTATGGGCTTGAGCGCCAGATGGGGGCTTTTGTCCGCGGGGCGCTCATTACCCGCGAGCTTGAGGGCACGCTTGATTTGGCCGAAATTGCCAATCGGCAGGATGCGCGGTTGAGCGACCCCCGTTGGGTTATGCAGGTCAGTCAGCAGTTAGCCAAGGGCACCCGTGCGCTGCACGATCACCATTTCACCCACAATGACTTGAAGTGGCGCAACCTGCTGGTCAATGAGCGCGGTGAGCTGTTCTTCATTGATTGCCCGACTGGAACCTTTTGGTGGGGGCCTTTGCTGCGTTACCGCATCATCAAGGATCTGGCATGCCTGGATAAAGTCGCCCACAAGGTGCTTTCACGTTCCCAGCGGTTGCGTTTTTACCTTCAGTACCGTGGTCGTCAGCGCTTGAATGCTTCCGACAAGAAGCGCATTCGTCAGGTCGTTGCGTTTTTTGAGGGCCGGGAATGAGTGCTTTTATTGCCGCCCAGGACCGTGCCCTGCTGGAGCACCACGGTCTTGCCAGTTTTGAGGCGCTGTGGGCGCTAAAACTTGAAGCCGTTGATGAGCCCAATACGGAGCGTGGCGGCTGGAGCAGCGTCTACCGGCTCGAACTGGGCGATGCGGCGTTCTACCTTAAGCGCCAGAGCAATCACCTGACCCGAACCCTGCGTCATCCGTTTGGTGAGCCAACTTTTGCCCGCGAGTTCCGCAATATTCAGCGCTACACGACGCTGGGGATTCCCGCATTGCAGGCAGCATTTTTTGCCGAGCGTAAATTGCCTGGCGAGCAGCGCGCAGTGCTGCTGACCCGCGCGTTGGATGGTTGGCAGGATCTGGATACTTGGTTGCCCAGTTGGCCAGCGCTGGCAGAGGCCCGTCGTGTGGCCATTCTCAAGGCGTGTGGTGAACTGGCGCGGCGTCTGCACCAGGCTGGGCAGATGCATGGTTGTTTTTACCCCAAGCATATTTTCCTGCGCGAAACACCGGTTGGTTTCGACGCGCAGTTGATCGACCTGGAGAAAACCCGGCCGCTGTTGTTTGGCGAGCGCGATCGGATTAAAGACTTGGAGCCATTGCTGCGCCGAGCGAATGTCTGGGGGGCGGCGGATATTCAGATCCTGCTGGCGGCCTACCTTGGTCCTGATGCGGATCTCGAGCGCTGGAGCGCACGAGTCGGGGCGCGTCGGCGTAATAAGGAGTCACGCTGATGAGTCTGGCGAGTCTCGCGCAGGCCGGTCGTACGCCGGCCTTGCCACTAACTGTTGACGTGACGGGGGCGGGTGGCCTGACTGGTCTGAGTGTGCAGCGTTGGTTGCGTGTACTTCCAGGCCAACGCTATGTCGGCGTGGCCGAATGGTGCGGCCAGCCAGTGCTGGCCAAGCTGCTGGTGGGTAACAAGGCTGCGCGACATTTTCAGCGCGAGCGTGACGGTGCTCTTCTGCTCGCGGAGCAAGGGCTGAATACGCCGCAGCTGTTGGCGGATGGGCTGCGTGACGGTGAGGGCGGCTGGCTGCTGTTCGAGTATCTGCAAGGTGCCGAAAGCCTGTGGGAGGCTTGGCGCGCGGTGGAGCATCAGCCGCTGCTGAGTGCCGATCAGCAGTCGGTGCTGGCCGAGGCGTTGGTCAGTATCGCGCAAATGCACCTCAAGGGGGTGTGGCAGGCGGACCTGCATCTGGACAACCTGTTGCGGCATAACGGCCAGCTGTTTGTTATCGACGGCGGCGGTGTGCAGGTTGAAACGGCAGGTAAACCGCTGTCGCGCGCCAAGGTGCTAGAAAACCTTGGGGTGTTCTTCGCCCAGCTACCCGCCGAATTGACGCCGTTTATCGAAGAACTGCTGGTGCATTACCTGCTGGCTAACGGCGAACATGCCTTGCCGCTGGAAGCGTTGCTAAAAGAAGTGGAAAAAGTTCGCCAATGGCGTTTGCGCGATTATTTGAAGAAAATCGCCCGCGATTGCAGCCTGTTCGCCGCAAAAGTCGGTGCGTTCGGTCTTCAGGTGGTTCGCCGCGATAAGCAGGCTGAGCTGCAGCCGCTATTGAGTAATCTGGATCAGCTCACCGAGCAGGGCCATATCTACAAAACCGGTGGTGCGGCCACCGTGGCGCAAGTGCAACTGCAAGGTCGGCCGCTGGTGGTCAAGCGCTATAACGTGAAGAGCCTGGCGCATTGGCTCAAGCGCTTCTGGCGGCCCAGCCGCGCCTGGCACAGTTGGGTCGAAGGCAATCGCCTGCAGTTGCTGGGCATCGCCACACCACAGCCACTGGCCGTCTTAGAGCGGCGCTGGTGCTGGCTGCGCGGGCGTGCCTACCTGATTACCGAATACTGCGGCGGGCAGGATATAATCGCGCGTTTTCAGGCGTTCCACGACGGATCGCCCCCGGAAAGCGATCTGTTGGCGCTTGATCGACTGTTCGCCGCGCTGCTGCGCGAACGCATCAGCCACGGTGATTTCAAGGGGCACAACCTGTTCTGGGATGACCGACTGGCGTGTTGGTCGCTGATCGACCTCGACGCCATGCAACAGCATCGCAGCGCGCGCAGTTTCGCCAGGGCCTATGCCCGCGACCGCGCCCGTTTCTTGCGCAACTGGCCGGCGGATTCTCAGCTGTTCAAACTGCTCGACCAACGTTTACCGCTGACGCCCGTCGTCGGCTCAGCAGACTAAAAGAGGCACAACCAGTGGCATTGACGATTCTCGGCCTTTCCGGCGCCCTCAGCCATGATCCATCCGCCGCCCTGTATATCGACGGCAAGTTGATCGCGGCCGCCGAAGAAGAGCGCTTTGTGCGCGACAAGCACGCGAAGAACCGCATGCCCTACGAGTCGGCCAAGTTCTGCCTGGAGCAGGCGGGGATCAAACCGTCTGACGTTGATGTGGTGGCCATTCCGTTTGCCCCGATCAGCATCTTCGAGAAGGCCCGTTGGCAGTACGCCAAACGCTACTGGTACGCACCGGACCGCGCCCTCGACGCGATCCTGATGGGCAATCGTCGCTACAAGCGTTACCACAAGAAGATTCAGTGGTGCCTGGAGCAGCTCGGTTTCGACCTGAAGAAGATCAAGATCGAGCCAGTCGAGCACCACCTGGCCCACGCTGCCAGCGCCTACCACTGTTCGGGTTTCACCGAGAAGACCGCGATCCTCGGCATCGACGGCAAGGGCGAGTACGCCACCACCTTCTTCGGCTACGGCGAGAACGGCAAGATCCACAAGATCAAGGAGTTCTACGACCCGGATTCCCTCGGCGGCCTGTACGGCGCGATCACCGAATTCCTCGGTTTCGAGATGCTCGACGGCGAGTTCAAGGTCATGGGCATGGCGCCCTACGGTGACGCGGCCAAGTACGACTTCTCGCGCCTGGCCAAGTTCGAGAACGGCGAGCTGATTATCAACACCGACTACGCCAACGTCATCGGCTTCCGCCGCTACAAGGAAAACGGCAAGGGCTACTACTTCTCGCCCAAGCTGATCGAGTGGCTCGGCCCGAAACGCCAGGGTGACATCGCCGACGATCCGTACATCCATTACGCGGCCAGCATGCAGGCGCTGTTCGAGAAGCTGGCGCTGGAGATGATGGAGTACTACCTCGGCGACATCATCCGCGAGACCGGCAAGATCGCTTTCGCCGGCGGTTGCGCGCTGAACGTCAAGCTGAACCAGAAGATCATTGCCCGCGACGACGTCAAAGAGCTGTTCGTCCAGCCGGCGTCCGGTGATGCCGGTACTTCGGTCGGTGCGGCTGCCTACATTTCGCACCAGCGCGGCGTGCCGGTGGAGAAGATGGAGCACGTCTACCTCGGGCCGTCGTACTCCAACGAAGACGTGATCGCCGCGTGCGCCCGTCACCCCAGCAAGCCGGTGTTCAAGCGCATCGACAACATGCCGCAGCGCATCGCCAAGATAATGGTCGACGCGAATCCGGTGGCCTGGTTCCAGGGCCGCATGGAGTTCGGTCCGCGCGCTCTCGGAGGTCGTTCGATCATCGGCTGCCCAAGCGTGGCCGGTGTGGCGGATCGCATCAACGAGCAGATCAAGTTCCGCGAGCGCTGGAGGCCGTTCTGCCCGTCGATGCTCGACACCGTCGGCCCGCAGATGCTCAAGGTCGATCACCCGAGCCCGTTCATGACCTTCACCTTCGAAGTCAACGAAGAGTGGAAGACCCGTGTCGGCGAAGTGGTGCACGAAGACGGCACCTCGCGCGCCCAGGTGCTCAAGCGCGAATACAACCCGCGCTACTACGACATGATGCTGGAGCTGGAAAAACTCACCGGCAACGGCGTGTCGCTGAACACCTCGCTCAACCGCCGTGGCGAACCGATGATCTGCTCGCCGACCGATGCATTGAACATGTTCTACGGCTCGGATCTGCAGTACTTGATCATGGAAGACATCTTGGTGGTCAAGGACGGCAAGGATTGGTATGACAACGTCTGAGGCGACAGGGGGCGGGCAACGCTGGATACTGCAGTTCTGCCACGGTTATGACGGCCCCTTTCTCGATTGCGCGCGGCAGTACGCCGTGCTGTTTGCCGGTACTCCCTATAAGGTCTGTACAGTCTATCTGACCGGTGCTCCTAGCACAGAGGTCGAGGCCGGTTCCGCCTCTGACGAGGTGATCTTTCTCAATTATTCCAGTCGCCAGGTGCGCGGCCTGAAGCTCTCGGCCATTCGTGATCTCAAGCGGATCGCCGCCTCGCGTGACTTTGCCCTATGTATCGCGCACCGCTTCAAACCGATCTACGTTGCATTGCTCGGAAGCAACCTGCCTGTGATTGGCGTCCATCATGCCTTCGGTGATTACAAACGCCGTTCCCGCCAACTCTTTGCCAACTTCTTTCGCAAGCGTCTGGCGTTGCTTGGGGTTTCCAATGCTGTGCGCGACGATATGCGTGCCTGCCTGCCTGCATGGCCAGCCGAGCGTATCGAGGCGCTATACAACCGCATCGATGTCGAAGCTCTGCAGGCTGAACAGGTATCCCGCGAGGACGCCCGCGAGCATCTGGGCCTGCCACAAGATGCGTGGGTGGTCGGCAATGTCGGTCGCCTGCATCCGGACAAGGATCAAGCCACACTAATCCGAGGTTTTGCTCTGGCCCTGCCACATCTACCTGCCGGCAGCCTGCTGGCGATCATGGGCAGTGGACGGCTGGAAGCCGCATTGAAGGCTTTGTCCATTGAGTTGGGCGTTCGGGAACAGGTGCGTTTTCTCGGGCAGGTTGCCAATGGGCGTCGTTACTTTAAAGCCTTCGACGTTTTTGCTCTGACTTCCGACCATGAACCTTTCGGTATGGTGTTGTTGGAGGCTATGGCAGCAGGTGTGCCGGTGGTCGCCAGTGATTGCGGGGGAGCGCCCGAGGTGATTGGGGCTGCGGGGAGGGTCTTTCCCTTGCGGGATGCGCAAGCATTGGCTGCTGCACTTCAGCATGGGGTTGGGAGCGGTTTGGACGAGCGGGTGTGGGACTCATTGCGTTCCCGTTTTTCCGATGATGCCGCCAAACGACGTTTTACCGAGTTGCCATTGCTCGCATCATGTTTACGGGGTGGAAAATGAAGCTGTTTCAACGGCTCAAGGACTCCCAGTGTCGGCGCTGGCTGCGCCGACGCGCAATTAAGTTCTCTCCTTCCTTGCTGGATATTAAGAAGGGGGCAGAGCTGGTTCTGGAGGAGGGCGTTGTACTGCGCAATGTGCAGATGGGTTTCCGCAACCTGAAAATCGGAGCCATGACCTACATGCGTGGCGACGGCGAGCTATGGAATGTTAGTGAGATTGGTCGCTTCTGCTCTATCGGCAACGGTGCGGTGATTGGTCACGATCGTGCGGGGCATCCGCTGGATTGGGTTAGCACTCACCCCTTCTCGCATTCGGGTACGCACCTGAGTTATTCCTCCAGGTTCGAACCGGCAAAAATTGGTCATGACGTCTGGATTGGTCGTGACGCCATGATTCTGGAAGGTGTTGAGGTCGGTACGGGGGCCGTGATTGCTACACGCTCTGTCGTCACCAGGGATGTTCCGCCCTATGCAATCGTGGCGGGATCACCGGCGAAAATCATTCGTTATCGTCACTCTGAAGAAGTAATCCAGAGGCTATTGGATAGTCAGTGGTGGTGTTTGCCGATTGAGAAGTTGTTGGCACTCCCCATTGAGCAGCCAACATTGTTCCTTGAGCAGGTATCAGCTATCGAGCCAGAAGGAGGGGGGTATGCGTCTGTACGTCTGACTTCGTCCTGCTGGCAGGTTTCCGGCTCTATATCATGAGGGGCCGTACAGGCTCTTGTGGGTTGCGCGAATCTTTCAGGAGTGCCTATGCGTAGCGAGGGGAAAACCAAGGAGCTTTCGGCGCTGGATGTCGATGGTGTGTTATGTATCAGCGTTCGTGAGCGCGAAGATCGGCGCGCCTTGCTCGATAAGGAGTTTGCCGGCTCTGGGCTCCATGTCGAATATGTTTTGGTAACGCGAGACAACGAGAACCCGGAACGAGGTTGCTATAACTCGCATCTGCGTTGTGCCGAGCTGGCTTTGCAGAGGGGTTATCGGCGTGTGCTCATTCTTGAGGACGATGCCACCCTGGAGTTCTTCGCTCCTCGCATGGTTTCGCGTATTAACAGCTTTCTGAACAAGCGTAATCCCGATATTTTCTACCTTGGAGTCAACCTTGGACGGCTTTGGCTGACCTGGACGCCGGGCATCGCAAGGGTGCGGGCCCAGGGTGGGCATGCTTATATTCTTTCCACCGAGGCGTGCCGTAAGGTTATTGCGCTGGGCGACTATTCCGGACGAGGTATAGATAACTATTATTCCAAGATGTTCGCAGGCTTCTGTTGTTTCCCGATGATTGCTCAGCAGCAGCCGGAAGGTGCTTGCGCCAGTGACCTGCGTCAGTTTCGCGGCGGTGGTAAGGGGTGTGATGAGGCTTTCTGGGAGGCTAACTGGCGACGCCAGTATCAGGAAGCATTGCGCGGCTTGCTGAAGACCCTTTTGCGTAGAGGTTTTTAAGGCGTATGAAGGTTCTTTTTCTGGTTCAGGCAGAGCAACGAGCCATTTTGGATCGCTTCTACGACGGTATCGTCGAAGGCTGTGACAGTTGTGAAGTGCGCTGGTTGAGCAGCAAGGAGCAGGCGAATCTGCGGCGCTATTTCCGTGATCACGTTGATGTTACGCGTTATGAGCGGATTCTGTTCTTCCTGCGCTTCAAGAAAGAAATGCGTCAGTGGCGGTTCATTCGCAGCGTGCCTAATTTGGTCATTCTTGAGCATGATGCCTATCAGAATTACATTCCTTGCAAATACACCGGAGCGTTCAGTGCTCATTATCGGCGTATGCCTTGGGCGCGGATTATCAGTTCGGGGGCCGAGGTAGCTCGGCGGCTTTGCGATGAGGGCTTCGACGCCCACTTCGTGCCCAAGGGCTATGACCAAGTACTGCTACAGCATCAGGGGCGCGAGCGCGATATCGAGCTGGCCTTTGTCGGAAGCACCAAGAGCGTTGCCTATAGTGGGCGCAAGGCGCTACTGGATGAGTTGGGGCAAGTCGAAAACCTGTTGGTGACCAAAACCAACTCCGGTCAGGACTATTGCGACATGCTCAATCGCATTCGTTTCTTTGTCAGTGCGGATGTGGGCATGGGTGAGTACATGATCAAGAACTTCGAGGCGATGGCCTGTGGTTGTGTGCTGTTGGCATACGACCAGGGTGAGGTGGAGAACTGCAGCCTGGGTTTCAAGGATATGCACAACCTCGTTCTCTATCGTTCTGTTGCCGAATTGCGTGAGAAGCTTGCCCTATTGCGGGCTGATCAGCAGTTGGTTCAACGTATTGCCGATAATGGCCGCCATTTGGCCGAACAGGAGTTCAGCTTTCGTGCGGTTGGCCATAAAGTGGCGCAAGCGATGCGTGCACCATTGCGAGAGCCGCAGCAGGGCGCTAGCTGGCTGCGCTGGTTTGGCCTCGCGTGAGAACTCTTAGATTTTCCGAGGCTTAGTTGGATGGCAGGTGGAATGGATATTTTGAATGTTGTATGGAGCGGTGGCCCTGCATTCAGCTCCATTCATATGGTTCATCGCTCCATTCTAGGGTTCTCTGCTGCGGATTCCAGGATTGCAACCCTCGTGCTGGCAGAGGGGGATGCAGGGGTATTGGCTGAGGTGGGGGACGTTACCGCTCTTGGACTCGCCTCTCGACGTTTGAAAGGCAAGGGTCGTTATGCGTGTTGCCGCTATTTCGATCGCCGTGCTTTGGCCAAGCGCATTGAGCGGATGCAGCCTCGATTCTTGATTCTCGATGGTATGGGGGTCGCCGGTTATCTTCTGCCCTTTCTACATGGGTTGGCTGGAACGCAGGTCATCGTGGTTTTCCATGGCAGCAAGACCTTTAAACCGGCAGAAGCCGCCATGCTTCGCAACTATTCCAGCGAGCTATTAACCCTGGTCGCGGTATCGCAAACGCTGGCCAATGAGGTTCAGGGGCAGATTGGCCGTCACGTTCATAACGGGCGTTTGGCTCTGGACCCCGATGGCTTGCGCGGTTCATTGGAGAGTTGCGCAACTGCGCGGCGGGTTCTCGGGCTTCCCGAGCAGGTGGGGCGGGTCATTGGTGCTATTGGGCGTCTGGTGCCGGAAAAGGGCTTCGCCTTGTTGCTTGAGGCCGGTGCGCTCTGGTTACGGGAGCACCCAGACGATTGTCTGGTCATCGTTGGCGAAGGTGATGAGCATGCGCGGTTATTGGCGTTGGCGCGAGAGCTTGGTATTTCGGGGCAGGTGCACCTAGTCGGTCATCATCCGCAGGCTTCGCGTTTGCTTTTGGCATTCGATCTCGTGTGTCTGCCTTCTGAGCAGGAGGGGTTCGGCTTGGTGCTCTCCGAGGCGGTTATTGCCGGGGTTCCGGTGCTGGCCAGTGACCTGGCCGTTTTTCGGGAGCAGTTGCCGGGTGATGTGCCCCTGTTGCCGGTTGCCCAGCCTATGGTGTGGAGCAAGGCCATTGATAAGGCCTTGAGAGGGGATTTGAGTGCGCTGGCAGCGTCTCAGTACCAGCAGTTGTCTCCTGAGGTTTCCTGGGAGCGGTTTTCCCAGTTCTATCGTCATTTGCTTGCCGGGTGATCGTTCAAAACGGCTGTCGATAGCTCCATAAAAGGGAAGTCCCCAGCATTTTCTAGGGTTTTCAGCAGGCGTTCGAAATGCGCCAGGTTTCTCTTCCTTTTTGCCTTGGAAAGTGCGCGCCGCTGAATGCGTAGGTCGGCGATGTCAATAAGGCCCAGCGATCCTTTCGGGGTGAGGACGATATTTCCTAGGTGCAGCGAGCGGAAATAGACGCCCAGGCAGTGGAGTTTGCGGATAAAAGCCGCCAGTTCTGGAAGTAGGCTGCGCAGGCGTTCAGGCTCTGCCAGGTAGATGTCCTTGAGTGTTTCTCCAGGTAGCGGCTGATATAGCACGGCAGTCATGCCCGGCCTTTGCAGTTGAAAGCTGCTGAGGGGGGTTAATGTCGGGATGCCGAGCTTGTGCAGGCTTTTTGCATTGGCGAGAAAACGTACGGAATAAGGCTGTAGCAGCGCCGAGGATAAAAGACGTTTACGGCGGAAAAGCTTCAGGATGTTGCCATCTGCAAGACGGTAGACCTTGGGGCCGAAGCTATCACCCTCGAGGACTCTGGCATTATCGATTAGTTTGGCGAACTCTGCGTCAGTCAGTTTATTCAGCATAATTGGCGGCATCGGCCGAGATCGGCCTGTTCAGTTTTTTCAGTAAGTAGGTGTGCATGGAAAGATAATATTCTCCGGCAAGCCATTTGAGCATAGGGTTAGCCAGTGCCTTACGGATCTCGTGGATGCTCAGGGTTTGCCGGCTTTTTAGATTCTCCAGTGCTTTATCCCACCAGACGGCTGAGCACGCCTGGTCAAATTCATTTTCATACCGCTGGCAACCGTAAAGTAGTTCGCGGAAGAACTGACGATATGTGCTGGAAATGAGAGTGGTCGCCAGTTTTTGCAGGGCGCGACGAGGTTGTGGGGGGCGAGGCAGGCGGTCATTTATCAGTTGTACATCTGCCATGGCTTGTAGGCTTAATGGCGCATGATGATATTTCTGATACCAAGCGTTTATTTTGGCTCGGAATTGTGCTTTTCGACTCCAGTAATGATGGATGATATCGGTGCATTCGCAGAGCTTGAGGTGTTTATGAGCTGCAAGCGCCAAACATAACTCTTCTAAGGTATAGAGTTCGGGGGCAAGTGGGCGTAATTCGTCCATTAGTTGTATGGATCGATCCAGTAAGGCTTTGTCGGTATTACACAGGCCGATTACTCCGGAGTTCGTCTGGAGTAGTTCGGGGACGGCCAAGCCCAAGCTTTTAAGGCTGGTCAGCAAATCGTTGTTCAGGGACTTTGTTTGAGATAAGGGGGCGCCGATGGCATTGCATAATAGGCTGCCGGCTGTGACGCGTTGAAATAGATTTTCAGCCGAG
Source organism: Pseudomonas peli (assembly GCF_900099645.1). Lineage (GTDB taxonomy): Bacteria > Pseudomonadota > Gammaproteobacteria > Pseudomonadales > Pseudomonadaceae > Aquipseudomonas > Aquipseudomonas peli. The sequence goes on along the minus strand of NZ_FMTL01000001.1, from coordinate 1,240,473 downwards.
CTGCGGAAGAATGTGTCGGTATCGATCAAGATGGCCTTGTCGTGCTCCTCCAGAATCTTTTGCAGCGCCACATGCTTGATGCGGAAATGGTAGTCATGCGGGCCGCTCCAGTCTGGATTGATTACATGTGTGGTTACCGGCAGTTTTGCATAGAGCGCCGGTGCGTCCGTGAAAACTTGGATGGCAAACATAGGCGTCTGGCCAGTTGGGACATGTGACAGGGCACTAACGATACTGAACACAGCTTCGCGCTGGTAGGTTTCTGCGCCGAAGGCCAAGTAGATTAGCTGAGGTATTAGGGGCATTGGGGAAAGCACTAGGTTCTGAGTGGTGTGTAGAATAGCGCGTCTTGAGTTGTCCTGTCTGGGGGCTTGGATAGGGGGCGGCTTTATGACACTGAGCGGGTTTGACGTTTTCAATCATAAGAAGGTGGCTGGTCTTGGCGCAGGGTAGTTTTCGTTCGGATATTAATGGCTTGCGAGCCTGGGCTGTAGTAGCGGTAGTGCTCTACCATTTCTCCGTGCCGGGTTTTCCAGGAGGGTTTTCCGGGGTTGATGTGTTTTTTGTCATCTCCGGTTTTCTGATGGCCGGAATCGTGGTTGGTGGCTTGCAAAAGCAGAATTTCTCGTTGGGCAACTTCTATCTAGCGCGAGCGCGACGAATAATTCCGGCCTTGCTGGTGTTGGTACTGGTGCTGCTGGCTGTTGGCTGGTTTTTGCTGATGCCCAGCGATTACAAGGTCCTTGGGCGCCACGCCCGTGAGAGCTTGTTGTTCACCTCTAACATGCAGTATTTGTCAGAAGCCGGATATTTTGATGTGGCTTCTCACGAAAAGTGGCTGTTGCACACCTGGTCGCTTTCGGTTGAATGGCAATTCTACTTGCTTTACCCCTTGGTATTGTTGGGGCTGAAGCGACTCTTCACTGGCCCGAAAGTCTTGCTCGGCATACACCTGTTGGCGTTGCTGTGCTCTTTTGTATCTTGTCTCTGGTTGACTTTTACTGAGCCTGACAAGGCCTTTTATCTGTTACCAGCACGCGCGTGGGAGCTTTTGCTGGGCGGTAGCTTGTTTTTATTGGGGCAGCACTGGCAGTTACCTATACGTCATGCGCGTTGGGTTGAGGGCTTGGGATTCGCTCTTATTATCCTGAGCATCACTCTGGTGGATGCTTCGCAGCCCTGGCCTGGTGTATTGGCCCTAGTACCGGTTTTGGGGGCAGCGGCGATTTTACTTGCGCAGCGTGAGTCTTTCTGGACTGGCTCGGCTGTGGCTCAATGGCTAGGTACTCGCTCCTATTCTATTTATCTCTGGCACTGGCCCCTGGCTGTCGGGTTGGTCTACTTCAGCCATCAGAGTGTCTGGTACTGGGTTGTGCTTGGTCTGCTGGGGTCGTTGCTATTGGGGCATATTTCTTATGTTCTGGTTGAGGTGCCGACACGTCGCTGGCTGGCTAAACGCAGTTCATGGCGCAGCTTTTTCTGGCTGCTGTTCGTTGTGGTGATTGTTCTGGCTATTGCGATGTCAGTGCGGCGTAGCGGCTTTCCTGAACGTCTTCCAGAGGATGTTGCGCGCGTGGAGTTCGAGCGAGATAACAAAAATCCGCGTCAAAGCGAATGCCTCAAGATGGATGCTCAATGCATATTCGGTGGTGATTCCGTGCGAGTTTGGGTCGTAGGTGACAGCCATGCTGATGCCATCGTCACTGCCGTTGCGGCGGCTTTACCAAATGCCAAGGAAGGGGTGTATTTCCGTGGAGACAGCGGCTGTTTATTTATTCAAGGGGCTAGTTGGGCCAAGGGTAATAACGACGGTTGTCAGAAGCTGGTGCGTGATGTGTCAGATGAACTGGCTGTGCGCTACCCGGGCGTACCGTTGATTATCATTAATCGAACCAGTGCCTATGTTTTCAGTGAGGAAAACCTTGACCTGAGCGACCCATCTCCCACCCCCATTGTGTATTTCTCCGAGCAGCGTGCAGGTAATGACCCGAAGTTTCAGGCAGAGTTTCGCCAGCATTACTTGGATACCCTTTGCAAGGTGGCAGAATCTCGCCCTGTTTATGTGTTGAGGCCTGTACCAGAGATGCCTGTTCACGTTCCGATGATTATTGGGCGTGCAATGTTGCGTGGCTCACCTGTCGAGGTGTCGATTAGCCGCGAGCAATATGAGAAACGTCATGCTTTTGTTAGGGCATTACAGGATGAGGCAGCTAAGCAATGTGGCATTCACTTGCTCGACCCTGTGCCATATTTCTGTGATGACAGTGCGTGCCAAAGTACCCGGGGCGGAGCGCCGCTTTATGTGGATGACGATCATCTGAGTGAGTTCGGTAACCGTTTACTTGTACCCTTGTTCTCGCAGATTTTTTCTATGGATAAGCCTTCCGAGGATCAATCAATTGGGGAATAGGCGTATTCAGAACCGTAATGGTTCAGGGCGTTTTCTTGTTCGTGCTTGAACCGGCTCGATGTGATTTTTGAGTTTTTGAGGTGGACGTGAAGCGTATTGATTTTGCATTGAACATGTTAGTACTTGGGTTTTTCTGGTTTCTTGTGGGTATTGCTTGGGCACCTAGTAATAAGTTTTATCAGCAAGGGCTGGTTTTGCTGCTTTGGTTGCCGGTATTTGTGTGCATGTTTGTTTTACGCGTTCAGTTGCTGAAGGCTTGGTTGCAGCAGCGCGTGCTCTCTCTCTTAATTGGGGCTTTCCTGATATGGGCTTGCTTAAGTGTGTTCTGGAGCCTGTCTGAGGATATTGGTCGTGAATTGAAGCGAGTATTCTATGTAGGACTTTTCTTGTGCGCTATGACCTTGCTGGGGCTGAACAGGCAGCAGGCTATATGGAAGTCACTTGGTTTTTCTTTCGTTCTACTTGTTTTGGCTTTTCCTGTGAGTTTCTATCTCTATTACATTGTAGGTATGCACGCATTTACCGAGCGTTTATGGGGAATAGGACAAATTGGACATCCTATATTGGGGGGGTATGTGATAGCTCTGGCGGTCGTGTGGGGAAGTCGCTTTTATCCAAAAAAATGGTGGGCACGCCTGCTCTGGGCTTTGTTGATGGTAATGGGGGTTTCGTTCGTTGCAATGGGGCAGAGTCGAGGCGCATTACTGGCTTTGGTAGTGGGCCTTTGCGCGATGTCGTTGCTGAGTGTCGAGCGCCGTTATGCCTTGCTGATCTGTGCTCTGGCGTTAGGTGGTGTGAGTATGGGATTTATCTTTTTCGAGCCTATTCTGATGGCGCGCGGGACATCTTATCGCCTGGACATTTTTCTGGAGAGCCTAGATATGATCGTGAAAAACCCAGTGTTAGGAGTGGGGGTCGGCTCGGATTATCGAGTCGTGCCGTATAACTTTTCGGCAGGCTTCGATCATGCCCACAATAGTTTCACTCACACGGGTATTGAGCTGGGCGGAGTGGGCTTTTTGCTCTGGGTGGGGGTCTGGCTTCTTGCGTTTTTTTCTGCATGGTCCAAGCGACGAACCAGAGAGGGGCAGTTGGCGCTTGGCACGTTACTGGTTGCCGTGGTCGCTTTGCAGTTCGATACAGGCAGTCAGTGGGAAACGCCCAGGGCTGAGTGGTTTGTGGTGTGGCTGCCGATTGGTTTGGTGATGGCGTTGAATGCACGACGTGAAAAAGATAGCCCTGCTGCGATGTCACCTACTGTTGCGAGTTGTCTATGAACGAAGCTCGATATGATTCCGGGTCAGAAGCATCCAGCCTTGGCATTTACTTTCGGTTGCTGCGCTATGTCATCCCCTATTGGGGGCTTTTTTCCATCAGTATTTTGGGTTTCCTGATCTTCGCCTCCACCCAGCCGATGCTCGGTTACATACTTAAGTACTTCGTTGATGGTCTGAGTAATCCCGAGGCGAGTTTGTTTGCGGGGATGCCGTGGCTGCTGGAGCATGCCCCCTGGTTGGCCCACTTAAAACTTTTGCAGACGGTGCCGTTACTGATTGTGGTGATTGCACTGTGGCAGGGTGTAGGTTCCTTTCTTGGCAACTATTTCTTGGCCAAGGTGTCGCTGGGATTGGTTCAGGATCTGCGTAACGCCCTGTTTTGCAATCTGCTGACCTTGCCCAACCGTTATTTTGACAACAATAACTCCGGCCATCTGATTTCGCGTATTACCTACAACGTAACTATGGTGACTGGCGCGGCCACCGATGCGATCAAGGTAGTTGTGCGTGAAGGCATGACAGTGGTGTTCCTGTTTGCGACCCTGCTGTGGATGAACTGGCAGTTGACCCTGGTGATGTTGGCAATTCTGCCGATCATTGGGCTGATGGTAGTCAGCACCAGCAAGAAGTTTCGCAAGCAGAGCAAGAAGATCCAGGTGTCTATGGGGGATGTCACCCATGTGGCCTCGGAAACCATACAGGGCTATCGTGTGGTGCGTAGCTTCGGCGGCGAGGATTACGAGCGTCAGCGCTTTGCCGAGGCTAGTGAGGAAAACAAGATCAAGCAGTTGAAGATGGTCAAGACCAATGCGGTCTATACCCCTTCGCTGCAGCTGGTGATTTACAGCGCCATGGCGGTGCTGATGTTCCTGGTGTTGTTGTTGCGCGGCGATGCCAGCGCGGGCGATCTGATCGCCTATATCACTCTGGCCGGGCTGCTGCCCAAGCCTATTCGCCAGCTTTCGGAAGTCAGCTCGACCATCCAGAAGGGTGTGGCCGGTGCCGAGAGTATCTTCGAGCAACTCGATGAGACCCCCGAGACAGATGGTGGAACCCAGGAACGCGAGTGCATCAGTGGTCGTCTCGAGGTGCGTGACCTGAGTTTCAGTTACCTCGGTTCGGAAAAACCGGTACTGAGCAATATCACCTTTGCCGTCGAGCCTGGCCAGATGGTGGCGCTGGTAGGGCGTTCAGGCAGTGGAAAGTCAACGTTGGCCAACCTTATTCCGCGCTTCTACCACCATGAGCAGGGGCAGATCCTGCTTGATGGAGTAGATGTCGAGGACTACAGGCTGCTCAACCTACGCCGGCACATTGCTTTAGTGACCCAGCATGTCACCCTGTTTAACGACAGTGTGGCCAACAACATCGCCTATGGTGATCTGGCTGGAGCTCCGCTGGAGGCGGTACGCAAGGCTGCCGAAGCCGCTTATGCTGCCGAGTTTATTGAGAAGCTGCCGCAAGGTTATGACACCCTTGTTGGTGAGAACGGCGTGCTGCTTTCAGGTGGCCAGCGTCAGCGCTTGGCGATCGCTCGCGCACTGCTGAAGAATGCACCGATACTGATTCTTGACGAGGCCACGTCTGCGCTGGATACCGAGTCTGAGCGACATATCCAGGGTGCTCTAGATGAGGTTATGAAGGGGCGTACTACTCTGGTCATTGCACACCGTCTAAGCACCATCGAGAAGGCTGATCTGATCCTCGTGATGGATCAGGGGCATATTGTCGAGCGTGGTACGCACAGCGAGTTGCTGGCGTTGAATGGCTACTATGCGCGGTTGCATGCTCGGGACTTTGTTGAGGCTGATGATGTCAGCGTGGGGCCGAACACCTGATGCTCAACCATCTGCGTGTCTGGCGTGAACGAGGCTGGGCGTCGATTGATGCGGCTGCTTATGCCGAAGCCTGGAAGCATTTCGGTGGCAGTGTTGCCACTCATCCGCAGGTGCTGGAGCGGTTATCTGACCTGGCGGGGATTGCTGTGCGCTACCTGGGCTGGTTTTCGGGCGGGGAGTTGCAGGCGGCGATTCCGACTTGGGGGCGGCATCTGGCGCTGTCCAAGGATGTGCTCAAACAGCAGGGTAAACGCGGCCTGTTCGACCTGGGTAATGCGGAGTTAATTCTTCCGGCAGCGCCGTCAGCCAAGGTCTCGCTGCGTCATCGCGGTCGCTATATCTCAATGCTGAATGCCGGTGCGATCAGCACGCTGCGTGAGCAGCCCGAGGGCCTGGCCTTGGCCCGTGAACCTGAGGAATACAGCAAGAAGTTTCGCTACAACCAGCGTCGCGAGCAGCGTTTGCTGGAAGAGGCGGGCGGAGTGATTCGGCCGATGCTGGAGCTTTCCGCTGCCGAGCAGGCGCTGATTTATGCCGATCTGTTTCAACGACGCTGGGGCTTTGAGGCCACCGGAAAGGCGCATCTGACGGAGGTGTTCAGCCTGATGCGCGACTTTATGACCGGCTCGCTGATTTATCTGAACGACAAGCCGGTGGCGATTCAAGTGCTGTATCGCGTCGAGGCGCCGAAGTGGGTCAGTCTGGAATACATCAACGGTGGGGTTGATCCGCAAAACCGCGAATTCAGCCCTGGCAGCGTGCTGAGTTTTATCAATACGCAGACTGCCTGGAGCGAGGCGCGCGCGCTGGGTAAGCCCCTGCGTTATTCCTTTGGCCGGGCTGATCGCGAATACAAAGATCGCTGGTGTAACCGCGTTGCGGTTTATCAGGTGTAATCATGTCTGCCCGTAAACAGATCCTGCTCAAGCGCCATCGCCGACAAAAGCGTATCGCGTTGCTGTTGGCCCTTGTTGTGTTGGCCCTGATCGGTATTCTGGCAGCTTGGTGGTGGGTGCCAATTCTTATGTTGGTGGGCTGGGTAGCGCATGAGGCCTGGTTTGCCGACCACCTGTTCTATTCGCCCTGCGATGATTACAGCTATGCCTTTTCCGAGTCGACCCGCGCCATAAAAGGTCGCATTGATGCCGGCTACGTGAGGCTGGAAGGCGAACTGGAGGCGGCGGATACCCTGATTCTGCAAGTGCACATAAACGCCAGCTGGCTGGGCCGTTGGCTCGATCCTTATGTGCTGATTGGCAATGATCGTCAGGATTTTGAGCGTGGCGTGAACGGGCGGCGTTATCTGAATCTGTCCGGGCAGGGCGAATTATTGGCGCAAGGCAAGCTGTCTCTGCGTGGCCGTTTTTGTCGCCTGGATCCGCTTGTCACACTCCATGTACAGCGCAACCCGGACTATGCCGAGCAGCGTTTGATGATTATCGCGCCGCACGCCGACGATGCCGAACTGGCCGCGTTTGGCCTGTACAGCCTGGCGCGTGAGGTCAGCATCCTGACCCTGACTCAGGGCGAAATTGAGGCCGAGGCTTACCAGTCCCTGGGGTTGGATAAAGCGACTGCCGCTCAGCTCAAGGGTCGCTTGCGTGCCTGGGACAGCCTGGCGGTACCGCTGTGGGGCGGTGTGCCGCAAAGCCAGTGCCTGCAGCTTGGCTACTACTGCCTGCAGTTGCCGGCGATGCAGGTGCAGCCTGAGCAAGTATTTGGTTCGCGTGAGTCCGGTGAAGCGGATATTCGTAGCGTGCGGGGAAACAATGCCCTGCCGTTGCCCGGTGATGCCGATGGTGTGCCCAGCTGGCGCAATCTGCTGGCGGACTTGGTGGCGGCGCTTGAGCACTACCAGCCCGAGGTCGTCGTCACGCCGCACCCGCAGCTGGACCCGCACAGCGACCACGTCGCCAGTACTCAGGCGCTGCTAGAGGCGATTGAGCTGAGCAGTTGGAAGCCGAAAACCCTGCTGCTGTACGCCAATCACCTGCACGACAACGACCGTTGGCCCATGGGGCCGGCCGGGTTTGGTATCGCCTTGCCGCCGGCTATCGAGGTATTGCCGGCCGATGGCCTGTGGAGTCCGTACCTGGATGCCGCGCAGCAGCGGGATAAAGCCATGGCGCTGGCCATGCAGCACGATTTACAAGGCCCGTTGCCGTTTAAGCGGCGCATCCGCCGCTGGATTCAGCGTGCGCTGGTAGGGCGGCGTTGGCCTGCCACCGGTGAAGACGAATTCTTCCGCAAGGCGGTGCGCCGCCATGAACTGTTCTGGGTGCGTACGCTCGGCGGCTAGCCAGCGTAGTGGCCTACCAATGTTATGATCCGCGGCAATCTGTTCTGCCGTTTCTGGAGTGTTTATGAAAGTGTCCATGCCGCGTTTCGACCAGGCTGCCGTTCTAGTGGTGGGCGATGTCATGCTCGATCGTTATTGGCATGGCGGCACTTCGCGGATATCGCCGGAAGCGCCGGTGCCCGTGGTTAAGGTCGAGCAGATTGAAGACCGACCGGGCGGCGCGGCCAACGTCGCGCTGAACATTGCCGCCCTCGGTGCACCGGCTACCTTGCTTGGCGTGACCGGTGAGGATGAAGCTGCTGCAAGTCTGCGCAACAGCCTGCAGGCAGTTGGCGTAAAGACCTTCTTTCAGGCGATCAAAGACCAGCCGACCATCGTCAAACTACGCGTGATGAGCCGTCATCAGCAGTTGCTGCGCATGGATTTCGAAGAACCGTTCCGTACCGATAGCGCTGCTTTGGTTGCGAGCGTCGAAGCGCAACTGGACGGCATCAAAGTGATGATTCTTTCTGATTACGGTAAAGGCGCACTGCAGAACCACCAGGCACTGGTCCAGTTGGCACGCAGCAAGGGCATTACCGTGCTGGCCGATCCCAAGGGCAAGGATTTCTCCATCTACCGCGGTGCGAGCCTGATTACACCGAACCTGCACGAGTTTGAAACCATCGTTGGCCATTGCCGTGATGAGGCCGAACTGGTGGCCAAGGGCGCCTCCCTGATGGCGGAACTGGAGCTGGGCGCGCTGTTGGTGACTCGTGGCGAACACGGCATGACCTTGCTACGCCCGGAGCATCCGGCACTGCATCTGCCGGCGCGTGCCCGTGAAGTGTTCGATGTGACCGGTGCCGGCGATACGGTGATTTCCACCCTGGCCGCCAGCCTGGCTGCGGGCGAGGAGCTGCCTTGTGCGGTGGCGCTGGCCAACCTGGCTGCCGGTATCGTGGTTGGCAAGCTTGGTACCGCCGCGATCAGCGCTCCAGAACTGCGCCGCGCGATCCAGCGTGATGCCGGCTCCGAGCGCGGTGTGCTGAGCCTCGATCAACTGTTGTTGGCCATCGAAGACGCCCGCGCCCATGGCGAGAAGATTGTCTTTACCAATGGCTGCTTCGACATCCTGCATGCCGGGCATGTCACCTACCTGGAGCAGGCGCGTGCTCAGGGGGATCGGCTGGTGTTGGCGGTGAATGACGATGCATCGGTCAGTCGCCTGAAAGGCCCGGGCCGGCCGATCAACGCAGTGGATCGCCGCATGGCCGTGCTGGCGGGGCTGGGCGCGGTGGATTGGGTGGTGAGCTTCAGCGAAGACACCCCTGAAAACCTGCTGCGGGCGGTCAAGCCGGATGTACTGGTCAAGGGTGGCGATTACGGCATCGAGGGCGTGGTGGGCGGCGATATCGTCCGCGCCTATGGTGGCGAAGTTCGCGTGCTGGGGCTGGTGGAAAACAGCTCGACCACCGCCATCGTCGAGAAGATCCGCAGCAAGTAACCCTCACACTGACTGGCTGCTTTGCCAGCCATTCGCGTCGGCGCGGTCATAGGCGCTTGTCCTGACCGCGCGCATGATCCTTGGCATCCCCCGTATGGAGTGAGATGCCATGAGTTCCGACCTACAGGGCCGTGCCCTGGCAGTGTTGAATCGAGTCGCCCAGGCTGACTGGCCGGACCGCTTGAAACTGCGCAAACCCTTCGAAAAACTGATCTACACGGGCAGCCGTGCGAGCTTTCGCGCGGCGGCGCAGCGTGCGGGCAAAACTGCCAAATTGCCGCGTCCGGCTGACCCGGATGCGCTGTTCGATCTATCCCTCTCCGATGAGCAGCAGATGCTGGTGGAGATGCTCGAGGCTTTCGCCAGTGAAGTACTGCGCCCGCTCGCCCACGATGCCGATGAACAGGCTGCGCTGCCGGCCGCGTTGCTCAATCAGGCGCACGAGCTGGGGCTGACGCACTACGCGGTGAGTGAGGCGCAGGGCGGTATGGCCGGTGAGCGCACCACATTGAGCAATGCATTGATTGCCGAGGCCCTGGGCAAGGGCGATTTGTCCCTGGCCGCTGCTTTGTTGGTGCCCTTGTCGGCGGCCAACTGCATTCGCCGTTGGGGCAATGCCGGGCAGCAGGCCCGCTGGCTGCCAGCCTTTGTCGGCGAGGCGCCCGCGCCAGTAATGGCTATTGCAGTAAATGAACCGACGCCGCTGTTTGATCCGCATAAGCTGGCGACCCGTGCGCGTAAACGCGGCAAACACTATGTACTCAGCGGTGAGAAGAGCCTGGTGCTGCGCGGGCTGGACGCCAGCCAGCTGATTGTCGCTGCGCAAGCGGCGGACGGCCCTGCGCTGTTTATCGTCGAAGCCGGTGCCAAAGGTCTGCAGCGCAGCCCGCAACCGGCCATGGGGCTGAAAGCCGGTAGCACGGCGCGCGTGCAGCTCAATGGGGTCAAGGTGCCGGTTGAGGCGCGTCTCGCCGCCGAGCAGTTTAACTACCAGAGTTTTCTCGATTATGCCGGGCTGGCGTGGTGCGCATTGGCCGTGGGCACGGCGCAGGCGGCGCTGGATTATGTGGTGCCGTATTGCAACGAGCGTGTGGCCTTCGGTGAGCCGATCAGCCATCGCCAGGGCGTGGCCTTTATGGTCGCAGACATGGCCGTGGAGCTTGATGCCATGCGCCTGATGGTCTGGCGCGCGTGCTCGCGCGCCGAGCAGGGCTTGTCGTTCCAACGCGAAGCCTACCTGGCGCGTCTGCTGTGCAGCGAAAAGGCCATGAAGATTGGCACCGACGCCGTGCAGCTGCTCGGCGGCCATGGCTTTACCAAAGAACATCCAGCCGAGCGCTGGTATCGCGATCTGCGTGCGCTGGCGATTATGGCCGGCGGTCTCCAGCTTTAAGGGCGCCTCAACATGAATCTGGAAATCCCCAAGAAATTCCGTGGCCTGGTTAATCAGGCCCATCAGGTGGCGGAAAATTATTTTCGCCCTATTTCACGCAAATACGACAAGGCCGAGCATGCCTATCCCAAGGAGCTGGACCTGCTCGCGGCGCTGCTCGATGGCATGAACGCCGGCTCGCCGGACGCCATCGGTGCCACCTCGGCGAGCAAGCGCGGCGCGGCCCGCGAACAACAGGAAGGCATCAAGAATGGCGGTAATCTCTCGGCCCTGCTCGGGGTGATGGAGCTGTGTTGGGGCGATGTCGGCCTGCTCTTGGCCATGCCGCGTCAGGGCTTGGGCAACGCGGCGATTGCCGCGGTGGCCAATGATGAGCAGTTGGCGCGTTTCGGCGGCATTTGGGCGGCCATGGCGATTACCGAGCCAGGCTGCGGCTCGGACTCGGCGGCGATCCGCACCACGGCGGTGAAGGATGGTGATCACTACGTGCTTAACGGCGAGAAGATCTACGTCACCTCTGGCGAGCGTGCCGATGCCGTGGTGGTATGGGCCACCCTGGACAAGAGTCTCGGCCGTGCAGCGATCAAGTCTTTTGTGGTGGAGCACGGTACACCAGGGATGACCGTCACCCGGCTGGAAAAGAAGCTCGGCATCAAGGCCTCGGACACTGCCGCGATCAGCTTCAGCGATTGCCGCGTGCCAGCCGCCAACCTGCTCGGCAACCCGGAAGTCGAGGTGCAGAAGGGCTTTGCCGGGGTGATGGAGACCTTCGACAACACTCGCCCGCTGGTCGCCGGGATGGCGGTCGGTGTGGCCAAGGCCTCGCTGGACCGCACTCGTGAACTGCTGAAAAAAGTCTGCAAGCTGGATTACCGCACGCCGCTGCTCAGCGTCAGCCATGCCGAGGCGACGCTCTATCGTCTGGAGGCTGAATGGGAAGCCGCACGCCTGCTGACCCTGAAAGCCGCCTGGATGGCCGACAATAAACTGCCCAACTCCAAGGAGGCCTCCATCGCCAAAGCCAAGGCCGGGCGCGTGGCCAACGAGGTGACGTTGAAATGCGTCGAACTGGCCGGCGCGTTGGGTTACGGCGAAGATGAGCTGCTGGAGAAGTGGGCGCGCGACTCGAAGATTCTCGACATCTTTGAAGGCACTCAGCAGATCCAACTGCTGATCGTCGCCAGGCGCTTGCTGGGCAAGAGCTCCAGCGAATTGAAGTAGTTGTTCACACGTGCTGGGTGAATCCAGCCTACTTGCCTTAAATCCCTTTTTTGCCCTGCTTAGGTGGGGCTTTTTTGTGTCTGCGCCATCCAATCTTTCCAGCGAATCCGCTCTTCGCGTACCAGCCAGCCTTCCTGTGGCGCAAAGCTTTCGGCCAGCCACAGACCGCGAGTGCTAGCAGGTGAGAGCTGGCCCTGCTTTAGGGTCAGCAGCTCGGCGGTCGGCCGGCCCTGGTCTAGCGGAATCAGAAACAAGTCGGGGCGTGCGCGGTTGAGGCGGGCGATCAGTTGGCCGTCTTCCAGGTGTTCGTCGACATGCAGCAGACTGAGTTGACGTGTTTCCTTGGGCAAATCCAGGCGCAGGTCGTAGACCAGCTGCAGCGAGGCGGTCGGCAGGTGCACGTAGGCGCGCGGGCGTTCGAGTAGCTTGAGGTTGCCGCATTGCACTGGGCGCGCGGCGCCGGACAGCGGGCTAAGGCTGAAGTGAGCGGTTTCCCGGTAGCGCAGGCTGCTCTGGTAGGGCGTTGGCAGCCAGGTGTCGCCAAAACGCCCGCTTAGCCAGCCTTCCGGCGTCTCCAGCAGGCATTCTTCGGCCACTTCCTGAATCGCGGTGAGCAGCGGCAGGTTGAGCTCATGGGCCGGCACGTAGCCGGAGATCAGCTTGAGCACCACATCGCCGCGATCCGCGCGACGCTGGCGCACCAGTATCCAGTATTCGCGGCCCTGCCAGCTGAGTGTTAGCCGCACCGAAACCCCCAGGTTGGCCAGCTCCACGGCAAAGCGCTGGCTGTCGGCCACCGTCACCGGTTTGCGTTTTTCCAGCATCTGCGCGAAGTTCAGTGGCATGCCCAGGCTCTGGTAAACCAGACCTTCCGGGCTGGCTTCGACAAACAATTGCAGGGTCTTGAAACTGCTGGGGTCTTTGCGGATCAGGGTGCGCGGCATGGCAACTCCTCGCAGGTGTCGGCGTTGGCATGGCCTGAGAGCTTGGCACAGATCGTCGGGCGAGACCCGTCAGGCAATATCCTGAATTACAGCGGCGGCCGTGGCGACGTTGTGCGCCAGGTGCTGCGGGTTGATGGTGCCGATAATCGCGCTGCAGGCACCTGGGTGGCCGAAGATCAGTTCGAAACTGGCGCGCACCGGATCGACACCGGATGCCAGGCAGGCGTGACCGCTTGCCAGGGCCTTCTTGATCAGGATGCCTTTGCCGTGCAGTTCGGCATAGTCGAGTACGGCCTGTTCGCCTTGTTCGTTGAGGTTGTAGGTGACCATTGCGCAATCACCCTGCTCAAGGGCCAGCAGGCCGCCAGCAACGGTTTTGCCAGAGAGACCGAAGCCGCGAATCTTGCCCTCGCGTTTAAGCTCGGCGAGGGTTTCGTACACGCCGCTGTCACGCAGAATCGCCACGTCGTTACCGTCGGAATGCACCAGCACCAGGTCGATAAAGTCGGTTTCCAGGCGCTTGAGGCTGCGCTCCACCGAGAAACGGGTGTGCGCCGTGCTGAAGTCGAAGTGCGATTGGCCGTTGTCGAACTCTTCGCCGACCTTGCTGACAATCACCCACTGTTGGCGCTGGCCGCGTAACAACGGGCCGAGGCGGGTTTCGCTGGTGCCGTAGGCCGGCGCGGTGTCGATCAGGTTGATGCCCAGATCATGGGCCTGGGCCAGCAGTTCGCGGGCTGCGGCGTCATCGGGGATGGTGAAACCGTTGGGGTATTTCACCCCCTGGTCGCGGCCCAACTTGACCGTGCCCAGGCCCAGCGGGGAAACCCGCAGCTCGGTCGCGCCCAATGGGCGATGCAGGTTGTGCAGACTGTGCAGGGGATGCATCAGAACAGTTCCTCCCAGACGGGTGGGGCGACGCTCGGGCGCGGCAGCGCGGGCAGTGGCGCATGTGTGGTCGGCTGAACGCCATCACGGCTCAGCGCCGCTAGCACGCGGTCGGCAAAGTCCGGGGCTAACGCCAGCTTAGTTGGCCAGCCCACTAGCAGTTTGCCTTGCTCGTGTAGGAAGGCATTGTCTGGGCGCGCCAGTCCGGACTGCGCCGGCTCCGCGCGATCCACTCGCAGCGTGGCCCACTGCGCGGCGGACAGATCGACCCAGGGCAGCAGCTCGCTCAGCTCTTTTTTCGCCGCCTGGATTTGCGCCGCTTCGTCGCGGGCTACGCCATCCGCTTCGGCCAGATCGCCGCCCAGGTACCAGACCCATTGGCCGTCGGCTGCCGGGTGGGTGGTGATGGTCACGCGCGGCTTGGGTCCGCCGCCCAGGCAGTGGGCGTACAGCGGTTTGAGTGTCGGGCCTTTGACCAGGGTCATATGCAGCGGGCGCAGTTGCTGTGCGGGTTGGCTGAGGTCGAGGGCGCTGAGCAGCTCGGCATTGCCACGCCCGGCGCTGAGGATGATGCGTTGTGCGCGAATCTCGCGGCCGTCGATGATCAGGCCGGCCAGCGTGCCGTTTTCCCGCAGCGGTTCGATGCGCTCGGCGGCCAACAAACCATCGCCAGCCAGTTCACTGAGACGGCTGATCAGGCTCGGCACATCCAGCACCAATTCGGCCAGACGATAGACCTTGCCCTTGAATTTCGGGTGTTGCAGGGCGGGTGGCAGGTGCTCGCCCTTGACCTGATCGACTCGGCCGCGCACCGCCTTGCTGGCAAAGAAACTGGTGATATTGCCGGCCAGGCTGCCGGGGGACCACAGGTAGTGGGCATCGGAGAGCAGGCGCACGCCGCTCAGGTCCAGCTCGCCAGTGCCCACCAGTGCTTCGCGCCAGCGCCGCGGCATATCGGCGATGGCTTCGGAGGCGCCAGTCAGCGCGCCATGCAGGGCGTATTTGGCGCCGCCATGGATGATGCCCTGGGATTTCACACTCTGGCCGCCACCGAGGCGGGCATTGTCCACCAGCAGGGTGGCGAAACCCTGGCGGCGCAGACGCGCATTCAGCCAAAGGCCGGCAATGCCGCCGCCCACGATCAAAACATCAGTGCTCAATGCCTGGGACATGCAGGTGACTCAACGGGAAAACAGGCGCGCAGTATAACCGGCTCGCGCTAGCGCGCCTCCCTCGGCTCAGTGGCCGACGCTTTGCGAGAACAACTGAATCACCACCACGCCGGCGACAATCAGGCCCATGCCAAGCATGGCCGGCAGGTCCAGTCGCTGCTGGTAGAGAAACACCGCCGCGATGCTCACCAGCACGATACCCAGGCCCGCCCACACCGCATAGGCAACGCCGACCGGGATAGTCTTCACCACCAGGCTGAGCATCCAGAACGAAATGGCGTAGCCGACTACAACCAGCAGCAGGGGTAGAGGTTTGTTGAATCCATCCAGGGCCTTCATCGAGGTGGTGGCGATGACTTCGGCCGTGATGGCAATAGCGAGGTAGAGATAGCCGCCCATGATATGGCCTCCATAGTGATCTGGCCGCCATTCTAGTGATCATGCGGATGGGATAAAGTCATTACCTATCTGAAATGGAGATTGGTTATGCAGTGGAGCCTGGAGCAGATTCGCCTGTTTGTCAGTGTTGCGGATGGTCAGTCGTTCTCCGCTGTGGGGCGGCAAATACAGCGCGCGCAATCGGCGGTGAGTAACGCAATTGCCATGCTGGAAACCGACCTTGGCGTACGCCTGTTCGAGCGCAGCAGTGGCCGCCAGCCACGTCTGACCGATGCCGGCGCGGCTCTGCTGGAAGAGGCGCGCGAGGTGCTGCGCCAGTGTCAGCGTCTGGAAGGGCGGGCACTGGGCCTGGTGCGTGGTGAAGAGGTGCGCCTGCGTCTGGCCCAGGATGAGGCGATGCCCTATCAGCCGGTGCTCGACAGCCTGGAGGCGCTGGCTCAGCAATTCCCGCTGTTGGAGGTGCAGTTGGCCAGCGGTGCCCAGGGCGATGTGGCGCGCAAGCTGCTGGAGCACCGCGCTGATCTCGGTCTGCTGTTTCACCATGAACACATGCCCGATGCGCTGGAGCGCCAGCGCTTGGGTACCATCGAGATGGTGACCGTATGCGGGGCGGGGCATGCCCTGGCGCGGGGTGGGCATGTCGATCGGCGTGAACTGGCGCGCCATCGGCAATTGCTGATGGCACCGCAGGACAGCCAGTACCCAGGCGGCGAGCAACTCAGCCCGTCGGTCTGGCGCACCGACAGTTTCTACGCCATGGCCGAACTGCTGATGCGTAACCTGGGCTGGGCCTGGTTGCCACGCCATGTGGTGCAGTACCCGACGTATCAAGGCCAACTGGTGGAATTAAACAGCGATTGGGTGCCGCCACCGCTGGTGGTCGAGCTGGTCTGTCGGCGTGATGAGGCGCTGGGGCCGGCGGCCTTGTGGCTGGCCGAGTGCTTTGCCCAGCACCTGCAGGCCATCGGCTGATCAGTCCCAACTACTCTGTTAAGCTGCGCGCCATGAATAGAAGCCTCTACACCCTGCTGTTTCATCTCGGTCTGCCGCTGGTGGCCGGGCGTCTGGCCTGGCGCGCCTGGCAGGCGCCGGCTTATGCCAAGCGTATTGGCGAGCGCTTTGCCTTTGGCCTGCCACCGCTCAAACCGGGCGGTATCTGGCTGCATGCCGTGTCGGTGGGCGAGAGTATTGCTGCGGCGCCGTTGGTGCGTGAGCTGCTGGCGCGTTATCCGCAGTTGCCGATCACCATTACCTGCATGACGCCGACGGGTTCGGAGCGCATTCAGGCGATGTTCGGTGGTGCGGAGTACGCGGGTCGGGTGCAGCATTGCTACCTGCCGTATGACCTGCCTTGGGCGGCAGCGCGTTTTCTCGATCAGGTGCAGCCCAAGTTGGCGGTGATTATGGAAACCGAGCTGTGGCCCAACCATATCCACCAGTGCGCCAAGCGCGGCATCCCGGTGGCGCTGGCCAACGGGCGGCTGTCCGAGCGCTCGGCCCGTGGCTATGCGCGCTTTGCCAACCTCACCGCACCGATGCTCGCCGAGCTGGATTTGTTGGCGGTGCAAACGGAGCTGGAGGCCGAACGCTTTCGCAGCCTGGGTGCGCGGCCTGAGTGTGTTGAGGTCACCGGCTCGATCAAGTTTGATCTGACCATTGATCCGGCTCTGCTGACCCGTGTCGCTGCCTTGCGTCAGCAATGGCAGGCCACGCAGCGCCCGGTATGGATCGCCGCGAGCACCCATGCTGGCGAAGACGAGATCGTTCTTGCCGCCCACCGTGAGCTGCTCAAGCAGACCCCTGATGCTCTGCTGATTTTGGTGCCGCGCCATCCCGAGCGTTTCAATGCGGTGTTCGAGTTGTGCCAGCGGCAAGGCTTTAACACGCGGCGCCGCTCCACTGGCGAAGCGCTGCTGGCGAGCGATCAGGTGCTGCTCGGCGACACCATGGGCGAGCTGCTGTTTCTCTATGCCTTGGCCGATATCGCCTTTGTCGGCGGCAGCCTGGTGGCCAATGGCGGGCATAACCTGCTGGAGCCGGCGGCACTGGGCAAGCCGGTGCTGAGCGGCCCGCACCTGTTCAACTTTCTGGAGATTGCCGCGCAGCTGCGCACTGCCGGTGCGTTGAGCGAGGTGGCGGATGCGCACGGTTTGGCGCAGCGGGTTGCACAGCTATGGCGCGAACCAGCGACCGCAGAGGCCATGCGGACGGCTGGGCAGGCCGTAATGCGGGCTAACCAAGGTGCCCTGGCACGGCTGTTGGCGGGTTTGGCGCGGCTGCTGAAGGTCGAGTCGCCATAGCGATTGAGTACTCACTTGGTCCCGTAACGACTTACGCCATAAAAAAGCCCGCTGAATTCAGCGGGCTTTTTGGTTGCGGAGCACTCAGTACTGCGAGTTGCCACGCAGCTGGGCTTCGGCGGCCTTGGCCAGGTCCGGCGGCAGGAAGTCTTCGTCCGGGTTGTAATCGGATTTCAGGTACTGCTCCAGGGCGTTCAGGTCGTCTGGGCTGAGGGTGCCGGCAGCCTGTTTCAGTCGCAGGTTGTTAAGGATGTAGTCATAGCGCGCGTTGTTGTAGTTACGCACCGAGCTGTACAGCTCGCGCTGAGCGTCGAGCACGTCTACGATGTTGCGCGTGCCGACCTGGTAGCCGATTTCAGTGGCTTCCAGGGCGCTCTGGTTGGAGATGATCGACTGCTTGCGCGCCTGCACGGTTTCCACGTCGGTGTTCACCGCGCGGTGCAGGTTGCGGGTGTTCTGCACCACCTGGCGACGCAGGCTTTCACGCAGCTGTTCAGTTTGGTTCAGGCGCTGGTAGGACTCGCGCACTTGGGAACTGGTCAGGCCGCCGCTGTACAGCGGAATGTTCAGTTGCAGGCCAATCGAGCGCTGCTCAACATCGCCGCTAAACCGGTTGACGCTGGCGGCGTTGTTGCTAAAACCGAGGCTGTCGTTATCGCCCTTCTGGTAGCTGGCCACGGCATCCAGGGTCGGTGCATGGCCCGACTTGCGCTGGCGCAGGGTCTCTTCTGCCGCGTCAACGGCGTAGTTACTGGCTTGCAGGTTGAGGTTTTGCGCGGCAGCGGTGTCGACCCAGACTTTTGCGTCATTGGGCGTCGGCGCGAGGATTGGCAGGCTGTGCTCGATGCCTTCCAGTGCGCTGAAATCGCGATTGGTCAGGGTGGTCAGGGCCTGGAAAGCATCTTCCACCTGGCGCAGGGCGATGATGCGGTTGGCGCGGGCGGTGTCGAAACCGGCCTGGGCTTCCAGCACGTCGGTCTTGTCCGACAGGCCGACATCAAAGCGCTCGTTGGCTTGGTCCAGCTGGCGCTTGAAGGCGGCTTCTTCGGCTTTGGTCGACGCCAGGTTGTCCTGCGCACGCAGTACCGCGAAGTAGGCTTCAGCACTCTGCAGAATCAGGTTCTGTTCAGTGGCCGACAGCTCCAGCACCGCTTGTTCGTTGCTGGCTTTGGCCGCTTGCAACTGGAACCAGCGATCTGCACGGAATAGCGGCTGGCTCAGGTTGGCTTGGTAAACGGTGCCGCTACGCGAGCTGGTGGTGCTTGGCGAATCGACCTGGGTGCGGGTGTCGCTCAGGTTGGCCCCAGCAGACAAATTAGGCAGCAGGCCGGCGCGGGCCTGGGGCACCACTTCGCTGCGGGCCTCGTAATCGGCGCGTGCAGCAGCCAGATCGGCGTTGTTGGCGGCGGCTTCCTGGTAGACCGTGACCAGGTCAGTTTTGGTGGACAGCGGGGCTTGTTCAGCCCAGGCCATTGCGTTGGACGCGGCGGCCACGGCGATAGCCAGAGAGAGTCTGCGCAACATTAGGGAAATCCTGAATTTGGCGGTAATCGACAAGGCTAAGGGGCCGTGCCTAGTAGGGTCAAGGGCAGTTATGGCGGCTGTAGTGTAGTTTGCAACAAGCTATGTTGCCTGGGTGCAACAATCCGTCGGTGAATGGGTGCTCGTCACGACCCGACGCGCGGGTCATGAATATTTGACTCCTGGGTTGGTTTTATTGGCAGGGGTTGATTAGACTGGCCGCGTTCTTGTCGGGGTGCCCCAATTGAGGGGCTGAGATTGGCAGCTGCCGGATCCCGTTGAACCTGATCAGGTTAAGGCCTGCGTAGGGAACAAGATGCGCTCGCCATTCCCCTGGCGAGCCTCTGGCACCGCCTTAGGTGCGCCTCAACGCCGCTCATCCGTCCAGGTTCGCTCCGACATATAGCCCTGGAGAGCCGCCGATGAGCACACAAGAAAAAAACCTCAATCCGATCCTGAGTGAATCCGCCCAGGTCGACCAGCAGTCGATCCAACCGTTTCCGCGTTCGCAGAAGGTCTATGTGCAGGGCTCGCGCCCGGACATCTTGGTGCCTATGCGCGAGATCAGTCTGGACGTGACGCCCACTGACTTCGGCGGCGAGATCAATGCACCGGTGATGGTGTATGACACCTCCGGCCCGTACACCGACCCCAAGGTCATCATCGACGTGCGCAAAGGCCTGGGCGATGTGCGTTCGCCGTGGATTGAGGCGCGCGGCGACACCGAACGCCTGCCTGGCCTGAGCTCCAACTTCGGCCAGCAGCGCCTGGCTGATGCCGAGCTAACCAAGCTGCGTTTCGCCCACGTCAACAACCCGCGCCGCGCCAAGGCCGGCGCCAACGTCAGCCAGATGCATTACGCGCGCAAAGGCATCATCACCGCTGAGATGGAATACGTCGCCATCCGCGAGAATATGAAGCTGGAAGTGGCGCGCGAAGCGGGCTTGCTTACTCAGCAGCACCCTGGCCACAGCTTCGGCGCCAGCGTGCCGAAGATCATCACCCCTGAATTCGTGCGTGACGAGATCGCTCGCGGTCGCGCGATCATCCCGGCGAACATCAACCACACCGAATTGGAACCGATGATCATCGGCCGTAACTTCCTGGTGAAGATCAACGGCAACATCGGCAACTCGGCGCTGGGCTCAAGCATTGAAGAAGAAGTGGCCAAGCTGACCTGGGGTATTCGCTGGGGTTCGGACACGGTGATGGACCTGTCCACCGGCAAGCACATTCACGAAACCCGCGAGTGGATCATCCGTAACTCGCCAGTGCCGATCGGCACCGTACCGATCTACCAGGCCCTGGAAAAAGTCGGCGGCGCAGCCGAAGAACTGACCTGGGAATTGTTCCGCGACACGCTGATCGAGCAGGCCGAGCAGGGCGTGGACTACTTCACCATTCACGCCGGCGTGTTGCTGCGTTACGTGCCAATGACCGCCAAACGCGTCACTGGCATCGTTTCGCGCGGTGGTTCGATCATGGCCAAGTGGTGCCTGGCGCACCATAAAGAGAACTTCCTCTACACCCATTTCGAAGACATCTGCGAAATCATGAAGGCCTACGATGTCAGCTTCTCGCTGGGTGATGGCCTGCGTCCGGGCTCGATTGCCGATGCCAACGATGAAGCGCAGTTTGGCGAGCTGGAAACCCTCGGCGAGCTGACCAAGATCGCCTGGAAGCACGACGTACAGACCATGATCGAAGGCCCTGGCCACGTGCCGATGCAACTGATCAAGGAGAACATGGACAAGCAGCTGGAGTGCTGTGATGAGGCGCCGTTCTACACCCTCGGCCCGCTGACCACCGACATCGCGCCGGGTTACGACCACATCACCAGCGGCATCGGTGCGGCGATGATCGGCTGGTTCGGCTGCGCCATGCTTTGCTATGTCACGCCCAAGGAGCACCTGGGCCTGCCGAACAAGGATGACGTGAAGACCGGCATCATCACCTACAAGATTGCCGCCCATGCTGCGGACTTGGCCAAAGGCCATCCGGGCGCGCAGATTCGCGACAACGCACTGTCCAAGGCACGCTTCGAATTCCGCTGGGAAGACCAGTTCAACCTCGGTCTCGACCCCGACACCGCGCGCTCGTACCACGATGAAACACTGCCCAAGGACTCGGCCAAGGTCGCGCATTTCTGTTCGATGTGCGGGCCGAAGTTCTGCTCAATGAAGATCACCCAGGAGGTGCGGGTCTACGCCGAAGAGCAGCGTATCGCCGCGCTGGAACTGGATGAGGCCGAGCTGGGCATGCAGGCCAAGGCCGCTGAGTTCAAATCCCAAGGCAGTGAGCTGTACCACAAGGTCTAAGACCTCGAGTCGGCTTGATCGAACACCACCCACGGCATGCGTGCCCTGGGTGGTTTTTAATTTTCTGAGGTGGCTATTACCGTGAGCACAAACCACACCTATTCCCCACACCAGAGTGTGGCCAGCGACCAGCGCGTGCTGGGTGCGCGGGACATGTTCTCCCTGTGGTTCTCCCTCGGCATTGGCCTGATGGTCTTGCAGCTGGGTGCTTTACTGGCGCCCGGGCTGGGCATGAGTGGCGCACTGTTGGCAATTGCCTGCGGCACGGCCGTGGGTGTGCTGTTGCTCGGGGCGGTGGCGGTGATCGGTAGCGATACTGGTCGTTCGAGTATGGCCGCCCTGAAGCTTAGCCTGGGCAGCAAAGGTGCATTGCTGCCGGCCTTGCTGAATGTGCTGCAATTGATTGGCTGGGGCGCCTTCGAGATCATTGTGATGCGTGACGCAGCGGGTGTGCTGGCCGAGCGTGCGTTCGGTGCTGGCTCCGCGTGGAGTAATCCGCTGATCTGGACACTGTTCTTTGGCGCGCTGGCGACTCTGCTGGCAGTCGCCGGGCCGCTGACCTTCGTGCGCAAAGTGTTACGTAAATGGGGCATCTGGCTGCTGCTGGGTGCCTGCGTGTGGCTCACCTGGAACCTGTTCGACAAGGCGGATCTGGCAAGCCTCTGGGCACGTGCCGGGGATGGTTCGATGCCATTTGCCCTGGGGTTTGACATCGCCATTGCCATGCCGCTGTCGTGGTTGCCGCTGATTGCTGACTATTCGCGCTTCGGCCGCAGCGCTGCGCGGGTGTTTGGCGGCACTGCGCTGGGGTTCTTCCTCGGTAATGTCTGGTTGATGAGCCTGGGCGTGGCTTACACCCTGGCCTTTGCTACTGGGGCTGAGGCCAATGCGCTGCTGTTGGCGCTGGCGGGTGCCGGTCTGGGTATTCCGCTGCTGCTGATTTTGCTGGATGAGTCGGAAAACGCTTTCGCGGACATCCATTCGGCGGCGGTGTCGGCCGGCATTGCCTTGCCGCTTCGGGTTGGGCAGTTGGCCCTGGCGATAGGCGTGCTGTGCACCCTGATCGCCTGGCTGGCACCGCTGGCCGAGTATCAGAATTTCCTGCTGCTGATCGGTTCAGTTTTTGCGCCGCTGTTTGGCGTGGTATTGGTTGACCACTTTATCCTGCGCCGTCGGCGTGCCGAGCTGGCCCCCGTTTGCAACTTGCGCGTGGATACCTTGCTGGCATGGGGCTGTGGTGTAGTGGTCTATCACCTGCTCAGTCATTATTGGCCGCAAATAGGTGCCACCCTGCCAGCGTTCTTGCTGGCCGCGGGGCTACAGTTACTGCTGGGGCAGCTGAGCCGTAAGCGCGCGGCGGCGATCCGTTGAAGCAGTGGGCGGTCGTCATGCTCACGGTATAAAACCAAGCCTGTTAGCCGAACGGTCGTGGTGACAGCTTGTCAGTGCTCAGTGGTCAACGTGTAAGCTGTGGCGAACACGCTGACCGTTCAGGTCAGCCGCTGTGAACCGTTGTACGGAGTGTTGGAGTCCGCAATGAATGCTCAAGAGGATGTGCAAGTGCTGGAGCGTGAGGCCTGCTTTAGCGGCTTCTACAAGCTCGATCGCCTGCGTTTGCGCCATCGCCAGTTTGCCGGTGATATGGGCCCGGAGCTGAGTCGTGAATTGTTCGTGCGCCACGATGCCGTGTGTGTGCTGCCCTATGACCCGCAGCGTGATTGTGTGGTGTTGATTGAGCAATTTCGCGTGGGGGCGCTGGATAAAAGTGCCAACCCCTGGTTGCTGGAGCTGGTCGCCGGATTGATCGATAAGGACGAAGAGCCTGAAGAGGTTGCACGCCGCGAGGCGATTGAGGAGGCCAATTTAACGCTGACCTCGCTTTGGCCGATCACCCAGTATTATCCCTCGCCCGGTGGTTCGGATGAGCGTGTGCATCTGTTTATTGGCCGCTGTGACAGCGAAGGTGCCGGTGGCGTGCACGGGCTTGCGGAAGAAGGTGAAGACATTCGTGTGCACGTCTGGCCGCTGGAAGATGCCCTGGATGCGTTGAAGGATGGTCGCATCGACAACGCCGCCAGCATCATCGGCCTGCAATGGCTGGCGCTGAATCGCGCCGAAGTGCGAGGGCTGTGGTCATGAACTTGCTGCGCGAGCGCTATCGGGTCGACCTAGTCGAGCTGCAGACTGCTTGCGAACTCAACTATGTGCGCCTGCTGCA
Source organism: Pseudomonas peli (assembly GCF_900099645.1). Taxonomy (GTDB): domain Bacteria; phylum Pseudomonadota; class Gammaproteobacteria; order Pseudomonadales; family Pseudomonadaceae; genus Aquipseudomonas; species Aquipseudomonas peli. The sequence continues at coordinate 1,216,789 of NZ_FMTL01000001.1, read as the reverse complement.
GTTGTTGCCGGACATGCGCAACGATGCGCGTGGGCGTCAGCACGTTCGCCGTGTGGCCCTCAGCCAAGGCGAGCACCTGCTCGGCGTGTTGGCCCTGGAGGTACTGGAAACCTGCCCGTACACCTCAACCATCGAGGTGCGTCAGGAACACAGCCTGTCCTGGCTGCCGGTGCCGCGACTGGAAGTGCGGGTCTACCACGATGCACGCATGGCCGAGGTGGTAGGTACGCAAAGTGCCCGGCGCTTCCACGGCATTTATCCCTATCCCAATGCAGCCATGCACCAGCCGGATGAGAAGACACAGCTCAACCTGTTTCTCGGTGAGTGGCTGAGCCATTGCCTGGCCTGCGGTCACGAGCTGGCACCCGTGCGTTAGGTTTTTCCACGCTCAGCCGATAATCAGTCGCAGGCGCATTATTCCGATACGCGCTAGCCTAAGGGTGGGTGTTGGATTTACAGCGGACGTTCTGTGATCTATTCCCCTTTCGCGGGTTTACCGCCCGCAGGGCTAGCCAGCATAATTCATGCATTCCGCTCAAGGAGAAGGTCTTGCCGGGCGCGCCGATTCAAACCACTGCTGTTGATCGCTCGGTACTGCTAGTGCAGCTCTCCGATAGCCACCTGTTTGCCGACGGGGCAGGCAAGCTATTGGGCATGGATACCCAGGACAGCTTGCAGCGGGTGATCGAGCGTGTGCTGCAGGAACAGCCGCAGATTGACCTGGTCCTGGCCAGTGGCGACCTCTCGCAGGACGGCAGCGCTGAGTCCTACCAGCGTTTTCGCGAGATGACCGCCGCCATCACTGCACCGGCGCGCTGGTTCCCCGGTAACCATGATGAAGTGCCCGCTATGCAGGCCGCTTGCGTCGGCAGTGATCTGCTGGAACCGGTGATCGACCTGGGCAACTGGCGCGTGACCCTGCTCGACTCCTCGATCCCAGGTGCCGTACCTGGTTACCTCAGTGATCAGCAGTTGGCTTTGCTGGAACGCGCACTCAGCGAAGCGCCGGATCGTCATCACCTGATCTGCCTGCACCACCACCCGGTGTCCATCGGCTGTAAATGGATGGAGCCCATCGGTTTGCGCAACCCGGATGCCCTGTTTGCCGTGCTGGAGCGTTTCAGCCAGGTGCGAGCGGTGCTCTGGGGGCATATCCATCAGGAGCTCGATCAGCAGCGCGGCACGATCCGTTTGCTGGCATCACCCTCGACCTGCGTACAGTTCGCCCCGGGTAGCGAGGAGTTTCAGGTGGATAAAACCGCGCCGGGCTACCGCTGGCTGCGCCTGTTCGATGATGGCCGCCTGGAAACCGGTGTGTCGCGGGTTACCGGGATCAAGTTCGAAATCGATTACACCATCAAGGGCTATTGAGCCGCTCGGCTAACCGGTTGCAGCCGGTCGCCGCAACCGGTTAGCCTCCCGCCCCATGACCACATCCATTCTCTATATTCACGGGCTTAACAGCTCGCCGGCATCGCTCAAGGCCAGCCAGTTGCAGCGCGCCATGGCGCAGCTGGGCCTGGCCGCGCAGCTGCGTGTGCCAGCCCTGCATCACCATCCGCGGCAGGCGATTGCCCAGCTCGAAGCACTGATTACCGAGCTTGGTCGGCCCGTGCTGGTTGGCAGCTCGCTGGGCGGCTACTATGCGACCCACTTGGCCGAACGCCATGGGTTGCCGGCGTTGTTGATCAATCCAGCCGTGCGCCCGCACCTGCGTTTCGACGGCTACCTGGGCCCGCAGAAGAACTATTACAGCGACGAGACCTGGGAGCTGACGGCCGATCACGTATCGGCCTTGGCCGAACTAGATATAGCAATGCTGCAAGACCCGGCGCGCTATCAGGTGTGGTTGCAGACCGCCGACGAAACCCTCGATTACCGCGATGCCCAGCGCTATTACCGGGCCTGCGCGCTGCGTATCCAGGCCGGTGGCGATCATGGTTTTCAGGGTTTTGCCGAGCGTCTGCCGATGCTTTTCGCTTTCGCCGGTATTCCTCGCCATCTGTGGCAGGATATCGACTTTTCCGCTCTCAATTGACGAATAAGAGACCCCATGGCCCAGCAAGGTTCTAGCTCTTACAACGCCGATGCCATCGAAGTCCTTTCCGGCCTCGACCCGGTGCGCAAACGCCCGGGTATGTACACCGACACCAGCCGGCCCAACCACTTGGCCCAGGAAGTCATCGACAACAGCGTCGACGAAGCACTGGCCGGGCATGCCAAATCGATTCAGGTGATCCTGCATGAGGACAACTCCCTGGAAGTGCTCGACGACGGTCGCGGCATGCCAGTGGACATTCACCCGGAAGAGGGCGTGCCAGGGGTCGAGCTGATCCTGACCAAACTGCATGCCGGCGGTAAGTTCAGCAACAAGAACTACCAGTTCTCCGGCGGCCTGCACGGCGTGGGCATTTCGGTGGTCAACGCGCTATCGACCAGCGTGGTGGTTAAGGTCAAACGCGACGGCAACGAGTACCAGATGAGTTTTGCCGACGGCTATAAAGCCAGCGACTTGGCCGTGGTCGGCACTGTGGGCAAGCGCAACACTGGCACCAGCGTGCATTTCTGGCCAGATGCCAAGTATTTCGACTCCTTCAAGTTCTCGGTCAGCCGCCTCAAGCACGTACTGAAAGCCAAGGCTGTGCTGTGCCCAGGGCTCGCGGTCAGCTTCGAGGACAAAGCCAGCGGTGAGAAAGTCGAGTGGATGTACGAAGACGGCCTGCGTTCCTACCTGGTGGATGCGGTCAGCGAATTTGAACGGCTACCCAATGAGCCCTTCTGCGGCAGCCTGGCGGGTAATAAAGAGGCGGTAGATTGGGCGCTGCTGTGGCTGCCGGAAGGCGGCGACGCGGTGCAGGAAAGCTACGTCAACCTGATCCCCACCGCTCAGGGCGGCACCCACGTCAACGGCCTGCGCCAGGGCCTGCTGGATGCCATGCGCGAGTTCTGCGAGTTCCGCAGCCTGCTGCCGCGGGGGGTCAAGTTGGCCCCGGAAGATATCTGGGAGCGTATCGCCTTCGTTCTCTCGATGAAAATGCAGGACGCGCAGTTCTCTGGGCAGACCAAGGAGCGCCTGTCGTCCCGTGAGGCGGCGGCCTTCGTTTCCGGTGTGGTGAAAGATGCCTTTAGCCTGTGGCTTAACGGTCATCCGGAGTTGGGCCAGCAGCTCGCTGAACTGGCGATCAGCAATGCCAACCGCCGCCTCAAAGCCGGCAAGAAGGTCGAGCGCAAGCGCATCACCCAGGGGCCGGCGTTGCCGGGCAAGCTGGCTGATTGCGCCGGCCAGGACCCGATGCGCTCCGAGCTGTTTCTAGTGGAAGGTGACTCCGCTGGCGGTTCGGCCAAGCAGGCGCGGGATAAAGAGTTTCAGGCGATCCTGCCGCTGCGCGGGAAGATTCTGAATACCTGGGAGGTCGATGTCGGCGAAGTGCTGGCCAGCCAGGAAGTGCACAACATCGCCGTGGCCATCGGCGTCGACCCGGGCTCGGCGGACCTCGGCGAACTGCGCTACGGCAAGGTCTGCATCCTCGCCGACGCCGACTCCGACGGCTTGCACATCGCCACCCTGATCTGCGCGCTGTTCGTCCGCCACTTCCGTCCGCTGGTGGATGCCGGTCACGTCTACGTGGCCATGCCGCCGCTGTACCGCATCGACCTGGGCAAGGAAATCTTCTACGCCCTCGACGAAGGCGAGCGCGACGGCATCCTCGACCGCCTGGTGGCCGAGAAGCGCCGCGGCAAGCCGCAGGTCACTCGCTTTAAAGGCCTGGGTGAAATGAACCCGCCGCAGCTGCGCGAAACCACCATGGACCCCAATACCCGGCGTCTGGTACAGCTGACTCTGGACGATTACCCCGGCACCCAGGAAATGATGGACATGCTGCTGGCGAAGAAGCGCGCCGGCGACCGTAAATCCTGGCTGGAGTCCAAGGGCAACCTGGCCGAGGTGTTGCTCTGATGCAGCGGCTGCTGGCCGCCTGCTTGCTGGCCTGTTCACCGTTACTGGCGAGCGCGGCGGCACTGGAAGAGCTGAAACTGCTCAATGAGCAACCGGTTAGCGGCGTCAGTGGCGGCAACCTGTCCGGATTGGCCTGGTGCGATAACGCGCTGTGGGCGGTTTCCGACCGTGACGACCAACAGCTTTATCGCCTGCAGTCGGACGAGTCGCACTGGCAGGCTACGGCCGAGGCCTTTGTCGCACCGCCGGCGCCAGATGTGCGTTTGCCCTGGGGTTTGCGCATCCGTGGCTGGGTCGCCGGCCTGGTACGCGGTGGTGAGCTGGATTTCGAAGGGCTGAGCTGTGACGCCGCCGGTAACCGTTACCTGGTCAGTGAGGCCAAGGCGGCTGTGCTGCAGTTGCCTGTGGTCGGCGAACCCAACTGGTTGAAGCTGCCTCAGGGCCTGCTGCGCCAGGCGCGCGCCAGTGGCATGGCGCTGCATTACAACTCGCTGTTTGAAGGCATTGCCGTTGACCCGGCTGGTGAGCGCCTGTACCTGGCGGCCGAACGTATGCGTCGCGGTTTGTTGGTGGCGCACAAACAGCGCGCGATCTGGCGTTGCACCGTCGGCTGCGTGCTGTTCAGCGAGGCGGGCACGGAAACGGGTCCCGAGCAGCTGGGCGGCAAGCCGCAGCCTCGGGATTTCTCCGGCCTGGCCTTCCATAACGAAAAGCTCTTCACCCTTGAGCGTCAGGCGCACCGTATCTGTAGGCGCGACCTGAACAATGGCCAGGTCGAGAAGTGCTGGTCGTTTGCCGCCGAGGCCCTGACTCCAGAGCGACTCTATGCGCCGTCCTATGGCCTGGCGGAAGCGCTGTGGGTGGATCAGGACGGTGCCTGGATCGGCGTCGATAACGGCAGCTTCAGCCGCGCCGACGGTGAGTCGCGGCCGATTATCTGGCGTTTTGCCGCACCAAAAGGCGGCTGGGGCAGCAAGCCGTGAGCGAGCAGCCTGCGGGTAAGCGTGCCGGACGGGTGATGCTGGTGCTGGCCTGGGGCGCAGCGCTGTTGCTGGCGACCAAGTTTTTTGGTGACTGGGAAGATGCTCAGCGCAATCCCAATCGCGCGCCTGAGTCGCTGCATGGCAGCGGCTATGTCGAAGTGCACCTGGCCAGCAGCCGTCAGGGGCACTATATGGCCGGGGGCAAGATCAATGACGAGGAGGTGACCTTCCTGCTCGATACCGGTGCCACCCAAGTGGCGGTGCCGATCGAAGTGGCGCAGCGCTTGGGCTTACAGGCCGGTGCGGCGATCACCATCAGCACCGCCAATGGCCGCGCTACGGCCCATCGCACGCGGCTTGAGCGCTTGCAGCTGGGCGATATCGTATTGACCGATGTAGAGGCTTTGATTGCCCCCGGCATGGGCGGCGATGACGTATTGCTGGGCATGAGTGCCCTGAAACAACTCGAATTTACCCAGCGCGGCGGCACGTTGATGCTGCGCCAATCCACCTTGCAATGAGGCACGCATGAGCGAACCCCTCGATTTGAGCCTGGACGGTGTAGAGCGCCGTTCCCTTGCCGACTTCACCGAGCAGGCTTACCTCAACTACTCCATGTACGTGATCATGGACCGCGCCCTGCCGCATATCGGCGATGGCCTCAAGCCCGTGCAGCGGCGCATTGTCTACGCCATGAGTGAGCTGGGCCTGGACGCCGACTCCAAGCACAAGAAATCGGCGCGTACCGTCGGCGACGTGCTCGGCAAGTTCCACCCGCACGGCGACAGCGCTTGCTACGAAGCCATGGTACTGATGGCGCAGCCATTCAGTTACCGCTACACCCTGGTCGACGGCCAGGGCAACTGGGGTGCACCGGATGATCCGAAATCCTTCGCCGCCATGCGTTACACCGAGGCGCGCCTGTCGCGTTACTCGGAGGTGCTGCTCACCGAGCTGGGCCAGGGCACTGTGGACTGGGTGCCGAACTTCGACGGCACCCTGAATGAACCGGCCACGCTGCCGGCGCGTCTGCCCAACCTGCTGCTCAATGGCACCACCGGCATCGCCGTGGGCATGGCCACTGACGTGCCGCCACACAACCTGCGCGAAGTGGCGGCGGCCTGTGTACGCCTGCTGGATCAGCCGGATGCCACGGTTGAGCAGCTCTGCGAGCACGTGCTCGGCCCGGATTTCCCCACTGAGGCGGAAGTCATCACCCCGCGCAGCGACCTGTTGAAAATCTACGAAACCGGTCGTGGGTCGGTGCGCATGCGCGCCGTGTACCGCATCGAGGACGGTGACATTGTGGTCACCGCGTTGCCGCACCAGGTCTCCGGGGCCAAGGTGCTGGAGCAGATCGCCGCGCAGATGCAGGCCAAGAAACTGCCGATGGTCGCCGACCTGCGTGATGAGTCCGACCACGAGCACCCGTGCCGCATCGTCATTATCCCGCGCTCCAATCGCGTCGATGCCGATGAACTGATGACCCACCTGTTTGCCACCACCGAGCTGGAATCCAGCTACCGGGTCAACACCAACGTGATTGGTCTGGATGGCAAGCCGCAGGTGAAGAACCTGCGTCAGCTGCTGCGCGAATGGCTGGAATACCGCGTGGGCACCGTACGCCGGCGTCTGCAGTTCCGCCTGGACAAGGTGGAGAAACGTCTGCACCTGTTGGAAGGTTTGCTGGTGGCCTTCCTTAACCTGGATGAAGTGATTCATATCATCCGCACCGAAGATCAACCCAAGCCGGTGCTGATGGCACGCTTTGGCCTGACCGATGTGCAAGCCGATTACATCCTCGATACTCGCCTGCGTCAGCTCGCGCGTCTGGAGGAAATGAAGATCCGTGGCGAGCAGGACGAGCTGGCCAAGGAGCGCGCCAAGCTGCTGGCCCTGCTCGGCAGTGAAGTCAAGCTGAAGAAGCTGGTGCGTGACGAAATCATCAAGGATGCCGAAACCTACGGCGATGATCGCCGTTCGCCAATTGTGGCCCGTGCCGAAGCTCGCGCCTTGTCTGAAACTGAGCTGCTGCCGACTGAGCCTGTCACCGTGGTGGTGTCCGAGAAGGGCTGGGTGCGCTGTGCCAAGGGCCATGATATCGACGCCACCGGACTGTCCTATAAAGCTGGCGATGGTTTCAAGGTTGCTGCGCCCGGACGCTCGAACCAGTACGCGGTGTTTATCGACTCCACCGGGCGCAGTTATTCGCTGGCGGCGCATACCTTGCCTTCGGCGCGCGGCCAGGGCGAGCCGCTTACCGGCCGGTTGACGCCGCCGCCGGGAGCGACCTTCGAATGTGTGCTGTTGCCGGATGACAGTGCGCTGTACGTGATCGCCTCTGACGCGGGCTACGGTTTTGTGGTCAAGGGTGAAGACCTGCAAGCGAAGAACAAGGCCGGTAAGGCCTTGCTTAGCCTGCCAACTGGCGCGCTGGTTGTGCCGCCGAAGCCGTTGGCCAATCGCGAAGAAGACTGGTTGGCCGCGGTGACCACCGAGGGTCGCCTGCTGCTGTTCCCGGTGCGCGATCTGCCGCAACTGGGCAAAGGCAAAGGCAACAAGATCATCGGCATTCCGGGTGAGCGGGTTGCCTCGCGTGAGGAATACCTCACCGATCTGGCCGTGCTGCCGGCTGGTGCGACGCTGGTGTTGCAGGCCGGTAAGCGTACGCTGTCACTGAAAGCCGATGATCTGGAACACTACAAAGGCGAACGCGGACGGCGCGGCAACAAGCTACCGCGCGGCTTCCAGCGGGTCGACAGCCTACTGGTCGAAGTCCAGGGGTAGGCGGCGCCAGACGCATGTCGGCACAGTGCTGTGCTGGAGTAGTGAGCGGCTTTCAAGGATGATACGCGGCCGTAAGGCGGGTCACGTAAGTGAACCGCCTGCACCTAATGTGTATGCACGCCGGCAGACTGGCCGGTTGGATGAGTGAGATGACTGCACTGCGTTTCCCCGGAATTTTGCTATTGGCCGGTGCGCTTGGCCTGACGGGTTGTATGCGTTATCAGCAAGCGCCGTTGTATCAACTCGACAGCGGCGAAATCCGTGTACCTGCTGCCGAGCAAGGCATTGCTGTGCTGCTCGGGCCGGTGGCGGTTGCCGATTACCTGCAGCGCGAAGCCCTGTTGCAACGCCAGGCCGATGGCAGCTTAACCGCTACCGAAGATGCGCGTTGGGCCGGCAGTTTGGCGGCGGATATCGATCAGCAGCTGCTGCGCCAGCTGGCCTCGCGCTTGAACAGCCAGCGCCTGGTACTGGCACCGGCGACTGCAGGCTTTGTACCGCAGGTGCGTCTGGGCGTGTCGATCACCCGCTTGGATTCCGGTCCGCAGCGCCCGGCTGTACTGGAGGCGCAGTGGCGTTTGGCCGGTGCCGACGGCAAGCTACTCGACGGGCGTCTGGTGCGCCTGGAGGAGGCCCACAGCGGCAGCATCGTCGATCAGGTGCGTGCGCAAAGCCTGGTGGTGCAGCAACTGGTGGCGCAATTAGCCGCTGCAGTGGAAACCCATGGCAAGCCCGCCCCGCAAGTCGCCCCCGCACCGGTTCGCCGTCCGGCGCCGGCCAAACCCGCGGTACCTGATGTGCCGCGTATTCCCGTAGCCGAGCCGATTCGCAGTGAAGGGGAAGTTTTCCGCTTCTAGGTCATTCGCCACAAAAAAGCCCGCTGTTTGGCGGGCTTTTTTATGCTGAGTGATCAGTGACTCTCGTGCATGCGTGCGAGTTGGCGCTCAAGCAGCGACGGGTAGGGCTCCAGCAAGCGCTCTACGCAGCATGCACCTTGCGGGCTGGCAATAGCGCGAATACGCGCACGCTGGCTGACCAGGGTGTCATCGGCAATGCTGCGTTCAACCAGCAGCAAGTTGCGGCTGTGCTGGGACAGCGCCAAGGCATTTTGTGCTGTTTCACTGAGCAGTAGATCGCCTTGGCTGAGGTCGCTGAGGTTTTCACCCAGGGTCAGGCCCAGCTGCAATTGCAGGGTAATGCCGCTGTCAGCAACCTCGATCTGCAAGGCATGGCCGAGGGCGCGCATCAGCTCGCCGCAGCAGATGGCGTGGGTCAGGTAGTCCTCACCAATATCCAGTTGATGGAACAACATCAGGCTACTGCCGTCGCTCAAGGTGTGCAGTTCGCCCTGATACAGGCTGGCCGCCTGGTCCAGGCAATCACGGTAACGCTGCAGCAGCTCCATCAAACGGGTGCGCGGCAAGCGGCGCAGCTGTTCCTGTGCGCCCAGCTGGATCGCCAGTACGGCGCTGGGCAGTGGCTGCCGAATCGCGGGAGCTGGCGCGGCTTCACGCTCGGGTTGATCGCGTAGCTCGGAAAACGGATCGTCCACTGCGCTCTCGGCGTAGGGCTGGTCATCGCGATGCAGCGGTTCTGTTAACTCGTCTTGCGCATCGAAGCGATCATCGCGCAGGTCGCGGACTTCGAAGTCCGGCTCATCATCGAACGACTCGGGCAGGTAGTCATCATCGTGCTGGGCGGCCGGCTCGTCGTCGTAGAACGGCTCTTCTTCAGCTTCTGGCAGTGCGGGCTTTTCCGGTACCAGGCGTGCTTGCAGCTGGCGCGCCAGGTCGCCGATTTCATCCTGACGGCCAGCGCCGGGCGCCGGGTCGTCCGGGTCGCGCAGCCACACGCGCAGCTGCAGCAGCGGCGTGGAAATATGCCGGCCAAGGCGCATGCTCAGGGACAGGGTCAGGGCCAGCAAAATCAGGCTGAGGATGCCCATGCTCTGCAGGCTGATGGTCATTGGTTGCTGGAACTGCTGCATATCCAGGCTGATACGCAGCTGCCCGGCGATCACCTCCTGGAAGGTGATGGGTGTCGAGTACAGCCCCTCGGTCTCTCCCAGCATGCTCTGGCTGGGGCGCGAACCTGCTTCGGCGAGGATGCGGTTGTCTACGCTGTAGATCGCGGCATGGGCCACCAGCGGGTTTTTCACCAGGTTATTGAGCAGCACGTTGAGGCTGAGGATGTCGTTGGACACCAGCAGCTCGGTCGCCGAGGCCGCCGTCTGGGTGATTAGGCTGGTGCCCAAGGCTTCAGCCTGTTGCTGCATGGCATGCTTGAACTGCATGCCGATCACCCAGCCGTAGATCACCAGGGCCAGGGCCACTAGCAGCAGGCTATGGCTGACAATGCGCAGCGCAAGGGGAATACGCCGTTGGCGCAGGGCCTGGAACAGCAGCAGGAAGAAATTATCGGGTTTTACGGGGGTGGGCCGGTTCACAGAGCTCGGCTCATGTCGACTGTAGTTGGCGCGCAGTATAGCGGCGCCCCTGCGGTGGGCAAAGCGCCGTGCGTGGCTGTTTGCCGCTGAAAATGGGTAGAATGTGCGCCTTTTCCACGGCTTGTGACCTGTTCAGCAAGCTGCTGCCCCTGACGCTGTACTGGAGACCGAGCCTTGCGCGAAATCGTCCTGATCAATATCACCGGCGAAGATCGCCCCGGTTTGACTGCCGCCATCACTGGTGTGCTGGCCCAGGGCGGGGTGAATATCCTCGATATTGGCCAGGCGGTGATCCATGACACCCTGTCGTTCGGCATTCTGGTGGAGATCCCGGATACCGAGCGCGCCTCCTCGGTGCTCAAGGACATTCTCTTTACCGCCTACAAGCTCGATCAGCAGGTGCGCTTCACCCCTGTCTCCGAGGCGGATTACCAGCAATGGGTCAGCGGTCAGGGCAAGGCTCGGCATATCGTCACCCTGCTGACGCGCAAGGTCACCGCCGAACAGCTGCAGCGCGTCAGTGCCATTACCGCGCGTTATGACCTGAATATCGACCATATCGACCGTCTTTCCGGGCGTATGCCGCTGGATATGCCGGCCGAACAGGGCAAGGGCTGCATCGAGTTCTCGGTGCGTGGCGAGCCGGCCGATCCTGCGGCCTTGCGTGCCGAGTTCCTTAGTGTGGCGCAGGAGTTGAATGTCGATATCGCCTTCCAGCGCGATTCGCTGTTCCGCCGTAATCGCCGCCTGGCGGTGTTCGACATGGATTCGACACTGATCGAGGCCGAAGTGATCGACGAGCTGGCCAAAGCCGCGGGCGTCGGTGAGCAGGTTTCCGAGATTACCGAGCGCGCGATGCGCGGCGAACTGGATTTTGCCGCGAGCTTCCGCGAGCGTCTGGCGCTGCTCAAGGGCCTGCCGGAAACCGTGTTGGCCGATATCGGCGCTTCGTTGCGTCTTACCGAAGGCGCTGAAACCTTGTTCAGCGAGCTTCGTCGCCTGGGTTACAAGACGGCGATCCTTTCCGGTGGCTTCACATACTTTGCCAAGCAGCTGCAGGCCAAACTGGGCATCGACTATGTGTTCGCCAACGAACTGCAGATCGTTGATGGTTTGGTCACGGGTGTCGCAGTCGAGCCGATTGTCGATGCCCAGCGCAAAGCCGACTTATTACGCGAGTTGGCGGCCAAGGAAGGTTTGCGCCTGGAGCAGACCATTGCAGTGGGTGATGGCGCCAATGACCTGCCGATGCTGGCCATTGCCGGGTTGGGCGTGGCGTTCCGTGCTAAGCCGTTGGTCAAACAATCGGCCAAGCAGGCGATTTCGACTCTGGGGCTGGATGGCATTCTCTACTTGCTGGGTTTTCGCGACCGCGACGGCCTGGAGTAAACACCGGCAAACAAAAGCCGCCCTAGGGCGGCTTTTTAGTGCTGATTATTTATGGCCAGCCGCCCATCAAGTGCGTCAGTGCGCAGCCTTACTCATCGCCGGCCGAGAAGTCGTAATCCATCGACTGGCTTGGGCCCTGCAGGTAATGCCCCTGGATATAGTTGACCCCGGCCTGCCAGAGCGTAGCCAGCACGCTGGCGCTCTCGACAAAGGGCACGATGGTCAGCTTGGCCTGAGAGTGCAGGCTGGCCAGCAGGGTTTTCAGGGCTTCCTGGTTTTCTGCACTGCTCAGATCCTGAGAGAAGGAACTGTCGACCTTTACGAAGTCGATGTGCAGGTGCTTGAGGGTGTTGAACGGGTTCAGTGAGCAGCCGAACTGGGTAATCGCCGACTTGCAGTGCAGCTCGTTGAGGCCTTGGGTGATGGCTTTGGCCTGCTTGAGGTAAGCAATCGCATCCGGCTCGCTGAACTGGAACACCAGCGAGTCTGAGGGCAAACGCGCCGCTTTCAGGGCTACGCTGAGCCAAGGCAGCAGGGTTGGGTCCTGCAAGCTGGCGCTTGAAAGGTGCACAAACAAGCGGGTGTTGTGGCCTTTGCTGCGGTGGTCCGCCAGCAGTTTGATCGAGTTAAGGATGACCCAACGATCAATCTTTTCAGCAAGCCCCGCGTCTTTCGCGGCATTGAACAGTTCTGTTGGCGGAATCTCTTCGCCCTGCGGGCCGACCAAGCGCAGCAGCGCTTCATAGTGCTCAAAGCTGTCGCCGCGCAAACTGATAATCGGCTGGAATAGCAGACGAAAGCTGTTCTTTTCCAGCGCTTGTTGAATCATGGCGACGATATTGCCACGGCTTGCCGCTGCGGCCAGCTCATCAGCTGGGTTGAACAGTTTGATTGCGTTGCCATCACTCAGCTCGTCTGCGCAACGGTGAGCGCGGTCGACCACTTCCTGAGCCTTGGCGGTCTTCTCGTTGAGCCCAGCCACACCAATCGACAGGGTGCTTTGAACCGTACGACCACTGACATCGAACAAGTGGCCTTCAACTTTTTTCAGCAGGCTGTTGAGAAGCTCCCGGGTGCTTTCCGGGTTGACGCCGGGCTGCAGCACCGTAAATACATCATCACCAAAGCGAGCGAGTTGTGCGTCGGCACCAAAATGCGCGCGCAGCAGATTAGCCAGGTCGGTGAGCAGGATGTCGATGCCGGCCAGGCCGATGTCGGCCAGCAGGCTGGCGTAGCGGTCAACCCTGATATAGGCCAGGCAGGATGGCTGGCCCGCATTCACTGCACGCTCTGCTGCACTGTCCATCAGCTCAAGGAAATGGGTGCGGTTGAACAAGCCCGTGACCAGGTCCTGCGTGCTGATCTCGCGGAGTTTCTCTTCCAGTTCGGCGTTACCCGTCTCGGCGCGAATCACCACCTGAATGCACGGTTCGCCATCGTAGGTTGCCGGGGAGAAGCTCATCTGTGCCGGGAAACTCTGGCCATTGGCTTTGATCCCAGCGCAGTGGAGCTCCACATTGCCTTCGACGCTTTGATAATTCTTCAGGAAGTCCTTAAAGCTGGATTGGTCGCTGCTGCCGATCAAATCGATCATCGGCATGCCTTCCAGCTCATCGGCATCCTCGTAGGCGAACAGTTCCAGGTAGGCGCGGTTGGCATAAATATGCATGCCATCGTGCACGTAAGTGATGGCATCTACGGAGCTGTCGAGTAGCAGCTGGCAACGTTTTTCCGCCTCGCGCAGGGCGACTTCCGAGGCGCGGCGAGCCCGGCGTTCTTCCAGGTTGGCCAGCTCGCGCTTGGCAACCAGTATCAGGCGTTCGTCTTCACCCTGCGGCAATGCGTCCTGGGCGCCGAGCATCAGGGCTTCGGTGACGCTGTCTGAGTCATTATCAGCAAGCAGTTGAATGATCGGAATGTCTTTTGCCTGGCGGCGGATCGCGCCAATCGCCTCACTTGGGGGCAGTTGTTCGCTGCTGGGGGCGCAGATCAATAAGTCCCAGCTCTGTTGCAGGGCCTCGGCGAGATCGTCGCTGGAGGTCAAACGATGCACGCGGGTTGCCCGTCCGGCGTTGCGGAACAGGCTGACCAGGCGTTCAGCCTCGTTCTGCGAATCTTCGAGGATCAGTAGCCGAATGGTTTTTTTATCAATGGCCATGGTGTGGTATCAAATCTGCGCCGAACGGGCGCGAAAAGGCGACAAAAGGGAGTGCGTCGGCAATCTACAGCGACTTCCAGAGTGAGTCAAAGTCTTCCTCCCCGCCTGGCGTGCGGCTTTTCGGCGCTGTGACGGGCTTCCCTTGCTCACTGCCGATCTGCTCGACACCCCGGTATTCGAACTGGTTGAAACTGCCGGTGCTGGTCTGTCGGCGACTCAGTACTGCGCGGTGTTCATTGCCATTCAGGTTGATACTGACTTTGTTGCCTTCCTGGAACGGCAGGCGTGCGGTAATCAGGCTGGCGGGGCGGGAGATGGCGCTGATTTCCGGCAGTAGCAGGGCGCGCAGGTACTGGCTGTTTTGCTCCGCTTTGCGCACCAGTTGCAGGCCGCAGGCTTGCGCATGAGGGGCAATCAGTTCAATTCCCATCTGAGTGCCACCGCCGCGCACCTGGCGAATCCAGCGCACTACAGCAATGCTCCAGCCTTGCCGTGGCAGGCCTTGTACGCCAAGCAGCTCGCCAGCCTGGAGCTGGTTCGGCACGTCTTTCGGCCATGACAGGCAATAGCCGCCAGGGCTGATATTGACGATAGCCACTTCGTAGGTCGGGTAGCTTTCTTGGCTATTGGCTTCGTCGGGCTGATTGGACTGATGTGGCTTGTTGTACTGAATCTCTTCGAAGGGCAGGCCGTTTTCCCACTGGTTGCTCTTCTGGGCGTCGAAAGCGTTTGACCAGATATCCGGTGCGCCGGTATCAGCCTTGAAGACCGCCGCATTGGTTGTCACCGGAACTTGCAGCACCTCGTTGAACGGACGTTTGCCCGCCAAGTAGAAGTGCAGCGCACTCATTCCGATACACAGCGTCAGTGCGCCTTGGCCCTGGCTGCGCTGGAAGGTGCGCTCGGCTATATCGCCCCAGGCTGCGGCCAGATGCTGCAGCATGTCGTGACTGAAGCCTTCGGGCACGGTCAGGCGTGATTGAGCAATATTTTCGGCCGGCAGCAGCAGGTGTTCTTTGATGGCGTCGACCAGTTGGCTGGGGTCGATTCCTAGCGCTTTGTGCAGCTCGGTTTGCTGAAACAGCGAAATATAGCGGGGCGGACCGTCCAGTTGCGTGGCTACAGCGAACAGGCTGGACGGCTCATCGCCAGCCTGTAGGGTGGCCAGCGCGCTCCAGGGCTCAAGCACTTCTGCCAAGCGTGCGATGGCGCTTTGGCGCATCTGGTTGCAGCGCGCGCAGCCGAGCAGCAGAGCTACCAGATAGCTTTGTTCGGTGCTCAGGCCTTGCGTGCGCAGGGCCTGAGTATCACGAATCATGGTCTTGTGCAGGCTGCGTGTCAGGGCGATCTGGTAAAGCTGATGCAGCTCAAGCCAAAGGCCTTCAGGAACCGGGCAGTAAAGTTGGCTGGCACGAATCAATGGGCCGCACAGGCTATGGGTTGCACGCTGCAGGGCAACGGCAAGCAATTGATGCCGTTCGCGGCCAGGCTGTGCGGCCAGGCGTGCCACGATCAGTTTATAGCCAATTGCCAGGTGGTTTTGCAGGGCCTGGCAAAGGTTGGCGACTTTGCGTGGCCGTTCATCCAGCACGATGGCTTGGTTGAGGAAGTGCTTTTCCAGCTGTTTGCAGACGAAGTAGATTTCCGGTCGGAGAATTTCCAGCAGTTGCAGGCGATTTTCCGAGGGCGTCAGCAGTTGATTGAGTTCGACCAGCGCTTGGTAAAGCTGGCGTGCGGTTTCACCGATATTGGCTTTGGGTAGGCCGTCGACCCATTTCTTCAGATCACGAGGACTGGCGTCGCAGAATGACAGGCTTTGCTTATCCGGCGTGGTAACGCGCAGTAGCAAGTGAGAATTCTGTTTATCCATCTAAATCGGATACTCCAGCACACGGGCAAGGCAGGTGAGTCTAGGAATTATGTTTCGACTCTAGCAGCATCTCGCATGCCTCGCAGCCATGTCCTTGGCTGGGTTGCCAAGCTGGCGCGACACACAAATCATCTGGAAGTCTTTGTTGTGACTGGTTTTCATGCTCAGAGGTTCACTCTGAGCGGTCGTCACGGCCCTGTCCGCATGCGCGGACAGGGCCGGGTTTTGAGGGTTAGCCGCGTGCTGCGCCGAGACGTTGGCCCATCTGGACGGGGCTGTTGGCGGCTAGTTCTTCAGCCCACTGCACCTGCTCCGGGCCAAACAGTACGATGGCGGTAGAGCCCAGTTTGAAACGTCCGAGTTCTGCGCCTTTGTCCAGCACGACCGGTGCGCGAGCGGCTTCATCGTAACTGAATGTTTTCAGCATGCGTTTTGGCGGTGTCACCAGGCCCGCCCAGACGGTTTCGATCGACGCCACGATCATGGCGCCGACCAGCACCACGGCCATCGGGCCGCGCTCGGTGTCGAACAGGCAGACCACGCGCTCATTGCGGGCAAACAGTTCAGGCACGTTCTCTGCGGTTGTCTGGTTGACCGAGAACAGTCGACCGGGCACGTAGACCATTTCTTTCAGTGTGCCGGCCAGCGGCATGTGCACGCGGTGATAATCCTTGGGCGACAGGTAAATAGTGGCGAACTCACCGCCCATAAATGCTGCTGCGCGCTCCGTGTCGCCGCCCAGCAGTTCGATCGCGCTGAAGCTGTGACCCTTGGCCTGAAAGATCCGGCCTTGTTCAATTTTACCCAGTTGGCTGACTGCGCCATCGGCCGGGCAGAGCACGGCGCCAGGGCTGCTGTCGAGCGGGCGGGCACCATCTTTCAGGGCGCGGGTAAAAAAGTCATTGAAGTGAGCAAAAGCAGTAAGGTCTTCGACCTGGGCTTCTTTCATGTTGACGTGGTACTGCTTGGCGAACCAGCCAATCAGACGATTCTTGAACCAGCCGACGCGGCATTCGGCGGCACAGCCAATCAGGCGCGACAGTAGGTGGTGCGGCAGCAGGTACTGGCTGAGGATAAACAGGCGGTCTTTCATTAACATTCCTTAAAGGTGGCTGGCGGTCGGCAGGTGTTCAGCGCTCGACCGGCGTATCCGGATGATTGCCCCACTCGCCCCATGAGCCTGCGTAGGCTTTGACCCGCGGATAGCCAAGGAGCTTGGCAGCCAGGTAGGTGAAGCCTGAGCGGTGGTGAGTCTGGCAGTGGGTGATGATTTCTTTATCGGCCGTGATACCGAGGCTGCTGAGTTGCGCCTGGATATCCTGGCGGACGCGCAATGCACGGGCAGGGTCCATGCCGGCGGTCCATTCAAAGTTGATCGCGCCAGGAATATGCCCAGCTTTTTGGGCCAGGGCTTTCTCGCCACGGTATTCGGCTGGTGCGCGTGCATCCCAGATCGCCAGATCGGCAGCGCCAAGGCGACTTTGCAGGTATTCGCGCGTGGCGGTTGGTGCGCTGTCGAGTTGCAGCGCAACGGGCTGTGTGTGAACCGCGGGGACTGCTGTGCTGAGTTCGCAGTCTTCTGCCAGCCAAGCATGCAGGCCGCCGTCCAGGTAGTGGTAACGCGTGTGACCAATTACATCCAGCAGCCAGATAAAGCGTCCGGCCCAGCCGCCGCCTTCATCGTCGTACACCACATAAACCGCGTTGGGGTTATGCCCTAACTCACCGAACAGTTGCTCAAGTTGCGCCTGCTCTGGCAGCAAGCCTGGCGCCGGCGGTTGACCCAGTTGGGTGCGCTTGGGGTCGACAAAATATGCGCCCGGAATGTGGCCGGCGGCGTAGCGGGCGCTGCTGGTCAAGTCGACCAGGATCAGCTCGGGTGCATCCAGGCGGCTGGCCAGGTGCGCAGGTTCGATCAGCAGGGGCAGCTCAGCGAAGGCGGTCATGCCAGGCCTCTTTTGACAGGAAAGGACGGATTGTAGCGGAAAGCCTAGCGCCCGCGGTTGGCAAAGCTGGTCAGGGCGCGCTCAATGCATTGCATGGTTTTGCCGAAGCCCTGCATGCCGGCATCGCTCAGCGCCCGGCCGCCCTGGTCGGCGAAGATCAGCATGACCACGCGGTTGTTGCTGGCAATCGAGCGAATCAGCAAGTGCTCGCTGGGGAACAGACTTTTCAGCGAGCCAGGCAGCATGGCGGAAAACTGCGCGATGTTGGCTGGGCTGAGTTTTAGCTGCGCGGGGGCGCTGAGCAGGCGGCGCAGCACCTGGCTTTGCTGCGGATCCAGACTGAGGCTGGCGGCGGCTTTGTCGAGGCCGCTTTGCTGCTGGGCCATCAGGCGTGTGTGATTGCGGTCGGCCAGTAAAATCAGTACCCGCTGCATGCCGCAGGCCTGGATAGCCTGATTGGCGCAGGCGGTGAGCTGCAGCACATTGCTGAATGCGCTGGGTTGGGCGAGCAGTTGCGCGCATTGCTGGCGCCATTCACTGATAACTGTGGACTTGGGTTGCTCGACTATGGCTTGCAGGTGCCGCGCCTGCCATGGCCAGAGCAGCGCTTCTGCGGGGTGCCAGAGGTCGGTGCTGGGCATCTGTCGGGCGCTGCTAACAGCATTCTGGTGCAGCAGCTGTTGTACGTTATCGAGCGGCAGTTGCAGGAATAAACCGGTCAAACGCTGCCAGCGCAGGCTGTGCGGGCTATTCCACGCGTAGTGCGCGGAAAGCGCCAGGCCGTTAGCCAACAGAATGCTGTTGGCTGGCTGCGTCAGCCAGCGGCGCAGGTTGCTGTCTGCGTCGAGGATTTGCTGCTGGTGCAGTGGGTGTTCGTTGTCGCGGGCAATGTGCAGCGCTTTGACCAGCAGGCGTCGGTCGCTGACCAGTAGTCGATAGCCCTGGATGACCCATTCTGGCAAATGCCACTGCTCACTCAGTGCCAAGCACAATTTAAGTAACGGTACGCCCAGCAGCTCTTGTTCAACCTTGCTTGCGGCTTCGCCCTTGACCAAAACGCGCTGCTCCCACACCTCGAACAGTTCAGGGTGCGCTGCAAGCAACGTCCATATTGGCGCCAGAAACAGCAGGCTGCCCCAGTGTATCTCCTGCCACAGCCTTGCCAGGCGGCCTGCAAATAGACCATTTGCCTGGTGACTGGCGTGTTGGCTGATTAGCAGGATTTGCCGTAGCGCTTTCGGCAGTTCCTGCTCGGGCATTGCCGGGAGGGCGTTGAGCAGCTGTTCGGTGCGCTTGATGCCGAGGCGGCTGATGGCGGCCTCCAGGCTTTCGGTTTGCTCACTGAGGCCGCTGCTCTTGCGGTTGGCTTCGCGCAACACGCTGAGCGCTAGCGCGGGGCAGCTCTGCATCAAGTCAGCCAGCTCACGCATGGAGCGATTGCTGTCTGCCAAGGCGCGGCGCAGCTTTTGCTGGCTATCACTGGACGCAGGCAATAGCTGGCTGTCTAGCTGCTTGAGCCAGTCTGTCAGGGTGCGCGGATAAGAGGCGGGCTTTAGCATGCGGGTTGAGACAAGCTGGCTTTTGACCTTAACTGGCTATAGTCTCGCGCAAAACTTCCGATAAATAGAAGGGTTGTTTTGCAAAGCCCCTTTCTACCCTCTCTGGCAAGTCTCTTTCTATGGCAAAAATCATCGGTATCATTGTTGTATTCGCCTGTGTGTTGGGCGGTTTTATCCTCTCGGGCGGCCAGTTTATGGCGTTGGTCCACCCCTACGAGATATTGATCATCGGTGGTGCTGCCTTGGGTGCTTTCCTGCAAGCCAACCCAGGCAGTGCATTCATGCATGTGTTCAAGAAGTCGCTGAGCATGTTCAGCTCGCGCTTCACGCATGCCTACTACCTTGACGTGCTCAAGCTGCTTTACGAAATTCTCAATAAAAGTCGTCGTGAAGGCATGATGGCCATCGAGGCTGACGTCGAAGACCCAGCCGTCAGCCCGATTTTCAGTAAGTACCCCGGCATCCTTAAAGATCAGCAGATGACCTCGTTCATCTGCGATTACCTGCGCATCATGTCATCCGGCAACATGGCGCCGCATGAGCTGGAAGGCTTGTTCGATATGGAAATTTCCAGCCTCAAGGAAGAAATCGAGCACCCTGCGCATGCCGTCGCAAAAGTGGCTGACGGTATGCCGGCCATGGGTATCGTGGCGGCGGTGTTGGGTATTGTGATTACCATGTCGATTTTGGCCGAAGCGGATAACGCTGAGATTGGTCAAAAAGTCGGTACTGCACTGGTGGGTACCTTTTTCGGGATCTTGGCGTCCTATGGCTTTTTCGGCCCCCTAGCGGCTGCCTTGGAGCACGACGCCAAGGAAGAGCTGAATGTGTATGAAGCGATCAAGGCCGGTTTGGTGGCTTCGGCCTCCGGTATGCCGCCGTCGCTGGCTGTGGAGTTCTCCCGCAAGGTGCTGTTCCCTGCGCACCGTCCAAGCTTTAGCGAGCTTGAACAGGCCATGCGTGGGGGCTGAGTCATAGCATGGAAAACAATCAGCCCATTATCGTCAAACGGGTAAAGAAGGTTGCCGGTGGTCATCACGGAGGCGCCTGGAAAATTGCCTTTGCCGACTTTGCCACGGCAATGATGGCGTTCTTTCTGGTGATGTGGCTGATGACTGTGGCGACGCCTGAGCAGAAGAAGCTGATTTCCGGCTACTTTCAGGACCCTGTGGGGTTCTCGGAAAGCGCCAGCCCGTATGTGATTGACCTGGGCGGCACGCCAACGCCGGCGCCTGATCGCACCCTCAACCCTGAACCCCAGGAAGAGCAGAGCCCAGCCGAGGATGCCCAGGCCGACGTGGACAAATTGCAGGCCGAATCAGTCGCCGAAGAAGTCGAGCGCGAGCGACTGGAGTTGTTGCTGCAGGAGCTGCAGAACAAGGTTGAAGAAAATCCTCAGCTGCAGAACTTCAAGGACCAGATCCTCTTCGAAATCACACAGGACGGTCTGCGCATCCAGATCATGGATGCCGAAAATCGGCCGATGTTTGCCTCCGGCAGCGCACGCTTACAGCCGTATTTTGAAGACATTCTGTTGGCCATGACCGACACCATCGCCGCGGTGCCGAACAAGATCAGTGTCAGTGGTCACACCGATGCGGCGCCCTTCGTCGGGCGTGGAGGCTATGGCAACTGGGAGCTGTCTTCGGACCGTGCCAATGCGGCGCGGCGTGTGCTGATTGCGGGTGGCTATGACGACGAGCAGGTCGCACGCGTGGTGGGCTATGCGTCCTCGGCGTTGTTTGACCGCGAAAACGCGCTCAATCCGGTCAACCGGCGCATCGATATTGTTGTACTGACCAAGAAGGCGCAGCGCGCCATCGAAGGTGAGCAAAGCGATGCCACGGCAGATGAAGCGCCTGCAGTGCCTGGCGCTGCGCCGGTAGCACCGGCTGCGGCTGCACCTGCCGCACCTGGTGATCCATTGCCGGATGGGCAATTGCGTGAACGTTTGAATATCTTCGAAGAAGGCGTGCTGCAGTTCGATCAGCCCGCTGAGTGAGTATGCCCCGCTGGCACAAGGCCGCGCATTGTCGCGGCCTTGTGCATTTTAGTACTCGGCTTCTGGCAGGCTGGCCAAAATATGCCGGTAGCTGGCCATGCGCTGCGGGTGCAGGCGGCCATCTTCCAGGGCTTTGAGCAGGGCACAACCCGGCTCGCGGTCGTGCTTGCAGTCGCGGAAGCGGCATTGGCCGATCAGGTCGTGAAACTCGATAAAGCCGGCTTCGACGTCATCACGACTCACGTGCACCAGGCCGAACTCGCGAATCCCAGGGGAGTCGATCAGTTCGCCGCCGCCGGGGAAGTGGAACAACCGCGCAGTTGTGGTGGTGTGGGTGCCTTTGCCGGTCAGTTCGGAGAGCGGCCCGACGCGGGTATCGACTTCTGGCAGCAAGCTGTTGACCAGCGATGATTTACCGACGCCGGACTGGCCGACGAAGACGCTCACGTGGCCATCAAGTTGCTGTTGCAGCTGTTGCATGCCGTCGCCGCCGTGGGCCGACACTTCCAGCAGTGGATAACCGAGTTCGCGGTATACGCCGAGCATGCGGTTGAGGGCCACTGCATTCTGTTCGTCCAGCAGGTCGGTCTTGTTCAACAGCAGCAATGGACGAATGCCGGCGTGCTCGGCGGCCACCAAGTAGCGATCGATCAGGTTGGCGTGGGGCTCGGGCAGTGGGGCGAAGACGATCACGATCAGGTCGACGTTGGCAGCCACTGGCTTGAGTTGGCCGCGAGTGTCCGGGCGGCAAAGTTCGGTGCTGCGCGGCAGTTGTGCCACGATCACGCCTATGCCCTGGTTGCCGGCGCGCCATACCACTTGGTCACCGGTGACCATGGTCGGCAGGTTGGCGCGCAGGTGGCAGCGGAATACCTGGCCGGCCAATTCGCCATCCAGCGCTTCTACTTCGACCTGTATGCCGAAGTGCGCGATGACCAGGCCGGTCTGTTCCGGGCCGAGATCGCCACCTTCAAGAATCTGTACAGCCTGCGACTCGCGTTTGGCGGCGCGGGCGGCACGCTCGCCCTGAATTTTTTCGATACGCCAGTTTTGCCGGCGGTTGAGTTGGCGTTTGGCCATGGGTCTTCCGAGAGTTGAATTGCGCAATAAACGGTCGCGAGTCTAGCACGGGCTGCCTATTGAGCTGCTGGCGCAGCTAAACTGCGGCGCATCATCGGTCGGATGGTTGAGGAGTCTGCATGTTGCGCGTTGTTAGCCACTATCCGGCGTTGCTGGCGTTGTCTGCTCAGCTGGGGGCAACCCTGCTGGTCGGTTTGGCGCTGTACCTGATCGCTCAGCTGTCACCCTGGCGTCCGACCTTAATGGCGGCCGGCCTGCTGCAAGGCTTGCTGGCTGCCACGCTGGCGCGTTATCTGGGGCTGTCGCGCTGGTGGTGCGGCTTGAACCTGCTGTTCGTTCCGGCGTTGTTGCTGGCCAGTGGTGCGCCGCTGCCGTCCTGGGTGTTTCTCGGCGGTTTTGTCCTGCTGCTGTTGCTCAACTGGAACAGTTTTGGCGAGCGGGTGCCCTTGTACCTGACCGCTGCCGGTGCGCGTCAGCATTTGCGCGCTGTCCTTGATCAGCAGCCTGCGCAGTTTCGTTTTATTGATCTGGGCTGTGGTCCTGCCGGTACGCTGCTGAGCTTGGCCCGCCATTATCCGCAGGCGCAGTTTGTTGGTGTTGAGACCGCGCCGCTGTCCTTCGCCATCGCCTGGTTGCGCGCTGTACCGCAGCGTAATTGCCAGATTCGCTACGAAAATCTTTGGCGCACCGACCTGGCGCTATTTGATGTGGTGTATTGCTTCCTCTCGCCTGCGCCGATGCCCGAGCTGTGGGCCAAGGCCTGCGCGCAGATGCCGGCCGGCAGCCTGTTGATCAGCAACACTTTCGATGTGCCGGGGCAGCCAGCGGATCAGCAGATCGAATTGCACGACTGGCGCAAGTCGCGGCTACTGGTGTGGCGCATGCGCGGCGCGGCTTGAGCGCAATGCTGTCAGCCGAGCGCAGTAGTTCTCCGGCGGCCTGTTAAACTGTCGGCCTTAGTTGAGGAGCCGCGCATGCAAAACGCCAATAACCTGATCTGGATCGACCTGGAAATGACCGGTCTGGAGCCTGAAACAGACGTCATCATCGAGATGGCCACCATCGTTACCGACAGCGACCTGAACATCCTCGCGGAAGGTCCGGTGATTGCCGTGCACCAGAGTGATGAGTTGCTCGCCGGTATGGATGAGTGGAACACCCGTACTCACGGGCAGAGCGGCCTGACCCAGCGCGTACGGGAAAGCACTATTGGTCCGGCCGAAGCGGAAGCCATGACCATCGCCTTCCTTGAACAGTGGGTGCCAAAGGGTAAGTCGCCTATCTGCGGCAACAGCATTGGCCAGGACCGACGCTTTCTCTACAAATACATGCAGAACTTGGAAGCCTACTTTCACTACCGCTATCTGGATGTGTCGACCCTGAAAATCCTTGCTGGCCTGTGGGCGCCGCAGGTTAAGGAGTCGTTCCAGAAGCAGGGCACGCACCAGGCTCTCGACGATATTCGAGAGTCCATCGCCGAGTTGAAGCACTACCGTCAGCACTTTCTTAAAGTGTGATGTACGAAAAAGCCCGCTACAGCGGGCTTTTTTCTGCGTGCTCGGTTACAGGCCGTGGCGCGCCAGCGCCCATTCGACGTGCTCGCGCACTAATTCTGATGGATGCTCGCGGCGCGCTTTGAGTGCTTCTAGCACTGGGATGCTTGAGGGTGCGTTGCCCAGGCCGACGGCCAGGTTGCGTAGCCAGCGCTCGTAGCCTGCGCGGCGCAGCGGCGAGCCCTCGGTGCGGTTAAGAAATTCTTCTTCGCTCCAACAGAACAGCTCGGCCAGCTCGGCATTGTCCAGGCTATGGCGCGGTTGGAAGTCTCCCTGTTCGGTGGGTTTGGCAAAGCGGTTCCATGGGCAGACCATTTGGCAGTCGTCGCAACCAAACACCCGGTTGCCGATGGGCGCGCGCAGCTCTTCAGGGATTGAGCCCTTGAGTTCGATGGTCAGGTAGGAAATACAGCGCCGCGCATCCAGCACATAGGGGCCGACAAAGGCGGCTGTGGGGCAGATATCCATGCAGGCCGTGCAACGCCCGCAATGCTCGCTGGCGTGGGGCGGGTCGACCGGCAGCGGCAGATCGACAAACAGTTCGCCGAGAAAGAAGTAGCTACCGGCCTTGCGGTTGAGTACCAGGGTATTCTTGCCGATCCAGCCAAGCCCGGCCTGTTCGGCGATGGCCTTCTCCAGCACTGGCGCGCTGTCGACAAAGGCGCGGTAGCCGAACGGCCCGATCTGCTGCTGAATGCGTTCGGCCAGCTGCTGCAAGCGCTTACGGATCAGCTTGTGGTAATCGCGGCCCAGGGCGTAGCGCGATACATAGGCTTTTTCCGGCTCACCGAGGCGCTGGGCCATTTGCGTGTCGCCGGGCAGGTAGTCCATGCGCAGCGATACCACGCGCAGGGTGCCAGGCACCAGTTCATCCGGATGGGAACGTTTGCTGCCGTGGGCGGCCATATAGTCCATCTCGCCCTGGTAACCCGCATCCAGCCAGCGCTGCAGGTGCGCCTCGTGTTCGCCCAGCTGCACATCGGCAATCCCGACCTGTTGAAAGCCCAGCTCGCGGCCCCAGTCTTTGATCGACTGGGCGAGGGCGATAAGGTCAAGGGTGTCAGTGTTCATATGAGGGCGGGTAACCGGGGCGCAGGTGGGTATAATTCTGCCAGACATCGGAGCCGACGCATGCTGCATTCGCCTGACAATCTTCCTCTGCCGCTGTACAGCGCCGCCCAAGTGCGTGAGCTGGATGCGCGATTGATCGCTGCTGGCACGCCGGGTTTCGAGCTGATGAGCCGCGCCGCGCATGCCATCTGGCGTGCTTTGCGTCGGCGCTGGCCAGATGCCGGTGTGCTGACGGTGCTGGCCGGGCGCGGTAATAACGCCGGTGACGGCTATCTGGTGGCGGCCTTGGCGTTGCGTGCGGGCTGGCGGGTGCAGGTGCTGGCGGTCGGCGATGCGGCGCAGCTGCAGGGTGATGCCGCGTTGGCCCGTGACCATGCGCTGGCTGCTGGTGTGGCGGTGCAGCCCTGGAGCGAGTGCGCCGAGCTGCAGGGCGTGGTGCTCGATGCTCTGCTCGGCACGGGCTTGCAAGGCGCAGTACGCGAACCATATGCCCAGGCTATCCGGTTGTTGAATTTCAGTGGTCTGCCGGTGCTGGCTGCGGATATTCCGTCCGGGCTCTGCGCCGATACCGGCCAAGTGTTGGGCGTTGCCGTGCGTGCAGAACTGACGGTCACCCTGATCGGCCTAAAGCTGGGCCTATTTACCGGGCAGTCGGCGGATTGTCTGGGTGAATTGCAGTTTGATGATCTGCAGGCTGATGCGGCCCTGGTCGCTGCTCAAGCCTTTATCGCGCAGCGCTTGACGCAGGCCAGCTTGCCGCAATTGCCGGTTCGCTCGCGCAGCGTGCATAAGGGCCAGTTAGGCCATGTGTTAGTCGTGGGTGGGGATCGTGGCTTTGCCGGCGCCGGCCTGCTGGCGGCGCAAACCGCGCTGCGCGCCGGTGCCGGGCTGGTCAGTCTGGCGACCCGTGGTGAGCATTTGCCTGCTGCGCAGGCGCGCTTACCCGAGGTAATGGCCGCTGGCGTGGCTTCGGCCAACCAGTTGCTGGCGCTGGGTGCGAATGCCAGCGTCTGGGTGGTCGGCCCTGGGCTGGGTCAGGATGCGTGGGGGCGCAGTCTGCTGTCGGCGGCTTCCGTCAGCCGCGCTGCGCAGGTGTGGGATGCTGATGCGCTGAACCTGTTGGCGCACGCGCAGGTCCAGTTACCAGCAGGTACCGTGTTGACGCCGCACCCCGGCGAAGCAGCGCGCTTGCTGGGTATAAGTCCGGCCGAGGTGCAGGCTGATCGTCCGGCCGCCGCACGCGCCCTGGCGCGGCGCTATCAAACGGTATGCGTGCTTAAAGGCGCGGGCAGCCTGATTGCTGCGCCGGATGGTGGTTTGTGGTTGTGTGATCGTGGCCATCCCGTCATGGCCGGCGCTGGCTTGGGCGATGTGTTGGCCGGTTTGATCGGTGCGCTGCTATCCCAGGGTCTGCCTGCGCTGGAAGCGGCCCAGCTGGCGGTCTATCTGCATGCCTGCGCGGGTGAGCAGTTGGCGCAGCAGGGCCGTGGTCTGGCGGCCAGTGATTTATGTGCGGTTATTCGTGAATTATTGCAGGAGCAGTCTGCGTGTCTGAATTAGAACTGTTTGCCGCCGATGAGGGCGCGATGCTGGCGCTGGGCGCGCGCATCGCCGAGGCGAGCGGCGGCGTTGGGGTGATCTACCTACATGGCGATCTCGGCGCCGGTAAAACTACCTTGTCGCGCGGCATCATTCGCGGCCTGGGGCATGTCGGGGCGGTGAAAAGCCCGACCTTTACCCTGGTCGAACCCTATGAGTTAGGTGCAGTACGGGCCTATCACTTCGACCTGTACCGCTTGGTTGATCCTGAGGAGCTGGAGTTTCTCGGCATTCGTGACTATTTCGAAGGTGATGCCCTGTGTCTGGTCGAGTGGCCGCAGCGCGGCGCAGGCGTTTTGCCAAAGGCGGACATGGACATTACCATTAGCCCGCACGGAGCCGGCCGGGCGCTGCATCTGCGGGCGGAAGGCGAGCGCGGCAACGCCTGGTGCGCCACTTTGGCCGTCAGGGCATGAATTTGATATGGGGTTGGCTATGCGCATAGGCGCGCGTTTCATCGCAATTGGAGTGGCATTGGTGGCGTTGGTCGCCGATGTAATGGCCGCTTCGGATGTGCGCAGCGTCCGCTTGTGGCGTGCGCCGGATAACACGCGCCTGGTGTTTGACCTGTCCGGTCCAGTGCAGCACAGCGTATTTCTGCTGTCCGCGCCCAATCGTATCGTCATTGATGTCAGTGGGGCCAAGCTGGCTACCAGCTTCGATCAGCTGACCTTGAGTAATACCCCGATCACCGGCGTACGCTCGGCACAACGCACCCCGCAAGATCTGCGTGTGGTGATTGACCTTTCCGCAGCGGTCACGCCTAAGAGCTTCACCCTGGCACCTAACCAGCAGTACGGGCATCGTCTGGTGGTTGATTTGTTCGATCAGGAGAGTGGCGCGGCACCGAGCTTGCCGAGCACGGCCGTAGCCACCGCACCGCAAGTTCCGGTCACGCCAACGCAAGCGCCGCCGAAACTGACGCCAGTGCCCAACGGCAAGCGCGATATCGTGATTGCCATCGACGCTGGCCATGGCGGTGAAGATCCGGGCGCCCTGTCGCCGGTTAAAGGCCAGTATGAAAAGCACGTAACCCTGGCGATTTCCAAGGAGCTGCAGCGGCAGATCAATGCCGAAAAAGGCTTCCGTGCCGAGTTGGTACGCACTGGCGACTACTTTATTCCGCTGCGTAAACGTACTGAGATTGCCCGCAAGAAGGGCGCCGATCTGTTTGTTTCCATCCATGCTGATGCTGCACCGCGTGCCGCTGCATTCGGTGCGTCGGTGTATGCCCTGTCAGATCGCGGCGCCACCTCGGAGACTGCGCGCTGGCTGGCCGATGCGGAAAACCAGTCGGACCTGATCGGCGGCGCCGGCAATGTCAGCCTGGACGACAAGGACAAGATGCTCGCCGGGGTGCTGCTCGACCTGTCGATGACGGCATCGTTGTCATCCAGCCTGAACGTCGGCAACAAGGTGCTGGGCAATATGGGTCGGGTAACGCCACTGCATAAACGGCGGGTAGAGCAGGCCGGCTTTATGGTGCTGAAATCGCCGGATATTCCGTCGATCCTGGTGGAAACCGGGTTTATCTCCAATCCCAATGAAGCCCGCAAACTCTCCAGTGCCAGCCATCAGCAAGCGCTGGCGCGCTCGATCGTCACAGGCGTTCGGCAGTTCTTCCATGAAAACCCGCCGCCTGGCACTCACGTGGCTTGGCTGCGTGACAACGGCAAGATTGCCCTCGGGCCGCGCGAACATGTGGTCAGCTCTGGCGAAAGCCTGGCGCTGATTGCACAGCGTTATCAAGTTAGCCTGGCCGTGCTGCGCAGTACCAACTCGCTGAAAAACGATGTGATCAAGGTCGGCCAGCGTTTGCAGATTCCCGCGACTGCTCTGGCTGTGCAGCCATGAGTGAAGCTGCGCGTATCCAGCTGCTCAGCCCGCGGCTGGCGAACCAGATTGCTGCCGGTGAGGTAGTTGAACGCCCGGCCTCGGTAATCAAGGAGCTGTTGGAAAACAGCCTGGATTCCGGCGCCAAACGTATCGAGGTGGATGTTGAGCAGGGCGGCGTGAAGTTGCTCAAGGTGCGTGATAACGGCAGCGGCATCTCCCCGGATGACCTGCCGCTCGCACTGGCCCGCCACGCCACCAGCAAGATCCGCGAGCTTGAAGACCTGGAGCAGGTCATGAGCCTGGGCTTCCGTGGTGAGGCGCTGGCGTCGATCAGCTCCGTCGCACGCCTGACGTTGACCTCACGTACCGAGGGTGCCGAGCAGGCCTGGCAGGTGGAAACCGAAGGCCGTGATATGCAGCCCCGTGTGCAGCCCGCAGCGCACCCGGTCGGCACCTCGGTAGAAGTGCGCGACCTGTTCTTCAATACCCCGGCACGGCGTAAGTTTCTCAAGACTGAGAAGACCGAATTCGATCATCTGCTGGAAGTTATCAAACGCCTGGCCCTGGCACGTTTTGACGTGGCCTTCCACCTGCGTCACAACGGCAAGACCCTGCTCGGTCTGCATGAGGCGCCGGATGAGCAGAGCCGCGCGCGGCGGGTGGCCTCGGTCTGTGGCCCTGCGTTTCTCGAGCAGGCGCTGCCGATCGATATCGAACGCAACGGTCTGCATTTGTGGGGTTGGGTTGGCTTGCCGACCTTCTCCCGTAGCCAGGCAGATCTGCAGTATTTCTACGTAAATGGGCGCATGGTGCGCGACAAGCTGGTTGCCCACGCAGTGCGCCAGGCTTACCGCGACGTGCTGTTCAACGGTCGCCATCCTACATTTGTGCTGTTTCTGGAAATTGATCCGTCGGTGGTAGACGTCAACGTGCACCCGACCAAGCACGAAGTGCGCTTCCGTGATGGGCGTATGGTGCATGACTTCCTCTACGGCACGCTGCACCGAGCCCTGGGTGAGGTGCGTCCGGAGGATCAGCTGGCGGCCCCGGCGACGGTTAATGAGATGCTGCGCCCCACCGGCCAGGCTGCGGGCGAGTTCGGCCCGCAGGGTGAAATTGGTTTGGCCGCTAGCCTACTCCAGCCAGCGCCCAGCGCCTCAGTATGGCGCTCGCCGGGTGCCGGCTATCAAGGCTCCCGTCCGGAAGCAGCCTTGCCGGCCGCCGAAGCACAGGGCGCCTATCGCGAGTTTTTCTCTCCGATGACCACTGCGCCGGCTCCTGCTGGCTTACCGGGTGCGCAAGGTGATATTCCACCCTTGGGCTATGCCATTGCCCAGCTCAAGGGCATCTATATTCTTGCCGAGAACGTTCAGGGCCTGGTTGTGGTGGACATGCACGCAGCCCATGAGCGCATCACCTACGAGCGCTTAAAAGTTGCCATGGCCAGCGAAGGCCTACGTGGTCAGCCGCTGCTGGTGCCGGAGTCGATTGCCGTAAGCCAGCGTGAAGCCGACTGCGCCGAAGAGCATGCCGAATGGTTTCAGCGCTTGGGGTTTGAGCTGCAGCGTTTGGGCCCGGAAACCCTGGCTATCCGACAGATTCCCGCATTGCTCAAGCAGGCCGAGGCCACTCGTCTGGTGCAGGATGTGCTGGGTGATCTGCTCGAATACGGCACCACCGACCGCATTCAGGCACACCTCAATGAGCTGCTCGGCACCATGGCTTGCCACGGCGCCGTGCGCGCCAACCGGCGCCTGACCTTGCCGGAAATGAATGCCTTGCTGCGCGATATGGAGCACACCGAGCGCAGCGGCCAGTGCAACCACGGTCGGCCGACCTGGACGCAGATGGGCATGGACGATCTGGACAAGCTGTTCCTGCGCGGCCGCTAAGCGCCGCGCCATTTAGAGACTTTTTAGCATGTCCGAGCGCCTGCCTCCGGCGATTTTCCTGATGGGGCCAACAGCGGCCGGCAAGACCGATCTGGCCATCGAACTGGCGCGTGTTCTGCCGTGCGAGCTGATCAGCGTCGATTCTGCGCTGATCTACCGTGATATGGATATCGGCACGGCCAAGCCGGACAAGGCCGCGCTGGCTGAGTTTCCTCACCGCTTAATCGATATTCGTGACCCGGCCGAGAGCTATTCGGCAGCCGAGTTCCGTGCCGATGCCCTGACGGCCATGGCTGAAATCACCGCGCGCGGACGTATTCCGCTGCTGGTGGGCGGCACTATGCTGTATTTCAAGGCGTTGCTTGAAGGCCTGGCCGAAATGCCCAGCGCAGATGCTGCGTTGCGCGCCGAGCTGGAGGCGCGCGCCCAGGCCGAAGGTTGGGCGATGCTGCATGCCGAGCTGCGTGCGGTCGATCCGGAGTCGGCTGCGCGTATCCATCCCAATGACCCGCAGCGCTTGATTCGCGCCCTTGAGGTCTATCACTTGAGCGGGCAGAGCATGACCGTTCATCGTCAGCGCCAGGCGACAGAAAATACTGCCGGTGGCGCATCGGCGCCGCGTCAATTCCCCTATACTGTGGCGCAATTGGCCATTGCCCCGGCGCAAAGGCAGCTGTTGCACGAGCGAATAGCCCTGCGATTTCGCCTGATGTTGGAACAGGGGCTGGTGGCCGAGGTCGAACGCTTGCGTCAGCGAAGTGACTTGCACGTTGGGCTGCCGTCTATACGAGCGGTGGGTTATCGGCAGGTCTGGGATCATCTGGACGGCAAGTTAGATGCTGTACAGATGCAGGAGCGCGGCATTATCGCCACGCGCCAGTTGGCCAAGCGACAGTTCACCTGGTTACGCGGTTGGCAGCAGGATGTGCATTGGCTCGATAGTGCCGACTGTGACAATCTGCCGCGTGCCTTGAAATACCTGGCTGCGGTCTCCATATTGACCTGAGACCTTGCCGTTGGCCGTCTATCCTTGGGGGTATGGCGGCTTTAAGCCGTTAGTTGGTTTACTAAAATTATTGAAAAATTATCCTTAAAGGAGTGCGGCACATGTCAAAAGGGCATTCGCTACAAGACCCTTACCTGAACACCTTGCGTAAGGAACGCGTCCCGGTTTCTATTTATTTGGTTAACGGCATCAAGCTGCAGGGCCAAATTGAATCTTTCGACCAGTTCGTGATTTTGCTGAAAAACACTGTCAGCCAGATGGTCTATAAACACGCCATTTCCACTGTAGTGCCTAGCCGTCCGGTGCGTCTGCCGAGCGCCAGCGAAACCGAGCAAGCTGAAGCTGAGCCTGGTAACGCCTGATTTAGGAGGCTGCATTGTTCTTCGAGCGCCATGAAGGTGGAGAGCGGGCCATTCTGGTACATCTGGACGGCCAAAATTCCGAGGCGCGCGAGGATCCGCAGGAGTTTCAGGAGCTGGCCATCTCGGCCGGTGCTGAAACCGTTGCGTTCCTCAGTGTTCCGAGTAATCGGCTGACGGCCAAATACCTGATCGGCAGTGGCAAAGTTGAAGAGTTGCGTGATCAGGTCAAGGCCGCCGAGGCTGATCTGGTTATCTTCAACCACGTGCTTACGCCGAGCCAGGAGCGCAACCTTGAGCGCGCTTTCGAGTGTCGAGTATTGGACCGTACCGGTCTGATCCTCGACATTTTTGCTCAGCGTGCGCGTACCCATGAAGGCAAGTTGCAGGTCGAGCTGGCCCAACTCGACCATATGAGTACGCGGCTGGTGCGCGGCTGGACCCACCTTGAGCGGCAAAAAGGTGGTATCGGCCTGCGTGGCCCGGGTGAGACGCAGCTGGAAACCGACCGCCGCCTGTTGCGCGTGCGGATTCGCCAGATCAAGCAGAAGCTCGAGAAGGTGCGCAGTCAGCGCGAGCAGGCTAGGCGCGGCCGCCAGCGTGCGGATATTCCTTCGGTATCGCTGGTGGGCTATACCAATGCCGGCAAGTCGACCCTGTTCAACTCCCTGACCACCTCGGATGTTTACGCGGCTGATCAGCTATTCGCCACTCTCGATCCCACCCTGCGTCGTCTGGAACTGGATGATCTGGGGCCGATCGTGCTGGCCGATACCGTGGGCTTTATCCGGCATTTGCCACATAAACTCGTCGAGGCGTTCCGTGCGACGCTTGAGGAATCGAGCAATTCCGATCTGCTGCTGCACGTAATCGACTCCCACGAGCCCGAGCGCGATCAGCAGATCGAGCAGGTGTTGGCGGTGTTGGGTGAAATCGGTGCCCATGAACTGCCGATGCTTGAGGTGTATAACAAGCTCGATTTGCTTGAGGGTGTGGAGCCGCAGATTCAGCGCGATGCCGACGGCAAGCCGCAGCGGGTCTGGCTGTCGGCGCGTGACGGGCGTGGTTTACCGTTACTGCGTCAGGCGATAGCCGAGCTGTTGGGTGATGACCTGTTTGTCGGTACATTGCAGCTGCCGCAGCGCCTTGCGCGCTTGCGCGCACAGTTTTTCGCCTTGGGTGCGGTGCAAAGCGAGTCCCACACCGAAGACGGCAGCAGTTTGCTGGCGGTGCGCTTGCCGCGGATCGAGCTAAATCGGCTGGTTAGTCGTGAAGGCTTGAAGCCGCAGGAATTTATTGAGCAACACACTTTGCAATAAAGCCTGCATCAGCGACTTTGCCGCTGGTTGCATGCATTCTGTAGCATTGGCGGGCGCGCCGTGGGCGCGTCTTTGCTTTATCAGATGGAGAGCGCTATGGCTTGGAATGAGCCGGGTGGCAACTCGAATAATCAGGACCCATGGGGTGGCCGTAAGAACGGTGATCGCAAGGGGCCGCCGGATATCGATGAGGCCTTCCGCAAGCTGCAGGAGAGCCTGAATGGGCTGTTCGGTGGCGGCAAGAAACGAGGCAGTGGGACTGGCTCGGGCAATGGCGGCGGCTTCGGCTTGCTGTTCGTGGGCCTGGGGCTGTTGGCTGCAGTCTGGCTGTACAGCGCGATCTATGTCGTTGATGAGCAGGAGCAGGCCGTGGTGCTGCGCTTCGGCAAGTATTACGAAACAGTCGGCCCGGGTCTGAATATCTATTTCCCGCCGATTGATCGCAAGTTTCAGGAAAACGTCACCCGCGAGCGCGCTTACAGCAAACAAGGGCAGATGTTGACCGAAGACGAAAACATCATCGAAGTGCCGTTGACCGTGCAGTACCGGGTCAGCAACTTGCAGGATTTCGTTCTCAACGTTGATCAGCCGGAAGTCAGTCTGCAGCATGCGACCGATAGCGCCGTGCGCCACGTGGTGGGTTCCACCGAGATGGATCAGGTGCTCACCGAAGGCCGTGAGCTGATGGCCAGTGAGGTCAAGGATCGCTTGCAGCGCTTCCTCGATAATTACCGCACCGGTATCACCGTCACTCAGGTCAACCTGCAGAGTGCGGCCGCGCCGCGCGAAGTACAGGAAGCATTCGATGACGTGATCCGCGCCCGTGAAGACGAGCAGCGTGAGAAGAATCAGGCGGAAACCTACGCCAATGGTGTGGTGCCGGAAGCCCGTGGTCAGGCGCAGCGCCTGATTGAGGATGCCAGCGGTTATCGCGACGAAGTGGTTTCTCGCGCACAGGGTGAGGCGGATCGCTTCACTGCATTGGTGACCGAGTACCGTAAGGCGCCTGAGGTCACTCGCGAGCGTCTGTATCTGGACACCATGCAAGAGCTGATGAGCAATACCAGCAAGGTGCTGGTGACTGGCGACAAGGGGCAGAACAATCTGCTTTATCTGCCGCTGGACAAGATGATTGATGGCCGCAGCACGTCCGCGCCTAGCTCGATATCTGGTGCTGCGGGTACTGCAGACGCCGGCTCGCGGGTAACCATCGATCCGCGTCAGGTTGAACTGCGTACAAGGGAGAGCCGTTGATGAGCAATAAATCGCTGATCGCCCTTATTGTTGGCGTGGTGCTGGCGCTGGTCGCCTGGAATAGCTTCTATATCGTGTCGCAGACTGAGCGTGCGGTGCTGTTGCAGTTTGGTCGTATCGTCCAGCCGGACGTACAGCCGGGCCTGCATGTGAAGATTCCGTACGTCAACCAGGTGCGTAAGTTTGATGCGCGTCTGCTGACTCTGGACTCCAGCAGCTCGCGTTTTCTCACGCTGGAAAAGAAAGCGCTGATGGTTGATGCCTTCGCCAAATGGCGAGTGCTTGACGCTGAGCGTTTCTACACTGCGACGTCCGGTATGAAGCAGATTGCCGACGAGCGTCTGGCGCGTCGTCTTGAAGCGTCGCTGCGTGACCAGTTCGGTAAGCGTACCTTGCATGAATCGGTATCCGGTGAGCGTGATGCGCTGATGGCTGATGTGACCGCCTCCTTGAATAAGGCTGCGCAGAAAGAGCTGGGTATCGAGGTTGTGGACGTGCGCGTTAAGGCCATCGACCTGCCGAAAGAAGTGAATCGCAGCGTGTTCGATCGCATGAGTTCCGAGCGTGAGCGTGAGGCCCGTGAGCACCGCGCCAAGGGTAAGGAGCTGGCCGAAGGTATTCGCGCCGACGCCGACCGTCAGCGTCGCGTGTTGCTCGCAGATGCCTACCGTCAAGCTGAAGAGCTGCGCGGTGCGGGCGATGCCCAGGCCGCTGCGATCTACTCCAAGGCGTATGGCATGGACCAGGAGTTCTATTCGTTCTATCGCAGCCTGAGGGCTTATCGCGAGAGCTTCGCTGATAAGCGTGATGTGCTGGTGCTGGATCCGAGTAGCGACTTCTTCCGCTATCTGGAGAAGTCCAAGCCTTGAGTCATCACCCCGGCGGGCAGCCGCCGGGGTGATCCTTTCGGAAAACGTGGTATGATGCGGCAGCCGGGAAAATCCCGGCTTTTTTGCGTCTGTGGGAAGCATGTGGCAGGAATTAGGCATCGCGTTGTGTCTCGTGTTGGTGCTGGAAGGCATCCTGCCCTTTCTGTGTCCGCGCCATTGGCGTGACACGCTTTTACAACTGATGCAGTTGTCTGATAGACAGCTGCGTCTGCTGGGGTTGGCCAGCATGCTGCTGGGAACAACCGTTCTTTATTGGCTTCACTGAAGGCTTGTGCCGCCCGGTTCAAGAGGGGAATGGCTAAATGGCAACGGTAGACCGCTGGCTACTGCCAGATGGCATCGAAGAAGTACTGCCGCCGTACGCAGGGCGTATTGAAGTGGCGCGCCGCCAGGTGCTGGATCTGTTCCAGCGCTGGGGCTATGAATTTGTGGTCACTCCGCATATCGAGTACCTGGAATCGCTGCTGACTGGCGCGGGCCAGGATCTGGATCTACGCACCTTCAAGGTTACCGATCCGTTGTCCGGCCGGCAGATGGGCTTTCGTGCCGACATCACGCCGCAGGTGGCGCGCATTGATGCGCATACCCTGCGCCGTGAAGGACCGAGCCGACTGTGCTACGCCGGTAGCGTGGTGCATGCCCAGCCGCGTGCGCTGACCACCTCGCGTAGCCCGATCCAGCTGGGTGCCGAGCTGTATGGCGACGCCAGCCCGGCGAGTGATGTGGAAGTGATCAGCCTGCTGGTAAACACCCTAGAGCTGGCAGCGGTGCCGGATGTGCACATGGATCTTGGCCATGTTGGTATCTACCGCGGCCTGGCGCGTGCTGCCGAGCTGTCTGGCGAGGTCGAGCAGCAGTTGTTCGACGCGCTGCAGCGCAAGGCGCTGGATGAAGTCGTTGAGCTGACTGAAACCCTGCCGGATGACCTGCACAAAATGCTGCGCGCGCTTAGCGAGCTGTGCGGCGGTCGTGAAGTGCTGGACCTGGCTCAGGCCTGCCTGGTCGATGCGCCGGACGATGTGCATGCGGCGCTGGATGACCTGATGGCGATTGCCGATGCGCTGAGCTTGCGCTACCCGGAATTACCGCTGTACTTCGATCTGGGCGAGCTGCGCGGTTATCACTATCACACCGGCGTAGTGTTCGCGGCCTTCGTCCCTGGTGTGGGTTATGCCATCGCCCAGGGCGGCCGTTATGACGACATCGGCGCTGATTTTGGCCGCGCGCGTCCGGCGACAGGCTTCTCCACAGACCTGAAAACCCTGGTAAGCCTGGGGCAGATGCAGTTGGGTGAAGAGCCTGCCGGTGTCTGGGCTCCGGATAACCATGATGTGTTTTTGTGGCAGGCGATTGTGCGCTTGCGCCAGGACGGTCAGCGCGTGGTTCAGGCATTGCCTGGGCAGGTCGCGGCTGACGCCGAGGCTGCAGGCTGTGATCGTCAGCTGCTGTTGCGTGATGGCCGCTGGCAGTTAGCTGCGCTGACAGCCTGAGCGGCAAGGCGAAAAGTTTCCGTCGGCTATGGCCGGCATCAAGTTTGCGAAGAGGGTTAGTGTTATGGGTAAGAATGTCGTAGTCCTGGGCACCCAGTGGGGCGATGAAGGCAAGGGCAAGATCGTCGACCTGCTGACCGAACAGGCTGCAGCTGTTGTGCGTTACCAGGGTGGTCATAATGCTGGCCACACCCTGGTGATCGACGGCGAAAAAACCGTTCTGCACCTGATCCCCTCCGGTATTCTGCGCGAAAACGTGCAGTGCCTGATCGGCAACGGCGTGGTGGTTGCGCCCGATGCGCTGATGCGTGAAATCATCAAGCTGGAAGAGAAAGGCGTGCCGGTGCGCGAGCGCCTGCGTATCAGCCCGTCCTGCCCGCTGATCCTGCCGTACCACGTAGCCCTCGATCAGGCTCGTGAGAAAGCCCGTGGTGATGCCAAGATCGGCACCACCGGTCGTGGTATTGGCCCGGCCTACGAAGACAAGGTGGCGCGACGCGGCCTGCGCATTGGCGATCTGTTCCACCGTGAGCGCTTCGCCGCCAAGCTCGGTGAGCTGCTGGATTACCACAACTTCGTACTGGTCAATTACTACAAAGAGCCGGCCATCGACTTCCAGAAGACGCTCGACGAGTGCATGGAATACGCTGAGCTGCTCAAGCCGATGATGACCGACGTGACCGCCGTGCTGCACGACATGCGTCGTGAGGGCAAGGACATCATGTTCGAAGGCGCGCAGGGTTCGCTGCTGGACATCGACCATGGCACCTACCCCTACGTCACCAGCTCCAACACCACGGCAGGCGGCATCGCCACCGGTTCTGGTTTTGGTCCGATGTACCTGGATTACATCCTCGGTATCACCAAGGCCTACACCACCCGCGTTGGCTCGGGTCCGTTCCCGACTGAGCTGTTCGACGAAACCGGCGCGTTCCTCGCCAAGCGTGGCCACGAATTCGGCTCCACCACCGGCCGCGCGCGTCGTTGCGGTTGGTTTGATGCCGTGATCCTGCGTCGCGCCATCGAGATCAACAGCATCTCCGGTCTGTGCCTGACCAAGCTGGACGTGCTCGACGGTCTGGAAACCATCCGTATCTGTGTTGGCTACAAAGATCAAAACGGCGACGTGCTGGTTGATGCGCCGACTGATGCCGACAGCTACCTGGGTCTGCAGCCGGTTTACGAGGAGCTGCCAGGCTGGAGCGAGTCGACCCTGGGTGCGAAAACCCTGGAAGAGCTGCCAGCGGCTGCGCGTACTTACATCAAGCGTGTGGAAGAGTTGGTCGGTGCGCCGATTGATATTGTTTCCACCGGCCCGGACCGCAACGAGACTATTGTGTTGCGTCATCCGTTTGCCTGATAGTCACAGGCAGTGCACAAAGGGTCGCCAATTGGCGGCCCTTTGTCGTTTCTGGTCCGCGTAAAAATATCCGAGCTAGCCTTTATAAATCAGCTTCCCCGCCGTTATAGGCATTACCGCTGTTAGGAGTGTCTGCCGTGTTTGCCATTATTTCTGTGCTGCGCAGTCGTTTGTTGTTGCCGGTGTTTCTGGCGCTGGGCGTGGCCTTGTTGGTGCAAGTCATTGTGGCTGTGGCGTTGACCCGGACCACGGTGGCAACGCTTGAGGCAGATTTGGCCAAAGGCATGCAGTCCGATACGGCGCGATTGGTAGACGAGCTGACTAAAGCTGGTGATGAAGTGCGTGGCGGTCTGGATGGCCTTTCCGTCAGCACTCAAGCGCAATTGGCCAAAGGCCTTTCTACCCGGCTGGCCGAGGAGCAGGCGCAAATTCGCGGCGTGTTGGACAGCAATCTTAAGCGTTCGGCGGACGAGCTGGCGCAGCTGCTATCGGCCGTTGCGCCAAAGGCTATCTGGGATGCCGATGTGCCCGCGCTCACTGAGTTAGTCCGTGGAGCGCATCGCAACCCGGCGGTGCTATTTGCGGTGTACCTCGATGCGCAAGGCGAACGGCTGACACGCCATCTCAATCGGCAGGACGCACGTGTACGTGCCTTGATGGCCAAGGGGGAAGGTGGTGGCGCACTGGATAAGGTGCTGCAGGCTGCCGCCAATGATCCGGGTGTGTATATCGCCGAGGCGACGATCAGTCCAATGGGCTCGGATATCGGCAAGGTTCTTTTGGGGGTTTCTACTGCGTCGGTGGATGAGGAGTTGGCGAAGCTGGATCAGCGTTTCGTCAGTTTGATCGACAGCAGTGGGCGGTTGGTTTCAGACAGCTTAAGTGGCGCGGCCACCAGCAGTGCGGACGCTCTGGCGGCTCGATTGAGTGTTGCGCGTGAGGCGGCTGGCGGTATGGAGCAGAGCAGTCGCCAGGTGGTGCAGCAGGCTGCAGCTGGTTTGCGTTGGAATATCAGCATGGGCCTTACTGTCGTGGCACTGCTGATTCTGTTGGTATTGGCCTTGGTGCTCGGGCGGCGAGTAGTCAGCAAGCTGCATACCTTGATTGCGGTGTTGAATGACTGGGCGGCCGGCGAGGGGGATCTGACCCGTCGGGTCGAACTCAATAGCCGTGATGAAATTGGCGACATGGCGGCGGCGGTCAATCGCTTCGTCGCCAAGTTGCAGCCGATTGTGCGCGAGGCGGGTGAGGTGGCATCGCTCACTGGGCAGGAAATCGGCAATTTGGCCTCGCGCAGTGCGGCGGCGGAGTCAGCGGCCGAGCGTCAGCGTGATGAGGTCGCCGGTAGTTTGCAGGCGTTGGCTGAAATGGCCAGCGAAGCGCAGGCGGAAAGCCATGCTATGCGCGAGGCCTTGCAGCGCGTTGGTGCGATTCGTCAGGCTGCTGATGACAATGCTGCGATTGCGCTGCGCGTGGGGGGCTCGATCGAAGAGTTGGTGAGGCGTGTGGAAACGGGGGCTTCGGTCATCGAGCGGCTGGCCAAGCAGAGTGAGCAGATTGAAGTGGTGCTAACGGTGATTCGCTCAATTGCTGAGCAAACCAACTTATTGGCCCTGAATGCGGCCATTGAGGCGGCCCGGGCGGGCGAGAGTGGTCGCGGTTTTGCTGTGGTGGCCGATGAGGTGCGCGCGCTGGCCAGTAAGACGCAGCAGTCCACTGGCGATATTCAGACCCATATCGGCGCATTGCAGCAGGGTGCACGCGAAGCGGTTGAGGCTATTAGTCAGGCCGGTAAGCAGGCTGATCAAGGCTTATCGGCCCTGCGCGAAAGTGCGCGAGTGCAGCAGTCGGTGCGTGAGGCGGTGGAGGAAGTGCACGGCGCGATCAATGCCGCGACAGAGGCGGCTGCGCATCAGGCGGAGGGGGCTGATGCCGTGCGTGGGCGTGTTGAGGTTATTCATGTTGAGGCGCAGCGCGCGGCTGAGGCTGTTGCGGCTACGGCCAATAGCGGTCGCGTGTTGGATGGCTTGGCGAAGAAGCTTAAAGCCAGTTTGGGTCAGTTTCGCGTTTAGGCCGATTCAGGGTGGGCGCACCTGAGCGCCCACCAAGTTGTTTACACATATGGGGGTTAAATCGCAGGCAATAAAAAACCGAGCCAGTGGCTCGGTTTTTTTGAATTGGTGCCCAGGAGAAGACTCGAACTTCCACGACCGTAAGGTCACCAGCACCTGAAGCTGGCGTGTCTACCAATTTCACCACCTGGGCATTGATTGCAAAACTTGCTTATTTGCTATCAACTACAACTTGGTTAACTTCGTTTCCCGTCGTTGTGGCGCGCATAATACGGATCGGGTTTTTACTTGTAAACCCCTGTTGTTAAAAAATTTTATTCTGTGTGCCGTGCTGACCTGGACAGTGGTTTCGCGCTTCAATAGGCACATGGCAAACCGAATTTGTGTAGATAAGGTGAATTACCTCTAATGGCCGATTGGCAATCCCTCGATCCCGAGGCCGCTCGTGAAGCGGAAAAATATGAAAACCCCATTCCAAGTCGTGAACTGATTCTGAAGCACTTGGATGAGCGCGGCTCTCCAGCAGCTCGCGAAGAGCTGGCTGATGAATTTGGCATGGCCACTGAAGAGCAGCTCGAAGCCCTGCGTCGCCGTCTTCGCGCCATGGAGCGTGATGGCCAGCTGATCTATACCCGCCGCGGCACCTATGCCCCTGTTGATAAGCTCGACCTGATTCTCGGGCGCGTGAGCGGGCACCGTGATGGTTTCGGCTTTCTGGTGCCGGATGATGGCAGTGATGATCTGTTTCTGAGTCCCGCGCAAATGCGCCTGGTGTTCGATGGTGACCGTGCTTTGGCGCGGGTGTCTGGTCTTGATCGCCGTGGCCGTCGTGAAGGTGCGGTGGTTGAGGTGATCTCCCGCGCCCACGAAAGCATTGTTGGCCGCTATTACGAAGAAAGCGGCGTTGGCTTCGTTGTGGCCGATAACCCGAAAATTCAGCAAGAAGTGCTGGTGACGCCAGGGCGGAATGCCGGCGCCAAACAGGGTCAGTTTGTTGAGGTGAAAATTACTCACTGGCCGACTACGCGCTTCCAGCCCCAGGGCGACGTGGTTGAGGTGGTTGGCAACTACATGGCGCCCGGTATGGAGATCGACGTTGCATTGCGCAGCTACGACATTCCCCACGTCTGGCCGGACGCGGTTGTAAAAGAAGCGCACAAGCTCAAGCCAGAAGTTGAAGAGAAGGACAAAGAGAAGCGTATCGACCTACGCCACTTGCCGTTCGTCACCATTGATGGTGAAGACGCGCGCGACTTCGATGATGCGGTGTATTGCGAGAAAAACGGCAGCAACTGGCGGCTGTTTTCCGGCGGCTGGAAGCTCTATGTCGCCATCGCTGACGTTTCTCACTATGTGAAAATCGATTCGGCGTTGGATGCCGAGGCTCAGGTGCGTGGCAATTCGGTGTACTTCCCGGAGCGGGTAATCCCGATGCTGCCGGAAGAATTGTCTAACGGCCTGTGCTCGCTGAACCCGCATGTCGATCGTCTGGCTATGGTCTGTGAGATCAGTATCTCCAAGACCGGCAAGATGACCGACTACCAATTCTATGAGGCGGTCATCCACTCCCATGCGCGTCTGACCTACAACAAGGTCAGTGCCATGCTTGAGCAGCCGAAAAGTAGCGAAGGCAAGGCGCTGCGTGGCGAGTACAAAGAAGTACTGCCGCACCTCAAGCAGCTGTACTCGCTGTACCAGGTGTTGCTGGCTGCGCGCCATGAGCGCGGGGCCATTGATTTTGAAACCCAGGAAACCCGGATCATCTTCGGGGCTGGACGTAAGATTGCCGAGATTCGCCCAACCCAGCGTAACGATGCGCACAAGTTGATCGAAGAATGCATGCTGGCTGCCAACGTGGCCACTGCTGCGTTTATGCAGAAGCATGAAATTCCGGCGCTTTATCGCGTGCATGATTGTCCG
The DNA here is from genome assembly GCF_900099645.1 of Pseudomonas peli. Taxonomy (GTDB): domain Bacteria; phylum Pseudomonadota; class Gammaproteobacteria; order Pseudomonadales; family Pseudomonadaceae; genus Aquipseudomonas; species Aquipseudomonas peli. Next base: position 1,174,990 of record NZ_FMTL01000001.1, on the reverse strand, counting down.
CCGCCGGAGCGTGTGGAGAAGCTCAAAGCATTCCTCACCGAGCTGGGGTTGTCGCTGCATCGCGGCAAGTCGAAGGACGGTCCGTCGCCCAAGGACTACCAGCTGCTGCTGGAAAGTATCCGCGAGCGTCCGGATTACCACCTGATCCAGACCGTCATGCTGCGCTCGCTCAGTCAGGCGGTGTACAGCGCGGATAACCAGGGTCACTTCGGTCTGAACTACGAGGCGTATGCGCACTTCACTTCACCAATTCGTCGTTATCCGGATCTGTTGATCCATCGGGCGATCCGCAGTGTGGTCCGTTCCAAGCTTGATACCCCGCACGTCAAGCGTGCCGGTGCGGCGATCATGCCGCGGGCGCGGATCTACCCATACGACGATGCGATTCTAGAGCAGCTTGGCGAGCAGTGCTCGATGTCCGAGCGCCGCGCCGATGAGGCGACTCGCGATGTAGTGAACTGGCTCAAATGCGAGTTTATGAAGGATCGCGTCGGCGAAACGTTCCCGGGTGTGATCACGGCGGTGACAGGCTTTGGTCTGTTCGTTGAGTTGAAGGACATTTACGTCGAGGGTTTGGTGCACGTCACCGCCTTGCCGGGTGACTACTACCACTTTGACCCCGTGCATCATCGCCTGGCGGGCGAGCGCAGCGGGCGCAGTTTCCGTCTGGGCGATAGTGTTGAGGTCAAGGTCATGCGCGTCGATCTGGACGAGCGCAAGATCGACTTTGAACTGGCTGAAGGCAAAACGGCTATGCCGGCCGGTCAGCGCCGTGGTGGTTTTGAATCGGCTGCGGGTAAAACCGGGCGTCGCGGCGAGCGTGCTGCGCCAGGTAACACCGATGTGGAAAAAAGCCGTGCGCTGAAAAAATCGCTGCTCAGTGATTCGAAGAGCAAGGCCGGCAAGGGCGCTGCCAAGAGTGAGTCTGCCAAGCCAGCCAGTAAGTCTGGTAAGCCAGGTGCGCACCGCAAGGGCGCTCCGGCTGGTGGGGCGTCGGCGTCCGGCAGTGCACGCAAGCGTAAGGCGAAGTCATGAGCCAGTTGGAGAAAATCTACGGCGTGCATGCTGTAGAAGCGCTGCTGCGTCACCATCCAAAGCGGGTTAAGCAAATCTGGCTAGCCGAAGGGCGTAATGATCCGCGCGTGCAGGTGTTGCTGGCGCTGGCGGCGGATGCGCGGGTGTCTGTTGGTCAGTGTGAGCGCCGTGAGATGGATGCCTGGGTCGAAGGCGTGCATCAAGGTGTGGTGGCGGATGTCAGCCCCAGTCAGGTCTGGGGCGAGGCGATGCTCGACGAGCTGCTCGACCGCACCGAAGGTGCGCCTCTACTGCTGGTGCTCGACGGCGTGACAGACCCGCACAACCTTGGTGCTTGTCTGCGGACCGCTGATGCGGCGGGTGCGCTGGCGGTGATTGTGCCGAAGGACAAGTCCGCCACGCTCAACGCTACCGTGCGCAAAGTCGCCTGCGGCGCAGCAGAGGTGATCCCGCTAGTTGCAGTGACCAACCTGGCGCGCAGTCTGGAGAAACTCCAGCAGCGCGGCCTGTGGGTTGTGGGCACGGCCGGTGAGGCTGAGATGGAGTTGTATGAGCATGACCTGACTGGGCCGACTGTGCTGATCATGGGGGCTGAAGGCAAAGGTATGCGTCGCCTGACCCGTGAGCATTGCGATTACCTGGTTAAGTTGCCGATGGCAGGCAGCGTTAGCAGCCTCAATGTGTCGGTTGCGACCGGTGTGTGTCTGTTCGAGGCCTTGCGCCAGCGCAAGGCTGGTGGCAAGAAATAATGCGCAGCGGGCGCCTGCAAGGCGCCCGCTGCCGTTGACCTCGGCAATGACTTTTCTGTCCGCGCAATCGCGCAGCATTGTTCAAATAATCACCAGTTCACCTTGCGTGTAGCAGGCGGCTTCACTAGAATGTCGCCCCTTGCCGTGACGGCAGGTGCTTTTGCGCCTTTCTGTTTCAGCAAGACAAACAAGTGAAATTCACTCCTTGCCTGACCGCATTTCGCGGCAGGCTACAACCCGTAAGGAGCATTTATGCGTCATTACGAAATCATCTTTCTGGTTCACCCGGACCAGAGCGAGCAAGTCGGCGGCATGGTTGAGCGTTACACCAAGCTGATCGAAGAAGACGGCGGCAAGATTCACCGCCTGGAAGATTGGGGCCGTCGTCAGCTGGCTTACGCCATCAACAACGTCCACAAAGCTCACTACGTGATGCTTAACGTTGAGTGCACCGGTAAAGCCCTGGCTGAGCTGGAAGACAACTTCCGTTACAACGATGCCGTGATCCGTAACTTGGTCATCCGTCGCGACGAGGCCGTAACTGACCAGTCCGAGATGCTCAAGGCCGAAGAAAACCGCAGTGAGCGCCGTGAGCGTCGTGACCGTCCTGACAACGCCGATTCTGTTGATGGCGATGACAGCGACAACAACGACAGCGACAACGCTGACGAGTAATCCACGGATCTATTGAGGAGCCACTCTCATGGCACGTTTCTTCCGTCGTCGTAAATTCTGCCGTTTCACCGCAGAAGAAGTGAAAGAGATCGATTTCAAAGATCTCAACACGCTGAAAGCTTACATCTCGGAAACCGGCAAGATCGTTCCTAGCCGTATCACCGGTACTAAGGCTCGTTATCAGCGTCAGCTGGCTACCGCTATCAAGCGTGCCCGCTTCCTGGCCCTGCTGCCTTACACCGACAGCCACGGCCGCTGAGACCGGATGTTCGACAAGAAGTAAGGGATAGATCGCATGCGCGCCATAGCTGAATTCATTATGCGCGGCCGTATGCAGGCCACTCTCGTAGTGATGGTTTCTGCGGCGTTGCCGCTGTTGTTCTGGTTGAGTGCTGCCGCTGGAAGCCTGGTGCTTCTGCGGCGCGGTTGGAGTGATGCCGCTGGCATCCTCGCCTGGGCCCTGCTGCCGGCCATTGGCTGGTGGTATTTCGGTGAGCCGCGCACCCTGTTGGTGTTGCTCGGTGCGCTGGGATTGGCGTTGTTGTTACGCGCCAACCTGTCCTGGAATCGTGTGCTGCTGTGCAGTGTGGCATTGGGCCTGGTGTATGGGCTGGTCTTGGGTGCGGTATTCCGCGAACCCATCGAAGCAATGGCGCTTGAGCTGCAAAAGCTGATGCCGCAAATGCTTGATGGGGTTCACCAACAGATGTCGGTGGATGAGCGAGCGCGCCTGGATAGCCTGATTGCACCGGTACTGACCGGATTGATCGCGGCGTTGTTGCAGATAGTCAGCTTGTTGAGCCTGATGCTTGGGCGCTTCTGGCAGGCGCAGTTGTATAACCCGGGTGGCTTCGGTCGCGAGTTTCGCGCACTACGCCTCCCGACCCCGCTGGCGATGTTGCTGCTGGTTGGCATGCTGTTGGGACCCAATCTGGGTCCGCAAATGGCCATGCTGACGCCGTTGTGCAGTGTGCCGTTGGCGTTTGCGGGCATCGGCCTGTTGCATGGGATGGTGGCGCAAGGTCGGCTAGGTAAGTTCTGGCTGGTCGGGTTGTACATCACGTTGTTGCTGTTTATGCAGCTGACTTATCCGTTACTGGTGGTTTTGGCCATTGTCGACAGTCTGCTTGATTTTCGTGGTCGCTTTGAGCGCAAACAAGGCTCGGGCCCCGCGAACGGTGAAGGTTAAAAGTTAAGAGGTTATTACCAAATGGAACTGATCCTGCTGGAAAAAGTCGCCAACCTGGGCAACCTGGGCGATAAAGTGAATGTTAAGTCCGGTTACGGTCGTAACTTCCTGCTGCCGCAAGGCAAAGCCACTGCTGCTACTCCTGCAAACGTTGCTGCGTTTGAAGCGCGTCGCGCCGAGCTGGAAAAACTGGCTGCCGAGAAGAAAGCTTACGCTGAATCCCGCGCTGCTCAGCTGGCTGAACTGGAAGTCACCATCACCGCTACCGCGGGCGATGAAGGCAAACTGTTCGGCTCCATCGGTACTCACGACATCGCTGAAGCCCTGACCGCCTCTGGCGTTGAAGTGGCCAAAGCTGAAGTGCGTCTGCCGAACGGCACCATTCGTCAACTCGGCGAATACGACGTAGCCGTGCACCTGCACAGCGACGTTGAAGCAACCGTTAAGGTTGTTGTTGTAGCCGCCTAACTGGCTGCTCAACGGGCTTGCACTTGAGTGCAGGCTCGCTAACATCGGGCACGGCATTGCGAAAGCGATGCCGTGCCCTTTGTTTTTCCAACACAGAATTCTTTGCCCGAGCCTTATGAACGACATCAGCCTGCCCGAACAGTACGATCTGCAAACCTCCGCCCTGAAGGTGCCGCCGCACTCGATCGAGGCGGAGCAAGCCGTACTGGGCGGCCTGATGCTCGACAACAATGCCTGGGAGCGGGTGCTCGATGCGGTGTCCGATGGCGACTTCTATCGGCATGACCATCGCCTGATCTTCCGCGCGATTTTCAAGCTGGCTGAGCGTAACCACCCCTTCGACGTGGTGACTGTCTCCGAGCAGCTGGACCAGGAAGGGCAGCTGTCGCAAGTCGGCGGCCTGGCCTACCTCGGCGAGCTGGCGAAGAACACGCCCTCGGTGGCCAACATCAAGGCCTATGCGCAGATCATTCGTGAGCGCGCCACGCTGCGCCAGTTGATCGGCATCAGCGGCGAAATTGCCGACAGTGCCTATATGCCGCAAGGCCGTACTGGCGCCGAGATTCTTGATGAGGCCGAGCGCCTGATCTTTCAGATCGCCGAGGCGCGGCCGAAGACCGGTGGCCCGGTGGGGATCAACGATATTCTGGTCAAGGCCATCGACCGTATCGATACCCTGTTCAATGCTGGCGACGCGATCACCGGTCTGTCCACCGGCTTTACCGATCTGGACAACCTGACCAGCGGCCTGCAGCCGGCCGACCTGATCATCGTCGCCGGTCGACCGTCGATGGGTAAGACCACCTTCGCCATGAACCTGGTGGAAAACGCGCTGATGCGCAGCGACAAGGTGGTGATGGTGTACTCGCTGGAGATGCCTTCCGACTCCATCGTGATGCGTATGCTCGCCTCGCTAGGGCGTATAGATCAGACCAAGGTGCGTGCCGGTCGCCTGGACGACGACGATTGGCCGCGTCTGACCTCGGCGGTCAATCTGCTCAACGACCGCAAACTGTTTATTGACGATACCGCCGGTATCTCGCCTTCGGAGATGCGCGCACGTACCCGCCGTTTGGCGCGTGAGCACGGCGAGATCGGCCTGATCATGGTCGACTACCTGCAGCTGATGCAGATTCCTGGTTCCAGCGGCGACAGCCGAGTCAACGAGATTTCCGAAATCTCCCGCTCGCTCAAAGCCCTGGCCAAGGAATTCAACTGCCCGGTTATTGCCCTCTCGCAGCTTAACCGTGGCCTGGAGCAGCGCCCGAACAAGCGCCCAATCAACTCCGACTTGCGTGAGTCCGGGGCCATCGAGCAGGACGCCGATATCATCATGTTCGTTTACCGCGACGAGGTGTATCACCCCGAGACCGAGTACAAGGGCGTTGCCGAAATCATCATCGGCAAGCAGCGTAACGGTCCATTGGGCACGGCGCGGCTAGCGTTTCTCGGTAAGTTCTCGCGTTTCGAAAACCTCGCGCCGGGCAGCTACCAGTTCGACGACGAGTAGAGCGGCGGGCGCGCAACGCAGCGTGTTGCCGTGTCAGATCAATAAAAACGGGCGGCCAGTGGGTAAACTGGCTGCCCGTTTTGTTTAAGGACTTTTCTCCATGCGTCCCCTTGTAGCCACTGTCGATTTGTCTGCCATTGCCCATAACTACGCGGTGGCCAGGCGCTGTGCGCCGGGGCGGCAGGCGTTTGCGGTGGTCAAAGCGAATGCCTACGGGCATGGCGTGCGCGAGGTGGTGACGGCCTTGCATGATGTCGCCGATGGCTTTGCTGTGGCAAGCCTGGAGGAAGCCGCAGAGGTGCGTGCGCTGCACGGTGAGGCGCGGATTCTGTTGCTCGAGGGCTGCTTTGAAGCGGACGAGTACCAGTTCGCCACGCAGCTAGGTCTGGATGTGGTGCTGCACAGCGAGCAACAGGCGCAGCAGCTGCTCGCCGCTAATCTATCGCGGCCGCTGAATCTGTGGCTGAAGCTGGACAGCGGTATGCATCGCCTGGGCTTCAGCGCTGCTGCTGTGCGTGATTGGCATGGTCGTTTACAGGGTGCAGCGCAGGTTGCCGAGCTGAGTCTGCTTAGTCACTTTGCCTGCGCCGATGAGCGCGGCAGTGAAACCACTGAGCTGCAGCTGGAGCAGTTTCTCGATCTGCTGGATCTGGATTTCGCCAAGCGCTCGCTGGCCAATTCTGCGGCGATTTTGACCATACCGGCTGCGCATATGGATTGGCTGCGTCCGGGCATCATGCTCTATGGCGCAACACCTTTTGCTGATCTGGGCGCCGTTGAGCTGGGCTTGCGCCCGGCGATGAGCCTGACCGCGCAGCTGATTGCCTGTCGCGATGTGGGGGTGGGTGAAGCGGTTGGCTATGGCTGCACCTGGCGTGCTGAGCGGCCGTCGCGTATCGGCACCGTAAGTTGCGGTTATGCCGATGGCTACCCACGCCATGCGCCGGCCGGCACGCCGGTTGTCGTCCGTGGCCAGCGCGTGACACTGGTCGGGCGGGTGTCCATGGATATGCTGATGGTAGACCTTACGGACGTGCCGGATGCCGCCGTGGGCGATGCGGTCGAGCTGTGGGGGGCGCAGTTACCGGTGGATGAGGTGGCGCAGGCAGCCGGAACCATTGGTTACGAGCTGCTCAGCAAGGTCACTGCACGAGTGCCGCGTCGCTACCGCAACAGCTGAGTCAGAGCAGACCGCTGGGTACGCTGAGCACATCCAGGTGCAGGCGCGCGCTGTTGCTCAGCTCGCCATCTTCGCCGCACACCGCTGAGCCTGAGCGACCACGTGTCTTGACTCGGTAGAGCATCTCGTCGGCCGCCTTGTACAGCGCGGTAAAGGTACCTGCGTGCTGTGGGTACAGCGCGACGCCGATGCTGATGGTCACGGTCAGCCGTTCTGCGCCGTACATCACCGGCTTGGCCAGCTCGGCGAGCAAACGATTAGCGATTTCCCGGGCATGCTCTTCGGCATCGGCGCCCCCTACCAACACGGCAAACTCGTCGCCGCCCAGACGTGCCACGGTATCTCCGGCGCGAACATGCTCGCGCAGACGTTGGGCGATCTGTTGCAGCATCAGGTCACCGGCATCGTGGCCGTGTTTGTCGTTGATCGGTTTGAAGTGATCGAGGTCGATCAACAGCAGGGCCAGTGCTTCACTGTGGCGGCGCGCATTGGCCAGTGCTGTTTCACAGCGCTCCACCAGATAACGGCGGTTTGGCAGCTCGGTCAGCGGGTCGTGAAATGCCGCGTGCTGCAGTGCTTGTTCACGTTGGCGCAGACGTTCATTAGTGGCGGCCAGTTCTGCGGTGCGCAGGTCAACCGAATGTTGCAGTTCGGCGGCGTTGGCCTGGGCTTGGGTCAGGCGTGCAGTTTTTTCGCGGTCGGCCTGCTGGAGGGCGTCAGCTTTCTCCTGCTTGAGAATCTGGATGCGATAGGCCAGTGCGAAGGAGAACAGAATCGCTTCGGCCGCCACCGCCAGTGGGAACAGGTAAGCGGTGGACTCGCCTGGCTGTACCACGCCAGCGGCGCGCAGCACCAGAATCACAAAGCTCAGCAGCACGCTGCCGTAGCCCAGCAGGTAGAACAGCGCCGGGGTAAAGCCCTGTTTCCAGCGGATGGCCGCGCTGAACAGTAGGGTGGGCACGGTAACAATCGGGATCAGCCCGATCAGTAAGCCCGTTTCACTGCGATAACCGGCCAGGTTGACCGCCAGGGCCAGCAGGTACACCGCGATACAGCCGTTGAGGATGTGATGGGCAATGCGCAGGGTGGTGCGGGTGGATAGCAGCGCCTGGGCAAAACGCAGGATGCCGAGGCTAACCAGAATGGGCAGGGTGATGCGATCCAGCCAGGCCGGTACTGGGCCGTCCGGCCAGAGGTACTGAAAACCATGACCGCTCATGCTGGCGATAAAGATCAATGACGCCGCCATGGTCAGCACATACCAGAGGTAGGTCGGATCGCGTAGGGCCAGCAGGATAAACAGGTTGTAAAGCAGCAGGGCGAGGATCACCCCGTAGATCAGACCGAGCACCAGATGTTCGCGCTTGGCCAGTTGTTCGAGGTCGTGCAGCTGCCAGATACGCAGCGGGAAGGAGTTGCCCGCCGGGTCGTACGTACGCAGGTAAATAGTCTGTGGCTGTTCGCCAAGTAATGGCAGGCGGAACACGGCGCGGCGGTAGTCATGGTCGCGGCCTTCGGCAAAACCGACGCGTTCACCCGCCTGGCGCAGTTGCCATTGGCCCGTGGCGCTGGGAAGAAAGATTTGCAGGTCGAGCAGGGTGACCGCGCCGACTTCCAGCCACCACTGTGCAGGCGCGTCACTGCTGCGTTGCAGGCTGAGTTTGATCCACCAGGGGTTGCTGCTCTGACCAACGCTGGTGCGTCCGGCGGCGGGTTGAAAGCGGCTTTGCACGGCGGCGTCGGCCATGTCGGCAATGCTCAGTTGGCCGTCGACATCCTCCAGCAGTTCGATCTGGCCGTTGAGCACGCTGCCACTGCTGGAGGTGCTCAGCTGCACCGTGCTGGCAACGCTCGGACCGCTAAACAGGCTCAGCAGTAGAAGAATGGATAGGGTGAGGCGCTGCACTGCTGACTTCCTGGTGTCGAGTGGCGGTTGCGCGAGTATAGGCGCAGCGGCGTGATCGTTCACAGAAGTTGCCGGCACGTCGTTGGTTGGGTGGATGGCTGGGCTGCGCGAGGTGATCTCGACTGCTGAGCCGTCAGCTCAAACCACTGGGTACGTTGAGCACGTCCAGTTGCAGGCGTGCACTGCTGCTCAGTTCGCCATCTTCTCCGCACACCGCTGAGCCCGAGCGACCACGGCCCTTGACCTTGTAGAGCATTTCATCCGCCGCCTTGTAAAGCGTGGTGAAATTGCTGGCGTGGCGCGGGTACAGCGCCACACCGATGCTGATGGTCACGGTCAGCCGATCCGCGCCATAGGCCACCGGTTTGGCCAGTTCATCCAGTAAGCGGCGAGCGATTTCGCGTGCGTGCTGTTCGGCGTCTTCGCCGCAGATCAGCACGGCAAACTCATCACCTCCCAGGCGTGCAACGGCATCTCCCGAGCGCACATGTTCGCGCAGGCGCTGTGCGATGGTTTGCAGCATCAGGTCGCCGGCATCGTGGCCATATTTGTCGTTGATCGGCTTGAAATGGTCGAGGTCAATCAGCAGCAGGGCGGTGGCTTCATTGTGCCGCCGCGCATTGGCCAGTGCGGCCTCGCAGCGCTCGACCAGAAAACGCCGGTTAGGCAGCTCGGTTAGCGGGTCGTGGAAGGCGGCGTGCTGTAGCTCGCGCTCGCGTTCGCAGAGTTGCTGGTTGGCCTGTGCCAGTTCGGCAGTACGCAGCTTGACCGCACTTTGTAGTTCATCGGCGCTGCCTTGCATCTGCGCCAGGCGCGCAGTTTTTTCGCGGTCTGCCTGCTCCAGGGCTTCGGCTTTTTCCTGCTTGAGCGTCTGGATGCGGTATGCCAGGGCGAAGGAGAACAGAATCGATTCGGCCGCCACCGACAGTGGGAATACGTAAGCATTCCAGATGGCCGGTTGTACCAGGCCGGTGGCGCGCATCAGCGCCAGACTGATGCTGCCGAGAATCAAACCATAGCCACAGAGATACAGCAGTGCCGGGAAGTAACCCTGGCGCCAGCGAATCAGTGCCGAGCCCAGCGCTGCTGGGATGCTGGTCAGCGATAACAGGGCGATGATCCAGGCTGCGGTATGACGTTGTCCCAGACCCTCAAGGGCAACTGCAATCACATAGCAGACGCAGGCCAGGCTTAATAGATGATGAGCCCAGCGTACATGGGTGCGGGTTTGCATCAGGCATTGAGTAAAGCGGCAGGCGCAGAAGCCCCACAGAGAAGGCAGAGTGACGCGGTCCAGCCAGAAGGGCACGGGATTGTTTGGCCACAGGTACTGAAAGCCATGGCCGCTCATGCTGAGGATCATCAGCAGAGCGCCGGCGGTGGTCAGCACGTACCAGAAATAGGCCGAGTCGCGCAGGCTGAAGAAGATAAACAGGTTGTACAGCAGTAGCGCGGCGATGATGCCGTAGACCACCCCAAGTGCGAGGTTCTCTTCTGCGGCTCCTTGGGTCAGCTGATCCAGCTGCCAGGCGCGCATCGGGAACGAGTTGCCGGCCGGGTCATAGCTGCGCAGATAAAAAGTCAGGGGTTGTTGGCTCAGCTCCGGCAGCTTGAACAGCATGTGGCGGAATTCGTGATCGCGGCCTTCTTTATGGCTGACCAGCTCGCCAGATTGGCGCTCCTGCCAACGGCCATTCGGCTCGGGCAGGTACAGGCGCAGGTCGAGCTGGGTGACCGAGCTGACTTCCAGCCACCACTGGCTGGGTGCATCGCTAGTGCGCTGGAGGGTAACCTTGATCCACCAAGGGTTAAGACTCTGGCCTACGCTGGCGCGGCCATTGGCCGGTTTGAAGCGGCTCTGAATAGCCGGGTCGGCCATATCGGCAATGGTCAGTTGTGCGCTGCTGTCTTCCAGCAGTTCTATGTCGGTGTTCAGGGAAATGCCACTGCTGGTGGGCGTGAGCGTGATGGCTGCGCTCGAAAGGCCGGGCAGAAAGGCTAGGCTCAGCATGATTAGGATTGAAAAAGCTAAGCGTTGCACCACGTTCACCCCTTGTCCCGGCTATTGGAGACCGATGTTGTGCGTCCGAGTATAGCCGTAAGCCACTACGCTGCTGCTACAGCGCTAGGGGGATTTCAGTCATTAAACCTAGCTCTGGAGTCGGGTTTGGTTAAATTTTGTGCTATATTCCGCGCCCGCGATTTTCCATCCTGTTCGCCACCGCCGGTCACTTTCCATGTCCATGCAAGCCGCCAAGCCGTTATTCGATTATCCAAAATACTGGGCCGAGTGTTTCGGGCCTGCGCCTTTCCTGCCGATGAGCCGGGAAGAGATGGATCAGCTTGGCTGGGACAGCTGCGACATCATCATCGTGACCGGTGACGCGTATGTGGATCACCCATCGTTTGGCATGGCCATTATCGGCCGGTTGCTGGAGTCGCAAGGCTTTCGTGTAGGGATCATCGCCCAGCCAAACTGGCAGTCGAAAGACGACTTTATGAAGCTCGGCGAGCCGAACCTGTTCTTCGGCGTCGCGGCCGGCAACATGGACTCGATGATCAACCGCTACACCGCCGACAAGAAAATCCGTTCCGACGACGCCTACACCCCCGGCGGCCTAGCTGGTAAGCGCCCGGACCGTGCCAGCCTGGTGTACAGCCAGCGCTGCAAAGAAGCCTATAAACACGTGCCGATCGTCCTCGGCGGTATCGAAGCCTCCCTGCGCCGCATCGCCCATTACGACTACTGGCAAGACCGTGTGCGCAATTCGATCCTGATCGATGCCAGCGCCGACATTCTGCTGTACGGCAACGCCGAGCGCGCCATCGTTGAAGTGGCCCAGCGCCTGTCCTACGGCCATAAGATCGAAGACATCACCGACGTGCGCGGCACCGCGTTTATCCGTCGTGATACGCCGCAGGGCTGGTATGAGGTGGACTCCACCCGTATTGATCGGCCGGGTAAGATCGACAAGATCATCAACCCGTACGTGAACACTCAGGATACCCAGGCCTGCGCCATCGAGCAGGAGAAGGGCCCACAGGAAGACCCGAACGAGCCGAAGGTCGTGCAGCTTCTCGCCAGCCCACGGATGACTCGTGACAAGACGGTGATCCGTCTGCCGTCCATGGAAAAGGTGCGTAACGACCCGGTGCTGTACGCCCATGCCAACCGCGTGCTGCACCTGGAAACTAACCCGGGCAACGCCCGCGCGCTGGTGCAGAAGCATGGTGAGGTTGATGTGTGGTTCAACCCGCCACCCATCCCGATGACTACCGAGGAAATGGACTACGTGTTCGGCATGCCCTATGCGCGCGTCCCGCACCCGGCGTATGGCAAAGAAAAAATCCCTGCCTACGACATGATCCGCTTTTCAGTGAACATCATGCGTGGCTGCTTTGGTGGTTGCACCTTCTGCTCGATCACCGAGCACGAAGGCCGGATTATTCAGAACCGCTCGGAAGAGTCGATCATCCGCGAGATCGAAGAGATCCGCGACAAGGTGCCAGGCTTTACCGGGGTGATTTCCGACCTTGGCGGGCCGACCGCCAACATGTACCGCATTGCCTGCAAAAGCCCGGAAATCGAATCCGCCTGCCGCAAACCGTCGTGCGTGTTCCCTGGCATCTGCCCGAACCTGAACACCGATCACTCCAGCCTTATTCAGCTCTACCGCAGCGCTCGCGCGCTACCTGGGGTGAAGAAGATTCTGATCGCCTCGGGCCTGCGTTACGACCTCGCCGTCGAGTCGCCGGAGTATGTGAAGGAGCTGGTCACCCACCACGTCGGTGGCTACCTGAAAATCGCCCCGGAGCACACCGAGGAAGGCCCGCTGAATCAGATGATGAAGCCGGGCATTGGTAGCTACGACAAGTTCAAGCGCATGTTCGAGAAGTACTCGAAAGAGGCGGGCAAAGAGCAGTACCTGATTCCGTACTTTATCGCCGCGCACCCGGGCACCACCGACGAAGACATGATGAACCTGGCGCTGTGGCTCAAGGGCAATGGTTTCCGCGCCGACCAGGTGCAGGCGTTCTACCCGTCGCCAATGGCCACCGCCACGGCTATGTACCACTCGGGCAAGAACCCGCTGCGCAAGGTCAGCTACAAGAGCGACGGCGTGACCATCGTCAAGAGCGAAGAGCAGCGTCGCCTGCACAAGGCGTTCCTGCGCTATCACGACCCGAAAGGCTGGCCGATGCTGCGTGAAGCGCTGCAGCGCATGGGCCGCGCTGACCTGATTGGGCCAGGCAAGAACCAACTGATCCCGCTGCATCAACCCGCCACTGACAGCTACCAGAGCGCGCGCCGCAAGAATTCGACGCCGGCCGGTAGCCACAAGGTCGCCAAAGACACCACCAAGAGCAAACCGATGCTGACCCAGCACACCGGCTTGCCACCGCGTGACACCGGGGCGGCGGGCGGTAACCCTTGGGACAAGCGCGAGCAGGCCAAAGCTGCTGCGCAGGCGCGTAATCAGCAGGCGGCCAAGGAACGTGCCGATGCTGCCAAGGGCAAAGGCAAGAAGCCGGTGAAGAAGCCGGCCGTGCCGCGCTGATTCTGCAGCAATAAAAAACGCCAGCTTCAAGCTGGCGTTTTTTATTGTGGCCGGGCACCTTGCGGCATTTGATCAGCCGTAGCGCTTCTGCGCTTCGATGGCCAGGCCGCTGCCGATGCTGCCGAAGGTATTGCCTTCCACGTGCTGCGCATTGGGCAGCATGGCTGCGACGCTCTGGCGCAGAGCCGGGATGCCGCTGGAACCACCGGTGAAGAACACCGTATCGACCTGCTCGACACTGACGCCGGCATCGCTTAACAGCTGGGTGACACTGGCGCGCACGCGCTCCAGCAGTGGCTCGATGGCATCCTTAAACAGCGTGCGGGTCAGCTCGGCGACCAGGCCCTCTTCCAGGCGGCTGAGGTCGATGGGGCGCGCATCCTGCTCGGTCAGGGCAATCTTGCTTTCCTCGACCTGCATGGCCAGCCAGTGGCCGTCACGGCGCTCGATCAGCTGGAACAGCCGGTCGATACCGGTAGGGTCGACGATGTCGTAGCGCATGCTCTGCAGCTGGCGCTGCGACTGTGCCGAGTACACCGCGTTGATGGTGTGCCAGGTGGCCAGGTTGAGGTGGGTGCTGGTAGGCATCGGCGCATCGCTCTTCATCCGGCTGCCGTAGCCGAATAGTGGCATCACCCCAGCCAGAGAAAGCTGCTTGTCGAAGTCGGTACCGCCGATGTGCACGCCGCCGGTGGCGAGGATGTCGTTGTGGCGATCAGCCACTGCGCGACGTTCGGGCGCCAGGCGTACCAGGGAGAAGTCCGAGGTGCCACCGCCGATGTCGACGATCAGTACCAGCTCTTCACGGCTGATGCCCGACTCATAGTCGAAGGCTGCGGCGATGGGCTCGTACTGGAACGACACGTCCTTGAAACCGAGCTTGTGCGCCACGGCCACCAGGGTGTTTTGTGCTTCCAGGTCAGCCACCGGGTCATCGTCGACGAAGAACACCGGGCGGCCCAGTACTACTTCTTCAAAGGGACGGCCGGCAGTGGCCTCGGCGCGGTTTTTCAGCTCACCGATAAAAAATCCGAGCAGGTCTTTAAACGGCAGGGCGCTGCCCAGCACGGTGGTTTCGCTTTTCAGCAGCTTGCTGCCCAAGAGGCTTTTCAGCGAGCGCATCAGGCGGCCTTCGTAGCCTTCCAGGTATTCCTGCAGGGCCAGGCGGCCATAGACCGGGCGGCGCTCTTCGAGGTTGAAGAACACCACCGAGGGCAGGGTGATCTTGCCGTCTTCCAGTGGGATCAGGGTTTCGGCGTCGGGGCGTAGCCAGCCTACGGTGGAGTTGGAGGTGCCGAAGTCGATTCCGCAGGCGCGGGCGGGTGTAGAGAGAGTCATGCGGCGCGCTGTTCCTGAATAAGTACCGGGAAGTTTCTGGGCATCCTGTCACGAAGCCGGCGAGTGGCTGTTGTGAAGGCGTGCCGCAAAAACGGCCGCGCATTCTATGCGAGTGCGCGGCGCAATGCTGCCCCCGGTTATCCGGTGTGTGCGACTCAGGGCAGGGGCGGGTTGTCAGGGGTGTTGCGGCGGCTCTGCCACTGCGACCACTCAAAGCCCAGCACCACCAGCAACGACAGGGCGAACGGCAGCAGCAGGTAGAAGCAGCGGAACACAATCAGTGCCGCAAGCACGTCAGCGGCGGGCAGCTCGGGCATTGCCGCGAGGAAGGTCACTTCCAGTACGCCCAGGCCGCCAGGTGCGTGAGACAACAGTGCCAGGGAGAACGAGGCGAGGAACACGCCGAATACCACCAAGTAGCCAGGGTTGTGCTCAGCCGGCAGGGCGAAGTAGATGATCGCTGCCGCACAGGCTAGCTCCAGCGGTCCGGCCAGCAGCTGGCGGCCGACAATCCCCAGGCGCGGGTATTCGAGATGCAGCTTGCCCCAGTGCCAGGGCTTGAAGTGCCGCCAGGAACCGAGCACATAGAGCGCAACCAACAGCAGCAGGAGCACGCCAATAATCTCGGAGACCAGCGGTGTGACCTTGGCCACGCGGTGGATCAGATCCGGCTCTAGCACCAGCACGCAGCCGCTGGCGAGGATGGTGCCGAGGACGAAGGTGAAGGAGCAGAAGACGATCAGGATGCCGATTTCCTGCGGCGTCATGCCTTTGCTGCGGTAAGCGCGATAACGCACCAGGGCGCCGGAGAACACTGAGGCGCCGATGTTGTGGGCCAGCGCATAGGTGGTGAAGGAGCACAGGCTGATAAAGCGCCAGGAAATCTTTTTACCCAGGTGAGCCAGGGCGATGCGATCGTACCAGGCCAGGGCGCTGTAAGCGCCTAGAGTGGCCACGGCGGCCAGCAGCCAATCCAGGCGCGGAATGGCGCGCAGGCTATCGGCAATTTCATCGAGGGAAATGGTGCGCACTTGGTGATAGAGCAAGTAGCACGACAGCAGCACGGCGCTTAGCCCCACTAGGGTCCAGGCCAGATCGCTCCTTTTCATTACGGATGCCGCTCCACTCAGATCACTCCTTCGCACGGTTACGGTCTTCGCACACGCCCGTGCGAAGGCTGCGCAGTATCACGGAGGCATGGCCGATGCTCAACCTCAGAATTGCCGTTGGCGTTACGGCGTGTGTCGTGTAGGCGCAATCAGCTCCAGCCGAGGGTCAGGGTTGCCAATACAGCATAGCGGGCGGTTTTTGCCAGACCGACGATCAGCAGGAAAACCCACAGACGTTCGCGCATCACCCCTGCCACCAGGGTCAGCGGGTCACCGATGATCGGCACCCAGCTCAGCAGCAGTGACCAGCGGCCATAACGGGCATAGCCGCGCTGTGCTTGCTGCAAGCGCGCCTCACTAACCGGGAACCAGGGCTTATGACGAAAGTGCTCAAGGTAACGGCCCAGCAGCCAGTTGAGCAGCGCACCGAGAATGTTCCCGACGCTCGCTACCGCCAGCAGTACCCAGGGTGAATAGGTGCCGCTGAGCAACAACGCTACCAGTACGCTTTCCGATTGCAGTGGCAGCAGCGTGGCGGCGCCCAGGGCCGAAATAAACAGGCCCAGGTAGGCAGAGAACGTCAGCATCCCGGGTGCGCCGGATTGCCTGGCTTAAGGCTGTTTTTCCTGCTCGGCATTGGCCATCACGTCTTCCAGCTTGAGGCCGGTCAGCCCGTGAATGGTGCGCCACAGATAATAGAAAATGGCCATCAGCATGATCATCGAGGGGATCGCGATCATCGGGTAGCTGAGCAGATTCATCCGCCCCAGTTCGGCGTTGAAGGCTTCGCTGCCGGCCGGGCTGATGACGATCCACTTGGCCAGCACGTAGTTCATGGCCGAGGAAAAGAAGAAGGTGCCGCTCAGCCAGTAGGTCGCTCTGAGCAGGCGCGTTTCGAACAGCGCGGTATTGCCGGCCTGCTCCAGGCGCTCATGGATCTTGTCGACGTTGAGCACGGTCTTGTTGAACAGCATGGTACGAATCAACGGGAAGCGGGTGCGCGTCGAGACCAGCACGGCAATACCGATGATGCCGGGGATCGCCGCTTCCTTGATCGCCAGCCACTGGTTGTCCAGCTTGAGCAGGCCGATGCCGCCAGTCAGCAGCACGCTGACCAGCCCGAGTAGGGCGATAAAGTTGAATTTGCGGTACTTGATCAGCTCGAAGCTGCCCCAGCCCAGCGGGAAGGCCAGCGCCAGCATCAGCGCGCCATCAGCGCCCAGTCGGCTCTCGCCGCTCAGCTTCATCAGGATCAGGGAAGGAATCAGGATGCTGACCAGCAGATCGATCAGCGGGCGGGGTTTGTGCGTGGCCTGAGTGCTGTGCGTGGTATCGGTCATGTCATTCAAGGTGTAGGAGAGAGGCGCGATCATCGCCTGCTTGAGCGGCGGCTACCAGCCCAGCCGTCGCCTGGAGTGTGAAAAAGTGTGAGGCCGGGGCTGCCGTTCAGTTTTTGACGGGCCGTCACTGCTCTGCGCCCGGCGAGGCTAACTGCTTGATGCTAGTCTGCTAGTACTGGCTCTAGATCAGTCCGGCAGTGGCACACGGGTGCTTGTTGGTCTCGTTTTTGGGAGTGATCGCCATGCATTGCCGAGGCTTGTGGAAACCGCTGGTGGCGTTATGTTTGCTGTTGAGTGGGTGGGCGTCCTCGGCGATGGCATGCGTGGGAGTGGTGACCGCCAGCTTCACGCCCTACTGGAGCCAGGTGGAAGCGGGGGCGCGCCAGGCCGGGGCCGAGAATCGGCTGGAAGTGCTTGTTCGTGGGCCCACCCATGAAGGCAGCGTGGAGACCCAGTTGGAAATGATTGACTGGGTACTGGCGCGCGGTTGCCGAACGCTGGTCATCGCACCCAGCGGTGAGGAGATCACGCGGCGGGTTAATCAGCTGTCAGCCAGCGGAATAACCACTATTTTTTTTGACCGCGACATGCCGGGTAGCGTGGCGCGCGGCCTCGTCGCGACCGATAACTACCGCGCCGGTGAGCAGGCTGGGCAATACCTAGTGCGCGCTCTGGGTGGTCGGGGCAGCGTCGCGTTATTGCGTTTGCGCCCCGACGTGACGTCGACCACCGAGCGTGGCTTTCGCCACGCCGCAGAGGCTGGGGGCTTGCAGGTGCTGCTGGATGTCTATGTAGGCGAAGACAGGCAGTTGGCCGTGCAGGCGCTGCAAGGGCAGGTCGATCAGCTGGATGGGCTGTTTACGCCGAACAGCACGAGCTCCCGTGCGGTATTGGCTGCGTTGCGGCGTTTGGGTAAAACCGGGCAGCTGCTGCATGTGGGCTTCGATGGCGACCCGTTATTAATCGAGGCGTTGCGGTCGGGAGAAATTCACAGCCTGTATATCCAGCAGGCGCATCTGCTGGGCTTCCGTGCGGTGCATTTAGCCGCACGTGCTGCGCGTGGCGAGTTGCCGGCGGAGCGTGTGGTGGTCGCCCTGGACGCTGAGCGAATTGACCAGGGCAGCTTGGCGCAGTGGGAGCAAACGCAGTTGCAGAACACGCTCTCCGGCCAGCCCTAAGCGGTTTTGTGAGGCCGCGAACTGGCTGTGATGTCGTGGCCTGCATATCATGAACCGGGTCTTGTCCTCGTTTGTCCGAGGTGTTGCCATGCGGCTTATGTCCCTGCTTGGTGCTCTGTTGCTGCTCATCGGTTACTCCAGCCTGGCGCTGGCGGCGAAGTTGCAGCTGTATACCGAGGAATACCGCCCGCTGAGTTATTTCGACGATGGCAAGCTCACCGGCATGGCGGTTGAAGTCGTCGAGCAACTGATCCAGCGCACTGGCGCCTCGGCAAGCATCCAAGTGGTGCCCTGGACCCGGGGTTACCATCAGGTGCAGCGTGAGGCCAATACCGGTCTGTTCTCAATCGTCCGCACCGCGCGACGAGAGTCCCTATTCCAGTGGGTTGGTCCGATAGCCCTTGGGCATACCAGCTTTTATGCCCGGCGTGGTGCCGGGCTGAATGTGCGCTCGCTCAAAGATGTCGAGCGCTTCAGTACCGTTGCGGTTCCCAAGCAGTGGTACTCCTACGAGTACCTCAGTGATAAGGGGTTAAAAAACCTCTATGCGGTGCCGACGCCGCAGCATATGACCAAGATGTTCAAGCATGGCCGTATCGAATTGCTGGTGGCCAGCAGTCTGGCGCTCGATGACATGCTGGCGGAGCAGGGCATGAGCGCCCGGGATGTGGAGCTGCAATTCACCCTGATGGGTACTAACTCCTACATCGCTTTTTCCAAAAATACCGACCCGGCATTGGTGCAGCGGTGGCAGCAGGCGCTGGATCAATTGACCCGTGATGGCGGCCTGCTGCGCATCCATCGGCGTTGGTTTTCTGACCCTAACAGCATGCCGGTACTGGCCCCGGCGCCTTGACGCAATTCGTTGGCACTGAGCTAGTCTGATTGCAGTGCCCGGAGATTCCATCTTGCTGAAACGATGTTGCCTGCTCAGTATCTGGCTGATGTGCTGCTTGTCCGGTTCGCTTCGTGCTGAGTTGCAGCTGCTGACCGAGGAAGCACCACCCACCAGCTTCAGTCAGAATGGCGAGCTGCATGGCTTGGCGGTGGAAGTGGTGCGTGAGCTCATCAGGCGCACGGGCGATGAGGCGCGCATCCAGTTGCTGCCTTGGACGCGTGCCTACCACCTGGCCCAGCAGCAGGCCGATACAGCGATTTTCTCCACCGTGCGCACCCCTGAGCGGGAGGCCAAGTTTCAATGGGTGGGGCCCTTGTTGATCGGCACCACCAGTTTCTACTCGTTGAAATCACGCAATCTGCAGTTCGATAACCTGCAGCAGGCGGCCGACAGTGGCCCTCTGGCGGTGCCGAAGCAGTGGTACACCTATGAGACGTTGGCGGCGCAAGGTTTCACGAACCTCTATGGGGTGACCAGTTCGAAGAGCATGGTGACCATGCTCAAACATGGCCGTGTGCAATTGATTGCCACCGAAGACCTGACGCTGGACGCTGAGCTGGCGCGCGGTGGGTTGCGCGCCGACCAAGTGCAAGCGCACCTGCCGTTTATGCGCTCGGCCTACTACATCGCCTTTTCCCCGCAAACGGATGCCGCGGTTGTGCAGCGCTGGCGTCGTGCACTGGATGGTATGCATCAGGATGGTAGTTTCACTGAGATTTTTCGCCGTTGGATGCCACACGCCCAACCGCCCACTGCGACTGAGTAGTCCACCCTCTGCAGATCGCCCACTTACGTATCGAGCATTGTTAATGCCCCGTCCTGTATCGCTGGATTTTTCGGCCCGTGCGCAGTTATTTGCCCACTTGGCCGCTATGGAAAAAGCTGGGGTGCCTGTGACGCAGGCATTGCTCAGCGTATCGCTACCGGTGGGCAGCAAGGCCGCGTTATCCAGCCTGCAGGCACAGATAGCCAGCGGCAGCGATATGGCCAGTGCCGGACTGCGCAGTGACGTGTTCACCCCGCTGGACAGCACCCTACTGCGCGCCGCCCAGGCCAGCGGTTGTCTGGCTGCGGTTTATCAGCGACTGGCCGAGCGCTACAGCCACCTTGCGCAGCAGGGCGCGGCTGTAAAATCACGCTTGCTGTTGCCCGCCGCGGTGCTGGTGTTGGCGTTGTTTATCCAGCCGCTGCCTGCATTGGTCGGTGGCCAGCTGAGTATTGCCGGGTATCTGTGGGGCGTACTCTGGCCGGTGCTGGCGCTGGGTACGCTCTATGCGCTGGGGCGTGGGCTTTATCGTCGGCGTGAGCGCGCGCCGGCGGCCGCGGCTTCGCCGCTCGATGCCCTGCTGGTGGGCGTGCCGGTCTTTGGCACGGCGTTGCTGCGGCGTAATCTGCGGGACTTTTTCGAGAGCCTGGGGCTGATGCTGGAGGCTGGCATGCCCATGCTCGACGCCCTGCCCAAGGCCTGCGCGGTGATCCGCCATGCGCCACTGCGCAAGCGGTTCAGTGGTGTGCAGCTGGCTGTTCAGCGTGGTCAGAGCCTGACGCAGGCGTTGGCCAGTCTGGACTTCCCCGGCCATGGCTTGGCTCTTGGCCTGATTCGTACGGGGGAGGCCAGTGGCACCTTGCCAGCCAGCCTACTCAACTACGCCGGGGTGGAAACACAGAAACTCGATAGCCTGACCGAACAGCTGGCGACCTGGTTGCCGCGTGCGCTGTATGCCGGGGTGATGCTGTGGATGGCCTATGGGCTGCTGACTGGCACAGGCTTTGGGCCGCGCTTACCGGCAGAGTTGGGTTAGTGGCACGGTGGACTGAAAGGAGGGTGCAAGGTTACTGGTCGACTATGTAGTTTTACTACATGACGGGTTTTGTAGTTTTGCTACATAATCACTCGCTCAGAATTGACCATGAACGATGGTGCACCCCATGCAAAGAGCCTCGCATCACGACCTTCGCGCACAATTTCGTGCGCTTCTTGCTTCGAATAGCTGCTATCACACCGCTTCTGTATTTGATCCTATGGCCGCTCGAATTGCCGCTGATCTTGGCTTTGAAGTCGGCATTTTGGGTGGTTCTGTAGCTTCACTACAAGTTCTGGCCGCACCGGATTTCGCCCTGATCACCCTCAGCGAGTTTGTCGAGCAGGCCACGCGGATCGGCCGCGTCAGCCGCCTACCGGTCATCGCCGATGCTGACCACGGCTATGGCAATGCGCTCAACGTAATGCGCACGGTGGTGGAACTGGAGCGCGCGGGGATTGCCGCGCTGACCATCGAAGACACCCTGCTACCCGCGCAATTCGGCCGTAAGTCCACCGACCTGATCAGCATCGACGAAGGTGTCGGCAAGATCCGTGCGGCCCTGGAAGCGCGGGTTGATCCGGACCTGGCGATCATCGCTCGCACCCATGCCGGCGTGCTGGATGTCAGCGAAGTGATTCGCCGTACCCAGGCCTATCAGGCGGCCGGCGCTGATGCCATCTGCCTGGTTGGGGTCGAGGATTTTGCTCACTTGGAGCAGATTGCTGCGCACCTCAGCGTTCCGTTGATGCTGGTGACTTACGGCAACCCGTCGTTGCGTGATAACGCGCGTCTGGCCAGCCTAGGTGTGCGCATCGTGGTCAACGGCCATGCCGCCTACTTCGCCGCGATCAAGGCCACTTACGACTGCCTGCGTGAGCAGCGCGGTGTCGATGCGTGCGACCTTAACGCCACCGAGCTGACCCACAAATACACTCAGCCCGAGGACTACATTGTCTGGGCGCGCGAGTTTATGGAGGTCAAGGAGTAAGGCGACCGCGTGCGCTTGAGATTTGCCCGCAGGCGGCGCATATCTAGAGGCATACACGGCGGAGGACAAGTGCGATGGCCGGTGGCTGGGCAAATGATGGTGCGGTACAGGAGCAGATCGACAGCAGCATCGAGGACGCCATTCAGCGCGCCCGCAGCCAGCTGCCGCGCGGCGAAAGCTTGAGCCATTGCGAGGAATGCGCCGCGGCCATTCCCGAGGCGCGGCGCAACGCCATCCCTGGCGTGCACCTGTGCGTAGCCTGCCAGATCGCGCATGACAAAGAACAGGCTCGATTCAGCGGCTATAACCGCCGGGGCAGCAAGGACAGCCAGCTGCGCTGAGGCGCACCGCAACGCCCATCGCCCGCGTAGCCAGCGTCAGGCGCGAATATCCACGCCGCCAGTCTGGCTCTGCATGATCGACATGGCCGACTGCAGCATCTTCAATGTTGATGCGTCGTTACGCGCCGTGGCGCCTTCAATGCCGGCGCGGGCCTTCTGGGTAAAGTCATAGCGCGTGCTGTCGTTTGTCGCGGGCAGCTCGCCTGTCAGGCCGCTCGCGACCGGTATTTTCATGCTCATGGCCATAAACGCGCGGCTGTCATCGAGAGACATCTGCCCGCTGCGGATTTGGCCGTTGGTCCAGTCGCGCAGATCCTGGCGGGTCATGCTGCTGAAGTCTGCGGGTGCGGTTTTCGGCGCGCTCGATGCGGTGCTGGCCAGCACCGCCGAGAAGGACGTATCAGTGCTTCGGTTCTGGTTGGCCGCTGACGCACGTTGGTTGGCGGCTGGGTAGGTGGCTCCTGCATCAATTCTCATGGCGGTTCCTTTCGACCGGCTAAATGAGCCTTGTGCCGAGCAAAAACTGCGCCAAATCGTTGCATCCGCCGGGCTGAGCGGCTTCTGCGGCGTACGAAGCCCTCCCGCTCAGCGCGTTAGGCGGGCCGTTCGGCAACAGCTTGCCGGTAATCGGGCAACCTGTTGCCGGCAGCCAGGCCTCTGTCTGTGTCAGAACAGGAAATAACGCTGCGCCATTGGCAGTACATCCGCCGGCTCGCACCAGAGCAGCTGGCCATCGGCCTTGACCTGATAATTCTGTGGATCTACTTCGATGGTCGGCAGGTAATCGTTGTGGATCAGGTCGGTCTTCTGCACCTCGCGGCAGCCTTTGACCACGCCGATCTTCTTCTTAAGCCCCAGTTGTTCGGGTACGCCGGCCTCGAACGCCGCTTGGCTGATAAAGGTGATGCTGGTGGCGTGGCGGCTGCCGCCGTAGCTGGCGAACATCGGTCGGTAATGTACCGGCTGCGGTGTGGGGATCGAGGCATTGGCGTCGCCCATCAGGCTCGCGGCAATCGCCCCGCCTTTGAGAATCAGCGTCGGTTTAACGCCGAAGAAGGCCGGGCGCCAGAGCACCAGGTCGGCCCATTTGCCCACTTCGATCGAGCCCACCTCATGGCTGATGCCGTGGGTGATCGCGGGGTTGATGGTGTACTTGGCGATGTAGCGTTTGACCCGGAAGTTGCTGTTGCCCGGGCCGTCGCCTTCCAGCGGGCCGCGTTGCTTGTGCATCTTGTCGGCGGTCTGCCAGGTGCGGGTGATGACCTCGCCAACGCGGCCCATGGCCTGGCTGTCGGAGCTGATCATGCTGAAGGCGCCGAGGTCATGCAGTATGTCCTCGGCTGCAATGGTCTCGCGGCGAATACGGCTTTCGGCGAAGGCGACGTCCTCGGCGATGCTCGGGTCGAGGTGATGGCAGACCATCAGCATGTCCAGGTGTTCATCGATGGTATTGCGGGTGAACGGCCGGGTCGGGTTGGTCGAGGACGGCAGCACATTGGGGAAGCCGCAGGCCTTGATGATGTCCGGTGCATGACCGCCACCCGCGCCTTCGGTGTGGTAAGTGTGGATGGTGCGGCCCTTGAACGCGCCGAGGGTGGTCTCGACGAAGCCGGACTCGTTCAGCGTGTCGGTGTGGATCGCCACCTGCACGTCGTACTGGTCAGCCACGCTAAGGCAGTTGTCGATCGCCGCCGGGGTGGTGCCCCAGTCTTCATGCAGTTTGAGGCCGATAGCGCCGGCCTTGACCTGTTCGATCAACGGCTCGGGCAGCGAGGCGTTGCCCTTGCCGGTAAAACCCAGGTTCATCGGGAAGGCGTCAGCGGCCTGGAGCATGCGCGCCATATGCCAGGGCCCGGAGGTGCAGGTGGTGGCGTTGGTGCCGGTGGCCGGCCCGGTGCCGCCGCCAATCATGGTGGTGACGCCGCTCATCAACGCCTCTTCGATCTGCTGCGGGCAGATAAAGTGGATGTGCGTGTCGATGCCGCCGGCGGTGAGGATCATGCCTTCACCGGCGATTACCTCGGTGCCGGCGCCGATGGCGATGGTCACGTCGGGTTGAATATCCGGGTTACCGGCCTTGCCGATGGCGGCAATGCGTCCCTCCTTGAGGCCGACGTCGGCCTTGACGATGCCCCAGTGATCGATGATCAGCGCGTTGGTGATCAGCGTGTCGACCACATCGGCGGCGCATAGCTGCCCCTGGCCCATACCATCGCGGATCACCTTGCCGCCGCCGAATTTCACTTCTTCACCGTAGGTGGTGAAGTCCTTCTCGACCTCGATCCACAGCTCGGTATCGGCCAGGCGCACCTTGTCGCCGACGGTGGGGCCGAACATATCGGCATAGGCTTGGCGGGAGATTTTCATGCTGTGGGTCCTGTCCGTAGGGTGGACAACGCGAAGCTTGTCCACCGTGAGTCTGCTGGGGTGGAAAAGCCTTAAGCGTTTTCCACCCTACGAAAATCGTGGATTAGAGGTCGCCCATCACCCGCCCGGCAAAGCCGAATACGCGGCGATGGCCAGCCAGATCGACCAGTTCCACATCGCGGCTCTGCCCGGGTTCGAAGCGCACCGCAGTGCCGGCCGGAATATTCAGGCGCATACCGCGCGCGGCGCTGCGGTCAAAGGTCAGCGCGTCATTGGTTTCGAAGAAGTGGTAGTGCGAGCCGACCTGGATGGGCCGGTCGCCGCTGTTGGCCACGCTCAGGCTGATCGTGCGACGGCCGGCATTAAGCTCGATTTCGCCGTCCTGAATCTGGTATTCGCCGGGGATCATCGCTGCTTCACTCCAGGGTCAATTGCATAAAGGTGAGGTCCAGCCAGCGGCCGAACTTGCGGCCGACCTGCGACATCTGGCCGGTGGTAACGAAGCCAAGGCGCTCGTGCAGGCGGATCGAGGCGCTGTTGCCGCTCTCGATGGCTGCGACCATCACGTGCAGACCGGCCGCTTGCGCGCGTTCGATCAAGGCGTGCATCAGCGAGGGGCCTAGGCCCTGACCGCGTTGGTCGCTGCGCACATACACCGAGTGTTCCACGGTGTGGCGAAAGCCTTCGATGGCGCGCCAGGTGCCGTAGCTGGCATAGCCGAGCACCTCGCCCGCGTCGCTATGGGCCACCAGCACCGGAAAGCCAGCCGCCGTGCGCTCGCTCAGCCAGGCCTGACGATTGCTTAGGTCGACCAGAGTTTCGTTCCAGATCGCCGTGGTGTGCTGCACGGCATCGTTGTAGATGGCCAGGATGGCAGGCAGGTCGGCGGCAGTAGCGTCGTGAATCATCATGCTTAAGCAATCGGCTGATGGACGGTGACCAACTTGGTGCCGTCGGGGAAGGTGGCTTCCACCTGAATCTCCGGAATCATCTCCGCGATGCCTTCCATCACCTGATCACGGCTCAGCAGAGTGGTGCCGTAGTGCATCAACTCGGCCACGGTTTGGCCGTCGCGCGCGCCTTCCAGCAGCGCGGCGGAGATGTAGGCCATGGCTTCCGGGTAGTTGAGCTTTACCCCACGGGCCAGGCGCCGCTCGGCCACCAGGCCGGCGGTGAAGATCAGCAGTTTGTCTTTTTCTCTCGGTGTCAGGTCCATCAGGTACTCCAGATACGTGGGGGCACTGCGGTGCGGCCGAGCAGGGCCGGGCGCAACAGCTGCCAGAGGGCAATCAGCCAGGCGCGCGCGTGCAAGGCTTCGTCGGCCAGGCAGCGGGCCACCAGCAGGCCGGGTAATTGGGTCAGGTCGCCGCGCACCGGTGTGCTCAGGTTGCGGCAGCGCTCCAGCAGGTCGCTGTCGATTTCACCGCTGATCAGCAGGGTGGCAAACACCGGTTTGCCCGCCAGGCCGATGGGTGAGTCGAGCAGGCCATCGCCACCCACGACGCGCTGGCGTTCGTGCCAGAGCAGCTGGCCGTCGCGGCGGATATTCAGCTGCGCTTGAAAGTGGCCGGTGTCGAAGCGTTCACCACTGGCCGGGCGGCCGAGGGCAACGATGTCCCAGTAGAGCAGCTTGGCATCGCCGTGCAGGTCGATCTCGGTGGTCAGTTCCGCCTGAGCAGCGGCGTAGACGATGGTTTCCTGCGGCAGCCATTCCAGGGTGGCGCCGGCTTCTACGCGCAGTTTCAGGCTCTGGTAAGCCGGGCCAGCGGCGCGGTACCACTTGGCTGCGCCGGGACTGGTCAATTGCGCCCAAGCGTTGCTGCCGACCGTGGCCGAAATGTCCAGGCGATCACCGCCAGCGATGCCGCCGGGCGGGTGGACGATGATGTGTTGGCACACCTCGGGGCCTTCGGCGTACAGGTGCTTCTGCACCCGCAGCGGGCCTTTATGCCGGCGCAAGGTCGGCCGCGTGCAATCGCCATCGCGGCCATAGCCCAGCGCCAGCTCGGCGTGCCAGCTGGGGGTGAAGACTGCGGCGGGAGCGTTCATGCGCTCACCCGGTTGCGCTGTTGACGCCAAGCTTGCACGGCGGAGTAAACACACAGCAGAACCAGGCCCAAGCTGACCACCAGCCACCATTGCAGGTGCATGCCGTAGTAGGGCGGGGCATGCAGCGTGCCTTGCAGCCAGAACAGCGCCAGACCGATGGCCAGCAGGCAGGCGCACAGCGCACGGCCCCAGGAGCGGCAGTAGGAGCGCGGACGCAGTATCGCCAGCAGCAGGCCGCATTCGGCCACGGCAATGGCGCAGAAAATCAGCACTGGTTTCAGCGGGTAGGGCAGTTCGTTGCCGGCGGGTAGGGCGCGCAGCATCCAGTAGTCCGGCTGGCTGCCGGCCCAGATCAGCAGGGCGATACCCGTCAGTGCGGTGAGCGGGAGCAGAGCGTGACGCAGGGCAAACATCGGGGCCTCGAATCCGTGGGCGAAAGCCTGATTATGCGCAAAGTAAAGGGCCAGCGTCGCCATTCAGATTGCGACCAGTCCGCGCACGCCGTCGGCTTCCATGGTTTCGCCACGGCCCTGCTGGACGATTTCGCCACGGCTCATCACCAGGTACTGATCGGCCAGTTCGGCGGCAAAGTCATAGAACTGCTCGACCAGCAGGATGGCCATATCGCCGCGTTCGGCGAGCTTTTTGATGACCAAACCGATCTCCTTGATCACTGAGGGCTGGATGCCTTCGGTGGGTTCATCGAGGATCAGCAAGCGCGGCTTGCTCGCCAGCGCGCGGCCGATGGCCAGCTGTTGCTGCTGGCCGCCGGAAAGGTCGCCGCCGCGGCGTTGCTTCATCTCGCGCAGCACTGGGAACAGCTCATAGATAAATTCCGGCACCACCTTGGCGTCGCTGCCGGGAAAACGTGACAGGCCCATCAGCAGGTTTTCTTCCACGGTCAAGCGGCCGAAGATTTCCCGGCCCTGGGGTACGTAGGCAATGCCGGCGTGCACGCGCTGGTGCGGCTTGAAGGCGGTGATGGGCTGGCCTTCCCACTTCACCGCGCCTTCTTTGGCCGGGATCAGGCCCATCAGGCATTTCAGCAGGGTGGTCTTGCCCACGCCATTACGGCCGAGCAGGCAGGTGACTTCGCCGACCTTCACGTCGAACGACAGGCCACGGAGGATATGGCTGCCGCCGTAGTACTGATGCAGTTGCTCAACTTGCAGCATGTTCAGGCTCTCAATTCTGTGGAGTTTGGACGGTCGTGATCGCGGCGTTAGCGGCCCAGATAAACCTCAATCACTCGTTCATCGGCCTGTACCTGCTCCAGCGAGCCTTCGGCCAGTACGCTGCCCTGGTGCAGCACGGTGACGTGGTCGGCAATGCTGCCGACAAAGCCCATATCGTGCTCCACCACCATCAGCGAGTGCTTGCGCGCGAGCGACTTGAACAGCTCGGCGGTGAACTCGGTTTCGGCGTCGGTCATGCCCGCCACCGGCTCATCGAGCAGCAACAGTTGTGGGTCCTGCACCAGCAGCATGCCGATCTCCAGGAACTGCTTTTGGCCATGGGACAGCAGCCCGGCCGGGCGCTGGCGCGAAGCGTCGAGCTTGATGGTCTGCAGCACGTCGTCGATGCGGTCTTTCTGCTCGCCGGTCAGCTTGGCGCGCAGGCTGGCCCACACCGACTTGTTGGTTTTCTGCGCCAGTTCGAGGTTTTCGAACACGCTCAGCGCCTCGAACACCGTCGGCTTCTGGAATTTGCGGCCGATGCCGGACTGGGCGATTTCCACCTCGCTCATCTGGGTCAGGTCGAGGGTTTCGCCAAAGTAGGCGACGCCGTTGTCCGGGCGGGTCTTACCGGTGATCACGTCCATCATGGTGGTCTTGCCGGCGCCGTTGGGGCCGATGATGCAGCGCAGTTCACCGACGCCGATATACAGCGTCAGGTTGGTCAGCGCCTTAAAACCATCGAAGCTGACGTTGATATCTTCCAGCGTCAGGATGGTGCCGTGGCGCACGTTCAGACCCTTGCTGGCCAGGGCGCCTGCACCGATTGGGTCACGGCCGCTGCCGGACGGGTCATAGGCGGGTTCGAGCATAAATTCGGGTACCGGAGTGGCGCGCATCATTGCTCTCCTGTGGAAGTCGTTATGAGCGCGTCGCGAGCAATTTCAGCTGCAAGGCGCACGGCGCGCAGCGACGAGACAGTACGAATGTGTACGGCGAGGAGCGAGCACCGCGCAACGCCGCAGATGGAATGCGCAGCAGCGCTCATGATGACTTCCTACGCAGAAGGCCGATCACACCTTTCGGTAAGAACAAGGTCACGACGATAAACAGAAAGCCCAAGGCAAACAGCCAATACTCGGGGAAGGCTACGGTAAACCAGCTCTTCATGCCGTTGACCAAACCGGCGCCGAGCAACGGGCCGATCAGCGTGCCGCGCCCGCCGAGGGCGACCCACACGGCCGCCTCGATGGAGTTGGTCGGCGACATTTCACTGGGGTTGATGATGCCCACCTGCGGTACATAGAGCGCGCCGGCCAGGCCGCACAACACGGCGCTGAGCACCCAGATAAACAGCTTGTAGCCGCGCGGGTCATAACCGCAGAACATCAGGCGGTTTTCCGCATCACGCAGCGCCGTCAGCACCCGGCCGAACTTGCTACGCGCAAGCCGCCAGCCCAGGTACAGGCTGGCCACGAGTAGAACAACGGTGGCGAGGAACAGCACTGCGCGGGTGTGAGCCGAGGTGATGTCGAAGCCGAGAATGGTGCGGAAGTTGGTAAAGCCGTTGTTGCCGCCAAAGCCGGTTTCGTTGCGGAAGAACAGCAACATGCCGGCAAAGGTCAGCGCCTGGGTCATGATCGAGAAGTAAACGCCCTTGATCCGCGAGCGGAAGGCGAAGAAGCCGAACACCAGCGCGAGCAAACCCGGCGCCAACACCACCAGGCACAGGGCCCAGAGGAAGTTGCTGGTGCCGTACCAGTACCAGGGCAACTCGGTCCAGGCGAGGAAGCTCATAAAGGCCGGCAGGCCATCGCCGGCGGCTTCGCGCATTAAGTACATGCCCATGGCGTAACCGCCGAGGGCGAAGAACAGGCCGTGGCCGAGCGACAGCAGGCCGGCGTAACCCCAGACCAGATCGAGCGCCAGGGCGACGATGCAGTAGCAGAGGATTTTGCCGACCAGGGTCAGGCTGTAGGCCGAGACATGCAGGGCGTTGTCCGCCGGCAGCAGGTGCAGCAGCGGCATGGCCAGCAGCACGGCGAGTACCAGCAGGCCGATGGCCATGGAGGCTTGCGGGCCGAGTTTGGCGCTGGCGCGCGCCAGCAACGTTTGATTCATGGGCATAGTCATCAGTCGATCACCCGTCCTTTCAAAGCAAACAGACCTTGCGGGCGTTTCTGAATAAACAGAATGATCAGCGCGAGGATAAGGATCTTGCCGAGCACGGCACCGATCTGCGGTTCAAGAATCTTGTTTGCGATGCCCAGCCCGAAGGCCGCCATCACGCTACCGGCCAGTTGACCGACGCCGCCGAGTACCACCACCAGGAACGAGTCGATGATGTAGCTCTGGCCGAGGTCCGGGCCGACGTTACCGATCTGGCTCAGGGCAACACCGCCGAGGCCGGCGATACCGGAGCCCAAACCGAACGCCAGCATGTCCACCCGGCCGGTCGGCACGCCGCAGCAGGCCGCCATATTGCGGTTCTGCGTCACGGCACGCACGTTAAGACCCAGGCGGGTCTTGTTCAGCAGCAGCCAGGTCAGCACCACCACGAACAGGGCGAAGCCGATGATTACGATGCGGTTGTACGGCAGCACCAGATTCGGCAACACCTGAATGCCGCCGGACAGCCAGTAGGGGTTGGCCACTTCAACGTTCTGCGCGCCGAAGATCACCCGCACCAGCTGAATCAGGATAAGGCTGATGCCCCAGGTGGCCAACAGGGTTTCCAGCGGGCGACCGTAGAGATGGCGAATCACCGTGCGTTCCAGCGCCATGCCGATGGCAGCGGTGACGAAGAACGCCACCGGCAGCGCCACCAGCGGGTAGAGCGCCAGGGCTTCCGGGGCGAAACGTTGGAACAGCACCTGCACCATATAGGTGGAGTAGGCGCCGAGCATCAGCATCTCGCCGTGGGCCATGTTGATCACGCCGAGCAGGCCGAAGGTGATGGCCAGGCCGAGTGCGGCCAGCAGTAGGATCGAACCGAGCGACAGGCCGCTAAAGGCTTGGCCAAGCAGCTCACCGATCAGCAGCTTGCGTTTGACCTGGGCCAGGCTGGTTTCGGCGGCGGTGCGTACCGTAGGGTCACTTTCCACGGCCGGGTCGAGTAGGGTTTCCAGGCGGGTGCGAGCCAGCGGGTCGCCGGTTTCACCGAGCAGGCGCACGGCAGCCAGGCGCACGGCGAGGTCGCTGTCGACCAGTTGCAGGTTGGCCAGGGCCAGGGTCAGGGCATCGCGCACCGCATCATCGGTTTCGCTGGCGACCTGGGCGTTAAGCAGTTGCAGCTGCGCCGGCTTGGCGCTCTTCTGCAGTTGCTGGGCGGCGGCTAGGCGCAGCACCGGGTCATCAACCAGCAGCTGGTGGCTGGCCACCGCAGTGGCGATCAGGCCGCGCAGGCGGTTGTTCAGGCGCAGCTTCTTTGGCGTGTCGAGGGGCTGTGCTTCACCTTCGGCGGCCTGGTAGTTGCCGGCGGTTTCGATAAAGGCGGTTTTGGCGCTGTCAGCAGCGACGCGGCCTTGTTGCAGGGCTTCTAGCAGCGGCAGGCGCGCGGCATCGGGCGCGGCGGACCAGCGTTCGAGCAGGCTGGCCTGCTTGGCCGGGTTGGCGGTGACGAAGTCCTGGGCGTCACCGGCGTGCGCGGCCAGGGACAGCAGCAACAGCAGGCTCAGCAGAATTCGGGTAACGACAGTGGGCATAGGGCAGTCCTTTGGGAGTACCAGCCGCTGCGTGGGCGCGGCGGCTGGTCAGCCTTGGCCCGGAGGCGATCCGGGCAGGGCGTTCCCGGATGTCATCCGGGCTTACTGGCAGGTACTTAGTTCGACTTGACCGCGTAATCCGGCTTCTTGTCGTTGCCTTCGATGAACGGGCTCCACGGTTGGGCGCGGACCGGGCTGCTGGTTTCCCAGACCACGGAGAACTGCCCGTCTTCCTGGATTTCACCGATCATCACTGGCTTGTGCAGGTGGTGGTTGGTCTTGTCCATGGTCAGGGTGTAGCCGCTTGGTGCAGCGAAGGTCTGGCCGTAGAGCGCCTCACGAACCTTGTCGACCTCGGTGGTGCCGGCTTTCTCGACCGCTTGCGCCCACATATTGATGCCGACGTAGGTGGCTTCCATCGGGTCGTTGGTCACGGCCTTGTCGGCGCCTGGCAGGTTCTTGGCTTTGGCGTAGGCCTTCCACTTGGCAACAAACTCGGTGTTGACCGGGTTCTCTACTGACTGGAAGTAGTTCCACGCAGCGAGGTGGCCAACCAGTGGCTTGGTGTCGATGCCGCGTAGTTCTTCTTCACCTACGGAGAAGGCCACGACTGGGACGTCGGTGGCTTCCAGGCCCTGGTTGGCCAGTTCCTTGTAGAACGGCACGTTGGAGTCGCCGTTGACGGTGGAGATCACCGCAGTCTTACCGCCAGCGGAGAACTTCTTGATGTTGGCGACGATGGTTTGATAGTCGCTGTGGCCGAACGGGGTGTAGACCTCTTCGATGTCTTTTTCAGCCACGCCTTTGCTGATCAGGAAGGCGCGCAGGATCTTGTTGGTGGTACGTGGGTAGACGTAGTCGGTGCCGAGCAGGAAGTAGCGCTTGGCGGCGCCGCCATCTTCGCTCATCAGGTACTCGACCGCCGGGATGGCCTGCTGGTTTGGCGCGGCACCGGTGTAGAAGACGTTCGGCGACATTTCTTCGCCTTCGTATTGCACGGGGTAGAACAGCAGGCCGTTGAGTTCTTCAAAGACTGGCAGTACGGATTTGCGCGACACGCTGGTCCAGCAGCCGAACACCACGTCGACCTTGTCCTGGGTCAGCAGCTGGCGGCCCTTCTCGGCGAACAGCGGCCAGTTCGAGGCCGGATCGACCACCACGGCTTCCAGTTGTTTGCCATTCACGCCACCCTTGGCGTTGATCTCGTCGATGGTCATCAACGCCATGTCTTTCAGCGACGTTTCCGAAATGGCCATGGTGCCTGACAACGAGTGCAGGATGCCGACCTTGATGGTCTCGGCGGCTTGCACGGTCCAGGTCATGCCCATGGCGGCGATGGACGCGGTGAGGGTAAAGGCCTTGATCAGGTTGCGACGTTGCATGGTGCGATCTCCATTCACGAACTTAAGTGTTTGAGCTGCTGGTTTTTAGTTGTTTGTCTGGCAGTTGAAACAGGGCAGGGCCCTGGGTCTTCACTTCAGGTCTTCACCTCTGGTGCCGGCATGGTGCGCTGACGCGCGCTGTGCAGCATGTGCAGGGTGATCTTGCGCACTTCGGCCTTGCTGACCTCTATATGGGTCTTGAGCAATAGCTGTGCCTCTTCGCATCGCCGCGACAAAATTGCCGCGAGAATTTCGCCATGTTCGTCATAAGTGGCCGCCACGCGCGGGCTCTGGGTGAAGTCCAAGCGCCTGATAATGCGGATTTTCTCGCTCACCTCGGCGTGCAGGCGGGCCATCTCGCGGTTGCCGGCGGCTTCCAGCAACTGGCAGTGAAATCGCTCATCCAGGCGCGAGACTTCGCGGCCGTCCTGTAAACGCTGCTCGGGTTGCACCAGCCAGGTGCGCTGCAGTTGCACCAGTGCGTCGCTGTGCTCGTCTTGGGGGCGTTCGCACAACCGCCGCACGGCTTCCAGTTCGAGGACGATGCGTACTTCATACAGCTCCTCGAAATGCGCGAAGTCGAACGGCATCACCTGCCAGCCACTGCGGAAATACACTTGCAGGTAGCCTTCGCGCTGCAGGCGGTACAGCGCCTGGCGCACCGGGGTGCGGCTGGCGGCCACGCGCTCGGCGATCTCGCCTTCGGAGAAGCGATCACCGGGCAGCAGGCGGAACTCGAAGATGTCGTCCTTGAGCTGCAGGTAGATGCGCTGGGCGAGGTTGTCCGGGCGCTCCTTACCGCTGCTGGGTGTGCCGCTCAGCTGCATGGGTTCAGCCCTGCTGCTGGCTGGCGATAAACGCGCGCCAGCCGCCGAAGCTGGTGATATCGCGGGCGCCAGCGAGCGCATATGGCTCGCAGATAAAGCCTTTGACCCAACGGCCATCGGCCAGCTGCAGGTTGCCGATACCCAGCGGTGCGGGGATTTCCGCGACAAACTCGCCAAAGCGCGCCTGGGGGATATCCCACAGTTCGACGATGATCGCTGCGCCGTCCTCGGTCACCCGTGCCAGGCCGGGTTTCGGCGGCATGGTGCCGGGCAGGGCATACAGGCGATACGTGGCGGCGCTGGTGGTTTGCTCAACCAATACGGCGTCGCGGCTGGTGAGCTGGAAGTTCAGCGGCATGCCGGTCAGGTGTGCCCCGACCACGGCGACGCGCACGCTGCCGGGGGCTGGACTGCTGCTTGCAACATGCGCGGACAGTGCGCGACCGGTGGCGCCCAGCGGCAGGTTGAGCGCCTGTTGCCAGCGCTGGCCAAAGGCGGCGAGTGCCTGGTCGTGCCAGGCCGGAGCGATCAGGGTGATACCGGCGGGCAGACCGTCGGCACGCATACCGGCGGGTACAGCGAGGGCGGCAAGGTCGGCGAGGTTGGTGAAGTTGGTGTAGGTGCCGAACTGGCTGTTGAACAGCACCGGTTCTGCTTCCATCTCGGCCAGGCTGCGAAGGGTTGGCGATGTCGGTACGACTAGAGCATCGAAACCGGCCAGGATGTCGTTGATCGTCCGGCTCAGTGCAGCGCGAGTGTATTCGGCCTTGTAGGCATCAGAGGCGCTGTACGTGTGACCGTTCCCGACGATACCGCGCACCACCGGGTTGATATGTTCCGGGTCGACGCCTTCGAGCGCCACAGTGCGTTCGGCGACCCAGCTGCCGTAATACAGTTGCTCGGCCAGTTGCTGGAAGGGCGTGAAATCGATTTCCACCAGATCAACACCCAGTTCGCGCAGTGTGCCCAGGGCTTGCTCAAACACCGCCTGGTTCTGCGTATCGCCAAAGAACTCGGGGTTGCTTGGCACTGCCAGGCGCGGCTTGGCCGGCATGCCGACCTTGGCACTATTGGGGTTCTTGCGGCTGTAAGGGTCAGCTGCGTCATAGCCGCCGGCGATCTGCGCCACGCTCAGGGCATCGCTGACGGTCAGGGCAAACACCGAGATGCAATCAAGCGTTTTGCAGGCCGGCACCAGGCCGCTATTGGACAGCCAGCCCTTGCTCGGCTTGAGCCCGACGATGTTATTGAAGCCCGCTGGAACACGGCCGGAGCCGGCGGTGTCGGTGCCCAGCGAGAAGGGCACCAAGCCGCGCGCCACCACGCTGGCTGAGCCGGAGCTGGAGCCACCGCTGACGTAGTCGGGGTTAAAGCTGTTGCACACCGCGCCGTGAGGTGAACGAGTGCCGACCAGGCCGGTGGCGAACTGGTCAAGGTTGGTCTTGCCGATCAGGATGGCGCCGGCGGCGCGCAGCTTCGCCACCACCGTGGCGTCGGCTGCAGCGGTGTAGGCGAACTCCGGGCAGGCAGCGGTGGTGGGCCAGCCGGCAGCGTCGATATTGTCCTTGATGGCGAAGGGCACGCCGTACAGCGGCAGCTTGCTTAGCTCGCCGTTGGCGGCGTCGAGTAGCGCTGACAATCCATCGAGCTGTGCATCGAGCTGCGCTTCGCTGGCCAGGGTGATCCAGGCATTGTCCTCTGTGCTCAGCTCGAGGCGCAGGCTATGCAGCAGCTCGGCGGGTGATTGGCCGTCGCGGTAGGTCTGTTGCCAGTCGGTGAGGGTGAGGGCGATCGGGGCGTTGGACATGCGCTGATATTCCATCTTGTATCCAAGTGATGGAGTGGTCAGAGCAAGCCCAGTGCCAGGTTTGCCAAGTTGATCTATTTCAATGCGTTAGCCGCGTATTGCGGCTTTTTAGAGGGCTGCGCAGAACGGTCGGTGCACCGCAGCGGGGCCGATTGCCAGCTTGTGGTGCAGCCCGAAGAGCTTCCGGGCGGGGTCAGAGGGCGAGGTAGTTCTTTACCCCGGTAAAGATGATCTGCGCGGCCAGGGCGCAGACAAACAGACCCATCAGGCGGCTGACGATCTGCAGACCTTGATCGCCGAGCAGGCGCTCGAACTGGTTGGACATATACAGCACCACGCCCACCGTGAGACTGGCCAGGGCGATGCCCAGCACGGCCACGGCTTTATCGCCCCAATCCGGTTGGCTAGCACCCATCAGCAGCAGTGCACCGATGGTGCCAGGGCCGACGGTGAGCGGGATGGTCAGCGGCACGATGGTCACGTCCTGCTGCACGTTATCGCTCTGCACTGCCGACTTGCCCTGGGCCATGCCGAGGGCCGAGATAAACAGCACGCTGCCGGCACCGATGCGGAAGGCGTCGATGGTGATGCCGAACAGGGTAAAGATATGTTTACCGAACAGGTACAGCAGCACGCTGGCGATCAGCACGCCAAGGGCGACTTTCCAGGCCAGGCGCTTGCGCTCCTTGACCGTGTAGCCACGGCTCAGGCCGATAAAACACGACAGCACGAAGAACGGGCTATAGAGCACCAGCAGTTTCAAATACAGGCTGAACAGCGCGGACGCCATGGAAAGGACTCGTCTCGATAAAGAAGGGTGGCAGGGTAAGCGTGTAGCGGTTGCCGGGCAATCACCCTGCTCAGGACGGCAGGGCGTCGCGTTGGCGGCGGATTTCCCGTTCGGCGACCCAGTGTTCGATCAGCTCGCGCAGTTGCGACATTTCCACCGGCTTGGACATATGCCCGTCCATGCCGACCTGACGGGCGCGTTCTTTGTGCTCATTGAGGATGTGTGCGGTGAGCGCCACCACCGGGGTGCGTGTGCGCTGTTCGGCGGCTTCCCAGGCGCGCAGCTGCTCGGTGGCGGAGAAGCCGTCGAGTACCGGCATTTCACAATCCATCAGCACCAGGTCGTATTGCTTAGCTTTCATCGCGCTGAGGGCTTCTTCGCCGTTGCTGGCAGTGTCGGGCTGCAGGTTGAGCTTGCCGAGCATGCCGCGGATCACTTTGGTGGAGATGGTGTTGTCCTCGGCCACCAGAATGCGGAAGTCATTGGGCACGTTCAGCGGCGCGCTAACCGGCGTTGGGCTGAACATCGGTGAATCGCCCTTGCCGCGTTGCGCCAGTTCATCGGCCAGGGTGGTTTTCAGGGTATAGCCAGCCACCGGCTTGGCCAGGATGCGTTTGATCCCGGCGTTGCGCGCGATGATCTTGCTCGGCGCATTGCTGATGCCGGTTAGCATGATCACCAGAATGTCGTGGTTGAGGTTGGCGTCTTCCTTGATTCGTGCGGCCAGCTGCATGCCTGTCATGCCGGGCATGTCCTGATCGAGCAGCACCGCATCGAAGTATTCACGCAGATGCGCCTTGGTCCGCAGCAGAGCCATGGCTTCCTTGCCCGATGGTACGGCGCTGACCTGCATGCCCCAGGCGCTGCATTGTTGCACCAGCACCTTGCGGCAGGTGTCATTGTCGTCCACCACCAGCAGGCGCGCGCCCTGCAGCGAGGCGTCGAGGTCGGCGGTGGGTTGCTCCAGACGCGTTGCATCCAGCGGCAGGGTCAACCACAGGGTCGAACCCTGGCTGCCGCCGCTCTGGATGCCGAATTCGCCTTCCATCAAGCGCACCAGCTGGCGGGCGATGATCAGGCCGAGGCGGCCGCCGATTTTGGTGGCGGCAAGGAAGTCCTTGCTGTGCAGTTCGGCATTCAGCAGTGCGTCGCGCTCGCTGGCATCCAGCGGTTTGCCACTGTCCTGCACAGCGATGCGCAGGCGCGGGTGTTCGGTATTGGTGTCGAGTGCGACCACCAGAAGGATTTCACCTTCGTCGGTCTGTTTGAAGGCGTTGTCCAGCAGGCTCAGCAGGGTCTGGCGCAGGCGCGTGGGGTCGCCGCTGATCACCCGTGGCACTTGCGGCTGCATAAAACTGATCAGTTCGACTTTCTGCTGTTCGGCCTTGGCGCGGAAGATATCCAGGCAGTCTTCGATCAGCGCGTTGAGGTCGAACTGCACGTCATCCAGCTCGATCTGCCCGGATTCGAGCTTGGAGATATCGAGGATTTCGTTGATCAGGGTAAGCAGCTCATTGCCTGAGCTGTGGATGGTTTGTACGTAGTCGCGCTGCTTGGCGGACAGTGGCGTGCCGAGCAGCAGTTCGGTCATGCCCAGCACACCATTCATCGGGGTGCGGATTTCGTGGCTGATTTTGGCGAGAAATTCCGCCTTGGCTTTCAATTCGGCGGAGCTGGCGGCGAGGGCGCGGCTGGTGCTGAACTGGTCCTGCATGATGCGTCGCTGTCGCTCGCTCAAGGCCATGCTGAGGATAAAACCGCTGACGGCGGTGGTGGCGAGCAGGCCGTACGCGATCCACTCACTCTGTACCGCCCAGTAGCCGAACAGGATTGGCAGGGCGCAGATAAAGGCTGCACAAAAAAGTAGCACTGCCAGGCTGAACAGCCGTGCCGGCTGGTAGCCATGCCGCCAGTGCGTCAATGCAACCATGAGGATGCTCAGTCCGGCGACGGCATTCAGCAGGTAGACCAGTTGATTGAACTGCAAATTGGTTGCGACCAGCAGGGCCACGCAGACCAGGCTGATCACCACCACTTCGCCGGTGAGCAGGTGGTTCAGCGGCGTGCTCGGGCAGACCTTGTGGAAAAAACTGGCGGTAAAGCACAGGGCGCAGAGTGCGGCCAACAGCATCGATAGGTTTGCAATCTGCGGTTGCAGGCTTTGCCATTCGCTGAGCCAGGGCGTGCTGATCCCCAGCAGGCTGACCACCGCCACCAGCTGGCAGACCTGGGTGGCCGCCAGCCACAGGCCGCTCACAGCACGCGTATAGGCAAAGCGCACAAGGTTATAGGCCACCAGCATGCCCAGGCAGCCGAGTAGTAAGCCAAACATCAATGGGCGCTTGTCATCGGCGACCATCGCCTGCGCACTTTGCAGGGTAATGCTAGGGCGCAGCGAATGTTCCGAGGCCAGGCGCAGGTAGATATCCAGTGGCTGCTCAGCACTTGGCAGCGGCAAGAGGAAGTCGCGGCTGGCCAGGGGGCGGCTGGAAAATGGCAGGTTACTACCGGTGTGCGCCTGCTCGATCAGCGTATCGCCCTGCAGCACGTACAGGTCGAGATAGGCCAGATAGGGTGCGAACACCCGCAGCATCTGCGCATCAGTGTTGGCTGGCATGCGGTGATGCAGCCACAGCGCACTGTTGCCGCCAGGGGTGTAAAGCTGGGTGAGGTCGGTTGAGCGGAACTGCGCCTGGCGCTCGGGGCTGCGTACATCATTGAATTGCAGCTCAGCGCTCGGGTCGGTGAGGCTTGACCAGGATGCCTGCGCATCTGCCTGAGCTGACGCTACAGTAAGCGCCATCAGCAGTGTGCTGAGTAGCAGGTAGGTGGCAATCCTCAGCCGGCGCACAGTGAAGTCCCTTCAAAAATAAGTGCTCGGATTATAGCCAAGCTGTTCGCGAGGGAAATATGACAAAGGTGGCCAATTGGCCACCTTTGTCGTGTTTTACCCTTTATTTACCTTCATTTTTCCCCGCGTTCGCGGGCGATGGCGCGGTAACCGATGTCGTTGCGGTAGAAACTGCCGTTCCAGCGGATTTTCTCAGCCAGGCGATAGGCCTGCTGCTGAGCTTCTTCAACCGTACGACCGATGGCGGTGGCGCAGAGTACGCGGCCACCTGCGGTGACGATCTGGCCGTCCTTCAGAGCGGTGCCCGCATGGAACACTTTGCCTTCCAATTGCGCGGCAGCATCCAGGCCTTCAATCACATCGCCCTTGGCGTAATCGGCCGGGTAGCCGCCCGCAGCGATTACCACGCCGACGGTCGGACGTGGGTCCCAGGTGGCTTCGACCTTGTCCAGCGCCTTGGCCAGTGCGGCTTCGACCAGCAGAACCAGAGAGCTTTCCAGGCGGCACATGATCGGCTGGGTTTCCGGGTCGCCGAAGCGGCAGTTGAACTCAATTACCTTGGGCTGGCCGGCCTTGTCGATCATCAGTCCGGCGTAGAGGAAACCGGTGTAGACGTTGCCTTCTGCCGCCATACCGCGCACGGTCGGGTAGATCACTTCGTCCATCACCCGCTTGTGCACATCGGCGGTGACCACAGGGGCTGGCGAGTAGGCGCCCATGCCGCCGGTGTTCGGGCCGGTGTCGGCGTCGCCGACGCGCTTGTGGTCCTGGCTGGTGGCCATCGGCAGCACGTTCTCGCCGTCGACCATGACAATGAACGAAGCCTCTTCACCGTCCAGAAACTCTTCAATGACCACGCGCGAACCCGCGTCACCGAAAGCGTTGCCAGCGAGCATGTCGCGTACGGCGTCTTCGGCTTCGGTCAG
Source organism: Pseudomonas peli (assembly GCF_900099645.1). GTDB lineage: Bacteria > Pseudomonadota > Gammaproteobacteria > Pseudomonadales > Pseudomonadaceae > Aquipseudomonas > Aquipseudomonas peli. Next base: position 1,134,844 of record NZ_FMTL01000001.1, on the reverse strand, counting down.
GGTCATGGCGACGATCACGCCTTTACCGGCGGCCAGACCATCGGCCTTGATCACGATCGGTGCGCCGACTTTTTGCAGGTAGGCCAGGGCCGGCTCGACTTCGGTGAAGTTCTGGTAGTCGGCCGTCGGGATGTTCTGGCGTGCCAGGAAATCTTTGGTAAAGGCCTTGGAGCCTTCCAGCTGAGCAGCGGCGGCGGTTGGGCCGAAGATATCCAGCTTGCGCGAACGGAACAGATCAACCACGCCTTTAACCAGCGGCGCTTCCGGGCCAACGATGGTCAGTTGCACGTTCTTTTCCGCGAAGTCAGCCAGCTGCTCAATGGCCAGCACGTCGATGGCGACGTTCTCGCACTTGGGCTCAACAGCGGTGCCGGCGTTGCCGGGGGCGACGAAGACTTTAGTGACGCGCTTGTCCTGTGCCACTTTCCAGGCCAGGGCGTGTTCACGACCGCCGCTGCCGATGATCAATACGTTCATGTTGCTCTCCTAGTGGAGGCGGGCGTTGAGCCCGTTTGGTGGATAAGCAAAGCGTTATCCACCCTACGAAATGGGTGCTGCGTAGGGGGTGGTGGCCGCAGCCATCCACCGTTCCATCAATCAGTGACGGAAATGACGCATGCCGGTGAACACCATGGCGATGCCCGCTTCGTCGGCAGCCGCAATTACTTCGTTATCGCGCATCGAACCGCCTGGCTGGATCACTGCGGTGATGCCGTTGGCAGCCGCGTTGTCCAGGCCGTCGCGGAACGGGAAGAAGGCGTCGGAGGCCATTACCGAACCGGCGACCTGTAGGCCAGCGTGCTCGGCCTTGATCGCAGCGATGCGCGCGGAGTTGACGCGGCTCATCTGGCCGGCGCCGACACCGATGGTCTGGCGGCCCTTGGCGTAGACGATGGCGTTGGATTTGACGAACTTGGCCACTTTCCAGGCGAAGATCAGGTCGTGGATTTCCTGCTCGCTCGGCGCACGTTTAGTGACGATCTTCAGGTCTTCGGCCTTGATCATGCCGATGTCGCGGCTCTGTACCAGCAGACCGCCGTTGACCCGCTTGAAGTCCCAGCCAGCGGCACGCTCGGCCGGCCACTCGCCGCATTCCAGCAGGCGCACGTTGGCTTTGGCGGCGACTACAGCACGGGCTTCGGCGCTGATTTTCGGGGCGATGATCACTTCGACGAACTGGCGCTCGACGATGGCCTGGGCGGTGGTACCGTCCAGCTCACGGTTGAAGGCGATGATCCCGCCGAAGGCCGACTCGGTGTCCGTGGCGTAGGCCAGGTCATAGGCCTTGCGGATGCCGCCTTCCTCGTCGGTGGCCACGGCCACGCCGCACGGGTTGGCGTGCTTGACGATGACGCAGGCCGGCTTGACGAAACTCTTCACGCATTCCAGCGCGGCGTCGGTGTCGGCCACGTTGTTGAACGACAGCTCCTTGCCTTGCAGCTGAATGGCGCTGGCCACGCTGGCTTCACCCTTCTGCGCTTCCACGTAGAACGCCGCGCTCTGGTGCGGATTCTCGCCGTAGCGCATTTCCTGAGCCTTGATGAACTGGCTGTTGAAGGTGCGCGGGAACGCGCCGCGTTCTTCGGTACTCAGGGTGTCGCGGCTCTGGTCGATGGTGCCCAGGTAGTTGGCGATCATGCCGTCGTAGGCGGCGGTGTGCTCGAAGGCTTTCAGGGCCAGGTCGAAGCGCTGGGCGTAGCTCAGGCCACCGGCTTTCAGCGACTCAACGATGCCGGCGTAGTCGCCGGCATTGACCACGATGGCCACATCTTTGTGGTTCTTCGCGGCAGAACGAACCATGGTCGGTCCGCCGATGTCGATGTTCTCGATGGCGTCGGCCAGGTCACAACCCGGCTTGGCTACGGTGGCGGCGAAGGGGTAGAGGTTGACCGCGACCAGGTCGATTGGCTTGATGCCGTGCTCGTCCATTACCGCGCCGTCGATGGCGCGACGGCCGAGGATGCCGCCGTGGATCTTCGGGTGCAGGGTCTTGACGCGACCGTCCATCATTTCCGGGAAGCCGGTGTAGTCGGCGACTTCCACAGCAGCGATGCCGTTGTCCTTGAGCAGCTTGTAAGTGCCGCCGGTGGAGAGGATTTCCACATTCAGGGCGACGAGCTCGCGGGCAAACTCGAGGATGCCGGTCTTGTCGGAAACACTGATCAAGGCGCGGCGAACGGGGAGGCGGGTGGTCTGGTCGGTCATTTCAGAATCCATCAGAGCAGGGATATCAGCAAAAAAGGCGGCTCATGTGGGCCGCCCTTTTCGGGAGTTCGGGGTTACAGCAGGTCGTATTGCTTGAGCTTCTTGCGCAGGGTGCCGCGATTCAGGCCGAGCAGCTCGGAGGCCTTGGTCTGGTTGCCCTTGACGTAGTTCATCACGGTTTCCAGCAGCGGCGCTTCAACTTCGGTGAGCACCAGGTTGTACACGTCACTGACGTCTGCGCCCTCAAGATGGGCAAAATAATTGTGCAGAGCCTTCTCAACGCTGCCGCGCAGGGTTTGCCCCTCTTCGCTTGGCGTATTGAGATGCTGCTTCAAGCTGCTGTTGTCACTCACGGGAGCCATTCCACTTCCTAAAGTCTCAGTCAACATCGTCATGCGGCCACCCCTTCTCCATTGTTATTACGCTCGCTGAAGAACTCGCGAACGTTGGTGCACTGCGCGTCCGTACTGTCCAGACGATTGAATTGGGCGCGGAACTCCCTGGCGCCCGGCAAGGTTGCGAGATACCAACTGACATGCTTGCGGGCAATGCGAACGCCCATTACATCGCCGTAGAAGGCGTGCAGTGCAGTCAGATGTTCAAGCAGAATACGTTCCACTTCGAGCAGGCTGGGTGCCGGGAGCTGTTCACCGGTACGCAGGTAGTGCTCGATCTCACGGAATATCCACGGCCGGCCTTGAGCCGCGCGACCGATCAGCAGGCCATCAGCGCCAGTGGCGGCGAGCACCATCTTGGCCTTCTGCGGCGAATCGATATCGCCATTGGCCAGCACCGGAATCGACACGGCCTGCTTGATCGCGGCGATGGTGTCGTACTCGGCCTCGCCCATATACAGGTCGGCGCGGGTGCGGCCATGCACAGCCAGCGCGACAATGCCGGCGTCTTCGGCGATCTTCGCCACGGCAATGCCGTTCTTGTTCTCACGGTCCCAGCCGGTGCGGATTTTCAGGGTCACCGGCACATCTACGGCGGCGACCACAGCCTGAAGAATCTCGCGGACTAACACTTCGTCTTTCAATAGGGCGGAACCGGCGGCCTTGTTGCAGACCTTCTTGGCCGGGCAGCCCATATTGATGTCGATGATCTGCGCGCCCATTTCCACGTTGCGCCGCGCCGCTTCGGCGAGCATTTCGGGATCACCACCGGCGATCTGTACCGAGCGTGGCTCGGGATCACCGCTGTGCATCATGCGCAGGCTCGACTTACGGGTGTTCCACAGGCGCACATCGCTGGTGACCATTTCCGACACCACCAGACCCGCACCCATACGCTTGCACAGCTGTCGAAACGGCTGATCAGTGACCCCCGCCATCGGGGCGAGAATCAGCGAATTTGGCAATGTATAGGGGCCGATGCGTAGCGCCGACATAGGGCTTCCCTGCTCAAGAGACCAGCTGTTGAACAAATAGGAGAGTGCGAAAAAGGGTGGGCATGATACCCGCTCTGGATGACCGGAGAAAGGCTGTTTTGAACAAATTCTGAACAGCTCTTGGCTTATCGCGAAGGGTTTGGTTCGCGCGGATTTTCAAGCAATCCGCGGTATGCAGGCTATTCCGGCGAGTGGAAGCTCAGGCTGTAGTTCACTGCCTGGGTGCCTGGGTCGAGGATGTCCAGGGAGATGTGAATAGGCGTCTGCGGCGGCATTTCCGCGTTGCCGGCCAGCTCGCCCGCGAGGTATTCGCTGGGCTTGAAACGGCGGCTGGCAAGCAGTTGGCCGTTGATGTCGGCAAAGCGCATTTCCAGCAGCGGGAAAGGCTGCGAGAACGCTGCGCGGTTGTAGAGGATGGCATCTACCACCAGAGCACCGCTGAATTCCGGGTGGCTGCGTACCACCAGGTTGCTGCTCTTGACCTGGGTGATGTCGACCTTGGAGGGCAGCTGACAGCCGACTGTCGGGCAGAGTTGCTCGAACCAAGGGCGGTACTGATCCTGGCGCGCCAGTTCATCGAAGTGATACATCACGTACTGCCCGGCCAAGGCGCTGGCCCCAATCAGGTTCAGAAGCCCCCAGCCGATCCAGCGTCCCCAGGGCTTTTTCGGTTGTTGCCAGTCCAGCTGCAGCGGCTCGTCATCCAGCTCGAACAGGTGCTCGTCCCTCAGTTCGGGCTCGCTGCGCGCGGTCTTTTTCGGTGCCGCAACAGTGGGTTCTTCATCAACTGGTTCGTCTGCCCGCGAGCTAAATGGCTCGCGCTCGGCATGCAGTTCGATGTGCTCGATTTCCGGCTCTGGGTGGCGGCGGTCAAGGGCGTTGAGGTCGAGCGGCGGCTCGTCATCGGGCTCGTTGACTGGCTCGGGCGCTACAGGTGTAGACGGCGGAGTCGGCCGCACAGGTGGCGTCAGCGGGTGAGGTTTGACGCTCAGGCTGGCCGCTGGCTTGCTCAGCTCGTCCTGCAACAGGGCTTCGGCCCAGCGCTCGTCATGCGGGTCGCGCTCAATCGGTTCGGGCGCCAGAAAATTCTCGGCGTATTTCGGTGCACTATCGATCGCCAGGAACTGCTTGGACAGCTGCTGCTCCTGGGCTTCGAGCTTGGCCAGCTCTTCGTCCAGATCGAGGCCGTCAAGGTCCAGGTCGTCATGAATCCACAGCGTATCGGTTGTTTTGCTGCTGGCAGGCGCGGCATGTGTTGCAGAGGGTGTGCTGGGTGCGGCCGGCTGCGGTGCTGGTGGCGCAAGCGGTTTGCTGGGCTGTGGTGCCGTCGCTGGCGCGGCGGCAGGCACTGCGGGTGGTGGCAGTTGCTGGCCCTGTTCACGAAGCTGTTGCGCAGCATTAAACACATGCAGGCAGGCCCCGCAGCGCACGGCACCATGGGCGGCGCCCAGCTGCGTGAGGTTCACGCGAAAGCTGGTGCGGCAATGGGGGCACTGGGTGACAAAGCTCTGGGTCATGCGGCGATCCGGCTAAACGAGGCGGCTAGTCTAACGCAAGTGCTTGGCAATGCAGCAGCTGTGCGCGCTGGGGCGGTTAGCGGCGTACACCACTGATACGCACCCAGCCATCTTTGTCGGCGGTCGGGTCGAGGATAAAGGCGTCGTTATAGGCGGCGCGCACTTCTTCGGCCTGCTCGGCAAGGATGCCCGACAGCGCCAGGCGGCCGCCCGGCTTGACCAGGCTGGTGATCTGCGGCGCCAGCGCCACCAGTGGGCCTGCGAGGATATTGGCGACCACCACGTCGGCTGGCTGTTGCGGCATGTCGTCCGGCAGGTAGAGAGGGAAGCGTGCCGGATCGATGTTGTTGCGCCCAGCGTTATCGCGCGAGGCCTCGATGGCCTGGATATCGATATCGGTGCCCACCGCCTGCGGCGCGCCGAGCAGCAGGGCGGCAATTGCCAGGATGCCCGAGCCGCAACCGAAGTCGATCACGCTGCAATCCTGCAGGTTCTGGCCGTCCAGCCATTCCAGGCACAGTGCGGTGGTCGGATGGGTGCCGGTGCCGAAGGCCAGGCCCGGATCGAGCAGCAGGTTGACCGCGTCCGGCTCCGGCGCGGCGTGCCAGCTCGGCACGATCCACAGGCGCTGACCGAAACGCATCGGCTGGAAGCCGTCCATCCAGCTGCGCTCCCAGTCCTGGTCGGCGATCACTTCTGCGTGGCGTTCCGGCAATTCGGCGCCGGTCAGCAGTTGCAGGTGAGCAAACACAGCGTTGGCGTCGGTATCGGCTTCAAACAGGGCGAGCAGGTGGGTGTGCGACCACAGCGGCGTGGTGCCCAGGTCCGGCTCAAAAATCGGCTGGTCTTCGGCGTCCATAAATGTCACCGATACCGCACCGACTTCCAGCAACGCATCTTCGTAGGTTTCCGCCTGCTCAGGGGTTATGGCGAGACGGACTTGTAACCAGGGCATGGGAAACCTCGTGAACGTTGTGGCGGGATGGCGCAAATTGGCGCGCAGCTTACTTGAAGCGGTGGGGCAGCTGCCACCGCTTGCGGTAGGCAGAAACGACAAAGGCCGCCGAATGGCAGCCCTTGTCTGTGCGCTTAGCCGAAGCTTAGTGCTTATCCATACCCAGTTTCTTTTCCAGGTAGTGGATATTCACGCCGCCTTTGCAGAAGCCTTTGTCGCGGACCAGCATGCGGTGCAGCGGCACGTTGGTCTTGATGCCGTCGACGACGATCTCGTCCAGGGCGTTGCGCATGCGGGCCATGGCCTCTTCGCGGGTGGCGCCGTAGGTGATCAGCTTGCCGATCAGTGAGTCATAGTGCGGCGGTACGGTGTAGCCGCTGTACAGGTGCGAATCGACCCGCACGCCATTACCGCCTGGGGCGTGGAAGTGCTTGACCTTGCCAGGGCAGGGCATGAAGTTGTCCGGGTCTTCGGCGTTGATTCGGCATTCCAGCGAATGACCGCGAATCACCACGTCACTCTGCTTGAACGACAGCTTGTTGCCAGCGGCGATGCTGAGCATCTCCTTGACGATGTCGATGCCGGTGACCATTTCCGAGACCGGATGCTCAACCTGTACGCGGGTGTTCATCTCGATAAAGTAGAAATGCCCATCTTCATAGAGAAACTCGAAGGTACCAGCACCGCGGTAGCCGATCTCGATGCAGGCATCGACGCAGCGTTGCAGCACTTCGGCGCGGGCTTTTTCATCGATGCCCGGTGCCGGCGCTTCTTCCAGTACCTTCTGGTGGCGGCGCTGCAGCGAGCAGTCGCGGTCACCCAGGTGGATGGCGTTGCCCTGGCCGTCGGAGATCACCTGGACTTCCACGTGACGTGGATTGCCGAGGAACTTCTCCAGATAGACCATCGGATTGCCGAACACCGAACCGGCTTCGCTGCGGGTCAGCTTGGCCGATTTGATCAGGTCTTCTTCCTTGTACACCACGCGCATGCCGCGACCACCGCCGCCGCCAGCGGCCTTGATGATCACCGGGTAACCGACTTCGCGAGCAATCTGCAGGGCAGTTTCCTCGTCTTCCGGCAGTGGGCCGTCAGAGCCAGGAACCACCGGTACGCCGGCGCGCTTCATGGCGTCCTTGGCCGACACCTTGTCGCCCATCAGGCGAATGGTCTCGGCTTTCGGGCCGATAAAGGCGAAGCCGGAGTTTTCCACCTGTTCGGCGAAATCAGCGTTTTCCGCCAGGAAGCCGTAGCCAGGGTGGATCGCCGTGGCGCCGGTTACTTCAGCTGCGCTGATGATCGCCGGAATATTCAAATAGGACAGCGCGCCAGAGGCTGGGCCGATGCACACCGACTCGTCGGCCAGGCCCAAGTGCATCAGTTCGCGGTCAGCGGTGGAATGCACCGCAACGGTCTTGATGCCCAGCTCTTTACAGGCGCGCAAGACGCGCAGGGCGATCTCGCCGCGGTTGGCGATCAGAACTTTTTCCAACATCGCTGGCTCTCCGTGGATCAAACGATGGTGAACAGAGGCTGGTCGTATTCCACCGGCTGACCGTTCTCGCCCAGGATGGATTCGATCACGCCGCTGGTTTCGGCCTCGATGTGGTTCATCATCTTCATCGCTTCAACGATGCAGAGAATGTCGCCTTTCTTCACGCTCTGGCCGACTTCTACGAAGTTGGCTGACGTTGGGCCGGATGCGCGGTAGAAGGTGCCGACCATCGGCGAGCGCACCACGGTGCCATTCAGCTTGGCGGCAGCCGGGGCTGCTGCTTCAGTGGCGACCGTTGCTGCAGCAACCGGAGCAGCTGCAGGCGCAGGCGCCTGGGCGTACATCGGCTGTTGCATAAAGGCCGGCTGCTTGCTGTGACGGCTGATCCGCACGGACTCTTCGCCTTCGCGAATCTCCAGCTCGTCGATACCGGACTCTTCCAGCAGCTCGATCAGTTTTTTGACTTTACGAATATCCATAGTGGTTCAACTCCCGGTGAGGTCAGGGGCGCTTAAGTTCAAGTTGTTCGAGTGCAGCCTCCAGGGCCAGTCGATAACCGCTGGCGCCAAGGCCGCAGATCACTCCCACCGCGACATCTGAAAAGTAGGAGTGATGGCGGAAAGCTTCGCGTTTGTGCACGTTGGACAAATGCACTTCGATGAATGGGATGCTCACTGCCAGCAATGCGTCACGTAATGCGACGCTGGTGTGAGTAAAAGCGGCAGGATTGATCAGGATAAAGTCGACACCTTCGCCTTTTGCGGCGTGAATACGGTCAATCAGCTCGTACTCGGCATTGCTCTGCAGGTACAGCAGATGGTGGCCTGCCTCACGCGCACGGCGCTCCAGGTCGAGGTTGATCTGCTCCAGGGTGACGGCGCCGTAAACCCCTGGCTCGCGGGTGCCGAGCATGTTGAGGTTGGGGCCGTGCAATACCAATAAGGTCGCCATGATCCTTAATCCTTGTTTTTCTACTGCGCAGGACTATGCCGCGACAGCGCGGGACTGTCCAGTTCTCAGCAATAGTCGACACGATGACCGCAGATTGCGGCAAATATATGACTCGGGGCGTTAAAAACGTTCCCGTGCCGTGCTCAGGCGGGCAGCAAAGGTCGCCGCATCCACCTCACCTACGACACGCAGATCCAGCCATTCGTCACCCTTGGCGTCGAACAGCAGAATCGCCGGCGGGCCGAACAGCTGGTAGCGGTCGAGCAGGGCGCGCTGGGCGGGGTTGCTTTCGGTGATGTCGAAACGCACCAGTTGATAGTCGCCGAGCTGGCGGCCGACTTCCGGGGCGTTGAGCACTTCGCGCTCGATCACCTTGCAGCTGATGCACCAGTCGGCGTACCAGTCGAGCAGCAGCGGCTTGCCGTTGTTCTGTGCGGTGAGCAACGCCGCATCTAGCTCGGCGGGGGTGCTGATGGTTTGCCACTGACCGGATTGAACCTGAGTGGCTTCGGCGGTGCTGACCATGCGGCCAAGCGGACGTAGCGGGTCATCCTGGCCTTGCAGTGCGCCGACCCAGGCTACCAGGGCGTAGACCAGGAGGGGCAGACCGAGCAGTTGCGCGAGTTTCTGGTGATGGGTTTTCGGCGTCAGTTCCAGCACCCCGAGCCACAGTGCGATGCCGGCGGCGAGCAAGCCCCACAACGCCAGGCTGACTGGGCCGGGTACGACGCGCTCGAGCAGCCAGATCGCCACCGCCATCAGCAGTGCGCCGAACAGGTTGCGCACGGTGAGCATCCACGGCCCGGATTTCGGTAGCAAGGCGCCGCCACCGACGGCGAATAGCACCAGGGGGGCGCCCATGCCCAGGCCTAGAGCCAGCAGTTTCAGGCCGCCGCCAAGGGCATCGCCGCTGGCGCTGATGTACAGCAGCGCGCCGGCCAGTGGCGCGGAGACGCAGGGTGAAACCAGCACGCTGGACAGTACGCCGAGCGCTGCGGCGCTGAAAACTGTGCCGCCCTGCAGTTTCTGGCTCAGGCGCTGTAACGGGCCATCAATTGCGGCTGGCAGGCGCAGTTCGAGAAAGCCCAGGCTGGCTGCGCCGAACAGGGCGAAGAAGATCGCAAACGGCACCAGCACCCAGGGCGATTGCAGGCGTGCCTGCAGGTTGAGTTCCGCGCCGAACAGGCCCATCAGCGCGCCGAGGATGGCAAAGCTCAGGGCCATCGGCAGCACGTAGGCCAGCGACAGCACTAGGCTGCGCATGCCGCCGGGTTGGCCGCGCAGCACCACGCCGGTGAGGATTGGCAGCATCGGTAGCACGCACGGGGTAAAGGTCAGCGCCAGGCCACCGAGGAAGAACAGCGCCAGATCGGTCCAGCTCCAGGGTGTTGCGGCATCCGGCGTGGCGCTGCGGGTCGCTGCACCGCCGCCAATCGCCAGTACTTCGGTTTCCGGCGGGTAGCACAGGCCTTTGTCGGCGCAGCCCTGGTAGTTGACGCTGAGGTTGAAGGGGCGATTGTCCGGGTTGTCGACCGGCACCTCGACATCCAGCACCTCGTAATAGACCTCGACATCGCCGAAGTACTCATCATGCTTGGCTTGGCCGGCCGGTAGCACGGCCTGACCCAGGCTTATATCGGTAGGTTCGCTGCTGAAGCTGAAGCGGTGCCGATACAGGTAATAACCTTCGGCCGCGACAAAGCGCAGTTTGACCGACTCGCTGGAGCTGCTGATCAGGCTCAGCTTGAACGCCTCGCGTACCGGCAGGAAGTCCGCGCTGTTGTTCAGGGGCGCGCCGAGCTGCGCAGGAGCGGGCGGCTTATCGAACAGGCCGGCGCTGGCCGGCAGTACGACCAGAAGCAGAAGCAGGCTGAGTAGACGGTGCATGGCAGGCTCGTGATGCGGGAATCGCCGCATCATAGCGGAGGCGGGCGGCTGAGGGCACGACCCAGGCTGTAAGCGGTCTTGTCTACAGGCTGTATGGTGCGCGACAGATTGCCGCGCCAGCGGCCGTTAACCGTCTGTTAGACCCTGAACGCCTGCACGGCGGTATGCAGTTGTCCGCCGAGTTGCAGCAGTTGGTCGCCCTGATTACGGCCCTCGCCGATGCGCTGCAGGTTGTCGCCGCCAAGTTGGTGGATGCGCTCGCTGTGCCCGCGAATTTCGCTGACCGCGCCGCTCTGCTGCGCGGTGGCGTCGGCAATGCGCTCGGCCATGCTGGCGATGGTACGGATCGCCACGACGATTTCATCCAGCGCACCATCGGCGGCTTCCGCCTGGCTGGCGGTGGCTTCGGCGTGTTCGACCTGCGTGCGCATGGCTTGCACCGATTGCAGCGCGGCCTGTTGCAGGCGGCCGATCAGCTCCTGAATCTGCGCGGTGGCGCCGCTGGTGCGTTGCGACAGCGAGCGCACTTCATCGGCGACCACGGCAAAGCCGCGGCCCAGCTCGCCGGCCCGTGCCGCTTCGATGGCAGCATTCAGCGCGAGTAGGTTGGTCTGCTCGGCGATGCCGCGAATCACCGTGAGCACATTGCCGATGGTCGCGGTTTCCTCGGCCAGGCGTTCGATGGCCTGGGCGTTGCCCTGCACCTCATCGACTAGTTCGTGCAGACCGGTAAGGCTGTGGCCGATCACCTGCTGGCCCTGTTCCAGAGCGCGATTAGCGTCGCGGCTGGCGTCGGCGGCCTGGCTGGCATCGCCGGCAACCTGCTGGATGGTGGCCTGCAGCTCTCCGAGTGCATCGCGGATCTGCGCGGTGTCGCCGGCCTGGCGTTCGGCGCCGCTGTGCAGGCCGCCACTGAGATCAGCCAGGGTGCGACTAGAACCGACTACTTGTTCGGCATGCCGGCGAATGGTGCCGACCAAGTCGACCAGATAGGCACGAAGACGGTTTAGCGACTCTTCGATATCGCGCAGTTCTTGAGTGCGTGAGTCCAGGCGGATGTCGGCGGCAAAATCGCCTTGCGCCCAGGCGGACAGTGCGGGGACCAGGTGCGTGAGTACCCGTGTTAGGCGTCGCTGGAGGGTGTCGATGATCAGGGCAATCAACAGAATCAGGCCGATCATCAAGCCGAGTATCAGCTGTACTTCACCCTGGATGCGACCATGTTCGGCGCGCACTTGCGGTTCCAGCGCGGCCAGCGCCTGCTGTACCTGATCGATCTGCATGCGCGTGCTCGTGGCCAGAGCGCCGCGTTGTTCGATCAGATTACGGGTGCGTTGCAGTTCGGCCGGGTAGCGGCTGATCAGGTTGGCCAGGTCACGTTTGAGGGCAATACCACGGTCTTCGGCCTCGCTGCTCTCACTGCTGGCGTCCAAGCCCAGCATGTCAGCAAACGAATCGCTGGACGACTGGCTGGCGTCGGCCACGCCGAGCAGCGGCAGATCAGTGAGGGTTTGCGCCTGCTTACCCAAGGCTGTCAGTTCACGTTCTACTTCGCTGGCCAGCTCGCTACGGCCGCTGCGCACCAGCTTGTCGCGTGCGTGGGCCAGGCGGGTGAGGTGCCGTGCAGCGCTAAACAGCGGCTTGCGGTAAGCAACCGCGGCATTGGCTTCGCCGCTGTCGGCGTATTGCGCGAGCTGCTCCAGTGCGGCGTCCATCTCGCGCTCGGCTTGTAACAGCAGGCCTTGCGGGTCGGCGGAGAGCTTGCCTGCGGCCAGCAGTTCGTTGGCACTGAAGGCTTTGAGTTCAGCGAGGCTGGGACGCAGGTTATCCGCCAATTGCGTGGGCAATTCAGTCATGGACTGTTCGAGGCTGTCCAGCGATTGCAGGGCCGCGCTGTGGCGCAGGGCGTCGCCGCTGTCCAGGTAGGCGCTGATGTTCTGCGCGGCTTCGCCCTGGAACTGCTGGGACAGGCTCAGGTAGCGTGCCATCAGCAGGTAAGGGCGCTCCAGGGCACGTTGCGACCACCAGAGCGTGGCTGCCAGGGCCACGCAGACGGTAACCAGCAGCAGGGTATTGAGGTTGGTAAGGGATTTCAGGCGCATAAGGCTCGACCGATGACGAACGGTTCGGCCGCCGACGTGGACGTCAAGGCGGCTGCTAAGCCTCAGAATTTATTGCTTTTTCGTGACCGTAATATGACTGCGCCGACTGCGTCACAGTTTTCTGCTGAGTGGCCGATGATCGGCCGTGACGGGTGGGGTCAGTCGCCCTGGTAAATCGCCACCTGATTGCGGCCGCCGTGTTTGGCCACGTACAGCGCTAGGTCGGCTTGTTGCGACAGCAGTTTGCCGTCCAGTTGCGGCGCCAGTTGGGCGATGCCGCAGCTGAAGGTGCAGGACAGGTCATGCGGCTGCGCGGAATACTGGATTTCGGCGAAGCGCTGGCGGATCTCATCAAGGACCCGGCGGGCCGATTCGGCGTCGGTGTCGGGCATCACCACGGCGAACTCTTCGCCGCCGTAGCGACCGATGTGGTCGCTCTTGCGCAGGCGCTGCTTGAGAAACAGCGCCAGGCTTTTGATCACCCGGTCGCCCATGGGGTGGCCGTAGGTGTCGTTGACCTTCTTGAAGAAGTCGATATCGATCATCGCAAAGCTCAGCGGCAGGCCATCACGTTCGGCGCGGAAGCGCGCATCTTCGAGCAGTTGCAGGGTGTGGGTGTGGTTGTACAGGCCGGTCAGGCTGTCACGCACCATGCGCGCCTTGAGGCTGCGCGCGCGCGCTGCACGGTTGCGTACGGTGGCGATCAGGTGGCGCGGCTTGATCGGCTTGGTGAGGAAGTCGTCGCCGCCTTCGCTCATCGCGTCGAGCTGCTTGTCGAGGTCGTCTTCGGCGGACAGGTAGATGATCGGTACGCTGACATAGCGGTCGTTGTGGCGGATCACCTGTGCCAGTTCCGGGCCGTTGCACTCGGGCATGTACATGTCGAGGATGATCAGGTCCGGCTGGAAATCCGCCAGATGGCTCATGGCCTGGATGGGTTCGATCAAGGTACGGGTGACGATCCCGGCGCTGTTGAGGACCCGCTCGGTGTGTGTGGCCTGCGCCCGCGAATCGTCGACGATCAGTACCTTGTAGGGCTCGTATTGCGACACGTTAGTCAGCACTTCAATGCGCTCGAACAGGTTCGAGGCATCCAGGCTGCCGGTGAAGAACTCCTGGCCACCTGCGCGCACAGCAGACAGGCGAGTCATGGTGTCGGTGTCTTCAGGGCTGAAGAACAGCAGTGGGATCGTGTGTTCCAGGCCTTCCTGCACGCTTTTGGCTAATTGCAGGCCGCAACCGGGGCCGGAGAAGTCCACTTCCATCAGGATCGCTGCCGGATGACGCTCAAGCATGGCATTGCGAAACGCGTTGGCGCTGTCTAGGGCTATCGCATTCATGCCGAAGAATTCCAGGCGTTGCACCAGCTGTTCGGCCCGCTCCAGGTGTTGCAAGGCCAAGTACACCGGCTTGCGCAAGGGTGGCAGCACGGTTTGCTCAAAGCGATCGCCATGCCGCAGGCCCGTGCGTGACAGGCGTTGCAGCAGCTGGTTGAGCTGGCTGATCAGCTCGCTGTTGAGGCGCCCGCGGTTGTCGGTCACCAGTTGCAGGCAGCTGTCGATTTCCAGAGCCAGTTGGCTGTGTTCGGCTTGATCGAAGCGCTCGGCATAACGCTGCAACAATTGCGTTGCCTCGCGCAGCTCACCCATGCCGGCGTCATTCCACTCGCTGCGCTGCAGGCGCTGCCAGACTTCCAATACCTGACGCGCCTGATTGATCACACGCTGGGCAAAGTGCTGCTTGAGGCGGTCGCGGCTAGGGTCTTCTTGCTCGATCATGGCCCGTTTTCAGTAAGGGCAGCGCAGGGCTACGGGTGATGGCTTAGTGCTAGCAATGCTAACACTCGTTTGAATTATTGCGAGCGCCGTCGATCTATTGGCGTCGGCCTTCTGTCTATAGCATCACAGATACACCATTGGCATAACCGGCGCTAAGTTTGCCGTTCGCCGCTGCTCAGTCGGCTGCGCTTCCCTTATAGTGCAAGGCAGTTGCGCAACCCTGCTTGAGGGTTGTGGTCAAACTAACAGCCGCCGGGTCATGCAGCCGGTCGCGAGTTTGCTACTTGGGTAACAAAAGGACATTGCCATGCTGGATTGGAAAAACCGAACGGCCGAAACGCGCACTGGCGCCGCAGACACCGCCACCACCTCACCGAATCAATCGACAGGACGCACGGCTACGCGCTTGGTCGCGGGCCTGCTCGGGCTTTACCTGGTCGTGGCGCTGGTGGTGGGCTGGTACTGGAGCCAGGAGCCCGCGCAGTTTTCCGTGCAGCAACGCGCCGAAGCCGCGGCTCAGGCTAGCGGGCGCAAGCTGGTGAATGGCTACACCACGGTGGAGACCCTGAAGCAGGTCGCTGGCACTTTGCTCAACAAGCCGGGCGGTTACCTGGCGAACGACCTCGCTCCACCGGGCCTGTGGCTCGACAACATGCCGAGCTGGGAGTTTGGAGTGCTGGTGCAGGTGCGAGACATGTCCCGTGCGCTGCGCAAAGACTTCACCCGCTCGCAATCGCAGTCGACCGAAGACGCCGACCTGGCCAAGGCCGAACCGCGCTTCCACTTCGACCACAAAAGCTGGGCGTTGCCGGCCTCTGAGGCGGAATACGCCGAAGGCATCAAGTCACTGGATGGTTACCTTGAACGCTTGGGCGACCCGAGCAAGGGCAATGCCCAGTTCTACACCCGTGCTGACAACCTGAATAACTGGCTGGGCGACGCCGCCACGCGTCTGGGTTCGCTGTCGCAGCGCCTGTCGGCGAGTGTCGGCCAGGTGCGTCTGAATACCGCAGTGGTTGATCCGGCACTGGCCGATAGCGCAGACCAGGCTGATTTTATCGAAGGCGTGAATTACGAAACGCCATGGCTGCAGATCGACAACGTGTTCTACGAAGCCCGTGGTCAGGCCTGGGCGCTGGCGCATTTGCTGCGTGCGATTGAAGTGGATTTCGCCGATGTGCTGGCGAAGAAGAACGCCACTGTCAGCGTGCGCCAGATCATTCGCGAGTTGGAAGCGGCCCAGGAAACCCTGTGGAGTCCGATGATCCTCAATGGCAGCGGTTATGGCCTGCTGGCCAACCACTCGCTGGTGATGGCCAACTACATCTCGCGGGCCAATGCCGGGCTGATTGACCTGCGCCAACTGCTGTCGCAGGGTTAAGCGGTGGCCTGGTCCGAAGCCGAGGTGGCGCACCGCGCCGCCTCTGATGCTGAGCGCATCGCCTGGGTTGACGAGCAGGACCGTCCGCTCGGCGGTGTACTGCGCAGTGAGCTGCGCGAGCGGCACTTGCTCGGGCGCGGCACCTACATCCTGTTATTCAACAGTGCCGGCTTGCTGTGCGTGCACCGGCGTACCCTTAGCAAGGCGCTGTACCCCGGTTACTGGGATGTGGCAGCCGGCGGCATGGTGCTCGAAGGCGAGAGCTACGCCGAATCGGCCGCGCGCGAGCTGGCTGAAGAGCTGGGTATCGAAGACGCGCAGTTGGTCGAGCATGCGCATTTTCTCTACGACGCGCCGGAAAGCCGCCTGTGGTGCATGGCCTACTCGGCGGTGTCCGATGCGCCGTTGCGTTTGCAGCCGGAGGAAGTGCTGGAGGCGCGTTTTATCTCCATCGACGAGGTGCTGGCCGAAACCCAGCACCTGCCCTATTGCCCCGATTCGCTGGCCGCCTTGCAGCGCTATCTGGCCGCCACTCGCTAGGTCCTCGATACCGGCCGAACCCCGCGTCAGCCCTGGCTTTGTGCAGGATATCCGGACGTTTTGTTCGGCATCTTGAACAAGGTCGCCAATCCGCCGATTAATGGCGCATTTTTACACTTAGCAGTCGCGGCTTTTGCCGTTACACTGCGCCGCCTTCAAGCCCTGGCCGTGTATCGCCAGGGTGCGCTGCCCCTGCCAGAGTGGGGCTTCGCGGTCGACCCCGAGCACTCAGTCGACCAGTCGCTATCCTGACCCCTTCGAGGACAAACCGGTGGTCAAGAAAGCTTCGTCATTCGCCGCACTCAGCGGCCTGGTGTATTCCACCGACAGCGGCCGGCATTGCCCGGACTGCAGTCAGCCGGTGGATGCCTGTACCTGCAAACAGACCCTGATCCCCGACGGTGATGGCATCGCCCGCGTGCGCCGCGAAACCAAAGGTCGTGGCGGCAAAACGGTGACCACCATCAGTGGTGTCCCGCTGGCCGAGGAGCCGCTCAAGGACCTTGCCAGTGCCCTGAAGAAACGCTGCGGTTGCGGCGGTTCGCTCAAGGATGGGGTGATCGAGATTCAGGGTGACCACGTCGAGCTGCTGATGACCGAGCTGATCAAGCACGGTTTTAAAGCCAAGAAGTCCGGCGGCTGATCCCGTCTTTTCTAAACTTCCTCGGCGGACCTTGGGTCACAGCTGAGTAATCGTCATTTCCAGACTTTAATCTGTACGCGTCTTGGCTGTGCCAAGGCCACTATCGCCAGCAAGGGAGACATCGATGTCTGCACGACGCACACGTAAAGATGACGGCAGCCAGTGGACCGTAGCGGACAGCCGCAGCGTCTATGGTATTCGCCATTGGGGCGCGGGTTACTTCGCGATCAATGACAAGGGCCGTGTCGAGGTGCGCCCGAATGGCCCGCAAAGCACGCCGATTGACCTCTACGAGCAGGTTGATGAGCTGCGCTCCAGCGGTTTGTCGCTGCCGCTGCTGGTGCGTTTTCCGGACATTCTGCAAGACCGCGTGCGCCAGCTGACTGGGGCATTTGATGCCAATATCGCGCGTCTGGAATACCAGAGCCCGTACACCGCGCTGTACCCGATCAAGGTCAACCAGCAGGAAGCGGTGGTGGAAAACATCATCGCCACGCAGAACGTTTCCATTGGCCTGGAAGCGGGCTCCAAGCCGGAGCTGATGGCGGTGCTGGCGCTGGCGCCGAAAGGCGGCACCATCGTCTGCAACGGTTACAAGGACCGCGAATTTATCAAGCTGGCGCTGATGGGGCAGAAGCTCGGCCACAACGTGTTTATCGTGATCGAGAAAGAGTCCGAAGTGCAGCTGGTGATCGACGAAGCGGCCGAGCTCAAGGTCGCGCCGCAGATCGGCCTGCGCGTGCGTCTGTCGTCGCTGGCATCAAGCAAGTGGGCTGACACCGGTGGCGAGAAGTCCAAGTTCGGCCTTTCCGCAGCGCAGCTGCTGTCGGTGGTAGAGCGCTTCCGCGCGGCCAAGCTGGATCAGGGCATCCGCCTGCTGCACTTCCATATGGGTTCGCAGATCGCCAACCTGTCCGACTACCAGCACGGCTTCAAGGAAGCCATTCGCTATTACGGCGAGCTGCGCGGCCTGGGCCTGCCGGTTGACCATATCGATGTCGGCGGCGGCCTGGGTGTGGATTACGACGGCACCCACTCGCGTAATGCCAGCTCGATCAACTACGACATGGACGACTACGCCGGCGTGGTGGTCGGCATGCTTAAAGAGTTCTGCGATGCCCAGGAGTTGCCGCATCCGCACATCTTCTCGGAAAGCGGCCGCTCGCTGACCGCGCACCACGCCATGCTGGTGGTGCAGGTCACCGACGTGGAAAAACACAACGACGAGATCCCCAAGATCGAAGACGTCACCAGCCTGCCGGAAACCGTGCGTTACCTGGTTGAGCTGCTCGGCCCGACCGATATCGAGATGGTCACCGAGACCTACTGGCGCGCTACCCACTATATGAGTGACGTAGCCACTCAGTACGCCGATGGCAAACTCAGCCTGACTGAGAAAGCCCTGGCCGAGCAGTGCTACTTTGCTGTGTGCCGTCGCCTGCATAACTCCCTGAAGGCGCGTCAGCGCTCGCACCGTCAGGTGCTGGATGAGCTCAACGACAAGCTGGCCGACAAGTACATCTGTAACTTCTCGGTATTCCAGAGTCTGCCGGACACCTGGGCTATCGGCCAGGTGCTGCCGATTCTGCCGCTCAATCGTCTCGACGAAGAGCCGCTGCGCCGCGCCGTGCTGCAGGACCTGACCTGCGACTCCGACGGCAAGATCCGTCAGTACGTCGACGAGCAGAGCATCGAGACCAGCCTGCCGGTGCACGAAGTGCGCGAGGGTGAGGACTACCTGCTGGGGATTTTCCTGGTCGGTGCCTACCAGGAAATTCTCGGCGATATGCACAACCTGTTCGGCGACACCGACTCGGTGAACATCTACCAGAACGCCGATGGCAGCGTGTACCACGCCGGTATCGAGACCCACGACACCATCGAGGACATGCTGCGCTACGTGCACCTGTCGCCGGAGGAGTTGATGAACCACTACCGCGACAAGGTTGCCAGCGCCAAGATCAGCCCGCGCGAACGCACCCAGTTCCTTGACGCGCTGCGTCTGGGGTTGACTCGTTCCTCTTACCTGTCGTCCTAGGGAACAATCGATCTGCTGCGCGTCGGCCCTACTGCGTTAAAAACAGGCTCGGAATGCTCATGTACAAAAGTACACTCCGCTTCCTCGCCTGTTTTTGCCTTGTAGTGCTCTAGCTCGCGAGATCTTGAGCAGGTGTAAGCTCGCACTGAATGCAAAAGGCCCCGCACTGCGGGGCCTTTTGCTATCTGCTGACGGCGATTAAGCCCCGAGCAGGCTCTGCCCACATACGCGTAGCACCTGCGCGGTGGCCGCGCCGGAACCGGGCTGGGCGAACCAGGCCACGGCTTCGGCGACGTCCTGCGGTAGGCCGCCCTGGCCCATGGAGTTCATCCGACGGCCGGCTTCGCGGATGGTCAGCGGGATGGCGGCGGTCATCTGGGTTTCGATAAAACCGGGTGCCACGGCGTTGATGCTGATACCGCGCTTGGCCAGAGCCGGTGCCCAGGCCTGGGCCAGGCCGATTACCCCGGCCTTGCTCACCGCGTAGTTGGTCTGGCCCATATTGCCGGCTATGCCACTGATCGAGGCAATCAGCACCACGCGGCCATTGTCGTGCAGCTTGCCGGCGTCCAGCAGGGCTTGGGTCAGCACCTGTGGGGCATTCAGGTTGACGTTGATCACCGAGTTCCAGAAGTCGTCGCTCATCTTCGCCAAGGTCTTGTCGCGGGTGATGCCGGCGTTGTGCACGACGATATCGATACCGTCCGCCAGCGCCTCGACCAGCTGCGCGGCGGCGTCGCTGGCGCAGATATCCAGAGCCAGCACGCTACCGCCGAGGCGGGCCGCCAGTGCGTCGAGGGCGTCCTTGGCTGGCGGCACGTCCAGCAGCACCACCTCGGCACCGTCGCGGGCCAGGGTTTCGGCGATGGCCGCACCGATGCCGCGGGAGGCGCCGGTTACCAGGGCCTTTTTGCCGGCCAGTGGGCGGGTCCAGTCTTTGACCTGTTCGCTGCAGGCGTTCAGGCGCAATACTTGGCCGGATACATAGGCGCTTTTCGGCGAGAGGAAGAAGCGCAGCGCGCCTTCCAGTTGCGTCTCGCCGCCTTTGCCGACGTAGATCAGCTGCACATTACCGCCGCGGCGGATTTCCTTGCCCAGGGAGCGGCTGAAGCCTTCCAGGGAGCGCTGCACGCTGGCGGCAATCGGGTCTTTCAGCGATTCCGGGGCGCGGCCGAGGATTACCACGCGCGGACATTTATCCAGGCCCTTGAAAGCCGGCTGGAAGAAGTCGCGCAGCTCGATCAGTTGTTCGAAGCGGGTCAGCCCGCTGGCGTCGAATACCAGCGCCTTGAGCTTTGGACCGTGCTCTGCGGTCCAGCGCGGCAAATCAAATTGGCCTTCACGGGCGGCGAACAGGGCGTCGGTCAGCTTGTTGGCAAAGGGCAGCATGGCGCTGGCCAGGCTGCCTTCGCCGCCAATCAGCAGGGCACCGTCCACCGGTCGACTGCGCCCGGCCATCCAACGCTCCAGCAGCAGCGGCGCGGGCAGACCGAGCGCACTGACCAATCGACGACCTGAGGTGGAGTTGGCAAAGGCGAGATAACGGTCTGACATGAAACGGCTCCTGCGCATGGATCAAAAGTGCGCCCACTCTACGCAGCCCGCAGAAATGCGCAATTGACCGCGCCGCCTGCTGCACTGGCAAGGCGGCCAATGCCACACTGCAGGGACAGGTTAGCCTGTGCGCTATCCCTCTCAGACCCATCCCAGCTCAGGAGTCATCCATGACCCAGCCGCGCCGCGTCGCCATCGTTGGTGGTAACCGTATTCCGTTCGCCCGCTCCAATACTGTCTACGCCACCGCGAGCAACCAGGAGATGCTGACCAGCGCGCTGGATGGCTTGGTCGAGCGCTTCAACCTGCATGGCGAACGTCTGGGTGAGGTGGTGGCCGGTGCGGTGCTCAAGCATTCGCGCGACTTCAATCTGACTCGCGAATGCGTGCTTGGCTCGCGCCTGGCCCCGGAAACCCCGGCCTATGACCTGCAGCAGGCCTGCGGCACCGGGCTGGAAGCGGCGCTGCTGGTGGCCAACAAGATTGCGCTTGGGCAGATCGAGTGCGGCATCGCCGGCGGCGTCGACACCACCTCGGACGCGCCAATCGGGGTCAACGAAGGGCTGCGCAAGATTCTTCTGCAGGCCAACCGTGGCAAGAGCACGGGCGAGAAGATCAAGAGCCTGCTGCAGATTCGCCCACGCCACCTGGCTCCGGCCATTCCGCGTAACGGCGAACCGCGCACCGGCCTGTCGATGGGCGAGCACTGCGAGCTGATGGCGCAGACCTGGGCGATTCCGCGGGATGAGCAGGACCAACTGGCCGTGGCCAGCCACCAGAAACTCGCCGCTGCCTACGCCGAAGGCTGGCACGACGATTTGCTCACGCCGTTCCGTGGTCTGACCCGCGACCAGAACCTGCGCGCCGATATCAGCCTGGAAAAACTCGCCACGCTCAAGCCCTGCTTTGAGCGCAGCCCGCGCGGCACCATGACCGCCGCCAACTCGACGCCACTGACCGATGGTGCGTCTCTGGTGCTGTTAGCCAGTGAAGACTGGGCCAAGGCCCGTGGCCTGCCGATTCTGGCCTACTGGAAGGATGGCGAAGCGGCAGCGGTGGATTTCGTCGGCGGCAAGGAAGGTTTGCTGATGGCCCCGGCCTACGCGGTGCCGCGTCTGTTAGCGCGCAACAAGCTGAGCCTGCAGGACTTCGACTACTACGAAATTCACGAAGCCTTCGCCGCGCAGGTGCTTTGCACCCTCAAGGCCTGGGAAGACGCCGACTACTGCAAGACCCGCCTGGGCCTGGATGCGCCACTGGGTTCCATCGACCGCAGCAAGATGAACGTCAAGGGCAGCTCGCTGGCTGCAGGTCACCCCTTTGCCGCCACGGGTGGGCGAATTGTTGCCAACCTGGCCAAGCTGCTATCTGTGGCTCAGGAAGGGCGTGGACTGATCTCGATTTGCGCTGCCGGCGGCCAAGGTGTGACTGCAATCCTGGAAAAGTAATCAAACAGCCGTATCCGCATCTCGTGTGGGTACTGATGTATGCAACTCCGTGATTTGGAGCGGCCCACGCAGGTGGAGCCGCTCTTTTTTATGGCTGTTTATTGCTCACGCGATGGCTCGGCTTCCTGCTTAAGCAGCGCCGCTTTGCGCGCCAGGCCCCAGCGGTAGCCACTGAGGCTGCCGTTGCTGGCGATCACCCGATGGCACGGCACCAGCAGGCCCAGTGGGTTGCTGGCACAGGCGCGTGCCACGGCGCGTGGATGGCTGCCCAGTTGCGCAGCCAGCTCGGCGTAGTTACGCGTCTGCCCCAGCGGAATCTGCTGCAGGGCTCGCCACACCTGCTGCTGAAACGCCGTGCCGCGAATATCCAGCGGCAGCTGGGCGGCGCGCTGCGGTTCGCTGATCTGCGCCAATGCCTGGCGCAGGCTATCGCCCAGGCCCGCGTTATCCACATGCAGTTCGGCGGCAGCAAAGCGTTGTTGCAGTTCGCTCAGCAGCGCGGCCGGGTCGTCACCGAATAACAGGGCGCAGATGCCCTTGGCGCTGCTGGCCAGCAGCAAGTGGCCGAGCGGGCAGGGCGCGATGCTGTAGCGCAGCTGTTCGCCTGCGGCCTGTTTACGCCGTTGCGCCGGGCTCAGGGGCGCCGGCTGCTGATACAGCGCGCGGGTGCCGGAGTAGCCGGCGTTTAGCGCGGCATCCAGAACGCTATTTGCTGCAGGCAACTGTTGCTCCAGACGCGCACGGCGTTGCGCCTCGCTCCAGGCTTTCGGCGTCAGCCCGGTACGCACCTTGAAGGCGCGCGCCAGGTGCGAAGCGGACAGGCCGATTCGCGCGGCCAACTGTGCGAGGGTCGGTGGCTGCTCGCTAGTGTTGAGCAGCTCACAGGCGGCCACCACCAGGGAATCCAGTTGCTCGGCCGGGCTCTGCCCCTGCGGCGAGCAGCGTTTGCATGGGCGAAAGCCTGCCGCAGCAGCGGCGTCAGCATCGAGGTGGAAGCTGACGTTCTCCCGCCGGGGCCGCCGCGCCGGGCAACTGGGCCGGCAATAGATACCGGTGCTGCGCACAGCAAACACAAATCGTCCATCCTGCGTGGCATTGCGGTCGCATAAGGCTTGCCAGCATTTGTCGGCATCGAGCATGGCGCGATCCTCAATAATCATGGGCGGATTGTCGGCTGCGGCTGGCGGTCTGCCAATCCACATCTGACTTTCAAAGCTACCCAAGCTGCTGCACCGCGACTTAGCCAACCTCGCCTAGACTCTTTGCATCCACCACGGCGCTCACGCAAGGAGACGGCAATGTTCAGACTGCGCCATATGGGGCTGCTGCTGGTGCTGGCCAGCGTGTTCGCCGCTGCGCAACCGCCGGTGCCCGTGCGGCTCGACACCAGTTTCGAAGAGCCCTACCAAGTAGTGGTCGATGGCCAACTCGGCGGTTTGTCGGTCAAGGTGCTGGAATGCATTTTCAACCAACTGCAGCAGCCCTATCAGATTCAGCTGACCTCGCTGCAGCGGGCTCGCCTCAATGTCAGCCGGCAGATTGCCGACGGCTTCTTCAGTTCCGCGCCCAATAGTCTGGTGGATGGCTATGCCGTGCTCTCGGCGCCGCTGCTGATGGAGAAATGGTACTGGTACGCACTGGACCCCAGCCTGCTCAACCTGCCCATCTGGGACAAGCAGCTGAAGATCGGCAGCGTACTGGGCAGCAACAGCACGATCTGGCTCGAATCGCGCGGTATTAAAGTTGAACAGAAAGTGCCCCGCCTGGAGCAGCTGGTGGAAATGCTTCGCCATGGCCGTATCAATATGGTGCTGGCTGATAGCAGCGCCATGCACAGTACGCTTGAACAGATAGAGGATAAGCAGACGCTGCACGAGCGTTTCGTGCGCTACTCACCGTTGGGCGTGTATTTTTCCAAGACCTTTCTTGATGGGCACCCGGACTTTCTCAAAGCCTTCAATCGCCAGGTGGAAAGCTGTGCTCCGGCCAGCATAGCGCTCAGTGATGCGGAACAGGCCTATCTGCGCCAGCTGGTCGCACAGCATGTGGCGCGCTGGGGCCTGCATGCTGATCTGCTTGCGGCTTTGCGGGCGGCGAATCAGCGCGAGAACAGCGCGGAGCGGATCCAGGAGCTGGATCGGCAGTGGCGGCGCGAGCGTATTCTTGAAGAGAAACCACTAATCCGGCGCATGCTCAACCTGCAGCCATCCAAGCTGTTAGCCGGTATCGCTCAGCAATATGCCCCGCTGTTTAATGAATTGTTTATCAGTGATGCCAGTGGTCAATTGGTGGCCTTGAGCGAGAGCACCAGTGATTATTGGCAGGCTGATGAGCTAGATTTTCAGCGGGCCGCGTCGCTCCCCCGTGACGAGGTGTATATCGGCGCGATTGAGTATGACGGTTCAACACAGAGCTTTCAGAGCAAGGTATCGGCGCCGCTTTACGACCCCGATACCGATGTACTGCTCGGCGTGATCAGCCTGGGCCTGAACATCGAGACGGCTTTCGGTGACAACCTGCCCTGAGCGACAGGCTGCCGCGCCGCCGCTATTTGCTGAGCTCAGGCCGTTGCCCCCTACTCAGCAGTGGTTATTGCCAGTCGAGGCTGAGTTCGGCTTGCCAGGCGAAGCGCTCAAAATGCCGACTGACAACCTGCTTCAGGCTTTCCAAGCCTTCGCTGCTGGCGCTTTGCACACTCAGGCGCAAACCGTCGGTCTCGGCCTGCAGCAGAGCGAGGCCGCTGTCGAACTCGATACGGCCGTGGTGTTCATCGAAACTTACCGGAATCTTGTACGCGAAGTGTTTGCATAGCCGGCTGATATAGCGGGCCGGTGTATCCGTGGTGACATAGGCGCTGGCGTTCAGTGGCATGGGGTTCTCCTGGTCAAGTGACGGCTTAATAGCCAACGGTAAAGCGTTGGCGCAGGTGATGTGGGCGCTCCAGCTCATCAATGATGGCAACGGCCAAATCGGCGACCGAGATCTGCGCCGGTGCGTCGCCATTCATCAGTAACTGATCGCCGCCGATGCGGAACTGTCCGCTGCGCGCGCCGGGCTGCAGCAGCGCCGGTGGTGAGATAAAGCTCCAGGCCAGTGCAGTTTCAGCCTTGAGCAGGTTGAGGGCCTGCCGCGCGCCCTCGGCGCCTTCCTTGTATTCGGCGGGGAAGTCCGGGGTGTCGATCAATTGCAGGCCCGGTGCGACATACAGGCTACCTGCGCCGCCGACCACTAGCAGTCGCTGCACATCGGCCTGTTTGCTGGCTGCGATGATCGCCTGGCTGCCCTGGATAAAGCGTTCGCGAATATCCGCCGTGCCCCAGCCGGGATTAAAGGTGTGGATCACTGCATCGTGACCCTTGAGGTGTGCGGCCAGGGCCTCGGCGTTGTAGGCATCGCCCGCCACGGCGTTAAGCGCAGGGTGCTGTGGCAGTTTCGCGGGATTACGAACGATGCCGGTGACCTGATGGCCACGGCCCAGGGCTTCTTGCAGAACAGCTGCGCCAACAAAGCCGCTGGCGCCGATCAGGGCGAGTTTCATGGGGTTCTCCAGGTGCGATTAGGTGAGAGCAATAATCGCAGCTGGGTAAAGGGCAGAAAAATAGGCTAAAAAGGCTTTAACTATTAAGCAGAGCTTACGAATGGAGCAGTTAAAGCGCATGGCGGTGTTCGCCACCGTAGTCGACCGAGGCTCCATGGTGGCGGCGGCTGAAGTGTTGGGGATGACGGCCTCAGCAGTCAGTCAGCAGATTCGTAAACTGGAAGACAGCACCCAGGTCAGCCTGCTGCATCGCACCACGCGCAAGCTGACCCTGACCGAAGCGGGTGCGACCTTCTACCAGAGCTGCGCTCAGGTGCTGGCACTGGCGCAGCAGGCCGAACAGCGCCTGGCCGAGTTACGCGATGCCCCGGTCGGCGAGCTGCGTATTGCCGCGCCCGTGGGGTTTTCCGGACGGCGGCTCAGCGCGGCGCTGGCGCCGCTGTTGCAGGCGCATAGTGGCCTGAGCCTCAAGCTGTTTTTTCAGGATGAGCAGGTCGACCTGGTCGAACAGCGCATCGACCTGGCCATTCGTGTCGGCCATCTGGAAGACTCCAGCCTGGTGGCGCGGCATATCGGTGATACACGCATGTTGCTGTGCGCTGCGCCGGCCTATCTGCTGCGCAAACCGCCGATCACTCAGCCTCAGGACCTGATCGGCCTGGACTGGCTGATTTTGCACAGTGACAGTGCGTTCAACTTGCTGGAGCTGCATGGGCCACACGCCCAGGTCGAGAAGCTGCGTGTGGAAAGCCGGGTGGGGTGCAACAACATCCTCGCCGTGCGCCATTTCACCTTGGCCGGTATGGGTGTGTCGCTGCAACCGGAGCAGGAAGTGCTCGAAGAGTTGGCCAATGGCAGCTTGCGTGAGCTACTGCCGCACTGGCGCATGCCGCCGTTTGGTATTTATTTGGTGACACCGCGCCGCGATGCACAACCGGCCAAAGTGCGTTATGCCATCGAGGCGCTGCGGCAGCAGTTATTGGCACCCTGAGGTGCTCACCTGCGTGGTGGGGTGTCGTGGGCTACTGCCACGCGAGGTCCAACTCGCCTTGCCAGGCAAAGCGCTCGAAGTGTGTGGCTA
This sequence comes from Pseudomonas peli, assembly GCF_900099645.1. Taxonomy (GTDB): domain Bacteria; phylum Pseudomonadota; class Gammaproteobacteria; order Pseudomonadales; family Pseudomonadaceae; genus Aquipseudomonas; species Aquipseudomonas peli. Next base: position 1,108,341 of record NZ_FMTL01000001.1, on the reverse strand, counting down.
TCAGGTGCTTGAGCTTGTTCAGGTCCTGCGGGTTATTACTCAGGACAGTGATATGCAGGCCGGTTCGATCCGCATGCAGGTGCGAGAGGCCGAAGGCAAATTCGATGCGCCCGTGGTGGTCACCGAAACTGACGGGCAGCTTGTGCGCAAACTGCGCACACAGGCGGCTGATGTAGCGTGCAGGCGTATCGGTGACGACATGGCTGGAGGCGATGTGCAGCGCGGCGATGCCGTTGCAGCGCTTAGGGTGCGCCTGGCGTTTGGCGGCCAGACTGCCCACTGCGTTGCGCGCCTGAAGATGTGGCTGCTGGGGCAGGGTGCTGCTGCCAGATTGGGCATGTTTCACAGTTGTTTCCCCCAATCATGCAGGCTCAGGCGAGGCGCCTTCGCGGGGTAGCGGTAAGGGTCCTTGCGCGTGGCATGACCGGCTGGCGAATATACAGCGAATGGGACAGTGTTAAATCCCTTTTGGTTGCATGGTGCGTGTGTTTGTAACACCGGGTTTGCTGCATGTGCGCCGCTTAACACACCGCTAGGCGGCATGATAGAGCGATTTACTCAGCCTTCGATCGGTCTGGGTGGCGCCAGGTAATGCGGGGTGTGCTGACAGGAGGGTGGGCGCTGCGTAAAGATTGCCGTATAACGGGCGGCAGAGTCGACTTGGGCAACACAGGACCCCTGATTAAAGCTGATGAAGACGCCAAAACGTATTGAGCCCCTGGTCGAAGCCGGGCTGGTCGATGAAGTGATACGCCCGCTGATGAGCGGTAAAGAAGCCGCGGTCTACGTGGTGCGCTGCGGTGAGGAACTGCGCGTCGCCAAGGTCTACAAGGAAGCCAATAAACGCAGTTTTCGCCAAGCCGCCGAGTACCAGGAAGGCCGCAAGGTACGCAACAGCCGTGATGCCCGGGCCATGGCCAAAGGTTCGAAGTACGGCCGTAAGGGCCAGGAAGATGCCTGGCAGAATGCCGAGGTTGCCGCCTTGTTCCGCCTGGCCAACGCCGGGGTGCGGGTGCCCAAGCCGTATGACTTCCTTGAAGGCGTGTTGCTCATGGAGCTGGTCGATGACGGTGAGGGCGACGCGGCTCCACGCCTCAATGATGTCGACCTGCACCCGGACGATGCCCGCGAATTCCACGCTTTTATGATTCATGAAGTGGTGAAAATGCTCTGCGCTGGCCTGGTGCATGGTGACCTGTCGGAATTCAACGTGCTGCTTGATCCGGGTGGCCCGGTGATTATCGACTTGCCGCAAGCGGTGGATGCGGCCGGCAACAACCATGCGTTCAAGATGCTTGAGCGTGATGTGCGCAACATGGCTGAGTATTTCGGTCAGTTTGCCCCGGAATTGAAATTCACCAAGTACGCCAAGGAAATGTGGGCGCTGTATGAGGCCGGTGAACTGACCCCGGAAAGCCCGCTGACGGGTGAATTCGATGATCCTGAAGAAGAAGCCGATATCGATGCGGTGATGCGCGAGATCAAGGCCGCCTTGGCCGACGAAGCGCGCCGTCAGGCGCTGCTGAATGCCGAAGACGAACCCAAGGGCGAAGAGCCGCCACCGCCTTGGGCGCAATAGACAGAGCGTGCAGCTGATAAAAAATGCCGCTTACCTGATCCGGTAAACGGCATTTTTTTGCGCTGAATATCTTGGGCGTTTGTCTGGTTTACAGTCGCGTGGCCTTGAACGTATCGCAGCGGCCGACATCGCCGCCGTCGAAACCGGTCTTGAACCAGCGCACGCGCTGCTCTGAGGTGCCGTGGGTGAAGGAGTCAGGCACCACCTGGCCACGGGCCTGCTTCTGCAAGCGGTCATCGCCGATGGCATTGGCGGCGTTCAGCGCTTCTTCAATATCGCCTGGCTCCAGCCAGTCATGGCGCTGCTGACCGTGATAGGCCCACACCCCGGCCAGGCAGTCGGCCTGCAACTCCTGGCGTACCAGTAGCCCGTTCGCACCCTCCACCCGTTCGCCGCGTTGGCGGGCAGCGTTGACCTTGGCCGAGACGCCGAGCAGGGTCTGCACGTGGTGGCCGACTTCATGGGCAATCACATAGGCCTGGGCAAAGTCGCCGGCGGCGCCAAAGCGTTGTTCCAGCTCGCGGAAGAACGCCAGATCGATGTACACCCGCTGATCGCCTGGACAATAGAACGGCCCGACTGCCGAGTTGGCAAAGCCACAGGCGGAATTCACCCCGCCGCGAAACAGCACCAGGGTCGGGTCCTTGTACTGCCGATTGGCGCCCTGGAAGATGTCCCGCCAGGTGTCCTCGGTATCGCCGAGCACGGTGCGGACGAATTCCGACTGCTCGTCATTGGCGGCAGGCGTTGAGCGTTGCGGCGTGCTGACCGAGCCGCCCTGCATGGCTTGCCCGGCCAGCTGGCCGAGAATCTGCATCGGGTCCTGGCCGCTGAGCAGGCCGACGATCACCACGATGGCCACTCCGCCCAGGGTCAGCCCTTTGCCGCCGCTCATGCGTGAGCCGCTGCCGCGTGCATCCACCACGTTGTCACTGCGTCTACCGCGTTTCCAGCGCATCGCTATCGTCCTGTGTCTGTCGAGCGTGAGTGTCGTCCGCAGGCTTGAACTACGCCAGTGCAGTCGTCACTTATTCAATGGTGGGGTATTCGCTGATCACCCGCTCGGCGCCTTGCTTATCCAGGCCGATGACTTGATAGGCATCGCGTACATTGCCGTATTCCATACCCGGTGAGCCGGCTGGCATGCCGGGTACGGCTGCACCGAGCAGGTCGGGCTGTTTGCGCATTTTGAGAATGTCGGCGGCCGGTACATGGCCTTCGACAAACTGGCCGTTGATCACTCCGGTATGACAGGACGATAGGCGCGGCGGCACGCCCAGGCGCTGTTTGACCGCACTCATATCGGTTTCTACATGATCAACAACCTTAAAGCCGTTGTCCTGCAGGTGGCTGATCCAGGCCTTGCAGCAACCGCAGTTGGCATCGCGATGCACGTCGATGGTCAGGGGGTCGGCGGCGAAACTCAGGCTGCTGACAAACAGCCCGGCGAGAACAAGCAACTGGCGCATCGGGTAACTCCTGGCAGGTGAAAGGCTGAGCATAGCGCCGGGCGGCCGTGGGCAACCACCGGCGATTTCCGAATCGGACGGGCGCAGCTTATGCTGCGTGCTCGATTTCAGGGGGAGGGGGTGTTCATGTTGTTTGCACGCGCAGTACTGGTGATTCAACTGTTGGCATTGGCGGGGCTGGGGCTGGCCTATTTTGTGCGTCCCCATGAAATGGCCAACCTCAGCGGTATGTTGCTGATGTCGCCGGCAGCCGCCACGGATATGCGGGCGTTCTACGGTGGCTTGCAACTGGGGCTGGCGGCGTTTCTCGGCTTGTCGCTGAGTCGGCTGGAGCTGACGCGCGCTGCGCTGACTCTGCTGGTGCTGCTCTACAGCGCGCTGGCGTTGGCACGCATTGGCGGGCTGTGGCTGGATGGTGGCGCGCAGCAGACGTTCAATCTCTACGCGCTGCTGTTGGAAGTGGTATCGGCAGGGCTGAGCTATTGGGCGCTGCGCGGCTTGCAGCGCCTGTAGGCTTAACGGCGCTCCAGCAGCACACCCGACTCCATATGGTGGGTGTAGGGGAACTGGTCGAACAGCGCGCAGCGCGTCACCTTGTGGGTGTCATTGAGTTGGGCGATGTTAGCGGCCAGGGTCTCCGGGTTGCAGGAGATGTACAGGATGCGCTCGAAGCGTCGGGTCAGCTCGCAGGTGTCCGGGTCCATGCCAGCGCGCGGCGGGTCGACGAATACGCAGCCGAAGTCGTAACTTTTCAGATCGATATCGGCTAGGCGGCGGAACGGTCGCACGTCATTCAGCGCTTCGGTCAGCTCCTCGGCAGACAGGCGCACCAGCGTGATGTTGTCCACGCCGTTGTCGGCCAGGTTGGCCAGTGCGGCGTTGACCGAGGACTTGCTGATCTCGGTGGCCAGCACCTTGCGCACGCGGGTGGCCAGCGGCAGGGTGAAGTTGCCGTTGCCGCAGTACAGCTCAAGCAAATCGTCCGAGCGTTCGCCAAGCGCGTCATAGGCCCAGGCGAGCATCTTCTGGTTCACTTCACCGTTGGGTTGAGTAAACGCCCCCTCCGGTTGGCGATAGCTGAAGGTGCGTCCGGCGACCTGCAGTTTCTCCTCGACATAGTCCTTGCCGATGACGATGCGCTTGCCCTTGGAGCGGCCAATGATGCTGACCTGCAGCTCGGCGGCGAGCTTTTCAGCGTCGGCCTGCCAGGCGGCATCCAGTGGGCGGTGGTAGCACAGGGTAATCAGTCCGTCGCCGGCCAGGGTGGTCAGGAACTCGACCTGGAACAGCTTGAAGCTCAGGGCGCTGCTGGCTTGCCAGGCAGCCTTGAGGCGCGGCATCAGGGCGTTGATCTGCGCGCTGGCGATGGGGAAATCTTCAAAGAAAATCGGGTTGAGGTTATCGCCGGCTTCGAACATCGCGTAGTGGCGATCCTCACCTTCACGCCACAAGCGGAATTCGGCGCGCAGGCGATAGTGCTCGCGCGGCGACTCGAATACCTCGGGGGCGGGCGCATCGAAGGGTGCCAACAGCTCGATCAGGCGCTGCTGCTTCTCCGCAAGTTGGGCGGCGTAGTTGGCGGGATCGAACTGGGAACGGCTCATGGATTACTCGCTAATCAGCGCTGGAGGCGCCCGCCGGCATAGCTGCTGGCGGGCGGTGCGAACGGGCTTAAGAGAACAGGCCGAGCTTGACCACGCAGAAGCCGGCGAGGATCACCAGCATCAGGTTCAGCTCGCGCCAGCGGCCAGCCAGGGTCTTGGCGGCCACCCAGGCGATAAAGCCGAAGGCGATGCCGGACGCGATGGAGAAGGTCAGCGGCATAGCCAGGGCGGTGATCAGCACGGGTGCGGCAACGGTGATGTCTTCCCAGTCGATCTCGGCCATCCCGGCGGTCATCAGCACCGCGACGAACATCAGCGCGGGTGCAGTGGCGAAGGCCGGCACACTGCCTGCCAGCGGGGCAAAGAACAGCGCCAGCAGAAACAGCACGGCGACCACGCAGGCGGTCAGGCCGGTACGCCCGCCAGCGGATACCCCGGCGGCCGATTCGATGTAGCTGGTAGTGGTCGAGGTGCCCAGCAGCGAGCCACCCATGGCGGCAGTGCTGTCGGCGATCAGCGCGCGGCCCATCTTCGGCATATGGCCGTCCTTGCGCATCAGCCCAGCCTTCTTGGCGACGGCAATCAGGGTGCCGGAGTTGTCGAACAGATCGACGAACAGGAAGGCGAAGATCACGCTGATCAGACCAATGTCCAGCGCGCCCATGATGTCCAGCTGCAGGAAGGTCGGTGCCAGCGACGGCGGCATCGAGACCACGCCGCCAAACTGCGAAATGCCCAGGGCCATGCTGATCAGAGTAATCAGCAGAATGCCGATCAGCACCGCGCCGGTGACCTTGCGCGCCTCAAGGCCGACGATCACGAAGAAGCCGAGAATCGCCAGCAGTGCCTGCGGCTTGCTGAGGTCACCCATGCCCACCAGCGTTGCTGGGTGGTCGACCACGATGCCGGCGCTTTGCAGGGCGATCAGTGCGAGGAACAGGCCGATACCGGCGGCTATCGCCGAGCGCAGCTCCAGGGGGATGCTGTTGATGATCCATTCGCGGATCTTGAAGATCGACAGCAGCAGGAACAGGCAGGCTGAGAGGAATACCGCGCCCAGCGCCACCTGCCAGGTGTGGCCCATGCCCAGCACCACGGTGTAGGTAAAGAAGGCGTTGAGGCCCATGCCCGGTGCTAGGGCAATCGGGTAGTTGGCGATCAGGCCCATGATCGCCGAGCCGATGGCGGCAGCCAGGCAGGTGGCGACGAAGATCGCACCTTTATCCATGCCGGTTTCACCGAGGATGCTCGGGTTGACGAAGAGGATGTAGGCCATGGTCAGGAAGGTGGTCAGGCCCGCCAAGCACTCGGTGCGTACCGTGGTGTTATGGGCTTTGAGTTGGAACAGTCTTTCCAGCATGTGGCGCTCCCCGTAACGGCTTTTTTGCCGTGTTTATGCAAACCGAAAGCAAAGCACATCCACGCGTGGGTGCATGTTTTTGCTGGCGATCTGGAAAAAGGCGCGCATCATATCAGCTCGTCTGGAGCTGGTGAATTTATGACCGCTCGGACAGTTTATGCACGGCCAGAACAAGGAGCGAAACGATGACTGCACGGGCTCTTATCAGCGTTGCCGATGGTGTTGAAGACCTCGAATGCGTAACCCTGATTGATGTACTGCGGCGGGCCGAGGTTGAGGTGGTGGTGGCCAGTATCGAAAGCCGACGGATGATCACCTGTGCCCGTGGCACGCGATTGACCGCCGATACCATGCTGGTCGACGTTCTGGCCCAGCCCTTCGACCTGATCGTGTTGCCCGGTGGCATGCCCGGCGCGCAGCACCTGGCCGAGCACGAACCGCTGGCCGAGCGGGTACGCGAGCAGGCCAAGGCCGGCAAGCTGTTTGCGGCCATCTGCGCGGCGCCCGCCATTGCCCTGCAGCAGTACGGCGTGCTCAGGCAGCGGCGCATGACCTGTTATCCGGCGTTCAGTGATCGGCTGAGCGGTTGCGTGTTTGTCGATCAGCCAGTGGTGGTTGATGGCAACTGCATCACCAGTCAGGGCCCCGGTACCGCCCTGGCGTTTGCTCTGACCCTGGTCGAGCAGCTGTGCGGCAAGGCCGTGCGCAAGCAGGTCGCTGAGGCCATGTTGGTCAGCTAGTCGTTACTTCGCTCGGGCCCTTGCGGGTGCAGATGGTCACGTTTGGCCAGCTCGGGGAACAAACGCATCCACAGGCCTGTGACCAGGATCGCCCCGACGCCACCGATCAGCACTGCCGGTACGGTGCCGAACCAGGCCGCGCTGACCCCGGCGCGGAAATCGCCGAGCTGATTGGACGCACCGATAAATAGGCCGTTGACCGCGCCGACGCGGCCGCGCATCTCGTCCGGGGTTTGCAGCTGCACGAAGGCGCCGCGAATCACCATGCTGATCATGTCCGCTGCGCCCAGCACTACCAGCGCTGCCAGGCTGAACCAGAGTGAGGTGGACAGGCCGAAGCCGATGGTCGCCACGCCGAAGATCGCCACCGAGGTAAACATCACCGGGCCGACCCGCCGCTCAATGGGAAACCGCGCCAGCCACAGCGACATCAGCAGCGCGCCCACTGCTGGTGCCGAACGCAGCAGGCCGAGGCCCCAGGGGCCGGTGAGCAGGATGTCCTTGGCAAACACCGGCAGCAGTGCGGTGGCGCCACTGAGCAGCACCGCCAGCATGTCCATCGACACCGCGCCGAACACGGCAGGGCGGCTGCGAATAAAGCGAAAGCCGGCCAGCAGTGAATCCAGCGAGACCTTCTGTTTCAGCGGCAGCTGGCGCGCCGGCAGGCTGAGCATCAGGCTCAGGGCGCAGCCATATAACAGCACGGCCGGGCCGTAGACCCAGTGCGTGCCGAGCGCATAGAGCAAACCGCCCAGCGCCGGCGCGATGATGGTGGCAGCCTGCATGGCCGATGCGGAGGCTGCCACGGCGGCGGGAAACAGCCCGGGCGGCACGATATTCGGTAGCAGAGCTTGGGTGGTCGGCATCTCAAAGGCGCGGGCGGTGCCGAGCAGAAAGGCAATCACGAAGATCATTTCGCGGCTGATACCGCCGGCGCTGCTGCCCAGCAGCAGGCCCAGCGCAATCAGCCCCTGTGCGCCCTGGCAGAGCGCTGCCACCTTGCGCCGGTCGAAACGGTCCGCGACATGCCCGGTGAGCAGGATAAACAGGATCTTCGGCAGAAATTCGATCAGCCCGACCAGGCCGAGGTCCAGCACGTTGCCGGTCAGCGTATACATCTGCCAGCCAATCGCCACGGTAATCATCTGGAAGCCGCTGGCCGTGAACACTCGGGCGAACCAGAAGGCCAGGAATGGACGGTGCTGACGGAGCAGAAGCTGGGACATGGCCGAAAAGGCTCGAGCGATAACTGGGGGAGGTGCAGCCTAGGGGCTTGGTGTGAGCTTGCACAAGCTGCCAGGGGCAGATTGTGTCTGCGCGCAATGCTTGTGGCAGCCGGTCGCGCGACAATCGACCACAGCTGAACTTGCACCTGCAAACGCTACTCTCTTTACATGCAATGACCCGCGTCAACACCTTCGACGCGCGGTTGTGAGGGCTTTGCCCAGCTCGCTAGTTGCCTCACCCAGAACAATAATCCCCCGACTGATTGCTTGTGACTGGCATGTGCGCCCGTGGCCGTGCCCCGTATCACCTGACTGAGGAAACGCCATGTTTGGATTGGAGGCTCTCGACCTTGCTCGAATCCAGTTCGCTTTCACCATCTCCTTTCACATCATCTTTCCGGCCATCACCATTGGCCTGGCCAGTTACCTGGCGGTGCTCGAAGGGCTGTGGTTGAAAACCGGGGAGGCGGTGTACCGCGACCTGTACCACTTCTGGGCGAAAATCTTTGCGGTCAACTTCGGTATGGGTGTGGTTTCCGGCCTGGTTATGGCCTATCAGTTCGGCACCAACTGGAGCGCGTTTTCCGACTTTGCCGGGGCGGTCACCGGGCCGCTGCTGACCTATGAAGTGCTCACCGCGTTCTTCCTCGAAGCGGGTTTCCTCGGCGTGATGTTGTTCGGCTGGCACCGCGTCGGCCCTGGCCTGCACTTCTTCTCCACGGTGATGGTGGCCATCGGTACGCTGATTTCGACCTTCTGGATTCTTGCCTCCAACAGCTGGATGCACACCCCGCAGGGCTTCGAGATTATCGACGGTCGGGTGATCCCGGTGGACTGGTTCGCCGTAGTGTTCAACCCTTCGTTCCCTTATCGCCTGGCGCATATGGCCACGGCGGCATTCCTCGCTACGGCGTTCTTCGTTGGCGCCTCGGCGGCCTGGCATCTGCTGCGCGGCCGCGACAACCCGGCGATCCGCAAGATGCTGTCGATGGCCATGTGGATGGCGCTGCTCGTGGCGCCGATTCAGGCAGTGATTGGCGATTTCCACGGTCTGAATACCCTCAAGTACCAACCGGCCAAGATCGCCGCCATCGAAGGCCACTGGGAAAACCATGGCGATGAGCCGACTCCGCTGATCCTGTTCGGTTGGCCGGACATGGAGCGAGAAGAAACCCGCTTCAAGATCGAGATTCCCGCGCTCGGCAGCCTGATCCTGACCCACAGCCTGGACAAGCAGGTGCCGGCACTCAAGGAGTTCGCCAAGGAAGATCGGCCTAACTCAACCATCGTGTTCTGGACCTTTCGGATCATGGTCGGCCTGGGCATGCTGATGATCCTCACCGGACTTTTGGGACTGTGGCTGCGTGCGCGCGGCAAGCTGTTCCAGAGCCGGCCGTTCCTGCATCTGGCGGTGTGGATGGGCCCGTCGGGGATCATCGCCATCCTCGCCGGTTGGTACACCACGGAAATCGGTCGTCAGCCTTGGATTATCCACGGCCTGATGCGCACCGCCGATGCCTCGTCCGGGCACAGTTTTGCGCAGATGAGCCTGACCCTGATCCTGTTCGTGGTGGTGTATTTCGCCCTGTTCGGCGCGGGTATCAGCTACATGATGCGCCTGGTGCGCAAAGGCCCGATCACCGATGAAGGCAAGGAACCCGCCGAGGGCGGCCCGGGCCAGAAACGCACGCCGTCCCGTCCGCTGTCCGCGCCCGAAGAGGGCCTGGAAGAAGGGCCGAATGAAGAGCGTGGCGACTCACTGGCTGAGAGGAATTGAATATGGGCATTGATCTCTCGCTGATCTGGGCTGTGATCATCGCCTTCGGGGTGATGATGTATGTGGTCATGGACGGCTTCGACCTGGGCATCGGCATCCTCTTCCCCTTCGTCAAAAGCGAAGGCGAGCGCGATGTGATGATGAACACCGTGGCACCGGTCTGGGACGGTAACGAAACCTGGCTGGTACTCGGTGGCGCGGCGCTGTTCGGCGCCTTTCCGTTGGCCTACGCAGTGGTGCTCAGCGCGCTGTACCTGCCGCTGATCTTTATGCTGCTGGGGCTGATCTTTCGCGGCGTTGCCTTCGAGTTCCGCTTCAAGGCCAAGCCGGCCAAACGGCATATCTGGGACAAGGCGTTTATCGGCGGCTCGCTGACCGCGACCTTCTTCCAGGGCGTGGCGCTGGGGGCCTATATCGACGGCTTCAAGGTGGTCGATCGGGTCTATGTCGGCGGCGCGCTGGACTGGCTGACGCCGTTCTCGCTGTTCTGCGGCCTGGCGCTGATTGCCGCCTACGCTTTGCTCGGCTGCACCTGGCTGATCATGAAGACCGAAGGCCGCCTGCAGCTGCAGATGCACGATATGGCACGGCCGCTGGTGTTCGTACTGCTCGGCGTCACCGGTATCGTCAGCCTGTGGACGCCACTGGCACATGCCGACATCGCCGAGCGCTGGTTCAGCATGCCGAATATCTTCTGGTTTATGCCGGTGCCACTGCTGGTGCTGCTGTGCACCTGGGCGCTGCTGCGCGCGGTGGCACGCAACGCCAACTACTCACCGTTTCTGCTGACATTGACGCTGATCTTCCTCGGCTACAGCGGCCTGGGCATCAGCCTGTGGCCGAATATCATCCCTCCGTCGATCAGCATCTGGGAAGCCGCTGCGCCGCCGCAGAGCCAGGGCTTTATCCTGGTCGGTGCGCTGTTCATCATCCCATTCATTCTGATGTACACCGCCTGGAGCTATTACGTGTTCCGCGGCAAGGTCACTGAAGAAGATGGCTATCACTAAGGTGCAAGTGATGAACGATGTAGAAGAGAAAAAGCCGCTGTGGCAGCGGCTCGGCTGGCTGGTAGCGATCTGGGCCGGCAGCGTGCTGGCCCTGGGTGCGGTGTCCTATCTGCTGCGCCTGTTTATGCAGGCGGCGGGGATGGGCACGCCGTAACAGCGGTGCTTATTTGATCGCTTTAAGCACTACAAACTTCGGTGTGGCCGCCATTTGTTCTACGCCACGGAACAGGCGTTTCAGCTTGGCGTGATAGCCCAGGTGGCGGTTGCCGACTATCCACAGTTCACCGCCGGTTGCCAGCGCTGCGCGGGCCTGCTGGAACATGCGCCAGGCGAGAAAGTCGCCGACCACCTGCTGCTGGTGGAATGGCGGGTTGCACAGCACCAGATCCAACGAATCCTCTGCCTGCTCGGCCAGACCATCCCCCGCACGAATCTCTACCGGGCGTTCGCCCAGCGCCGCGCGCCAGTTTTCCTGCGCCGATTGCACCGCCATATACGACTCATCCACCAGGGTCAGCTCGGCCTGCGGGCTGCCCAGGGCATAGGCAATGCCGAGTACACCGTTACCGCAACCGAGGTCAGCCACGCGCACGCGGCTGAGGTGTTTGGGCAGGTGTGGCAGGAAGGCACGGGTGCCGATATCCAGGTCTTCGCGGCAGAACACGTTGGCGTGGTTAAGCAGCTCGATGGCCGGTTTTTCCAGGCGATAACGCGTGGGGTAGGGCGATACGGGTGCGGCTTTGGCTGCCGGCGTGGCAAACAACAGGCGGGCTTTTTTCACCGCCAGCGAGGCCTGCACTGGACCGATATATTTCTCCAGCAAATCACCGGCGGCGCGCGGCAGGTGTTTGACCATCGCTGCGGTCATCACTTGGGCGCCAGGGGTGAGCTGGCCGTGCAGGCGAATCAGTTGCTCCTCCAGCAGCGCCAGGGTTTTCGGCACGCGAATCAGTACCACGTCAAACGGCCCCTGCGCGACTGCGCTGGCCGGCACAAACGTTACGGCATCCGCCGGCAACTGATTGCGCAGCAGGTTGACCTGCAAACCCAGGTGGCCGAGGTGTGAGTCGCCACTGCTGGTCACGTGCGCCTGCCCAGCGAGGCTGGCCGCCAGTGCGCCGAAGCTGTCATTCAGCACCAATACCCGCGCGCTGCTCGCCAGCCCTTGTTCATGCAGATGGTTGAGCAGGTACTCGTCCGCCGCATCGAACGCCTGCAGCGGCTCGTGGGGCTGGTCGGGTTGGCGAAGCAGGTCGAGTTGGGCGAACGGGGTGCTGAACACAGGCATGGAAAACTCGGGTGGCAGGCCGCAAGGGCGCGATAGAAAGTGCAGTTGGTCGCTATTGTCGGTGCAAGTGCCGGAAAAGTCTCGGAACTGAGAGCTGGTTCAGCAAATCGCAGTTGTGCCGCACGCGGCTTTACCGAAGAATGCCGCCCCCTTGCGGATCTGCTCAGTCGTTTCTGATACCGCTGAGTCAGCAAGGTCGGCATTCAAATAATAACCAGGCCCCGAGCATTACGCCCGGCTGCGATCTGGTAGCGCCTGATGATCAGGACCGTGCAGCACTCTGCCGCGTCCAGCGAATCATCCATAGCCCACACCCCCACTCAATGAGGCCTGCCCATGCAGGCTTCACGGCGTTCTATTTGCAAAAAGGTATGTTCATGTTCAAGTCCATGTTGTCTTTAACCTTCACTGCGTTGTTGGTCGCGGCAAGCCCGGCCCAGGCGGAAGGCAAGGCTCCAATCGTTATCAAGTTCTCCCATGTGGTGGCCGAGAACACGCCCAAGGGCAAGGGCGCACTGCTGTTCAAGAAGCTGGTGGAAGAGCGCTTGGCCGGTCAGGTGGCGGTCGAGGTTTACCCGAACTCGACGCTGTTCGGCGATGGCGAGGAGATCACCGCGCTGCGCGAGGGCAAGGTGCAGATGCTGGCCCCTTCGCTGTCCAAGTTCGAGGCTTACACCAAGCAATTGCAGGTGTTTGACCTGCCGTTTCTGTTCGACGACCTGGAGGCGGTCAAGCGCTTCCAGAAGCGTGACAAGAGCCGCGAGCTGCTGCATTCCATGTCCAACCAGGGCATCTACGGCCTGGCCTACTGGAATAACGGCATGAAGCAGCTGACCTCCAACCGCGAGCTGCGCAAACCCGAAGATGCCAAGGACCTGGCCTTCCGTATCCAGCCCTCGTCGGTGCTGGAAGCGCAGTTTGGCCAGCTTGGCGCCAAGACCGTGAAGATGCCGTTCGCCGAGGCATTCAAGGCGCTGCAGGCCGGCACCATCCAGGGCACCGAAGGCCCCTGGTCGAACATCGCCAGCCAGAAGGTCGACACGGTGCAGCCGTTTATCAGCGAGCTTAATCATGGCTCGCTGAGCTATATGCTGATCAGCAGCAAGGAGTTCTGGACCAGCATCCCTTACAAGACCCGCACCGAACTGGAAGCGATCATCGAAGAGGTCAGCTACTCGGTGAACAAGGATGCCGAGACGCTGAACAACAATGATCGCGAGCGCATCATCGCCGCCGGCCATGCCAAAGTGGTGACCTTGACCGACGATGAACGTGCCGCCTGGCGCGCCGCACTGAGCCCGCTGTGGAAGACCTATGAAGCGGAAATCGGCGCAGATGTGCTGCGTGCCGCTCAGGCCGTCAACCGCCGCTAAGCGCGGGCTTAGGGCAAAGCCAAGAGCCCCCAGGTTTTACCGGTGTTTGTTCGGTGAGCGTTGCGCCACACTGGGCCTGCGCAATCTGCATAGGCCCGGTATACGTATGACCAGTGACGACAAGTACACGCGGCAAACCCTTAGCTCTATTCAGGTCTGGTCACCCAGCCTGTTCAGCCTGCGTTGCACGCGTGATGCGGGCTTTCGCTTTCGGGCCGGGCAGTTCGCCCGTCTTGGCGTAGAAAAGGCCGACGGTTCGGTGGTCTGGCGCGCCTATTCGATGGCCTCGGCGCCCCATGATGAGTTTCTCGAGTTTTTCTCCATCGTCGTGCCAGGCGGCGAGTTCACCTCCGAGCTGAGTCGGCTAAAGGTCGGCGACAGCCTGCTGGTGGAAAAACAGGCGCTGGGCTTTCTCACCCTGGATCGCTTTGCCGATGGCCGTGACCTCTGGCTGCTGGCCAGCGGGACGGGGCTCGCGCCGTTTCTATCGATCCTGCAGGGCTTGGAGGTGTGGCAGCGTTTCCAACGCGTGGTGCTGGTGTACAGCGCGCGCACGGCCAGCGAGCTAGCCTATCAGCCTCTGATTCACGGACTGATGCAGCAGGAACATTTGCAGGAATACGCCGATCGTTTCACCTATCTGCCGCTGGTCACCCGCGAGCAGGTGCCCGGTTGTTTGCATGGGCGCATCACCACCTTACTGGAACGTGGCGAGTTGGAGCGGGCGGCGGTGCTGAGCCTGGAACCTGAACATTCGCGGCTGATGATTTGCGGCAACCCGCAGATGATTGACGACACCCGCGCGCTGCTAAAACAGCGCGACTTGCAGCTCAGCCTGACCCGACGGCCGGGGCAGGTGGCGGTAGAGAATTACTGGTAGCAGTTAGCAGGCAAACTTAAGGCTCCCTCGGGAGCCTTTATCAATGCTTGCCTGGTGTTATTCCTTCGTTTGTTGGGTCCTGAGCAGGTCGCGGATTTCGCTGAGCAGCTCCTGGTCCTTGGTTGGGGCCGGTGGTGCTGTCGGAGCGGCTTCTTCTTCGCGCTTGAGTTTGTTGAGCACCTTGATGCCCATGAAAATGGCGAATGCGACGATCAGGAAGTCGAGCACGGTCTGGATAAATTTGCCGTAGGCCAACACCACAGCAGGCAGATCGCCTTCGGCAGCCTTAAGGGTGATGGCCAGATCAGTGAAGTCCACGCCGCCAATCAGCACGCCCAGCGGCGGCATCACCACGTCACCAACAAATGACGAGACGATCTTGCCAAAGGCCGCGCCGATGATGATGCCCACGGCCATGTCGACCACGTTGCCCTTGACCGCAAAGGCTTTGAATTCACTGATTATGCTCATGCTGCGTTCCCTGGTAGGTGAGGTTGCGCTGAGTGTAATCCAGCACGCTCCGTTTGCCAGCTACTTATCAGCCCGGGTAATGGACTTCGGGCAGCGACTCGAACGCAGGTTTAGCCAGCAGGTAGCCTTGGAACAGTTCCACCCCCATGTCGCGTAATGCGTGCAGTTCACCGATGCTTTCGATGCCCTCGGCAATCACCCGGATATTCAGCTTGCGGCACATCTGCAGGGTCGCTTCGACCAGGATCTGCCGCACGCTGTCTTGCTCGATATTGCGGATCAGCTGCATGTCCAGCTTGATCAGGTCAGGCTGAAAGTCGGCCAGCAGATTGAGCCCTGCATAACCCGCGCCGAAGTCATCAATCGCCGTCATAAAGCCCTGTTTGCGGTACGCGCGCAGAATGCCGGTGAGGTGGTCGATATCCAGCACCTGCTCCTGTTCGGTGACCTCGAAGATGATCCGCTCCAGCGGGAAGTTGAATCGCGAAGCGGCCTCCAGCGTGGCGCGGATGCAGGTCTCGGGTTTGTACACCGCGTTGGGCATGAAGTTGATCGAGACCATGGCCGGCACTTGCAGCTTGGCTGCCCATTCCAGGGCCGTAATTCGGCAGGCTTGGTCGAACGGATACAAATTATCCGCGTTGAGCTTGCTCAGCAGGCTGCCAGCGGACTCACCGTTTTTGCCCCGCACCAGCGCTTCGTGGGCGAATATGGTGCCTGTACTCAGGTTGATAATGGGCTGAAAGGCCATGCTGATGGGAAATCCCAACCCTTGGCCGTCACGGCAAGCCGAACATCCTGATGTCGTACTCATAACCTGTTCTCGTAAGTGGTTCCTGATGCTTGGGCAAAGATAGCAGAAGTCGCTCTCCATCCGTGCAGCTGGACCGTTTCGGCAGAGCCCGCGCGACTGGGCTAGGCTCAAGGGGAATCCGCCACGAGGATGCCGTTATGCCACTGGAACATCATCCGCTGCACCGCGAGTTTCCCGAGTTCAAGACGCAGCTGCATACCTTGCTGTCCAGCAATGGGCATTTCGCTCGCTTGGTCGAGGAGTATGAAGAGCTGGATAAGCGCATCTATGAGGCGGAGAGCGGGCGGGTGGCCATGGATGAGATGCTGCTGCTGGGCCTGAAGATGCAGCGCGTCAGTCTCAAGGATGAATTGGCCGATTTCCTTAGCAGCGCGTAATAACGGTATTGCGTTGATCCGGGTCAAGTGCGGGGCTCGGTTCGAGGGATAGTCTGCAAACAGTGACTATCTCAGAGGGCTACCCGCATGCACGTTGAACACCATCCGCTGATCAAGGATTTCCCCGAACTGCGCGGCGCGCTGCATGAGCTGCGTCTTGGCGATGCCAACTTCGCCCGCCTGGCGGACACCTACGAAACCCTCGATAAACGCATCTGCCGGATCGAGGCGGGCAGCGAACTGCTGTCTGATGAGGCGCTGCTGGCCCTCAAGCAGGAGCGGGTTGGCCTCAAGGATGATCTCGCGCGCCGTCTGAAACGAGCTGCCGGGCAATGTTGTGGCTGTGGTAACGGTTGCAAGGGATAGCTGCGCGGGACTGTAAATATATCCAGCTATTTCGTATGATCCGGGCTCAGCGTTTATAGGAGTCCGGCATGGCCAAGGCCAAGCGCATGTATGGCTGCACCGAGTGCGGCGCCACCTTCCCGAAATGGGCCGGCCAGTGCGGCGAATGCGGGGCCTGGAATACCCTGGTGGAAACCCTGCTTGAAGCCAACGCAGCCACCCCCAGCGGCCGCGCCGGTTGGGCGGGTGATCAGGTGCAGATCAAGACCCTGGCCGAGGTCAGCGTCGAGGAGGTGCCGCGTTTCTCCACGGCCTCTGGCGAGCTGGATCGCGTGTTGGGCGGCGGTCTGGTAGACGGGTCGGTGGTGCTGATTGGCGGCGACCCTGGCATCGGCAAGTCGACCATCCTGCTGCAGACCCTGTGCAATATCGCTACGCGCTTTCCTGCGCTGTATGTCACCGGTGAGGAATCCCAGCAGCAGGTGGCCATGCGCGCCCGCCGCCTGGGCTTACCGGAAGACAAGCTCAAGGTGATGACTGAAACCTGCATTGAAAGCATCATCGCCACCGCGCGGGTGGAAAAGCCCAAGGTGATGGTGATCGACTCGATCCAGACCATCTTTACCGAGCAGCTGCAGTCGGCACCTGGCGGCGTTGCCCAGGTGCGCGAAAGTGCGGCGTTGCTGGTGCGCTTTGCCAAGCAGAGCGGCACGGCGATTTTCCTGGTCGGCCACGTGACCAAGGAAGGCGCACTGGCCGGACCGCGTGTGCTTGAGCATATGGTCGATACCGTGCTGTATTTCGAGGGCGAGTCCGATGGCCGCCTGCGCCTGCTGCGCGCGGTGAAGAACCGCTTTGGCGCGATCAACGAGCTGGGCGTATTCGGCATGACCGACAAGGGCCTGAAAGAGGTCACCAATCCTTCGGCGATCTTCCTCACCCGGGCCCAGGAAGAAGTGCCCGGCAGCGTGGTGATGGCCACCTGGGAAGGCACCCGGCCGATGCTCGTGGAGGTGCAGGCGCTGGTCGACACCAGCCATATGGCCAACCCGCGCCGCGTCACCCTGGGCCTGGATCAGAACCGCTTGGCCATGTTGCTAGCCGTATTGCATCGGCATGGCGGCATCCCTACCTATGACCAGGACGTGTTTCTCAACGTGGTGGGCGGGGTCAAGGTGCTGGAAACCGCGTCCGATCTGGCGCTGATGGCTGCAGTCATTTCCAGCCTGCGTAACAAGCCGCTGCCGCATGACTTACTGGTGTTTGGCGAGGTCGGCCTGTCCGGCGAGATTCGTCCAGTGCCCAGTGGTCAGGAGCGCTTGAAGGAGGCGGCCAAACACGGCTTCAAGCGCGCCATTGTGCCCAAGGGCAATGCGCCAAAAGATCCGCCGCCAGGGTTGCAGGTGATTGCCGTTACGCGCCTGGAGCAAGCGCTGGATGCGTTGTTCGAGTAAGAACCTGTTTACGATCTGCTGCGCGTCGACCATCCGGTGTTAAAAACAGCCTCGGAATGCTCATTTACAGCTCGTAAACTGCGCGTGATTCGCTTCGCTCAGCCTGCGGGTCAGCCGTTGGCTGTTACTCCGCTGCGCTGCGTTTCTCGGCTGTTTTTGCCTTGTCTGGCTCTAGCTCGCGAAATCGTAAACACGTTCTAAATCTGCTCAGGCAGGATGAAAAAAGGAGGCCGAGGCCTCCTTTTTTATTCGTCTTCGCCGAGGGCGGCGAGTTCGCGTTCCAGCAGGCTGTCATCACCGAGGTTGAGCTCCACCAGGCGGCGCAGGTGGCTGATCGAGTCGAGGTCGATATGCCGGCAGACAAAACCGAGCAGGTCAGACTGAGTACGTGTCAGCACCACTTCCATCCGCACACGGGTGTCATCGGCCAGTTGGATGTTGGCCTCGAATGGCTGATTAGGGTCGCCATTCCAGCCGTTTGGACGCTTGATTAACAGACCTTTCAGCGACACGTCATGCAGTTCGACCGCCCAGCGTCGTTCCCCTTGCACGATCTCGGTGGGGGCGTCGAAAGCGATGCGGTGAAAGCGCCGACGCTCATTGGCTGTTTCGCTCATGCAAAGAAACTCCTGCGAGGTTTTATCCACTATAGCCAAGGCTGCTGCCGCTGGCTTGGTTTTATCGCTGCTGAGGGTGGTTCGGCAGGTATAAAAAAGCCCGCCAGGAGGCGGGCTTTTCAGCAGCAGCCGATGTTTAGTTGCCGTAAACCGGGAACTTGGCGCAGACCGCTTTGACTTGCTCGCGCACGCGCGCTTCGACCGATTCGTCGCCCAGATTGGCGAGGATCTCGCAGATCCAGCCAGCCAGTGCGCGGCACTCGTCTTCCTTGAAACCGCGGGTGGTCACGGCTGGGGTGCCGATGCGCAGGCCGGAGGTGACGAACGGCGAACGTGGGTCGTTCGGCACGCTGTTCTTGTTCACGGTGATAAAGGCGCGACCCAGAGCGGCGTCGGCATCTTTACCGGTGATGTCCTGCTTGATCAGGCTGAGCAGGAACAGGTGGTTCTCAGTACCGCCGGAGACCACGTCGTAGCCGTTCTCGATAAACACGCTGGCCATGGCCTGGGCGTTCTTGATCACTTGCTGCTGGTAGGTCTTGAACTCAGGCTGCAGGGCTTCCTTGAAGCACACGGCCTTGGCGGCGATAACGTGCTCCAGCGGGCCGCCTTGGCCGCCTGGGAATACCGCGGAGTTGAATTTCTTCTCCAGCGCTTCGTTGGCGCGAGCCAGGATCAGACCGCCGCGCGGGCCGCGCAGAGTTTTGTGAGTGGTGGTGGTAACCACGTCGGCGAACGGCACTGGGTTCGGGTACACACCCGCAGCCACCAGACCGGCCACGTGTGCCATGTCGACGAACAGGTAAGCGCCCACTTTATCGGCGATGGCGCGGAAGCGTGGGAAGTCCAGCACCTGCGAGTAGGCGCTGAAGCCGGCAATGATCATCTTCGGCTTGTGTTCAACAGCCAGGCGCTCAACTTCGTCGTAGTCGATAAGGCCGGCATCGGTGATGCCGTACTGCACGGCGTTGTACATTTTGCCGGAGAAGCTGACGCTGGCGCCGTGGGTCAGGTGGCCGCCGTGTGCCAGGCTCATGCCCAGTACGGTGTCACCGGTTTCCAGCAGGGCCAAATACACGGCGCTGTTGGCTTGCGAGCCGGAGTGCGGCTGGACGTTGGCGTAATCGGCGCCGAACAGCTCCTTGGCGCGGTCGATGGCCAGCTGCTCAACGATGTCGACGTATTCGCAACCGCCGTAGTAACGCTTGCCTGGATAGCCTTCAGCGTACTTGTTGGTCAGTACCGAACCCTGGGCTTCCATCACCGCTGGGCTGGTGTAGTTCTCCGAGGCGATCAGCTCGATGTGATGTTCCTGGCGCTGGGCTTCTTGCTCCATCGCGGCAAACAATTCGGCGTCATAACGGGCGATAGTCAAATCACGGCTGAACATAGCATTCCCCTGAGAAAATCAGCTGGGCGGTAGAAAGAGGGGGCGAATTCTACCTCATCCGCACTAAACAGGCATATGAAGCGTGGTCATCTGACGGACAAGCGGGGCTCATGCACGCCGGCGATTCAGCTCAGCATAAACAGGGCGGTGCCGGTAAACAGCGCGGTGAACTGGTGGGCCGGCATTGGTCTGCCCAGTAGGAATCCCTGCACTTCGTCGCAGTCGTGGCCGCGCAGGAAATCCAGCTGGGCCAGGGTTTCCACACCTTCGGCGATTACCGTGAGGTTCAGGCTGTGGGCCATGGCGATGATCGCGCGCGCGATTTGTCCGTCCTGTTCGCCATGCGGCAGGCCGTCGACAAAGCTGCGGTCGATCTTCAGCACGTCGATCGGGAATTGTTTGAGGTAGTTCAGTGAGCTGTAGCCGGTGCCGAAATCGTCGATGGCGATAAACACCCCCAGCTGCTTCAAGCTGCTCAGGGTTTGCATGGCATTGGCCACATCTTCCATCAGGATGCTTTCGGTCAGTTCCAGCTCCAGGCAGGCGGCGGGAACACCGCTCTGCTCAAGGATCTGTGCAATCCGCTGATGCAGGTCGCCTTCGGCAAACTGGCGTGCCGAGAGGTTGACCGAAATCTTCGGCACACGAATCTTCGCCTCGTGCCATTCGGCCAGTTGCCTACACGACTCGCGCAGCACCCAGTCGCCAACCTGGACCACCAGGCCCAGTTCTTCGAGTACCGGAATAAAGTCACTGGGCGGCACCAGGCCGCGCTGTGGATGCTGCCAGCGCAACAGCGCTTCGGCGCCAGTCAGGCGTTTGCCATCGCCGGAGAATTGCGGTTGGTAGAACAGCTTGAACTCGCCCTGTTCGAGGGCGTGGCGCAGGTCGCTTTCCAGCTCCAGGCGCTGTAGGGCGCTGGCGTTCATGTCGGCCTGGTAGAACTGGAAGTTGTTTTTGCCGCGTTCCTTGGCGTGGTACATCGCCGTATCGGCGTTCTTCATCAACTGGCTCAGCTCGTTGCCATCCTGCGGACTCAGGGCGATACCGATACTGGCGGTAACGAAGAACTCGCGGCCTTCGAGGATAAACGGCTGCGCCAGGCTGGCAAGAATCTGCTCGCCAACGTGGATTGCGCGGGTCAGTGCTCCTTCACGCTGCGCCTGGGATTGCAGCAGTAAGGTGAACTCGTCGCCGCCCATGCGCGCCACGGTGTCGTCGCTGTCCACGCAGGCGCGCAGGCGCACGGCGACTTCCTTGAGCATGCGGTCGCCGGCGGCATGACCTAGGGAGTCGTTGATCGGCTTGAAGCGGTCGAGATCGAGGAACATCAGCACCACCCACTCCTGATGCCGCTCACCGTGCTGCAGGGCACTGTGCAGGCGATCCTGGAACAGCGTGCGGTTGGGCAGCTGGGTCAGGGCGTCGTAATACGCTAGGCGGTGGATACGCTGCTCGCTAGCCTTGCGCTCGCTGATATCGCTGAAGAAGCACACGTAGCTGACCAGGTCGCCTTCATCGTCCTTGACCGCAGTGATGCCGACCCAGGCCGGGAATTTCTCACCATTCTTGCGCTTGAGCCACACCTCGCCCTCCCAGCTGCCTTGCTGGTTGAGCTGTTTGATCACATAGGCCAGATGGCTGGCTTGCTGAGTGTCGGCGGTCAATACGCTCGGCAGCTGGTCAAGAATCTGCTTGGAGCTGTAGCCGCTGACCCGGCTGAAGGCGTTGTTGACCTGGACGATATAGCCCGCCGGGTCAGTGACCAGAATGGCCGCTGTGGAGTGCTCGAATACCGTGGCGGCCATGCGCAGGTCTTTTTCGGCGCGGCGCTGCAGGCTGATGTCGCGGCCAACGCCCAACAAACCTTCGAAACGGCCGCTGTCATCCCACATCGGCACCAGGCGCAGTTCCACGGGGATTTTCTGGCCATCCGCACGCAAGGCGTCAAAGACGAACAGTTGCGGCAGAAATTCGGCACGCAGTTCGGCCAGGCGCTGCGGGTCACCGAGGGCGTTGCGCACGCGGTCGAGCAGGGCGTAGAAACCGCTGAGCTGACGCGGGTTGGTGGCCAAACTCTGGAAGCCGTTGGCCAGCGCCCACTCGCTGTCATAGCCGAGCACCGGCATCACCGATGGGCTGACATAGTTGAGTTGCAGCTGGGCGTCGGTCGAGAAAATCACGTCGCTGATGCTTTCCGCCAGCAGGCGATAGCGTTGCTCGCTGGTGCGCAAGGACTCGCTGTGGGTGATCTGTTCGGTGATGTCCTTGGCCACGCCAATCAATCGGCTGACCCGGCCCTTGGCATCGCGCGCCAAGGCCTGCTCGCGGATATCGAACCAGTGCCAGCTGCCATCGCGGTGCCGCCAGCGCAACTCGAACTGCATCAACAGGCCATTGCCCAATACCTGCTGGATATTGCGCATGCGTTGGTACAACTCGACATCGTCGGGATGCAGGATCTTTTCCCACAGCCGATCACCGAGGGCACGCATTTCCGCCTTGCTGTAGCCCAGCTGCGGGCCGAGGTGGTTGTTGCTGTACATCACCCGCTTGCCGGCGATGTCGTGCACATAGATGGTGTCAGGTACTGCGTTGACCACATCGGACCAGAAGCGCTCACGCTCGATCAGTGACGTTTCGATGCGTTTGCGGTTGGTGATATCGCTGATGCTGAGGGTCACGGCCTGCAGGTCGTCGATACTCTCCGGCAGGCGCATCAATAACCACAAGTGGCGCTCATACCCTTGTGGCGTGGTGATCTGGCGCTCCATTTCTAGCTGACCGCTACCGCTGAGCAGAACACTGAGCAGCTGCATGCGGAAGCCTTCTGGGCGCAGCGGGCCGCTATTGAACAAGTGTTGCCAGGCCTGCTGGTTGGAGTCGACACCGAGGAGTTGCAGGGCCACCTGATTGGTTTCCGTCAGGCGTAGGCGCTGGCACAGCTCAATGTGATGTTGCGGGTCGACGTCCAGCCAGCGCTGCAGGCTGGCCATGTCGCGCAGTTGCTGTTGTTGCAGGTAGCGCTGTAACTCAGCCAGGTCGAGCACGCAAAGGGCGGTGCCGGTGCCATCGAAGATGTCCTGATAGCGTCTGCGGGTTTCCTGCAGCACGTGCGAGGCGTGCTGTTCTTCGGTGACATCGCGCAGCACCCAGACAAAGCCGGTGCGCTTGTTGTCTTCGCTTAAGTCGCTGCGGCTGATGTCATACAGATGAGTGACGCCGTTCTGCTGAATTTCTACCAGGTCCGGGCCAAGGTCGTTGTGCAGCGCGGTGTCGTGCAGCAGCAGCGGGTCGAGGCGTGGCAGCAGTTTCAGTAGGTGCCAATCACGCGCCTCATCGTTGCTCAACCCGAACATCGCTTCCGCTTGCGGGTTGAGGTACTGCAATTGGCCGCTGCTGTCGGTGACCAGCACGCGTTCTTCGATGGCGCCGAGTACGCTGGCTGCTTGCTGCAATGAGCGTCGTGAAGCGGTATTCAGTGCGTGCAGGTTGCGTTGTTCATTTAGCAGGCGGTACAGCGCCAACAGCGTGAGGGTGGCGCAGAGAATAAACAGCAGCAGCTTGCTGGCCTGCTGCGGCAGCTGTTGGGCGCGCAACTTGCGCTCGTTGAACAGCGCCCGCAGTTGCCAGTCGCTGCCTTTGAGTGGGGTTTCCAACATGCTCTGGTCGAGGTTTTCCGCCGTCACGGGCGGCGCGACGGCTGCATTTTGAATGCCTTGTGCCACGTTGCTGGCAATCACCCGCTGAGCATTGCGGTCTTCCAGTAGCCAGTGATGTTGGCTTTGATGGTGTTCATTCAGCCAACCGGTCAGTGCCTGGTTGGTCAGGCGCAATATCCAGAACCCGCTGGCCGTGCTGTCGGGGTTATGCCGCAGCAGCAGGTAGATACGCCCATGCTCGTTGGCACTGAAGGTATAAAAGAAACTGTCACGGCCACCCCGTTGCAGCAACTCTTCGAGGTACAACGTGTCGTCGGTGGGCGCATGGCTGTCAGCGATGATGCGGCCCTCGGCATTCAGCCAGGCCAGGCTGCGCAGCGTCGGGAATACGCCGCGCAGCGTGTGCAGCAGTTCTTCCAGCTCATCCGGGTTGTTTGGCGGCAGCACATGGGGCTGCAGCAGCGCCTGGCCGGCACTGGCTTTCAGCGCCATGTTCAAATTGAGGTGGTTGGCCAATTGCGAACTGTAGGCCAGGCCCAGTTGCCGCTGGTTGTCGAGCAGTTGCTGGGACTCCTGGCGCAGTTGCCAGAGCAGCAGCACCAACATGCTCAGCACCAACACCACCAGTGCGCCACGGGTCGGCCCACGCATCGTCGCAGCCGGCGGCGCGCCGGGAGTTCGCGGTGTGATTGGGGGCGTGACTGTTGGCAAAGACCTACATCCTGGCGGCTGGGCGGCGATGACGGTTCCTGGGGCGCAGAATGGCCGGCAGGCAGGGGGCGGCTAGCATGCCATAACCGTGGCAAAGTGCCAGCGCCGCCGACGAGCGTCGTTTGCCCTGCTCGGCGCATTCCGGTAGCTTTGCCGCACGCGCGCGTGGCTATATGAACAGGATGCTGCGCAGGTAGCGCCTGGCGGCTCCGTCCCCGCCGTTTAGCCTCAGGCTACACGCATCAGTTGGCGGCTTCTCTTTCGTTTCAACCCAGAACCAAGGTCATCATGGCTCAATACGTATACACCATGCATCGGCTCGGCAAAGTCGTACCGCCGAAGCGGGAAATCCTCAAGAACATCTCCCTGTCGTTCTTCCCAGGCGCGAAGATCGGCGTACTCGGCCTCAACGGCTCGGGTAAATCTACCCTGCTGAAAATCATGGCGGGCGTCGACACCGAGTTCGACGGCGAAGCCCGTCCGATGCCGGAGCTGAATATCGGCTACCTGCCGCAGGAACCGCAGCTCGACCCGAGCAAAACTGTGCGCGAAGTGGTTGAAGAGGCCGTGAGCCAGATCAAGGACGCCCAGGCGCGTCTGGATCAGGTCTACGCCGCTTATGCCGAGCCGGATGCCGACTTCGACAAGCTGGCCGCCGAGCAGGCCAAGCTGGAAGCCATTCTGCAGACCAGCGACGGCCACAACCTCGAGCGTCAGCTGGAAGTCGCCGCTGACGCCCTGCGTCTGCCGGCCTGGGACGCCAAGGTTGAACACCTGTCCGGTGGTGAGAAGCGCCGCGTGGCCCTGTGCCGTCTGCTGCTGTCGGCCCCCGACATGCTGCTGCTCGACGAACCGACTAACCATCTGGACGCCGACTCGGTGGCCTGGCTGGAGCACTTCCTCCACGACTTCCCAGGCACCGTGGTCGCGATCACGCACGACCGTTACTTCCTGGATAACGTCGCCGGCTGGATTCTCGAACTCGACCGCGGCGCCGGTATTCCTTACGAAGGCAACTATTCGGGTTGGCTGGAAGCCAAATCGGATCGTCTGGCTCAGGAATCCAAGCAGCAGTCGGCCCATGAAAAGGCCATGAAGGAAGAACTGGAGTGGGTGCGCAAAGGCGCCAAAGCCCGTCAGTCCAAGTCCAAGGCGCGTCTGCAGCGTTTCGAAGAAATGCAGTCGCAGGAATTCCAGAAGCGCAGCGAGACCAACGAGATTTACATCCCGGTTGGCCCGCGTCTGGGCGACAAGGTCATCGACTTCGTTAATGTCAGCAAGGGTTACGGCGACCGCGCGCTGATCGATAACCTGTCGTTCAGCATGCCCAAGGGCGCCATAGTCGGCGTGATCGGCGGTAACGGTGCCGGTAAGTCGACCCTGTTCCGCATGCTGATGGGCAAGGAGCAGCCGGACTCGGGCAGCATCGAGATCGGTGAAACCGTGCAGCTGGCCTGCGTGGACCAGAGCCGCGACGATCTCGACGGCAGCAAAACCGTGTGGGAAGCCGTGTCTGGTGGTTCCGACATGATCAAGATCGGCAACTATGAAGTACCGTCGCGCACCTATGTTGGGCGCTTCAACTTCAAGGGTGGCGACCAGCAGAAGTTCGTCAAGGACCTCTCCGGTGGTGAGCGCGGCCGTCTGCACCTGGCGTTGACCCTGAAAGAGGGCGCCAACGTGCTGCTGCTGGACGAACCGTCCAACGACCTCGACGTGGAAACCCTGCGTTCGCTGGAAGAAGCGCTGCTCGACTTCCCGGGCGCCGCCATTGTGATCTCTCACGATCGTTGGTTCCTGGATCGCGTGGCGACCCACATCCTGGCGTACGAAGACGACTCGCATATCGAGTTCTTCGAGGGCAACTACACCGAGTACGAAGCGGATCGTAAAAAACGCCTGGGCGACGCAGCTGCGCAGCCGCACCGCGTGCGTTACAAGAAGCTGGCGCAGTAAGCCAGGTTGCAATAAAAAAACGGGGCCGAAAGGCTCCGTTTTTGTTTGCCGGCTCCGCGTGCAGCGCGTGAGCAAGTACTGATCTGCGACAGTGTTTGGCGCCAGCACGGGAGCACACTGAATGCAGCGCTCCCGAGGACTGCCTTCATGCCTGCTTTCGACCCCCATATCGCCCTGTACACCTTGGTAAACGAATACAGCGCCCGCGCCAATGCGATCCGCCAGGATCTGGCGCGTATGCATTCGGCAGGTTTTGCCGAGCAGGCGCAGCAGCGGCAAAACGATGACGTGCTACAGACGCTGCTGGCCGAAGCCGAGACCGGGTTGCGCCAAGTCGGCCTCGCCAAGCTGCGCCTGGCTGAGGGGCGTTACGGCTTGTGCTTGCGCTGCGGTGAGGCCATCAGTGCGGCGCGGTTACAGGTGATGCCCGCGGCAGAGTGTTGTCTGGCCTGTGCCGATGCGCGCGAACGTTGAATGCGCGTCTACATCGGCGGGCAGCAATCCCTCCGCGAAGTTGCGTTTGCGCCGGCTAGTCGACGCCACGACCGGCAGCGTGATGACGTACCGTCAGCCACGCTCTGCTAAGCGCGGGTGCAGTGGTGTGGCACTTGGCGAGATTTGCCGAGTCAGGACGCGCCTTTTGGCTTGTGGATGCGGGCCGATGCGGCCATGATTTCCACCAGGCCCCCGTCCAAGGATTTCCAATGCCAGACTCCGTCGCAGCCCATTTGCGGTTGGCACCTGAAGCACTTACCCGTCCCTTTTCCCCTGAGCAGTTCAACTTCACCAATACCGAAGACCTTGAACCCTTCCGTGGCGTATTGGGCCAGGAACGCGCCGTCGAAGCACTGCAGTTCGGCGTGGCGATGCCGCGCCCCGGTTACAACGTGTTTGTCATGGGCGAGCCCGGTACCGGGCGTTTCTCCTTCGTCAAACGCTACCTCAAGGCTGAAGCCAAGCGCCTGGAGACCCCGGCTGACCGGGTGTACGTCAACCATTTTGACGAGCCGCGCGAGCCGCGTGCACTGGAATTGCCGTCCGGCACTGCTGGCGAGTTTCTCGCCGACATCAACGGCCTGATTGATAACCTGCTGGCGACCTTCCCGGCGGTGTTCGAGCACCCCTCGTTCCAGCAGAAGAAAAATGCCATCGACCGCGACTTCAACAAGCGCTACGACCAGGCGCTGGATGTGGTCGAGCGTCTGTCGCTGGAAAAGAGCGTCGCCCTCTATCGTGACAGCAGCAATATCGCTTTTACCCCGATGCTCGATGGCAAGGCGCTGGATGAAGCCGAGTTTGCCCAGCTGCCGGAAGCCGAGCGCGAGCGCTTCCATGCCGATATCGCCACCCTGGAAGAGCGCCTCAACGAGGAGCTGTCCAGCCTGCCGCAGTGGAAGCGCGAGTCGAGCAACCTGCTGCGTCAGCTCAATGAAGAAACCATCACCATTGCCCTGCAGCCGCTGCTCGCGCCGCTGTCGCAGAAGTACGCGGAAAACGCCGGGGTCTGCGCCTACCTGCAGGCGGTTCAGGTCAATCTGCTGAAAACCGTGGTTGATCAACTGGTCGAGGTAGAGAAGGCCGATGCACAAACCCGCAAGCTGCTCGAAGAGCAGTACTGCCCGAGCCTGGTAGTCGGCCACCACGCCCAGGGTGGCGCACCTGTGGTGTTCGAGCCGCACCCGACCTATGACAACCTGTTTGGTCGTATCGAATACAACACTGACCAGGGCGCGCTCTACACCAGCTACCGCCAGCTGCGCCCCGGAGCGTTGCACCGTGCCAACGGCGGTTTTCTGATTCTTGAAGCAGAGAAGATGCTCGGCGAGCCGTTTGTCTGGGATGCGCTCAAGCGCGCCCTGCAATCGCGCCAGCTGAAGATGGAGTCGCCATTGGGCGATCTCGGCCGCATTGCCACCGTGACCCTGACCCCGCAGATGATTCCGCTGCACCTCAAGGTGGTGATCATCGGCTCGCGTCAGCTCTATTACACGCTGCAGGACCTCGATCCGGACTTCCAGGAGATGTTCCGCGTCCTGGTCGATTTCGATGAAGACATCCCGCTGGCCGACGACAGCCTGGAGCAGTTCGCCCAGCTGATGAAGACCCGCACCTCGGAAGAGGGCATGGCGCCGCTGACTGCGGCGGCCGTGGCGCGGGTGGCGACCTACAGCGCGCGCCTGGCCGAGCATCAGGGACGTTTGTCGGCGCGTATTGGTGACCTGTTCCAGCTGGTTAGCGAAGCTGACTTTATCCGCAGCCTGGCCGGTGACGAAGTGACCGACGCCGGGCATATCGAGCGCGCGCTAAAGGCCAAGGCCACCCGCACGGGTCGCGTATCGGCGCGTATCATCGACGACATGCTGGCCGGTATCATCCTGATCGACACCGCCGGCGCGGCCGTGGGCAAGTGCAACGGCCTGACCGTGCTGGAAGTCGGCGATTCGGCCTTCGGTGTACCGGCGCGGATTTCCGCCACGGTGTATCCGGGTGGCAGCGGCATCGTCGACATCGAACGCGAGGTGAATCTCGGCCAGCCGATCCACTCCAAGGGCGTGATGATCCTCACCGGCTACCTGGGTAGCCGTTACGCCCAGGAATTCCCCTTGGAAATCTCCGCGAGCATCGCCTTGGAGCAGTCCTACGGCTATGTCGACGGTGACAGCGCATCCCTCGGTGAGGTCTGCACGCTGATCTCGGCCTTGTCGCGAACGCCGCTCAAGCAGTGCTTCGCCATTACCGGCTCAATCAACCAGTTCGGTGAAGTGCAGGCGGTGGGTGGGGTCAACGAGAAGATCGAAGGCTTCTTCCGCCTCTGCGAAGCGCGCGGCCTGACAGGGGAGCAGGGCGCGATCATCCCACACTCCAACGTCACCACCCTGATGCTTGATGAGCGGGTGCTACAGGCGGTACGTGCTGGGCAGTTCCATATCTATGCTGTGCGCCAGGTCGATGAGGCGCTGAGCCTGCTGGTCGGCGCGGATGCCGGTTCACCGAATGAGCAGGGCCAGTTCCCGGCGGGCAGCGTCAATGCGCGGGTGGTTGAACGCCTGCGTGATATCGCTGCCATGGGCATGGAAGAGGACGACAAAGAGGAGCCGAAGAAGGAAGAACCGGCTGCTGCGGCCAAGGAGAAGAAGCCACGGGCGAAAAAGCCGGCGGCTGAATGACCGCCCGGCTGCGACAATTCGCCCGGTGGCTGGTCAGTCACTGAGCGAATTGCGCCGCCGGCCCGTGCGCCTAGCTCAGGCCGGCTTTTCCTCACTTCATCCACACAGTTATCCACAGCAAGCGGGGATAACTGTTGGCTTCCCAGTGGCGCTCGCTCGGGTGTAGGCTGAAGACCTGCTCCTGAGAGGGTCGTCGCCATGGTGCGCAGCCTCAATCTCACCCGTCACTGCTTGGGCCTGGACACCCGTATTGAATGCGTGGTGTTGCCGCTGGCCGGTAACAACGGCCTTTGGACGCTGATTTGTGCGGCAGGCATGGCTGGGGCGCAGCCTTCCACGATTAAGGCACAAGGCCCATTCCACGGGGCTTTTGCTGCTGAAAGCATCCTTGTCGATATCGCTGAAAACCTGCAGGGCATGGGCTATGAGCAAGCCGCTGATGTGCCGATCTGGCGCCTGCATATCCAGGCGGAGTTGCGTCGCCTAAACGGTGATCGTGGCCATCCACTGCGCGACTGCCAGCGCCATCCAGACACCTGAGCAGGCGTCTGGCGAGTTTCTGATCAGCCTTCTGTAAGCCGCTGTCGTGCAAGCGTGCAGTCATTCATCCTGAGCCTGCCCACAAGGTTATCCACAGTTGTCGGGGATAACTGCAACGAGCCTTGATTGCCACACGCCAGGGTTGTCTGGGCGGGGGCGCTGGGTATACTCGCCGGCAGTCTTGAACCCTGAGTGAGTCCTTATGGAACGCATTATCGAAAATGCCATGTATGCCTCGCGTTGGCTGCTGGCGCCCATCTATTTCGGCCTGTCGCTGGCCCTGTTGGCGCTGGCACTGAAGTTCTTTCAGGAAGTTTTTCACATCCTACCCAACGTCTTTGCCATGGCTGAAGCAGACCTGATTCTGGTGCTGTTGTCGCTGATCGATATGGCGCTGGTGGGCGGTCTGCTGGTGATGGTGATGATCTCCGGTTACGAGAACTTCGTTTCCCAATTGGATATCAAGGAAGGCACCGAGAAGCTCAGCTGGCTGGGCAAGATGGATTCCAGCTCGCTGAAGATGAAAGTGGCGGCTTCCATTGTGGCGATCTCCTCCATTCATCTGCTCAAAGTGTTCATGAATGCGCAGAACATCCCCGATACCAAGCTGATGTGGTACGTGATCATCCATATGGCCTTTGTGCTCTCGGCGTTTGCCATGGGCTACCTGGACAAGCTCACCAAGCACGATCACTGATCGTTTGCCGCTGGACCTGCCGCCCGGCCGTTGCAAAACGGACGGGCGGTTTGGTTTGTGCCTTGTGCTTTTGCTGTGTTGTACAAGAATTGTATTTGCATAGATTTTTGTATAACTTTGCTTGCCCGAGGACGTAGCCATGAATCTTCAAGAGCTTTCACAGCATGCCCATTCTGGAAATATCGACGCCCTCAACCTGATCTCGATTGAGGGCGGCATCTACTTGTTGGAAGCGCATATGGATGGTCGGGTCCATCCACTCAACGATGGCCAAGGCAAAACCTTGCACCTGCGCTCTGTTGAGCATGCGCGTGACCTGCTGCACGACTTGCCGCGTATCCCGTTCCACCTGGTGCACGCGGTGGTGCATGACGAGATGTGCGGCATGCAGGACGGCACCCAGGACACCCTGCGCGTACCGATTTCCTTCAATTCGTCCTGGTAATGCCTTGAACCCCCCAACCCCGCTGCTTGCTCGCCCGCTGGCTGTTATCGATGTGCAAATCACCGGCATGCATCCTGACAAGGACTGCATCTGGGAAGTTGCCGTGTTGCAGGTCGATGCGGGTTCGGTGGTGGCGCGCCACTCCTGGTTGTTAAGGCCCGCTTGTGCGCTGCCCCGCACTGTTTCGCGGCTGTCAGGTGTATTACCGGCAGAATTGGACGAGCAGCCTGTGTTTGCCGAGATTGCTGGCGAGCTGTCCCGGTTGCTGGAAGGGCGGGTGGTGGTCGGGCACAACCTGCGTGTGGCGCATGCATTTTTGCGGCGGGCCTTCACCCTCGCAGGCCTGTCGGTGCGTTACCGGCAGTTGTGCACCGTGCGGCTCGCGCGTGCCGCCTGGCCGGATTTACCGGATTACAGTCTGGAGGCGCTGTGTGAGCGTCAACAGATCCGGCGTTTCTTCCGTCATCGCGCACTACCGGACGCCGATGCCGTTTGGCAGTTGCTCTCCAGTTTGTTGGCGCAGGTGCCCGCTGAGCTACTGGACGTTCAGGTGCAACGCCAGCTGCGCAAAGCGGCAGTTCCTCGGTTCCTCAGTGCTGAGCGATTGCAAGCGCTGCCTGCGCGGCCGGGGGTTTACTACTTTTATGGCGACAATCAGGCGCTGCTGTACATCGGTAAGAGCCGTAATGTGCGTCAGCGTGTGCAATCGCATTTCCAGAATGATCACAACAGTCGTCGAAGCCTGCAGGTGGCTCAGCAGATCCGTGAGGTGCGCGTGCAGCCTACGGCCGGCGAGCTGGGTGCGCTGTTGCTGGAGGCTGCGGAGGTCAAGCGGCTTTTGCCGTTGTATAACCGGCAACTGCGGCGCCAGCGTGAACTGCTGACGTGGAGCCTTAGCCAGTCTCCGGGCGGTTGGCAGCTGGCATTGCAGGCTGTCGACGCCCACGCACCGATTGACAGCAGTGTCGGTTTATTCCGCTCAAGGCGTCAGGCTCAGGACTGGCTGCGCAGCCAGGCGCGCAAGTATCAGTTGTGTTTACGTCTGATCGGCCTGGAGGCGGGCATGGGCGCGTGCTTTGCTACTCAACTGGGGGGCTGTCAGGGCGCCTGCTGCGGGCAAGAACCTCGTGCGGCGCATGATGCCCGGCTGCTGGCCGCCTGCGAACAGCTGCGTACGGTGGCATGGCCCTGGCCGGGGACTGTCGCGCTGGTTGAGCGTGATCCTGAACATGGGCTCTCGCAGTGGCATGTGTTGGATCAGTGGCGCTACCTGGCCACGGTTGATGACCCGGCCTTGCTTCATTCCGTCAGTCAGCAGCCATCCCAGGCATTCAGTCTGGATGCCTACCACATTGTGCTGAGCCATTTACGGCGCTGCCCAAACACCGAGGTTGTTGTGTTATGACCACTCGCCGGCTCGCCCTGATACTGGGTGATCAGTTGTCTTTCGATCTGCCCAGTCTGCAGGCTCTGGACCCGCAGCAGGACGCGGTGTTGCTCGCAGAGGTGGCCGCCGAAACGGACTATGTGCCGCACCACCCGCAGAAAATCGCGCTGATCTTCAGTGCCATGCGTCACTTTGCCGAGGCATTGCGCGAGCATGGTTGGCGCGTGCAGTACGTAGCACTGGACGACCCGGACAACAGCGGCTCGCTGCCGGGAGAGTTGCAGCGCTGGGTCGCGCAGTTGCAGGCGACTGAAGTGCATGTCACCGAGTGTGGTGAGTGGCGGCTGGAAGATCAGTTGAAGCGCAGCGGCGTGCCGATCACCTGGCATGCCGACAGCCGCTTTATCTGTGGTCGTGACGAGTTTGTACAGTGGGCCGAGGGGCGCAAACAGCTGCGCATGGAGTTTTTCTACCGCGAGATGCGCCGCAAGACCGGTTTGCTGCTCAATGGTGACGGTACCCCGGTGGGCGGTGCCTGGAACTTTGATGCGGAAAACCGTAAGGCACTGCCCAAGCAGATCAAGGCGCCGATGACGGCACGCTTCTCGGCGGACGCCATTACCCAGGACGTGCTGGTGCTGGTGGCCGGGCGCTTCAGTCATCACTACGGGAGCCTGGCGTCCTTTGATTACCCAGTGACCCACGCCGACGCCGAAGCGCTGTGGCAGCACTTTCTCGATTTCGCCCTGCCGGCCTTTGGCGATTATCAGGACGCCATGGCGGTCGGTGAGCCGTTTCTGTTTCATGCGCGGATCA
The DNA here is from genome assembly GCF_900099645.1 of Pseudomonas peli. GTDB lineage: Bacteria > Pseudomonadota > Gammaproteobacteria > Pseudomonadales > Pseudomonadaceae > Aquipseudomonas > Aquipseudomonas peli. Next base: position 1,075,186 of record NZ_FMTL01000001.1, on the reverse strand, counting down.
GCGCGGCGCTGAATATTGGTCTGCTGGATGTAAGAAGGCTGTGTGCTGATGTCGAGGCAGCCTACTGGCGTGGTCAGGTGCCGCTGAATGCTGCGGAAGGCTTTATCCGGCAGTTGATTGGTTGGCGCGAATACGTGCGCGGCATCTACTGGATGCACATGCCGGAGTACGCCGAGCGCAATGCCTTCGGCAACACTCGGCCGCTACCGGAGTTCTACTGGACCGGTAAAACCCGCATGAAATGCATGAGTCAGGCCATCGGCCAGACGTTGGAGCATGCCTATGCCCATCACATCCAGCGGCTGATGGTCACCGGCAACTTCGCCCTGCTGGCCGGTATCCAGCCCAGCCAGGTTTGCGACTGGTACCTGGCGGTGTACATGGATGCCTTCGATTGGGTCGAGCTGCCCAACACCCTGGGCATGGTCATGCACGCCGATGGCGGTTATCTGGGCTCCAAGCCCTATTGCGCCAGTGGTCAGTACATCAAACGGATGTCCAACTACTGCGGCGACTGCGCCTACAAGGTCACGGAAAGTGTGGGTGAGCAGGCTTGCCCGTTCAATGCGCTGTACTGGCATTTCCTCATGCGTCACCGCGAGCAGCTGTCCGGTAACCATCGGCTGGGCATGATCTATCGCGGTTTGGACAAGATGAGCGATGCCAAGCAGCAGGGGCTGTGGGCGCGCGGCGAGCAGTTGTTGGCGCGGCTGGATGCGGGCGATGCCCTGTGAAAAAGGCCGAATTGCCGGTCAAAACCTGTGCGGTGTGTGGCCTGCCCTTCACCTGGCGCAAGAAGTGGGCGCGTTGCTGGGATGAGGTGAAGTACTGCTCCGAGCGCTGTCGGCGTCATCGCAAGGGTACGGCAGGCGGGTAGGGCGGTCAGGCGGTTTGTGCTAGGCTGGCCGACCTTTTTTAGCCCCTAGCGGAGCCGTGCTATGTCCGAACTCAATCTCTCGACTGACGAAACCCGCGTCAGCTACGGCATTGGCCGTCAGCTGGGTGGTCAGCTGCGCGACAACCCGCCGCCGGGTGCAAGCCTGGATGCCATCATCGCCGGTATCACCGATGCCTTCGCCGGCCAGCCAAGCCGCGTCAGTGAAGCAGAACTGACCGCTAGCTTCAAAGTCATCCGTGACATCATGCAAGCCGAAGCGGCTGCCAAGGCCGAAGCGGCGGCCGGTGCGGGTCTGGCGTTCCTCGCTGAAAACGCCAAGCGTGACGGCATCACCGTTCTGGCTTCTGGCCTGCAGTACGAAGTGTTGACCGCCGGCGAAGGTGCCAAGCCTTCTCGCGAAGATACAGTGCGCACCCACTACCACGGCACCCTGATCGACGGCACTGTATTCGACAGCTCTTACGATCGTGGCCAGCCTGCCGAGTTTCCGGTTGGCGGCGTGATCGCCGGTTGGACCGAAGCCCTGCAGCTGATGAATGCCGGCAGCAAATGGCGCCTGTACGTGCCGAGCGAGCTGGCTTACGGCGAGCAAGGTGTTGGCAGCATCCCGCCGCACAGCGTGCTGGTTTTTGATGTGGAGCTGCTGGACGTTCTCTAACGCTCAGTCGGTTTACCTTCAGGGGCATGGTGCGCTCTTACTTGATGTAGGAGCGGGCCATGCCCGCGATGCGTTTCAGGGGCGCAACGCCCGGGCGTAGCAGTAGAGAAACAGATTACGCACCAACTCTTTAAGCACCAGCGGCTCGCTGGAATTTAGCTCGTGCAGATCAAGGTCGCCCTGATCACGCAGCTCATCCAGGGCATCTTCCTTAAGCAGGGCGCAAACCTCGCCGGTGTTGCGATTGAGAATGCGTAGATACGGCTGCGGGCGGTCCAGCCAGGCATCGATCAGATAGGTCATGACTCACATCTCCCTTTCAAGTGGCTAGATGAGAATAATTCTTATTATATTTATAGCAAGGATTAATCGCTGCCTTTCGTCGCGCAGTGTGATTGCTGTGGATCGCAGGTAATAAAAAGCCCGCCATATGGGCGGGCTTTTGTCTGTCCTAGGCAGCTTTAGTGCGTGCGGGCTACGGCAAAGCGGCTGAGTTCGATCAGTGCGTCGCGGTATTCGCTGGGCGGCAGTGCATCCAGGCAAGCGATGGCGCGCTCGGCGAAGTCGCGCGCTTGCTGCGCGGTGTAGTCCAATGCACCAGCCGCTTCTACGGCATTTCGGATGCTTTCCAGATCTTCGATGCCGCCTTTCTGGATCGCCTGGCGTACCAGTGCAGCTTGTTCAGGCGTCCCTTCGCGCATGGTGTAGATCAGCGGCAGGGTTGGCTTGCCCTCGGCCAGGTCGTCGCCGACGTTTTTGCCCAGGGTGGTGGCATCGCCACGGTAGTCGAGCAGGTCGTCGACCAGTTGGAAGGCCACGCCGAGGTGGTCGCCAAAGGTGCGCAGCGCTTCGGTCTGTTCGGCGTTGGCGCCGGCCAGTGCGGCGGCGCTATGGGTCGAGGCCTCGAAGAGCATCGCAGTCTTGCCGCGGATGACTTCCATATAGGTTTCTTCGGTGGTGCTGGCGTCGCGAATTTTCGACAGCTGCAGCACTTCGCCCTCGGCAATCACCCTGGTGGCCTTGGACAGGATCTTCATCACCGGCATGGAGCCCAGTTCGACCATCATTTCGAACGAGCGCGAATAAAGGAAGTCGCCGACCAGCACGCTTGGCGCGTTGCCCCACTGGGCATTGGCGGTGCTGCGGCCGCGGCGCATGTCGGACATGTCGACTACATCGTCGTGCAGCAAGGTGGCGGTGTGCAGAAATTCGATGGTGGCAGCGAGCAGGCGCAGGTTGTCGCCTTCAATGCCCAGGGCCTTGCCGCTGAGCAGAACCAGAAGCGGACGCAGGCGCTTACCGCCGGCGGAGATAATATAGTCGCCGATCTTCTCTACGAGCGGTACGCGCGACACCAGTTGGGCGCGGATGATGCCGTCGACGGCGGTAAAGTCATCCGCCACCACGCGGTAGAAAGCCTGGGGTTGCATCGCTTGCACCTGCTACTCATGGGTTGCGCGGCATGCTAGGGGGCAGGGTAGGGGCTGTCAAGGCAAGAGGCTGGTACTCTGGGTGTCGGGGCCTTGCGTCGCGCTGGCTGCTTGCGTACAATCGCGCACCCTGAACTTCCCCCTGGGTATTTCCCTGCCTTACGCAATTGCAAGGGTGTCCTTGAAGGCCCCAAGCAGCCATGCCAGCCGACACTTATTCCTATAAAGCGCTGGGTGAGCAGGATTAACGGAGATTTACCATGTACGCAGTAATTGTTACTGGTGGCAAGCAATACAAAGTCACCGAAGGCGAATTCCTCAAGGTCGAAAAACTCGAGCTGGCCACTGGCGCAGCTGTGACTTTTGACCGTGTTCTGCTGGTCGGCAATGGCGACGACGTTCAAATCGGCGCTCCGGTTGTTGAAGGTGCCAAAGTTGTTGCTGAAGTGATCGCTCAAGGTCGTCACGACAAGGTCACCATCATCAAGTTCCGTCGTCGTAAGCACCACATGAAGCGCCAGGGCCACCGTCAGTGGTACACCGAGATCAAAATCACCGGTATCCAGGCCTGATTCGTTTCGGTCTGATCCCTTTATAGGAGTATTGAACTCATGGCACACAAAAAAGCTGGCGGTAGTACCCGCAACGGTCGCGACTCAGAAGCCAAACGCCTTGGCGTGAAGATGTATGGCGGCCAGGCTATCAAAGCAGGCAACATCATCGTGCGTCAGCGCGGCACCCAGTTCCACGCCGGTTACGGCGTTGGCATGGGTAAAGATCACACTCTCTTCGCGAAAATCGAAGGCGTGATCAAGTTTGAAGTAAAAGGCGCGTTCAACCGCCGTTACGTGAGCGTCGTTGCGGCTTAATAGCGCGACTGCTGGGAAAGCCCCGTCCTTGCGACGGGGCTTTTTTGTTTCTGTATTCTTGGGGTTCTTGCCAAACTGTCCTGGGTGTTAGCGTTCGATTTGAATGCAGGTCAATTTTGCAAGAACCTGGTGTTTCTCGGTTTAGATGACCCGCGTGATTGCGGGAGGCGTAAAAATGAAATTCGTCGATGAAGTATCGATTTTTGTAAAAGCCGGCGACGGCGGTAACGGCATGATGGCTTTTCGTCGTGAAAAGTTCATCGAGAAGGGCGGTCCCAACGGTGGTGATGGCGGTGACGGTGGCTCGGTGTATATCGAGGCGGTCGAGAACTTCAATACCCTAGTGGATTACCGCTATACCCGTCGTTTCCAGGCACAGAATGGTGAGAAGGGTGGCAGCACCGACTGTACCGGTGCCAAGGGTGAGGATCTGATCCTGCCGGTGCCGATTGGTACCACGGTGATCGATGCCGGTACTCAGGAGGTGATTGGTGACCTGGTTCGCGCTGGTCAGCGTTTGATGGTGGCGCAGGGCGGTTGGCATGGTCTGGGTAACACCCGCTTCAAGTCCAGTACCAACCGTGCGCCGCGGCAAACCACGCCGGGCAAGCCGGGCGAGTCGCGCGATCTCAAGCTGGAATTGAAGGTATTGGCCGATGTCGGTCTGCTGGGCTTGCCGAATGCCGGCAAGAGTACCTTCATTCGCTCGGTGTCGGCCGCCAAGCCGAAAGTCGCTGACTATCCCTTCACCACGCTGGTGCCAAACCTGGGTGTGGTCAGTGTCGATCGCTACAAAAACTTCGTGGTTGCCGATATTCCAGGGCTGATCGAGGGTGCTTCCCACGGTGCTGGCTTGGGTATCCGCTTCCTCAAGCATTTGTCGCGTACCCGTCTGTTGCTGCATCTCGTCGATATGGCACCGTTGGATCTGACCGATCCGGCCGAGTCGGCCGCCACCATTATTGATGAGCTGACCAAGTTCAGTCCGTCGCTGGCTGAGCGTGAGCGCTGGCTGGTGCTGAACAAGGCTGACCAGATGCTCGATGAAGAGCAGGAAGCGCGGATTGCTGAAATCGTCGCGCGGATCGAGTGGACTGGGCCGGTTTATGTGATTTCTGCACTGGCGCGCCAGGGCACTGAGAAGCTCTGTTATGACATCATGGACTTCCTTGAAGCGCGCGCTGAGCGCATTCAGGAAAACCCAGAGTACGCCGCCGAGTTGGCCGAGCTGGATACGCGCATCGAGGACGAAGCGCGCGCTCAGCTGCAGGCGCTGGACGACAAGCGCGCGCTGCGTCGTTCCGGAGTCAAAGCAGTCGGTGATGTCGATGAAGACGACAGCTTCTGGGATGAAGAAGACGAAGACGATGGCCCGGAAATCATTTACGTCCGGGATTAAGCAACTACAAAACGCCGCTTAATTGCGGCGTTTTTGTAATCACAGGTCGCGGCTAAGGTTGGAAGATCATGCGTGACAAGGTAACCGGTGCGCAGCGCTGGGTAGTGAAGATTGGCAGTGCGCTGCTGACCGCTGATGGTCGTGGTCTGGATCGTGCGGCGATGGCGGTGTGGGTCAAGCAGATGGTCGCGCTGCGTGAGCAGGGTGTTGAGTTGGTGTTGGTGTCCTCCGGTGCGGTGGCGGCGGGCATGAGCAAGCTGGGTTGGGTGGTGCGACCGAGCGCCATGCATGAGTTGCAGGCTACGGCGGCGATTGGCCAGATGGTGCTGATTCAGGCGTGGGAGTCGAGCTTTGCCGAGCATGGCCGGCGCACGGCGCAGATTCTGCTGACTCATGACGATCTGTCTGATCGCAAGCGTTACCTGAATGCGCGTAGCACGCTGCGCACGCTGGTGGATCTGGATGTGGTGCCGGTGATCAACGAGAACGACACCGTGGTTACCGATGAGATCCGCTTTGGTGATAACGACACCCTGGCTGCGCTGGTAGCCAATCTGGTCGAGGCCGACCTGTTGGTTATTCTTACTGATCGCGACGGCATGTATAACGCCGATCCGCGGCATAACCCCGATGCCGAGCTGATTTTCGAGGCTCGCGCTGATGATCCAGCGCTGGATGCTGTGGCGGGTGGCGTGGGTGGCGCGCTCGGGCGTGGCGGTATGCAGACCAAGCTGCGCGCGGCGCGTTTGGCGGCGCGTTCCGGTGCTCATACGGTAATCGTTGGTGGTGCCATCGAGCAGGTGCTGGCGCGGCTCAAGGCAGGTGAGCGCCTGGGTACGCTGCTGGCGCCTGAGCGCGGCATGCTGGCAGCGCGTAAGCAGTGGCTCGCCGGGCATCTGCAGACGCGCGGCACCCTGGTGCTGGATGATGGTGCGGTCACGGCGCTGGCGACCGGTACCAAGAGTTTGTTGCCAGTTGGCGTAAAGGCCGTGCAGGGTAGCTTTCGTCGCGGAGAGATGGTGGTCTGCGTGGCGGCGGATGGTCGCGAGATTGCCCGTGGGTTGGCTAACTACAGTGCGCTTGAAGCGCAAAAGATCATCGGTCAGTCGTCGGATGCCATCGAGAGGCTGCTGGGTTATGTTGATGAGCCAGAGTTGGTTCATCGGGATAATTTGATCCTGATTTGAAAACCTGCACAAAGCCTGCTGCGCGTCGGCCCCGCTGCGTTAAAAACAGGCTCAGAATGCTCATGTACAAAAGTACACTCCGCTTCCTCGCTTGTTTTTGCCTTGCATGGCTCTAGCTCGCGAGACTTTGAATGGGTTTTGAGGGAAAGCTGATGCGAGTGGTAAAGGGATTGCTGGGTGCGCTTGTGCTGTTGCCTGGGTTGGTGGCGGCCGAGCAGATCGGTGAAGTGTCGACGGTTTTCAAGTTTATGGGGCCGAACGACAAGATCGTCGTCGAGGCGTTTGATGACCCTAAGGTGGAGGGCGTGACCTGCTACCTGTCACGGGCCAAGACCGGTGGAGTCAAGGGTGGTTTGGGTCTTGCTGAGGATCGCGCCGAGGCGTCGATTGCCTGTCGCCAGGTTGGGCCGATTAGCTTTATCGAGAAGCTCAAGGAGGGTGAAGAGGTCTTTCGTGAGCGTACTTCGCTGGTATTCAAAACCATGCAGGTCGTGCGGTTCTTCGATCAGAAGCGCAATACCCTGGTTTATCTGGTCTACAGCGATCGGGTAATCGAGGGGAGTCCGCAGAATGCGGTGACGGCCATTCCGATTCTGCCCTGGCCGCAAAAGCCCTGAGTCAAAAAAGCCCGAAGCGATTCGGGCTTTTTTGTGGCCTGCCACTCATGGCGACTGCCTCTGGGCGTTGCAGGCTGCGCCGGCAATTATTGCGAGCAATAAAAAACCGGCGGTTAAGCCGGTTTTTCAAGAACGAGTAGCATGTCGCCAACAGCTTAGGCGGCTGCAGCAGCGCTCAGGGCCTTGATGTGGCCATTGAGGCGGCTCTTATGGCGAGCGGCTTTGTTCTTGTGGATGATGCCTTTGTCGGCCATACGGTCGATTACCGGCACAGCCAGGATGTAAGCAGTAGCTGCAAGAGCAGCGTCTTTGGCTTCGATAGCCTTGACGACGTTCTTGATGTAAGTACGAACCATCGAGCGCTGGCTGGCGTTATGGCTACGACGCTTCTCAGCCTGTTTTGCGCGTTTTTTGGCAGAAGGTGTATTGGCCACCGTCAAGCTCCTCGAAGAAAAATTCTGGGGGTTACAAACAAATAAGGCCGCGAATCATGCCGATATGAGGGAGTGCTGTCAAGCCTGTTGGCTTTTCCCTACGCTGGCCTGACCAGCGGCAGACCGCTACACTCGTCGCCTTTGCGCGCCAGTGCTTGTTTGCGGAGCCGGGATACTACATGAATTTGCTCAAGTCGTTGGCCGCCGTCAGCTCCATGACCATGCTTTCGCGTGTATTGGGCTTTGTGCGCGACACCATCATTGCCCGCACCTTCGGCGCTGGCGTGGCCTCGGACGCCTTTGTGGTGGCGTTCAAGCTGCCCAATCTACTGCGGCGGATTTTTGCCGAGGGCGCGTTCTCTCAAGCCTTTGTGCCGATTCTGGCCGAATATAAAACCCAGCAGGGCGATGAGGCGGCGCGCACGTTTCTCGCTTACGTGACAGGTCTGCTGACGCTGGTGCTGGCGCTGGTAACCTTTATTGGCATTCTCGCCGCGCCGTGGCTTGTCTGGGCCTCCGCCCCTGGTTTCGCCGATGAGGTGGAGCGCTTTGAGCTGACCACCGACCTACTGCGGGTGACCTTTCCTTATATCTTGCTGATCTCCCTGTCCTCGTTGGCGGGGGCGGTGCTCAATACCTGGAACAGGTTCTCGGTGCCGGCCTTTGTGCCGACTCTGCTCAACGTCAGCATGATCGTATTTGCCCTGTTTCTGACCCCCTATTTCGATCCGCCGATCATGGCGCTGGGCTGGGCGGTGCTGGTGGGGGGGCTGGCGCAGTTGCTGTTCCAACTGCCGCATTTGCACAAGATCGGCATGCTGGTGCTGCCGCGTCTGAACCTCAAGGACACAGGCGTGTGGCGCGTGATGAAGCAGATGGGGCCGGCGATCTTCGGGGTGTCGGTCAGCCAGATTTCGCTGATCATCAATACGATTTTTGCCTCCTTTCTGGTCGCCGGCTCCGTGTCCTGGATGTATTACGCCGATCGCTTGATGGAGTTGCCTGCTGGTGTGCTCGGTGTGGCGCTGGGGACCATTTTGCTGCCAGCCTTGTCGAAAACCCATTCGGGCGCCAACCGCGAGGACTACTCCAAGCTGCTCGACTGGGGCTTGCGTCTGTGTCTGGTGTTGGCGTTGCCCAGTGCGGTGGCGTTGGCGATTATCTCCGAGCCGTTGATCGCCTCGCTGTTCCAGTATGGCAAGTTCACCGCTGACGATACCTTGATGACCCAGCGGGCCTTGATTGCTTATTCGCTGGGCCTGGTCGGCATCATTCTGGTGAAAATTCTCGCGCCGGCCTTTTATGCTCAGCAGAACATCAAAACCCCGGTGCGTATCGGTCTGGTGACATTGTTGGCGACCCAGGCGATGAATGTGCTGTTTATCTTTGTAATTCCCTTGGCGCATGCCGGTTTGGCTTTGGCCATCGGTCTTGCCGCCTGTCTGAATGCTGGTCTGTTGTACTGGCAGCTACGCAAACGCGACATGTTTCAGCCACAGCCGGGTTGGGCGTTGTTCCTCGGCAAGCTTTTGCTGGCGCTGCTGGCGATGGTGGCGGTGTTACTGCTGGCTATGCAGCAGCTGCCAGCTTGGGCGGACAGTACTATGCTCTGGCGTTTGCTGCGCCTGGGTGGGCTGGTGGGGGTTGGTATGTTGGCCTATTTGGCCGTGTTGGTGCTGCTGGGGTTCCGTTTGAAGGATTTTGCTCGCCGCAGCGCGCTCTGACGGCGGCTGATTTGCTGCCTGTTGTCCGCTGCTCGGTGTGCGTATAATCGGCCACTTTATGAGCAAGAAGCGCGTTATGCAGCTGGTTCGAGGCCTACACAACTTGCGGCCCCAGCATCGGGGCTGTGTCGCCACCATCGGTAATTTCGACGGCGTCCATCGTGGTCATCAGGCCATTTTGGCGCGTTTGCGTGAGCGTTCCGCCGAGCTCGGTGTGCCCAGTTGCGTGTTGATTTTCGAGCCGCAGCCGCGTGAGTTTTTTGCTCCCGATGCCGCGCCGGCACGCTTAGCGCGGTTGCGCGACAAGCTGGCATTGCTGGCCGCTGAAGGCGTTGATCGGGTGCTGTGCCTGAGTTTCAACCGCCGCTTGCGTGAGCTGAGCGCTGCCGAGTTCGTGCATCGCGTGCTGGTGGAAGGCTTGGGTGTGCAGCACCTGGAAGTGGGTGATGACTTCCGCTTTGGTTGTGACCGCGCCGGCGATTTTGCCTTTTTGGCCGAAGCCGGTGAGCGTGAAGGCTTTAGCGTTGAAGCTGCCAGTACGGTTGAGCTGGACGGTATTCGCGTCAGCAGTACGCGGGTGCGTGAAGCCCTTGATGTCGGTGATTTTGCCTTGGCGCAGCACTTGCTCGGGCGGCCCTTCCAGATCGCCGGGCGGGTGTTGCACGGGCAAAAACTCGGCCGCCAGCTGAATGCGCCGACCGCCAATGTGCAGCTCAAGCGCAAGCGGGTGCCGCTTAAGGGCGTGTATCTGGTCAGTACCGAGATCGACGGCCAAACTTGGCCGGGCGTTGCCAATATCGGCGTGCGCCCGAGTGTTGCAGGCGACGGCCGCGCCCATCTGGAAGTGCATTTGCTGGACTTTGCCGGTGATTTATATGGCCGGCGTTTGACGGTGGCTTTCCACCACAAGCTGCGCGATGAGCAGCGTTTCGCCTCCCTTGAGGCATTGAAGATGGCAATTGCTGCCGATATTGCTGCCGCCCGTGCCCATTGGCGCGTTTAAGCACCCGGCTTCAACTGCTGGGTGCCAATCGCTTACGAAGAGCCTGAAATGACCGATTACAAAGCCACGCTTAATCTGCCTGATACCCAATTTCCGATGAAGGCCGGCCTGCCGCAGCGCGAGCCGCAGATTCTGCAGCGCTGGAACGAGATTGGCCTGTATCAGAAGCTGCGCGCGCAAGGCGAAGGCCGGCCGAAGTTTGTTCTGCACGATGGCCCGCCCTATGCCAACGGCAGCATTCACATCGGTCATGCGGTCAACAAGATCCTCAAGGACATCATCACCCGCTCCAAGACCCTGGCCGGCTTCGACGCCCCTTATGTACCGGGCTGGGACTGTCATGGCTTGCCGATCGAGCACAAGGTGGAAACCACCTTTGGCAAGAATCAGCCAGCCGACCTGACTCGCGAGCGCTGCCGCACCTATGCCGGCGAGCAGATCGAAGGGCAGAAGGCCGACTTCGTCCGCCTCGGCGTGCTGGGCGATTGGGATAATCCGTACAAGACCATGGATTTTGCCAACGAAGCCGGCGAAATCCGCGTGCTGGCCGAGATGGTCAAGCAGGGCTTTGTGTTCAAGGGCCTGAAGCCGGTCAACTGGTGCTTCGATTGCGGCTCGGCGCTGGCCGAAGCGGAAGTCGAGTATCAGGACAAGAAGTCCGATGCCATCGACGTGGCCTTTGTGGTTGAAGATGCCGACAAACTGGCCGCCGCTTTCGGCCTGGCCAGCCTGCCGAAGCCGGCTTCCATCGTGATCTGGACCACCACGCCGTGGACCATCCCGGCCAACCAGGCGCTGAACGTTCACCCTGAATTTACCTACGCACTGGTCGACACCGGCGAGCGCCTGCTGCTGCTGGCCGAAGAACTGGTGCAAGGCTGCCTGGCCCGTTATGGCCTGCAAGGCGAAGTCATTGCCACTGCTCCGGGCGCTGCGCTGGAGCTGATCCGCTTCCGCCATCCATTCTATGAGCGTTTCGCCCCGGTTTACCTGGCCGAGTACGTCGAACTGGGCGCCGGTACCGGCGTCGTGCACTCGGCCCCGGCCTACGGCGAGGACGACTTCCGTTCCTGCAAAGGCTACGGCATGAGCAATGACGACATCCTCAGCCCAGTGCAGAGCAACGGCGTGTATGTCAGCGACCTGCCGTTCTTTGGCGGTCAGTTTATCTGGAAAGCCAACCCGGCCATCGTCGCCAAGCTGGACGAAGCGGGCGCGTTGCTCAAGCACGAGGCTATCCAACACAGCTATATGCACTGCTGGCGGCACAAGACCCCGCTGATCTACCGCGCCACTGCGCAGTGGTTCGTCGGTATGGACAAGGTCATCAGCGATGGCAGCTCGCTGCGTCGCCGTGCGCTGGACGCCGTCGAGCAGACTGAGTTTGTACCGGCCTGGGGCCAGGCGCGCCTGCACAGCATGATTGCCGGCCGCCCGGACTGGTGTATCTCGCGTCAGCGTAACTGGGGTGTACCGATCCCGTTCTTCTTGCACAAGGCTACGGGCGAGCTGCACCCGCGCAGCGCCGAGTTGATGGAAGAAGTGGCCAAGCGCGTCGAGCAGCAAGGCATCGAGGCCTGGTTCAAACTCGACGCTGCTGAGCTGCTCGGCGACGAAGCGGCCGACTACGACAAGATCAGCGACACCCTGGACGTTTGGTTCGATTCCGGCACCACTCACTGGCATGTGCTGCGCGGCTCCCATCCGCTTGGTCACGCTGTTGGCCCACGCGCCGATCTGTACTTGGAAGGTTCCGACCAGCATCGCGGCTGGTTCCATTCCTCCCTGCTCACCGGCGCTGCCATCGATGGCCATGCACCGTACAAGGAGCTGTTGACCCACGGTTTTGTGGTCGATGAGAACGGCCGCAAGATGTCCAAGTCCTTGGGCAACGTGGTTGCGCCGCAGGAAGTGAATGACAGCCTGGGCGCCGATATCCTGCGCCTGTGGGTGTCGTCTACCGACTATTCGGGCGAGATGGCCGTGTCCAAGGTCATCCTGCAGCGCAGCGCCGATTCTTACCGGCGTATCCGCAACACCGCACGCTTCCTGCTCTCCAACCTCAGCGGTTTTGATCCGGCGCAACACCTGCTGCCAACTGAAGACATGCTGGCGCTGGACCGTTGGGCCGTAGATCGCGCCTTGCTGCTGCAGCGCGAAATCGAAGAGGCCTACGACAGCTACCGCTTCTGGAACGTGTACCAGAAGGTGCACAACTTCTGCGTGCAGGAGCTGGGCGGCTTCTACCTCGACATCATCAAGGACCGTCAGTACACCACCGCCGCCGACAGCGTGGCGCGTCGCTCCTGCCAGACCGCGTTGTTCCATATCGCCGAAGCCCTGGTGCGCTGGATCGCCCCGGTGCTGTCGTTCACCGCCGATGAACTGTGGGAATACCTGCCGGGCGCGCGCAACGAATCGGTAATGCTCAATGGCTGGTATCAGGGCCTGAGCGAGCTGCCTGAAGGCTTCGAGCTGGACCGTGCGTTCTGGGAGCGCGTGATGGCGGTCAAGGTCGCGGTAAACAAGGAAATGGAAAACCTGCGCGCCGCCAAGGCCATCGGTGGCAACCTGCAGGCGGAAGTCACCCTGTATGCCGAAGACAGCCTGATCAGAGATCTGAACAAGTTGGGTAATGAGCTGCGCTTCGTGTTGATTACCTCCACCGCCAGCCTGGCTCCGCTCAGCAGCGCGCCGAGCGATGCCGTGGTAACCGAAGTGGCGGGGCTCAAGCTGAAAGTGCTGAAGTCCGGTCACGCCAAGTGCGCCCGCTGCTGGCACCACCGTGAGGATGTTGGCGTGAAGCCGGCACATCCGGAAATCTGCGGTCGCTGCGTGGACAACATCGAAGGCGCGGGCGAGGTTCGTCACTATGCGTAATAACGGCATGTCTAACGCCAGTCGTTTTGGGCGTTTGGCCTGGTTGTGGCTGAGCCTGCTGGTGTTTGTGGTCGATCAGGCGAGCAAGTTTTGGTTCGACAACAACCTGAGCATGTACCAGCAGATCGTGATTATTCCGGATTACTTCAGCTGGACCCTGGCCTACAACACTGGCGCGGCGTTCAGCTTCCTGGCAGATGCGGCGGGCTGGCAGCGCTGGTTCTTCGCTGCGATTGCCGTGGTGGTGAGCGGGGTGCTGGTGGTTTGGCTCAAGCGCCTCAAACCAGGCGAAACCTGGCTTGCGGTGGCCTTGGCGTTGGTGCTCGGCGGCGCGCTGGGTAACCTAGTCGACCGCGTGGTGTTTGGTCATGTGGTCGACTTCATCCTGTTGCACTGGCATCAGCAGTGGTATTTCCCGGCCTTCAACGTGGCCGATATGGCGATTACCGGCGGTGCCATCCTGCTGGCGCTGGATATGTTCAAAAGTGAGAAGTCCGGAGAAACCGCTCATGACTGACCCTCTCATCCAAGAGCTGCGAATCGGTCCGAACAAGGAAGTGACCTTGCATTTCGCCCTCAAGCTGGACAATGGCGATGTGGTCGACAGCACCTTCGATAAAAAGCCCGCCACCTTCAAGGTCGGCGATGGCAACCTGTTACCTGGCTTTGAGCAGGCCATCTACGGCTTGAAGGCGGGCGATAAACGCAGCCTGTCGATCAGTCCGGAGCAGGGCTTTGGTCAGGGCAATCCACAGAATATCCAGGTCATGCCGCGCAGCCAGTTTCAGGATATGGAGCTGTCTGAGGGCCTGCTGGTGATCTTCAATGATGCCGCCAATGCCGAGCTGCCGGGTGTGGTCAAAGCTTTTGACGACAGTCAGGTGACCATCGACTTCAATCACCCGCTGGCCGGCAAGGCGCTGAGCTTCGATGTTGAGATTATTGAGGTCAAAGCGCTCTAGGGTGTAGCCCGCTCCTGTGGGAGCGGCTTTCGCCTTGAGTGTTCCCGCGTGATCCTCGCGATCACGGCGGCTTATACAGATTGCTTCCCCAGTGCGTGCGGCCGCGCCGTACACTAGTCCGCAAGGCCTACCGTCGAGATACCCGCCATGCATATCAAACTCGCCAATCCCCGCGGCTTCTGTGCCGGCGTCGACCGCGCCATTGAAATCGTCAACCGCGCGCTGGAGGTCTTCGGTCCGCCGATCTATGTGCGCCATGAAGTGGTGCACAACAAATTTGTGGTCGAAGACCTGCGTTCGCGTGGAGCGATCTTCGTCGAAGAGCTGGATCAGATTCCTGACGATGTCATCGTTATCTTCAGTGCTCATGGTGTCTCCCAGGCCGTGCGCGCTGAAGCAGAGCGCCGCGGCCTGAAGATATTCGACGCCACCTGTCCGCTGGTAACCAAGGTGCATATGGAAGTGGTGCGTTACAGCCGAGAGGGGCGCGAGTGTATCCTGATCGGCCACGAAGGTCATCCGGAAGTCGAAGGCACCATGGGCCAGTACGACGCAAGCAACGGCGGCGCCATCTACCTGGTAGAGGACGAAACGGACGTCGCCGAGTTGCAGGTACGTAACTCAGAGGCACTGGCTTTCGTCACTCAGACCACCCTGTCGATGGACGACACCAGCAAAGTCATCGACGCCCTACGCGCCAAATTCCCCGCTATCGGTGGCCCGCGTAAGGACGACATCTGCTATGCCACCCAGAACCGCCAGGACGCTGTCAAACAACTCGCTGCAGAATGCGACGTGCTACTGGTAGTAGGCAGCCCCAACAGCTCCAACTCCAACCGCTTGCGCGAACTGGCGGAGCGCATGGGAACCCCGGCCTATCTCATTGATGGCGCAGAGGACCTCAAGCAGGAGTGGTTTGTGGGAGTTGCAGGGATTGGTATTACTGCGGGTGCATCTGCACCGGAGGTGCTGGTGCAAGGAGTGATACAGCAGCTAAGCGAATGGGGCGCAACTGGCGCACAAGAGTTGCTGGGGCGGCCTGAGAATGTGACGTTTTCGATGCCGAAGGAGTTAAGGGTAATTGCAAGGCAGTAACCTTCAATCCCTTAGTATATTCACAATGTAGTCCATATGTTCCATCTGAGCATCCCTGATATTCTGCATTTGGGAGTGTTATGGAACTTCTGATAGTCAGTGCATCAACGCGCCATTCCAATTTTTTCTGATACGTGCAGTCGCGATCAATCGGTGTGATGAGTGTGGGGGCGTACGTCGAAGATTAGGCTTAGATAGAGTTTTCTATTGAGAGCGGGAAGTAAGTGTCGTGTGCAACCCGTGAATGTTAACTGGTGTTAGAAATAATCTGCCGTGTTTGACGGTTGGGGATGGTAAAACTAGCCCCAGCCCCGCCCTTCCATATTAGATATATGGGAGGGCGGGGCGCGTAGATCCAGGGCTATAGCGAGTGTTTGTTATTTCCAGCATTCCTCCGCAGGCTTTGTTCCAGACCGGCCTTTTATACCTAGGGCATTAAGCGTCATGTTTCCACATGCAGTGTCGCCAATTTTTTGTGTTGCAGTCAGTGTGTAACCGCCATCGTTAGCGACAGAGGATACTTGGGCTTCGTAGTAGCCGTTCTCGGATATTATTTTCTTAGCTGCGGTATCTGTTTTCTGTACCCCCAGCAAGGCCAGCTCGTCGTTATTTGTTATGTAGCGATTGTTCTGTGCTAAGAATCTTTCTTGACGAGCTGCAATATCACTAAGTAAGCCGATAGCTTCAGTTCGCTTTGTCCTAGTCATATATTCGCTGTAGTTGGGTATCGCAATAGACGCGATGATCCCAATTATTGCGATAACCATCATTAGCTCAACTAAAGTAAAGCCTTTGTACTTATTCTGCATTTTTGAGTCCGTCCATTTCTTCTGCCGTTAGTGGCGGTAGCTCATGGATATAAACGCTTTTAATGATGTTATTTGGCGATCCGATGTCGCCGGAAAAATTAATCAAAGCGCCTGGTTTTAACGAGAATATTACTGGCGAATTACCTGATAGTACGGAATTTGCCAGTGAGTATTTGTTGTCGTTTACAGTGATTGTGTTTTTTTCAACAGAAACGTCTTGAATATGACCCACTTCTTCGAAGGTGGCCGCCAGTAGAGTAGGAGAAACAAGAACTCCTAGAAGAAGCAGCGTCTTATGCATTTTCATGGTTAGTAATCCTCAACAATGCGCCAGCTTTGGCGTCCACTTGACTCTAAGCCAGGGTCAATAGTTTCACAGCTGCTCGATGTGCATACTTGGATTTGACCTTCTGGTGTAGTTGTCACGATCAAGCCGCCCATACCGTCATTTTGGTAGCCTGAAACTGGAACAGTAGTACCGTCAGATTTTTTATAGTTTGAGCGGGAGTCAACATAGCCTTGGCGAGCAAGGTCAAAAACAGCAAAGTCGAGTCGCCCGCCGGTTGCTGGGTTTATGCCATAGGTCCAGTTCGATACACCGTCCGCGCAGGGGTCGTCATTGGGTGTCAATGTTTGTGCGAGTAAGACCTGGCCAATAGCGATCATGTCGTCAACTACCATTTCTCCTTCGAGAGTGGTGTTGACTTTAAAGTCGAGAAGCCAGCCGTATTTCCCTTTGCCGGTAGTGCTATCGTGCCACTCGAGCGGGTTCTGGCTAAGTATCCTTATATTGCGATTGTTACTGCTCCCTGCTTCGTTAGTAAAGGTTGCACTATTAACTTCCTCCGTGAAAGTCTGCTCAGCAAGATAAGTATATTCTGCCCCGACCTTGGATCTATTGATGCTTGGTGTGGTTAAGGCCGCTTGACCTTTTGTTTGTTTATCCCATATGCCGTAAAGAGTTTGGGCTCGGCTTGTATCGGCTCCCGCATCGCTGGACTGGAAATATTTGCCTGTGCCGAAGACGATAATGTAGCCCGTGCTTGAGGGATGTCGAACGATGGAGGGAGCCGCCGTAATTGCTTGGCTAGAGTTATCACTAGCTTGTGCAGAAAATAGCGGTTTTCCACCAAATGAAACCTTAAAGTTTTTGGCGTTTTCTGGTTTTTCGGCAGAGACAAGTTTGCCGCCAGAAACTGCAGTTGTGCGCCCTAGGCGCTCAGAGTCTAGGCTCACGTCAGCTGTTGTTTTGGTCAGTAAGTCAAAACGCCACATATTTCCTTGAAGGTCGCCAGCATAAGCATAATCCGCTACACCATCACTGTTGTTGTCAGCTAGTTTTGGTGTTGAAAGCCCATTAGGAATACCTTCTTTGCCTTTAACTTCAAGCTTCCGAATAAGGCTGCCGTCCTTAACGTTGAAAATTAACAGTGCGGCTTTGTCATCCTGGCTGGAGTAACCATTACCAGTTACTACCGCCCACTGGCCGTTGTGCAGGCGCGCAACAGTAGGTTTTGGCATGCTGTGGCCCATGTCCACTTCAGTAGTAAGATTAATCTCCCATAGAAGTTTGATTTTGCTTGGGTCTGTAACATCCAGCGCGAAAATACCTTTCCCGCCAGCCCTGAATGTACCGATTAGCACTGTGCGCCATTCACCATCAATTACCGTGTCTGCTACTACGGGGCTGCCATCAACGTAGAACTGGTGGGCACTACCCTTATAGCTATTGCCTGCTAGTAGATTGAGTTTTTCAAAAATAGTTGATGGTATAAATGCAAACTCTTCTGTACCGGTGGCTTCATCAAATGCATGGAGCATGCCGTCGTTTGCGCCAACATATATAAGCCGTTTACGTCCTTGTGTTGTGCTTGTTGTGTCTACTTTACTTTTAAAGTCCTCGTAAGGAATGCTGTCAAACTCTATAGGGTTGGCCAGATATGCAAGGTACTGTGCGTTGGCAACCACCGCCGGAGCGGAGTTGATAATGTCACCGAGGCGCGTTACTCGGTTTCTGAAGTTTTCATTACTTTTACCGCGGATGAATTGCAGCCTGGCCTCGCCTAATGCGTCAACCGTATTGTTGCTATCAGGGTTACGATTCAGCAGTGCACGTTGTGCTGCATTTAGATTGCTCCACTGGAAATCAACCAGGTTTGTTGCGGAGTTGCCGGCAATCATTATTTTCCTGCTGTCAGGATCTTGTGCTTCAAGCTTTTCCTGTGCGCTCCATTCCTTGATTTTCTCGGTAATACCAAACTTTTCTTCGAGTTTGTAGCGAATCAAGTCACCAGCCCAGTTTTTTGAACTATCGAAGCTGCTCTGGTATGCATAACGCAGCAAGGTGTCGCCCGACGGGCTTTCTTGCAGTTTTGCTGTAATTGCTGGTCGTGCGGCAGAGTTATTGCGATCACCGATACGCGTAAGGATAGTTTGGAACGCGGACACCATATCTTCGGGAGAATCGGCACTGAAAAACTCGCCACGAGAGTTAATCGCCGCATGCCAAAGGTCATACACGTTGTTTGCAGAATCAGCAGACGCCGCTGGCCATGCAATAGAGCCGTCTGCGAGTTTGCCATAATCCCCCTCGAAGGTTGACCCGCCCCAAGCGGGGCTTGTGAGGCTTGAGGTCAGTCCAAGGCCTAGGGTGAACGTGGTCATGTTCTGCCATGTGGACGGATTGTTGCGCGGATCCCAATACTCTTTTGTCGAATCAGTAGGATTCGCCGCGGAGATAAATGGCTTGATCTTGTTATCTATATTTGTGCGTGCATCCTGTCTCCAGTAGTTGAAGGCAAGGTCTGCAACTGTATTGCTTGCACCATCCTTGTACGGCGCAATAGCCGTATAGGATTTACCGTCTGGGAGTGTTGCGATGTTTGTGTTGTCAGCATTACCCACCGAGGCACTGTCGCTGTTCCAGATACCGTCGGTCATTAAAATATGGTAGGAGGGGCGGCACGCATACTCTGGATTTGTTTGTTTACCCAGCGAGTATGCATAGGGGCCATTAATGCCTGTTTGGCTTAGAAAATTACCTGCGCGCTGCATAGCTTGGCGTAATGGTGTGCCACCAGTTACGCTTAGTTTCTCAAGCCAAGTGAAGAAGTTAGCTCGGTGCTGGCCTGAAAACTCCCGTAGATAGTTAGTGTTGCAGTTGCCAGAGCTCGAGCCGCTACCCATCACGTTACAACTGCTGTTGTTTAGTACCTGCCATGTAAGGCGGACGTTTTCCGGTAGTGAGTAGAACGCGAGATTGGCAGCTGTTTGTGTGGCCAGCGCACGAGTTCGATAAAATGAATACCAGATCGCAAAGTTTTTCTCTGCAGCTGCGGTCGCAGGAATATTTACTCTGCTATAGCAATCTTCGTCAGTTTTTGTTTTATTGCAATTTGCGTTGGTTGGTCGGTACTCGTAGTAATGCGCGCGGCCATCTGCTGCCGTATTCGCATCTGCGCCGCGCCCATACTCTACGGTGGCAGCATAGTTCGATGCAAGGCTAATAGCTGAGGCCTTGGTGAAGCCATTTTTCCATGCGGCGGTGAATGTAGGTGCGTCGTATTCAGTTATCTTTAATTCGCCAGAAACTAAGGTTACTTTTTTAGGGAGTTTGTACTCCGTTGTTGGCGAGTAGTACATGGGGTTAAAATAGTTGGATTTAAAATAGTTTTTGTTTCGTTGGCTCTGTGCCGCATCGGGGGCGTAAGCGAATGCCATACTGCCCGAGTCATCGAGAGTTACTAAGATGTTTGGTGCGACACCTTGCGTAAGAAATAGAGGTTGTTGGCTTGGAACCATTGCAGCTGCGTGGGCTTGTTGTGCGCTGGTCATAATTGCAATACTGAGAGAGCTAGCTGTCAGTAACTTACTGCCTTTTACTAAAAGTGCGTTCATTGTGCTCTCCGTCAGTTGCTTGTATAGACGCGGGCTACAGTAGACTGCAGCAGTGCTGAACCTTCTGTGCCTGTTGTGGCTTGGGCTCTGCTGTTAGTGGCATAAAAGAATGTGCCTTCCCCGCGCATTAAATTGCCGTACTCTGGGTTTAGAGCTTCATTGTTCTGCTCGCCAGACGGGATTGGTACACTGTTCCAGGTGATAGTTCTTGTTGGGTCTAGAGTCGTTGGGTTGTCAATGTCTGAGCCTATATAAGGCATCCAGGCTCGTGCATCCGATGGGTCTATTTTGTCGAACTCTCTGGGGTCAGCGTGTAGCACGTTTATGTCAAGGCCGAGTGCGGCTAAGTTTACTAAGCAAGGATACTTTTTGTTTGTTAGCTCGCAACCTTCACCGGGCTCTTGGGCTGTAAATGTGTTGTTAAATCTGCGCTCTGCTTCACGCAAGCCAGAGTCTGCCAAGTTAAGTAGGCGCTTCTGTTCAATTGTGTTAGCAGTTATGCGGCTTTCAAGCGTAACTTCGCGCATGCTACCGACTGCTAGGATCGTAATGATCAAAAGCATTATTAGGGCAACTATAAGCGTCGCGCCCTGTTGCTTGGAGCTTGGAGTTTTGATCATGGCATCATATTCCGAAGGGTTTGTGCGCCTTGCCCGATAAGTAGTAACTGGCCATGCTCTTTAGCGTCGAGCGCAGCTTTGTTTCCACCGTAATAGGTTATCCAGTCTGCTTTGGCTTTGCTGTCGACGCCTTCTCCTACGCCTTTTCGCAGGTCAGCTTCGCCGCTACTTGCAAGTACAGAAAAGCGTACGCCTCTAACTACTTGGTCAGCAGTTGGAGTTTCCGTAAAGCTTTCAACGCTGCGTTTTCCCTTAGGGCCAACACCGTAACTGATATTTATATCTTCAATACCCGCTACAAGCTCCTGGCCTCCGCATTGTAGTGAGCCTGCGGATTTTCCTGTGCCTGGGGTGAACGTTATTCGATAGGTTTTAGTTATATCGCTGGGAACTTTATCAAAAGACTTTCCGGGTGTTCCTGGTATTAAATTTCCAAGACAGTCACTTTCGCCCACGGTTGCTGCTTGGTAGCGGAGGCATATGCCGCGGTCTCCTGTTGCAGGAGTAATTACTTGTCCTGCAATGAATGCGCCGCATCCTCCAGCAGGGTCCGCTTTAGGGAATGCGCTTTCCATTGGCGTGTCTGCTAAACGCCTATAGCCGGCCTTAACAAGTTGTTGCTCAAGAAGTAATAGTGTGAATCGGCTGTTTTCTTGATTGCTAGCTTGACCCTGTTGGAAGAAATAATTGTAACGGCTGTCAATAAAAAGCTGTGAAACGCCGAGAAGGAGGAAGCAGCTAAGCGCCAGTGCGACTAAGAGCTCAATCATGGACAAGCCATTTTGGGTTAGCGGTTTTTTATCCATTTTCCTGCTCACAGCTGTGCGCGTAGATTGAATGTGCATATTGATTTGTCCGCAGTTTGATCGTTTGCGTCGATGCAGGTGCCAGACTTAACTCGCCACGCCATGCTTATTTCAATTGCCGAGCCCGCGGCCGCGTTGCAAACACCGGGTGATGGGCTTCTACATATCTTAAAGTGGCTATTCAGGAGTTCACTGCCTCCAGGCAAATTCTCTCCAGCTCGTTGTGCCCAACAACCAAGTTGATCCTTTGCAGTTAGTGCAGGCGTGGGGCAGGGCGGAAAATCACTGCCTTTTGCTTTGTAGAAATCTGATGTTTCCTTGTAGCGTTCGCGTGAGTCTAGGAATGCTTCCGGATTGGCACGCATGAGTTCAAGTAACTCGTTCGCCATATTGCCGGCGGTGCCACGTTGGGCGGAGTCTTGAGTGAATTGAATGCTCCGGCCCTGCATCGCAACCATGCCTAAAACACCGGTTGTCACAATTATTAAGGTCACTAAAACTTCAATCATACTAAAGCCGGACATACCTCTGTGCCGATTCATGGCGTACACCCCCCTAAGGCTGTCGTGTTGTTCGCTTGCTTTCCACGGGCATGTATTCTACTACTTCCGCTTGCTTGTATCGTGATCAGGTATGCTGTTTCTACTTTGTCATCGTTGCAAACAATTGCACTAGCAGTACTTGCTGTACCATTAGGGCTATAAGTGACCGTAAGTGGTGATGGGTTGGTGGCAATTGAAATGTTTGTTGCGTCAAAAACCTCTTGTCGCAAATCTTCATTTCTACTTAAGTCTCTTACAACCCAAGTGCCACCGTTGTTACTGAGATTGATTCGAGATCTGCGTACAACTGCCTCGCTTCTAGCGTACTGGAGTAAGCTATTTATTTGCTGCGCCTGGCTCTCTATTTGGTCGTTTCGGATCAGGCTAGCTAGATTGGGTACTGCAATGGCTATAGCAATTGCAAATAGGGCCAGAACAACCATTAGCTCTATCAGGCTGAATCCGTGCGGGCGTGGTTGAAGCGTCATTGTGCTCTCCTAGGGGGCAGTGAGCATATCCTCTAGAATGATTTTCGTCCTGTCATCGGCTCGATGACAGCTGGCGCTATGGGGGGGATGATCGGTTGTCGCTGCTATTCCCCGTGCGCTGACGGCGTCGAGGCCTTGTGATTGCACAGGTTTCAGGCCTGCTCATCCGTGCATCGGTAGTCTTGAGAAAGATTATCGCTTTCAGTACTTGTTTTTAATCGCCCCTGACGGTTAATTACTAATTGCCATGTGATTTTACTATTTTGGCATTGATAAACCCTGCCGTTGCTTATCGGTGTTGTTCCATTTGGATAGAACCGTATGCTTTGTGTGAAGCCACTTCTTCTTATTGTGGTTGAGCCGTCTAGTTTTCTTATCTGCAGTGTTTTTTGAGTTTTTAACTCTTTAATAATCCATCCATTTGACCAGTCGCTATTGCAGGTTGACTGGTCGCCAATTCCGCATATTTCTATGATTTCCCTGTTTAGTATGGCGATGGTTCTTGCATATTCAATTGAACTTCTGGTTTCGCTGAGAAGCGCTTTGCTTTTGCTGGTTTTGAATAAGTTAATAAGTTGAGGTGTGGCTATAGATATGGCTATAGATATAAGTGATGTCGCAATGATTAATTCAGTCAGTGTCGTTCCGCTCATTTTCTGCTTTGGCATTTTATTGATCCTTTTGACGTGCAGGCTAGCTTCCTTGGTAGCCTTTGTTCGCATCTAAAACCTAGTCGTTTTTTTGCGTGGTGCAAGTCCAGTTTTGATAAACTCTCTCGTCATTGAGTGATTCCAATAACGCTATTTTATTTTTTAGGTTTTTAAGTGTCCGAATGTCAGCTCATCGTTGGTGGTGGGGTGCTTGGCTTGCTATCGGCTTATGCGTTGGCATCAGCCGGCAACCATGTTGCATTGTTTGATTCCCAGTCTGTGGGGGCGGAGTCCTCTTGGGCGGGTGGCGGTATTGTCTCGCCTCTCTATCCCTGGCGTTACAGCCCTGCAGTAACGGCTTTGGCGCATTGGTCGCAGGATTTTTATCCGTGGTTAGGTGAGCAGTTGCTGGCGCAGACGCAGATTGATCCGGAGGTGTATGTCACCGGCTTGTATTGGCTCGATCTGGATGACGAGGCAGATGCGCTCGCCTGGGCGCGGCGTGAGGAGCGGCCGCTTCAGTGTGTGGATGTTGCGGCGGTAGAGCGTGCGGTGCCCGCGTTGGCTAAGAGTTTCGGGCGGGTCTTGCATATGGCGGATGTGGCGAATGTGCGTAACCCGCGCTTGGTCAAAGCGCTGCGGGCAGCGTTGCAGCAGATGCCGAATGTCACCATGCATGAGCATTGTGCGGTGAGTGGGTTTATTCGTGAGGGTGGGCGTGTCACGGGTGTGCATACCGCACAGGGTGATATGTATGCAGATCAGGTGGTGCTCGCTGCGGGCGCTTGGAGCGGTGAGCTGATGAAAACCCTTGGCATTGAGTTACCGGTGGTGCCGGTCAAAGGTCAGATGATTCTGTACAAGTGCCGCGAAGACTTTCTACCAGCCATCGTGCTGGCGAAGGGGCGTTATGCAATTCCGCGACGTGATGGGCATGTTCTGATTGGTAGCACGCTTGAGCATGCGGGTTTCGACAAAACGCCGACCGACGAGGCGCTAGCCAGCTTGAAAGCTTCCGCTGTCGAGTTGTTGCCGGCACTGGCGGATGCAGAGTTGGTGGGGCATTGGGCAGGGTTGCGGCCTGGTTCGCCTGAGGGCATTCCGTTTATTGGACCTGTGCCGGGTCATGATGGCCTGTGGTTGAACTGCGGGCATTACCGCAATGGACTGGTGCTGGCGCCGGCGTCGTGCCAATTGCTGGCGGATCTGATGCTGCGGCGTGAGCCTATTGTTGACCCTGCCCCCTATGCGCCGGCTGGGCGGTTGGCTTTGGCGGGTTGAGCATTTCTTGGGAAGGGGCTCGCGGCTAGAGCGCCCTCCCACTATTAATGCTTGCGTTAGTCGATGCCGAGCTTTTTTAGTCGATAGCGCATCGAGCGAAAACTCAGGCCTAGGCGCTGCGCGGCGGCGGTGCGGTTCCAGCGGGTTTCTTCTAGGGCTTGCATGATCAGTTTGCGTTCGATGGCTTCCAAGTAGTCTTCCAGATTATCTATCTGTGCGAGGTTGGCTTCGCCGTTCTCGCTGATCGGCACGCTGTCGGCTAGGCGCAGGTCGCTGGTGGTGATGCGATCGTCTTCGCACAGGGTGTAGGCGCGTTCGAGCATGTTCTCCAGCTCGCGCACGTTGCCCGGAAAGCGGTAGCTTTTGAGTTTCTCCAGCGCGTCGTCATCCAGCTTGGCTGGGCTGAGGCCTGTGCCCTCGGCCAGGCGCTTGAGCATGATGCCTGCTAGCAGGGCAATGTCTTCGCGGCGCTCGCGCAGGGCGGGCACGCGCAGTTCGATCACGTTTAGACGGTAATACAGGTCCTGGCGGAAGCGTCCGGCCGCGACCTCCCCGGCTAGGTCCTTGTGGGTGGCGCAGAGGATGCGTACATCGACGATTAGCTCCTGCTGGCCGCCCACGGCGCGTACGGCTTTTTCCTGAATCGCGCGTAGCAATTTAACTTGCATTGGCAGTGGCAGGTCGGCGACCTCGTCGAGGAACAGCGTGCCGCCGTTGGCTGCTTGAAACAGGCCTTGTTTGTCTTCGATGGCGCCGGTAAAGCTGCCTTTTTTATGACCGAAAAACTCGCTTTCCATCAGCTCGGTGGGGATGGCGCCGCAGTTGACCGGGATGAAGGGCTGATCACCACGTGAGCCTTGCTCGTGGATCAGGCGGGCGACCAGCTCCTTGCCGCTGCCAGACTCGCCGCTGATGTACACCGGTGCTTGGCTACGTGCGAGCTTGAGGATCTGCTTGCGCATGGCCTTCATCGGCGGTGAGTCGCCGAGCAGGCGGCTGTCCACCGGCAACTCTTCGCCATCGGCGCTGCGCAGGCGCAAGGCGGCAGCGACCAGTTCGCGCAGGCGACCGAGATCCACCGGCTTGGTCAGAAAGTCGAATGCGCCAGCTTTCAAAGCATTTATCGCGGTGTCCAGGCTGCCGTAAGCGGTGATCATCGCCACGGGCACTTGCGGGTGGCGCAGCAGAATATGTTGCACCAGCTCAAGGCCTGTACCATCAGGTAGGCGCATATCGGTCAGGCACAGATCGAAGGGCTCTTTGGCCAGCCATTCGCGGGCTTCCTTGACGTTGCGCGCGCTGCGAGTATCGAGCTTCATGCGTCCCAGGGTGATTTCCAGGAGTTCGCGAATATCCGGTTCGTCATCGACGATCAAGGCTCTCTGGCGGGTCATGGTCAGCTCAGTTTGCGCGGGTGGGCGAAGGTGATGCGTAGGCAGCTGCCGCCACCGTCACGCAGTTTATAGTCGAGGCGTGCCTGGTTGCTTTCGCACAGTTCTCGGGAAATATACAGGCCCAGGCCGGTGCCCTTGTTTTCTGTGGTGTAGAACGGTTCGAACAAGTGGTGCAGTTGCTCTTCGGCAACGCCAGGGCCGTCGTCCAATACCTCGAGTACCGGTAGCTCGCTTTCTGGGTCGCGGAACAGCTTCAGCCAGACCTGCCCATGCTTGTTCTTTTGTGCGCTGTAGCGCAGACCATTCTCCACCAGATTGCTCAGCACCTGTGTGAGCTGGTGCGGGTCCATCCGGGTTTGAATGCTGCCGCTGGTGGTTTCCAGGTGCAGGGTTTGTCCTGGTGCGGCGCTGCTGCGAAACTCGCTGGCGAAGCGATGCAGCCAGTACTTCAGGTCGAGCAGCTGGGGTTCGGCCTGGCGCCGCCGCGAGAGTTGCAGGACGTTCTCGATCACTAGGTTCATCCGGCGAGAGTGGTCCTGGATGATCTGCGCCAAGCGCAGGTCGGGGCCTTCTAGCTCCTCCGACTCTTGCAACAGCTGTGCGGCGTGACTGATGGCGCCCAGAGGGTTGCGAATTTCATGGGCGATACCGGCAGTTAGGCGGCCGAGTGAGGCGAGTTTGAGCTGTTGCGCCTGCTGGGCGATCTGCGAAATATCATCGAGGAAGATCAGCGTGTGTTTATGCTCGCCGCGTTGCAGAGCAATAAAGCTAGGTTGCAGCACTCGGCCATCGGGGGCGGCTTGTAAGCTGGCGGGTCGCAGGCTGGGGTTGTGCGACCATTGCTGCATGCGTTTGATCAGCTCGGGGCAGTGCGGGTCGAGAATCTTGCCATTCAGGTCCGCGTGCCCTAGCAGGTGGTTGGCGCCTTGGTTGGCCAGTAGCACGCGGTGCAGTTCGTCGAGCACCAGAATGCCAGTACGCATCCGTTGCAGGATCAGGGCGTTCAGCGCCTCCAAGTTTGCAACATCCGCTGCACGTTGCTCGGCCAGGCTTTCGCTGACTTGCAGCCGGCGTGTAAGACCCTGCACAAACAATGCAGCAGCAAAGCACAGCGCGCCAAGTGCGCCAGCCTGCACGTACTGTGCGGCAGCAGCCGGTCGGCTGAGGCTGAGGTAGAATGTCAGGTAGATCATGCCTGTTGCGGCGACTGCGGCAATCAGCAGGCCTATACGTCCGCGCAACAGGATGTTGGCGATCGCGACGGCGACAATCAGCAGGTTGCCGATGCCGCTGGGGGTGCCTCCGGCGGCATAGAACAACCCGGAAAGCAGAATTACGTCGACCAGTGCGAGGCTGAATACTTGCGCCAGGCGTTTGGGGCGTCGAACGGTTGCGATGATCAGGACGTTGAGGGCGAGGTAAACCCAGCTGCCATTACGGAAGAGTGCCGGGTGCATCATGTCCAGCAGTTGAGCGTCGAGGTCGCTGGAGATCAGCAGCGCCAGGGTAATGCCGATTACCAGGCGGTAGAGGTGATAGAGCCGCAGGATTCGCCAGCTTTGCTCCCCGCTCAGGGGGAAATCAGCGCTCACCGGATTGCGGGCCTTGTTCGAGGTGCGTTTGGCTGCAAAACCACTGTTCATCTTTAGCCAGTGCATGACTGCGGGGTACATGAGTGCCGCAGTGTGCACAGCGGACCATTGGGGCTGCACCAGTGTTGCGGTCTTCGGGGCGTGCAGTTGGCGTGCGAGTAAAGCGCCGCCACAGCCAAAACGCGGCCGCAATGATGGCAATCCAGAACAATAAGCGGAACAGGCCCATGGTGCTCTCTTTCTGTCGGTAGGCGGGCAGTTTAGCTAAGCCGTTTGCGTGCGCCCAGTCTTGAAGCTGTGCGCTGAGCGCCGTTTCTTGCGTCGATTGGCGAAGCATGCTGTGTTGTTTTGTGTACGGCAGGCCTGCCTCGTACTCCCTGCCGTCGCCCCAATAAAAAAGGGAGGCATCGGGCCTCCCATTTTTCATTACCTATTTTGGCTTAGTCGAACAGGCCAAAGGTCAGGTAGCTGAACCAGGAGCGGCTTGGTTGTTCTGCGCTGGTGCCGGCCTTGAGGTCGTCCGGAATCTGTTCTTCGGCATCTTCGTACTGACGAATCACGTCCTGGCTGGCGCGGGTTTCGCCCGGTGGCAGCGGCGTGTCGGTTTCGATCAGGCCCAGCGTTGCCTTGGCCATCCAGGAGCGGCTGTCGGCTTCTTCTTCACGCGGAACGAACTGGCCGTCGACCAGGCTTGGGTGGTCCGGGTAGTTGAGCTTGAGGGTTTCCAGGCTGGTGGCTGCCAGGTCATCCAGGGTCAGGCGCTGGTAGGCTTCGGTCATCACCGCCAGACCGTCGCCGACTGCAGGGGTCTCCTGGAAGTTTTCCACCACGTAACGGCCACGGTTGGCGGCAGCCACGTAGGCGTTGCGGGTCAGGTAGTAATGCGCCACGTGGATCTCATAGGCCGCCAGCAGGTTGCGCAGGTAGATCATGCGCTGCTTGGCGTCTGGCGCGTAGCGGCTGGTCGGATAGCGGCTGGTGAGCTGGGCGAACTCGTTGTACGAGTCGCGGGCGGCCCCCGGGTCGCGCTTGGTCATGTCCAGCGGGACGAAGCGCGCGATCAGGCCGCGGTCCTGGTCGAACGAGGCGAGGCCCTTGAGGTAGTAAGCGTAATCAACGTTAGCGTGCTGCGGGTGCAGACGGATAAAACGGTCGGCTGCGGACTTGGCAGCTTCCGGCTCAACGTTCTTGTAGTAGGCGTAGATCAACTCCAGCTGCGCCTGCTCGGCATAGCGGCCGAACGGATAGCGCGATTCCAGCGCCTTGAGCTTGGCAACTGCGCTGGTGTAGCTATTGTTATCCAGATCGGCCTGTGCCTGCTGGTAGAGTTCGGCCTCACTCAGGTTTTCGTCGACCACCTCTTTTGATGAGCAGGCGGCGGTGAGGGCGAGGATTGCGATCAGCAGCAGGTGTTTCACTTGCATGGCGGCTTGCGTCCCTGTGACGGCGGCTGTCTTGAGCAAAGCCGTCCTGTTATGATGAGCGCCCCCGGTACCCCTGGGGCAAAGACGTCGTATTTAACCACAAGCGTGTAGCCGAAACCAAAAGCTATGCCCCCTCTGTTGCCGAGCATGTCCTCTATTAATAAGCAGATCATTGAACTGAACGCCGAGGTGCCCTATGAAATGGGCGGTCAACGCCTCGATCAAGTCGCCGCACTCCTGTTCGCCGAGCACTCGCGTTCGCGTCTGTCTGCCTGGATCAAAGAGGGTCTGCTGACCGTCGATGGTGAGGTGTTGCGCCCGCGCGACATCGTCCACGGTGGTGCACTGTTGGCGCTGAACGCCGAGCAGGAAGCCCAAGGCGAATGGATTGCCCAGGACATCGCGCTAAACATCGTCTACGAAGACGAGCAGATTCTGGTCATCGACAAGCCCGCCGGCCTGGTTGTGCATCCGGCTGCAGGGCATGCCGATGGCACCTTGCTCAACGCCTTGCTGCACCACGTGCCGGACATTATCAATGTGCCGCGTGCTGGCATTGTTCATCGCCTGGACAAGGACACCACCGGCCTGATGGTGGTGGCCAAGACCATCGAAGCGCAGACCCGTTTGGTCGACCAGCTGCAGAAGCGCTCGGTCAGCCGTATCTACGAATGCATCGTGATTGGTGTGATCACTTCCGGTGGCAAGATCAACGCGCCGATCGGCCGCAGCTCCTCGCAGCGCCAGCGTATGGCGGTCAGCGATGGCGGCAAGCCTGCGGTCAGTCATTACCGGGTGCTGGAGCGCTATCGCTCGCATACCCATGCGCGGGTCAAGCTGGAAACCGGCCGCACCCACCAGATTCGCGTACACATGAGCCATATCGGCTACCCGCTGGTAGGCGATCCGGTTTACGGCGGGCGTTTCCGCATTCCGCCAGCTGCCAACCCGAGCATGGTGCAGACGCTCAAGGAGTTCCCGCGCCAGGCCTTGCATGCGCGTTTCCTTGAGCTTGACCATCCGATTAGCGGTGAGCGGATGAAATGGCAGTCGCCATTGCCGGATGACTTTGTCTGGTTGCTGACGCTGCTGCGTCAGGATCGTGAAGCCTTTATTGGCTGACAAATATCTGGCTAATACGAGTGGGTAACAGGGAGTTGGGTGACAGGATGCACGACTGGCTAGCGCCGCAATGGCCCGCACCGGCAAGAGTAAAAACTAGCGTTACTACTCGTTCAGGCGGCGTGAGCCTTGCGCCGTTCGACAGTTGCAACCTGGGCGAGCATGTCGGCGACGACCCGCAAGCCGTGCTGAAAAACCGTCAACGCTTGGTCAGCCTGCTCGGCTGCAAGCCCGCCTGGTTGCAGCAGGTGCATGGCGTTGCGGTGGTCGAGGCTGATCCAGCCCTAGTGCTTGAAGCCGACGCCAGTTGGGCGAGTAAGCCCGGCGTTGCCTGTACGGTGATGACCGCCGATTGCTTGCCAGCGCTGTTCTGTGATCGTGCTGGAACCCGTGTAGCTGCGGCCCATGCCGGCTGGCGCGGCCTGGCTGCCGGGGTGCTGGAAGCCACGCTGGAGCAACTGGCAGTGCCGGCGGATCAGGTGCTGGTTTGGCTAGGGCCGGCGATTGGTCCGCAGGCCTTCGAAGTGGGCGCTGAAGTGCGTGAGGCCTTTGTCGCCCAGCATGCGCAAGCCGCGTCAGCATTCCAGCCCAGCGTCAATGCGGGCAAATTTATGGCCGACATCTATCAGCTGGCGCGCATTCGTCTGGCTGCTTGTGGCGTTGAGGCGGTGTACGGCGGCGATTTCTGCACCTTCAACGACCCACGTTTCTTCTCCTACCGCCGTTCGGCGCAAACCGGGCGCTTTGCCAGCCTGATCTGGCTGGGCAACTGATCCTCGCGTGCCGCAGCTGCGGCACTGTTGCGGCAAATGACCCAGGTCAACGCCGCTCGGCTTGAAACCCGCACAATCGTCCTCATCTACTCTTCATCTCGCAGGCTTTCTGTTTGGGTGCGATTCAGTGCGCCGGCCTGCCACCACCACGAGGGTTGATTGTTTATGCGTATTGATCGTTTAACCAGCAAGTTGCAACTCGCGCTCTCCGATGCGCAGTCCCTGGCCGTTGGTCTGGACCATGCGGCCATTGAGCCGCTGCACCTGATGCAGGCATTGCTCGAACAGCAGGGCGGCTCAATCAAGCCGCTGCTGATGCAGGTCGGTTTTGATGTCAACAGCCTGCGCCTGGCCTTGGGCAAGGAGCTGGATCAGCTGGGCAAAATCCAGAATCCCTCCGGCGACGTCAATCTGTCGCAGGACCTGGCGCGTCTGCTCAATCAGGCCGATCGCCTGTCGCAGCAGAAAGGCGACCAGTTTATCTCCAGCGAGCTGGTGCTGCTCGCCGCGATGGATGAGAACACCAAGCTGGGCAAGCTGTTGCTGGGTCAGGGCGTCAGCCGCAAGGCGCTGGAAAACGCCGTGACCAACCTGCGCGGCGGCGACGCGGTAAATGACCCGAACGTCGAGGAAAATCGCCAGGCGTTGGACAAGTACACCGTCGACCTGACCAAGCGTGCCGAGGAAGGCAAGCTCGACCCAGTGATCGGCCGTGATGACGAAATCCGCCGCACCATTCAGGTATTGCAGCGCCGCACCAAGAACAACCCGGTGCTGATCGGCGAGCCGGGCGTGGGTAAGACGGCGATTGCCGAAGGCCTGGCCCAGCGCATCGTTAACGGCGAAGTGCCGGATGGCTTGAAGGACAAGCGCCTGCTGTCGCTGGATATGGGGTCGCTGATTGCTGGCGCCAAGTTCCGCGGCGAGTTCGAGGAGCGTCTGAAAGCGGTGCTCAATGAGCTGAGCAAGCAGGAAGGGCGGATCATCCTGTTTATCGACGAGCTGCACACCATGGTTGGCGCCGGCAAGGGCGAAGGCTCGATGGACGCTGGCAATATGCTCAAACCGTCCCTTGCTCGCGGTGAACTGCACTGCGTCGGCGCGACCACGCTCAACGAGTACCGCCAGTACATCGAGAAAGACGCAGCGCTGGAGCGGCGCTTTCAGAAGGTGCTGGTGGATGAGCCGAGCGAAGAAGACACCATCGCCATCCTGCGTGGGCTGAAAGAACGCTACGAGGTGCACCACAAGGTGGCCATCACTGACGGCGCGATCATCGCCGCGGCCAAGTTGTCGCACCGCTATATCACCGATCGTCAGTTGCCGGATAAGGCCATCGACCTGATCGACGAAGCGGCCAGCCGCATTCGTATGGAGATCGATTCCAAGCCCGAGGTGCTCGACCGCCTTGAGCGCCGCCTGATTCAGCTCAAGGTTGAAGCCCAGGCGTTGAAGAAAGAAGACGACGAAGCGGCGATCAAGCGCCTGGCCAAGCTTAACGAAGACATTGCGCGCCTGGAGCGCGAATACGCCGACCTGGAGGAAATCTGGAAGTCTGAGAAGGCTGAGGTGCAAGGCTCCGCGCAAATCCAGCAGAAGATCGAGCAGGCCCGTCAGGAGCTTGAGGCGGCGCGGCGCAAGGGTGATCTCAACCGCATGGCCGAGCTGCAGTACGGGATTATTCCCGATCTGGAGCGCAGCCTGCAGATGGTCGATCAGCACGGTAAAAGCGAGAACCAGTTGCTGCGTAGCAAGGTCACCGAGGAAGAAATCGCCGAAGTGGTGTCGAAATGGACCGGTATTCCGGTAAGCAAGATGCTCGAAGGCGAGCGCGACAAACTGCTGAAAATGGA
This sequence comes from Pseudomonas peli, assembly GCF_900099645.1. Lineage (GTDB taxonomy): Bacteria > Pseudomonadota > Gammaproteobacteria > Pseudomonadales > Pseudomonadaceae > Aquipseudomonas > Aquipseudomonas peli. Next base: position 1,042,779 of record NZ_FMTL01000001.1, on the reverse strand, counting down.
AGGCCTGCTGCATCAGCGGGTGATCGGTCAGGACGAAGCCGTGGTTGCTGTGGCTAACGCGGTTCGGCGCTCTCGTGCCGGGCTGTCCGACCCGAATCGGCCGAGCGGTTCGTTCCTCTTTCTTGGTCCTACCGGGGTCGGTAAAACCGAACTGTGCAAGGCGTTGGCTGAGTTTCTGTTCGATACCGAAGAGGCGTTGGTGCGTATCGACATGTCCGAGTTTATGGAGAAGCACTCCGTGGCGCGGCTGATCGGAGCACCACCGGGTTATGTCGGTTACGAAGAGGGCGGTTATTTAACCGAGGCGGTACGCCGTAAGCCCTATTCGGTGATCCTACTGGATGAAGTGGAAAAGGCGCATCCGGACGTGTTCAACGTGCTGTTGCAGGTGCTTGAAGATGGTCGTCTGACTGACAGCCATGGCCGCACCGTGGATTTCAAGAACACCGTAATCGTGATGACATCCAACCTTGGCTCCTCGCAGATTCAGGAGCTGGTCGGTGATCGTGAGGCGCAGCGCGCAGCTGTGATGGATGCGGTGGGCACACACTTCCGTCCGGAATTTATCAACCGGATTGATGAGGTGGTGATCTTCGAGCCGCTGGCCCGCGACCAGATTGCGGGTATCGCACAAATCCAGCTGAGCCGTTTGCGTCAGCGACTGGCTGAGCGTGAGCTGAGTCTGGAGTTGTCCGATGAGGCCTTGGATAAGCTGATCGCCGTTGGTTACGACCCGGTCTATGGTGCTCGCCCGCTCAAGCGTGCAGTGCAGCGCTGGATCGAAAACCCCTTGGCCCAGCTGATTCTGGCCGGCAAGTTCGCCCCAGGCAGCAGTGTGACAGGTAAGGTTGAGGGCGATGAAATCGTCTTTGGTTAAACGCTGTCGGCCACAATAGGGCTGCAAAATAAAAAAACACCCCGGTACAGTTCGCGCTGACCGGGGTGTTTTTATTGGGGCGGATTACAGGTGCTTGAGCAGGACTTCCAGTGCGGCAGCCTGGTCTTCTGCCAGGTCAATGATGTGAAAGCCGGCCCAACAGTGCTGGCCGTCGGCGCCAGGACGACTCCACAGGCAATCAGCGCCGAGGGTGATTTCACAGACGCCCTCTACCGGCTGCTCACTCACTAGGCGGCACTCCACCAGCTCGTCGGCGGCCAGCGGCGTATCGCTAAACAACATAAAGCCGTCGGCGGACAGGTCGACCACGCGGCCCAGGCGTTGTCCCGTGTGTAGGTCGAAGACTTCCAGCTGCACTTCGGCGTTATGCCGGCTGTGCAGGCGACGTTCGTCATCCATAGGAGTTCCTTATTCTTGAGGCTCAGCCGTGCGCCCGGTAAAACGCTGGAGCACGCGGTAAATGGCGGTAAGGGCACGGTCCACAAGTGGTGCACCTCGTTCGGGGGTGACGATGCGCGCCAGCCCTTGTTCCATTTCAGTGGCCAGCTGGGTGAGTGGCTTGATTGCCACGCGCTGGCCGCTCTGGTCGACAAACATGTAGTTGCGAGTTGTTGGGCTGAACCAGGACAGCTTGAGTGTGCGCACCTGCTCGCCATTGACGAACTCGAACCAGGTGCCGAACTCGATATGTCCCAGCTCTTTAGCCAGCGCCAGCGCGCGGGTCGAGAGTGTTGATTCGCGTGGTGCCAGAGTGGCCAGCGCGGCGTCTTCACCGAGCATGGCGCCGAGTGGGCTCTCGGGCAGGATGGGTTTGAGCTGGGCGGCCACTTGTGGCTGTTTGGCCTGTACGGCATGTTGGCAGGCCACGAGGTCCTGCAGCAGCCGGCGGATGCCGTCTTCGTGGTAGCCGCCCAGCAGCTCCAGGCCTTTGCGCAGGTCTTCGAGCAGCGGCACGCGTAATTTCTGCAGGCGCTCACGGCCGGCGTCGTCAAGCAGGGTGCCACTCCAGGCCAGTTGCTCGGCCGCTTCGCAGGCGCGCTGCCATTCCGGGCTCTGCTCACCATTGCGCAGCAGTACAAAGACCAGTACGTCCGCCCAGGTCAGTTCGAGGAAGTTGCGGATGATGGTTGGCGGTTGACGATTATTCAGGCTGTTACCGATCACTTCGACTGCATGCTGACGAGCGCCAAGCAGTTTGTCGCGGCCTTTTGCCGCTTCTACTGCACGGCGCTCGCGCAGCTCGACCTTATGGCGGAGTGTCGCAACGAATTCGTTGAATTCCTCCAGTAGGTTGTTAAACAGTTGCAGGTCGCCGAAAAAATCATGGATAACCCGCTCAACCACCCACTGCATTTTGGCCAGCAGGCCGCGTTCGTCGCCTTCCCCGCCATACAAAACACCTGCTTGGGCCATGGCATTGAGCAGGCGCCGGGCCGGATGGTGGTGCTGGGTGAACAGCGCTTTGTCCTGAAGTGCCACTTTCAGGTAGGGCGTATGCAGGTGGGACAGGGTGGTCTTGCACGTGTCCGGCAGGTTGTCGTCGTCGAGGATAAAGTCGAACAGCATGCCGACCAAGTCGATCACGTCGGCTTCCTGGTCAGAAACCTTCTGCTGGCCTGGTAGCTCGCTGTGCGCTTCTAGCTGCTGTTGCAAATCTGCCTTGAGGCCTTCTACCTGCTGCGGGCGACTCAGCCGCTGCGACAGGTCGTTGGCTGATTGTTGCTGCATGCGATTCAGCGCGTCCAGCAGGGCTGAGGCGCTGTAGGTGCTGGTCGCCTCGCGCGGTGTGAAGCTGGCAATGCTGCGCGTGCCGCCAAGGAGTGGCGCGTCAATATCGCGCTGGCGGTGTTCGCCCAGTAGTGTCGCCAGGCTGCCGAGCAATTCCAGGGGGTCACTCGGTGGTGGGCCGCTGAGGTCTGTAGTGACAGGCTTGTAGGATTGCCCTGGCGCTGGTGCCGAAGGCGTACCGGTCTGGCTGTTGCTGGCGGAGCTGCTGCCTTCAGGTGCTTGCTCGGTCGGCGCGGCAGTCGAGGTTTTAGGCCGTAGCAGTGGATTGTTGCGCTGCGCGGTGTACTTCAAATTTGGCAGCACACCTGCATCGATCAGGCGTTGATTCAATGCGGTATAGATGCTGTCCAGGCTCTGCATAACATGTGTATCAAACAACGTATAAAGGATGACCTTTATACGCAGTGGAAATGGGCAGGGCGTCAGAGCATCACGAAACGCCTGGGCAATCATCTGTGGGCCAAAGGGATTGATGTCCTCACCCAACTTCTGGCCGTTATTAAGGAGTGCCAGGCGTTGTTCCAGAGCAAACAGTGATTGCGCGCAGCGCGCCTTGACCCGGCTGACCATATTGGTGACTTGCAGGCTTTCTTCATAATCCTCGTTTTGCACCAGCGCCATGTGTTCAGCGTCCAGCTTGCTGGTGCTGGGTGGTGGCTTGAGTTTGCCTTCGAGGAAATCAGAGAAATTCTGTGCAATTTGCTGATGATAGCTGCGTTCAATCTGCGGACGCTGCCGGCGGATCTCGCGCATGTTGTCGAAGAACAGGGTTTGCACCTGATTGTTCTCGGCTTTTTCGGCGCATTCGAACAGCGTGTCGTCGACCTGGGCAAAGACCCCCGTCAGGTGTTCAGCCAGGCGGTTCATCACTAGTTTTCGACAGCTTTGCACCAAGTCGCCGAAGCGTGGCTGGATGCCACGGCTGGCAAGGGTGTGCGTTGAGCCGGGTGGATTTGGCGGTGTGCCCTGGTTACTCATGGACTTTCCTGGCTGGAGCCTTACGGCTTGTGCGTCCTGCAATGAATACAGACCTAGTGAAGATATAGCAGCCGCTCACGCAGCTGCAAATCATTGTACTAAAAGCAATTTAAGGGGTTGACAGGCGCGCGCGGAAACGTAAAATGGCGCGCCTCAGACACGGGAAACGATTTAATAACCGGCTCCAGTTTCTGAGAACGGAAGCAAGTAGTTCCGCGATAGCTCAGTCGGTAGAGCAAATGACTGTTAATCATTGGGTCCCAGGTTCGAGTCCTGGTCGCGGAGCCAATCTTTCATCGGGGTATAGCGCAGTCCGGTAGCGCGCCTGCTTTGGGAGCAGGATGTCGGGAGTTCGAATCCCCCTACCCCGACCATTTTTGGGTCGTTAGCTCAGTTGGTAGAGCAGTTGGCTTTTAACCAATTGGTCGTAGGTTCGAATCCCACACGACCCACCATTTCAAGCATGCTTGAATGATAAAAAACCCGCCTAGTGCGGGTTTTTTATTGCCTGCGATTTATATCGACCTCGATTCTTTGGCGGATTTAAATGCAAGAACTGGCCATGCCGCACATGGTGCTGGGCGGCCGTAGCGAGTTCCTGCGGATAGGGTTGAGCCAATCAATGCAGCTTTAGACGCGGCTCGGTGCTGCGGCCGATGCGGTCGCCAAGCATCATCAGTAGTGTGCGGGTGGCGCCGTATAGGGCGATTTGGTGCATGCGGTAGAGCGATACATAGAACATCCTGGCCAGCCAGCCTTCGAGCATAACGCTGCCGGTCAGGTTGCCCATCAGGTTGCCGACCGCAGAGAAGGTCGACAGCGAGATCAGTGAGCCGTAATCGCGGTAGCGGTATTCCGGCAGGGCTTTGCCCTCAATGCGCAGCTTCAGCGATTTAGCCAGCAACGAGGCTTGCTGATGCGCCGCTTGCGCGCGCGGCGGCACGTTGCGTCCTTCGCTGCCCGGCTGCGGGCAGGCGGCGCAGTCGCCGAAAGCGAAGATATTGTCGTCCAGGGTGGTCTGCAGCGTCAGGCGCACCTGCAATTGGTTGATGCGATTACTTTCCAGGTCATCCAGCTCTTTAAGGAAGTCAGGTGCGCGAATCCCCGCCGCCCAGACTTTCAAGGTGGCTGGGATGACTTGGCCTTGTGCGGTATGCAGCGCCTCGCGAGTGACTTGGCTGACGGCTGCGCCGGTGAGGACGGTTACGCCGAGTTTCTCCAAGGTCTTATGCACGGGCTGGCTGATCCGTTCCGGCAGGGCAGGCAAGACCCGGGGGCCGGCTTCAATCAGGGTGATACGCATGTTTTCCGGGCTGATCCGATCCAAACCGTAGGCAGCCAATTCGCGTGCGGCATGGTGCAGTTCGGCGGCAAGTTCAACGCCTGTTGCGCCGGCGCCGACGATGGCGATGTTGATTAGCTCGGTAGCTGCGCTTTGGCTGGCATGGGCGCGCAGGTAGTGGCTGAGCAGCTGGTGGTGGAAGCGTTCGGCCTGCTCGCGGGTGTCGAGAAACAGGCAGTGCTCGGCGGCGCCCGACGTGCCGAAGTCATTGGTGGTACTTCCCACAGCAATAACCAGGCTGTCATAGCTGAGCTCGCGCGCAGGCATGAGCACCTGCCCCTGATCATCCAGGGTGGCAGTAAGGCTGATACGTTTTTTTGCGCGATTGAGGTCGCACATCCGCCCCAGTTGGAATTCGAAGTGATTCCATTTGGCTTGCGCCACGTAGTTGAGTTCGTCACCTGAGGAGTTCAGCGAGCCCGCGGCCACTTCGTGCAGCAACGGTTTCCAGATATGCGTCAGGTTGGCATCGACCAGGGTGATCTTGGCTTGGCCGCGTTTACCCAGGGTTCTACCCAGGCGGGTAGCAAGCTCCAGTCCGCCGGCGCCGCCGCCGACAATTACGATTTGATGAGTCATCAGACACGCTCATAAGGCTTTTAAGAAAAAGTGGCGAGTCGCTGTGGGCGAGCGCTAAGCAGCTCATAGCACCAGTCGACTCAGAAGACGGCTCAGCACACCCAGGCCAATCGTGACCATTACGATGATCAGCAGCAGTCGCCAGACCTTGAACGGCTGGCGCTCGACCTGATGTTGCGGAGCGCTAAGGTATTGCTCGACACGTTTTTTATCATCAGGATTCAGGCGACTGGACATGCGTGCCTCGAATTAATGGGGGCGGTTGGCAATTGATGGGATCGATTACAGGCTGAAGTGCTGGGCATTCTAGCCGCGCGACTTATAAAGGCTCAACGCGCAGGGCGTCATTCAAGCGAATAATGCCCCCTTGTAGCACGCGCGCGGTAATTCCGCCGTGGCCGCGCATGGCCTGAAAGGTACCAAGCCCTAAGCGTTCCTCCAGCTTGGCGCAGGGTTGGCACCAGCCGGTGGTTTCCAGTATCGCCTGGCCGAGGCGGAAGCGTCGGCCCTTGAGGCTGAACAGGTTGATGCCACTTATGGCGATATTGCGCCGCAGTTCAATCGGGTTGATCGGCTGTTCGGTAGGGCGACCCATTAAGGCGCTTATCACCGCGAGGTGTTCCCATTGAATTAGGGTGACTTGCCTGGCATTGCGCGGCCCCGGCCGGCTGTGGTCGCCGGTGAGGCCTGCTTCACGGCGCGCTTCCACGGCGTCCAATTCAATCATCGTTGCTCGCGATGCGGGGCGCACGCCTATCCAGCGTACACAGCCTTGCTGAGGCACGGCGGCAAGCAGTTCATGCAGAGGACTCACAGGCTGATACCTACATCGAAAAGTATGCTGCGACCGAGGTTGTGGCGCAGAAAGTCGGGTGCGCTCGGATGGGCGAACAGCACGCGGGCAAAGGTCGGACCGACCAGTGATAGCGAGCGCCAGCCTTGGCGGAGAAACTCGGTCGGTGGTGGAAAGTGGCTGTTGAAGTCTGGCACGGCGCGCTTCAGGTTGACGTAGGCGAGCAAGTCCAGCTCGCCCAGGTCGAGGCCGCGCTCTTTGTAGTTGTGGGCTTTTTTGCGCAGCGTGGGTGTGAGTCGCTGCTGCAGCTCGCCTGCGGCAATGCGCCGTGGTTTGGTTTCGCGCCGCACCAGTTGGCTGAGGGAAAACGCGCTGCGTCGCCGTTCCAGTTCGGCACGCCACTCATCATTCAGGCGACGGCCTTCGTCGAGGACGAAGAACACTTCAAAGCTGGCCTCGCGGAACAATACGTCGGGTGGTTCATGGTTGGCGGCGCTGAATTCATCCAGGCGGTGGCTGACGTTCAGCGCTTGTAGCAGGCGCTGGCAGACCCAGCGCTCGCGTTCCCACTTGCGTGCGTTTGAGAGAAAGGCGTTGGCTTGTTCAGCCTGATGCGTCAGCAGGCGCAGGTAATCTGAGTCATCCATAGGCTCAGCTTAGCCTGCGCGCTTGGGTTGTTGGTACCCTCTGCGGCGGTTGTTGCGTGCTTTTCATGTGTTGCTGGAGCCCGCAGTTGTAGACTGCACAAGTCAGTCACGATGGCTTGGGGGGTGTTCCGCATGATTGCCGCGCACTTGTTGTCTTCCACCAGCCTGATACTGGGTTGGCTGATCTATCTGCCGCTGCTGTGCTGGGCGATCTGGCGTGCGCCCTGGGTTGAGCTGTGCAGTGATCTGCGTCGTCAGCATTTGCTGGGTGGTACAGCGCTGGCGCTGTTTGTGCTGTGGCTGGTGCGTCGGGATTTCGACTCGGGCCTGTCCTATCACTTTATCGGCATGACGGCGGTCACCTTGCTGCTGGATTGGCCGTTGGCCATGCTGGTGGGGTTGATTGCGCAGCTGGGGCTGCTGGTGCTGGGCCGACAAGATCTTGCAGCCCTGGGTGTTAACGGCGTGCTGCTGGTGGTGATACCCGTGTGGGTGACCGAAGCCTGCGCGCTTTGGGTTGAGAAAAAGCAGCCGCGCAATCTGTTCGTCTACATCTTCTTCAGCGGCTTCTTCGCCGCTGCGCTGGCTGCCTTGCTGTGTATCGCTGCCGCCTTCACCTTGCTTTGGGTGGACGGGTTGTTCCCGATGCCGCCCTGGCTGGAGGATTTTATCGGCTACCTCTGGCTGGTGATTTTCCCCGAGGCCTTTATCAACGGCATGCTGGTGACCGCGTTGGTGGTGTTCTATCCAGACTGGCTGGAGACCTTCAACCGCACGCGTTATCTGGCCGCGCCCTGGAAGGGTGATGATCTGCCGCGCTGATGGCGCGCCCTTCAGCGTTTCGATTGCGTTGTGCAGGTTGATCCAGATCAAGTTGCGCGAATGGCTATGCGCGATCTTGCATCTATCAACAGAGAGGACGTGACATGGGCGTGCACCAATGGGCGAGGCAGGCAATCGAGCAGATTTTGCAGGATGTTGAGGCGCAGGATTTCGATCAGGCCATGGCGCTGCGGGCTATGCTCAGCGCAGTGGTCGAGCGCAGCCGGGTCGGGCGCAGCGCGGCGGATCTGGCCGCAGAACTGCAGTTTCTCGCCGACAATCTGGATGACGAGCGCGACTACAGTTTTATGCGGCCTTGAATATCAGTGCTCGCGAGGCGGTAACTCCCCAGAGAACAGATCATCTTCCAGTGGGTTGCCGGCAATTGCGTGCTCTTCCGAGGCCCAGGCGCCGAGGTCGATCAGCTTGCAGCGTTCGCTGCAGAATGGCCGGCTCGGGCTTTGCGGGCCCCATTCGACGGGGGCGCTACAGGTGGGGCAGGCGACTAGGGTTGGCGTACTCATGCTTGGCCTCCGCGTAGGCTTAGGTAAAAGGTGTGGAGTCGTTCCACTTCGGCTCGCAGCCAGGGCAAGTCTTGATCATTAAGCAGTACGTCATGGGCATGTTGCAGGCGTTCTGCACGGCTGGCCTGGGCTTTGAGAATAGCCTGCACCTGTTCGTTGGAGCTCTGGTCGCGAGCCATGGTGCGCTGCACTTGCAGCTTTTCAGATGCGTCCACCACCAGTATGCGCTGGGTCAGCTTGTGCTGGCCTGACTCAACCAGCAGTGGCGAAACCAGAATTGCATAGGGTGATTCTGCGCGCGCTAGGTACTGGATGATTTCCTGGCCGATAAGCGGGTGCAGTAGCGCTTCGAGCCAGCGTCGCTCATTGGCATCGGCAAAAATTCGGTTGCGCAGCGCGGCGCGATCAAGCTGGCCGTCGGCCTGCAACACATCGCTGCCGAAGTGTTCAGCTATCTTCGCCAGCGCTGGCTTACCCGGCTCAACCACCCAGCGCGCCGCGTGGTCGGCATCGACCAGATGAACGCCTAGGTCGATAAAGTGCTGTGCCACAGCACTCTTGCCACTGCCAATGCCGCCGGTTAGGCCAAGAATCCAGGGTTTTGTCATCAAGGTGCGAGCTCATGCAGGACATATAAGGGCGCGATTGTAGTGCAGCGGCTTGGCTGATGGCGAACCATAGAGGGCGGCTCAGTTCTTGAGCCGCCGACGGTCACGGGTGTGACGCGCCAGCCCGGTTTAGCCAGGGCTATGACGCTTTTTTAGAACCCTGCAATCTGCAGGTAGCTGGAAGTGATTTGCTCGCCCCAGATCAAGGCAATCCAGCCGGCAATCGCCAGATAAGGACCAAAGGGGATAGGCGTGCTGGCTTCCGCGTTTCGCAGGCGCAGCATGATCAAGCCCAGCACGGCGCCCACCAGCGATGACAGCAATATCGTCAGCGGCAATACCTGCCAGCCACCCCATGCGCCGAGCATCGCCAGCAACTTGAAGTCGCCATAACCCATGCCTTCCTTGCCCGTTACCAGCTTGAACAGCCAGTACACCGACCACAGGCTCAGATAGCCAGCAATCGCGCCCCAGAGCGCATCTTCCAGGCTGGTAAACAACCCAAAGCTATTGGTAATCAAGCCAAGCCACAGCAGCGGCAGCACCAGCGAGTCTGGAAGCAGCTGATGATCAACATCGATCAGGCTCATCGCCAGTAAGCCCCAGGTCAACAGCAACATCGCTCCCGCCTGCCAGGTAAAACCGAAGTGCCAGGCAATAAAGGCCGACAATAACCCGCAGGCCAGCTCAACCAGTGGGTAGCGCATGCTGATTGGTGCTTTACAGCTAGAGCACTTACCGCGCAGAAACAGGTAGCTGATAACCGGAATATTTTCCCAGGGCCTTATTTCATGAGAGCAGTGCGGGCATTGCGAGTTGGGCAGCAAAAGATTGAATGCTGATGTGCTTGTGTCGGCAGGCAGAAGCAAAATCGATTTTGCTTCTGCCTGCCACTCACGTTGCATCATCACGGGGAGTCGATATACCACTACATTAAGGAAGCTACCAATTAGTAGTCCAAGCAACAGCGCGGCTGCGGTAAATAGAATGGTGTTGGTAGCAATGACATATAAGTTGAGCATCAACCTATCACGCCGCCTAGGCTGAAAATTGGCAGGTACATGGCAATGATCAGACCACCCACCAGAATGCCGAGAACAGCCATGATTAATGGTTCGAGCAGTGTGGTGAGGTTATCCACCGCGTTATCGACCTCAGCCTCATAGTAGGTGGCAACCTTATCCAGCATGGCGTCAAGGGAGCCGGACTCTTCGCCAATTGCGGCCATCTGCACTGCCATCGCGGGGAAAATACCAGTATTGCGCATGGCGAAGTTTAGCTGCATGCCGCTTGATACATCTTGTTTAATTCGATTTACCGCTGTGCGGAACACCACGTTACCAGTTGCGCCGGCTACGGAGTCAAGTGCCTCTACAAGAGGAACACCGGCCGAGAAGGTCGTAGCTAGAGTGCGGCCAAAACGTGCAACTGTGGCTTTGAAAAGGATACTGCCAACAATTGGTAGCTTGAGCTTTGCCTTGTCAGTGGCGTCACGGAATTTCTCACTTTTACGGTGAGTGGTTTTAATTACTAAGGCAGCACCAAAAAATGCGGCAAGTATTAGAAACCACCAGGCCTGGAGAAACTCAGACATGTTAATGACCATCATGGTGAACGCCGGGAGTTCTGCTCCAAAGCCAGCAAACACGCCCTGAAAGGTCGGTACCACCTTGATGAGAAGAATGGCTGTAACAATCACAGCGACAATAATTACCGCAACAGGGTAAGTCATTGCTTTTTTGATTTTAGCTTTGAGTGCCTCGGTTTTTTCTTTGTAGGTTGCTACACGATCAAGCAGCATTTCCAAGGCACCGGATTGCTCGCCTGCATCCACCAGGTTGCAATATAGGTCATCAAAGTGATCGGGAAATTTGCGCAGTGAGTTGGCAAGGCTGTTACCGCCAGACACTTCTTGCTTCACGTTACCGATTAGCGTACGCATATTGGGGTTTTCAAACCCCTCGCCAATAATGTCAAACGACTGCAGCAATGGAACCCCAGCCCCCATCATTGTGGCCATTTGACGTGTGAATAGCGCGATGTCCAATGGGGTTATTTTTTTGCCTGCACCGCCAAACAGTGATTTCGGTTTCTTTTTTACTTTATTGGCTGCAATGCCCTGTGCCCGCAGCTGAGATTTCACCAGTGCAGCCGAGGTGCTATTCACTTCCCCTTTGAGCGTGTTGCCTTTCTTGTCTTTGCCTTCCCACTGAAAAGTGCTGGGCTGAATAGTCTTGGTCGCCATGGGTTAGTCCTTAGTGACGCGGTTCACTTCTTCAAGGCTGGTGACACCTTGCATGGCCTTCAGCAGGGCTGAGGTACGAAGGTCATTAAAGCCGTCTTTACGCATCTGGAGAGAGATATCTATCGAGTTGCCTTCTTCCATGATAATCCGTTGCAGTGCAGGCGTGTTTTTAACTACTTCATAAATACCGACACGGCCTTTGTAACCACCGTTGCAGCTGTCGCAGCCTACAGGGCTGTAAATCTTGAATTTGCCAATCTGGTCTTCTGGGAAGCCTTCCTCTAACAGGGTCTCGCGTGGGACCTGAACTTCTTTCTTGCAGTGGCTGCACAGTTTGCGCGCCAGGCGCTGGGCAATGATCAGATTGACTGACGTGGCAATGTTGAACGACGGCACACCCATGTTGCGCAGGCGCGTCAGTGTTTCTGCGGCGCTGTTGGTGTGCAGCGTTGACATCACCATGTGGCCGGTCTGGGCGGCCTTGACGGCAATCGATGCGGTGTCCAGATCGCGAATCTCGCCGACCATGATGATGTCAGGGTCCTGACGCAGGAACGACTTCAGCGCTGCGGTAAAGTCCATGCCCTGTTTGGGGTTTACGTTGACCTGGTTGATGCCCTCCAGGTTGATCTCAACCGGGTCTTCAGCTGTAGAGATATTGACGTCGACGGTGTTGAGGATATTCAGGCCCGTATAAAGGGAGACTGTTTTGCCGGAGCCAGTAGGGCCGGTTACCAGAATCATGCCCTGTGGTTGTTTCAGTGCGGCCATGTACAGCTCTTTCTGTGACTCTTCGTACCCAAGGGCGTCGATGCCCATCTGCGCACTAGCGGAGTCAAGAATCCGCATCACGATCTTTTCGCCCCACAGTGTTGGGCACGTGCTTACACGAAAGTCGATGGATTTTGTTTTTGAAATGCGCATCTTTATCCGCCCATCCTGCGGCTTCCGCCGCTCGGAAATATCCAGGCCTGCCATTACCTTGAGGCGAGCTGAGATGCGCGGAGCGAGCTGAATAGGCGGGCGAGCAATTTCCTGCAGGATGCCGTCGGTGCGAAAGCGCACACGGTAGGTTTTCTCATACGGCTCAAAGTGCAGATCCGATGAGCCGCTTTTAATAGCGTCCAGCAGCATCTTATTCACAAAGCGAACTACCGGGGCGTCATCGCCATCACCGCCTGCGGCGTTGTCATCCTTGCCTTCCGCTTCGGTCTCGAACACAAGGCCTTCGTCGAGGTCGATGTCGCCCATTCCGCTCATGGCTTTGCTGCCGTTGTCGAAATACTGATCGATTGCGGCGTCAAGGCGGTCGTCTTCGACCATGATCATTTCGGTATTCATGCCCGTGCTGAACTGAATATCGGTGATTGCCTGTTGTTGGGTGGGGTCCGAGATGCCAATAAATAGCTTGTTGCCCCGCCTCCATAAGGGAATGACGCGGTGCTTGCGGGCGAGTTTTTCGCTTATCAGCTCTTTAGGTTGGGCCTCGCGGTCGAGTGAGGCGAGGTCCATATGCGGTACGCCGAACTGCTCTGCTGCCTGTGCGGCGATTTGCCGGCTATTAGCCAGCTTATTTTGTACCAGGTAAGTGACTAGAGGGATGTTATTGCGCTGGGCTTGCTGGGAAGCCTTGATGGCGGTTGCTTCGTCGATGATTTCAGCAAGCACCAGCTGGCGAACCAGGCCGGTCAGAACGGGGGCGTCAGTCATAAAGGTCACATCGAGAGCGGTAAAGTATCCACAACTTATAAACGAGAAGCGACGGACCTGCCACTGCGTACAATTAGGGTGACAAAAAACGTCGCTTTTTAACGCTAATTTCTGTGGTTTGCAGGCGCGCTTTGCTCGGGGCGCAGCAGCTTGCGCTGGTGTGGAGTTGGCACGCTATTTGATGTGTTTAAGGTACGAGCCAACAGGCTACGTTAACTGTGCATTTCAAGGAGATCACCATGAAGTCGAACAAGAGCCAAAAGGGTTTTACCCTGATCGAACTGATGATCGTTATCGCGATCATCGGTATTCTCGCTGCTGTTGCCATCCCTCAGTTCCAAGATTACCAGGCCAAGGGTTATGACAAGTCGGGTCAGTCTGACGCGCGCAATATTATGACTGGCGCCATCGCCAACTCTAACTAATTGACAGGGGACTGAGAACATGAAAAAGATTATTACTGCAACTCTGTTTGCTGGCCTTTTCACTTCGGCTGGTGTCTTCGCTGCTGCTGCTCCAGCTGCGGATATTATCGTAGTGCTGGCCTCCAACGTGTTTCAGCCAGTTGGTACTGTAGCTAATAAGATTAACATTGCACGTCAAGGCCTGATGACTGCACAGCCTGGTCGTGCCGGTTTTGTAAAGAACTCCTTTGACTTTACTGTTTCGGCCAACGTTATTGCGGGTGTGCTTGAGCAGCCGGCCAATAGCCGTTTCGGCGTTGTTGCAGGCTCCAATAAAGGCTACAGCGTGTTCACTGGCTCGTCAGTTGGCGGTAGCATTTCACAGTGCGGCCCGCAGGTGGCAAAAGATAAAACCGATCTTGGTGCTAGCTTGGTTGTAGACAGTACCCTTGATATGACTAAGGCTAACGGTTGCGCTATCGTCACTCCGTAAACGCTAGATTGGAAGTTGTACGCTTAAAGTGAGCCCCCGTAATGGGGGCTCTTTTTTAGGGATGATAAACATGTTCGAGTTGACAGCCTTGGGGATGCGTGCCGGTATCCGTGGTCAGGGTTTTCGTATCCTGCTGCTGATCACGCTAGCCCTACTGGGCGTAGCGTTGCTGGCCGGCAATTTTTCCGGACGTCAGCCGTTGACCGTAGCCTTAGATGTCGGGCTGAGTGGGCTGCGTTTTGTTCTGCTCTTGATGGCATTGCTCTGGGTGCAGGATCTGCTGGCTCGAGATATTGAGCGTAAAACTATCTACTTTTTGTTGGCTTACCCGGTTACGCGGAGCCAGTTTCTGTTTTCCCGTTTTCTTGCCGTCGCTGTTCTAAGTGGCGGTGCGTTGGTTTTTGTCGGCCTGGCGTTATGGCTGGTGCTGTATCTATTTGGTTCTAGCCATCCGCAGTTGCAGCCGCCGGCGCTGGGCATGCCCTATATGATGTCGCTGCTGGGTATCTGGTTAGATCTGCTGGTGGTGGTGGCCTTTGCCATTCTTTTGGCCAGTATTTCCACCACACCTTATTTACCGTTGTTGCTGGGCTTTGCCTTTGCCCTCGCTGCTCGTGGGCTGGGCCCGACCATTAGCCATTTGCGTAGCGCGCGGTCTGACCCCCTGCATGAGGCTCTGTTTAGTCCCGTGTTAGAGCACGCTTACGCTTGGCTGCCTGATTTGTCGCGGCTGGACTGGCGGGCGCTAGCGTTGTATGGGTTGACGCCGGATATGCCAGCGATGGTGCTGGCTGTGCTTAATGCGGCGGCTTATATCGTGCTGCTGCTAACGCTGGCTGCAGTGGTCTTTCAGCGGCGCAACTTCACATGAGTATTTGGCGGCCGTTACTGGTGGCAGCATTGTGCTGGGGTGCTTTTGCCTATAGCGGCCTGCGTTTGCACGATCATCAACGCTTGGATCAGCGCCTTGAAGTGCTGCGGGTGCGCCTGCCGCTGTTGGTGCAATTGCTCCATTCAGGCGGCGACCCCTATCTGGCGGCGAGTCTTAATGTGTTTCGCAGTGTTGTGGTCGATACGAGCGTGACCGAGCGAGAAACTTATCGTATTCAGGGGCAGTTGCAGGTTGATGCTGCGCGTTTAAATCCATTTCATGAAGACAATTACTACCTGGCGGCCGCGATACTGCCGTGGAACGGTCAGGTCGAGGCGGGGCAGGAGGTTTTGCTTAAAGCTGCACAGGCTCGCACTTGGGATATGTGGCCAGCGTTTTATTACGCGTTTAACGCTATGTATTTTGAGCGCGATATGACCAAAGCGGGACAGTGGGCGGAGATTGCCGCGCAGCGACATCCAAAGAACGCCCCTGCGCTGCGTAGTATGGCTGCTGCCTGGTATGAGCGGCAGAATGACTCGGCGGTGGCGCTGGATGTATTGCGCAATATGCATGCACAAAGTACCGATAAAGACTTTCGTCAGCTGCTCCAGGCGCGTATTGCGCGTCTGGAGGGTTTGCTGGCACTGCGCGCGGCCTTGGCGGATTACCGACAGCAACACCAAGGCAAATTACCCACTGCCTGGGAGCAGCTGATTGGCTATGGTGGGCTTACGGTTTTTCCTGAGGATCCGCTGGGGGCGGGTTACACGCTGGATGCCAGCGGTGAGTTGCAAGTGGCTGACCATATCGACATACGGAAGCAAGAATGAATCTGGTTGAAGTAGCGGGTTTGATCAAACGATTCAAACTCAAGGGCCGCGAAGTCAAAGCCATTGATGATGTCAGCTTTACGGTCGCGGCGGGCGAGTCGGTGGGTTTTATCGGCCAAAACGGTGCAGGTAAAAGCACCACTATCAAGATTCTGTTCGGGGCTATTCGTGCCGATGCTGGTGAGGCCTTGTTGATGGGGCGCTCGGCAGAGGATCCGCGCTCGCGCGCTGGTGTGGGCTATGTGCCAGAAAATCCTTATCTGTACGAGCAACTGACGCCGCGTGAAGTACTGTCGGCAGGTTTGCGTTTGCATGGCATTCGCGGGGTGGAGAATACGCGCCGTACTGCTCTTTGGCTGGATAAGTTGGGTATCGCCTATGCGGCCGACAAGCGTATTCGCAATCTGTCCAAGGGTATGACTCAGCGCACTGCACTGGCTCACGCGTTCGCCATTCAGCCTGAACTGTTGGTGCTGGATGAGCCGATGTCCGGGCTTGACCCCGTGGGGCGCAGGCAGGTCGCGGATTTGATGCAGGAGTATCGCCAGCAGGGTGGCACTTTGTTTTTTTCCACGCATATCCTGCATGACGTAGAGCGTCTGGCCGATCGTTTTGTGATGATCCACAAGGGTGAAATTGTCGCTCAGCAGTCAATGGCGGAGATGTTGGCCAGTCAGAGCATGCTGGTAGTGCGTTATCACGGAGAGGCAGCGCTTGAGGGCTTCCGGCCGGACGCTCAGCAGATATGGAAAGGCTTGTGCCCACGCACGGATCTGCCCGCGTTGTTGCAGCGCTTACAGGATAGCGGTGCGGTGCTGATTGATGCTCAGCCGCAAAGCACCTTGGAAAATGTCTTCGAAGGTTTGGTGCTCAAATAAGCGTGCTGGCTTCCGATGCTGAGTCCCAGCGTGTTGTCGGGTCCCGGCTTGAGTACGTGCCTGCACTTGATGGCTTGCGTGCGTTAGCCATTGCATTGGTGATGCTGTTTCATGCCGGTGTGCCGTTTCTGCCTGGGGCAAACCTGGGTGTAGACATCTTTTTCGTATTAAGCGGTTATCTAATTGGTCGGCTTTTGTTGGCCGAGTTCAGGGTTCATGCTGCTATCGACTTGCGTCGCTTCTACCGCCGTCGCCTTTGGCGGTTGATGCCACCATTATTATTGTTGCTGGCACTCTATGCGGTGTTGGCTCCTCTGGTCTGGCCGGATTATTACTTCCATCTGCGCGATGGCATCGAGCTGTTGCTCTATCTGGCGGATATTGCGCTGGTATTTGGTGATGGCCCGCAATACTTATTGCATGCTTGGTCGCTGGGTATCGAAGAGCGGTTCTACCTACTGTTTCCAGTGCTGCTTTTATTCCTACTACGTATCAGCAGTTACAACCGGCTTTGGCTGTTTTTTTTGCTGCTGGCCTTACTGGTGACCTTGTGGCGGTTTTATTGGGTGCAGTTGGATAGCTACGAGGTAGCTATGTACTTCCGCTTCGATATGCGACTCAGTGGTTTATTGCTGGGGGTTATGGTGGCCTGGTTGGCGCCCGCTTGGTTGCCGGACATGGGGCGTGCTGGGCGCTCAATGCTGCCGCTCATGTTAGGGGTTCTATTATTGTTGGTGCTGCCGGAGCATGGGCAGCCGTGGCGTTTGGCGTATGGCTTGCCGGTTGTGGAGTTGCTGACTGCGCTGGCTATTATCTGGGTGGTGCAGCAACCAGGCTGTTTGTTGTCCAGGTTATTGGGCGCGCCGGCCTTGGTTTATGTTGGCAAGATTTCTTACGGTCTCTACCTGTTCCATTACCCGATAATGCAGTACCTCAAGGGCCTCTATTCGTGGCCTGCAGTTGCGGTGGGCGGAGTAATTCTAGCTGGGGTTTTAGCTGTTCTCAGTTGGCATCTGCTGGAGGTGCCGCTGAGTCGCTGGCGTAAACGGTAGGTTGCTTTGTGTGGGCTGTTTGGCTGTTTTAGGCGTGCTTCGGCAAAGGTATGGTTTATGCGGTAAAGCCGGGGCTTATAAAGCCAGCCGCATCGATAAGTCCACTGCCTTAACATCCTTGGTCAGCGTGCCAATCGACACATAGTCCACCCCGGTTTCGGCAATCGCCCGCAGAGTGCTTTCGTTTACCCCGCCCGAGGCTTCCAACTTTGCTTGTTCTTGGGTGAGGGCTACAGCTTCACGCATTTCATCCAGGCTTAACTCATCAAGCATGATGATGTCAGCTCCCGCATCCAATGCCTGGCGCAGCTCTACCAGGCTCTCCACTTCAACTTCCACCGGCTTGCCGGGAGCGATGTTGTGGGCAGCGGTTACGGCTTGGGCGATGCCGCCGCAGGCGGCGATATGGTTCTCCTTTATAAGGAATGCGTCATACAGACCGATACGGTGGTTGTGGCAGCCGCCTTGCGTTACGGCATATTTCTGCGCCAGGCGCAGGCCGGGTAAGGTTTTGCGGGTGTCGAGTAGTTTGACGGCAGTGCCTTGCACCAGATCTGCATAGTGCTGGCAGTGGGTAGCTACGGCTGAGAGGGTTTGCAGAAAGTTCAGGGCGCTACGTTCGCCGCTGAGCAGGGCGCGAGCGGGGCCATCGAGTTCAAACAAGACTTGATTAGCCTCGGCGCGTTGGCCGTCTTGGATATGCCAGTGCACGGCGACCCGCGGATCGAGTTGGCGGAATACGGCATCGACCCACGCGGTGCCGCAGATGACTGCGGATTCGCGCGTAATGACCTTGGCGTGGGCCAGGCGCTCGGCGGGTATCAGTTGGGCGGTGATGTCGCCGCTGCCAATATCCTCTGCCAGTGCGCGGCGCACATTGGCCTCGATTTCGTGGGCGAGGTCGGCGAGGATGAGGTTAGGCATGATGGGCTCCAGTCAGCAGAATGCGCCGATTATAGGGACTGATGGCTGTTTGCGCAGTCTTTGCAGCTGTTCTCTGGGCCCGGCGGGGCTATGCTGAAGAGGTTCTTCGTTGGCTGCATGCAGCCGCTACACAGCGTTGTGTTGCGTTCGTCGTATGCAGGTAACCGTTGGTAGGCTGTGATGCTGCATCTGTGACGCCTGTCATGTCTGGAGGAAAAGTCAGCTTGGTATGCGAGCGCGCATCCCTATAATGACTTTACTTTTTATGAATGTTGACGCCAGGCCTTTGACGTTACGGATGACGCTCAGTTGATCGCTGTGCAGATCGGTTCGCCCAAGAGGGGCAGTCTGCAGGAGACTCGCAATGAAGACTGATGCGAATGTGGTGCACCTGAGCAAGGTGAGCCCTGAGCAATCGCCCACTTCGCCGGTAGGAAGACTGCCTGTGGCGCTGACAAATGTGCGTGACAAAGCGGCGCAACAGCTGAAGACGGCGTTGCAGGCGCTGTTCGACAATGCGGACGATACGCTGTTCGAGATGGCGGATCGCGCCACCAGCAATGCTGAGCAGAATGCGTTCTTTGAGGCGATGCGCGATCTGCGCTTGAAGCGCAAAAATATTGAGCGCGGTTTCCTGCAAAAGGTCTTCGAAGCCTTCGCCAACCTGAATCAGTATGAAATTGGCAAGCCTGCTCCTTTGGATGCGGTGTCGTTCGATACCCTGTCTTTGGTGCAGAACGACGCACTTGAAGAGTCGGTCGCTCTGGATTCCATGGTGGCTAAAGTCGTCAGTCGCGACGGAGCGGCACTCAGCCACCTGACCACGCGCTTCAATGCCATGGTCAGCAAGAAGCTGGACGACAAGAGCAACCCTGTCGGTCCGACCAGCCTCTGCGAATTTTTCCTTGATGCTTGCAGCAGCTTGGGCGTCGAGATCCGGGTCAAGCTGATCATCCTCAAGTTGTTCGAGAAGTACGTACTCAGCGACCTTGATCAGCTGTATGCCGAGGCTAACCAGGCTTTGATCGCGGCCGGCGTATTGCCTGAACTCAAATCCTCACCTGCACGGCGCAACCCCTCGCGTGCCAGTGCAGCGCCAAGCGGTACTCGTCAGGACACCTCAACGGAACTCTCCGCTGAGTTTGCTGATGAAGGCGTGCAGGAAGTGTTTGGCGCGCTGCAGGAGCTGCTTTCCCAAGCGCGTGGCTCGGTGATTCCGCGGCGCAATCGTCCGGCCGATGCGATGCCGATCTCCAGCAATGACCTGATGCGCCTGCTCTCGCATATGCAGCAGCGTGCGCCTGCACAGGTCAGTGACGACTTTGATCTGCGTGAGCAGCTGGAAGGCTTGCTGACCCGTGCTAGCGCCAAGGCAGGCAAGGCGCGCGTGGTCGGTGAGGTCGATGAAGATGTTATCAACCTGGTGTCGATGCTCTTCGAATTTATCCTCGATGACCGTACCTTGCCGGACTCACTCAAGGCATTGATTGGCCGCTTGCAGATTCCGATGCTGAAAGTGGCGGTGATCGACAAGACCTTCTTCAGCCGTGGTAGTCATCCGGCCCGTCGCCTACTCAATGAAATTGCCTCTGCTGCCCTCGGTTGGGGTGAGCAGGACGATGCGCAGCGCGACAGCCTGTATCAAAAGATCGAGCAAGTGGTGCAACGATTGCTCAATGATTTTGTTGATGATCCGGTGATCTTCTCCGAGCTATTGGCCGAGTTCCTGGCGTTTACCGGAGACGAGCGCCGCCGTAGTGAGCTGCTCGAGCAGCGTACCCGTGATGCCGAGGAAGGTAGCGCGAAGGCTGCAATGGCGCGGCGTGAGGTCGAACAAGCACTGAATGAGCGGCTGCTCGGTAAAACCCTGCCGGAAGTGGTGGTGCGCTTGCTGCAGGAAGCCTGGAGCAAGGTGTTGATGCTGACCTGCCTGAAGCATGGCGTTGAGTCGGTAGAATGGCAGGCCGCGTTGGCGACCATGGATGATCTGGTCTGGAGTGTTGAGCTTCACGAAGAGCCGGAAGCGCGTATGCGTTTGCTGGAGATGGTGCCGGGGCTGCTCAAGGCACTGCGTGAGGGCATGGCCAGCGCGGCCTTTGATCCATTCTCCACCGGTGAATTCTTCAGTCAGCTGGAAGCCTTGCATGTGCAGGCTTTCCAACGCTTCAAGCGCAGCCTGCCGGAAGAGCATCCGCAGGATGATGCCCCCGCGCTGGCTGAAATCGACGAAGAGCAGCGTGCTGCTTTGGCCGAGGCCGGTATCGAGTTGCCATTGTTGGAGCTTCCGGCCGCTGAAGTGGTTGAAGAGCCGGCGATGGTCGAGGTGGTGGAAGAGATCATTCTGCTGGCGCCTGGCGAGCTGCGTGCCGCTGAGCCGGAAGCCAGCCTGCCGGACGACGATGAGTCGCTGCTGCAGGTCGATAACCTGCGGGTCGGCAGCTGGGTCGAGTTTCAGGAAGATGAAGAGCACAAGCTGCGTTGCAAACTGGCAGCGGTGATCAAACCGACCGGCAAATACATCTTCGTCAACCGTACCGGTATGAAGGTGCTGGAAAAAACCCGTATGGGTCTGGCCGTGGAGTTCCGCCGCAACGCGATTCGCTTGCTCGATGATGCATTGCTGTTTGATCGGGCGTTGGAGTCGGTAATCGGCAACCTGCGTAAGCTCAAAGGCGCTTAATCGACTCATATTGATGCGTTACGACAACGCCGCCAGGGCTTAGCCCAGGCGGCGTTTTTGTATCTGCGCGCTGCTTGGGCATTCACCCTTGGCCTTGAGCCGGAGCTGCACTAGAGTGGTGGCTCGTTCAAGGAGTCTTTCATGCAGCTGGATCCTTCCAGTGGCTGGTGCGATGGCATCCAGCACTGTCCATCGCCGAACTTCAATCAGCGACCGCTGGGCGAAGTCTCCCTCTTGGTGATTCATAACATCAGCTTGCCGCCTGGTCAGTTTGGTACGGGCAAGGTGCAGGCGTTTTTTCAGAATCGTCTGGACGCCGATGAGCATCCCTACTTCGCCAGCATCGCCAGCCTGCAGGTGTCCGCGCATTTCTTTATCGAACGTGATGGCGCTGTTACGCAATTCGTTTCCTGTAACGAGCGCGCCTGGCATGCCGGGGTGTCGCTGTTTGCCGAGCGGGAAAACTGTAATGATTTTTCCTTAGGCATTGAGCTTGAGGGCACCGATGATCTGCCGTTTACGGCCGCGCAGTATGCTGCGCTGATTGAACTGACCCGGCAGCTGCAGGCGGCTTACCCGGCGATCACCCTGGAACGCATTTGTGGCCATAGCGATATCGCGCCGGGCCGAAAGACCGACCCCGGCCCGGCATTCGACTGGCAACGCGTGCGCATGGCATTGCAGCAAGACAAGGAGCTGACATGAATTTTCT
Organism: Pseudomonas peli; assembly: GCF_900099645.1. Taxonomy (GTDB): domain Bacteria; phylum Pseudomonadota; class Gammaproteobacteria; order Pseudomonadales; family Pseudomonadaceae; genus Aquipseudomonas; species Aquipseudomonas peli. Next base: position 1,020,998 of record NZ_FMTL01000001.1, on the reverse strand, counting down.
GGTGCTACTGCTAGTGCTGTGGGTCGAGAAGTTTTCGTCTTGGCGTAAGCCCATTCAACACGATGGCCCATGGTTGCGTTTGCTGGCTGCAACTGAGAGTAAGCCGCAGTGGGCTGAGCGGCCTTGGCTGGTGTTGGCCGTGCTGGTGCTGTTGCCGTTGTTCGTGCTGGGCTTGATTCTGCTGATCCTAGAACCGGTGGCTTATGGTTGGCTGGCGTTACCGGTGCATCTGTTGGTGGTGATTTACAGCTTGGGGCGTGGTGATTTGTTGGCGGCATTAGGGCCGTTTCGCGACAGCTGGCGCCGTGAGGATGCCGAGGCCGCGTACCTGGTAGCGCGGCGCGATCTGGCCTTGGAAGCGGAGGAAGAGGGCGAGTTGCTGCAGCGCGTACAGGGGCATCTGGTGTGGCAGGCTTACCAGAGTTTCTTTGCGGTGATCTTCTGGTATGCGCTGCTTGGGCCTTTGGCGGCGCTGGCATATCGGCTGGTCGCCCTGGCCAGTGAACATGCCACGCTGCCAGCCTTGCGTGAGGCAGCAGTGCAGGTACGCCACGGCTTGGACTGGTTGCCGGTGCGTGTACTGGCTGCCAGCTTTGCTATGGTCGGCAACTTCGCCGGCGTCAGCCGCACCTTGCTGCATGAGCTGCTCAGCTGGGATATCAGCGCCGCACAATTGGTCATCATCACGGCGCGGGCTGCTGGCGAAACGCCGGAGCCGGTGATTGGCGAGGCTGGTGTCAGCAGTCTTGATGGGCTGTGGCAGCTGCTGGTGCGTGCGGCGGTGTTCTGGTACGCGGTGTTCGCTGTGTGGACCCTGCTTATTTAAAACAGGCTATTCGTTCCACAACCAGGCGGCGCCACGCACACCGCTTGAGTCGCCGTGGCGGGCCTGAAGCAGGCGCGTGTTGACCTGATCGGAAAACACATAGCGCGGCAACAGAGGCGTCACCTGGGAGTAGAGCGCCGTGTTGTTGGACAGCCCACCGCCCAGCACAATCACGTGCGGGTCCATCAGGTTGATCACCGCTGCCAGGCCGCGTGCCAACTGGTCGTAGTAGCGGGAAACGGCTTCTTGCGCATCAGCCTGGCCGGCGTCTGCCGCACGAACCAGCTCACCTGCTTCCAGACCAAGGCCGCTGCGCGCTGCCCAGCCTGGACCGCTGAGAAAGGTTTCAATGCAGTCATCCTGGCCGCAATAACAGCGGCGGCTTGGGCCATCCTCCTCACGTCGCCAAGGCAAGGGGTTATGTCCCCATTCGCCGGCGATGGCATTCGGGCCGCTGAGCAGTTGTTGGCGCACGACCAGTCCGCCGCCAACGCCGGTTCCAAGAATTACCCCGAAAACACTTATGGCACCTTCGCCTGCGCCATCGCAGGCTTCTGAAAGGGCAAAGCAGTCGGCGTCATTGGCCAGGCGCACCGGGCGCTGGAGGCGCTGCTCCAGGTCGGCTTGCAGATCCTGGCCGATCAGACACTGCGAGTTGGCATTCTTGATCCGCCCATGGTCGGGCGAGCGCGTCCCTGGGATACCAACGCCGACGCTGCCTTGGATGCCCAGTTCGCGTTCGCAATCTTCAACTAAGCTGGCAATCAGACCGAGGGTTTTAAGGTAATCGCCCTGGGGTGTTGGGGCGCGGCGGCGCAAGACTTGCTGGCCATTGTGCAGGGCGATTATTTCGACTTTGCTGCCACCCAGATCAATACCGAGCTTCAGTTGTTTGCGCATCATTAACCTTAAGTTACAGAGGTTGGGGTCGATAAGAGGTATACATGACGCCCTGCTCGGTCGTTATTTTGTGACATATATCACATTAATCTGCCCGTATTTACCCGGTTGATGCAAATGCCACAGGTCGAGCAGCAAGGGACATACAAGCCGCCGTTTGAGACGCTGGACGACTGTTTTGTAACCTTACACGACAATAATTAGAACTGGAGACGTCCTGTGAAGACCGTGTTGTATCCGGCCATCGCGCTAATGAATCGCCTCAGCTTCGGCATGAAGTTCAGTCTGATCAGTGTTCTGTTCTTTCTGCCCATGCTGGTCACCAACTTCTATCTGGTGCGCGACTCCTATCTGCAGTTCGTCAGTACCCAGGCGGCGCTCGAGAGCATTGATCTGCTCGATGAGAGCCTGACGTTGCGGCGTAATCTTGAGGACTTCGTCGACCTCACCGAGATCAACGCAATGATCGGTCAGTCGGGCCAGGCGGGTGATCTAGAAACACGGCTGGTCAAGCTGCAAGGCAGCATCGGTGAGGCGTTGCAGGGCATGGCGGCGGTGGTACGCGAGCCTGAGCAGATTGAGGAATTCAACAACAAGCGTGATCAGTTGATTGCCGAATTAGGCGCTGTGCAGGCCGAGACATCGCTGCAGGGCAAAATTGCCCTTGCTGAAAAACTGCTGGGCAGCTCCCAGGTATTTATCAAGTTGGTCGCTGCCCAAGCCGGTCTGAGCCAGGACCGCCAGGGTTCTGTGCGGCAGATGATTGAGCTGGTGTCCGTGGACACGCCCAAGGTCACGGCAGTGCTGAGCGAAGGGCGCGCGGTTGGTGCTTATTCCCTGGCTCAAGGCTTTCTCAATTCCTCTGCCAGCACCACATTTGACGAGCTGTTGCTGGAGCTGGAAAAGCTGCATGCCGAGTACGGCTTGAACCTGCAAGCTTCACTCAACAGCAGCGCGCAGGCGCGCACAGAGCTCGCCAGCCAAGCCGCCAGCAGCCTGGAGACCCTGAAAACCACTGCGGTGTTGTTTGAAGACAAGGTGGTGATTGCCGATTCGCTGGACACGCCATGGGCGCAGTTCTATGCCGATGTCAGCGGTGCCATGGATCAAACCTACCAGCTCAATCATGCGGTGCTGGCGTTCCTCGATAAACAGCTGCAAGTCCGTCTGGAAGAAAACCGTACGCACATGGTGTTGCTGGTCGCGGCCCTGGTGGTGGTGTTCCTGCTGATCGTCTACCTGTACAGCGGTTTTTATGTGTCGATCCGCACCACGCTGAAAAAGCTCGGTCAGGTGATGAATCAGGTGGCCGCTGGCGATATGACTGTCAGCTTCAAGGCTCAGAGCCAGGATGAGTTGGGCGAGCTGGGCCAGGTGTTTAATGAGACGGTCAGCAAGATCCATCAGCTGATCGAGCGTGTCGGCCAGACCGTGGTTGAGGTTGAGCGTCAGGCAGACCGTGTGCAGCAGGTCTCAGGCGAAAGTAACCAGGCGGTAGCGGGCCAGCGCGGCCAGATTGATCTGATCGCCACTGCGATGAATGAGATGTCGGCCACTGCCCAGGAAGTGGCGCACAGTGCTGCCGCTGCAGTGGGTAGCGCCCAGAGCGTCAACGATGAAACGGTCAGCGGGCGAGCGCTGGTCGAGTCGCAAGTCGGCAGCATCCAGCGGTTGGCGGGTGAAATCGATCAATCGGTGGGCGTGATCAATAAGCTGGCCAGCGACAGTGCGTCGATCAGCCAAGTGTTGGATGTGATCAAAGGCATTGCCGAGCAAACCAACTTGCTGGCGCTCAACGCGGCCATCGAGGCAGCGCGAGCGGGTGAACAAGGTCGCGGCTTTGCTGTGGTGGCGGATGAGGTGCGTAACCTGGCCAAGCGTACGCAGCAGTCCACCGAAGAAATCGAGTCGATGATCGCCAAGCTGCAAAGTGGCGTCGGTGCTGCGGTCAAGGCCATGAGTGCGAGCCACAAGATGGCTGATACCACCGTCAATGAGTCGGGCAAAGTGCAGCAGGCGCTGGAAAATATCCTCGGTGCGGTGGGCATGATCGTCGACCAGAACCAGCAGATCGCCACCGCCGCTGAAGAGCAGACCGCCGTGGCGCAGGATATAGACCAGAACATTGTCGAGATCAGCCAGGCCGGTGAGCGTACTGCCGAGGGTGCCAGCCAAACTGAACAGGCCAGCCGTGAGCTGTCCGGGCTGGTGGCGCGTCTCAAACAGCTGATCGGTGCATTCCGCGTCTGATTCGCCACTGCCAAGTAAAACCCGCCACCTTGGCGGGTTTTTTTATGCCTGGCTGTCAGCGTGGTTCAGGCGCGCTCAGCCATGGCGGAGAGGGCTACCGAGGTGGCGGCGGTGCGGGTTTCCACGCCGAGTTTGATGTAGACGTGCTCCAGGTGCTTGTTCACCGTGCGCGGGCTGAGGCCGAGGATGTCGCCGATGTCGCGGTTGGTCTTGCCGCAGGCCACCCAGCGCAACACTTCCACTTCACGTTCGGTCAGTTGAAAACGCGCAGAGAGGGTGGCATAGGCGGGCTCGTCGTTGAGCGTCAGCGGTTGCGCCTGACTGGCGGCGCGCGCCGTTTGCAGGATACGCGCGGTGCGCAGGTGCGAGGCCACGCGGGCGAGCACTTCCTCGGTGTTGATCGGCTTGGTCACGTAGTCGATACCGCCGGCCTCGAAGCCTTTGACCACGTGCTCGCTGTCGGTCAGGGCGGTCATAAACAGCACTGGAATGTCGGCAGTGGCCGGATCGGCCTTGATCCGCTGGCAGGTTTCGAAGCCGTCCAGCCCCGGCATCATGGCATCGAGCAGAATCAGGTCGGGACGCCGGCGCTGGATGCGGCTCAGCGCGCTCAGGCCATCCAGCGCCACCAGCACCATGTAACCCACTTCATCGAGGGCATCGGAGAGCAGGGCCAGGTTGTCCGGCGTGTCGTCGACGATCAGGATCACCCCGCGCTCGGCGGCGCTGCTGTGCTGCTCAGATGGATGGGTCAGCGCGTTCATGTTCGGCCTCCTTGAGTTGGCGGTTGAATTCGTCCAGACGGTAGCTTTTCACCAGGGCGCGCAGGGGCGTGGTAAAGCTGGTGCTGGCGGGTGTCAGCCGATCAATGGCGTCGAGTTTCTCCAGAATGCCGCGGATATAGCCCATGGCGCCGAGCTCGCGCAGCGCTTCGAGATCAGTGGCGCTAGGGCGAACAGCCGCATCTGGTGTGGCGTCCGGGAGCTGCAGCGTGCGCCGCAGCCACTGCAGGTCGAGGTGTTTGTGGATGCGTTCGAGTAACTCAGGGGTATGCACTGGTTTGGCCAGGTAGTCACTGCAGTCGGCGCTGACGCTGCGTTCACGGTCATCGGCAAAGGCATTGGCCGAAATCACAATGATTGGGGCCTTGCTTTGTGCATTGCGGCGGATCAGCCGGCTGGTTTCCCAGCCGTCCATCTGCGGCATCGACAGATCCATCAGGATCAGGTCAGGCTGCAGCAGTGCAACCTGGCGGATGGCTTCCTGGCCACTGGCGGCCTGGGCGATGCTGAAACCCAGCGGTTCGAGCATGCCGGCCAGAACGCGGCGGTGTTCGATATGGTCATCCACCACCAGGATCAGCCGGCGCGGGCCCTGATAACCAATGATGTCGTGCTCCACATGCACCACCGCCTGGGGCACGCGTACCTCGGAGAGGAACAGGCGTACCTGGAAGCTGGTGCCCTGGTCTTGCACACTTTTGACTGACAGCTCGCCGCCCATCAGCGAGGTGAGCATGCGCGTGATGGTCAGGCCGAGGCCGACGCCGTTGTCCTGGCGCATCAGGTCGCCGCGCTCGAACGGTTGGAAGATCCGTTCGATCTGCTCGGGGTCGATGCCGATACCGGTGTCGACGATCTCGAAGCTGGCGGTTTCGCGCAGGTAGCTGACGCGCAGGCAGACCTCGCCGCTGTCGGTGAAGCGCACCGCGTTGCCGAGCAGGTTGATCAGGATTTGCCGCACGCGCTTCTCGTCGCCGCGTACCACCGCCGGCATACGCCCGCTGGTTTCCAGGCGAAAGCGCAGGCCTTTTTCCTCGGCCTGCGGGGTGAACATGCGTTCGAGCTGGTGGATAAATTCGGGGAAGGGGATTTCCGTCAGCTCCAGGTTGAGCTTGCCGGCCTCTATCTTGGCCACATCGAGCAGCCCGTCGATCAGCGACAGCAGGTGCGAGCCGCTGCGAAAGATGGTGGCCAGGGCGTCCTGATGCTGCCCCGGCATGCCGGCATCGCGCTGCAGAATCTGCGTATAGCCGAGGATGCTGTTGAGCGGCGTGCGCAGCTCGTGAGACAGCCCGGTGACGTAGCGGCTCTTGGCGGCGTTGGCGGCTTCGCTGGCTTCCTTGGCTTTCTGCAGGGCCTCGTCGGTCTTGCGGTGGGCCTCGATCTCCTGCATCAGCAGCTGGGTCTGGCGGTCGGATTCCTCCTGGGCCACCCGGCGGCTTTCGCGGGTCAACACCACCCACCACGCGAGAATCGCGGCAAACAGCGAAAGGGTCAGAAAGGCCTTAAGAAAGGCCAGGTAGAGGGTTTCCTGCGCCTCCAGCGATTGCGCCACCAGGCCCTGAGAAACCTGGCTGTAGATCAGTGCCAGAGCGCCGAACAGCAGCGCCACCAATACCGTCAGTAAGCCTAGGTACTGCGCCAGGCGGCTGTGCAGGCGCGGGATCGAGACCCGTGGGAACAGCCAGCGAATAAAGTCATCGAGCTGCTCGGACAGCCGCGCCCGCGGCTTGCAGGCATCGCCGCAGCGCGCATCGAGCGAGCAGCACAGTGAGCAGATCGGCGTGCTGTAGGCCGGGCAGAAGGCCATGTCTTCGCTCTCGAAGGCATTGCTGCACAGGCCGCATTGCACCGTGGTGGTTACGCCGAGCGGGTAGAGCAGCAGTGGGTCGCTGCTGCGCGCCAGGTAGTAGCGTCCGCCGGTCAGCCAGGCAATCAGTGGGGCGAAGAGCATGGCCGAGCTGAGTGCAACGAGCGGCGAGGCTGCCTGGGCAAAGGCGCCGAACAAGCCGCCGTGGGCCAGGATCGACAGCAAGGAGGCGATCAGCATGGCGCCGACGCCGACCGGGTTGATGTCGTAGAGGTGCGCGCGCTTGAACTCGATGTGCTTGGGCGACAGGCCCAGCGGCTTGTTGATCACCAGGTCGGCGACTACCGCGCCGATCCAGGCGATGGCGATGTTGGCGTACAGACCCAGCACTTCCTCAATGGCCTGGAATACGCCCAGCTCCATCAGCATCAGCGCGATGGCGACGTTGAACACCAGCCACACCACGCGCCCCGGATGGCTGTGGGTGACGCGGGCAAAGAAGTTCGACCAGGCCAGGGAGCCGGCGTAGGCGTTGGTCATGTTGATCTTCACCTGGCTGACGATAACGAACAGCACCATGGCCGCTAGCGCCCACTCCGGTGAGCTGAATACATAGTTGAACGCCACCAGGTACATCTGCGTCGGTTCGGCGGCGCGTTCCATGGGGATTTCATGTTGCAGGGCGAGAAAGGCCAGAAAGGCGCCGGCGAGCATCTTCAGTGCGCCAGGGATGATCCAGCCGGGCCCGGCCATCAGCAGCGCGGCCCACCAGCGCTTGCGGTTGCGCCGGGTCTTTTCCGGCAGAAAGCGCAGGTAGTCGACCTGTTCACCAATCTGCGTGACCAACGCCAGCGCCACGGTGCAGGCGGCGCCAAAGTACAGCAGGTTGAACGCGCCGCCTTCGCCCTCGCGCCCGGCGAAGCTGGTCCAGTCACTGAGCGCTTCGGGGTTCTTGCCGATAACGAAGATGTAGGGCAGGAACAGCAGAAACAGCCACAGCGGCTGGGTCCACATCTGCAGCCGATTGATCAGGGTGATGCCGTAGGCCACCAGCGGGATGACGATCACCGAGCAGATCACATAGGCCAGCGCCAGCGGGATGTTGAAGTACAGCTCCAGCGCCAGGGCCATGATCGCCGCCTCAAGGGCGAAGAACAGGAAGGTGAAGCTGGCGTAGATCAGTGAGGTGATGGTCGAGCCGATATAGCCGAAACCGGCGCCACGGGTCAGCAGGTCCATGTCCACGCCATAGCGCGCGGCGTAGTAGCTGATCGGCAGACCGGTGAGAAAGATCACCAGGCTCACCGCAAGGATCGCCCACAGCGTGTTGGTAAAGCCGTAGCTCAGCGCCAGGGCGCCGCCGATGGCCTCCAGGGCGAGAAACGACACCGCACTCAGGGCGGTGTTGGCGATGCGCAGCTCCGACCATTTGCGAAACGACTTGGGGGTGAAACGCAGGGCGTAGTCCTCCATGGTCTCGTCGGCGACCCAGCTGTTGTAGTCGCGGCGGATCTTGACGATGCGCTGGGTGCCGGTCGGCTGCACAAGGACGCTCCTGAGTCGTGGCTAATACGCTTGTTTGAATTTGCAACATCCATGCCCTGCGTCTGCAGCCGCCGTCCTTGCGCGCGCGAGCTTCTATCTGCCAGCTGCTCGGGCGTGAGCTTGCACCAGCTTGGGGCGCGCGGCAGTACGTCAGATGACGTATGCCGTTACGTCAACCTGCGTATACCGCCAGCGCCGGTGGCAAACGCATGCTGGTGGCGAACCGAACTGGTACCCGCAAGGCGAGCCAGGGAGGAAAACCACCAGAGGAGCATGACCATGGATTCACCGACTCGTTTTCTCCCTCGTCGGCTAGCGTTGGGTGCTGCGGCACTCTCGCTGCTGGCGGCCAGTGTGTTCAGCCAGATGGCTCTGGCCGACGTCAACACCACCGGCCTGGCCGTGACCGACACCGAAGTGACGGTCGGTCAGCTGCACTCGGCAACCGGCACCATGGCCATTTCCGAAACCGGTTCGATCCAGGCCGAGCGCCTGGCCATCGAACAGATCAACGCCAGCGGCGGCATCCTCGGCCGGCAGATCAAGATCATTCAGGAAGACGGCGCCTCCGATTGGCCGACCTTCGCCGAAAAAGCCAAGAAGCTGCTGGTCGGCGACAAGGTCGCTGCGGTATTCGGTTGCTGGACCTCGGCCTCACGCAAAGCCGTACTGCCGGTGTTCGAGAAGGAAAACGGCCTGCTCTACTACCCGACCTTCTATGAAGGCCTGGAGCAGTCGAAGAATGTTATCTACACCGGTCAGGAAGCCACCCAGCAGATCCTCGCCGGCCTCGACTGGATCGCCAAGGAGAAGGGCGCCAAGACCTTCTACCTGATCGGTTCGGACTACATCTGGCCGCGCACCTCGATGAAGATCGCGCGCAAGCACATCGAGAACGTGCTCGGCGGCAAGGTGGTGGGCGAGGAGTACTACCCGCTGGGCAACACCCAGTTCGGCTCGCTGATCAACAAGGTCAAACTGAAGAAGCCTGACGTGGTCTTCACCGCAGTGGTCGGTGGCTCCAACGTGGCCTTCTACAAGCAGATGAAAGCCGCCGGCGTCACCAGCGCCAAACAGAACCTGCTGACCCTGTCGGTAACTGAGGATGAGCTGCTGGGCATCGGCGGCGAAAACATGGACGGCTTCTACGCCTCGATGAAGTACTTCCAGAGCCTCGACAACCCGAACAACAAAGCCTTCGTTGAAGCCTTCAAGGCCAAGTTCGGCAAGGACTCTGTGATCGGCGACGTGACTCAGGCCGCCTATCTTGGCCCATGGCTGTGGAAGGCTGCGGTCGAGAAAGCCGGCAGCTTCGATGTCGACAAGGTGGCCGCTGCCTCCCCAGGCATCGAGCTGACCACTGCGCCGGAAGGCTACGTCAAGGTGCATGACAACCATCACCTGTGGAGCAAGACCCGCATCGGCCAGGTGCAGAAGGATGGCCAGTTCAAGGTGGTGTTCGAATCCGGCTTGATCGAGCCGAACCCATTCCCGAAAGGCTACCAGTAACAGCGGCGTAAGCCGGACTCAGGGCAGGGCGTACCCGCGAGGGTGCGCCTGACGCCTGTACGGGCTGACGTGTTTCTTTCTTCCAGCTGGAGACCATCATCATGGAATGGCTATCGGAATTTGGTGCCATCGCGGCCATGCAGGGCTTCAACGGCTTGTCCGTTTTCTGCGTCCTGCTGCTGATGGCCCTGGGGCTGGCGATCATCTTCGGCCAGATGGGCGTGATCAACATGGCCCACGGTGAGTTCCTCACCATCGGCGCCTACACCACCTACGTGGTCTCGGTACTGACCGAGCAATACGCGCCGTTTTTCGGCCCGTACTATTTTTTTCTCGCCATCGTGCTGTCGTTTTTTATCGCCGGCGCGATTGGCTGGCTCGCCGAGTGGGCGATGATCAGCAAGCTCTACCAGCGCCCGCTGGACACCTTGCTGGCCACCTGGGGGTTGTCGCTGGTGATGCAACAGGCCTTCCGCTCGATCTTCGGTGCGCGGGAAGTCAGCGCCACCTTGCCGGAATGGCTGATGGGCTCGTGGAACCCCACCGAAGCCATCGACATTCCGCGTAACGGCTTGTTCGTTATGGGCCTCACCGTGCTGATGACCGGCATGATCTTCCTCATGCTCTATCGCTCGCGCTGGGGTTTGCAGGTGCGCGCCACGGTGCAGAACCGGGTGATGAGCCGCGCGGTGGGGATCAATACCAAGAAGGTTGACCGCATGACCTTTGCCCTCGGCTGCGGCGTGGCCGGTGTGGCGGGCGCGGCCTTTACCACCATCGGCTCCACCGGGCCGACTGCCGGTTCGCTGTACATCGTCGACACCTTCCTGGTGGTGGTGTTCGGCGGTGCGTCGAGCCTGCTCGGCACCATCGCCTCGGCCTTCAGCATTGCCCAGGCGCAGTCGCTGATGGAGTTCTTTATGAGCGGTTCGATGGCCAAGGTGTTCACCCTGTCGGCGGTGATCCTGATTCTGATGCTGCGTCCGCAAGGGCTGTTCTCCATCAAAGTGCGCAAGTAAGGAGCCGTCCCATGAACCCGACACTCGATAAGTTTCTTGGCGGCAAGCAGGGCGCGATTGGCCTGGCGGTGCTGGCCACATTGATCCTGGTGGTGTTCCCGCTGGCGCTGGATGCCTTTCGCCTGAACATGGTCGGCAAGTACCTGACCTACGCCTTTGTCGCCGTGGGCCTGGTGCTCTGCTGGGGCTATGGCGGCATTCTCAGCCTTGGCCAGGGCGTGTTCTTCGGCCTCGGCGGCTACTGCATGGCGATGTTTCTCAAGCTCGAAGCCAGCGACCCGGAAAGCACCAAGATCCAGTCCACCCCCGGCATTCCAGACTTTATGGACTGGAACCAGATCACCGAACTGCCGATGCTCTGGCAGCCGTTCCACAGCTTCGGTTTCACCCTGCTGGCGGTGATCGCGGTGCCGGTGATATTGGCGCTGGTGATTGGTGTGGCGATGTTCAAGCGCCGCGTCGGCGACGTGTACTTCTCCATCGTTACCCAGGCGATTGCGCTGATTCTCACGGTGCTGATCATCGGCCAGCAGGGCCTCACCGGCGGGGTCAATGGCATCACCGATCTGAAAACCCTGATGGGCTGGGATATCCGCGACGACAGCTCGAAGATGATCCTCTACTTCATCAACGCCTTCCTGTTGTTCGGCTGCATCCTGATCGGTCGCTTTATCCTCGCCTCCAAGCTCGGCCGCCTGCTGATGGCGATGCGCGACAAGGAGGAGCGGGTGCGCTTTTCCGGCTACGACGTGGCCAGCTTCAAGATCTTCGTGTTCTGCGTGGCGGCGGCGTTTTCCGCCATCGGCGGGGCGATGTTCGCCTTGCAGGTGGGTTTCATGTCGCCGAGCTTTGTCGGCATCGTGCCGTCGATCGAGATGGTGATCTTCGCCGCCGTTGGCGGGCGTATGTCGCTGCTCGGCGCGGTGTATGGCGCCTTGCTGGTCAACTACGGCAAGACCTACTTTTCCGAAACCTTCCCCGAGCTGTGGCTGTACCTGATGGGCGGGCTGTTTATCGCCGTGGTCATGTACTTCCCCAACGGCCTGGCTGGCCTGTGGGAAAGCCACGGGCGCAAATGGCTGGGCAAGCTGGCTCGCAAACCTGCAGCGCCGGCCACGCCAGCACCTGTTGCTGAGGCCCCGGTGGCCAGCAGTCAACCCCGTGAACTGGAGACCACCCCATGAGTCAGCCAAGTGCATTTCAGATGCCCAAGCCGGTGCTGGCCATCGAGGGCCTGACCGTATCGTTCGATGGTTTCAAGGCGGTTGATGACCTCAACCTGTACATCGACCGCAACGAGGTGCGCGTGGTGATCGGACCCAACGGCGCCGGTAAGACCACGGTGCTCGACCTGATCTGCGGCAAGACCAAAGCCACCGCCGGCAGCATCCAGTTCGAGAGCCGCGAGCTGACCAAGATGCGCGAGTTCGACATCGTGCGTGCCGGGGTCGGGCGCAAGTTCCAGAACCCGTCGATCTACGAAAACCTCACGGTGTTCGAGAACCTGGAGATGTCTTACCCCAAGGGGCGCAAGGTGTTCGGCGCGCTGTTCTTCAAACGTACCGCCGAGGTGATTGCGCGGGTCGAACAGATCGCGGCGGAAATCATGCTCACCGACAACCTCTACCTGCAGGCTGACCTGCTGTCCCACGGCCAGAAGCAGTGGCTGGAGATCGGCATGCTGCTGATGCAGGACCCGGCGCTGCTGATGCTCGATGAGCCGGTAGCCGGCATGAGCGTTAACGAACGCATGCAGACCGCCGAACTGCTCAAGCGCATCAGCAAGGGCCGTTCGGTGCTGGTCATTGAGCACGACATGGAGTTTGTGAAAAGCATCGCGCACAAGGTCACCGTGCTGCATCAGGGCAAGGTGCTGGCCGAAGGCAGCATGGAGGCGGTGCAGAGCAACCCGAAAGTGATTGAGGTGTACCTGGGGCATTGAGTTGCTTCACGCATTCATCGGCGCTAGCCCGGATGGCATCCGGGCCACGTTCAACAAGGAGTTTTCCATGTTCCAGATCAGCAACCTCGCTTCCGGCTACGGCCAGAGCCAGATCCTCCATGACCTCAATCTGAATGTGGCCAAGCGCGAGATTGTCGCGGTCATGGGCCGTAACGGTATGGGCAAGACCACCCTGTTCAAAAGCCTGATGGGCGTGCTGCCGCAATGGGGCGGGCAGATCAGTGTGGATGGCTGCGACATTTCCAAGCTGGAGACACACCAGCGAGTCGAAAGCGGCATCGCCTACGTGCCTCAGGGCCGGATGATCTTCCCCAGCATGACCGTGCTGGAAAATATCCAGACGGGTTTGCCAGCCTCCGCCAAGGGCAAGGTGCCGGACGATTTGTATGCGCTGTTCCCGGTACTACAGGAGATGCGCCATCGCAAAGGAGGCAACCTTTCTGGCGGTCAGCAGCAGCAGCTGGCCATCGCCCGCGCGCTGGCCACCAACCCCAAGGTGCTGCTGCTGGATGAGCCGACCGAGGGCATCCAACCGTCGATCATCAAGGACATCGCTCGCACCCTGAAGGAGATTCGCAACCTGCGCGACCTGACCATCGTGGTCTCCGAGCAGGTGCTGTCGTTCACCATGGAAATCGCCGACCGCTTCCTGGTAATCGAGAAGGGCAAGTTTGTGGTCGAGGAGACTCGCGACAAGGTCGACGAGGCGACGATCAGCCGTTACCTGTCGGTCTGATGGCTCACCCGCAGTAGGTCAAGTTTCAAGCTTTGCGGCTGGCGTGTTCTCCATGCGCTGGCCGCTTTTTCGCGTCCGCGAAAAAATCCTGCAGGCCTTATGAATGCTGATGCAGGGCATACGTCATCCGACGTATTTGCCGATTTCTTCGCGCGTTGAAGACTAGCTCCGTACCCCGGCGCCGTAGCGCCAAGTCCTCAACAATGGTCCCAGGAGCTTTGTCATGACCGAAACGCTGATCAAGGTCGACCTCAACCAGCCCGCCACCGAAAACGAGCAGATCCACAACCGCTGGCATCCGGATATTCCGATGGCCTGCTGGGTCAAGCCGGGTGACGATTTCATCCTCGAAACCTATGACTGGACCGCCGGTGCGATCAAGAACAACGACGACGCCAGCGATGTGCGCGACGTGGATTTGTCTACTGTGCACTACCTGTCCGGCCCTGTCGGCGTACACGGCGCCGAGCCGGGCGATCTGCTAGTGGTCGACCTGCTCGATATCGGCGCCATGGCTGATTCGCAGTGGGGCTTCAACGGCTTCTTCTCGCGGCAGAACGGCGGTGGTTTCCTTACCGACCACTTCCCGATGGCGCAGAAGGCCATCTGGGATTTCAAGGGCATGTTCACCAGCAGCCGGCACATTCCCGGGGTTAACTTCGCCGGGTTGATTCACCCCGGGCTGATTGGCTGCCTGCCGGACCACAAGATGCTCGCCGACTGGAACAAGCGCGAGCAGGAACTGATCGACACCGACCCGCACCGCGTGCCGGCCTTGGCCAACCCGCCGATGGCGCCCACCGCGCACATGGGCAAGATGAAGGGCGAGGCCCGCGACCTGGCAGCACTAACCGGCGCACGCACCGTGCCGCCGCGCGAGCATGGCGGTAACTGCGACATCAAGGATTTGTCCCGCGGCTCGAAGATCTTCTTCCCGGTGTATGTGAATGGCGCCGGGCTGTCGGTGGGTGACCTGCACTTCAGCCAGGGTGATGGCGAGATCACCTTCTGCGGCGCCATCGAGATGGCCGGCTGGGTGCACATGAAGGTCGAGCTGATCAAGGGTGGCATGGCCAAGTACGGCATCAAGAACCCGGTGTTCAAACCGAGCCCGATCACCCCCAACTACAAGAACTACCTGATCTTCGAAGGTATCTCGGTGGACGAGGCCGGCAAGCAGCATTACCTGGACGTCAACATCGCCTACAAGCAGGCCTGCCTGAATGCCATCAATTACCTGACCAAGTTCGGTTACTCGCCGGCCCAGGGTTATGCGCTGTTGGGTTCGGCGCCGGTGCAGGGGCATATCAGCGGTATCGTCGATGTGCCCAACGCTTGCGCAACCCTGTGGTTGCCGACGGAGATCTTCGAGTTTGATATCAACCCCAACGCCAACGGCCCGACCAAGTTCCTCGATGGCAGCATCGACCTGCCCATCGCCCCGGACAAGTAACCCGACGACCCCTCTCCCGAATACGGGAGAGGGCGGTTGCTTAGCCATGATGAAGAGGAACGCCGTTATGCCGATTTACGAATACGACTGCACCGATTGCGGTGATTTCACCCAGCTGCGGCCGATGGCCGAGCGCGACCAGCCCTGCAGCTGCCCCTGGTGTGGCGGGGCCAGCGCGCGGGTGATTCTCAGCGCGCCGAGCCTGGCCACCATGTCCGGCAGCCAGCGCCGTGCCATTGCGGCCAACGAACGCAGTGCCCATGCGCCACAAACGGTTGAAGAATATGCGCAGAGCCGTAAGCACCCGAAAGGTTGTGGTTGCTGCACCCCAAATAAACCGCTGGCGCCAACTAAGGCCAACCCCCATGCGCTAAAGACCAAACCCAGCGCCCGGCCGTGGATGATCAGCCACTGAAGCCCTTGCGGGTGAGCTGCAGGGGCGTTGTATATAAATGCATTAAAGATCAATCGTTTAGCCCACAGTAATGGTGCAAAACACTGTGGATAAGGTGTGCGGCCCTGGCGCTTGGTCAAGCTGCTTGCGCTCTGCAGGGCGCTGGTTGTTTATTGACCAGTTGCGTCACGTAGTCGGGCCGCGTGCCCGGCGGCAGCCCTGCGTATGCGCTATATGCGCGCTCTGAAGCGGCGGCTGATGGCTTCAATGCCCGGTTGATAGTCAGCCTGCTCTACGGCTTGCAGCGCCCAGGCCATCACCCGTTCGGCGATCTGCTCATGTTGCTGGCTGGTGGTGTTGACCCGCATCGGCAGAAAGTCGAGTAACCGGGTGTCGCCGAATGTGGCCAGGCGCAGTGCCGACCAGGCGGCATCGGGCTGCTGATGAATCGCGTCCAGCACGCCCTCAAGCAAGACATACGCGGTGGTGATCAGTGCATCCGGCGGCCCGTCTGCAGCAATCAGATCGTGCATCTGCTGGTAGCCACTGTCACGGCTGAAGTGCTCGCTGTGATAAACGCTGACGCGCCCGTCGAAATCCGCCAAGGCCTTGTGGAAACCACGTTCGCGTGCCTGGCTGATCACCAGTTCCGGGCGTGCGCCAAGCAGGGCGATATGCCGGGGCTTGGGCGTCAGCAGGCTGTGCGTCAACTGCTGGCCAGCCGCTTCATCATCACTGATCACCGAACGAATGTGGCCGGGGTTAAGTGCCCGGTCCACTGCAATGATCGGCAAGCCGTCGCTGACCAGCTTGGGGTAGAGCGGGTCGTCCTGTGGCAGGCAACTGGCGACGATCAGCGCCGCACAGCGGCGTGAACGAAACAAGCTGATCAACTGCCGCTCGCTGTTCGGGTTGTCATCAGAGCTGGCAATCAGCAACTGATACCCGGCGGCGCGGGCCTTCTGTTCCAGCAGCTTGGCCAGGCGGGCGTAGCTGGGGTTTTCCAGGTCCGGGAGGATAAAGCCCAAACAACGGCTGTCGCCACGGCGCAGCCCCGCGGCCTGCTGGTCGGGACGATAGCCGTATTGCTCGACCACCGCCTGCACCCGTTCTACGGTTGTGGGACTGATCCGCCGCTGAGCAGCTTGGCCATTGATCACATAGCTGGCGGTGGTTACCGAGACCGCTGCCAGCCTGGCGATGTCACTGAGTTTCACGGGCGTAGCACTCTTTCACTGAGGGATATCCGGGCTGGAATACAGGGCCGCGCGGGGTGTCGGCTGCGGGCGCTGGCCACTGTGCTGTTATCCGTGTCGGGCTTCAAGGATTACCCATAATCAGCTAAGGTGCCACTGCTTGATGAATCGTTTCAGCAATGTTGTTCACCAGGCAGATTTCAAGCCAGCCGCGACACCTTGTCAAACCGGATAGCCAGAGGAATACCCATGCTCGAACTTGATGCCAGCCAGATCCAAATGGGCTGCCATGCGGCGGATAAGGCGCAGGCACTGGCCATGCTGAGCGAGGCGCTGGTCGAGGGTGGGCTGGCCACTGCCGCGTATCTGCAAGGTTTGCAGGCTCGTGAGGCGCAGGGTTCGACTTTTCTTGGGCAGGGCGTGGCGATCCCGCATGGCACGCCGCAAACCCGCGATCACGTTCTGCGTACCGGGGTGCGGTTGATCCAGTTTCCCGAGGGTGTCGACTGGGGGAATGGTCAGCAGGTGTACCTGGCTATCGGCATTGCTGCGCAGTCCGATGAGCATTTGCACCTGCTGCAATTACTCACTCGCGCGCTGGGGGAGGGCGATCTCAGTCAGGCGCTGCGTCAAGCGCGCGAGCCCGAGCAGCTCGTCGAACTGCTGCAAGGTGCGCCACAGGCGCTGGCACTCGACGGTCAGTTGGTCGGGTTGGGGCTACAAATAGAGGACTTTGACGAGCTGCTGTGGCAAGGCGCGCGGCTGCTGCGCCAGGCCGAGTGTGCCAGCAGCGGCTTTGCCCTGGGCTTAGCGCGCAGCGAGCCGCTGCCCCTGGGTGAAGGGCTGTGGTGGCTGCACAGTGAACAGAGCGTACTGCGCCCCGGTTTGGCATTTGTCACCCCGGCGCAGCCCCTGCAGTTTCGCGGCGAGGTGCTGAAAGGGCTGTTTTGCCTGGCCAGCCAGGGCGAGGCGCACCGTCAGGCCCTGGAGAGGTTGTGTGATGTGCTGATCGGCGGCCGCGCTGCCGAGCTGAGTGAAGCCAATGACAGTCGCCGGGTGATCGAGGCGCTGGGCGGCGAAGTCGCCCCGGACTGGCCGAGTTTGACTCTGCCGCTGCTCAATGCCCATGGTTTGCATGCGCGCCCGGCCAAGGTGCTCAGCGAGCTGGCGCAGCGTTTTGGTGGCGAGTTGCGTGTCCGGCTGAGCGGCGATGAAGGGGCTGGGGTGTCGGTGAAAAGCCTCAGTCGTTTGCTGTCGCTGGGTGCGCGGCGTGGGCAGATGCTGCACTTCAGCGCCGAGCCGAGTATTGCCGCCGATGCCTTGCCCGCCCTGCAAGCGGCGCTGGAAAGCGGTTTGGGCGAGGCAGTGGAACCGTTGCTGGCCGAGCAGGGCGCGGCGCTGTTGCCGGCGGCTGCGCACGTGCCAATGGCGCCGCCCGCGGGCAGTCAGTTGATGGCGGTGGCGGCATCGCCCGGCATCGCCATCGGCCCGGCGCTGGTGCGGATCTTTCCGCGCTTTGAATATGCCGAGCACGGCAAGGGTGTTGATGCCGAGCGGCAGCGTCTACAAGCGGCGCGTGCGGTGGTCGCCGGGCAGGTTCAGCGCCTGGTCGACGGTGCCGGTGTGGCCAGTATTCGGGAAATATTCAGCGCTCACCTGGCGATGCTCGATGATCCCGCGCTGATTGATGATGTTGAGGCTCGGCTCCTCGCCGGGGCCAGCGCCGAAGCGGCCTGGCAACACGAAATCGATGCTGCTGCGCAGCGTCAGGAGGCGTTGCACGACGCGCTGCTGGCCGAGCGCGCGGCGGATTTGCGCGACATCGGCCGGCGTGTGCTGGCGCAGTTATGCGGCGTTACTTTGCCTGACGAGCCGCGCGAACCCTACATCCTGGTGATGGATGAAGTGGCGCCCTCGGATGTCGCCGGTCTCGATCGGCAGCGTGTAGCCGGTATTCTCACCGCGCGCGGCGGGGCCACTGCGCACAGTGCGATCATTGCTCGCGCCTTGGGTATTCCTGCGCTGGTCGGTGCCGGTGAGGCGGTGCTGGCGCTGGCGCAGAACACCTTGTTGTTGCTGGATGGCGACAGCGGGTTGCTGCGCGTAGCACCTGATCAAGATACCCAGCAGCAGGCCCTGCATGAGCGCGAGGCGGCACAACTGCGCCAGCAGCAGGCCCATGCCGAGCGCCTGCACCCGGCCATCACCCGTGATGGTGTACAGATTGAGGTGGCCGCAAATATTGGTGCCAGTGGCGAAACCGCCGAAGCCGTGGCGCTGGGTGCCGAGGCGGTCGGCCTGTTGCGCACTGAACTGGTGTTTATGGAGCACGCCCAAGCCCCGAGCCAGGCGGCGCAAGAGCGCGAATACCGGCGTGTGCTGGATGCCCTGGGCGGACGACCGCTGGTGGTGCGCACCCTGGATGTCGGCGGCGACAAACCGTTGCCCTACTGGCCGATGCCGAGTGAAGAAAACCCCTTCCTTGGCGTACGCGGCATTCGCCTTAGCCTGCAACGCCCGGACATTCTGGAAACCCAGCTGCGCGCTTTGCTGGCCTCGGCCGATGGGCGTGCACTACGGATCATGTTTCCCATGGTCAGCACGGTTGAAGAGTGGCGTGTGGCGCGCGATATGGCACAGCGTCTACGCGAAGAAATTCCCGTGGCAGACCTGCAACTCGGGATCATGATCGAAGTGCCCTCGGCTGCGCTGATGGCTCCGGTGTTGGCGCGGGAAGTGGACTTCTTCAGCATCGGCACTAACGACCTGACTCAGTATTGCCTGGCCATCGACCGTGGCCATCCGACCCTCTCGGCACAGGCTGACGGCTTGCATCCAGCGGTGTTGCGACTGATCAGCATGACGGTCGACGCCGCGCATGCCCACGGTAAGTGGGTCGGCGTGTGCGGCGAGCTGGCCAGTGATCGTTTGGCGGTGCCGCTGCTGGTTGGCTTGGGGGTGGATGAGCTGAGTGTGTCACCGCGCTCGATTGCCCTGGTCAAGGCGCGCGTGCGCGAATTGACGATGAGCGCCGCACGCACCCTGGCTGAGCAAGCGTTGACACTCGATAGCGCTGCGGCTGTGCGTGCCCTGATCGCGGGGATGCACTGATGGCCCGTATCCTGACCCTGACCCTGAACCCGGCGCTGGATCTCACGGTTAGCCTCGACAAGCTGATCCCCGGTGCGGTCAATCGCAGCCTGGGCCTCACGCGTCACGCCGCTGGCAAGGGGCTGAATGTCGCCCAGGTACTTGCTGATCTGGGCCATCACCTGACGGTCAGCGGTTTTCTTGGCAGCGACAATGCGCAGCCATTTGAAAATTTGATGCAGGCCCGTGGTTTTGCCGATGCCTTTATCCGCGTGCCGGGCGAGACCCGCAGCAATATCAAACTGGCTGAGGCCGATGGGCGGATTACCGACCTAAACGGTCCTGGTTTGCAGGTCGAGGACGAGCACCTGCAGAGCCTGCTCGATAACCTGATACCGCTGGTGGCGGGGCACGATGCGATTGTGGTGGCCGGTAGCCTGCCGCGCGGCGTGAGCACAGCGTGGTTTGCCGCGTTAGTGCATCGGCTCAAAGCCAGTGGCGTGCCGCTGGTGCTCGACAGCAGTGGCGCGGCGTTGCAGGCCGCGTTGCCCATTGCGCCCTGGATGATCAAACCCAACGAAGAGGAGCTCAGCGAGGTCTGCGGCAGCGACCTCTCGGCGGCTGTGCGTAAATTGCGCGGGCAAGGCATCGAGCATGTTGTGCTGTCGCGGGGCAGTGCCGGTGTCGACTGGCATGGCCCCGGCATTGCCTTGCGCGCCATACCGCCTCGCGTCGAGGTCGTTAGCACAGTCGGTGCTGGCGATTCGCTGTTGGCCGCCAGCTTGCACGGCCTGCTGCAAGGCTGGCCGGCTGAACGCACCTTGCGTATGGCGACGGCGGTGGCTGCGCAGGCGGTGACGCAGATCGGCTTTGGCATCCATGACCGCGAACAATTAGCCCGCTTAGAAGCCGCTGTGCGGCTACAGCCCTTGTAAGAATAAGAGGCATTGACCATGAATCTGCTGATCATTACCGCCTGCCCCAATGGCCAGGTCACCAGCGTGTTGTGCTCGCGGCTGCTGCAGGCCGCCGCCGAACGCCTGGGTTGGAAGGCCAAGGTTGAGGTTCAGGATGCGCGGGCTATCGGCTCGCCATTGAGCGCGGCGGATATCACCGCGGCCGACCTGGTACTGGTGGTGAAAACCGGCGAGCTGTCGCTGAGCCGTTTTGTTGGTAAGCGCCTGGTGCAGTCCACGCCAGCTGATGCCTTGGCTGACCCGCAACGCTTCCTACGAGAGGCGGCTGAACGCGCGGAGCCCTATGTCGAAGAGGCTGCGGTTGCCAGCAGCGTGCGACGCTTGGTTGCCGTCACCGCCTGCCCCACTGGTGTGGCACACACGTTTATGGCAGCCGAAGCCTTGCAACAGGCGGCTGCGCGCATGGGCATCGTGCTGCAGGTGGAGACCCGCGGCTCTGTCGGTGCACGCAACCTGCTGGATGATGCCACCATTGCTGCCGCTGACGCCGTTCTACTGGCGACCGATATCGAGGTGGACACTGCCCGTTTCGCCGGCAAGAAAGTGTACCGCTGCGGCACGGGTGTGGCGCTCAAACAGCCACAACAAACGCTGGAGCGTGCTTTTGCTGAAGCCCGCCCTCTGACGGGCGAACCGTCAGAGGCTAGCGCGAGCCCTTCCCCCAGCGAGAAAAATGGTCCCTACAAGCACCTGCTCACGGGTGTGTCCTACATGCTGCCGATGGTGGTGGCTGGTGGTTTGTTGATCGCCCTGTCATTTGTCTTTGGCATCGAGGCGTTCAAGCAGGAAGGTTCGCTGGCCGCCGCGCTGATGCAGATTGGCGGGGATGCAGCATTCAAGCTGATGGTGCCGTTGCTGGCGGGTTACATTGCCTATTCGATTGCCGACCGGCCGGGGCTGGCTCCTGGGATGATTGGCGGGCTGTTGGCCAGCTCCTTGGGCGCAGGCTTTCTCGGTGGCATCGTGGCCGGCTTTTTGGCGGGCTATTCGGCCAAGGCGTTGGCGCGTTGGGTCAAGTTGCCGACCAGCATTGAAGCGCTCAAACCCATTCTGATCATCCCGCTGCTGGCCAGCCTGTTTACGGGGTTGGTGATGATCTTTGTGGTCGGCAAACCGGTTGCCGGCATGCTCGCCGCGCTGACCGTGTTTCTCGACACCATGGGCACGTCCAATGCGGTGCTGCTGGGGCTGTTGCTTGGCGGCATGATGTGCGTGGACCTCGGTGGGCCGATCAACAAGGCTGCTTATGCCTTCTCGGTTGGCTTGCTGGCCTCACAGAGCTACGCCCCCATGGCAGCGGCCATGGCCGGCGGTATGGTGCCCCCCATCGGCATGGCGATTGCCACCGTGCTAGCGCGGCACAAGTTCGCGCAAAGCGAGCGCCAGGCAGGCAAGGCCGCTGGTGTGTTGGGGCTGTGTTTTATCTCCGAAGGGGCGATTCCGTTTGCCGCCAAGGACCCGTTACGGGTGATTCCAGCGAGCATTGCTGGAGGGGCACTGACCGGTGCTCTGTCGATGTATTTCGGCTGTAAGTTGATGGCCCCGCATGGTGGTCTGTTTGTGTTGTTGATCCCCAACGCGATTAACCATGCGCTGTTGTACCTGTTAGCCATTGTTGCGGGCAGTCTGCTGACTGGGGTGAGCTATGCCCTGTTGAAACGTGCGGACACTCAGCCTCTGGTTGAGGCGGCGGCATAAGCCCGCGACGGTGGGTTTCGCCCCAGGTCAGTCCCAGCAAAACAATGCGGCGGCATTGCGGCTGCTGGCGCTGGCCAGCTCTTCGGCACTGATGCCGCGTAGCTCGGCCAGGGCCGCGCAGATGTCCGGCAGGTAGTCCGGGCTATTGCGCTGGTTAGGGTGCATGGACGGCGCCATGTCGGGTGAGTCGGTTTCCAGCACGATGGCCTCCAGCGGCAATTGCGCCACCACCTTGCGCAGACGCAGTGCCTGCGGCCAGGTGGGGGCGCCGCCGAGGCCGAGTTTGAAACCGAGCTTGAGGTATTCCCTTGCTTCTTCAGTGCTGCCGGCAAAGGCATGGATGATGCCGCCACGCGCTGGCTTAAGGCGCTTCAGCGTGGCGATCGTCGCGGCATGGGCGCGGCGTACGTGGAGCAGGGCGGGCAGCTCGAATTCGCTGGCGAGTTTGAGCTGCGCTTCGAACAGCTGTTGCTGCCGTTCGCGGTCCAGCTGTTCGAGAAAATAGTCCAAACCGAACTCGCCCACGGCGCAAAGCTTCGGGTGGCCGGCGCAGCGAGTCAGCCAGTCACGCAGTTCGCTCAGGTGTTCTGGCTGGTGTTCATCCAGGTACACCGGGTGCAGGCCGAACGCCGCGTACAGGCTGTCTTCGGCTTGCACCAGATCCAACACTCGCTGCCAGTTGGCCTGATGCACACCCAGCACCACCAACCGTTCAATGCCACGGCTGCGGCAGCGCGTCAGTAGCTCGCTGCGATCCGCATTGAAGTCGGGGAAATCCAGGTGGGTGTGGGTGTCGATCAGGTGCATGGGCTAGGGTTTGTTCAAATAGTGGGCTTTGCAGGGAGCAGGGTAGCTTATGGACGGGCAGATGAGGGAGCGTGCCAGAACGCTGCGGCGTGAGATGACCGAGGCAGAACGGTGTCTTTGGTATCAGCTGCGCGCCCATCATTGCATGGGGCTTAAGTTCAAGCGGCAGAAGCCGTTGGGCCGTTACATCGTGGATTTCGTGTGCCTGGAGATAGGCCTGGTCATTGAGCTGGATGGTAGTCAGCATGCAGAGCAGACGGCCTATGACGAGCAGCGTGATGGCTGGCTAAGGACGCAGGGCTTTGAAGTTTTGCGTTTCTGGAATCATGAGGTGCTGCTGCAAACAGATGCGGTGCTGGAGCGGTTGCGCTTATGGGTGGAGCACAAGCGGCCTTCTCCCCCAGCCCCTCTCCCGCAAGCGGGCGAGGGGAGTTGACCGCGTAGCTTGTTGGATTAGTAATTCAGCCAGTGATCGAGGCGGCGCTAGCGTATCTACAACCTGCTGCGTTCGGCTCCCTCTCCCGCTGGCGGGAGAGGGTTGGGGAGAGGGTGGATGGCTTAGTGATGTTCGCGGGTAGCGCGGAATTTCACGTCCGGCCAGCGCTCTTCCATCAGGCTCAGGTTGACCCGCGTCGGGGCCAGGTAGGTGAGGTGGCCGCCGCCATCCAGGGCGAGGTTTTCCACCGCCTTGTTGGAGAAATCTTCGAGCTTCTTCTTATCGCTGCAGTCGATCCAGCGCGCCGACCAGACCGTGATCGGCTCATAGGCACACTCGACCTTGTATTCCTCTTTCAGGCGGCTGGCGACCACGTCGAACTGCAGCACACCGACCGCGCCGAGGATGATGTCGTTGCTGCGCTCGGGGAAGAACACCTGCGTTGCGCCTTCCTCCGCCAGCTGCTGCAAGCCCTGGCGCAGTTGTTTGGATTTCAGCGGGTCCTTCAGACGCACGCGGCGGAACAGTTCCGGTGCGAAGTGCGGGATACCGGTGAAGCCTAGCGCTTCGCCCTCGGTGAAGGTGTCGCCGATCTGGATGGTGCCGTGGTTGTGCAGGCCGATGATGTCGCCAGCGTAGGCCTCGACCAGCATCTCGCGCTCGCTGGAGAAGAAGGTCAGGGCGTCACCGATGCGCACATCCTTACCGGTACGCACATGACGCATCTTCATACCCTGGCTGTATTTGCCCGAGCAGATACGCATAAAGGCGATGCGGTCGCGGTGCTTGGGGTCCATGTTCGCCTGGATCTTGAACACGAAGCCGCTGAACTTTTCTTCCACCGGCTCCACGGTGCGCTCGTTGGCGATGCGGGCGAGCGGCTTGGGCGCCCAATCGACTACCGCGTCGAGTACATGGTCGACGCCGAAGTTGCCCAGTGCGGTGCCGAAGAACACCGGGGTCAGTTGGCCGTCGAGGAACTCCTGCTGGTCGAACTCGTGGCAAGCACCCTGCACCAGTTCCAGCTGCTCGACAAAACGCTCGTACTCGTCGCCCAGGTGGGCGCGGGCCTCATCGGAGTCGAGGTGCTGGATGATCTTGGTTTCGGTGCGCTCGTGGCCGTGGCCCGGGGTGTAGACAATGATGTAGTCGTCGGCCAGGTGGTACACACCCTTGAAGTCGCGGTAGCAGCCAATCGGCCAGGTGATCGGCGCGGCTTTAATTTTCAGGACGGCTTCGATCTCGTCGAGCAGTTCGATCGGGTCGCGGATGTCGCGGTCGAGCTTGTTGATAAAGCTGACGATCGGCGTGTCGCGCAAGCGGCAGACATCCATCAAGGCGATGGTGCGTGGCTCAACGCCTTTACCGCCGTCGAGCACCATCAGCGCGCTGTCCACGGCGGTCAGGGTGCGGTAGGTGTCTTCCGAGAAGTCTTCGTGGCCGGGGGTGTCGAGCAGGTTGATCATGTGCTCGCGATACGGGAACTGCATCACCGAGGTGGTGATGGAGATGCCGCGCTGCTTCTCCATCTCCATCCAGTCGGAGGTGGCATGGCGGTCGGACTTACGCGACTTAACCGTACCGGCCACGGCGATTGCCTTGCCCATCAGCAGCAGCTTCTCGGTAATGGTGGTTTTACCGGCGTCTGGGTGGGAAATGATGGCGAATGTACGGCGTTTGCCGACTTCGGTGGCCTGGATGGTCATTGTGCGGGAACCCGTCGACTGAATAGTCGGTCTGTCAAAAAAGGCGGCGATTATAACGGTAAACGTCGGTCAGCGCGGCGACCTGTAGTCAGTGCGCAAAACCTGGGTTTTTTCGCGCGTTGTGCAGCATTTCATGGCGTTTTGTTTTGAATATAAAACGTTCAATCAATAAGGCGACAAAGAGGAGCAAAAGCACGGCATTTTTGATTGATCTCAGCCCCCCATGGCCCTAAAGTTCGCGCCGAACGTCCATGCTGGCAACGATCCATCCGGCTCAAGTACTGACGACGAGAGGCCCACAGGGTTCTCGGCGACATGCCTTGGGAAGTAGGCGAACCAAAGTGGGGAAACTGATCAGACGTTCTACCTGTGCGGGTTAGCCGCCAGGTCTCCCTAAATGGTGGGCAACGGACTGCGTACGCAGCGTTTGCCTGACTAAAACTGTGTTAACGGGTTCAGCCAACTGGAGTTCCGCATGCCGATCAAGGTCGAAGACTATTACGCACCCGCTACGTTTCAGCGCATGAAGGCGTTTGCCGATACTCAGGAAACCCCGTTCGTGGTCATCGATACCGCGATCATCAGCCAGGCTTACGATGACCTGCGCGCTGGTTTCGAATTCGCCAAGGTGTATTACGCAGTCAAGGCCAACCCGGCGGTCGAGATCATCGACTTGCTCAAGGAAAAAGGCTCCAGCTTCGATATCGCCTCGATCTACGAGCTGGACAAGGTCATGGGACGTGGCGTCAGCCCGGATCGCATCAGCTACGGCAACACCATCAAGAAATCCAAGGACATCCGCTACTTCTATGAGAAGGGCGTGCGCCTGTTCGCCACCGACTCGGAAGCCGACCTGCGCAATATCGCCAAGGCTGCGCCGGGTGCGAAAGTCTATGTGCGCATCCTCACCGAAGGCTCGACCACTGCCGATTGGCCGCTGTCGCGCAAGTTCGGCTGCCAGACTGACATGGCCATGGACCTGCTGATCCTCGCCCGTGACCTCGGTCTGGTGCCTTACGGCTTGTCGTTCCACGTTGGCTCGCAGCAGCGCGACATCTCGGTGTGGGACGCGGCGATTGCCAAGGTAAAGGTGATCTTCGAGCGTCTTAAAGAAGAAGACGGCATTGAGCTCAAGCTGATCAACATGGGCGGCGGCTTCCCTGCCAACTACATCACCCGTACCAACAGCCTGGAAACCTATGCCGAGGAAATCATCCGTTTCCTCAAGGAAGACTTCGGCGATGACCTGCCGGAAATCATCCTTGAACCGGGCCGCTCGCTGATCGCCAACGCGGGCATTCTGGTCAGCGAAGTGGTGCTGGTGGCGCGCAAGTCGCGTACCGCGGTCGAACGCTGGGTGTATGTCGATGTGGGCATGTTCAGTGGCCTGATCGAAACCATGGGCGAGGCGATCAAGTTCCCGCTCTACACCGAGAAGAAGGGCGAGATGGAAGAGGTTGTCATCGCGGGGCCGACCTGCGACAGCGCTGACATCATGTACGAGAACTACAAGTACGGCCTGCCGCTCAATCTGGCCATCGGTGACCGTGTCTACTGGCTGTCCACTGGCGCCTACACCACCAGCTACAGCGCGGTGGAGTTCAATGGCTTCCCGCCGCTGAAGTCGTTCTACCTGTAATACGCAGGCTAAACGCTACGCAAAAAGGCACGGGCTCACCCTCGTGCCTTTTTTGTGCCCGCAATCTTCTGCCTCTGATCCGTCAGGTGCCTGTCGTTATTGCAGGCGTGTGGGCTGCAGCTCTGGGCGTTTCGCCGTAACAATTTTGTTACAAACGAGTTGCTGTAAACGAGATGTAAAGATTGATTGAGAGTGCTTACTAATTAGAATTGCGCCAGATTTTAAAGCCTGAGCGATTCTCATGAACAACTACGATAAAAAGCGCAGAAGTCTCCCGCAACGCCGCCTGCTGGCCAGCGCCATCGGTTTAGCCATCGCATCCTGTGCCAGCCACAGCTTGGCTGCCGACGCCGATAAAACCCCGGTTGAGCTGGGCAGCGTCACGGTTAAAGGTCAGCAGGACGACGGCTACAAGGTCGATAAGGCCTCCTCGCCAAAGCAGACTGCGGCGCTGTTGGATACGCCGCAAACCTTCAGCGTTATCCCTGAAGCGCTGTTCAAGGAGCAGGGCGCGCGCAACCTGACTGACGTGCTGAGCAACACGCCTGGTATCAGCTTCAATGCCGGCGAGAACGGCTTTGCCAGTGGCACCAACAATTTCAGCCTGCGTGGTTTCGACACCAGCGGCAGCATCTTTATCGACGGTGCGCGCGACAACGGCAGCTACACCCGCGACGTTTTCAACGTCGAGTCGGTTGAAGTGGCCAAGGGCCCGGCGGCCGATAACGGCCGGGGTGGTGCAGGGGGCTACGTCAACCTCGTGACCAAGACGCCAACCTTGGAAGAATTTATCGGTGGCGGCATCAGCTATGCCTTCGACCAATACGATTCCGAGGCGCGCAAGCGCATGACCCTCGATACCAATCAGGTGATCAACGACAGCACCGCAGTGCGCCTCAACCTGCTGCTGGAAGACAGCGGTGTGGCCGGGCGTGAGCATGCCGAGAAGAACAGTTGGGGCATCGCACCTTCGGTAGCGTTTGGCTTGGGCACCGATACGCGCACGATCTTCGCCTATGAGCATGTACAGATGAATGATCGTCCTGACCTTGGGGTGGCCGGGGTGGCGCTGCGCGACAAACTCAAGGGTGCCGGTACGCCCTATGATCCGTCCGTTTGGTCGGCGGACCGTGACACGTTCTTCGGCCTAAAGTCGGATTTCGACGACACCACCAGCGATGCATTGCTGTTTCGTATTGAGCAGGATCTTGGTGCCGTCAGCACCGTGAGCAACCAGACACGCCTTGCTCGGGTGGATCGTCAGGCGCGGTTTACCCATGTCTTGGATGACGATAACAATGCCAATGCCGCGCTGGTCAATGTGCAGCGTCAGCAATACGACCGGGTCAACACGTCCCTGAGCAACATCACCAACCTGTCCACCCAGTTTTCGACCTGGGGTATTGCCCACAACCTGTCCACTGGGCTGGAGTTGACTCACGAGAAGTCCGAGTCGCTGGCATTCGCTTCACAGACCCTGCCCGGCCTGGTCAGTGTGTTTCACCCGGACTGGTCGCGCAGTGTGCCGGCAGCACTGGCTCCGCGTGATCGCACCAAGGTGGATGTGGATACTGCCGCTCTTTATGTTTACGACACGCTGGAGTTCAACCCGCAGTGGCAACTCACCGGTGGCCTGCGCCTGGAGCAATACGAGGCCAGCATCAGCAGCCGTAACCTGAGCAGCGGTGCCGCTACGCCGGGCGATGGTTTCAATGACACCGAGTTGAGCCTGGGCGGCAAGCTGGGCCTGGTGTACAAGCCACTGCCGAATGGCAGCCTCTACACCGCGTATGGCGTTTCCACTCAGCCGCCAGGCTCCTACCTGTCGAACTCCGATATCTCGCGAGCCGACCAGGGGCTGCCCGCGCTGATCAAGGGGGCCGACCCGGTGCGTGCGCACAACTATGAAATCGGCACCAAGTGGGATTTCTTCGACAAGCGCCTCTCGACCGCGGCGGCGTTGTTCTACACCGTGAAGAAAAATGTGGCCATCACCGGGCTTGATGTTGGCCAGACCGGCAGCGCCACGCTCAAAGGGTATGGTGAGCAGGCCGTCAAAGGGCTGGAGTTGAGCGCTTCGGGCAAACTCACCGATAACTGGAGCGTGTTTGGCGGCATCGTCTTTATGGACAGCGAACGTAAGCACAGCGCTTACCTGGATGACGTACGTCGTCGCGCGAATGCTGGGGATTACGGCACTGAACTGCGTACCAATGGCGACGAGCTGGCCTTTACGCCAAAAGTCTCCGGCAACCTGTGGACGACCTACCGCCTGCCGGTCGGGCTGACCTTCGGTCTGGGCGCGCAGCATGTCGGCTCGTCGTACCTGGGGCGTCCGGATGATGCCGAGCGTATGGTCGCCAATGGCCGCTTTGGTCGCGTGCCGAGTTACACCACCTTTGCAGCGATGGCTTCTTATGAAGTGAATGCCAATGTGGATGTGCGTCTGAACATCGATAACCTGACGGATGAGGAATATGTCGCCTCAGCCAACTGGCAAGGTCGCCGTGCTTTGTTGGGTGATCCACGCACCCTAACCTTGAGCACTGATTTCCGTTTTTAAGTCACACCAGGCAGCAAACAAGCGCCCCGAATACCGATGGTATTCGGGGCGTTTTATTTTTCCGCTGCAGCGGTTGGCTGGCGCATTGAGGTGGAGGCTGAGCGCTTTTTATTGGGCTGGATCAACTGCCTAGGTGTGTGGCGCTGTCATAGTGCGCGCTAGCTATTTAGAATCATTTGCAACTGTTTGGTGGCGGTCGCTCAGGGCGGCCGGTGAGGAGAGCGAATCATGATGTTGAGCATTGCCGATGTGCTGACGCCCGAACAGGTGCGTGAGTGCCGTCAGGCCTTTGAGCAGGCCAGCTGGCAGGATGGTCGGCTGACGGCGGGCTATCAGGCGGCCAAAGCCAAGGCCAATCAGCAACTGGCGCAGGATGATCCGCTGGTGGTGCAGATTGGCGACTTTATCGTGCAGCGTCTGGGCAACCATCCGCAGTTTGTTTCGGCGGCCTTGCCGCTGAAGGTGTTGCCACCGCGCTTCAACCGTTACACCGGCGGCGGCACCTACGGCAATCATATCGACAACGCGATTTTCAGTGTGCCGGGCACGCCGCATCGAGTGCGCAGTGATCTGTCGGCCACGCTGTTTTTCAGTGATCCGGATGAGTACGAGGGGGGTGAGCTGGTGGTCGAGGACAGCTACGGCAGCCACAGCGTCAAGTTGCCGGCTGGGCATCTGGTGCTGTATCCCGGCAGCAGCCTGCACCGCGTCAATCCGGTAACCCGTGGCACGCGTTATGCGGCGTTTTTCTGGATTCAGAGCCTGGTACGTGATGACACTCAGCGCGGCCTGTTGCTGGAGCTGGATCGGGCGGTACAGGCGCTGACCCTTGAAGTGCCAGAGAGTGCTGAGCTGGCGCGGTTGACCGGGGTTTATCACAACCTGCTGCGCCAGTGGGCCAATACATGACCGGCATGCCGTTACCAAAACTGACGCAGATTCCGCCAAGTGTTGCTGCCGTGGCGGACTATGAACCCCTGGCCCGCGAGCGCATGAGCGCCCAGGCCTGGGCCTATATCGCGGGCGGCGCGGCTGATGAACTGACCCTGGCGGAAAATCAGGCGGCGTTTCAGCGTATTTGTCTGCGTACGCGGGTGTTGGCTGATCTCAGTGGTGGTAATACCCATCTGCAGTTGTTCGGTCAGACCTTTACTCACCCGATTTTCCTCGCGCCGGTGGCGTATCAGCAGTTGGCGCATGCCCAGGGTGAGCTGGCAACGGTGCTGGCTGCGTCTGCTGTGCAGGCCGGCATGGTGCTGAGCACCCAGGCCAGTGTGTCCCTCGAAGCCGTGGCCGAGCATGCCCATAACCCGCTGTGGTTTCAGCTGTATATCCAACCGGATCGAACCTTTACCGAAGCGCTAGTCAGGCGCGCCGAAGCGGCGGGTTATCAGGCGCTGGTGTTGACGGTGGATGCGCCGGTCAACGGTATGCGCAACCGTGAACAGCGCGCGGGCTTTTCTTTGCCGGGGGGGATTGAAGCCGTCAATCTGCGCGGTATGCAGCCATTGCATGAGTGCGCGCCGCCCAGCGGTGGTTTGCTGCTCGGTGGTGCGTTGCTTGCGGCAGCGCCTGGCTGGGCGGATGTGCAATGGCTGCGTTCATTGACGCGTCTGCCGATCCTGCTCAAGGGCGTGATGACTGCCGAGGATGCGCGGCGTGCAGTGGCCGAAGGCGTCGACGGCATCATTGTCTCCAATCATGGCGGACGGACTTTGGACGGCCAGCCCGCCACCATCGAGGTGCTGGCGGAAATCGCTGCTGCGGTGCAGGGGCGGGTGCCGCTGCTGCTCGATGGCGGTATTCGCCGCGGTACGGATGTATTCAAGGCGTTGGCCTTGGGCGCTGATGCTGTGCTGGTCGGGCGACCCTATGTGTATGGCCTGGCAGCCGCCGGGGCGAGCGGTGTGGCGCATGTGGTACAGCTGTTGCGCGCTGAATTGGAAGTGGCGATGGCGCTGACGGGCTGTCGTGATCTGGCCAGTATTGGACGCGAGTGCCTGTTGGATAAAAAGCTACAGGAATGGAACTAAATGCGAATTAAGGTGTAAATGCCTATTGCTTGATAATAGTTATCAATTAGAATCACGCCTCGTTTTTATCTGGGGGTGGTTCTCATGGGTATGGGTAAAAAAGCCGGCAGCCTGCCGCAGCGTCGTGTTCTGGCTTCGGCCATTGGTCTGGTCATCGCCTCTTGGGCGGGCGCAGGCCTGGCCGCTGAGCAAGCGCCGCAAAAAGCCAAGACACCGGTTGAGCTGGGCAGCGTAACGGTCAAAGGTGAGCAAACCGAAGACTACAAGACCGAAAGCTCGGCGTCGGCCAAGTACGCTGTACCGCTACTCGATACCCCGCAGACCATCACCGTGGTACCGCAGGCGCTGCTTAAAGAGCAGAAAGCCCTGAGCATGAAAGAAGTGCTGGCCAACGTTTCCGGCATCACCTTCAACGCCGGTGAGGGCGGTGGTGGCTCGGGCGACAGCATCAACATCCGTGGCTTCAGTGCCAACGCCAACATGCAGATCGACGGCCTGCGTGACAGCTCGCAGAACAACCGTACCGATACCTTCAATATCGAAGCCGTTGAAGTCATCAAGGGCCCCAACTCGGTATTCGGTGGTTCCGGTACCACTGGCGGCAGCATCAACCAGGTCAGCAAACAGCCGCTCCAGCGTGACTTCACTGAAATTGGCGCCAGCCTGGGCACCGACAACTATCACCGCCTGACCCTGGACTCCAACCAGACCCTGGATGGCGTGGGTACCGGCAGCGCCATGCGCCTTAACCTGATGGCCCATGAGAACGATGTGCCAGGCCGCGACTATGTCGATCGTCAGCGCTGGGGCATCGCACCGTCGCTGCTGTTGGGTCTGAGCGATTCGACGCGTTTGACCCTGAGTTACTTCCACCAAACGGACGACAACCTGCCTGATTACGGCGTGCCGGCAATCAATGGCAAGCGCCTGGCAGGCGTGGACCGTGAAAGCTTCTTTGGCTGGCGCAATCTGGACAAGGAAGAAATCGAGAGCGATGCATTCACGGTCAAGCTTGAGCATGACATCAACGACAGCCTGCGCTTGCAGAACCTGACCCGTTACTCGGAAATCCACCGCGATACAGTCATCTCGGCGTCCCATGTCAACCTTGATCGTCGTCGTTCATCGTCTGGTGTTGGTCCAGTTCTGGCGGCTGGCAAATATCTGCCCGCAGGTCCGCAGGCCTATGGTCGTGATGTCACCAGCAAAATGCTGATCAATCAGACCAACCTGACTGCCAACTTCGAGACCTTTGGCCTGGCCCACACGCTGGTCAGCGGTGTCGAGCTATCACGTGAGACCTATGACCGTACTACCTACGCCTATAACTTGGCGTTTCCGGACAGCGGTTATGACCTGAGTAACCCGCCTGGTCGTTGGAATGGTCCGACCAATAAGGCTGATAGCGCGAATACCGAGACGCGCCTGCTCGACCGCGCGCTGTACGCGTTCGACACCATCGCACTGAACGACTACTGGGATTTGAGTCTCGGCCTGCGTTATGACTGGGTGGATGGCGATGCCGATGATCACACCCTGGCGACCAATGCCCGGACGTCTTTCAACTCAAGCGATGAGCATCTGAGCAAGCGTGCGGGGCTGACCTATAAGCCGGCAGAGAATGGGCGTATCTACGTTGCCTATGGCGACTCCTTCAACCCATCCGCCGAGAACCTGGCGACCAGCGGTGCTGGCCTGTCTGCGGCGACTCAGGATCTTGAGCCTGAGAAGAACAAAACCTGGGAGTTGGGCACCAAGTGGGAGTTCCTCGATAGTCGTCTGGGCCTGGATGCAGCGCTGTTCCGGGTAGAGAAGAGCAATGCCCGCGAAACCATGGTTGATGGCAGTACCCAGCTGGCAGGCAAGCAGCGCGTTCAGGGCTTTGAGCTGGGCGCAACCGGACGTGTCACTGATCAGTGGAATGTCTACGCCAACTACACCTTCCTGGACAGCGAGACCCTTGAAGCGGCCAACACGGCGGCAGGTATTGCCCGCGAAGGTCAGGCGTTGGCCAACACTCCGCCTCGTTCGCTCAATCTGTGGACGACTTATGATCTGCCAGCTGGCTGGCGCGTCGGTTACGGTGCCCGCTATGTCAGCGAGCGTAACCTTACCGCTTCCAATGATGGCGTAAAGCTGGATGCCTATTGGCTGCACAACGCCATGGTCGGTTACAAGGTCAACAAGGAACTTGATCTGCAACTCAATCTCAACAACCTGTTTGATAAGGAATATGTTGAGAGCGTGAGAACGCAAGTGGGCACCACTGTGGGTGCCGGCACCACCACCGCACGCTCTTCGGCCATCGAGTACGGTGCTGCGCGTTCGGCAGTGCTGTCGGCCACATACCGCTTCTAACCACGCCAAGCGGTAGGCAGGCTGCGTAAGCCAGCCTGCCTGCGAGCCAATTGAGAAAACCCTGCTCGAGTATGTGCAGGGTTTTTGTGCGTTCGCTGACCGCTAACTGTTGCAGTCCGCTATGTCGGATGGCTGCGCTTAGTGAACGGCGATCGCGGCCGGCGCCGTGCCGAGTGAGCTGCTCGGCTTCACGCAGGCTTGAATCGTCCGTGTCGTTCAACGAATCACGGCTTTAGGGCCGTTTGTGTGAGCGTTCACCTTGGGTAAAGAGTCGGTAAAGGTCGGCACATGGCTGGTTATTGAAACAAATTATTAAATAGAATTGCTTCTCCTTTGGCCGTTGCCGGTTTGTAGTGCGACTGCCTGTGTTCAACGCCGGTGATCGAGTTTCCCGTGTTAAAGAAAATTCTGTTCCAGCTGCATTGGCTGTTCGGTATCACAGCCGGCTTGGTGTTGGCCTTGATGGGTGTTACGGGTGCGGCCTACTCGTTTCAGGATGAGCTGATGCGTGCACTCAACCCCGATGTGCTGAAGGTCGAGGTGCGTGACAGTGGCACGCTGTCGCCCGCCGAGCTGGTGCCTAAACTCGAAGCGGCCAGCCAGCAGCGGGTGGTCGGCCTGTGGTTGGAGGTAGAGGGTGACCGGGCTGCGCGGGTGTTTTTCGCACCGCCGCCTGGCGAGCGTCGTGGGCCGTCGCGTTACTTCAATGGTTACCGCGGTGAATTACTAGCTGAGCCTCGCGGGCAAGGGTTCTTCGACTTGATGCTGAGGCTGCACCGCTTCCTCGCCATGGGGGAATACGGCAAGCAGATCACCGCAGCCAGCACGTTGATACTGGTGTTCTTCTGCCTTTCGGGGCTTTACCTGCGGTGGCCGCGTCAGGCGGGTAGCTGGCGCGCCTGGCTAACTCTGGATTGGGCGCGCAAGGGCCGCAGCTTCAACTGGGATCTGCACGCGGTTGCCGGCACCTGGTGCCTGGCGCTATACCTGCTGGCGGCGCTGACAGGGCTGTATTGGTCATATGACTGGTACCGCGAAGGTGCAACCACGTTACTTAGCGCTGAGCCTGGTGGTCAGCAGCGCGGAGGCAAGCGCGGCCCGCCACCGGCCGGTGAGTTGCCGATAGTGAACTACCGCGCGGTCTGGGAAGGCCTGCAGCGTGAGGCCGGTAGTCAGTTGAGCAGCTACAACCTGCGCTTGCCGCCAGTGGCTGGGCAACCCGTGACTGTGTTCTACCTGCGTGATGATGCACCGCATGAACGTGCTTTCAACCAACTGGCGCTTGACCCTTTAAGCGGCGAGGCAGGAAAGCACACGCGCTACGAGCAACAGAGCTTTGGCGATCAACTGCTGACCAGTGTGTATGCCTTGCATGTGGGCAGCTATTTCGGCCTGACTGGACGCATTCTGATGATGCTTGCCAGCCTGGCGATGCCGTTGTTCGCCATCACCGGCTGGTTGCTCTACTTGGATCGTCGGCGTAAAAAACGCGCCATGCTCAAGGCGCGTGGTGCGTTGCAACCGAGCGCGGGGCTGGGCGAGGGTTGGCTGATTGGCTTTGCCAGTCAGAGCGGTTTTGCCGAACAGCTGGCCTGGCAAACCGCCGGCCAGTTGCAGTCCGCTGGCCTTGCCGTCAGCGTGCAGCCCTTGGCCAAACTCAACGAACAGATGCTGCGTCAGGCGCACAACGCGCTGTTTGTGCTCAGCACCTTTGGCGATGGCGAGGCGCCGGACAGCGCGCGCGGCTTCGAGCGCAGGCTGCTGGGGCAGGCGTTGCATCTGCCTAATCTGCGGTATGCCATGCTCGCCCTGGGAGATCGCCAGTATCAGCACTTCTGTGGCTTTGCCCAGCGGGTCCACGGCTGGCTGACTCAGCAGGGGGCGCGCAGTTTGTTCGAGCCGGTGCAGGTCGACGCTGCCGATGCGACAGCCTTGGCCCACTGGCAACGCCAACTCGGTGAGCTGACAGGCGCCCAGCCGCTGCCTCAAGCTGAAACGCCGCCCTGCCTGTGGACACTCACGCGTCGCGAGCTGCTTAATCCGGGTAGTCAGGGCGCGCCGACATACCTGCTGGCACTGCGTGCTGAACAGTCGGTCGACTGGAGTGCCGGCGATATTCTCGACGTACCGCCGCGCCATAGCGATGCCACCGTGCAGGCCTGGTTGCAGGCCCATGCGCTGGACGGCAACCAGACAGTCAGCCTCGATGGCCTGACGCAGTCGCTGCAGCAGGCGCTGCGCGGCAAGCAGCTCCCCGAGCAGTTCACCCACTTGGTCGGCTTGCACGCCCAGGCCATGCTGGATGCGCTGGTGCCGCTCGCTGCGCGCGAATACTCGATCGCCTCCTTGCCCAGCGACGGCGAGCTGGAGCTGATCGTCCGCCAGGAGCGGCATCGCGATGGCTCGCTCGGGCTTGGCTCCGGTTGGTTGACGGAAGGCGCGGCGCTGCAGGGTCAGTTGCTGGCGCGGGTACGGCGTAACAGCGCCTTCCATGCCCCCGAAGATGATCGACCGCTGATCCTGATCGGCAACGGCACCGGCCTGGCCGGGCTGCGCAGCCTGCTCAAGGCGCGGGTCATCGCCGGGCATCGGCAAAACTGGCTGCTGTTCGGCGAGCGTAATGCGGCGCATGACTTCTACTGCCAGGCTGAGCTGCAGGGCTGGCTGGCGACCGGTGAGTTGGCGCGTTTGGACCTGGCTTTCTCGCGTGATCAGGCCGCCAAGGTCTACGTGCAGGATCGCCTGCGCGAGTCCGCCGACTCAGTGCGCGAGTGGCTAGATGACGGTGCGGCGATTTATGTCTGCGGCAGCCTCGACGGTATGGCGGCTGGGGTGGATGCGGTGTTGCATGAGTTGCTCGGCGAATCCGCTGTCACGGCCCTGCGCGAAGAGGGGCGCTATCGCCGCGACGTGTATTAACGCGGCCAGGCTTCCCGCAGCGGTAATGCACCACTAAGCTTGTCGGCATGAAAAAAATTCTGCTGAACTGCGACATGGGTGAAAGCTTCGGCGTGTGGCGCATGGGCGATGACGTGCATGCCATGCCGCTGGTTGATCAGGCCAACCTGGCGTGCGGCTTTCATGCGTCCGACCCGCTGACCATGCAACGCACCGTCGCCCTGGCGGTGCAGCATGGGGTGAGCATTGGTGCGCACCCGGCCTATCCTGATCTGCTCGGTTTCGGCCGGCGGCATATCGCCTGTTCGCCAGAGGAGGTCACCGCGCTGGTGCTGTATCAGCTCGGCGCTCTGGATGCCTTCTGCCGCGCAGCCGGCACCCAGTTGGCCTACGTCAAACCGCATGGCGCGTTGTACAACGATCTGGTGCGTGACGATGCGCTGTTCAATGCGGTGCTTGAGGCCTGTGCCAGTTACCGCAAGGGCTTGCCGCTGATGGTGCTGGCGCTGGCTGACAACAGCCGTGAGCTGCGCCTGGCTGATGCCGCCGATGTGCCGCTGATGTTCGAGGCCTTTGCCGACCGTGCTTACCTGGCTGATGGGCAGTTGGCGCCGAGGCGTTTGAGCGGCGCGGTACACCATGATCCGCAGCGGATTTTCCAGCAGGCCCTGGCGATTGCTCAGGGTGAGCCGTTTGCCGATATCGATGGCAAGCCGCTGCAGCTGCGCGCCGACAGCCTGTGCGTGCATGGCGATAACGCCGACTCCCTGGCCGTATTGCGGCGTTTGCGGGCCAGCCTGGACGCCCTATGATCCGCCTCGAACCGGCCGGTGCCGAAGCCCTGCTGCTGGTGCTGGCCGAGCAGCCGGATGCGCAGCTGCCGCAACGGATCGCCCTGTTGGCCGAGCGTATCCGTGGCGAGTTGGGTGAAGTGCTTATCGATCTGGTGCCGGGTTGGACCAGCCTGCTACTGCACTACGACCTGATGAGCGCCGATCACCTGGAGCTGGCCGAGCGGCTCAAACCGCTATTGGAGCGCTGGCTTGCCGAGCCCTTTGTCGCGCAGGCCGGGCGGCTGCATGAAATCCCCATTTGGTATAACGGTGAAGACCTCGCCGAGGTCGCGCGTCTGTGTCAGCTCAGTGTCGCCCAGGTGATCGAACTGCATGCGGCGACCGAGTACCGCGTTGGCGCGATTGGTTTTGCTCCGGGGTTTGCCTACCTCGGTGAGCTGGACGCGCGCCTGGCCTTGCCGCGCCGCGCCACCCCGCGCATTGCTGTGCCGGCCGGTAGCCTGGCGATTGCCGAGCGGCAAACGGCGATCTATCCACACCGCTCGCCCGGCGGCTGGCACCTGATCGGCCGTTGCCCCTGGTCGTTGTTCGACGCCGCGCGCACGCCGCCATGCCCGCTGACGTTGGGTGACCGGGTGCGTTTTCGCAACATTGATGAGCGTGACTTTATCCGCGAAGGCGGTCAGCTATGAGCGGCCTAAGGGTGCTCAAGCCAGGGCCGCAGAGCCTGCTGCAGGATGCCGGGCGGCGCGGCTGGCAACACCTGGGCGTATCGCCCGCCGGGCCTCTGGATTGGCACGGTGCGGCCTGGGCCAATCATCTGCTGAACAATCCCTGGGGCACGCCGCTGCTGGAAATCGCCCTAGGCGGCGTCGAGTTGCAGGCCGAGGTCGACACCTGGGTGGCGGTGTGCGGCGCCCAGGTGCCGTTGAGCCTGGATGATCAGCCGCAGCCCTTGTGGGCGCGCCTGCCGCTGCGCAAAGGGCAGCTGCTGCGTCTGGGCTTTGCCCGCAGTGGCCTGCGCGCCTATCTGGCGGTGGCCGGCGGCTTTATCGCCGCAGCGGTGTTGGGCAGCGTCAGCGTGCAGCTACGCGAAGGGCTGGGGCAGGCGGTGCAGGCCGGGGATCTGCTGGCTTGTCGGCCTGCGCATTTCACCCGCAGCGCCAGCGTGCCCTGGCCCTATCTGCCGGATTACGCCTGCAAACCTTTACTGCGGGTAATTACCGGTGGCGATGCAGCGAGTTTCGAGGAAGACCAGTTGCAGGGCTTTTTCGCCCAGACCTGGCAACTCAGCCCGCACTCCGATCGCATGGGCGCACGGCTGCTCGGCGAGGCGGTGCAGCCGCCTGTGCGGCAGTGGTCATTGGGTGTTGGCCGGGGGGCGATTCAGGTGCCGCCGGATGGCCAGCCGATTATCCTGCAGGCCGACCACCAGAGCATGGGCGGTTACCCGTTGCTCGGTTGGTTGCATCCGCTCGATCAGGGCCGCTTGGCGCAATGTCCAGCGCACCATCCACTGCGCTTCACCCCGGTCAGCATCGGCGACGCGCAGGCTGAGCTGCGCGAGTTCTACCGCTTTTTTCGTCGTTAAAGAGTCTTGGCCATACGGCTGGCCAGCAACGCCCAGGCGAATAACAGCAGGCAGATGATCAGCATGGGCCAGCCGCGCCAGTACAGATAAGGCGTGAGCCCCTGCATCGGTTGCACCTGGCCGTAGAGCACCGCCTGTTCGAACTGCGGCAGTTGTGTGGTGATCTGGCCTTGCGGGTCGATCAGCGCGGTGACGCCGTTGTTGGTCGCGCGGATCATCCAGCGGCCGGCTTCCAGAGCACGCATCTGCGCCATCTGCAGATGTTGCAGCGGGCCGATGGAGCGACCAAACCAGGTGTCGTTGCTGATGGTCAGCAGCAGGTCGCTCTGCGCGGCAAGGCCGGCGGAAAATTCCGGGTAGACCACTTCGTAGCAGATAAACGCAGCAATCGCATGGCCCTTGGCCTGCAGCAGGCTCTGCTCGGCGGAGCCACGGGCGAAGTCGGACATCGGCAGGTCGAAGAAGGCGATCAGCCCGCGCAGCACTTCCTGCAGCGGTACGTATTCACCAAACGGCACCAGCTTCTGCTTGAGGTAATCGCCGCTGCCCTGGCCGACCACGCTGATGCCGTTGTAGTAGCGCTGTTCGCCGCGCTCGATGCTCTGGCGAATCGGCACGCCGGTAATCAGCGCGGCATTTCGCTCATTGGCGAAGCGATTGATCATGCCCAGGTAGCCCTGAGCGCGGTCCTTGAGCACCGGGATGGCGGTTTCCGGCCAGACGATCAGGTCGGTCGGTTTGGCGCTGAAGGTCATGTCGCGGTAAAGCGCGAGCTGCGCGTTGAGCTGCTCGGGGTCCCACTTCATGTTCTGTTCGATATTGCCCTGCATGGCCGACACGCTCAGCGGCTCGCCCAGTGGCTGTGTCCAGGCGTGGCCCTTGAGGGCAAGGCCGGCGATCCACGGGGCGACTAACAGCACAACGCCGATGGCGAGAAACGCCTTGCGCGTGCGCAGTTGCGCCAGATTTACCAGCAGCGCGGCGCTTAGCGCCAAGGCAAACGACAGCAGCCACACGCCCCCCACCGGGGCTAGGCCGGTCAGTGGGCCATCCAGCTGGCTGTAACCGGCATACAGCCAGGGGAAGCCAGTGAGAAACCAGCTGCGGAAAGCTTCCTGCGCCAGCCACAGGGCAGCGAAGGCCAAGGCATCGGCCAGCGGCGCTTCGACCCGGCGCAGCCAGCGCGTCCAGACCCAGGCGCTAAGGGCGAACAGCAGACCGAGGCCGCCGACAAACAGCAGAGTTAGAAATACCGCCAGGGGCGGCGAGGCCGCGCCGTAATCGTGGATGCTTACGTACACCCAGCTGGTGCCGGCGGCGAACATGCCAAAGCCATAACTCCAGCCGCGCAGCACCGCCTGGCGCGGCGTGAGGTCACGCAGGCCCAGGTAGAACAGGGCGATGGAGAGGATGGCCAGCGGCCACAGGTCATAAGGCGCCAGCGCCAGGGGCGTGATAGCGCCAGCGAGCAGCGCGATCAGGTTGCCGGGCCAGCCAGGTCGGGTTATCCAGTGCATTGCATGCAGGTCCTTGGATTGAGGTGGCGCAAGGGTAAAGCGGGAGGGCAGGCGGGGGAAGTGTTGCGAACCGGCCACCCATGAAGGTGGCCGGTTATGAGTCAATTACTAACCGGGCTCAAACGCAGCAGATGGATGCGGCGGCTGTCAGCGTTGAGTACGCGGAAGCGGAATTCGCCGATCTGGGTGACTTCGTTACGCTTGGGCAGATGGCCGAATGCGCTCATCACCAGGCCGCCGACGGTATCGAATTCGTCATCGGAGAATTCGGTATCGAAGGCTTCGTTGAAGCTTTCAATCGGCGTCAGCGCCTTGACCAGGAAGTCGCCGGAGGGCAGCGGTTTGACGTAGCTGTCTTCTTCCACGTCGTGCTCGTCTTCGATATCGCCGACGATCTGCTCCAGCACGTCCTCGATGGTCACCAGGCCGGCAACGCCGCCGTACTCATCGATGACCACGGCCATGTGGTTGTGGTTGGCGCGGAATTCGCGCAGCAGCACATTAAGGCGCTTGGACTCGGGCACGAAGGTGGCCGGGCGCAGCAGGTCCTTGATATTGAAGTTGGGCTGTTCGCCCGAGAGGATCAACGGCAGCAGGTCTTTGGCCAGGAGGATGCCAACCACATCGTCGAGGCTCTCGCCCACCACGGGATAACGCGAGTGCGCGGCTTCGATGATCGAGGGCAGGAATTCCTTGGGCGTCTGGTTGGCCTTGATGCTCATCATTTGTGAGCGCGGCACCATAATGTCGCGAACCTGCAGGTCGGCGACCTGAATTGCACCTTCAACGATGGCCAGTGCTTCGCTGTCGAGCAGCTTGTTCTGATGCGCTTCGCGCAGCACTTCCAGCAATTCCTTGCGGTTTTTCGGCTCATGAGCAAAAGCCTGGGTCAGTCTGTTAAACCAGGACTTCTGCTCGTTGCTCGATCGGTCTTCGCTCATGGTGGTTACTCAGGAACCTTTTGTAATTTCAGTTGGGTTTGCGTAGAGGGGTATTTATTCGTGGTCGGCGTAAGGGTCGGGGTGACCCAACTCAGCCAGCAATTCTCGTTCCAGCGCTTCCATCTCTTCGGCTTCCTCATCGTCGATGTGGTCATAGCCGAGCAGGTGCAGGCAACCGTGGATCACTAGGTGCGCCCAATGCGCTTCGCTGGTTTTAGCTTGTTCCTGGGCTTCGCGCTCAACCACCGGCACGCAGATCACCAGATCACCGAGCAGCGGTATATCCAGCATCTCGTCCGGCACATCGGCAGGGAAGGATAGTACGTTGGTGGCGTAATCTTTATGACGCCATGTGTGATTGAGCTCGCGACCCTCTGCTTCATCGACCAGGCGAATGGTCAGCTCGGAGTCGGCGCTGCGCTGGCGCAGGGCTATCTCGCACCAGGCGCGAAACTGCGCCTCGCTCGGCAGGGCGGTGGCGTCGCTGGCGATCTGCAGGTCAAGCTCAAGCATTGCGCTCATCCTGCTCGTTATCCATCTTGCCGTGTATGCGGTTGTCGTAGCGCTCGTAGGCTTCGACGATGCGCTGCACCAGCGGGTGACGCACCACGTCCTTAGGCTTGAAGTGGGTAAAGCTGATGCCCGGAACGTCACGCAACACGTCGATGACGTGGGTTAGGCCACTTTTGGTACCGCGCGGCAGGTCGACCTGGGTGATGTCGCCGGTGATCACTGCGGTGGAGCCGAAACCGATGCGAGTAAGGAACATCTTCATCTGTTCCAGCGTGGTGTTCTGGCTTTCGTCGAGGATGATAAAGCTGTTGTTCAGGGTGCGGCCGCGCATGTAGGCCAGTGGCGCGACTTCGATCACCTGTTTCTCGATCAGCTTGGCCACCTGTTCGAAGCCGAGCATCTCGTAAAGCGCGTCGTACAGCGGGCGCAGGTAGGGGTCGATCTTCTGCGACAGGTCGCCGGGGAGGAAACCGAGCTTCTCGCCAGCTTCTACCGCCGGGCGTACCAGCAGGATGCGGCGAATTTGCTCGCGCTCCAGGGCGTCCACGGCGCAGGCCACCGCCAGGTAGGTTTTACCCGTGCCTGCTGGACCGATGCCGAAGTTAATGTCGTGGTCGAGGATGGCTTTGACGTAGCGCTGCTGATTGGCCCCGCGCGGGCGAATCATGCCCTTGCGGGTGCGCAGGGCGACGCTGGCTTCGACGGTCGGGTTGCTCATTTCCTCGATGCCGGACTCCTGCAGAAACAGGTGCACCAGCTCGGGCGACAGTTCGGTGTTTTCGGCTTCGCGGTACAGGCGGCGCAGCAGCTGTTCGGCTGCGCGGGTCTGGCCAGCGGTGCCGACCAGTTCGAACTGGTTGCCGCGGTTGCGCAATTCGATACCCAGGCGCTGTTCGATCAGGCGCAAGTGCTCATCAAATTGGCCGCACAGGTTAGCGAAGCGGCGAGCCTCAAAGGGTTCAAGGATAAAGCGGAGTGGTTCTATGGGTGCGTTCAAGGTCGTGTGATGGCCGCCAGTCGGCTGGGGTAGTGAAACGAAGAATAGCGCTAGCGGCCGCGAGGGGGAAGCTCGGGCCGCTGCGGCTTTAGTTGCAGACGGTTTCGCTGAGCAAAGTGCCGCGCAGCGAGTTGGGCATGGCTTCGTCGATATACACGTCGACAAACTGGCCGATCAGGCGCGGGTTGTCGCTGCGGAAGTTGACCACCCGATTGCTCTCGGTGCGGCCCTGGAGCATGCCAGGATCCTTCTTCGAGTAATCGTTGACCAGGATGCGCTGCACGGTGCCCGCCATGCGTCGGCTGTTTTCGAAGCCTTGCTGGGTGATGCGGTGTTGCAGCAGTGCCAGGCGCTGTTTTTTCAGCTCCAGCGTGGTGTCATCGGGCAGGTCCGCCGCCGGGGTGCCAGGACGCGCGCTGTAGACGAAGGAGTAGCAGAAGTCGAAACCGACATCCTCGACCAGCTTCATGGTCTGCTCGAAGTCCTTCTCGGTTTCACCGGGGAAACCGACGATGAAGTCCGAGCTGATCAGAATGTCCGGCACGGCGGCGCGCAGCTTGCGGATGCGCGACTTGTATTCCAGTGCGGTGTGGTTGCGCTTCATCGCCGCGAGAATGCGGTCGGAGCCCGATTGCACCGGCAGGTGCAGGTACTTCACCAGTTCGGGAATTTCGGCGTGGGCCTGGATCAGCGCGTCGGAGAACTCCAGCGGATGGCTGGTGGTGTAGCGAATGCGGTCGATACCGTCGATGGCCGCTACGGCATAGAGCAGCTCGGCGAAGTCAGCAATCTGCCCATTCTGGGTTGCGCCACGGTAGCCGTTGACGTTCTGCCCGAGCAGGGTGATCTCACGCACGCCGTGTTCGGCCAGGTGGATGATCTCACCGAGCACGTCGGCCATGGGGCGGCTGACTTCTTCGCCACGGGTGTAGGGCACCACGCAGAAGGTGCAGTACTTGCTGCAGCCTTCCATCACCGACACGTAGGCGCTGGGGCCGTCGACACGTGGTTCGGGCAGGCGGTCGAATTTTTCGATCTCGGGGAAGCTGATGTCGACCTGGGCGATCTTGGTGGTACGCGCGGCGTCGATCATTTCCGGCAGTCGGTGCAGGGTCTGCGGGCCGAAGACCACGTCGACGTAGGGCGCGCGATCACGAATCGCCGCGCCTTCCTGGCTGGCCACACAGCCGCCGACGCCGATCACCAGGTCGGGGTTGGCAATTTTCAGTTTTTGCCAGCGGCCGAGTTGCGAGAACACCTTGTCCTGGGCTTTTTCACGGATCGAGCAGGTGTTGAGCAGGATGATGTCAGC
Source organism: Pseudomonas peli (assembly GCF_900099645.1). Classification (GTDB taxonomy): domain Bacteria; phylum Pseudomonadota; class Gammaproteobacteria; order Pseudomonadales; family Pseudomonadaceae; genus Aquipseudomonas; species Aquipseudomonas peli. Next base: position 976,745 of record NZ_FMTL01000001.1, on the reverse strand, counting down.
GTCTGCGGCCTTCTCGGTGACTTCCAGGGCTTGATGTTCGCCCAACAGGTCAATCATGCGCGAGCTGTCGTACTCGTTCATCTGGCAACCGTGGGTTTCGATATAAAGCTTCTTGGTCATGCGCGCTCAAAAAGGGTGATTCGAAGAACCGCGCATTATAGGGAGCTAGTGCCAGGGTTCCTAGCGTTGGCTGCTAGGCGGCTATGCTATGATCCGCGCCCTTTCAATTAATCCATCGGTACGAACTGCATAGCCATGAGCAAGCGCGAACCCATCTACAAGGTGATTTTCCTCAACCAGGGTCAGGTGTACGAGATGTACGCCAAGCAGATCTTTCAAAGCGATCTGTGGGGCTTTCTGGAAGTGGAGGAGTTCGTCTTCGGCGAGCGCACCCAGGTGGTCGTCGACCCCAGCGAGGAAAAGCTTAAGGCGCAGTTCGATGGCGTGGTGCGCAGCTTTATCCCCATGCACGCGATCATCCGCATCGACGAAGTCGAGCGCCTGGGCACGCCGAAGATCAGCGAAGCCAAGGGCGGCGGCAATGTGATGCCGTTCCCTATGCCGATGCCGGACAAGTAAGCAGTCGACATACGATCTGCTGCGCGTCGGCCCTGCTGCGTTAAAAACAGCCTCAGAATGCTCATGTACAAAAGTACACTCCGCTTCCTCGTCTGTTTTTGCCTTGCATGACTCTAGCTCGCGAGATCTTAAACAGTGTCTAAGCGTGTTAGATGGGTTGAATCAGGGCAGCGGGGCGAACGGTGAGGTAAGGGTGTCGGCGTTCTGCAATTCCAGCAGGTAGTTGCGGAAGATTTGCCCGAGCACCTGGCTAGCGATCTCCAGCTCATCACGGGGCATCTGCGCGGCAATCAGGTCGGCGCTGTCCATGGCTTCGTCCGAACCATTCACTGCCGCCATTTTCAGCACGATATAGGCCTGCACGGCGTTAGCTTGTACGCCTTCGCCGCGGAAAAACATCATGCCCAGGCGGTACTGCGATTGCGCATGGCCTTGCAGTGATGCCTGCTCGAACCATTTCAGCGCCTGGCTGAGATCACGTTCGACACGCTTGCCGTCGTAATAGAACTCGCCCAGTTCAAACTCCGCCTGCAGATCGCCATTGAGCGCAGCTTGCTCGCAGGCTTCGACAGCAGCGGGTAGTTCTTCGGGGGCGGTGTTGAGTGAGCAGCTGCCAAGCGCGGGGATCAGCAAGGAATTGCCGCTCGCCGAGGCAAGCAGTGGCAGCAGGAGCAACAGGCAGCCCAGAGACAGGGTGCGGCCGGTGCGTTTCATGAAAATCCGTTTACCTCGGGATGCACAACAGGCGATCTGCCTGGCCGCCGTAACGCGGCAGCCATCACATTATGAAATAAGCAGCGGCGTTCTTACAAAGTCTTTACCGGGTTTTCTTCCGTGCGGCCATTTTTTGCGTTGCCAGGCAGGCTCAACAGTAGCCAGGCCAGCAGTGGGTAGGCCGGCGTCAGCAGGGCGTGGAACAGGTCGAGACGGCGTAAAGAACCGATAAAGCCCTCGGTGCCGACGGCCAAGCCGGCCAGCAGAAACAACCCGACCACCGCAATCGCCGAAGCCAGGGGGGCACGTCTGGGCCACTGCACAGCACCGGCGTAGAGAATCAGCAGCAAGGTTGCCAGATTGAGCAGCAGGCGATAATCCTCCAGCTGGTTCATCTGCCGGAACAGCTCGAAGAAGGCGCACAGCCCGAGCAGTATGCGCCCCCAGTTGGCGCGACTCCATTCCCAGCCACGCCCCAAAGCCAGCGCGGCGGCGCCAAGCAGCGGCAGACCGAGAAAGCTGCTGGCTTGGCTTAACCACAGGTGCGCGGCCTGCGCGCTGGGGTCGATGCCGAAGCGAACCACGCCAACGGTCGCTGCAGCGGCCGGCAAGAGAAACCCTAGTAGGGCGCAAAACAGTGCGGGCTGATCGGCTTCACCATAGTGCTTGCGTGCTTTGCCGATGGCGATTGCGCAGGCCAGGCAGGCCAGAGCCAGCACGCCATCGGAGAGTGCCGTGCTGTACTGCATCAGGCGTTCTTCAGCTCGGCAAAGGCGCGCTCGGCGGCGTCCAGGGTGATCTTCAACTCGGCATCGCCGTGGGCGATGGAGGTGAAGCCGGCCTCGAAAGCGCTCGGCGCCAGGTACACGCCCCCTGCCAGCATCAGGTGGAAGAAGCGCTTGAAGCGCTCGGCATCGCTGGCCATTACATCGTCAAAGGTGACGATGTCGTCAGCGCCGCTGAAATACAGGCCGAACATGCCGCCCGCTTGGGTGGTGACAAACGGGATGCCGGCCGCATCGGCGCGGTCCTGCAGGCCCTGGAGCATGCGGCTGGTGTAGTCAGTCAGCTCGGCGTGGAAGCCCGGGCGTTTGATCAGGCGCAAAGTAGTCAGGCCTGCGGCCATGGCCAGTGGGTTACCCGACAGAGTACCGGCCTGGTACACCGGGCCGAGCGGGGCGATGCAATGCATGATCTCGCGCTTGCCGCCGAAACAGCCGACCGGCATACCGCCGCCGATGATCTTGCCGAAGGTGGTCAGGTCCGGGGTGACGCCGTAATAAGCCTGGGCACCACCGAGGGCGACGCGGAAACCGGTCATCACTTCGTCGAAGATCAGCACCACGCCGTATTTGTCGCACTGTTCGCGCAGACCCTGCAGGTAACCCGGTGCAGGCGGCACGCAGTTCATGTTGCCGGCTACCGGCTCGACGATGATGCAGGCAACGCTCGAACCGACTTCGCTGAGCATCTGCTCGACCGCTGCCAGGTCGTTGAAGGGCAGGGTCAGGGTGTGTTTGGCGAAGTCCGCCGGCACGCCGGCCGAGCTTGGCACGCCCTGGGTCAGTAGGCCGGAGCCGGCTTTCACCAGCAGGCTGTCGGAGTGGCCGTGATAGCAGCCTTCGAATTTGATGATGTTGTCGCGGCCGGTGTAGCCACGGGCCAGGCGGATGGCGCTCATGGTCGCCTCGGTGCCGGAGCTGACCATGCGCACCATTTCCATCGACGGCACCAGGCTGCACACCAGGTCCGCCATCTCGGTTTCCATGGCGGTCGGTGCGCCGTAGGACAGGCCGTGTTGCAACTGGTTGCGAACTGCGTCGAGGACTTCCGGGTGGCTGTGGCCGAGGATCATCGGGCCCCAGGAGCCGACGTAGTCGACGTAGCGCTTATCGTCTTCATCAGTGACGTAGGCGCCTTCAGCATGCTTGAAGAACAGCGGCGTGCCACCGACGCTTTTGAAGGCGCGCACCGGCGAGTTGACGCCACCGGGGATGTGCTTTTGCGCGTTGGCGAAGAGGGTTTCGGAACGGGACATTGTCATGACCTTACTTTGATTTGGTTAGCTTATAAGAAACCGATCCTTGATTCTCGATCACAACACCTTGCCTGATCAGCTCTTTAATCAGGTTGGTAATTGCGGCGTCATCCAGCTTCTTCTGAAAAAGAGACTGCATTGCAGAACCAAGTGTTTTGATTTTTGCCGGTTTTGCTTTCCCTGCCCGATTTAGATGCTGGTGCGCATGTTCTACACGTTCTGCCAAGGACATCTGTTGTGGCGATTTTTTCGAGCTCACTGTCGTCGGAGCTTTAGTGGCGGGTGCCGCTTTTATCGCTACTGTCACACCACTGCGATTAGCCGGAATGCCACAGCCACGCATGTGCTTAAGCAGGGGGTCGTAGCCAGTGTCTTTGGACAGCACGACGAAACGACTTTCGGGATCGTTGGCTGAGATACGGCCCATATAGAAAGCAATATGGAAGTCGAGTGCGTTGTTACCGCTGCCCTCTATTCGTATGTATTCCGCATCATTTCCAAAGGACTGCAACTCTGCTGCCAGATCAATGGCAATTTTGCTTTGAGTTGCACCAACAAAAACCTTTATTCGGTAGCCTTCTTTTTTCAGCTTTTGTAGAGATGCTGGCTGGATATTTTCCAAGTCAATCAAAGCGTAATGATTGGCCATGTACGTCCTTGCTGTCTTAAAAAAGGGCACCAAAGGCGCGTGCGCGACGCTCGACTTCAGCAGCCGAGTCGGCCCCGAACAGGCCGTGCACCACGGCCACCATGCTGGCGCCGTGGGCAATCAGCTCAGGGGCGTTGTCCAGGGTCACGCCGCCGATGGCGACAATCGGCAGGTTGATCTTGGCTTTCGCCGCCGTCAGCAGCTCGGCATCAGCCGCCGGTGCGCCAGGCTTGGTGTTGGAATTGAAGAAGCGGCCGAAGGCGACGTAGCTGGCGCCTTCTTTGGCGGCGGCTTCGGCCAGTTCCAGCTGGGCGTGGCAGGTGCCGCCAATAATTGCTTTGCGCCCGAGCAGGGCGCGGGCGACGGACAGCGAGCCATCGCCTTGCCCCAGGTGTAAGCCCACGCCGAGGCGCGCCGCCAGTTCGGCGTCGTCATTGATGATCAGTGCTGCACCATAGCGGTTGCACAGCTCGCGCAGGGCTTCGGCTTCGCGTAGGCGCCGCGCTTCATCGCTGGATTTGTCGCGGTACTGCAGCAGCGTCGCGCCACCCTTGAGTGCCGCCTCGACGTAGGGCAGCAGCTTGCCCTTGAGTAATTCGCTATCGGTGATGGCATACAGGCCACGCAGTTTCATGGGGTGCGCTCCATACAGCAGCCGTTCATCAAGAAAGATCGAGTGGCAGGCGGCGCGGAATAAACTGGCCGTGGCCAGGTTGTTCGGCATCGCGCAGGGTGCGCCAGGTGTAGTCGAGGGCAAATTGCACGGCGCTGACCAGCTCCTGACCCAGTGCCAGGCGACCGGCCAGGGTGCTGGCCAGGGTGCAGCCGGAGCCATGGTAGCTGCCGGGTAGGCGCTGGCAGGTAAAGGTGTGGCGGCTGCCATCACGGCTGTACAGGCGGTTGTGCACTTCATGCTCATCGCCATGACCGCCGGTGATCAGCAGGTGTTGGATGAAGGGCAGCAGCTTCTCGGCGCACTCATCGGCCGTACCCTCGGGCAGCTCGGCCAGGATGCGTGCTTCCGGTAGGTTCGGCGTGGCTATGGTGGCAACGGGCAGCAGGCGCTCGCGCATGGCATAACCGACTTCGTCCTTGCCCAGTGCGCCACCACCACCGGCACGCAGCACCGGGTCGCAGACCAGCGGAATGCCGGGTAAGCGCTGCATGATGTGCAGCACGGTCTCGACCATCTCGACCGAGCCGAGCATGCCGAGCTTAACGGCTTCGACCGGCAGGTCATTGATCACCGCATTGGCCTGGGCCAAGACCCAGTCGCGGTCGAGCACGCGGAAGTCAGAAACATTGACGGTGTCCTGCACGGTCAGCGCGGTCACGGTAGGAGCGGCGTGACAGCCTTGGGCGAGCAGGGCTTCGATGTCGGCTTGCAGGCCAGCACCACCACTGGGGTCGTGACCGGACAGGCACAGCACTACGGGGCGAGAAGTAGGCGTTTTCATGGTGCGCGAGCTTACCACCAAACGGCGGCTTGCAGACCCTGTTGCGGCAGGAAAGCCCGTCCTGCGGACGATCTGTCGCAGGCTCGGGAAGAGTTGTGACGCGGGCCAATGAACGGTCAAAAAACTCCAGGTCATTCAGGTTTTTCCTGGGGTTCTGGTGTAAAGGCCTATGTTAGAGTGCCAGCATTCAATTACACCGCTTCCAACGGCGCGCCGTGGCGCTGTTGGCCTACTCTGGCTGAGCTGCATGCACTACATCCTTCTCTGCTTCTTCATGCTGGTGCCAGGGTTGGCCGGGGCATTGGTTTTTGACGAAAACACCCGCAGCCTGCCGCTCGGCACGGCCATGTCGGTTTTCGAGGATGTACGCGGCGATGCCAGCATCGAGGACATCACCTCTCCAGCCCTGCAGGCCAGCTTCCGTCAGCATGACAAGGGTGTACTGAATGCTGGCTATTCGCGTTCGGTGTTCTGGCTGCGCTTGGACCTGGAATACCGCCCGCAGCAGGCGAATGGCGACCAGCCCTGGTTGCTGGAGCTGGCCTATCCGCCGCTTGATCATGTGCAGCTGTACCTGCCCGATGCACAGGGACGCTATCAACTGAGCCAGCACACCGGCGATGCCTTGCCGTTCTCCAGTCGCGAGATCAAGCAGCACAACTATGTGTTTGAACTGAGGTTGCCACCGGGGCAACGGCAAAGTGTTTACTTGCGCCTGGAAAGCCAGGGCTCGATCCAGGCGCCACTGACCCTCTGGGCGCCCAACGCCTACCTGGAAGAGCAACCGGCGCGCATCTATGTGTTGGGCATCATCTACGGCGTGCTGCTGGTGATGCTGATCTACAACCTGTTTATCTTCCTCAGCGTGCGCGACACCAGCTACCTGTATTACATCCTCTATATCGCCTCGTTCGGCTTTTATCAGCTGTCGGTTAACGGCGCGGCCATCGAGTATTTCTGGCCCAACAGCCCGTGGTGGGCGAACGCTGCCACGCCGTTTCTGATTGGTGCGGCTGCGTTGTTTGGGTGTCAGTTCGCCCGCAGCTTCCTGCATACCGCCGAGCACAGTCCTTGGGTCGACCGCGCCTTATTGCTGATGATGGGGTCTGGTGTGCTGGTGATGACCCTGGCACTGACGGCCAGTTATGCCCTGTCATTGCGTTTGGCCACCTACCTGGCGCTGGGCTTTACCGTGGTGATCTTCAGTGCCGGCATCCTCGCCTGGATGCGCGGCATGCGTGTGGCGCGCTATTTCATTATCGCCTGGACGGCCTTTCTCGCCGGTGGGATGGTCAACACGCTGATGGTGCTGGGCTACCTGCCGAATATGTTCCTAACCATGTACGCCAGTCAGATTGGCTCGGCGCTGGAAGTTGGCCTGCTCTCGCTGGCCCTGGCCGACCGCATCAACGCGATGAAGGAAGAACGCACGCGCATCCTCCAAGAGGCCGGGCTCAAGCTGGAAGCCTTCAACCAGGAGCTGGCCAACAGCAACCGCCTCAAGGATGAATTCCTCGCCACCGTCACCCACGAACTGCGCACACCGATGAATGGGGTGATTGGTTCGCTGGAACTGATGCAGATGCTCGAGATCGACGGTGAGCTGGCGCATTACCAGCGCACCGCCGCCAGTTCGGCCCGCGACATGATGCGCATGGTCAATGACATTCTCGCCCTCACCGAACTGCAAGCGGGCCGCCTGTATCCACGGCGCGAGCCGTTCAGCCTGCGCGGCCTGTTCGACGGCTTGCGTGCGCAGTACGCGCCGCGCGCCGAGGAAAAAGGCCTGCGTTTTATTCTGGAACTGGACGACAGCCTGTCGGACACCCTCGAAGGCGACGCTAACAAGCTGGTGCAAAGCCTCAACTGCCTGCTGGATAACGCCATCAAGTTCACCCTGCATGGCGAAGTGCGGGTGCGAGTCAGCCGTGGCGGTTCGGCCAGCGATATTCTGCCGCTGCGTATCGAGGTGATTGATACCGGTGTGGGCTTTGCCGTACCGGCGGACGGCAAGCTGTATCAGCGCTTTCAGCAACTGGATGGTTCGATGACCCGCGAGTACGGCGGCCTGGGCATTGGTCTGGCGATCTGCCGGCAGCTCGTCGATCTGCTCGGCGGTGATCTCAGTCATGAATCACAGCCCGGTCAGGGCAGCTGTTTCCGCCTGGAGCTGCCGTTGGCCTTGCCGGTGCAAATGACCTCCCCAGCCGCCGTCGTGCTGCGCGCCACCGGCCCGGCGCTGCGCGCGCCTGAGCAGTGCACGGTATTAATCGTCGAAGACAACGCGATCAATCAGCTGGTAACCCGCGGCATGCTGCTCAAGCTGGGGTATCAGGTGCGCACGGCCGACAATGGCGCTGAAGCCCTTGAGCTCTTGCGTAGCGAGACCATCGACGCTGTGCTGCTGGACTGCCAGATGCCGGTGATGGACGGTTTTGCCACCTGCCGGGCGCTGCGTAATCTGCCGGGTTGTCAGTTGCTGCCGGTGTTGGCGATCACCGCCCACAGCCACAGCGGCGACCGTGAGCGCTGTCTTGCTGCAGGCATGAGCGACTACCTGGCCAAGCCAGTTAAGTTCGAACAGCTGCGCAATCTATTGCACGACTGGGTGCTCTGCCGCGAGTCCTGATCGCATGAGTTGTAAGCGCCAACAGCTGGCCAATATGCCCGCTGTTGTGCCCGGAATCGCCCTTTAGCCAAACTCTGAATCCTGATTCACTTGAGCAATAGTGAATCGGGATTCAGACCATGGCTTATCGCACCACTGCACTGCGTATCGACCGTGACCAGGCGCTGCGTGAGCGCATCATCAGCGCCGCCTTGGCGCGGGTGGCCGAAGGCGGCTTTGCCGCGCTGACCATGCAGGCCCTGGCCGAGGATGTCGGTATCGCCACTGGCAGCCTCTACCGCCACTTCAGCAGCAAGGGCAGCCTGGCGGCCGAGGTGTTTGCCGTGGCCAGCCAGCGTGAAGTCGATGCGTTGGCCGCCACCATGCGCGGAACCGGTCGTCCGGAGCAACGCCTGGGCGCGGGGTTGGAGCGCTTTGCGGCGAGGGCTTGGGAAAGCCGCCGCTTGGCCTTCGCCCTGATTGCTGAGCCGGTTGATCCGGAAGTTGACGAGCAGCGCCTGTTCTACCGCGAAGCTTATGCCGAGCTATTCATCGAATTGCTGCAGGAAGGCGCCGCGCTCGGCGTATTCCGCGTGCAGCAAATCAACCTGGTTGCTGCCTGCCTGGTCGGCGCCATTGCCGAAGCCCTGGTCGGCCCGTTATCGCCGCCCGCGCGCGCCGCCCGCGAAGCCGGTTATCCCGCCCCCAGCCTGGCTGAAGTCAGCCAGGCCCTGGTCACCTTTTGTCTACGCGCCGTGGGCGCCCCATTGCCCGCAGAGGAGCCTCAGCCATGAATGCCAGCCAACATGCCGAAACCCATGAAGTGTTCAATCAGGTGCCTCCGTTGGACGGCGCCAACCTGTACCGCGTTGACCTGCCGCTGCAGGAGTGGAGCAAACGCTTCGGCGGCGGTTGGGCCGAGCAGCGCCTTGATGTGTATGGCGGCCTGGCCGGCGGTGAGTTGATGGCCGCAGGCTTTCTCGCCAATGAAAACAAGCCGGTGTTCAAAAGCCACGACCGCTATGGCCATCGCGCCGATCTGGTGGAGTTTCACCCGGCTTATCACCAGCTGATGAGTGCGGCCATCGAGCATGGTCTGCCGTCCATGCCCTGGACTGATCCGCGCGCCGGCGCTCAGGTGGCGCGCGCCGCCATGAGCTACCTGCACAGCCAGGCCGAAGCCGGCAGTGGTTGCCCACTGACCATGACCTTCGCCAGCGTGCCGGCGCTCAAGCTGCAGGCCGATGTGGCCGAGAAGTGGCTGCCGAAAATCCTCTCCACCCAGTACGACCCGCGCAATCTGCCGATCGAGCAGAAAACCGGCGCGACCATCGGCATGGCCATGACTGAGAAGCAGGGCGGCACCGATGTGCGCGCCAACACCACCCGTGCCTACCCGGTGGGTTTGGGTGGTCCCGGTCAAGCTTATGAACTGGTCGGCCACAAGTGGTTCTGCTCGGCGCCGATGTGCGATGCCTTCCTGACCCTGGCGTACACCACCAAGGGCTTGACCTGCTTTCTGCTGCCGCGCCATCGCCCGGACGGCACGCGCAACGAGTTCTATATCCAGCGCCTGAAAAACAAGCTGGGCAACTGGTCGAACGCCTCCAGTGAAGTGGAGTTTCGCGGCGCCCTGGCCTGGATGGTCGGCGAGGAGGGCCGTGGCGTGCCGACCATTATCGAGATGGTCGCGCTGACCCGCTTCGACTGCATGATCGGCTCCAGCGCCCTGATGCGTCAGGCCCTGACCCAGGCCGCACACCACTGCGCTCATCGCCAGGTGGGTGGTCGTGTACTCAGCGAACAGCCGCTGATGCAGAACGTACTGGCCGACCTGGCCCTGGAAAGCGAAGCGGCTCTGGCGCTGACTATGCGCATGGGTAAGGCGCTGGATAATCCGCATGACGAGCAGGAAGATAAGTTCGCCCGCCTGGTCACCGCCGTGGGCAAGTACTGGATCTGCAAACGTGCGCCCGCCATGATCAACGAGGCCGCCGAATGCATGGGCGGCGCCGGGTATGTCGAGGACACCATCTTGCCGCGCCTGTACCGTGAAGCACCGGTCAACTCGACCTGGGAAGGCTCAGGTAACGTGCAGTGCCTGGACGTGCTGCGTGCACTGTCCAAGGAGCCCGGCGTGCTCGATGCACTGTTCCATGAGCTCGGCGATGGTCATGGTGATGCACGCCTCAAGGCGCATATCGCCAAGCTGCAGGCAGACTTCCGCGACACCGGCGATATCCAGTACCGCGCCCGTCAGTTGACCGAAGACGTGGCCCTGGCGCTGCAGGCCAAGCTGCTGCTGGAAGCCGGCAATTCGGTGGTAAGCGATGCCTTTATAGCCAGCCGTTTGGGCGGGCAGGGCGGCCGGGTCTACGGCACTCTGCCGCGTGGGGTGAATGTCGAGGCGCTGGTGGCGCGCAGTACGCCGCACCTGATCTGAGGCCTGAGCATGCACAGCAGTCTCTTTGAACAATTAAAGGCCTGGCTGGCCGGTGATATCGGTGCGGACTACGGTATCGCTCAGCTGCAGGCCGCAGCCGGGGTGGCGAGTTTCAGCAGTCAGCCGCCGGCCGTGCACTTCAATCCACTCGGCGGTGTGCATGGTGGTTACACCGCCACGCTGTTCGATGCGGCGTTGGGGTTGGCGGTGTATTCGCAAGCCTGTGCCGAAGAGGTCTACGTGACCGCCAGCCTGCAGGTGAATTACCTGCGCCCGATTGGTCTTGCGGCCTTGCCGCTGCGAACCGAAGCCCGCGTGCAGCAGCGCGAAGGGCGAAATGTCGCGGTACAGGCCACGCTGCACGATGCTCAGGGGCTGCTGTGCGCCAACGCCAGTGGTGTCTTCACCTGCTTGCTCCATACGGCGTCAGGCGCTACTCAGTCCGTTGGTTTACCTGCGCGGTAAACGCCCGGCTCTGTCATTTCCCGCGGCCGCCGGGTAAGGTGGCCGCCGATGGTTCCAGCCCGTGTGATGCGACTGGATGAAAAGGGAACATGGAAAGCACCACAACCGGTGCCGAAGCCATGGCTGCCCCCGCAACTGTAAACGGCGAGCGACGCCCAGATGCCACTGACCGCAAGGTTGGGAAGGCGGGTGGAGTATCACGCCGTGAGCCAGGAGACCTGCCATCGAAGTCGGGCGCTTATGCCCATCCCCTCAATCCGGATCATCGCGCGGTGGGCGCGGTACAGGAATCGCTATGCACATCGAACCCGAAGTCGTTACTGGCGCCAAACTCTTCCTCAGTTATGCAACCGCCGCAGGTGCCTTTGGCCTTACGGCCAAACTTGCCCTCGACAGCGTACGCAGCAACGGTGGCGCTGCCGCCCTGGCGCTGCGTAGCCTGCTGACCACCGCCTTGGTGTTCTGCTTCTTCGAGGTCTTTCCGCACCATGCGGTCGGGGTTTCCGAGGTGCACCTGATCCTCGGTTCGACCCTGCTGCTGCTGTTCGGCGCTGGTGCCACGGCTGTAGGTCTTGCCGCTGGCCTGCTGTTGCAGGGGCTGCTGTTTGCTCAGTTTGACCTGCCGCAGTACGGCATGAACGTCACCACGCTGCTGGTGCCGCTGTGGGCGATCAGTGTGCTGGCCAAGCGCATTATCGCGCCGGGCACCGCCTATGTAGACCTCTCCTACAAACAGGCGTTGGCGCTGTCGACCGCCTATCAGGGTGGCATCGTCGCCTGGGTCGGCTTCTGGGCGTTCTATGGCAACGGTTTCTCCGGTGAGAACCTGGCGGCCGTGGGCAGTTTTGGTCTGGCCTATATGAGCGTGATCCTGATCGAGCCACTGGTTGATCTGGGTGTGCTGGCCGCTGCCAAGGCACTGTCCGCTTATAGCCGTGGGCCGCTGTTCAACACGCGTCTGCATCAGCCGGCCTGATTGACTACTGGCGGCGCTGCCAGATCAGCTTGCCGGTGTTGCTCTCAGTGACCAGGTACTGGTCACTGAAGCGATAGTAGGCGGCAGGCTGATAGTCACTGCGACCCTGCATCTGCACTTCCAACAAGCCGTTGTTGCTCTGCCAGCGGCCGCTGTATTGCAGCTCGCCAGGGCTGTCGTAGTTCCAATCAGCGCCACCTGCCACACTGCGCGTCCACTGCGAAACGCTGCCGTCATCACTCAGTTGCAGAATCATCTGGGTGGTCATTGAAGCGAAATTGGCACCGCCGCTGTTGATGATCTTCTCGTGTACCCAGGTGCCGATCAGCGCCGGATCGCGTGTGGCGCTGCTACTTGGACTACTGCTTGGCGCTGCCGCTGCAGCGTTAAGGTTCTGCCGGTGGAACAGCGCCTTGCGCTCCAGAGTGGCCCCGGTCGTCGGGTTGCGTGCGGCAATATGGGCGTTGAGCATGCCATTGGCGTAAGTGGCGTTCATATTGGCGATCAACTGGCCAGATTGCGCATCACTGATCTGAGCCCGGAGCAGTTGCCCGTCAAAGGTGCCGCTGATCTGCAGGTGCAGCCTGCCACCTTCCACATATTCCCCCGTGACCTGCTGGCCCTGGCTGCGCAGGTGCATTTCGGCTGGCTGGCCGTCCAGCGTCGTCAAGTAATGGCCGTCTAGGTTATCGGCCAGCAGAAAACTGGGTAACAGACAAAGCACAAGGGTGAGCAGCGCGCGCGGCATGAGTATTCCTTAGTCAATTGGCTGACAGAAGATTAGCAACGGATGCTTGACCTGGGTGCCGCCCCACACTTGCAGACTGGTAACGCAGCTGAATAGAGGAGCGTTGCCATGACCCGTGAACAAGCCTTCTGGCAGGAGTACCAACTGGCCCGCGCTCAGCGCGGCACTGATCCCACTGCCGAGCTGCGCCATCTGGAGCGGGCGCATATTCTCGGTCAGCGTTATTTCAGCGAACACTTTCGCAGCCATTTATGGATGCTCGCTTGGGCCTGGCGCCAGCGTGATTGGGCCGAGGGCCTGGCACAACTGCTGCGCATACCTGGTAGCCTGGGTTCGCTGCTGGGGCTGTTTCCCCTGGGAAATCCGGGCACACGACGCGTCGGCCCGCTGACCCCGCAGGCTGTGCCTGAGGATCTGCAGGCGCTACTCAAGTAGCCTGCGCGGGCAACGTCGCGCTATCGCAAGCGCGGCGGATCAGGGCAAGATAGAGCCATTCCGATCAGCCAGGAAGGTGCCTTGTGAACCCTTGTTCCGATGACTTTATTGTCGCCAACACCGCTGAAGAAGCAGTGGATCGTCTGGCCGCCTTGCACCTGCAGGCGACCACGGGCTTGAGTCAGGCGCTCAAGCGCTACCTGAAAGAGCGCGTCAAACCGGATGCCGCTCAGCAGTGCCAGTTCCGCTACCCCGAGTTGCGTCTGGTCTACCTGTGTCAGGGGGAAGTGCCGACCACGGTGCGTGCCTACGCCAAGGTGCAGGTGCCGGGTACCTACAGCATCACTGTCACCCACCCGGCAGCGTTTCGTAAATACCTGCTGGAGCAGCTGCGTCCGCTGATGAACGACTTCACCGTGCGCGTGGAAGTGGGCATCAGCCAGCAGAACATTCCTTATCCGTACGTGGTCGAGCAGGGCGATGAGCTGGCAGGCTCGGGGGTAACCGCCGCCGAGTTGGCGCGGGTGTTCCCCAGTACCGATCTGTCCGCCGCCACCGATGGTACAGCCGATGGCCTGTACGATTGGGAAAACACCGACCCGCTGCCGCTGGCGCTGTTCGACGCCGCGCGGGTGGATTTCTCCCTGCGCCGTCTGGTGCATTACACCGGTAGCGACTGGCGGCATGTGCAGCCGTGGATTCTGCTGACCAACTACCACCGCTACGTCGACCAATTTATTCGCCATGGTCTGGACATGTTGGTCGGTGAGTCGCGCTTCAACCGCATGGTGCTGCCGGGCAACGTGGTGATCGAGCGCGGCATGGCCGAAGGTGAGATGCAGGCGATTATCGAGAACGTCATTTGGCACCGTTACCAGATGCCGGCCTACCACCTGCAGGCCGAGGACGGCCACGGCATTACCCTGGTCAACATCGGTGTCGGCCCATCCAACGCCAAGAACATCACCGATCACCTGGCTGTGCTGCGTCCGCACTGCTGGCTGATGATCGGCCACTGCGGCGGCCTGCGTCAGTCGCAGACCATCGGCGACTACGTGCTGGCCCACGCCTATATGCGCCGCGACGGCATTCTCGACCGCGTGCTGCCGCCAAACATTCCGCTGCCGGCCCTGGCCGAGGTGCAGCAGGCGTTGCAGGAAGCGGCCAAGCTGGTGACCGGTGAAGAGGGAGATGAGCTGAAGAAGCGCCTGCGTACCGGCACCGTGCTTACCTACGACGACCGCAACTGGGAACTGCGCTGGGCCCAGGAGCGGCCGTTGATCAACCTGTCCCGCGCGGTGGCCGTGGACATGGAAAGCGGCACCATCGCCGCGCAAGGTTATCGCCTGCGCGTGCCCTACGGCACGCTGCTGTGCGTGTCCGACAAGCCGCTGCACAGCGAGATCAAACTGCCGGGTGCGGCTGGTGCCTTCTATGAGCGCGCGGTCACCCAGCACCTGCATATCGGCATCACTGCGCTGGAACTGATGCGCAGCCAGCTCAACTCGCTGCATTCGCGCAAGCTGCGCAGCTTTGATGAGCCGCCGTTCCGCTAACGCATCAAGCGAGGCGCAGGTGCAGAATCGGGAAAGGCCGCCCGCCGCCATCCAGCGGTGATTGGCCTTCGACTGCAAAGCCCTGGCTTAGGTAGAAACCCAGCGCCTTGGGGTTCTGCTCATTGACGTCGACCTGGCTAGCGCCGAGGCGTACCACTGAGTCGTTGAGCAGAGCCTTGCCGATGCCCATACCGTGGTGCAATGGGTCAACGAACAGCATCTCGACCTTGCCTTCGGCATAGCCGAGAAAACCAGCGATCGTGCCATCGTCGCCACGTATGCAACTGAGCTGAACCAGGGGGAAGTACTGCTCGATCAGTAAGGGTTTGAGCAGCTGAATATCGTGCTCTTCGAGGAAGTCATGGGTAGCGCGTACGGCTGCTTCCCACACTTCAAGCAAGCGGGGGAAGTCGGTGGCGCGGGGTGTTTCGATCGGGTGCGGCATGTGTGGCTCAGCGGCGGTGAAAAAGGGGCAAATCATGCAGCTGATTTGCCCCTGCTGTCACTTGCTGGCGTCCAGCACCACGCGGTAGCGCGCTTTGCCGGCACGCAGGTGGTCAATGGCGTCGTTGACCTTGCTCATGGGGAAGTGCTCGACCTGCGGCAGGATTTGATGGCGCGCGCAGAACTCGAGCATTTTCGCCATGTTGGCCGGTGAGCCAACCGGTGAGCCAGACAGGCTCTTCTGCTTGGGAATCAGGTTGAACACATGCACCGGGATCGCGCTGGGTACGATGCCGACAAAGTGCAACCGGCCTTTACCACGCAGGGTGCCGATCATAGCGCTCCAGTCCAGGTCGGCACTGGCAGTGACCAGCAGGAAATCCAGGCTGCCGGCAATCGCTTTCAGCGCGGCGCTGTCGGTCGAGGCCACCACCTTGTGTGCGCCCAGGCGTTTGGCTTCTTCCTGTTTGCTCAGTGAAGACGTGAAGGCGGTGACTTCGCAGCCCCAGGCATTGAGGAAACCCAGCGCCAGGTGACCGAGGCCGCCGATACCGACCACGCCAACCTTATCGGTGGGCTTCACGTTGAAGTCCAGCAGTGGGCTGAACACCGTGGAGCCGGCGCAGAACAGTGGGCCGACCAGCGCCGGGTCAAGGCCGTTGGGCAGTGCTACGGCCCAGGCCCAATGGCTGCGCAGGCGGTCAGCGAAACCGCCGTTGCTGCCGACAATCGTCGGTTTTACTGTGCCGCACAGCTGGTGCGAGCCTTCCATACAGGAGCTGCAATGCATGCAGCTGCCCTTGTACCAGCCGATACCGACGCGCTGGCCGAGCTTGAGGCCGCGGGCCTGTGGGCCGAGGCGCACCACGGTGCCGACTACTTCATGGCCAGGGATAAAGGGGTAGCGCGCATTGCCCCACTCGTTGTCGATCATCGACTGGTCGGAGTGGCAAATGCCGCAGTATTCCACCGCCACCTCCACTTCTTCAGCGCCCAGTGGGCCGGGGTCATAACTGTGCAGTTCGAGGGGCGCGCCGGGTGCTTTGGCAGCCCAACCGGTAAAGGTGTCGACGATGGATTCGGACGAACTCATAACAATGGCCTCGGGACAGGAAACACAACTTTGCCAGCATAGCCCGCTACGCCGTTGCAGGCTGCGCGGATCACTCAGACTGATAGTCCAACCGTGGCCTCGGTTACACTGGCCGCCTCGTAACCTGTTGCTGGATCACCTATGTCGCGCCCACCTCGCCCAGCGTCCTCTCGTCCGCACAGCGGTAAACCTGCGGTGCGCCGCGTGGCCAAGGCGCCACCCGCTGAGCCGCGTTTGCTGGTGCTGAACAAACCCTTTGACGTGCTGACCCAGTTCAATGATGACCAGGGCCGTGCCACCCTCAAGGATTTTGTCGATGTGCCCGGCGTCTACCCGGCCGGTCGGCTGGACCGTGATAGCGAAGGTCTGTTGCTGCTGACCAATGACGGCGGCCTGCAGGCCCGAATCGCCGATCCCAAGCACAAGCTGGCGAAAACCTATTGGGTGCAGGTGGAGGGCGAACCAAGCGACGTGCAATTGCAGCAGCTGCGTGACGGCGTGCAGTTGAATGACGGCCCAACCCTGCCGGCCGAAGCACGGTTACTGGATGAGCCGCAGCTGTGGGAGCGCAACCCGCCGGTGCGCTTTCGCAAAAGCATCCCGACGGCCTGGCTTGAGCTGGTGATTCGTGAGGGGCGCAACCGTCAGGTACGCCGTATGACCGCCGCTGTTGGGCTGCCAACGCTGCGCCTGGTGCGCGTGCGTATCGGCCCGTTCAGCCTGGATGATTTGCAGCCGGGGCAGTGGCGCGAAGTGCCGGCCCAGCTGGATTGATCAGTAGCCGGCTTTGATAACGGCGATGCCTTTATCCAACACCTCATTCCAGGCGTTGCGGGTTTCGTTGCAGTACTGCTGATCATGCTCGCCGATGGTTTGTAGCAGCGCTTGCTGCCACAGCACATACAGCTCTGGGCGGATGTCCATGGCGGCGCGGGAGTGGCTGCAGCCTAGGGCGCGCAGCTTGGTGTCAGGCATGCCGCGCGCATGCATCACCAGGTTGAGAATGCCCTGACGCAGCAGGAGCTTTTGTCCGTTCATCTCGGTATTGGCGAACTTCTCGCGCACCTCGGGTGAGCTGGCGAGGAAGTGCCGGTAAAAGCTGTCGAAAAAATCTGGGCTGGCGCAGCAGCGGCCATAGCTCTGCATCACCCGGTCGGTAGGGGACATTAATGCTCCTGAGAGAAGGCGGAAAGGTGCATTCTAGAGCAGTTTGCTGCGGCTTGGTGTGCAGTGGTCGGCGCGGGGCAGCTTTCTAGCCGTGGATGCCGCGACTCGCTTCGATGATGTAAGTGATGACCGGTTTGGCAAGGAAGGCAAACAGACACAGGCCCAGGCCGAGGAACAGGATGGCGGTGCCCAAACGGCCGGCTTTGGAGGTTTTTGCCAGGTCCCAGATGATGAAGAACATAAACACCATCAGCCCGCCGACTAGGGCGTACATCATCAGGGATTCGAACTGTTCGGTTTCCATTCGGGCCTCGTGAACCTGCAGGTGCTCGGCTGGGTGCCGACCAGCGCTATGCGAGGCGCATGAAAGGAAGGCCATCGCACAGAGGCCGCGATTATACGCACCATCGGCGGCTCTGCCAGCCGACCACTGCCAAGGTGCGGCGATCAGCCGCGCAGGTGCTGTAACGGCAGCTGAGTGCTGGAGAGAATCTGCTGCAGCACAAAGCTGGAGCGTACGCTGGAAACACCCTCGATGCGGGTCAGGGTACCCAGTAGCAGTTTCTGGTAATGATCCATATCCGGTACCACTACCTTGAGTTGGTAGTCCGCGTCCATCCCTGTCACCAGGCAGCATTCCAGCACTTGCGGGCATTTGCGGATTTCTTCCTGAAAATGCTCAAAGCGTTCCGGGGTGTGCTTGTCCATGCCGATCAGCACGTAGGCGGTCAGCGTCAAGCCGAGCTGTTTACGGTCGAGCAGGGCGACCTGGCCGAGGATATAACCATCGTCTTCGAGCTGTTTGACCCGCCGCGAGCAAGGGGAGGGCGACAGGCCGATGCGTTCGGCCAGGTCCTGGTTGGACAGGGTGGCGTCGCGCTGCAATTCAGCGAGGATATTCAGGTCGTAACGATCAAGTCTGTTCATCTTTATCCTGCTTTCGTTATTTTGTTGTGCAGAATGATGCGCTTGTGGTGATTAATTGCGCAAGTGCTGGGTATTTCAGCAATGTTCGCAATCTTTCACTGCGTCGGCAGGCGTAAGCTTTATCTCAACTTCAATGCCCGGACGACACGTCCAGCCGCCTCGCCCAATCAGGTGAGCGGTCGCCGCCGATCCAACCGGATCGTCACGGCACCCGGGTTCGCACTGCCCAACCAGGTAGGCGAAGAAAAGGCGTTACCATCGCCACAATGACGGACACGCAAAAAAGGGGAAGGCCTGCAGGCCTTCCCCTTTTTTGTGCCCGCTGTCTTCGGCTACGCGACGCTAAATCTGGTGTCAGGCGACTCCTGTTAGCTGCTCGCTACCTTCAAGAGGCCGTTGCTGGCGGTGCCGCATTGCTCGGGTCGGCGTGTACCAGTACCTCGGCACGGGGGAACTCGCTGCGGATCGCCGCTTCAACCTGATCGCATAGGCCGTGGGCATGCTGCAGGCTCAACTCGCCCGGCAGCTCCACATGCAGCTGCACAAACCAGTGGGTGCCGGAGAGCCGCGTGCGCAAGTCATGCACGCCCAGCACGCCGGGCACGGCGCAGGCCAGGCTGTGCATCTGTGCGCTGATCTGCGGGTCGAGCTCCTGATCCATCAGGACGGTGGCGGCTTCGCGGACGATGCTGATGGCGCTCCAGAAGATATACAGCGCAATGCCGATACCGAAGATGGCGTCCAGCTGCGGCCAGCCGTAACTGGCCAGCAGCAATGCCAGGAGGATGCTGCTGTTGAGTAACAGGTCCGAGCGGTAGTGCAGCGAATCGGCGCGAATCGCGGTGGAGCCGGTCAGTTTCACCACATGGTTCTGAAACATCAGCAGGGCGATGGTGATTGCCAGCGACAGCAGCATCACCGCGATGCCCAGGGCCGGTGCACCAATCGGTTCGGGATTGAGCAGGCGATCGATGGCGTGACTGCCGACTAAGATCGCGCTGGCGCCGATAAACAGTGCCTGGCCCAGTCCAGCCAGAGCCTCGGCTTTGCCGTGACCGTAGCGGTGATCCTCATCGGCCGGGCGCAGGGCGTAGTGCACGGCGATCAGGTTGAGCAGCGAGGCGGCGCCATCAAGCAGCGAGTCGGTCAGCCCCGCCAGCAGGCTGACCGAGCCGCTGAGCCACCAGGCAATGGCTTTGGCCAGTGCCAGCGTAAGTGCCGCCGCCAGTGCGGCGAAGGTCGCCAGGCGCATCAGGCGGGCGTGTTGCGGCTGTATGTTCACGGGCTATCCAGAATGGGGCGAGTTCTGCCAAGGTTAGCGCTAAATAACAAAAGCCCGTCGGAAAACGGGCTTTTAGTTTGGGCTTGCTGGTGCCGGGCTTAGGCTGCTGGGCGCAGACCATAGGCTGCCAGTTGCTCGGCACTGCCGCTGTGCTGAATCAGGCGCGGGTCATCGAGCGGCAGGCTGTGGCCCGTTTGCACTTCGATCAGTGCCTTGAGCTTGATCGGATCGACCTTGCCGTCAGCATCCACCACATTCTGCAGGTCTTGCGGGTCAACTTGCGAGGTCAGGCCGCCCGGTAGGTAGATCGCGCCGGTGGCGAAGTCGATACCAAAGGCGATCAGTCCTGGGATCACATAGAACAGGATGCCGATAGCGTTAAGCCCAGCCACCATGGGGTCGATGCGGCCTTCGATTTGGCCGCGGCGATCCGGGAAGAACAGGGTGCCGCAGGCGGTCAGTTGGGTGAGCAACGCGGCGACGATAAGGCCACCGATAACGCGGGTTTGGGTGCGCATTGAACATCTCCATGGAAAAAGTGGCGCAACTATACCAATGCCTGTATTGCAATGCCGCTGCGTCAGGCGCTGCCAGCGCTATTTCGCGCAGCCATACCTAACACTCAGACAGCGCCAATGCTCTACAGGTTCGCCGTTATAATCCCGCGCCTTGAATGGAGCCCGCATGAATTCCCTGCCAATCGATGTGCTGCTGCCTGAGCTGTGTCAGGCCCTTGCCCTGCGTGACGAAGCGGTGCTCGAAGCGCCGCCCGGTGCCGGCAAGACCACCCGCGTGCCGCTGGCGCTGCTGACCCAGCCCTGGCTGGCCGGGCAGACCATCATCATGCTTGAGCCTCGGCGGTTGGCGGCGCGCGCTGCGGCCGAGCGCCTGGCCAGTGAGCTGGGTGAGGCGGTGGGGGAAACCGTCGGTTATCGCATCCGCCTGGACAGCAAGGTAGGCCCGCGCACCCGTATCGAAGTGGTCACTGAAGGCATTCTGGCGCGGCGGCTGCAGGACGACCCGGCGCTGGAAGGCGTCGGCCTGGTGATCTTCGATGAATTTCATGAGCGCAGTCTGGATGCGGACCTGGCGCTGGCGCTGTGCCTGAATGGTCGAGCGATGTTTCGTGGTGCGGACTCCGGCGAACTGCCGCTGAAGGTGCTGCTGATGTCGGCAACCCTTGAAGGTGAGCGGTTGGCGGGCCTGCTCGGCGATGCGCCGGTGCTGCGCAGCGAAGGGCGGATGTTCCCTGTGGATATACGCTGGGGCGCGCCCTGGCAGGCGGGCGAGTGGGTCGAGCCGAAAGTGCTGCAGACCATCCTGCAAGCGCTGGCCGATGAACCGGGCAGCCTGCTGGTGTTTCTGCCGGGGCAGGCGGAGATTCGCCGGGTCAATGAACAACTGGCAGAGTCCCTGGCCGGACGTCGCGACATTCTGCTCTGCCCGCTGCATGGCGAACTGGATCTTAGCGCCCAGCGCGCTGCCATCGAGCCTTCACCACTTGGCCTGCGCAAGGTGGTGCTGGCGACCAATATCGCCGAAACCAGCCTGACCATCGATGGCGTGCGGGTGGTAATCGATGCCGGCCTGGCGCGGGTACCGTGTTTTGACCCGAACAGCGGCATGACCCGCCTGGACACCCAGCGTATTTCCCGCGCCTCGGCCACTCAGCGCAGCGGGCGGGCTGGGCGCTTGCAACCGGGCGTCTGTTATCGGCTGTGGTCGCAGGCGCAGCATGAGCGATTGGCTGCATACGGCACGGCGGAGATGCTCCAGGCCGACCTCGCCGGCCTGGCCTTGCAGCTGGTGCGCTGGGGCGTGCAGCCGGCCGAACTGGTCTGGCTTGATCCGCCGCCGGCGGCGGCCTATGCCCAGGCTTTGGAGCTATTGGAGCGGCTGGGCGCGGTGGATGCTCAAGGCAAATTGACCGCTCACGGTCAGGCCATGGCTGAGCTGCCGACTCATCCACGTATCGCCCATCTGCTGCTGCGCGGTCAGGAGTTGGGCCTTGGCCCATTGGCCTGCGATCTGGCTGCGTTGCTCGGCGAACGCGACATTCTGCGTGGCGCGGGCGCTGATCTGCACAGCCGATTGGCCTTGCTGGCGGGTGAGTCACGCGGCGCGCGCGGCAGTCAGGGCGGGGTGCAGCGCGCCCGGCAACTGGCCCGGCAGTTTCAGGGGTACCTCAAGCGCCGGCCCAGCCCGCAGGCAGTCAGCGATCCCGAGCATCCGCGCTGGCTGGGCGCGTTGCTGGCGTTTGCCTACCCGGATCGCATCGCTCAGCAGCGGCGTGACGGCGGCGCGGAATACCGTTTGGCCAACGGTCGGGCGGCACTGTTTGCCGAGGTCGATGGCTTGATGAAACACAGCTGGCTGGTGGTAGCGGACCTGGGCAGCCGCCAGGGGCAGCGTGAAGAGCGCATCTACCTGGCCGCTGAGCTGGATCCAAAGCTATTCGAGGGGGTGCTGGCTGAGCAGGTCTGCAACCTGGACGTGCTGGATTGGGATGAACGCGAAGGCGCCCTGCGCGCCGAACGCCAGCGCAAGGTCGGTGAGCTGGTGTTGTCGCGTGAGCCGCTGACCGGGCTTGATGCGCAACAGCGCAGTCGCGCCATGCTCGGCCTTGTGCGGCGCAAGGGCCTGGCGCTGTTGCCCTGGACGCCGGAGCTGCGCCAATGGCAGGCGCGGGTGGCGTTGCTGCGCACGCTGGATCTGGCCAGCAAAGACGCCAGCGAATGGCCCGATGTCAGTGATGCTGCCTTGCTGGCGACGCTGGAGAGTTGGCTACAGCCCTATCTGGATAACGTCACCCGGCTCAGTCACTTCGCCAATCTGGATTTGCCCAGCCTGTTGCTGAATCTGCTGCCCTGGCCGCTGCCGCAGCGTCTGGATGAGTTGGCGCCACGCAGCGTGCAGGTGCCGTCTGGTTCGCGCATCAGTCTGGATTACAGCGAGCAGCCGCCGGTGTTGGCGGTGCGTTTACAGGAGCTGTTCGGTCTGGCCGATACGCCACGCATTGCCGGCGGTCGCCAGGTGGTCAAGTTGCACCTGCTGTCGCCGGCGAGGCGGCCAGTGCAGGTGACTCAGGACCTGGCCAACTTCTGGCGCAGCACCTATGCCGAGGTGAAGAAAGACCTCAAGGGGCGCTATCCAAAACACTACTGGCCGGATGATCCGCTGATCGCCGAACCCACCGCGCGGGCCAAGCCGCGCAAGTAGGCTTCAGGGCAGGCGCAGGTCTTCGCCGGCCGCCTGAAGCTCGGCATAGGCCCGATCCAGCGCATCGCGCAGGGCTTCGGCGCCGGGGGCTTTATTGGACACAATCAGCTTCAGCGGGATGCGCTGCAGTTCCACATACGGCAGCTCGGACATGCCCAGGCGTTTGCGCGCCTGCTCCACCGGGGTTTGGTAATCGAGAAGGAAGTCGCCGCGGCGGCGCTGGAGCATTTCCAATGCGGCGGTGTGAGTGCCGGTGCGGTGTTGCTCTACGGCCAGTTGCGGGTCGTTGAGCATTTCGTTGACCGTCTGCCAGTAGGTGTAACCACTGATCATGATCACGCCGCGACCCTTGAGGTCGTCAGGCAGGCGCGGCATCAGGGTGTCACGGCGGAAATACAGGTTGAGCACGATCTCCCCCAACAGGGTTTGGGTTTCCAGGGTGTGCTCGCGCAATTCCAGTTTGCCCGGTGCGCCCGGCCAGACCTGTACGCTGCCATCCTGAATAGCGTTGTACAGCCGTGCGCTGGGGTAGGAGCGCAGTGTGGTGCGATAGCCCGCATGTTCCAGCAGGCGTTTGCTCAACTGCAATATGGCGCCTTTGGCGCGCCCTTGGCTGTCCGTGTAGGAATAAGGTGGAAACTCGTAATACCCCACGTGCACCAATGGTCGCGAATCATCGGCGGCAGAAGCGGCGAGGCTGGCGCTGCAGTGCAAGGCTACAGCCAGCGCGAGGCAGAGAAATCGTGGCATCAAATGGGTACGTACTGCGGCTATCTGCCGTCTTTTCGTTATAAAAATGTCACACAACCCGAGCATGGCTAACTGCCAGCAGTTTTGTCCAGTGACTTGCTGAAAAAGCTTAGTCCAGCGTCGGCAGCAGCAGGCGGGCGAGCACCGGCAGGTGGTCAGAAATGCCTAAACTGTCGTGTTGGCGTACCTGGCTGTCGAGTAGCGTCAGCTGTGGGCTGTGGAACAGGTAGTCGAGGGTACGATCCGGGCCAGTCACTGCCGGATCGTTGGGGTAATGGGTGTACCAGCGCGTCTGTTCTGAGCCGCTGGCCTGCTCCAGGCTCGGCACCATCGGGTAGCGCTCAGCCAGTTGCTGTAGCTCACTGGTGGGGCTGTACCAGCTGCGCTGGTTCTCAGGCAGGCGCTGGTACTGGCCGGTAGGCAACAGGTTGAAGTCGCCGCCGATTACCCAGGGTTTGACGTCGGCCTGGAGCTGGTCGAGCAGGCTGCGGGTCATGGCCACTTGGCGCTGCATGGTTTCATTTCCTTGGGCGAAGGCATCCAGATGGGTGTTGATGGCGACCAGTTCGCCACCGCCACGCACGGGTAGGTGACTGACCAGCAAGGCACGCTTGAGGTTGAATTGGCGGCTTATCAGGTTGGCGGGCATCAGCGGCAGTTGCAGGCGTTCGGCGTGGGATATCTGGAAGCGGCTGAGGGTGCCCAGCTGCATGCCGACGCTGCCGAGAATCTGCGGGTGCGGCACAAAGGCGGCTTTCCAGTAATAGGCCTGGCTGCTGCACGGATACAGGTCACTTAAACGCTCGTGCAACAGTGCGAGCTGGTTCTGATAGTCCGTGGCTTTGGTACCGTTGTGCAGTTCTTGCAGCAGGACGATATCGGGCTGCTCGTCACGCAGAATGCGGGCGACTTCATCCAGGGTAAACGCCAAGTCTTGCGCACTAGGGCGCTGGTCGGGGCCGTTGCCATCGACCAGGTCGTACCAGAACACATAGCGCTTGCCGGCCAGGTATTGGATATTCCAGGTCATCACTTTCAGAGCCTGGCCGGGTTGCAGTTGCGGCGCGTTGGTCTGGCAGCTCACTGGGGCGGCTTCGCGGGCGGCTGGGTGCCAGGTCAGGCTGTAGATCAGTGCCGCCAGCACGCAGCACAGGCTGGCCAGGCTGAGCAGGAGAAGGCGCAGGAATCGGGGCAGGGGCATAAACAGGATCGCCGGCAGGTGAACTATGCTGTGGGAGCATACCGGAGATGGCCGATGCTGCCGATGTTGCAGCGCCCCGCTCGGGTGCTTCAGGAGGTCACATGACTCACCCAACGATTGCCCAGCGCAGCCCCTATGCGGTTGCGGTCACCGCCGGCAACGACTACTTCTGGTGCCGCTGCGGGCTCAGCGCCGCACAGCCGTTCTGCGACGGCAAGCATAAAGGCAGCGGTTTTACCCCGTTGAAGTTCCACGCAGACGAGGACGCCACTCTGTACTTCTGTGGCTGCAAGCACACCCAGATACCGCCTTGTTGCGATGGCAGCCATAACAGGTTGTAGTAACCGCTTTTGCAGTCACTGGGTTGGAGACAGGTTATGTACCGCAAGGTGTTCGCCAACAAGGTATTCGACCGCAAAGTTGTGGTGATTACGGGCGGCTGTGCCGGTATTGGCCGCGCGCTGGCCATGCGCTTGGCACAGGCCGGCGCACGGCTGGTGATCTTTGATCTGCAGCAGCAGGCGCTCGACAGCCTGGTGCAACACCTTGCCGATCACCACAACGCCGAGGCTCTGGGCGTACTCTGCGATGTGGCCGATGCCGCGGCAGTTGAGCGGGCGCTGGCGCTGACCGTCGAACGCTTTGGCGGTATCGATGTGCTGGTCAACAACGCCGGCATTACCCACCGCAGCAGTTTTGCCGACACCGAACTGGCGGTGTTTCAGCGGATTATGGCGGTCAACTATTTTGGCGCGCTGCACTGCACCAAGGCTGCTTTGCCCAGTTTGATCGCCCGTGGCGGGCAGATCATCGTGCTCAGCTCTCTCTCAGGCTTTGCGCCGCTGCTTTATCGCAGTGCCTATAACTCCAGCAAGCATGCCCTGCATGGTCTGTTTGAAACCCTGCGCTATGAGCTGAAGGGCTCCGGGGTCAATGTGATGCTGGTATGCCCTGGCTTTACCGCCACTGATTTGCGCAAAAATGCCTTGGTCGGTGACGGCTCGGTGGCGGCGCAACCACCGTTGGCCATGGGCTCGGTGGCTTCGCCGCAGGATGTCGCTGAGGCGATCTACCAAGGCGCCTTGAAGCGTCGTCGGCTGCTGGTGTTGTCCAATGTCGACTGGCGCGCGCGGGTGCTGGCGCGGTTTTTCCCACGGCTGTTCGAACGGGTGCTGCTGCCGCGCCTGTCCGGCTTGAAGCCGCAGCGTGCAGGACGGTCCTGATGCGCCGCGCATGGCCCGTTTTACTGCTGTTGCTCGGCGCGCCGCTGTACGCAGAGGAGCCGCCTGCGTTGCGGGTCATGACCGATATCTGGCCACCGTTCCGTATGCAGGAAGGTGATGGCCCGTTAACGGGGCTGGACATTGATGTGCTCGAGCAACTCACTCAACGCACCGGGTTGCGCTTCGATGTCCAGCGTGCGCCCTGGGCGCGCGGCTTGGCGGCGCTGCAGAACGGCAAGGCGGACTTGATGACGGGGTTGGCGAAAACCCCGGAGCGTGAGGGCTATATCCATTACCTCGCACAGCCTTACTACGCTTGTGCGCCGCGTTTCTATGCTGCACCGGCGCTGGCCAAGGCGCTGCAGAGCTACAGCCAGCTGGCCAACCTGACGATTGGTCATGTGCTGGAGTCGGCGTACTTCGAGCCGTTTGATTCAGATCCGCAACTGCGCAAAACCGCGGTCAATACTGAAGGGCAGTTACTGGAAATGCTGGTGCGTGGCCGCTTGCAAACGGTGATCGGCACCGATTGTCAGGTCGACTATGAATTGCGCGATGCGCGCTGGAATGGCCATATAGCCAAAGCGGCGTTTCAGCCCGAGGCACGCACCGATTTGTACATTGGCTTCTCCCGCCAGCGCGGCTTGCAGGCGCAGTATCAGCAGGTAAGCGAAGCGCTGGCGCAGATGCAGGCTGAAGGCTGGATCGCCAAGGCGGCGCAGCGTTATCAGTCCACCGCGCCTTGAGCTGCAACAGCCTTAGCCATCAATGCTCGTGTGGCTCGATATAGACTTCGTAGATCATTTCCAGATCCCAGAACGCTGCTTCGATCTTGTGGCCATCCAGATCGCGGACAAAGCAGCCGTAATAGGGCTCGCCATATTCTGCGCGAGGGCCGGGGGCGCCTTCGTCGCTGGCCCCAGCTTCCAGGGCTGCCTGGTAGAAATCGTGCACGGCGGCCTTGTTCGATGCGACAAAGCCGAAGTGGCTGCCATTGCCGATGCTTGCCGGTTTGCCGTTGATCGGCGTCTGCACCCAGAACTCCGGGTATTCGCGGCCATAGGCGACTGCGCCAGGGTGGGCAAGTACGCGCTTGCAGCCGAGGGTGGCGAGCACCTGATCGTAGAAGGCGGTGGCCTTGTCGAATTGATTGGTGCCGATGGAAATATGCGAAAGGATGCTCGGGTTGGCGTCAGCCATGGCTCTGTCCTCCTTGAGTGTCGCTGGCGTTCACTCGACTTCGGGCTGGGCGCTGCGCAGCATAAATAGACGAAACAGCACGACGCTTGAGAATAGTTGTAAAAAGCGACTTGCGCAGTCGAGCAGCAGACTGGCCAGGGCGTTGTCGGCCAAGACCTCGTTGGAGTGACTCCAGCCGTCGAGCAGCCACAGCGGCAGCATGACAATCAGGATGCAACCGAGCATGGGCCAGAAGTAACCGCTGCTCATTTGGAAGCTCTCGTGCAGTGCCTTCATCGGGCTCAGACCGCGCAACACCAGCAGGTACTCGGCAAACGCCAGTTTGACCATCAGCCAGACTCCCGGCAGCACGAACAGCGAAGCGCCGAGCAGAATCGCCAAGGTATTGATGCCTGCCAGCAGAGCGAAACTTGGCCACAAGCGCAGGCTGGCGGCCAGCAGGTCGAGGGCGCGGGGCTGCTGGCCTTGGCTGCGTGCGTCGAGGAATAGAATCAGCGCGGCGCTATATAACGGGTAGAACAGCAAACCGGCGAGCAGGCGCCAGAGGGTGGCGGATTCGGCGGCCACCAGGCTGGTGACCTGCTGCAGCAACAAGCCTTCGAGCACGATCAACGGCAGGCACAGGCGGGCAATCGCCACCAGGTTAAGGCTGAAGAAATACCAGGAGTCGCGCAGAGCGGAGGTCATATTCATGGTGGGCGCGTGTTGAGTCTGAGAGTCGCCACTCTAGCCGATTGCCCCTGGCGCTCCAATTTATGCCGGCTTTGCTAGTGCCTTGCTTCTGGCATACTGCCTGGCGCTTATTGCCCTGCCATGAGGATTACCGGTGAAGAAGATCGCCGTATTCGCCGATGTACAGAACCTCTATTACACCGTGCGCCAGGCCTATGGTTGCCATTTCAACTACGCCGCGCTGTGGGCCGATATCAGTCAGCATGGGCAGATTGTCGAAGCTTATGCCTACGCTATCGACCGAGGCGATCAGAAGCAGCAGCAGTTTCAGCAGATCCTGCGCAACCTCGGCTTTACCGTAAAACTCAAACCCTTTATCCAGCGCAGTGACGGCTCGGCCAAAGGCGATTGGGATGTCGGTATCACCATCGACATCATGGATGCTGCGCCGCGCGTCGATGAAGTGGTGCTGGCCTCAGGCGATGGCGACTTCGATCTGCTGCTGGACAAGATTCGCGGCAGTTATGGCGTCAACGCGGTGGCCTATGGCGTGCCAGGTTTGACCGCGCAATCGCTGGTGCGTGCGGCCAGTCGCTACGTGCCGATCGACGGCGCACTGCTGCTGAGAAACTGAGCAATGCTTGCCGACTCCATTGCCGTACTCGACTTTGAAACCACTGGCATGTCGCCGGCCCAGCATGCGCGTGCCACCGAAATCGGTGTGGTAATCGTCGAGGGTGGGCAGATCGTCGCCCGCTACCAGAGCCTGATGAACAGCGGCGCCTGGGTGCCGCCGTTTATCGAGCAGCTCACCGGCATCAGCAACGCCATGTTGCGCACCGCACCGCCTGCCGCGCAGGTGATGCAGGAAGTGGCCGAGTTTGTCGGTGATCGTCCGTTGCTGGCGCATAACGCCAGCTTCGATCAGAAGTTCTGGGACGCCGAGTTGGCACTGATTCGCCGTCGCCGCGTGCAGCCGTTTGCCTGTTCTTTGTTGCTGTCGCGTCGTCTATTACCGATGGCGCCGAGCCACAAGCTGGGCAATCTCAACCAGTGGATTGGTCTACCCGATACTGGCAAGGCGCACCGGGCGCTGGCCGATGCGGAAATGGCGGCCAATCTGACCTGCTTTATGGCGGCGTTGCTGCGTGAGCGCCATGGCATTGCCGAGATTTCCCATGAGCTGCTGTGCACCCTGCAGCGGGTGCCCGCCGCGAAGATGTCGCTGGCGTTGCAGAGAGTTCGTGACCACGCCTTTGGCTGACGGTGCTTTTAGCGGCTTGTTACATCTGCGCCTCAACCATGGCGCGTGGCTGAATTAAGCTGGGCAGGCACCTATCCGGGGCTCTTTGTCGACAGAGGCACACAGCATGTTCGGTTTGTTTAAAAGCGATCCCGCCAAGAAACTACGCAAGCAATACAGTGCCAAGTTGGAAGAGGCGATGCAGGCGCAGCGTAATGGTGATATCCGCAGCTATTCGATGCTGACGGAAGAAGCGCAGGCGTTGTGGGCGCAGTTGGAGCCCCTGGAGCGGGCCAAGCAATAAGTTGCCGATGCAAAAATCAAAAAAGGCTGCCATGAGGCAGCCTTTTTGCGTTTCGGTGGGGCTTAGTTTTGCGCCAGCTTCTGCTCGTATTGGGCGAGCATTTTCTGTGAGTGAGCCACTTCCAGGGCTTCCATGGCGTTGATCGGCTTGATCGCTACTGCGCGCTTGAGGTGTTGCAGTGCCTTGTCCTGCTCGTCGTCACCGTACACATAGGTCAGGGCATTGGCGTATTCGTAGTGGCCGATGGGCAGATTGTCCTGGGCCTTGAAGCTGCGGCTGAAGTATTTCTCCATGTTGTCAGCGCTGACGCCATAGGTCATGCGTCCGACCATCTTGCCAACCTTGCGGATTACCCCAGCTTCATAGCCGCCATACAGCGCCAGAGCAAAGGGTTGTTGCGGGTGCTTGGCCAGCAGGGCCTTGAGTTCGTCAGGAATCTGCGAGGTGTAGCCGCGCTTGAGTACCACTGGCACTGACAGCTCTTCACCCAGGCGCGCCTTGGCGTACACCCGGCCGAATTGCGCCACTGTATCGGCCTGAACCAGCTCGCCGGCCTGGTCTGTGTAAGTGATCACTTCTTCCAGCAGTTTGTGTTTCTCGGCCTGGTCGGGCACCAGGAACATGGCATACACCACCTGGGCAAACATCGCCGGGATCTGCCCGCCAACACCCAAGGCCAGGCCCTGTTGCTTGGCCTCGGCGAAATCACCACGGAACATCAACCGCCAGACATCCTGCAGCTTGGCCGCGTAAACCTCGGCTTCTTCCGGCTTACCAGTGAAGCCGGTGTTGGCCAGCACGGTTTTTTCCAGCGCCTGAGGGTGCGTGGTGGCCATAGTCACCACCCAGTCAGCGTCGGGGAAGGGGTAGTTGGCGCCAAAGCCGCGTGTCAGTTGCGGCCAGGCCTGGCGCAGTTTGTCGCCTGAGTAGTCGTAGGCGCTTTGGTCGTAGGGGAAGGGTTTCCAGTTGTCAGCGGCGACAGCGCTGAAGCTGCAGGCGGCAAGTAAGGCGATAAGTGTGCGGCGCATGGCGATGACCTGATTGTTGTAGGTATGCGCCGATCATAGAGTGCTGCCGCCCGCGCCCCACCCATCCAAGGATGAGTTGCGCGGGTTTTCAGTGCGTCGGGCCTGCTGCTGTGCCGATCTTAAGCATGGCTGTCCTTGTGCTGGAACTGTCGGCGGTACTGGTTGGGTGACAGTTCCGTGTGCTGACGGAACAAACGGGCGAAGAAGCTGGCATCGTCGTAACCCACTTCATAGCTTATGGTCTTGATGCTTTTGCGGGTGGCGCTGAGTAGCCCCTTGGCGGTTTCGATACGCAGGCGTTGCAGGTAGTGCAGCGGCTTATCGCCGGTAGCGGTCTGGAACCGGCGCATAAAGTTACGGATGCTCATGCCGTGCTCGCGGGCGACATCTTCGAAGCGAAACTTGTCGGCGAAGTGATCCTCCAGCCATTGCTGGATCTGCAGGATGGTCATGTCGTGGTGCAGCTTCTGCCCGCCAAAGCCGATGCGGCCGGGGGCGTAGTTGCGTTGCACTTCATAAAGAATGTCGCGGGCCACACCCTGGGCCACGCTGGCGCCGCAGAAGCGTTCGATCAAGTAGATATACAGGTCACAGGCGGAGGTCACACCGCCGGCGCAATACAGGTTGTCAGCGTCCGACAGGTGTTTTTCCTGATTGAGCAGCACCTTGGGGAAGCGTTCGGCAAACTCGTTGAAGAAGCGCCAATAGGTGGTCGCTTCCTTACCGTCGAGTAGGCCGGCCTGGGCCATCCAGAACACCCCGGTGGCTTCGCCGCAGATTGCGCTGCCG
This sequence comes from Pseudomonas peli, assembly GCF_900099645.1. GTDB lineage: Bacteria > Pseudomonadota > Gammaproteobacteria > Pseudomonadales > Pseudomonadaceae > Aquipseudomonas > Aquipseudomonas peli. The sequence goes on along the minus strand of NZ_FMTL01000001.1, from coordinate 945,535 downwards.
GCGGCATGGCGCTGTTTCAGCCAGCTGAGCACTTGCGGGTGGCGCTGGCACAGGGCGTCGAAGTCATCCCAGAAGGCTGGCAGGATGATCACATCGGCATCTGCCAGTGCGCCGTCGACCGGGATCAGCACATCACTGAAACTGCGCACGGGCTTGCCGTCCGGGCTGACTAGATGGATTTCAAAGGTCGGCGTCAGGCCTCGGCCCTGCTGTTTGCCGTAGCGCAGGCTGGCCATGTGGAAGAAGTCTTTGGCCTGCATCAGGGTCGAGGCAAACACACCCTCGGTTGCAAGAATGCTGACGCGGTGCAGCGGCGCTGGTGACGGATTCGGCATATATATTGTTCTTATTAAGGCTAAGTGGTCATGAGCTGGCTGGATCGTCTTATTTTTTGGCGCTTGTGTCCAGTGTGACCAAGCGTTTGCTTGGCTAAAGTCGAGGCCACTTTAAAACCGCTCTATCAAGCAGGTGTTGCCATGATCCCTAGAACGATTTTCAGCTCCGAACACGAACAGTTTCGCGACAGCGTGCGCAAGTTCCTTGAGCAGGAAGCCGTGCCTTTCCACCATCAATGGGAAAAGGATGGGCATATCGACCGCGCGCTGTGGAACAAGGCGGGGGAGGCGGGAATACTCTGCTCGCATATCCCGGAAGAGTACGGTGGCATGGCCGCGGATTTTCTCTACAGCACCGTGGTGATTGAGGAAGTCGGCCGCCTGGGTCTGACCGGCATCGGTTTCTCCCTGCATTCGGACATCGTCGCGCCCTACATCCTGCATTACGGCACCGAGGCGCAGAAACAGCATTACCTGCCAAAACTGGTGTCTGGAGAGATGGTTACCGCCATCGCAATGACCGAGCCCGGTGCGGGCTCCGATCTGCAAGGCGTGAAAACCACTGCCGTGCTGGATGGTGATGAGTATGTGATCAATGGCTCGAAGACCTTTATCACAAACGGTTTTCTGGCTGATTTGGTAATCGTGGTGGCCAAGACCGATCCGAAGGCTGGCGCCAAGGGCACTAGCCTGTTCCTGGTCGAGGCTAATACACCGGGCTTCTCCAAAGGCAAGCGCCTGGAGAAGGTCGGCATGAAGGCCCAGGACACCTCCGAGCTGTTCTTCCAGGATGTACGCGTACCGAAGGAAAATCTGCTGGGCCAAGCCGGCATGGGCTTCGCCTATTTAATGCAAGAGCTGCCGCAGGAGCGTCTGACCGTCGGTGTCGGCGCCTTGTCCTCGGCCGAGGCGGCGCTGCAGTGGACTCTGGAGTACACCCGCGAGCGCAAGGCCTTCGGCAAGCCGATTGGTGATTTTCAGAACACTCGTTTCAAACTGGCAGAAATGGCCACGGAAATTCAGATCGGTCGGGTGTTTGTCGACCGCTGCCTGGAGCTGCATCTGCAGGGCAAGCTGGATGTGCCGACTGCGGCCATGCTCAAGTACTGGGGTACCGACCTGCAGTGCAAGGTGCTCGATGAGTGCGTGCAGCTACACGGCGGCTACGGCTATATGTGGGAATACCCGGTGGCGCGCGCCTGGGCCGATGCGCGGGTGCAGCGCATCTATGCGGGTACCAACGAGATCATGAAAGAGATCATCGCCCGTTCGCTGTGATCGAATGCTGAATAAAAAAGCCCGGCTATTGCCGGGCTTTTTTATGTCTCGCGCACTGATTAGGGGGCTGGGTTGGGTTGGGCTTTGTGAATCGCTTCGATAGCAGTTAGCACCTCGGCAGAGAGCTTCAGTTCACTGCTGGTCAGGTTGCTGTCCAGTTGCTCCAGGCTGGTCGCACCAATGATATTGCTGGTGACGAAGGGTTGCGCGGTGACAAAGGCCAAAGCCATCTGGGCTGGATCCAGGCCATGCTCGCGCGCCAGAGCGACATAGCGTGCGCAGGCGCTTTCCGACTCCGGGTTGGTGTAGCGGGTAAAGCGGCTAAACAGGCTGATCCGCGCATTGGTCGGACGCGCGCCGTCAGCGTACTTGCCGGAGAGCATGCCGAAGGCCAGGGGCGAGTAAGCGAGCAGGCCACATTGTTCGCGGATGGCGATTTCTGCCAGGCCCACTTCGAAGCTGCGGTTGAGCAGGTTGTAGGGGTTCTGGATCGACACGCTGCGCGGCCAGCCACGTTGTTCGGCCAGCTGCAGGAACTTCATGGTGCCCCAGGGTGTTTCATTGGACAGGCCGATATGGCGTATCTTGCCGGCCTTGACCTGTTCATCCAGCGCTTCGAGGGTTTCCTCCAGTGGCGTGTATTCGCTGTCCTGGTGGCGATAACCAAGCTGACCGAAGAAATTGGTCGGGCGTTCCGGCCAGTGCAGTTGGTACAGATCGATCCAGTCAGTTTGCAGGCGTTTTAGGCTGGCATCCAGCGCTTGGGCGATATGCGCGCGGTTGTGTTTGAGCTGACCGTCGCGGATATAGCCGATGCCATTGCCAGGGCCGGCGATCTTGCTGGCCAGCACCCAGTCGGCACGATCGCCACGCTGTTTGAAGTAGTCACCGATGATTTGTTCGGTCTTGCTGTAGGTTTCGGCGCGTGGCGGTACCGGGTACATCTCGGCGGTATCGATGAAATTTACCCCGTAGGCCTTGGCGCGTTCGATCTGGGCGAAGCCCTCGCTAGAGCTGTTCTGTTCGCCCCAGGTCATGGTGCCCAGGCACAGGCTGCTGACCTTGAGATCGGTGCGGCCGAGTTGACGGTAATCCATTGCTAGCTCCTTGAGAAAAGCGGGTCGGCATAATCGTGTTGAAATTCTCCGCGCAATCTGCATAATTGCGCACCTCTTTCTGCAGTGGAAGTGATGCGCCGCCTGCCGAAGAATCTTGCCGTATTACGGACGCGCTGACCCGAGCCCCCGATAGCGCCTGTTTTCGGCTGCCTTTGACTTGTCAAAGTACGCACTATTCAGTAAGATCCGCCGTCTTATTTATCAGGGCGGCCCCTGAGGCTATAAAGAATGAAAACTTTTACTGCTAAACCGGAAACAGTTAAGCGCGACTGGTTTGTCGTCGACGCTGCAGGTCAGACCCTGGGTCGTCTGGCTACCGAAGTTGCAAGCCGTCTGCGTGGCAAGCACAAGCCTGAATACACTCCGCACGTTGATACTGGTGACTACATCGTCATCATCAACGCTGAGCAGATTCGCGTTACCGGTGCCAAGACCACTGACAAGATGTACTACTCCCACTCCGGTTTCCCGGGCGGCATTAAGTCGATCAACTTCGAGAAGCTGATCGCTAAGGCCCCTGAGCGCGTGATCGAGACCGCGGTTAAAGGCATGCTGCCGAAGAACCCGCTGGGTCGCGACATGTATCGTAAGCTGAAAGTGTATGCGGGCGCTGCTCACCCCCACACTGCTCAGCAGCCCCAAGAACTGAAGTTTTAACGGAATAGTTCATTATGTCGGCGACTCAAAATTACGGCACTGGCCGTCGCAAGACTGCAACCGCTCGCGTTTTCCTGCGTGCGGGCACTGGCAAAATCTCCATCAACAATCGCACTCTTGATGGTTTCTTCGGTCGCGAAACTGCCCGCATGGTAGTTCGTCAGCCGCTGGAACTGGTTGAGATGACCGAGAAGTTCGATATCTTCGTTACCGTAATCGGTGGCGGTGTAAGTGGTCAGGCTGGCGCGATCCGCCACGGCATCACTCGCGCCCTGATGGACTACGACGAAGCTCTGCGTCCTGCACTGCGTAAAGCTGGCTTCGTGACTCGCGACGCCCGTGAAGTTGAGCGTAAGAAGGTTGGTCTGCGTAAAGCGCGTAAGCGTCCGCAGTACTCCAAGCGTTAATTCGCTACCTGCGTTCACGAAAACGCCCAGTTTCCTTTCGGAGCTGGGCGTTTTTTGTGGGCGATTATTTGCTCTGCGGCATCATGCCGCATCCGTGCACGCCGTGATTTGTAAGGGGTTGAGTCCGCTCTGGCTGGGTAATTACCTTGTCAGTAGAGGGGCTTTTCTTTACCATTTGGCAAATTTTTTGCGCGACTCGATTTTTACCTAGTATAGGCCTGACCAACAGGCCATAAAGCTGATGGGAGACGACTGAATGAGCAATGACGGCGTGAATGCAGGCCGGCGTCGCTTTCTAGTAGCGGCCACCTCTGTGGTGGGCGCTGCAGGAGCGGTGGGTGCCGCGGTCCCGTTCGTAGGGTCCTGGTTCCCAAGCGCCAAGGCTAAAGCTGCCGGAGCACCCGTGAAGGTGAACGTCAGCAAAATTGAGCCTGGCCAGCAGATGGTTGCTGAATGGCGGGGGCAGCCGGTGTTTATCGTGCGCCGTACCGAGGAAATCCTCAGTAACTTGGTGAAAATCGAGGGCCAGCTGGCTGACTTCGATTCCAAGGCATCTGAGCAGCCAAGTTATGTCGACCCCAAAACCCGTTCGATCAAGCCGGAAGTGCTGTTGCTGGTAGGTCTGTGCACCCATCTGGGTTGTGCACCGTCTTTCCGTCCGGAAGTTGCACCTGCTGATCTGGGTGCTGACTGGGTTGGTGGTTACTTCTGCCCCTGCCACGGTTCGCGCTATGACCTGGCTGGCCGCGTGTACAAGGCTCAGCCTGCGCCCCTGAACCTGCCGGTGCCGCCGCACACGTATGAGTCGGATGATGTGATCATCATCGGTGTGGATCAGGAGAAAGCATGATGAGCAAATTCATGGAATGGGTCGATGCGCGCTTTCCCGCGACCAAAATGTGGGAAGACCATCTCTCCAAGTATTACGCGCCAAAGAACTTCAACTTCTTCTACTTTTTCGGCTCCCTGGCACTGCTGGTGCTGGTTAACCAGATCGTTACAGGTGTCTGGCTGACCATGAGTTACACGCCTTCGGCTGAACAGGCATTTGCCTCGGTCGAGTACATCATGCGTGACGTGGAGTACGGCTGGATCTTGCGCTACCTGCACTCCACCGGTGCTTCAGCGTTTTTCGTGGTGGTGTACCTGCACATGTTCCGCGGCCTGCTCTACGGTTCCTATCAGAAACCGCGTGAGTTGGTGTGGATCTTCGGCATGCTGATCTATCTGATGCTGATGGCAGAAGCCTTTATGGGCTACCTGCTGCCGTGGGGCCAGATGTCCTACTGGGGTGCCCAGGTAATCATCTCGCTGTTCGGTGCCATCCCAGTGATCGGTGCGGACCTGACTCAGTGGATTCGCGGTGACTACCTGATTTCCGGGATCACGCTGAACCGCTTCTTCGCCCTGCACGTGGTGGCCCTGCCGATTGTGATTCTCGGTCTGGTGGTGCTGCACATTCTGGCGTTGCACGAAGTTGGTTCGAACAACCCAGACGGCGTTGATATCAAGAAGAAGAAAGACGAGAACGGCATTCCGCTCGACGGCATCGCCTTCCATCCTTACTACACCGTGAAAGATATCGTCGGTGTTGTGGTGTTCCTGTTTATCTTCTGCTTCGTGATCTTCTTCTTCCCGGAAATGGGTGGTTATTTCCTCGAGAAGCCGAACTTCGAAGCCGCTAACCCATTCAAGACGCCTGCGCACATTGCTCCTGTTTGGTATTTCACTCCGTTCTACGCGATTCTGCGTGCGGTGCCAGACAAACTGCTGGGTGTAATTGCCATGGGTGCGGCTATTGCAGTGCTGTTTGTGCTGCCATGGCTGGATCGTAGCCCGGTTAAGTCGATGCGCTACAAGGGTTGGATGAGCAAAGTCTGGTTGCTGATCTTCTGTGTGTCTTTCGTGATTCTGGGTGTGCTGGGTGTACTGGCGCCGACACCAGGCCGTACGTTGCTGTCGCAGGTGTGTACCTTCCTGTACTTCGCGTACTTCATCCTGATGCCGTTCTATACCAAACTCGAGAAGACCAAACCGGTTCCGGAAAGGGTGACTGGCTGATGAAAAAGCTATTTGCTGCACTCGTAATTGCTGCAATGCCTGCCCTGGCTCTGGGTGCTGGTGGTGTTGAGTATCCACTGGACAAGGTAGAGATTGATCTGACCGACAAAGCCGCCATGCAAGATGGGGCGCGCACCTTCGCGAACTACTGCATGGGTTGCCACTCCGCGCAATACCAGCGCTATGAGCGGGTGGCCAATGACTTGGGGATTCCCCATGAAGTCATGCTGAGTAACCTGGTGTTTACTGGCGCGAAGATTGGCGAGCACATGAATATCGGGATGAAGCCGGCCGATGCTAAAGCCTGGTTTGGTGCTGCTCCGCCGGATCTGACTCTGGTTGCGCGTGTGCGTGGTAATGACTGGTTGTACACCTACCTGCGCACGTTCTATGAAGATCCTGCGCGTCCGCTGGGTGCTAACAACAAGGTGTTCCCGAACGTCGGTATGCCGAACGTGCTGGTGGGCCTGCAGGGTCGCCAGTACATCGGTTGCAAGCAGGTTCAAGTGGTCGAAGACGGCAAGAAGATGTTCGATCCACTGACTGGCACGCCGATTACTCATGAAGCCTGCGACCAGCTGACCATCGAGCCGAAAACGGGTGCGTTGAGTCCGGAGGAGTTCGACGAGAAGATCCAGAACTTGGTGACCTTCCTCGCTTACTCGGCTAACCCGGTCAAACTGAAAAGCCAGCGCATCGGCACCTACGTGCTGCTGTATCTTGCCTTCTTCTTCGTATTCGCCTATTTGCTCAAGCGCGAGTACTGGAAGGACATACATTAATCCGTTGCATCTCCGCTGTTGACCTGCGCGCCCCTTTGGGCGCGCAGGTCTTTCTGCTTCACATAACTTTATAAGCGAGGAGGACCGCCATGGGCGTGACCAATCGGTTGGCCTGTTACTCCGACCCCGCCGACCACTATTCCCACCGCGTACGTATTGTGCTCGCCGAGAAGGGTGTAAGCGCCGAGATCATCAGTGTCGAAAAAGGTCGTTATCCGGCCAAGCTGCTTGAGGTTAACCCTTATGCCAGCCTGCCGACCTTGGTGGACCGCGATTTGGCGCTGTATGAGTCGACTGTGGTAATGGAATACCTGGATGAGCGCTACCCGCATCCACCGTTGTTGCCGGTGTACCCGGTTGCGCGTGCCAATAGCCGTCTGTTGATCCATCGCATTCAGCGTGACTGGTGCGCGCAAGTGGACCTGATCCTCGATTCGCGCAGCAAAGAGCCGGCCCGTGCCCTGGCGCGCAAGGAGCTGCGTGAGAGCCTGACAGGGGTGTCGCCGTTGTTTGCCGATAAGGCGTATTTCCTCAGTGATGAATTGAGTCTGGTGGACTGCTGTCTGCTGCCGATTCTTTGGCGTTTGCCGATTCTGGGGATAGAGTTGCCAAAGCCGGCCAAGCCTTTGCTGGACTACATGGATCGTCAGTTTGCTCGTGAAGCGTTCCAGGCCAGTCTGTCGCCTGTCGAACGTGATGTGCGTTAACCCGAGGAGGTAGTGATGAAGTCGAGTCGTCCTTATCTGGTTCGTGCCCTCTATGAGTGGATCGTGGACAACGACTGCACCCCGCATTTGCTGGTCAATGCCGAATTTGCCGGTGTGCAAGTGCCTACTGGCTTTGCCAGCGATGGTCAGATAGTCCTGAATGTCTCGCCGACCGCCGTGCGCAATTTGCACATGGACAATGAGGCCGTTAGCTTTGAGGGGCGTTTTTCCGGCGTGCCGCAAAGCCTGTATATCCCTGCGGCTGCGGTACTGGCGATTTATGCGCGGGAGAATGGTCAGGGCATGGTGTTTGATGCCGAGTCATCGATGCTTGAGGGTGGCGAGATCGACGATCCGGATGAGCAAAGCCCTCCGGATGATGAGCCGCCACGCCCCAGCGGCAGGCCCAGTCTTAAAGTGGTTAAGTAAACATAAAAAGGCGATCCGAGGATCGCCTTTTTTATTGCTGCTATTCAGTTCGGCTGTAGAACGATCAGTTGGTGTACTCGAACAGCTTTACGACTTTCTGCACCCCAGAGACGCTCTGTACCAGATTGGTGGCGTGACTGGCTTCCGCCTGCGAGACCAGACCGAGCATGTAGACGATGCCATTTTCGGTGATCACCTTGATGCGTGTGCCTGGCACGGCGCTGTCCGCCAGCATTTGGGTTTTGATGCGACTGGTCAGTAATGAGTCATTGCTACGTACCAGCAGTGAAGTGGGCTGCAGGACTTGCAGTTCGTTGTGCACCTTTTTCACATTGCTGACTCGGCGAGCTGCTTGTTCAGCCATGCCTTTGAGCTCGTTGCGCGGTGTCTGGCCAGCCAGGAGTACCACACCGTTGTAGCTGGTGACGATGATGTGTGAGGTCGGGCTGGTCAGATCGATGTGCGCGCGGGCCACACTGGAGCTGACTTCCGAGGGGATGAACTGGTCGTCGATCTTGTTGCCGACACTGCGGTTGCCGCAGCCGGCCAGCGCAAGGGTCAGCGCCAACGCGGCGAGGATTAATGGTGAGCGGGTCATTCTTCACTCCCAAACAGTTGGCTGTCGATCAGGTCGCACAGGCAGTGGATGGCCAGCAAGTGGACTTCCTGAATGCGTGCGGTGACTTTTGAAGGTACGCGGATTTCCACGTCTTCCGGCAGCAACAGTGACGCCATGCCGCCGCCATCGCGACCAGTGAGGGCCACCACGGTCATCTCGCGGTCGTGAGCAGCTTGGATGGCCTGGATCACGTTGGCGGAGTTGCCGCTGGTGGAAATTGCCAGGAGCACGTCGCCAGGCTGACCGAGGGCACGAATCTGCTTGGAGAACACCTCGTTGTAGCTGTAATCGTTGGCGATCGAGGTGATGGTCGAGCTGTCAGTGGTCAGTGCGATGGCCGGCAGGCTCGGACGTTCACGCTCGAAGCGGTTGAGCAGTTCCGAGGAGAAGTGCTGGGCGTCGCCGGCTGAGCCGCCGTTACCGCAGGAAAGGATCTTGCCTTCGCTCAGCAGTGCCTGAACCATGGCCTGGCTGCCCTGCTCGATAAAGGGGATGAGCACTTCCATGGCCTGCTGCTTGGTTTCAATGCTGGCTTGGAACAGGTGGCGAATACGGGCTTGCATGTCCATTAGGGGTCTAACCTTCAGTGTGGCTTCTGTTCAGGTATCAAAGGCGTTTTGAATCCAGTCCAGTTGCGCGGGGGCTTGGCTGTCGGCGGTTATGGCTATCACATCAAAACGGCATGGGTACTTGGCCCAGCGTGCTTCTTGTTGCAGAAAGTGCTGAGCGGCGCGGATGAGTTTCTCACGTTTACGTGCATCCACGCTCTCGGCCGCGCCGCCCCAGGCGCTATGGCGCCGATAGCGAACTTCTACGAATACTACTGTATCGGCGTCGAGCATGACCAGATCGAGCTCGCCGACACGGCAGCGCCAGTTCTGTGCAAGCAGGCGCAAACCATGTTGTTCAAGATACTGCCGGGCTTGTGCCTCGGCAGCGTCTCCGCGTTGTTTCGTGCTGGTGCGCTCGCTCAATTGATGCTGTCGGGAAGCGGTTGAACCTGGCCGTCACGGAACTCGGCCCAGGGCAATTGCCGCTCGATGCGCTGGCTCGGATTCAGGCTCAGATTGCCGGACAGGCCTTGGAGGCGGGTATCGGGCAGGGCTTTTAGCTGATTGAGGCGTGGTGCCAGCAGGTAGGCGTCGGCGCCCATGGCGTACAGGCGACCGAGGCTGCCACCAGCTTGAGGCCACTGTGTACTGGCTTGTTGGCGCAGCGGATCGTTGACATTGAGTAGCCATGGGGTTTCGCAGAACATGATGCCGTTGAGGTCGATGTACTGCGCCTGGTTGTAGGTGCCGGTAAACAAGTGCGACGTGGCATACACCGGCACATCACCAGCGTACTGGAAGGCCAGCGTAGGTTTGATCTGCTGAGCCTGCTGCGGCGTGGCAGCGAGGAAGATGAAGTCGACATCACGGCGGCGTGACGGAGCCGCGGCCACCGAAGTGCCCAGTGTGCTCTGCAGGCGCTTGCTGCGCGCTTCACTTTCGCGAAGTTGGAACAGGTCGGCGATCTGTCGGGCTAGTTCAACCGGTTGATCAACGTGTTCGGCGGCAATCAATGTACCGCCCTGGGCTTGCCAGCTCTGGCGGAAAGCGGCGAGTACGCGGTCACCCCATTCACCGTTGGGTACCAGCGCTACTGCGCGGCGCATGCCGTCTGCCCAGGCGCGGCGGGCGACTTCGCGGGCTTCGTCCTCGGCTGCTAGGCCGAATTGGAACAGTTGTGCAGGGCCTTCCTGGCTGCCTTCGCTGTAATTCAACGCGAGAGTTGTGATGGGCAACTGTTCACGGCTGCTTAGCTGGCTGACCAGGTTTTTCTCCAGCGGACCGATCACTAGCTGCACGCCACTGGCTTGGGCCTGGGTGTAGAAAGCGTCCATGGAGCCGATGCGCGAGCTGTCAAAAATTTGAATGTTCGGTGGGTTCTGCCCGGCTTGCTGCGCTTGATAGTGGGCTGCCAGGAAGCCGTCGCGCAGAGCGCGAGCCACGCTGGCCAGTTGACCATCTTGTGGCAGCAGCAAGGCGATCTCGGTCAGCGGTTGGCTGGCCAGCTTTTTCAGCTCGACCAGCGCCTGCGGCAGTTGCTGCGCGGCAGGGTGCTGCGGATTGGCTGCAACCCAGGCATCAATAGCGCTTTGCTGCTGCTCCAGGGTGCCAGCGCTCTTGGATGCACGGGCCAGCTCCAGCCAGCCGTCGAGGTCAGCATCGCCGCTGGCTTGCAGTTCGCCTTGTGGCAGGCTGGAAACCAGTGCCCAGATGGTTTCCTGGTTGTCTGTGGCACTGGCACCACTGAGCAGTGGCGCGATATAGGCGCGCTCGCGCGCTGCTGCCAGGGTTTGCCCGGTGGCCTGCAGGGCGTTCGCGCGTACCAGCTGGCTACGTACCTGTTGTTCAACCGGTAGCTCGCCGAGTCGTTCCATGCTCGGGTGGCTGAGGGCGCGCAGGGCAGCCTTGGGTTTGTTGCGGCTCATGTCCAGTTCTGCGCGCAGGGTGCTGGCGTAGATCTGCTGGGCGGGCTTCAGGCTTTCCAGTTGCACTTGCTCCAGAATGCTGCTGGCGCGGGCTAAATCCTTCTGCTTATAGGACAGGTCTGCCGCCGACAAACGCAGTGCCGCGGCTTGCTCGGTGGGGCTTTCGGCTGCTTGTTGCAGCAGCTGTTCAATGTTGGCTTGCGGCGTGCGCGGCAGCTCGCCCAGGTTCGATGAGGGCTGGCTGGCGCAGGCGGCGAGCAGGCCGGCAAGGCAGAGAATAGAGATGGGGCGCAGGCAGGCGATCATGTAAGCGTTCCTGATACTTGATCAAATTGAGCGTCGAATTGTACCCAAGCCCGCCGGGTGACGCGATGTCGAAGGTTGGAAACGGGCTACAATGCGCGCTTTGCTGATTTATGAGGCCTGTGCTGTGACCACTTCCGCTGCTGCGAATTCGCCTTTAGGCAGTCTTTATGTGGTTGCTACACCCATTGGCAACCTGGATGACATCAGCACGCGCGCGCTCACTATCCTGCGCAGCGTGGCTCTGATTGCTGCCGAAGACACCCGTCATTCCGCACGCCTGATGCAGCATTTTGGCATCGGTACGCCCCTGGTGGCCTGCCATGAGCATAACGAGCGCGATCAGGGCGGACGTTTTCTCGCGCGGCTGTTGGCGGGTGACGATGTGGCGCTGATCTCCGATGCCGGTACGCCGCTGATTTCCGATCCTGGGTATCACCTAGTGCGCCAGGCGCGCGCTGCTGGCATTGCCGTGGTTCCAGTGCCAGGTGCCTGCGCGCTGATTGCCGCGCTGTCGGCTGCGGGCTTGCCGTCGGATCGTTTTATTTTCGAAGGTTTTCTGCCCGCCAAGGCGGCAGGGCGACGCGCGCGCTTGGAGCAGGTAAAGGAAGAGCCGCGCACGCTGATCTTCTATGAGGCGCCGCATCGCATTCTCGAATGCCTGCAGGATATGCAGTCGGTGTTTGGCGATGAGCGCCTGGCGTTGCTGGCGCGTGAGTTGACCAAGACTTTCGAGACGCTCAAGGGCATGCCGTTGGCTGAGCTGGCCGCTTGGGTGGCTGCCGACAGTAATCAACAGCGCGGCGAATGTGTGGTGCTGGTCGCGGGTTGGCAGGCACCGGAAGGCGACGAGGCTGTCAGTGCCGAAGCCATGCGTGTGTTGAATCTGCTGTTGGCGGAAATGCCGCTGAAACGCGCGGCAGCGCTGGCGGCAGAGATTACCGGAGTGCGCAAGAACCTGCTCTATCAGGTGGCGCTGGAACAGCAGAAAGACGTTTAAACCTTGTTCTATAGGGCGCGGGCCGTTAACCTTGCCTACGGAGAGTCGATCGGACAGTCGCTGCCGTGTTGCGTTCTGCGTAATGCGGGGGAGGAAAGTCCGGGCTCCATAGGGCGGAGTGCCAGGTAACGCCTGGGAGGCGTGAGCCTACGGAAAGTGCCACAGAAAATAACCGCCTAAGCGCTTCGGTGCCGGTAAGGGTGAAAAGGTGCGGTAAGAGCGCACCGCGCGACTGGTAACAGTTCGTGGCTAGGCAAACCCCACTCGGAGCAAGACCAAATAGGGTTCCATTGGCGTGGCCCGCGCTGGAACCGGGTAGGTTGCTAAAGGCGTGCAGTGATGTACGTCGTAGAGGAATGACTGTCCTCGACAGAACCCGGCTTACAGATCGACTCTCCACCTCACTCATTCATTCGCCTCACTGTTTCGCCCCCTTTCTAAGACCGAAAAAATCTTACTCTTAATAAACTACTTTAACTTCGTAGTTCAACGCGCTGCATATGCTCATTTTTATATTCATTTCTTCGCGTTATTTCTCCGTTTTGCCCCTCTCAAAGTTCGCTAAATCGCCGTTCTATAAGGATTTTTCCCGCCAAGCGTGCCTTGACGGTGGGGGCGTGCGTTCCTATAGTGTGCGCGAGTGGTAAGAAGTGGCACAAAGTGGGTTTCTTAGGCACGGATAGCTAATAAAAAGGGGAAACGCGATCGTGTTTCGCGGAGCAAACGCCATCAGTCTCGACGCCAAAGGGCGACTCGCGATGCCAAGTCGGTATCGGGACGAGCTTGTGTCGCGTTGCGCCGGCCAGCTTATCGTCACGATCGATGCCATAGACCCCTGCCTGTGTGTCTATCCACTGTCCGAGTGGGAGCTGATTGAAGCCAAGCTCCGCGAGCTCGCCTCCTTCCGTGAAGAAAACCGCCGCCTGCAGCGTTTGCTGATCGGTAACGCTGTTGACCTTGAGCTGGATGCCAGTGGTCGTTTCCTGGTTCCGCCACGTCTGCGCGAGTACGCCAAGCTGGACAAGCGCGCGATGCTGGTCGGCCAACTCAATAAATTCCAACTGTGGGATGAAGATGCCTGGAATGCTGTGGCCGATGCCGATCTGGCCGCGATCAAGCAACCGGGTGCTTTGTCTGACGACCTACGTGACCTGATCCTGTGACCATGACCAGCAATTTCCGCCACATCACCGTGCTACTCGACGAGGCTGTCGAAGGGCTGGCTGTGCGCGCGAACGGTTGCTACCTGGATGGCACCTTCGGGCGTGGCGGGCATAGCCGGCTGATTTTGGAAAAGCTCGGGCCAGACGGTCGCTTGCTGGGGTTTGACAAGGATCCCCTGGCAATCGCGACAGGGAATGCGCTGGCGGCCGAAGACGGCCGCTTTGTCGTTGTGCAGCGCAGCTTTGCCGAGCTGGGTGACGAATTGGTACAGCGCGCTCTGGCAGGCAAAGTCAGCGGCATTCTGCTTGATCTCGGTGTGTCGTCGCCGCAGCTGGATGACGCCGAGCGCGGCTTCAGCTTTATGAATGACGGCCCGCTGGATATGCGCATGAACCCGGATGCGGGCGTTAGCGCCGCCGACTTTATTGCCAGCGCCGCCGAAGAAGAAATCGCGCGGGTCTTCAAAGAGTACGGCGAAGAGCGCTTCGCCAAGCGTATGGCCCGTGCCGTGGTGTTGCGCCGCGCTGAGCAGCCGTTTACCCGCACCGCCGACCTGGCTCAGGTGCTGACCGTCGCCAATCCGGCCTGGGAAAAGGGCAAGAATCCGGCAACTCGCGCCTTCCAGGGCCTGCGCATCTACATCAACAATGAATTGGGCGATCTGGAAAGCGGCCTTGAAGCCGCTCTGGAGAACCTCGAAGTGGGCGGCCGCCTGGTGGTGATCAGCTTCCACTCGCTGGAAGACCGCATCGTCAAACTCTTTATGCGCAAGCATGCCAAGGGTGAGATGGACAAGCTGCCGCGCGATCTGCCGATCATCCCGAAAGCCTTCGAACCACGCTTGAAGCTGATTGGTAAACCGGTATTTGCCTCCGAAGCCGAGCTCGCAGCCAACCCGCGTTCGCGCAGTGCGGTGATGCGCATTGCAGAGAAAGTGCGATGAGCGCGCTATTCGCCAAGCCATTGCCCGGCGGCAGTCTGCTGATGCTGCTGTTGTTTGTGGCTGTGCTGGTATCTGCGGTGGGCGTTTCCTACAGCGCGCACTGGAACCGTCAGCTGCTTAATGAACTGTATGCCGAGCTCAGTGTGCGCGACAAAGCGCAGGCTGAATGGGGGCGCTTGATCCTCGAGCAAAGCACCTGGACCGCGCACAACCGTATCGAAGCCCTGGCCACTGAGCGCCTAAGCATGCGTATCCCTGATGCCGCCGAAGTGCGGATGGTGGCGCCATGATGGGCCTTGAAGGTGCACTCTACCCTTGGCGTTTCCGTCTGGTGCTGCTGCTGCTGGCACTGATGGTGGGCGCGATTGCCTGGCGTATTGTCGACCTGCAAGTATTCGATCAGAGCTTTCTGCAGGCCCATGGTGACGCGCGCAGCGTGCGGCATATCCCGATTCCGGCGCATCGCGGTTTGATTACCGACCGTAATGGCGAGCCCTTGGCTGTCAGTACCCCGGTGACCACCCTGTGGGCCAATGGCAAGGAACTGCAGAGCGGTAAGGCCAAGTGGGATGCCTTGGCGGCTGCTTTGGGACAGGACCCCAAGACATTTTCCGCACGCCTGGCGGCTGCACACGAGCGCGAGTTCATGTACCTGGTGCGCGGGCTGACGCCTGAGCAGGGTCAGCGAATTCTCGATCTGAAAGTGCCGGGCGTGTATGGCATTGAAGAGTTCCGCCGCTTCTACCCAGCAGGTGAGGTGGCTGCCCATGTGGTGGGCTTTACCGACATTGATGACCGTGGCCGTGAAGGCATGGAACTGGCCTTCGAGGATTGGCTGGCTGGCGTGCCCGGTAAGCGCCAGGTGCTCAAGGATCGCCGCGGGCGGCTGATCAAAGACGTCCAGGTAGCTCAGAATGCCAAGGCCGGTAAGACCTTGGCATTGTCGATTGACCTGCGCCTGCAATACCTCGCACACCGCGAGCTGCGCAACGCCGTGACCGAGTTCGGTGCCAAAGCCGGCAGCCTGGTGCTGCTCGATGTGCAGACCGGTGAAGTGCTGGCCATGGTCAATCAGCCGACCTACAACCCGAACAATCGCCGTAACCTGCAGCCGGCTGCTATGCGCAACCGCGCGATGATCGACGTGTTTGAGCCGGGTTCGACCGTTAAGCCGTTCTCCATCGCTGCCGCCCTCGGCTCGGGTCGCTGGACCCCGGAAATGACCGTAGACACCGCCCCCGGCAGCCTGCGTATCGGTCGTTACACCATTCGTGACGTGTCGCGCGGCGGCGTGCTTAACCTCACCCAGATTCTGATGAAGTCGAGCAACGTCGGCATCAGCAAGGTGGCCTTCGATATCGGCGCCGAGCCGATTTACGCCGTGATGCAGCAAGTCGGCCTGGGCCAGGACACGGGTCTGAGCTTCCCCGGCGAGCGCGTTGGCAACCTGCCCAACTACCGCGTCTGGAAACAGGCCGAGACCGCTACTCTGGCTTACGGCTATGGCCTCTCGGTGACCGCCGTGCAACTGGCGCACGCCTACTCGGTGCTGGGCAACGACGGCAAGAACGTAAACCTGTCGATGGTGCGCCTGGATCGCCAGCCGGTTACTACCCAAGTCATTGACGAGCAGATCGCCAAGACCGTGCTCGGCATGCTCCAGTCCGTGGTTGAAGAACCGGGCGGCGGCGGCGCGCGGGCCAAGGTGCCGGGCTACCACGTCGGCGGCAAAAGTGGCACCGCACGTAAAGCCGCAACCGGCAGCAAGGGCTATGTCGATAAGGCGTATCGCTCATTCTTCGCCGGCGTTGCGCCAATCGATAACCCGCGTATCGCCGCCGTGATCATGATCGACGAGCCGAGCGAAGGGGGCTACTACGGTGGCCTGGTTTCTGCTCCAGTGTTCGGCAAGGTCATGGCTGGCGCACTGCGCTTGATGAATGTCGCCCCGGATAATCTGCCAGCACCTGAAGCCGTGAAGGTCGAAACCGCCGCTGCCGCACCCGTTAAAGGAGGGCGTATCTGATGCCCATGCCCCTTAATCAGTTACTGCCGCAAGCCGCCAGCTCGACACTGATTCGTGAATTGACCCTGGACAGCCGCAAGGTGCGTCCGGGTGACCTGTTTCTGGCCGTGCCCGGCACCCAGCAGGATGGGCGCGTGCATATCGCTGATGCGGTTGCCCGTGGCGCCGCCGCCGTGGCTTATGAAGCCGAAGGTGCCGCGGTGATGACCGCGCACAGCGCTGAATTGGTCGCGCTCAAGGGCCTGGCCAATCAGCTGTCGGCGATTGCTGGGCGCTTCTATGGCGAGCCAAGCCGTGGCCTGCATTTGATCGGTATTACGGGCACCAACGGCAAGACCAGCGTCAGCCAGTTGTTGGCACAAGCTCTGGACCTGCTGGGCGAGCGCTGCGGCATCGTCGGCACGCTCGGCAATGGCTTTTATGGCGCGCTTGAACAGGGCCGTCATACCACGCCGGATCCGATCGGCGTGCAGGCGACATTGGCGGACATGAAAAACGCCGGCGCGCGCGCGGTGGCGATGGAAGTGTCGTCCCACGGCCTGCACCAGGGCCGCGTTGCCGCGCTGGCATTTGATGTGGCGGTGCTGACCAACCTGTCCCGTGATCACCTGGACTATCACGGCTCGATGCAAGCCTACGCCGAGGCGAAAGCCGCGTTGTTTACCTGGTCGGGCCTGCGTTGCCGGGTGCTCAATCTGGACGATGCCTTTGGCCGTGAGCTGGCAGCTGCCGAGCACGAGTCGCGCCTGATCAGCTACAGCCTGAGCGATGCAGAAGCCTACCTGTATTGCCGCGATGCGCAGTTTGACGAGCAGGGCGTGCGCGCCACGCTGGTCACCCCGCGCGGCGAAGGTAGCCTGCGCAGCTCGCTGCTCGGGCGCTTCAATCTGAGCAACCTGCTGGCAGTGGTCGGCACGCTGCTGGGGCTGGATTACCCACTGGACGAAATTCTCCAGGTGCTGCCGCAGCTGAAAGGCCCTATCGGTCGTATGCAGCGTTTGGGGGGCGGCAAGCAGCCGCTGGTGGTGGTGGACTACGCACACACTCCGGATGCTTTGGAAAAAGTTCTCGAAGCCCTGCGTCCGCATGTTAAAGGCCGCCTGCTTTGCCTGTTCGGCTGTGGTGGCGACCGTGACAACGGTAAGCGCCCGCTGATGGCCGCGGTGGTTGAGCGTCTAGCCGATGCAGTGCTGGTCACCGATGACAATCCCCGCACCGAAGCGCCGGCAAAGATTTTCAGTGACATTCGAGCAGGTTTCGTCACACCTGAGGCCGTGCAGTTCGTCCATGGCCGTGGTCAGGCGATTGCTCAGCTAATCGCCAGCGCGTCTGCCGATGATGTACTGGTGCTGGCCGGTAAGGGGCATGAGGACTATCAGGAAATCAACGGCGTGCGTCAGCCATTCTCCGACCTGGTCGAAGCGGCCAACGCTTTGGCCGCATGGGAGGTGGCGCATGCTTAAGGCGCTGCGGTTGAGCGACGTGGCTGGTCCATTGAGCGCGCGGGTGATCGGCCCCGATGTGGCATTCAGCGCAGTTAGCAGCGACAGCCGGGCGATTCAGCCGGGCCAGCTATTCGTCGCCCTGGCCGGTCCGCGCTTTGATGGTCATGACTACCTGGCTGAAGTCGCCAGCAAAGGTGCTGTGGCGGCACTGGTCGAGCGTGAAGTGGCGGATGCGCCGCTACCGCAACTGCTGGTCGCCGATACCCGTCTGGCCCTGGGTCAGTTGGGTGCGCTCAATCGTCAGGCGTTCAACGCGCCTGTGGTGGCGATTACCGGCTCCAGCGGCAAGACCACCGTCAAGGAAATGCTCGCCAGCATCCTGCGCGAGGGCCTTCAAGGTCCGGTGCTTGCCACCCGTGGCAACCTGAATAACGACCTTGGCGCACCGCTGACCCTGCTGGAGCTGGCACCTGAGCATGTTGCAGGGGTGATCGAGCTGGGCGCCAACCATGTCGGCGAGATTGCCTACACCGTTGGCCTGACCCTGCCGCAAGTGGCCGTGCTGAATAATGCCGGGACTGCGCATGTCGGCGAATTCGGCGGCCCTGAGAAAATTGTTGAAGCCAAGGGCGAGATACTCGAAGGCCTGAGCGAAAGCGGTGTGGCCGTGCTCAACCTTGATGATCGGGCCTTTGCCATCTGGCAGCAGCGCGCCAAAGGTCGCCGCGTCAGCAGTTTCGCCCTGGTTAATCCGGCGGCTGACGTTTATGCCAGCGAACTGGCCCGCGACGCCCGTGGCTGCTCAGCCTTTACCCTGCATTGCGCCTGCGGCCAGGCACGTATTCAGCTCAACTTGCTCGGCGAACACAACGTCGCTAATGCCCTGGCTGCTGCTGCGGCTGCCCAGGCGCTGGGCCTGGTCCCTGCGGCGATCAAGGCCGGGCTGGAAAGTCTGCAACCGGTCAAAGGCCGCGCCGTTGCGCAGATTGCGCCGAACGGCCTGCGGGTGATCGACGACAGCTACAACGCCAATCCGACATCCGTCTGCGCAGCCATCGATATCCTGGCCGGTTTTCCTGGCCGCCGTGTGCTGGTGCTGGGCGATATCGGCGAGCTGGGCGCGTGGGCCGAGCAGGGCCATCGCCAGGTCGGCAGCTATGCGCTCGGTAAGGTTGATGCTGTGTATGCCGTTGGCCCGCTGATGGCGTATGCCATTGAAGAATTCGGCACACAGGGTCGGCATTTTGCCGACCAGGCCAGCCTGATTGCTGCGCTGCAAGGCGAGCAGGGCGACACCACCCTTCTAATTAAAGGTTCACGCAGCGCCGCGATGGAAAACGTCGTCGCGGCGCTGTGTGGCACATCCGGGGAGATTCACTAATGCTGCTGCTGCTGGCGGAGTACCTGCAACAGTTCCACAAGGGTTTCGCAGTGTTTCAGTACCTGACACTGCGCGGCATCCTCGGCGTGCTTACCGCCCTGGCCCTGTCGTTGTGGCTGGGCCCGTGGATGATCCGCACCCTGCAGATTCGTCAGATCGGCCAGTCGGTACGTAACGACGGCCCGCAGTCGCACCTGTCGAAGAAAGGCACTCCAACCATGGGTGGCGCGCTGATTCTCTCGGCCATCGCCGTCAGCACCCTGCTCTGGGCTGACCTGTCCAACCGCTACGTCTGGGTGGTGCTGGCCGTAACCCTGCTGTTCGGCGCCATCGGCTGGGTGGATGACTACCGCAAGGTGATCGAGAGGAACTCCAAAGGGCTGCCGAGCCGCTGGAAATACTTCTGGCAGTCGGTGTTCGGCCTCGGTGCTGCGTTCTTCCTTTATATGACCGCGCAGAGCCCGGTGGAAACCACCCTGATTCTGCCGATGCTCAAGGACTTCAGCCTGGAGCTGGGCCTGGGCTTCGTGGTGCTGACCTACTTCGTGATCGTCGGCTCGAGCAATGCGGTCAACCTGACTGACGGCCTCGATGGCCTGGCCATTCTGCCGACCGTAATGGTCGGCGGCGCCCTGGGAATCTTCTGCTACCTGTCGGGCAACGTGAAGTTCGCTGAGTATCTGTTTATCCCCTACGTGCCGGGTGCGGGGGAGCTGATTGTCTTCTGCGCCGCCTTGGTGGGTGCTGGCCTCGGTTTCCTCTGGTTCAACACCTACCCGGCGCAAGTGTTTATGGGCGATGTCGGTGCGCTGGCGCTGGGCGCGGCCCTGGGCACCATCGCGGTGATTGTTCGTCAGGAAGTGGTGCTGTTCATCATGGGCGGCATCTTCGTAGTGGAAACCCTGTCGGTGATCATCCAGGTCGCCAGCTTCAAGCTGACCGGCAAGCGCGTGTTCCGCATGGCGCCGATCCATCACCACTTTGAACTGAAAGGCTGGCCTGAGCCGCGCGTGATTGTGCGCTTCTGGATCATCACCGTGATTCTGGTGCTGATCGGCCTTGCCACCCTGAAACTGCGTTGAGGATTGAGGACTTATAACAGCATGACCCTGATCGCTTCTGACCACTTCCGCATCGTTGTCGGCCTCGGCAAGAGCGGCATGTCCCTGGTGCGTTTCCTCGCACGCCAGGGTCTGCCGTTTGCTGTGGTCGACACCCGTGCCAATCCGCCGGAGCTCGCCACCTTGCGTGAGCAGTTCCCGCAGGTGGAAGTGCGTTGTGGCGAACTGGATGTGGAATTCCTCTGCCGCGCCAGCGAGCTGCTGGTCAGTCCGGGCCTGGCCATCGCCACCCCGGCGCTGCAGGCGGCTGCTGCGCGCGGGGTCAAGCTGTCGGGTGATATCGACCTGTTCGCTCGTTATGCCAAGGCCCCGATCGTGGCGATTACCGGGTCCAACGCGAAAAGCACCGTGACCACACTGGTTGGCGAAATGGCCGCAGCGGCCGGCAAGAAGGTCGCCGTCGGCGGTAATCTGGGTACGCCGGCGCTGGACCTGCTGAATGATGAGATCGAGCTGTATGTCATGGAGCTGTCGAGCTTCCAGCTGGAAACCACCGACCAGCTCAACGCTGAAGTGGCAACCTGCCTGAACATCAGCGAAGACCATATGGATCGCTACGCCGATCTGCCGGCTTATCACCTGGCCAAGCACCGAATCTTCCGTGGCGCGCGTCAGGTGGTGGTGAACCGCGATGACGCCTTGTCGCGTCCGCTGGTGGCCGATCAACTGCCATGCTGGTACTTCGGCTTGGGCAAGCCGGACTTCAAGCGTTTCGGCCTGCTGGAAGAAAACGGCGAGAAGTCCCTGGCTTACCAGTTCGACAGCTTGCTGCCGGTGCGTGAGCTGAAAATCCGTGGTGCGCATAACCAATCCAACGCCCTGGCGGCCTTGGCCCTTGGCCATGCCGTGGGCCTGCCGTTCGAGCCGATGTTGGCAACCCTCAAGCAGTTCGCTGGCCTGCCGCATCGCTGCCAGTGGGTTGGCGAGGGTAATGCCGTGAGCTACTACGATGATTCCAAGGCTACCAACGTCGGTGCCGCGCTGGCGGCCATCGAAGGCCTGGGCGCGGATATCAGCGGTAAGCTGGTGCTGATCGCCGGTGGCGATGGCAAGGGCGCGGATTTCTCAGCCCTGAAAGCTCCGGTCGGTAAGTTCTGCCGCGCCGTGGTGCTACTCGGTCGCGATGCCGAGCTGCTGGCTGAGGCGCTGGGCGACGCCGCACCGCTGATCCGGGTCAAGACCCTGGAAGAGGCCGTACAGCGCTCCGCCGAACTGGCTGAACAGGGCGATGCCGTACTGCTGTCGCCGGCCTGCGCCAGCCTGGACATGTTCAAGAATTTTGAAGAGCGCGGGCGTCTGTTCGCCCAGGCAGTGGAGGCTTTGCAATGATGCTGGCCCGCCTGCTCGCCGCGCCTTCGCCGCTGCATACCCGTCGCGGTATCGATATCGACTTCCCGCTGCTGGCCGGTTGCCTGGCGCTGCTCGGCTTGGGTTTGGTGATGATCGCCTCGGCCTCTTCGGAAGTGGCGGCAGTGCAATCGGGCAACCCGCTCTATCACATGATTCGCCACCTGATTTATCTGGCCATTGGCCTGGGCGCTGCGCTGGTGACCCTGCTGGTGCCGATGGCGCTGTGGCAGCGTTACAGCGGCATGCTGCTGCTGGCGGCGGTGGTGTTGCTGATTCTGGTACTGCTGCCGGGCATTGGTCGTGAGGTCAACGGTGCTAAGCGCTGGATCGGCCTGGGCGTGTTCAACCTGCAGCCGTCCGAGTTGGCCAAGCTGTTTAGCGTGATGTTTATCGCCGCCTACCTGGTGCGTCGCCAGGAAGAAGTGCGCGAGAAGCTCACCGGCTTTATCAAGCCGATGCTGGTGCTGGGCCCGATTGCCGCACTGCTACTGGCCGAGCCAGACTTCGGCGCCACCGTGGTACTGGTTGGCGCGGCCATCGCCATGCTGTTCCTCGGTGGGGTCAACCTGCTGCGCTTTATTCCGCTGGCGGCCTGCGTTCTTGGCCTTGGCGTGCTGGTGATGACCAGCCAGGCCTATCGCCTGGAGCGTCTGACCAACTTCGTCGACCCCTGGGCTGATCAGTACGGTGCCGGTTACCAGCTGAGCCAGGCGCTGATCGCCTTCGGCCGTGGTGAATGGTTCGGCGTCGGTCTGGGCAACAGCGTGCAGAAACAGTTCTACCTGCCGGAAGCACATACCGACTTCGTGTTTGCCGTACTGGCCGAAGAGCTGGGCATGGTTGGCGCACTGATCACCGTCGCCCTGTTCGTTTTCGTCAGCGTGCGCGCCCTGTATATCGGCCTATGGGCGGAGAAGGCCAAGCAGTTTTTCTCGGCCTATGTGGCCTACGGTTTGGCGTTCCTGTGGATCGGTCAGGTGCTGATCAATATCGGCGTGAACGTTGGCCTGCTGCCGACCAAGGGCCTGACTCTGCCATTCCTCAGCTACGGCGGCAGCTCGCTGGTGATCTGCTGCGTCAGCCTGGCGCTGCTGCTGCGTATCGAGTGGGAGCGTCGTACCCAGTTGGGCAATGAAGACGTTGACTTTAAAGAGTCAGATTTCTTCGAAGGCCAGTCCGCCGAGGAGGTTCAGCATGCGCGGTAATGTGCTGATCATGGCCGGCGGCACTGGCGGGCACGTATTCCCAGCGCTGGCCTGCGCCCGCGAGTTCAAGGCGCGTGGTTACAGCGTGCATTGGTTGGGTACGCCGCGTGGTATCGAGAATGAATTGGTGCCGGCGGCCGGTCTGCCGCTGCACCTGATCGACGTCACTGGCTTGCGTGGCAAGGGCAAGCTGTCGCTGCTGAAAGCACCGTTCCAGCTGATCAAGGCGCTGTTCCAGGCACGCAAGGTGATGCGTGAACTGCAGCCGGTCTGTGTGCTGGGCATGGGCGGTTATGTCACCGGTCCTGGCGGCCTGGCCGCGCGCATGAGCGGCGCGCCGCTGATCATCCACGAGCAGAATGCTGTCGCCGGTACCGCTAACCGCAGCCTGGTGCCGTTCGCCAGCCGCGTCTGCGAAGCCTTCCCGAATACCTTTGGTAACAGCGACAAGCGCCGCACTACCGGTAATCCGGTGCGTGAAGAGCTGTTTCTGGAAACCCCGCGTGATTCGCTGCGCAACCGCCAGCCGCGTTTGCTGGTGCTTGGCGGCAGCCTGGGCGCCGAACCGTTGAATAAATTACTGCCCGAAGCCCTGGCGCTGGTAGCCGCTGAGCTGCGCCCTGAAGTGTTCCATCAGGCCGGCAAGCAACATGATGCAATTACTGCTGAACGCTATCGCGCGGTTGACGTCGAAGCGCAGGTCGCGCCGTTTATCAAGGACATGGCGCGGGCCTATGCCTGGGCCGATCTGGTGGTGTGCCGATCCGGCGCGCTGACCGTCAGCGAGCTGGCCGCCGCGGGTCTGCCAGCCTTCCTGCTGCCGCTGCCGCACGCGATCGATGATCACCAGACCCGTAATGCCGATTATCTGGCCAGTGCCGGCGCTGCCGTACTTCTGCCACAACGTTCCACTGACGCCGCCAAGCTGGCCGCGCAGCTGACCGAGGTTTTGATGCACCCCGAACAACTCACTCAAATGGCGCAGACGGCTCGTCGTCTGGCCAAGCCCGATGCAACCTGCACCGTTGTCGATATCTGCCTGGAGGTGGCCCGTGGCTAAGTCTCCCGCCGCTGCACGTTCGGAAATCCGCCGCATGCGCCGCATTCGCCGTATCCACTTCGTCGGCATCGGTGGTGCCGGCATGTGCGGTATCGCCGAAGTGCTGCTCAACCTGGGTTATGAAGTGTCCGGTTCCGATCTCAAGGCGTCTGCCGTGACCGAGCGTCTGGAAACCTTCGGTGCACAGATATTTATTGGCCACCGCGCCGAAAATGCCGAGCAAGCTGACGTGCTGGTGGTCTCTAGCGCGGTCAATACCAGCAACCCGGAAGTGGCAACGGCCCTTGAGCGTCGCATCCCCGTGGTGCCACGCGCTGAGATGCTCGCCGAGCTGATGCGCTATCGCCACGGTATTGCTGTTGCCGGCACTCATGGCAAGACCACCACCACCAGCCTGCTGGCCTCGGTGTTCGCCGCAGGCGGCCTGGACCCGACGTTCGTGATTGGTGGCCGGCTGAATGCCGCCGGCACTAACGCGCAGCTGGGCAGCAGCCGTTACCTGATCGCCGAAGCCGATGAGAGTGACGCCAGCTTCCTTCACCTGCAGCCGATGGTCTCGGTGGTCACCAATATCGACATGGACCACATGAGCACCTATGGCGGTGACTTCAACAAGTTGAAGAAAACTTTCATCGAGTTCCTCCACAACCTGCCGTTCTACGGTCTGGCGGTGATGTGCGTGGATGACCCGATCGTGCGCGAAATTCTGCCGCAGGTAGCTCGTCCGACCGTGACCTACGGCTTTGATGAAGATGCCGACGTGCGTGCGATCAACGTGCGTCAGCAGGGCATGCAGACCTTCTTTACCGTGCTGCGCCGCGACCGCGAGCCGCTGGACGTGTCAGTGAACATGCCGGGCAACCACAACGTGCTGAACGCCCTGGCTACCATCGCCATCGCCAGCGACGAAGGCATCAGTGATGAAGCCATCGTCCAGGGCCTGTCGCAGTTTCAGGGTGTAGGTCGACGCTTCCAGGTCTACGGCGAGCTGCCGGTGGACGGCGGCAGCGTGATGTTGGTCGACGATTACGGCCACCACCCGCGCGAAGTCGCGGCGGTTATCAAGGCCGTACGCGGTGGTTGGCCGGAGCGCCGCCTGGTGATGGTTTACCAGCCGCACCGTTTCAGCCGTACCCGCGACCTGTACGACGATTTCGTTCAAGTACTCGGTGATGCTCAGGTGTTGTTGCTGATGGAAGTCTACCCGGCCGGTGAAGCACCGATTCCGGGGGCGGATAGCCGCAACCTGTGCCACAGCATCCGCCAGCGCGGCCAGCTCGACCCGATCTATATCGAGCGCGGTGTGGATCTCGCGCCCATCGTCAAGCCGCTGCTGCGCGCGGGCGACATTCTTCTTTGCCAAGGTGCCGGCGATATCGGCGGCCTGGCTCCGCAACTGTTGCAAAGTCCGCTGTTCGCAGCGGCCGAAGGTAAGTCGAAATGAGTGCTGCCAGTCTGCAATCACAATTTCCGGTCAGCGCCTTCGGGCGCGTGGCCGTGCTGTTCGGCGGCAAGAGCGCCGAGCGTGAAGTCTCTCTGAAATCCGGTAATGCCGTGCTGCAAGCGCTGCTGGCTGCCGGTGTGGATGCGTTCGGCATCGACGCAGGCGATGACCTGCTGCAGCGCCTGACTGCCGAGAAAATCGACCGGGCCTTTATCGTGCTGCATGGACGTGGTGGCGAAGACGGTTCGATGCAGGGCTTGCTTGAGTGTGCCGGAATTCCTTACACCGGCAGCGGCATCCTGGCTTCGGCTCTGGCTATGGACAAGCTGCGCACCAAGCGTGTGTGGCTGAGCCTTGGCCTGCCGACGCCGGCACACGCGGCGCTGGCCTGCGAAGCCGACTGCCATGCGGCGGCGGCCGAGCTGGGCTTTCCGCTGTTCGTCAAGCCGGCCCATGAGGGTTCGAGCATTGGCATGGCCAAGGTCAATGATGTCGATGCGCTGATCGCTGCCTGGAAAGATGCCAGCCGCTACGACTCGCAGGTGCTGGTCGAGCAGATGATCGCCGGTCCGGAATTCACCATCGCCATGCTGCGCGGTAAGGTGTTGCCGCCGATTGCCCTGGGCACGCCGCACAGCTTCTACGACTACGACGCCAAGTACTTGGCCAATGACACTCAGTACCGCATCCCGTGTGGCCTCTCGGCTGAAAAAGAAGCCGAGCTGAAGGACCTCACTGCGCGTGCCTGTGAAGCGGTCGGTACGCAGGGCTGGGCACGTGCTGACGTGATGCAAGACGCCGACGGCAAATTCTGGCTGTTGGAAGTCAACACCGTTCCGGGCATGACTGACCACAGCCTGGTGCCAATGGCAGCCCGTGCTGCGGGTCTGGATTTTCAACAACTGGTGTTGGCGATTCTGGCCGACAGCCTTGAGGCGCGGGGTTAAGTCATGACGGCCACCTTGCGTCACCAGCCAGGCTCGAACCGCGCCCCCGTGCGCGGTAAGCCTGCGCAGCGCGGCGCCAGCCGTTTGGTGGCCAAGGAGCCGATCAGCCTGCGCTTGAGCCTGCCGAAAGCCCGTTTAACTGGCATGGGCAGCTGGCTGAAGCGCCTGACCTGGCCGCTGTTGCTGCTTGCGTTGGGCTACGGCACCTATGAGTTGTCGTTGCGTGCGTTGCCCTATGCCGATCAGCCGATTGCGCGGATCAGCGTTGAGGGCGACCTCAGCTACGTCAACCAGCAGGCGGTGCAGGAGCGCATTGCGCCTTATGCCAGTGCGAGCTTTTTCAGTGTCGACCTGCTCAGCCTGCGCCGCGAGCTGGAGCTGATGCCGTGGATTGCCAGCGCTCAGGTGCGCCGCATATGGCCGGATCAGTTGGTGGTGCGTCTGGAAGAACAATTGCCGATCGCCCGCTGGGGTGATGAGGCGCTGTTGAACAACCAAGGCGAAGCCTTTGCCCCGCAGGAAGTCAGTAATTACCAGCACTTGCCGCAGTTGTATGGCCCGCGTCGTGCCCAGCAGCAGGTGATGCAGCAATACCAGGTACTCAGTCAGATGCTGCGGCCCATGGGTTTTTCCGTGGCGCGATTAGAGCTGCGTGAACGCGGCAGCTGGTTCCTCTCCACTGGGCAGGGCATTGAACTGCTGCTGGGGCGTGACCACCTGGTGGAAAAAATGCGGCGCTTCACGGCCATTTACGACAAGGCCTTGAAAGAGCAACAAGCGAATATTGCGCGGATCGATCTGCGCTATGCCAACGGTCTTGCCGTGGCATGGCGTGAGCCGGTAGCGCCCGCAGCGGCTGAAACCGCTGTCGTGCAGTGAATCAGGAGAAGATGAAAGCCATGGCAAACGTGCAGAGCGGCAAGATGATCGTCGGCCTCGATATCGGTACCTCCAAGGTGGTGGCGCTGGTCGGTGAAGTGAATGCGGACGGCCAACTGGAAATCGTCGGCATCGGCACCCATCCGTCACGCGGTTTGAAGAAGGGCGTGGTGGTGAATATAGAATCCACCGTGCAGTCGATCCAGCGCGCCGTAGAAGAAGCCCAGCTGATGGCTGGCTGCCGCATTCACTCAGCCTTTGTCGGCGTGGCCGGCAACCATATCCGCAGTCTCAACAGCCATGGCATCGTTGCCATTCGTGATCGCGAAGTCAGCCCCGCGGATCTGGAGCGCGTACTCGATGCCGCCCAGGCCGTGGCCATCCCGGCGGATCAGCGCGTGTTGCACACCCTGCCGCAGGACTACGTGATCGATAACCAGGAAGGCGTGCGTGAGCCGTTGGGCATGTCCGGCGTGCGTCTGGAAGCCAAAGTGCACGTGGTCACCTGTGCCGTGAATGCCGCACAGAACATCGAGAAGTGTGTACGCCGCTGCGGTCTGGAAGTGGACGACATCATTCTTGAGCAACTGGCCTCGGCGTACGCGGTGCTGACCGACGATGAGAAAGAGCTGGGCGTATGCCTGGTCGACATCGGTGGCGGCACCACCGACATCTGCATCTTCACTGAAGGTGCAATTCGCCACACCGCGGTGATCCCGATTGCTGGCGACCAAGTCACCAACGACATTGCCATGGCCCTGCGTACACCGACCCAGTATGCCGAGGAGATCAAGATTCGGTATGCTTGCGCGCTGGCCAAGCTGGCTGGTGCGGGCGAAACCATCAAGGTGCCCAGCGTCGGCGATCGTCCACCCCGTGACCTCTCGCGCCAGTCCCTGGCTGAAGTGGTGGAGCCGCGTTATGACGAGCTGTTTACCCTGATTCAGGCTGAACTACGTCGCAGCGGTTATGAAGACTTGATCCCGGCTGGGATCGTGCTGACCGGCGGTACAGCGAAGATGGAAGGAGCCGTCGAGCTGGCCGAAGAGATTTTCCATATGCCGGTGCGCCTGGGCGTACCGCAAGGTGTCAAAGGATTGGCCGACGTAGTGCGTAACCCCATCTATTCCACAGGCGTAGGCCTGCTGCTGTACGGGCTGCAAAAGCAGGCCGATGGCATCTCCATGTCTGCGCTTGGCAGCTACAGCGATGAACCCAAACAACCTGTGCTGGAACGGCTGAAACGCTGGGTCCAGGGCAATTTCTGATTTTGCAGTAGGCGTTATAACTAGAAAGTAAAGGAGAGGGAAAATGTTTGAACTCGTAGACAGCGCTCCAGCTAGTGCAGTTATCAAGGTCATCGGCGTGGGCGGCGGCGGCGGTAATGCTGTCAATCACATGGCGAAAAACAACATTGAAGGCGTTGAGTTCATCTGCGCCAACACGGATGCTCAAGCCCTGAAAAACATCGGCGCGCGTACCGTGCTGCAGTTGGGCACTGCGGTGACCAAGGGTCTCGGCGCTGGCGCCAACCCAGAAGTCGGTCGTCAGGCAGCGATGGAAGACCGCGAGCGTATCGCTGAAGTGCTGCAAGGCACCGACATGGTCTTTATCACCACTGGCATGGGCGGCGGTACCGGCACCGGTGCAGCCCCAGTCATCGCTCAAGTGGCCAAAGAAATGGGCATTCTCACCGTTGCGGTGGTGACCCGTCCGTTCCCGTTCGAAGGCAAGAAGCGCATGCTGATCGCCGAAGAAGGTATCCGCGCACTGTCGGAAAGCGTCGACTCGCTGATCACCATCCCGAACGAAAAACTGCTGACCATCCTCGGTAAAGACGCCAGCCTGCTGTCGGCTTTCGCCAAGGCTGATGATGTACTGGCCGGTGCCGTGCGCGGTATCTCCGACATCATCAAACGTCCTGGCATGATCAACGTCGACTTCGCTGACGTGAAAACCGTGATGAGCGAAATGGGCATGGCGATGATGGGCACTGGCTGCGCCAGCGGTCCGAACCGTGCGCGTGAAGCCACTGAAGCCGCGATCCGCAACCCGCTGCTGGAAGACGTCAACCTGCAAGGCGCGCGCGGCATCCTGGTGAACATCACCGCCGGCCCTGACCTGTCCCTGGGTGAGTACTCCGACGTGGGTAACATCATCGAGCAGTTCGCTTCTGAGCACGCCACCGTCAAGGTCGGCACCGTGATCGATCCGGACATGCGCGACGAGCTGCACGTGACTGTAGTTGCCACGGGTCTGGGTGCGCGTATCGAGAAGCCGGTCAAGGTTATCGACAACACTGTGCAAGTTTCTGCCAGCACTGGCAGCAACGCCGCAGCCCCGACGCGTGCCGAGCAGAGCGTTAACTACAAGGACTACGAGCGTCCTACCGTTCAGCGTCAAAGCCACGGCGGCGCTGCCACTGCGGCCAAGCTGAACCCACAGGATGACCTGGATTACCTGGACATCCCGGCGTTCCTGCGTCGTCAGGCCGATTGATGAAATGTATCAGGAGCATTGGGGTGATTGGTGTTCAGCAAAGGCCGGTTCTGCTATCATCGCCGGCCATTGTTGAAAACAATTCGCAACTAGCGCTATAGCGGCCAAAGCCATGATCAGACAACGCACCCTGAAGAACATTATCCGCGCCACTGGCGTCGGCCTGCATTCCGGGGAAAAGGTATACCTGACCCTGAAGCCGGCACCCGTGGACACCGGTATCGTGTTCCGTCGTACCGACTTGGACCCTGTCGTGGAAATTCCTGCGCGTGCAGGCAATGTTGGTGAAACCACCATGTCGACCACATTGGTCAATGGTGATGTCAAGGTGGATACGGTAGAGCACCTGCTTTCGGCCATGGCTGGCCTGGGCATCGATAACGCCTACGTCGAGCTCTCCGCGTCCGAAGTACCGATCATGGATGGCAGTGCGGGTCCCTTTGTATTCCTGATTCAATCTGCTGGTTTGCAAGAGCAGGACGCCCACAAGCAGTTCATCCGTATCCTTCGCGAAGTCACTGTTGAAGAGGGCGACAAGCGCGCCACCTTCGTGCCTTTCGAAGGGTTCAAGGTGACCTTCGAGATCGATTTCGATCATCCGGTGTTCCGCAATCGCACCCAGTCAGCCAGCGTTGACTTCTCCAGCACCTCGTTTGTGAAAGAAGTCAGTCGCGCGCGTACCTTTGGTTTTATGCGTGATATCGAGTTCCTGCGTTCACAGAACCTGGCGCTCGGCGGCAGCGTAGATAACGCCATCGTGGTAGACGAATTCCGCGTGTTGAACGAAGACGGCCTGCGTTACGAGGACGAATTCGTTAAGCACAAGATTCTCGATGCGATTGGCGACCTCTACCTGCTGGGTAACAGCCTGATTGGCGAGTTCAAAGGCTTCAAATCGGGGCACGCGCTGAACAATCGCCTGCTGCGCACTCTGATTGAGCAGCCTGATGCTTGGGAAGTGGTCACGTTTGACGACCCCAACACCGCGCCAATCTCTTACATGCGCCCGGTTGCGGCCGTGTAACGCAACACTCTCCTTACTTTGTTTTCGAGGCCACCTTCGGGTGGCCTCTTTTTTGCCTGAATTTTAGCGGTTATCCATGCGCTTACTCAGTGGGCTTGCCGTGCTTGGCGAGGCGCTCTAGGGCTGCGCGTAGCTTGGGGTCGCTGATGCCTTCAGCGGTGGACTGGATGTTTTCGGCAGCGCTGCTGGATAGGCAAATTGTGCGACCCGGCGCACGCCTTTCGGCAGTCGGAGGTTGCACCTTGAACAGGATCTTCGTTAAGGTCGCGAACTCTTCAAGAGCCTGCAGTTGTTTCAACAAGCGTTTTTGTTGATAGCGCAGGCGCGTGGCCCAGTGGCCATCGGTGATGATTAACAGCAGGCAACCCTCGCGCCATGAGGCTACATGGCAGTGTTCGCGAGCAGCAGGTTGCAGCTGGCTTTCCAAGAGGTGCTGCAGGCGATCAATGCGTTGCGCTTGATTGAACAGTGCCTTTAGGGGTTTCGCTTCGCGCAACAGCGCCGCGGGAGCCCGGGCCGGCAAAGGACGAAAAGTCATGGCAGGACGCCTGAAAAAGTGAGGTCTCCATGGTAGCAGAATCACTGCTGCCGACTGACGCTTCACCACTAGGGGAAGGCCGTGCACATCATATTACTCAGTCGGCACCACGGTGCTGCACGTTCACTCAGTCTGGATCTGCGCTGGTTATTGCTGGCGTTGCTGCTGGCGCTCGGTGCGGCGCTGCTTAGTGGCGTAGCTGTTGGTGCCTGGTGGGCACCTGCGACGGTTGAGGTGCATGACGACACCCAGCTCAATCAGGCGATTGATCAGCAGCGTGCCGAGGTCGGCGAAGTGCGCCGTGACGCGCAGCGGCAGTTGGATGCCTTCGCTGTGCATGTGGCCGAGCTGCAGGCGCGTCTCACTCGTTTGGATGCCCTGGGTGCGCGCTTGACCGAGCTGGCGGACCTGGATGCCAATGAATTCGACTTCTCGCTTAACGTGGGGCAGGGCGGTGCGGAGGATGCCTTGGGCGATGCAGCGTATGCGCCACCGCCTTTTATGGACGAACTTGATCGCCTGAGTTTACGCCTAGATAGTCGCGAACAGCTGCTTGAAGTGCTGGAGCAACTGATCGGCGAGCGCCAGCTCAACGAGGCCGAATACTTATCTGGCATGCCGGTGCGTCATGGCTATATGTCTTCGCCATTCGGTCGTCGCGTGCACCCGCTCACCGGGCGCAATACTCAGCACAAAGGGGTGGACTTTGCCGCCAAGCCAGGTAGTGATGTGGTAGCGGTTGCGGCTGGCGTGGTGAGTTTTGCGGGGAAGAGGTCGGGTTATGGCAATGTTGTTGAAATCAGCCATGCCGATGGGTACACAACCCTGTACGCGCACAATAAAAGCAATCAGGTGCAGATTGGTGATCTGGTTCAGCGCGGGCAGACGATTGCCAAGGTTGGCCGCAGCGGCCGTGCCAGTGGTTACCACGTGCACTTCGAAGTTACTAAGAATGGCTGGCTGGTCAATCCGGCCAGCTACATAGCCCGGGTTAACGACGTCGAATAACGCCGCTTTCCTCGTTTGCGTTTCCGGGTAGAATGCCCGCTTCGCACGCAGCCATAAAGGCTGCATGGGTCGCTGTTCAGCCACCCTCAATCCATACGCCTGGAAGATCCTGTCGATATGTTTGCGCCTTTGTTGAAGAAACTCTTTGGAAGCAAGAACGAGCGTGAAGTCAAACGCATGCTCAAGGCGGTACAAGCCGTCAACGGCTTCGAGGAGCAGATGCTTGCCCTTTCCGATGAGCAACTGCGAGCCAAGACGGGGGAGTTCAAAGCCCGCCTTGCCAAAGGCGAAACCCTCGATCAGCTGCTCGCCGAAGCCTTTGCGGTCGCCCGCGAAGCCGGTAAGCGGGTGATGGGTATGCGCCACTTCGACGTGCAGTTAATTGGCGGCATGACCTTGCACGAAGGCAAGATCGCCGAGATGCGCACCGGTGAGGGTAAGACCCTGGTAGCGACCCTGGCGGTGTACCTCAATGCACTGGCCGGCAAGGGTGTGCACGTGGTCACGGTCAACGATTACCTGGCCCGCCGCGACGCCAACTGGATGCGTCCGCTGTATGAATTCCTCGGTATGAGCGTGGGTATCGTGACCCCCTTTATGCCGCCGGAAGAGAAGCGCGAAGCCTACGCTGCCGATATTACCTACGGCACCAACAACGAATTCGGTTTCGATTACCTGCGCGACAACATGGCCTTCAGCCTGGAAGAAAAATTCCAGCGCGAGCTGAATTTCGCCGTGATCGACGAAGTTGACTCCATTTTGATCGACGAAGCGCGCACCCCACTGATCATTTCCGGCCAGGCCGAAGACAGTTCGCGCCTCTATACCGAGATCAACAAGCTGATTCCGCGCCTCAGGCTGCATGTTGAGGAAGAAGAGGGTGTGGTCACGCAGGAAGGCCATTACAAGGTCGACGAGAAGGCGCGCCAGGTCGAGCTGAACGAAGCAGGCCACCAGTATGTTGAAGAGATGCTTACCGAAGTCGGCCTGCTGGCTGAGGGCGAGAGCCTGTATTCGGCGCATAACCTGGGCCTGCTGACCCATGTCTATTCGGGCCTGCGTGCGCACAAGCTGTTCAACCGCAACGTTGAATACATCGTGCAGAACAATCAGGTGCTGCTGATCGACGAACACACCGGCCGCACCATGCCCGGTCGTCGTTTGTCCGAAGGCCTGCACCAGGCGATCGAGGCCAAAGAAGGCCTGCCGATCCAGGCCGAGAGCCAGACTCTGGCCTCGACCACCTTCCAGAACTACTTCCGCCTGTACAACAAGCTGTCCGGTATGACCGGTACCGCGGATACCGAAGCGTTCGAGTTCCACCAGATTTACGGCTTGGCGGTGATCGTGATCCCGACCAACCGTGCGTTGGCGCGTAAGGACTTTAACGACCTGGTCTACCTGACTGCGGAAGAGAAGTACGCCGCCATCGTCACCGACATCAAGGAAAGCATGGCGCTGGGTCGTCCGGTGCTGGTCGGTACGGCCACCATCGAAACTTCCGAGCACATGTCTCGGCTGCTTAATCAGGAAGGCATCGAGCACAAGGTGCTCAACGCCAAATTCCACGAGAAAGAAGCGGAAATTATTGCCCAGGCCGGTCGTCCGGGCGCGCTGACCATTGCCACCAACATGGCCGGTCGTGGTACCGACATCCTGCTGGGCGGCAACTGGGAAGTTGAAGTTGCCAACCTGGAGAACGCCACACCTGAGCAGATTGCGCAGATCAAAGCCGATTGGCAGAAGCGTCATCAGCAGGTCATCGAGTCGGGCGGCTTGCATGTGATCGCCTCCGAGCGTCATGAGTCGCGTCGTATCGATAACCAGCTGCGTGGTCGTGCCGGTCGTCAGGGTGACCCGGGTTCCAGCCGGTTCTACCTGTCGCTGGAAGACAGCCTGATGCGCATCTTTGCTTCGGATCGGGTGAAGAACTTTATGAAGGCCCTGGGCATGCAGTCCGGTGAAGCCATCGAGCACCGCATGGTCAGCAACGCCATCGAAAAGGCCCAGCGCAAGGTTGAAGGTCGTAACTTCGACATGCGTAAGCAACTGCTGGAATTCGACGACGTGGCCAACGAGCAGCGCAAAGTGATCTATCACATGCGCAACACGCTGCTGGCTGCCGACAACGTCGGCGAAACCATTGCCGAGTTCCGCCAGGAAGTGCTGGATCACACCATCAACCAGCATATCGCGCCGCAGTCGCTGCCTGAGCAGTGGGATATCGCCGGCCTGGAAGAGGCGCTGTACAGCGGTTTCAACCTGCGTCTGCCGATTCAGCAGTGGCTTGATGATGACCACAAGCTGTACGAAGAGACCCTGCGTGCGCGCATTCTTGAAGAGCTGGTCAGCGCCTATAACGAGAAAGAAACCGAAGCCAGCGCTGAAGCCCTGCGCACCTTCGAGAAGCAAATTCTCCTGCGTGTCCTCGACGACCTGTGGAAAGATCACCTGTCGACCATGGATCACCTGCGTCACGGTATTCACCTGCGCGGCTATGCGCAGAAGAACCCCAAGCAGGAATACAAGCGCGAGTCCTTCACCCTGTTCCAGGAACTGCTGGATTCGATCAAGCGCGACACCATCCGCGTGCTCTCGCATGTGCAGGTGCGTCGTGAAGATCCGGCTGAGGAAGAAGCGCGTCTGCGTCGTGAAGCCGAAGCCATGGCCGAGCGCATGCAGTTCCAGCATGCCGAAGCCTCGGCGCTGCTGCCGCAAGCCACTGAAGAAGAGGGTGATCTGGCGGTTGCCGTTGCGCCAGTGCGCACCGAGCCGAAGATCGGCCGCAACGAGCCGTGCCCTTGTGGTTCCGGCAAGAAGTACAAGCACTGCCACGGCCAGGTTAATTAACCCCACCGTGTAGAGCGGGTTGAGCCGACAGTGACGTTGGTGATGCTTGGCCCAGCTTGATTAACGCCGCGAACGGTTTGACCGCTCGCGGCGTTTTACCATCGCAATCAGTCCTACCACCTCAAGGAGCGTTCCCTATGGCTGTTGGTCTTGGCCCGTTGTCTACCCTGCACCCGGTTCCAGGTTTCGAACTGGGCATCGCTTCGGCGGGCATCAAACGCCCAGGGCGCAAGGATGTGGTAGTGATGCGATGTGCCGAAGGCTCCAGCGTAGCGGGTGTGTTCACCCTCAATGCGTTTTGCGCCGCACCGGTTATTCTGGCCAAGAAGCGCGTGCAAGGCAGCGTGCGTTACCTGCTGACCAACACCGGTAACGCCAACGCCGGCACCGGTGAGCCGGGCCTAGCGAATGCCATGCGCACCTGTGCCGCCCTGGCTCAGTTGACCGGCGTGGATGAGGGCGCTGTGCTGCCGTTCTCGACCGGGGTGATTGGCGAGCCGCTGCCGGTCGAGAAGATCGAAAGCGCGCTGCAGGCTGCTCTCGACGACTTGTCCGAGAACCATTGGGCCGAGGCAGCCACCGGCATCATGACCACTGACACCCTGCCTAAGGGCGCCAGTCGACAGTTTGTTCACGATGGCGTCACCGTCACCGTGACCGGCATCAGCAAGGGCGCCGGGATGATCCGCCCGAACATGGCGACCATGCTCGGCTATATCGCCACTGACGCCAAGGTTGCGCGCAGCGTGCTGCAGGACCTGGTGCGTGACGCGGCAAACAAGTCGTTTAACCGCATCACCATCGACGGCGACACCTCGACCAACGACTGCTGCATGCTGATCGCCACGGGCAGGGCCGCTCTGCCGGAAATTACCCAGGCCAGCGGCGACCTGTTCGCCAAGCTCAAGGAGGCCGTGTTCGGTGTCTTCATGGAGGTGGCCCAGGCCATCGTGCGCGACGGTGAGGGCGCCACCAAGTTCGTCACCGTCCAGGTCAACGGCGGCGCGACCCATCAGGAATGCCTGGATGTTGGCTACGCGGTAGCCCATTCTCCGCTGATCAAGACTGCGCTGTTTGCCTCCGACCCGAACTGGGGGCGCATTCTCGCCGCCGTGGGCCGCGCTGGCGTGGCGCAACTGGATGTCAGCCTGATCGACGTATTCCTCGGTGAGGTGTGCATCGCCAGCCGTGGTTGCCGCGCCGCCAGCTACACCGAAGAGCAGGGCGCTGCGGTAATGGCCAAGGAAGAGATCACCATCCGCATCGAGCTGGGCCGCGGTGGCTGTAGCGAGACCATCTGGACCACCGACCTGTCCCACGAGTACGTGAAGATCAACGCCGAATACCGCACCTGATCCGTCACTTACCTGCTGTTTGACTGCCCGCATTCCCGTTGTTTATGCCCCCATAAACAACGGGAATTTGCTATTGCGGGAGTCGCCTTTTAAGGTCCTTCGACCTTCCCGCATCGAGCGCAACCCATGTCACTTACTCTGGTTATCGGCGACAAAACCTATTCGTCCTGGTCGCTGCGTGCGGCACTGGCCCTGGAGCTGACCGGCGCGCCCTATGTCGAGCAGCTGATTACCCTGAACCGCCCCGATACCCGCGCGCGGATTCTGCAGCACTCGCCGACCGGTAAGGTGCCGTTGCTGATTAGCGACGATGGCGCCATCTGGGATTCTCTGGCGATTGGCGAATACCTAGCCGAATGTTTCCCCGCTGCTCAGCTATGGCCGCAAGCCCGGACTGCCCGCGCGCTGGCGCGCAGTGCCTGTGCCGAGATGCACAGCGGCTTTGTCGCGCTGCGCAGCCATCTGCCAATGGACCTCAAACGTAACCAGGCACTGGCTGAGATACCGGCCGATGCCGTGGCCGATATCCAGCGTATCTGCGCCTTGTGGGCCGAGTGCCGACAGCGTTTTGGTCAGGAAGGCGCCTTCCTGTTTGGCCAGCCAACCCTGGCCGATGCGTTCTTTGCCCCGGTTGCGGCGCGTCTGCGCAGTTATCAGGTGGCGCTGCCGGCAGAGGCTGCCGCCTATGTCGAGACGATCTATCAGTGGCCGGCGTTTCAGCGCTGGTACCAGGCTGCTCAGGAGGAACATCTGGCGTGAAGCGTATTCATGTAGCCGCTGCGGTTATTCGCGGTGTGGATGGGCAGATTCTGCTCGCCAAACGGCCCGAGGATAAGCACCAGGGCGGCCTTTGGGAGTTTCCCGGTGGCAAGGTCGAGG
This sequence comes from Pseudomonas peli, assembly GCF_900099645.1. Taxonomy (GTDB): domain Bacteria; phylum Pseudomonadota; class Gammaproteobacteria; order Pseudomonadales; family Pseudomonadaceae; genus Aquipseudomonas; species Aquipseudomonas peli. The sequence continues at coordinate 908,245 of NZ_FMTL01000001.1, read as the reverse complement.
TCAGCGAGACAGTACAGGCGGCCCTGGCCCGTGAGCTGGAAGAGGAACTGGGCATTCGCCCCAGCGCCGCGCGGCCGCTGATTCAGGTGCGTCACGATTACCCGGACAAGCAGGTGCTGCTGGATGTCTGGGAAGTCTCGGCGTTTACCGGCGAGCCCCATGGTGCCGAAGGTCAGCCGCTGGCCTGGGTCAGCCCTCGGCAGTTGGGTGACTATGAATTTCCTGCCGCTAATCGGTCGATTGTTGCGGCAGCGCGCTTACCCGAACGGTATCTGATCACCCCGGAAGGCCTGAGCGGGCCTGAGTTGCTGCGCGGTATCCAGGCCGCGCTGAAAAGCGGTATTCGTTTGCTGCAACTGCGTGCCCCGGCGATGTTTGATGCGCAGTACCGCGATATTGCCGTGGATGCCCTCGGCCTCTGTGCCGGCAAGGCGCAGTTGATGCTTAAAGGTCCGCTGGAGTGGCTGGGCGACTTTCCCGCCGCTGGCTGGCATCTGACGGCGCAGCAGTTGCGTGAGTTGAGTGCTGGCGGCCGGCCGTTTCCGCTTCAACGCTGGCTGGCGGCCTCCTGCCACTCGGCGCAGGAGCTGGAGCTGGCTACGCAGATGGGTGTGGATTTCATCACCCTGTCACCCGTGCAGCCGACTCAGACTCATCCCGATGTGCAGCCGCTCGGCTGGGCACAGGTTGCCGAGCTGCTGCAGGGCTTCAATCAGCCGGCCTACCTGCTGGGCGGCGTTACCCCGGCCGATGTAGAGCGCGCTTGGCAGGTCGGCGCCCAGGGCGTGGCGGGTATTCGCGCGTTCTGGCCCGAGTAGGTAGCGCCGTTGGCCGCCTGCGGGCAAAGAGCGTTATAGTCGCGCCCTCAAATGGTGCGCGATAGGTGGGCGTTTAACGGTGCAAGGCATCAAAACATGGTTGAAAGGCTTCTGGCCGGCGCCGATGGCGGTCAGCCTGAGCGAGCGGGTGCTCAGCTGTGTGGGCGCGGTGCTGGGCCTGCTGTTCAGCGGTTGGCTATGCCGTGAGGTGCTGGGCAGTGCCAGCCCCTGGCTGATTGCCCCCATGGGCGCGTCGGCGGTGCTGTTGTTTGCCGTGCCGGCCAGCCCTCTGGCGCAACCCTGGTCGATTCTCGGTGGCAACCTGATCTCCGCTCTGATTGGTGTGACCTGCGCCACCTGGCTCGGTCACGACGCATGGGTGGCCGCGTTGGCCGGTGGCCTGGCGATTGCCGGAATGTTTGCCCTGCGCTGCCTGCATCCACCGGGTGGTGCGGTGGCGCTGACTGCAGTGCTGGCCGGGCCGGAAGTGGCCCAGCTGGGTTATCACTTCGCCCTCTACCCGGTGGGGCTGAACTCGATTGGCCTGCTGCTGATTGCGCTGCTGTTCAATAACGCCTTGCGCCGGCAATACCCGCATCGTCCGCTTGAACATGGCAACGTGCACAAGACCCGCGACCCGATCCCTCGTGATCGCCTGGGTTTCACCCCGGCGGACCTGGATGCGGTGCTCAAGGCGCGCGGCGAGTTGCTCGATATTTCCCGCGAAGACCTGGAAGAGATTCTTCTGCAAACCGAGGCTCGGGCTTATCAGCGCCGCTTTGGCGAGGTGCGCTGCGCCGACATCATGTCCCGCGATGTGCAGACCCTGACGGAGCACAGCAGCCTCGCCGAGGCGCGTTTGAGCCTGCATGAGCATCGGCTCAGCGCCATGCCGGTGCTCAACCCCCAGGGCGAATTGCAGGGCATGCTCAGCCTGCATGACCTGTTGCTGGCCGATGGCGATACGCAGACGGTTAGCCAGTGCATGCGTCGGCAGACACCGACCTGTCGCGCCGACTGGCCGGTGACCTACCTGCTGCAGATGCTCACAGATAGCGACGTGCATCGGCTACCCGTCGTCGATGACCATCGTCAGTTGCTGGGCATTGTCAGCCAGTCCGACCTGCTGGCGGCGCTGTTTCGCATGTCGCTGCAGAGTCCCGCGCCGGGCGCAGGTTAGACGTGGGGCTGGGTTATCCTGTGTACTTCCGCCGCCTGGCTGTTGAGTGTGTTCATGTCTGTTGAAGCCCGTTCCCCCTCGAATATGCGTCCCAGCACCCTGCATCTGCCGCGCGGCAACTGGGCGACGGTGTTCGAATGCCTGTGCGCGCATTTCCCGGCGATTGCGCCGGCGGTGTGGCAGGAGCGGATCGCCCGTGGCCGGGTGCTAGACGCGCAGGGGCAGCCGCTCGACATGGCTACGGCTTATCGCGAAGGGCTCAAGGTGCATTACTTTCGTGAGGTGCCAGCGGAGACGCCGATTCCCTTCGAAGAGTCGCTGCTGTATGTCGATGAGCACCTGCTGGTGGCCGACAAGCCGCATTTTCTGCCGGTGATGCCGGCCGGCGAGTACGTCGAACAGACATTGCAGGCGCGGCTGGCCAAGCGCCTGGGCAATGCCGATCTGGTGCCGCTGCACCGGATTGATCGGCACACCGCCGGGCTGGTGCTGTTTTCCACCAATCGGCAGAGCCGTGGTCAGTACCAGGCGCTGTTTCGCCTGCGGCAGATGGACAAGTGCTACGAGGCGCTGGCGGCGGCTCTGCCGCAACTGGATTTTCCGCTGCTGCGGGCGACGCGGCTGGAGGGCGCCGAGCCGTTCTTCCGCATGCAGGAAGTGGCTGGTGAGGCCAATACTGAAACCCGCATCGAGGTCGCCCAGCGCCTAGGCGAGCACTGGCTGTACCGGCTGTATCCGGTAACGGGCAAGAAGCATCAGCTGCGTGTGCACCTGGCCGCGCTGGGTGCGCCAATCCTCAATGACCCGTTCTATCCCGAGGTCACCGATGCTCCCGGTGCGCCGGATGACTACAGCAAACCGCTCAAGTTGCTGGCCAGGGGGCTGAGCTTTATCGACCCGCTAACCGGTGAGCGGCGTAGTTTCGAAAGCCAGCTCAGCCTGCTTTAAGAACCTTTCTACGATCTGCTGCGCTTCGGCCCTGCTGCGTTGAAAACAGGCTCGGAATGCTCATTTACAGCTCGTAAACTCCGCTTCCTCGCCTGTTTTCGCCTTGCAGGACTCTAGCTCGCGAGATCGTAAAAAGGCTCTTGGCTATTGCTTGGCAGCCGCCTGCCAGAGCACTTCATCGATCCCCTGGCGCTTGGCGATCAGCCGCGCGGCGACAAACAGCAGGTCTGACAGGCGGTTGACGTAGGCCAGGCCGACGCCGCGAATCGGCTCCACGGCGTTCAGGTGCTGACAGCGGCGCTCGGCGCTGCGGGCCAGGCTGCGGCACACGTGGGCCTGGGCAATCAGACGCGAGCCGCCGGGCAGGATGAAGTTCTCCAGCGGGCCGACTTCTTCGTTCCAGCGGTCGATGGCGGCTTCCAATCGCTCGATTTCCGGGGCCTGCAGGGCCTGGTAATCGGGCATCGCCAGTTCGCCGCCGAGGTCGAACAGGCGGTGCTGGCAGGGCGCGAGCACTTCGATGATCTCGGCTAGACCCGGCCACTGGGCTTGCTGTTCGGCAAGGTCGGCCAGCAGCAGGCCGATATGACTGTTCAGCGTATCCACCTCGCCCATGGCATCCACCCGTGGGTGGTCCTTGGTCACGCGGCGGCCATCGGCCAGGCCGGTTTCGCCGGCATCGCCGGTGCGGGTGTAGATTTTCGAGAGGCGGTAACCCATGTTCAGAGACCTGTGTCTGGCGTGGCGGCGGTCATGGGCAAGCGCAGGGTGAAGCAGGTGCCCTGGCCGGCTTTGGACTGCACTTCCATCTGCCCTTTGTGGTTGTTGGTGACGATAAAGTAGGACACCGATAGGCCGAGCCCCGTGCCCTGGCCGACTTCCTTGGTGGTGAAGAACGGCTCGAAAATGCGTTTGCGCACCGATTCGGGCATGCCGACGCCGTTGTCTTCCACCTGGATTTCCGCCCAAGGCGGCGCCAGGCGTACGCGCAGGGTGATCTGCCCTGGAGTCGTGCTGTCGTCGCGCTGATGGATGGCCTGGGCGGCGTTCTTCAGCAGGTTGAGCAGCACCTGTTCCAGTTCGTTTGCGGTGGCTGGCACGGCGGGCAAGTCGGCATCGAACTCACGCTGAATGTTCAGACTCTTGAAGTCGAAGCTTTCGGTCAGGTCGAAGTCATTGCTGGCGATTTCCACCGCCTGATCAACCAGCGCGGGCAGGTGGCAGGGCGCGAGCTGGCGGTCGCTGCGGCGGCTGAAGTTGAGCATATGGCTGACGATCTTCGCCGCACGGCTGCCGGCCTGCTGGATGCCGTCGAGCAGGCGCGGAATTTCCCGAGCGTTGAGGTAGCGGTCGATAGCTTCCAGGCAGATGCCAGCCTGTTCGGCCTGTTCGCGGTTCTTTTCCAGCTCGGGTGACAGGCGCCGACGGATGTTCTGCACGTTGTGCAGGATGGCCCCCAGCGGGTTGTTGATCTCGTGCGCCATGCCGGCGGCCAGGCCACCGACCGAGAGCATCTTCTCCGACTGCACCATCATTTCTTCCAGGTTCAGACGCTGGGTGATGTCGTCGATACGGATCACCACGCCGCGACCGCTGCCGCCCGTGAGCGGGTAGAAGGTCAGGGCAAAGTGGCGTGGCTGCTCGTTGCTGCCCCAGGTTACCCGCTCGATCTTTTCCACCTGATGCTGCTCGACGGTGCGTCTTAGCTGCGTCAGGAAGGGTTTCAGCGGCGGGAAGGCGAGGAAGATCGGTTGGTTCAGTGCTTCGTCCAGGCGGGTGCCGGAAAGGCTGCTGGCCTCCTGGTTCCACTGGGTGACGTAGAGCTGCTCGTCGAGGGCAATCAGCGCCGAGGGCATGGAGTCGATGATGCTGTTGAGGTACTTCTGAAAGCCGGTGAGCTTCTTCTCGATCTTGCCACGCACCTGCACTTCCAGCTCCAGCTTGCGGTTGGAGTGGCGGGTTTCTTCGGCCAGGTGCTGAGCCTGATCGAAGGCTTGCTGGGCATCGTCACGGGCGCGTTTGAGCTGCTGCTCGCGGGCTTCGATGCGCACCAGCATGGTGTTGAAGGCATCGGCCAGGCTGCCGATTTCGTCGCGATTGCCGCTGCGCGCGCGCAGGGCGTAGTTCTCTTCGCGGGTGACCTGGCGCGAGAGTTCTTCCAGGCGGCGGATCGGTCGGGTGATCAGGCGGCGCACCTGGCGCGAGACGATCAGCCAGAGCACTACGCTCAAGGCCAGAATCACCCCGCTGGCGGTCAGGGTACCGGTGTAAAACACCCCCGGCAGTTCGCTGGAGGCCACCAGCAGCAGATGGCCGGAGTTACCCGTGGATTGCGGCAGTTCGACCAGTTGGTTGATACGAAACTCGCTGTGGCGCCAGGACTCGACCTCTTCGACGCGCTGCGGCAGCTGCAGTTTGGTGCCACGCTGCAGCTGCGCCAGGTTCAGGCCGTCGGCGTCATAGATCACCGCCGCACGCAGCGGCGCATAGTCATCCAGGCGCCTGAGCAGGGCTTCGGCGGCAGCGGGTGAACTCAGCGCTTCCTTGCTTAGCGGTGGGCTGGCAATCAGCCTGCCGAGGGTGTGCAGGGCCTGGGGCGCCACGCTTTCCTGGGAGATCCAGTAGGCCGCGCTGATAAAGGCCAGGTTGGCCACCAGCAGCACGGTGGCGAGCAAAGCCAGCAGAGCGACCAGCAGTTTGCGGCCGACCGGTAGGTTTTCAAGGCTTTGACGCAAGGGCATGGCGGCTGTCGTGATGGCGGAAGTGCAGGCAGGTTAACGCGGGCCTCAGTGGCTGGGCAATCCGCGTGCATCGAGGTGGGCCAGCAGTTGGCTGTGCAGCGCCTGTAGATGTGGCAGCACCAGTTGATGACGTTGCGCGGCGTTGCAGGCATAGCCCAGCAGGTAGGCGATTTCCGTGCGGCGGCCCTGGCTGACATCCTGGTGCATGGAGGAGTAGTTGGCGGCGGTGGCCTGGATCACCCGTTGCACTTCGTCGTGCAGGTCTTCGGCGGCCGCGCTTTGGCCGCAGCGGTGCAGCAACTCGCTCAGCTCGCTGCACAGGCAGGCAACTTGCGCCGGGTGTTCACGCAGCCCGCCATTGCGGCAGTCGTGCAGCACGGTCAACGGGTTGATCGCGCAGTTCAGCGCCAGCTTGCGCCACAGTCGGCTGAGGATATCCAGGCTCCAGTCGTGAACAATTCCGGCTTGCTGCAAGTCTTCCAGCCAGTCAGGCGGCTGCAGATCCAGCGGGTCGCCGAGCCAGGTATGGCCGTGGCCGGCAAATACCACCTGAAAATCCGCCTGGCGAAACGCGCCTTCGGTGCTGGAGGCAAAGATGCAGCGCGCCTGGGGCGCTGCACGGGCGACTTCTTCCTGACTGCCCAGACCATTTTGCAGCAGGAGGATTTCGGCCCCAGGGACCAGGCGTGGCGCCAGTTGGCTTATGGCTGCGGCGGCGTCATAGGCCTTGCAGCTCAGCAACAGGCGTTGGATCGGCTGGGGATGATCCGTTGTCTGGGCGGGGATGGCGTAGTGCTGTGGCTGGCCCTGCTCAATCAGCGTCAGCCCTCCGGTCTGTTGATAGCTATGCAGGCGCGCCGAGTCACGCAGGATCAGTTCTACTGGCAGGCCGGCTCGCGCCAGACGTGTCGCCCATAGGGTGCCGAGGCTCCCCGCACCGAGGATATGCCACATGCTGAACGTGGCTTATTGCGGTAACGACAAGCGCAGGGCAGTGACCAGCCCCGTGCTGTGTGATTCGGGCAGGATTCTGGTCGCGTTATCGATGATCTGTTCTGGGGTGATGGGGAGGCCTTTGGCATCCAGACCCACCAGGCTGATACCCGCTTTGAGGCTGATAAACCCTTCGCTGGTCTTGAAGGCTTTGAGGTTGATGCCTTCATGCAGGCGCTTGAAGCTGCTGGGCGAGCATTCGTGCAGGTCGGTCAGCAAGGTAATCAGGCCGAAGTGGCTTTCATCCAAGCGCACCAGCACATCCAGTGGCCGTACCAGCTGCTGCAGGCGGCGCGCCACGCCGGTGAGCAGTTCGTTGTAGAAGGTGTCGCCATAGCGCTGGTGCAGCTCGTGCATGTCTTGCAGACCAATCAGCAGGTAACACAGCGCACCGCCACGCGATTCCACCTGGCGCAGGCTGTCGAGCATCTTCTGGTGCAGGTAGCGGCTATTGCCCAGCCCGGTGAGCGGGTCGATCAGGTTACGTTGTTCCAGGCTGGCAATGTTTTCGGTCAGTAAGCGGTTTTCCTGCAACAGGCGTTGCAGGGTGTTGCACAGGCGATCGGCCGCATAGACGCGTGGCACCAGTTGCTCGTTCATCGCGGCCTTACTGATGAAGTCATCGACACCGCTGTCGAAGGCTTCGCCCAATACGTTTTCGCCTTCCTTGCCGGTGAGCAGGATGACGTAGGTGTAGTGATGGGTCATTTCATCAAACTGGCGGACCTGCACTGTCAGCTCTAAGCCATTCATCTCGGGCATCAACCAATCGGCGAGCAAGACGCTTGCGGGGCGCTGTTCGAGCAAGCGAATCGCTTCGGCGGCACTGTTGGCAAAACGAAGGTCCTGATAACCCGCCTGGCTAAGCGCGCGCCCAATCATGGCGCTGGAGAACTTGGCGTCATCGACGACCAAAATGCTCAGGTGGGGGTTCGGCATGGGCAGGCTCGCTAGGGGGAAATCGCGTGGGCCCGATACTTCGCCGGGCAGTGTGTGTTGCTACCGCTATATAATGGCCGGGTTTTTTCACCGTCAAGCCAGGCGTGTCCCGTTCGTGATGCAGGGCGCGCCGTCTATCTGGAGTAAGCCCATGCCCTCGTTCGACGTGGTGTCCGAGTTGGACAAACATGAAGTTACCAACGCCATCGACAGCGCCATCAAAGAGCTGGATCGTCGTTATGACCTGCGCGGTAAAGGTAGCTTTGAGCTGAAAGAGCTGACTGTCAACCTGACAGCCGATGCGGATTTTCAGTTGGAGCAGATGGTTGAGATTCTCAAGCTCTGCCTGGTCAAACGCAAGATCGACGTACAGTGCCTGGAGTTCAAGGACGCCTACCCGTCCGGCAAGAGCGTCAAGCAGGAGGTGATCCTGCGTGAAGGGATCGAGAAGGATCTGGCGAAGAAGATCGTCGCGCACATCAAGGACATAAAACTCAAGGTGCAGGCCGCCATTCAAGGCGAGCAAGTGCGTATCACCGGCAAGAAGCGCGATGACCTGCAGGAAGCGATTGCCGCCTTGCGTGCCAAGGACTTCGGTATGCCATTGCAGTTCAATAACTTCCGCGATTAATGCATGCACAATGAACCTTGCCGCCGCTAAAGCGTCGCAACGGTGTTGGTGCAGTAAAAACGCCACGGCTTGCCGTGGCGTTTTATTTTCAAAGGCTTACAAGGATTAACAAATGGATATGAACATCGAACAACTGGTGAAAGTGTCAGAGGCCTGGTTGCCTGTGGTGCTGGAATACAGCGGCAAGTTGACTCTGGCGTTGATCACCATGCTGATCGGCTGGTGGCTGATCAGCAAACTCATCAACAGCGTGGGTCGTTTGCTCAACCTTCGTCAGGTTGATCGGGCCTTGAGCAGTTTTATCTGCAGCCTGGTCGGCATCGTATTGAAGGTCTTGCTGCTGGTCAGCGTGGCGTCGATGGTGGGTGTGGAAACCACCTCCTTTATTGCGGTTATCGGTGCCGCCGGTCTGGCCATTGGCCTGGCCTTGCAAGGCAGCCTGGCGAACTTCGCGGGCGGTGTGCTGATCATGTTTTTCCGTCCATTCCGCGCCGGTGACTGGATTGAGGCCCAAGGCGTTTCGGGCAGTGTCGACAGCATTCAGATCTTCCACACCACGCTGAAAACTGCGGATAACAAAGTGGTGATCGTGCCCAACGGCAGCCTGTCGAACGGCCATATCACCAACTATTCGCGCGAATCCACGCGGCGTGTGGATATCAACCTGGGTATCGATTACTCAAGTGATATCAAGCAGGCCCGTGAGGTGTTGCTGGACATCGCCAAGGACCCGCGTGTGCGCCAGGACCCAGCGCCTGTGGTGTTTGTTACCGGTTTGGGTGATAGCGCGATCAACCTGTCACTGCGCATCTGGGTGGCGACGCCGGATTTCTGGCCAGTCACTTTCGCCTTCACCGAGCAGGCCAAGGAGCGCCTAAGCGAGGCGGGCATTGGCATCCCATTCCCGCAGCGGGTGGTGCATCTGGTGCAGCAACCCACTACCTGAAGGAACGCCGAGTTAGCGACTGGTGGCGTTATAGAGCATTTTGAACGTGCGGCCCATCGCCAGTTGGTAGTGGTTGATCAGGCTTTGCCAGTCGGCCTGATCCCACGGCGAATGGCGCCGCAGTTGCAGCATGTCGTGCAAGGCGGCTTTTTTGCGGGTGAGGCGGCGGCGCGACTTCTCAAGATCGAGCAAGGCGATTTCGCACGATGGCGGCGTATCTGCAGCCTGGATACGCACAAAGATATGTTTTGCATACATGCAGCCATGTTGCTGGCGGGCTTTGTGCAAATTGGCCAGGCTTTGCGCGATTTGCTGCAGCAGTTGCTGGTGCAGGGAGGCGTCTAGCGCCTCGCGAGCACGATGCTCATACCATTCATCGAGAGGCTGAAAGCCTTCCAGGGCTTTGGTCACCAGCAAGGCACGCCAGCCTTCGCGGTTGCGCTCGGCGGCGCAGTAAACGATCTCGGGTACCGCGACACCAGCCTTGAGTGCTCTGAGCAGAGCGTCGCGTTCACGCAGTACCGTCGGCCGCCCCCAAGGGTGAAGCAGGCTGCGGTAGGTGTGCCCGGTTTGCTTTTTTGCGTAAAGCGACTGACCCAGCTGGGTGAGGCGTTGAACACCGCTATAACCACCGCGGCGCTCGTTAGGCTCTTCGACCCATTCACCCTGGGTTTGCCACCAGCTGTCAAAGCTGGGGTAGTGGGTGAGGTGGGTGGCGTTACTGAATGCTACGGTCATGGCCTGCCCTCTTGTTGTGAGCAGGGTAGAGCAAGAGTCTTGCCAGTAATGCTATTGGTGCTGTTCGGTGGCGTTAGTCACGCTTAAGTCGCTGGTTTGCAGCCGTTCCCGGCGCCATTGCAGGATGATCAGCAGCAGTGTCGGAATACCCAGCAAGGCAGTGACCAGGAAGAACTGGGCATAGCCGAACTTCTCCACCATTACGCCGGAATAACCACCGATCAGGCGCGGCAACAACAGCATGATTGAGCTGAGCAGGGCGTACTGGGTGGCGGAGAACTTCAGGTTGGTCAGGCTCGACAGGTAGGCGACGAACGCCGCTGTGGCTAGGCCGGCGCTGAAGTTGTCGGCGGAAATGGTCACGATCAGCATCTGCAGATCTGCGCCCATGCCGGTAAGCATCAGGAACAGCAGGTTGGTCGCTGCCGAGGCCGCGCCGCCAATAAACAGGATCGGCAGAATACCGAAGCGCACGATCAGCAGGCCGCCAAAGCCTGCACCAATGAGGGTCATGATCAAGCCGAAGAGCTTACTGACGCTGGCAATCTGGTCCTTGGTAAAGCCCTGGTCGATGTAGAACACGTTGGCCATCACACCCATTACGGTGTCGGACATGCGGTAGGTGGCAATCAACCCGAGCAGCAGGAACGCTTGCCAGCGGTAACGCAGGATAAAGTCGTTGACCGGTGTCAGCACCGGCGCCAGGCCACGGCGCCCCATGGACGACAGGCACAGGGCGCTGAGAATGGTGTAAAGCAGGGCGCGCAGGAAGGCGCGGTCTTCCAATAGCAGGTCAAGCATGCTGGCTTCGCCGTTGATCACGCTGGCGAAGTCGGTGTTGTAGAACTGGGTAAACATCGCCGGTACCGATACCAGTAACACAATCAGTACCAGTACCGAGGCGATCTGGTGGCTAAAGCCATAACGCGCAGCGGCCAGTTGCGTGCGCAGTGGCACATCCGGCTCGCGCATCCACAGGCTGGTCAGCAGGCCAGGCAACATCAGCAGGGCAAACAGCAGGTAGGTGCCGGCCCATGCACCGTGCTGATAGAGCAGTGCGGTGGAGCCAAAGCCTTCGGCGAAATACAGTGCGCCGGCGGTGGCCAGCAGGGCGGCGACGCGGTAGCCGGCCATATAGCTGGCGGCCAGCGCGGCCTGGCGGGTGTCGTCGACGATTTCCAGGCGGTAGGCATCAACGGCGATGTCCTGAGTGGCCGACGCAAAGGCCACCAGCACCGCGAGGGAAATCAGCCAGGTCAGGTGGGTCTGCGGATCGCACAGGGCCATGCCAGCGAGGCCGATGGCGATCAGGATCTGTGATAGCACCAACCAGGAGCGTCGGCGGCCCAGTTTGCCCAGCAGCGGCAGGCGCCACTGATCAAGCAGCGGAGACCAGACCCATTTGAAGGCATATGCCAGGCCGATCAGGCTGGCAAAACCAATGGTGTCGCGGGCCACGCCGGCTTCGCGCAGCCAGACAGACAGGGTGGAGAACACCAGCATATAAGGCAGGCCGGCGGCAAACCCTAGAAGCAGCAGCACCAAGGTGGAGGGGCTGGAGTAGGCAGCAATGGCATCACGCCAGCTTTTACGGGGCATTGAAGGGGTATCAGCCTGAGATTGACCTAATAAAGGGCGCACTCTACCCGCTGTGCTCCATTGGGCGCCAGCCATAGCGCGGCATATCCACCCGATCGTTATGGATTTGCACGCCTTCCTCACGTAAACGACTGCGTTGTTCTGTGCCGGAGAGGCTGCCAGCCGGCAAGCTGAGGCGGCCACCGGCAGCAATTACCCGGTGCCAGGGCAGGGTGCTGCGGTCCGGTAGCTGGCTGAGGGTGCGCCCGACCCAGCGCGCGGCGCGACCCAGGCCTGCGTATGAAGCCAGTTGCCCGTAACTCACCACGCAGCCGGGTGGAATCTGCGCCAGCACCGCATAAAGTGCCGTGCGACGCTCGAGCTGGCTTGCTGTTGGCTGGCCTGGCGCGGCATGCTTCGGCACCTGTTCTGGCTCGTTATCCGGCTTTCCCATCATGCTTATACGTACTCTGTTGTGCTTTCTGGTTCTTGCTCTGACCACACCTGTGTGGGCGGACACTGTGTGGTTGAACAATGGTGACCGTCTGAGCGGTGAGATAGTTCTGCTCGATGGCGGCAAACTGGCCCTGAAAACCAAGTACGCCGGCCAGGTGCTGATTGCCTGGAAGGATATCGACACCCTGCGCTCGGAGAAACCCTTGCTGATGCGCCGCCAGGGGCTCGATAGCGAGCACAGCAACCAGCTGGAAGCAGCCGGCAAGGGCATGGTGCGGGTGGTCAGCGACAACACGCAAACCGTGCCGCTTTCCAGCATCAAGCGTCTGATCCCACCGCGCCCGGTACTGCAGGACCGCTTCTGGGAGGGCAATCTGGACGCCAAACTCGATATGAAGCGCGACGACAACGACACCGACGAGTGGAAGCTCAAAAGCAATACGCGTGTGGAGCACGGCCGTTGGCGTCACGTGTTGGGCGGTGAGCTGGAGCGCAAGATTAAGAATGACGCGAAAACCGCTGACAACTGGCAGCTGGAGTACGACCTCGACCGCTTTATCACGGATCACTGGTTCTGGCGGGTGGGGGCAGAGCAGGACGAGGATGAGTTTGCCTTTTTTACTCGCCAGCGTTCGCTGGGCACCGGACCGGGTTATCGCTTCTGGGATAACGAGCTGGGCCGGCTGGATGTGATCGGCCAGTTCAATCGCCTGCAATTGGAGGCCAGTGATGCTGAGCGGTCGTTCAATACCTACTCGCTTGCCTTGGATTACAAGCGTCTGCTGTGGGGTACCCGTCTGGAGTTTTACAGCACAGCCGAGCTGCAATTGCCTGCGATAGAAGAGATTGACTACGTTCTCGACAGTGAAATAGGCCTGCGCTACCGGCTGACAGATTGGGCGCGCCTATCGCTGCTGTATGAGCTGGATCAGGCGCGTGCGCTCGGGCAAACCAGCAGTGAGCGCCGCTATCTGTTGGGTGTGGGGGTCGGCTGGTAGGTCACGCAATGATGAACTCGCGGTGATTCTGTCGGTCAGTGCTTGCTCTGGCGTCGTGCTTACGGATAATGCGCGACCTTCCGCGAACCCGAAGTAGACAAGTCATCCCTATGTTTTCCAGAACCCTGCTGTGCCTGGCCCTTTCTGTGGCTGCTACGTCCGCGTTGGCGGATACCGTCTGGCTGAAGAACGGCGACCGCCTGACCGGCAAGATCAAGTTTTACGACGGTGGCAAGCTGTTGCTGGCGACCGACTACGGCGGTGCGATTGCCCTCGACTGGAGCAAGATCGCCACCCTGGAAAGCGATCAGGAGCTGCTGATCAAGGAAAACGCCATCGCCGGTGAGCGCGCCAAGTCCCTGCAGCCGGCCGAGCCGGGTAAGGTGATCCTGGCCAATGGCGATGCGCCCAAGACCATCGAGCTGGCCAGCATCAAGCAGATCCTCAAGCCCAAGCCATTGGTTGAGGATTTGGTCTGGAAGGGCAATATCGATGCGGCGCTGGACTACAAGCGTGCCGAGCGCGACACCGACGACTATGACGTCAGCCTCAAGACCCAGGCTCGCCATGGCCTCTGGCGCCACAACGCGCAAGCCGACTACAACCGCGAGTTCCAGGACGACGTGGTCACCACCGATAACTGGAGCGCCGAATACGCCCTCGACCGCTTCCTGACCGAGAAGTGGTTCTGGCAGGGTCGCTTCGAGTACAAACGCGACATGGTCGAAGAGCTTGAGCGTCAGCGCACCGTGGGTACCGGTCCGGGTTACCAGTTCTGGGATAACGAGCTGGGCGCCTTCTCGGTGGCCGGCCTGCTTAACCGCACAGACTACGAGTACAGCAATGGCGAGAGCGACAACTTCTACGCCGCGAGCCTGAAGTGGGATTACAACCGCTACCTGGTCGGCAAGAGCGTCGAGCTGTTCAGTGATGGCGAGGTGGGCAAGCCACTGGCCAACGCCGCTGACTACACCCTGGATGCCGCCGTAGGCCTGCGTTACAAACTGACCGATTGGGCTTCGCTTAATATGAAGGCCGAGAAGGACTTGGTCAGCGGTGCAGAAGGCGAGCTGGACGAAACCCGTTATAGCCTAGGTTTTGGCGTGGGCTGGTAAGCCTCGGCTGTACACAAAAAAGCCCCGCAGATGCGGGGCTTTTTGTTCTAAACGTTCTAGATATCGCGAGCTAGAGTCAGCCTAGGCGCTACGTTAGTAACAGCCTCCGGCTGGTCAAAGCACTCGCGGGCGCGGAGTTTACGAGCTTTAAATGAGCAAGCCCGCGAGTGCTTTTAACGACGGATGGCCGACGCGCAGCAGATCGGTGCGGATTACAACCGCAGGCCGCCATCCAGCTCCAGGATACGACCGGTGTAGTAGTCGTTTTCCAGGATATAGGCCACCGAGTGAGCGATCTCGGCCGGTTTGCCCATGCGGCGCAGTGGGATGACCGAGGTCATGCGCTCCAGTGCTTCCGGTTTCATGCTGGCGACCATTTCGGTCTCGATAAAGCCCGGTGCTACGCCCGCGACACGGATGCCGTAACGCGCCAGCTCTTTGGCCCAGACCACGGTGTCGGCCGCTACACCGGCTTTGGCAGCCGAGTAGTTAGCCTGGCCGATGTTGCCGGCACGGGAGATGGAGGAGATGTTGATGATCGCGCCTTCGTTCTTCAGCTCAATCATTTTCGCCGCCACTTCACGGGTGCAGAGGAACACGCCGGTGAGGTTGACGTCGATCACCGACTGCCACTGCGCCAGGCTCAGTTTGGTGATTTCGCCGTCCTTGACCTTGATGGTCAGGCCGTCACGCAGGATGCCGGCGTTGTTGACCAGGCCATTGAGTGCGCCGAAGTCTTCAGCGATCTGTGCCACGGTCTGGGTCACTTGCTCTTCATTGGCAACGTTGCACAGGTAAGCGCGCGCTTCTACGCCCAGCGCCTTGCAAGCCGCCACGGCTTCGTCGAGTTTTTCCTGGTTCAGGTCGACCAGCGCCAGTTTGGCGCCTTTTTCTGCCAGGTACTCAGCCATCGCGCGGCCCAGGCCCTGACAGCCGCCGGTGATGACGATAACTTTATCTTTGAGTTGCATCGCGAGTCCCCTCAAATGGTGTTGTGTGACCTTGCCGGCGGTTAATCTAGGCGCCTCCCGTTCTGTGACGGAATCTATGCAAGGAGTCATAAGGTGAGCGTGAAAGCCGGCAAGCATGCCCGAGAATTGCTGCTCAAGGAATACCGGGGCGTGCTCAGCACCCATTCCAAAGCCATGCCGGGTTTCCCTTTCGGATCAGTGGTGCCCTATTGCCTGGATGCTGACGGTTATCCGCTGATGCTGATCAGTCGCATCGCCCAGCACACCCACAACCTCAAGCAGGATGGTAAATGCTCGCTGCTGGTGGGCGAGCGTGGGGCGGAAGATGTGCAGGCGGTCGGTCGTCTTACGCTGCTCGCCGAGGCGCGGCAATTAGATGACGAGGCGCAGATTGTTGCGGCTGCGCAGCGCTATTACCGCTATTTCCCGGAGTCGCGCGGCTACCATAAGGCCCACGATTTCGATTTTTGGCGGCTGGAGCCGGTGCGCTGGCGCTACATCGGCGGGTTTGGTGCGATTCACTGGCTGGATGAGGTGGCCCAGACCAACCCCTTTGCCGGCGACAGCGAAATCAGCATGGTTGAGCACATGAACAGCGACCATGCCAAGGCTATCGCTCATTATGTCGAGCTGGCAGGTTTACCCCAGCATGCGCCGGCTGAGCTGGTTGGGGTCGACAGTGAGGGCTTTCACCTGCGGATCGGTCAGGGCCTTTATTGGCTGGCCTTTCCAACATCCTGTAACAGTCCGCTGGAGGTGCGCCAGGCCTTGGTGGCACTGGCCCGCGCCGAAGTCTGGCCGACCGACGGTCAGGCTTCAGCTTGAATTCAGCTCAACACCCCATACTTCTGTCCCATAGGAAGCTGATCTTCCGTTAAGGATCCTTTGATGCGTGCGTTTCTGTTTCTGTTTCTGCTGTTCCCGTTCATTGAATTGGCCCTGCTGATTCAGGTGGGCAGTGCCATCGGTGTGTTACCGACCTTGTTGCTGGTGATTGGTACCGGCATCCTCGGCGCCATTCTGCTGCGCGTTGCAGGGGTGGCCACCGCGTGGCGTGCACGCGAGAAACTGGCCAGAGGTGAGTTACCCGAGCAGGAAATGCTCGAAGGCCTGCTGATCGCCGTCGGTGGTGGTCTGCTATTGCTGCCTGGCTTTATCAGCGACATTTTCGGCCTGCTGTGCCTAATTCCGTTCACCCGTCGCTTGCTGGTCAACAAGGTGCGTCTGCGCGCCGCCGAACAAGCCATGCGTCAGCGCGCCTTTTTTGACGACCAGGCCGCACGCTCCGGGCAGGTTCGTCCCAATGTGCTGGAAGGCGAATTTGAGCGCCGCGACTGATTTTCGGCTCATAAGAAAAGCCTGTAGATCGTAAAAATTTCACCCTCAGCCCTTGAAATCCTCTTGTGCGCCCTTATGTAGCGGTCACCGCAAGGTTTTCTGTCGTCAGACAGATTCAGACTTCAGCGCTGCGCCTGGCGTAGCGCTACCGGCCTCGCCGGACTTTGCTAACCCGCCGGTGATTGCACCGGCCGAAAAATCACTATTGGGAGAGATCGACAATGAAGCTTCGTCCTCTGCATGACCGCGTCGTAATCCGTCGCAGCGAAGAAGAAAAGAAAACCGCAGGCGGCATCGTGCTGCCAGGTTCCGCTGCCGAGAAAGCCAACAGCGGTGAAATCCTCGCTGTCGGTACTGGTCGCGTGCTGGACAACGGTGAAGTGCGTGCCCTGGCCGTTAAAGTCGGCGACAAAGTGGTGTTTGGCCCTTACTCCGGCAGCAACACCATCAAAGTTGACGGCGAAGACCTGCTGGTAATGAGCGAGAGCGAAATTCTCGCTGTCGTTGAAGGTTGATTTCAGCGCTCCGTCGCTACGAATTCCGCTCTATTTGAACGAATCAAGGAATAACCATCATGGCTGCTAAAGAAGTTAAATTCGGCGATTCCGCCCGCAAGAAAATGCTCGTCGGCGTTAATGTTCTGGCTGACGCAGTAAAAGCCACCCTCGGCCCGAAAGGCCGTAACGTGATCATCGAGAAGAGCTACGGCGCTCCGACCATCACCAAGGACGGCGTTTCCGTTGCCAAAGAAATCGAGCTGAAAGATCGCTTCGAAAACATGGGCGCGCAACTGGTTAAAGACGTTGCTTCCCGTGCCAACGATGACGCAGGCGACGGCACCACTACCGCCACCGTTCTGGCTCAAGCCATCGTCAACGAAGGCCTGAAAGCCGTCGCTGCGGGCATGAACCCGATGGATCTGAAGCGCGGCATCGACAAGGCAACCATCGCCATCGTTGCTGAGCTGAAGAAGCTGTCCAAGCCTTGCGCTGACACCAAAGCCATCGCTCAGGTAGGTTCGATCTCCGCCAACTCCGACACCTCCATCGGCGAAATCATTGCTGAAGCCATGGAAAAAGTCGGTAAAGAAGGCGTGATCACCGTTGAAGAAGGCTCGGGCCTGGAAAACGAACTGTCGGTTGTTGAAGGCATGCAGTTCGACCGTGGTTACCTGTCCCCGTACTTCATCAACAAGCCAGACACCATGGTCGCCGAGCTTGACGGCCCGCTGATCCTGCTGGTTGACAAGAAAGTTTCGAACATCCGTGAGCTGCTGCCAGTTCTGGAAGCTGTGGCCAAGTCCGGCCGTCCGCTGCTGATCGTAGCTGAAGACGTTGAAGGCGAAGCCCTGGCGACTCTGGTTGTGAACAACATGCGCGGTATCGTTAAAGTTGCTGCCGTTAAGGCACCAGGCTTTGGCGATCGTCGTAAGGCCATGCTGCAGGACATCGCTGTGCTGACTGGCGGTACCGTAATCTCCGAAGAGATCGGTCTGAGCCTGGAAAGCGCCACCCTGGAGCACCTGGGTAACGCTAAGCGCGTGATCCTGAGCAAAGAAAACACCACCATCATCGACGGCGCTGGCGTTCAGACTGATATCGAGTCTCGCGTACTGCAGATCCGTAAGCAGATCGAAGACACCTCGTCCGACTACGACAAAGAGAAGCTGCAAGAGCGTCTGGCCAAACTGGCTGGCGGTGTTGCGGTGATCAAAGTCGGTGCCGGCACCGAAGTTGAAATGAAAGAGAAGAAAGCCCGCGTTGACGACGCCCTGCACGCGACCCGCGCAGCCGTTGAAGAAGGCGTGGTACCTGGCGGTGGCGTGGCTCTGGTTCGCGCTCTGCAGGCCATCAGCGAGCTGAAAGGCGACAACGCCGATCAGGACGTCGGTATCGCTCTGCTGCGTCGTGCTGTTGAAGCTCCGCTGCGTCAGATCGTTTCCAACGCCGGCGGCGAGCCGAGCGTAGTGGTCGACAAGGTCAAGCAGGGTTCGGGTAACTTCGGCTTCAACGCCGCGACCGACACCTACGGCGACATGATCGAGATGGGTATTCTCGATCCGGCCAAGGTCACCCGTTCGGCACTGCAAGCTGCAGCTTCGATCGGCAGCCTGATGATCACCACCGAAGCGATGATCGCCGAAGTGGTAGAAGACAAGCCGGCCGCTGGCGGTATGCCAGACATGGGCGGCATGGGTGGCATGGGCGGCATGATGTAAGCCAGCCCGGCTCCCGCAGGCCATCGCCAGATGGCCTGCATGCAGTAAAGAAAACCCCGTGCCTGTCACGGGGTTTTCATTTTTCTCGGCTATAACAGTCCCTCGCAGCAAAGCGGTACGCCAATTGCTTTGTGTGATGCGCGCTCCCGGACTGGAGCCTGTCAATCTGCGCTGTGCTGCTGCTACGCATGGTCGCTCCGTGTTTTGACCTCACCTGGATGTGCTCTACCACGCCGTTTTCAATGGATGGTTGGTGATTGTGCCGGTTACGGTTTTGCCTGCGATTGTTTTAAAACCACAGGTTCTATTGCGCACCACGCTGATGCAATTGGGCAATTAAGTGACTGTGAGGGTGTTACCGCCAGGTGCGGTGATGCGATCCCCATCCTTGGTTTGCTCAACGATTGAACCAACGGTGCGAATCTGGCTCGAAGCCTGGCCTGCTGAATGGCTGCGTGTGGATCAGGATGATCAGAATGGCATTGCCGGCAGCGTCCGGCAGTAACGACCACTTGTCGCCCGATACGGCGCGATGGTTAACAGTGATCTAGGGTCTACAAACAGCGTTTGGCAGCGCTATCAAGAGGTTGCAGTGATGAAGCTAGAAATCGCACGAGGTTTGTTCCTGGTGACCGCGCTCAGCGTGGCCTCGCTCGCGGCGGCGGCTTGGCAGGAAGCCAGCCCCCAGGTCATCACCCTCAACGAGCGCGGCTACTGCCCGTTGCCGCCCCAGGCGCGAACGGCCGAGGTGCTAAAACCGGACCAGGACCTGCTGCTGTTTATGTTCAGCCTGTCTCAGGGTGGCCGTTCACAAGGTTGAGCCTGCTGACCTGAAAATTCGATAGACAGAGAAAAGCCCTGCATTGCAGGGCTTTTCTCTGTCCGGTCCTTGGATCAGTGGGCGGTTGCCGTTTTGGCCGGTGCATCGGGCTGCGCCAGCAGGCTGTACACGCAGGGCAGCACAAACAGGGTGAACAACGTGCCAATCGACATGCCGGTGGCGATCACCAGGCCGATGTCGAAGCGGCTGACTGCACCAGCACCGGTTGCCAGGATCAGCGGCACCATGCCGAAGACCATCGCCGCAGTGGTCATCAGCACCGGACGCAGGCGAATCGCTGCGGCCTCTTCGACCGCCTCACGTCGCGACAAGCCCTTCTCACGGCGTAGCTGGTTGGCGAACTCGACGATCAGGATGCCGTGCTTGGTGATCAGGCCGATCAGCGTGACCAGGCCCACCTGGGTGTAGATGTTCATACTCGACAGGCCCAGGAACAGCGGAATCAGCGCGCCACAGATCGAGAGCGGCACCGTGACCATGATCACCAGCGGGTCGCGGAAACTCTCGAATTGAGCCGCCAGCACCAGGAAGATCAGCGCGAGGGCCAGACCGAAGGTGATGTACAGCGCGTTGCCTTCCTGCACCAGTTGGCGCGACGCACCGGCGAAGTCGTAGGCATAACCGGCTGGGGCTTCCTCCAGCATGATCTGCGTTACCGTCTCGACGGCTTCACCCATGCTGACGATGGGTACGCCCTGGATGATCGCCGAGTTGAGCTGCTGGAACTGGTTGAGCTGGGTCGGCCGCGCACGGTCGCTGACCTTGACCAGTGTCGACAGGGCCAACATCGCGCCGCTTTCGCTCTTCACGTAGTAGCTGCCGAGCCACTCCGGATTGTCGCGGTAGGCGCGTTCGACCTGAGCAATCACCTTGTAGCTGCGGCCGTCGATGGTGAACCGGTTGATCTCGCCTTCACCGAGCAGGCTGGCCAGGGTCAGGCCGAGGTCTTCCATGGACACGCCCATCTGCGCAGCTTTTTCGCGGTCGATTTCCACCACCACTTCCGGCTTGTCGAAGGCCAGGTCGACGTCGAGGAAGGCGAACTTGCCGGACTCCACGGCGCGTTGCTTGACCCGCTCGGTCACTTGCAGCAGTGACTGGTAGTCGTTGGGTGTGTTGATCACGAACTGGAACGGTAACCCCTCACCCGTACCCGGCAAGGACGGCAGGTTGAAACCGAAGATCTGCAGGCCGGCGATCTGCGACAGGCGCCCTTGCACCTCCGGGAGAATCTCCATCTGGGTGCGTTCGCGCTCGTTCCACGGCGTCATCAGGAAGCCGCCAATACCCGACTGCACACCGTTGAAGCCGTTGATCTGGAACGAGGAGTAGTACTCCGGGAACTCCTTGAAGATGCTCACGAACTCGTCGGTGTACTTGTTCAAGTACTCCAGGTTGGTCGGTTGCGGTGCGTTGGCAATCATGAAAATGATGCCCTGATCTTCTTCCGGGGCCAGCTCGCTCTTGGTGAACTTGAGCAGTACCGGAATCAGGCACATGACGATTACCGCGAATACCAGCACCACCGGACGGGTATCCAGGGTGCCATGCAACGCCCGCTGGTAGCGTTTCTTGAGTGCGTCGAAAATCTGGTCGAGCTTGTGCGCCAGGCCCGACGGATTCTCCTCATGGCGCAGCAGCTTGGCGCACATCATCGGTGACAGGGTCAGGGCCACGATGCCGGAGATGATCACTGCGCCGGCCAGGGTCAGGGCAAACTCTTTAAATAGCGCGCCCGTAAGGCCCTCGAGGAAGCCGATAGGCGCGTATACCGCCGCCAGGGTGATGGTCATCGACACCACCGGCACGGCGATCTCGCGGGCGCCTTCAATGGCCGCATCGAACGGCGTTTTGCCTTCTTCGATATGCCGATGAATGTTCTCCACGACGACGATGGCGTCGTCCACCACCAGGCCGATGGCCAACACCATGGCCAGCAGGGTCAGCAAGTTGATCGAGTAGCCCATCAGCTGCATGAAGAACATCACGCCGATCATCGACAGCGGGATGGTGATCACGGGGATCAGTACCGAGCGGAACGCACCGAGGAACAGGAACACCACCACGATGACGATCAGCACCGCTTCGCCGAGGGTTTTCACCACTTCGTCGATGGAGGCCTGGATAAATAGCGTGGCGTCATAGGCGATGGAGACTTTCAGGTTGGGCGGCAGCTGCGCTTCGAGGTCCGGCATGACCTTGCGCACTTCCTTGATCACGTCCAGCGGGTTGGCCCCCGGCGTGCCCTTGATGGCGATGTACACCGATGGCGTACCGTCGAAGGAGCTGATCGCGTCGTAGCTTTCCGCGCCCATTTCCACCCGCGCCACATCGCGGATCAGCACGCGGCTGTCCCCAACAGTTTTCAGCGGGATGGCGGCAAAGGCCTCGGCCGATTTCAGGTCGGTTTCGGCGTTGATGCTGGTGACCACGTACTCGCCCTTCACTTCACCGGCTGCGGCGAGGAAGTTGTATTTGCGCACCGCGTCATTCACGTCGCCGGCGGTCACGCCGTAGGCGGCCATTTTCACCGGGTCGAGCCACAGGCGCATGGCAAAGACCTGGTTGCCGAGAATCTCAGCCTCTGCCATGCCAGGCAGCGTGGCCAGCTTGGGCTGGATGACTCGCGACAGGTAATCGGTGATCTGCGGGTTGCTCAGTTCCTGGCTGTAGAAGCTGATGTACATCAGCGCCGTGGAGTCCGCGGCTTCCTTGCTCAGCACCGGGTCTTCGGCGTCCTGCGGCAGCTGGTTCTTCACCTCGTTGGCTTTTGCCAGCAGTTCGGTGAACAAGCGGTCGCTGTTGGCACCGATGCGCGCATAGATCGAGATGATCGACACGTTCTGCCGGCTCACCGAGGTCATGTAGTCGATGCCGTCGGCGCTCGCCAGGCTCTGCTGCAGCGGCTGGGTGATATAGCCCTGGATGGTCTCGGCATTGGCACCGGGGTAAGCCGTGGTCACCGTGATCAGGGCGTTTTCCATCTGCGGGTACTGGCGGATGGTCAGTTTGCTGAATGCCTGGAAGCCAAGCAGGATGATCAACAGACTGACCACGGTCGCCAATACCGGGCGACGGATAAAGGGATCAGTAAAAGCCATAAATAAGTTCCTGTGTGCCGTGCTCGATTACTCGACGCTCGGCTTGGCCTCGACAAGGGCATTGGCGATGCTGACGTGGGCGCCGTTATCCAGCTTCAGCTGACCGGCAGACACCACCTGCTCACCGGCCTGCAGGCCTTTGAGAATCACCACCTGGCCTTCGCGGCGCTCGCCGGTCTCAACGAAGCGGCGTTCGACCACCAGTTCGGCCTGGCCTTTGTCGTCTTTGACCACCTGGCCGTCTTCCCCTTTCTTCTCGCCGATCACGTACACCGAGTTGCCGTAGAGGGTGTAGGTGATGGCCGTTTCCGGCACGACGATCAGGTTCTGCTCACCCGGTAGCAGCACTTCCAGGTTGGCGAACATCCCGGGCAGCAATTTATTGTCCGGGTTGATCAACATGGCGCGGACTTGCACGTTGCGCGTGGTGTCTTCGACCTTTGGGTTGATCGCGGCAATTTCGCCTTCGAACATCTCGCTCGGGTACGCCGCCACGCTGAAGCGCACAAGCTCGCCCACGGCCAGCTTAGGCACCGCCTGTTCGGGCAGGAAGAAGTCGACGTAGAGCTTGCTCAGGTCCTGCAGGGTGGCGATGGTGGTGCCGGAGGACAGGTAATCACCGACATCTACCTGGCGGATGCCGATGGTGCCGGCAAAGGGCGCGAGGATGCGTTTCTTCGCCAGTTGCGCTTGCAGCTGGGCGACGCTGGCATTGGCCTTCTGCAGGCTGGCGGACAGGCGGTCGAACTCGCTTTTCGAGATGCTCTGGCGATTGACCAGGCTGCGACCGCGCTCGTATTCCACGCGGGCCAAGCCAAGTTCGGCCTGGGCAGTGCCCAGGCTGGCCTGCTCGACATCGCTGTCCATCTGGATCAGGGGTTGTTGCAGGCTGACCTGCTCACCGGAGCGGAACAGCACTTGCTGCACCGTGCCACCGACTTCCACAGTCAGGTCAACGCCCTGAAAAGCCTTGAGCGTGCCGATAGCGGGCAGACGACCCTGCCACGGACGTTCTTCTGCTGTCGCGGCGTCGACACTGATGGCCGGTTGCGGTGCGGAGAACATCTGCACTTGTTGGTAGATGGAGAAGCCTTTGTAGGCGGCGAGGGCGAGTACCACGACGAGTACTGCGCCGAGCATAAAGAGCATACGGCGAAGCAACATATTCCGGATCCTTGGCGAGGCGGATAGAGGCCTGAGAATAGGCAAGACGGGCACATTAGACCTCGCGCAGAGGCCTGTCAAAGATTCGCATTTGCAAAACATTGTTGTGCAAAAGTTGCCTCAAGGTTCAAGGCGCTATTAAGCAAAATGCCAGCATCGGCTGGCATTTTGTTGTGCGCAGGTCGGGTGTCAGGCACTCAAACGCTGGGTGACTTCATTCAGTTGCCCGGAGAGGACGTGCAGGTTTTGCCCGGCGCTTTCGGTGCGTTGCACGTTTTCCTGGTTGGCAGTGGCAATTGCGGTGATCTCGGTCAGGTTGCGTGAAATGTCTTCGGCTACCGAGGTCTGTTCTTCGGCGGCAGTGGCGATTTGCCTGTTCATGTCGCGAATGGCTTCCACCGCACTGGTGATCAACTGCAGCGTGGCGCCGGCCTGGGTCACCTGGGTTACACCTTCCTCGCTGCGGCTCTGACCACTTTCAATGGCGCGCACGGCATTCACCGCCCCAGTCTGCACAGTGTCGATGATCTGGTGGATTTCTGCGGTCGACTCGGCGGTGCGCTGGGCCAGGGTGCGTACTTCATCCGCCACCACGGCAAAGCCGCGGCCCTGTTCGCCGGCACGCGCCGCTTCGATGGCGGCGTTAAGCGCGAGCAGGTTGGTCTGCTCAGCGATGCCGCGAATCACTTCCAGCACTTTGCCGATGCGCCCGCTGTCGGCTTCCAGGCGACGAATCACCTCCGAAGTGTTGCTGATCTCACCGCGAATGTCGGTGATGGTCTTGATCGTGGCCTGCATCACTGTTTCGCCCTGGCGTGCGGCGCTGTCAGCGGCATCGGCGGCGCCGGCGGCTTCGGCGGCATGACGCGCGACTTCCTGGGCCGTGGCGGACATTTCATGCATGGCGGTGGCGACCTGGTCGGTGCGCGAAAACTGTTCACGCGTGCCCTGGGCCATCAGCGTGGCGATGGAGTTGAGTTCGCCGCTGGCAATATCCAGGTCAGCCGTGCTGCGCTTCAAGCGGGTGAAGGTATCCGAGAGGAAGTCGCGCAGAATGTTCGCAGCAATGGCCAGCTTGCCCAGCTCATCCTGACGGCTCGCGTCGACATGCTGGCCGAAGTTACCGTGGCTGAGTTGGGCAATGTGCTCGATCAGCTCGCGAATTGGGTTTATCAGGTTACGGTTGACCAGCCATAGGCTGAACAGCGCGATCACCACGGTGGCTCCCAGCATCAGCAGGGTGCCAAAGGTGATGGTGCGGTCGGCCGAGGCATTGATCAGGCCGGCTTGCTCCAGGCTCTGCTTATGCAGCTCGCTGGACAGGGCTTCCATCTGTTGGGCGGTATTGCGGTCAATGCCTGACACCGCCTTGTCACCCACCGCAGCGTCGCCGCCGGCCGCGACAAAGGCATCACGTCCCTTGCGGTAGTTGGCGCCGAGTGTCTGGTGCTCGCTGCGCAGAGCATCGACTTTGCTCTTCAGTGCGCGATCAGTGTTAGCCAATTCACTCAGCTGGCCCAGTAAGTCCTGAACCTTGCGCTCCTGCGCTTCAAACTGGCTCCAGTATTTGTCCAGTTGCGCCTTGTCGCTGCCGCGCAGCAGGACGTTTTTCCATTCCTGTACCTGGGTCTTGAAGTTCAGGTTGGTCGAGTCAATCAGGGATGACGCTTCAAGTGGGCCCTCAAGTAGACCGCGGTAGGCCTGCATGCCATTGGACAGAAAGCTGAAGCAGGCCAGTGCCGTGACCAGAATCAGCGCCAGACTGCCGCCAAGTAAGGCGAGAATCTGCGCGCGCAAGGATTTTTGCAGAAACATGGGTGATACCCCTGAGTGTGGAAGGCGGGATGCCAGTGACGCTGAGCGCGCCCAAACTGCGAAGATCCCTATCGACTGGTACCAGCTGGGCCGGATTGCCGGAAGTAGCAGCTAGTCAGGAGTATAGATCGGCTCTGCGGCAGCGTTCTTTAGCGTGCCGCAGGCGTATTACAGGTTTAGCTGTACGGTCTTAAACCAGGCGCAAGTGGTTGTCCCACAGGCCGGCCGGCAGGTGCAGTGGGGTGCTGCTGATTTGGGGATTGCGGCAGTCGTACAGGCGGCAGCGCCCGACGCCGCTGCTGACCACAAAGCCATTCGCCACGGCGCCAACACCGGCGCAATCAGCCAGCGGCGCGTCCAGGCGCAGCGCGGCGCTGTCAAGGTCCCAGATAAACACCCGGTTGCCGCGCGGGGCGGTCAATGCCAGCAGGCGTAGCTCGCTGTGAATCGCCACGCTGGCGGTGTACTGGCTCATCAGCTGACGTTGTGCGTCGTCCACGGGGAAATGCTGGAAGGGCTGGTCAGGGCGTTTGATCGCCAACAGCGGCACCGCATCGCTGAGTTCGCCCATGTATTGCTGGCCGGTGACCAGTGTGCCGTCGTTGGCCACGGCCATATGACGCACGCTGTTCATCCGTTCCGGCAGTTGCTCCTTGCTGACCAGGCTGCCGTCGCGGCGCAGCAGCACCAGGCTGGACTCCATGGCGTTGAGGTTCATTTCCACCCGGCTGTCAGCCTCGGTGCGGATACCGCCGTTGGCCACCGCCAAGGTTTCACCGTCGGGCATCCAGAGCAGCTGGTGCGGACCGATGCCATGAGTCGACAGTTCGCTTACACGTTGCAATTGCTCGCCTTGCAAGCGGTAAACGCCCAGTACACCGCGACCGGGATCGGAGGTGTCGTTCTCGGTGGCGTACAGCCATTCGCCATCCTTGTGGAAAACCGCGTGACCATAGAAGTGGCGCTGTTCGGGTGAGTGAACGGTTTGCAGCAGACGACCGTCACGGGTGTCGATCAGGTAGCTTTGCGTGCTTGGACGGCGACCGACAAACAGCGCCATCGGCAGAAACGGGTGGCCGATGACATCGTGGCAGCGCTCGTTCACCTGAGTGGCAAATACCTGGCTGCCATCCAGTCGGTAGCCGACCGCGAAGTGCTTACCGGCGCTGTCGTTACGTGCCGACAGCAATAGCGGCTGCGCGCCGCTGTGCATCAGCGTCCAGCCACCGTAAGTGCCGGCGGCCGCTGCCGTAGCGGCAACAGCAGCGATGCTCAGCCCTAGAAAGGCACGGCGATTGATCTGCATGACTCAGTCACCGTCGTGAGCGTTAAAGCCCAGCTGGATGCCCAGGGTCTTGGCCAGCTCGGATTCATGCAGACGATGCAGCACATTCAGGCTGTCATACAGGGCGTTGATCTCGGCGCGCCCGACTTCGTCGCTAAGCAGCTCGCCGAGCGGGCGCTGGGCGGCAGCCAGGCGCTGGCGGGTGTCGCTGTAGGCGGCGTTGATGCGTTGTTTCAGTGCGTCGTGATCACTGCCGAGCAGCGCCTGGATGCCATCCTGTTCGGCGCCCAGCCAGATGCGTTCGGCGCTGGCCAGGCTGGCAGCGAGGTTGGTCAAACTGGCGTTGCTGCGCCAGGCTTCAGCCTGATAAGGCTGCGGTTGGCCTTTGCTCTGGCGGCCGAGTGGCGTGCCGAGTTTCTTCTTTAGCCCGTCGATGGCGCTGACCTGGGTGCGCAGCAGTTCGGCCACCGCTTCCGGGGCTTCGGCGTAGCGCGCGTTGGGGAAGTCCTTGAGCAGCGCGGCCATACCGTCTTTGGCTTGCCACTGGCTTTGCACATCGGTGGCGAGGACTTGCTGGTGCTGACCGATGGCAACGATCAGCGGGCAGTAGCGGGCTTTCTGCTCTGCGACGTTCAGATCAATGGCCGGGTCGAACAGCAGGTATTCATAGGCGGTGAGGCCTTGCACCACGACGCTGGATTTATCCAGATCGGCTGGGGTCAGCTCGGGTTTGCTGTTAACCAACGCTTCAACCTGGCGCGCTACCAGGTTCTTCTTGTCCGGCCAGAACTGCACCTGCCAGGCACGGTTGCCTTCAGCCAGTGGGCCGAAGGCCACCGGTTGCACGGCTGCCCAGGCGCTTTGCGCGCTGGCAAAGGCCTGGCGGGCCTCGGCGAGATTCTGTTGGCCAGCGCAGAAGGCTTGGCCGCTGGCGGCCAACTGGCGGTCAGCTTCGCTCCAGGCGCTGTAGATCGGTAGCAATACGCCATCGGTGAGTGCGCGGCTGACCTGCTGCTGCGGATCGCTTGGGCTGCAGGCGGTAAGCGTGAGGCTGAGCAGGGCGAGCGTGAGGGGTGAGCGGATCATCTGCGGCTCCTTTACAACGAATTCAGAAAAGCCAACAGCGCGGCGCGCTCGTCGGCATTAAAAGTCATGACCTGCTGCTTGGCTGCCTCGGCCTCGCCGCCGTGCCAGAGAATGGCCTCCAGCAGGTTGCGTGCGCGGCCGTCATGCAGGAACTGGGTGTGGCCGTTGACTGTTTTAGTCAGGCCGATGCCCCAGAGTGGCGGGGTGCGCCATTCGCGGCCGCTGGCGAGAAACTCCGGGCGGTTGTCTGCCAAGCCTTCGCCCATGTCATGCAGCAGCAGGTCGCTGTAGGGGCGAATCAGCTGATTCGCCAGTTCGGGCTCGGCAGCATCGGCAGCGGTGGTGAATTGCGGGGTGTGACAGCCCTGGCAGCCGGCCTGGTAGAACAGGTTCTTGCCGGCCAGTACCTGCGGCGTATCGGCGCTGCGGCGTGCCGGCACGCCGAGGTTACGGGTGTAGAACAGCACGCTGGCGAGGATGTTATCGCTGACCTCTGGCTCGCCGCCATGGGGCGCGCTGCGGCAGTCGGTCTGCGCCATTGTGCAGTTGTCATGGGCCACCAGCGTGCTGGTAAGGCCCATGTCATTGGCAAAGGCTTCAGCATTCTGCTGATTGAGCGTGGGCTGGCCGGCCTTCCAGCCAAAACGACCGAGTACCGTGCGTTGTTGCTCGCGGTCCCAGACCTGGTTGGCGCGACCGGAGATGCCATCGCCATTGCTGTCTTCGGGGTCGGCATTGCTCAGGATGGCCGCTTCGGGAATGGCTTCGAGCAGGCCAAGGCCGATCATCGGCGGGGCGATACGCGCGGAAAACAGCGTGTCGGGATGCAGGGCGCCGTAACCGAGCTGGCTGATTTCCAGGTTGGGCTTGCGCAGCTCGACCTGCTCACCATCGACCAAGCTGACCCGCTGTGTGCTGTAGCTGACACGTACCTTGCCTTCTGGCGCGACGCCTGGATTAGCCATGTCCTGCAGTTGGCCGCCATAGGTGGGTTCGGCGAGCACGCCGAGGCGCTGGATAATCTCGGCATGTTCGCTGCCGGCAGGAATCGACAGGCGAACCAGCATTGACACTGAGCTGATCGCATCAGGCGCTGGCGGATGGCCGCGACCGTCCTTGATATGGCAGTTCTGGCAGGCGTTGGTATTGAACAGCGGGCCGAGACCATCGCGCGCGGTCGTAGTGGCCGGTGCGGTGACCCAGGGATTGCGGAAGAAACTGTTGCCGACACTGAAATCCAGGCGGCGTGACGGTGACAGGTTGGCGGATGGCAGGGAGAAGGCGTTCTGATCGGCCTTGCGCACGGTAGTGCTGCCCGCAGACAGGGCTTCGCCAGGCTCGGCTTGGGTGAACTGTGGGGTTTTATCGCAGGCGGCCAGGCTCAGGCCCAAGGCCAACAGCAGCGCAATGCGATGCGGCGCAAACATGAAAGGACATCCGCAGCAGAAAAACAGGCGGCCGATCTTAACAGTCTGATCAGTTTTAAATAAGACGGATTTGCATTATCGGTGGCGGTCAAAGGTCGCAGGGCATAAAAAATCGCCTGGAGCGATTTTTGACGTTGCGTAGCGACGGCCCCGAAGGGGTGGGCGCCAGGGATAGCAGTCCACAAAAAAGCCGCGATTCCGGTTAAGGCGTCGCGGCTTTCTCATCACTACAAACTAGGACTTCGCGAGTTGCAGCTAGTCCTTCATAGCTTAGAAGCTGTGGTCAGCGGTATCCGGATTGAGATCACTGATACCCAGCTTGCCAGCGGCCTGCTCGATTGCGCCAGTCTGTTTGACCAGCGCGGCGATGGCATCACGAACGATCTGCTGGCCTTCGGCGTTGTCGGCAGCGATCAGCTGATCGAAGTGCTTGCCGTTGTTGGCGCTGTCGACCAGAGCCTGCAGCTTGCCTTCGGTGGCTTCGAGGTCGGTTTTCAGGGTGCTGTCAGCGGCGGCGTCAATCTTGGCCACCAGCGACGACAGGCTTGGGCCGGTCAGGGTGGTGCCGTCGACTTTCTTGTATTCGCCCAGGTAGACGTTGCGAATACCTTTGCCGTTGTAGAAGTGCGAGTTGTGGGTGTTGTCGCTGAAGCAGTCGTGCTCGTCTTCGGTGGAGTTAGCTTCCAGCGCGACCTTCATGCGCTCGCCGGCCAGCTCGCCGAGGGACAGGCTGCCCATACCGAAAAGCATCTTGCGCAGGCCATTTTCAGCCGTGTCGGCTTCCAGCGTTGCGCGGTAGTTGTCGGTTTTGCCGGCTTGCCACTGCACAACCATGGCGTCGAGGTCGCTGACCAGCAGGTCGGCGGCGGCTTTGATAAAGGCGCGGCGACGCTCGTTGTTGCCGCCAGTGGCGCCTTCGCCCACGACGAAATCGCTGGCAGGACGCTCGCCGGCACCTGGGCCGCTGCCGTTCAGGTCTTGGCCCCACAGCAGGAATTCGATGGCGTGGTAGCCGGTGGCGACGTTAGCTTCGGAGCCGCCCAGCTCATTCAGGCTGGCCAACAGTTCCGGGGTGATGGTGGTGACATCGAGCTTGTCTTCACCGACCTGCAGTTCGGTGTTGGCGATGATGTTGGCGCTGGCGCCTGGGTTGCCCAGGGCGTGCTGGTAGTCCTTGGCGACGTAGTCGATCAGGCCTTCGTCCAGCGGCCAGGCGTTCAGCTGGCCTTCCCAATCGTCGACCACGGCGTTGCCGAAGCGGAACACTTCAGTCTGCATGTAAGGCACGCGGGCAGCCAGCCAGGCTTCGCGGGCAGCTTTCAGGGTGTCGTCACTCGGGTTGGCGAGCAGGGCATCGATGGCGCCTTGCAGGGTTTTGCCGGTGCTGGCGGCGTCGCTGAATACGGCCAGGGCCAGGTCGGCGTAGTGGCTGACCACTGCTTTGCTGGCGGCTCCATCGACTTGGCTGGTGGCGGCTGCCGGGGCGCTGGCGCTGCTGGCAGCAGGTGCGGCAGCTTGGGTGGCTGGCGCTTTGTCTTCACCGCAACCGGCGAGTGAGATGGCGATGGCGAGCAGGCTGGCAGAGGCCAGGGGCATACGGAGCATGGCGGAATCCTTTGCTGGTGAGAGTAAGCACCCACGCAAGCGGGTACAAAAACCGAAACATAATGCGAAAGATTTTCATTTTGCGCAAAGGGTCAATGCAGCTTTTTCACCGCGAGCTGTGGGCAAAGTCTGCGATCGGGCAATTCGATAGGGCTAAAATGCCAGCACAGCTGCCTTCAAGAACCATTCAGGAGTCCCGCATGAGCCTTACCAGTGTTGTCGTCATTGTGCTGTTGGTCCTGCTCGCGGCGTATGCCGTGATGCTCTACAACGCGCTGGTGCGTTTGAAGCATGGCGTCAGCAAGGCTTGGTCGAATATCGACGTAATGCTCAAGCAGCGCCACGAGGAATTGCCCAAGCTGGTGGAAACCTGCAAGCAGTACATGCAGCACGAACGCGGTACGTTGGAGGCGGTGATTGCCGCGCGCCAGGCGGTTTCCAGCGCACAAGCCAAAGGTGATATGAATGCCCTGGGCAAGGCCGAGACGGGCCTGCGCGCTGGTCTCGGTCAGCTGTTCGCCTTGGCGGAGAACTACCCGGAGCTGAAAGCCAATGAGAGCTTCCAGCATCTGCAGCAACGCATCAGTGGCCTGGAAAACGGTATTGCCGACCGCCGCGAGCTGTACAACGAGGCGGTTAACCTGAACAACGTACGCATCGAGCAGTTCCCCGACGTTATCGTCGCTCGCGCTTTCACTTTCAAGGAGGCCGCGCTGCTGGAGTTCAGTGAGGGCGAGAAATCCGATGTCGACCTCAAGTCGCTGTTTAGCTAAGCCGTGGATATCCAAGGGCAGCTTGTTGGCTTGGCCTGCAGTGTGGCGGTTAGCGCGGGCGGGGCGTGGTGGTTCTTGCGGCGTTTCTCCCAGGCGCGGCATCTGCTCGATACGCCGACGTCGAAGATTCGTTCTGCGGCTCAGGGTTATGTCGAATTCTATGGCGTACTGCATGACAGCACCGAACCTCAACTGCTCGGCCCGCTGACCAATACACCTTGCCTGTGGTGGCGTTACAAGATCGAGGAATACACCTCAAACGGCAAAAAGCGCAGTTGGCGCACCTTGGAAAGCGGCAGCAGCGAGGCGTTGCTGCGACTCGACGACAGCACCGGCAGTTGTCTGATCGACCCGCGAGGCGCACAGGTGCGGCCGCTGACCCGTGAAGTGTGGAAAGGCAGCTTGCGTCATCCTCTGGGCGCGGCGAAAACCGGTTGGCGCGCGCTGTTCAGCAATGATGAGCGCTATCGCTATACCGAGGAGCGTTTGCATGCCGGCCAGCCGCTGTATGCCATTGGTGATTTTCGCAGCAGCGGTGGCGGCCGTCAGGGCCTGGATCTGCCGGCCGCTCAAGGCGCAGTAATTCGCGAGTGGAAGGGTGACTTCGGCGGCCTGCTGCAGCGCTTTGACAGTGACGGCAATGGCCAGCTGGATGAGCGTGAGTGGCAGCGCGTGCAGTTGGCTGCGAGCCTGGAGGCCGAAGACCGGCATCGTCGGCAAAGTACTCAGCCGGTGCAGCATCACCTGGCGAAACCGCGTGAGGCGCAGCCGTTTATTCTCTCCTGTGCTGGAGAGGATGAACTGGTGCGTCAGTTCTACTGGCAGGCGGCTGGCGGTGTTGTGCTGTGTCTGGCCGGCGCGCTGGCAGCGGCCTGGTTGCTGGGTATCAACAGCTTCTAGGTAAAAGCGCCGCGTATAAAAAAGCCCGCCTGTTGGCGGGCTTTTCGTAGGCGACTGGCGTCAGAGAGTCGCGGGATTGGCGGCACTGTTGAGTCGCCGGGCCTGTTTCAAATAGGTCGTCAGTTCGCGTGCCGGCAGCGGCTTGCTGTAGAGGTAACCCTGCCCCTCGTTACAGCCCTGGGCGATGATATAGGCCTCCTGCTCGACGGTTTCCACGCCCTCGGCGATGACCTGCATGCCGAGGCTCTTACCCAGCTGGATGATGGCGCGCACGATGGTGGCATCGTCTTCGTCTTCCAGCAGGTCCTGCACGAAGCTCTTGTCGATCTTGATCTTGTCCAGCGGCAAGCTCTTCAGGTAACTCAGTGAGGAGTAACCAGTACCAAAGTCATCGATGGCGATCAGTGCCCCGGAGCGACGCAGGCTGAGCAGGTGCTGTGCGGCGGTGTTGATGTCTTCCATCAGGCCGGTTTCGGTGACTTCCAGCTCCAAGCTGCGCAGCGGCAGGCGGTAGACCTGCATCAGGTTGTTGACTACCCGTGGCAGCTCGGCGTGGTGCAGCTGCACGGTGGACAGGTTGACCGCCATGCGCAGCTCGGTGAAGCCCTGATCATGCCATTCACGCAGCTGGCGGCAGGTCTGGTCGAGAATCCATTCGCCAATCGGGATGATGGTGCCGTTCTGTTCGGCCAGTGGGATAAACAGATCTGGCGGTACAAAGCCGTGTTGCGGATGCTGCCAACGCAGCAGCGCTTCGACACCGACCACGCTGTGGTCGCGGTAGTCGACCTGTGGTTGGTAAA
This sequence comes from Pseudomonas peli, assembly GCF_900099645.1. Lineage (GTDB taxonomy): Bacteria > Pseudomonadota > Gammaproteobacteria > Pseudomonadales > Pseudomonadaceae > Aquipseudomonas > Aquipseudomonas peli. The sequence goes on along the minus strand of NZ_FMTL01000001.1, from coordinate 874,837 downwards.
CCAAGTGCAGTTGGTTAAGCGCCAGGGCGTCACGCAGGTCTTTTTCCAGCTCGCGGCGGCGGCGCATTTCGCTGTCGACGCTGGCGATATAGAACTGGTAGCGGTTGCGCGAACGGCTCTTGGCCAGGGTCATGGTCTGTTCGGCTTTCTGCAGCAGCTTCTCGGTGCTGTCGCCGTCTTCCGGGAACAGGGTGATGCCAATAGTGGCGCGCAGACGCACTTGCTGCTGATCGAGCATAAAGGGGTTGTCGAGGTCGTCGAGGACGCTCTGAGCCAACTCAGCCGCCTCGTAAGGCTGCTCGATATCAGCCTGTACCAGCGCGAACTGATCGCCCCCCAAACGGGCCAGGGCGCCGAGGCGGCCACTGTGACTGCGCAGGCGGTCGGACAGGGCCAGCAGCAGCTGATCACCGGTCTGGTAACTGAACTGTTCGTTGATGCCTTTGAAGTCATCTAGGCCTACGCACAGCACGGCCACGCGGCGCTGCAGGCGGCCAGCGTCTCCCAGGATTTGGTCAAGCTGCTGTTGCAGCTGCTGACGGTTGGGCAGGCCAGTGAGGAAGTCATACTGGGCCATGCGCAGCAGGCTATTTTCTGCTTCACGGCGCAGGTTGGTGTTGCGTTCGATGGAAGACAGCAGCTGGTTGGCGGTGTTAATCCAAAGCCCCAGTTCATTCTTCTCGTTGCCCTTGAGCATCGGTAGCTTGTGCTCGCTGGGGCGGTCCGGATTGATATTTGTCAGGTGCTCGATGATCTTCGATAGCGGTTTGGTCAGCAGCCAGTGATAGACCAAATACAGCACCAAGCCCATGGCTAGCGCACGCAGCACGCCTGAGATAAAGATGATGACGGAGTTGGTAACAAAGCTTTCGCCGTAGGGCGCGGTGTCGAGGGTGATGCTGAGGTCGCCGTAATACTCGCTGTAGGGACCGCGGCCAACCAGTTGGGTGGTGAAGTTCTGTTCTTTGCCGAGAATCGGGTCGGTGAGCCAGCGTGTGGGGATGTCGACCTGCTCTCGGGCTTTCTCTGCCAGCATCGGCTCGTTGGGGTGACCGATAGCCGCCATTCGCACGGATTCGTGCTGGAACAGGCCCTCAATCACCTGCATGCCCATTTCCCGGTCCAGGCTGTAGACCGCCTGCGTGGAGGGGTCACGGAACATGCCGAGAATACGGTGCGCGTCATTGGCGACTGCCTGACGTGTTTTGTAAACGTCGAAAACAATCTGGGCAAGACTCAAGACCACGCCAACGATCAGCGCTGAGAGCAGCACCACGCGGAGTAACTTAAGTGACAAGCTGTTTTTGAGTTCCAGCTTCAAATGACGGTTCCTTGTTCGGGCCTTCGGCGTCACACGCTAGTGAGTATTGGCAAAGTCGCGCTTGCAGTCAAAGGGCCATTACTAAAGTTTGTCGAACAAATTATCTGCGCGGCGATGGCGCGGCTGCTGACCGCTGTATTGGCCTGCTGCACTGTGTCGGTGCGAGTTGCCCGAGGCTTGAGCGCCGTTTGGCGGTTTCTTGCTTGGCATGAGAGTTGCGAAGCCCCGTGTATTCACCTTCATGGGGGACGCTGCAATGAAAAGTCGACTGGTAGGGATAGCGGTATTTGCGGTTTCGCCACTGGCGCAAGCGGCCAGCGATGAGGCACTCAACACCGCCTGGCTGGTGTTGGCCAGCGTGTTGGTGTTTTTCATGCAGGCCGGCTTTGCCTTGCTGGAAAGCGGTATGTCGAGGGCCAAGAACGCCGTCAATGTGATGATGAAAAATTACATGGATGGGTGCGTGGGGGGCATCACCTTCTGGCTGTTCGGTTTTGGCTTGATGTTCGGCAGCAACATCACTGGCTGGTTCGGCATGAGTCATTTTGCACCGCACGATGGCGAGCCGTGGGATTTCACTTTTCTGCTGTTTCAGATGATGTTTGCGGCCACGGCGGCGACCATCGCCAGCGGCGCGATGGCTGAGCGTACGCGCTATTCGGCCTACCTGATTGGTGCGGTGGTGATCAGTGGGTTTATCTACCCGGTGTTCGGCAGCTGGGTATGGAGCGGCATCTATGGCGGCCAGGGCTGGTTGGCGGCGCTGGGGTTTATCGATTTCGCCGGTTCGACCGTGGTACACAGCATCGGCGCCTGGTGTGCGTTAGCCGGTATTCTGGTGCTTGGGCCGCGTCTGGGGCGTTTTGCTGCGGACGGCACACCGCGCAGCATTCCCGGGCATAACCTCAGCCTGGTCGCGCTGGGCGGTTTTATCCTCTGGGTCGGCTGGTTTGGCTTTAACGCCGGCAGCAGTCTGGAGATGAATGTCAGCCTCGGCCTGATTGCTCTGAATACCCATCTGGCGGCATCAGCCGGGGCGTTGGGGGCCTTTCTGGCGCAGCGCAGCACCTCCAGCCCGGTGCTGCTGACCACTACGGTGAATGGCTCACTCGGCGGCCTGGTCGGCATCACCGCCGGTTGCGCAACCATGTCGCCGCTGTTTGCCCTGCTGACCGGACTGGTGGCCGGTGGTGTGGTGGTGTTCGGCATGCGCCTGCTGGAGCGCTGGCAGCTGGATGATGTTGTGGGTGCGGTTCCCGTGCATGGTTTTGCCGGTGTCTGGGGCACCGTGGCGGCCGGGCTGTTCTTCAGTGGTGATCTGTTCAACTGGTCGCGGGTTGGTGTGCAGCTGCTCGGCGCGGGTGTGGCGTTTATCTGGGCCTTCCCACTGGCGCTGATGCTTTACCTGTTATTGGCGAAAACACTTGGTCTGCGCACATCCACGCAACATGAGCAGCGCGGCCTGGATTATGCCGAGCACGCGGAGGTGGGTTATCCCGAGTTCAACCTGGCCGTGACCTTCGACAGTAACGACCTGCCGAGGAGGGTGTGACATGAGCCTGGCAACTCGTCGACGGGCGATCTACACCGGGCTGGCCGGGCACTTTGCGGAAGATGAGCTGCTCGCGGTGCTGGCCCTGTGGGAAAGTAAATACGCGGACAAACCGCCGTTTGCACTGAATGAGTTTCTCGGTGAGGTGGCGGCGACCTGCGAGCGCAAGTTGGAGCGTGCCAAGCTCTACCGCGAGCTGGTGGGGGCACTCACGGGGCCGTTATCGGCGTTGCTGCCGGACCCTGAACCGCAGCTGCTCAGCTGGCGGCAACGCATGGGCCTGAGCGCACCGCCGAGCAATACGGCAGATGTGCATGCACGGCATACCTTTGAGGCGTTAAGCCGAGTGCTATTCAACGGACTGGACGCTGGTCTGCTGCCACGTCTACAGCATTTCGCCGCAGGTAATCTGAGCAACCTGCGTGGCAGCAATGAGCAGCGTTTGCGCGTGCGGGCCTGGCTGGAGCATGGTGCCGAGTTGGAAGTGGCCAACCTGGGGCTTGAGCAACTGCGGCAACTGCTCAACTTGCTGTATATCGGGCTGTGTGAATACCTGGGGCCGGTGGTGGCCGATCAGCGTCTGTCTATGGCTGTACAGCAAGTGGATGCGCTGCACCTGGCATTTGCTCCGCGCAAACTGCTGTAAACCTTGGCCCCGATAGCAAAAAACCCGGCGCAAGGCCGGGTTTTTTGTGGGTAACGCAGGTTACGCGGCGTAGTTTTTCGCCACGAAGTCCCAGTTGACCAGGTTCCAGAACGCCTCAACGTACTTCGGACGCAGGTTGCGGTAGTCGATGTAGTAGGCGTGTTCCCAAACGTCGCAGGTCAGCAGCGGGGTGTCGCCGCTGGTCAGCGGGCAGCCGGCGCCGATGGTGCTGGCCAGTGCCAGGGAACCGTCAGCCTTCTTCACCAGCCAGCCCCAGCCGGAACCGAAGGTGCCGATGGACACTTTGCTGAACTCTTCCTTGAACTTGTCGAAGGAACCGAACGCGGCGTTGATCGCGTCAGCCAGAGCACCCGTCGGTTGGCCGCCGGCGTTAGGCGCCAGGCAGTTCCAGTAGAAGGTGTGGTTCCAGACCTGAGCGGCGTTGTTGAAGATGCCGCCTGAAGAAGTCTTGACGATTTCTTCCAGGGTTTTGCCTTCAAACTCGGTGCCTGGGACCAGGTTATTCAGGTTCACGACGTAGGTGTTGTGGTGCTTGTCGTGGTGGAATTCCAAGGTTTCCTTGGAAATGTGCGGCTGCAGGGCGTCATGTGCGTAGGGCAGCGGCGGCAATTCGAAAGCCATTGTCTATCTCCTAATCAGGTCAGGTGCGGTGTGCGCGAGGCCGATCACGGGCGGCCATCTCAGCGGCGTGAGTTATCTCTTTGCGCCGCAAGCCCTTGATCATAGCACCGGCACTGCGCCTTAAACACGCGGCAACTGTGTGGAAAACCACCTCGGCATGTTGCATCAGGGCCGTTTTAGAGCATGCCGGGGTTCCCCAATAGCTGCCAAGCAATGCTGAACATCATCAAGGCCACGCCCAGGTCGATAAAGCGCCAGGTGCTTGGGCGCGCCAACCAGGGTGCAAGCCAGGCCGCGCCGAGGGCCAGACAGAAGAACCACATTAAAGAAGCACTTGCCGCGCCAAGCGCATAGGCGCCGGGAACCGGTTGTTGTGCGCCGAGTGAGCCGATCAGCAGCACCGTGTCGAGGTACACATGCGGGTTCAGTAGGGTCACCGCAAGCGCTGCCAGCAGCACTGCCTTACGTGAGCGCGGGTCGCTTTCACTGGCCTGATTCAATGCCTGTGGGCGGCTGGCACGAACCAGCGCCTGGGCGCCATACCAGAGCAGAAATGCCGCGCCACCCCAGCGCGCCACACCCAACAGAATCGGGCTTTGCGCCAGCACGGCGGCCAGGCCGAAGACCCCAGCTGCCACCAACAAGGCATCGCAGACCACACAGAGCAGCGCCACCGGCAGGTGATGCTCGCGGCGCAGGCTTTGCGCCAGGACAAAGGCGTTTTGTGCGCCGAGGGCGATGATCAGTCCGGCGGCGATCAGTAATCCGTTGCTATAGCTTTGCCACATCTCGGTTACTCCGCCTGTGCACTGAGCTGTTGCAGAACGGCCAGTGCACGCGGCCCATCGGCGTGGGCGACGAACAGGTGGTCGTGGTAGAAGCCGGCAATCACGTTGCAGCTAATCCCTGCTTGCGCCAGTGCGCTGGCGACGGCAGCCGTCAAACCGACGGATTCGAGTGCCGAATGCACATGCAGTGTCAGCCAGGCGGCCACGTAGCTGAAGGGCAAGCCCAGATGCTCGGCTTGCTGGCGCTGCACGATCACCGTGAGACCTTCTGCTTCTTGAAAGCTACCCAGCGGTTGTAAGCCCTTCAGTTGTGAGGCATCGCTTAAACAGCAAAACACGTATGCGCCATCGTTCAACTGCGGGCTCATGCTGCGCAGTAGGGTTTTCAGTGAGGTTTCGCCGGCCATGCGGATTGCCTTGTTCAGGGTGGGATGCTGGCCAGTCTGCTGCGGCTGGGTATATAAGAGAAACAAATAATCCTGATCGCTCATTAGGAAATCTGATTTTGTTGGATTACAAACTACTCGCCGCCCTGGCTGCGGTTGTCGAACAGGCCGGCTTCGAGCGGGCGGCGCAGGTGCTGGGGTTGTCGCAATCGGCCGTGTCGCAGCGGATCAAGTTGCTTGAGGCGCGTGTTGGTCAGCCGGTGCTGGTACGTGCGGTGCCGCCGGCGCCGACGGAAATCGGTCGGCGTTTGCTTAACCATGTGCAACAGGTGCGGTTGCTGGAGCGCGATATTCAGGCGCAGGTGCCGGGGCTGGATGAGGGCGGTTTGCCGGAGCGCCTGCGCATTGCGCTGAACGCCGACAGCCTGGCCACCTGGTGGGCCGGCGCGGTGGGCGCATTCTGTACCGAACAGCGTTTGCTGCTGGATCTGGTGGTGGAGGATCAGGAGGTCGGCCTCAAGCGCATGCGTGCCGGAGACGTAGCGGCCTGCGTGTGCGCCAGCGAGCGCCCCGTCGCCGGTGCCCGTGCTGTGTTGCTGGGGGCGATGCGATACCGCGCCATGGCCAGCCCAGGATTTATTGCCCGGAACTTCCCGACAGGCGTTACCGCGCAGGCATTGGCCCACGCGCCGGCCATCGTATTCGGCCCGGATGATCTGCTGCAGCACCGCTATCTGTCTGGCCTCGGCGTGGAGGGCGGGTTTGCCCACCATCTATGCCCGTCATCTGAGGGCTTTATCCGTCTGGCTCAGGCCGGGTTCGGCTGGGGGCTGATCCCGGAGCTGCAGGTGCAGGGTGAAATAGCCCGTGGCGAGCTGGTCGAATTGATCAGTGATCGGCCAATCGATGTGCCGCTGTACTGGCACCATTGGCGTAATGGTGGTGAGTTGCTTAATCAGCTGACGCACCACCTCACCCAGGCCGCAGGCCATAGCCTGGTAGACCTCAGGAAATAACCACTTTGCCCGAGCCCGGCAGCTGTTCCACGCAGCGCTCGCCAAGCAGCTTGGTGGGGGTGAAATAGCCGCCGGGACCGCTGTAATCGAGTAAGTGCTGCACGGCCAGCAAGGCACCGTGTACGGTTACGTCATAGCCATTGGCGGTTTCCAGGCGCGCGGTTTTTACCTCACCAGCTGCATTGCGCGCCTCGCCCCAGAGCCAGGTGCGCTGACGTGCGCGGCTACTTTCATCGGGGCCGCTGACGCGTTTTTCGATCAGCCGCTTGAGCCAGTTTTGCACCGCATCCAGGCCCAGCAGGCCGCGCAGCGGGTCGATCAGGCGCATAACAATCGCGGCCACTGTCGGTGTCGGCAGGTACACCTCGATATTGTCGATGCCGGTGGAGTGGTAGGCGGTGGAGACATCGTCCCAGGGAATCGTCACCGCTGTTTTCTCACCGCGGCCAAAGTTGATGGTGCGGCGTTTATAGCCCAGCGGCACATCGGTGATCACGCCTGCGCGACGTACCTTACCGCCAAACTTCAGACCTTCCACCGAGGTTTTCGCCGTACCGGGCGACAGCCCGCTGCCAGAGTCGAAGCCCAGCGCCAGGTGCGTTGCATCGGGCAGGGCCTGGTGCAGGCAAGCGGCGAGGCAATCGCTGGGGATCACATCGAAGCCCACGCCGGGGCAGACCACCACACCCAGCTCGCTGGCTTGCTGATCGCGCTGGTGAGCGGCTTCGAACACGCTGATTTCGCCGGTGATGTCGACATAGTGGGTGGCGCTGGCCAGGCAGGCATCGAGCATCGGTGCGCTGGTGGCTGAGAAGGGGCCCGCGCAGTGGGCAACCACGGCAACATCCGCCAGGGCTTCCTTGGCACGATCCAGTTGGTGGATATCGAATATCCGGCATTCCAGGCCGAGCAGGCTGCCCAGGGCGTGTACGGCGGCCGGGTTGCGTCCAGCCAGAATGGGCGTGAGTCCCTGGCGCTTGGCTTCGGCGGCGATCAAGTGGCCGGTGTAGCCGTTGGCGCCATAGATCATCCAGTGCATGGCCATCCCGTGTTCCTCCAATGCTGTGATGTTGGGGCACAGCTTAGCGGTTACCGCAGCGTGTGCGTGCCTATCGCAGGGTGTGTGCAGTCGTTGTTCTGGCTTGCAATGCCACGGCAGCACCCTGCGTGCGCTGCTAGAGTGGCCTGCAATCACGGCAAAGGGGGCGGCAATGAAGATTCTGGTAACCGGGGCCAGTGGCTTTATCGGCGGGCGTTTCGCCCGCTTTGCCTTGGAGCAGGGCCTGAGTGTGCGGGTCAACGGTCGGCGTGCCGAGGGTGTTGAGCATCTGTGTGCGCGTGGCGCGGAGTTTGTCCAGGGCGATCTGTCCGACCCGGAACTGGTGCAGCAGCTGTGCCGGGATGTTGAAATGGTGGTGCACTGCGCAGGCGCGGTTGGCGTCTGGGGGCGTTACGAGCATTTCTATCAGGCCAATGTCACGGTCACCGAAAACGTGGTCGACGCCTGTTTGAAACAGAAGGTGCGGCGTTTGGTGCATCTGTCGTCGCCGTCGGTGTATTTCGATGGTCAGGCGCATGTCGGCCTGCTTGAAGAACAGCTGCCCAAGCGTTTTTCCGATCACTACGGCAAAACCAAGTTTCTCGCTGAGCAGCAGGTGTTTGCCGCCCAGGAATTCGGCCTGGAGGTGCTGGCGCTGCGTCCGCGTTTTGTCACCGGTGCGGGTGACACCAGCATCTTTCCGCGCTTGATCAATATGCAACGCAAGGGGCGGTTGTCGATCATCGGCAACGGCCTGAACAAGGTTGATTTCACCAGCGTGCACAACCTCAACGAAGCGCTGATGAGCTGCCTACTGGCGGCTGGGCCGGCGCTGGGGCAGGTCTACAACATCAGCAATGGCGCGCCGGTGCCGCTGTGGGATGTGGTCAATTATGTGCTGCGCAAACTCGACCTGCCGCCGGTGACCCGCCATCTGCCTTATGGCCTGGCGTATGGCGCGGCGGCCTTGAACGAGGGCGTGTGCAAGCTGCTGCCCGGTCGCCCGGAGCCGACCCTGTTCCGCCTGGGTGTGGCGGTGATGGCTAAGGATTTCTCCCTGGATATCAGCCGCGCGCAGCAGTATCTGGAGTATGAACCCAAGGCCAGTTTATGGAGCGCACTGGATGAGTTCTGCGCCTGGTGGCAGGCGCATCACCCGAGTTGACTGCCGGTAAACAGGTCTCAGGCGTAAACGCGCTGACCGCGATACATGCGCACCGAGGCGCTAGACGGGCGGTGTGCGTTTTCTTCCACCAGCAGCGGGTGTCCGGCCTGCATGCGTGGTGTGCTCGCAGGCTCGCCGAAGGGACGGTCGCTGTATTGGGCTAGCAGTTGCCCCAGTTGCCGGGTTTCCTCGCTGCTTGAGGTGAGACAGGCGCTGAGCATGCTGTTGATTGCATCCGGCTGGCTCATGCGGATGTCCACCGTCAATTCTTCGCGCAGCCTGCGGCGCAAGCTCATCATGCAATCCAGTACTTCTCTGTTCAGCTCCATGGACCTTTCCCCCGTCAGTACAAGTGGGCTGTGTGTCATCCATCCTGAATTCCACCGGCCTGGTCTCGCCGCGTTTCCCGCGTGCGGATCGCGCCTGTAACACCTTTGCTCCCTGGTGCTACGAAAACGTCGCAAATAGACAAGTGCAAAGCGCGTACCAGCTCACATTCTGCGGAACTGCGAGGCCTACAGCGGGTCGATGGCCTGAGCCGTGCCCTTCGTCGGTGCACCTTGCACTGGCATGGCGCGACACTGAAGCCCTGCGCGCGAATCGGTATACTGCGCGGCATTCTGCTACTGAAGGTTGACCCATGCGTAACGATGCCAACGACGAACTCGATCACGTGCCTAGCCTGCGGGCAGATCACCGCGATCACGATGACTATGCCGCCGAGCAGTCGGAGCCTGCGCGCAGCCCAGCCAATGGCCGTGCGGCGGCCGTTGCGCCGGTGAAGTCGGCCAGCACTGGCCCGCTCTGGGCTCTGGTTGGCGCCTTGATGATCGCCCTGGGCGGGCTCGGCTGGTGGAGTTTCCAGCAGATCAGCCTGATGGAGCAGCAACTGGTGGCGACCCAGGAAAGCTTTGCGCGCATCAGCGAGGAAGCCGCCGGTCGTATTCAGGATATTTCCGGCAAGGTGGTGGCTACCGAATCCTCGGTCACCAGCGGCAGTGAAGCGCTGAAGCTGCAGGTCAAGCAACTGGAAAGCAAACTGGCCGAGCTGAGCAAACAACAGCAGGGCGCCAGTGGGCAGAATTCGGAACAGAGCAAGCGCCTTGAGCAACTGGCCGCGCAGCTGAAAGGCCAGGAAGGTGGTGGCGAAAAGCTCGAAGCCACTCTGAAGAAGCTCACTGCCGAGCAGGCCGCGCTGAAAAGCGAGCAAGCCACCCTGAAAAGCGCACTGGCCGGGCAGAGCAAGTTCGACGAGGAAATTGCCGGTCTGCGCAGCGAGATTGATGCGCTCAAGAAACAGGGTAATTCCAGCCAGGCGATTGCCCGTGTGGAGCAGGACCTGCTGGTGTTGAAAAGCGACCTGGAAACCCGTTCCGCCGGCAGCAGCACCGCCGAGTTCGATGCGTTCCGCGCGCAGATGACCCGCAATATCAGCACCCTGCAGGCGCAGGTACTGAACCTGCAGCAGCAGATCGACGCACGCTAAGGATCGGTCTGCTGCGCGTCGGCGATAAGGCGTTAGAAATGGCCTCGGAAAGCGGCTTGCCGCTAACGCGCTTTAGCGCGGCCCGAAGGGCGAGGGAAACGAATACTGCTCATTTACAACCAGTAAACTCCGCGCCCTCGGCCATTTCTGCCTTGTCTCGCTCTAGCTCGCTAGACCTAAAGTAGTTCTAAAACTGTTGCAAAGAAAAGCCCGCCAATTGGCGGGCTTTTTTATGCCGGTTTGATCACCTTAATTACAGCGTTGGGTAGTCGAGGTAGCCGACCGGGCCCTTGCCGTAGAAGGTTTCCGGGTGCGGGGTGTTCAGCTCGGCATCCTGCGCCAGGCGCGCCGGCAGGTCCGGGTTGGCGATAAACGGAATGCCGAAGGCCACTGCATCGGCTTTGCCTTCAGCCAGCCAGGCATTGGCTTGATCCTTGGTGAATCGCTCGTTGGCGATAAACACGCCGCCGAAGGCTTGTTTCAGGCTTGGCGACAGGCTGTCGTCAGCTTCCTTCTCACGGGCGCAGATAAAGGCGATGCCGCGTTTGCCCAACTCGCGAGCGACATAGGTGAAGGTCTCGGCGCGGTTGGCGTCGCCCATGTCATGGCTGTCGGCACGCGGTGCCAGGTGCACACCTACGCGGCCAGCGCCCCAGACTTCAATCGCTGCATCAGTGACTTCTAGCAGCAGGCGTGCGCGGTTTTCCAGGCTGCCGCCGTAGCGGTCGGTGCGCTGGTTGGTGCTGCTCTGCAGGAACTGGTCGAGCAGGTAACCGTTCGCACCGTGGATTTCCACGCCGTCAAAGCCGGCGGCCTTGGCGTTTTCCGCGCCCAGGCGATAGGCCTCGACGATGTCGGCGATTTCTTCAGTTTCCAGGGCGCGCGGGGTGACGAAGTCCTTCATCGGGCGCACCAGGCTGACGTGACCCGCCGGCTGGATGGCGCTCGGTGCGACCGGCAGTTGACCGTTCAGGTAGATCGGGTCGGAAATGCGCCCAACGTGCCACAGTTGCAGGACGATCTTGCCGCCTGCAGCGTGCACGGCCTTGGTCACATTGCTCCAGCCGCGTACCTGATCATCCGACCAGATGCCGGGGGTGTCCGGGTAGCCGACGCCCATCGGGGTTACGGCCGTGGCTTCACTGATGATCAGGCCGGCGCTGGCGCGCTGCACGTAGTACTCGGCCATCAGCGCATTGGGTACGCGGCCTTCATCGGCGCGGCAGCGGGTTAGCGGGGCCATGATGATGCGATTGTTGAGTTGCAGATCGCCAATCTGGATCGGGTCGAAAAGTGTGGTCATGGGACGGTCCTCTCAGGTTATTCGTTGAGTGCAAGTTGCGGTTCAGGGCTACGAGTACTGAAGGTCAGCAGGGTGGCCAGCAGCGCCAGTACAGCTAGGGCTGCAGCGGCCAGGGGTACGCGGGTCAGGCCGAAGCCTTCGGCGATCACCAGGCCGCCAACCCAGGCACCGAGGGCGTTGCCGAGGTTGAAGGCACCAATATTTAGGGTCGACACCAGGTTCGGCGCGCCGCTGCCAAAAGCCACCACATTGACCTGCAAGGCCGGCACGGCCGCGAAGGCGGCGGTGGCCCAGAGGAACAGGGTGATTTCGGCGGGGATCAGCGCCTGGCTGGTCCAGCTGAACAGGGTGGAGATCACCGCCATGGCGACGAACACGCCGACCAGGGTGGCCTTCAGGCTGCGGTCAGCCAGGCGGCCGCCGAGTACGTTGCCGAGGGTCAGGCCGAGGCCGATCAGTAGCAGGGTCCAGGTCACGCCGTTGGGCGATACGCCGGTGACCTCGCCGAGCAGCGGCGCGATATAGGTGAACAGGGCAAACATCGCCGCAGAGAACAGCACCGTGGTGCTCAGCGCCAGCCATAAGCCGGCACCGCGCAGGGCGCGCACTTCGCTGGCGAAGTCGGCTTTGGCTTCATCGGTTTTGCTCGGCAACACGCGCCACAGGCCAATCAGTGCAATCACGCCAATCAGGGTCACGGCCCAGAAGGTCGAGCGCCAGCCGGCGTACTGGCCCAGTGCGGTGCCCAGCGGTACGCCCAGCACGTTGGCCAGGGTCAGTCCGGTAAACATCAAGGCGACGGCCGAAGCGCGGCGATTGGCCGGCACCAGGCTGGCGGCAACCACCGAGCCGATGCCGAAGAAGGCGCCATGGCAGAGGGCGGTGATCACCCGGGCGAGCATCAGCATCTGGTAATCGCTGGCCAGGGCGCAGAACAGGTTGCCGGCGATAAAGATGCTCATCAGCGTCAGCAGTGAGGCTTTACGAGGCCAGCTGGCGGTGGCCAGGGCCATAAACGGTGCGCCGATTGCCACGCCCAGGGCGTAACCGGTGACCAGCCAACCGGCGCCGGGAATCGATACGCCAAGGTCGCCCGCCACTTCTGGCAGCAGGCCCATGATGACGAATTCCGTGGTGCCGATGGCAAACGCGGACAAAGCGAGGACGAGAAGCGCTGCAGGCATGCCGTCAGCTCCTGAAAAAGGGTGAATGAACAATTAGTTTTAGAGCGCTTGGCTGATGTGGCTGAGGAACGCCTGGATGGTTTCTTCATTGCGTTTGAAGAAGTTCCACTGGCCGACCTTCTTGCTGCTGATCAGGCCGGCGCGCTGCAGGGTGGCCAAATGCGCGGAGACCGTCGATTGCGACAGGCCTGTACGCTGGTCGATCTTGCCGGCGCATACGCCGATTTCCAGCGGATGATCTTGGTCGGCGAAGTACGTCTGCGGGTCTTTGAGCCAATGCAGGATGTCGCGCCGCACAGGGTGGGCCAGGGCCTTGATTACTTCATCGATGTCGAGTTGCATGCAGGTTATCCCCTGTGTGCCGTAACGCTATATCGCGATGGGGCGAACTTTATATCGGCTGCTGACGATATACAGATCGTTCGTGGCGATAGTCATCATCACGGCGGCTGATGTGTAAGCTGTGGCCATGAATTACCTCGCACATTTACACCTCGGCGGCGACGCGCCGGCACAACTTCTAGGCAGTCTGTATGGCGATTTCGTCAAAGGACCGCTGGCCGGGCAGTGGCCGGCGGATATCGAAGCGGCGATCCACCTGCATCGACGCATCGATGTATTCACCGACAGCCACCCGCTGCAAGCGCATGCGCGGGCGCGTTTCCCGGTTGAGCGGCGGCGCTACAGCGGCATCTTGCTGGATGTGTTTTTCGATCACTGCTTGGCGCTGAATTGGGGCGACTATGCCGCCGAGCCACTGCCGCGTTTTACCGGGCGGGTTTATCAAGTCCTTGCTGACGAGCCGCGTTTGCCTGAGCGTCTGGCGCACATTGCGCCGCGCATGGCCGCGCAGGATTGGCTGGGCAGTTACCGCGAATTTGCCGTGCTGGAGCAGGTGGTCGCGGGGATTGATCGGCGGCTATCGCGGCCAGGCTTGCTGGCCGGCGGTGCGGCCGAGCTGGAGCGGCTGTATCAGCCGCTGCTGGAGGATTTTCGCCAGTTCTATCCCGAGCTGCAGGCCTTCGTGGCGCGCGAGCGTGGACTCGTTGATTAAGCGGCCCGGCTTTCTTCCTCGCGTAGTACAGCTGTGCCAAACAGCGCCTGGCTGATCGCTTGCTGCGCCGCGCGAGCCAGGGCATTGCGGTTCAGCTCACGGCTGGCAATCGGTGTCAGCAGCTGGATCTGCACTTCACCCAACTCGCTGCCGAGCAAGCGCAGCAGGTGCGAGAGCATGTCGTCATCGCCGATAAACGGCGCCACGCTGCAGGGTTTGCCATCACGCAGGTAACGGATGGCCACTGGCTGTATGTAAACCCCGCTGTCGATCGCGCTGCTCAGCAAGCGGCCGTGGAAGGTGCGCAGCCCCAGCCCATCAGTGGTGGTGCCTTCGGGGAAGATCAGCAGGTTACGCCCGCGTTGCAAGTGGTTGCCCAGCTGCTGGCTGAGCAGGCCGCTATCACCCGAACCGCGGCGGATAAACAGGGTGCCGGCCTTGTGCGCCAGCCAACCGGCCACCGGCCAGGTGCGCACTTCGGCCTTGGACAGGAAGGACAGCGGAGTGAGCATGCCGAGCAGCGGAATATCGGTCCAGGACACGTGATTGCTGACCCACAGCATTGGCTGGCGCGGCAGCTCGCCCTTCACCTGCAAGCGGAATGGCAGCGCCCCTGCCAGACGCGCGAGAAACCAGCGGGTCAGGCGCTGACGTGTCGGCATCAGGTCATGCCGCACCAGGCGTTCAAGCAAAGTGATGCCTCCGGCCAGCAGGGTGCCGAGGCTGATCACCAGCAGCAGGCGCGCCAGGCGCAGGTACAAACGCACTTTCTTCATCGAACACTCTCGCGACAAAAACACAAACGCCGGCACTGTCTACAGAGTGCCGGCGAGTTGTGCAAGATTACTCCGACCTGCTGTTAAACAGCCGCTTTGAAGTGCCGTGCATAGCGCGGGCACAGCTCGTCGCGCTTGAGCAGGATAAACACGTCAGCGACCTGGAAATCCTGGTCCCAGCACGGCTCGCCACAGATCTTCGCACCCAGGCGCATATAGGCCTTGAGCAGTGGCGGCATTTCGGCGATCACGTTGCTCGGCACATCCAGCGCCGGCAGCGGAGTTTTCGGTTCGGCGCGCAAATGCTCGGTGCACAGGTAGCGTTCGCGCAGGCGCTGCATGATCGCCTGGGCCTGGATGCCCCCGTCCTGCATGGAGATGCTGGCGCAGCCCATCAGGTAGCGGTAACCGCCTTCGTTGAGCACTTCGGCCAACTCGCCCCAAAGCACGGCGATGGTTGCGCCGTTGCGGTAGGCCGCGTCGACGCAGGTGCGGCCGATTTCCAGCACCGGGCCTTCGAGGTGCGGCAGGCCGTGCAGGCTGAATTCTTCTTCGCTGTAGAAGCGCCCCAGGCTGGCGGCAGCGCGGTGGTCGAGCAGGCGGGTAGTGGCCACCAGCTCACCGCTGTTGAGATCACGCACGCCGATGTGTTGGCAGTGAATGTCGTAGTCATCCATGTCCAGGCCCAGTTCGGCACCCTTGAGCTTGGCATCGAATTCGGCGCTGAATACGCGAAAGCGCAGCGCCTGGGCTTCGCGCAGGGCGGCAGCGCCGTGTAAGCGCTCGGCCTGCAGGCGACGAGCTGGGGTGGTGCGGTCGCGGGTGATTGCCATCTGGGTCATGCCGTCATCTCCATTTCGGCCGTGTGAAAACTACTGCGCTCGGTTATGCCGCGTTGAAAGCAACCTCGGAATGCTCATGTACAACTCGTACACTCCGCTTCCTCGTTTGCTTTCGCCTTGCCTAACCTTCGCTCGCGACGTTTTCACTTGGCCTAGTTAGCCGGCTTTTTGCCTTGCAGCCGGTCGATCTTGTTGGGCAAGCTCAGGCTAGGTAGCGGCGGTGTCACCTCCGTGAATCTTTGGTGATGCTTGTGTGACAGTGACTTCGATAATTCCAATAAGGAGTAATGCATGCCCTGGCAACAGCTGTTGAGCCCGCAAGCGCGCCTGCCGGTCGCGGGGCTGGATGATTGGTACGCCAGCCTGCTGGAACGCATCGGCCACCCGACCCCGTTGCAGCTGGCCTTGCTCGGTGGTCGGCTGGCAGCGACGCCGGGGTTGGCGTTTCTCGCCGGTTATCAAGGTGCGTTGCGCGCACTCTGGCCGGCCGCGCCCTGGACCCTGGGCGCACTGTGCGTCACCGAAAACCGCAGCACCCGCCCGGCTGATATGGCTACGCGGATCGATGCGCTGATCCTCGATGGCCGCAAGGATTTCGTCACCGCCGCCGAAGCCGCTGACTGGCTCTTGGTGGCTGCGCGTGAGGAAGCTGGCGGTGCGCCGGTGCAGCTGGCTCTGGGCGTGGTGCGCAATGGCGCGCCGGGTGTGCAGATCGAGACGCTGCCAGCGTTGCCGTTGATGCCCGATGTCAGCCATGGCCGCCTGCATCTGCAGGGTGCGCAATGCGAACGTCTGGCCGGCGATGGCTGGGATGACTACGTAAAACCCTTCCGCACATTGGAAGACACTCACGTGCTGGCGGCGCTGACCGCCTGGCTGTTTGGTGTGGGCCAGGAGTCAGCCTGGCCGCAGGCCCTGCAATTGCGCTTGCTCGGCTTGCTGGCCGGATGCGCGGAAGTGGCGCGGCAATGCCCAAGTGCGGCCGGTAGTCACGTGATGCTGGCTGGGCTGTTTGCCCAGTTCGACAGCCTGCGCCCTGATTTGGACAACGCCTTTGCTGCGGGTGATGCGCATTGGGCGCAGCTCTGGCAGCGCGACAAAGGCCTGCTGGCGATTGCCGGCAGCGCGCGCAGTAAACGTCTGCAGAAGGCGCAGGCTGTGCTCGGCATCAACCTTTAACTCGGCATGGCGTGCCGGCTTGATCCAGATCAGTAAGGCTGAGCCGCTGCGTCAGTAAGCTCGCGGGCTTTCGGGAGAGAGCCTGCCATGCGACGCGAGCCCATAGTGCTGTTCGATAACGGCGAGCATCAATGCATGATGTTCGATGATCTGGTCAGCGGGGAGGGCGTGCAGTCCAACCAGTTTCTGATCACCGACAACGAGCAGTACCTGCTGCTCGATCCGGGCGGGGATCTGACTTACACGCCGTTGTCGCTGGAGCTGTCCAAGCACATTCCAGTGCAGGACCTGACTTACATCTTTGCCTCGCACCAGGACCCGGACATCATCGCCTCGCTGGACAAATGGCTGCTGCACACGCGTGCGCGGGTGATCTGCTCCAAGCTCTGGGCGCGTTTTCTGCCGCATCTGACGGCCAACTACCTGGCACTCAGCCGTGGCATCAACACCTTTGACCGGATCATCGCGCTGCCGGACCGCGGCCAGTCGTTTGCCCTGGGCAAATGCACGCTCAAGGCGGTGCCTGCGCACTTTCTCCACTCGGTGGGCAACTTCCAGCTGTATGACCCGGTGAGCAAGATCCTGTTTTCCGGCGATATGGGCGCCTCGATGGTTGATGACGCGCACCCGGTGAGTGACTTCGTCAACCATGTGCCGAACATGCTCGGCTTTCACCGACGCTATATGGCCAGTAACAAGGTCTGCCGCCTGTGGGCGGCGATGGTCCGAGAGATGGATGTGGCGATGATCGTGCCGCAGCACGGCCGGCCTTTTGTCGGCGCGGAAATGATCAATGCTTTTCTCTACTGGATCGAGAACCTGGAGTGCGGCATGGATCTGATGGGGCCGGAAGATTTCCGTTTGCCTAAATAAGCGCGAGCTTGAAGTCTGCTGCGCATCGGCCCTGCAGCGTTAAAAACAGGTCTCTTGTTCGCGAGACTTTAAACAGCTTTTCGCACAGTGACTTTTCGCGCCGAATCACCGGCTAAACCGGCGTGTTCGGCGCTTTTTGTCGTCATCAGCGCCATGCTAGGGTGCCGCCTTCGATCCCAGCAGAGGCGGCTCCATGTCCTTCACTCCCTTTCCCGCGCGGCGGCTGATGCTGGCGTGCATCTTCGCCCTAGGCTGCGCCACGGCGCACGCCGAGAATTGGCCTGGCAACGACTGGGACAGCCAGTTGACCGCGCCCAGCGCCGCGCTCAGCGAGCTGGAAAACTATGCCTTCCCGGCCCGCGATGACGCCACCCGCAAGGGCGTACGTACCGATGCCCTGTTGGTGATCCGCGATGGCCAGGTGGTTTACGAGCGCTACGCCGCGCCGACCACTGCCGCCACGCCACACCTGACCTGGTCGATGGCCAAAAGCCTGTTGGCTACCACCATGGGTGTGGCCTATGGTCAGGGTCTCTTCCGTCTGGATGCGCCGGTGGCGGATTACTACCCGCCGTTTGCGGCGCATCCGCAGATCAAGGTCGGGCATTTGCTCAACTGGGCCTCGGGCCTGGATTGGCAGGAAGACTATGAATATGCGCCGCTGAAATCCTCGGTGGTGGCAATGCTCTACACCCGCGGTCGCAGTGATATGGCGGCGTTCACCGCCGCGCACAGCGCCGATGCTGAGCCGGGCGAGCGCTTCCGCTATTCCAGTGGCGATACCAACGTGCTCGCCGCTGCGTTGAAAAACATCGTAGGCGAAGCGGCTTACGCCGATTACCCCTGGACTGCATTGTTCGATCCGCTCGGCATTACCACTGCCGTATGGGAGCGTGATGCCGCCGGCACCTTTGTTGGTTCTTCCTACGTGTATATGAGCGCCCGCGACCTGGCCCGTGTCGGCCTGCTGATGCAGCACGATGGTCGCTGGGGCGAGCAGCAGTTACTGCCAAAGGCCTGGGTCGACTTCAACCGCACGCCCTTTGCCAACTACCAGCCGAAAGCCGACAAGCCCGGCGAAGCTGTACCGGGCGGCCAATGGTGGCTGAACGCGGCGGTAGCCGGTGCAAGCAGGCCGTGGCCGGATGCGCCGGAGGATACCCTGGTGGCGTCCGGGCACTGGGGGCAGGGCTTGTATGTGATCGCCAGCGAAAATCTGGTGATCGTGCGCTATGCCGATGACCGCGATGGCAGCTTTGATCGCAACCATTTCCTCAAACTGGTTCTCGCCGCGTTGGCCGATGAGGTGCAGCCATGATTCGTCGTCGTCCGTTCAGCAGCCTGTTGTTGCTGATTGTGCTGTTGCTCGCCGCTCTTGCCTGGCAGAACCGCGTACACCTGCAAGCCTTCCCCGGCATCATCGGCGCCTACTCGGCTAAGGAATATTGTTCGTGCCGCTATGTGGCGAACAACCCGGCCGACTACTGTGAGGCGTATGTGGCGCAGTATGTTTCGCTCTCCGGCTTTTTCGACGACCAAGCCAACAAGCGCGTGACCGCGCGCGGCCTGGGCAGCACCCAGAGTGCTCAGTGGCTGGGCCCGCGTCAGGGTTGCCAGTTGTTACCGCAGGCTGCGCCGCTGCCGTAACAAGGTGGCGATCTGTTCGTTCCGCCGGCAGGGTTTGCAAGGCCCTGCTGGGCGGCTATGGTGGCGTCTCCATTTCCCTTGCGTGAGACGCAATGCGCAGAATCAACTGCAACATGAACCGTCATGCCGCATAACGTCTTTCCTTGGCGACGCGGTAACGCACTGACGCTGCTGATCGACGGGCCGCAGTTTTTCGTGCAGATGCTGGCGCGCATCGACGCTGCGCAGCGACAGGTCGAACTGGAACTCTATCTGGTGGAAAGCGGAGCCTGTGGCAAAGCCCTGCTCGAGTCGCTCTGCGCGGCGGCTCAGCGTGGTGTTGCCGTGCGCTGTTTGTTGGATGCCTTTGGCGCGCAGGGGCTGCAAATGGCGGATCGTCAGCTTCTGCAGACGGCCGGCGTGCAGGTGCAGTGGTACAACCCGCTGCGCTGGAAGCATGGCGTGCGCAACTTTCACCGTGATCACCGCAAGCTGCTGCTGGTCGATGGGCAATTTGCCTTTGTCGGCGGTACGGGCGCGACCGATGAATTCTGGCAGCCGGAGCAAGACAGCAGCCGTTGGCATGAAGTCATGGTGGAAATCAGCGGGCCGCTGGTGGCCGACTGGCAACAGTTGTTCGAGCGTCAGTGGCAGGCATCTCAGGCGTGGATCGCCTGGCGACCGCGCATGCCGTTACGCCTGAAGAATCTGCCGGCTTTGCCAGCGCTGGGGCAGGGTTTAGGTCGGGTGGCCTTTGCCGATGCGTCGCAGCACCGCGACATCCTGCTCTCTCTGGTGCGCGCCTTGCGTGGCGCCAAGCAGCGTATCTGGTTGGCCACACCGTATTTCCTGCCGACGTGGCGGGTGCGCCGCACCTTACGCCAAGCGGCCAAACGGGGTGTAGACGTGCGCCTGCTGCTGGCCGGGCATCACACTGATCATCCGCCGGTGCGCTTTGCCGGGCAGCGCTATTACGCCAGTCTGCTTAAAGCGGGGGTGCAGATCTTCGAGTACCAGCCGCGCTTTCTGCACCTGAAGATGGTGCTGGTGGATGACTGGGTCAGTGTCGGTTCCTGTAACTTCGACCACTGGAACCTGCGCTTCAATCTGGACGCCAACTTGGAAGCGCTCGATCCTGCCTTTACCGCCAGCGTGGCAGCGAGCTTTCAGACGGACTTTGCCGATAGCCAGGAAATCACCCTTGCCGATTGGCGCGCACGGCCCTGGTGGCGGTGGCTGCAGCAGTCCATCTGGGGCGCGCTGGATCAGTTGCTGGTCAACCTGCTCGATCGTCGCCGCTAACCCGCACTTTCTCGGCCCGCACTTTTGTCTGGTGTAGGCCGGGCAGGGCGCCGCTATGCTCGGTACATAACTCGAATAAGGATGCTGTCGATGCGTGGTCTGCCCTGGCTTGCGGTGCTGTTGGTGGTTGCCTTGAGTGGTTGCTCGACCCCTGGGGCGTTCTTTGGCGCCACCGAGGGCGAAGCGTTTCGTGAGCATGTGCTCAGCGATGACAACCACGCGCTGGTTTACCTCTACCGCCCTCAAAGCGATTGGGCGGATCAGGAGCTGGAAGCTCCGGCGCTGTTTCTGAACAACGCCCGTATCGGCAGCTTGCCGAGCAATGCCTACATGGTGCTGGAGTTTGATATCGCCAGTTATCAGCTGGAAATGCGCCGGCCGTTGTTTGGCACGCACTGGACCTTCTTCGCTGACGGCCCGCTGGACTTCACCCTGATCAGCAGCTTTACCCTGGACGCCGAAGCCGGCGGCATTTATTACCTGCGCTATGACGAACTCAACCCGCCGCCAGTCAATGAGCAGGCAGTCAGTCAGGGTGATGGTCCGCTGCAACTGGTGTCCCGCGAAGTGGCTGCGGCGGAAATCGGTGCCACCCGTGAAATCCAGCCCTTCGAGCAGATCGCCGCTAGCGGCGAAACCGAGCGCATGCAGCGCAGCTTCTGGCGCAAGGTCGGCAAATCGCTTGATAAGATCGGCATCTAAAACGCAACGGACCAGCGCAAGGCTGGCCCGTTACCGCAACGTAAACATGGCCATTGCGGCCATGCGTCGATCCTTTTAGATCAGCTCGACCGCTACAGCTGTAGCCTCGCCGCCACCGATGCACAGCGAAGCGATGCCGCGTTTGCCGCCGGTGTTTTTCAGCGCGTTGATCAGGGTCAGGATGATCCGCGAGCCGGTGGAACCTACCGGGTGGCCCTGGGCGCAGGCGCCGCCGTAGACGTTGACCTTAGCGTGATCCAAACCGTGTTCACGAATAGCCAGCATGGTGACCATGGCGAAGGCTTCGTTGATCTCGTACAGGTCAACGTCGGCCTTGTCCCAGCCGGTTTTCTTCAGCAGGTTAGTGATCGAGCCAATCGGCGCGATGGTGAACTCGCTTGGGTCCTGGCTCTGCGTGGCATGGGCGACGATCTTCGCCAGCGGCGTGAGGCCACGTTTGGCGGCTTCTTCAGCGGTCATCAACAGCAACGCCGAGGCGCCGTCGGAGATCGAGCTGGCGTTAGCCGCAGTGATGCTGCCGTCCTTGCGGAACGCTGGCTTCAGGCCGGGGATTTTCTCCAGATTGGCGTTCAGCGGTTGCTCGTCATCCTTGACCACTACATCGCCCTTGCGGCCGCTGACGGTGATCGGGACGATTTCCGCATCCAGCGCACCGCTGGCGATGGCGGCCTGGGCACGTTTCAGCGATTCGATGGCGTAGGCGTCCATCTGCTCACGGGTGATGCCGTACTGATCGGCGGTTTCCTGGGCAAAGGAGCCCATCAGGCGGCCGGTGCGCGCATCTTCCAGGCCGTCGAGGAACATGTGGTCCTTGATCTCGCCGTGGCCCATGCGCAGGCCCGCACGGGCTTTGGTCATGATGTAGGGCGCGTTGGACATGCTTTCCATGCCGCCGGCGATCATCACGTTATTGCTGCCGGCCTTGAGCGAATCAAACGCCATCATCACGGCTTTCATGCCCGAACCGCAGAGCTTGTTGATCGTGGTGCAGCCGGTGGCAGCGGGCAGGCCAGCGTTCAGCGAGGCCTGGCGCGCCGGGCCCTGTTTCAGGCCGGCAGGCAGCACGCAGCCCATGATCACTTCCTGCACGTCGGCAGGGGCAATGCCGGAACGCTCAACTGCCGCGCGAATGGCGGCCGCACCCAGGTCAACCGCAGCAATGCTCGACAGGCTGCCTTGAAAACCACCCATCGGCGTACGTGCGCCGCTGACGATGACGATATCGGACATCAGGAAACTCCTCGTTTTTGTAGTAGATCGCAGGCCAAACAAATCGAATGCGAGCCGCCGATTCTACTGCGTGACTAAAAATGCCCAAAGAGTCACGCGGAAAATCATTCTTTGGGCTGATTTGAGCAGGCTGCGGGGGCTCTAGATTGGCCGCACTGAAAAAGCCAACAATAGGTACCGCCATGCTGCAGACCCGCCTGATTGCTCCCGCCGACAATGCACACCAAGCGCCGCTGTTGATCAAGCGCCTGCTGCTGTCCGGTATCCGCTACGAAAAAACCCGCGAAATCGTCTACCGCGACCAGTTGCGTTACAGCTACGCCACCCTCAACGAGCGCGTGGCGCGCCTGGCCAACGTGCTCAGCGAGGCCGGGGTCAAGGCCGGTGACACTGTGGCCGTGATGGACTGGGACAGCCACCGTTACCTGGAGTGCATGTTCGCCATTCCGATGATCGGCGCGGTGCTGCACACCATCAACATCCGCCTATCGGCTGATCAGATTCTCTACACCATGAACCATGCCGACGATAAGTTCGTGCTGGTCAACAGTGAGTTCGTACCGCTGTACAAAGGCATCGAAAGCCAGCTGACCACGGTGGAGAAGACCATTCTGCTCACCGATGCAGCCGAGAAAACCGCCGACCTGGGCGGCTTGGTCGGTGAATACGAAAACCTGCTGGCCGCCGCCAGCCCGCGCTACGACTTCCCGGATTTCGACGAGAACTCGGTCGCCACCACCTTCTACACCACCGGCACCACCGGCAACCCCAAGGGTGTGTACTTCAGCCACCGTCAGCTGGTGCTGCACACCATGGCTGAAGCCAGCGTGTTGGGCAGTCTGGACAGCATCCGCCTGCTGGGCACCAACGATGTATATATGCCGATCACCCCGATGTTCCATGTGCATGCCTGGGGCATTCCGTACGTCGCCACCATGCTGGGGATCAAGCAGGTCTATCCCGGCCGTTATGAGCCGGACATGCTCTGCCGCCTGATCAAAGAAGAGAAGGTGACCTTCTCCCACTGCGTGCCGACCATTCTGCAGATGGTATTGGCCGCCCCAGGTGCTCAGGGCCACGACTTTGGTGGCCTGAAGATGATTATCGGTGGCAGCGCGCTGAATCGTTCGCTGTATGAGGCCGCCAAGGCCCGGGGCATCCAGCTGACTGCTGCGTATGGCATGTCGGAAACCTGTCCGCTGATCTCCTGTGGCCATATCAACGATGAGCTGATGGCCGGTAGTGAAGATGAACGCACCACCTACCGCATCAAGGCCGGCGTGCCGGTGCCGTTGGTGGAGGCGGCAATCATGTCAGCCGACGGCACTTTGTTACCTGCTGATGGCGAAACACAGGGTGAACTGGTGTTGCGTGCGCCGTGGTTGACTCAAGGCTATTTCCGTGAGCCGGAGAAGGGCGCAGAGCTGTGGGAACACGGCTGGTTGCACACTGGTGACGTGGCGACCATCGATGACTTCGGCTTTATCGATATTCGCGACCGCATCAAGGATGTGATCAAGACCGGCGGCGAGTGGATTTCCTCCCTGGAGCTGGAAGACCTGATCAGCCGTCACCCGGCAGTACGTGAAGTAGCGGTGGTCGGTGTGGTCGATCCGCAGTGGGGCGAGCGGCCGTTTGCCCTGTTGGTATTGCGCGAAGGCCAGAGCCTGGATGCCAAGGGCCTCAAGGAACACCTCAAGCCTTTTGTCGATCAAGGCAGCATCAACAAGTGGGCGATACCGTCACAGATCGCCCTTGTTACCGAAGTTCCCAAGACCAGCGTCGGCAAGCTGGATAAGAAACGCATTCGCCTGGATATCGTCCAGTGGCAGGCTGCGGGCAGCCCATTCCTGTCGACTGTTTAAGGCTTTGAGGTGCGGGCGAGGCGTAAACCTCGCCCGTTGGCGCGTTTGCCTTGCAATACCGCTGAAGCCAGATGATTAAAGGGTTTCAGCTGATTTTGCAGGATTTTCTTTGGATGGTTTGCGTAACGTTATGGGCTGTTCAATTCGCGCCAAGCCAAGTCGTTTTTGGTGACTGATCAGTCAAACAAGCGTTTGGCTTGCTAATTGCTCATTCAAAGCCATTCTTGGCTCTGCCGGCCGTGCCAAACACGCCGAAACCTGCGAGCCAGAGTGCCTGGGGGCTGCAAATCACACTTTAGAGGGATCAAGCAGAAGTGCCCGCTGGCTATAGTCCGCACCATCCATAACAAAAAACACATGGAGTAGCGTCGATGACAAAAACAAAACAAACCTGGCGCCTGGCAAAACTGCCACTGGCCGTCAGCCTCGCATCCACCCTCGCCGCACCTGCATTCGGCGTTACTTTCAATATCGGTGAAATTGAAGGTCAGTTCGATTCTTCGATGTCGGTTGGCTCAAGCTGGTCGGTGCGTGGCGCAGATCCAGATCTGATTGGCGTCAATAATGGTGGTCAGGGGCTTTCGCAGACCTCAGATGATGGCCATGCTAACTTCAAAAAAGGTGAAACCTTTTCCAAGATTTTTAAAGGTATTCACGACCTCGAGTTAAAGTATGGTGATACTGGTGTCTTTGTTCGTGGTAAATACTGGTATGACTTCGAGCTGAAAGACGAAAGTCGCATCTTCAAAGATATCGACGACAGCAATCGCAAAGAAGGTGCACAGGCTTCCGGTGCACAAATTCTTGATGCCTTCGTTTACCACAACTATTCCATTGCTGATCAACCAGGTTCCGTCCGTTTGGGTAAGCAAGTTGTAAGTTGGGGTGAAAGTACGTTTATTCAGAACAGTATTAATTCGATCAACCCTGTCGATGCGGCTGCATTCCGCCGCCCAGGCGCTGAGATCAAAGAGGGTTTGATTCCGGTCAATATGTTCTTTGTTTCCCAAAGTCTGACTGAAAACCTCTCCATGGAAGCGTTCTATCAGCTTGAGTGGGATCAAACTGTTGTCGATAACTGCGGTACATTCTTCTCGCAGGCTGACATAGTTGCTGATGGCTGTGATAATAATTTGCGTTTGCTGGCGAATAACCCAGCGGGTGCTGGTGCCATACGTCAAGTCTTGACTGGGTTGGGACGTTTGGATGCTATGCCTGACCAGAATTCGGAAGGTTTCTTGGTTGACAGAGCCGGTGATAGAGATGCGCGTGACGATGGCCAGTGGGGCCTTGCATTCCGCTACTTTGCTGAGCCGTTGGATACTGAGTTTGGCTTATATGCGATGAACTACCATAGTCGTACTCCTACTTTTAACGCAACTGGTGCTGCGCCCGGTATTTATACCGTTGCTACTCGAGTCGGTCGTGCAGATCTAAGCCCAGCCAATGGGGTGCAAAATAACACTGCTTTGGCACTCCCTGTCGTTGCAGGTAATTCCAGCTATTACTTGGATTACCCTGAGGATATTCGTCTGTACGGTATGAGCTTCTCGACCACACTGCCTACCGGTACTGCAATGAGTGGCGAGTTGAGCTATCGCCCGAATGCGCCGGTGCAATTGAATTCTACGGATATTCTTTACGCGGGTGTTACGCCTTTGGCATCTAGTTTTGATCGTTCTAGTGCTGATGCTGCATTACAGACGGCCGGTTTTTTGCCTTATGGTAATGCATCGCTATTGTCTGGCGTCCCAGGTCAAGATTTGAAAGGTTATCGCCGTAAAGAAATTACACAGTTTCAAACAACATTCACGCACTTCTTTGACCAGGTTATGGGTGCTAGTCGTTTAACTTTGGTTGGCGAAATCGGTGTTGTTCATGTTGGTGGTTTGGAAGACTCTTCGGATGTGCGTTATGGTCGGGACCCGATTTATGGTCCTGGGGCGCTACCTTCGACTAGATTGCCAAATGGTGCGGTAGTTAACACATGTACAGCGCTGAATGCCGCAACTATTGGTGGTGCGCTTGGTAATACCGGGGCGACACAAAACGTAGCTAAGCATTGTAATGATGATGGTTTTGTAACCTCAACTTCGTGGGGCTACCGTGCTCGTGCTATCTGGGATTATCCAGATGCAATTGTTGGTGTGAATCTGCGTCCGAGCGTTTCTTGGTCGCATGACGTTGACGGCTACGGTCCAAATGGCCTGTTCACTGAAGGTGCTAAGGCTGTCAGCCTGGGCCTGGATGCTGACTACCAGAACACCTATACCGCCAGCTTAGCCTATACCGACTTCTTTGGCGGTAAATACAACACTTCAATTGACCGCGACTTTGTTGCGCTCAGCTTTGGCGTGAACTTCTAAGTAAGCGGACGAGATTTTGAGGACGACTATGACTATGAAAACAACAAAAAGTCTGCTGCAAACTGGCGCCCTAACACTTTCGCTGTTGGCCAGCGGTGTGATGGCGGCAGTATCGCCGGATGAAGCAGCCAAACTGGGTACCACGCTGACACCAGTCGGTGCGGAAATGGCTGGTAATGCGGATGGTTCGATCCCTGCCTGGACTGGAGGCCTGCCAGCCAGCGCAGGCACTGCCGATAGCGCAGGCTTCCTCTCGGACCCGTTCCCTAGTGAGCAGCCGCTGTTCACCATCACTGCACAGAACGTCGATCAGTACAAAGACAAGCTGACCCCTGGACAGCTGGCGATGTTCAAGCGTTATCCGGAAAGCTACAAAATGCCGGTGTTCGCGACCCATCGTACGGCCACCATGCCGGACTTCATCTTGTCTGCTGCGAAGAACAACGCAGTTAACACCAAGATGGTTGAGGGCGGTAATGGTCTGGAGAACTTCGAGCAGGCTAACCCCTTCCCGATTCCCAAGGACGGTCTGGAAGCCATCTGGAACCACATCACCCGCTACCGTGGTGGCAGCGTTAAGCGTCTGGTAACCCAGGCGACTCCGCAGCCGAACGGTTCCTACAGCTTGGTTTACTTCCAGGATGAGTTCACCTTCCGTGGTGCACTGAAGGATGCCGATACCAGCAAGCCAAGCAACGTACTGTTCTACTTCAAGCAACGGGTAACTGCTCCGTCGCGTCTGGCCGGTAACGTGTTGTTGGTACACGAAACCCTTAACCAGGTGAAAGAGCCGCGTCTGGCGTGGCTGTATAACGCCGGTCAGCGTCGCGTGCGTCGTGCTCCGCAGGTTTCCTATGACGGTCCAGGTACCGCCGCTGACGGCCTGCGTACTTCCGACAACTTCGACATGTACAACGGTGCTCCTGACCGTTACGACTGGAAGCTCAACGGTAAGAAGGAAATCTACATCCCTTACAACAGCTACCGTCTGGACTCGCCGAAGCTGAAGTACAGCGAGATCATCAAGGCTGGCCACATCAACCAGGATCTGACTCGTTACGAGCTGCACCGCGTATGGCACGTGACCGCAACCCTGAAATCGGGCGAGCGTCATATCTATGCCAAACGTGACTTCTACCTCGACGAGGACACCTGGCAAGCAGCTACCATCGACCATTACGACGGTCGCGGCACCCTGTGGCGTGTGGCTGAAGCTCATGCTCAGTACTACTACGACAAGCAAGTGCCGTGGTACAGCATCGAGACCCTGTATGACCTGCTGTCTGGTCGTTACCTGGCTCTGGGTATGAAGAACGAAGAGAAGAGTGCGTACGAGTTCGACTACCCTGCGAAGGAAAGCGATTACACCCCAGCGGCCCTGCGCCAGGCTGGCGTGCGCTAAACCTGACTCACGCTGCATAAAGAACCGGCCCATTGGGCCGGTTTTTTTATGGCTTACCATTCTTGGCGGCACCCCGTCGGGTTCTCGCTAGGCGCCGTTACTAGTGGCTTTCGGCTATTTTTTAGGCCTGGACAACGCCAGTGATCATCCAGCAAATGGATAATCAATCATTGCTGTTTGCTACTGGATGGTCGCAAGGGCTTCAAATGCAGGCATCAAGCGGCTAGTCTGCGGGGCATTGGTAGTGCCTCTGCCTGACTACTACAAGAACTGGCTGATGACTGATCTATCCCGTATTTCTGGCTTAGTGGCTGCGCCTAGTGGGCTCGGCGGGCATTTCTATCGCCCACCCTTGCCGGCCAGTTATGTGCCGCGCCCAGGGTTGTGTGAGCGTCTGCTGGGCGGTCTGGTGGGTCGTTTGCTGCTGGTTACTGCGCCGGCCGGTTTCGGTAAAAGCTCATTGGCCACTGAGTTTTGCGAGCATCTGCCAGAACAGTGGCAAAGCCTGTGGCTGGGTTTGAGTTCGCGGGACAGTGACCCTGGGCGCTTTCTGGAGCGTTTGCTGAGTGGCCTACAGCAGTTCTTCCCTGAGCTCGGGCAAGAAGCACTCGGACTGCTGCGGCTGCGGCAACGGCATCAGCCGTTTGCTTTCGAAGAATGGCTCGACGGCCTGCTTGATGAGCTGGCGCTCTGTCTTGACCCGCAGAAGCCGCTGTTGCTGGTGCTGGATGACTATCACCTGGCCCAAGGTGCTGTGCTCGACCGTTGTTTGCAGTTTTTTCTAAGCCATTTACCAGCTGGTCTGGTGATGCTGGTGACCAGCCGTCAGCGCCCGGACTGGCATTTGGCGCGGCTGCGTTTGTCGCGTCAGTTACTGGAGCTGCATGAGCAGGACTTGCGCCTGACGGACACTGAAAGCACTGAGTTGCTGAGGTTGCAGGGGGCTGAGCTGTCGGCTGATGCGCTGACCGCCTTGTTATTGCGCAGTGAGGGTTGGGTCGCAGGGTTACGCCTCTGGTCCCTGGCTGTCAGTGAGGCACAGGAGTCGACTGCGCTACCGGCGCATGTGCAGGGTGGCGATGGGTTGATTCACGACTACCTGCTGGAGGAGGTAATTGAGCGCCAGCCGGCGGACGTGCAGGCTTTTCTCTATGAAACAGCCAGCCAAGAACGCTTCTGCGCCGAGCTGTGTGATGCCCTGCGTGATGCCCATGACAGCGCCGCGATTCTCCGTCATCTGCAGGCGCATCAGGTGTTTCTGGTGCCGCTGGATGAGCAGGGCAAATGGTTTCGCTATCACCACCTGTTTTCCGACCTGCTGCGCAGTCGTCCGCAGCCCACTTCCGGCCTGCACTTGCGCGCATGCCGCTGGTTCAGTGCCGAAGGTTTGTTGGATGAGGCCATTGAGCAGGCGTTGCGTGCCGGTCAGCCGGACGTGGCCGCGAACCTGGTACAGAACCTCTCCGAAGAGCAACTGCTGGCCGAGCAGAATGTCGCCACTTTACTGCGCTGGAAGATGGACTTGCCGGACAGTCTGCTGACCAGCACGCCGCGTCTGATTCTGTTGTATGGCTGGGCCCTGGCGTTGGCTTGCCAACTGGATGCTGCAGAAGAACTGCTGGCTGAGCTGGGGCGCTTTCTACCTGCCCGTGAGCGCAACGAGCAAGAAGGCCTGCTGGCACAGTGGTTGGCCCTGAGCGGGGTAATTGCGCGGGGGCGCGGTGACAGTGCCAAGGCCCAGGCCTATTGCAGCGAAGCGTTGAGTTGCTTGCCGTTGGACCGTTACGGGCAGCGCCTGATGTGCCTGTCTAGCCTGGCCAACCTGGCGATTGTGCACGGTGACCTGTGGCGTGCCCGTGGGCTGAACCGCGAAGCATTGGAGCTGGCGCAGCGCGTTGGTAACCCATTGTTCGAGGCGTTGGCCCATTACGACCGCGCGCGGGTGTTGCAAGCCCGCGGTGAAGTGCTGCGGGCGCTCGATGAAGTGCGCCACGGCCAGCAGCGCCTGGCCCGTCTGCCGGCTCAGCGGCAGTATGCAGCGCGTGGTCGACTAACCCTCTATGAAGGTTATCTGCTGAGCCTGCGCCTTCAGCCGCAACAGGCCCGGCAGCGGTTGCTGGCCGGGATCGCCGAAGCGCGTGGTTGCCGCGATATCAGCGTGTTGATCGGTTACTGCGTACTGGCCAGTCTGGAAGGGCGCAGCGGTAACTTGCCGGAGGCCTTTGCTCAGCTGGCCGAGGCTGAGCGGCTGATGCATATCTGGGACATTCCGCCGATCTATTACCTGGCGATGATCACCCTGACCAAATGTGAGCTGTGGCTGCGCCAGGGGCAAGCCGAGCTGGCGGGGGTCTGGCTGAGTCGTCTGTTGGATACCTACGGCGGTGAACAGGCCGCTGCGGCCCCGGAGTTCCATCCGCAGCTGCCGCTGCATATCCAATTGCATCTGGCCACCCACGAACGTTTGCAGGGGGAAGACGAACTCGCCGAACGGCGTTTGCGCGGTTTAAGCCAGCTGGCGCAGAACGCCGGCGGCCAGCTGCTGGGGGCGATTGCGCAGATGCAGCTGACCGCCTTGCTGTGCGACAACGGGCGTGAGCGTGAAGCACAGCAGCAGTTGCGCAGTGCGCTGCAGGCAGCGGCCGGCGGTGGTTTATTACCCTTCCATGGCCTGCTGACACGGCAGCCTGAATGGTTGCGTGAGCAATTGCTGGCGTATGAAGCCAGCCCGTTGATTGAAGCCTTGTTGCAGCACTTGCCGCAGTCAGCGAACGTCGTCAGCCAAGACGATTACGCGGGAGTGGTCGATGCGTTAAGTTCGCGTGAATTGTCCGTGCTGCAATTAATCGCCCAAGGCTGCTCCAATCAGGAGATCAGCGACAGCCTGTTTATCTCCCTGCACACGGTGAAAACCCACGCCCGGCACATCAATAGCAAGCTTGGGGTGGAACGGCGCACCCAGGCCGTGGCGCGGGCCAAGAGTCTGGGGCTATTGCGCTGACTCAACGGGTACTGAAAGATCGAGGCTACGCGTAGGTGCCTTGCGCGGTTGTGCGGCTGCGGCCGCGAGCTTCTCCTGAACATCCTGCTGAATGCTCAGCAGCACTGGCTGCAGTTCGCGCATGTTGGCCTGTACTTCTGCGTAGGCATGCTGCTGCGCCAGTTGCTCGACGCGTTGCAGCAGGGTTTCACGCACCTCCCCACTCAAATGAATAAACAGCTCTGGCAGCTGTTTGCTCAGCTCGGCGCTGTAGAGCACCAGTTCTTCACGGCCAAATTGTTTAGTCAGGCCCAGGTAGTCCAGTGCGCTGGAGGTGAGCATGGCTGCCGCCGCCTTGGTTTCATGCAGGCCTTGCAGGCGTACCGGGTTGCTTTGCTCGCTTTCCGAGAGGGTCATCCAGAATTCGGTGGTTAGGGTAAACAGCACCGCCTGCTGGCGCAGTGAATAACTCATCAGGCCCAGCGCTTCGGCGGCATAGGGCTGTTGCACGGCGCGGAAATCAAAGTACAGGCGCATCAGCTCTTTGAGGCGAAACAGCGCTTCGCGGGCTTCGTTCTGCCGCAGTTCCAGGGGCGCGTAGATGTTGAGCTGAGGACGGAAGTTCTCTTCGCTGACCATGCGCTGGTAGATCGGCCCGGTGAACTCGCCGCTGCGCCGGGGCAGGGCGTTGAGCTGGGTGTTGTCGACCTTGTTCAGCGCTTCCAGCAGTTGCTGGTAGTCGGCGCTGTTCCAAGGCTTGTGGATATCGGGAATCTTCTGCCCGAGGTAGAACAGCTCAGTGGCCTGTACGGGTGTTAGCAGAACCAGCAAAAGGATGGCCAGCGGTAGGCAAAGGCGGCGTGGTAGCGTGGTCAGCACAACAATAATCCTGCGGCGATGGCGTTCAGAGTAATCAACTGCAGAGTAACCAGCTTGCTCTGCTGCGTCACCCGCGCCTTGGTTGGGAAGTGTGCAATGCAGCAAGCCTTGGCTGAGCTCGGTGCTGTTCGTGCGGTGTTCGAGGATCTGGGTGGTTACGGCGCGGTGGCCCAGCAGCAGGAACAGGATGGTGACGGGCCACTGATCGGCCATCTGCAGCGCACCAATATCCAACTGGCGGCAATTCCGGTGTTTGCGCGCAAGGGCCTGGCTGACACTACGGTGAATGACCTGCTGGCGGCGGCCAATGTGTCGCGCCGCACCTTCTACAAGTACTTCGAGAACAAGATGCAAGTGCTCGAAGGCATCTACCAGACGGCGGTGTCCCTGCTGTTGTCGCGTTTCAGTGAAATGCAGAGCATCGCCGGCAGCCCGCAGGCCTGGTTGCAGGGCATGGTCGGTCGTTATTTCGACTATCACCTGGCGGTCGGGCCGATTATTCGCCTGATGCAGGAAGAGGCTCTGCGCGCCGACTCACCTTTGGCCGCCCACCGCCAGCGGGCACATGCCGAGATGGCGCGGCTGCTGGCTGAGCGTCTGCATGGCGATACTCAAACCGCCGAGCCGCTGACCTACCGCGCGCTGATTTGGGCCATGGAAGCGGCATCACTGGAACTGCTTGGCCGCGCCGCCAGTCGCGTGGAAATCGAACAAGCCAAGCGCGTGCTCAGTGAGCTGCTGATCGCCTCGCTGTGTCCTGCGCCCCGCTCAACCTAGGTTAGGCGTCAGGTTTAAGTGGGCGTGCTCTGATAGACCGGATACGTCTTTCCCATAACAACAATCTAGAGGTGCCTGCATGTCTGCTTCCAGTCTCTCGCTGACGCCACCGCTGGCGGCCGGTTTTGCCCGTCTGGGCTTCGGCGCCCTGCCGCTGGAGCGCCTCAAAGCGCGCTATGGCAATGCCGCCAATGGCTCGCGTTACATCGAACTCGACGGTTTCAATCTGCACTACCGCGATGAGGGCAGTCGCGATAAGCCGGTGCTGGTCCTGATCCACGGCGTGGTGGCTTCGCTGCACACCTGGGATGACTGGTTGCCAGCCTTTGCCGCTGATTACCGGGTGATTCGCTTCGATGTGCCGGGTTTCGGCCTCACCGGCCCTGCCCGCGATGGTGTGTATTCCGCTGAGCGGATGATCAAGGTATTCGGCCTGCTGCTCGACTACCTCGGCGTAAACAAGGCATCGATTGTCGGCAACTCGCTGGGCGGTTATATCGCCTGGAACTTCGCCCTGGCGCAGCCGCAGCGGGTGGAGAAGCTGGTGCTGATCGACCCGGCCGGTTATCACATGCACAAGGTGCCGTGGATGATTGCCGCCGCTGCCTTGCCCGGTGCCACCGTGGCGATGCCGATGTGGATGCCACGTGCGTTGATCGCCCAGGGCATCAAGGAAGTCTACGGTGAACCAGCACGGATCAAACCGGGCGTGGTGGATCGTTACAACGATTTGACGCGCCGGCCGGGCAATCGCCGCGCGATGATGGATATCTTTCGCGTGCTGCTCAAGGTCAATAAGGAAGAGCTGCACGGCACTTCCGCGCGGGTCGCTCAGATTCAGGCGCCGACGCTGCTGCTGTGGGGTGAGCGTGATCGCTGGATTTCACCCAAGCATGTGCCGCTCTGGCAACGTGACCTGCCGGGGATTCAGGTGAAAACCTATCCGGGTGTTGGGCATATTCCGATGGAAGAAATCCCGCAGCAAAGCGCGGCTGATGCCCTGCGCTTTCTCCAGGGCTGATAAAGCAGAGTCCGACTGCGGCGGCAGCGCTGTCGCAATCGGTAAATAAAGAAGAATAAAAAAGGGAGCCAGCTGGCTCCCTTGTCGTTGTACTTCAGCGTTTGGCTCAGGCCGCCTGGCTTTGCACGGGTAGGTCGAATTCACTGCGGGTCTGGTAGAGCAACTCCAGGTTGTTGTGCTCCCAGGGATGAAAGTTGGGTTTGAAGAAATCGCGGTAGGTGCTGATCAGCGGGCGGAACACGCCTTCCTTGCCCCACATCCACTGAATGCCGTCGCGCCATACGCGCCAGTTCCACAGCAGGCCGTCCTGTTTGAGCATATGCGCCAGCCCGCGAGTGGTATCGAGCACGAAGAAGAAGGTGCCCATGATCATCGCCCGACGCAGCAGTTTACGGCTGCCGCAAACCTGGTTGTACACGTCGAAGGCCACGGCCTTGTGCTCGGTTTCCTCCAGCGCGTGCCAGCGCCACAGGCGCACCATGGTGGGGTGGGCGCCTTCCAAGTGTTTCGGGTCCTTGAGTAGGCCGTCCGCCATGATTGCGGTGATGTGCTCCAGTGCAGCCGTGGCCGCCAGTTGCCGCTGTGGCGAGAACTTCTTCTGGGTATAGCGAATACGTGCCTGCGCACGCTTTTCGATACGGGTTATGTTGTAACCCAGGTCGCGCAAACGATTGCTGTATTCCAGGTGCTCGCGGCTGTGGTGGCCTTCCTGGCCGATAAAGCCACGGATCTGCTCTTTCAGCACCGGGTCATCGATCTGGTCGCGGAAGTGCCGCACCGAGTCGATAAAGAAGCGCTCGCCGTCGGGGAACAACACCGACATGGCGTCGAACAGATGGCTTTTGAAGGCATCACCGCTGTGCCAGTGGCGCGGCAGCGGGTTGGGGAAATCGAAATCCATATGCCGTGGACGAATCTGCAAACCTGCCGGGGTAGTGCTGACCATGCTGACTCCCTGAGTCTGTGACTGAAGCGTGGTCTAACTATGGATTCGCCCCGTGCTTCGGCAAAGGTTCACAACAGCCAATCTTTCGGTCATATATGGCCAATATTGCACGTGTGTACCAAACGTAATGGTTTGTTGGCGGCGTGATTGTGATGCCAAGCCTCGGAGCTAGAGCGCTTAAAGAGCGTTGAGGGATTTCGCGGCCCGCGTGCGCCCAACCTTCGGTTGTGGTGATCGGCCGATTAAGTCCTGAGTATGGCCAAAGCCTTCGCTCAACCGACGCAGGCGACTGACGTGGCAAGGTGCGGCGGGGTGCCCTTGTCGGCTTTTGTCGAACAAGGTTATCGTCGCTGCCAGTGGTCATATCTGGCCAGATAATAAGAAGCCCATGAAGCCATCATTGAATTTCTCCGCTGAACTGGTTCCCGTTGCCTACGCCGCCGCCTTGCTTGACCTGGTCGAGGAGCTGGGCGTACCGCGCGCGCAGCTGTTTGCCGAGGCGCGGGTGCGCGCCGAAGTGCTTGGCAACCCGCAGGGGCGGTTGTCCTTTATTGATTTCACCCAGCTCACCAGCAGCGCTTTGCGCTTATGTGATGAGCCAGCGCTGGGCCTGTTGCTAGGCCAGCGGCTGAATGTCTCGACCCACGGCATCCTCGGTTATGCGGTGCTCTCCAGCGCCAGCCTGGGCAAGGCCATGCAGTTCGCCCTCAAGTACTACCGCGTACTGGGCCTGACCTACGAACTGGAAATGGTCGAGCTGGGCGCGCGGATCGAACTGCGTGCCAGTGAGACCATGCCATTGGGTCCGCTCAGTCGCTTTGCTGCTGAAGGTTTGCTGACCAGCCTCTACACCATTGCGCGCTTTCTGGTGGGCGAGCGTTTGCAGGATGTCGAAGTGGGCTTTGCCCATGCCGCGCCGCATTACGCCGAGCGTTATGAACGGCTGTTCGGCGTCGCGGTGGCGTTTGAGCAGCCTTATCACCGCCTGAGCATGCCGATCACCTACCTGGACCGGCCGATGGCCCTGGCCAACCCGGCTACGGTGCAAATGTGCGAGCAACAATGCGAAGCCCTGCTGGCCAGCCTGGATGTACAAGATGGCCTGCTGACCCGTGTGCGCCGCTTACTGCTAGCGCGGCCCGGCGATTTTCCTGACCTGGCCAGTGCTGCCGCGGCCCTGCACACCAGTGGCCGTAGCCTGCGCCGACACCTGTCCAGCATGGGCACCAGTTACCAGCAAGTGCTTGATGAAGTACGCAAGAGCCTGGCCCTGCAATACCTCACCACCACCCACCTGCCGCTATATGAAATCGCCTACCTGCTGGGCTTCAGCGACCCGTCGAATTTTCGCCGTGCGTTCAAGAAATGGACGGGTAAACTGCCCAGCGATTACCGCGCTGAGGAATAACCATGAGTTCTGCCGCAACCCCGACCCTGATCCGCGAAACCTTCCCTGTCGGGCCTTTGCAGTGCAACTGCACGATCGTCGGTGACCCTGTGACCAAGAAGGCCATCGTGGTCGATCCGGGCGGCAATCCTGATCTGATCATGGCGCGTCTGGAGGCGCACGGGTTGAAGGTGGTGAGCATCATTCATACCCACGCCCATCTGGATCACTTCCTCGCCTCTGGGCAGATGAAGGAGAAAACCGGGGCGACGTTGCATTTGCATAAAGAGGATCAGTTCCTCTGGGACAATCTGGAAATGCAGTGCCGCATGTTCGGCGTGCCTTACACCCCGGTGCCGGCCCCGGATCAGTGGTTGAGTGATGACGAAGAGCTGGCCTGCGGTTGTGGCGTAGCGCTGCACACGCCGGGACATACGCCAGGTTCGATGAGCTTCTGGTTCCCGCAGGACAAGCTGCTGATCGCTGGCGATACCCTGTTCAAGCGTGGTATCGGCCGCACTGATTTGTGGGGCGGCGATTACCCGACCATTGAGCGCTCGATCAAGCAGCGCCTGTACAGTTTGGATGAAGACGCCACCGTGGTTACGGGGCACGGCGCTGACACGCGCCTCGGTGATGAGATGCGTGAGAATCCATTTGTTCGTGCTTAGCCGGTTGCTGGTCGGCGCGATGATCCCTGGCAGTGAACTTTAGCCAGGTATTGGGCTCGAAACCCGACGGTAAGCTTGTCCCGATCCGATATTCAAAGGAAGTACGCATGAAACTTTGGCGAAATCTGGCTGTTGTGATCCTCGGTCTTGGCGTACTCGCCGGCTGTACCACCAACCCCTATACCGGTGAGCGCGAGGCAGGCAAAGCGGGCATCTACGGTGGTGTTGGCGCAGTCACTGGCGCGGTGATCGGCGCGGCCACATCGAGCAAAAAGGATCGCGGCAAAGGTGCCTTGATCGGTGCAGCAGTGGGTGGTGCGGCTGGTGGTGGCTACGGCTATTACGTCGACACTCAGGAAGCCAAGCTGCGCCAGACCCTGCAGGGCACTGGCGTGCAAGTGCAGCGCAATGGCGATGACCTGAAACTGATCATGCCGGGCAACATCACCTTTGCCAGTAACTCGGCGGATATCTCCAGCAGCTTTTATCCAACCCTCAATTCTCTGGTTACGGTGTTCAAGGAGTTCGATAAGAACGGTGTGGATATCGTCGGCCATACCGACAGTACCGGCTCGTTGGAGTTGAACCAGAACCTCTCCAACCGTCGTGCGCAAAGCGTCGCCTCTTACCTGAGCGCCAATGGTGTTGCGGCTTCGCGGTTGTCGTCTTATGGCGCCGGCCCGAATCAGCCGATAGCCAGCAATGCCAATGAAGCCGGTCGCGCACAGAACCGCCGGGTAGAAATCAACCTGCGTCCACTGTAACTGCAGGCTGTAAAAAAGCCGTGCACTCAGTCGAGTGCGCGGCTTTTTTGTGCCTGCGATTCAGGCTCGGTCAGCCGTTCAAATCGTGACTAGACTGCTGGCAGTGGTTCATTTCAACCCTGCTGCCGCAGTGCCCAAACTGCGCCGACATGGACGATGACTGGAGAGCGCATGGACGATCGACTCATATTTCTCGCCCGCAAACCCTGGCTACCGTTGTTGGCCACTCTGCTTGTGCTGGTCAGCCTTGGCAGCGTGTCGCTCTGGCAATGGCATGCCTGGAACCAGCGTGACCATCAACAGCGTCAGCAACAGTTTGAGGTGGAAGCGCTGGACATCAGCCAGCGCGTCGTCAGTCGCATGCAGGCTTATGAAATGGTGCTGCGCGGTACGTCGGGCTTGATGACGGGCAGTGACTATGTGTCGCGTGAAGAATGGGAGCGCGCGATTGATCAGCTGCAGTTGCAGGATCGATACCCCGGTATTCAGGGGCTGGCGTGGTCCCGTTACCTGGCTCACGAGCAGCTTGAAGCGTTCCTCGCCGCGGAGCATGCGGCTGGGCGTGAGAACTTTCGTGTGTTCCCGCCAGGGCAGCGTGAACACTACCTATTAATTGATTACATCAGTCCCTTGGACTGGCGCAATCGACGGGTTCTGGGGTTTGACATGCTCAGTGAGGCCGTGCGCCGAGCGGCGGTTGATCAAGCCATGGACAGTGGCGTTGCAACCCTGAGCGCGCCGGTCACCCTGCTGCAGGAAACCGAAGAAAATGTGCAGGCCGGCGTACTGTTGTACCTGCCGGTGTACCAGCCTGGCAGGCCGCTGAGTACCCCTGAAGAGCGGCGGGCTGCTGCGCTCGGCATGCTCCACGCCGTCTTTCGCAGCCATGATTTGATGGAAGGGATTCTGGGCGCCCAGTCCAGCCGTTTTGCCATCACCTTGAGGGATCAGCAGGCTCCCGACATGCTGTTGCTCAGCGGCGGTATAGAAGGCGCCGACGCGGACGCCTCGTTCCGTCATGCCATCGAGCTACCCTTATACGGGCGTAATTGGCTGCTGGAAGTTAGCAGCACGGCTGTCTATGACGCTGCGCAGGTCAACCTAGAGGGGCATGCCAGCCTATGGCTGGGGCTGGTGGCTGCCGCCTTGCTGGCCTTGCTGGTTGGCGGCTACCTGTACCTGCGCGAACGTGAGTTGCACGCCAACCACTTGGCGACCGACCAGCTGCGTGAGCGTGAAGAGCGCTTCCGTCTGTTGATCGAGCGCCTGCCCGTGGCCACCTTGCTGTGCAACGCCCAGGGGCGGATCGAAATGGCCAACCGCAGCGCCGCCGACTTACTCGACTCAACGCCCGAAGGGTTGGTCGGTGAGCGGGTCAAGCGCTTTTTGCCCAGTATCGAGCAGCTCAGTTCGCTGGCGATTGAGCGTGACGGCGCGGAGTTGTCCAACGAGTACCAGGCGCGCCGCGACCTTGGGGAAGAAGTGCCGGTGGCACTCAGTCTGAGCGTGTTGGGCGATTCAGGCGGGGTCAATTACCTGATCAACCTGATTGACCTGCGCGCCCGTAAAGGCGCTGAAGAGCGCTTTCGCCTGGTGGTCGAGGCCTCCCCCAACGCCATTGTGTTGATCGACGAGAACGGCTGCATCGCCATGGTCAATCGGCAGACCGAGCAGTTGTTCGGGTACGACCGCGAAGCCTTGCTGGCACAACCGGTGGAGATCCTGCTGCCCACGGCTTTGCGTAGCAGCCATGTGCCGATGCGCCAGGACTATCAGCGCAACCCGGAACCGCGGCGCATGGGTAATAACCGCGAGCTGTTTGGCCTGCACCGTGATGGTCGACAGATTCCTCTGGAGGTCGGCTTATCACCAATCCGAGGCAGTGAAGATGCCTTGGTGCAAGCCGTGATCATCGACATCAGCGAGCGCAAGGCCGCCGAGCAACGCCTGCGTGATCAGGCCGAGCAACTGATTTTGGCCAACCGCTACAAGTCGGAATTTCTCGCCAACATGTCCCATGAGCTGCGCACGCCGCTCAACAGCATCCTGATCCTCAGTGATCAGCTACGCATGAACAGTGCCGGCAACCTGACCGAGAAGCAGGCCAAACATGCCGACATCGTGCACCGTGCCGGCAGTGACCTGCTGCAATTGATCAACGATGTGCTGGACCTGGCCAAGGTCGAGTCCGGGCGCATGCAGCTCAAGCTCGAACCGCTGAGCATGCAGGATATTCTCGTTGAGCTGGATGCCAGCTTACGGCCGATGGCGGAGATCAAAGGGTTGCGCCTGCATACCCAGCTGGAAGCCGGGGTGCCGCGGGTGATTCACGCAGACCGCATTCGCCTGCAGCAGATCCTGCGTAACTTGCTGTCCAACGCGTTGAAGTTTACCGAGCACGGCGAGGTGAGCCTGACGGTGTCCTGCGCCAGCGGTGAGCCGGAGGAGGGGCATGAGCTGCTCAATTTCAGCGTACGCGACAGCGGGATCGGTATCCCTGCCGAGCAGCATGAGCAGATTTTTCAGGCTTTTCAGCAGATTGACGGCTCTACCAGTCGGCGCTTCGGTGGCACGGGTCTGGGGCTTGCCATTACCCGTCAGCTGGTGCTGGCAATGGACGGCGAGATCAACCTGCAAAGCACCTTAGGCGAGGGCTCCTGCTTTAGCGTGCTACTGCCGGTGCGGGTGGTGGCGCAGACTCAGGTGGAGTCGGCCGTGGACGCGCCGCAGCGCAGTGGTGAAGGCCCAGCGGTACTGATTGTTGAAGATGACGTGAATTTTGCGGCGGTACTGGCTGAGGAGGCACACGCCCACGGCTTTGCCAGTGTGCATTGCCGTTCTGGTGTGCAAGCCCTCAACTTGCTGCAGAGCGAGTGCTTCAGCGCGGTGATCCTGGATATTCTGCTGCCGGATATCAGCGGCTGGCAGCTGTTTCGCCGCCTGCGCAGCCAGGCCAGCCACCGCATCACGCCGGTGCACATCATCTCCTGCGTGCCGCAACCGGTGGACTGGAATGATGACGGCACGCGCTATCTGGTCAAGCCGATTCAGCGGGCTGATCTGGAGCAGGTGTTTGTCGACTTGCAACAGCTTGCCCCGTCGCCTGCCCAGCGTTTGCTGTTGGTCGAGGATGTTGAGGTTGAGCGCGAACATTACCGCGAGCATCTGCAGCAGCTGGGCTTTGACGTGCAAGCCTGCGCGCGAGCTGATGAAGCGCAGCGAGCTTATGCCAGCGGAGTTTTTAGTGCGTTGGTGATCGACCTTGATCTGCCTGATCAGGATGGCTTTGAACTGCTGGAAACCCTTAACCGGCAGCGCCCGCTGAATGGCATGCGGGTGGTGATCAATACCGGGGTAGATGTCACCCGCCAGGCCTTGCAGCGTCTGCGTCGTTACAGCGCGGTGGTGGTGCACAAGGATGGTGAGGACATGCAGGATCTGAGTGAGGCCGTGCAAGGCTTCCTGGGCAACGTGCGCAACCCCACGCGGCTGGGAGCGCCACGCGCCGAGAATCCGCTGGAGGGCCGGCGCGTGCTGCTGGTCGATGATGACGTGCGCAATGTTTACGCCCTGACGGCCCTGCTTGACGAGGTCGGGCTGATTGTCAGCTCAGCCAAGGACGGGCAGGAGGCCATCAACTGTTATCAGCGCGAGCCGTTTGATCTGATCCTGATGGACATGGCCATGCCGACCATGGACGGCTATACCGCCACCCGCTTACTCAAGACCGAGCACGGTTGCAGTATTCCGATCATCGCCCTGACCGCCCATGCGATGAAAGGTGACCGGGAGAAATGCATCACCGCAGGCGCGGATGACTACCTGGCCAAACCGGTCAGTCGCGAGGCCTTGCTGGATTTACTGGTGCGTTGGCTGGCCAACAGCGGTCCGCAAAATGGCTCATTTGCAGCATCTGCTGCACCACCGCAATAGTTTTGCTGTGGCCTGCTAACCTCAACCGCAACAGGAGTCGCAAGACGCTCGCCAGGGACAAGGGAGGATTTATGGCACATGTACAGCTGAAGAGCGTGCCCAGCACGCAGATTCTGCTGGTGGTGGATGACCGTCAGGAAAACCTGGTGGCCATGCAAGCTCTGCTGGAGGAGGGCGACTGGCAACTGCGTTGTGTCGACTCGGGCGAGAGTGCCCTGCAGTGCATGCTCGAAGAGGACGTTGGCCTGGTGCTGCTGGATGTGCAGATGCCGCACATGGACGGCTTTGAGGTGGCACGGCTGATGCGTGGTAATCCGCGTACGCGCTACACCCCGATTATCTTCGTCTCTGCCATCGCGCAGACTCAGGATTCGGTGATCAAGGGCTACGCCACCGGCGCGGTGGATTTCATGCTCAAGCCCTTCGACTCCAGCGTTTTGCGCCATAAGATTCACGCCCTGCTCGAACATGAGCGCAACCGCAGCGAGCTGCTGCAACTGACCCAGCAACTGGACACCGCGCGGGCGTTTAACGCCTCGGTGCTGGACAACGCCGCCGAAGGCATCATGGTGGTGGGCGAGGATGGCCGGATCAATTTCGCCAACCCGGCCATGGCGCGCATGCTTGAGGGCTCGATAAGCGATCTGGAAGGCAGTGAAATGCTCTCCTATCTGGTCAGCCCGCAAGTCACCAGCGACTGGCGGTTGTCCGAATTTTACCTGCAGTGGCGGCGCGGTGAGGCTTATCGCCTGCATGACGCTAACCTGCGCACGCTGAACGGCGGGCAGGTGCCGGTGGCGCTGTCCTGTTCACCCTTGCCGCGCCTGCAGCACGCCATGGTGGTGATGGCGCTGGATATGTCGGTTGTGCGCCATCTGCATCAGCAACTGGAGTCACAGGCGATTACTGATGCCCTGACTGGCCTGCTCAACCGGCGTGGTTTCTATCAGGCGCTGGAATCGGCGTTATCGCGGATCGAACGCAGCGGCCAGCGTATGGCGGTGCTGTATCTCGATCTGGATGGCTTCAAACGGATCAATGACTCCCTCGGCCACGACGTGGGCGACCGCTTGCTCAAACTGGTCGGTGAACAGCTAAAGGCCAGCCTGCGCCCCTATGACAGCCTGGCGCGGATTGGCGGCGATGAGTTCACTGCCCTGCTCGACAGTCTGGAACATCCGGAAGACGCCGCGCGCATCGCCGAAAAACTGATCGAGCAGGTGTCGGTGCGGCATAACCTCGACGGCATCGAGGTGACTCTGGGTGCGAGTGTGGGCATTGCCTGTTTCCCCGAGTGTGGGCAAACCGTGGAAGGCTTGCTGCGTGCCGCTGACATGGCCATGTACGAGGCCAAGCGCACCGGTCGTCAGCAGTACCGCTTCTTCTCGCAGGAAATGAACGGCCGCGCGCGCTCACGGTTGATGCTTGAGGAAAGCCTGCGCAACGCCATCGAGAATGATGATTTCGTCCTGGTCTACCAGCCGCAGATCTACCTGGAAAGCGGGCGCCTGCGTGGCTTCGAAGCTTTGCTGCGTTGGCAGCATCGGGTTGCCGGTACCGTGGCGCCGGGGGTGTTTATTCCGCTGCTGGAGGAGACTCGTCTGATCAACCGCCTGGGCGGCTGGATCTTCAAGGCCGGGATCGAAAAATGCCAACAGCTGAGCCAGCAGTTCGGCAACGAACTGGTGCTCAGCCTGAATGTCAGCCCGGTGCAGTTCGGCATGCCGCAGCTGGTCGATGACCTGCGCCGGGTGCTTGAAGAGCACCAGTTGAACCCTCGGCAGCTGGAAGTGGAAGTTACCGAAAGCGCGTTGATGCAGGATCTGGAAACCAGCCAGGAACAGCTGCGTCAGTTGCGTAAGCTCGGGGTGAGGATCGCCATCGATGATTTCGGCACCGGTTATTCGTCACTGGCTTACCTGCGTCATTTCGAGCTGGATACGCTGAAGATCGATCGCCTGTTTATCTCCAATATGCTCGACTCGCCGCGTGATGCTGCGGTGGTCAGCACCATCATCGATCTGGGCCGCAATCTGGGATTGGAGGTGATCGCCGAGGGTGTGGAAACCATGGCTCAGCGTGATTGGCTGGCGGCGCACAACTGCGCAATCATGCAGGGCTTTCTAGTCGCGCCGGGGCTAAACGCGGAGCATATCAAAACCTTCCCCGCGCAGCTGGATTGGCACAATTTGCCGTTGCGTAACGAAAAGCCCGCTGGCTAGGCGGGCTTGAGGATTCAGCGATAGCGGCTTAGCGCGCGGGATAGCGCTTCTTCAGTTCGTCGAGCTGCGCATCCTTGTCCAGCCACAGCTGGTTGACCCATTGCTGGAACTGTAAGCGGTAGGCTTCGTCCTGATCATAGTTGCCGCCAATAAATTCCTTGGGAATCTGCAGCTGATCGAAACGCACGACTACCTGATCAATCCGTCCGCACAACAGGTCCCAGAAACCGGGGTTGCCCTGTGGGTAATGAATGGTGACATTGACCAGGCTATGCAATTGCTCTCCCATGGCGTCCAGCACAAAGGCAATACCGCCGGCCTTGGGTTTGAGCAGGTGTTTGAACGGTGACTGCTGCTGCGCGTGCTTAGCCGGCGACAGGCGCGTGCCTTCGAGGAAATTGAACACCGACACTGGGTTGGTCTTGTAGCGCTCGCAGGCCTTGCGCGTGGTTGCCAGGTCCTGGCCGCGTTTTTCCGGGTGCTTGGCCAGGTATTCCTTGCTGAAGCGCTTCATGAATGGAAATTCCAGCGCCCACCAGCACAAGCCAATCACCGGCACCCAGATCAGCTCCTGCTTGAGGAAAAACTTGAGAAACGGAATACGCCGATTGAGCTGGTATTGCAGCACCAGAATATCCACCCAGCTCTGGTGGTTGCTGGTCACTAAGTATGAGTGCTGTTTATCGAAACCACTCAGCCCGGCCACATCCCAATGCGTACGGCCGACCAGGCTCATCCAGAATTTGTTGATGGAAATCCAGGCTTCGGCACTCGCGTGCATCATAAAGCGCAGGATGCGGTGTACCTCAGGTATGGGTACTAGCAGTTTCACCAGTGCCAGGATAAACAGCGGCCAACACCAGAACAGGGTATTGAGTGCCAACATCAGGCCGGCAAGCAGGCCGCGCAGTGGAGCAGGCAGGAAATGCAGCATTGGGGCAGGTGCCTCCAGAAAATGGGGCCAGGCTGGTTGCGGGCCACTGCTGTGGCGCTCAAGCGGCTTGATCCCCGACTTATCTACGCCTGCGGTTTTGCACCGCAGATCGGTCGGCGCACAGGTTAACGTCTGTGCACCGAACTGCAACCCCTCGAAATATGGGTTATCGCAGCGATTCGCGGATGTTTAGCACTTTTGCCTGGCCAGGGCCGCCGTTGAGCAGCCCTGGCTGTGCGTTACTGCGGCAGGTTGGCAGCCTGAATCGCGGTCAGGGCAATGGTGAAGACGATATCGTCGACCAGCGCGCCGCGTGACAGGTCATTCACCGGCTTGCGTAGGCCCTGCAACATCGGGCCGACGCTGACGCAATCGGCGCTGCGTTGTACCGCTTTGTAGGTGGTGTTGCCGGTGTTCAGGTCGGGGAAGATAAATACCGTGGCGCGGCCGGCGACCGGGCTGCCAGGGGCCTTCTGCCGACCGACACTTTCAATCGCTGCCGCGTCGTATTGCAGCGGGCCGTCGAGCAGCAGTTGTGGGTCGATGGCCTTGGCCAGGCGGGTGGCCTCGCGGACTTTTTCTACCTCTTCGCCGCTGCCGGAGTCACCGGTTGAGT
Source organism: Pseudomonas peli (assembly GCF_900099645.1). Lineage (GTDB taxonomy): Bacteria > Pseudomonadota > Gammaproteobacteria > Pseudomonadales > Pseudomonadaceae > Aquipseudomonas > Aquipseudomonas peli. The sequence continues at coordinate 829,941 of NZ_FMTL01000001.1, read as the reverse complement.
AACTGAGCATCGCCACCCGAGGAATGATGCCGAAAGCGCTGGCCGAGGCCGCGCTTTGCAGGGCGATTTCCGCCAGCTCCACCGCTGTCGGGTCAGGGTTTACCGCGCAATCACCGTAGACCAGCACCTGGTCGGGTAGCAGCATAAAGAACACCGACGACACCAGCTTATAGCCCGGTGCCGTCTTGATCAGCTGCAGGGCCGGGCGGATGGTGTTGGCGGTGGTGTTGATCGCCCCGGAAACCAGGCCGTCGACTTCATCCAGGGCGAGCATCATGGTGCCCAGTACCACGGTGTCCTCCAGCTGCGCGGCGGCCATCGGCGCGTTCAGCCCTTTGCCCTTGCGCAGCTCGACCATGGGCTCGACATAGCGCTCGCGGATCAGGTCCGGGTCGAGGATTTCCAGTCCTTCCGGCAGCTCGATGCCATGGGCGCGGGCTACGGCGTGGACGTCATCCGGTTTGGCCAGCAGCACGCAACGGGCGATGCCGCGTGCCTGGCAGATGGCCGCGGCCTGTACGGTGCGTGGCTCGCTGCCTTCGGGTAGAACGATGCGCTTGTTGGCTGTCTTGGCGCGTTGTACCAGCTGATAGCGGAACGCCGGCGGCGACATGCGCAGCTCGCGTGGCGTGCCGCAGCGGGCGAATAGCCATTCATGGTCGATATGGCTGGCGACGAAGTCGGCGACTTTCTCTGCACGCTCCTTGTCATCGACCGGGATTTCTTTGTTCAACCGGTTTAGGTTGGTCGCGGTGTCGTAGGAGCCAGTGCTCACCGTCATCACCGGCAAACCGCCCTGCAGCGCGCCACGGCACAGCTCCATGATTCGCGGGTCAGGCGCAAAGTCGCTGCACAGCAGCAAACCGGCCAGCGGCATGCCGTTCATCGCAGCCAGGCTGGCCGCGAGGATGATGTCGTCGCGGTCCCCTGGCGTCACTACCAAGGTGCCAGGCTTGAGCAGTTGCACGGTGTTGGCCACCGCGCGGGCGCAGAGCACGATCTTCAACATGCGCCGCTGCTCGTAATCGCCGGCATTCAGCACTCGCGCGCCGAGCAGGTCGGCGATGTCGCGGGTACGCGGGGCGTTCAGTTCTTCCTGCCATGGGATGCAGCCGAGCAGGCGGAAGTCATCGCCCTTGAGCAGTGGCGAGAGTTCTTTCAGGCGATTGGCGAAGGCTTCGATACCATCGTCACTGCGTACCTTGTTGAGGATCACCCCGAGCACTTTCTCGTCTTTTGGCCCGCCAAACAGTTGGGCCTGAATTTCCACTCGGTCGCTCAATTCGCTGAGGCTTTCCTGTTCCGGCGCTGAGACCAGAATCACCTCGGCATCCAGGCTTTTGGCCAGGTGGAAATTGACCCGCGTGGCGTAGCTGGCCTGGCGCGTTGGCACCATGCCTTCGACGATCACCACGTCTTTATCTGCAGCGGCCTGCTGATAGAGGCTGATGATTTCTTCCAGCAGTTCATCCAGCTGGCCGTCACCGAGCATGCGCTCGACATGCGCCAGGGCCAGCGGCTTGGGTGAGTGCAGGCCGTGGGTGCGGGCGATCAGCTCGCTGGAACGCTCGGGGCCCATGTCGCCCTGATGCGGTTGGGCGATGGGTTTGAAAAAGCCGACCTTGAGGCCGGCACGCTCCAGGGCACCGACCAGACCCAGGCTGATCGAGGTCAGGCCGACACCGAAACCGGTGGGGGCAATAAAGAAAGTGTGCATTCGCGCTCCGTAGTAGTCAGGTGACGATCAGGCTTCAAGTAGCGCCAGGGTGTCGAGGGCAATCTGTCGTTCTTCATTGGTCGGTACGACCAGCACGCGCGGGTGGCCGTCGGCCTGGATCGGCCCGGCCGCACCGCGCACGGTGCGGGCGTTGGCCGGTTCGTCGAGGGCCAGGTTGAGCAGTTTCAGGTGCGTGATTGTCCTGCTGCGGATTAGTGCCGAGTTCTCGCCGATGCCGCCGGTAAAGACCAGGCCGTGGAGTTGTGGCAACGCGCAACTCATGGCCGCCAGGGATTTGGCCAGGCGGTAGCAGAACACCTCAATGGCCAGGGTGGCGCCGGCATGGCCCTGCTCACGGGCTTGCTCCAGAGTGCGCATATCGTTGGATAAACCAGACAGGCCCAGCAGGCCGCTGTCTTTATTCAGCATGGCTTCGATCTGCTCCAGGCTCCAGTCCAGGGTGCGCGCCAGGTGGCTGTGCAGGTTGGGGTCGACATCGCCGCTGCGGGTGCCCATCACTACGCCTTCCAGCGGCGTCAGGCCCATGCTGGTGTCGCGGCTTTGCCCATCGACGATGGCGCAGGTCGAGCAGCCATTGCCCAGGTGTGCCACCAGCCAGCTGCTGGCATTGACCGGCAGCCCGGCCATTTCTGCGGCGCGCTGGCTGACAAAACGGTGGCTGGTGCCGTGGAAGCCATAGCGGCGTACGCCGTGTTCGCGGTACAGGTGCTCGGGCAGGGCATAGCGGTAGGCGTGTTCGGGCAGGGTCTGGTGAAAAGCCGTGTCGAACACCGCCACCTGAGTCAGGTCGGGGAACAGCTTGATCGCCGCTTCGATGCCCAGCAGGTTGGCCGGGTTATGCAGCGGTGCCAGCGGCGCGGTGGCGCGAATCGCCGCAAGACTCAGCGCATCCAATCGACAGGCAGCAGTGAAATGCTCGCCGCCATGCACCACGCGGTGGCCGATTCCGTGCAGTTGGCCGCCAGCGGCGGCCTGCACCAAGGGCAATACCTGGGCGAGGGCGGAACGGTGATCGGCATGGGGCAGTATCAGGCTGTCTTTACTATCGCCTTGTTGCCAGTGGACTTGTGCATCCGGGCTGCCCAGGCGCTCAGCCAGGCCGCTGAGAATAAAGGCATCTTGGTCTTCGTTGATCAGGGCAAACTTGATCGATGAGCTGCCGCAGTTGATCACCAGAATATTGCGTGCGGGCATTTACCGCTCCTTGTTCAAATCGTGGTTCAGGCGTTCTGTCGTCGCCTCGCTTGCGCTATTTTCAGCCGCGCACCAGCCGCAGAGGAAAGGTCCTCCCACGTTCGCCTGGCGTTGATGAGCATCCAGCACCCACGCGCGATTCTGCCAGGGCGGCTGGTGGCGCAGGTGCTGAGTATGGCCGCAGGACAATACTGCCACCCAATGGCCGTGCTCATCCTGACGAAAATCAAGCACACGCACTGAGGCCGCGCGTGGCCGTCCGTCTGTGTCCGGTTCGCTTTCGCGCGTGCCCTTGGGTAAACTTGCCCGCTCTTTATTTCCAAGCAAAAGGTCTCGCCCCATGCTGATCGCCGCCAATAAGGCCGTCTCCATCGACTATACCCTGACTAACGATGCCGGTGAGGTGATCGACAGTTCCGCAGGCGGCGCGCCGCTGGCTTATCTGCACGGTGCCGGCAACATCATCGGTGGCCTGGAAAAAGCCCTGCTGGGCAAGCAAGCTGGCGATGAGCTGGACGTTGCCGTTGAGCCGGAAGACGCTTACGGCGAATACAGCGCCGAGCTGGTAGCCACCCTCAATCGCTCTATGTTTGAAGGCGTTGATGAGCTGGAAGTCGGTATGCAGTTCCACGCTTCCGGTCCGGATGGCGGCATGCAGATCGTTACTATTCGTGAGCTGGAAGGCGACGACGTGATCGTTGACGGCAACCACCCACTGGCTGGCCAGCGCCTGCACTTCAAGGTCAAGGTTGTCAGCGTGCGTGATGCCAGCGAAGAAGAAGTTGCGCATGGCCATATCCATGGCGAAGGCGGTCATCATCATTGATGGTTTAGCCTTATGTGGTCGCCACGAGTCGACTTATGGTCGTATCAACCGTTGGCTTGACTGCTAAGCTGCAACAGAAGAAAGGCGCCTTCAGATAGGCGCCTTTTTTATGAGCCACCATCCTTGGCGGCTCACCCTGTGGGCCGTCGCGGTGCGACGTTAAAAATGGCTCCCGGCCATTTTTTGTCCGCTACACGTAACTTTTGTGTTCTCAAGGAGTTAGACCATGAGTGCCTTTCACGACCTCAACCTGCGTGCACTGGATGGCCAAGAGCTGCCGCTGGCACCCTTCAAGGGGCAGGTGGTGTTGGTGGTCAATGTGGCTTCCAAATGTGGCCTGACACCGCAGTACGCGGGTCTGGAAAAGCTCTATCAGCAATACAAAGGACAGGGCTTCAGCGTGCTCGGGTTGCCGTGCAATCAGTTTGCCGAGCAGGAGCCCGACAGCGAGGCCGCCATTCGCGCGTTTTGCAGCCTCAACTACGGCGTGACCTTCCCGTTGGGCAGCAAGCTTGAGGTGAATGGGCCGGACCGCCATCCGCTGTATCGCCTGCTGGCAGGCGAGGGCGCCGAGTTCCCAGGTGACATCACCTGGAATTTCGAGAAGTTCCTCGTCGGTCACGACGGCCGTGTGCTGGCGCGCTTCTCGCCGCGCACCACGCCAGATGACCCGAGCCTGATCCAGGCGATCGAAAAGGCGCTCGGTTAAGGCCATTTGCGCCAAGGCTGCGGACTAAGCCGGTATACGGCTTGTTCGTGGCTGGGCATCTCGGCTTAATCGGGCAACCTGCTGAGGATGCCCCTGATGAGCCTGTTTCCCGCTGATACCGCCATTTCTCCCGCGACCCCCGCCGCACTGCGTGAGCTGATCGAAAGTCGCCGCGCGGTACGCCGTTTTACCGCCGAAGCGGTGCCTGATGATGTGGTGCGTGATTGCCTAGAACTGGCGGTGCTCGCGCCCAACTCCTGCAACCTGCAGCCCTGGAGTTTCCAGGTGGTTCGCGATCCGGCGTTGCTGGCCCGTTTGCACCCGGTTTGCATGAGTCAGAATGCGGCCAAGGCGCCACTGATTATTGCCGTACTGGCGCGGCCGGACACCTGGAAGCAGGCTTGCCAGAACATCATCGACTATTGGCCGGAGCCGGAAGTACCTGCGCGGATTCGCAGCTTCTACAACAAGACCGCACCCTTTCAGTACAACCAGGGCACATTCGGTCTGTTTGGGCTGTTCAAACGTCAGCTGCTGCGGGTGGCAGCCTGGCGCAAGCCGTTGATGCGCGCGCCCAACAGTCAGGCGCAGATGCGCATCTGGGCGGTGAAATCCACGGCGCTGGCGGCGCAGAACCTGATGCTGGCCTTCCAGAGCCATGGCTATGCCACCTGCCCGATGGAAGGCTTCGATGAAGTGCGATTGCGCAAGACTCTTAGCATCCCGCGCCAGGCCTTGCCGATCATGCTGCTAGCGGTGGGCAAGCAGGATGAGAAGGGCGTGTACAACCCTCGTCTGCGCTTTCCGCTGGAGCAGCACGTGACGTGGCTATAGCCGTAGGTTGGGGCGGGGCGCTCAACGCCAACCTAGGTCGGCGTTGGCGTGGCCAGTGCTAGAGAACGCCGGCTTTTTTCCAGGCTAGATAACTGCTCACCAGCTGCGGTCCCAGTTCGCTCGGCCGCGCATCCAGCACCGGTACCTTGTTGGCAATCAGGCGTTCGTGCAGGCCTGCGCGGGCATTCAGGTAATCAAGGGTGCCGCAGTAGTCCAGAGCGCTGGAGAGGTCCTGCACCGGGGTGTGGCGCAGGGTGTCGAGCACTTCCTCACGCAGGCTGGCGACCAGCACGCGGTGTTGGCGGCTCAGGCGTTTGACCGCGCCGAGAAGGGCCTGATCATCCTCATCTCGCAGGTTGGTCACCAGTACCACCAAGGCGCGACGGCGCTGGCGGCTGAGCAGGTTTTCCACAGCGGCGGTGAAGTCTGCCGGTTGTTGGGTGCTGCGCAGGTCGTACAGGGCATTGAGTAGCACATTCAACTGCGCCTGGCCTTTGACTGGGGCGAGGAAGCGGTTCTGCTCGCCAGCAAAGGTCGACAGGCCGACCGCATCGCCCTGGCGCAGTGCCACGTAGCTCAGCAGCAGCGAGGCGTTGAGAGCGTGATCGAAATGCGACAGCTCGCCGTCCTGGCTGCGCATTCGTCGGCCGCAGTCGAGCAGGAAGACAATCTGCTGGTCGCGCTCGTCCTGATACTCGCGGGCAATCGGTGTGCGTTTGCGTGCGGTGGCCTTCCAGTCGATCTGCCGCAGGGTGTCGCCGTCGCGAAACTCACGCAGCTGGTGAAATTCCTGCCCCAGGCCGCGGCGTTGCTGCTGGCGTACGCCCAGCTGGCTGAGCCAGTCATCCACCGCCATCAGTTGCGCGCCGTAAAGCCGGGCGAAATCCGGGTAGACGCGGGTTTCACCGGCCACCGGCAGGTAGCGGCGGGCGCGCCACAGGCCCATAGGGCTGGGCAGGCTGATTTCGCACTGCGGGAAATGGAAATGTCCGCGCAGCAGTGGGCGTACGCGGTAGCTGACCTGTGTCTGCTCGCCGGGGTGCAGATCGACCTTGAGCGGCAGGTGCTCGAAGGCCATATCGCCGGGCAGATGGTCGAACACCTCCACCTGCAGCGCACGGGTGTAACTGTGGTGCAGATTCAGCCTCACGTCGCTCCAGCGACCCAGCGGCAGGTTACCGGGTAGCTGGCGCTCGAGACGCGGCGAAGGTACTTGGCGCAGCAGCAGGGCGTCGATCAGCGTCAGGCCGAGCAGCATCAGCAGCAGGCCCCAGTAAATCGGGGTGAAGCTGCGCGGCACGGCAACGCCCAGGGCGCTGCAGATACCCAGGGCAATGCCGAGCACGAACAGACCGGCGAGCAGCGCCAGCAGCGCGCGTGAGGGTTTCATGCGAGAGCGCCTTTCAATGCGGGCTTTTGCCAATTGCGGGTCATAGGCGCGGTGCCGGAACCTGGTCGAGCAGCTGTTGCAGCACCTGATCCACCGACAGGCCTTCGATATCCAACTCCGGCGACAGCCGCACGCGGTGGCGCAGTACGGCCAGGGCGCAACCCTTGATGTCATCTGGCAGCACGAAATCACCGCCGCGCAGCAGCGCTCGGGCGCGGCCGCAGCGTACCAGGGCAATCGATGCGCGCGGCCCGGCGCCTATGGCCAGGCCAGGCCAGGTGCGGGTGGCGCGGGCGATGCGCACAGCGTAGTCGAGCACCTGCTCATCAATCGGCAGGTCGCTGGCGATCTTCTGCAACGCCAGTACATCGCGGGCCTGCAGCAGGGTGCGCAGCGGGGTGACTTCGAGCATGTCGGCTTTGCTTGAGCGCGCCACCTGGCGAACCATGTTCAGCTCTTCGCTCTGCTCGGGGTAATCCATGCGCAGCTTGAGCATAAAGCGGTCGAGCTCGGCTTCCGGCAGCGGGTAGGTGCCTTCCTGCTCAATCGGGTTCTGCGTGGCCAGCACCATAAACGGCAACGGCACATTCAGCGCGCGGCCTTCCAGGGTCACCTGACGTTCCTGCATGACTTCCAGCAACGCCGCCTGGGTCTTGGCCGGGGCGCGGTTGATTTCATCCGCCAGCAGCAGGTTGGTGAATACCGGGCCCTTGCGCAGCTTGAACTGCTCGCTCTGCAGGTCATACACGGCGTGGCCGGTGACGTCGCTGGGCATCAGATCTGGGGTGAACTGGATGCGCGCGAACTCGCCGCCAAAGCAGCGTGCCAGGGCACGCACCAGCAGCGTCTTGCCAAGGCCGGGAACGCCTTCGACCAGCACATGGCCGCCGGCAATCAGGGCGCTGAGCACGTCATAAATCACCGCCGTCTGGCCGATCAGGGCTTTCTGCAACTCCGCACGCAGCGCCTGAGCCAACTGGCTGGCGCGCTGGCGCTGCGCATTCGGGTTGGCAGCTGCAGCTGCGGCTGCCGGGGCAGCTGGTGCTGGGGCCGGTACAGGCGTTTCGGTGGCCGCAGCTTCGACGGTTTCAGCGGCGACAGGGGTTGACTCGATGTCGCTGTCTGGCTGTTCGGGTGTGTGTTCGCTCGTCATAGGGCATTCCTGAGGGTTTGCAGGTTGGCGACCTGGCGGGTGAAGTCGGCGGCGGCCAGGCGCTGCTTGGGCAGCGGCCGCATGGCTTGGCTGATAACGCTGGATGGCTGGCGGGTCAGGCGGCTCAGCACCTGCCACTGCTCGGCCACCGCGAGGCGTTCGAAACCGGGGTGACGATGCCGCGCGCGGCGCTGGATGTCTTGTTGCAAACCTTGCAACAGGCTGTGCTGACCGTTGTGGCGCAGGAGGAAGTCAGCGCTACCGCGCAGGTGTTCCTGCAGTTGGCGGCGATTGCGGCTGGCGGGCAACAGCAGCGGGCCTTGGCGCATGCCCAGATGCCATAGGCCGAATGCCAGTAACAGCACGAGTGCAACCAATGCCTGGGGGAAGTGCTCAAGCAGCAGGCTGAACAGGTCATCGCGGTCCGCGCGGTAGAGCAGGGTGACCTGGCTGTCCTGGGTCATGTACCAGAGCAGCCAGGCGTTGTCGTATTCGCCGATGCCTTGGTTCTGCCAGATCCAGCTGTCGCTGACCACGCTGATCAGGCCATCGCCATGATAGAGCTGCAACAGATGGGTGGCGGCGTCGCTGTTGGCCCAGGCGTGGGCACGGTTTGCGGAATCGTAGAGGTGAAAGTCGGTGTCGAAGTTGAAGTAGGCCGGCGCCTCTTCGTTTTCCAGATACAGTTGGGTCAACTCCGGGTAGGCATTGTTTGAACCTGTGGTTGCCTCTGCCGCAGCTTCCGCTTCAGCCTGCGGCTCAGCGTCGGCCGTGTCCTCAGTCGAGGCGTCTTCTTGCGCTGCTTCGCTGGCGTCCTCGTCGAGTTCTTCGCTTTCGTATTGCTGGATGCCCAGGCTGTCGAGCAGCAGATCGCCGCTTTTGCCTTCCTCTTCATCCCACAGCCGCTCGGCGACAAACAGCAGGTGGCCGCCTTTGGCCGTCCAGGCCAGCAGGCGTTCGGCCTGCTTGGGCGTCATGCGGTTGCGGTCGCCGAGCAGCAGCAGGGTTTGCCCGGCGCTCGGCAGATCCTTCATGACCTCCAGGCCATCGGCACGTTGTACCTGCAGGCCCTGTTTGCGCAGGAAATGCTCGGCAGCGAGATAAGGGTTGGCTCGGGCCTCGGGTGCGGGGCCGTGCTCGAGGATCTCTTCATAGGGCGTGAGTTTGCCCAGCAAGTAGATGCCGAGCAGACCGACCACCAGCAATAGACCGGCACCGAGGAGGAACTGGAGACGCCGGTTCATGCCTGCGCCCCTTGTTCGAACAGGCGTCGCCAGGCATTGCACAGGCCCTGTTTGAGTGCCGCGGGCGGCAGTCGATGGCCGTAGGCGAGGTTCTGCCAGTGGCGGGTCAGAGCCTGGCTGAAGTGGCTGAGGTCTTTCTGCTGCAGCGCCTGCACCAGTTGCAGCACTTCGGCTTCGGTGTGCGACTTTTTCAGCGGCAGGCGCTGTTCGTGCAACATGCGGCTGAGCAGGGCGCGGTAAAGCAGGCCGAGGGCGGCGCGTGGCTGTTCATCCCAGAGTTTTTCGACTTCACCGGGGATATCCGCTGGCAGGCTTTGTGGCGCCACTTCCAGGCCAAATAGCTGTTCAGGTGGCTGATAGGTACGGACTTGCGGCAAACGCAGGCGACCGGCAAAGGCGCTCAGCCAATCACGGTAGCGCCACTGTAGCCAGGCGATCAGGCTGAACAGCGCGACCCACAGCAGCACCTCGAAGAACAGCGCCACAGCATCGACGCTTTTCCAGAATTCGGTAAGTTTGAAGAACTTTTCCAGCAGTTCGATCAGGGCCTTGGCGTCTTCCTCGCTCGGCTCCTTGGGCTCTTCGCCGAGGCGCCAACGGGTGACGGTTTCACGGTACTCGAAGGGCGGCTGATCGAGCAGCTGGCCTATGCTTTTTTGCGCTTCGGCGCTGGTCAGCGGCTGCTTGAGCAGGCGGTCGGCTTCTGGCCCCATGGGGTCTTCAACCGGCAGCGGGCAGCTGCTTGCAGTTGCGGTTGGGGTATCGGAGGCCATGGCGCTGTTTGGCAGCTGCATCAACAGCAGGCCGCAGCCCAGCAGCAGGGCATAAGCCACGCCCGTCAGGCGCTGGCGTAGCTGGCGGAAGACCAGTTCGATGTCCCAGGCTTCCAGAGCAGTGCGGCGATTCAGGTAGAGGGTGAAGCCGCAGGCGACGTAGATCGGTTCCCAGAGGATCAGCAGCAGAACGTAGGTCAGGTTGGACAGATGTTCCAGCCATAGCCACTCGCCAGACGCCGCATTGATCAGGCTGTCCCAGGTCCAGTCCAGCTCAATCTGCGCCGGCAGCAGCATGTAGACGAAGCTGATGATGCCGAACCACAGCGCCATTTCCAGGTGCACACCGACGATGGTGAGCCAGCTGGCGCCGCCGGCATCGCGCTGGCCGAGGACGATCAGACGCTGGCTGCGCGCCTTGCCGGACAGGCCTTCCAGCTGCATCACCGGCAGGTCGAAGCTGCGTGTGGGGCTTAGCCGGCGCCAGGTCAGGCTGGCCAGAAGTTGCGGTTTGAGCAGGCCGAGCAGGGCTTTTAGCGCCTGCTTGAGGCTTGGCGTAGCGCCGAACAGTGCATGCGAGAGGATATACAGTGGCAGGCGTTCGTAAGCCGGTTTCAGCCACCAGAAAATCAGCACAGCAATGCTTGGGTAATCCCACAGCAGTAGGCACAGCAGGGCGAAAATCGGCACGGTGACCAAGGCCCAACTGAGCATCAACAGGCCAGCATGCTGTTTGGCCAGCAACACGCCGAGGTCGACGGCTTCCCAGACGCTACGAGGGCGGATGGCGACGCTGGCATCAGTCAGGCGCATGTGCACCTCGGCCAGCCAGGAGGAGATAAGCCAGCACCAGCAGCCAAAGACCAGCGCCGACTGCATATTTGATCGCGGGGCTGGCCAGGTCCATGGATGACCAGTAGGCCTCGATAAACGCCGCCAGCAGCAGAAATACGATCACCCCGCCGACCAGCCGCACGCTAATGCCCGCCGCTATGCGCAGGGCTTCACCACGTGGCAGGCGGCCGGGAACCAGCAGTGCCCAACCGAGCTTCAGGCCTGCCGCGCCGGCCAGGGCAATGGCGGTGAGTTCGAAAGAACCGTGGCCGATGACGAACGACCAGAAGGTTTCACCGTAGCCGATTTGCGTCAGGTGGCCGGCCACCGCACCAATCATCAGGCCGTTGAACAGCAGGAAGAACAGGCTGCCCAGGCCAAACAGCAAGCCGCTGGCAAAGGTCTGAAAGGCGATGCCGATGTTGTTCATGATGTAGTAGCCGAACATCATCCAGTCATCGCCGGAGTCGCGTTCGCTGAAGCGGCCGATGCGCCTGGCGTCGGGGTCGTACATCTTTTCCATCTCGCCGACCTGGTCAGTCGCCATCACCCCGTAGACTAGGTCGGGGAAGTGATACACCAGCGTGCCCATCAGCAGCAGGCTGCCGAAAAACAGCAGGCTGGCGACCACGACAAAACGCCACTCGGCGCGCACCAGGCGTGGAAATCCAGCCAGGATAAAGCCGAGCAGTTGCGCCCCCAGTGGGCTGCGATGGCGATAAAACTGCTGATGGCCGCGCATGGCCAGCAGCTGCAATTGCTCGATCAGGTGGCTGCTATAGCCCCGGCTCTGGGCCAGGGCTAGGTGCTGGCACAGGCTGCGGTAGTTGGCGGCAAAGGCCTTGCATTGCTGGCTATCGGCCTTGCCGCGCTCAATGGCTTCTAGCTGCGCATTAAAGGCTTGCCACTCGGCTTGGTGCTGGTGTTCAAACAGGCTCTGTTTCATGTCGGCCCCAACAAGCCACGGGCAATCCCGTGGATCTGCTGTTCGGCCAGCTCAGCAGGTACCTGCAAGGGCTCGGCAAGAATGCTTGCCAGCTCCTGACGCCGTGCACTGGATAGACTCTGCGCTCGCTCGGCAAAGCTGAGCAGGGCGCGCTGCTCACTCAGGCTCATGCTGAACGGTGCACGGATGGGCTCGGCTTGCGGTAGCTCGGGTGCTGCTGGGGCGTTATCGCGGTAAACCACCAAGGTGCCGGCGGCGATATCGCCGAGGCGTTTGAACGCTGGGTGATTCAGGCAGCTGAGAATACCCAGGGTGTAGCCAAACGGCAGGATGTCGACGAAACGCAGCAAATTGCGCGTAAGCGAGGCGGTCCAGCCAATTGGCGTGCCGTCATCATGAATCACCCGCAGGCCCATCATCTGCTTGCCCGGTGAGCGGCCCTGGTTGAGCACCTCAAACAGCACCATGTACCACCAGGTCACCAGAAACAGCAGGATGGTGCCCAGGCCCATACCGAACTGGCCGAGCAACGCCAGCACGGCAAACAATGCGCCGAGCAGCGCACCGCGAATCAGCAGGTCAATGCTAAATGCCAACGCGCGCGGCACTACCCCAGCTGGGCGCAGGATCAGGTCGATGCCTTCCGGTGTTTCCACCTTATAGCGGGTATCCAGCAGCGGGCGAGCGGCGACTGAAGCAGGGGTTGGCGTGGGCGACATCGGCAGACTGCGTCGAGGAAAGCCCGATGCTAGCCAGCAGCAGGCAGGGAAGCAACCGGCTCAGTGATCTGAACCGGCGCAGCGGGGTTATTTAGTCAGGATTATTGCGGCGCGGGCAGTACACCGAAGATGGTGCGATAGAGCACGCCCATGGCGATGACAAACAGCGGAATGCTCCACACCAGACCAATACCGAGCGGAATAGCGCTTATAAGCGTGATCAGGCCCAGCAGCAGGAACAAGCCGAACACCTTGAACCAGTGCTGGGTAATCGCCTTGCGCGAGGCTTCCAGGGCTTGCCACGGCGTCAGGCCGCGCTCCACCACCAGCGGAATGGCCAGCATATAAGCGATGGCCAGGTACAGGCCGGGAATGATCAACAGGAACATGCCGAGGTAGATCAGCAGCATGCTGATAATCGCGGTGATCACTAGCGGCACGGTGCGGCCGAAGTGACTGAAAATGTCATTGAAGCTGATCGGTTGGTCGGCGGCGCGACGGATACCGATCATATTGATCCCAGCCATAAAGGGATAAGCCAGGGCCGAAGCCAGAATGCCGATGACCAGTTCGGCCACGACCGCGAGCATTGGGCTGTCGCTGACCACGCCCAGCAGGCCGAAGAATCCGCCAATCAGGAAGGATGCAGTCAGCAGTACGGCGTAGAACACCAGAAAACCACCGATGATGATGCCCTTGGTGCCTTTTACCCGTTGCCAGGCTTCGCTGAGCAGGTCACTAATGGTGAAGTCGTAGCCACGGCTCAGGGCTTCTTCGATGCTGGGCACCTGGCTGTCGCGCGGCGCTTCTTGCAGTGCACTGGCTGGAGCGGCGTAGGGATTGCTGGGGTTGATCTCACTCATGGGGCGTCCTTGTTCAGAGTGGTTAATCGGGCTTCCCACTTTAGTCTCCGCCAGGGTGCCCTACAAGGCACAGACCCCACGTGCGGCGTGCGCTGGCGCAAGGTTCTGCGCTTGTCTGCGTGATGCTGACGGGGTGGTAGACTGCCTGCGCCTCAGCATCAGGACATAACTGTGACTTCCAGCCTCTTTTGGTACGACTACGAAACCACCGGTATTGACCCACGGCGCGACCGGCCGCTGCAGGTCGCGGGGATTCGCACCGATGAAGACCTTAATGAAATTGCTGAGCCGCTGAACATCTACTGCCAGCCCAGCGACGACATCCTGCCGCATCCGGCAGCTTGCCTGGTGACCGGAATTACCCCGAGCAAGCTGGCGCAGCATGGCCTGAATGAAGCCGAATTTATGAGCCGTGTGCATGCCGAGTTGTCGCAGCCGGGCACCTGCGGGGTGGGCTACAACAGCCTGCGTTTCGATGATGAGGTGACGCGTTACAGCCTATATCGCAACTTCTTCGATCCCTACGCTCGTGAATGGCAGGGCGGCAATAGCCGCTGGGATCTGATCGACCTGGTGCGTACGGCCTACGCATTGCGCCCGGAAGGCATCGTCTGGCCGGAAGAAGAGGGGCGGGTGACGCTCAAACTGGAGCGTCTGACTGCGGCCAACGGCATCGAGCATGGCCAGGCCCACGACGCGCTGTCCGATGTGCGAGCAACCATCGCTCTGGCGCGCTTGCTGCGCAACAAGCAGCGCAAACTCTATGACTACCTGTATCAACTGCGCAGTAAACAGCGGGTGCAGGATCAAATACGCCTGTTGCAGCCGTTGGTGCATATCTCCGGGCGTTATGCCGGTGCGCGGCATTACCTGGCGGTGGTCTTGCCGTTGGCTTGGCATCCGCGTAATCGCAATGCGTTGATTGTTTGTGATCTGCAGGCCGATATCTCGCCGCTGCTCAATGAGTCAGCTGAAACATTACGTACGCGCCTGTACACCCGTCGCGATCAATTGGCCGACGGCGAGTTGCCGGTACCGCTGAAGTTGCTGCATATCAACCGTTGTCCCGTTGTTGCTCCGATGAATGTATTGCGCGCCGAGGATATTCAGCGTCTGCAGCTCGATGTGTCAGCATATCAGGCACAAGCCGAACAATTACGCAGTAGTCCTGGGCAGTGGCAGGAAAAACTGGTGCAGGTGTATGCCGAAGAGCAGTTCGCCGCCAATCAAGACCCTGAGCAGCAGTTATATGAGGGCTTTATTGGCGATCGCGATCGCCGACTGTGTGAGCAGGTAAGGCGTGCCGAACCGCAGCGTTTGGCCGAGGCAGTTTGGCCATTTGATGATGGGCGTTTGCCGGAGCTGTTATTTCGATACCGCGCGCGAAACTTTACCGCGACGTTGAGTGTTGAGGAGCAACAACGTTGGCGAACATTTTGTCAGCAACGTCTGACCCAGCCCGAATACGGTGCCCCGAATACGCTTGAACAGTTCAACCAAGCACTTGCGGACGTTCTTCCAGAGAGTGATTCGGCACAACAAGCTATTTTGTTGGCGTGGCGCGATCATGCAGAACAGTTACGCCAGCGTTATGCCCTGTAGTTGATAGGGCCAAATGCTGTAGGCGTGACTGAAACAATGCCCATAAAAAACGCCAGCATTGCTGGCGTTTTTGCGTGAAGCTTTTGGCGCTTAAGCGGCAGGCTTAGCCCAGCAGGGTTGCCCAGCCTTCAACGACGTCACCGCCCCACTTGGCTTTCCACTCTTTCAGCGTCTTGTGGTTGCCGCCTTTGGTTTCGATTACTTCGCCGGTATTCGGGTTTTTGTACTGCTTAACTTTACGGGCGCGTTTGGTGCCAGTTGTTTTGGCGGCGCGGGTGATTTTGCTGCCTTTGGCTTCTGGGTCGAGCATGGCAATGATGTCGCGCAGCGATTTCTGGTATTCACCCATCAGTGCACGCAGTTTGCCTTCGAATTCCAGCTCTTTCTTCAGTTTGTCGTCTTGCGACAGATTTTTCAGACGATCTTGCAGTTCTTTGATTGCTTCTTCGGTGGCGCGGTATTCGTTGATCAACGACATGATGGGTACCTGTATTCGGGATTGGCGATTAAGTGATAGCAATAGTAGTCAGGCACTTTTAACAAGTAAACCGCTTTATAGGTATTTTTTATGAATTGTATTGTTAAGTAACTGGGTGGCCGCTTGGCCTGTTGTATATAGCGAGTTATTAACTGTTTGGGCGGAAGTACTGCACTATTCCGCCAGCGACAACTGTCCTGTCCTGTTGCCTGCTCTGGCATGTGCTGTCTGAGTACTGCAGTTTTTCCATGTTGAGACTAGAATGGCCGACTTTATTTGAGCCCCGGAGCCGTTGATGCGTACTTTTCGATTGGTCATTGCCTGTCCTGATCGGGTTGGAATTGTGGCTAAGGTGAGTAACTTTCTGGCCACCTATAACGGCTGGATTACCGAAGCCAGTCATCATTCGGATAATCAGAGTGGCTGGTTTTTTATGCGCCACGAGATTCGCGCTGACTCGCTGCCATTTGATCTGGACGGTTTTCGCCAGGCCTTTGCGCCGATTGCCCGTGAGTTTTCCATGGAGTGGCGGGTTACCGATTCGGCGGTTAAGAAACGTGTTGTGCTGATGGCCAGTCGCGAATCGCACTGCCTGGCCGATTTGCTGCACCGCTGGCACAGCGACGAATTAGATTGCGATATTCCATGCGTCATTTCCAACCACGATGACCTGCGCAGCATGGTGGAGTGGCATGACATTCCGTATTTCCATGTGCCAGTTAATTCGCAGGATAAACAACCGGCATTTGATGAGGTGGCGCGGTTGGTAAAAGCCCATGCCGCCGATGTAATTGTGTTGGCGCGCTATATGCAGATTTTGCCTGCGCCACTTTGCGCCGAGTTCTCCCAGCGCGTCATTAATATCCATCACAGCTTTCTGCCGTCGTTTGTCGGGGCCAAGCCATATCACCAGGCATCGTTGCGAGGGGTCAAACTGATTGGTGCGACCTCTCACTATGTAACCGAGGAGCTGGACGCCGGGCCGATCATTGAGCAGGACGTGGTGCGCGTCAGCCACCGCGATAGCATCGAAGAGATGGTGCGTCTGGGTAAAGATGTCGAGAAGATGGTGCTGTCACGTGGTCTACGCTATCACTTAGAAGACCGAGTGCTGGTGCACGACAATAAAACAGTGGTGTTCGACTGAGGCATCAGTAGGGTTCGGTTCAGCGCAGATAGAGGGTATTACTGATGCTCAAGTCAATCAAAGTGCGAGATTACATGACCCGCAATCTGGTGACTTTCCGGCCTGAAATGAACCTGTTCACCGCGATTAACCGCTTGCTTGAGCACCGTATCTCTGGCGCGCCGGTGGTTGACGGACAAGGGCATCTGGTGGGGTTGTTGTCGGAGGGCGATTGCTTGCGCGGCATCCTTTCTGGCGCTTACTACGAGTCGGCGGGCGGTGATGTCAGCGCCTACATGACCACCGAGGTGGAAGTGATTTCGCCGGAGGCGGATATCATCGAAATATCCGAGCGCTTTCTGCGCGGCCGGCGCCGACGCCTGCCTGTGGTCGAGGACGGCCGTTTGATTGGCCAGGTCAGCCGCAGCGATGTGCTGCGTGCGGTCAAAGAGTTTGCCCAGCATGACGAAGGCCGTGTGGTGCTGAGTTGAAGACTGGTAGCGTTCATTGGAGGTGTTATGACTGATCCACTCGCGCGTGGCACATCCAGCGCGCCACCAGTGCTTGGTGAGGGTTGTACGCAGCGCTATGACCCTGAGGCTTTAAGTCCTGAGGACGGTAGCGAATTTGCCGATGCCGCCGAGTTATGGCGGCAGTTGCAGCAAGACGAACAGTCGCCAACGAACCACGAAAAGCAGAAATAAAAACGGGGCGCTCACTGAGCGCCCCGTTTGTTTTCCGCATGGGTTAAATGCGGAAGCTGTCGACCAGTTGCTTGAGGCGGCTAGCCTGTTGCTCCAGATCGCCGCAGGCACGCAAGGTGGCGTTGAGGTTTTCCACACCCTCTTGGTTGAGGGTGTTGATTTCGGTGATGTCGACGTTAAGCGATTCGATCACCGAGGTCTGCTCCTCGGTTGCGGTGGCCACTGACTGGTTCATGCCATCAATTTCACCGATGCGTTCGGTGACGCTGCTCAGGCGGGCGCCGGCCTGGTTAGCGATCTCCACGCTTTCTTCGCTGTAGCGCTGGCTTTCAGTCATGGTGGTGACCGACTCGCGGGAGCCGACTTGCAGCTCTTCGATCATTTTCTCGATTTCCTGCGCCGATTCCTGGGTGCGGTGAGCCAGGTTGCGTACTTCATCGGCCACTACTGCGAACCCACGGCCGGCTTCACCAGCGCGCGCTGCCTCGATAGCAGCGTTGAGTGCCAGCAGGTTGGTTTGCTGGGAGATGCTTTTGATCACCTCAAGTATTTGCCCGATGTTCACCGTCTTGCTGTTGAGGGTTTCGATATTGCCGCAGGATGCGCTGATTTTGCCGGACAGTTCGTTCATCGCTTTGATGGTTTGTTCCACCACTTGGCGGCCGTCTTCAGCCAGGTGGCGTGCATCGGAGGCTTGGTTCGATGCATCGGCAGCGTTACGCGCAATTTCCTGCGCGGCGGCGCCCAGCTCATTAATCGCAGCGGCCACACTGTTGGTTCGGCTGGCCTGCTCGTCGGAGTTGATCATCGACGAGTTAGAAGCGCCGACCACCAGTTTTGCCACTTCATTGACCTGGCTGGTGGCGGATGACACCTCGCGGATTGAACTGTGGATACGCTCAACAAACTGGTTGAAGGCACTGGCCAGGCGGCCAAATTCGTCGTTGGATTGAATGCTCAGACGCCTGGTCAGGTCACCCTCGCCTTGGGCGATGTCTTCCATGGCTTTACCCATGACATTCAACGGTTGCATCAGCACGCTGATCAACATGCTCAGCAGCAACATGATCAGTACCACCGCGATGATGGTGGCAACGATCGCCGAGGCGCGGAATTCGCTGAGCATTGAGTAGGCCTTGGCCTTGTCAATGGACAGGCCGACATGCCAGTTAACCGAGGGCAGCCCCTTGACCGGAGCGAAGGTGAGAATGCGCGTCTCGCCATTGAGCTCCGCTTCACTGAACTCGCCGCTGATGCGCGGGGTATCTTGCGGGTAGACCTCACTGATGTTCTTCATCACCAGGGACTTGTCCGGGTGCACGAGAATCTTGCCATCCGCGCTGATCAGAAAGGCATAACCCATGCCGGCAAAGTCCAGCGAGTTGATGATTTCTACCAGAGTGTTGAGACTCAGGTCGCCGCCAACCACTCCTGCCGCTTTGGCGGGCGTGGCGATGGTGATGATCAGTTCGCTGGTGGCGGCGTCGACGTAGGGTTCGGTGAGGGTAGTGCCGCCTGCTGCCATCGCATCCTTGTACCAAGGGCGTTGACGCGGATCGTAGCCATCCGGCATGTCCTCGTCCGGGCGCATGGTGAAGCTGCCATCAGCGCTGCCCAGGTAGGTGAAGGCGAAAGTGGAGGCCAGTACCTTCTGCTCCAGCAGTCCGGTCAGAGCATCGCCGGAAGAGTCGCGGGCGACCGATTGAGCAACGTTTTCTACCAGCAGAATGCGCCCTGACAGCCAGTTGGAAATATTACTGGCGGTGACATTCCCCATCTCCTTTAGGTAGCTTTCCAAATCATCACGGATCGCGTTGCGTTGCAGGTAATCGTTGTAAAGCGTGAACAGCGAGAATGCGGCGATCACCACCAGCGAGGCGGCGAGCAGAATCTTGTGGCTGAACTTCAGGTTGTTGGTCATGGCGTCTTGCGTCCGGTGAGTTCTGGCATCAGTCTTGGGCTGATGTTGGGCAGTGGCTATTGCAGGGCACGCTAACTATGTCGGCCTAATTGCAGTAAAGCTTTAACCATGGAGATAACAAGATGGTGCAAACCGATCAGTTTGTTGTGGGGGCCGATCTTGAGGGGCTGCCGGTGGGGCAGGCGTTGCGTCTGGCGAACCGTCACGGGCTGATTGCTGGCGCGACGGGCACTGGTAAAACCGTGACATTGCAACGCTTGATCGAAACCTTCAGCGATGCTGGCGTCGCGGTGTTTGCCGCCGATGTGAAGGGGGATCTCTGCGGTCTGGGGGCGGCTGGCGCACCGCAAGGCAAAGTGGCTGAGCGCATTGCCAGCATGCCCTGGCTTAACCATCAGCCGATGGCCTACCCGGTAACCCTGTGGGATGTGCATGGCAAGAGCGGCCATCCACTGCGCACTACGCTGAGCGAAATGGGGCCTTTGTTGCTCGGCGCGCTGCTGGAACTGACCGACAGCCAGCAGGCTGCACTCTATTCCGCGTTCAAGGTGGCAGACCGTGAAGGGTTGTTGCTGCTTGATCTTAAAGACCTCAAAGCGCTGCTGGCACACTTGAAAAATCACCCCGAGGTGTTGGGGGAAGACAGCGCCTTGTTCACGGCCACCTCATCGCAAGCCTTATTGCGCAAGTTAGCCGGTTTGGAACAGCAGGGCGCCGAGGCACTCTTTGGTGAGCCTGCACTGGAGCTGGAAGACATTCTGCATCCAGACCGCGATGGTCGCGGGCGTATTCACCTGCTCGACGCTAGCCGCCTTGTGCATGAGGCGCCGAAGGTCTACGCGACCTTCCTGCTCTGGCTGTTGGCTGAGTTATTTGAACAGCTGCCGGAGCGCGGGGACGCCGATAAACCGCTTTTGGCACTATTTTTCGACGAAGCGCACCTATTGTTTGCCGATACCCCAAAAGCCTTGCAGGAGCGCTTGGAACAGGTGGTGCGACTGATCCGTTCAAAAGGCGTCGGGGTGTATTTCGTCACCCAATCGCCAGGTGACCTGCCGGACGATGTGCTGGCGCAGCTTGGGTTGCGTATTCAGCACGGTCTGCGCGCCTTTACCGCCAAAGAGCAGAAGTCGCTGCGCGCGGTGGCCGATGGCTTCCGTCCGAATCCGGCCATCGACACGCTGAAGGTGCTTACTGAGCTGGGTATAGGTGAGGCCCTGGTTGGTACGCTGGAAGCTAAAGGCACGCCGGCCATGGTTCAGCGTGTTGCTGTGGCGCCGCCGCAGTCGCGTATTGGTCCGTTGAGTGAAAGCGAGCGAGCAGCGTTGATCCAGCAGTCCGCGTTGCGGGGACGTTATGACAAGCCAATCGATCGTGAGTCCGCCTATGAGTTGCTGACGGCGCGTGCAGAGCAAGCTGCGCAGCAGGCAGAGTCCAATAACCCGAGTTCAGCGAGCAAGAGCGAGGTCGGAGGCGGTATGGCCGGTGCCGCGGGCGAGCTGCTGGGCGGTTTGGCCAGCCAGGTGATGAAAACCGCTATGCGCCAGGCGGCTAATCAGATTGGTCGGCAGTTGGTACGTGGTTTGTTGGGGTCGCTGATGGGCGGTAAGCGGCGCTGAAGGCGTGGCCATCCAGTTAGGGATGGCCACGCTATCTGACTGATGCGGCGGGGCGTCAGCCAGCTGCTTCGTCGGCCTTGGATTGGAGCTCTTTTTCGATTTTTACCAGTTCTTTTTCAAACGCTTGGTCGAGAAGGTTAGCCTTCTTGCGCCACGGCTTGCGCTCGGGGTCCGGTTGAGCGGCGTAGGTAATCACTTCTCCGCCGTATACATCCTTGTAACGCTGCGCCTGGCGCTCGAGTTCGGCGCGCAGTTCGTCTTTCGTCACGTAGTTACCCATGGTCTTGAACAGAATAGTGGCTGGATGCCAGGCATAGGGCCTGGGCACTTGAGGCCGCCAAACAGGTTTAGTTCGCGCATTTAATAAGCGTGGCCAATAGTGTTGATGACTATTGCCGCGCCTGTTTGCCCTTTTATTGTGGATTACCTGAACGAGTTGTCAGGTTTGTTAAAGGGCTAATTAGGCTGCGCCCGGCAATTATGGCGAAGTCAAGTTAAATGTCCAGCGTGCTTAATTGGCAGGTTGTAGACCGTAACGCTGCACGATGGTTGCAAGCTGGCCGTTATTACGCAGTGTATTCAGCCCGCGATTAAATGCCTGGAACTTTACTGGGCTGACTCGCTTGCGGGAAAAACCAATGCCGTATGAAATTGACGTCAAATGTCCGGCGTTACGCAGCGCGTAGAGATATTCATGCTCGATCAAGTGACGAGCAACATCGCGATTAAGTAATACCAAACCCTTTTCACCAAAGCGCCCAGCATTAAGCATCAGGAGCAGACGATGGTTGTTGGTCACCAATTTAATGTCGACATCCGGGGTGTTTTTCAGGCTTTCCTGCAGGACGAATGAAGTTCCGGACGGTCCGTATACGCCGATCTGGCGCCCGCGCAAATCATCGGGTTGAGTGAATTGAAAGTGATTTGAACGCAGGGTGTAAAAGTCGTAGCCGGAGGTCACCACCATGGGGGTGATAAGAAATTCCTTACGTCGTGCAGGCGACTGAATCACAGTGAAAATACCATCAACTTCACCGTCTTCGGCTTGTTGCAGGGCGCGCCGCCAAGGCAATACTTCAATTTCGCAATGCCACTGCAAGAGGCCACAGGTTGCATTAACTATCTCGGGCAGCGCGCCGCTGGCAATACCGCCGCGCGAAAAACTGAACGGTGGGAATTCCTCGGTTACAAAGTGCACCGTTTCGGCTGCAGCCGGGACGGCAGTTATCAAGGCCGTGACGAAGAAAAATGCATGGCGTAACAGCACGACTTAATCCTTTAGTTGCGATGAACGCTCGCGGGTCTGCATGACCTGGTGTTTCTGGTGTGTACAGGGAACATTATTAACCACGTCTGCGCGTAATTGCCTAGTGTCCTTTTGTGCCAGCGAAATGAACGATGCATTACGCCTAGCACCCTGCATTGCCAGTGCGCGCCTAGCGGACTGGTAACACCTTGCAAACTCTATGCAATTGAGTAAATCCGTGTGCCTCCCTACATTTGCGCCCGCACCAGTGAGTCCCTGTTTGTGCTAGATCAATCCGGGTCATGGTCACTGGATCGCGGTCGTCAATCAGACCGCTCACGGCTGCTTCTGGAGAACGTTATGCGTAAGTCGATGCAAATGGGTGTGCTGGGGTTGGTACTGATCGGCCTGGTCGGTTGTGAGGCGGCTGAGCAGTCTGCGCAAAAGCTGGCTGAAAAGGCCGAACAAGCCGTGGTGGATGTCGCCCGCGAAGCGGTTGATGAGACGGTGAAAGAACTCAATAAGCAGGTGGACGAGGTGCAGCAGTCAACCAATGAGTGGTTGGGCGAGCCGGTTGATGAGGCTGAGCCGCAACAGCCTGAGCAGCCGGCAAGCGAGCTGGCAGAGCCCGCTACCGAGGCTTGATGCGAGGTTGTTAAGGGGCCTTGTTGAGGGCTTCACAGCTGGCGGCATAGCGTTGCTGGCAGGCGCTCTGGAACAACGCTTTGGCCTGGATCGGGTCGCGCGGCACGCCTTGTGCGCCCTTGAGGTAAAGGTTGCCAAGGATGTGTTGAGCCATCGGGTTGCCACCAGCGGCTGATTGGTTGAGGTACTTGAGCATCAGTTGGGGGTTGTTGAAGTCTGGATTGTCGCGGCCGGTGTACAGGTAGGCCAGGCTCACGGCAGCCATGGCGTGGCCTTTGTCGGCGGCGAGTTTCCACCAGTACTCAGCCTGTTTGAGGTCTTTGTGCGGTTTGCCGACGAAGTACAGGCTGGCGAGCTGGAACTGGCTGTCTAGGTCACCCCGGTTGGCCTGGCTGCGCAGGTTGGCCTCGTCGACGCTATTTTCGCTGGCCGCAGCGGTTTTCTGTGGCGGCGGAGCGTTACGATTTTGCTCTGACTGGTTGGCGCAGCCGACCAGCAGCATTCCTGCGCAGAGCAGGATTACCAGTGAACGATGGCTTGGCAGCGGTTTGATCATGCGTATGGCTGCTCCCTTAAAGGTGGCGTTGGGGGTTAAGTAGAACCTGAGGCGGTTAAACACCAGACTGCAGGCTTACCGGTAAGTTGCGCGTTGTCCGAGGGTTGTTGCAGGCGCGAGTGTCGGTCGCAGTTGCAGAATCCATATCAGTTTGTCGCCTGCAGCGTTTCGCTGCTGCGCCAGAGCTGCGATTCTTGTTCACTCTTGCGCCCCAAGCCATCGAGGTCCCCATGCAGATCAGCTCCAACTTCGACAGCGGCAATATCGAGGTCATCGACGCCAGCAACCCACTGCAGGTGCAGCTGGCGATTCGTCCGGATCTCAACAGTGAACATTTCCAGTGGTTCCACTTCAAGGTCGAGGGCTTGCAGCCTGGTCAGCCTTACGGCTTTAGCCTGGGCAATGCCGGGCAGTCGTCTTACAAGAATGCCTGGAGCGGTTACCACGCTGTTGCCTCTTACGATCAGCGCGACTGGTTTCGGGTGCCCAGCCGCTTTGAAGAGGGCGCGCTGAAGTTCGACATCGAGCCGCAGCATGGACAGATCTGGTTCGCCTATTTCGAGCCCTACAGCCGCGAGCGCCATAGCCAGTTGATCGAGGATGCGCAGCGGTTGGCGGGCGCCGAGCTGTTTGCCACGGGTAAGAGCATCGAGGGGCGGCCAATCGAGTTGCTGCGCATCAGCCGCAATCCGCAGGCGCTGCGCAAGATCTGGCTAATCGCCCAGCAACATCCCGGCGAGCATATGGCCGAGTGGTTTATGCAGGGGCTGCTTGAGCGTCTGCAGCGGCGCGATGATGTCGAGCTGAATGCCCTGCTGGAGAAGGCCGATCTGTACCTGGTGCCGAACATGAATCCGGATGGCGCGTTCCGTGGCCATCTGCGTACCAATGTCGCCGGGCGCGACCTTAACCGCGCCTGGCAGTCGGCCAGCGAGGTGGACAGCCCTGAGGTGTATTTCGTCCAGCAGCAGATGCGCGCGGTGGGTGTCGATCTGTTTCTGGATATCCATGGCGACGAGGAAATCCCGCACGTGTTTACTGCTGGTTGCGAAGGTAATCCTGGCTACAGCCCGCGCCTTGAGCGATTGGAAAACCAGTTCCGCCAGTTATTGATCGAAAACGGCGCCGAGTTCCAGACCACCTTCGGCTACCCGCGCGACGAACCGGGTCAGGCCAATACCACCCTGGCCTGCAATGCGGTGGGTATGGAGTTTGATTGTTTGGCCTTCACCATCGAGATGCCATTCAAAGACCATGATGATCGGCCCAATCCGCTGACGGGTTGGAATGGCGAGCGGTCGATGCAGCTGGGCAAGGATGTGCTCAGCGTTGCAGCCGCCATGGTCGGACAGCTGCGCGATTAACAGGACGCTGGCGGGCAGGGTTGTTTGTCCTGCCCGTCAAGGTTGTCGCTAAGGTCGCTTTAGCCGCGGTAGTAGCGCTGCGGCACAAACGGGGTTTTGGCCACTTTCATCGCCACGCGCTTGCCGCGCACCATGGCCCATACCTCGGTATCCAGGGCAATATGGCTGTTCTGCACATAGCCCATGGCTACCGGCGCAGCCAGGGTAGGGCCGAAGCCGCCACTGCAGACGGTGCCAATCACAGTGCCGTCGGCATCGACAATTTCTGCGCCTTCACGTACCGGTACACGTTCCTGCGGCAGCAGGCCGACGCGCTTGCTGGCAACGCCTTCTTGTTGCTGGGCGAAGATTCGCTCGGCACCGGGGAAGCCGCCAGCACGCGCGCCATCGGCGCGGCGTGGCTTGGACATGGCCCACAGCAGGCTGGCTTCGATTGGCGTGGTGCTGGTGCTCATATCGTGGCCATACAGGCACAGGCCGGCTTCCAGGCGCAGCGAGTCGCGGGCGCCGAGGCCGATGGCGGCCACTTCCGGTTCGGCCAGCAGGCTGCGCGCCAGGGTTTCGGTGTGCTCACTTGGCACCGAGATTTCGAAACCGTCTTCACCGGTGTAGCCGGAGCGGCTGACGTAGCAGTCGACACCCAGCAAGCGCACCGGGGCGAATTGCATAAAGGTCATCTTGGCCACTTCCGGGGCCAGGCGCGCCAGCACATCGACGGCTTTCGGGCCTTGCAACGCCAGCAGTGCGCGGGCCTCGAACAGGCTTTCGATCTGGCACTGGCTGCCAATATGTTTTTGCAGGTGGGCCAGGTCCTGCTCTTTGCAGGCGGCGTTGACCACCAGGAACAGCGTGTCGTCACCCAGGTTGGCGACCATCAGGTCGTCGAGGATGCCGCCGTTGTCATCGGTGAACATGGCGTAGCGCTGCATGCCCACGGGTAGGTCGATGATATCCACCGGCACCAGGTTTTCCAGAGCCTTGGCGGCATCTGCGCCGCGCAGGACGATTTGACCCATATGCGAGACGTCGAACAGACCGGCAGCTTCGCGGGTGTGCAGGTGCTCCTTCATCACCCCGAGCGGGTACTGCACCGGCATGTCGTAGCCGGCGAACGGCACCATGCGCGCGCCCAGTTCGAGATGCAGGGCATGTAGCGGGGTTTTCGCCAGGGTTTCAGTGGTCATGCGGTTCTCCATGTTGGTAAAGGTTGTTTGTGTAGGCGCGAGCTAAAAGCGTCACGTCTACAGGCTGTATGGGATGCCGTGTCAGCACTCGACAATATTCACAGCCAGGCCGCCGCGGGCGGTTTCCTTGTACTTGTTGTTCATGTCGGCACCGGTCTGGCGCATGGTGCGGATCACTTTATCCAGCGAGACGAAATGCTGACCGTCGCCGCGCAGGGCCATGCGTGCGGCGTTGATCGCCTTGACCGAGCCCATGGCGTTGCGTTCGATGCAAGGCACTTGCACCAGGCCGCCAATGGGGTCGCAGGTCAGGCCAAGGTTGTGTTCCATACCGATCTCGGCGGCGTTCTCCACCTGATTGACGCTGCCCCCAAGCACTTCGCACAAGGCGCCAGCGGCCATCGAGCAGGCCACACCGACCTCGCCCTGGCAGCCGACTTCGGCGCCGGAGATCGAGGCGTTTTCTTTATAGAGGATGCCGATGGCGGCAGCGGTGAGCAGAAAACGCACCACGCCGTCGTCGTTGGAACTGGGGATAAAGCGGCTGTAGTAATGCAGCACCGCCGGCACGATACCCGCCGCGCCATTGGTGGGCGCGGTGACCACGCGGCCGCCACTGGCATTTTCCTCGTTCACCGCCAGGGCGTAGAGGTTGACCCAGTCGAGCACGCTGAGGGCATCGCGCAGCGCGGCTTCGGGGTTCTTGCACAGCTGACGGTGCAGGGCTGCGGCGCGGCGTTTGACCTTGAGGCCGCCGGGCATGATGCCTTCGTTGCGGCAACCGGCTTCGACGCAATCCTGCATTACCTGCCAGATATGCAGCAGGCGCGCGCGGGTCTCGGCTTCCGGGCGCCAGGCGGCTTCGTTGGCCAGCATCACCTGGCTGATCGACAGGTTGTGCTCGGCGCAATGCGCCAGCAGCTGTTTGCCGGTGGTAAAGGGGTACTGCAGTACGGTGCTGTCTTCGACGATGCGGTCAGCGCCGGCGGCCTGTTCATCGACGACGAAACCACCGCCCACTGAATAGTACTCGCGCGAGCGGATCTGCAAGCCAGCGGCGTCGAAGGCGCGAAAAATCATGCCGTTGGGGTGAAAAGGCAGCGGCTTGCGGATCATCGCCAGGTGCTGCTTTTCTACAAAGTGGATAGCTTTTTCGCCGAGCAGCTTGAGTTCGCCGCTGCTGCGAATCGCTGCCAGGCGTGCGTCGACGTTACTGGTGTCGACGCTGTCCGGCTGTTCGCCTTCCAGGCCGAGCAGTACGGCTTTGTCGCTGCCATGGCCCTTGCCGGTGGCGCCGAGGGAGCCGTATAGCTCCACTTTCACGGTATCGGTGGCGGCCAGTAGCTCATCGCGGCGCAGGCCTTCGGCAAAGCGCAGGGCGGCCAGCATGGGTCCGACAGTGTGCGAGCTGGACGGGCCGATGCCGATCTTGAAGAGGTCAAAAACGCTAAGTGACATGCTTGCTCCGACTGCGTGTTTTGCTGCCGCCCTTGTGGGGCGGCGGTAATGCGGCGCGCTGGGTAACCGCGCCGCGAGTGGCAAAATTGCGTGCTGTCTTAGTTAGCGTAGACCGGGAAGCTGGCGCATAGGTCCGCAACCTGACCGCGAACGCGCTCGATCACGGCTGGGTTGTCCAGCTCATCAAGGATGTCGCAGATCCAGCCGGCCAGGGTGCGGCACTCGCCCTGCTTGAAACCGCGGGTGGTGACTGCCGGGGTGCCGATGCGGATGCCCGAGGTGACAAACGGCGACTGTGGGTCATTCGGCACAGCGTTCTTGTTCACTGTGATATGCGCTGCGCCCAGGGCTGCGTCGGCTGCCTTTCCGGTGAGGCCCTGCTTGATCAGGCTGACCAGCATCAGGTGGTTGTCGGTGCCGCCGGAGACCACGTCGTAGCCGCGTGCAACGAATACCTCGGCCATGGCCTGGGCGTTGTTGATCACCTGCTGCTGGTAGGTCTTGAAGCCTGGCTCCAGCGCCTCCTTGAAGCACACCGCTTTGGCCGCGATCACATGCATCAACGGGCCGCCCTGGCTGCCGGGGAACACGGCGGAGTTGAGCTTCATCTCGATCTCTTCATTGGCCTTGGCCAGGATCAAGCCGCCGCGCGGGCCGCGCAGGGTTTTGTGCGTTGTGGTGGTGACCACATCGGCAAAGGGCAGCGGATTGGGATACAGGCCGGCGGCCACCAGGCCAGCAACGTGGGCCATATCGACAAACAGCAGGGCACCGACTTGGTCGGCGATGGCGCGGAAACGGGCGAAATCCAGGGTGCGCGAATAGGCGGAGAAACCGGCAACGATCATCTTCGGCTTATGTTCGACGGCCAGACGCTCGACCTCGGCGTAATCGATCAGGCCCTGTTCGTCGATGCCGTACTGCACCGCGTTGTAGAGCTTGCCGGAGGACGACACCTTGGCGCCGTGGGTCAGGTGGCCGCCGTGGGCAAGGCTCATGCCGAGGATGGTGTCACCAGCATTGAGCAAGGCCAGGTACACCGCGCTGTTAGCGGAAGAGCCAGAGTGCGGCTGCACGTTGGCATAGTCAGCACCGAACAACTGCTTGGCGCGTTCGATGGCCAGGGCCTCGACCTTGTCGACATGCTCGCAACCGCCGTAGTAACGCTTGCCCGGATAGCCTTCTGCGTACTTGTTGGTCAGCCCGCTACCCTGGGCCTGCATCACGCGCTGGCTGCAATAGTTTTCCGAGGCGATCAGCTCGATGTGGTCTTCCTGGCGCTGCTCTTCGGCGTTGATCGCAGCGAGCAGGGCGTCATCGTAGCCTTGCAGTTGGTCGTGCTTGCTAAACATGGTGAGGCCCTCTGGTTTTTATATGAGGTGCAGCTAACCCGCCTCGGGCAGAGGTGAGTCGAGAATTGGGGAGAAAGCAGTCCCGCGGCCCGGAGGTGTTCCGGGCCGCGGGCTGTTATCACGCGTCCTGGTACGCCTCGATGGACGGGCAGGCGCAGATCAGGTTGCGGTCGCCGAACACGTTATCCACGCGGCCGACCGGCGGCCAGTACTTGGCTTCGATCAGGCTGGCCACTGGGTACACGGCCTGTTCGCGGCTGTAGGCGTGAGTCCACTCGCCGACCAGTTCCAGTGCGGTGTGTGGGGCGTTTTTCAGTGGGTTGTCGTTGGCATCCAGCTGGCCAGCTTCCACTGCACGAATTTCGTTGCGGATGGCGATCATGGCGTCGCAGAAACGGTCCAGCTCTTCCTTGGATTCACTCTCGGTCGGCTCGATCATCAGGGTGCCAGCGACCGGGAAGGACATGGTCGGGGCGTGGAAGCCGAAGTCGATCAGGCGCTTGGCCACATCGTCAACGCTGATGCCGCTGCTGTCCTTGATCGGACGGATGTCCAGAATGCACTCGTGCGCCACCAGGCCGTTGCTGCCCGAATACAGCACGGGGTAGTGCTCTTCCAGGCGGCGGGCGATGTAGTTGGCGTTGAGGATGGCCATCTGCGAAGCGCGCTTGAGGCCTTCGCCGCCCATCATGCTGATGTACATCCAGGTGATCGGCAGGATGCTGGCGCTGCCGAACGGTGCGGCGCTGACGGCACCTTCCTTACGGGCCATATGGCCGTGGCCGGGTAGGAATGGGATCAGGTGTTCTTTCACGCCAATCGGGCCGACACCTGGGCCGCCACCGCCGTGCGGGATGCAGAAGGTCTTGTGCAGGTTCAGGTGGGACACGTCGCCGCCGAACTTGCCCGGGGCGCACAGGCCGACCATGGCGTTCATGTTGGCGCCGTCGATGTACACCTGGCCACCGTTGTCATGAATGATCGCGCAGATTTCGCGGATGCCTTCCTCGAACACACCGTGGGTCGACGGATAAGTGATCATCAGCGCAGCCAAGCGGTCCTTGTGCTCTTCGGCTTTGGCCTTGAGGTCGGCGATGTCGACGTTGCCGCTGCTGTCGCAGGCGGTCACCACCACGCGCATACCGACCATGCTGGCGGTGGCTGGGTTGGTGCCGTGGGCCGATTGCGGGATCAGGCAGATATCGCGCTGATCATCGCCACGGCTCAGGTGGTAAGCACGAATGGCCAAGAGACCTGCGTACTCGCCCTGGGAGCCGGCGTTCGGCTGCAGGGAGATGCCATCGTAACCAGTGGCTGCGCAGAGCATGGCCTCCAGTTCGGTGGTCAGCTGGGTGTAACCCTGGCTCTGCTCGGCCGGGGCGAAGGGGTGCAGGTTGCCGAACTCGGCCCAGGTCACCGGGATCATTTCGCTGGCAGCGTTGAGCTTCATGGTGCAGGAACCCAGCGGAATCATGCTGCGGTCCAGCGCCAGGTCCTTGTCGGCCAGTTTGCGCAGGTAGCGCATCAGCTCGGTTTCGCTGTGGTAGCGGTTAAATACTGGATGAGTGAGGATTTCGCTTTCGCGCAGCAAGCCTTTTGGCAGCTGAGCGATTACGCCGGCAGCCAGTTCCGCGAAGGCTGGAACAGCTTTGCCTTCGGCGAAGACCGCCAGCAGGGCTTCAACGGCGACTTGATCGGTGGTCTCGTCGAGGGACAGGCCCAGGCGCTCGCCATCGATTTCACGCAGGTTGATGCCGGCCGCACGGGCGGCTGCATGCAGGGCTGCCGTTTTGCCGCCGGTGGCCAGGGTCAGGGTGTCGAAGAAGAATTCCTGCTCAACCGTGTAGCCCAGAGCGCGCAGGCCCTTGGCCAGGATCGCAGTGAACTGGTGCACGCGCTTGGCAATCTGGGTCAGCCCTTTCGGACCGTGGTAGACGGCGTACATGCTGGCGATGTTGGCTAGCAGCACCTGAGCGGTACAGATGTTACTAGTGGCCTTCTCGCGGCGGATATGTTGCTCGCGGGTCTGCATGGCCAGGCGCAGGGCCGGCTTGCCGAAGCGGTCAATGGACATGCCGACCAGACGGCCCGGCATGTCGCGCTTGAATGCATCGCGGGTGGCGAAATAGGCGGCGTGTGGGCCACCGAAGCCCAGCGGCACACCGAAGCGCTGGGCGCTGCCCAGGGCCACGTCGGCACCGAATTCGCCCGGTGCAGTGAGCAGGGTCAGTGCCAGCAGGTCGGCAGCGACGGCCACCAGCGCATTGGCGGCGTGGAAACGCTCGACCAGCTCGCGGTAATCGAAGATGTCGCCATTGCTCGCTGGGTATTGCAGCAGCGCACCGAAGTAGACGCTGGCGTCAGTGATCGCAGCTTCGTCGCCGATCACAACTTCGATGCCCAGCGGCTCGGCACGGGTGCGCAGCACGTCGAGGGTCTGTGGGTGGCAATGCTGGGAGGCGAAGAAGGCGTTGCTGGCCTTGTTCTTCGACAGGCGCTTACAGAAGGTCATGGCTTCGGCAGCGGCGGTGGCTTCGTCCAGCAGCGAGGCGTTGGCGATCTGCATACCGGTGAGGTCGCTGATCAGGGTCTGGAAGTTCAGCAACGACTCCAGACGACCCTGAGAAATCTCTGGCTGGTACGGGGTGTAAGCGGTGTACCAGGCCGGGTTTTCCAGCAGGTTGCGCAGGATCGGGCTCGGCGTGTGAGTGCCGTGATAGCCCTGCCCGATATAAGTTTTGAACTGCTGGTTCTTGGCCGCAATGGTCTTGATCTTGGCCAGGGCGTCGGCTTCCGACAGGCCCGGCAGAGAGCCCAGCACGCTGGTGCCCTTGATGCTCTCGGGGATGACGTTATCGGTCAGCGCGTCGATGCTGGCGTAGCCGAGCAGTTCGAGCATGGCCGCGGTATCGGCATCACGTGGGCCGATGTGGCGGGCGACAAATTCGTTCTGGGTGGTCAGCTTGGTCATCACAATCTCTCAGGCGTCAGCATTGGCGTTGAGCAGGCGCTCGTAGGCGGCCTGGTCGAGCAGGTCGGCTACCGCGCTGGCATTGGCTGGACGAAAACGGAAGAACCAACCTTTGCCCAGGGGATCTTCGTTGACCAGCTCAGGGCTGGATTCTAGCTCGCCATTGACCTCGACCACTTCACCGTCCAGCGGCATGGCGATATTGCTCGCAGCTTTTACCGATTCCAGCACCGCCACTTCGTCACCCTCGGCGTAGCTCTGGGCTTCCGGCAGCTGAACGAATACCACGTCACCCAGGGCTTCCTGGGCATAGGCGGTGATGCCCACGGTAACCAGGCCATCGGCATCCTGACGCAGCCATTCGTGCTCAACGGTAAAACGCAATTCGCTCATGTGTACTCCTCAAGGGTGGTGACTCGCCCTTTCTGCTGGGGGCGATGTGCTGGACGCGCGTGCTGGGCACGAGCGGAAGGTGAAAAGACCATAGCAAAGTAGGTGCCATTGTTATTTTTATCAATAAAAACAATAACTTAAGTGCTTTTAGTTGGTATGGGTTTTTGTTGGTGTGTATTGAATTCAATACGTTCCTGATCGGCGCGTTCGCCACGCGCTGCGCAAAGGCTCTGGTGTCGTGGGCTGAACGGTTTGTGTCGCTTTCATTACGGTGTATTTAAATCGATACGTTTTTTGTTGAGCTTGCGGGCTGTGTTGGAGTCACGCCGCCTGGAGCTGCGGGCAGCAACGTCAGCAGTGGTTAATACGTAACGGGCCGTCACTGTCATTCATCCACCCTATAAAGCGCCATTGAACGGGTCGATGGATCGGCGGCGGGGCGGCTTTTTAGGGGCGTATTCACTCTTTTGGCTGACAGGGCAAATACCTCTTTCGGGCGCTTATCCCACTCAAGGTGGCTGGGTAGCGTGGAGGCTCAACACGAAACCCGCTTTCCAGGAGAGCCGCATGAGAACAAGAACAAGACATGCCATCTTCCAGCCCAGCGTTTTGGCGATTGCCATTGCTGTTGGCTGTGTCGCGCCTGTCCAGGCTATTACATTCAATATTGGTGATGTCGAAGCGCAGTTCGACTCTTCACTTTCGGTGGGGGCCAGTTGGAGCGTGCGCGGTGCCGATCCTGACTTTATCGGTACACGTAACGGCGGCAAGGCGTCCTCTCAGACCAACGATGACGGCCGCCTGAACTTCAAAAAAGGCGAAACCTTTTCGAAGATCTTCAAAGGCATTCACGACCTTGAATTGAAGTACGGCGATACCGGCGTGTTTATTCGCGGCAAGTATTGGTACGACTTCGAAACCAAGGACGAAAGCCGTCTGCTGTATGACATCGACGACCACAACCGCAAGACAGCGGCACAAGCCTCCGGCGCGGAAATTCTCGATGCCTTCATCTATCACAACTACAACCTGGGCAGCATGCCGGGCAGTGTGCGGGTCGGTAAGCAAGTGGTCAGCTGGGGTGAGAGCACCTTTATCGGCAACTCGATCAACTCGATCAACCCCGTGGATGCTGCAGCGTTCCGCCGGCCTGGCGCGGAGATCAAGGAGGGGCTGATTCCGGTCAACATGCTCTATGTCTCGCAGAGCTTGACCGACACCGTCAGCATGGAAGCGTTCTACCAGCTGGAGTGGGACCAGACTGTTATCGATAACTGCGGGACGTTCTTTGCACCCAGCGACACGGCCGCCGATGGCTGTAACGACCGTCTGGTGGTCGCAGGGGCTGACGTCGCGCCTGACGCGTCAAACAACACCGGTGCGCCGGGTAACCCCGTGTTCATTCCGCGCGGAGGGGATCGTGATGCGCGCGACAGTGGGCAGTTCGGCGTTGCCCTGCGCTGGTTTGCCGAGTCGCTGAACGACACGGAATTCGGTCTGTATGCGATGAACTACCACAGCCGTAGCCCGAGCGGCAGCATCATTGTCGGCACCGGGGCGCCACAGGCTGCCCGCTATTTTCTAGAGTACCCGGAAGATATTCGTCTCTACGGCGTCAGTTTCCAGACCAACGTCGAAGGCACTGCGTTGTCGGGTGAACTCAGTTACCGGCCCAACATGCCAATTGGTATCAACTCCACGGACATGACCTTTGCATCCCTGCGCCAGGGGTTTTCACCGGTATTTACCAGCGGCCATGGGCGCAATGCCGTGGGTGAGGAAGTGGCCGGTTACGTGCGCAAGCCCGTGACCCAGGCGCAAGTCTCAGCGGTGCAGTTTTTCGACCGAGTGCTCGGAGCCAGTCGCCTGACCCTTGTGGGCGAGGTGGGTTACAACCATGTCAGTGGCATCAGTGATGATCTTGGCGAGCTGCGCTTCGGTCGCGATCCGGTCTATGGCATTGGTCAGCTCAACCCCAACACGACCTGTACGGCAGGGGTGAACACCGCCAACCCTGACCAGTGTAATGACGATGGTTTCTTTACCAGCAGCTCCTGGGGCTACCGCGTGCGCGCCAGTCTCGATTACAGCAACGTCTTCGCCGGGGTCAACCTCTCGCCAAGCATTGCCTGGTCGCATGACGTCGATGGCTATGGCCCCAACTTCAGTGAAGGCAGCAAGGCGGTGAGCCTGGGCCTGAATGCTGACTACCAGAACACCTACAACGCCAGCCTGAGTTACACCGACTTCTTTGGTGGGGATTACAACACCAACGTCGACCGTGACTTTGTTGCTCTGAGCTTCGGTGTGAACTTCTGATCAACGCAGTGCAAAAGGATCCGTACACCATGAAAAATACAAGAATCCTGCAAGCTGGGGCGCTGGTGCTGACCCTGTTAGCCAGCAGCGTGATGGCCGCAGTCTCTGAGCAAGAAGCGGCGCAGTTAGGCACGAGTTTGACGCCGCTGGGCGGAGAAATGGCTGGGAATGCCGATGGCACCATCCCAGCCTGGGACGGTGGTCTGTCTACCAGTGCGGCAGCGGTCGACGCCAAAGGGTTTCTCGCTGACCCCTTTGCCAGCGAAACGCCGCTCTTCACCATTACTGCAGCGAATGCCGAGCAGTACAAAGACAAACTCTCCGCTGGGCAGATGGCGATGCTCAAGCGTTACTCGGACAGCTATACCATCCCGGTATACCCCACTCATCGCACTACATCCGTACCCGCTGCGATCGGCGAGGCAGCTAGGGTCAGTGCGGTCAATACCACGCCCGTTGACGGCGGGAACGGTCTGCAGAACTTCAATGCCAGCCGCTACTACGCCTTCCCCATTCCCAAAACTGGGGTTGAGGTGATTTGGAACCACATCACCCGTTACCGTGGCGGTAACACACGCCGGGTGGTGACTCAGGCCACGCCGCAAACCAATGGCTCTTACAGCTTGGTGAAGTTCGAGGACGAAGTGGCCTTCCCGGCGGACATGCCTGATCTTGATCCGGCCAAGGGCAGCAATATCCTGCTGTATTTCAAGCAGCGGGTGACTGCGCCTTCACGTCTGGCGGGTAACGTGCTGCTGGTGCACGAGACCATAGATCAGGTGAAAGAGCCGCGCCTGGCCTGGATCTACAACGCCGGTCAACGCCGCGTACGCCGCGCACCGCAGGTGGCCTACGACGGTCCAGGTACTGCTGCTGACGGCATGCGCACGGCCGATAACTTCGATTTGTTCTCTGGCGCGCCGGATCGGTATGACTGGCAACTGGTCGGCAAAAAGGAAATGTACATTCCCTATAACAGCTACAAGCTGGATTCGCCGGCGCTGTCGTACGACGACGTGATCAAGGCTGGGCACATCAACCAGGATCTGACGCGCTACGAGCTGCACCGCGTCTGGGAAGTGGTTGCCACGTTGAAGAGCGGCGAGCGGCACATTTATGCCAAGCGCCATATGTACATCGACGAGGACAGTTGGCAGATCGCATTGGTTGATCATTACGATGGCCGTGGTCAGCTCTGGCGTGTTGCCGAAGGGCATGCGCAGCACTACTACAACCATCAAGTGCCGGGCTACACCCTGGAAGCGCTGTATGACCTGATGGCCGGTCGTTACTTGGCTCTGGGTATGAAAAACGAAGAGAAGTCGGCGTATAACTTTGGTTTCAAAGCCACCGCTGCCGACTACACGCCAGCCGCCTTGCGTAGCTCAGGCGTTCGTTAGGCCAGCACGCTGCACGAAACACTCCGTGATTGGGCGGCCTTCGGGCCGCCTTTTTTATCGTTGGCCATCACCTCTCGTGATAGAGCTGTGAGCGATAGGTGTTGAGGTTTAGCCTGCAACAATCCGGTTCCTGTAAGAACAATAAAACGAGCCGTCATGAACGCATTAGCGCCTTTCCCGCAAAGCGCCACAGCGTCCGCGTGTGGCGGCGTACAGCGCCCGCCACCTGGGCATATCGCTCGGCTATCCCTGCAGCAGCGGCTTTTGTCGCGCGACTGTCGCCTGCGCTTGCTGGTCGGTCCAGCCGGCTTTGGTAAAACCGTACTGCTGGCAGATTGCGCCCGAGAGTGCCCGGCCACGCATCACCTGCTCTGGCTGAGCTGTGCAGGTGAAGGCTGGCATGTCGAACAGCTGGCGCAGCAGCTCGGCAAACTCCTCAATTACCCCGCAGACCTCAGCAGTGGCGAGGTGCTGGAGACCTTGGCGCAGGAGTCGCGGCCGCTGTGGATCATGCTCAATGACTACCCGGCGCAGCCGAATCTCGCCCTCGATGCGTACCTCAATCAGCTGCTGATGGTCACTCCCCCTGGCATTTGTTGGTGGCTGGGCAGCCGGCGGCGGCCGGTCTGTAACCTTTCCCGCCTGCTGCTGGAGGGCGAGCTGCTCGAATTGGGTAGCAGTGAGCTGGCCTTCAACGAGTCTGACGTGCTGGCCTGGCTGCAACAGCTGGACCCTGGCCGAAACGCCTGGGCGCAGGCCCTGCATGCACTGACCCAAGGCTGGCCGGCGGCCTTGCGCCTGGTGCTGTTGGCGGCTCAAGCCGAGCCGGCTGCGCTGAGCGCACCGCAGGACGGCGAACATGACCAACTGCTGGTCGAGTATGTCGAGCGCGAGGTGCTGCAAACGCTGCCCGATGAGCTGTTGCGCATACTTGAGCAACTGGCCCAGTTGCCGCGCTTCAATCCGGCGCTCTGTGACCACTTGTTTGGTGTGGGCGAAGGCGCGCAGTGGTTGCGAGCACTGATTGAGCGTGGCGTATTTATTCAGGAGCTGGACACAGCCAAGGGCTGGTATGTGTTGTTCCCACCGCTGGCTCGGCTGCTGCAGCGGCAGGTCATGAATTTGCCGTACAGCGCGTTGCATGTGCATGCCAGTCAATGGTTTGCCAGTCATGGTGATATTCGCGCAGCGGTAGAGCACGCCTTGCTGGCCGGGCAGCCGGACGTGGCCGGCAGTTTTCTTGAGCGTTTTACCGAGGAGCAGGTGCTGCAAGGCCAGGACCTGGCGCTGATTCTGCGCTGGCGCAGCGAGCTGCCGGACAGCCTGCTGTGCAGCACGCCACGGCTGATTCTGCTGAATGCCTGGGTGCTGCTACTGGTTGGCCGTCTGGATGAAGCGCAGACCTGTATCAATCAACTGGCACGCTTTCAGCCGCGCAGCGATGGCGCGCGAACCCGTGAGCTGTTCGCTCACTGGCAAGCCATCCAGGGCATCATCGCCTACGGCCGAGTCTGTGCCGTGGATGCTCGCGCCCACCTGCATGATGCCCTGCAAGGGCTGCCGCAAAGTGCGTGGGCGCAGTCGTTGCTGTGTCGTTCGGCATTGACCTTGGTGGCCATTGGTGAAGGTCAGCTTGAGGTGGCACAGAAACTCAGTTTTGAAGCTTTGAAGCAGGCGCGCCTGCATGGCAACCCGGTGTTTGAAGCCCTGCTGGAACTGGACCACGCCCTGTTGCTGGAAACGCGGGGTGAGTTTGCCCGCGCCGAAACGTTGCTGCAGCGGGTGCTGACGGCAACCGCACCGACCGCTTTGCGCAACACACCGGTGCTGGCGCGGCTTGAGTTGCGTCTGGGGCGTCTGCAACTGCGCCAGGGGCGTGCCGATGAAGCGGAGGCAGCGCTGCAGCGCGGACTTGAAAATGCCCTTGTCTGTGGCGATCCAAGCGCGTTTCATGGCTACCTCGGCCTGGCCGAGTTGGCTATGGGGCAGGGTGATATGGCCACAGCCTTTGCCCACCTTGGCCAGGCCGAACGGCAGATGCAGCGTCAGCGCGTGAGCGAAACCCTATACCGCGGCACCCTGTTGTTGGCCAGCAGTCATCTGTGGATTGCCCAGGGCCACTATGCGCGGGCGCGCGTCGCGGCGACTCGGGTATTGAGTTATGAGCAGCGGGTTAAAGCGGTGTTGCCGACGCCGAACTTTCCCGAGCTGATTCCGCGGTTTCAAGCGTTATTGCTGCAATTGGACCGCATGCAGGGTGAGGATGTGCGCGAGCCTCTGCGGCAGTTGTTGGCGAAGGTGGCCGAGCAGGGCAGGCAGGCCCTGGTCAGCGACTTATGGCTGAGCTACGCCGATGCCTGTGCGGCCTGTGACGATAAGACGGGTGCCGAACAGGCTCGGCACACCGGCCAGGCACTGCAGCAGCGTCTGGGTTATCGACGTCCGTGGTTCCGCGTGAAGAGTCCGGTGGAGGGCACGCCGTCTGCTGTGACCGTCGCCAGCAGCAATGCGCTGAGCAGCCGCGAGTTGGCGGTGCTCGGGTTGATAGCCCAGGGGCTGTCCAATCAGGAAGTGGCCGAGCAGCTGTTTATATCCCTGCACACAGTAAAAACCCATGCACGCCGAATCAACGGCAAGCTGGGTGTGGCGCGGCGCACCCAGGCGGTGGCCAAGGCCAAGGCGTTGGGCTTCTTCTAGTGCAGCGCTGGGCTGGCGCTGAGCAGGCGTAGGCGTTGGCTGAGTTGCAGGTGCTGCGCCGGGTCATCGCTGAGCAGCAGGGCGCACTGCAGATCGAAGCGCTCGCCATGCGGGCAGTCGAGCCGTTGATAAATCTCGGCGCGGGCCAGGTGGTCCTGCAATGTCGGCGTGCCAAGCAGCAGCACGCGCTCGGCATCGCGCAGCGCGGCAAGCGGGTCATCGTCTAGTTGATGCAGTTGCCGCAGGTTGCGCGACAGGCGCTGCAACATGCTGCGCGCGTCGCACGGCTGCAGTTGGCTGGCGTTTAATTCGGCAGTCGGCCCCAGATGGCGTTGCAGCAGCTCGCGGCACTCGCGGGTATACAGCCGCCGGCCGCTGCAAGGGTCGAGTAGATGGTCGGCGCCGGGTACGCGTAGCAGGAAATGCCCGGGAAAATTGACCCCCTGTAATGGAATTCCCAGGCGCCTGGCCAGCTCCAGTGCCAGTAGGGCCAGAGTGAGCGGCTGGCCGCGGCGGCGCAACAACAGCTGATCCAGCAACGCGGCCCTTGGCCGTAGCGGGCGTTCGTCGTCCTCATGGAAGTCCAGCTCACTCAGCCGACGCAGCAGCGGTTGCGCCAGTTCCTGCAGCGGCAGGTTAGGCAACCCCTGACTGAGCTGCTGCTGCAAACCGTTGAGCCGTTGCAGCACGTCGGTCGGTTGCAGCGTGGGCTGGTGTTCCACGGCAATCCACAGCGCTGCCTCAAACAGCGCAGGTGGTGTTTGTTCCAGGCAGGCAAGGCAGGCAGCGCGTGGGCTCATCACATTCTCCCAGGGTCTCTGGCTTTGTAGTCAAGCGCCTAACCTTCGTCCAGTACATTGTTGTTTCAGGGCTGTGCCAGTGTGGCTGCTGTGTTGTTGAACAAGGACGCCAAGCATGCCTGCAACCCTTCGCCGTTACACCCTGATCGTGCTGATACTGATGAGCCCTGTGCTGAGCGCGGCACAGGCTTCGCAAGCGCCGCTCCTGGCTCAAGAGTTGTCAACGTACCGGCTGCTAACGCTGTTTCACTTATTGCGTTTGGAGCAGGGGTCACCTGACGTGCAGGCACGCCTGGAGACAGAAGTTCAGCATTTCGCCGGTTTGTTAACTGCGCACCCTGAGGCGTTGCCAGCCCCGTTGCAGCAACAGGCGCAGCATTTTCAGGCGGTGTTGCTGAACAATGCCCGGTTGAACTACGAAGCGATTGATTTTTATGCCCTCGATACGCTGTCGCAGAGCGCCCATGACCTGCTGCAACTCAATCGGCAGCAGCAGGCGTTAGCGCCGGCCGCATCACCGACGTTGGACCTGCGTCAGGCCATCCTGATGCAGCAAATTGCTGCTGAGTATGTGCGTGAGGCCGCCAGTTTTGACTCCGGATCGGCGGTGTACGACAGCGCGCAGGAACGCTTTGAGCCTGTGGACGTGCTGGCCAAGGCCTTTCGCCAGCAGCTTGAGCAGCTGCAGCCAACCCTGGCCGGCAGTGCCGAGCAACGTAAAAAATGGGGCCAGGTGCAGGTGATCTGGAATTACATTGAACAGCCGCTGCTGGAATACCGCGAGCGCTCGCTGCCCTTTGTCGTGAATCGCTACAGCGAACAGATTGTCGCCCTGCTGGTGAACTGATCACCGGCGGGGTGTGATCAGTAGTGCTGCCTATACTGATGAGCAACGCAGTAGGGGAGCGACAGCATGTTTACCCTGATGGAAAGCGCTCGGCTGGAGTCGCTGCATTTTGCCGATGACCCGGCCACAGGCCTTAAGGCCATCATTGCCATTCACAACAGCCGCCTTGGCCCTGCGCTGGGCGGTTGTCGATACCTGCCCTATACCGATGAACAGAGTGCCGTGGACGATGCCCTGCGGCTGGCCAAGGGCATGAGTTACAAGGCCGCGCTGGCCGGCTTGGCGCAGGGCGGTGGCAAAGCGGTGATCATCCGTCCTGCGCATGTCGACAATCGTGGCGCGTTGTTTGAAGCCTTCGGGCGTTTTATCGACACCCTTAACGGCCACTACATCACCGCGATGGACAGCGGTACTTCCAGCGTTGACATGGACTGCATCGCTCAGCACACCCCGCATGTCACCAGCACCACGGCCGAAGGAGACCCTTCACCGCATACGGCGCTGGGGGTGTTTGCCGGTATCCGCGCAACCGCCCTGGCGCGCCTGGGCAGTGACAACCTGGAAGGTTTGCGGGTAGCGATTCAGGGGCTGGGCAATGTTGGTTTTGCGCTGGCCGAGCAGCTGCATGCTGCGGGGGCCGAGTTGTTGGTCAGCGACTTGGATCACGGCCGCGTTCAGCTTGCAGTTGAGCAGCTGGGCGCACGGCCGGTGGCCAGCGAAGCCTTACTCGCCACGCCGTGCGATATCCTGGCGCCATGCGGGTTAGGGGGTGTGCTGAACAGCACAAGCGTCGGGCAACTGCGTTGCTCGGCAGTGGCGGGCGCGGCGAATAACCAATTGGCCAGTGCTGATATTTCCGACAGCCTGCAGGCGCGGGGGATTTTGTATGCGCCGGATTATGTGATCAATGCGGGCGGCTTGATCTATGTGGCGCTGAAGCATCAGGGGGAGCCTCTGCCGGCAATCACCGCGCACTTGACGCAGATCAGCCGGCGGCTGACCGAGATATTCGGCCATGCCCAGGCCGATAAGCGCTCACCGGCAAGGGTCGCCGATGCGATTGCCGAGCGCTTGTTGTATGGCTGAATGTGGCGCTGATAAAAACGCAAAACCCCAGTCATGGACTGGGGTTTTGTTGACTGCCGCCGGCGTTACTCGGCAGCCGGTTCGCTCAGTTCACTCAAGGCGTCAGGCTGGTTCTTGAATGCCTTGGCGAAGATGTCGCGGTTCTTCGCCATGAAGATACCCAGCTCTTCACCCTGGGTTTCATTCAGCGATGGCACGGCTTTTTGCAGCACTTCGGTGAGCAGCTCGGCCAGTTCGAGCATTTTGTCATGACGGTCGGCTTCGGCTTTATCCATGAATAAACGCTCCAAATCCCGGCTGCTGCGGTACACCACTTCGACGGCCATTCATCACCTCTACGCCTTCACGCTGATAGGTTGCAGTTAACTGTTTATCTGTACAGTGGTTGCGAGCATAAAGAACTCGCCAGCATTTGACCAGCAGCAATTGCCATGCCGGCTAACACCATAGCCGATTCTGTGCGTCACAGCCGTTCAGCGGTCGCTGCGCAGCGGGCCGAACTCGGCCGGTACCCAGGCGTAGCCTGCACCTTCTTTGCGCACATGGCCCAGCCCTGGGAAGGGCATGTGCGCGCCAGCCACCCAGAGTTTGTCGCGGCTGGCGTTGGCGAATATCTGCTGGCGCGTAGCCTTGGCCTGTGTGCTGTCGATGTCGAACTCGATCACTACTTCCGGCTTGGCGAACTGCACCGCGTGGCTGTGCACAATATCGCCCCAGACCAGCAGGCTCTGGTTCTGTGAGGTGAACAGGTAGGAGCTATGACCGGGGGTGTGGCCGTTGCTCGGCACCAGGCTGACGCCTGGGATCAGTGCGCTGTCCGGGGCGTACAGCTTGAGACGCTGCTGAGCGTCGTAGGGTGCCACGGACTGCTTGGCCATCTGGAACATGCCGCGCATGGGCTCAGGGGCCTTGGCAGCCGCCTCATCGCTAAGCCAGAAATCCGCTTCGGCCTGGGGCACGTAGACGCTGGCATTCGGGTAGGCGGCCTGGCCGGCGCTGTTCAGCAGGCCGCAGGCATGGTCGGGGTGCAGGTGGGTGAGCAGCACAGTGTCCACCTGTTCCGGGCTATAGCCGGAAGCTTTAAGGTTGTTCTGCACCACGCCCAGGGTTGGCCCGAAGCATTGCGCCGCCCCCGTGTCGACCAGCACCAAGTGGCTGCCTGTATTGATCAGGTAAGCGTTGACGGCGGTTTGCACGCCCTTGCTGGAGTCAACGAACATGCGCGCCAGCAGGCTCTGGATATCCTCGGCGCTGGCGCCGGTGAGGATTTTGCTATCGAGGTCAACGTAGCCGTCGTACAACGCCGTCACTTCGAATTCGCCCAGGGCCATGCGGTAGAAGCCGGCGACCTGATTCTGCTGTTTGGCCACCGGCGCCGCATTGGCACTCAGGGGCAGGGTGTAGCCCAGGATCAGGGTCTGGGCTGCAAGCAGTGCGCTAAACAACCGAGTGCGGGTGAATAAGCTTGGCATTCTGATGTCCTCGTGTGGTTAGAAACCTATACGTAACTTATACGGTTTTGGCGAAATACTTGTACATTGTCGCTGTAAACTATTGCTGGTCGCAGTGGCCAACAACAGTATTTGGCACGCCATCGGCTCTCTGTGAGGTGCACCATGTTGCTGTCTGCGGGTCGAGTCGAGCGCAAACTGCTGGCCCTGTTGGCCGTTGCCTATCTCAGTCTATTCGTCATTGTCGGTGCCATCTGGGGCAGTCGTGCCCACTTGATCGATGGGCAGCGTGTCGAGGTGCTGCACACCTCGCTTTATCAGCTCAGTGAAACCCTGTCCTTGCTCAAGGATGCAGAGACTGGGCAGCGCGGCTTTCTGCTGACGGGCGAAGATTCATTTTTACAACCCTATAACGTGGCGGTGCAGCACTTGCACAACCAGTTTCAGGCGTTACGCGCGATACCGTTGATGGAGATGTACGCCGACGACATCGCGCGGATTGAGCAGCTCGCCGAGTTAAAAATGACCGAGCTGAGCGAAACAATCGAACTGCGTCGCTTGGCTGGCGCTGAAGCTGCCCGCCAGCGTGTGATGGACAATCAGGGCCGGCGCTACATGGATGAGCTGCGTGAGCGGATTAGCAGCCTGGAGGGCAACGTCAGTGATGAGCTTGAAGCGCTGCATGAAAGCACCGATGTTCGCTCGCAAGTCGCCATCTGGGGCGGCAGTGCGGTGGCGTTGCTGATGCTTGGACTGCTCGGCCTGACCTACCTCGACCTGCGCCGTGACCTGCGCGAGCGTGAGGAGCTGCTAAAACGTCTAGCCTTTGAATCGCAGCATGACGCCCTGACTCAGCTGCCAAATCGTCGCGCCTTTAACGATAGCCTCGATCAGGCCCTGGCCTTGGCGCGGCGCGCCGAGCGGCCGCTGGCGCTGATCTACCTGGACCTTGATGGCTTCAAACCGGTCAACGATGAACATGGTCACGCCACTGGCGACCTTGTGCTCAAGGCCATTGCTCAGCGCTGGCGGACGTTACTGCGCGAGGGCGAGGTGTTGGCACGGTTGGGTGGCGATGAATTTGCCGTGGTGGCCGAGGGGGATGTTGCAGCTATCGAGTGCCTGGCCGCCCGTATGATTACTGCACTGGATACGCCGCTGCTGGAAGAGTTGCCGCATGTGCGAGTGGGCGTGAGCATCGGTATGGCGCAGTTTCCTCAGCATGGTGAAGACCGGCGTCGCCTGGTGGCGGCGGCGGATACTGCCATGTATCGGGCCAAGGAAGCGGGTAAGCATTGTTTCGCCTGGCCTGAGTCCAGCAGCGCCATTCCAACCGCGGCGCTCTGATGCGTCCTGGGACGTGTCTTGGCGTACCTGAGCGCCATCTCCTGAGAGCTGGTCTTGTTTCTGCATGGTGCAGGTACATTCCGCGTTGGAGCGGGCCGTCGATTTTAGGAGAGCAAGGATCGTGAAGGACAATCTGGCTGAACGCGCCCGCGAGCGCATGCATGGCTTGGCGGAGTCGCTGGGCAATCTGTTGATGGAGGCGTTCCACTACCTGGCGCTGTTCGCCATCGGCGCCATCACCGCCTGGGCGGCGGTGATGGCCTTTCTCGGCATGCTGGAGAAGGGCCATATCACGGTCGATGACATTCTGCTGCTGTTCATCTATTTGGAATTGGCGGCGATGGTGGGGATCTATTTCAAGACCAACCACATGCCAATTCGCTTCATGATTTATGTGGCGATTACCGCGCTGACCCGCCTGATGATTTCCGACATTTCGCACAACCACAAACCCGACATGGGCGTGGTGATGGTCTCCG
The DNA here is from genome assembly GCF_900099645.1 of Pseudomonas peli. Taxonomy (GTDB): domain Bacteria; phylum Pseudomonadota; class Gammaproteobacteria; order Pseudomonadales; family Pseudomonadaceae; genus Aquipseudomonas; species Aquipseudomonas peli. The sequence continues at coordinate 785,673 of NZ_FMTL01000001.1, read as the reverse complement.
GGGCAATTCTGTTGCTGGCGATAGCGATTTTTGTGGTGCGTTTCGCCTCCTCGCGCTTCCCCGCAGTGCAGGCTGGCGGGGCGCGAAAAAAGGCCAATCCTGCGGATGAAGCGGCAGAGCGTGATTATGCGCAGAGCGATGACTGAGGCTTCGGGCTGATCAGTCGTTTAACGGTGCAAACAGTGCCTGCACGTCGTCTTCACTGAGCTGCAGCTGGCTCTGGCTGCCACCTTCCAGTACGCCGCGGGCCAGATTGGCTTTGGCCTGCTGCAGCTGCTGGATTTTCTCTTCGACGCTGCCACGGGCGATCAGCTTGTAGACGAACACCGGCTTGTCCTGGCCGATGCGGTAGGCGCGGTCGCTGGCTTGTGCTTCGGCGGCGGGGTTCCACCATGGGTCGAAGTGGATCACCGTGTCGGCGGCGGTCAGGTTCAGGCCCGAGCCGCCGGCTTTCAGGCTGATCAGGAAGATCGGCAGTTCGCCAGCCTGGAACTGCTGCACCGGGGTGCGGCGATCCTGGGTGCTGCCGGTGAGCTTGGCGTAGGGAATGTTGCGCACCTTCAACTCAGCTTCGATCAGCGCCAGCATTGAGGTGAACTGCGAGAACAGCAGCACCCGCCGACCTTCGGCGAACAACTCTTCGAGCATCTCCAGCAGGCCGCTGAGCTTGCCGGAATCCGCGCTGGTCAGGCTGCTGTCGGCTTCCTCGCTGAGCAAGCGCAGGTCGCAGCAAGCCTGGCGCAGCCGCAGCAGTGCTTCAAGAATTACGATCTGACTGCGCGCCAAACCCTGGCGGGCGATTTCCGCGCGGACCTTCTGGTCCATGGCCAGGCGCAGAGTTTCGTAACGGTCACGCTGGGCCGCGCTGAGTTCGACCCAGTGGGTGATTTCGGTTTTCGGCGGCAGTTCGCTGGCCACCTGTTCCTTGGTGCGACGCAGGATGAACGGTTTGATCCGCCCGGTGAGGTGCGCCAAACGCTGCTGGTTGGCGTTCTTCTCAATCGGCGTGCGGTAGTCGCGGGTAAAGCTTTTGCTGTCACCCAGCCAGCCGGGCATCAGAAAGTTAAACAGCGACCACAGCTCGCCCAGGTGATTTTCCAGCGGCGTGCCGGTCAGGCACAGACGTTGCCCGGCCTGCAGTTGCCCGGCAGCGACGGCGGCCTTGCTGCGTGGGTTCTTGATGTTCTGCGCTTCATCGAGAATCAGCAGGCGATAGCGGTAGGCGCTCAATGCCTTGAGGTCGCGCGGCAGCAGGGCGTAGGTGGTCAGGATGATCTGGTGCTCGTCGATCTGCTTGAACAGCGCGCGGCGCTTCGGCCCGTGCAGCGCCAGTACCTTGAGCTGCGGGGTGAAGCGCGCGGCTTCATCCTGCCAGTTGGGAATCAGGCTGGTGGGCATGACGATCAGCGCCGGCTGCTGCAAACGCCCGGCGTTGAACTCGCAGAGGATATGGCCAAGGGTCTGCAGGGTTTTACCCAGGCCCATGTCATCGGCCAGCAAACCGCCGACATCCAGCTCGGCCAGGCCCTGCATCCAGGCTAGGCCTTGCAGTTGATAGGGTCGAAGTTCCGCGAGCAAGCCGGCGGGCGCTTGCAGGGTATTGCTGTCCAGTTGTTGCAGGCGTTGGGCGAACTCACGCAACTGGTCGCCACCTTGCCAGCTGATGGCTGGGCCTTCCTGCAGGTGATTGAGGTGCGCGGCATCCAGACGCGACAGGCGCAGGCGCTGGTTGGACTCGCTAGGCTCGCGTACGAACAGCTCGCCCAGGGTCGCGAGCAGCGGTTTGAGCCGTGCCAGCGGCAGGGCGGCGCGTTTGTGGTTATGCGGCAGGCTGACCAGCACCACTTCGTCGTCATCGCGTTTGTTCAGCGCTTCGCCGTTGAGCAACCAGGGTTTTTGGCGGATGGCCTGCAGCAGTATCGGCAGCAGGCTTATGCGTTGGCCTTCGACCTCGATACCCAGTTCCAGATCGAACCAGGTTTGCTCGGGGTCTTCTTCGACTTCGGCGTACCAGTCATCGACCTGGGCCAGGTTGAACTGGAAGTCCGGCTGCATGCGGATTTGCCAGCCCTCTGCGCGCAGCGCTGGCAGATGCTCACGAATAAACTGCAACCAGGCAGTCTCACTGGGTTGCTCGTAAGCTTCGCCGGCGCTTTCCGGCAGCGCTTCGCTCTGCCGCAGTGCCACTTGCAGGCCGGTTTGTTCCAGGCGTTTGCGCAGCTGGGTTTCAGCGCTGATGTCACGCACGATGCGCAGGCTGTGCTGGGCGCTCTGCTTGATCAGCAGGTCCTTGCCCTGTTTGCCAGATGCCAGGTGGCCCTGGTAGTCGAAGGCCAATGCGGCGCGGTGCTGGGTTTGTTCCTGCATGCGGCCCTTGCGCGCATCGAAGTGCACGCGCACTAGGCTGCCGAGGCTCAGTACCGGGCTGGGTTGCAGGTTTTCCAGGCACTCTTCGCGGGCCTGCGGGCTGCTGACGATCAGTGGCGAGAGGTCGACGCCTTGTTCCTGCTGGGTTTGCAGGGTGAGTAGGGCGCTGGCCACGTGTTTGCAGTTGAAGCCCACCGGGCAGCTGCAATGGCCGGTCACACCCCAGCCCTGGCCGTAATGGTGCAGGGTGATGCGCTGTTGATAGGTTTGCGCACCGGAGCCACGGCAGCTGGCCAACAGGGTGCTGTCTTTGAGGCTGAGCAAACGGCTGCGGCCTTGGGCGGCATAGGCCTGACCGCGCAGCAAGTCGCCGTCGCCGAATTCTGCACGCCAGTCTTCCTGGCGTAGATGCAGGATATCGAGGGCCATCAGTGGCACCGGGCAGGCGAGTGGATGAATCGTGGCATGGGCAGCTTTCTCGAAGGCAGCCGATGATTCTTGCACAGCCAGCGTGGGATTAGCAGGCTGTTTTCAGGCTCATGGCGCGCAAGCGGCGTTGCCTGATAGGCGGGTATGCGGCGGGCTGATGCTGCTTGGCGTGGGCTCAGGGGCCTTGCAGGGCCGCGCGGTATTGCCCCGGCGTGGCGCTGAAGGCCTGGCGGAAACGGTTGTTGAAGTGGCTGGCGCTGGCAAAGCCGCAGGCCAGGGCCACTTCAGCCAGTGGCAGCGTGCTGTGTTGCAGCAGTTGCTGGCCATGGCGCAGGCGTTGCGCCAGCACATAGCGATGCGGCGGCAGGCCGAAGCTGAGTTGGAACATTCTGGCGAAGTGGTATTCGGAGAGCGCACACAAACTGGCCAGCTGACCCAGGCTGAGCGCTTCACTGAGATTGGCCTGGATAAACTCGCGCACTCGGCGGCGCTGGCTGGGTGCCAGGCCGCCGGTCAGGCGCAAGCCTTCGCGGCGGCCGACCTGGGACAGCAACGCGTGGTTGATCAGGCCGTGGGCCAGGCTGCTGCTGAGCAGACGTTCGGCCGGTTCCTGCCAATCCAGCTGGCTGAGCTGACGAAAGCGCTGGGCTTGCTGCGGGTCGTCGAGAAAGGTGCCTTCGCGCAGTTCCAGTTCCCGTGGTTCGCGGTCCAACAGGCTGACGGCCGCCAGGGCAAATTGCTCCTGGCTGATATACAGATGGGCCAGATGGATTTCACCGTTGATCACCCATTCCGATTGATGGCCGGCCGGCAGAATGCACAGTTTGTCCGGCGCGCCTTTGCTGTGCGGGCTTTCGCGGCGAAAGGTGCCGGTACCGCCGGCCAGGTAGCAGGACAGCGTGTGATGGCTGGGTGCTTCGTAATCGCGGGCATCATGACGGTTGCTCCACACGGCAGCTGCCAGCCCGTCGCCCAACTCTGCGCTGCGGTGCAGGCGGGTGTTGGGCGAGCTGTGCATGCTCTGGAAAACCTGTAGGTGCTCAAGTTGCGACATAAATCCCCCGTCGCTCCATGCTACGCCGGGCCGCATCGGCTGCCAGCCCCTGACTGGAGAAATGCGCAAGATTGTGCAAGCGGGTGGCCGCAATATACGGCTCAGGCGCTGAGCAGTTTTTCCACTTCGCCGACTGTCAGCACCTTGCCGACCGAGACCACCTTGTCGTCAATCGCCAGGGCAGGCGTCGACATCACGCCATGGGCGGCGATTTCGGCGAAGTCGGTGACCTTGATGACCTGCGCCTCGCGGCCCAGATTGGCCAGGGCGGCCTGGGTGTTCTCTGTCAGGGTGATGCACTTCTTGCAACCGGAACCGAGAATTTTGATGATCATGGCGTGCTCCATTAGTCAGATAAACAGGTAGGTGAACGCGTTAAACAGATAGCCAATCAGCACAATGCCGACCGTCACGATGCCGAAGAACAAGGCCAGCAGTGGGGCCTTGACCACTTTCTTGAGCATGATCAGCGAGGGCAGCGACAGCGCGGTAACGGCCATCATAAAGGCCAGCGCCGTACCCAGGCCTATGCCCTTGGCGACCAGCGCTTCGGCAATCGGCAGGGTGCCGAAGATATCGGCATACATCGGCACGCCGAGCAGGGTGGCCAGCGGCACCGACCACCAGTTGTTCTGCCCCAGCAGCGCTTCGATCCAGTCTGCTGGAATCCAGTTGTGGATGGCCGCACCGATGCCCACGCCAATCAGCACATACAGCCAGACCCGGCGGAAAATATCGCTGACCTGGCCCCAGGCGAATTGCGCCCTATCACGCCGCGTCAGTTCTGCCTGGGGAATGTCGAGCACCGGGTTGTGCATAACAAAGGCTTCGACGTAACGCTCCATCTTCGCCCGGCCGATCAGCGTGCCGCCGAGCACCGCCAGCACCAGGCCGATCAGTACGTAGGCGATGGCAATCGACCAGTTGAAGATGCTCGCCAGCAGAATCACCGAGGCCAGGTCCACCAGCGGTGAGGAGATCAGAAAGGCAAAGGTCACCCCCAGCGGCAGCCCCGAGCTGGTAAACCCGATAAACAGCGGAATCGACGAGCAAGAGCAAAACGGCGTAATGGTGCCCAGCAGTGCGCCGGTCAGTTTGGCCTTGAAACCGCTCATGCCGCCGAGAATGCGCCGCGTGCGTTCGGGCGGGAAATAGCTCTGCACCCAGGAAATGCTGAAGATCAGCACCGCCAGCAGGATGAAAATCTTGATCACGTCGTAGATAAAGAAGTGCAGGCTGGCCCCTACACGACTGCTCATGTCCAGACCGAAGCCATCCTCCAGCAGCGCACGCACCAGCCAGGCCAGCCAATCCATGCGCAGCAGTTGGTCATTGAGCCATCTGAACAGTTCCATAGGGCTTCCTTATCCTTGCGCCGGGGCGCGCTCATACCAACCCTTGCTGTTATTGACCATGCGCACCAGCCAGAGCATGACCGGCACCTCGATCAGCACACCGACCACCGTGGCCAGCGCCGCACCGGAGTTGAAGCCGTACAGCGCGATGGCCACGGCTACGGCCAACTCGAAGAAGTTCGACGCACCGATCATCGCCGCCGGTCCAGCGATATCGTGGCGCACCTTGAGTTGCTGGCACATCCAGTAACCCAGCGCAGCGATAAACAGGGTTTGCAGCAGAATCGGCACGGCCAGCATGGCGATGATCAACGGCTGGGCAACGATGGTCTGGCCCTGGAAGGAGAACAGCAGCACCAAGGTTGCCAGCAGGGCGAGGATGGAGAACGGGCCGATGCGCGCGAGCACCGCTTGCAGGGCCGCATCACCCCGGCGCAGCAGGCGCGAGCGGATAAACTGGGCGATGGCCAGGGGAATAACGATATACATCACCACCGACAGCAGCAGGGTGTCCCACGGCACCGGGATCGACGACACGCCCAGCAGCAGGGCGACGATGGGGGCGAAGGCGAACACCATCACCAAATCGTTTATCGCCACCTGGGTCAGGGTGAAGTTGGCGTTGCCCTTACACAGGTTGCTCCAGACAAACACCATAGCCGTGCAAGGCGCGGCGCCGAGCAGAATCAGCCCGGCCACGTAGCTGTCGATCTGTTCGGCCGGCAGCCAGCCAGCGAACACATGGCGCAGAAACAGCCAGGCCAGAAAGGCCATGGTGAAGGGCTTGATCAGCCAGTTGATGCTCAGCGTCACGCCCAGGCCGGCGCGCTGCTGGTAGACCTCGCCGATGGCGCTAAAGTCGATCTTCATCAGCATGGGGATGATCATCACCCAGATCAGCAATCCCACCGGGATATTCACCTGAGCAACTTCCAGAGCGCCCACCGCTTGCGCTGCTTCGGGGGCGAACAGGCCGAGCAGGGTACCGCCGATAATGCAGAGAAATACCCAGAGCGTTAGATAGCGCTCGAACAGACCGAGCGGCGAGCGGGTTTGAGGAGCGGAGGATTCTAGGGCATTGGCCATACTGGATTCCTTGGGTGAGTGGCGAGTCTAGCCAGTCCCGCTGCGCTCGTTATTGATCTGGGTCGGCTTGGGTTAGGCTGAATATACGGTTTACAAGATATATGGATATCAATATATTTGCCAAACCGTATTTGCATGACACCCATCGCCATGAGCCAAAAGATTCGCGTGCTGTTTCTCTGTATGGCCAATGCTGCCCGCTCGCAGATGGCCGAAGCGCTGCTACGCCATACCGATCCCGAAGGCTATGAGGTTTTTAGCGCCGGCACTCTGCCTGGTGAGGTTGATCCGCGTGCACGTCAGGCCCTGGAGCAGTTGGGCGTCAGCACGGAAGGCCTGCACAGCAAGGCGCTGGAGAGCTTCGATGGCCAGCAGTTCGATTACGTGATCACCCTGTGCGACAAGTCCGCCTTCGAGTGCAGCACCTTGCCCGGGGCTGGCGAATACATCGCCTGGGACTTCGAGGACCCGGCCAGCAGCCAGCAGCAGAATGCCTACACGCGTTGTCTGCAGCAGATCCACGAGCGCATCAAGATGTTCGTGCTGGTCAAAAGCAAAGTCAGCCAGCCCACGCAGATGCTCGCCCCGGTGACCCTGTTCAAATGTCTGGCCGACGACACCCGCGCGCGCATGACCCAGCTAATTGCCCAGGAAGGCGAGCTGTGCGTCTGCGAGCTGACCGCCGCTCTGCAGGAAAGCCAGCCGAAAATCTCCCGTCATCTGGCCCAGTTGCGCAGCAGCGGCCTGTTGCAGGATCGCCGCGCCGGGCAGTGGGTCTACTACCGCCTGCATCCGCAACTGCCGGGCTGGGTTGGTCAGATCCTGGCGCAGGTGCTTCAGGCTGAAGACCCACAACTGGCCGAGGATCGCTTGCGTTTGCACAGTATGCGTGACCGCCCTGATCGCGCCTCACTGTGCGGCTGAGCCACTGTTTTCTGGAGCAAGACCATGACACCCGAGCTGCCAAATATCGACCCTGAACTGCTCGATCCACCCAGCCAGGAGCAACTGTCCAAGCCGGCCCCGCTGCACAAGCCACGCATTCTGCTGCTGTACGGCTCAAACCGAGCGCGCTCCTACAGCCGCCTGCTGACCGAAGAGGCCGCGCGCCTACTGCAGCAGTTCGGTGCCGAAGCGCGTATCTTCAACCCCAGCGGTCTGCCGCTGCCGGACGACGCCCCCGAGGATCACCCCAAGGTGCAGGAGCTACGTGAGCTGGTGCTGTGGAGCGAGGGCATGGTCTGGTGCTCGCCGGAGCGCCATGGCGCGATGACCGGGGTGTTCAAATCGCAGATCGACTGGATTCCCCTGAGCTTGGGCGCGGTGCGCCCGACCCAGGGCAAGACCCTGGCGCTGATGCAGGTCAGCGGCGGCTCGCAATCCTTTAATGCGCTGAACCAGATGCGCGTGCTGGGGCGTTGGATGCGCATGTTCACCATCCCCAACCAGTCCTCGGTGTCCAAGGCCTTCCTCGAATTTGATGACGTCGGGCGGATGAAACCTTCGGCTTATTACGACCGGGTGGTGGATGTGATGGAAGAGCTGGTCAAGTTCACCTTGTTGCTGCGCGGCCAAACGGACTACCTGGTGGACCGCTACTCCGAGCGCAAGGAGTCGGCCGACGAGTTGAGTAAACGGGTCAATCAGGCATCCATATAAGGTTGAGCCGCCAACCCTCCACACGCGTCCAGACCGACTGCAGGTCGGCTATTGAGGTCAGCATGCTAAACACCATTGGGCTTTTCGCCCTTACGGCCCTGGCCGAAATTATCGGCTGTTACCTGCCGTACCTGTGGCTCAAGCAGGGCAAGAGCATTTGGCTGCTGGTGCCGGCCGCGGCTGCGCTGGCGCTGTTCGCCTGGCTGCTGACTCTGCATCCAACTGCCGCCGGGCGGGTGTATGCCGCTTATGGCGGGGTGTATGTGGCGATGGCGATTATCTGGCTATGGCTCGTGGACGGTATTCGCCCGACCCATTGGGACCTGCTGGGCGCCGCTGTGGCGATGCTCGGCATGGCGATCATCATGTTTGCGCCGCGCAATATTTAACCCGTTCAACGAGAGAGTCTGTCCATGGCTATCAAGGTAGGTATCAACGGTTTTGGTCGTATCGGTCGTCTGGCGCTGCGCGCTGCCTGGGGCTGGCCGGAATTTGAGTTTGTGCAGATCAACGACCCTGCAGGTGACGCCGCAACCCACGCCCATCTGATCAATTTCGACTCTGTGCATGGCCGCTGGAATAGCGAGGCGAGCAGTGAGGGCGAGTGCATCCTGATCGACGGCAAACGCATTCAGGTCACGGCCAACAAGGCCATTGCCGACACCGACTGGAGCGGCTGCGATCTGGTGATCGAGGCCAGCGGCAAGATGAAAACCGTCGCGGTGCTGCAGGCATACCTCGACCAAGGCGTGAAGCGCGTGGTGGTCTGTGCGCCAGTAAAAGAGCAGGGCGCGCTGAATATCGTGATGGGCGTTAACCAGCAGCTGTTCGACCCGGCGCAGCACCGCATCGTCACGGCTGCGTCCTGCACCACCAACTGCCTGGCCCCGGTGGTTAAGGTGATCCACGAAAACCTCGGTATTCGCCACGGTTCGATCACCACCATTCACGACCTGACCAATACCCAGAGCATCCTCGATACGCCGCACAAGGATCTGCGCCGCGCCCGTGCCTCAGGCATGAGCTTGATCCCAACCACCACCGGTTCGGCCACGGCGATTGCCGAGATCTTCCCCGAGCTACGCGGCAAGCTGAATGGCCACGCGGTGCGTGTACCGCTGGCCAATGCCTCGTTGACTGACTGCGTATTCGAGGTGGAACGCGCTACTTCGGTGGAGGAGGTCAACGCACTGCTTAAAGCTGCCGCTGACGGTCCGCTCAAGGGCATCCTCGGTTATGAGGAACGTCCGCTGGTGTCCATCGACTACCGCACCGACCCGCGCTCGTCGATTATCGATGCGCTGTCGACCATGGTGGTCAACGGCACCCAGGTGAAGCTCTACGCCTGGTACGACAACGAATGGGGCTACGCCAACCGCGCGGTGGAGCTGGCGCGGATGGTGGGTGCGCAATAACTGCGGCCCTCTCCCCCAACCCCCGCTCTGCGCCCCAGCCCTTCGCAGAACTCAGGGCGCGTTAGCGGGCGAAGCAGTGCTTCGCTTTCCCCGCACCGCCCCGCAAGCGTGAGAGGGGAGTGTTACGCCTCCCGCTTCATTTCGTGGCTTTCTTTAAGCCGCATGAAGTCCGCTCCCTCGCCCCTTTGGGGAGAGGTTTGGGGAGAAGGGCTAAAGACACCGCGATTGATCAGGAAATCAGCACATGTACGCCTTATCCCGCCTCGCTCCCGAAGTGCGCCAATACCTGCTGGTGACCGGCAACTACTGGGCTTTCACCCTCACCGACGGTGCGTTGCGCATGTTGGTGGTGCTGCATTTTCATAGCCTCGGTTACACGCCACTGCAGATCGCCGCGCTGTTTCTGTTCTATGAGATTTTCGGTGTGGTGACCAATCTGGTCGGCGGCTATCTGGGCGCGCGACTGGGGCTGAATCGCACCATGAATATCGGCCTGGGCCTGCAGGTGGCGGCGTTGCTGATGCTCACCGTGCCCGCGGCCTGGCTGACGATTCCCTGGGTGATGGGTGCGCAGGCACTGTCCGGTATCGCCAAAGACCTGAACAAGATGAGCGCGAAAAGCTCGATCAAGCTGCTGGTGCCGGACAGTCAGCAGGGCACGCTGTACAAGTGGGTGGCGATCCTTACCGGCTCGAAGAATGCGCTGAAGGGCGTGGGTTTCTTTATGGGCGGTGCGCTGCTGGCGCTGCTCGGGTTCACTGGCGCAGTGCTGGCCATGGCGGCGGTGCTGGCGCTGATCTGGTTGGCCAGCCTGTTGCTGCTGAAAAAGGATCTGGGCAAGGCGAAAGCCAAACCGAAGTTTCGCGACATTATGTCTAAGAGCCGGGCGATCAACATACTGTCAGCCGCACGCTTGTTCTTATTCGGCGCCCGCGATGTGTGGTTTGTCGTGGCGCTGCCGGTGTACCTGTCCAGTGTGTTTGGCTGGGATTTCTGGATGGTTGGCGGCTTTCTCGCTGCGTGGGTGATTGGCTACGGCATGGTGCAATCGTTCGCCCCGGCCATCACCGGCAAGGCCAGCGGCCAGTTACCGGATGGTCGCGCGGCGTTCGCCTGGGCTGCTGTGCTGGCTGGTTTGCCCGCTGCAATCGCCCTGGGTCTGAGCAGCGATTTGCCGGCGCAGTGGGTCTTGCTCGGCGGGCTGATGGTCTTCGGCGCGCTGTTTGCGGTGAACTCCTCGCTGCACAGCTACCTGATTGTCAGCTACGCCAAGGAAGACGGCGTGTCGCTGGATGTGGGCTTCTATTACATGTCCAACGCCCTCGGCCGGTTGATCGGCACGCTGCTATCGGGCTGGGTCTATCAGGCCTATGGTCTGGAGGCCTGCCTGTGGGTGTCCTCGGCCTTTGTTCTGCTGGCGGCGCTGATCTCCATTGGACTGCCCAGGCATCGGGCGGCGGATTAAAAAATTGCCGGGAGCAAATTTTTAACGTCGCGTAGCGACGGCCCGTAGGGTGGCCGCCAGGGATGGCAGGCCATAAAAGCGCAAGTTTATGCAAGAACGCCAGGCCTGATCAGGCGCAGACTCTCAACCATCTACTGGGAGTCTGTTGATGAACCTGTCGCTCTATCTGTTGACCGTACTGATCTGGGGCACCACCTGGATCGCCCTCAAGTTGCAACTGGGCGAGGTGGCAATTGCTGCCTCCATCGCCTATCGCTTTGCCTTGGCTGCTGCCGTGCTGTTTGCCGTTCTGCTGCTCAGCGGCCGCCTGCAGAAACTCGATAAGCGCAGCCAGCTGATCTGCCTGGCGCAGGGGCTGTGTCTGTTCTGTATCAACTTTATGTGCTTCTACACCGCTAGCCAATGGATACCCAGCGGTCTGGTGGCGGTGATTTTTTCCACAGCAACGCTGTGGAATGCGATCAACGCGCGGCTGTTCTTCAAGCAGAAGATCGCCGCCAATGTACTGGCCGGCGGCGCGCTGGGGTTGGGCGGCCTGGCCCTGCTGTTCTGGCCGGAGCTGGCCGGGCAGGAGGCCAGTCGTGAAACCCTGCTGGGTATCGGCCTGGCGCTGATCGGCACCCTGTGTTTCTCCGCGGGCAATATGCTCTCCAGCCTGCAGCAGAAGGCCGGTCTTAAACCGCTGACCACCAATGCCTGGGGCATGTTGTATGGCGCGCTGATGCTGGTGGCGATTTGTCTGGTCAGCGGCACGCCGTTCGGCTTCGAGTGGAACACCCGTTACATCGGCACCTTGCTGTACCTGGCGATTCCCGGCTCGGTGATCGGCTTTACCGCTTACCTGACCCTGGTCGGGCGTATGGGCCCGGAGCGCGCGGCCTACTGCACCGTGTTGTTCCCGGTGGTAGCGCTGAATATCTCGGTGTTTGCCGAGGGCTACCAATGGACCGCACCGGCGCTGTTCGGCCTGCTGCTGGTGATGCTTGGTAATGTGCTGGTGTTTCGTAAGCCTAAGGCGCTACCGGCAACGGTTGCCCTGGCCGCCAAGGGTTAACTCGGCCACTTCCACGCCGGCTCATCGAGCATGCCCTGGCCCTGGATCACGGTTTGCCCCAGCTGTTTTTCCAGGACGATGGCGTTGCACTCGGGGTGTTGCTCCAGGGTGGCGATCAGCCGGCTGGCATGGGATACCACCCAGACCTGGGTGTGTTGCGACGCAGCGATAATCAGCCGGCCGAGGGCTGGCAGCAGGTCGGGGTGCAGGCTGGTCTCCGGTTCATTCAGCAACATCAGCGATGGAGGCCGTGGGGTGAGCAGGGCGGCGACCAGCAGCAGGTAGCGCAGGGTGCCATCTGACAGCTCGCTGGCCGACAATGGCCGCAGTAGGCCCTCCTGTTGCAGTTCGACGGCAAAGCGCCCGCCGGCCTGCATATCGATGCGCAAACGTGCGCCGGGAAAGGCGTCGCTGATGGCTGCATCCAGCGCTGCGGCATCGCCGATTTCACGAATGGTCTGCAGCGCCGCTGCCAGGTCGCGGCCGTCGTGGTGCAGCACCGGGGTACGGGTGCCCAGTTGCGGCTGGCGCGCGGGCGCTTCGGCATCGCTGCGAAAGTGATCGTAGAAGCGCCAACGGCGAATATGCTCGCGCAGGTGGGAGACTTCCGGGCAGGCCGGATCATTGCCGATCTGCTCATACAGACTATCGAAGCTCGGCAGGTGCTGGGCCATCACCTGCCAGTTGCGCCCCTCACGCATACGCACCATCGCGCCGGCGCGATCCACCAGCAGTGAGGCGGGACGATAGCTACCGCCAGCCCAGATGCATTCGCGTTTGATCTCGGGGTCCAGGGAGAAGGCGCTGGGAGTATCGCGGCTTTCGCCGGAGTTGGACTCCGGCAGCCCGAGGGAAATGGCATAGCTGAAATCATCGCCGGCAAAACCCAGACGCAGGCGCCGAGCCTCCTTGCGCGGGCCGCCTTGCACCGGTACCTCGCCGCTGAGCATGCGGCGGCTGAGGGTTTCCGGTCCGGCCCAGAAAGTCGAATCCAGCCCGCCTTCACGGGCCAATGCATTGACCACGCCGCCCTGGGCGGTTTCCGCCAGCAGGCGCAGGGCGCGATAGAGATTCGACTTGCCGCTGCCGTTGGCCCCTGTCACCAGATTGAGGCGGCCCAGCGGCAGCACCAGATTGTTGATCGAGCGGTAGTTGGCGACGGCGAGGGTGTGCAGCATGGGTGTCGTCCTGACAATTAATGACGGGTTCTTAGTGGCGCGGCGTGCCTAAAACAAGCCTAGTTGCCCGCCGATCAAGGTCGCAAAGTCATCCTCAACAAACGGCAGGATGGCGTCGGCCACCGGCTGCAGCTGACGGGTCAGGTAGTGGTCGTAGTCGATGGCGGCGCTGCGCGCTTCCAGCGGTTGCGGGCCGGCGGTGGTGATCACGTAGCTGATCCAGCCGCCGCGTTGGTATTGCAGCGGGCGGCCGTGGGCGGCGTTGAACTCGTCAGCCAGGCGCGCGGCGCGCACATGGGGCGGTACGTTGCGTTCGTAATCGGTGAGCAGGCGGCGCAGGCGTTTGCGGTAGACCAGTTGCTCATCCAGCTCGCCGCTTAGGGTGCGCTCGACGTAGCCACGCACATAGTCCTGATAGGGTTGGCCGAGAAAGATGCGCTCATACAGCTCGCGTTGAAATTGCTGGGCCAGCGGCGACCAGTCGCTGCGCACGGTTTCCAGGCCTTTGTAGACCATCTTGTGGCCGCCGTCAGGCTGGGTGATCAGCCCGGCGTAGCGCTTCTTGCTGCCTTCCTCAGTGCCGCGAATGGTCGGCATCAGAAAGCGCCGGTAATGGGTTTCGAACTGCAGTTCCAAGGCGCTTTCCAGGCCGTACTCATCACGCAAGTGATCGCGCCACCAGGCATTGACCTTGGCCACCAGTGTGCGGCCGATCTGTGCGGCGTCCTCTTCTGCATGCGGGCGTTTGAGCCAGACAAAGGTGGAGTCGGTGTCGCCGTAGATCACCGCATAGCCTTCGGCTTCGATCAGCGCACGGGTGCGGGCCATGATTTCGTGGCCGCGCAGGGTGATGGAGGAGGCCAGGCGCGTATCGAAAAAGCGGCAGCCGCTGGAGCCGAGCACGCCGTAGAAGGCATTCATGATGATTTTCAGCGCCTGCGACAGCGGCGCGTTGTGTTCGCGTTTGGCCGCCTCACGGCCTTGCCATACGCGCTCGACAATCGCCGGCAGGCAATGCTCGCTGCGCGAGAACCGCGCACCGCGAAAACCCGGCACCGAATGCGCATCGTCCGGCTGGCGCAGGCCGTCGATCAGCCCCACTGGGTCGATCAGAAAGCTGCGGATAATCGACGGGTACAGGCTCTTGTAATCCAGCACCAACACCGACTCATACAGCCCCGGCTGCGACTCCATGACAAAACCGCCGGGGCTGGCTTGTGGTGGGTTGTCCCCCAGGTTTGGCGCGACAAAACCACGGCGGTGCATCAGCGGCATGTACAGGTGCTCGAAAGCTGCCACCGAGCCGCCGCTGCGGTCGGCGGGCAGGCCGGTGACCGTGGCGCGCTCCAGCAGGAAGTCGAGGATCGCGGTTTTGCCGAAGATCCGCGTGACCAGCTCGCAGTCGCGCAGGTTGTAGCGCGCCAGGGCCGGTTTGTCCTCGCGGAACATGCGGTCGATTTCGTCCATGCGCTGGTAGGGCGTGGAAATATCCTTACCCTCGCCAAGCAGGGTTTGCGCGACGTTTTCCAGGCTGAACGAGGGAAAGCTCCAGGTCGCCGAACGCAGCGCCTCGATGCCGTCGATGATCAAGCGGCCGGCGGCGTCAGCAAAAAAGTGACCGTTGCCGCTGCCATGCTCACGCCACTGCATCTCGCTGCCATCGCGGCCCAAGCGCAGGGGGATTGCCAGGTTACGTGCGTGTTCGTGCAGCACACGCAAGTCGAACTGCACCAGGTTCCAGCCGATGATCGCGTCCGGGTCATGGTCGGCCATCCACTGGTTCAGGCATTCGAGCAGCTCGCCACGGCTGGCGCAGTAGTGCAGCTGGAAATCCACATCTGGCTGCTGCTCCGGCGTGCGGCCGAGCATGTACACGTTGCGCTGGCCGCAGCCTTCAATGGCGATGGAGTACAGCTCACCAAAGGCATTGGTTTCGATATCCAGCGAGGCCAGCTTGAGTGTCGGGCGGTAACCCTCGCAGGGCTTGATCTGCGCCTCCAGCAGTAGGGCTGGATTGGTCGCATCGGGCGTGCCGGTGAACTGCACGGGAGCGGTGATAAAGCGCTCCATCAGGTAGCGCTCGGGCGGTCGCACATCGGCTTCGTACACGTCCAGGCCAGCGCGGCGCAACTGTTTGTCGAGGTCCATCAAGGTACGGTGCTGTTGGCAATACAGGCCGAGCACCGGGCGCAGATGAAAGTCCTTGAGGCCCAGCGGGCGTAGCTCGACGCCGCGCTCGTTGGCCAGCAGCGCTTGCGCCTGCTCGCGTTGCGCAGCCGGGATAAAGGCCACCGAGGTTTGCAGCGGCAGGCGCAGCAGGCGCGGACCGTTGTCGGTGGCCAACCAGAACTCCACCTGCGTGCCGGCCGGCGTATCACGCCAGTGGCGAGTCAGCAGAAAGCCCTGTTGTAAGTCCACCGCGTTGCTCTCGGGTCTGTATTGAGAGGCAATTCTACGCAGGCTTTTATCTGTATGCCTATACAGTTGTTGTGCGACTGCCAAGCGGGCACAGACAAATCAGCTATTCCAAGTAAAATGCTCGGCCTGATTGACTGCCCGATAGCGAAACCATGTCCCTGCCCAAGCACCACCTCGAACTGCTGAGCCCCGCGCGCGATACCGCGATTGCCAAGGAAGCCATCCTGCACGGCGCCGATGCCGTGTATATCGGCGGCCCCGGCTTCGGTGCGCGGCACAACGCCAGCAACAGTGTGGCGGACATTGCCGAGCTGGTGCAGTTCGCCCACCTGTTCCATGCGCGGGTGTTCGTCACCCTCAACACCATCCTGCATGAGGATGAGCTGGAGCCGGCGCGGCAGATGATCTGGCAGCTCTACGAAGCGGGCATTGATGCGCTGATCGTGCAGGACATGGGCGTGATGGAAATGGACCTGCCGCCCATCGAGATCCACGCCAGTACCCAGTGCGACATCCGCACCCTGGAAAAAGCCCGCTTTCTCGACAATGCCGGCTTCTCCCAGCTGGTGCTGGCCCGCGAGCTGAACCTGGAAGAAATCAGTAACATTTGCCGCAACGTCGATTCGGCAGTGGAGTTCTTTATCCACGGCGCGCTGTGTGTGGCCTTCTCCGGGCAGTGCAACATCTCCCACGCGCAAACCGGCCGTAGCGCCAACCGTGGTGACTGCTCGCAAGCCTGCCGCCTGCCATACACCTTGAAGGACGATCAGGGCCGCGTGGTGGCGTTTGATAAGCACCTGCTGTCGATGAAGGACAACAACCAGACCGACAACCTGATTCATCTGGTCGATGCCGGCGTGCGCTCGTTCAAGATCGAAGGGCGTTACAAAGACATGAGCTACGTGAAGAACATCACCGCGCACTACCGCCGCGAGCTGGATGCGATTCTCGAACAGCGCCCGCACCTGGCCCGTGCCGCCAGCGGGCGCACCGAGCACTTCTTCACCCCGGACACCGACAAGACCTTCCACCGCGGCAGCACTGATTATTTCGTCACCGACCGTAAGGTGGACATCGGCGCGTTCGACTCGCCGACCTTTACCGGCTTGGCGGTGGGCTATATCGAGAAAGTGAACAAGCGCGACCTGATTGCCGTCACCGATACGCAGCTGTCCAACGGCGATGGCCTGAACGTGCTGATCAAGCGTGAAGTGGTAGGTTTTCGCAGCAACATCTGCGAGCTCAAAGGCGAGTTTGAAGAAGACGGCGAGAAGCGCTACCGCTACCGCGTCGAGCCTAATGAGATGCCCGAAGCCATGCACCGCGTGCGCCCGCAGCATCCGCTCAACCGCAACCTCGACCACAACTGGCAACAGGCCTTGCAGAAAACCTCCGCCGAGCGCCGCATTGCGGTCAGCTGGCAGTTGGCGGTGCAGGGCGATCAGTTGAATGTGAGCGTCACCAGTGAGGAGGGCATCAGCGCTCGCGTTAGCCTGGCCGGGCCGTTCGCCGCCGCTAAGGATGCCGAGCAAGCTCGCGAGCAACTGGCCGATGGCCTAAGCAAACTGGGCACCACCATTTACTACAGCACTGGCGCGCAGATTGACTGTGAGGCCGTGCCGTTTGTCCCAGGCTCGCAACTCAAAGCCCTGCGCCGCGAAGCCATCGAAGCGCTGACTCAGGCCCGCGTCGCCGCTCATCCGCGTGGCGGGCGTAAGCCGGTCAGCGTGCCGCCACCGGTGTACCCGGAATCGCACCTGACCTTCCTCGCCAACGTCTACAACGACAAAGCGCGCACCTTCTACAAACGTTACGGCGTGCAGCTGATCGACGCGGCGTATGAGGCCCATGAAGAGGCGGGCGACGTGCCGGTGATGATCACCAAGCACTGCCTGCGTTTTTCCTTCAACCTGTGCCCCAAACAGGCCAAAGGCGTGACCGGCGTGCGCACCAAGGTCTCGGACATGCAGCTGATCCATCAGGACGAAGTGCTGACCCTGAAGTTCGACTGCAAGCCGTGCGAGATGCACATCATCGGCAAGATGAAGGGCCATATCCTGCATCAGCCACAGCCGGGCAGCGCGCAAAGCAACGGCGGTGTAGTGGGCTATATCACCCCGGATGATCTGCTCAAAACCATCAAGCGCTAAGTGTCGGTCAGCGGTTGCACACCGCCGCGTCAGCGGCTGGTTGGGCTGGCCTGCTTGCCAGTCAGGATCACCAGCGCAATGCCGCCGAGTATGGCCAGTGAGGCCAGGAGCAGACGCAGGCTGAGCGGTTCGGCGAGCAGCACCACACCGCCCAGCGCAGCGATCACCGGTACGCTGAGTTGCATGCTGGCGGCCGTGGTGGCTTTCAAGGCCGGCAAGGCGCTGTACCAGACGGCATAGCCGAGCCCGGACGCCAGCGCGCCCGAGGCGATGGCGTAGGCGATTCCAGCGGAGTGTTGCAGCGAGAGATCGCCGAGCATGGCGACACTCAGAATCAGCGCAATCGGCACTGCTCGGAGGAAATTGCCTGCGGTGACCTGCAGCGGATCGCCCGTGCCTTTGCCGCGCAACGAATAGATTCCCCACGCCATGCCCGCACCCAGCATCAGTGCCGAAGCCAGTGGCGGCGGTGCAGAGATACCCGGTAACAGCAACCCAACCAGCCCGCCAATGGCCAGCAACAGGCCGCCAAGCTGGGGCACTCGCAGGCGTTCGCCGCGGTACAGGCCATAACCGATCATGGTGCTTTGCACTGCGCCAAACAGCAGCAGGGCGCCGGTGGCCGTCGACAGTTCGAGGTAAGCGAAGGAAAAGCCGGCGGCGTAGGCAAACAGGGCCAGTGCTGATAGCCAGTTGCCTTGGCCAGCGGCGCTACCGGCGCGGATACGCACAATTAGCCAGAGCACGGCTGCCCCGGCGAGCAGGCGAATGCTGGTAAAACTGGCGGCATCAATGCTGCCGTCGGCGAGTGCTGCCCGGCAGAGCAGGGAGTTGGCCGCGAAGGCGATCAGCGCGAGTGTCGTCATGCAGACAAGGCGGGTGGATGACATGGGCGTTCCCACGGCGGCGTCAGTGGGGCGTTTGGGGATGCAGTCACTCACTGCGCTTGCCAAAACCCTTGGCAAGAAACAGCCAGGCCATCAGCGGATAACAGAAATAATGCAGGCCAAAGATCAGCAAACCCATGGGGCTGGGATCATCCTTCCACGCCATCATGGCCAGTAACCCCAGGTAGAGCAGCGCCAGGATGCCGCCGTACAGCGCGACCAAGCGACGGCGTTCGCCTTGCAAGGGTGCGCGGCGGTTGCGCCACGAGAACCACAGAGTCATACCGGCGGCCACCAGGGCGGCGATCAGCACTGTGGTCAACAACCCGCCGAGTTTGACGAAGGTACGCAGCAGCAGGTTGAGCACGATAACCGCCACCACGCCGCCAAGGGCCAGGCGAGTAACCGCGACGCTGCTGGGGCTTGGCTCGCGCATGAGGCGTGCTCCTAGAGGCTGCGATTAAGACCGAAACGTTTCTTTAATACGGCTTCGAGCAGGCGTTTAGGCAGCAGCGCCGCCAGCAGCGGCATGCTGCGGCTGCCATTACCCAGGCGTACCAGGTTCGGCCGGGATTTACTCTGCACGGCGGCCAGCAGGTTGCGGGCAAAGTGGCTGGTGGGCGTGGGGTTATCCTGCGAGGCGTTGGCGCGGGCGCGGATGCCGTCGCGGATCGGCCACCAGGGCGAGGCTTCATCAATAAGCTGTTCGGCCTGTTGGCTGGCGTTGGCGCCAAAGCTGGAGGCAATCGCGCCGGGCTGCACTTCCATCACCTCGATAGCGAAGGGTGCCAGTTCCAGGCGCAGGGCGTCGGTCAGAGCATGCACGGCGGCCTTGGAAGCGCAGTAGGCGCCGGCGAACGGGGTGACCAGCACGCCGGAGACGCTACCGATATTCACCACCAGCCCTTTGTTCTGCCGCAGCAGCGGGAACAGCGCGCGGGTCACGCCGACCAGCGAGAACACGTTGGTTTCGAATTGCTTGCGCATGGCTTCGACACCACCATCGAGCAGTGGGCCCATGGCGCCGTAGCCGGCGTTATTGATCAGTACGTCGAGCCCGCCGATCTCCGCTTTCAGGCGTTCGGCCAGTTGGCCCAGGCCCAGGCCATCGTTGACGTCCAGTTGCACGGCGTGAAAGCCCGCTTCGCTCAAGGCATTAAGGTCTTCAGCTTTGCGCGCAGTGGCCCAAACTTGATAACCGGCCTGCTGGAACACCTCGGCCAGGGCGCGGCCAATGCCGCTGGAACATCCGGTGATCAGTACGCTGGGCTTGGTCATGCAACTTTCCTTATTGTTTTAATGGGGGTCGCCGTCAACGGCTAAAGCTGCCTTGCAGGCGCTCAGCACGAAACTCCAGGGTCTTGGCGCGGTAGCCGCTGCGCAGCGTGGGCAGCGGCAGGCAGGCTTGCCAGTCGTCACCGGGCAACAATTCACCAGGGCCACTGTAGTGCGGGGTTTCATACAGGCGCTCGGCCAGGTTGACGCTGTCGCCAGGGCGGTAGGCGGCGATCTGCCAATGCAGCTCAAGCAGTGCGGCTTCGCTGCCATTCTTCAGGTTCAGGGCCAGCGGGCGATCCGCCGGGCAGCGCTCGGGGGCATAATCGAGGCGTAATTCGAGGTGGGCCAGGTGGCGGTTCTCGCGGCTTTCCTGCCAGAGCACCCAACTGGCGACCAGGCCCAGGCCGATCAGCGCGCCGAGGGAGATCGGCAGTGCCTTGCTCGGGTAGCGGATCAGCAGTATCAGCCAGCTCAACAGCAGAATTGCGCCGAATAGCATTATTCAGGCCTCGGGTTGGTCACGCAGGAACACCAGACTATCAGCCTTGGAGTGTTCCGCCGAATAGCGATAGCCCTGGTAGTTGAAGTCCTTGAGGCCGGCTGGGTCAGTCAGGCGCTCTTTGATCACGTAACGGGCCATCAGGCCGCGGGCTTTTTTCGCGTAGAAACTGATGATCTTGTACTGGCCGTTTTTCAGGTCTTTGAATTCGGTGTCGATGATCCGTGCATTCAATGCTTTGCGTTTCACTGCACTGAAGTATTCGTTGGACGCTAGGTTGAGCAGCACCTCGTCGCCCTGAGCCGCCAGCGCCTCATTCAGCCAGCCACTGATGCGCTCGCCCCAGAAGTCATAAAGGTTATTACCGCGCGGGTTGGCCAGTTTGGTGCCCATTTCCAGGCGATAGGGCTGCATCAGGTCGAGCGGGCGCAGCACGCCATACAGACCGGAAAGCATGCGCAGGTGCGTCTGCGCGAAGTCGAAGTCGGCCTCGCTGAAATCCTCTGCGTTAAGCCCGGTGTACACGTCACCCTTGAACGCCAGCAGCGCCTGTTTGGCATTGGACGGATTGAACGGTCGCTCCCAGCTGCCGAAGCGTGCAGCGTTAAGGCCGGCGAGTTTGTCCGAGAGGTGCATCAGCTCGGCGATCTGCGCCGGGGTAAAGTCGCGCAGTTGCTGAATCAGTTCCTGGGCGTGGTCCAGGTGTTCGGGTTGGGTAAAACGCGGGGTCGCTGGCGGTGTCTCGTAATCGAGGGTCTTGGCGGGGGAAATCACCATCAACATAAGCTGTGCTCCTAAAAGTCTGCGGCGATTCTAGAAGCTGCTGGCGCTTGAGACTACCTATAAGGACGATTGAGACGCTTGACCCAGGGGCCGCCACGGGGTTGTAGTCTGCCCAGGTCGAATTCTCCAAGGAGCTGCCATGACCGCCTGCAACCATTCGCGCTGGGAGCCGTCCCACGATTACCGCCCGCTGGAAACCGCTGCAGAGCGTCAGGCCTGGCGCGTTGCCGCGCTGACCGGGGTGACCATGCTGGTGGAGATTGTCGCCGGTTATGCGTTCAACTCCATGGCCTTGCTCGCCGATGGCTGGCACATGGCCTCGCATATGCTCGCGATTGGCCTGACGGCGCTGGCCTACCTGCTAGCGCGACGCTACGCCAACGACCCACGTTTTGCTTTTGGCACCTGGAAGGTCGAGGTACTGGCCGGGTTCGCCAGCTCACTGATGTTGCTGGTGGTGGTGACGATGTTGGCGTTCGAATCTTTCTGGCGTCTGTTACAGCCCCAGGTGATTGCCTTCGAGATGGCGCTGTGGGTCGCCGTCATTGGCTTGTTGGTCAACCTGGCTTCTGCTTGGCTGCTGCGTGATAGCTATGATCACGGGCATGCCCACGGCCAGGGTGATAGTCACGCTGGCGCGCATGCGCATGATGATCACGATCACGATCACGCCGCGCCAGCGGCGGGTAAGGACCTTAATCGCCATGCCGCCTTTATCCACGTACTGGCCGATGCGCTGACTTCGGTGGCGGCTATCATCGCCTTGCTCGGTGGCCTGCTGCTGGGCTGGGACTGGCTCGACCCACTGATGGGCGTGATTGGCGCGGTAATTATCGCGGTGTGGGCCAAGGGCCTGCTGATCGAAACCGGCAAGGTGCTGCTCGATCGCGAGATGGACAGCCCGGTGGTCGAGCGTGTACGCAGCGTTTTGGCCGAGGAAGCGGACACTGAGCTGGCGGACCTGCATCTATGGCGTGTAGGTCGGGCGCAGTTCGCCTGCATTGTCAGCGTGGTGACCCATGGCGACGGCTCGGCGGATCGCTACAAGGCGCGGCTGGCGGGGATTGCGGAGTTGGTGCATGTGACCGTGGAGGTCAATCGCTGTGCCGATGAGCACGGGGTGAAGCGAGGCTGACAGGTAAAAATATGACGGCCCGAAAGCCGGTGGGACTTCCGACTTTAACGGCGACCGCACAGGTCGCCAAGCGCTATTTGTCGCTCCGATAAATAAACCGGTAAATGCCGAAAAAAACGTTTTTCTGTCATCTTTTTTGGAGTATCTAAAAGGCAAGACCGCCGAACCCTGCAGACAGGTGGCGGCCATTGGCCCTCACCTTTTTGCAGCCTTCTCAGCCCCGGCACTGAGAAGTCGACGGCCCCTCCGCGGCGCAGACTCGCCCCTGCGTTGCCTGGCTACTACAAGAAGGTGACCGAGTATGGATGACCACGGACGCTCCAAGCCCACCGCCCCAACCCTGTACGCCCTCGACACCAATGTGCTGATCCACGACCCCAACGCGCTGCTGAATTTTCAGGAGCACCACGTTGCGATTCCCATGACCGTACTGGAGGAACTGGACAAGCTTAAAACCGGCAAACAGGGCGTGGCCGCCGAGTGCCGCCAGGCCATCCGTCTTATCGACAAAATTCTCGGCAGCGCCAACCCGGAGGAAGTGGAACACGGCGTTGCCATTCAGCGTGACAAGAGCGGCCCCTGTGGGTATTTGTCGATTCTGATGAGCAAGAGCGCCACCCCGGTCACCTGGCTGCCGGAAGACCTCAACGACAACAAGATCATCAACCAGCTAGTCGAGCTGAAGTCCCGCCGCCCCGGTCTCAACGTGGTGCTGGTCACCAAAGACATCAACATGCGTCTCAAAGCGCGCGCCTGTGGCATCGATTCCGAGGACTACCATACCGACCAGTTGGTCGACGACGTGTCCTTGCTGTCGCAGGGTTACCACAACATGGATGGCTCCTTCTGGGACCGCGTGAACAAGGTGGAAACCCGTCAGGACCACGGCCGTACCTGGCACCGCGTGCAGCTCATCGACAACTTGCCGGCGGTGCACGTCAACGAGTTCATCATCGACGAGCAGGGCTTTGTCGGTTGGATAAAGGGCATCAAGCATGGTGAGCTGCTGATTCTCGATATGCACCAGGAACCCTTGATGCACCAGGAAGCCTGGGGCCTGCGCCCGCGGGATATCTACCAGTCACTGGCGCTGTTTGCCCTGCTTGATCCGGACATCCACCTGGTCAACCTGTCCGGCGCGGCCGGCTCCGGTAAAACCATTCTGGCCCTGGCGGCGGCCATCGAACAGACCATGGTCAGCAAGCGTTATCGCAGGATTATTGCCACCCGCAGCGTGCAGGGGCTGGATCAGGAAATCGGTTTTCTCCCCGGCACCGAAGCCGAGAAGATGGAGCCCTGGCTCGGCGCGATCACCGACAACCTCGAAGCCCTGCATATGGACGACGAGAACACCCATGGTAGCGTCGACTACATCCTGCAAAAGGTCCCACTGCAGTTTAAATCGCTCAACTACATCCGTGGTCGCAGCTTCCAGCAGAGTCTGATCCTGATCGACGAATGTCAGAACCTTACCCCGCACCAGATGAAAACCATTATCACCCGTGCCGGCAGCGGTTCCAAAGTGGTGTGCCTGGGTAACCTGGCGCAGATCGATACGCCTTACCTGTCAGCGCCCAGCTCGGGCCTGACTTACCTGACGGAGCGCTTCAAAGATTTCGAGCATGGCGTGCATATCACCCTGCAAGGGGTGCCACGCTCGATCCTCGCCGAGTACGCCGAAACCCATATGTAACCCTTATCCGCGTTCGCCCAGCAGGCCGTTATGCCTGCTGGGCCGGACGCCGCTGTAACCTCCCGTCTGAATCCCCTGGCATTCACAGGTGCCGAAACCTGACCCCTGGGTTTACAATCGCCGGACACCTGCCTGGAGTCTGTCTGTGTTAACCCATCTCGATGCCCAAGGCCGCGCCAATATGGTCGATGTCAGCGATAAAGCCCTGACTGTCCGTGAAGCCGTGGCAGAAGCCCTGGTGCGCATGCGCCCGCAAACCCTGCAGATGATTACTCAGGGCGATCACCCCAAGGGCGACGTGTTCGCCGTGGCGCGTATTGCCGGTATTCAGGCGGCGAAGAAAACCAGCGACCTGATTCCACTGTGCCACCCGTTGATGCTGACCAGCGTCAAGGTCGAGCTAGCCCCTGAGGGCGCGGATGCCGTACGCATTACTGCGCGCTGCAAGCTGACCTGGCAGACCGGGGTGGAAATGGAAGCCCTGACCGCCGCCAGCGTCGCCGCATTGACTATCTATGACATGTGCAAGGCGGTGGATCGCGGCATGGTGATCGAAAGCGTGCGCCTGCTGGAGAAGGTCGGCGGTAAGAGTGGACACTTTTTAGCTGGGGACGAAGCATGATCCGCGTGCAGTATTTCGCCCGTTACCGCGAGGCCCTGGGTCTGGATGGGGAGCAGCTGAGCGCTGAATTCACCAGCCTTGATCAACTGCGCCAACACTTGCTGGCGCGTGGCGGGGTCTGGGAAGTACTGGCTGAGCAGAAC
This sequence comes from Pseudomonas peli, assembly GCF_900099645.1. Lineage (GTDB taxonomy): Bacteria > Pseudomonadota > Gammaproteobacteria > Pseudomonadales > Pseudomonadaceae > Aquipseudomonas > Aquipseudomonas peli. The sequence goes on along the minus strand of NZ_FMTL01000001.1, from coordinate 761,003 downwards.
CTGATGTGTGCACGCAATCAGGAACTCTGCAGCCTGGATGAGCCATTGGCCGCCGGCGATGAAGTGGCGTTTTTCCCTACGGTCACCGGAGGCTGAGTATGGCCATCCGCGTCCAGTCGCAACCCTTCGATCCGGGCGTTGAGCTTAACGCCCTGCATGCCGCCAACCTGGGCATTGGCGCGGTGGTCAGCTTTGTCGGCTATGTGCGTGACTTCAACGAGGGGCGCGAAGTCGGCGGCATGTTTCTCGAACACTTCCCCGGCATGACCGAGAAGGCCCTGGGCAAGATTGCCGAGGAAGCCACTCAGCGCTGGCCGCTGTTGGGTATCGAGATCATCCACCGTATCGGTCGCCTGGAACCAGGCGAGCCAATCGTCTTTGTCGGCACCAGCAGCGCCCACCGTCAGGCGGCATTCGATGCCTGCAACTTCGTCATGGATTACCTGAAAACCTGCGCGCCGTTCTGGAAGAAGGAAGACACCGCCGAAGGCCCACGCTGGGTCGAAGGGCGCTGCTCCGATCAGGCTGCAGCTGAGCGCTGGAAACAACAACCTTAAGCGCATTGTGCATGCATCGCCTGTGCTGATATTTCAGTCGCAGTGATGGTTTTTGCCCGGTTGACGGTTTGTACATATAAGTCCAGTATGGAATTTAAAGTATAAATCGAGACTGGCAAATGACCCGTCCACGCGTGCTAATCAGCCATCGCTTTTCGCTCAGGTGTACACCTGATGCGCCTTTCTTCTGTCTTGCAGCAACCGTCGTTGCCCGCTCGACCTGCGCCGCAATGCCAGGTGGCACGGGCCTGTCACTCCCTCAGCAGGAATCCGCACAATGAAGAAAATCGTTCTGGCGGGCGGTATCGCCCTGAGCCTGATTGCATCCAGCCTGTTCGCCGCAGACAAACCCCTGCGCCTGGGTATCGAGGCTGCCTATCCACCTTTTGCCTATAAAGAAGCCAGCGGGCAGATCGCCGGCTTTGATGTGGATATCGGCAACGCCCTGTGCGCTGAGATGAAGACCGAGTGCCAATGGGTCGAGCAGGAGTTCGATGGCCTGATCCCCTCGCTCAAGGTGAAAAAGGTCGACGCCATCCTGTCGTCCATGACCATCACCGATGACCGGCGCAAATCGGTGGATTTCACCGGCAAGTACTACTACAGCCCAGCGCGCCTGGTGATGAAGGCTGGCAGCGAAGTGGCCGCCGACTTCAGCAACCTCAAGGGCAAGCGCATCGGCGTGCAGCGCTCGACCACCACCGACCGTTTCGCCAGCGAAGTGCTGGCCGCGCAAGGGGTTGAAGTGGTGCGCTACAGCTCGCAGAACGAGATCTACCTCGACCTGATCTCTGCGCGCCTGGACGGCACCTTGGCCGACGCCATCCCGGTGGATGAAGGCTTTTTGAAAACCGCCAACGGCAAGGGCTTCGCCTTTGTTGGTCCGGCGTTTACCGACCCGAAGTATTTCGGTGAAGGTGCCGGCATCGCCGTGCGCAAGAGCGATGCGGAACTGCTCGGCAAGCTGAATGCGGCCATCCAGGCGATTCGCGCCAGCGGCGAATACCAGAAGATTCAGGCCAAGTACTTCACCTTCGATATCTACGGCGACTGAGCCGCGACAGCGAAGAGGGCAAGGTCGCACATTGCGCGGCCTTGTGTTTTGCGCTGCGCTATTGGCCGGCTATGCCATGCCGGTTGCGACTGGCCTGCACGATACGTTGTGCCGGCATGCGCAGTTGGCGCAACAGGTAGTCGGCAAATGCCGGATCGTAGGGTTGCAGGGTAATGGCCTGGGCCATGCAGTTCAGCCAGCTCTGGCTCAGGGCTTCGTCTATTGGCCACTGGGCGTGAAAGCTGGGGATGGCAATGGCGCCATACTGCTCGCTGAATAGCTTGGGCCCGCCGAGCCAGCCGCTGAGGAAGCAGGCCAGCTTGTCGCTTGCCAGCGTCAGGCTTTCGCCGTGCAACTGACGCAGCGCACGGGCTTCGGGCAGTTCATCCATCAAACGGTAGAAGTCTGCCACAAGGCGCCGTAAGCCTTCGATACCGCCCGCTGACTGATAGGACACATCGTCCACACCGTACACCGCTGTTTGTTGCATCGTCTGCGCCTCTGAGCAAAGCGCGCAGTATACGGCGCGCGGTCAGGGTCGCTTCGGCCAGGGTGATCAGTGGGCGAGGAAGCGGCGCAGGTCACGCATTTCTATCTGGATCTGCGGTAACTGGCTCTGCAATACCCGGCTACTGTCTTGCAGCGGCCGGTCATCGGCATGGCTGGCCTGCAGCGCGGTAAAGCTGCCGCTGGTAAACGGCAGCACCACCTTGTACTGCTCACTGAGGAACGCCAGGCGATCCCAGTCACCGGCCAATAGTACGCGTCCAGGTTGAGCATCGAACAGGCTACGGCCAACGGCGTAATCCTGCTGCGGGTTCTGCACGCCGAGCAGGGGCATCAGAGTGGGCAGCAGGTCGGTGTGGCTGGTGCGCAGTTTTTCCTGCTGCGCAGCCTTGCCTGGAATCCACAGCACCAGCGGCACCCGCACCTGTTCGTCAACAAAGGTGGAGTTGTGGCCCCAGCGGCCTTGCTCCATAAACTCTTCGCCATGGTCGCCGGTGATCACCACCAGGGTGTTGTCCAGCAGGCCGTTCTTCTCCAGGTGCTGAGTGACACGCGCCAACTGGCTGTCGAGGTGGTTGACCGAGTTCAGGTAGCGTTTGTAGATGCCGCCGATATCGCGCTGCAAATCCATGCTGGCGTAGCTGAAGTCAGGCAGGTAATCCGGTTCGATCACCGACTCCGGCGGAAAGCTGTAATTGGCATGCGGTGACTCGAAGAACAGGAAGGTCATAAACGGCTTGGTCGGGTCGCGCTGATCGACGAATTTCAGCAGCCGATCCACATTGCGCCGATCACGCTCCCAGGTGTGGCCCTGGTCATCCTCGACCATCTGCTCACGCGGTACGTTGACGAAGAGGGTCTTGTCGAACTCCGGGTAGCTGAAGCGGGCGCTGGTGAGCAGCTTGATCTGGTAGTTCTGCTGTTGCAGGACATCGATCAGCGGGCTGCCAACGCGGGCATCGAGCACCGGGAACCAGAGGTTCGCCGGCAGGCTGTAGAACTGGCTAAACATGCCAATGCGCGTGCCGTTACCACCGGAGTAATGGCTGACGAAATGCTGGGCGCGCTGGGCGAAGGCATGGGTCTGCGGCATCACGCGCGGGTTGAGGCTGTCGGCGCGCCAGGATTCGGCGACCAGCCAGACGATATTCAGCGGCTTGGCTGGCGGCTCGATACGCAGCGGGGCTTGCGGGTAGCGCAACTGGCCTTTCAACTCGACGCTGGCGACTTCCAGGCGTTGCGGACGTTCCAGGCCGAATTGTCTTTCCAGCACGCGACGCATGGTCAGCGGCTGGTAGAAAGGCATGCGCTGGGCGTTTTCCAACAGCGGGCTGTAGCCGTAGAAGTGGCTGACGCCATAGCTGATGCGTTCGCCTAGGGTGACCACGATAAACAGCGGCAGCACCCAGGCCAGGCGCGCAACGGGCAGGCCGCGCATACGCGCCAGACCATGGGCCAATGCAAGCAGGCCAGCCTGCAGGGCGAAGATACCCACTGCGAGCAGCGCCACTTCGCGTTCGGTGGAGGCCGACGAGCCTAGCGCCGCGATACCGCCCGGGGTGCTGATAATGTTCCAGACAAACCCGTTGAGGTGAAAACCGTAGAGCTGCCACAGCATATGGTCGCCATACAGCGCCAGCTGCACCACGGCGGCGAGTAGCACCGCCAGCACCGCAGCGGCTCTCGGCGAGAACTTCAGAATCAGGCGAGTAATAGCCCAAACCGGCGCTATAAACAGCAGCGCATAACTGCCAATCAGCACCAGTTGGTAGAGCAGCAGCCAGGACGGTGCGGCCAGATCAAAGAAACGGCCCAGATTCAGGGCCACGGCCAGCCAGGTCAGCAGCCAATAAAAGGAATAGGGGTGACGCGATGCAACGAAAGGCATGGGCAGTCCTTCTTATAGATTTGGGACGTAATAAGGCGATGGTGCCGGCAGTCTCTCTGCTCAGGAAAACATCCCTGGCTTAACTGCGGCTTAAGCGATGTGCGAACGCGACTCAGACCTCTACAAGTGGCTGGGGTTTCCCACTGGGTGATGGCGGATCGAAAGCATTAATGCGTTAACAGGTGTGTCACCACGCGGTAGCGGTCACTCGCCCTTGATCTCTTTCAAATGCTTGTACACCGTCGCGCGGCCCATGTTCAGCACGTTGGCCACGTAGTTGGCGGCGCTTTTGCCTTTGAAGGCGCCTTCGGCGTGCAGGGCTTCGACCAGTTCGCGCTTGTGATCGCGGGTCAGCAGGTTGAGGCCGAGCTGGCGCTGGCGTAGCCAGCTGTGCAGAAAGGTGTTGATGCGCTCCTGCCAGTCATCGCGGAACAGGGCGTCGGGCTGCGGCACCAGTTTGCTGGAGGAGAGAAACAGGTCCAGCGCCTGCTTGGCGGTCTCGAATAGCGAGATATTCAGATTGATGCACAGCACTGCGATAGGCGTGCCGGCAGCGTCGCGCAGCACGCTGCTGACCGAGCGGATCTTCTGTCCGTCCCAGTTGAGCTTTTCATAAGGGCCGATGGTCCGTTCGTCGACGTCGCCGCTGAGCATGTCCTCCAGCGCCGCGTCATCACCGATCACCCGTTTGGAAATGTTGTTGGCGATGTAGTCGACCTTTTGCGTGCGCAGGTCGTGCAACACCACTTCGGCGTGGGGGAAGAACAGCGTGGCGATGGCGTCGGCGATGGTGCGGTAGTTGTCCAGCTCGGGGGCGGGGCGGGGCGGCGTCATGCGGCTAACTCTTCGGGCTCAGGTGGCGTTGCGAGTGTGCCGCAAAGCGCCCGAGGCGTCATCCTCGGGCGCTGCGACTGATTATTTGAGCAGGCGGGCAGGGGAGAGCATGGCTTCCGTAAGGCCAAATTGGCGCAAGTGTTCGGGCAGCGATTCACCATGGGCCAGGGCGGCGCAGGCCATGCCCATGGCGGCGGAGGTCTGGATGCCGTAACCGCCTTGCGCGGCGACCCAGAAGAAGCCCGCCACTTGCGGGTCGAAACCGCCGACCAGATCGCCATCGGCGACAAAAGAGCGCAGACCGGCCCAGGTATGTGCGGGGCGGCGAATGCTCAGGCTGGTGTGTTCTTCGATCTGGTAGATGCCGAGAGCGATGTCCAATTCTTCCGGCTGGACATCGTGGGGCTCGACCGGGTCGGCGTTGGCTGGCGAGCCGAGCAGCAGGCCGGCATCGGGCTTGAAGTAGAAGGATTCGTCGAGGCTGACCACGCAGGGCCAGGCATGGCAGTCGATGCCTTCCGGTCCGTTAAAGGTAAAGGCCGCACGACGTTTTGGGATCAGGCCGATGGGTGTCACACCCGCCAGAGCGGCGATCTGGTCGCACCAGCCGCCGGCGGCGTTGATCAGCACCTTGGCGCGGTATTGCGCGCTGCCGCAGTCCACCAACCAGACATCGCCGTCGCGCTGGATGCGCAGCACTTCGCAGCTAGTGTGGATTTCCCCGCCCTGCTGGCGAATGCCGCGCAAGTAGCCTTGGTGCAGGGCGTCGGTGTCGATATCGGCGGCGCTGGGGTCGAGCATGGCGGCCTGCACCTTGTCGCGGCGCAGCACCGGCACCAGGGCGCAGGCTTCATCGGCGCTCAACAGACGCATATCGGGCACGCTGGCTTTGCCGCTGTCGAACTGGTGTTGCAGCTCGGCGGCATCACCAGTGAAGTCCACCACCAGTTCGCCGCGCGGGCTCAGCAACGGGTGTTCAGCAAAACCGGCCGGAGGCACATCGTAGAAGGCGCGGCTGGCTGCGGTCAGGGCGCGCACCTGGGGCGTGCCGTAGGCCACGGTGTAGAGCGCGGCAGAGCGGCCGGTGGAGTGATAGCCCGGTAGCTGCTCACGTTCCAGCAGGATGGTTTTGCCGTGGGCGGCGAGAAAGTAGCCGGTGGAGGCCCCGGCGATGCCGGCGCCGATGATCAGGTAATCGGCCTGGTGCATCAGCAGGCCTCCTGCTTGAGCTGGTAGAGCGCGTGGGCCAGGGCGACATCTTCCAGGCCCAGGCCGATGGAGCGGAAAAATACCGAACGGCGGTAGTCCGGGTGAGCTGCCTTACCGCTGACGAGTTCGGCCAGATCACCCAGGATGTCGGCACTGCTCCAGCCCAGTCGGCTGGCCAGGAGCATTTCCCCGGCGCTGTCCGGTGTGGTCGCGCGGTAGTCGCAGTAGACATCCATATTCAGCAGGCTGGCGGGCGTCACCTCATGGGCGCGCGGTGCGTTGGTGCTGATCGAGGTGATCAGCGCCGGTTTATCCAGCTCGGCGGGATCGAGCAGCGGTTTCGCCGAGGAGGTGCAGAGCATCACCACGTCGGCATCGCGAATGGCGTCCGCCTGGCTGGCACACAGCTGGATGCGCGAGTCGAGTTGCTGCAGCTTGAGCAGCTGCGCACCAGTTTTGCCAGCCAGGCCTGGGGAGTAGATGCGGATGCTTTGCCAGGGGCGCAACTGCTTTGCGTAATGCACATGGGCCTGGGCCACGGCGCCGCTGCCGATCACCGCCAGGCGGCTGGCCTCGGGCGCGGCCAGGGCATCCACCGCCACTGCGGTGGTGGCCGCGGTGCGCGCGGTGGTCAGGCTGCCGGCGTCGCACAGCAGCAACGGCTGGCCGGTCTGCATCGACATCAGCAGGGTCCAGGCGGTAATCAGCGGGCCTTGCTCACGGACGATATAAGGTGAGGTTTTCACCCCGTACACACCCGCTCCGGCGAGCACACCGAGGTAGTTGATAAAGTCGCCAGCCCCGTTGGGAAACTCCACCAGTTGCTGCGCCGGCTGCACCGCATTGCCGGCGGCCAGCTCCCGGAACATGGCGACCATGGCCTGGTGCACATCGACCTGAGCGAGCAACTGCTCGGCGGCGGTTTTATCCAGCACATAAGGGGTGGTCGACATGGGCGGCTCCGTAACGAATTAAACAATTAAATCCATTCTGGACTTTATGGTCTTTTTCGACAAGCGCCGACGCGGCATCTTGATACGTTGCTGCGACGTTTAGCCTGGCTGACGCAGGCGCTTGCGAAACGCCCCTGGGCTTTCCCCGCAGAGCTGCTTGAACAGCTTGGCGAAGGTGGCGCGGTCGGCGTAACCGACCTGTTCGGCGATCTGCTCCAATGACGCCGGGCTGCGCAGGGCGCGCTGCGCGGCGCTGATGCGTACCCGCTGCAGGTAGTCGTTGGGCGTTAGCCCGGTGCTGGCCTTGAATCGCCGCAGCAGAGTGCGCGATGAGCAGTTGGCTTGGGCGGCCAGGCGATTGAGGTCGATATTTTCGCCATGATGACGCTGCAGCCACTGCAGCACGGGCGTGAGTTGGCAATCCGTGCTGGGCGGCGGCAGTAGCGGGGCAAAGCGTGATTGCTGGCCGCGCTGGCTGTCGAAGACCAGGGCATTGGCCACCTGTTGCGCTAGGCCGTCGCCGCCATGCTGGGCGATCAGATGCAGGCACAGGTCGAGCCCGGCATGCGCACCGCCGGAGCTGAGCAGATGGCCGTCCTCGCAGATCAGTTGCTCGATCTGCAAATTGACCAGCGGAAAACGCTGGCGGAACTGGCTGGCCAGCGCCCAGTGGGTGGTGGCGCGGCGCCCGTCGAGCACGCCGGCGGCGCCCAGCAGAAAGGCGCTGCTGCACAGACTGGCCAGGTGTTGGGTGGGTGCGCGTTGCGCCAGCCAGGGCAGCAGGGCGGCGTTATCGCTCAGGGTGGTATCGATGGCGCTGCCGCTGGCGGCGAGCAGAATCAGCTCGGCATCCTCGGCCAGGCTCAGGTCGCCATCGACCTGGATCTGCGCAAAGCCCAGATCAACCGCCTTCCCATCCAGACTGACGCGCTGCAACTCGAACAACCGTTGCTCGGCCAGGCGGTTGGCCAGCACAAAAGCATCCATGGCCATGCTCAGGCTGGAGCACACGGTTTGCGGGCAGACGTACAGGGCGATCTTCAGCATGACGTGCTCAGGTGCGATGAAATTTGGCGATTATTGACACAAGTATGTCTTTTGCGCCAATCGCGCGGCGGCGATTTAACGACAATACTGCTCGCACGTTCCCTACCGGAGTTCGCCCCATGACCCACCCCAACGCCGAGCTGATCACCCGTTTCTACCAAGCCTTCCAGCAGCTGGATGCCGAAACCATGGCCAGCTGTTACAGCGAGGATGTGCAGTTCAGCGACCCGGTTTTTACCGATTTACGTGGTGCGTCTGCTGGCGATATGTGGCGCATGCTCTCTGCCAAGGCCCAGGGTTTTTCCCTGACCTTTGATGGCGTGACCGCCGATGAGCACTCCGGCAAGGCTCGCTGGGTGGCGACCTATACCTTCAGCCAGACCGGTAATCAGGTGGTCAACCATATCGAGGCCAACTTCCGCTTTCGCGATGGCAAGATCGTCGAGCACCGTGATCACTTCGATCTGTGGCGCTGGGCCGGCCAGGCGCTGGGTATCAAGGGCCTGCTGTTGGGCTGGGCGCCCTTTGTACAGAACGCCATTCGCCAGCAGGCAGCCAAAGGCTTAGCGGCTTTTCAGAAGAGCCGTTAAGCTCAGCGACCTTCTTTGCCTGTCTGCCGATCTTCGTGATGCCTGATGTGATCTCTGTGGAAACTCCTGCCGTCGCCAAGCCCTGGTTTGTCTACCTGGTGCGTGCGGCCAATGGTGCGCTGTACTGCGGCATCAGCGACGATCCGCACAAGCGTTTTGCCAAGCACCAAAGCGGTAAAGGTGCGCGTTTCTTCCACTCCAGTCCGGCGCAGGCACTGGTGTATATCGAGCCGTGCGCCGGCAAAGGTGATGCATTACGCCGTGAACGGGCGATCAAGGCCATGAGCAAGTTGGCCAAGGAAACCCTGGTGGCCGCCGTGCCTGTTATCGCCGTAGCTGATAACGCACCATCAGGCTAAGCGGGTAGGCTGCTTCGGCTTGCGCGGTTAAGCTGCTGGTTTACCTGACCCCTTGCGGAGCCTGCCATGCACGAGTTGATCCTGCACCATTACCCGACCTCGCCCTTTGCCGAGAAGGCGCGGCTGATGCTCGGTTTCAAGCAGCTGTCCTGGCGCTCGGTGATGATCCCGCCGATCATGCCCAAGCCGGATTTGACGGCCCTGACTGGCGGCTACCGCAAGACGCCAGTGTTGCAGGTGGGCGCGGATATCTACTGCGATACCGCGCTGATCGCCCGTCGCCTGGAAGCCGAAAAAGCCACCCCTGCGCTGTTCCCCGAGGGCCAGGAATTTAACGTTGCCTGCTTCGCCCAGTGGGCCGACTCCCAGGTCTTCCTGCATGCGGTGAGCTTGGTGTTCCAGCCGGAATCCATCGCGGCGCGTTTCGGCAAACTACCGCCAGAGTTTCTCAAGACCTTTATCGCTGACCGCTCGACGCTGTTCAACGGCGGCCTTGCGACACGCATCCCGCTTGAAGTGGCCAAGCATCAGTGGCCCACGCTGATGACGCGCCTGCAGCAACAGCTGGCCCGTGAGCCGGGTGATTTCCTGTTTGGCGAGCCGTCGCTGGCCGACATCGCCATGGCTCACCCGTTGTGGTTCCTGCGCGGCACCCCGGTGACAGCGCCGCTGGTTGATGCCTACCCGGATGTGGCGGCCTGGTTGGCGCGGGTGTTGGACTTCGGTCACGGCTCATTCAGTGAAATGAGCGCTGCAGATGCCATCGAGGTGGCCCGTGAAGCCACTCCAGCGGCTCTGCCGGCGGCCGCGTTGGCTGATCCCAACGGTTTTGCTATTGGTCAGCAGGTGGCGATTTCTGCCATTGATTACGGTGTGGATGCGGTTGAGGGTGAACTGGTGTTCAGCGGCAGCGAAGAGCTTATCCTTCGTCGTGAAGATCCGCGTGCGGGGACGGTGCATGTGCACTTCCCGCGACTCGGTTTTGCCATCAAGGCGCTGTAAGCACCAGGTTACGACCTACTGCGCGCTGGCTTTTCAGTAGGCAGCGCGCATCGCCTGCGGATCGTAACCGTGAATCAGCGTGCCCTTGATATCCAGCAAGGGCACGCCGCGCCCACCCAAAGCCTTGAAGGTCGCCTGGCCGGCGGGGTCTTTCTCGATATCAATTTCCCGGTAGGCAATCTGATCCTGTGCCAGTTGCTCGCGGGTTTTCGCGCAGTAGCCGCACCATTGCGTGGCATACAACACCACCTCGCCCGGCCGATCAGCCAGCGGCGGTTGAAACCAGCGTTGCACCGTGTCCCAGTGTTGGAAGAGCGCCAGGGCGCTAAGCAGCAGAATGACTTTCTTCATGGGGCGTTCCTTTGCCTGCTTGTGTCGATGATCTGGTGAAGCTTGTGCTAGCTGCGCTGCAAGTCTTCCAGACTGAACGGCGGCGGGGTATCCGGCCAATCCAGTTTTAGCCGCTCCAGCTCGCGGGCCAGCAGGCTTGCCACCAGCCAGTCGCGCAGCCAGCGATGATCCGCCGGAATTACATACCAAGGCGCGGCGTCGCTTTGACTGACCGTTAGCTGTTCGGCCCAGCGCTGTTGGCGCAGGTCAAATTCGCGGTAGGACTGCAGGTCGCTGCTGTGCAGTTTCCAGCGTTTATGAGGTTTTTCCAGGCGCTCTTGCAGGCGGTGCTTTTGTTCATCTCTGGATAGCTGCAAAAAGCATTTCAGCGGTTGAATCGACTGGCTGATCAGCTGCGCCTCGAAGGCGTGAATCGCCAGTTGGCGCGCGGGGAGTTCGGCGGCGCTGCACAGGCCATCCAGCGGATCGCTGATCAGCCCTTCGTAGTAACTGCGGTTGAATACCCCGAGCAGGCCCAGCCCCGGCAAACGCCGTTGATAGCGCCAGAGAAAGTCATGGCGCTGTTCGCAGGCATCGGGTTTCTGAAAACTGTGGATGCGCAGACCCTGGGGATCGAAGCTGCTGATCACCCGGCGAATCACGCCATCCTTACCGGAGCAATCGGTGCCTTGCAGGATCAGCAGCAGGGCATTACGCCGGTTGGCCCAGAGCATGCGCTGTTGCTGATTGAGCCAGGGGCGCAGTTCAGCCAGGGCTAGCTGCGCCGCCTGCTTGTTCAGGCCGAAGTCGCGCGCCGGATCCTGAGCAAAGGGTGCTGCCGGGTCACAGCGGCAGGCATCCAGCAGGCTATCCGGCAGGCGGCTCATGCTTAGTTTTTGCGGCGCTTGAGCTGATCGGTCAGCTGCGTCGGCAGGTTACGGATCACCAGGGTGTCAGTGCTTTCGTCGTACTCGATCTTCGAGCCGAGCAGGTGGGCTTCAAAGCTGATCGACAGGCCTTCGGCGCGCCCGGTAAAGCGCTGGAACTGGCTGAGGGTGCGTTTGTCCGCCGGAAATTCCGGGGCCATGCCGTAATCCTTGTTGCGGATATGCTCAAAGAAGGCCTTGGGCCGTTCTTCGTCGATCAGTCCGGATAGCTCATCGAGGGTGATGGGCTCGCCTTGTTTGGCCTGGTTCGCCGCATAGCTGACCAAGGTCTTGGTCTTCTCACGGGCCTGTTCTTCCGGCAGGTCTTCACTTTCCACGAAGTCACTGAAGGCTTTCAGTAGGGTGCGCGTTTCGCCTGGCCCGTCGACACCTTCCTGGCAGCCGATAAAGTCGCGGAAGTACTCCGAGACCTTCTTGCCGTTCTTGCCCTTGATAAAGGAGATGTATTGCTTGGAGTTGGCGTTGTTGCGCCACTCGGAGATGTTGATGCGCGCCGCCAGGTGCAGCTGGCTCAGGTCCAGGTGCTTGGCGGCGGTCACGTCCAACGCCTCGTTCACCGCCACGCCTTCACTGTGGTGCAGCAGGGCGATCGACAGGTAGTCGGTCATGCCTTGCTGATAATGAGCGAACAGCACATGGCCGCCGGTGGACAGGTTCGATTCTTCCATTAGCTTCTGCAGCTGCTCGACCGCCTGACGGCTGAATGCGGCAAAGTCCTGACCTTCGTCGAGGTAGTGCTTCAACCAGCCGCTGAACGGATAGGCACCGGACTCCTCGTGGAAAAAACCCCAGGCCTTGCCTTGCTTGGCGTTATAGCTCTCGTTGAGGTCGGCGAGCATATTTTCAATGGCTTGCGAGGCGGCCAGCTCGGTGTCGCGAGCATGCAGCACGGCGGGGGTGCCATCAGGCTTTTTGTCGATCAGGTGAACGATGCAGTGGCGGATCGGCATAGCGGCCTCGTGGTGCGTAAACGGAAAGCGCGCATCTTACCCGACCAGCTGCTTGGCAGTCGTGCGCTGCTGCAGTGCATTCAGGCGTTCGATCATGTAGCGCAGGTGCATATGCAACTGGTACAGCTCGCTGGAGTAGGACAGCGGTACTTCAATCCGCGCCAACTCATCCTCCAGGCGTTCCAAGCGGAGGATCTCAGCATCCAGGTCGCTGGGCAGTTTGCCTTTGTAGAGCTGCTGGTCGATCTCACGCAGGTGTTTGTACCAACGGTAGATGCGCGCGCGGATGCGCCACTGGTAGATCGGGCCGATGGCCTTGAACAGCGGGAACAACAGCACCAACAGTGGAATAGCCAGGATGATGTAGCGGTCAGCCAGGGAGGCAATACGGAACGGCAGATAGCGCTGCAGGATGGGCAGACCCTTGTCGTAGTAGTACTCGGCTTCGTTAAGGGTATTGAGTGACAGCGGCGGCTTGGCTGGATAGCTGCCGGCTGGGTCGAGCAGGCTGCCATTCTTCAGCACGGTTTTCGCCGCTTCGAGGATCAGCGGGGTGAGTGACGGGTGGAATTCCTCGCCGGCGACCAGCGTGGCAACCGGGCCGAGGGTGACGATGTCACGGTCTGGCGTGTTGTGCTGCATATCGAGCATGCCTTCGCCCACCTGCAACTGACTCAAGTAGGGCAGGCGTGCGAGGTAGGCTTCGGTGCGGCGCAAGCTGACCAGGCGTACTTTGGGCTCCGCAGCCAGGCGCTGGATCAATGCATTTTCGGCGGGGCCCACGAAGAAGGCCGCGTCCAGCTCGCCCGCTATCAGCGCATCAGCGGCCTTGCTGCCGCCCATTTGTTGCCAGCGCTGTGGGTACTGTGGCGGCTCGATGCGGTTGGCGGAAAAAAGTGCCGCGGTTACTGCCTGGGTACCACTGTTGGCGGAGCCGATGGCCAGGCGCAGCTTGATCAGATCGCTCAGGCGTTCGAATTTGACCGTGTCACCGAGAAACAGCCACAGCGGTTCGCGGTACATAACACCCAGGCCATTGAGGGTGCTGCGCGCCTCGTCGCTAAGGGTCAGCTCCTGGCCGCTCTGGACCATGGCCAGTTCCACGTCGCCGCGACCCAGTTTGCCCAGATTGTCTGCAGAGCCCGCGCTCTCCACCAGTTCCAGGCTGAAACCCTGCAGCGCCAGTTCGTCCCGCAGCCGCTCGCCAAATGCATGGTAGCCACCGCCCACCGCGCCGGTCGCCATGCGGGCATGCATGGGCGGTGGTGGGGCGACAAAGTAGAAGAGGGCACCGACCAAGGCGGCCACTACGGGCACGATCCACAGGTTGGTCAACAACATAATCTTTAGGTCGCGCAGGATTCTTCGCATTGCAGTTCCTTGGCCTTGCTCTGAGTGCGTAAAGGTTAACCGTCCGGCGTCTTTTTCGCCTGTTGCCTTTGTACACGTGCGTCGTGCGGGGCTTTGCCTGGCGCTCGATTTAGAGCGCAAACGAAGCGTCAGGCAGCTTTATAAGCTTCTGGAATGCGTTTTTCAGGGTTTCTCTATAGCGAATTCGTCTTTGTGGGCAGTGATGGCACTGTGATATCAATATTTTGACGTCAATAAAACGAACAGCAACCGGCCGTAGCTCCACGACGGTTTAACCTGTTCCGCGGTCTGTCAGGGATGCTCTTCCGTGGTTTCGCTCTAACCCGGCTGTTGCGGGTTGAACGTAGGAAGGTGGCCTATGCCCCGAACCCTGCTTTATGTTGCAGTAGCCCTGCTTGCCTCAGGTGCCACGCTTGCATTTTTACTGCACGAGCCTTCAACGGCCAACGTCGCTGTTACGCCTTCTGCCCCGTTGCCTTCTGCCTTGGCTGCTGCGGCGCCGTCCACCGGTTTGCTGCCGTTCAGGCCGTTCAGTTCGCCGTCGGTTGCTGCTGCGGGCGTGGTTGCGAGTACGCCAGTTAAAGATGTCACGGTACAAACGGCTGCCCCGACTGACAACGTGATTGAGCTCTGGGACAGCCGTTCGTTGGTGCCTGAGCAGCAAGACGAAATGACCCTCTACCGCACCAACATACCGGTTTCTGCCCTTGGCACCCTGGCCGTGGGCAAAACCCTGCAGCTGGCCGTGCCGGGGCGCAAAGAACCGCTACGCGCCACGCTGGACGAGACCCACAACACCGGTGTCGCCGTTTGGAGCGGGTCGGTGCAAGGGGGGCAGCCGGAAGACTCGCTGACCGTCGTGCGCGGGCAACTGGAGACCCACATCACCCTGGCGACCAGCGATAAGACCCTGTCGTTTGTGGTGGACAACGCCACCGGCAGCACGCTGATTACCGACCAGAACGAGCTGCTGCTGCGTGCCACCCCGGACGCCCTCGTGACCCCTGAATCCACGCCGTTGCAGCCACTCCCACCGCCAACCCGCGGCTGAGTGCTACAGGATTAGACATCATGAAAAAATTATTCGTCTGCCTGGCCATGCTCTTGCTGGCCCCGTTGACTCAAGCTGCCACCGAACCGCGCACCGTCGATCTGCTGGTGCTCTACACCAAAGAGGCGCAAGCCCTGCCTAATGGGCGTGACATTTACGCACGCATCGCCAGCTACATCGAATTTGCCAACAACGCGTTCAAGAAAAGTAACGTCAACCTGCGTCTGCGCTTGGTCAACCGGCAACTGCTGAACTGGGCCAGCTACCCGACCATATCTGGCAAAGATTTGTCTGCGTTCGCCGCCGACCCGCGGGTACAACAACTGCGTGAAACCTACGGCGCTGACGTGGTGCAACTGATCAGCCGTACCCAAGTGGGCCAGGGCTATGGGGTGTGCGGCATTGGTTACGTGCTCTCCGGCCCGAAGAACAGCGGCACGTTCCAGAATGGCGCCTGGGCCAGTGCCTACGGCATCACCGGCGTGGATTGCAGCCTGAGCACCATGGCTCACGAGATTGGCCACAACCTTGGGCTGCGTCACTCCTACGAGCAAGACCAGACCGAGGGTTACTACACCTACCTGGCCCGTGGCATTCACCAAGGCACCTATGAGTGGGGCCGCGGTTATGGCGTACAGGGTCGTTTCGCGACCATCATGGCCTACCCGCAGGCGTTTAATGCGTCGGTGCAGGCGCCGTTGTTTTCCACCCCAGCGCTGGCTGACAGTACCTGTGCCAACCAGGCGTGTGGCCGTGCCAGCTATGCTGACTCCGCTCGCGCGCTAAATGACATGGCCGCACACATCGCCGCACTGCGTCCGACAAAAGTGCCCGAAACGGTCAACCCCACCAGCACGCCGACCAAACCTACTACGCCGACCACGCCCACTGCACCCACCACACCGGCCCCGCCCGTAGCACCGCCGGTAACGGCCTGGTGCGCCAAGCCCGCCCTCACAAGCTTGGTAACCAACGGTGAGTTCCGCACCCTGGATGGTTGGAAAACCTTACTTAACGTGGCCAAGCTGAGCCAACTTAACGTCGGTAAAACCTGCCGTGACGACGCGTTGCAATTCGACCTGCCGGCTGGTCGCGACGATATGCTCGCCACCTCTGTCGGCGCGCTCAAGGTGGGCGCCACCTACCGGTTGAAAGCCAAGGTCATGCTCAAGGGCGCCAACGTGCGCGGCAACGTGTACCTGGGCATGGTCCATGAGGAAAACGCCGGTATCAGCTACAGCAGCGCCAACGGCGTGATCAAGTCGGTGACCAGCAGCGAGTTCACGCCCATCGACATGACCTTTACCTACCAGCCGCCCCCCACCGTCATTCGTAACACCTACCTGGGTCTATTAAGCGTCAACCGTTTGGGTGTGCTGCTGGACGAAGTTCAGCTCAGCGAAGTGACGCCCACCACCGCGGTCAAGCCAGTTACGCCAGCGGCATTCAGTTGGACGTTCGACAGCGCTATCGGGGAGTGGACTGGCTTCTACGGCAGCAATCGGCTCACCGCGCTGGCGAAGACCGGCAAGTCGCTGGAGGTGTATGCGCGTAAGGCCGATGGCACTGGCGCTAGCCTGTTGCTAGCGGGCAAGGTGCAGCCAGGTTTGTCGTATCGCTTTAGTGCTGACGTGATGGTGAGCCGCACCGCCAGCGTCGCTGCGCTGTCCTATGCCTACCTCTACCTTGAGGACACGTCCGGCAAAGCTCGTACGCTGTCACTCGGTGTGGTGAATACCAAGGGCGGCGTTTGGAGCAAGTTGCAGCAGACCTTCCAGGTGCCGGCCGGCGCTTATCGACGCATGGAACTGCTGGTGCTTGGTACCCGCCCAGACCAATCGCTGTACCTGGATAACATCAGCCTTAACCGGCTCTAGCCGAAAAAAACTGGCGCCCGTGGTTGGGGCGCCAGGTTTTTTGCCTGCAGTTAATGCGCCGAAGAGGGTGACGTCGGTGCACGACGGCTGCGAATAGAGTCCAGCGCCGCCAAGGCCAGCAGCAGGCCCATGGCATACCAGGCGTCGTTACCCAGGGCGATCATCACCAGGGCACAGAGCAACGCGCTAAACGCCGCTACCCAACGCCACAGTCCTTTTAACAGCACCCAACCAGCGGCCATGCTGAACAGATAAATCAGCACAAAGTTGCCATTGGCATAGCGGATGAGTTGGTCCACCGACAGTTGCATCACCGCTGCCAAACTAGCGCACAGGGCGCAGATAATCACCACCAGCAACAAGGCGCGAGCCGGCACACCGTGATGGTTGCGTTGGGCCAGCGGGCGCGGCAATTTGCCTTCATCGGCCAGGCTCCAGATCAACCGCGCAAAGCCCTGCACATAGACATTCATCGAAGCAAAGCAGGCCAAGTAGCCGATCAGCGCACTAAGCCAACGGGCCTTGGCGCCGAACAGTTGGTCGAGCATACGCGGCAGGGACGCGGCATCGTTCTGCACATCGCCGTAGGCTTGAAAGCTCAACACCGCCACCGAAAAGGCCCAGTACACCAGGCCTGCCAGCAGCACACCCAACAGCAGCGCCAGTGGGAAGTCGCGTTCAGGGTTCTTGAACTCCTCGCCCATATGGGTAAAGGCTTCGATGCCGACAAAACACCAGAACATCACCCCCAGCGCGACGGGCAACAGATGCCAGGAACCACTCAGTTCTGGCAGCAAAGGTTGATTGGCGTTGGGCAAATCACCGGCCCACCAGATCAACCCCACCGTGGCAATAATCGCCAAGGCAATCGCCCCCTGCACCATGCCCGAGGCCTTTGCCGGACGTTGGCCGAGGAGCAACATCGCCCCCAGCGTGGCGAGCTGAATCAGCAGCGCTTCACCGCGGCCGATGGCAAACAAGGCCTGGAAAAAACCGGTGGAAATATTCAGCGCTGCCGGCAAACCCACCGGCAACACCGCTAGAAACAGCAGCGCGCTGATACGCTCCATCCGCGGTCCAAAGGCGCGGCCTATCAAATGCGGCGCGCCGCCAGCATGGGGAAAGTGCCGACCCAGCTGAGCGAAGGTAAACGCCACTGGCAGCACCAGAGCGATCAGCAGCATCCAGGCCCATAACGACGCCTCGCCGGCAGCAGTGGCGGCCAGCGCTGGGATCACAAAAATTCCGGTGCCCAGCAGTGAAGTACTTAGCAGGCCAATCCCTTGCAGCAGGCCCAATTCCGGGTTCAGACGACTCATGTTGTATGCTCTGCGGTTTCGTTCGCCATGTTAAATCGCCCGCCTGTTACAGGCTGCTGGCGAAGCGTCGGCTTTAACCGACGATCTGGCGCATTTGGCCGTCAAATTGCCTTTTTCGAGAGCCCCGCGTGGACAAGTTCGATCAGCAGATACTCGCCCTGTTGCGCGCCGATGCGCGCTTACCCGTCAGCCAGATCGCCCGCGAGGTCAACCTGTCGCGTTCGGCAGTCAGCGAGCGCATTCGTCAGTTGGAACACACTGGCGTGATCAGCGGCTATCAAGCCCAGGTGACGGTGCCGGGCGTTGCTGGGATCAAGGCCTATCTGGAGCTGTTCTACCAGGGCGGTCGCTGCGAGCACTATGTCGAGCTGATGCGCGTATACCCGGAAGTGCGCCGTTGCAGCGGCATCAGCGGCGAGACCGATATGCTGGTGTCCATCGAGGCCGCGTCGATGCAACGCCTGAGCGAGATTCGCGGCGAGATCGAAAACTTCCCCGGTATGCAGAAAGTGAAGACCCATATGGTGGTCAAGGATTGGGTGTTCTGAGCATGCGCATCCTGCACACCTCCGACTGGCACCTCGGCCAGCACTTTATGGGCAAGACCCGCCAGGCCGAGCACCAGGCGTTCTGTGCCTGGCTAATCGATCGGGTACGCGAGCAGGCGGTCGATGCCGTGCTGATCGCCGGCGATATCTTCGACACCGGCGCGCCGCCGAGCTACGCCCGCGAACAGTACAACCGCTTTATCGTCGAGTTGCGTGGCACCGGCTGCGAGTTGGTGGTGCTGGGCGGCAATCACGATTCAGTGGCCATGCTCGGTGAGAGCAAGACGCTGCTGGCGCAGTTGGGGACGCGGGTAATTCCCGGCGTCTGCGAGCAGCTGGATGAACAGCTGCTGGTGTTGCATCGGCGCGACGGCTCGCCGGGTGCGATTCTCTGTGGCATCCCCTTTATCCGCCCACGCGATGTATTGCTTAGCCAGGCCGGGCAGAGTGCGCAGGACAAGCAGCAGTCGTTGCAACAGGCTATTCAGCAGCACTATCAGGACCTCTATGCCCTGGCGGTGAGCAAGCGCGATGCACTGGGCGGCGATCTGCCGATTATTGCCACGGGGCATCTCACTACTGTGGGTGCCAGTGCCAGCGATTCGGTGCGCGAGATTTATGTCGGCAGCCTGGAGGCCTTTCCCACCAGCGCTTTTCCGCCTGCTGCTTACATCGCCCTGGGGCATATTCACCGCCCGCAGAAGGTCAGCGGGCTGGAGCATATCCGCTACTGCGGTTCGCCCATTGCGCTGAGCTTCGATGAAGCCAAACAGCAGAAAGAAGTGCTATTGGTCGAGCTGGATAGCAGTGGCATGCGCCAGATCAGCGCGCTGCCGGTACCGCGTTTTCAGCCGCTGCTGTCCTTGCGCGGCTCACTAAAAGAGCTGGACGTGCAGATCAAGCAAGCGGCGGAGCAGGGCAGTGTCGAGCTGCCGGTATGGTTGGAAGTGCTGGTCGGTACCGACGATTACCTGAGTGACTTGCAGTTGCGTATCGCCGCCCTATGCGAGGGCCTGCCGGTGGAGGTGCTGCGCATTCGCCGCGAGCGCGGTAATGCCTGCGCGAGCTTGCAGGGCCAGGCCAGGGAAACCCTGGATGAGCTAAGTGTCGAGGATGTATTCGCCCAACGCCTAAGCAGCGAAAGCCTGGACGAAACTGAGCAGGCGCGCCTGCTGGGGCTGTATCAACAGGTGGTCAGTGAGCTGCGCGAGGGCGAGCTATGAAGATCCTTAGCCTGCGCCTGAAAAACCTCAATTCGCTGAAAGGCGAATGGAAGATCGATTTCACCGCCGAGCCGTTTAAGGACAACGGCCTGTTTGCGATCACCGGCCCGACTGGCGCGGGCAAGACCACGTTGCTGGATGCCATCTGCCTGGCGCTTTACCACCGCACGCCGCGTATGAGCACGGTGTCGGCCAGTGCCAACGAACTGATGAGCCGGCACACCGCCGACTGTTTGGCCGAGGTCGAATTTGAGGTTAAGGGCATGGGTTACCGCGCCTTCTGGAGCCAGCGCCGCGCCCGCGACAAGGCCGATGGTGCGCTGCAATCGCCCAAGGTCGAGCTGGCGGCTGCCGATGGGCAGATCATCACCGACAAGATCAACGAGAAGCTGCGTGAGACCGAGCGCCTCACGGGTCTCGATTTCGAGCGCTTTACCAAATCCATGCTGCTGGCTCAGGGTGGTTTCGCCGCTTTTCTCGAAGCCAACGCCAACCAGCGCGCCGAGTTGCTGGAAGAACTAACCGGCACCGATATCTACGGGCAGATTTCCCAGCGGGTGTTCGAGCAGTGTCGCGAGGTGAAAGTCGCTCTCGACCAGCTGCGCGCCCGTGCCGATGGTGTCGAGCTGCTAAGCGAAGAGCAGCGTAGCGAGCTGCAGGCGCAGGCCGAGCAGCTGGCTATTGATGAAGCTGCCCTGGGCACAGAGCAAACCGAGTTGCAGCGCCAGCGCCGCTGGTGCGAGGAGCTGAGCAAGACCCAGGCTCAGTTGCACACCAGCCAGCAGGCCGAGCAGGCGGCGCTGGATGATTTACAGCTGGCCCAGCCGCAGTTGGCGCAACTGGCTTCCAGCGAACCGGCGCTGCGTTTGCTGCCGCTGCACCATGACTGGCAGCAGGCCCGCCAGAGCCTGGAGCAGACCGAGCAGGGCCTGCAACAGAATGCCGTCGAACAGCGCCAGGTTGAGCAGGCGATTGCCGAGCACAGTTGGCAGGCCCGCGAACTTAGCGCGGCGCTGCTCGCCGATTGCCAGGCGCAGCGCCAGCAACTGGCCGAACGCCTGCAGCAGTTGCAGCAACAACTGGCCGCGCAGCCGCAGCATGGCCGTCTGGGTGAGCAACTGGGTAGCTGGGGCGAGCAGCTAAAGGCGCGTCAGCAGATGGCTGAAGAAATCGCCCAGCTGCAACTCAGTCAACAGCAGCTGCAAGAAACTATCACCGCGTTGCAGACGCAACTGCGCCAGCAGACTGAGCAACTTGGTGCCGAACAGAATCGCCTGCAGCAGGCCCGCGAGCAGGAAAAGGTCGCACAACAGCAACGCGATGAATTATTGGTTGGGCGCAGCGAAGGGGCCCTGCGTGAGCGCTGGCAGCAGCTGCATATCCAGGGCGGTGTGCTGACTCAGCTGGGAGAGTTGGTCGGTGCGCAACAGCGCCTAACGGTCGAGCAAGAGCAGTTGGCCCGTGCGCTGACGCTATTGCGCGAGCAGCATCAAACCAAG
Organism: Pseudomonas peli; assembly: GCF_900099645.1. Classification (GTDB taxonomy): domain Bacteria; phylum Pseudomonadota; class Gammaproteobacteria; order Pseudomonadales; family Pseudomonadaceae; genus Aquipseudomonas; species Aquipseudomonas peli. The sequence continues at coordinate 739,888 of NZ_FMTL01000001.1, read as the reverse complement.
AACGCCGAAGTGGCGCAGCTGCGTCTGAGCTACAAGGACCTGCAGCAACAGGTGCAGGCCCAGGAGAAATTACTGGAGCAGGAGCAGCGCATTCAGGCCCTGGAAGCCCATCGTGCACAGCTGCAACCCGGGGAGGCCTGCCCGTTGTGTGGCTCCGAGTCGCACCCGGCGATCAGCGCCTACCAGGCCCTGGATGTGTCGGCGACCAAGACGCTGCTCAATAGCAAGCGCACTGAGCTGGAAGCCCTGACTGAACAAGGTCGGCAACTGGCTGGCGAGCTGGAAAAGCTCGCCGCGCGCCTGGAGCAGCAAGAGCAGCAGTTCGAGCGTGGCCAGCAGACCCAGGCCGAGCAGGGCGAGCGCTGGCAGGCGCTTAGCGCGCAGCTGGAAAACCCGCTGACCGATGCCATTGCCCTGGCTGATCAGCAGGCGCAGCAGAGCGTTGAGTTGCAACAACTGCAGCAGTGTCTTGAACAGCTGCAACAGCTCAACAGCCAACTTGAGCAACGCCAGCAGGCGCGGTTGGGTTTGCAGCAACTGTGCAGCGAGCTGGAACAGCAGCAGGCGCTTAATCGCCTGCTACTGCAGCAACGTCAGGAGCAGAGTGAGCAAGGGCAATTGCGCGTGCAGCAGTTGCTGGAGGTTGCCAGCGAGCGTAGCGCCAGCCTAAGCCAAGCTTTGGCCGAGTTCGACTATCAGCTGCCGGACGACGCCAGCGCCTGGCTGGCTGAGCGTCAGGCCGAGTGGCAGCGCTGGCAGCACAATCAGCAGCAGAGCCTGGATTTACAGCGCGAGTTAAGCGAGCTGGATCATGGGCTACAAAACGCAGCTCAGCTTGCCCGGCTCTGGCAGCAACGCTGGGATGTATTGGGCCTGGCCGATCAACCGGCCTTGGCCAAGCCCGCCGATGCGCAGGCGGCTTTGCAGCAGGCGCAGATGCAACTGGAAGAGGCGCAGCGCCGCCAGCAGCAGCTGTCCGGTAGCCATCAGGCCCTAGCCAGCCGTCTGCAGGATGATCAGGCGCGCCTGCAACAGACCGAGCAGCAGTGGATGGCCGCTCTGGTTGCCAGCCCCTTTAATGCCGAAGCTGATTATCTGGTCGCCTTGCTGGATGAGGCGCAGCGTGCCGCGTTGCAGCAATTGCGTCAGCGTCTGGATAAAGCCTTGAACGATGCGCAGGCCTTGGTCCGTGCCGCCAAGCAGCAATTGGCCGCTCTACAAGCCAGCCCGGCCACCGCGCTTAGCCTGGCGCAGTTGGATGAGCAGCTGCTTGCTCTGAACGCCCAGCTAAAAGCCCTAAGCGAACGCCAGGGCGAAATCCGCGCCCAGCTGCAAGGTGATGACATGCGCCGGCAAGGACAGCAAAGCCTGTTTGCCGCGATCACCGCCAAGCAGGGTGAATACGACTTATGGCAGCAACTTAACAGCCTGATCGGCTCGGCCGATGGCGCCAAGTACCGCAAGTTCGCCCAGGGCCTGACTCTGGATCATCTGGTCTACCTGGCCAATCAGCAGCTGGAACGTCTGCACGGCCGCTACCAGTTGGCGCGACGCAGCAGCGGAGAACTGGAGCTGGAGGTGATCGACACCTGGCAGGCCGATGCGGCGCGCGACACCAAAACCTTGTCCGGCGGCGAGAGCTTTCTGGTCAGCCTGGCCCTGGCCTTGGCGCTGTCCGATCTGGTCAGCCACAAGACCAGCATCGACTCACTGTTTCTCGATGAAGGCTTCGGCACGTTGGACGGGGAAACCCTGGAGGTGGCGCTGGATGCCCTGGATAACCTCAACGCCAGCGGCAAGATGATTGGCGTGATCAGCCACGTCGAGGCACTCAAGGAGCGCATCCCGGTGCAGCTAAAAGTGCACAAGGGCGTTGGCATGGGCTACAGCGGCCTGGATAAGCGCTTTGCGGTGAATGCGCAGGACAATTGATCTGCGCCAGCGTTGCCTTGGCCATGCCTACCTATACTGAGGGTTAGCGCGCAGGAAGCGGTCTTTAAATCCGCCAGAAAGCGGCGGTTACCACTGTCTCGGAGCATTGCACTTGGCCAAGGTGTTGATCTGCCTGCTGTGCTGCTGTTGCCTGGTTGTTGATGTCCATGCGGCCCCGCGTTCGGCCGAGGCCTTGACCCTCTGCTATGAGGATCAGAACTCCTACCCCTGGGTGATGACCGACGGCCGCGGGCTCAATCTGCAGCTGCTGCGCCTGGTTGCCGATGCCTTGCCAGTGCAGTTCAGCTTTGTTGCCGTACCCTGGAAACGCTGCCTGTCCGGGCTTGCTCAAGGTACTTATGACGGCGCTTTTGCCTCCAGCTTTAAGGAGGAACGTTTGCTTCTCGGTCGCTACCCACAGGATGCCGATGGCCGGCTGGATGAACGCAAGCGACTGCACACCTCGATCTATGCCCTGTACCGACGCAAAGACAGTCCGGTGAGCTGGAACGGTGAAGAGTTTCGCCAACTGCATGGGCGGGTGGGGGCTTTGAGCGGCTTTTCGATTGCCGATTTTATTCGCGCTCAGGGCGCCGAGGTGGATGAAACCAGCCGTGATCCCCTGGCGCTGTTGCAGATGCTCAGCCTTAAACGCATCGAAGCGGCGGCGCTACAGAGCCTGCGTGGCGACTTTGTGCTGCAGAGCAATCCTGAGCTGGCAGCGCTGCTGGAGAAGGTCAAACTGCCGCTGGAAGAGAAGGCCTACTACCTGATGCTGTCCAACGCCTATGTGGCGGATAACCCCGCGTATGCCGCGCGTATCTGGGATGAAATTGAGCGTCAGCGCGAGTCGGTGACGTATCGGCAGCAGGTGCGGGATTTTCTGGCACGCTCGCAGCCCTGAGTCGGTTAATGCTTGGAGCCTGTCAAGGGCAGGTGCATGATCGTGCTTCGCCTCGATGAGTATTGCTGCATGGCCAAGCCTCCCGCCGCTCCACCGTCTGCCTCTGCGCTTGGGCGCTTTCTGACCTTGGCCGGCACTGCAACGCGTATCGGCGGTAGCGTATTGGGACAACGGTTGCGTCCAGGGCGCAGCGCGATTGATTGGCAGCCGGTGGGCGATCTGCTCACCGATGTCCTGGGTGAGATGAAAGGCCCGGTGCTGAAGCTGGGGCAAATGGCTTCGCAGTGGCAGGGTGTGTTGCCTGAGCCGGTGGCCAAGGCGCTGGCCTCGCTGCAGAACCGCGTACCGGCCTTGCCCTTTAGCGCACTTCGCGGGCACCTGCAGCAGGTGTACGGCGCGGACCTCGGGCAGTTCTTCCAGCAGATTGATGAGCAGCCTTTCGCCGCTGCGTCCCTTGGCCAGGTGCATCGCGCTATCGCGGCGGATGGTCGGGCGCTGGTGCTCAAGGTGCAATACCCAGGCATCGCCGAGATCTGCCAGGCGGATCTGCGCCAGCTGCGCCGCTTATTGCCGCTAGGGCGTCTGTTCCGCGCGCCGGCCGCACAGCTGGAAGGGCTGTATCAAGAGCTGGCAGCCGTGATTGAAGCTGAGTTGGACTACCCAGCCGAGATGCGCCGCTTGCAGGACTTTCGCGCGCATTTCGCCGATTGGCCTGGCTTGCGCCTGCCGCAGCCGCAGGAAGACCTGTGCCGGCCCGGTGTGCTGGCGCTCAGTGAGGAGGCCGGTTTGCCGTTTGCCGAGGTCAGCCAGGCCAGTGCCGAAGTGCGTGAGCGCCTGGCCCTGACGCTGGTGCGCTGGTTGAGTGCCCAAGCCTTTGAGCTGGGCCTGCTGCATGCCGATCCGCATCCGGGCAATTTCGCCTACACTGCCGCCGGTGAGCTGGTGGTGTATGACTTCGGCTGTGTACAGGCGCTGTCCGCGCCCTTGCTGGCGGCCTATGTGCAAACCTACAAGGCGCTGCAGGCTCGCGACGGTGAGCAGCTGGAAAAGGCCTTCCAGGCGCTGGGAACACGCCAGCCGCAATCCACCACACCCTATGGCTTGTACCGTCAGCTGCATGGTTTGCTCGGTCCGCTGTTGCAACCTGGTGTGCATTGGGACTTTGCCGCCACGCCGTTGCATGAACAGGTGCAACGGCTGCTACCCGATGTGCTGGGTGCGTTGGGCAGCCTGCAACCGGCACCGGCCACCTTGCTGGTCAATCGCACGTTGGAAGGGCATTACTGGAACCTCAGCCGCCTCGGCGTGGCGCTGCCGGTGGCCGATCTGTTGCAGGTGCAGCTGGCTGGGCGTTAGCGCATGGTCTCGACGGGTAAGGCTTGGCCATTTTCGATACGGGTCAGGTATACCGCGCTGGAGCCCTGATGCTGGCTGCGCGAGAACGCCACCTTGAAGCCGCCCAGGTCCGTTTCGAGGTGTTCAAGCGCATCGAGAAACGTCTCGCGCGTAGGCTCAGTACCGGCTTTGCGCAACGCCTGAGTAAACACCGCCGCGCCGATATAGCCCTCCAGCGAGGCATGGTCAAAATCGCCGGGTTGCATATCGGCCTGATAGGCGCGCACCAGCGCCAGCGAGCTGTCGTCAGGAGAGGGCACTACCTGGGATATATACACCCCATCGCCGTCACTGCCGATCTCACGGATAAACCCCTCGGTGCCGATAAACGACACGCTGACAAAGCGTGTATTGAAGCCCAGCGCTTTCGCCTGCTTGATCGCGGCCGCCAGTTGCCTGTAAGTGCCGACAAAGAACACCGCTTCCGGCTGGGTGCGCTGAAGGGCCTGGATGGCCGCAGTCACGTCCAGCGAATTGCGCTGGATGCGCGCCTGCGCATGAATCGTTAGGTCACGCTTGACCAGCGCGCCGTTGAGGCCGCCCTTGACCGACTCACCGAAGGAGTCGTCCTGCATCAGGATGGCGATCTTGCTCAGCTTGAGGTCCTGGGTCATGCGCTCGACCAGATGCTCGGTTTCCTCGATGTAGGACGCGCGAATATTGAACACCCCAGGTCTTGCCGGTGTGCGCAGAAACTCGGCGCCGGTAAAGGGGAACAGGTAAGGCACTTGCGCGCGCAACGCCAGCGGTACGGCGGCGCGTGAGGTGGGCGTGCCGACATAGCCGAGCAGGGCGAACACCTGCTGGGTTTTCAGCATGCTGCGGGTGTGTGCGGCAGTCTGGCTGGGCTCGTAGCCATCGTCCCGGCTGAGCAGGTTGATCCGCCGGCCATGCACCCCGCCTTCGGCGTTGACGCGTTTGAAGTAGGCCTGAGCGCCATTGAGCATGCCCAACCCCAGAGCTGCCGCCGGGCCGCTCTGCGCATTGACCATGCCGATCCGCACTTCATTTGTGCTCAGGCCTGGCTCCGCTGCGCTGGCAAAACCCGGTATCAGCAGGCAGCTGATCACCAGGCCACGCAGCAGCTGTCGAGATGTCATCGATACGCTCCTTGCCCTGATCGCAGGCGACTGCAGGGCCTGCTCGTCCATTTCTTCTTGTTCTGGCTGTGCATATGATTCTCTAAAGCACTCTAGTCAGTTGTGCATAAAAGACCGGTTTTTACTCATTTGTGGGTGATGCTGACGGCTCCAGCTGGTACTTGCCTTGCTGTAGATCATCGAAATAACGCTGGTAACGGCCGCTGTCACGGTAAAGCTGCAGGCGCTTATTGAAGCGTTCGAGCAGCGCCGGACTGCCTTCCAGGCTTTTCGGCAGCATCAGGTAGCTGAGGTTGACCAGCAGCGGTTTAGGGTGGTGGGTGATCTTGGCTTGGTCTTCCGCGCTGAAGTGGCTGCGCAGGGCGGCGTAGCCGACGTTCATTTCCTGCGGGTAGAGCACTACACGCTCCTTGAGCAGCTTCTCGAAGTTCTGCTGGTCGCTGGAGACGCGCTCCATCTTTACCTTGTTCTCGGCGAGAAAGGCATCGAACTGCGGGCCATAACTGTATTCCAGGCCGCCGCCGAGGGTCATGCCGGTGAGATCATCAAAGTGCTGCCAGTCAAAGGGCAGGCTTTTCAGGTGAAAGAACACGAATTGTTCGTCGAGCAATGGCGCACTGAAGAGAAAGTCAGCCTCGCGCTCGGCCTTGTGCATCCACACCGCACTGGCATCAAAGCGGCCCGCCGCAGCTGATGAATAAGCGCGTGGCCAGGGCAGAAATTGAAAGGTGACGCGATAGCCTTCATCGGCCAGCAGGTCACTGATCAGGTGGGCGATTACCCCGTTGTGTCGCAACTCGCTGGACAGATAAGGCGGCCAGTCGCCGACGCTGATCTTCAGTTCTGGCTGTTCGCTGGCTTGCGCGGGCAGCCCCAGCAACAGGCAGAGTCCAATGAACAGGTTTTTCCACTTCATCAAAGCCCCTTAGTGACTACCGGGAATATCGCCTACACGTGTTTATGACCTAGTAATACCACTGCGCAGGCGCAGATAAAACGCCATTAATGTTTCATTAAAACGTCATCGTGCGGGTGAAGACTGCTGCGGATTTGTTCAATCCCCATGTCTCTTCATAAGGATAGTTGCTGTGCTGCGAATCCCTACACTTTGCGCGCTGTTTGCCCTGGCTCCGTTGGCCTCTGCCCTTGAGCTTAAACCCCTGGCACTGTACGAGAGCGGCTTTGCGGCCGGCACTGAAATTGTCAGCGCGCAGGCCTCGAGCATGCGCGTGATTGTGTCCAATAGCGCCGAAGGCCTGGTCGATGTGCTGCACCTGGACCCGGCCAAGGGTCTCAATCGCATTGCCCGGCATAACCTGGTGGCAGCCGGCACGGGGGAAATCACCTCGGCGATTTTCCACCCCAGCGAAGACCTGTTTGCCGTGTGCATCCGCAACAGCGATGGCCTGAAAAACGGTCGCGTCGAGTTGCGTTCGGTGGCCGATGGCAAGCTGCTCAATACCGTTGAAATTGGCATCTGGCCTGACAGCCTGGCGTTTTCGCCCAAGGGCGACTTCATCGTGGTGGCCAACGAAGGCGAAGGCTATGTGCGTGACGGCGAGGGTTTCCGCAGCGGTGAAGGCTCAATCAGCCTGATTGACCTGCGTGGCGGCGTGGCGGCGGCCAAGCACAGCCTGATCACCCTGCCGGACCTGAAAGGTGTCGAAGGCGCGATCCAGGTTGAGCACAAGCGTCTGGTGGAGCGGGTGATCGACGGCGAAGAGTTGAAAGTGCCGTTCGGCACCAGCCCTGAGCATATCGAACCGGAATACGTGACCTTCAGCCCGGACGGCGCGCGCGCCTACGTAAGCCTGCAAGAGAACAACGCGATTGCTGTGGTGGATGTGCTGCAAGGCAAGCTGGACAAAGTGTTTGGCCTGGGCACCGTGCGTCATGCCGCGGACATCATCGATGACGGCAAGTACGCCCCGGCGGCCGAGCTGTTTGCTCTGCGCGAACCCGATGCGCTGGCGGTGAGTGCCGATGGCCGTTACCTGGTCAGCGCTGATGAAGGCGATACCGACCCGAAAATCGCTAAAACTAAGGATGGCCTGCCCAGCGGTGGCGGGCGCACGGTCAGTGTGTTCGATGCCATGAGCGGCAAGCTGCTCGGTGATACCGGCAGCCAGCTCGACGATATGGCCGCCCAGGCCGGTGTTTACCCGGATGCGCGCAGCCCCAACAAAGGCAGCGAGCCTGAAGGTGTGGTGAGTTTCGATGCCTTCGGCAAACGTCTGGCTGTGGCAACTCTGGAGCGCGCCGATGCCCTGGCCCTGATTGATCTGGACCAGGCCGAGCAACCCAAGGTGCTGCAAGTGGTGGGTGCCGGTGAAGGCGCCGGCTCCGGCAACCTGGCGCCGGAAGGGCTGGCCCATGTTGAACGTGAGGGTCGGCATTTCCTGGTCACTGGCCTGGAGAAGAGCGGCAACGTGGCGGTGTTCGAGCTGCTTAAGTAATACGCCTGTTGCGGTCAGGCGCGCTGTCTGCGCCTGGCCGAGTCTCAAACAAGCCGGCCTTTGCGCCGGCTTTTTATGGACTGCCATCCCTGGCGGCCAACTCTCGCGTCGTCGCTGCGCGAGGTTGGAAATCGCGGCAGACGCTTTTTTCTTTACGGCCAGTTCCCCGTCAGCTTCAGGCCCTTTAGAGTGCTGCAGCGCAATCGCGCGGGTATGAGGGGGATAGCTGACGCATGACCGTTTGGGTCGTTTCAATTCTGTTTGTACTGACCTACCTGGGCATGGCCGCCGGGGGCATCCGTGGCTTGCGCGTTGATCGCAGCTGGATTGCTGGCTGCGCGGCGGTGTTGCTGCTGGTCAGCGGCGCACAATCCCCGGCCGAGGCGGCCAGCCATCTGGATGCCGGTGCACTCTTGCTGCTGTTGGCGCTGATGCTGATCAGTGCGCAGTTCGATTTCTCCGGCGTGTACGCCTGGCTTAACCAGCAGCTCAGCCACTATGCCGAGCAGCCGGCGCTGCTGCTGTTGGGCGTGGTTCTGTTGGGCGGCGTGCTGTCGGCGCTGCTGGTTAATGACATCGTCGCCTTTGCCCTGACCCCGTTGCTGTGCCATAGCCTGCTGGCCCGTGGTCTCGATCCGCGGCCGTTTCTCCTGGCCCTGGCGCTGTCGTGCAATGCCGGCTCCTCCGCGAGCCTGATCGGCAACCCGCAGAACATTTTGATCGGCCAGGCCGGCGGCCTGGACTTCTGGTCTTACACCTTTATCGCCGGGCCACCTGCGCTGGCCGCACTGGCTATTACTTACGCGGTGATCTGGCTGCAGTGGCGCAAACGCTGGGGCACGGCCAAGCCGGCGGTGCAGGCAGAAACCCCGGTGCAGCATATTTATGGTGTGCGCAGTTACCTGAAACCGCTGCTGGCCAGCCTGGTGCTGCTCGGGCTGTTTTCCACCAGCATGCCGCGGGAGATTTCTGCCCTGTTGATCGCGGTGCTGGTGATGATCTCGCGGCGGGTGGACAGTCGCGACTATGTGCAGAAGGTCGACTGGAACCTATTACTGCTGTTTGCCGGGTTGTTCGTGGTGACGGGCGCGGCGATGAGCCTGCCGCAGGTCGCGGGTCTGGCGGGCACTCTAGCCGAATTGGGCCTGTTACCGCACGGGGTGATCACGCTGGCGAGCCTGTCGCTGTTTGCCGGTAACCTGATCGGCAATGTGCCGTATGTGATGTTGCTGTTGGGCGTGTTGCCGGAGGCCAGTGAGGCCTTGTTGGTGGGCCTGGCGATCATGTCGACGCTGGCCGGCAACTTGCTGCTGATCGGCAGCGTGGTCAACCTGATCGTCGCCGAAAGCGCGCGGCGTCAGGGTGTGCCGCTGAGTTTTATCGACTTTGCCCGCAGCGGCGTGCCGGTGACCCTGCTGAGCATGGGCCTGGCTGGGGTATGGCTGGCGTTGGGCGGCTGGCTGCCCTGGTAAGTCTCCGCGGTTATTGCCAGCGGTTCTGCCGCCAGCGCTGTTGCTGTTCCGGCGTCTGGAAGGTCCAGGCGACAAAGCGGCTCTGCTTCTGCCCCTGCGCCATCTCCACGGTCTGTACCTGCAGCGCGCCGGCTTTCTTCAACGCGCTGTACACGCCTGGCAGGTTACCGGCCTTGGAAATCAGGCTGCTGAACCACAGCACCTGCTGGCCGATTTCGGCGCTTTCCTTGACCAGCTGGCTGACAAACGCCGCTTCACCGCCCTTGCACCACAGCTCTGCCGCCTGACCGCCGAAGTTCAGCACTGGCAGTTTGCGCTTGGGGTCGAGTTTGCCGAGGTTGCGCCATTTGCGCTTGCTGCCGCTGCTGGCTTCTTCCGCACTGGCATGGAAGGGTGGGTTACACAGAGTCAGGTCGAAGCGCTCATCGGCATGCAGCAAACCCTGGAAGATATGCGTGCTGTCGCGCTGCTGGCGCAGCTCAATCGCATCGCTCAAGCCCGGATTGCCCTGCACGATGGTCTTGGCCGAGGCGATGGCGTTGGCAGCGATGTCCGAGCCGAGAAACTGCCAGGCGTATTCGCGGTGGCCCAGCATTGGGTAGATGCAGTTGGCCCCTACGCCAATATCCAGCGCACGCACTTTGGCGCCGCGCGGGATTTCGCCGCCGTTACTGGCGGCCAGCAGGTCGGCCAGGTAATGCAGGTAATCGGCGCGGCCTGGGATCGGCGGGCACAGATAATCCGCCGGAATATCCCAATGCTGGATGCCATAGAACTGCTTGAGCAGCGCCCGGTTGAACACCTTGACCGCCGCCGGATTGGCGAAGTCGATGCTTTCCTTGCCATAGGGGTTGATGATCACGAAGGTTGCCAGCTCAGGGCTGGTCTTGATCAGCGCGGGGAAGTCATAACGGCCCTGATGGCGATTGCGTGGGTGCAGCTGGCCTTTGCTCGCATCGGCCTTGTTGGCCTCAGGTTTACTGGGCGCGGTGCGCGGTGCGGCAGGTTTTCGGCTGGGGCGTTTCGGCGGCAAGGACATGGCAGACGGATCTAAGGCGTGGGGCGCGGGATTTTCCCACAGCTGGGCGCAGGTTGCTTGCCGACTGTAGGTAAACGCTGGATGCCGGCGCTAGTGGGCAATATTGAGCAACATGGCCAGGTAGTCGAAGAACATGCAGTACAGGGCAATGGGCAGCGGCAGGCCGAGCAGGGTGCCGAGCAGGTAGGTGCGAAAGCGCACGCCAGACAAGGCCAACGCGTAGTTCAAGGCCGGCACGGTCTGAAACAGCATGCGTAGACTGATGATGCTGGCCAGCGGATGGCGATCAAGGCCGCTTAGCAGGCGTTGCGCCAGCGGGTTATTCAACTCACGCAGGGCGTTTCCGCCCAGATAGCGAATGGTGATGTAGGTGACGGTGCAGGACACGCAGGCCGCGATATAGGTGACTACACCGCCATACACCCGTCCCAGGGCCAGCACCGCAGCGGCGAGAAATACCCAGCCGGGAATCTGGATCAGATTGCCCAGGGCAAATAGCAGGGTAAACAGCAGCAGACCGACGGCCGGATGCATCAGGAGCAGCGCCTGCAAGGCGTCGAGGTTGAACTGCGCGCGGATGCCCAGGGTTTCGAACAGCACGAACAGAGCCAGCAGAAACAGGATGACCAGCAGCAGGCGGGAGGAACTGCGCATGGCGGCCTCGTGGCTTCAGGGGTAGCCGAGTACGGCTTTTATCTGCGCCAGGTTGGCGGCAATCCACTGCGGATTGATCGCGCCCCAGTCACGAATCTCGTAGTGCCCGGCGTTATTGCGCTCACCGCTTTGCTGGGCAAAGGTGCACTCGATATCCAGCTCGGCCAGGGCGCTCAGGGTGTCCTGGGCGGTACGCCGGGGCATGCCGGTGGCGTCCATCAAGGCGGGTACGTTGGTCGCCGTGCCGCTGTCGATCAGCCAGGCCACGTACAGGCGGCGGTAGAAGCTGCTGCGGGTTTTGCTGACATCCATGGGCATGTACCTGGTGTTATGCCATGCGCAGGGCGCACGGCCTGATGAAGGGTCAGCTCAAGGTGGCAATCGCGATATAGGTCGCAGCACCGGAAATGTAGCCGAGGAAGGCCAGCAGGCTGATCCTTTTCAGGTACCAGATGAAGTTGATCTTCTCCATGCCCATGGCCGCCACACCGGCTGCCGAGCCGATGATCAGGCAGCTGCCGCCGGTGCCGGCGCAGTAGGCGAGCATTTCCCAGAAGGTACCGTTAATCTGGAAATTGCTCAGCCAGGCGGTGTCGGCACCGGCCAGCGCCAGCACCTCCGGGGTGACTAGTGGGTACATCTTCATGGCGCCGGCCACCAGCGGTACGTTGTCGACCACGGCGGAGAGCAGGCCGATGGCAATGTTGATCGCATAGACATTGCCCAGGCTTTCGCGCAGCAGAGTCGCCACCTGGGTCAGGTGGCCGGCGGTGGCCAGGCTGGAGACTGCCAGCAGGATGCCGAGGAAGAACAGCACGCTGGTGGTGTCGATGCGCCGCAGAACGCCAACCACCGAGAGTGGGTGCTTGTCTTCGTCGTTCTTGCCGCGGTGAATCACCTCGGTGACCACCCAGAGCACGCCGAGACCGAAAAGGATGCCCATGTAAGGCGGCAGGTGGGTCACGGTCTTGAATACAGGGACGAATAGCAGGGCGCCGATGCCCAGGGCAAACACCAGGTTGCGCTCGAAGGGCGTGGTCGGGTCGCGGCGTTCCTCGTCCGATTCGCTGAGCAGCGGACGCTGGATTTCGCCCTTCATGGTCATGCTCAGAATCAGCAGCGGTACCAGTAGGCAGACCAGGCTGGGGATGAACAGGCTGAGGACGATGCCGCTGGCGCTGATCTGGTTGCCGATCCACAGCATGGTGGTGGTCACGTCACCTATCGGTGACCAGGCGCCGCCGGCGTTGGCGGCAATCACCACGATGCCGACGTAGAACCAGCGTTCCTTTTGGTCATCGACCAGTTTGCGCAGCAGCGAAACCATGACGATGGTGGTGGTCAGGTTGTCCAGTACGGCCGAGAGGAAGAAGGTAATCAGCCCCACCACCCAGAGCAGCGTGACGCGTTTGTTGGTGCGGATGCGGTCGGTGATGACCTTGAAGCCTTCATGGGCATCGATCAGTTCGACGATGGTCATGGCGCCCATGAGGAAGAACAGGATCTCGGAGATCTCACCCAGGTGATGGCGCAGCTCTTCAGTCACGTGATGGTCATTGCCCGTGGCGCCAGGGGTGGCGGCTCCGATCAGCGGCAGAATGCTGTCCGCGCCGAGTACCAGCAGGGTCCAGCAAATGACGGCAGTCAGGATGGCCGACGCGGCTTTATCGATTTTCAGGGGGTGTTCGAGGGCGATGCACAGGTAACCGAGGACAAAGATCAATGCCATCAACGCATACATGGTCAGAATTCCATTTGCAGGGCTTTTTTATTGATTTAGAGGTGCCGCGAGCTTTTGATGCGTGGACGAAGATGCCTGAAATGCTCAGAAATTGGGAGGGTAAATATCGTGCAGAGAGTCCCACTGAGACCTAAGCGGGTGTTTTCTGACTGATGGGTTAGTCCTATGCTGCACGAACCGCGCGGCGATGCGCGGTGGCGGGCGAACCTAGCTTCAGGCTTGCGACTGGTCGTCGCGTTCGGCCTGAACGGGCATGATGGCCTGCGGCGGGAAGATAAAGGCCAGTGTGATTGCCAGCAGCGGCATCAGCAGGTTGAAGAAGCAGTACGGCAGGTAGCTCAGGGTCGCCACGCCGAGGGTCGCAGCCATATAGGCGCCGCAGGTGTTCCATGGCACCAGTACTGAGGTCAGGGTGCCGCCGTCTTCTAGGGCGCGCGACAGGTTGACCGGAGCCAGGCCACGTTTTTCATACTCGGCGCGGTACATGCGACCCGGCAGTACCAGGGCGATGTACTGGTCGGCGGTGATGATATTGGTGCCGATGGTGGTGGCAATGGTGCTGGCGATCAGACTGCTGGTGCTTTTCGCCAGGTGCAGGGTGCTTTGCAGCAGGCGCTGGAGTAGGCCGAGTTTTTCCAGTACGCCGCCAAAACACATGGCGCAGATGATCAGCCACACTGTGGTGAGCATGCTGGCCATACCGCCCTTGGACAACAGGCCGTCCAGCTCCGGGTTACCGCTGCTGGATTCATAACCGGCGAACAGCGCCGTCCACACGGTTTTCAGCGGCGCCAGGCTGCCGGCGGCTGGATCGGCCAGGCGCGTCATCACTTCCGGCTGGAACACCACCGCAAACACCCCGCCCAGCAGCGCGGCGACAAACACCGCTGGAAAGGCCGCCCACTGGCGCACCGCGAGAAACAGCAGCAGGGCTACTGGCAGCAGCAGATGCCAGCCCAGGCTGAACTGGCTTTCCAGCGCCCGCAGCACTTCGGCGATGCGCGCGGTGTCATGGCTACCGTCAGCCTGCTGACCGAGGATAAAGAACAGCACCAGGGCAATGCCTAGGGCCGGCACCGTGGTGCGCAGCATCAGGCGGATATGCGCAAACAGCTCCGCTCCAGCTGCCGCGGGCGCCAGATTGGTGGTATCCGACAGCGGCGAGAGCTTGTCGCCAAAGTAGGCGCCAGAAATGATCGCACCGGCGGTAATCGCCGGGTCCAGACCCAGGCCCGCCGCTACGCCCATCAGGCCGATGCCCAGGGTGCCGGCCACGGTCCAGGAGCTGCCGATGGACAGCGCGGTGAGGGCGCAGATCAGGCAGCTGGTGACGTAGAAGTATTCTGCGGAAATCTGCTTGAGGCCGAGCCAGATCATGGTCGGCACGGTGCCGGAAAGAATCCAGGTGCCGATCAGCGCGCCGACCGCCAGCAGAATCAGGTTGGCCTTCATCGCCATATGGATGCCAGCGAGGATGCCTTCCTCGATCTGCGCCCACTGCAGGCCATTCTTCAGACCGACCAGGCCGGCGACAAAGGCGGCGCTCATCAGCGCGATCTGGTTCGGCCCGCTGGAGGAGCTGTCGCCGTACAGGTAGACGGAGAGGCCCAGCAGCAAAACCAGCACGCCAATCGGCAGCAGGGCATCGAGCAGGGAAGGGGAGCGTGTATCAGTCATGGGTGTACCGGTAGATCAATGAAACTGTGGCTGGAAAGCCCAACCCAGAAAAAACGAAACCCGCGCCGGTAAGGGCGCGGGCTGCGGGTGTTGCCAGAGGATCAGAGTGCGGCGATCTTGCCGCGCTGCTCAACCATCTTGCTCAGGGCTTGCTCAGCTTCAGCCAGCTTGGCGCGCTCTTTATCGAGCACCTCGGCCGGCGCCTTGGCGACGAAGCCTTCGTTGCTCAGCTTGCCACCAACCCGCTGCACTTCACCGCTCAGACGGGCGATTTCCTTGTCCAGGCGCGCCAGCTCGGCGTCCTTATCGATCAGCCCGGCCATTGGCACCAGCACTTGCATATCGCCAACCAGGGCGGTGGCGGACATCGGCGCTTCTTCGCCCGCTTCCAGCACGCGTACCGACTCCAGTTTGGCCAGCTTATTCAGCAGCGGCGCGTTGTCGGCCAGGCGACGCAGGTCTTCCGCGCTGGCGTTCTGCAGGATGATATCGATGCGTTTGGCCATGGAGATTTTCATCTCGCCACGGATCTGCCGCAGGCCGAGCATCAGCTGCTTGACCCACTCGATATCGCCTTCGGCGGCGGCATCGATGCGGCTTTCATTGGCCACCGGCCAGGCCTGCAACATGATGGTTTCGCCATTGACGCCGGCTTGCGCCTTGATGCGCTGCCAGATTTCTTCGGTGATAAACGGCATAAACGGATGGGCCAGACGCAGCGCCACTTCCAGCACGCGAATCAACGTGCGGCGGGTGCCGCGCTGGCGTTCGATTGGCGCGGCTTCGTCCCACAGCACGGGCTTGACCAGCTCCAGGTACCAGGCGCAGTACTCGTCCCAGATAAACTCGTAGAGCGCTTGCGCGGCCAGGTCGAAGCGGAAAGCGTCGAGCTGGCGGGTGACTTCGGCTTCGGTGCGCTGCAGGGCGGAGATGATCCAGCGGTCCACCGAGGACAGTTCGACCGGTTCACCGTTGACGCCGGTGTCCTGGCCGTCGGTGTTTTCCAATACGAAGTTGGCGGCGTTCCAGATCTTGTTGCAGAAGTTGCGGTAACCCTCGACGCGGCCCATGTCGAACTTGATGTCACGACCGGTGGAGGCCAGCGCCAGGTTGGTGAAGCGCAGGGCGTCGGTGCCGTAGGCGGCGATGCCTTCAGGGAACTCGGCGCGGGTCTGCTTGGCGATTTTCTCGGCGAGCTTGGGCTGCATCATGCCGCTGGTGCGTTTTTCCAGCAGCTCGTCGAGGGTAATGCCATCGACGATATCCAGCGGGTCGAGCACGTTGCCCTTGGACTTGGACATCTTCTGGCCCTGGCCATCGCGCACCAGGCCGTGTACGTACACGGTCTTGAACGGGATCTGCCCGGTCAGGTGGGTGGACAGCATGATCATCCGGGCGACCCAGAAGAAGATGATGTCGAAGCCGGTGACCAGCACGTCGGTCGGGTGGAAAGTCTTCAGTTCGGCAGTCTGCTGCGGCCAGCCGAGGGTGGAGAAGGTCCACAGGCCCGAGCTGAACCAGGTGTCCAGAACGTCTTCGTCCTGGCGCAGGTTGGCGTCGCCCAGGTTATGGGTGGAGCGTACTTCCGCCTCGTCACGGCCAACATAGACGTTGCCGGCATCGTCGTACCAGGCTGGAATGCGGTGGCCCCACCAGAGCTGACGGCTGATGCACCAGTCCTGGATATCGCGCATCCAGCTGAAGTACATGTTTTCGTACTGCTTGGGCACAAACTGGATTTCACCGCTCTCGACCACGGCGATGGCTTTTTCGGCCAGCGGCTTGGTGCTGACGTACCACTGGTCCGTCAGCCACGGCTCGATGATGGTGCCGGAGCGGTCGCCTTTCGGCACTTTCAGGGCGTGAGCGTCGATGCTTTCCAGCAGGCCGGCGGCCTCGAAGGCGGCAACTATCTGTTTGCGCGCCTCGAAACGATCCAGGCCGGCGTATTCGGCCGGCAAGCTGCAGTCGATCTGGCTGTTGACGCTGCCATCGACATTGAACGCCTGGACCTGTGCGAGCACGGCGGCGTTCTTGTCGAAGATATTCAGCAGCGGCAGGTTGTGGCGCTTGCCGACTTCATAGTCGTTGAAGTCGTGGGCCGGGGTGATCTTCACGCAGCCGGTGCCGAACTCAGGGTCGCAATAATCGTCGGCGATGATCGGGATACGACGGCCAACCAGTGGCAACTCGACAAAGGTGCCGATCAGGGCTTTGTAGCGCTCGTCTTCCGGGTGCACGGCCACGGCGCTGTCGCCGAGCATGGTTTCCGGGCGAGTGGTGGCGACGATCAGGTAATCCTTGCCGTCGGCGGTGGTGTTGCCGTCAGCCAGCGGGTAGCGCAGGTTCCACAGGCTGCCTTTCTCGTCGTGGTTTTCCACTTCAAGGTCGGAGATAGCGGTGTGGAACTTGGTGTCCCAGTTGACCAGGCGCTTGCCGCGGTAGATCAGGCCATCTTTGTGAAGGCGCACGAAGGCTTCTTTAACCGACTCGGACAAGCCGTCGTCCATGGTGAAGCGTTCGCGCGACCAGTCCACCGAGCTGCCCAGGCGACGGATCTGCCGGGTGATGGTGCCGCCGGATTGTTCCTTCCATTCCCAGACTTTCTCCAGGAATTTCTCGCGGCCCAGATCGTGACGGCCAATGCCATCGGCGGCCAGCTGGCGCTCTACCACCATCTGGGTGGCGATACCGGCGTGGTCGGTGCCCGGCTGCCACAGGGTGTTGCGGCCCTGCATGCGGCGGAAACGGATCAGCGCATCCATGATCGAGTTGTTGAAACCATGGCCCATGTGCAGGCTGCCGGTGACGTTCGGCGGCGGGATCATGATGGTGTAGGGCTCGCCTGAACCCTGCGGGGCGAAATAGTTGTTCGCCTCCCAGTTCTGGTACAGGGCGGTTTCAATGGCGTGCGGCTGGTAGGTCTTGTCCATGCGCGGCGGGACCCTTATGACGGCTAGACGGAAAAGCCGGCAAGTATAGCGGGGATGGCCTATATGACGTAAGGGCGCGCGTGGTGTGGCTGACTGGTGGGCGTGCGTGTGGTTACGGACGACGCGGCGGAAGCAGTCGCGTCAGGCGCGCATCCAGGCGGCGTTTCAGCTCGGCCTCGATCTGCGGCACGAAATCGTCGATCACATCCTGCAGGATCAACTGGGCTGCAGCGCGCAGTTCGCTATCCAGGCGGTTCATCTCGCTGTCGCGACTGACGCTCTGGTTGACGGTTTCACGCAGGGTTGGCACGGCTGGAGCAATAGGTGCGACAGCTGCGGCCATGGGCGGTGGAGTGACGATCTCCGAGAGCAGGGGGATGCTATCCGGGTCGAGCGAGTCGACCAGCAGCGGTGGTTCGAGGTTTTCATCGCCCAGCAGTTGGCGGATCGACTCCAGGTCGTTCAGCAGTTGGGCGGGTTTTTGCGGCGGTTTTGGGGTGTCCATACTGTGCAACTAGAGTTCGACTCGTTTGGGATCATACCCGCGCTGCCGGTAGCTGCGGAAATTCTCCCGGCAGGCGGTCAGCAGGTCGGGTTCCTGGTTGACGATTTCAATCACCCGGCTAAAGCGCTCGACCTGGGGTGAAAGGGTGCTGCCGAGGTTGATCAGCACGCCCTGAGTGCTGCTGGGTTCTTCGTCCTGGCCAATCACCACCGGTGCGTGCGCGTCATCCTGGTAGAGGCTGTGCGGCACAAAGCTTTCCGCCTTGAAACGCCACAACAGTTCATCCACCTCGCTGCATTGCTGCGCATCGCTGCCGCGCAGAAACACCGGCAGGCCGGCGCGCCAGGCTTTCATCGCCAGCTGGCAGGCTGCGCGCAGGCGCTCGGCCGGCACGGCAGTAGACAGTACATAGAATTCTATTCGGGGCATGACGGCACGGTTTGGCGTTAGTTGCAGGAGCGGCTTGCTGACAGGCGCGCAGCTTACCAGTCAATCGCGGTTAACACCGCTCCTACTAATTCGCCCGGAACTCAGGCGTTGCTGCGATCCAGCAAATACTGCGTCAGCATCGGCACCGGACGACCGGTCGCGCCTTTGTCCTTGCCACCACTGATCCAAGCGGTGCCGGCGATATCCAGGTGCGCCCAGTTGTAGGCCTTGGCAAAGCGCGAAAGGAAGCAGCCAGCGGTAATGGTGCCGGCTTTTGGCCCGCCGATGTTGGCGATATCGGCAAACGGGCTGTCGAGCTGTTCCTGGTACTCGTCATACAGCGGCAACTGCCAGGCGCGGTCATCGGCGGTCAGGCCGGCGCCGAGAATCTGCTGCACCAGTTCGTCGTTGTTACCCATCAAACCGGACACATTGCTGCCCAGGGCAACGATGCAGGCGCCGGTAAGGGTGGCGATGTCGATCACCGCTTGCGGCTTGAAGCGCTCGGCATAGGTCAGGGTGTCGCACAGCACCAGGCGGCCTTCGGCGTCGGTGTTGAGGATTTCCACGGTCTGCCCGCTCATGGTGGTGACAATATCGCCAGGGCGAGTCGCGCCGCCGCTTGGCATGTTCTCGGCACAGGCCAGCAGGCACACCAGGTTGATCGGTAGTTGCAGCTCAAGCACGGCCTTGAGGGTGCCGAACACGCTGGCGGCGCCGCACATGTCGTACTTCATCTCATCCATGCCGGCAGCCGGCTTGATGCTGATGCCGCCGGTGTCGAAGGTGATGCCTTTGCCAACCAGTGCGTAGGGTTTCTCGTTCTTTTTGCCGCCCTGATAGTTGAGCACGATCATCCGTGGCGGTTGGTCGCTGCCCTGGGCCACGGCGAGGAAGGCGCCGGCGCCGAGCTCCTTGAGCTTTTTCTCATCAAGGATTTCGACCTTGAGGTTCTTGTAGGCCTTGCCCAGGTTCTTGGCTTCTTCGGCGAGATAGCTTGGGTGGCAGAGATTCGGCGGCAGATTGCCAAGGTCTTTGGTAAAGGCCATGCCGGCGGCAATCGCCTGGGCGTGCGTGCTAGCGCGCTCAGCGTCGGCCAGGTTGGCTTTGTCCGTGAGCAGGGTGAGCTTCTTCAGCGCGCCGACTTCGGCCTTCTGGCTCTTGAAGCGGTCGAAGCAGTAGCCGGCGTCGGCCAGGCTTTCCACCATCAGGCGGGTTTTGCCGTAGGTTTCGCGGCCCTTGACCTGCAGCTCGTCGAGCGCGAGTACGGCGTCGCTGCCGCCGAGGTTTTTCAGGCTGCTGTAAACGCTGGTGATCAATTTACGCAGTTGGCGGTCAGACAATTCGCTGTCTTTACCGGTGCCGACCAGCAGTACGCGTTCGGCCTTCAGGTTTGGCAGGTTGTGCACCAGCAGGGTCTGGCCGACCTTGCCGGCCAGGTCGCCGCGCTTGAGCAGAGCGCTGATCGCTCCAGCACTGGCGGTGTCGATAGCCTTGGCGGTTTCGCCGAGTTTTTTGCCCTCACCAACAGGGATAACCAGGGTGGCGGTTTTTAGTGTTTCTGGGCGTGCGCTTTTAACAATAAATTCCATTACGTGGTGTCCCCAAGACAAGGCGTCGGTATTGCAGGATAATGCCGGCTATTTTTCGATGGTTCGCCAGTTGGGCGAGCCGGCAAGCAGTGCGGCTAGTTTGATCTTAGCCGCCTGAGCCTGACAACCCTGGAGTGTCTGGTTTGATCGTCTTCCGTTATCTGTCCCGTGAAGTGTTGTTGACCCTGAGTGCCGTGAGCGCGGTGCTGCTGGTCATCATTATGAGTGGCCGTTTTATCCGTTACCTGGCTCAGGCAGCGCAAGGGTTGCTCGATCCCGGTGTGCTGCTGCTGATCATGGCGTACCGCATTCCTGGTTTTTTGCAGCTGATCCTGCCGCTGGCGTTGTTTCTCGGCATCCTGCTGGCGTATGGCCGCATGTACCTCGACAGCGAGATGACCGTGTTGTCGGCCACCGGCATGAGCCAGCAACGCTTGTTTGCCTACAGCCTGGCGCCCGCAACCCTGGTGGCACTGCTGGCTGGCTGGTTGAGCCTGGGACTGGCACCGCAAGGCATTGAGCATGTGGCGCGGATTTTGAACCAGCAGAGCGCCATGACGGAGCTGGATACCCTGGAGCCTGGGCGTTTTCAGTCGATGAAGAATGGCTCGCGGGTGACCTACACCGAGGAGTTGTCCGAGGACCGCGGCTCGCTGGCTGGGGTGTTTATCTCTGAGAAGCAGCTGTCCAGCAGTGGTGATAAGGAGCGTGGTATCTCCGTGCTGGTGGCTGAATCCGGCCGCCAGGAGATTCAAGCGGACGGCAGTCGCTACCTGATTCTGGAAAATGGCTACCGCTATGACGGTAACCCTGGCCAGGCGGACTACCGCGCCATCCAGTACGAAACCTACGGCGTGCTATTGCCCAAGCCGGAAGTGGCAGTGGAAATCACCGACCGCGAGGCCATGCCTACGCGCGAGCTAATTGGCAGCGACAAGCCGCGTATGCAGTCTGAGCTGCAGTGGCGTTTGTCGATTCCAGTACTGGTCTTTGTCGTCACTCTGCTGGCCGTGCCTCTGTCGCGGGTTAACCCACGGCAGGGGCGCTTTCTCAAGCTGTTGCCGGCCATTCTGCTGTACATGGCTTACCTGGCGCTGCTGATTGGCGCGCGCGGTGCTTTGGATAAAGAAAAGATCCCCGCAGCCCTGGGCTTGTGGTGGGTGCATGGGCTGTTCGCATTGATCGGGCTGCTGTTGCTGTATTGGGAGCCGTTGCGCTTGCGCTGGGCGGCCCGTCGTGTGGCGTTGGAGGTGGCCCGTGGTTAAGTTGGATCGCTACATCGGCGCACAGGTGTTTGTCGCCATTCTTGCTGTGCTAGGCATCATCGTCGGTCTGGCACTGCTGTTTGCCTTTATCGATGAGCTGGGGGATGTCGAAGGCAACTACGGCCTGCTTGATGCCCTGGGGTATGTGCTGCTGACGTCACCGCGGCGAATTTATGAAATGTTGCCGATGGCCGCCTTGATTGGCTGTTTGATCGGGTTGGGCTCGCTGGCCAGTAACAGCGAGCTGACCATCATGCGTGCGGCGGGTGTATCGATCGGGCGGATTGTCTGGGCGGTGATGAAGCCGATGCTGGTGCTGATGCTGGTCGGCGTGCTGATTGGCGAGTACCTGGCGCCTTACAGCGAAAATCAGGCTCAGGCCAGTCGCGCCATGGCCCAAGGCGGCGGCGAAGCACAGAGCGCCAAGCGTGGCCTGTGGCATCGCCAGGGGCAGGAATATGTGCACATCAACGCCGTGCAGCCCAATGGCGTGCTGCTCGGGGTGACTCGCTACCGCTTCGACGACCACAAGCGTATGCAGTCCTCCAGCTTCGCTCGACGTGCGCAGTACCAGGGTGATCACTGGCAGTTGGAAGATGTTGCAACCACGTACTTCCGTGAGCGCAGCAGTGAGGTCATCAAGCAGGACAATGAGCGCTGGGATGTCGAGTTGACGCCGCAGCTGCTTGGTACCGTGGTCCTGGCACCTGATGCGCTGTCGATGACTGGGTTGTGGAGCTATATCCACTACCTGGCCGAGCAGGGGCTGAATAACAGTCAGTACTGGTTGTCGTTCTGGACCAAGGTGCTGCAGCCGCTGGTGACGGCGGCGCTGGTGCTGATGGCGATTTCCTTTATCTTCGGCCCGCTGCGCTCTGTGACTTTGGGGCAGCGGGTGTTTACCGGGGTGCTGGTGGGTTTCGTGTTCAAGATCAGCCAGGACTTGCTCGGCCCGTCGAGCCTGGTGTTCGGCTTCTCGCCGCTGCTGGCGGTGTTGATTCCAGCCGGTATCTGCGCGCTGGCCGGCGTCTGGTTGCTGCGCCGCGCCGGTTGATTCAGGCGTAAAAAAGCCGGCGTACACCCAGTGTGTACGCCGGCTTTTTTGTACCTGCGAGTTACTTCTTGTGGATGTTCTTCGGCAGTTGAATCACCTGGCTGTCCGAGTAGATGTCATGCCAGCTGCGCTTTTCTTTATCCCAAAGCACCCAGAAAAAGCCCAGGCCCAGCAGTAGCCAGGAGCCGATGGCAACCAGAAAACGCAGCAATGCCTGCCATAGGCTGATCGCCGTACCGTCGGGATTCTGAATGCGCAGGCCCCACACCTGCATGCCCAGTGTCTGGCCGTTATGCGTCCAGAACTTGGCGAAGAAGCCAAACAGGCTGAGAAACAGCAGAGTCGAGAGCAGAGGATCGCCATCCAGAGCGCCAGCGTCGGACATCTGCTTGAGCTGCGCCTCGCCGTAGAAACCCATCAGGATCAGCTTGTAGATAAAGGTCACGACGATCAGCAGTGCGATGCACAGCAGAAAGTCATAAAACATCGCAGCGAGGCGGCGGTGCAGCCCGGCGCTGGGGAATTCACCCTGCGGGCGCAGCAGGTGTTTCGGCATGGTCGGCTCTTTAGTTATTCGGCTGGCGGAATGGCGGCAACAATAAGGCATCCGTGGGGCTGGTCGGCCATAAAAAATGATCGGTAATCATTTTTAGCCTTGTCCAGTGACGGCTCCCAAGGATGGTCATCATGGATAACAAGGCACAAAAAACCCCTGATGTTGCCATCAGGGGTTCTTCAAAGCGGCAGGATTATTCCTGGATTTGTACTTCGTCAGCCTGCATGCCTTTCTGGCCTTGCACCGCGATAAAGCTGACTTTCTGACCTTCTTTCAGGCTCTTGAAGCCGTTGCCTTGGATCGCGCGGAAGTGCACGAACAGATCCGGACCGCTTTCTGGCGTGATAAAGCCAAAACCTTTCTCGTCGTTAAACCACTTCACGGTACCGTTCTGACGATTCGACATGATGTATTTCCTTGAACCTTGAGTTGATGACAGCCGCTACTCGACATGAGGGGCTGAATACTGGTTGCAAGGTGGCAGGCGACGTCGAGCGGGATGTAGCGGATCTGGATGATCTACTGCACCAGGTCACGATTTTCGGCGACCCATGCAAACACAGTGGGGCAGACTTTACGCCAACTTCCCGGCAAATGCCAAGCCCGTGCAGGGCATGTAATTGCTGGGGTTCAGGTGTTTTCTGCGGCGCGTTGAGTGTGCCTTTATGTCGCGTTTGCGCGTGAGAAAGAGGTCGCATCTGCATGCGCCCGGCTTTTTCGTAGGCAATAAAAAAGGCCTTGAATCTCAAGGCCTTTCTTCGAATCTATGGTGCCCGGGGGAGACTCGAACCAAGCGCCTAAAGTGCCTTTATTACTGGGTTGTTGATCTGTTCGGTTTTCGATCTACTCACAAATCTACTCACTATTTTTGGTGGTGCCGGCCACCAACGCCAGTGTTGCGCCGGCTGTCGAAGGTTATCTTGGAGCGGGCCACTCATCGACTAACGCCCGGCCGGCTTCCCTTTCGGGCCGCGCCGGCAGCGGTATCACTTAAGCAACGATCTTAAGCACGGCCCCAGCCGAGAACACAGCCAGGCCGGCGCGCATTTCTGCCAGTAGCGTGACCATGTTTGTGGTGAAGTTGGTGCCATCCTCACGACTCGCCATCACGGTCACGTTTTCACGATCCAGCAACGCTACTTGGCCGGCATCCAGTACCAGGGTGGTGCCTGATGCAAGGCTTGGGGTGGTGACTACCGGCACGCCCCACAGGCTTGGGCCGGACGGATCACGGGGGCTACCCAAGACATACTGGCCATCACCTGAGTCAGCGCGCTCACTGGCAATAGCAAACCAGTCTGCAGGATTCATCACGATCAGCGACGGAACCCAGCCCGCTGCCTCGAGTGCGGTCTTGGCTTCCCCGATTGCGTCAGCAGCTTTAGCGCCAGCGGTCGGAGTGAAGGCGGTAGCCTGCGGAACCAAGCCATGAATGCGGCCAGAGCCTCCAGGGCCATTAAGCAGCTCGTTCTCCAGCTTGGCGCGCACGCCATAAGACAGCAGATTGTCGAGTTGCTGACTCAGCGCCGGCGCATCGCTAAGCACCTGCAGCGAGGCGCGCGTCCAGTGGGCTATGGTCGCGATGTTCGCAGTGACCAAAACACTCGGCACACTGGCCTCGGCTTTTTCGTCACCTTCGGCAACTTGCACGGCGGCGGCGTTGGTGTAGCCATTAAGGCGGACATACTCAAAAGAGCCTGCCGTAACCTTTAGGCTTGCCATGCTTTCCAGCAGGGTCAGCGGCCGTTGCGGGTTATTGAACAGGCCAGGTTCGCGCATAGGTTGCACGCTGTAGGTCGAACTGGTCACGGCTGCTTTCTGATTGGCGGCAGCGCTTTTCAGCTCAACTCGGCCAGTGCTCGGAGCGCCCTGAATCATCGCTGCGAGTTGGGCGGACTTTAGGAACTGGCTTGCGGCTGTGGCATTCTCGCCAGCGCCTGGGGTCAGTCCTTGACCTTTTTGAGCCAGGTCTACTAGCTGGTTTTTCAGCTCGGAAATTTGAGCTGTAAATTTTTCATCGACCTTTTTAAGGCCATCGCGTACCACTTCAATAACTTCAGGCATTGCTGATTCCTCTGAAAATCAAATTCGCCGTTGGGCGTCTGTGCTCTTGATCTTCGCGCCACAGAATCACTCTGCTTATTGAAGAGCTACCCAGGTAGCGAGCGGCTTACCTTGGGTTTTGACTGCCGCGGGCATCGCGCACGGGCAATCGAGTGCTATTTACTGTTTCGCGGCTGCGGTTTCTGCAGCGGCAAGCATGGCCACCCGGAGGCTGTCGATTGCACCGGTAAACTCACCCATTAGCTGAGCATTCAAGCGGCGCATTGAGTCGGCCTTGATGGTCAGCGCTAGGTCGCTCACATCATCACGCAGAGCCTTAAGCGTTGATGTCTGCTCGTCAAACTTCGCCGAAAAAATCAGTGCGATCATCGCGTACAGATTGCCGGCTGTTGCCTCCTGGCGAACCCCCGCTAAAGCCTCGTTAATTTCGGGTTTTGTTGGGGCTGCTTGGCGGCCCCGTGTTGGTCGTGCGCTGGTTTCCATGTCGGCCCCTGATGCTGGTTTAAAACCTAATTAGGCTGAATTAAGCGCCTGATACAAAAATAGGTCAACTATGTTGACCTGTTTTCTGGGTTCGATAGACCGCTTTTGAAAACCATTATTTTGGAGACGTGAGAAAAAGGCTCCCCCCGTCGTTCGGAGGCAGGCAAAGCGCGGACTTTTTACCCTCCCCCTCCCTGGCTGCGAGCGGAGCGGTTTGGACGGGTTTTCGGTTCCGGTTCTGCGTTGGGCTGCGGCCAGTGTTTGCGAAGCCTCCGGGGCCACCAGGAACCGGAAGCGGGCAGCGCATGAAACACTCGTACATAGTCCGGCGGCGGGGCTCGAATTACCCGCAGGGGCCGCGGTGTCCGGGAGTACCTTTTGTGTGGGTGGTGGGCATAGCCAAACCCAGTGGGTTAACGCTGGGTTACTGATGGGTTAGCGCTGGGTTTGGTGTGAGCTGGCTGGGCATGATGACCATGCTCTGTGCCTTCACCATGCCGCTGGGTTGGTGCTGGCTTTGGTGTGGCTCTCAGCTATGTGATGGCCTGAGCAATCAGGGGATCACTCTCGCGGCTTAGCTGGTGCCGTGTTGGGCTGGTCTGGTTGTACAGGGCTGGTGTCATCAACGGGGCGGCACCACTCAGGATGCAACAGACGATAACGCTTCACGTCTTGGCGCGTGCGCTCCAGCAGCTCAGCCAGGGCGGTGGGGTCTAGTCGTGGTGGTGTGGTCTTGGTCATGCGTATGGCCTCCTTGCCTGCTCACTCAGCATAGCAATAGTGAGGCTGAGCGCCACTGGCGCAGGGCTTTGGTGCCCGGTGTTGCTGGTGTAACTATGCAGTCAGGCTAACGTTGGCTAACGCTGGGTTAACGTTAAGCGCTCTGCTTGTGCCCGCTTAACTCCCTTGAAAGTGAGGGAATATCCCGCCTTTTGCCCCTCTTTCATCCTCTCAATTGGAATATGCAGGAATCAGCGGCGGCGCACGGCTGGCGGGGCTTTGGGGTTTTTTATGAATATGCAGGAAACAGCACCATTTAAGCTGAGGGGCGCTGGGCACTACACAAAAAAGGTAGTGCCCAGGTGGATCAGACCACGCGCAGTTCAGGCGGTATTGGCGGGCCGAACGGCGCACCAGGAGCGAACGGGTCCGGCAGCAGGTGGTCAGGGCAGGTGCGGATAAAGTCCATCATGGCCGCCTGGCACGCCTGATACAGCGGCCCGCCCGCGCCCCATTGGTTGCCGTACCCTGCGGCGCTGTCTTCCATGCGAGCGATATACGCCAGCCCTTGCAGGCTCTCCCCGCCGTCCTGCCTGGCTTGCTCCCGGTGCGCTGGGTTGATGCTCAGCAGGTCGGCCATTTGGTCAAAACCAAGCGCCGCAGCGATTCCCTCCCGGTCGTGAATGATGACCTCGCCATAGGCGACCAGAACGCGGCGGAATGCTGCCAGGGCTTCGGCGTGGTGGTCGCTGGCCCGCTGCTCCAGGTCGTCGGCGGCTTTGGCCGTGAATGGCAGGTACTGGCGTAACTTGCGGGCCTGTCGATTCATGGCGCGCCGCTCTGCTTGAATCTGTGCCTTTTGTTGGCAGATGTGGCGCAGGGCACGGCGGGTAATGGTCAGGGCATCGCGTTTGGTGGTGTTCGGCTTTTCGGCAATGGTGGCCAGCGTCAGCAGTAGGTTTTGGCTCATTGGACGCGGCCTCCGTGTTTATATTTTTGTTTGGTGTTGGCGACAGCGGCGACACTGGCGACAGGTCGCACCGTTGCTGGACTACCTACCGGCGACAGGTTGGCGACACTTGGCGACAAAATGTGCGCGCAAGGTGATTTGTCGCCAACTGTCGCCATTGCGTCGCCAGTGGCAAAGCCTTTAGCTGCGTGACTTGTCGCCGTTGTCGCCGTTGTCGCCGTTGTCGCCGTTGTCGCCGTTGTCGCCAGTGGGTTGATGGTGAACTGTTTTCCATTTGTCGTAAGAAGCTGGCAATGCTCTGCAAGAATGCCCAGAAGCGTGTCGCGGTAAGCCGCACTTTTTCTCGCAAATCGTGGGCCTTCCCGTTGAAGCGCTCGGGCGTCGAACGTATGCCACTGATTTGCTTTCAGCCAATCCAGCAATAAAGCAGCTTGTTGCAGCTTGGGGTTTACTGCCTCGCTGTCTGTGTAGCGCGCCCATTCGCCCAGGGAATGCCGCACCAGCACGGCGGCACGGCGCAGGCATTCGCCATCGATAAGCTGTTGCCCCTCAAAGCACGCAAATACAGCAGCCAGGCGGCGCACCAGCTCACCGGCGCGGCCAGCAAAGGGGCGCAGATTGCCGAACTTGCCAAAGGCTGATTGCTCGCCTTCCACTTCGTTGTAGAACTCCAGCCATTCGGCGGCGGCTTCTTCGTCTAGATCCAGCACCAGCGGCGAAACTTCGCCGGTCTGCGGGTCGATTGCTTGAGGGGTTGCGCTGATAGCCTCGCAGCGAGACCAGTAACGCTGCAGGCGTGGGTCGGCGTATGCCTTGCGGCTGAGCTGGTCAGTGGTCAGAAAGCGCGTGCCGGCTAGGCTGGCAGGGCTGGCGAACAGGAAGCGCGGCAGGAAGCCCTGCCCGCGTAACAGTGGATCATCAAGCGCCGCTGCTACCGTCACGGCCTGAGCCAGCAGGTGCACGCTCAGTCGGCGGTTATAAGCAAAGCCTGAGCCCTCGGCGTTGCCGTGCGATCGGGTGCGCTCGAAAGTGCCTGTATCGAACGCCTTTACCAGGCCGCCCAGGGTAGCAGCGCGGGTGTCAGCCTTGAGCGAGACTCCGCCCAATACCTGCCCGCCCTCGTCGGTGTCCCATGATGCGGCAGACGCCCCCCGGATCATGTCGCCGGCGATGCGCTCATAGGTGGCGTCGCTGTACTGCGTGCGTGGATCGAAGGGCAGCGGGTGCTCGGCATTGAACTGCTCGAGCGCCTTACCCTTCAAGCCGCCGGCCATGTTGGTGATTTCATCGCAGGCTTTGCGGTGCTCGGTGCGGGCCTTTTCCTCTGCTTCGTCGGCAGTCTTGAACGCCAGGCGTCTGCATTCGCTTTTGCGGTCGCCAGAGTCGGCCAAGGTCAGCAGGAACATGGAGCAGGGCATGCCGCTTTGTCGGTGGATGTGCGGTGCGTTCACTCGCGTTTGGGCTAGGTATACGCCCGCGCCAATAACGCACTGCCCGGCCAGCGCAAGCGGTGCCTGTACATGCTCGGCAATTGCTTGGGCGGCATCGCGCATAAGCGGCGGCAGTGCCTCCAGGGGGTAGGGTTCAGGCGCTTGTAAGTCCGGCAGAAGGGGGCGCGGCTCAGGTGCCAAGGTGCTCCCCCAAGCCTCAAGCCTCCGGCGGTTTTCCTCACTCTCTGCGATCAATGCTTGGGCGTGTTCGTCGCTGCGGATCACGTCGGCTAGGTCGGGGTTTTTCTCCAAAATACTCACTTTTCACCCCCGGCCCGTGTGGTGCTGATGGTTACGCAGGTCGCTTGATTGGCTTTATTTGGGCAAGCCGAACCCGTCGGCGCACATGCGCCGTTTTTGATTTGCATGGGGTTACTCCTTGGCCGTCAGGGCGTTTTGCGGCCAGTAGCCGGAAGCGCTCAAGAAGGCGTGCCCGGGTTGCTCAGCTTCGCGGGCTTCAATAACCAGACGCTTGATGGTGTGCGTCTGTTGCTCGGCTTTGGGGCGTGTGTTGGGCGTGAGGTCGATACGTACGATGCTCACCAGGGCCGCGGGCATTGTTTCGCGGATCATGCCGGCCAACTCCAGCGCCAGGCCGCCAATAGTCAGCGGTGGTAGTTCGCGGCGGCGGCCGTCGCTTGGGTGGCAAACGGTGACGACGTGGCCAAGGCTGGCGCCTTGCTGCAGGTGTTGACGGATCATTGCGCACCCCCGGCATTCTCGGTTGCGTAGTCGAGCTGGGCGGTCAGTTCGCTGGCTTGCTCGGCCAGGTACTCGCGCCAGTCGGTAACAGCGTTAAGCCCAAGGTCTGAGAGGTGGCGGGTATCGAGTAGGCCGCTCCGAACTGTGTCGCTCATTTCAGCGAATACCTCGGGGTAGGCTTTGCGGATTGCGCGCAGGGTGGCGGCCTGCATATCGAGCTGCTCACAGGTAGCTGTCAGCAGGTCGATTGCATCTCCAGCCACGGTGGCTATTGCGGGTGCATTACTCATACGGCACTCCCTACAGCGGCTGCGCCATCTTGTTTCTGGAATTCGGTAGGCGCGGCCGGCGCACTGATTTCCCACATCCTGGAGCCGGTCTCCTTGATCAGCTCACCCAGCGCCAAGGCGGCGTGAGCCAGGCCTGACGTCAACTCTTCGCTTAGCTGGTGATCTTCGCCGTCCGCACCCAGCAGGCTGGCGATAGCGCAAAGGCCAATGCCGGCAGCTTGTACAGTTTCAGAGCGCCAGTTGAGCTCATGGCGTAGGGCATGCAGTTTAAGGGCAGTATTTGGCTTGCTCATTTGGCCACCCCCTGAGCTTCCAGGGTGCGTGCCTTGGCCATGTGACTGTTGTAGCGCGCCAGGCGCACAGAAAGGGACGAATCAGCGCGCAGGGCGGCAAGTGCCATAGCCTTGTAGGCGTCGGCATGGGTGCTAGGGGTGGACGGATTGAGGGCGTGTTTCATGGTTGCGGCTCCTAGAGTTGAGGAGCTGCCACGAATCGTCGCCAAACGATTTAGGGTGGCAGCTGTACGCAGGTTGGCGAACCGGGACTCTAGGCACCCGGCATACCCGAAGGTATCCCACGCACAGCCGCCATAACTCGAAAACGCGGACACAAAAAAAGCGCCTGCTTTCGGATGATGGGCGCTGTTGCGCCTAGAGGTGTTCAGGTCGCCAAACCTGGCCGCTGATTTTGCAGCGACGGTCAAACCATAGCGCGACTGGTTGTGCCTGGCAATGGCCCGGGTGAGGTTTGCGCTCATGCTGCGGCCTTCTGCGCTCTGGCGCGGCGGGTAAACATCATGGCGATCACTTTGTCAGCCTGCTCATGCTGGCTTGCTGGGAGGCGGTAGCGGGTGACGCCGCACGGGTCGCCCCAATGGTTGGCGGCCTTTTCCGGTATGTGCTCGAAGGTCAGCCCGTGGTTGCTTTCCAGGGCCGGGATAGTCGAGTTAAGGCAGGTGTCACCGACCTTGCGGGCCGCCTCAAACCGGTTAAGCGTGTCGATGTGGCGCAGGTACACCAGGACGCGGGCAATCTTGCTGGGTGCCTTGCGCAGCAGTTCTGCGGGGCTGGTGATATTCTGGCCTTGCGACGGGCTGGCTTCTGCATGTATTGGGAGGCTGGCCTTTTTCATTTAGGCCGCCTTGCGCTGGGCGACCAACGCGTCACACCAGGCCAGCACCTCGGCCTCGATCCAGGCGACCGACTTAGGGCCAAGGGTTACTTGAGCGGGGAAGGTGCCAGCGGCAATGCGCCGGTAAATCTCGGACGTGGAAAGGGTAGTCAGGGTTTTAACTTCGGCCAGCTTGATAAAGCGGCGCGGGGTCTGGTTTGCGTTGGTATGTGCAGCCATCGTCTAAGCCCTCCTGGGCAGTTTGGGTAACAGACGATGTGCAAGTTATGCCGCAAAGTTGGGAGGCCATAGTGTGTGCTGCGTGCAGGCTGTATGGCCTGCATGCAGACCATACAGGTTCAGTCTTGGTCGTCTTCGTTCTCCCGGCGTGCCTTGCGCAGCCAGTTGTAAACCGTCATGTAGTCGGTAACGCCAAAGTCTTTAAACCTGTTACGTGCAAATGCCCGCATAGAGCTGAATTGGTGCCCCCCTGCATTCCAGTGCTCGATAGCGGCGGCGCGGTGTGCGTTTGTTTCTTTGTGCCTGGCCTTGGCAGTAATGGACGCCTCATGTGAACGTATGCGCTCCTTTTGGCTAAGCCAGTGGCTATGCGTAAGCGTTTCCCGTGCCTCAGCTATCGACTCGAAAACCCCTAGAGCGGCCTCCATATGCCCGCTGGCGTAGAGCGAGCAAAGGGCGTCGTATTGATAGACCAGCAGGCAAAGCAAAGGAAAGTAATTCTTTTCGGTTTGCACAATTGACAGCGCGTCGTTGATAAACGACAGAAAAGAATCAAGCGTCTCCCCGTGAGTTAATACATCTTCGTCCGTAGGGGCTAAGCAGCTTGTGGCTAGCCCTAAGTGCTCTATCTCTATTTCGATCAGGTCGCCCACTTCGGCGGCCAGGTCTGATGAGTCCCATTGGTGCCAGTAAGGGAATAATGGGCTGCTTTCGGCGGCAACTTCTGCGATTTGCTCAAAATAGAGTGCCAGCGCCTCGCACAGCGGCGGCGGGATGTTTGCGAGCGGCCCGCATTCATATTCGGGCAACTGCTCATAAACTGCGTACAAGTCGATATGGCGCAGGTAATAGCAAGCCATTCGGCACCCTCCCAGGCGCGCCCACTGCGTGAATAGATCGGCTGGTCAGGCGGGTGGGTGTCCGCTTTTCGCCCCGTCGGGCTAGGCCAGCCAAAACCGTTAAGCCTTGCGCTTGATGCTCACCACGTTGGCGCCAGCGCACAGGGCGTCTATCGAATCGGCCCACGCTTGCATCATGTCCCGGCGCTGCTCCAGGTAGGTTGCA
Organism: Pseudomonas peli; assembly: GCF_900099645.1. Classification (GTDB taxonomy): domain Bacteria; phylum Pseudomonadota; class Gammaproteobacteria; order Pseudomonadales; family Pseudomonadaceae; genus Aquipseudomonas; species Aquipseudomonas peli. The sequence continues at coordinate 708,050 of NZ_FMTL01000001.1, read as the reverse complement.
TGGTTGTAGGTGTCGCGGATCTCGTCGGCGTCACCGTGGGCAAGCTGGCGCTCGATCCAATCCCGGTTATAGCCGCGCCCGTTAAGCTCAGTGCTCAGCAGGTGGCGGAAGCCGTGGCCGGTTTGGCGCCCTTTATAGCCAACGTCTGCCAATGCCTTGTTGACGGTGTTTTCACTCATTGGGCGGCTGGTGCTGTTGCGGCCGGCAAAAATTAGGGGATAGCGCCCGGTTATTTCCTGCAGGTTGCGCAGGATGGCCACAGCCTGGCGGGGCAGTGGTACTTGATGGTCGCGCCTGGCTTTCATGCGTTCTTTCGGGATGGTCCAGGTGGCGGCGTCTAAGTCGAACTCAGCCCAGGGCGCGGCGCGTAATTCACCAGGGCGTACGGCGGTCAGCACCAGCAGGCGGATGGCTTGCCGGGTCAGTGTGTTGATCTTGGCCGCCTCGATCTTGCCCAGCAGTTCGGGCAGTTCGGCAAACGTGACGTGCGGGTGGTGGCGCGTTGCTGGGGCGTGGGCGGCGATTACGTCCAGGTCAGTGGCGGGGTTTGCCTCGACAATTCCCTGAGCTAGGCCAAAGCGGAAGATCTGGCTGAGCCACTGGCGCGCCTTCTTGGCCACGTTGTGTGCGCCGCGTGATTCGATTTTGCGGATCAGTGCCACCAGGTCGGGGCGTGTGATTGATTTTACCGGTCGGTGGCCAAGGGCTGGCAGCAAATCAGACTCCAGATAGGCGGCGGCTTTGTCGGCGGTAGATTTCGCCCAGCGTGGGGCGCGGTAGGCGTGCCACTCCCTGGCCAGATCCTCGAACGTCAGCGAGTCCAGCACTTGCGCTTGCTTGGCGGCTTGCCGTTCCGCGCCGGGGTCTGTGCCTGCGTCCAGCAAAAGGCGGGCGTCATCACGTTTGCGGCGCGCCTGTGCCAGCGTGACGGCAGGGTAGCCGCCAAGGGACAGCATTTTGGCTTTGCCGTTGAAGCGGTAGCGGTAGCGCCACAGCTTGGAACTGGTGGGGGTGACTTCCAGGCACAGCCCGTTGCCGTCGGCCAGGCGATACAGCTTGTCTTTGGGCTTGGCTGTTTTGATGGCGGAATCAGTCAGCGGCATGGTGCCCCCGTGTGAGCCACGCCGGGCGGCGTTTGGCGGCTCAGGTGTGAGTAGATTTCTAGACCAAACTCGATCTACTCACAAATCTACTCACAATACTGCGGGCTTACAAGGAAAGGGTAGGGAACTGCGGGCAATAAAAAACCGGCTCAAGTGGCCGGTTTTCAAGGGTTTCAGGTCGTTTCGGTACGTCCTGAGAAAATCTAATGGTGCCCCGGGGGGGACTCTAAAGCCTTTGGCAGTTGTCGCCAGTTTTCGGCAGTTTCCGTCAGGCCCAGCATTAGTGGGGCTTTCAGGGTTTTTGCTGCTGTCAGTTTCGGGCGGTTTCGTGCAGTTCCGTGATAGCCTTTACGCCAAAATTACGCCAAGGGGGCGGTTGTGGCGTCATTCAGAAAACGGAGCGGTGGCTGGCGTGCCGAGGTCGTTAAGCGCGGTGTGCGGGAGTCGCAGACTTTCCCGACTAAAGCTCAGGCTCAGGCTTGGGCTACTCAGCGCGAGGCCGAGATACTGGCCGGCGTTCCTGGGCACTCCGCTGGTGTAAGTTCGAGTCTTTCAGATGCACTCAAACGATACAAGGAAGAAGTATCGCCGACTAAAGCCGGGCAGCGCTGGGAAGAGGTGCGGCTGGACAAGCTGGACAATGACCTGGAGTTTGCCGGCGAGCGTATTGGTGATGTGACGGCTGACCAGATTGCAGAGTGGCGCGATGCTCGGCTGAAGAAAGTCGCCTCGCCAACGGTGCGGCGTGAGATGACGTTGCTGTCATCAGTGTTTGAGATCGCAAAGCGTGAGTGGCGTTGGTGCGCGACCAACCCGGTGCGGGAAGTGAAGCGCCCAAGCAATGCGCGGCCACGTGACCGGCGTATTCAGCCTGAGGAAGAACGCAAGCTGCTCGATAGGCTTGGCTATGTTGAGGGTGCGAAGCCTGAGACCCTGCAGCAGGAATTAGCCTATGCCTTCCTAATTGCCATCGAAACGGCCATGCGCCAGGGTGAGATTCTGGGGTTAACCAAGGCCACCACTCACTTGGCCAAGCGCTATGTGCGGCTGGATGCCACAAAGAATGGTGACAGCCGTGACGTGCCTTTGAGCTTGCGGGCTGTAGGTCTGCTGCAGCTGATGCTGGATGCGGCTGGCGATCGGCAAAACCTGTTCCGGCTCAAGTCTGCCTCGGCCGATGCGATGTTCCGCAAGGTGCGTGATGAGCTGGAGATTGTGGATCTGCACTTCCATGACACGCGGCATGAGGCGACCACGCGCTTGGCCAGGAAGTTGGATGTGCTTGATCTGGCCCGGATGACTGGGCACCGTGACCCGCGTTCGCTGATGGTGTACTACAACGCCACGGCCACCGAGGTGGCCGGTCGGTTGGATTGATATTGCCCTATGAGAAAATTAGCGTAGAATAAGCGACCTTTTTTTAGGGCGACATGGACGTGCATGCGTGACCTATAATGATTGAGCATGTCCTATTGGAGAACATCACGCCCGCTGGCGTCAGAAGCCTGGTTCAGGATCTTGATGGGGCGGTGGATGGCGATGTTATTGTAATCCGGATGCCTTATAACGATGGTGGTGACGTAGAGGCTGCGATCGATGTGCTCGATTCCATACTCGAAACCAAGGCTGAAGTCTGGATTGAAATCGATCGCTATGTAGCTAGCGCAGCAGCATTTATCTATTGTTGGTTTTTCTTCAAGCCGATGGAGCATGTGAGAGTTAGAACCCTAGGGGAGAGGGCTCTAATCATCTACCACCGGCCTAGAATGTGCATTTCAGACCATATAGCTTTTCTTGAGCACTTGAACGAAGGTGACCCTTATCACAAGTACCTTCGTCATTACACAGAACTATTTGACAGCCTGTTTGACCTAGTCCTTAGTAGCTTTGGGTACGAAGAGAATAACGGGAGCCCTCTTACAAAAGATGGCACAGATTACACGCACCAGCTTCATCACATGAAACTGGCCTACTACGCTAATCAAGACTGTATTTTTCCAGCCTAAGGAGGGTTTTTATGCTGACTAAAGGCCTTAAAGACATTGACTCCCGGAAGATTCAGCAGCGCAGCCGTGAAGATATGGTGGAACGGTTTCGCCGCTTCAATCGTGACGGCGCAGAACTGAAAGCTGAATTTGCTAAGCAAGGCCTGCCTCAGCCAGTAGTACTGGCTTGAGCTTCATTTATAAAAAAAACCGGGCTCAGGCCCGGTTTTTTTATGCTGCATTTTTCACCCGTACTCTTTTTAAAGGTAACTTGCTGCGGTTCTGCCGAGCCCAAGTGATGACCTCGGCCGCAAACCAACGCTTTGCTGCTCTGGCGCCAGTCAGGCAGGGTTGCAGAGGTGCTGGGAAGTCCGGGCGGCTAACCACGCGGCGCTCTGTGGTGTCGGTGGCCAGCTTGAGATAGGCAGCAATGTCTTCTGCCGTCCAAAGTTCATCGGCTGGCATCACGCGCGGGGTGCTTAGCTGGGTGACCAGCGAGTGAATAGCCGCCACCAATTCTGCTGGATCGATCTGGTTCATGCGGCCTCCTTTGCAGACCATGCGCCGAACCGTTCAAAGATGTAGGCGGCGTGGGTTTCTGTCAGTGTGGTGTCGTAGGGCATGGCAATCCACGCCATGCCGACAAAGTGTTTAGGGTTGCAGGTGGCGCGAAGCACCTCGGCCCTTGGGCCGATTACGTCTTCTAAGTGGGCGGCGAGGTAGATGCCGTCCAGCGCCAGTTCTTCGCTTTTCATGTAGTGCTCGCCTTTGGGTGAGCGGTGCAGGCCTGCCAAGTAGATCGTCCAGTTGTGCGGGATATCGCAGAGCGAATCCACCAGGGCGCGGCGGGCGTTGGTGGTGATGGCGGCTGCGCTCTTCCAGTTGATCAGCGTGTGCAGGTTGCTGCTCTCCAGATCCAGTACGGCCACATGGTTGGTGCGCAGCATGGCGCGGCTGTAGCGCACCATGCGGGCGTGGGCGCTGTTGGGTTTGCGCTTGCTCATGCGGCCTCCTGCAGGGTCGCGCGGATGCGGTAGCCTGTGGTTTGCCCCATGTGGCCATGCATGGGGTGGATGATGGGCATCGTGTAGGTTTGCTCAATAAGGCCGCTGCTACACAGCTCAGCCAGTACGCCACTCACGTGGGCTGGCCGCATCCCGGTCGCCTTTCTCAATGCCTGCCGGCGAACCCATCCACCTGCTGCATCATGCAAGCGGCTGAGTATGAGGCTGCGTGCTTTCGTGCTGTCGAACGGCGCGTAGGGTTCGTGCCTAGTGGCTGTGCCTCGGCTTGGGGCCGTGAATAGTTCAAGCTGGCTCATGCCGCCACCTCCCCAGTTTGCTGATCCACCAGGTTGGCGCGAACCAGTGCGGCAGCAACCGGTGGGCAGACGCTGTTGCCGACCATGCGCACCTGGGCTTTTTTGCTCAGCTTGGTGCCGTCTGCCAGGCGGTCGTGGATGTAGTCGGCGGGGAAGCCTTGGGCGGCGAACAGTTCGTGTGGCTCAAGCATGCGCATGCCGATATCAACAATGCGCCACGGCTCGCCGCGTACCATTACCAAGCCCATGCGATCTACTGTGGTGATGGTGTGCAGCGGGTCGGCCAGTGTTTGGCCTTGGACTTGGCCGTAGTACTTGATCAGGAACGCCTGCACCAAGGCAGACTTGCCGCCGCCACCGTCTGCCGTGATGGTGCCGAGTGGGCGATCCTTGGCGTGGCCGGTGCTAGTACCGAAGTCGCGCTGGATGTGGGCCGTGACCAAGGCGTTATGGTCAACGGTGGTCACGGTTGAGAGCGGGTCGGTCAGGTTGCTGCCCGGGCCGGTGTAGTTGCCGCCGTAGTGCTTGGCCAAAAACGCGGTGACCAATGCAAAGTGCCCACCTTTTACCTCAGCGCAGATGGTGCGCACCGGCTCGGCGGCGGGCATGTTGCGCTGGCTGCTGCCGTTGGCGTGCTCGGTGATGAAACCCGCCTTGTTGTTGTTGACGATGTAAGGCGTGCGCGAATCGATCACGAAGCGCTTTAAGCCCCGGGCAATGCGGGCCAAGGTTTTGTCGGCCAGTGGCTTTTTGCGGGTGAAGATCGATGGGCAGGGGATGGACCAGTCGATGATATCGCCCGCTGTGCGCCACGGTTTGAGCTGCCCGCTTTTGACGGCGGGGTGTGTTGGCTCGGCGTGGGTGGGGGCTGGCCACGTGATGGGCTGGCCATCGCGGCGGCAGATCATAAACAAGCGCTTGCGGATGGTGGCAGCACCGTAGTCGCAGCCGCGCAGCTCTTTCCATTCCACCTGGTAGCCTTGGCGGCGCAGCGCGTTGACGAAGGTGGTGAAGGTGCGGCCTTTGTTCTTGGGGCATGGGCGGCCTTCTTGGTTGATTGGCCCCCAGGTCACGAACTCTTCGACGTTCTCCAGCATGATGACGCGCGGGCGCACGGTGGCGGCGTAACGCAGGGCCACCCACGCGAGGCCGCGTATCTCTTTGCTCACCGGCACATTGCCTTTGGCTTTGCTGAAGTGTTTGCAGTCCGGGCTAAACCAGCACAGTTCCACCGGCTGCGTGCCTACGATGTCGCGCGGGTTTACCTCCCACACTGATTCGCAAAAGTGGCGGGTGTGCGGGTGGTTGGTGGTGTGCATGGCCACGGCATCGGGGGCGTGGTTGATGGCGATATCGACCGGGCGACCGAGGCCAAGCTCGATGCCGGTGGACGCGCCGCCCCCGCCTGCAAAGTTGTCGATAACCAAACCGCCGAAGTTGAAGCTGGGCTGGGGGTGGATGCGGTAGAGGTTGGTCATGTTTTACCTCCGTGGACGTATGCGGAGGAACCGTGCACTCTCAACTCTGATTGATAGGAGAAATGCTCGCGATGAAACCTTCTAAATGGAAGCCATGGATGACTGAGGTTGGTTTGTCGACCGTGTGGATATGGTTCTGCCTTGGATCGTTTTTCTGGACGCTTTTGGTTGTGCTCAGTTTTTTTGGTATTGCAGCTGATGCGGCTGGCTGGGCTCAGGCAATTGGTACTGTGGCCGCAGTTTTCGCCGCTATATGGACGGTTAGGCAACAGCAGGCGGCAGAGCGCCAGAAATTGCTCTTTCAGTACATGATTACCGCAAAGGGGCTGACGGAAATGGCCCGGCAAGCCACGCACTATGTGACAAAACTGGGTGAGGCGCTTGGCCCATCTAGAAGGGCGGAGTACGAGAAAGAGACGGTTAGGGCTCGGTTGGGCGAGTTTCAACGTATTGATCTGCTCTCCCTGCCCGATACAAGAATGGTTGATCAGGTCATGCTCGTTATCGCCAATCTTGAGTACGCGATCCAGTGTGCTGATTTGGTAACTGAACTTGTTGATAGGGAGGCGGCGCAAGATAAGCTTGAGAGCCTCAAAGCAATCTCGGTCATCCTTCATGGAGCGTGGCTCAACTTCAGGATCCTGCAGGGTCACATTGAGACGCGAGTTCATACGACATACCTCAATCTGTGAGTAGTGTTCAGCAACTGCATTAGGCGCGCCTGGAAGTGGATGGCGGCCGTGGCGGGCGTCCATGTGTGAATCTGTTCCGGTGCAGGTGTGATGCCTGCCAGGCAGGGCCAAGGCTCTGGATGGCTGGGCATGAGGTCGCGCTTCTCGGTGGCCAGTGCAACCAGGTCGGCGTGTTTTACGCTGGGAGGCAGAACCGGGGAGAGGTCGAAGCGCTCGCAGATGGCTTCCCATACGCTCTGCTCGGTCACGTCATACATGCAGGTGGTGCCGTTGTAGCGGGCGCACTCGCGCATTTCTTCTTTCAGGGGCCGCACCATGTCGCCCACGTAGGCTTCGGTGGCGTCGTGCAGCAGGGCGGCGAGTTGATCTTCTGCCGGTACCAGATCGGCCACTAAGTAGCAGTGCTGCGCCACGCTGTAGAAGCTGCTGGTGTGGCCGTTAAAGCGGCATTGCATGCTGAGGCTGTGGGCGATATCGGCCGGGTCCACCATGTCGGCGGTGGGGTTGGCGAGGTCGAACTTGCGGCCGCTGCGGGTGAGTATCCAGCTCATACCAATGCCCCCACTTGCAGTGTCTGGTGAATGTTCAGCGCCATCAGCAGCTGCTTGGCCTCGTGCATGGCGTCATCGAGGGCGTGGTGCTTGGTGCCCTCGAACGGCAGCGCCTTGGCCTCGGGGTAGAGGGACAGCAGGGTGCGCAGGTCGCGGTCGTTCCAGAACATCCAAGGGCGCTGGATGCCACAGGCGTCGAAGGCGTTGCCGACGATGACGTTGTCGAAGCTGCTGCCGTTGCCCCACAGGAGGGCCTTGGGGTTTGGCTTGTGGAGGTGGTTGCAGCCCATGAACTCCGCCAGCTGGGCCAGGGCCGACTCGAGGCGGATCGCGCCGGGCTTGTGGATCTCTTCCCGCGCGGCTTCGTCCTGCTGCAGCCACCACTCGATGGTGCTGGCGTCCACCTGCAGGCCTGCCAGCAGGGAGGTTTCCAGGCTGACGCGGCGGTAGAGGCTGCCGGTGATGGTGCCTTGCTCGATGCGTACGCAGCCGATAGCAACGATGGCTGAGTTCGGGCCTTTTCCCATGGTTTCGAGGTCGAGCACGTAGTGGGTTGAGTTGATCATGCGTCACCCCACTCTGCAGGTTGTTTGCCTTTGATGCGCAGGGCTTCGTCGATGTCGTAGACCTGCTGCATGAGGTTGGCCATGGTGGTTTCTGCGCGGGCCGCGTCTTTGGCGTTGAGGCTGTAAATCTGGTGGCGCAGGCGTTTGAGGTTGTCCATGTGGGCGGCGCGGGCGCGCAGTTGGTCGTTGGTGGTGATGGCGGTGTCCATTAGGCAGCCGCCTTGGCAGCTTGCTGCTCGGTGGCTTCTTGGGCGGCGAGGGTGGTTTGCAGGCGCTCGGCCATGCTCAGCACGCGCTGCTGCATTTGTGTGGCGAAGCGGCGGTTGTCGTCCAGCTGCAGCTTGCGGTAGGTGTCTGCAGCTTCGGCCAGTTGGTTAGCCGCGGCTTGCAGGGTGATGCGGTCATCATGGTTAAAGGGGTTGGCGCGGCGGGCGTAGGTGGCCACACGCGCGTCGGCGTCTTGCATGATGGCTTCAAGCTGGGCTTGGTGGTGTTGCTGTTTGGCTTCCAGCTCGCTTGCTTGTGCCTCGCAGCGGGTGGCGCGTTCGGCTGTTTCCGTTTGGCGGGTTAGCAGCGCGGCCAGGCGGGCGGTGAGGCTCTCGATTGAGCGCTTGGCGTTCTGGAGTTCTTTGCCTTGCTGGTTAAACAGCGCTTGGTTGTTGAGCCGCTGTGCGCGTGCGCCGGTGCCGAGGCCTACGCGGTAGGCGAGCAGGGCGGCAAATGCGGCGCTGAGCAGGGCGATAAAGACGAAGTTGGTAAGGGTCATGTGCTGTGCCTTTGGGGTGGATGCCGGGTGGTAAGCCCGGCAGGGGTGGGTGGGGTTAGTTGCCGATTGCGAAGGTGCCGATGGTGAGCGGTACAAAGCCGCCTACCTCGCGCTCAAGCACGTGCTTGAACTCGATAGCAAAGGCTTCGCGCTGTGCCTCTTCGCCCACCCAGCGCAGCTTGAGCACGGGGTTGGCTTCGCCGGTGATGACCGACAGGCGCAGGTTGATGGTGGATTCGCCCAGGCCCTCGAACGGCACGACCTGGAACATGAAAGCCTGCGGCAGGGTTTCTTGGCTTTTGGCCTCAATGTCGTCCATCGCGCTGCGAGAGGCGCTGAAGTCGCCAACCGAGCTGTCACGTTGGCTGGTGGCTTTGATGGTCATCTTGCGGATGCCGCTGATGGCGGCGGCGATGGTCAGCGTTTCGTCGCTTGCGGTGGCGATGATGTGCGGTGCCCAGTCTTCCAGCCATTCGGCTAGGGCTTGCTGGCCAAGGGCTTTGCCCGCAATTGCTTGCACGGCGGTGTAGGCAGCGGATGGCTTGAGGGTGAGCGTGGCGCGGTCGTCACCGTGGCCGGGCCAGTCTGGGTTGCCAAGGTTGAAGATGACGGTGGCCGACATGGCGTCTTGATCAATAAAGCCCGCCGATTCGATTTCCAGCCCGGCGCGGATGTGGCGCTCGACATACTTGCTGAAGTCGCGCAGGGATTGGGTTTTCAAGCCGCCGCGAAAGCGATCGCGGGCTGGTTGGTACTGTTCGAGGCTGTGCAGGTTGACGGAGTTGGGCAGTACAACCACGTTGCTGCCGCCGTCGATGCTAATGGGCTTGGCTGCAGCAGCCAGTGCTTGGGCTTCGATGTGCTGCAAGGTTTCTTTGTTAAGCATGGGTTTGTTCCTTGGTGAGTGATTTCTGTGATGCGTTAAGCAGGCAGCGGACGCTTAAACCTCTTGGGCGCGCACGGGCGTGTCTTGCTTGTTGAATAGCTGGGCGGTTGGGTCGTTTTGGAACAACTCAATGCCGTTGGGGCCGACATACATGGGCGTGTCGAGGGCGGTGTCTTCGCGCTTGGTGCCGCGTTTGGTGGGCTGGGCGAAGTCGAGCTTGTGGTTGATCTTCACCTGGTTGCTTTCGCCGATTTGGCTCAGCTCGAAGGTGAGTACGACCTTGCCCTTTTTGCCGTGGTCGATAACGCCTGCTGCTACGTCCGAGAGGGCGCGGCCCACTTGTTGGGCGAATACGCCGGCGTTGAGTGAGTTCAAAAACTCTGTGGTGTCGGTTGCTTTCATGTGCTGTGCCTCGGTGGTGATGGCCTTGGTGGGCCGGTTAGGCCGCTGCGGATGCGGCGGCTTGTTTGTCTAGCCAGTCGGCCAGGTTGGTTAGGTAGATGACCCAAGGGCTGCGGTTGGAGCTGGGGTCGATCTGTTGCAGCTTGAGGTCAAGGTGGCCCGCGCGGATTTTGCGGCGCAGGTGGTTCACGCTGCCGATGTGGGGCAGGTGGTCGGCCAGCAGTTGCTCGGCCGTGATGTAGCTGGCTGCGTATTGCTTGCGCAGTTGTTCGAGGGTGCTGCTCACGGTGCGGCCTCCGCGTTGGGGCGCGTGAAGCGCAGGCGGATGATTTCGGTGATGCCTTCAATGGTTTTGCCCACTTGGCGATCCACCACGTTGCCGTCGATATCGGTGATGACGCAGCCGAACTTGGCCGGGGTGCTGTCAATCAGGGTGACGTGGGGCAGGTAGCCGTCTGGCGTGACGCTGAAGAGCTGGGTGTACAGGCGCACCAGATCGTCCGCGTGGGGCTGGTTGCTTTGCAGGCGGCCAATGGCCTCGGCGCACGCGCTTTGCACGGTGCTGCGGGCGACTACGCCGGGGTGGTCGATGTTCAGCACGGCCAGTTTGAGCGCGCCGATGGCGTGGTTGGCTGGGCTGGTCATGCTGCATCCTTTTGGACGATGGGCTTGGCGAGCTGCTGTGCAAGCCAGCCAATGCCTGCCTCGGTCACTATCACCACGCCGTAGTGGCTCCAGCCTTTGATGGCTTTGTTCCAGCGGCTGCGGGTTTCGGTGTAGAGGTGGCCTTTGTCGCGGTAGCGGCAGGCCAGTTCGCCCTGGTGGTTGATGATGCCGCGCTCGCGCAGCTGGTCGCGCAGCTTGCGCGGGCCAATGCCGAGCACGGCGGCAGCCTGGTTAAGGTCGCGGTTCATGGGCGTGGCCTCAGGCTGCTTGGTGCTGGATGAGGTGGTCGGCCAGCTCAAGGTGCAATGCGCTTGAGCCGCCGCAAAACATGCGGGTGGCGTTGCCGAGAACCACCACGGCCGTGCGGCCATCGTGATCGGGCTGCGCGTGCACCGCGATTACTGCGCCCTGCCATGGGCTGAAGCTGCCGCCGTGTTTGGTGACGCGGTTTAGCTCGCTGAGCGTGGCTTGGCAAAGTGGCGCAGTGTTTAGAGGTTGGCAGGCGGACGCAGGGCGTGGCGCTGCGCTTTCATGCCTGCCGTTGGCCATGTCTTCAATGAAGTCGCGCAGTGCGAGGTGGTTGGCAAGGTTTGAGCGGCGCAGGGCCAGCGTGCCGGTGTGCTGGCCAAGCTGCACTTTGCTGATGGCCTGAGCTTCGGTGAGCTCAACGGTAAAGCTGGCTTCAATGACTTGCTCGCGGCTGTGCAGGTGCACGGTGGCAGCGCCGCCGACTTGGAGCATGTGGTAGAGCAGCTCTTGCTTGGCGAGGGGGATGCTGTAGTAGTTCATGCGGCCACCTGCTTTTTGTCGGCCCGGGCTTGCAGGTAAGCGTACAAGGCAGGGCGGCTGTGCAATGGCTGCTTGGTCAGCAGCTCTTCGCTGCGTAGCGCTGCGGCGTTGAGCAGTAGGGCTGAAAGGCGGTCGTACTGCTGGCCGTCGATGGCTTCCAGATTTAGCGCGGCGGCGAGTTGCCCTAGGGCGTGGTAGCAGCGGTTTTCCACAGCAAAGTCATAGGGTGCTAGGCGGCACTCTTTGATTTCGTTGAGAAGCGCCTGCAAAAACTGGTGAAAGACGATGGTGAGCTGATTGGTGCTCATGCTGCGTCACCCCCAAACGGGCCGAAGTCATCGGCGTGGGTGGTGGCGGGTTTGAGCTGGGTGCGGGTGCCAGTGATCACCACCAACTGGCCGGTGGCCTGCTGGATGCTGAGAATGGTGGCGGGTTTGGATGCGCAGGCCGGGTGTAGGTACACCGGGCAGCGGGTGTTGGCGTGCTGTGCTGTGTGCATGGGTTGCTCCGTGACCTTGGTAAGGGGTACGAGTGCAACAATACGAAAGCGTATTGCATTTATCAATACGCAAATGCATTTATTTGCCGTTTCCGTATGGATCGGAAAAGTTGCAGGTCCGGATTGCAGGGGTATTCATAATTTAATACTGTATGTGCATACAGCAAAAGGAGAGGCGAAGGCGAATGGCTAAGAAGAAAATCCAACAGCAGGAAAGTCGTGAGCTAGCTCCACTGGAGAAGCTGGGGCTGCGGGTGTCTGCGATGATCGGCTCGCCCAAGGCGCAGCTAGAACGCCAGGCGAGGATTCATCGGCTTGACTCAGATACGGACGAGGCGTGGGATGGGCTCATGGAGCTGCTAGGGGAGACAGACGGACTGCATTTAGAGTTTGCAGCCGATGGTGACGTTATTGTGCGCTGGGATGCGATCGCCGACGATGACCGGGTGGCGGATGTTGAAAAGGCTGTGCCGGGAGCTGAAGAGTTAAACTGCTAGTGCTGACTGTGCGATTTCCGGAAACGAAAAGCCCGGCTCTAGGCCGGGCTTCGAATGTCAGTGAATCAACCGGTTTTGGCCAGCCAGAGAACAAATAGTATCGAAATATCTTGCGTTCTCTTTGGGGCAGTCAAGATTGAAAATCTGGTCACTGTAGTCGCTGGCCAAGTTTAAATGAGAGGTGATTTCCTTTTTAGTGGCCATACTGGCTGAGTAGACGAAAAAGCTACCAGTATCCTCCCCAAGGGCTTTTCGGCCCTCCATGAACGTCATCATTTTCAAAGAGGTTTCTTTAAATTTTGAGTTCAAGTCATTGACGTTGAAATCAATAGCCTCTGTGATATGAAACTTTCCATTCTTTAAGAGAAAGTCCGCATGAAAACCACTTTTTTCATTTAAAGGGTAGTTGTATACAACCTTGTGGCGGCTTAGATCATCAGTTGACTTGGCAAGAAGGTCCAGGGACTCGAAGCGCTCCTTGATGTTCGTTAAAATTCTATGTGTTTTGACGGTTCTTTCTTTCGAGGCGTGTGGCTTTACAAGAAGATTGAAAAGCGATCTTACTCGTTGGTCATACTGGTTTATATTGTCCAGCACGAACTCCGCTTCTTCCGATAGAAAACTAGCAAGTTTAAATGAGCGAAGAATACCTTTGGCTGTTTCAATGTCCCCCGCAATTGCGCCGATTTCTTCCATTGCGCTCTTAAGGCTTTCGATGTCGTCAACGCTAGATGAGCCGTCAAGCATGCGAAGCTTTGCAGAAGCATTGATGACGTGAACATCAAGCTGATTGGGTTTGAATACAACAAGGCCGACGTTGACGATTTCACCGCGCCTAGGGTCGGGCATGTATTTGATAATCGAATATTTGAACTTTAGCATTCAAATGTTCCCCTTGATCATTACAATTCGGTCTAATCTTGCTTGAGAGCCCCACCAGTCAATATAGCTGGTTTTGTCTTTGTCAGTCATCCATGTTGTCGGTATTTCACTAATCATGTCCTCTATTTCTGACGCCGTGATCGAGGCGATGATGTCTAAACACCTTAAAGCTTCTGACCTATCATAGTTTAGAGTGAGATTGATCAGCTTGAACGATTCTTGGGTATTACACCCAGGTCTGAGGGCGTCGTATCCAGTGTGGCCAACCTCGAAGCACGCGCGGCTGAAATCAAAGGCTAAGGCGATCAGGTTTTGATCGTAGCCCTCTCGCCAAATGTAATTTCCCCAATGTCTATCGACATTGTTAACGAAAAGGTCAAAGGCATAAAGCCTGCTTAGAAATACTTTTAAATTACTAACCTTAATTTTATTATGAAGAATCTGTAGAACCAAGGCTGGGGAGAATGACTTAACTCCCCCCTCCCAGGCAGAGCCAAAACCTAGGTCACCATCTGTTAAATTTATGTAGGCCCAGTTAGGTGTGGGGATTGTTACTCTATAGGCAAGCTCATAACAAAAAAATTCGCTTGCAGGGATTTTCCCATTCCCGTCGCTGGGTTTTTTAACTGCATAATCTCTGCCGTCTCGACCATTGATTATTAGCTGTAAGTCCGCGCTACCTTGATTGTTTGGGTACTCCGTAAGAATGTCTACTGGGAAAAGTCTCTTCTGGCTGCCTATGGCTTGACTAGCAGCCTGTGTATTTTTTGTCGCTTTTCCTAGATGTTTGGATTGAGACATTCTCGGTTCCCTTTGAGGTGCACTGTGCTGAGTAAATTTCACAACTATAGCCGTTTAGCATTCCAAACCAGCAGAATCCTGGCCTGAATATAGGTCTCGTCGATCCTGATCAGCCGATCCTTGTGGCTCGGGTTGTCGGATATCATCTCGAAGTGCTCGGAATCAGCCACCTGTAGGCGCTTTATGTAGAACAGGCCCTGCCATGCGAATGCGTATATGCCGTCGCCCACGAACTCCCTGATGCTCGCGTCGCTGATCAGAGGGTCTTTATCTTGGATGGTCGGGGTCATGGACTGGCCTGTGCCGGTGATCAGCTTCAGGTGCGCCGGGTCTTTGTAGGTTACACCAAGCTCTTTGAGGTGCTGCTGGCTCACCGTCAAGTCGCGAAACATCTCCGGGAAATCGTGCACGAGTTCGCCAGAACCCATCGCGCCCTGGACGTCGTAGTGCGCTATGCGGATTTCATCGCCAACCGGGCCGGCGCGTCGGAAGTCGGCAGTGATGACGTTGGATGTAGCTTCCGCGAGGCTTTCAGTCACGGCCGTGCAGATCTTTTGCTGGGCCTCTTCAGTCAATCCCTTGCCGTGCTTCTTGAGCATGTCGAGAACTATGGCAGCAGCCCCGGCTGGCGACGATTCCTGGCTGCCATCAATGCCACTTGGAGCTTTGCCTTGGCCAGTCCAGAGCCATTCGGCCGAACAACCAAAGGCCTTGGCAATGGCCTGGATGTTGTCTTGCCTCGGGTTTTTTGACTCGCCTTTGATGATTCGATGCACGGTGGGCTGAGTAATAGAGGCGCGCCGGGCAAGCTCGGCCTCGCTCCACTCCCTGCGCTTCATCTGCGCTTCAATGCGTTCGCCGATTTTCATATCGAAGCCAATAAATAAACGTATTTGTTGAGTGTATTGCTCGATTCAATACGATTGCGTATTATCGGTCATACGAATGCGAATTGGAGGTCACTGTGACCGTACAAGAAATGATCGCAGGCTTGGTTGGCACAGGACTCTCCCAGAAGGCTATTGCCGATCTTGTCGGAACTACGCAGCCAACAATTCATAGAGCGGCAAAGGGCGCTGGTGTGTTGTATGAGACCGGCAAAGCTATTGAGCGCCTTTATGAAACCTCGGTGATTAGACCCAAAAAAACGGCGGCTTAGGTTGAGCGAGCAACAAACCTGACGCCTCGGCGGCAGGTGCAATAGAGGCCGGGACACAGGGCAGTCCACTCACCAAAGTTTCAGCCCTGGTCACGGCGTTCCGGTGGAGCGGTTACCAGCCGCAACACCTCAACAACCGAAGCCCCCGAGGCACAGCACGTACACAGGGGGTTTTGGCTGCTGTAGGCATAGGATAGGGCGCGGCCCTGCCTGTGGCTATGGTAGTTGGCAGGAATTACTACCATGAAGCATCAGCACGACGATTACAGCGGGCCAGTCATGCCGCTGGATGTGGCAGTCGATAACGATTGCCGTGATTTTCGCGGTGGCCATAAGGCGGTGTGCGCCATTCTTGGCGAACCGTATGGCCCCTTCCAAAAGCGCCTTTCGGGTGCTTACCCGGACCACCACTTACGCCCCGATGACCTCTCCCGTGTTGTGCAGCTTGTGCGCGGCCCGGCTGTGCGTGCGTGGTTTGAGCAGGTGTATGGGGTGGTGACGTATGAGCCTACGCCTGTGCCTGCCACGCGCGATGCCATGCAGGCGCTGGGCAAGTTGTTGGCCAAAGAGGGTGAGTTTGTGGCCAGCCTGGCAGGCGGTGCAGCGGATAGCCGTTGGGAGGCTGCAGAGGTGGCCAAGCTGGAAGAGCACGGCTATGCGTTGATCGGCAAGCTGCTGGGCATCATGGCTGGGGCGCGCAAGGAAATGGAGGGCTGCCAGCATGGATGAGAACCAATTTGAGCGCGCGCAGGAACTCGAAGAGCAGCAGCGTGTAGCCGCAATGGCCAACCGTGTGCAGTACCAGGGCGTAAGCGCCCTTGAATGCGTTGAGTGTGGCAGCGACATACCTGAGGCGCGCCGTGTGGCGGTACCGGGTTGCCAGTGCTGCATTGATTGCCAGCAGCTGCGGGAGTTGAAACGTGGCTGATCAGATCCCGGTTTCACTTGAAGATTTGCGCGTGCTGCTGCGGTTCATCCCCGCGACTGATCGCGAGACCTGGGTACAGGTTGGGATGGGCATCAAGGCTGAGTTTGGCACCAACGGTTGGGATGCCTGGGACACGTGGAGCCAGTCCGGTACCGGGTACAAGTTGAGCGATGCGAAGACGGTGTGGAAAAGCTTTCGCAAGGCCGGTACCGGGCTGGGCACGGTGATTAAGCTGGCGATGGATAACGGTTGGACGCCGGAGAAAACCGAGCTGACAGCCGAGGATAAGCGCCGCTTTGCGCGTGAGCACGAAGCCCGCCGCATTGCCCGCCAAGCTGAGATTGAAGCCGATGAGGCGTTGCTTGAGCGCATGCGCGCCAAGGTTGCCGCCGAGTGCGCGGTGATTTGGGCGCAACACACAGCAGCAGACGGTAAGAGCGCCTACCTGGACAACAAACAGGTGGGCGCTTTTGGTGTGGCCTTTATGCGCCACACCGTGGTGCTGGAGATTGATGACCAAGCCGAGCGCTGCCAGCTGTGGGTGGGTGAGGATGCGCAGCGCTACTTGAAGAGCGTGCCAAACCCGCGCCCTGCGCATTTGTCGATGCTGGTGTTGCGCCGTGGTGATTTGATTATGCCGCTGCGCGATGAGGCCGGGCGGTTGCACAGCCTGCAGCAGGTGACCAGTACGGGTAAGAAGCTGTTTCCGAAGTACGGCCGCAAGAGCGGCTGTTTTCATGTGTTGGCTCGGTTGAGTGAGGCTGAGTTGGCGCAGGTTGATGTGATTGGCCTGGCCGAGGGTTATGCCACGGCGGCGAGCTGCCAGATGGCCACCGGCTGGGCGATGGTGGCGGGCATTGATTCGGGCAACCTGCCGAAGGTGGCCACGGCGCTGCGTGCACTTAACCCAGCCGCGCGCATTGTGCTGTGCGGTGATGATGACCCCACCGTGGACGGCAACCCCGGCCGCACCAAGGCTGAGTTGGCCGCTGCGCAATGCGGCGGCGTGGCTGCCTTCCCGCTGGGGGTTGATGGCAAGGATTGGAATGATCTGCACGCGGCGTTGGGTTTGGATGCCGTGCGTGAGCAGTTGCTGGCGGCTTTGAGCGTGGAGCCTGCTGTGGATCTTCCCCGCGCCCCATCTGATGACTGCGCGCCGGAAAATCGCACCACCGTCACTACCGGGGGCGCGGGGGAGGCGCTGGCGCTTGCCCAGGTGGTAAGGCGCTATGCGTTGGTGGAAGGCACTACGCAGGTGTGGGATATCGATAAAGCCCTGCTGATGAAGAAGCCAGCCTTTGAGGCGTTGGTGGGCAAGCCCTTGGCGAAAGATTGGATGGCGCTGGTGGATGGTACGCGCAAGGCGGTAAGTGCTGACCAGGTGCGCGATATCCAGCAGGCCCAGCGGCTGACCGGCAAGAAGGGCGGTGCCTTAGGTATGCCGCCGGTTGAGCGCTATGTGTACATCGATGGCACCAAGGATGTGTGGGATCGGCAAAAGAAGCGCCGGGTGCCTGAGGGCGCGGTGAAGATGGCCCTCGGTGATGCTTATGCGTTGTGGTTGAACAGTGCTGAGCGGCGGGTGGTGGATGTTGACCACATTGTGTTTGACCCGACGATGACGAAAGACCCCAGCGTTTACATCAACACCTATGACGGTTTGCCGCTTGAGCCGGTGCGTGATGATGCGGCCTGCGCGAACTTGATCTGGCTGATCAGCTTTTTGTGTAACCACGATGAGGCGGCGTGCGATTGGTTGGTGCGCTGGTTGGCGTATCCGCTGCAGCATCCCGGCGCGAAGATGGATACGGCGGTGCTGATGCACTCGATCATGGAAGGCTCGGGCAAGAGCCTGTTGTTTGCGGATGCGCTGGGTGAGTTGTACGGCCAGTACGCGGCTACGGTTGGGCAGACGCAGCTTGAGAGCAACTTCAACGCATGGCAGAGCCGCAAGCTGTGGGCGGTGTTTGAAGAGGTTGTGAGCCGCGATCAGCGTTACAACCAGGTGGGCAAGATCAAGCATTTGATCACCGGTAAGACGGTGCGCATGGAGTCCAAATTCATCAACGGTTGGGAAGAAGCCAACCACATGAATGCGGTGTTCCTCTCGAACGAAATCCTGCCGTGGCCGATCAGCGAGAGCGATCGCCGCTTTTTGGTGATGTGGCCACAAGAAACCCTGCCTGCTGCGCGGCAAAAGGCGATTGGTGCTGAGCTGCGCAATGGCGGGGTGGCGGCGCTGTATGGCTGGCTGTTGGGTGTTGACCTGGCCGACTTTGACCAGCGCACGCGCCCACCCAAAACCGAGGCGCGTGAACGCTTGGTTGCCCTGAGCCGGGCGGGTTGGCAGACCTTTGTGCATTTGTGGCGTGTGGGTGAACTTGGCGGCGGGCTGTGGGGCGGTTGTTTGAGCACTGACCTCTACGCGCTGTTTACCGAGTGGTGTCAGCGCAACAAAGAGCATGCGTTGAGCCAAACGAAGTTCAGCCTGTTCGTGAGCGCTGAGATTGAGAAGACGCGCAGTATCCCCTGGCATGAGGGCACAAGTCGGCGCTTTGGTGCGTTCTTCTTCCCGCACGACTTGGAACCTTCCCCGGCCCCATCCTTCACGGCAGCCCAGTTGGGTGTGATGGTGGAAAAGTGGCGCGATTCCGCGCGGGCTGCGGGCTGGAGCGTGGGGGCGTGGGATCACGTCAAGGCGGCTGCAGCATGACTACGCCTAAAAGTGTGTTGGGTGTGTCGGGTGTGTGTTGGGTTGCTTTTGCCTACCCAACACAGGTTGAGGCCAGCAACGGCGCGGCTTTGCCGGGTGTGTGTTGGGTGTGTTGGGTTTGTACGCGCGCGCACGCATGCGCACACAAATGCGCGACAACTGATAAAGCAGCATCACGGCAGCAAAAAAAGCTCTACGCGAGGACTCAAAAACCCAGCACACCCAACACACTCAGCACAGATGCTTTGAAAGTGTTGATTTGTAAGGGTTTTAAGTGTGTTGGGTTTGTGTTGGGTTGGGCGTTTTGTGTTGGGTTGATGCAAAAACCGGAGGTGGCGCAATGATTAAGGCAATGGAGGTGCTGCTTTGCGCCTGGGGCCGTGAGGCTGTGAACCCTGCAGTGGAGGTGAGCATCCCTTCACCGCTTGGCCGGATGGATGATGAGGGCGGCGCAGTCAGGGCGCCGGGTAGTCGCTGCCTCTCGACGGTTGAGTGCTGGGTGGCGATGAGCCGCGCGGCTCAGGCGGTGGACAAGGCGCTGCATGACCTGGCGCTTGATGCACCTGCCGGGCTTGGGGTTGTTGGCCGCACCATGGTCCAGTTGGCGCATGTGCGTTACTGCCAAGAGCGGCCGGTACCCGTTGCCCAGCAGGCGCACCGGTTGGGCGTATCTGTGCGCACGTATCGCACACGGGTGGATGCGCTGCATGTTGAACTGGCGCGGGTGTTGCCGGGCGTGGCGGTGGCCTTGCGTAAAGCTGAGCAGCAGTTGCCTGCCACAGTGGCGCGGGTTGAGCGCGGGCGGCAGGCGGTGAAAGTCTCCCGTGCCGAGCAGCGAGAACTGGATCGCCGGGTGGCGCAGTGGTTGTTTAAGGATGCCTCTTAGCTACCGTTCGTCGGCGCGGTTTGTCGTGAACAGGGTTTAACTCAGTTCGTTGCAGGTTCGTACACGGTTCGCGCAGGGTGCTGATTTTTCGCGGTTGCTGGGGTTGCATGTCAAGAGGTACAAAGTGCCCAAGATTTATTGCTGCGTCAGCGATAAACACCAAGCACGTGCTGTGCGCCCCGACCGGTTCCTGCTCCGGTCACTGCCCCGCAAGGGGCTTTCATTCAAAGGCCTCGCCAATCGGCGGGGCTTTTTCATTCCTGGCATTGGAGTTTTGCTATGGCTGATGCCACGACCGCAGTGATTGCTGCCAGCGGTGTTGTAGGCGTTACCACTGCCAGCCTAGTACCGGGTGTTGATGCCAACGCCGTAATTGGTGCGTTTGCCGGTGCGCTGTTCTTCATCGTGTGGAAGGCGAACCTGTCTGGTTGGGCACGGCTCGGCTACTTCGTGGCCAGCTGGATTCTTGGGTACTACTTCGCCGCTGAAGTCGTCGGCCAGTCCTGGGCAAAAACCTCGGGCGTGGTCGCATTTAGCGGTGCGCTGTTCACGGTGGTGGTTTGCGTCAGCCTCTTGGAATGGGTCGAGGGCGGCAAGCTGCCGGGTTGGCTGGGCTATGTGATTGGTGTGGTGCGCGCGGCGTTCGGCGCATCGGGAGGCCGTAATGGTTGACCCCTGGACTCTGCTGGCTGCTGCGATGTGCGGCGCGATCTGTCTGCGCATTGTTTCGTACCGGCGCGGTGATGCTCGATATCGGCCTGGAGTCTCTTTGTTGGCATACGCGCTGGCTGTGGGCACGGGTTGTTATGCGCTTTCGGTTTGCCTGGCCGTGTTCGGGCGGCAGCCTTTGCCGGCGATATCGCCATTCCTGCTGATCGTCTTGGGTGCCGTGCTGATGCTGGTGTATCGGGCGCGCGGGAACGTGGCGCGTATCATCCAGCTCGACTGGACTGATCGGCGCGCCGGCCGGCGTGTATGAGAGGGTCGATCACTGCTGATGGTCTGGACGATGCGCTGGCAGCGCTGGCCCGGCTAGGTGATGGGTTGGCGCCACGCGCTCTGGCCGATGCGCTTAACCACACTGCCAACCAGGCGCGGCAGCAGTTGCAGGTTGAGATGGCCAGCGTGTTCGACCGGCCCACACCTTGGGCGCTGAACTCGATCCGCATCCTGCAGGCCAAGCCGTCTGCTGTACCTGAGGCGGCGGTGTGGGTGCAGGACGTGTCGGGTGGCAAGAATCCGTTCAGTGCTGAGGATTACCTGATGCCCCAGGTTGAAGGGGGCGAGCGCTTCCAGCGTCGGAGCGAGGGATACCTGCGCGAGTCGGGGATTCTGCCAGCTGGCCGGTTTGTTGTTCCTGCTGCCGGTGCACGACTGGATAGCTACGGGAACATCCAGAAGGGCCACATGATGCAGATATTGTCCGGCCTCAAGGCGATGAAGCTATCAGGCTCGGACAACGCAGCGACCGACAGCAAGCGCTCACTGCGTAAGGGGAACGCACTGGCGTTCTTCGTGCTGAGGCGCGGCAAGACGCCCATCGGCATTGCAGAGCGGCGCGGGAAGGACGTGGTGATGGTGCTCGCATTCGTGCGTCAGCCGCAGTACCGCGAGCGCTTCAAGTTTCATGACGTGGTGCGGCGGGTGGCTGAGAACGATGGACAGCTTGAAGCGAACATCGACAAAGCGATTGCCGATGCACTGTCCGGGCGGCTGCCGAAACTGCGCGGCAGGCGCGGCTAGTGGCGTGCCACACACGGACTTGTCGGGCCGGGGCGGGGCCCCAACCTGCCGGGGCCCCTGGGGCGCTGGAGGCGGCAAGGGTAATTCAAGCCACGTTTTCGCTCTAGTGGCTGGGCCTGCAAGTTAGTTAACAGGGTTAATCCGGTTAACCCCTGTGGTTCATTGTGGTTAACAGGTATTCCTCATGGCGTTGATGACCAAAGCTGATTACGCGGATCGGCGCGGCTGGTCACGCGCGTATGTTTCCAAGCTGGTGAAGCAGGGCCGACTAGTACTCACAGCCGATGGGAAAGTCGACGCTGATGCGAGTGACGCCAAACTGGCTGCCAGCGCCGACCCGAGCAAAGTGGGTGTGGTCGAAAGACACCACCAAGAACGTGTCGATAAAGGCGTTTATGCACACATTTCCCCGAACGCCGAACCCAGCCCGGCACTGCATTCGGTGGGCACTGGTGTGGGAGTGCCACCGGACTACCAGAAAGCCCGAGCACGCCGAGAGTTCGCTCTCGCATTGCTGGCTGAGGACGAGCATCGAAAAAGCCGCGGCGAGTTGGTCGAGCGGGCGCTTGTTGATTCCGCCGCTTTTACTGCTGCACGCGCACTACGTGACCTGCTGATGGGTATCCCGCCGAAGATCGCGGGCGAACTGGTCACCCTCACTGACCCCTGGGAAATTGAACGGCGTCTGACACAGGCGCTGCGTCGCGCCCTTGAAGACGCCGACCGGCTGCTGCAACTCGATGCTGAGATTGAGCAGGGAGGCAAGGAACCGAACTGAGCCATGGAACAACAGTATGCTGATGGTGCCGCCGCGTACCTGGCGGCATACCGCCGAGGGCTGATGCCCGATCCTGAGTTGTGGATCGATGAGTGGGCCGACAAGTATCAGATGATCCCGGCCGACACCGGCGCGGCCGAGCCTGGCAAGTACCACACCGATCGCACACCCTATGCCCGCGACGTGATGCGCTGCTTGTCACCGGTCCACCCAGCAAAGCGGGTGGTCACCATGATCGCCTCCCAGCTCATGAAGACGCAGGTAGCGTTGAACTGGATCGGCGGGTGCATCCACATGGCTCCGGCCAACATCCTGGTGCTGCTGCCCACTGAGAAGCTGAGCAAGCGCGTATCGGGCCGCATCGACAAAACGATAAAGGCAGTTCCGATCCTGACGGAGCGAGTGGCCAAATCCCGCTCTCGCGATGCGCGGAATACGCTCGACACCAAAGAGTTCGAGGGCGGTGCCCTGTACTGCCTCACAGCTGCATCCGCCTCCAACCTTGCTGAACTATCAGCCCGGTACATCCTGGGCGATGAGATCGACCGTTGGGAGCTGGACGTCGACAACGACGGTGATCCTGTAAAACAGGCTGAGGCTCGTGGTTCCACATTCGGCCGTCGTGCGAAGTTCTACTACTGTAGTTCTCCCACGCTGAAGGGCATCTCTCGCATCTCGGATCTGTTCGATCAGGGCGATCAGCGCCACTACTACGTGCCGTGTCCGCACTGCGGAACCATGCAGGTGCTGGAGTGGGAAGGTCTCAAATACACCGACAACTACCGGATGGTGCAGTACCAGTGTGTCACCCCTGGTTGCGCACTGATCGAAGAACACCATAAGGCAAAGATGCTGGCGGCGGGCGAGTGGCGCGCGCATGCCCCGGGCGATGGCGAGACAGTCAGCTTCACCCTGAGCGCACTGTATGCGCCTGCCGGGTGGTTGAGCTGGACGGACATGGCCAAGGAATTCGACGAAGCCAAGAAGTTGCAGGAGAAGGGCGACCCCGGCTCCATGCAAGTTTTCTACAACACCCGTCTTTCCAGGCTCTGGGACAGCGCCGAGGAAATTACCAAGGCAACTGAACTGCGCAAGCGTGCCGAGGCAGAAGGCCACCGGCTCGGCCTGGTGCCAGCGGGTGCGCTGATCCTAACAGCCGCAGTAGATACCCAGCATAACCGTCTCGAGCTGCTGGTTATGGGGTGGGGTGAAGGAATGGAACGCTGGACGGTGGATTTCCAGGTGATCCCTGGAGACCCAGCAGATGAGCGCACCTGGGCCTTGCTCGACGAGAAACTCAAGGGTCGATATCGCCATGTCAGCGGTGTGGATTTGTCCATCTGTGCCGTTTGCATCGACTCTGGTGGTCACCACACCGACGAGGTGTACCAATTCACCCGCCTGCGCCGCTGGCGAAATGTGCTGGCAGTGAAGGGATCCAGTCGGCGTGGTCGCCCCGTGGTGGCTCAGCGTCCTTCCAAGGTCGACGTTACGTCGCGCGGCCGTACAGAAAAGCATGGCGCCGAGCTTTGGATGATCGGCACCGACACGGCGAAGGACTGGATCTACAACCGCTACCACCTGGAAGAGGGGGCGGGTGCGCTGCATTTTTCGGCGGACTTGCCTGATGAGTTCTTCGACCAGTGCGTAGCGGAGCGCAAGGTAGTCCGCTTCGTGAAGGGCTTTAAGCGTATCGATTGGGTGAAGGCTAAGTCAGAGAGAAACGAAGGTCTCGACTTGATGGTTTACAACCTGGCTGCCGCCCAGTTCCTTGGGTTGCATCGATACCACGAACCCCAGTGGAGCAACCTGCGCGCGGCAGTAGGCCAAGGGAGCTTGTTTGGCGAGCGTGTTGCACCTGTCCCCAGTGCGGCAGACGACGAAGAGCCTTCCCAGGCTGAGCCGTCGCGCGCTGCTACGCCTGCTCCCCAGCCGGCGAAGACCGGCACCCGCCGCAGTTCCAGTAGCGGTTACCTGAAACGGCGTTGAGCCAAGACGAGGCCTGTATGACAACGGCACAAGAGCGTCTGGATAACGTCCGGGCGGAAATCGATGAAGTCCTGCGCAAAGGCCAGCGGCTTCGTAAGGGCGACCGTGAGGTGCAGCGCGCCGAGCTCGCGAGCCTGCGCATGCTGGAAGAACAGTATGCAAAACAGGCCGGCCGCGAGGCGGCCGCGAAGGACGGGCGACCGCGCATTACGCGGCTTTACCACGGGGGCAAAGGCATCTGATGAATCACATCCGAAACACCCCCAAGCGCATCCGCAACAGTTACGAAGGCGCCGGTACTGGCCGCCGGGCCAAAGGTTGGGACGCCCCAGACGCCGCACTCAACGCCGTCGCGATCCCTGCTCTGCCAGCCTTGCGTAAGCGTGCCAGAGCCGCGGTGCGCAATGATCCGTATGCGTTCAGCGCTATCTCCAAGCGCGTAACCAACATCATCGGAACCGGTATCGTGCCGCGCTCGCAATTGGCCGATGCTGCTCAGCGCTCAGCACTGCACCAATTGTGGGAGGACTGGGTAGACGAAGCTGATGCTGACGACCGCTCCGATTTTTACGGCCTACAGGCGCTGGTATGTCGCATGGTTGAGGAAGCTGGCGAGTGTTTTGTGCGCCTGCGTCTTCGTCGCCCCGAGGATGGCTTAGCGGTTCCCCTGCAGCTGCAATTGCTGCCGGCGGAGTTCGTGCCGTTGGACAAGAACTTCAAAACCCGAGCTGGCAACACTGTGCGCGCTGGCATTGAGTTCAACAGTATCGGCAAGCGGGTTGCGTACTGGATGTACCAAAGTAACCCCGGAGACGCGATCTCGGCCGGGTACCGCTTCAACACCCTGCACCGCGTTCCAGCCGACCAGGTGCTGCATATCTATGAAGTAGTCGATGCCGGTCAACTACGCGGCATTCCGCGCTTGGCTCCGGTGCTGCTGCGTCTGCGTTCATTGGACAACTATGACGATGCGGTGCTGTTCAGGCAGGAAGTCAGCAACCTGTTCGCCGGCTTCATCAAACGCCCAGCATCGGAAGGCCCACCAGCGTTAGACCCGATGACAGGGCAGCCGGTCCAGGCCGACCGTGACGGTTCGCCGCTAGTCGCCCTTGAGCCTGGCTCAATGCAGGAACTGCTCGATGGCGAGGAGGTTGAGTTCTCTGACCCGCCGGATGCAGGCAATACCTATATCGACTTTATGCGGCAGCAACTACAGGCCGCTGCGGTGGGTGTTGAGCTGCCCTATGAACTGTTGACCGGTGATATGGGCGACATCAGCGACCGAGTGTTGCGCGTGTTGCTCAACGACTTCCGGCGGCGCATCGAGCAGCTGCAGTTTGCTGTTTACGTTCACCAGCTGTGCAGGCCCATCCGTGCTGCCTGGATGGACGCAGCAGTGCTCTCGGGCGTTGTCAGTCTGCCGGACTACGCAGCCCGCCGCCGTGATTACCTGCGCACCCGCTGGGTTCCGCAAGGTTGGACCTACATTCATCCCGTTCAAGATCCACAGGGCAAGATTCTGGAAATCCGCGCAGGCCTCACTAGCCGTAGCGAACAAGTGCTGCGCACCGGCTATGACGCGGAGCTCATTGACCAGGAGAACGCCCAGGACAATCAGCGCGCCGAAAAGCTCGGCCTCAACTACTCCACTGACACCGCCGACCTGGCACCCGAAAAAGAGGATCAGAAATGAAACGAATTCCAAGTGCGCTGGCTTTAGCCTGCGCCATGGCGGGGATGGCGGCGTGCACCATCGATCATCCCCGCATCATGAACAAAATCGGCGCTCCGGAACTGCAAGCCGAGCACTGGTATAACATCCGCGCAGTCGGTGAGGCCGAACAGAAGACCATTGAAATCTACTTCTACGGCGAGATCGGATACTGGGGAATCACCTCCGGCGACTTTATCCGTGACCTCAAGTCTAAGGACGATGGCACGTCACCGGTGATGGTTTTCTTTGACAGCATCGGTGGCGATCTCTTCGACGGCATTGCTATCCACAACACTCTCAACGCGCTGGGTGAACGTTGCACTGCTCGGATTGTGGGTGCCTGCTTCAGCGCCGCCAGTGTTGCTGCTTGTGGTGCGCATCGTTTGGAAATGGCCGACAACGCACTGTTCATGATCCACAACCCCTGGACGTTTATAGCTGGTGGCAGCGATGAGCTTCGGAAAATGGCGGACATGATGGACAAGGCGCTGGATGGCATTGTTGTCAGCTATCAGCGCCGCCCTTTGACAATTGATGAAGCGGAGCTTCGGCGTCTCATCAATGAAGAGACCTGGCTGACACCAACCGAAGCAAAATCGATGGGCTTCGTGGACGAAGTACTTGAGGGTAGCCTTCCTCAGGTTAGTAACAGTGCCCACGGCAAAATCCTCAATCGTTACCGAAATACGCCTCAGGCGGCACTGGATCTGGTCAGCAACCAACCGTCTGACCCGGAACCCGAACCCGCCTCGATCCCCCCGACTGATCCTGATCCGGAACCAGCCCCTGACCTGGTAGCCCTGGCTGCCCAGCTAACTGCTGATTGCCAGGCCGCCGGTCTAGCCAACGTTGCTCATGTGCTCATCAACGCCTGCGGTTTGAAGAGTGTCGGCGCTGTCCAGGCGGCGGTGAAAAACGCCATTGCTGTTCGCGATATCTGCGTGGTGGCCAAGCACCCCGGCGAGGCCGAGCAGTTCATCAAAGACGGCCTGAATGCCGATCAGGCCCGAGCCAAGCTGTTCGACAAGCTGCTCGCCAATAGCAACAAGGTTGAGCTCAACAACCACCCGCCGTTGCCGGATGACCCGGCGCCGACGCTCAACGCAGTAACCCCCAAGGCTGTCTACGCCAGCCGCAAACCCAATGCCTCGAAAGGAGCGCATCAATGAGCATCAAAACAGAAGGCGTGCACGCCGGTGAATTCCTCCTTTCGGAGGCCAATGGCGAACGCAGCCGCGCAAATATCACCATCAGTGCAGGTTCCGGCATCCTCGCGGCCGGCACATTGCTGGCCATGCTGACTGCAGCTAACGCTCTGATCTCCACGGCGCAGGCCGGCAATACAGGCAACGGCACGGTTGGTTCGGCCAGCGTGACCACGGCTGCCATCACCGGCACTTACGTTCTGGAAATTACCAGTACGGCAGCCAACGGCGGCCAGTTCGAAGTGACCAACCCGGTAGGTGTTGTAGTGGGCGTGGGCACTGTCGGTACTGCATTCACCGGCGGCGGCATCAGCTTCACCCTGGCAGATGGCAGCACTGATTTCGCAGTGGGTGACGGCTTCAACCTGGCAGTCAAGGCCGGCCTCGGTGAGTACACCCCCTACGACGATGACGGCACCGACGATGGTCGTCGTACGGCCGGGGCCATCCTCTATGCGGGTGTCGACGCTACTGAGAACGACATTCTTGCCGCAGCCATCGTGCGTGATGCCGAAGTGATCGAGCGGCTACTCACAGGGCTGGATGCGCCCGGGAAGGCCGATTTGGCAGCGCTGGGTATCGTGGTACGCCCATAACCCTCAGAACCACCCCGACACCCTAAACCCCGCCTTTGCGGGGTTTGTCATTTCTAGGAGCCCATCATGGCCGAGATTTCCATTTTTGAAGACGAAGCGTTCGGCGTCGTTAACCTACTCACCGTCATCAACGAAGAACATGCGTTGCCGGGGCAGATCGCTAGTCTAGGTCTGTTCGAGGAGCAGGGCGTTGCCAGCACCACGGTGCAGATTGAGAAGGACGGCAACGTACTTGCTCTGGTGCCCGCCGCCCCGCGTGGTGGTACTGGCTTAGCTGTCATTGGGGACAAGCGTTCGTTGATCCCCTTCAACACCGTGCATCTGCCGCAGGTGTTCAAGATTCTCGCTGACGAAATTCAGGGTATCCGCGCGGTTGGTAGCACCACCGAACTGCAATCGGCCCAGGCAGTGGTTGCGCGTCGAGTCGAAAAGGCCCGCCGCCAGCTTGACCTCACTCACGAGTTCCAGCGAATCGGTGCAACCGGTGGCAAGGTGTTTGATGCTGACGGCGAGACGGTTCTGCTGGATATTTACCAGCGCTTCGGCCTCGCCCGTCCTGCGGTGTACTCCATGGGGCTGGGCGTCCCTGACACGGACGTCTCTGAAAAATGCGTCGCTGTTCTCGAGGCCCAGGAAGATGCCTTGGGTAATGTCACCAGCACCGGGGCTATTGCCCTGTGCGGTCGCACCTTCTGGTCGAAGTTGATCGCGCATAAAAACGTGCGCGAAGCCTACCTGGCCAGCGAAGCAGCAGCGCAGTTGCGTGGTGACCGTCGTGCATCGTTCAGCTTCGGTGGCATCCTCTGGATGCGCTCGCTTGGCCGCCATGCCGGCGAAGGCTTTATCGCGGATGACCGCGCGCGCGTCATCCCAGAGGGAGTGCCAGAGTTGTTCATCAGCGCGTTTGCGCCGGCGGATTACATGGAGACTGTCAACACTGAGGGGCTGCCGTATTACACCAAGTTGGAGCGCATGCCGTTCGACAAAGGCGTGATGGGCGAGGCTCAGTCCAACCCACTGCACCTGTGCACCCGTCCGCTGGCGGTGCGCGAGCTGAAGATCTGACGTGGCCGGCTTCGGCGCGCTTATAGACGACATGGACGCAATGCTCATGTCGTCACTCAACGATGGCCTTGCCGATTACCTCAACGCCTCCGGTGCTGTATTGGCCGGGGGTATTGAGGTGATGCTCGATAAGGATATTGAGCGCGTGGACATCGTCAGCGGCATGGTGGACCGGTCTGTGACCATCACGGTTCGTCGCCACCTGCTTCAGCCGCTGGATCGTCAGGGGGCGTTTCGCCTCGATCCGGCGGAGTGGGGCGCTGACGGTAAGACCTGGCACATCGACGGCATTGCCGAAGATGACGGCCACCTGATCACCTTCTACGTGAAGCCCTGACCATGCCTATCGATATGCAATCCGCCATCGTTGCGGAGCTGATGGCGCGCCTGGCTGCCGTGGATTCATTCGGCGGCATGGTGTTCGAGGACAGCGTGCTGCGCGTCATCGACTCCGCTGATGACAGCCTGCCGGACGACTTCATTGTCATCCAGCCAGGTACCACAGAGGAGGTGGAACGCCCAACGCCTGGCAGTGTTCGCGAGCGTGTGGTTTTGAACATCACGTGCATTACCAAGCGCCGCGACTTTGCTGCGCACCTGCGTGCGGCGCGGCTGGGCATCAAGGTCGCGCTGCCCGGTACCAAGGCAGGGCTTACCACTCAGGGCGTCCAGCTCGCTGCTTTTCAAACTGAAACCCCCATGCCGCCCGGCCAAGGCCGGAGCTGGGCCTGTCACGTGCTGCCTGTGCAGATCACCTACGTGCAACCCCTCAAGTGAGGACACCGCAATGCCCAAGATCACTATCACAGAGCCATTCAACTTCGCCTCGGGCGGGGTCGTGACTCACTACAAAAAAGGCCCTGGTCAGGATGTGCCTCAAGCTGTTGCTGAGCATGCCCTGAAGCACGGCTACACCCCGAAACCCACAGCCAAAGCTGAAGCGCCTGTCGCCCCGGCTGAAGCTGGCAAGTAACCCGCCCAGCCAGGAGAGCTCAAATGCCTCAAATCGACCGCTCGTTTATTGGCGAGGGCATTCCCTATGCCCGCGCCTACCAGTCTCAGGATGCTTTTCTTGATCTTGGTAACTGCGATGTCTTCAACATCAGCTTCACCAGCGACCGTAAAACGCTGCGCAATTTCCGTGGCGGTGGTGGCAACCGCAACGTGCGTGAGCAAGTCACCGATGTGGCGTCCACCATTGGCCTGTATGACCTGACAGCGACCAACCTGGCGCGCGTCACGCGCTCCACAGTCGTTCCGGTTGCAGCAGGTGTGATCACTGCTGAGCCGCGCACCTGTGAGGGTATTGAAGGCGAGCTGATTCCCTTCAAACACCTGCCTGACCTGACAGCGCCCATCACAGTAGTCACTGCCGCAGATGGGCCTTTGGTTGCCGGTACCGACTACCTGGTTACGCCGCATGGCATTTTGGTGACCGGCAGCGGTGCGATCACTTCTGCCGGTATCAAGGCCACCTACACCAAACTCAAGTCGAGTGCTGTGCAGATGCTCAATGGCAGTCAGGTGGAACTGGAAATCTACATTGCCGGCCTCAACGATGCCCAGAGTGGCGAGCCCTACAGCTTGCACCTGCGCCGCGTGAAATTCGGCATGCTGTCTGAGCTGCCGGTATTCGGGCAGGAATACTTGAAGCTGGAAGGCCCGGCCGAGCTGCTGGCTGATCCGCTGGTGCTGAGCAACGACATCTCCAAGTTCTGCGAGATGAACATCGTCGACAAAGCGGCGTAGTGCTGCGGGCCAGGGATGGCCCTATTCAGATTTTGCGAAGCGCTTGGTCATGTAGTCGAGCGCTTCTTGCTCACCAGGTGTGACGTTCTTTTGCGTACCGATGATGGTGCGAGTTGCAGCGA
This sequence comes from Pseudomonas peli, assembly GCF_900099645.1. GTDB lineage: Bacteria > Pseudomonadota > Gammaproteobacteria > Pseudomonadales > Pseudomonadaceae > Aquipseudomonas > Aquipseudomonas peli. Next base: position 677,519 of record NZ_FMTL01000001.1, on the reverse strand, counting down.
TCAGTTTGCGCTTTACTGCATCGTCACCCAGTTTATTGATACGGCCGACCGCTACTTTAAAGCTGTGCAAGCCCAGTGTATCTGTGCGGTCCAGGGCGTCATTGGCTTGTGATTCCGTTATCCGCAAATCGTGCGTGAACACCTTGCATGCCGCTGCAATGACAGTGCGCTCAGCTGCTCTGACTTGGCCGTCGGCTCTGGCGATGTAGGCCAGGATGCCGAGCACTGGAAACTCTGGCTGCATCAGCCGCTCTAGTGTGTACCTGCTGGACTGCTGATACAGCGCATGTAGGTATGTGGGCAGGCTGTCCTTCTCGATAACTTCGCCTGTTGTGGTGTTGTAACACTCGCGAATGTCAAAAATACGGAAGCTCCGATATTGCCCACGAAGGTGGCAATGCCCGGAGATCGTGAAAGGGTCGAAGTCTGTTACCGAAACATCGCGGCGTGTTGATTCGTCAGTGCCACGCTGATAAATGATGTGCAGCTTGGCGATTACATCTGCTGAGTCTGGCATGCCCATTCCTTGGTTGGCGGTTTTAGCCTTGAGGTTGATCTTAGCTGCTCTCAGCAATTGGCTACCACCCGGTATCGGGCTCTGCGTTGCAATGGTAAATTCGTCCGCATTAATCAAGGGAGGGATACCTATGCAATGCCCAAAGTGTCTTCACGAGGCTGCTCAGGAAGATTTTGGTCAGCCACTGTGCTGCCCTAAGTGTGGTGTTTTTTATGCGAAGGCTCTGGCCGCTAAACAGCGGCGAGAGAATCCCGCTCCTGTTGACCCTGCCCCCATTCCTGGGCCGCGGAAAGGCGGTCATATGAAACTGGTTGCGGCCCTCGGCGCATTTCTTTTTGCAGGTTATGTTATTGCCGCACCCTACATTACTGTTTATCAAATACGACAAGCCGCCAAAGCCAGCGACGCTGATGCCTTGGAGCAGCACATAGATTTTCCAAGTGTGCGTGAAAGCCTTAAAGCCCAGATGAATGCCCATGTTATGGAAAGTGCTAAAACGGAGCTGGCCGACAACCCGTTCGCAGCGTTTGGCGTTGCCTTCGCGAGTGCGTTAGTTGACCGAATGGTTACGGCTTTTGTTACCCCAGCTGGGCTGGCTGAAATGATGAAGGGTAAGAAGCCTGCGATGGCGGGCAGCGCGGGCGAAGAAAAAGGCTCGGCTTCAGATACCCATGAGCGTGAGCCTTTTGAAGGTGCGGATATGGGTTATCAAGGACCCAACCGATTTGTCGTCACTGTGACAAATGCAAAAGGCGGCGACCCGGCCCGTTTTATTTTGAAGCGGTCTGGTATTTCTTGGCAGTTGTCAGATGTAAAACTGCCAATGTAGTTGACTGTTAAATTCTAAACCCGCTCCGGCGGGTTTTTTATTGCCCGGAGAAAACCGCGTGAGCATTAAAGACCGCCTGATTCAGTTCGTGCTGCGTGGCAAAGATGAGCTTTCACCCGAAGCCAAAAAGAGTGCAGAGGCGCTGGCTGCAGTAAGTGCAGAGGCCGAGGAGCTGGGCAAGGTTCTCGACTCAGCCAAGGATGCCCGCGGCTTGGCCCGTGGTTTGGAAACCACCCAGCGTGCTGCTGAGCGAGCCGAGAGCGGCCTTGTGCAGGCTGACCTGCAAATCAAAGAGCTGCGTGATGCGCTGAACAAATCGCCCGGCTCTGCGGGGTTGGAGCAGTCGCTGAAGGATGCCGAGCGGGAAGCTCGGAGAATGCAGCGCGGACTTGATGCCTTGCGCGTTAGCCTGGCTGATCAGGAGAAGGCTGCTCAAGCTGCCGGCATCGACACCAACAATCTGGCTGATGAAGAAAAGCGCCTGGCCGCCGAGGTCGACAAGGCGAAGGTTGCTCTGGACGCCAACAGCCAGCAGCTCAAGGAGCTGCAGCGTGAGCAGGCGTCAGCAGCCCGAGCTGCGGCAGAACACACCTCCCGCATCGATGCTGCCCGCGGTGCTATGTCCAGTGGTGCCAAGCAGGTGCTGGCGTTCGCTGCAGCCTACATTTCGCTGAGCGCCGCATTTGGCTTGGTGCAGAGTGGACTGAATTTAGTGCGTGACGGCATCTTCTCGATGCTGAAAACAGGTGATCAGTTCGAGCTGCTGGATAAGCGCATGGCCTCGCTGATGGGCAGCGTGGCGGGTGGTGAACAAGCAACTGCTTGGATCAAGAAGTTTGCCAAGGATACTCCGCTAGAGGTGGCGGACGTTGCCGAGGCGTTTGCGCTGCTGAAGACCTACGGGCTTGACCCGATGGACGGTAGCCTGCAGGCCATCGTCGATAAGAATGAACAGCTCGGCGGCGGTATGGAGCGCTTGCAGGGTATCGCCTCGGCGCTGGGCCAGGCCTACGCCAAACAGAAGTTGCAGACCGAGGAGATTCTGCAGCTGGTAGAGCGCGGCGTGCCCGTGTGGGGCATGCTGGAAAAGATCACCGGCAAGAACGCCGAGCAGTTGAGCAAGCTGGCCACTGAGGGGCGGCTTGGCCGTGATGTGATCAAGGCACTGGTGGCCGAGATCGGAAGAAGTGCCGATGGTGCTGCAGCAGACGGGATGAATACCCTGACCGGCAAGGTCAGCAACCTTAAGGATGTGTGGGCAGATTTTCAGACCCGGGTGGCCGAATCGGGTGCGCTGGATTTCGCCAAGAAGAAGCTAGGCGAACTCGCCACCACCATCGATGAAATGGACAAGGATGGGCGGCTGGATAAGCTGGCCGAGTCACTGAGTGAAGCGTTTATTCAGGGTGCTGAAAAGGCCGAAGAGTTCGCCAAAAAGCTGCTTGATGTCGACTTCGACAAGCTCACCGAAGACAGCACGCGCTGGCTAAATGAGTTTGGCTCCAAGCTTGATAATGCCGCGCGCGCGGTGACTCTTGTGACAGCACCTGTGAGGGTGTTGACCAACGTAGTAACCGGCGGTATTGCAGCCATCGGTGTTGCCTCTGGGGCATTGTTTGGCAGCTCATTCAAAGCGCTGGCTACGCTAGCCAGGCTTATCCCGGATGCGTTTGGCGGTGAAGTTGTAGTTGCAGGCCTTGAGCGTGCCAGTGAAACCGCATTTGGTTTGATGCGGACTATGGCCGTGCAGGTTGCCCAGGACGGGCGCGATATCGCTAGTACCTGGGATAGCGTTGCAGCAGCAGCCGAAGGCAGTGCCGCGCGCCAGTCTGCCGCCGCACGCCGCGCGGCGGATGAAACCCGCCAGGCGATGCAGCAGAACGGTGAGGATATTGCTTCGTTCTTCCGCCAGAACATAGCCACTCTGGAGCAGGCGCTTGCTGCAATAGCATTTTCTGAGACCACTCAGGATCTGGCTGAGATTGAAGCAGCATTGCTTAGTTCGGCGCTGGCAGGTGATGAGCTTGCATTGGCTATGACAGCTCTGGCGCAGAAGCGCGGCTTTGTTGATGTTGGACAAGCGATAGCCAGTACCGCTGAAACTGCTCAAATTGCATTGACTGACATGGCCAGCGCCCTGCAGTTAATCGATACCGCCAGCTCCGTCCAGCAGCTCGAAGGCCTGCGCGGTGCGCTGCTCAAAGCGTTTCAGGATGGGCGCATCACCCAGGAGCAGTACGCCCAGGCGACCGGCTTGCTCAATGGCAAGTTGGGTGAGCTGGGTGGCGCTGCGGATGATACGGGTGACGCGCTCTCAGGCCTGAGCGATGAGTTCGGCGACATGGCCAGCATCATGCGCGGCGTCAGCAGCGCTATGAATGAGGTCGATTTCAATCGGCTGCGCACCGGCATTCGCAAGGCCTACGGTGACGGCAAAATCAGTGCGGCTGAGTTCTCAAAGGCGCAGGCCGAGCTGAACAAGCGCGTTGCTGAACTAAAGCCTGCGGCGGATAAAGGGGCTCAGGCACTAGGGAGCCAGCGCAAGGCCATTGATGAAAACATGCAATCGGCGCGGCGCGGCATCGCAGATGTTGGTGATGCAGCTGAGGGCGCTTCAGGGGGCATAGATTTTTTCGGGGCGGTGCTGACTGCTGCTCGCACCCCGTTGGCCAACATGAGCAAGGCCGCTCTTGAGGCGTTTGATGCGCTGCGTGGTATCAAGAATACGGATATCTCATTGGATACCAGCAGCGCCGAGAAAACGGGTGAAGCCCTTGCCCGGGTGCGAGAGGAAGCGCTGGGCTTGCAGGCTGAACTCGGCCGGTCAGGCAGTCGTGCCAGCGGTTTCGGTATCTGGATGCGCGAAACGGCCCTGCGCAGCCGTGAGGTGCAGGCGGAGTTCTTGGCGCAGAAACTGCGGCTGCAGGAACTGACTGAGGGCTATAGCTCCGGTGCACTGTCTGCTGCTGATTTTGCTCGGGGTGCTCGTTCGGCAAAGAATGAGCTCACGCTGTTGGATGAGTCTGACCTCAGCAGTTTGGAATCATCTATCGAAAGCGCTGAGCAGCAGATGAAACAGCTGGGCGACTCAAGCCGCAGCACCCTCGAAAGCCTGCAGGATGAGCTGGACAAGCTTGAGGGGCGTGAAGCTGATGCGGAGCGCCGCCGTTTTGCAGCCCGCCAGCGCGAGCTTGAGGTGCAGCTGGATGCCGCGCAGGCTGCTGGTGATCGGAATGCCGTGGCCAATGCTCAGCGGTCCATCAGCGTGCTGCGGCAGATTGAGGCGGCCACCGCGCAGAAACGACAGCAGGATGAGCAACAGAAGCGTCTGACGCCGACTGCCCCGGCCGCGGCTGCCGCTGGCCCGCAAAAGGTTATCCGCCTGGAAACAACCCGTGGCAAAGCTGTGGAAGTGGCCGTGAATTCTGCTGCTGATGAAACCAACCTGCTCGGCATTCTTGAGGAAGCTGGAATGAGGACGCTTTGATGGCATTAACTCTGGACAGCATCGACCTGGCGGACAACCCCGACTTGGCCGGCGAGCAAATGGAGTGGATGGACGAATGGGAGTGGGACCCAGTAGAGCAGGTGCAGGATCGCAGCCTTACTGGCGCGATGATCTTTCAGGAAGGTCTGAAACTCTACGGGCGGCCAATCACCCTGAGCAGCAATGGCGGCGCGTGGTTCACGCTGGCCAAGGTGCGTGAGCTGGAAGCGAAGGCCGCGATACCTGCGGCAGTGATGCTACTCACGCTGCCGACAGGTGATCAGCACTACGTGACCTGGAATCGTGCTGCCGGCCCCGCCGTGCAGGCGCAGCCTTTGTTCCGCGAGGTTGCGCCGGCCGCAGATTGGCTGCACGAACTAACCCTGCGGCTGATCACGGTGGCGCCGCCTTCTGCACCGCCCGCCCCGTAACACACCCACCTTTTCTAGCCCGCCCCGTGCGGGCTTTTTTATGCCCGGAGATTGGCATGGCGATCAACCGCACTGATGTGAAATTGCTGAAGTCTCAGCGCCTGACTGATGAGGATGATGGGGGCGGTCGCGCTACTGGCGCGGCGGTGATCGATGGCGAGGTTAACAACCTGTTCCCCGATATCAGCCGGATGGACCGCACCACTGGCCGCATCAACCTGCGCAAGGTGTTTGCCGGCGTGATGACCAGCAACAGCGATGCCTACCTTGGTACGCATGGCATCGTGACGCAGCCGCCTGCAGATCAGCGCGTGAGCGTGCTGCTGTTCAATACCGGCAGCCAGACTGATGTGCGGGCCAATGCCCGCGATGCCATTGAAAGCTACGTGGCAGCGGCCTCGGCGGCGCAGTTTGATTTGCTGGGTACTCAGCTGGCAGGGCAGCGTGCGATTGCCTGCGTGCAGCGTGAGGATCGGCGCGTGCCTGAGGTGGGCGATGTGTTCCAGCTGGTGACCGCCTCCCATCAGCAGTACGTGCGGTTGTCTGGGGTTGAGTCGCGGCTTGAGCAATTCACCTTCGACTATGGCAACGGCAACTTTGTGAACTTCACCCTGCGCCGGCTCGATCTATCCATCACCGCGCCGCTGCTCAATGAGTTCCCTGGTGGTCAGCCCAGCCCTGCTGGCACCAGTTCCACTAGCCTGGATGGCAAGACAAAGGCCCGCGTGCTGAGCACGCAGATTGCCGATGCGGCGCGCTACTACGGGATCAGCCCATTGGCTGAGGCCGTGGCTCAGGGCGCGCTCAGCCTCAAGGTTAAATCGGTCTACAGCCAGTTGGTGCCGAGCACCACCAAGGAATCACCGCTGGTTGATGTGCTGGGTGGCTATCAGCGCCAGGTGTATATCGCCGCTGGTCCCGCGCGAAACATCAGCCTGACAGTAGCGGCCGGTGCCGTGGTGGGCGAGTCGCATACGTTCCTGGGTACTGGCTGCGCGCCGGGATCGCTGACGCTTACGTTCAACGGCGGCACCTATGCCGATGACAGCAAGGGCGGCTTGCGCTTTGTCAGTGGCAGCAACTGGATGAGCAGTGGCCGGGTGGATTACCAGACCGGTGAGCTGACGCTGATCCGCACTGGCAGTAGTTTGACCGGTAGTGGCAGCGCCACCTATAGCCCAGGTGCTGCGGCCACTGGTGAAACCATCACTGGTGAAATTGAGGTCACGCTGGGCAACCGTGGTTATGTGTACACGCTGAATCTGTCTAGCGCAGTGCCGCGCCCCGGCACCTTGTCTGTGAGCTTTATGGCGCTGGGCAAGTGGTATGAGCTGCGTGATACCGGCGACGGCCTGCTGGTGGGTGAGGGCGCGGGCACCGTGAGCTTTGCCACGGGCAGTGTGTCGCTGACCCTCAACGCGCTGCCTGATGTTGGCAGTGCGCTGATCTACAGCTACATCAGCGCGGCCGACAACGCCATTGTGCAGCGCGCGGGCGGCAGCGTGACGCCGGTACTTGAGGTGCGGCATACCCTGCCTGAGGGTGGTGTGCTGCCTGGCTCGGTGTCGATCAGCTTCACTGCCGGAACGCCTCGCACCCTGACCGACAACGGGCAGGGTGTACTGAGCGGAACGGGTGGCAGCGGCACCATTGCCTATGCAACCGGCGAGGTCGTGATGCTGCTGAGCGCCACCCCTGCCAGCGGCATTGTGTACAGCTATGAGGTGGGCACAACGCTGAGCAGCCCGATCAACGTGAGCAGTGATGGCAGCGGCATGGCCAGCTTCACGTTGCCGGGTGCACCATTCAAACCCGGCAGTGTGCGGGTGGATTGGCTGACTACACAGCGCCAGGCCGCGCCGGCTGTTAACTGGTCTGTAATCGAAAGCGGCAGCTCGCTGCCTGTTTACGATGGCCAGCGCGATATCGCCCAGGCCGCGAATGACAATGGCGCGGGCGGTTGGCAGGGTGGCCGGGTTGGCACCATCAACTACACCACCGGGGCCTGCACCCTGCAGGTGGCTCAGCTGTATGACTACAAAGAGCACACCTACACCCGTGTGCGTACCTCAGCGTTTGGCGCCACTGAGCCGGTGCTGGTCACCACCAATGTGCCGACCCGTGAACAGTTCGGTGGCACGCTGACAGTGACCGCGCAGGCGGCAAGCGTGAGTGCCACGCCGCAAACCAGCAGCCAGGCGCAGCCGCCGATTACGGTGAACCTGTTGCCGGGGGTGGCTGAGGCGATTGTGCCGGGCTCGTTGTTGTTCAGCTGGAACGGTTCGGTGTATTGCGACCGCTCGGGGATTCTGTACCGGGACGTGGCCACCAACACCAACGGTGGTGTGGCGGTGGGGACGGTCAACTATGCCGCCCGGACGGCCACCCTCAGCAGCTATGGCGGCAACGCCAGCGGGGCTGTGTCGGTGCTGGCCTGCCTCACGGCGGCCGTTGGGTTTAGCGTGACCTCGGTAACCTTCAGAACACCAGGTGCACCGCTGCGGGCCGGCAGTATGCAGCTCACTGTGGTACGTACGGATACTGCCGAAGTAGTCACGGCCTCGGCCGGGCTGAACGGGGATTTTGCCAGCGGCATCATCCATGGTCGTGTTGACGCGAGCACGGGCATTGCGCGGCTGGTGTTCACCTCTGACCCCGACGACGACACGGGCGCCAGTGATGTACCGGTGATCCCGCTGCTGCTGCGCTACAACGCCGTGGTGCAAACTCGCCTGCCGCTGGATGCTCGCCTGCTGGGGTTGGACCCGGTGCGCCTGCCATCTGATGGGCGTGTGCCGATCTACCGCGACGGCGATGTGATGGTGATTCACCACACCGCCGAAACCGCTGTGGCCAGCCCTGTGCCAGGTGGCACGGTGTCGCTTGCACGGCAGCAACAGCAGGACATCGAAGTGGTTGATGGCAGTGGTGTGGTGCTGCGTGCAGCCTCTTTCACCGCTGACCGCGTGTTGGGCACGGTGACCTGGGCAAACCCGCTGGTGATGCAGGATGAGGAAGGCAACCCGGTAGGCCTACCGCTGATCATTCGTGATCGTGTTGAGCACATGACGCTTTGCACCGAGGTGCAGATCACCGGATTGCTGGGCCTCAGCTCGCCGCTGCCGTGGGATTTGCCTGCCGATGAAACCCAGGTGTCCAGTGCTGTTGCCTGGGGTGACCTGCAGGCGCGGGTGCATAACTGGTTTACCCAGCAGACCTGGAGCCAGGGCGCGCCGAACTGGACGGATGCGCCAATCGGCAACACCACAACCGCGCAATACAACAGCCTGACCTACCCGCAGCTCATCACCAACGCGGGCGGTATCGATGGTCGCTGGGCGTTGGTGTTCACCAGCTCCACCGCTTTTCAGGTGGTTGAGGAAAAGCTTGGGGTTATCTCCACGGGCACCATCAGCAGCGACTGCTCGCCCGTAAACGCCCTGACCGGTGAGCCGTATTTCACCATCCGCTTTCAGGGTTGGGGCTCCGGCTGGGCGGCGGGTAATGCGGTGCGGTTCAACACCGACTCGGCCCTTGGGCCTATGTGGGTGATCCGCACGGTGATCAGCGGGCAGGGCACGGTGGATGATGACAAGTTCGAGTTGCAGATCAGGGGGGATGCAGACTGATGGCTACCGTCTATCACCGCGATGACAGTGGGGCGCCTACTTTTGCGTTCTCGACCAGCGGCACAAGCAGCGCGCACTTTGCTGCACTGAAGACGATCCTCAAGGCGTGCTTGGTGTCTGGCTACGGTAGCAAACCCGCTGCCGGCTGGGCACTGATCGCTGAGGGTGATCGGTTTCTGGTGCTGCGCAACGGGACCTCAAGCGGTTTTGTGTGCTTTACCTGGGTTGCTGCGACCTCGTATTTCATCATTCACCTTGCCGCGACATTCACGGGTATGTCCGGTGATGTGATGACGGGGGCTGGGCTTAAATCGGGAACGGATGCGGCGGGCAGTGCCAACCAGCACCGTATGTGGAACTCGGTTCTGGCGAACTCATCGGCCAATAGCACTTGGTATTTGGTGGCGGATAACAAGACTTTTTACTTCCAGGGGAGTGGAGGCTTCAGTCTGTTTGAGTATGCGGCCTCGGACTTTGGTGCGATGAACCCGCTTTATGTCGGAGAGGACAGCGCCGGCAATTTCATAGCCATGGGGGGGCAGAACACAAACGGCACTCAGCCTCGGGCCTACTTTGGGCCTGAGGGAGTAACGGTACTGCGTAACCCCGCAACCGGATTGCTGGTTGATACCGGGTCGATTGTTGTTGTGGCACCTGGCCTTCGCTTGACTACCAACGCCAATACCGGCGTTGCCTCGCTCGGGGCTGCGCACATCATTCCGCTTCTTGAAGCACCTTTGTGCCCTGTTAGATGGGGAGCGTCGGTGCTGGCTGGGCGGTTGCGTGGCCAGGCGCTTTGCCCTTTGGTGTCGATGTATTTCCCTTCGCCAGCGGCTCAGAGCCTGGGGCATGTTGGGCCGCTGAACTCTCGAAACCTGAACACGCCCCTGCCGCTAGGCGGTGCGTACACGTATTTCATGGGCGTCGCTTTTGACGGCTCACCCACGCGAATCGTGACAAACAACCCGGAGTTCTGGTGATGGCGACAGCATCGGTTGCGTTGGTTTTGGCGCTGCCTGTTGTCGTGCCCCCGCGTGCAACGCTGAAGTTTCGAGTATTGCGCGAGGGGGTAGTGACGCCAGGGGTTAAGACGCTGTTTCTGTATCGCGGGTGGGGTTCGGTAGCCACGTTGGCGATGGTGTTCCAAACGCTCGATGGCGAATGGACCCGTGCCGAGCAATTCGACCTGGCCACGTTGCTGGCACAGGGCGAATGGTTGGTGGCCGGTGAGGATCTGGCAGCGCCACGCAGAACGCGGGCCACTTACCTGGCGTTCACCGAATCAGCAGAACTGACCTTTGACATCACCTCTGGCGAGGGCGGGGTAGTCGGTGAGCCGGCTACCCTGGCCGCGCAGGTACGGGTGGATCAGCAGCCTGCAGGGCGTGAGGTGGTTGTGATTGAGCGGCCACTGGATGGCCAGTGGCGTGTGGCCGGGTACGGCCTGACTGTTGATGGTGAGGCTGAGCTGGAGCTGCGAGTCGCGGGTGGGCTGTGCTATGCCGTGGCGGTGGATGATTGGGGTGTGCTGTATAGCCCGACCTTAGCCGTTACCGTTGGGCAAACAATCCGGCCAACGCTGTTCACCGGCTGGCTGTACCGAGTCACTGAAGCCGGCACCCTGCCGGCTACTGAGCCTGAGTGGTGGCCAGCCGATGGCGATAACGCGGCGCGCCTGATCGGCACTGCCCGCGCCATTGCAGTTCGCTACTACGCACCCATTGGCCATGGGCCTGTGCCTGTTGAGGTGATTTGATGCTGACAATGCGAGTAGGGGGCAGCTGGTCTAAAGCGCGCCCAGCCTCGGCGCGGCCGGCTGCTTTGCCTTGGGACGGCACCACGGCGCTGGTGGTAGAGGCTCAGGCAGCCTGGCGGCGCGCAGTGGGGCATGACCTTGAGGCTGCAGCTGGTTGGAGTGCGGTGCCGTCCAGGGATCGGGCAAGCGTTCAGGGGTGGGGCCAGGCCGGCGCAGCTGACTGTGAGCAGCTGGCTGGCCTGTGGGGCGCGGTGCCGGCGAAGGATTGCGGGGTGGTGGGGCGTTGGGATCACACCATCAGGCCGCGTGATGTGCGCTTGCGGCTGATCTACAACCCGATGCCGGCGCGTAAGGATGTACAGGTGGGCTGCCCCAGTCGGCGGGTCGACGATTATGGGCCACGGCGTAATGCAGCAGCGGCAGTGCAGGCCAGCTTGTATGTGCCTGGGCCTGGCCCGCTGGCATTCAACTTTGGTGGGCGGCCGTACTTCCCGCCCACCTCGCCGTTGGTGTTCTTCAGCTTTCAGTACATGCCTCCAGCGCCGCGTATTCAGCCGGTTGATAGTTCCAGCCGGGTGCGTTGGCAAGATGCACGCCGACTGAACGCTCAGGCGCGGTTGCCGTGGGGCAGGGCGCGGGTGCTCGATGGCCCGCTGACCGGCATTGAATATGTGGACTACCCCGGCCCGGTCAAGCCGCTGCCTGAGCCGCCTACCGATCCAACCATTCTGGATACCTACATGATTGCCAACACCGTCAACCTGGTGGTGCTGCCATCGCGCACGCCCATTGAAGCGAAAAATGTGCGCATTGGCCTGGATGCCGACAGCTTCAGTTGGAAGTTCAGCGCCGACATTTTCACCAAGGCCGCGCTCGACCTGGTGGCACCTGGTGAGGATGGTGCAAAAGAGATCGAGCTGGATATCAACGGCTGGACGTGGGTGCTGTTGGTGGAAGGTTACAGCCGGCAACTCAAGTTTCCGACCGAGGCCTACAGCATCAAGGGCGCTACGCGCACTCAACTGCTCGCTTCGCCTTACGCGCCATTGCGCACGGGGCTTAACGCTGCGCCGATCACCGCGCGGCAGGCGGCGACGGAGCAGCTGCTGTTCACTGGCTTCAGCATTGTTTGGGACGCAGAGACTGTAGGGCCGGCTGATTGGACGTTCCCGGCCGGTGCGCTCAGCTATCAGAGCCAAACGGCTATGCAGGTGATCGCCCGTATTGCTGAAACGGTTGGCGCGGTGGTGCGGCCGGCGCGTGCTGCTGATGAGCTTGAGGTGCGGCCGCGCTACCCGGTGCCGCCATGGGAGTGGGGGCAGATCGATGCGCCGATTGATCGCATTATCCCGCCTGCAATGATGACCGCCCTCGGCGGGGAGTGGACGCCGCAGCCGGCCTGGAACGCCTGCTATGTGTCGGGCACCAGCCACGGTGTATCCATGCTTGTGCGTCGCGCTGGTACGGCGGGTGATAACCCCGCACCGGATGTGTTCGATGACTGGATCACCGGGCAGGAAGCCAACCGAGCGCGCGGCGTGCATGAGCTGAGCAAGGGCGGGAATATCGAGATTGTTGGCGTCTCAATCCCGCTGTTCCCGTTTGCGGATGACCACGGCGTTGGCTTGGTGCTGCCTGCCCAGCTCTGTCGGGTGCCAGAGGAAAGCGGCGCGTGGGTTGGGCTGTGCCTGGCCGTGGACATAGCCGCTGAGGGCACTGGCGCGAGCCGTGTGCAGCAGCAGCTCCGGTTAGAGAGGCACTTTTAATGGCGACGGTTAACCCTTGGAAGCGCTTTATCGGCCTGCTGCCAGGCGGCGTGCGCACGGTGGCCACCGTCATCAGCATCAACCCAACCGCTGGCATCAGTGAGGTGGAGCTGCGCACCGGCACGCGGGTGACGGTGCGGGGTGTTGATGTGCCTGTGAGCGGCAAGGCTTACATCGCCGATGGGGTGATCACCGGGCCGGCGCCAAGCCTGCCGCACTATGACGTGGATGTTTAAAACCGCATCTAGCTCGGCTCGCGAGTTAGCAGCTCCGTTCTGAGGATGTTGATATCGCGTGGCGCGTCGATGTCGATCCATGCCTTGCCAGGTATGGCGTTGTTGATGCGAATGGTGATGCCCTCTGCCAGTTGTTCAGCCAGGTCGGTTGGGTCGAGACCTGGTGCAGGGAACAACACGAACTCTTCGCCTATACGGCGGGAAATAATCAGTCCCATAAATAGCTTCCTTGCGTAATTGGTGAGCCGCGACCTGCGGCTTTTCAAGCCTAGACCATGCCTGCTTAGTGCGGGCTTTTTGTTGCCTGGCTGTTCTCTAAACCAGGGAGTACAGCCGTTCGGCTTCAAGCCTCAAGCGGGCAGATATCTCCCTGATCTCGTTATAGACCGCCAGCCGTTCCTCGGCCGTGAGTGGTTCACCGGCTAGGTCTGCGGGCGTCAGCTCAAAGTCGACCAGCGCCTCTGCTGCAAAACGGTTTGCCAGTGCCTTTGCCAGCACCTTGCTGGGGAATTTGCTGCGCATAACTACCTCGATCAAACGCCAGCACTATGCCGGCTCACTATGTGGAGACCCCATGGACATCACAGAACAACAATTGCTCCACATCATGCCAAACGCCCGCCGATCAGCGGGCGTTTTTGTACCTGCAATCAACGCAGCCGCCAAGCGCTGGCAGATTAATACCCCGCTGCGCATGGCCGCATTCCTGGCGCAGGTTGGACATGAGTCCGGCCAGCTGCAGTGGACGCGCGAGCTGGGCAACAACGCTTACCTGGCCAAGTATGACACCGGGCCACTGGCCGAGCGCCTGGGCAACACGCCCGAGGCGGATGGTGATGGCCAGTTGTATCGCGGGCGTGGGCTGATCCAGATCACCGGCCGCTTCAACTATCTCAAATGCAGCCTGGCCCTGTTCAGCGATGAGCGCCTGCTGCGTGAGCCGCAGCTGTTGGAACAGCCGGAGTGGGCGGCGCAATCGGCTGGCTGGTTCTGGTGGATCAAGGAACTGAACACCCTGGCTGATCAGGGCCGGTTCACTGATATCACCCGCAAGATCAACGGCGGCCAGAACGGCGCAGCAGATCGCCGCGAGCTGTGGCTGCGGGCAAGCAAGGTGCTGGTATGAGCATCGTTGATCTGATTCCCGGTTCACCGCGCACCTGGTTGCTGGGCGCATTTTTGGTTGTGGTGTTCGGCGCCGGCTGGGCTGCCAACGGCTGGCGGCTGGGTAAACAACTGGCGATGGCTGAGAAAACCCATAGCGACACCTTGGGCGAAATCGCCCGCGCGGCTGCTCACCAGGTGCGCGCACAAATGGATGCCCGCGTGCTGCTCGAGCAGCAGCTGGCTGAACTTGACTCAACCCAACACAAGGAACTGACAGATGCACAAGCTGAAAACGAAAGGCTGCGCCGGCTTTATTCTGGCGCTGATGCTGAGCGCAAGCGGCTGCGCATCGAAGTCCGAGTTGCCGAAGCTGACCGAGTCGTGTCCGCCACCCCCGGCGCCGGCAGCGTGGGCGATGGAGCCCGCGTCGAACTCAGTGAGCGAGCTGGATCAGCTGTTTGGGATATCCGCGCCGGAATGATCCGCGATCAGAAGAAACTCGAGTACCTGCAAGGCTACGTCCGGACGCTGACCGGCCAGACCGCTACAACCCCGTAATCCCTCCGTAAGAAAAGAGCGACCCGCCCAGGTGTTACAGCACCCGGGCAGGCCACTCGACCCGCAGCCATTCCTGCAAGCCAAGCCAAGGCTCTCACTCCGTGCACGAAGCGGGGGAGAGCCTAGCACCTGTTTATTTATACAGTAAAGGTTTGCATTCTATGACCAGTCCTATCATCCCTTGGATGGGTGGCAAACGCCGCCTAGCCGACCGCCTTATCCCGCTGTTCCCTCCCCACGAATGCTACGTCGAAGTCTTTGCCGGCGGTGCTGCGCTGTTCTTCCTGCGGCCGCAGCCTGCGCCAGTGGAAGTGTTGAACGATATCAACGGCGACTTGGTGTCGCTGTATCGGGTGGTGCAGAACCACGTCGAGGAGTTCGTGCGGCAGTTCAAGTGGGCGCTATCCAGTCGGCAGCTCTTCGAGTGGCAGAAGATCACGCGCCCGGAAACCCTTACCGACATCCAGCGCGCCGCACGTTTCTTCTACCTGCAGCACCATGCCTTCGGCGGCAAGGTCAGCGGGCAAACCTTCGGTACCGCGACGACAGGCCCGGCACCGAACATCATGCGCATCGAGGAGAACCTGTCTGCGGCCTGGCAGCGCCTGGCCGGTGTGTACGTGGAGAACCTGCCCTGGCTTGAATGCGCTGAGCGCTACGACCGCGCCCACACCTTTCACTACATGGATCCGCCGTACTGGCAGACCGCAGGCTATGGCGTCGACTTCCCCTATGAAAACTACGAACGCATGGCCGACTTTATGCGGCGCTGCAAAGGCAAGGTGATGGTCAGCATCAACGACCACCCCGATATCCGCCGGGCGTTCGATGGCTTCCATATGGAGCAGCTCGATATCCGCTACAGCTGCACCAACCAGCGCCAGGGCGTGGCTGAAACCACGGGCGAGCTGGTGATTATGAACTGGGTGCCGGCCTCGCTCGGTGGTCTGTTTGATGGCGTCTGATTCGCTTGCTATGCCTCGGCACCAGAGCGTTACTGGTGCCAACGGAAACCACAAAGGAAACAACAATGAACCTGCTCGAGCACCTCCAGCCCCTGCCCACCGAACTGCTGAACGCCATGGCGAAAGGGGAGGTGGATACCCAGGCCATTGCCGCGCAGCTGATGGCAAGTCGCGGGCTGGATCGGGAAGGGAAATGGGTGGGGTTTGAAAAGGCGAAAGAGGCGTGGAGGGTATAGCCGCTTTGTTTGGGCCGCCGCCCGATTCAATAAAAGGGCGGCGGATCAATCAATGGCATATCAGTCTAAGGTAAATGCGATGGCGTGTTCTGCTTGCTGTATCGAAGGCGCCGGCATAGCCATGCGTAAGCTCTCACGGTATTGCTCTGCAGATGCTTCATGAATGACCTCAACCGCAGCGTCATAGTTTTCGCGGATCACAGTCTCAATTTCAGCAATATCTGCTCTGAAGAACTCTTTGCGGCCGTTTACCTTGTTAAGGCGGCCAGCGGCGAAGCGCTCATGCAGCTTTGCTTCGAGGGCTGGAGCGTTATCTGAAAAGACCATAGCGTGAACATCAAACCAGAACGGTACTGATGCATCCCCTAGTTCGTCGACGCGCTCCATGGGCTCTAGACGCCGGGTCATACCGATTTTGTAAACGCCTTCGCCAAAAGCGCCCACGTTCGAGATCACGTAAACGTAACCGGCTTTGGCATTCTGCTCGCGATAGTCAATAAGCTTCTCTTCACTCTCAAGCTCAGCTTTGCCAGCTTCTACTTCAGCGACTTTCGCTAATAGTGTTGCGCGTTCTTCTTCATCGGTGGCTTTATCGAGTCGTATTTGAAGGTCTTTGAGCGCGTTAGTGAAGTGCTTGCGCTCTTTGGCGATTTTTTCTCGGGCGGCACGGATTTCCTGCTCTAGCTTTTGCTGCTCGCGCAGCTCTTCACGAACACGCTTAGCTTCCTCCTTCTCTTCCTGCTTTTTGATCTGGAACTCATGTGAAAGGTGTAGCTCATCAAGCTTGAGCTTTAGGTACTTGCTCGACAGCTCAACTGTCATCACCCGGCCAAGGCGGTTGCAGGTTTCGAAGGATTTGAGGATTCGCTTCTCGCCCAGCTCAATGTTGTCGAACTTCACGTTATCAACGCAGTAGTCGGCTTCGTTGTTGAAAGAGCGGATGACCAGCTTGATCATGTCATTAACGAGTTTGCGACCTTCAGCCTTGCTCCCGTTAACCTCCCAGCCCATGTTCCCCGTGGCAGCATCCCCGTTTTTGATCATTGCTTTTTGTTGTTCGCGTACTGCAGCCAGGCGGGCCTTGTAGTCACTGCTTGAGCTCATTTTGAACTTGGGTTCGTAGAGCGCAAAGCTTTCTAGAAGTATCGACTCTTCCAGAACTAGTATCTGGTCAAGCAGCTGGTTGGATCGCTGGGCGAGTTCAGCGATGTTGTTCTCCGCGTTCTTCGCAGTTGAGCGTAGGGTCTGCAGCCTTTGGTTCTCGCGTTCGATTTCGTGTTGGATCTGCAGCGCGTCCATGGCGCCAAACTTATGCGCAAGTGCTTTGACTTGATCGAGCTCGCCTTGAAGTTTAGTCAGCTGCTGTTCAAGTTGTTCAGCGCGCTGCCTGTGAGCTGGTCCTTTGAAGTAATCACTCAGGCTCATCCTTTCTCTCCTTGTTCCTGTACCAATCACTAGTGGCTTGAACCATCCCTGAGTCTGGGTGGTAGGCATGGCTGCACGCACTCTATCACCGGTGCTTGTTGTTGGCTGATGGGTGACGCTTCACATGGCGATAAAATAACTGTATAAAAATACAGTATTTTAAAAGAGCATCCCTCAATGGCCACTGCAATATTCCTGGGCCCCATGGGCAGTTCAGCTATCGAGCTGCCCTTTTTTTCCTTTCGCATTCCGGCTGGCTTCCCAAGCCCGGCGCAGGACCATCTTGAGCACAAGCTTTCTCTGGATGAACTGTTGGATATCGATGCGCCGCACACCTACCTGGTGCGGGTGCTCGGCGACAGCATGACCGGCGTGGGCATCTTTGAGGATGACATCCTCATTGTCAGCAAGGCGCTACCGGTGCAGCACGGCGATATTGTCGTGGCTGAGCTGAACGGCGAAACCTTCGTCAAACGCCTCTCTCGCCAGGGACAGCAATATGTGCTGTGCTCCGAGAACGCCAAGTACCCGCCACGCTATGTGCTCGAAGGCGATGAGCTGCTGATCTGGGGTGTTGTGACTGACAGCCTGCGGCGGCACCGGAACCATGCATGAGCCAGCCATAGCCCTGATCGACTGCAACAGCTTCTACGCCAGTTGCGAGCGCGTCTTCAGGCCTGACCTAAAGCGCACGCCAATCGTGGTGCTGAGCAACAATGACGGCTGTGTGATCGCTCGTTCTGCCGATGCCAAGCCCTACGTGAAGATGGGTGCCCCTTGGTTCGAGATCAAGAATGAGGTTCGCCGCTGGGGCATCGTGCCGTTCTCCAGTAACTACGCGCTGTATGGTGATATCAGCGAGCGCGTGATGACCGTGATTGAAAGCCTGGTGCCCGCGCTTGAGGTGTACAGCATCGATGAGGCCTTTGCAGACCTCACAGGCATGCAGGGATCGCTGGAAGCCATTGGCCGCGATATCCGCGCGCAAGTGCTGCAGCGCACAGGCATACCCACCGGTGTTGGTATCGCCACCACCAAGACGCTGGCCAAGCTGGCGAACTATGCCGCGAAGAAGTGGCAGCAGCAGACCGGTGGTGTGGTTGATATCCGCGATCCGGTGCGCCGCGACAAGCTCTTGAAGGTGACTCCGGTTGAAGAGGTGTGGGGCGTTGGGCGGCGAATGAATGCGCACCTGCAGGGCATGAATATCAAAACGGCCTGGGAGTTATCGCAGGCCGATCCCTGGACCCTGCGCAAGCAATTCAGCGTGGTTATAGAGAAAACGGCCAGAGAACTGCGCGGTACGTCGTGCCTGGCACTGGAGGAGGCCGCGCCGCCAAAGCAGGAAATCTGCTGCAGTCGGGCCTTTGGTAAGCGCCTGCGCGAGATCGGGCCAATCCGTGAGGCAGTTGCCACCTATGCTGCGCGGGCCTGCGAGAAGCTGCGCGTGCAGCATTCACTGACCAAACGGGTAAGGGTCAGCATCAGAACCGGCATGTTCAACCCGGACGAGGTGAAGTACGCCAAGGGCATTATCTGCGAGCTGCCATACCCCACGGACGACACGCGGCTGATTACCCGGGCAGCGGTGACGGCGCTTGATCACCTGTACAGGGACGGCTTCGCCTACGCTAAAGCTGAAATCCTGCTGATGGATCTGCGCAAGCGGGGCGAGTTCACCGATGACCTGTTTGCCGAGACTCAGCCCGCGATCACTGAGCGGGTTATGGATGTGCTCGATGAGATCAATGCCAAGTGGGGAAGGGGCACGCTACGCCCGGGCCGGGTTCCGGTAGCGCCTGAGTGGGGGATGAGGCGCGAGATGATGAGCCCGAGCTATACCACCAGGTGGGATCAGCTGTGGACGGTGAGGGCGGTGTAGGTTTTAGGTGCCAAATAAAGAAGGCCCGGCGTCGTGGGATTACCTACGGCGCCGGGCCTTTTTTTGTGCCTGCGATTTGCAGTCACGGCTATACGTGCTTCAAAGTCATTACGCCAAGATTACGCCAGGCATAAAAAAAGGCCTTGATAATCAAGGCCTTCAGTAAAATCTATGGTGCCCCGGGGGAGACTCGAACTCCCACTTCTTTCGAAAACGGATTTTGAATCCGCCGCGTCTACCGGTTCCGCCACCGGGGCACAATGGCGGCGCAGTATAGGGATGGTGTTGGGGTTGGTCAATCCACTTGCGTGGTCAGAATGCACTATTTCCGGTAAGCTCTGCCGCCCTGCTAGACGACCTCTCCCTGACCATGCGTGTTGCCGACTTCAATTTCGAGCTGCCTGACGCTCTGATTGCCCGCCACCCCCTCGCCGAACGCCGTGCCAGCCGCTTGCTGGTGCTTGATGGGCCGACGGGGGAGCTGGCGCATAAACAATTCAGTGACCTGCTGGATTACCTGCGTCCTGGCGATCTGATGGTGTTCAACAACACTCGGGTGATTCCGGCGCGGCTGTTTGGCCAGAAGGCCTCCGGCGGCAAACTGGAAATTTTGGTTGAACGGGTGTTGGACAGTCAGCGCGTGCTAGCCCATGTGCGTTCGAGCAAATCACCCAAGCCGGGTTCGATCATCCTGATCGACGGCGGTGGCGAAGCCGAAATGGTCGCGCGACACGATGCGCTGTTCGAGCTGCGTTTTGCTGAAGACGTGCTGCCGCTTCTCGAGCGGGTCGGGCATATGCCGCTGCCACCCTATATTGATCGGCCGGACGAGCAAGCGGATCGCGAGCGCTACCAAACGGTATATGCCGACCGAGCTGGCGCTGTTGCGGCACCGACCGCCGGGCTGCATTTTGATCAGCAGCTGCTCGCGGCAATTGCCGAGAAGGGTGTTGAGCAGGCGTTCGTGACCCTCCACGTCGGTGCGGGTACTTTTCAGCCGGTGCGCGTTGAGCGCATCGAAGATCATCACATGCACAGCGAGTGGCTTGAGGTCAGTCAGGATGTGGTCGATGCCGTGGCCGCCTGTCGTGCGCGTGGCGGTCGGGTGATTGCCGTCGGTACGACCAGCGTGCGTTCGCTGGAAAGCGCTGCGCGGGATGGTGTGCTCAAAGCATTCAGTGGTGACACCGATATCTTTATCTATCCAGGCCGGCCGCTGCATGTGGTCGATGCGCTGGTGACCAACTTCCATTTGCCGGAATCGACGCTGCTGATGCTGGTGTCGGCGTTTGCCGGTTACCCGGAAACCATGGCCGCCTATCAGGCGGCGATTGCCGGTGAATACCGTTTTTTCAGTTACGGTGATGCCATGTTCATCACCCGCAACCCCGCGCCGCGCGGGCCAGGGGAACAACTATGACGCGCACGTGCCGCATGTCTTTCGAATTGTTGGCGACTGAGGGCAAGGCGCGTCGTGGCCGGCTGACCTTTCCGCGCGGCGTGGTGGAAACCCCGGCGTTTATGCCGGTGGGCACCTACGGCACGGTCAAGGGCATGCTGCCGCGTGATATCGAGGCGATTGGTGCGCAGATCATCCTCGGCAACACCTTCCACCTGTGGTTGCGTCCTGGCACGGAAGTGATCAAGAAGCACGGCGATCTGCATGACTTTATGCAGTGGCAGGGGCCGATCCTTACCGACTCCGGCGGCTTCCAGGTGTTCAGTCTCGGCGCCATGCGCAAGATCAAGGAGGAGGGCGTGTACTTCGCCTCTCCGGTCGATGGCGCCAAGGTGTTTATGGGGCCGGAAGAGTCGATGCAGGTGCAGCGCGACCTGGGTTCGGACATCGTGATGATTTTCGACGAGTGCACGCCCTATCCGGCCGCGTTCGATGTGGCAAAGCGTTCGATGGAGTTATCGCTGCGCTGGGCCAAGCGCTCTAAAGAGGCGCATGGCGACAGCACGTCGGCGCTATTCGGCATCGTTCAGGGCGGCATGCATGAGGAATTGCGCAAAGTCTCTCTGGATGGCCTAGAGCAGATCGGTTTTGACGGTTATGCCATTGGTGGTCTTTCGGTCGGCGAGCCGAAAGACGAGATGATCAAGGTGCTGGATTACTTGCCGCCGCAATTGCCAGCCGACAAGCCGCGCTACCTGATGGGCGTGGGCAAACCAGAAGACTTGGTGGAAGGCGTGCGCCGCGGTGTGGATATGTTCGACTGCGTGATGCCGACCCGCAATGCGCGCAACGGCCACCTGTTTGTCGACACTGGCGTGCTGAAAATCCGCAATGCCTTCCATAAGCACGACGATTCGCCGCTAGACCCGACGTGCGACTGTTACACCTGCAAACATTTCTCTCGTGCCTATCTGCATCATCTGGATAAATGTGGCGAAATGCTCGGTAGCATGCTCAATACAATCCACAACTTACGGCACTATCAGGTGCTTATGGCTGGTTTGCGCGAGGCTATTCAACAGGGTACATTGGCCGCCTTTGTCGATGCCTTCTATGCCAAACGCGGGCTGCCAACGCCGCCTCTGGATTGATTCCCAACCTTTTAAAGACCCTTGCAACAGGAGTGTTACATGAGCTTTTTTATCCCCGCTGCTTTCGCTGAAGGCGCCGCACCGGCTGCCGGTCCTGCTGGTAGTGGCTTTGAATGGGTGTTTCTGGTCGGCTTTCTGGTCATCTTCTATCTGATGATTTGGCGCCCACAGGCCAAGCGTGCCAAAGAGCACAAAGGTCTGATCAGCGGCCTGCAGAAAGGTGATGAAGTGGTAACCAGCGGTGGTATCGCCGGCAAGGTGTCGAAGGTTTCCGATGACTTCGTGGTAATCGAGGTGTCCGACACCGTCGAGCTGAAAATTCAGAAAGTGGCGATTGCCGCCTCGCTGCCCAAGGGCACGCTGAAAGCGATCTAAGCAATACACCTTTACCATTCGACGGGGCGCTTAATGCGCCCCGCGTCATAACGGGCGGCGTCATGCTCAACAAATTTCCCCTCTGGAAGTACCTGCTGATTCTGGCTGTGCTGGCAATCGGTACTATTTATTCCTTGCCCAATCTGTACCCGGATGATCCGGCGATCCAGATCAGTGGCAACAGCTCCGCCATGCGCGTCGAGCAGGCCGACCTAGATCGCGCCAGTCGTGCACTGGAAGCGGCTGGTATCAGTGTCAAAGCTGTCAGTGTGGCTGATCAGGGCCGCGCCGGCCTGCTGCGTTTGAATAACGCTGAAGACCAACTGCCAGCCAAAGATCTGGTGCGTAAGGCTTTGAGCGATGAGTTCGTAGTGGCGCTCAACCTGGCGCAAACCACGCCGGACTGGCTGCGCAACCTGGGCGGTAGCCCAATGAAACTCGGTCTGGACTTGTCCGGTGGTGTGCACTTCCTGATGGAAGTGGACATGGACAAGGCCCTTGATGCGCGCCGCAAGGTCTACGAAGGCGAGGTCAAGAGCCTGCTGCGCAAAGAGCGCGTGCGTTATCGCAGCCTGCCTGAGCTGGATGGTGCCATCCAGCTCGGCTTTGCCGATGAAGCGACGCTGGAAAAAGCCCAGCAGCTGATTCGCAAGGACTTTACCGATTTTGACATGACCACTGTGCAGCGTGGTGGGCAGCAAGTGCTGCGTTTGGCATTGACTCAGGCCAAGCTGGTCGAAATTCGCGAATATTCAATCAAGCAAAACTTGACCACCGTGCGTAACCGGGTCAATGAGCTGGGCGTTGCTGAGCCGCTGGTGCAGCGTCAGGGTGCCAACCGTATCGTGGTTGAACTGCCAGGCGTGCAGGACACCGCCGAAGCCAAGCGTATTCTCGGCAAGACCGCCAACCTGGAGTTCCGTCTGGCCGCCGAGCCAGATGCAGCCAAGGCTGCGACCGAAAGCTTCGAGTTCCGCGAGGAGGGCCGTCCGCCAGCCCAGCTAGAGCGTGATCTGATCATCACTGGTGACCAGGTGACCGATGCCCAGGCCAGCTTCGATGAGAACGGCAGCCCGCAGGTGAATATCCGTCTGGATGGACGCGGTGGTGACCTGATGAACCGCGCGACCCGCAATAATGTCGGGCGCAGCATGGCGGTGATCTTTATCGAGCAGAGGCCGGTTACCCGTCATGTACGTCAGGTGGTTGATGGCGTCGAGAAAGAAGTCGAGCTGCAGACCTTCGTCGAAGAGAAGAAGATCATCAGTCTGGCCACCATTCAGTCGCCGCTGGGTAGCCAGTTCCGCATTACCGGGCTGGATGGCCAGGGTGAGTCGTCTGAACTGGCCCTGCTGCTGCGCGCCGGTGGTCTGGCTGCGCCGATGTACTTCGCTGAAGAGCGCACCATCGGCCCGAGCCTGGGTGCTGACAACATCACCAAGGGTATTGATGCTTCGCTGTGGGGCATGCTGTTTGTATCGCTGTTTATCATTGCGATCTACCGCTTCTTCGGGGTGCTGGCGACCATCGCTCTGGGCATGAACATGGTGCTGCTGCTGGCGCTGATGTCATTGCTCAGCGCCACGCTGACCCTGCCGGGTATCGCCGGTATCGTGCTGACCATGGGTATGGCGGTGGACGCCAACGTGCTGATCTTCTCGCGTATTCGTGAAGAGATTGCCAATGGTATGTCGATCCAGCGGGCCATTCACGAAGGGTTTGATCGTGCTTATACAGCGATTCTCGATGCCAACCTGACCACGTTGCTGGTGGGTGGCATTCTGTTTGC
Organism: Pseudomonas peli; assembly: GCF_900099645.1. Lineage (GTDB taxonomy): Bacteria > Pseudomonadota > Gammaproteobacteria > Pseudomonadales > Pseudomonadaceae > Aquipseudomonas > Aquipseudomonas peli. The sequence goes on along the minus strand of NZ_FMTL01000001.1, from coordinate 653,981 downwards.
CATGGGTACTGGGCCGGTCAAGGGCTTCGCCGTGACCATGTCGCTGGGCATTCTTACTTCGATGTTTACCGCCATTCTGGTGACTCGCGCGATGGTCAATCTGACCTGTGGTGGGCGTGACTTCAAGAAGCTGTGGGTCTAAGGGGTTAGAAAATGCGTACGATCAATTTTATGGGTGCGCGCAATATTGCGTTCGCCATTACGATGCTTCTAACCCTCGTTGCGCTGGGTAGCTGGTTTTACAAGGGCTTGAACTTCGGTCTGGACTTCACGGGCGGTACGCAGATCGAACTGAGTTACACGCAGCCTGCTGATCTTGGCAAGGTGCGTGATCAGTTGGCGGTAGCCGGGTATGGCGATGCGGTGGTGCAGAGCTTTGGTGCAACTACCGATGTGGTGGTGCGCATGCAAGGTGATGACCCGAATCTGGGTAATCTGGTAGCTGCAGCGCTGCAGGGCACTGGTGATAAGGTCACGATCAAGAAGGTAGAGTTTGTTGGCCCGCAGGTCGGTGAGGAGCTGCGCGATCAGGGTGGTCTGGGCATGCTCCTGGCCTTGGGCGGGATCATGCTGTACCTGGCCTTCCGCTTTCAGTGGAAGTTTGCCCTGGGGGCTATCGTGTCGCTGGTCCACGACGTAGTCGTGACACTGGGGATTCTGTCTTTCTTCCAGATCACCTTTGACTTAACGGTTTTGGCGGCGTTGCTGGCAATCATCGGTTACTCGCTCAACGACACCATTGTTGTGTTCGACCGTGTGCGTGAGAACTTCCGGGTGCTGCGCAAAACCAGCCTGATCGACAACATCAACATCTCCACCACGCAGACACTGCTGCGCACTATGGCCACGTCGATTTCGACGTTGCTGGCGATTGCGGCACTGCTGATTTTTGCTGGTGACAACCTTTATGGTTTCTCCGTTGCTCTCTTCGTGGGTGTGCTGGCGGGTACCTATTCCTCAATCTACATCGCCAACGTTGTGCTGATTTGGCTCAACCTGAGCGTGGATGATCTGATCCCGCCGGTTGTGGAAAATGAGGTTGATGAGCGCCCATAATTCTGTGCGCTTTATCGCAAATGGTTGAATGAGCCGGGCAGGTGTTGAACTTGCCCGGTTTTTTTATGCTCCAAGGCTGGGAGTTAGGCGCGTTAAGCGCTAAGCAGCGGTTTCAAGGAGGCCTGTATGAACAAGTCAATGTTGGTGGGTGCTGTGTTGGGGGCGGTGGGTGTGACGGCGGGCGGAGCGGTGGCCACTTACAGTCTCGTCAGTGCGCCTGAATATGCCGAAGTGCTGGCCGTTAAACCGGTCAAGGAAACCATCAAAACCCCGCGGGAAGTCTGCAAGGATGTGGCGGTCACTCGTCAGGCACCGGTCAAGGACGAGCACCAGATAGCCGGTACGGCGATTGGTGCTGTGGTGGGCGGCCTGCTCGGCAACCAGGTAGGCGGCGGTAACGGCAAGAAACTGGCGACTGTTGCGGGTGCGGTGGGTGGCGGCTATGCCGGCAACAAGGCGCAGGAGCACTTGCAGAGCCGTGATACTTACACGACGACTGAAACCCGTTGCAGCACGGTTACCGATACCAGTGAGAAGTTGGTGGGTTACGACGTTAAGTACGAGTTGGATGGCAAGGTGAGCCAGGTGCGAATGGCCAGTGATCCGGGCCGGCAGATCCCGGTCAAAGATGGTCAGTTGGTGCTGGTTGATCAGTCCAACTGATCGAAGCATGTTTAGCAGGTACAAAAAAAGCGCCCCGCGGGGCGCTTTTTTATTGCGGCTTAATCAGCGCTTCAAGGAAGCTGACAAGTGCGGCTGAATGGCTGTCAGGACAGCCTTGAAGCACTTGGTGTTGCCGGCAACGATCTGGCCTTTCTCCAAGAATTCGTGGCCGCCGCTGAAGTCGCTGATCAGGCCGCCTGCTTCCTGAATCAGCAGTGCGCCTGCTGCCATATCCCACTCGGACAGGCCGAACTCCCAGAAGGCATCGAAGCGGCCGGCAGCCACGTAGGCCAGGTCAAGGCTGGCGGCACCCGCGCGGCGTACGCCGGCGGTTTGCCCAACCAAGCTGCGGAACATGCCGATGTAGTTTTCCAGGTTTTCCATCTGGCTGTCGCGGAACGGGAAGCCGGTGCCGAGCAGGGCGCCTTCCAGGCTCTTGCGATTGCCGACGCGCAGGCGGCGGCCGTTGAGGGCTGCACCACGGCCACGGCTAGCGGTGAATTCTTCCTGGCGGACCGGGTCGATGATCACAGCGTGTTCAAGGCGACCGCGGTATTTACACGCAATGCTGACGGCGTAATGCGGAATACCGCGGATAAAGTTAGTGGTGCCATCCAGTGGATCGATAATCCACAGGTAGTCGGCGCCGTCGCCACTGCCTTCGCTTAGGCCGCTTTCCTCGCCGAGGATGCCGTGGTTCGGGAATGCTTTGCGCAGGGCCTGAATGATCAGCTGCTCAGCGGAGCGATCAATTTCAGTGACATAGTCCTTGGCTTCTTTCTCGTCGACCGAGATGACGTCCAAGCGTTCGGTCGAGCGGAAGATCATTTCGCCGGCGCTACGGGCTGCGCGCAGCGCGATATTCAGCATGGGCTGCATGGATGTTCACCTGGGTCGTTAAAGAAAGCCGGCCATTCTAGCAGAAAAGCCTGGCGGTTGAAGTGCAACCTGCGTCTTGCGTGGCGCAAGGCAGGTGGCTTCTGTAAGATTTGCCCCTCAAAGCCTTGTCTGTGAGCGTTTGCGTTGCTGGAAAATATTCGCGTTGTGTTGGTCGGTACCAGTCACCCGGGCAATATCGGTGGGGCGGCACGGGCCATGAAAAACATGGGGTTGTCGCAGTTGGTACTGGTTGATCCGCGGGATTTTCCGAGCGAAGACGCGGTGGCCAGGGCCTCCGGCGCTACAGATATTCTCGATGCGGCGCAGGTTGTGGCCACGCTTGAGGAGGCGCTTGTCGGTTGTCGCCTGGTAATGGGTACCAGTGCGCGGGATCGGCATATTCCCTGGCCGATGCTGGAGCCGCGTGAGTGTGGTGGTGTTGCGTGCGAGCAGGCGCAGCAAGGTGCGCAAGTTGCCTTGGTGTTTGGGCGCGAGTATGCCGGCCTGACCAATGAGGAGCTGCAGCGCTGTCACTATCATGTGCACATTCCCTCCGATCCGGCGTTCAGCTCGTTGAATCTGGCGGCGGCGGTCCAGGTGCTGGCGTACGAAGTGCGTATGGCCTGGCTGGCAACTGAGGGGCGGCCGGCCAGGCAGTCTGCGGTCGTCGATCCGGATGAAGAGCCGGTTGCTGTGGATGAGCTGGAATCGTTTTATCGTCACCTGGAGCAGGCGCTGGTTGAGATTAGGTTTCTTGATCCTGCCAAGCCGCGACATCTGATGAGTCGCCTGCGTCGCTTGTACGGGCGTAGCGCAGTGAGCAGGCTGGAAATGAATATCTTGCGCGGTATCTTGACTGAAACCATCAAGGCGGCGCGTGGCGAGCACCCTAAGCAGGAGAAGGCAGATGTTTGAGCGCATGCAAGAGGATATCCAAAGCGTATTTCATCGCGACCCGGCGGCGCGTAATGCCTTTGAGGTTGTCACTTGCTATCCGGGGTTGCATGCAGTCTGGTTGCATCGCGTAGCGCACGCGCTGTGGAGTAGTGGCTGGAAGTGGCTGGCGCGCGTGGTGTCGAACTTCGGTCGCTGGATGACTGGTATCGAAATTCATCCGGGCGCGAAGATCGGTCGGCGCTTCTTTATTGATCACGGCATGGGCATCGTCATCGGTGAGACCGCCGAAATCGGCAACGACGTCACCCTTTACCAGGGTGTGACCCTTGGCGGCACCAGTTGGAACAAAGGCAAGCGTCACCCGACGCTGGAAGATGGTGTGGTGGTTGGTGCTGGTGCCAAGGTGCTGGGGCCTTTCACGGTCGGCGCGGGCGCGAAGATTGGCTCCAATGCTGTGGTGACTAAAGCGGTGCCGGCGGGCGCTACGGCAGTCGGCATTCCTGGGCGTATCATCGTCAAAACCGACGATGAGCAGGAGGCCAAGCGTCAGGCTATTGCCGAGAAGCTGGGTTTCGATGCCTACGGCGTAAGTCAGGACATGCCGGACCCGGTGGCGCGCGCCATTGGTCAGCTGCTTGATCACCTGCATGCGGTGGATGGGCGTCTGGAAGGCATGTGCGGCGCTCTCAAGTCTTTGGGCAGTGACTACTGCGCCAAGGATTTGCCGCAGCTGCGTGACGAGGACTTCGCTGGTGTGGTCAAGGACGCTGACAAGCCCGCGGCGTGATGGTGTGGTGAGGCGCATTTTGCTATGATACGCGCCCTCCATTCTGGCTAATCCCGACTAAAGTACTAGGTCTTATAGTTGACTTAAATGCTCGGGAATTGCATACTCGCGGCATATTGCGATCACGCGGTAATCCCTTATGCGACTCACCACCAAAGGCCGTTACGCTGTCACCGCCATGCTTGATTTGGCGTTGCACGCTCAGCGTGGGCCGGTATCCTTGGCTGATATCTCCGAGCGGCAGGGTATTTCCCTTTCCTACCTGGAGCAGCTATTTGCCAAGTTGCGTCGTGGCAATCTGGTGTCCAGCGTGCGTGGGCCTGGCGGCGGTTACCAGTTGTCGCGCGATATGCAGGGTATTCAGGTGGCTGAGGTGATTGACGCAGTCAATGAGTCGGTTGATGCCACGCGCTGCCAAGGGCAGGGCGACTGCCACGCAGGTGATACCTGTCTGACCCACCATTTGTGGTGTGACCTCAGCCAGCAGATACACGAATTTCTGAGTGGCATCAGTCTGGCTGACTTGGTGACCCGCCGTGAAGTGCAGGAAGTTGCCCAGCGCCAGGATCAGCGCCGCTGCAATGGCAGGACGCCGTACCTGGATAAGATCGAAACGTCCGCCGTCGATTGAGCGCAAAGCGCTGGCTAGCTCGCCTGATACCTGATTAGGAGAAAGTTATGAAATTGCCGATTTACCTCGATTATTCCGCCACTACGCCGGTTGATCCGCGTGTAGCGCAAAAAATGAGCGATTGCCTGTTGGTCGACGGTAACTTCGGCAATCCGGCGTCGCGCTCCCACGTATTTGGCTGGAAGGCTGAAGAGGCCGTGGAGAATGCTCGCCGCCAAGTGGCTGAGCTGGTCAATGCCGACCCGCGTGAGATTGTCTGGACCTCGGGTGCCACCGAGTCCAACAACCTGGCGATCAAGGGCATTGCCGATTTCTACAAGAGCAAAGGTAAGCACCTGATTACCTCGAAAATCGAACATAAAGCCGTGCTGGACACTATGCGCCAGCTTGAGCGTGAAGGCTTCGAGGTGACCTACATTGAGCCTGGTGAAGATGGTCTGATTACCCCGGCCATGATTGAAGCGGTGCTGCGTGAGGACACTATCCTGGTGTCGGTCATGCACGTGAATAACGAAATCGGCACCATCAACGACATCGCGGCGATTGGCGAGCTGACCCGCTCGCGCGGCGTGTTTCTGCATGTTGATGCGGCTCAGTCCACCGGCAAGGTGGCGATTGATCTGGAGTCGCTCAAGGTCGATCTGATGTCGTTCTCCGCGCATAAGACGTATGGCCCGAAAGGTGTCGGTGCACTGTTTGTACGTCGTAAGCCACGTGTGCGTCTGGAAGCGCAGACCCATGGCGGCGGTCACGAGCGTGGTATGCGCTCCGGCACCCTGGCGACTCACCAGTGTGTCGGTATGGGTGAGGCGTTCCGTATTGCCAAAGAAGAAATGACCCAGGAAAACCAGCGCATCCAGGCCCTGCGTGATCGTTTCTTCAAACAGGTCGATGGTCTTGAAGAGCTGTACATCAATGGCAGCATGACCGCCCGCATACCGCACAATCTCAACCTCAGCTTCAACTATGTTGAGGGCGAGTCGCTGATCATGGCGCTCAAGGATCTGGCGGTTTCGTCTGGTTCCGCCTGCACCTCGGCTTCTCTGGAACCGTCCTACGTGTTGCGCGCCCTGGGCCGCAATGACGAGCTGGCGCACAGCTCCATTCGCTTTACCTTCGGCCGCTTCACCACTGATGAAGAAGTCGATTACGCCGCGCAGAAAGTTTGCGAGGCGGTGACCAAGCTGCGCGAATTGTCGCCGCTGTGGGATATGTACAAAGACGGTGTCGACATCTCCAAGATCGAGTGGGCGGCGCACTAAGTAGTCGCCGAGCAAGAGCGACTCTCTGATGAGGAAGGAATACCAGCATGGCTTACAGTGAAAAGGTCATTGACCACTACGAGAACCCGCGCAACGTCGGCAAGATGGACGCGGAAGACCCAGACGTCGGCACTGGTATGGTCGGCGCGCCGGCTTGCGGTGACGTGATGCGTCTGCAAATCAAGGTCAACGAGCAGGGCGTAATTGAAGACGCCAAGTTCAAGACCTACGGTTGCGGTTCGGCAATTGCCTCCAGCTCCCTCGCTACTGAGTGGATGAAGGGCAAGACCCTAGACGAAGCTGAAACTATCAAGAACACCCAGCTGGCCGAGGAATTGGCTCTGCCACCGGTGAAAATCCACTGCTCGGTACTCGCCGAAGACGCCATCAAGGCTGCTGTGCGCGATTACAAGCAGAAGAAAGGCTTGCTCTAAGGAGGTTTGTCGATGGCTATCAGCATGACCGAAGCAGCCGCTCAGCACGTGCGTCGCTCTCTTGAGGGGCGCGGCAAGGGCGAAGGTATTCGCCTGGGTGTACGCACCACGGGCTGTTCCGGCTTGGCCTATGTGCTGGAGTTTGTCGATGAGGCCGCCAGCGAAGATCAGGTGTTCGAGAACCATGGCGTCAAGGTGATCATCGATCCCAAGAGCCTGGTTTACCTCGACGGTACTGAGCTTGATTTCGTCAAAGAGGGGTTGAACGAAGGTTTCAAGTTCAACAACCCAAACGTGCGCGGCGAATGTGGCTGCGGCGAAAGCTTCAATATCTGAGGCGCGTGTGGGCAGTCCTTGTCACTTTGCTTTATTCGACCTGCAGCCAGGTTTTCGGCTGGATCAGGAGCTGCTTGCCGCGCGTTACCGTGAGATGGCACGGCAGATTCATCCGGATCGCTTTGCTGACGCTTCCGAGCGTGAGCAGCGCTTAGCCCTCGAGCAATCTGCCAGTCTCAACGAGGCTTACAGTACGCTCAAGAGTGCGTCGCAGCGCGCTCGCTATTTGCTGGCACTGCGCGGGCCCGAGCTACCGCTGGAAGTGACGGTGCAGGATCCGGATTTCCTGCTGCAGCAAATGCAGCTGCGCGAAGAGCTGGAAGATCTGCACGACAGTGCCGACCTGGCCGGGGTGGCGCAGTTCAAGCGGCGTCTGAAAGTGGCTCAGGACGAGCTCAACGAAAGTTTTGCCGTTTGTTGGGATGATGCTTCGCGTCGCGAAGAGGCCGAGCGCCTGATGCGTCGCATGCAGTTTCTCGACAAGCTTTCTCACGAGGTCCGCCAGCTGGAAGAGCGCCTCGACGATTAACGCTGGCGCGCCTATTGCGGCGCGCCTGATATCTAAGCACTGATTAATCATGGCCTTACTGCAGATCGCTGAGCCCGGACAAAGCCCCCAGCCACACCAGCGCCGTCTGGCCGTGGGGATTGATTTGGGTACCACCAATTCGCTGGTCGCCGCCGTTCGTAGCGGCCTTTCCGAGCCGCTGGCCGATGCCGCTGGGCAGGTCATTCTGCCGTCTGCAGTGCGTTATCACGCTGATCGGGTCGAGGTAGGCGAGGTCGCCAAGGCGGCCGCATCGGCTGATCCGTTGAATACTGTGCTGTCGGTCAAGCGCTTGATGGGGCGTGGCCTGGCGGACGTCAAACAGCTCGGCGATCAGCTGCCGTACCGCTTTGTCGGTGGCGAATCGCATATGCCGTTTATCGAAACCGTGCAGGGGCCGAAAAGCCCGGTTGAAGTCTCGGCGGATATTCTCAAGGTGCTGCGTCAGCGCGCTGAAGCGACTCTGGGTGGTGAGCTGGTGGGTGCGGTCATCACCGTGCCAGCCTATTTTGATGACTCCCAGCGCCAGGCCACTAAGGATGCTGCGCGTCTGGCCGGGCTGAATGTGCTGCGTCTGCTCAACGAGCCGACCGCCGCCGCCGTGGCCTATGGCCTGGATCAGCATGCCGAGGGTGTGGTCGCCATCTATGATCTGGGCGGCGGCACCTTCGATATTTCCGTATTGCGCCTGACCGGTGGTGTGTTTGAAGTGCTCGCTACCGGCGGTGATAGTGCGCTGGGCGGCGATGACTTCGATCACGCGATTGCTGGCTGGATTGTGCAGCAGGCGGGTATTTCCTCTGATCTTGATCCCGCGCAGCAGCGCCTATTGCTGGAAGCTGCGTGTGCCGCCAAAGAAGCCCTGACCGACAGTCCTTCGGTAACCCTCAGTTATGCCGGCTGGGCAGGGCTGTTGAGTCGTGAGCAGTTCGATGCGCTGATCGAGCCCATGCTGGCTCGCAGCCTAAAGGCCTGCCGCCGCGCGGTGCGTGATGCCGGCATTGAGTTGGATGAGGTTGAAGCCGTGGTTATGGTTGGCGGCTCCACCCGAGTGCCGCGCGTGCGTCAGGCCGTCGCCGAGTTGTTCGCCCGTGAGCCGCTGACCGACATCGATCCTGATCAGGTGGTGGCCATTGGTGCCGCTATCCAGGCTGATGCTCTGGCAGGCAACAAGCGCGGCGATGGCGAAGAGTTGCTGTTGCTGGATGTGATTCCGCTGTCGCTCGGCCTGGAAACCATGGGCGGGTTGATGGAAAAGGTGATTCCGCGCAATACCACCATTCCCGTGGCGCGCGCCCAGGACTTCACTACCTATAAAGATGGTCAGACGGCCATGATGGTGCATGTGCTGCAGGGTGAGCGTGAGCTGATCAGCGATTGCCGCTCCTTGGCACGCTTCGAATTGCGCGGTATTCCGCCGATGGTCGCCGGTGCGGCGAAGATTCGCGTGACCTTCCAGGTTGACGCCGATGGCCTGCTCAGCGTTGCTGCGCGTGAGCTGGCTTCGGGCGTTGAGGCGAGTATCCAGGTCAAGCCATCTTATGGGCTGACCGATGGCGAAATTGCCCGCATGCTGCAGGATTCCTTCAAAAATGCCGGCGACGACAAAGTTGCCCGCGTACTGCGTGAGCAGCAGGTCGACGCCCAGCGTCTGCTGGAGGCGGTTGAGGCAGCGTTGCTGGCCGATGGTGAGCGTCTGCTGGATGCCGATGAGCGTATGGCCATCGATGCGCAGATCGAGCTATTGCGCGATTTGATGGCCGGCACGGATGGCTTGGCGATTGAGCAGCAAACCAAACGATTGACCCAGGTGACCGATGCTTTTGCTGCGCGTCGCCTGGATGCCACGGTCAAGGCTGCGCTGGCCGGCCGTAGTCTTGATGAGATTGAGGAATAAGCATGCCGCAGATCATTTTTCTGCCCCACGCGGTGCTGTGCCCGGAAGGGCTGGTGGTCGAGGTTGCGCCAGGTACGTCTGTGCTCGAAGTGGCGCATGAACACCATATCGAAATTGAAAGCGCTTGTGGCGGTGTCTGCGCCTGCACCACTTGCCACTGCATTATTCGTGAAGGCTTTGACTCGCTGGCCGAGGCCGATGAGCTCGAAGAGGACATGCTCGACAAGGCGTGGGGGCTTGAGGCGCAGTCGCGGCTGTCCTGTCAGGCGGTTGTCGGTGATGAAGATCTGACCGTTGAAATCCCCAAGTACTCGCTCAACCACGCTGCCGAAGCGCCGCACTGATTCAAGGAGCTGTTATGAGTCTGAAGTGGGTTGATGTTCTGGAAATCGCCATTCAGCTGGCGGAATCCAAACCTGAGGTAGACCCTCGCTACGTGAACTTTGTGGATCTGCATAAATGGATTCTGGCGTTGCCGGAGTTCAGTGACGACCCGCAGCGCGGCGGCGAGAAGGTGCTTGAAGCCGTTCAGGCAGCCTGGATCGACGAGGCGGATTAACTGGCCTGTTGGCCTGGCCTACGCATTTAACCGGAAGCCGCGTATAATTCGCGGGTTTAATTTTTCGCTTTAATCATTGTTTCTGGAGTTTCACATGGCTGTTCAACGCACTTTCTCCATCATCAAGCCGGATGCCGTTGCTAAAAACGTTGTTGGCGAGATCACCACTCGTTTCGAAAAAGCCGGCCTGCGCGTCGTTGCTTCGAAAATGGTTCAACTGTCCGAGCGTGAAGCTGCTGGCTTCTACGCTGAGCACAGCGAGCGCGGTTTCTTCAAAGACTTGGTTGCTTTCATGACCTCCGGTCCGGTTATCGTTCAGGTTCTGGAAGGCGAAAACGCTGTTCTGGCTAACCGCGAACTGATGGGCGCTACCAACCCTAAAGAAGCAGCTGCCGGCACTATCCGTGCTGATTTCGCTGTTTCCATCGACGAAAACGCTGTTCACGGTTCCGACTCGGAAGCCTCCGCTGCCCGCGAAATCGCTTACTTCTTCGCTGCCACCGAAGTTTGCGCACGTATTCGCTAAGCGAATCGGGTGAGGGTGAAGCCATGACTGAAGCTACCGGTAAAATCAATCTGCTGGGTCTGACCCAGGCAGAGATGGAACAATTCTTCGAAAGCATCGGGGAAAAGCGTTTCCGTGCCGGGCAGATGATGAAATGGATTCACCACTTTGGTATCGATGATTTTGATGCCATGAGTAACGTCAGCAAGGTCTTGCGCGAAAAGCTCAAGGCCTGCGGTGAAATCCGCGGCCCGGAAGTGGTCAGCGAAGATATTTCCACTGATGGCACGCGCAAGTGGGTTGTGCGGGTGGCGTCAGGCAGTTGCGTAGAAACCGTGTATATCCCCCAGGGCACGCGTGGCACCTTGTGTGTGTCGTCGCAGGCCGGCTGTGCGCTGGATTGCAGTTTCTGCTCAACCGGTAAGCAAGGTTTCAACAGTGATCTGAGTGCCGCCGAAGTGATCGGTCAGGTGTGGATCGCCAACAAGTCGTTCGGCAGCGTGCCGGCGAAGATCGACCGTGCCATCACCAACGTAGTGATGATGGGTATGGGCGAGCCGCTGCTGAACTTCGACAATGTCGTCGCCGCCATGAAAATCATGATGGACGACCTCGGCTATGGCATTTCCAAGCGCAAGGTGACGCTGTCCACCTCGGGTGTGGTGCCGATGATCGACAAGCTTGGTGAAGTGATTGATGTGTCACTGGCGCTGTCACTGCATGCGCCGAACGATGCTCTGCGCAACCAGTTGGTGCCAATTAACAAGAAGTACCCGCTGGAAATGCTGCTGGCGGCGTGCAAGCGTTATGTCTCGCGCCTTGGCGAGAAACGCGTGCTTACAATCGAGTACACCCTGCTCAAGGATGTGAACGATAAGACCGAGCACGCTGAGGAAATGATCGCACTTCTCAAAGATGTGCCTTGCAAGATCAACCTGATTCCGTTTAATCCCTTCCCCCACTCCGGGTACGAGCGGCCTAGCAACAATGCCATTCGCCGTTTCCAGGACCTGCTGCATAAAGCCGGTCACAATGTCACCGTGCGCACCACGCGAGGCGAGGACATTGATGCGGCCTGTGGTCAGTTGGTCGGCCAGGTCATGGATCGTACCCGCCGTAGTGAGCGCTATATTGCTGTGCGTGAATTGAGTAGCGAGGCCGAAACGCCGAGTTCCGCCGTCAATCGAACCTGAGGGGAGGATACCCATGACCTTGCGTCCCGCGTTATTGCTGTTGGCCGCCAGTCTGTTAGCCGGTTGCGTTACAACCGGTAATGTCGATCCGATGAAAACTGCCAAAGGTCGCGATGAAGCTCGCGATGCATATACACAGCTAGGCATGGGGTACCTGCAGCAAGGTTCAACTGAGAATGCCAAAGTACCGCTAAGAAAAGCACTTGAAATAGATCCCTCAAGTGCAGATGCGCACGCTGCACTAGCGTTGGTATTCCAGATAGAGATGGAGCCTAAGCTAGCGGACGAACATTACCGTAAGGCCATTGCTCAGCGGAGCGACGATGCAAGGTTACTGAATAATTACGGTAGCTTTCTATTTGAGCAGGGGCGTTATAGAGAGGCCTATGAGCGTTATTTACAGGCATCTCAAGATACGCTTTATCCTGAGCGATCACGCGTGTTTATGAACCTTGGGCTGACCGCATTGCAGTTGAAGCAGCGTGAACAAGCTGCAGCTTATTTTGAGCGATCTCTCAGGCTGAACAGCCGTCAACCTCGTGCTCTCATAGAGATGGCGCAAATGTCATATGAGGATAAGCAGTATGTGCCTGCTCGAGGGTATTACGAGAGCTACATTGCGCTTAGCCAGCATGATGCCCGTAGTCTTCTACTTGGCACTCGGTTAGCGAGGGTTTTTGATGACCGCAATGCGGCCGCGAGCCTCGGTTTGCAGTTGAAACGACTTTATCCGGGCACGCCGGAATATCAGCAATACCTGTCGGAGCAATGATGAAAGCGGCGCATCCAGAAGTGCTAGCAGTTCCCCGTATCAACCCGGGTGAGACTTTGCGCAAGGCTCGTGAGGGGCGTGGTTGGACTATTGCCGAAGTTGCAGCGCAGCTTAATTTGACCCCTCAGCGTTTGAGTCAGGTCGAGCAAGGTGCTTTCGATAAGCTCCCCGGGCATACCTTTGCGCGTGGTTATGTCAGGGCCTACGCCAAGTTACTGGACATTGATCAGAATCGTCTGGTGCTGGAGTTTGACCAATTCACTGGCAGCGATGCGGCGGGTAGCAGTGTTCACAGCTTGGGCCGTATCGAGGAGCCCGTGAGCTACTCGCAACGTATCTTGCGGATGGTCAGCTTTGTCCTCTTGCTGGCGCTAGCCGGTTTGAGCTTCTTCTGGTGGCAAGAGCAGGCTGAGCGTCGTGCCGCAGACTTGGCGTCAACCAGCCTTGAGCATGTTGAGGTGGATGGTGCTGATGGCACCACGCAGATCCATCCGTTGGATGAGCCGGAAGATCAAGCGGTAGAGGCCGCCCAGCTGGATGCAGGCGTGACGTTACCCCCACTTCCTGAGGGTGCTGCAGAGCTGTTCAGTTCAACCGGGGGCGAAGCTGCGGCCGTGGTCGCCCCTCAAGTTGAGCAGCCACAAACCCTTACCGATATAGCAGGTGTTCCTGCAGTGCCTGCTGCGTCTGCTCAGGTACCGCCGGTAGTTGCTGACGCCCTGCCCGAAGTATCTTCTGCCCCTGCCCCTGCCCCTGCCCCTTTATCTGTGCAGGCCGCTGCCGGTGAGGCAGTGGTCAGCCTGACCTTTATTGCCGATTGCTGGACGCAGCTGACAGATGCTAACGGCAAGGTGCTTTTCAGCGCCCTCAAGCGCAAAGGCGATAGCTTAGAGTTGGCCGGTAAGGCACCACTGGAGCTGCGACTGGGCTTCGCTCGAGGTGCTCAGGTGAGCCTGAATGGCAGCCCAGTTGATGTGGCCCCGTTTATCTCCGGTGAAACCGCGCGTCTGAAGTTGGGTGGGCAGTAACATGCATTGCGAATCACCGATCAAGCGCCGTATTTCACGCAAAATCTGGGTTGGCTCAGTGCCGGTGGGTGGTGATGCGCCCATCGCCGTGCAGAGCATGACCAACAGCGACACGAATGATGTAGCAGCCACCGTGGCGCAGATTCGTCGCCTCGAAGATGCAGGCGCGGATATCGTGCGTGTCTCAGTGCCGGACATGGATGCAGCCGAAGCCTTCGGCAAGATTAAACAGCAGGTGCGTGTGCCGCTGGTGGCCGATATTCACTTCGACTATCAGATTGCCTTGCGCGTAGCCGAGCTTGGCGTCGATTGCCTGCGTATCAACCCAGGTAATATTGGTCGCGAAGACCGTGTGCGCGCAGTGGTCGAGGCGGCGCGCGATAAAGGCATTCCGATTCGCATCGGGGTCAATGCCGGGTCCTTGGAAAAGGACCTGCAAAAGAAATATGGCGAACCCACACCCGCGGCGTTGGTTGAGTCGGCCCTGCGTCATGTTGAGCATTTGGATCGTCTGAATTTTCCCGACTTCAAGGTCAGCGTAAAGGCCTCTGATGTGTTTATGGCCGTCGAAGCTTATCGCCTACTGGCCAAGCAGATTGAGCAACCGTTGCACCTGGGTATCACCGAAGCCGGTGGCCTGCGCTCTGGCACGGTCAAGTCGGCGGTTGGTCTTGGCATGCTGCTGGCTGAGGGCATCGGCGATACCATTCGTATCTCCCTGGCCGCTGATCCGGTGGAAGAGATCAAGGTCGGCTACGACATCCTCAAATCCCTGCGTCTGCGTTCCCGTGGCATCAACTTCATCGCCTGCCCAAGCTGCTCACGGCAGAACTTCGACGTGGTGAAAACCATGAACGAGCTGGAGCAGCGCGTTGAAGATCTGTTGGTACCGCTGGATGTGGCGGTCATCGGCTGTGTCGTCAACGGCCCAGGCGAAGCCAAGGAAGCCCATATCGGCCTGACCGGTGGTTCGCCCAACCTGATCTATATCGATGGCAAGCCGGCGCACAAGCTGGGTAATGACAACCTGGTTGATGAGCTGGAAAAGCTGATCCGCCAGAAAGCAGCCGATAAGGTTGCTGCTGACGCCGCGGTCATCGTGCGCAGCTAAGACTGCTAAGGAATTGAAGTGAGCAAGCCCCTGCAAGCCATTCGTGGCATGAACGATATCCTGCCCGAGCAGACTCCGCTTTGGCGTTATTTTGAAGGTACCGTCGCCAGTCTGTTGGACGGTTACGGCTATCGGCAAATTCGTATGCCGATCGTCGAGTTCACTGAGTTGTTCAAACGTTCTATTGGTGAAGTCACCGATATCGTTGAAAAAGAGATGTACACCTTCGACGACCGCAACGGCGACTCCCTGACGCTGCGTCCGGAAGGTACTGCTGCCTGTGTCCGCGCGGTGCTTGAGCATGGCCTGTCCGGCGGTGGCCAGACGCAGAAACTCTGGTACATCGGCCCGATGTTTCGTCACGAACGTCCGCAGAAAGGCCGTTACCGCCAGTTTCACCAGATTGGTGTAGAAGTCTTCAACATCAACGGCCCGGATATCGACGCCGAGTTGATCGTGCTGACTTGGCGCCTGTGGGGCCTGCTGGGTATCCGCGATGCGGTGAAGCTTGAACTCAACAGCCTGGGCACCAGCGCCGCGCGTGCCGTTTACCGTGATGCATTGGTCGAGTTCCTGACGGCTCATGCCGATCAGCTGGACGAAGACAGCCGTCGCCGTATGAACACCAATCCGCTGCGCGTGCTCGACAGCAAGGCCCCGGAAACGCAGGCGCTGTTGGTCAATGCGCCGAAGCTGGCGGATTACCTAGACGAAGAGTCGCGCGTGCATTTCGAGGGGCTTAAAGCCCGTCTGGATGCGGCCGGTGTGCCTTACGTGATCAATCCCAAGCTGGTGCGTGGCCTGGATTACTACAGCAAGACCGTGTTCGAGTGGGTGACTGATCAGCTCGGTTCCCAGGGCACAGTGTGCGCGGGCGGCCGTTACGATGGCCTGGTTGAGCAGATGGGTGGCAAACCGACTCCAGGCGTGGGTTTTGCCATGGGCATCGAACGTTTGGTGCTGTTGCTCGAAACTCTAGGTAAAGTACCGACTGAAATCGCCCGTACGGTCGACGTTTACCTGTGTGCCTTTGGCGAGCCTGCTGAACTTGCGGCGCTGGCCTTGAGCGAGCGACTGCGTGACCAGCTGCCAAACCTGCGTCTGCAGGTGAATGCCGGGGCGGGTAGCTTCAAGAGTCAGTTCAAGAAAGCCGACAAGAGTGGCGCCTTGTACGCCTTGATCTTGGGTGAAGACGAATTGGCCCAGCAAGTGGTAGGTTGCAAACCGCTGCGCGGTCAGGGCGAGCAACAAAGTATTGCGTGGTCGGCATTGGCCGACCATTTGGCGACCAGCGCCGATCAGGCCTGAGCGCCTGTTGAGTGATTTAGCGAATAGGAGTGTTGGGGTGGTTTCGCGTACTGATGATGAAGAACTGGCGGTAATCAAGGACTGGTGGCAGCGCAATGGCATGCCATTGCTGACCGGTGTTGCGCTGGCGTTGGTGGTGGTGTTCGGCTGGCAGGGCTGGCAGAAATACCAGGCTAATCAGTCCCAGGGCGCCTCGCTGGTGTATCAGCAGTTGCTCGAAGCTGCACTGGACCCGAGCGGCAAGCCCGATGCGAGCAAAGTTGCTGAGTTGGCTAACACGCTGAAAAAAGATTTTGCCGGTACCCATTACGCGCAGTACGGCAGACTATTTGTGGCCAAGGTTGCAGTTGAGGCCGGCAAACTGGACGACGCTGCTAGCGAGTTGCAGGCCATTGTCGACAAACCGGCCGATGACAGTCTGGCTGAGCTGGCCCGTCAGCGCCTGGCGCGCGTACTGGCTGCGCAGGACAAAGTTGAAGATGCCCTGAAACTGCTGGATGCCAAGGTTTCGCCGGCGTTTGTCGCCAGCCGTGAAGAACTCAAAGGTGACCTGCTGGTGCAACTCGGCCGTGCCGATGACGCGCATGCCGCCTACGAAAAAGCCAAGGCAGCGCTCTCTGAAGATGCCGCTGTCGGTGGTCTGCAAATGAAGCTGGATGATCTGGCAAAAGGGGATGCGTGACGTGATGCGCTGGAAGAATGCCGCACTGCTGGCCCTGGCCGTTCTGGCCGTAGGTTGCAGCAGCAATAGCAAGAAGGAACTGCCACCGGCCGATCTGCCCAAGTTTGAGGAAGAGGTTAGCCTGCAGAAAGAATGGAGTCGTTCGATTGGCGACGGCCAGGGCGAGTCCTTCAACATGCTGGTACCGGCGATTGATGGTGAGCAGATTTATGCCGCCGATGTCGAAGGCTTGGTTGTAGCCATGGACCGCATGACCGGCAAGGTCATCTGGAAAGCCGACCTGGAGCTCCCGGTGTCCGGCGCAGTCGGTGCAGGCTATGGCCTGGTTGTGGTTGGTACGCTCAAGGGCGAGATCATCGCCCTCGACACTGCCAGCGGTGAAGAGAAATGGCGCGCTCGTGTAACCAGTGAAGTGTTGGCTCCGCCTGCGCTGAACGGCGACGTGGTGTTGGTACAGACCCAGGATGATCGTCTGATCGCCCTGGACATGAACTCCGGTGAGCAGCGTTGGATCTTTGAAAACACTCCGGCAGTGCTGACCCTGCGTGGTACTGGCAGCCCAGTGCTGACCAACCGTCTGGCGATTGCTGGTCTGTCCACCGGTAAGGTGATTGCGCTGGATGCTCAGCGTGGTATTCCTGTTTGGGAGCAGCGTGTGGCTGTGCCGCAGGGCCGTTCCGAACTGGATCGCGTAGTCGATATCGACGGTGGTCTGCTGCTCTCGGCCGGCACCCTTTACGCCGTCAGCTACCAGGGCCGCGTTGCCGCGCTGGATCTGGAAAGCGGTCGTATCCTCTGGCAGCGTGAAGCGTCCAGTTCAGTCGGTGTTGCTCAGGGTTACGGCAGTGTTTACGTAAGCCTGGCCAGCGGCACCGTTGAAGGTATCGACGAGCGTTCGGCTTCGGCACTTTGGAGCAATGATGCCCTGGCTCGTCGCCAGTTGTCGGCTCCAGAAGTGTTCTCCAGCTATATCGCGTTCGGTGACCTAGAAGGTTATCTGCATCTGGTCAGCCAGGTGGACGGTCGTTTTGTCGGCCGTACACGTATCGACAGCGACGGCCTGCGTGCCCGTCCGCTGGTCGTGGGTGATTGGCTGTATGCCTACGGCAACGGCGGCAATCTGGTGGCCCTGACCATCAAGTGATCGCCCGCTGACGCGTTGGCGATGCTGCACAGCACCCTGGGTTGTGCAGCATCGCCAGCGTAATGAATTCCGGCCGCTGCCCCTGCAGCGGCTTTTGTATTTTCTGAAATAACGAAGTGGAGAGCCTAATGGTTCCCGTAATTGCCCTGGTGGGCCGCCCGAACGTCGGCAAGTCCACCCTGTTTAACCGCTTGACCAAGTCCCGTGACGCGATTGTCGGCGACCTGTCTGGTCTGACCCGTGATCGCCAGTACGGCGAGGCCAAGTGGCAGGGGCGAACCTATATCGTCATCGACACCGGTGGTATTTCCGGTGACGAGGAAGGTATTGACGCGAAGATGGCCGAGCAGTCGCTGCAAGCCATCGAAGAAGCGGATGCCGTGCTGTTTCTGGTGGATGCCCGCGCCGGGTTGTCCGCTTCCGATCAGATGATTGGTGAGCACTTGCGTCGCCGTAACAAGCGCAGCTTCCTGGTCATCAACAAGGTCGACAACATCGACGCCGACCTGGCCCGCGCCGAGTTTTCCAGCATGGGTATGGGCGAGTCCCTGGCGATTGCCGGTGCTCACGGTCGCGGTATCACTCAGATGCTCGAAGCCGTGCTGGGCACCTTCCCCAAGGATGCCACCGAGCCGGAAGAGGGTGAGGAAGAGGAAATTGTTCTCGAAGGTCAGGAAGCCAAGCGCATACCCGGCCCAAGTGAGAAGGATGGCATCAAGCTGGCCATCATCGGGCGGCCTAACGTCGGCAAGTCGACTCTGGTTAACCGCATGCTCGGTGAAGAGCGGGTTATTGTTTATGACCAGGCCGGTACCACCCGCGACAGCATCTATATCCCGTTCGAGCGTGATGACGAGAAGTACACCCTGATCGATACCGCTGGCGTGCGTCGCCGCGGCAAGATCTTCGAGGCGGTGGAAAAGTTCTCGGTGGTTAAGACCCTGCAGGCGATTCAGGACTCCAACGTCGTGGTGTTCGTCATGGATGCACGCGAAGGCGTGGTCGACCATGACCTCAACCTGCTTGGTTTCGTGTTGGACAGCGGCCGTGCGTTGGTCATAGCCCTGAACAAATGGGACGGCATGGAGCCGAGCGAGCGCGATTACGTGAAAGTCGAGCTGCAACGCCGGCTGTTCTTCGTCGACTTTGCCGATATCCACTTTATCTCGGCGCTGCATGGCACCGGCGTGGGTAATCTGTACAAGTCGGTGCAGGCCTCGTTCAAGTCGGCGATCACCCGCTGGCCGACCAACCGTCTGACCACGATTCTTGAAGACGCCGTCAGCGATCACGCGCCGCCTATGGTCAACAATCGCCGCATCAAGTTGCGCTATGCCCACCTTGGTGGTGCCAACCCGCCGCTGATCGTGATCCACGGCAACCAGGTCGAGGCGGTACCCAAGTCCTATATCCGCTACCTGGAAAACACCTACCGCCGCGTGCTTAAGCTGGTCGGCACGCCGATCCGTATCGAGTTCAAGGGCGGCGATAACCCCTATGAGGGTAACAAGAACACCCTCACGGATCGTCAGGTGAACAAGAAGCGCCGCCTGATGAGCCACCACAAGAAGGCTGAGAAGAAGCGCAAAGACAAGCGCTAAGCTTGGATTTAAACGCTCTATAAAGGCACCTGCGGGTGCCTTTTGCGTCTCTGGGGGATCGGCTATCCTGCCGCATCACTCGCGCTCAAGCTCGGCGCTTGGCCCAGGAATATTGCCTCGATGATTATCAGCAAACTGCCGAATGTCGGCACCACCATCTTTACCCGCATGTCGCAGCTCGCCGTGGAAACCGGCGCGCTCAATCTGTCCCAGGGCTTCCCGGATTTCGATGGGCCGCAGGCCCTGCGTGATGCGGTGGGCCGACATATTGCTGCTGGGCATAACCAGTACGCGCCGATGACGGGCTTACCAGCGCTGCGCGAGCAGGTGGCGGCGAAGATTGCCCGCAGTTATGGCCGTATGTTCAGCGCCGATACTGAAGTCACCATAGTTCCCGGCGCAACCCAGGGCATCTTCTGCGCTATCCAGGCGTTGATTCAGCCGGGTGACGAAGTCATCGTCTTCGACCCCAGCTACGACAGCTACGAGCCCTCGGTCGAGCTGGCAGGTGGGCGCTGCGTGCATGTGCCGCTGGCCTTGCCGGGTTTCTCCATCGACTGGCAACGCCTGCAGGATGCGCTTAGCGACAAGACTCGCCTGATTATCCTCAACAGCCCGCACAACCCTAGCGGCGCGCTGATTTCACGGGCTGAGTTGGACCAGCTGGCGGGCCTGATCCGCGAGCGCGATATCTACCTGATCAGCGACGAGGTTTACGAGCATCTGGTGTTCGATGGTATCCAGCACGCTAGCGTTCTGGGCCATGACGAGCTGTATCAGCGCGCCTTTGTGGTCAGCTCGTTCGGCAAAACCTATCACGTCACCGGCTGGAAAACCGGCTATGTCGTGGCGCCGCCAGCCTTGAGCGCCGAGCTGCGCAAGGTTCACCAATACGTCAGCTTCTGCGGTGTTACACCGCTGCAGTGGGCGTTGGCCGACTATATGGCCGAGCATCCCGAGCACGTCGAAGAGTTGCCTGCGTTCTATCAGGCCAAGCGCGATCTGTTCTGCGACCTGCTCGCCGGCTCGCGCTTTACCTTCACCCGCGCCGCCGGTACCTATTTCCAGTTGGTCGATTACTCGGCGATTCGCAGTGATCTGGATGATGTGGCCATGGCCGAATGGCTGACCCGCGAACATGGCGTGGCGGCGATTCCGGTGTCGGTTTTCTATCAGAGCCCACCTGCGGATTTGCGTCTGGTGCGTTTCTGCTTCGCTAAGCGTGAAGAAACCCTGCGCCAGGCGGCGTATAAATTATGCGCGATCTAAGCCTGTTGCCTGACCTCGAACTGGCGCTGATCCAGACCACCCTGGCCTGGCAGGACCCTGCGGCCAATCGCGCGAATTTTGCATCCCTGCTGGAGCAGGCACGCGGTGCCGATCTGATCGTTCTGCCGGAGATGTTCAGTACCGGCTTTTCCATGGACTCCGCCGCCCTGGCTGAGCCCGAGGATGGCCCCACCAGCCAGTGGCTGCGCGAGCAGGCTCAGGCGCTGCAGGCCGTGATCACCGGCAGTCTGATTATCCAGACTGCCGATGGCTCGTACCGTAACCGCCTGCTCTGGGCGCGCCTGGATGGCTCTGTAGCGCACTACGACAAGCGTCATCTGTTTCGCATGGCCGGTGAGCACAAGCACTACAGCGCCGGCACTGAGCAGGTGCTGCTAAAGGTCAACGGCTGGCAGGTGCGCCCGCTGATCTGCTACGACCTGCGTTTCCCGGTGTGGAGCCGCGATCCACAGACCACCGACCTGCTGCTCTACACCGCTAACTGGCCAGCCGCACGGCGCCACCACTGGAACCGCCTGTTGCCGGCGCGGGCTATCGAGAACCTGTGCTATATCGCGGCGGTAAACCGCATTGGCGAGGACGGCAAGGGCCATGCCTACAGCGGCGACAGCCAGGTGCTGGATTTTCAGGGCGAGGCGCTGCTGGAGCCGGGCGCGGCGGATGGCGTTTTCCGGGTAACCCTCAAGGCTGCCGAGTTGGCCGCTTACCGTGAGCGTTTTCCGGCCTATCGCGATGCGGATGCTTTTGATCTGGCGGACTGATGGGGCGACCGTTACTGCTTTAGGTAGTGGTCGTAGATCGCCTGGTAGCGCCCGCTGGCCTTGAGTTGGGCGAGGCCGGCGTTGAAATCATCGCGGATCTGCGGGTCGCGAAATACTGGTCGGTAGTTCTGCGGGTCTTCCTCGACAAACTGGTGCATGGCAATGCTCTTAGCTTTGAACAGAGTGGTACGTTCGAGCAGTAGTTCGAAATAGCGATAGATGCTGCGATCACTCAGTACCAGATCGTAACGGCCCTTGTTCAGACCAAGTACCTGTAGCTCCTGATTATTCTGCTCGAAGTACAGGCCATCTTTCTGGCTGGCGGCCAACCATTCGGGGTAGCGCTGGGCGGCGCCCTGAAAGGCCACGATGCTGAGGCCCTTGATGTCCTCGGGCTTCTGGATGTCGAAGCGCCGGCCTTTCAGGCTGACAAACACGTTGTAGTAGATCACCGCTGGGTTGCCGTAGTGGCCACCTACAGCGGCAAGGTCCTGACCCAGGTCAGTCATGGCCGCATCCACTTCACCTTTGCGAAACGCCAGTGGCACGCGGGCCAGAGGAAAGTAGCGGGGTTCGAGTGTGTGGCCGCGAAAGGCCAGGGCTTCGCCAATCACTTCCAGTTCGATACCGCTGTCGCTTTCCGGAAAACAGAAGGGCGGAATCTTTTCACCGAAGGCCATGACCACAGTGGCCGCGAGTCCATTTGCGCTGCAGGCGAGCAGCAGCGGCAGGCTGAGGGTGCACATCCAGTGTGTCAGTGAACGCATGGTCAGGTGCTCCTGCGATCCATGACGTCAGTGTAGTGATCGCCTGTTCGCTCGCCGTGCACTTGGTCTGAATTTCCAGGTTGATTTAGCCTGCTGCAGTGGGCTTCTGTTCGGCGGCGCTGGCTTCCAGGCGCAGTTTTTCACTGCGCAGATAATCGCGCAGCTGCTGCAGGTCGGCAAGTTTCTGCTCCACCTCAACCAGCTTACGGCTCACCAGCTCGGCGCCCTGGGCGCAGTCGAGCTGTTGCTCGCGCTGGGCTTTGAGGATTTCGCCGATCTCACCAAGGGAAAAGCCCATGCTCTGAGCCTGCTGGATAAAACCCAGGTCCTGTAGCGTCTGCAGGCTGTATTCGCGGTAGTTGTTATCGCGGCGCAAGGCGCTGATCAGCCCCAGGCTTTCGTAATAACGCAGGGTGTGGCGGCTGGCGCCGCTGCGTTTTTCCAGCTCGCCTATGCGCATGACAATCTCGCTTGACTGTAGAGTGTGCTCGACAGTTTAGCCTGCTTGGGTCATCAACGACTCAGGAGGATTGGCGATGAATCAGCCATGTTTTGTAACCGGCGGCAGCGGCTTTATCGGTCAGCACCTGCTGGCGTTACTTACCCACAAGGGTCACCCGGTCAGCGTGCTGATGCGTCGACCGCACAGCCTGCCAGCTTTGCGCGAGCAGATCGAGCAGTTGGGCGGGCGGGGCGATTTGCTCGCGGCGGTTGGCGGTGATCTGGGCTTGCCGGGGCTGGGGTTGGATGCCGCTGCCCGTGAGCAGGTGCGTCAGGCTGCCGTGGTGTTCCACCTGGGCGCGCAGTTCGCCTGGGGGCTGGCTGCCGAGCAGGCGCGCCAGGTCAATGTCGAGGGGGCGTTGGCTGTGGCTGAGCTGGCGGCGCAGCAAGGCAGCCGCCTACTGATGGTGGGCGGCTTTATGCTGGCCAATCATGAGCATCTACAGCGCATCGGCATTGAGCTGCAGCGGCCCGAGCGCACTGATTGGAACAAAGTCTATCAACGTACTGGCGCCTATGAGGGCAGTAAGCTTGAGGCGCATTTTCGCGTGCACGCGCGTATGGCTGAGCTGCAGGCGCCACTGACGGTGGTGCATCCGGCCACTGTGTGCGGCCATAGCCGCAGTGGGCATATTCTGCCGGCGCAGCCATTGGCTGGGCTGATCAGTAATCTGGCGGGCGGTTTGCTCGGGGCAATACCGGGTTCGACAGCGCATTGGCTGCCGTTGGTCAGTGTGGATTTTCTCTCCGGGCTAATAGTGGCCGCAGCCTTTGATGAGCAGCAGGCCGGGCAGGAGATTCTCGCCCTGGATGCCACGACGCCAAACCTGCAGGGCATGCTGCAGCAATTGGCCAACACACTAGGCGTCAGCGCGCCAAGTCGGCATGTGCCGATTCCCTTGCTGCGGGCGTTGCTAAAAATTCCGGGTGTGCCGCGGTTGCTGCGTACCGATGCCGAGTCGCTGGATTTTATCCAGACCACTCGTTTCGATACCGCTGCGACGGATGCGCTGGTTCAGCGCCACGGGCTGGTATGGCCCGATATAACTCAAGCCTTGCGGATGACCGCGCGTTACCTGGTGTCTACGCCATCAGCAGTTAGTGGCTGAGGCGCTGTGCGATTTACCTGCCATCTAAACTGCTTAAGGGCCGAGCGCATCCAGGTGGCTGTCTGACACATGGTAACAAGCGCCGGGCAAGCACCGGCGTTTGTTGCGGCAGGGGAGTTAGCTCATGCTTGGATAGTCGGTGTAACCCTCGGCCCCACCGCCATACAGGGTGTTGCCGTCCAGTGGGTTGAGTTCTGCCCCGGCTTTAAAGCGCGCCAGCAGGTCTGGGTTGGCGATATAGGGGCGGCCGTAGGCGACTAGGTCAGCCAGGTTATTGGCGATGGCCTGCTCACCGCTTTCCGCTGTCTGCCCTCCCGCAATAATCAGCGTGCCCTTATAAATGTTGCGAAGGGCGCGCAGCAGATCATCAAAGCCCTCGAAGGTGCCCCCCAGCCAATCCGGACGGTTGACGTGCAGATAGGCCAGGTTGCGGCTATTGAGTTGGCCGACCAGGTAGCTGAAGGTCTCCAGTGGATTGGCATCGTGCACATCGCCAAACGTACCCATAGGCGAAATACGGATGCCGACCTTGCGGCTGTCACCGACCGCAGTCACCGTGGCGTCCAGTACTTCAAGTACAAAGCGGGCGCGGTTTTCCACCGAGCCGCCATAGGCATCGGTGCGCTGGTTGCTATTGGAACAGAGGAACTGATCCAGCAGGTAGCCGTTAGCGGCATGCACTTCAACACCATCGAAACCGGCCTTGATCGCGTTTTCACTGCCGTGGGCGTAAGCGCTTACAACACCTGGTAGCTCACTCACTTCCAGTGCGCGTGGCATGGCAGTGGCCGCCTTGTGGTGGCTACCGTCGGCTTCGACTACATAGCACTCGGCCTTAGCCTGGATAGCCGAAGGGGCTACCGGGTCGGCGCCGTTCGGTTGCAGCAGCGGATGTGAGATACGTCCCACATGCCACAGCTGCAGGAAAATGCGTCCGCCGGCTTGATGCACTGCCTGGGTGACTTGCTGCCAGCCGGCCACTTGCGCATCGCTGTGGATGCCCGGTGTCCATGCGTAGCCTTGGCCTTCAGGGCAGACCTGGCTAGCTTCACTGATGATCAGGCCGGCGTTGGCGCGCTGGGCGTAGTAGCTAGCATTCAGCTCGCCAGGGACGTTACCCGGCAGGCTGCGCTGGCGTGTCAAAGGCGCCATCACCAGGCGGTTGGGCAGCGTCAAAGCGCCAAGCTGCAGCGGTGCTTGCAGGTGTTCAATCGTCATAAAGCCTCCATCAAGGTCTTCGAAGTGGCTGTATAGGCCAAGGCAGCTATTATGCGCGTGGCAATCTTTTTAGGAAGTACGTACGATAAAGGCGGTAACTTACTTAAAGGTAACCATTAATGGCTGAGCAACAAGCCGGGACGGTTGAGAACAAGCGTCTGATGCAAGGCGATAAGGTCTATAGCACGCCGATGGATGTCACCTTGGAGGTGATAGGTGGCAAGTGGAAGGCCCTGCTGGTGTATCGCCTGCTCAACGGGCCGCTGCGCTTTTCAGAGCTGAAACGGTTGGTGCCGGACATCACCGAGAAGATGCTGACTCAGCAGCTGCGTGAATTGGAGCGTGTCGGCGTGCTAACCCGAACTGTATTCGCTGAGGTACCGCCGCGAGTGGAATATTGCGTGACTGAGCATGGTGCCACGTTGCAGCCGGTGCTGGCTGCCATGTGTGAGTGGGGGCGTAGTCACTGGCAGCAGCAGAGCGAATGAGCAGTAGAGTATTGGGTCGCTAGCGGAGAGCGTCCGCCAGCGCCCGGTGCCTATCAGGCAGCTTGCTCGGCTGCCTGGCCGAGGGCGCGATTCAACGCGCTAAAAAGCGCGCGGAAGCTCGCGGTAGTCAGGTTTTCGTCTATGCCGACGCCATGCAGCGCGCGGCCTCCGTTGACGCGCAGCTCGATATAAGCCGCCGCTTTGGCATTAGTGCCGGCGCCGATGGCGTGCTCGCTGTAGTCCATGATTTCCACGTCTACCGGCAGGCCGGCAACCAGGGCTTCCAGCGGGCCTTTG
Source organism: Pseudomonas peli (assembly GCF_900099645.1). Lineage (GTDB taxonomy): Bacteria > Pseudomonadota > Gammaproteobacteria > Pseudomonadales > Pseudomonadaceae > Aquipseudomonas > Aquipseudomonas peli. The sequence goes on along the minus strand of NZ_FMTL01000001.1, from coordinate 628,258 downwards.
CCGATCCCGCGCCAATGCTGGGTTTCCCCGGCATTGATGACTTCCACATCGACCGCGCTGGTGCCATTTTCTTCCTGCAGGCGGTGGCCTTTCAGCGCATAGGGTGCGGTGGCATGCAGGTACTCGGTTTCGAGCAGCGTGTAGATTTGCGCGGCGGTCATCTCCAGGCCGAGGCGGTCGGTTTCTTTTTGCACCACCTGGCTGAATTCGATCTGCATACGGCGCGGCAGGTTGATGCCGTATTCCTGCTCCAGCAGGAAAGTGATACCGCCCTTGCCGGACTGGCTGTTGACGCGGATCACCGCCTCGTAATCACGGCCGATATCGGCCGGGTCGATCGGCAGGTACGGCACTTCCCAGACTGCATCGGCCTGCTGCTGGGCGAAGCCTTTGCGGATCGCATCCTGGTGCGAGCCGGAGAAAGCGGTATGCACCAGGTCACCTACGTACGGATGGCGCGGGTGCACCGGAATTTGGTTGCAGTCTTCGACCAGCTTGCGCACGGCGTCGATGTCGGAGAAGTCCAGCTCGGGGTCAACGCCCTGGGTGTAGAGATTCAGCGCCAGGGTCACCAGGCAGACGTTGCCGGTACGCTCGCCGTTGCCGAACAGGCAGCCTTCCACGCGGTCGGCGCCGGCCATGACGGCCAGCTCGGACGCGGCGACGCCGGTGCCACGGTCATTGTGGGTGTGCACGCTGATCAGCACGCTGTCACGGCGGTCGACGTGACGACCGAACCACTCGATCTGGTCGGCGTAGTTATTCGGTGTGGCGCACTCGATGGTCGCTGGCAGGTTGAGGATCAGCTTGTTTGCCGGATTCGGCTGGAACACGTTAATCACCGCGTTACACACCTCGACGGCAAAGTCGATTTCGGTGCTGCTGAACACTTCCGGCGAGTACTCGAAGCCCCACTGGGTTTCCGGCGCAGCATCGGCCAGGCGTTTGATGGTGGTGCCAGCGGCCACGGCGATGGCTTTGACACCGGCCTTGTCCTGGTTGAAGACGATCTTGCGGAAGCTCGGCGCACAGGCGTTGTAGTAGTGGACGATGGCCTTCTTGGCGCCTTTCAGCGACTCGAAGGTGCGCTCGATAAGGTCGTCACGGGCCTGGGTCAGCACCTGGATGGTCACGTCATCCGGGATGTGGCCGCCTTCGATCAGCTCGCGAACGAAGTCGAAATCCGTCTGCGAAGCGGACGGGAAGCCGACTTCGATTTCCTTCAGACCCACGGCCAGCAGGCACTTGAAGAAGCGCATCTTCTTCTCGGCGTCCATCGGCTCGATCAGCGACTGGTTGCCATCACGCAGGTCGGTGGACAGCCAGATCGGCGCCTTGTCGATGATCTGGTCTGGCCAGGTACGGTCTGGAATCTGGATCTGGGTGAACGGGCGGTACTTACTGGACGGGTCTTTAAGCATGCTCATGGTGTTGATCCTTGTGGCGCGGCTGCAAGCGGCGAGCCGGGCAAAAACTGAGAAAACAGGGCAGGGCGTGGGCGTGAAAATTCAGCCACGCAGTCGCTGGCTTACCAGGCAGAGGTTGGCGTGTTGGCGCAGCAGAATAAGGGTGTGGTAGGTGTTCATAGCGCCAACCCTAATCTCTGAGGTCAAAGCTGGCAAGCAATGCTGAAAAATTGGTGTTTGAGTGCGGTTTAGGTGTTTTTAGGCGATTAATTTTGCGTAAAAAGTCGTGGGTAAGCGTTTGGATTGCGGGTGGCTCAGGTGTTTCGGCCGCCCGCTGTGGCTTCAAGGCTGGGTGCCCGGCAGCAGGTTATGTTTCAGTTCACGCATGTCCGCCCCGCTCGGGTGCTGGAAGACCCGCAAACCGAACTCGGGAAGGATCGCCAACAGGTGGTCGAAGATATCCGATTGAATGGCCTCATAGCGTGCCCAGGCGATGGTGTTGGTGAAGCAGTAGAGTTCCAGCGGCAGGCCATCTGCGGTTGGGTTCATCTGCCTGACCAGCTGGGTCATCTCCTGGTGGATACCGGGGTGCTGACGCAGGTAGTGCTCTACGTAAGCGCGGAAGGTGCCGATGTTGGTGACCCGCCGGGTATTTGCCGGCTCCTTGCTGGCCTCTGCCAGTGCGCTGTTCCAGCTGAGCAGCTCGCTCTGCTTGCTGTTCAGGTACTGGCCGAGCAGCAGAAAACGCTGCAGGCGGGTGATCTGCTCTGGGCTGAGGAAGCTGATGCTGGTTTGGTCAAGCAACAGGCTGCGCTTGATTCGCCTTCCACCGGACTCCTGCATCCCGCGCCAATTCTTGAACGGGTCGCTGATAAAGCGTTTGGTCGGGATGGTGGTGATGGTTTTGTCCCAGTTCTGCACCTTGACCGTGTGCAGGGCGATATCGATGACATCGCCGTCGGCGTTCAACTGTGGCATCTCGATCCAGTCACCGACGCGCACAATGTCGCTGGAGGAAATCTGCACGCTGGCGACCAGGGACAGCAAGGTGTCCTGAAAAATCAGCATCAGTACAGCGGCCATTGCGCCCAGGCCAGACAGCAGAATCAGCGGTGAGCGGTCGATCAGGCTGGCGACCATGAGTATTGCGGCAATCGCGAAAAGCAGAATCTTCACCACCTGCACATAGCCCTTTATCGGCTTCAGGTGAGCATTCGGGCGCTTCTGGTAGCTGTTGTTGAGCAGCGTCAGCACGCCGCTGATGGCCAGAGCGATGGTCAGTACGATAAAGGCGCTACACACGTTACCGGTTACCGCCACGGCTGCTTCCGGCAGGTTGGGCACCAGGGTGATGCCGGCGGAAATGATCAGCGCAGGAACAATGTTTGCCAGTCGTGCGATCACCCGCGAGTCATGCAGGCTGCCGTCCTGGCCAATCGGCGTGGCCTTGAGTGCGCGGTACAGGCCGCGCAGAAGAATGCGCTTGACCACCCAGTTGGCCAACCAGGCTGCCAGTAGCAGCAGCGAGATGCCGGTCAGGCTATAGAGTGAGGGGTAATGCTCAAGCCACTGTTGGGTGTTGCTGTACAGGTCGTTCATGCCGCTCCTTGGGGCTCGCTCAACTTAATAACAAAGCAACCTTATCAAACGAGCACTCATTGGGCAGGGTGGCTTGGTTGCTGGACGTGTCTTAGGGCGTTGTTGCATTGGGCTTAGCCAAGCAAGCTGAGGACCGCCTGAGGGCGCTGGTTAGCCTGCGCAAGGACGCTTTGCGCGGCCTGCTCGATAATCTGGCGAGAAACCAGGTTAGAAGTTTCAGCTGCAAAGTCGGTGTCGAGAATGCGTGAGCGGCTGGCGGCAGCGTTTTCAGCGATGCTTTGCAGGTTGTTGATGGTGCTTTCCAGGCGGTTTTGTAACGCACCCATGTAGCCGCGTTGGCGGTCGATGTAGGCCAGTGCGTCATCAATGTCCATCACCGCCAGGCCGGGTGTCTTACCGAGGTCCAGGCGGCCCAAGGCCATCGCATCTGCACTGAATGAGCTGAAGCCGATCTGGATCGTTTCATAGGCCTGAGCCCCGACTTGGAGCTGGGTGAGGGTGTTGCCGCCCACACCGTTGGTGTTGAACAGCTCCGGTTCGACCAGCGTAAAGCCCTTGGAACCCGGGAGCCCAGTGCCTTGGTTGGGCAGCACATTCTCGGCGGTGAGGACATTGCCACCGTCAGCGTCGAAGCCGCCAATCGCCCCAGTGTCCGCGTTGCTCAGGTCCAGTCCTGCAACATAGGCCGCGGCATCGGCATTGAACTGAGTGCTGAAGTCCGCCAGGCTGCTGAAGGCGCCTTTACTGGCGTTGGTCAGGGCTTGATCCAGGGTAGAACCGCTGTTTTTTTGCAGGTAACCCATGATGTCTTTGATGCCTTTGCCACCCGCCGCTTTTATTTCTTCATGCATATACCGCACGGCAGCGTAACCGCCGGAATAACCGGCCGAAGCGCTGACATCGTCGGCATTAAATGCCGCCAGAATGGTCGCAGTATTGGTGCCTCCAGCGGTGTCTCCTGCAAGGCGCTCGTCCGCGCCTTGCAGCGCTTCTGCAGTGCCCTCAATAAACCAACTGGGTAAACCGGCGAAATTCATCGTGCGGCCCATGACGGCATGCGCCATCTCATGCGCGATGACTCGATCGGTATATTGCGGTGTGCTGCCGCCGTTGGGCAGGGTTGAGGCATCGAAGTAAGCCAGGTTGACGTTCAGAACCTGGTCAAAAATTTTGCCGCCGGCACCGGATGTGCCAGATACAGAGGCCAGGTTTTGGCTGGATGAATCATTGGTAAAGGTTATTTCCAGTTCGGCGCCATCGGCCGTCAGCCCGAAGGCGTCGAATACCCGCTGCTCACCTTCGCTGATCCAGAAGCCTTTGAGGGCGTTCAATACGGCACGCTGATCCGGGTCGCCAAGGACTGAAAAGGTACCTTGGTCAAATACTTTGCGACCAGCAAAGGTAGTGGTTTCGTTGACGCGGTTGATTTCCTGCAACAGCTGCTGCGCTTCTTGATCCAGTGCAGTGCGCTCACTGGCACCGTTGGAGCCGTTCATGGCCTGCAAGCCGAGCGAGCGAATGCGCTGCAGGGCGTCGGTGACGCTTTGTAAAGCGCCTTCCGCTACCTGCAGCAGCGATATGCCGTCGTTCGCATTGCGCGTGGCCACGTTCAGCCCCCGCACTTGCGAGGTCAAACGGTTGGAGATTTGCAGTCCAGCAGCATCGTCTTTGGCGCTGTTGATGCGCTGTCCGGTGGACAGGCGCTGCAGCGAAGTACCAAGTGCTGTGCTGTTGCTCTCCAATTGGCGGCGCGTGAACGACGACGAGATGTTGGTGTTAACCGTCAGCATCTACGTGTGTACCCGCTCGGCCGGACGGAAAGCCCGGCGTCACAGGCGTAATCGGCCTGCGCTGAAAAGGCTTGATAGGCTCGGGTGGGTAGGTCGACGAACGGTCAGGGCTTGAACGCACCGATAAAGATCGCGGGATCGACGCGGGCATCATTCAGGCTGACGTTCCAGTGCAGATGCGGCCCGGTGGCGCGACCGGTGGCGCCGACGTTGCCGAGTACGCCGCCACGGGGAATTTCATCACCGACTTTTACGCCGATGGCCGAGAGGTGGCAGAACATGCTGATCAGGCCCTGGCCGTGGTCGATAAAAACGGTTTTACCGTTAAAGAAGTAGTCGCCAGTCAGGATCACCTTGCCTGCGGCCGGGGCCTTTATCGGCGTGCCGCTATTGGCGGCGAAGTCCAGCCCGGAGTGCGGGTTGCGCTCCTCACCGTTGAAAAAGCGGCGCAGGCCGAAGGGGCTGGATAGCGGCCCGTTGACCGGCTTGTCGAACAGCAGGTTGCTTGGCTGGCGAGGACTGAACTGTTGGTAGGCGCGGGTCTGTTCGGCCAGTTCGCGTTCAATGCGCGCAAGGTTCTTGGCGTTTGGGTTGACCTGCTGTTGATTTTTGATGGTGATGCGCTGTTCGACGTAATGCTTGCTGCCCACCTGAAAGCTCAGTGTCTGGCTGCCGTTGACGTTGATCTGTTGGCTGCCCGGCTTGATGCTCAGCGGAATACCGACAATGGCGATCCAGCGTTGCTGATCCTCGTGAATCACCAGCACCGGCTTGTTCTGATAGCGCACGCTGGGTGCGCTGGCTGCTGGCCCTAGATCGACTACCGCCACGCCGCCGGGCACGGGTTTATTGAGCAGTCGGCTGATAAAACCTTCGGCGTGGACGGGCAGGGCAAGGCAGAACAGGGTGAGCAGGGTGAATGGACGCATGGGGGACCTGTGTGGAAATCAATCGAGCAGCGAGAGGGTAACCGGCTGCACATGGTTGTCTTCGACCCGCACATCCAGCTCGCCGTTGCCCAGGCGCGCTTTCAGGCGCTGGCCGGGGCGGGTGTCGGCGGCGTTGCGGATGGCGCGGCCGCGCTCATCCAGCAGGATGCTGTAGCCACGCCCAAGGGTCGCCAGCGGACTGACCGCGTGTAGGGTCTGCACCTGGCTATGCAGCTGCATGCGGCGTGCCTTGAGGCCCTCGCGCATGCTGCGTTGCAGGCGTTCGGCCAGTGCCTGCAGGCGTTGATCGAGCAGCTTAAGGTTGCGTTCCGGATGCAGGCTTAGCAGGCGGGTTTGCAGGTGATTCAGGCGTTCGCGACGGCTATTCAGCTGGCGTGCGAAAGCGCGGGTCAGGCGCATATCCAGATCATCCACGCGCTGGGCGTGCTGGCGCAGGCGCTCGCCGGGATGGCGCAAGCGACGCTGCAAACCGTCCAGGCGCATGCGTTCACGTTCCAGGCGGTGTTGCATGCGCAGGTTCAGGCGGCGTTTGAGATTGTGCAGGCGTTGCACCAGCTCGCTACTGTCGGGGGCCAGTAGCTCGGCGGCGGCGGAAGGTGTTGGTGCGCGTACGTCGGCGACAAAATCGGCGATGGACACATCGGTCTCATGGCCCACCGCGCTGACGATGGGCGTCACGCAGGCGGCAATGGCGCGGGCAACCGGTTCTTCGTTAAAGCACCAGAGGTCTTCCAGCGAACCGCCGCCGCGGGCCAGGATCAGCGCATCAAAACCTTTTTTATCGGCTATGCCGAGGGCGCGGACGATCTGCGCGGTGGCTTCTCGGCCTTGCACGGCGGTAGGGATCAGGGTCAGTTCGACTTGCGGTGCGCGGCGGCGAAATACGCTGATGATGTCGCGGATCACCGCGCCGGTGGGCGAGCTGATAATACCAATACGTTTCGGGTGCGCTGGCAGGGCGACTTTGGCCTCGGTCGCGAACAGCCCTTCGGCGTTAAGCTTTTCTTTCAGCGCCTCGAAGGCCAGGCGCAGCGCGCCATCGCCCGCAGGTTCCACTGCGTCGAGAATCAGCTGGTAGTCGCCGCGCCCTTCAAACAGCGAGACCTTGCCACGTACCTTGACCGCCAGACCATCACGCAGCGCTTGGCGCACCTTGGCGGCGTTCTGCCGGAACAACGCGCAGCGCACCTGAGCCTGGCTATCTTTAAGGGTGAAATAGATGTGTCCGGACGCCGGCTTGGCCAGGTTGGAGATTTCCCCCTCGACCCAGATGCCGCCGAATACATCTTCCAGCAGCAGGCGTGCGCGGTTGTTCAGTTGACTGACGCTGAGCACCTCGCGGTCGAGGTTCAGGCGTTGGAAGGGATCTTTGATCATGGCCCGCATAGTAAATGCTTTGCCCAGCCTGCCATAGGGGATTGGCCTTGACCGCCGCTGTAAGCCCTTTAAGCTGCGCGCCTTTAGCGCAAACCGAGTCCCGTTATGAGTGAGCAGCAGGCGATCATCGTGCCGCAGATTTCCAGCTTTCCCGGCCATGAGGCGCGGGCGCGGTTGATCGTGCGTTGGCTGGTCAAGCAGAACATCATCAAAGAACAGCTCACCACCTGTGGCCGCACCTTCAAACATATGGGCTACGGCATTGCCGAGGGCGCGCGGCGGGTGGTCGAGCGTCCCGAGCTGTTGCCGTTCGGGCAGGCGGTGCATGGCCTGGAGATTATCTACAAACGCTGTATCTATACCCCGACAACGGACTTTCTCGAAGAGGCCGGCTGCCCCGAGTGTCGGCGCGAAGTGGGCGAAAGGTTATTCGACAGCCTGGAAGACTGGATGCCGGGGCATACCGATAACTTTCGCTGCCCGCTGTGCGGCCATGAAGACGATATCAACGGCTTTCTGTTTCTGCAGCCCTGCGGGTTTTCCAACCTGGGCTTTATCTTCAATAACTGGGCGGACGCCGGCTTTAAGCAGAGCTTTCTCGACGAGTTTGCTGCGCGCTTGGGCTATCCGGTTTCCCTGGTGCGGGTCGATCTTGTCTGAGTTGGTTCATCCTTGAACCGAGCTGAATAGTTAAAAATCGACGCTGGCCGATAGGCGTAGTTCGCGCGGTTCACCGACGGCGACGCGCAGGTTGCCGCCGCTGGATGGGTAGTACTCCTGGTTGAACAGGTTACGCGCATTCAGCTGCAGGCGGGTCTTGTCGCCCAGTAGCTGGCTTTCCCAGCTGATAAACGCATCGGCCACGGTGTAGCTGTCCAGCCAGAAGCTGTTGGCGTTATCGCCGGCGCGTTCACCGACATAGCGCGCGCCGCCGCCTACTCGCCATTGTCCGGTGTCGCTGGGCAGCGCCAGGTGGTGGTTCAGGTACAGGCTGGCGATATTCTGCGCGGCATTCACCAGTGCGTTGCCCTGATTATCCGGGTCATCGAGGATTTCCGTATCGGTGTAGGCGTAGGTGCCGAGCAGTTCCCATCGCTCGCTCAGTTTGCCGGTTATGTCCATTTCCACGCCGCGTGAGCCCACCTTGCCTGCCGCTTCAGACACGGCGTTGTTGGTGACCACGACGTTTTCCTTCTCGATATCGAACAGTGCCAGGCTGGCGCCGATACCCCGGGGGAGGTCAAGTTTTACCCCCAGCTCGTAACTGCGACCTTCCTCGGGGTCGAACGCCTGGCTGGTGTTGGCGTCTGAGGCGTTGGGCACGAATGAGCGGCTGTAATTACCGTACAGCGAAACCTGTTGGCTGAGCTGATAAACCAAGCCGGCAAAGGGCAAGAAGGCGTTGTCTTGGCGGTCGGTGGTTTTCGTATAGCTGTTACCACGGCCCTGTTCAACCAGCTGTTCGAAGTGCTGGTAACGTCCGCCGGCCACCAGTATCCATTGGTCGTTAAGGTGCCAGTTGTCCTTCACATACAGCGAGCGTGAGTGCAGCTCGTCGCTTCTGTCGCTTTGCGCGGCGCTGATCAGCGACGGTTCGGCGAGGTTGCCGTAAACCGGGCGGTAAATATTGAAGCCGGCAACAGCCGGGCCGCGGTAGGTGTCACCGCGGAAGTTGTCAACCCGCTCGGTATCGAGCCCAAGTAGCAGGTCATGCTGTTGGCCGAGCAGCGTGGTGTTACCGATCCAGTCCCAGGCCAGGTACTGCGTCTGGTTGTCATGCTCGCTGCCGTCGGCGCGGCGGCTGAGTGCGCCGGTGGTGGCGTTAAGCGCGTTGGGCCGTGCTTCGGCATAGTCGTAGCGCTCGTTGTTCCAACCGTAGGTCAGGCGGCTTAGCCAGTCGGGGTTGAGTTGGTACTCGGCCTTGGCGGTAAACAGTTCATCGGTGCCTTGGGCTTTGGCCCAGCTTTCGTTGAGGCGCGCGTTGTACTCGGTGCTCGCCGGTTTGCCGTTGATGATCACCGTGCCACGGTCCACCGGGGTCGAGTATTCCTTGTGCTCGTAGGCCAGGGTGATGCGCAGGTCTTCGCCGCTCCAGCTGAGGGACGGTGCGATCAGGCTGTGGTTGTCCGCGCCGAAATTGCGCCAATAGTCTTCGTGCTGGCGTTCGGCGATCAGTCGATAGGCAAAGCCGCTGTCGCCCAATGGGCCGGTGGTGTCGAGCATAAGGTTGCCACCACCTTCGCTGCTGGTTTCACCGCTGATCTGCGTGCGCTGCCGGTATTCAGGCTGCTTGCTGATCACGTTGATTAGGCCGCCCGGTTCCAGAGCGCCATAGAGCAGAGAAGCCGGACCTTTGAGCACTTCCACGCGCTCGGTGCTGGCACTGAAGTTACGCGACAGGCTGGAGCGGATGCCGTCACGCAGGATCGAGCCGTCGGCGTTGCTGCCGAAACCCCGTTTGACGAAGCCGTCCTGGGTGCCGGCCAGGGTGTTGCTCTGGGTCATACCGCTGACGAACTTCATCGCGTCGTCCAGCGATTGCACTTGGTAGTCCTCGATCACCTGCTCGGTGACCACCTGCAACGCCTGGGCCTCTTGCATGATCGGCACGGCGCTTTTGCTTGCGGTGCTGGCCGTGCTGGCGCTGTAGCCGGTTTGGTCTTCACGGGTGGCGGTGACGGCCTGGCTGGGCAGCTCAAGTGGGCTGGCGGTTTCGGCTGCGAGGCTGTTGGCGACAGGCATCAAGGCCAGGGCGAGCAGGGTGAAGCTCCAGGCTAGCAGGGAGGGGGAGAGTCGGGAGGCGGGCATGTGCTACTCAGTTGCGGGTGTTTTTGATAATCATTATTGTATTGCTCTAATCCCGCTTCTGAATAGCGCCGCGTAAGCGCGCAGGGCAATGTTGCAGTTTGCGTTGAGTGCAGGGGGGCGTCTGAGTATAATGGCGCGCTTCCAATTTTCCCGTCCGGGAGCCCCCGCCATGCTGCGTATCAGTCAAGAAGCTCTTACCTTCGACGACGTTCTACTTATTCCAGGTTATTCCGAAGTTCTGCCGAAGGATGTCAGCCTCAAAACGCGCCTGACCCGTGGTATTGAACTGAATATTCCGTTGCTCTCTGCTGCCATGGATACCGTCACTGAAGCCCGTCTGGCAATTGCCATGGCTCAGGAAGGCGGCATCGGCATCATCCACAAGAACATGACCGTCGAGCAGCAAGCTGCCGAAGTGCGTAAGGTCAAACGCTACGAGGCGGGCGTGGTCAAGGACCCGATCACCATCGAAGCCAACGCCACCGTGCGTGATCTGTTCGACCTGACCCGTATGCACAATATCTCCGGCGTACCGGTACTCAGCGATGGCGACCTGGTCGGCATCGTCACTTCCCGTGACGTGCGTTTCGAGAACCGCCTGGACGCTACCGTGCGTGAAGTGATGACGCCGAAAGAGCGTCTGGTCACCGTACCGGAAGGCGCCGACAAAGACGTGGTGCGCGAGCTGCTGCACAAGCACCGCATCGAGAAAGTCCTGATCGTCGATGATGCCTTCCGCTTGAAGGGCATGATGACCGTCAAGGACATCGAAAAAGCCAAAGCTTACCCGCTGGCCAGCAAAGACGACCAAGGTCGCCTGCGTGTTGGTGCAGCTGTCGGCACCGGTGCCGATACCGCTGACCGCGTCGCCGCGCTGGCTAATGCCGGTGTTGACGTGATTATTGTCGACACCGCCCACGGTCACTCCAAAGGCGTGATCGACCGCGTGCGTTGGGTCAAGCAGAACTTCCCGGATGTGCAGGTGATCGGCGGCAATATTGCCACCGGCGAAGCCGCCAAGGCCCTGGCCGAAGCCGGCGCCGATGCGGTCAAGGTCGGCATCGGCCCAGGTTCGATCTGCACCACGCGTATTGTTGCCGGTGTTGGCGTTCCGCAAATCTCCGCCGTGGCCAACGTTGCCGCCGCACTGGCTGGCACCGGTGTGCCGCTGATCGCCGATGGCGGTATCCGTTTCTCCGGTGACCTGTCCAAGGCCATCGTTGCTGGCGCGTCTTGCGTGATGATCGGTTCGATGCTCGCCGGTACTGAAGAAGCTCCGGGCGAAGTCGAGCTGTTCCAGGGCCGCTCCTACAAGGCTTACCGCGGTATGGGCTCGCTGGGCGCCATGGCGCAGGCGCAGGGCTCTTCGGATCGTTACTTCCAGGACTCCTCGGCCGGTGCCGAGAAGCTGGTGCCGGAAGGCATCGAAGGTCGCGTGCCATACAAAGGCGCAATGGCCGCCATCGTGCACCAGCTGATGGGCGGCCTGCGTGCCTCCATGGGCTACACCGGTTGTGCAACAGTTGAGGAGATGCGCAGCAAGCCTGAGTTTGTGCGCATCACCGGTGCCGGCATGGCTGAGTCCCATGTACACGACGTACAGATCACCAAAGAAGCCCCGAACTACCGCGTGGGCTGATTGTTGATCAGTTGATATAAAGCCCGGGGCTGTCGCTGTTGTTTTACAGGGCAGCCCCGAGTCATTTGTGAATTTCGCTACGAGAGACGGTCATGGCTCATCAAGACATCCACGCTCACCGCATCCTGATTCTGGATTTCGGCTCCCAGTACACCCAGCTGATCGCCCGCCGCGTGCGCGAAATCGGCGTGTACTGCGAACTGCACCCGTTCGACATGGATGAGGACGCGATCCGCGAATTCGCCCCGAAAGGCGTCATCCTCGCCGGTGGCCCTGAGTCCGTGCACGAAGCCAACAGCCCACGTTGCCCGCAGGCGGTATTCGACCTCGGCGTGCCGGTGTTCGGTATCTGCTACGGCATGCAGACCATGGCTGAGCAGCTGGGTGGCAAGGTTGAGGGTTCCGAGCTGCGTGAGTTCGGCTACGCCCGCGTGGATGTGGTTGGCAAGAGCCGCCTGCTCGATGGCATCGAAGACCATGTCGACGCCGACGGCCTGTTCGGCCTCGACGTGTGGATGAGCCATGGTGATAAAGTCACCAAGATGCCGGCTGATTTCCACGTCCTGGCCAGCACCCCGAGCTGCCCGATTGCCGGCATGTTCAACGATGAGCGCCGTTACTACGGCGTGCAGTTCCACCCGGAAGTGACCCACACCAAGCAGGGCGGTCGCATCCTGTCGCGTTTCATTCTCGACATCTGCGAGTGTGAAGCCTTATGGATGCCGTCGAAGATTGCTGAAGACGCCATCGCCCAGGTGCGCGCCCAGGTCGGTGATGCCAACGTGCTGCTCGGCCTGTCCGGCGGTGTGGACTCCTCGGTGGTTGCGGCGCTGCTGCACAAGGCCATTGGTGATCAGCTGACCTGCGTATTCGTCGACAACGGCCTGCTGCGCCTGCACGAAGGCGAGCAGGTGATGGCCATGTTCGCCGAGAACATGGGCGTCAAGGTGATCCGTGCCAACGCTGAAGCGCAGTTCCTCGACAACCTGGCTGGCGAAGCCGACCCGGAGAAGAAGCGTAAGATCATCGGTCGCACCTTTATCGACGTGTTCGATGCCCAGGCCAGCCAGCTGGATAACATCCAGTTCCTCGCCCAAGGCACCATCTACCCGGACGTGATCGAGTCGGCGGGCGCTAAAAGCGGCAAGGCCCACGTGATCAAGTCGCACCACAACGTCGGCGGCCTGCCGGAAGAGATGAACCTGAAATTGGTCGAGCCGCTGCGCGAACTGTTCAAGGACGAAGTGCGCCGTCTGGGTCTGGAACTCGGCCTGCCGTACGACATGGTCTACCGTCACCCATTTCCGGGCCCTGGCCTGGGCGTGCGCATCCTCGGCGAAGTGAAGAAGGAATACGCCGACCTGCTGCGTCGCGCTGACCATATCTTTATCGAAGAGCTGCGCAAGGCTGACTGGTACCACAAGGTCAGCCAGGCCTTCGTGGTGTTCCAGCCGGTGAAATCGGTGGGCGTGGTCGGTGATGGCCGTCGTTACGCCTGGGTTGTAGCCCTGCGCGCGGTGGAGACCATCGACTTTATGACTGCACGTTGGGCGCACCTGCCTTACGAGCTGCTGGAAACTGTCAGTGGCCGCATCATTAACGAAATTGAAGGTATCTCCCGCGTCACCTACGACGTGTCGAGCAAGCCGCCTGCCACCATCGAGTGGGAGTGACCAGAAGGGGCCTACGGGCCCCTTTTTGTTGGCCCTGATCGGTTGCGTATGAGGTAGGCGCTACGCTGGGTATCGGACAGCCGCTGTTCTCTATTGGGTTAGGGCGGGGCTGTTTTTTACTCGATCAGCCCCAGGCTTGCGAGACGATCCGCAAAACCTGCAGGGCAGCGTATTCCCATGAGCACGGAGCCAGGCTGGCTGTGAGGTGCTTGTCGTGGTTATGCTCGGGCAGCGGATTGAACCAAAATCCGGGTGTCTGGCCATTTATGCAGGGAGATCAGCAATGACCGCGCTATTTGTCTTGGCGAGAATGGCGCGGCGTTTTGCTGTAAGCGGGGGTAGGTCACTTGGCCATCTGCTGGGGCTGGCCCTGAGCGTTCTGTTGGTCGTCAGCTCCGCGTTGGCGCAGGACGAATCTGCTCCTGCCGCCCCCACTGCCACGACTGCTGCGGCAATTGCCTTAAACGATATTCTGCTGCGCGCGGATGATGACCAGCGTCTGGCGGACCGTGCCAAGCGCCGGGCAGCGAGTGCGGACCCGGCTGCCGCGCTTGGCGCTCTGCTTGATGACATTGCGCGGCCCGTCGATGAGAAATTGCGGGCCTTCAGCGTGGATGAACTGCGCCAGCTGCCTTTTGTGCGCCTGGAGAGTCTGGCGCGCCACTGGAGCTTCGATGCCCACCGTATTCAAGCCTGGCGTACGCAGATGCGCGCCGTCACCAAACCTTATGCCGATGACACGGCCGAGCTGTCGCTACGCCGTGTACGTTGGCAGGCCACGCGCGTGGCGACCCCGGCAGACAGCATGCCCGTGCCTCTGGCTCGGCAGATCGACTTGATGATCAGCGAGCTGCAGGCGGCCGAGCAGGCGCTTGCAGCGCCGTTGGAGCAGCTGATTGAGTTGGGGCAACGGGCCAATGCGATCAATTCAAGTATTCAGCTTGGGCGCGAAGAAGTGGACAGGGTCATCAGCGGTGTTGATGCACGCCTGTTTAGCCGTGATTCGCTGCCGTTGTGGCAGGCGCTGCATGTTCCTGACGACCAGCAAGCCGATGCGGATTCAGTGGTGCCGGGGCTGGATATTGAAGCCCGCTTTGCCGATGCCTACAGCGCGGTGAACGCCATCAAAGTACACACGATGCAAGCACTGCTGGTGCTGCTGTTGCTGGTGTTGCTCTGGCTGGCGCGCCAGCAGCGCTTGGCGCCTCACGTGAGCCGTGATGACGATAGCCAGCGGGTAGCCGCGCGCCCGTTGTCCGCCTGGTTGCTGCTGGCCGTGATGGTCGTGCAGGTGTTCGAGTCGGATGCACCCATGATGGCGCTTGAGGTGCTGACGCTGCTGGCGGTGGTGCCTGCGTTGCGCATGCTTCCGCAGCGTGCCCATGACCTGCTTGGCAGCTGGCCGCTAATGGCGGCTGGCTTGTATCTGGCAGACCGGCTGGGGGCGCTGTTATGGGGCGGTGAAGACTTTTATCGCGTGTTTCAGCTCGGGCTGACGGTCGTCGCGCTGCTACTCACGCTCTGGCTACTGCGGCAGATGCTGCGGCGAGCCGAACGCAGTGTCGGCTGGGCACGAACGATGGTGCGTGGAGCTGTCTGGCTGGGCGGCGGGCTGCTGCTGGCTTCGCTGCTGGCCAATCTGGCCGGTGCCTTGCTGCTGACTCAGACGCTCACCAGCGGGGTGATTGACAGCGGTTATATCGGCCTGCTGCTGTACGCCAGTATGACTTTGGTCAATGCGCTGCTGCGGATGCTGACGGAGTTGCCGGCTGTGCAGCGGGTATGGCTGTTTCGTCGACACGGCCAGGCATTGTTGAGTTGGTTGCGTCGCGCATTGCTACTGGCAGCGGCAGTCAGTTGGCTGCTGTACAGCATGGATCGCTTTCGCGTGTTGTTGCCGGTGCAGGCGTTCGTCAGTCAGGTGTTGGGCTATGACGTCGAGGTCGGCGAGTTGTCCATCAGTCTGGGAGATGTGCTGGTGTTTGCCCTGTCGGTGCTGATCACCATTGCTGCAGCGCGGGCGACCAAGTTGATACTGCGCGAGCAGTTGCAGGGGCATAGCCGCTTGCCACGCGGTGTGGGCAACAGCATCGCCTCGCTCACCTATTACGCGCTGCTGTTGCTGGGCTTTTTGCTGGCGTTGTCGGCGGCGGGTTTCAAGGTCAGTCAGTTGACGCTGTTGTTCGGCGCACTGGGTGTGGGTATTGGCTTTGGCTTGCAGGGATTGGTGAGTAACTTCGTGTCGGGGCTGGTGTTGATGTTCGAACGGCCGATTCAGCCTGGCGACGTTATCGAGATCAACGGCGCCAGCGGCAGCGTCCGCGAAATTGGCCTACGCGCCACCAAGATCCGTACCTTCGATGGCGCCGACATCGTGGTGCCTAATGGCACTCTGGTTGCCAATAACCTGACCAACTGGACGCTGCAGGACCGCAATCGGCGCATTGAAGTGCCGATCGGCGTCGCATACGGCAGCGACCCTGCCCAAGTGATTGAACTACTGGCCAGCGTGGCACGCGCTGTCCCTGGAGTGGCCGCAGAGCCTGCGCCGGTCGTGTTGTTGCAGGAGTATGGTGATAGCTCGCTGAACTTCAGCGTGCGAGCCTGGGCGCAGGACTACGACCGTTGGACCACTACGCGCAGCGAGCTGATGGTGAGCATG
The DNA here is from genome assembly GCF_900099645.1 of Pseudomonas peli. Classification (GTDB taxonomy): domain Bacteria; phylum Pseudomonadota; class Gammaproteobacteria; order Pseudomonadales; family Pseudomonadaceae; genus Aquipseudomonas; species Aquipseudomonas peli. The sequence goes on along the minus strand of NZ_FMTL01000001.1, from coordinate 612,354 downwards.
CTGCAGGCGCTTGCGGCGTCCAATATCAGCATCCCGTACAACCAGTACGACCTCAATCTGCGCGGGGTGCCTGACGAGTTGACCGAGGCGATGCGCCAGGTCGGCCAGGGCGGCGGTAAGTTGGACGCTTCCTGACCCCCTATGCCAGCGGTGCGGCAATCAGCCTCGATTTCAGGCTCGTCTTGAGCGCTAGTTAGATGAGAAACTATTGCATCTATCGGGAGTGAGTTCTTCCTCCGATGCATGGCCATGGCATATAGCCAGGCAACCTGGAGTGGATATGTTGTTTTCCCGCAGACAAATGCTGATCGGCCTGGCTGGGCTTGGCGTCGTCGGACTTGGTGCTGGTGGCGTGCGCTACTGGCTGGGCCGTCCGGAAAATGTGGCGACCCACGACTATGAGCTGATCGCCGCGCCGTTGGATATTGAGCTGGTGCCGGGCCAAACCACCTCGGCCTGGGCCTATGGTGGGCAAGCGCCTGGGGTTGAGCTGCGTTGCCGTCAGGGCGAGCGCTTGCGCGTGCGCTTCATTAATCAGCTGGACGTGCCGACCACTATTCACTGGCATGGCATCCGTCTGCCGTTGGCGATGGACGGCGTGCCTTATGTGTCGCAGGCGCCGGTGCTGCCGGGTGAATACTTCGACTACAACTTCATCACCCCCGACGCCGGCAGCTTTTGGTATCACCCGCATGTCGCCAGCGGCGAGCAGCTGGGGCGTGGGTTGGTCGGCGCGCTGATCGTCGAAGAGCGCGAGCCGACGGGCTTTCTCCACGACCACACGCTGAACCTGAAAAGCTGGCATATCGACGAGCTGGGCGCTTTTACCGATTTCAGCGTACCGCGCGAGGCGGCGCGTGGCGGCACCCCTGGGCGGCTGAGTACGGTCAATGGCAAGCACGCGCCAACCCTGGATTTACCTGCCGGGCAGGTGGTGCGCCTGCGGCTGATCAATCTGGATAACACCCTGACCTATCGCCTTAACCTGCCCGGCGCGGATGCGCGTATCTATGCGCTGGACGGCAATCCGGTCGAGCCAAGGCCGCTGGGCAAGGAGTACTGGCTGGGGCCGGGTATGCGTATCGAGTTGGGGTTGAAGGTGCCTGCGGCCGGCAATGAGCTGTCGCTGCGTAACGGGCCATTACGTCTGGCGACCTTGCGCGCGCAGCCCAGCGCCGAGGTGGCTGGTGAGTGGCCGCCAGCACTGCCAGCCAACCCGGTGGCCGAGCCGGATCTGGCTAATGCCGAAACCGTCAAATTCAACTTCGAATGGGCCGGTGCGGTGTCGGTCGGCCTGGACCAGGGGGCGGCGCACAGCTTCTGGCAGATCAATGGTCAGGCCTGGGATATCAATGACAAGACCTGCGCCGACCGGCCGATTGCTCGCCTGCAGCTGGGCAAGAGTTATATCTTCGAGCTGCGCAACCTCAGCCAGTATCAGCACCCGATCCACTTACATGGCATGACCTTTAAGGTGCTGGCCTCGGACCGCAAGTCGATCATCCCTTATTTCACCGACACCTACCTGCTGGGCAAGAATGAGCGCGCGCGCGTTGCGCTGGTCGCCGATAATCCTGGGGTATGGATGTTCCACTGCCATGTGATCGACCATATGGAAACCGGTCTGATGGCATCAATCGAGGTCGTTTAAGCGTGCGCCAACCCCTGATCATTGATCGCAGCCAGGATCAGCACTTTATGCGCGAGGCCCTGGCCCTGGCCGCCGAAGGTGCGGCCCTAGGCGAGGTGCCGGTCGGCGCAGTGCTGGTGCAGGATGGCCAGATTGTCGGGCGCGGTTTTAACTGCCCGATCTCCACCCATGACCCCAGTGCCCACGCCGAGATGGTGGCGATTCGCGCCGCCGCCCAGGCCGTGGATAACTACCGTCTGCCGGGCAGCACCCTGTATGTCACCTTGGAACCGTGCAGCATGTGCGCCGGGCTGATCGTGCATGCGCGGGTGCAGCGCGTGGTGTATGGCGCAACCGAGCCTAAAGCTGGGGTTGCGTTGAGTCGCGGACAGTTCTTCAGTCAGGAATTTCTCAATCACCGGGTGTTGATTGAGGGCGGCGTACTGGCGGATGAGTGCGGGGCGGTGCTGAGTGCGTTCTTCAAGGCCAGGCGCGAGCAGCGCTAGAACCTATCCAAAGTCTGCTGCGCGTCAGCCCTGCGGCGTTAAAACCAGGCTCGGAATGCTCATTTACATCAGTAAACTCCGCTTCCTCGCCGTTTTGACCAGCCGGAGGCTGTTACTACGTAGCGCCTTGCAGGACTCTAGCTCGCGCGCCTTTGAAATAGGTTCTGTTAAAGCGGCGGGGTCTGCTCATTGGGCTGACGTTTGTCGATGCCCGGCACATGTTGATTGCTTTCGGCGATTTGCGAGCCTTCCAGCTGCGGCTGGGTTACCCAGGTGAGGATGTCGTAGTAGCGGCGGATGTTGCGTACAAAGTGCACCGGCTCGCCGCCACGGGCATAGCCATAACGGGTTTTGCTGTACCATTGCTTCTGCGACAGGCGCGGCAGGATCTTCTGTACATCCAGCCACTTATTCGGGTCCAGGCCTTCGGCCTCAGTGAGCTTGCGCGCATCTTCTAAGTGGCCGCCGCCGATGTTGTAGGAAGCCAAAGCGAACCAGGTGCGGTCCGGCTCCTGAATGCTTTCCGGCAGCTGGTTCTTTACATAGACAATGTATTTGGCGCCGCCTTCGATGCTCTGCTTGGGGTTCAAGCGGTCTGACACGCCCATAGCCTGGGCGGTGCGCAGGGTTAGCATCATCAGCCCGCGCACGCCGGTTTTCGAGGTGGCGGTGGGTTGCCAGAGTGATTCCTGATAACCCATAGCAGCGAGCAAGCGCCAGTCGACCTGATTGGCTTGGGCAGCTTCGCGAAAGTGTTTCTCGTAGCGCGGCAGGCGTTGTTGCAGGTGCTTGGCGAAGGTGTAGGCACCGACATAACCGAGTACATCAACATGGCCGTAGTAGCGATCCTTCAGGCGCTGCAGGCTGCCGTTCTGGTGCGCTCGCTCAATAAAGGCATTCATCTCGTCGAGCAGGCTGCGGTCTTCACCGGGGGCTGTGGCCCAGGCCAGATTTTGCGCATCGCCCAGGTCAAAGGCTACGCGCACGTTGGAGAAATACACCTGATTCATCGCTAGCTCGTTGGAGTCGACCAGGGTCAGGTCGATCTGCCCTTCATCGACCATGCGCAGCAGGTCGACCACCTCGACGGCAGCGGATTCCTCGTAGGTCAGTTCTGGCAATTGCAGCTTGAGCGCGGCCAACTGCTCAGCATGGCTGCTGCCTTTAAGTACCAGAATGCGTTTGCCGAGCAGATCATCCGGACGGGTCGGGCGTTGCTGGCTGTTGCGGTAAATCACCTGCGGGGTGACTTCGAGGTAGGGCAGGGAGAAGCGTGCGTGTTGCTGCCGTCCGTCGCTTTCTACCAGGCCGGCGGCAGCCAGTACCGGACCGTTGGGTTTGTTCAGGCTGGCGAACAACTCGTCGAGGTTGTCGGCGGTTTCGATTTTCAGCTCAAGACCCAGATCATCGGCAAAGCGCTTCACCAGCTCGTATTCGAAGCCGGTCTCGCCGTTACGGTCCTGGAAATAAGTGGCCGGGCTGTTGCGGGTGATCACCCGCAGTACACCCTCCGCCTGAACGCGCTCGAGTGTGCTGGGTTCTTCAGCACAGCCGCCGAGCACCAGGAGGATTCCGATCACCGACAGCCAGCAGGCGCAGCGCACACGGAACGCAGATTGGGCAAACATTGGCGCAGTATACGCAAAGCATGGGGCGCGCCATATCTCGACAGCGGGTTGCTTCTCTGCTAGCGCAGTTGCTACGTTTGGCCCGCCTTCACGGGTGCCGTTGGCGGCGCTTTAGGCTAGAATGCACGGCCTCAAAGTACACCCCTTCCCAGAGGCTGTCCCCGATGTTGATCCTGCGCGGCGCTCCCGCCCTTTCTGCTTTCCGTCACGGCAAACTGCTTGAGCAACTGACCAGCAAGGTTCCTGCTGTCACCGGCCTGTATGCCGAGTTCGCGCATTTCGCTGAAGTCACCGGCGTGCTTAACGCCGACGAAGAGCAGGTATTGGCCCGTTTGCTGAAGTACGGCCCGAGTGTGCCGGTGCAGGAGCCAAGCGGCCGCCTGTTCCTGACCATTCCGCGCTTTGGCACCATCTCGCCGTGGTCGAGCAAGGCCAGCGACATCGCTCGCAACTGCGGCCTGGCGAAGATTCAGCGCATTGAGCGCGGCCTGGCGTACTACGTCAGCGGTGAGCTGAATGCCGCCGAGGCGCAGCAAGTTGCCGACGTGCTGCATGACCGCATGACCCAACTGGTGCTGGATAACCTCGAGGGCGCCGCTGCACTGTTCAGCCACGCCCAGCCCAAGCCGCTGACTGCCGTGGACATCCTCGGTGGTGGTCGCGCTGCGCTGGAGAAGGCCAACGTTGAACTGGGGCTGGCCCTGGCTGAAGACGAAATCGATTACCTGGTGACCAGCTTCAACGGTCTGGGGCGCAACCCCCATGATATCGAGCTGATGATGTTCGCCCAGGCCAACTCCGAGCACTGCCGCCACAAGATCTTCAATGCCAGCTGGGATATCGATGGTGAGAGCCAAGAGAAATCCCTGTTCGGCATGATCAAGAACACCTACCAGATGCATAACGAAGGCGTGTTGTCCGCTTATAAGGACAACGCCTCGGTGATCGTCGGCAGTGTTGCCGGCCGTTTCTTTCCGGACCCTGAGACCCGTCAGTACGGCGCGACCCAGGAGCCCGTGCATATCCTGATGAAGGTGGAAACCCACAACCACCCGACGGCCATTTCGCCGTTCTCTGGTGCGTCCACTGGCTCCGGTGGCGAGATTCGCGACGAAGGCGCCACCGGCCGTGGTGCCAAGCCGAAGGCTGGGCTGACCGGTTTTACCGTATCCAACCTGAACATCCCTGGTTTCGAGCAGCCTTGGGAAGTGCCGTACGGCAAGCCTGAGCGCATCGTTACCGCGCTGGACATCATGATTGAAGGCCCGCTGGGCGGCGCGGCGTTCAACAACGAGTTCGGTCGTCCGGCCCTGACCGGCTACTTCCGTACCTTCGAGCAGGCGATCCAGACCCCGCGCGGTGAAGAAGTGCGCGGCTACCACAAGCCGATCATGCTCGCTGGCGGCATGGGTAACATCCGTGCAGATCACGTGCAGAAGGGCGAGATCACCGTGGGCGCCAAGCTGATCGTGCTCGGCGGCCCAGCCATGCTGATCGGCCTGGGCGGCGGCGCCGCTTCGTCGGTCGCCACCGGTGCCAGCTCGGCTGACCTGGATTTCGCCTCGGTACAGCGCGAGAACCCGGAAATGGAGCGCCGTTGCCAGGAGGTTATCGACCGTTGCTGGCAGCTGGGTGACAACAACCCAATTGCCTTTATCCATGATGTTGGCGCGGGCGGTATTTCCAACGCCTTCCCTGAATTGGTCAATGACGGTGGTCGTGGTGGCCGCTTCGAACTGCGCAACGTGCCCAATGACGAACCGGGCATGGCGCCGCACGAGATCTGGAGCAACGAGTCCCAGGAACGTTACGTACTGGCCGTCAGTGCCGTCGACTTCGAGCGGTTCAAGGCGATCTGTGAGCGCGAGCGTTGCCCGTTTGCCGTGGTTGGTGAGGCCACTGAAGAAGCCCACCTGACCGTGACTGACAGCCATTTCGCCAATACCCCGGTGGACATGCCGCTGGAAGTGCTGCTCGGCAAGCCGCCGCGCATGCACCGTTCGGCCGCCCGCGAAGCTGAGCTGGGCGATGATTTCGATGCCAGCACCCTGGCCATCGACGAAGCTGTTACTCGCGTACTGCATCACCCGGCAGTGGCCAGCAAGAGCTTCCTGATCACCATCGGCGACCGCACTATTACCGGCCTGGTTGCCCGCGACCAGATGGTTGGCCCGTGGCAGGTGCCGGTGGCTGATTGCGCGGTCACCGCCACCAGCTTCGACGTCTACACCGGTGAAGCCATGGCCATGGGCGAGCGCACGCCGCTGGCGCTGCTGGATGCTGCGGCGTCCGGGCGTATGGCGATTGGCGAGACCCTGACCAACCTGGCGGCCTCGCGCATCGAAAAACTCTCCGACATCAAACTGTCCGCCAACTGGATGGCCGCTGCCGGCCACCCGGGCGAAGACGCGCGTCTCTATGACACCGTGAAAGCGGTCGGCATGCAGCTGTGCCCGGAGCTTGGCATCACCATTCCGGTGGGCAAGGACTCGATGTCGATGAAAACCCAATGGCGCGACGAGGGCACGGATAAGAGCGTGACCTCGCCGCTGTCGTTGGTGGTGACCGGTTTTGCTCCGGTCAGCGATATTCGCAAGACCCTGACCCCGCAACTGCGCATGGACAAGGGCGAAACCGACCTGATCCTGATCGATCTGGGCCGTGGCCAGAACCGCATGGGGGCTTCGATCCTTACCCAGGTGTACGGCAAGCTCGGCACCCAGGCGCCGGATGTGGATGACGCTGAAGACCTCAAGGCCTTCTTTGCGGTAATCCAGGGTCTGAATGCCGACGGTCATATCCTCGCTTACCACGACCGTTCCGACGGCGGCCTGATGGTGACTGCGCTGGAAATGGCTTTCGCTGGCCACTGCGGCTTGAACCTGTTCCTCGATGCTTTGGCCGACGACAGCGCTGAGTTGGCCGCCGTGCTGTTCAACGAAGAGCTGGGTGCAGTGATTCAGGTGCATCAGGACGCCACCCCGGAAGTGCTGGCACAGTTCAGCGCCGCCGGTCTGGGCGACTGCGTGGCGGTGATTGGTCAGCCGGTCAATAGCGACGACGTGGCCATCAGCTTCAACGGTCAGCCGGTATTCGGCGGCCAGCGCCGCTTGCTGCAGCGCCAGTGGGCGCAAACCAGCTACCAGATTCAGCGTCTGCGCGACAACGTGCAGTGTGCCGAGCAGGAGTTCGACACCATCCTCGATGAGGAAAACCCAGGCTTGTCGGCCAAGCTTAGCTTCGACGTCAATCAGGACATCAGCGCGCCGTATATCCGTAAGGGGGTACGTCCGCAGATCGCCGTGCTGCGTGAGCAGGGCGTCAACGGCCAGGTGGAAATGGCTGCGGCCTTTGATCGCGCCGGTTTCAACGCGATCGACGTACACATGAGCGACATACTCAGTGGTCGCGTCAGCCTGGACGAATTCAAAGGTCTGGTCGCCTGCGGCGGCTTCTCCTACGGCGACGTATTGGGTGCCGGCGAAGGCTGGGCCAAGTCGATCCTGTTCAACAGCCGCGCCCGTGATGGCTTCCAGGCGTTCTTCGAGCGCAAGGACAGCTTCAGTCTCGGCGTGTGCAACGGCTGCCAGATGATGAGCAACCTGCACGAGCTGATCCCTGGCACCGAGTTCTGGCCGCATTTCGTGCGTAACCGTTCCGAGCAGTTCGAGGCGCGCGTGGCCATGGTCCAGGTGCAGGAGTCGGCGTCGATCTTCCTGCGTGGCATGGCCGGTTCGCGCATGCCAATCGCCATCGCGCACGGTGAAGGGCATGCCGAGTTCGAGAACGAGGAAGCTCTGCTCGAAGCCGATCTGTCCGGCTGCGTGGCCATGCGCTTTATCGACAATCACGGCAAGGTCACCGAGACCTACCCGGCCAACCCGAATGGTTCGCCACGCGGGATTACCGGTCTGACCAGTCGCGACGGCCGCGTGACCATCATGATGCCGCACCCGGAGCGGGTGTTCCGCGCTGTGCAGAACTCCTGGAAACCGGATGACTGGCAGGAAGATGCCGGCTGGATGCGCATGTTCCGCAACGCCCGCGTGTGGGTGGATTGATCCGGTTGGCGCGGGCTTATGTCGAGTAAGCCTGCGCCGATTCTGCCTGAGGTGCGCCAGGTCAAACCTGGCGATACTTTATTGCTGTGCCGCTGCGGGCGTTCGTCCCAGCTTCCCGATTGTGTTTCTGCCTGCCCTGATGCGCTTGAACTGCAGCCTGAACGTGAGCAGTTTCTGCTGCTTTGCCGTTGCGCTCGCTCGCAACGTCTACCTTACTGTGATGGTAGCCATAACCAGCCGGTAAGCGGCTTCAAGGCCCGCTGGCGGCGATTCTGGCGTGGTTTGTAGCCTGGGCTTATTAAGCTAATACGTTGAACACACTGCACATTATCCGGTCATAGGGTGCAAATGTGATGGGCTGCGCGAATACCCGATAAGGCAAAATGCCATTATTGTGTGGCATCATTATCGAACTGTTTTTATCAGTCTTGCCGGCGGAGACTTCGATGTACAAGCTGTGTTTTTATGTGCCTGAAACTCATCTGGATGCCGTGAAAAACGCGGTGTTCAGCGCCGGCGGCGGACGTATTGGTCATTATGATCAGTGTTGTTGGCAGACCCTGGGGCAGGGCCAGTTCCGCGCTCTGGAAGGCAGTCAGCCATTTCTCGGTCAGCCTGGGCAGGTCGAGCAGGTAGCAGAGTGGAAAGTCGAGATGGTGGTGGCCGATGAGCTGATCCATGATGCCGTTAAGGCCATGAAGAAGCAGCATCCCTATGAGACGCCGGCTTTTGAGGTGTGGCGGCTGTCAGATATCCAGTTCTAATTCATAAAAAAGGCGCCATGAAGGCGCCTTTTTTATGTCTGTTGATCAGGGTCTGATTTCGATCAGGGTGCCGTCCTTGACCACTGCCCAGACCTCGCGCATATCAATGTTGCGCATGGCGATGCAGCCTTCGGTCCAGTCCAGGGTGTGGAACATCCACTCCGGGTATTCCTCATCCAGCGGCGTGCCGTGAATCATGATCATGCCGCCGGCCGGTACACCCTTGGCGCGGGCTTGCGCCTGGTCGCGGGCGTTGGGGTAGGAGATGTGCATGGACAGGTTGTACTTGTCGCTGGTCTTGCGCCAGTCGATCCAATAGAAACCTTCCGGGGTGCGCAGGTCGCCTTCGCGCTGTTTGGCCCCTTTAGGCTTTTTGCCCAGAGAGATGCGATAGGATTTGAGGGTGTCGCCACGGCTGATCAGGTGCAATTTGCGTTCAGATTTGATCACCAACACCTTGTCGATGGTTTTGCCATTTAGGGTCGGTGTGGTGCTGGCGGGAGCAGCCAGGGTAACGGTCAGGCAGAGTAGGGCGAACAACCAGCGCATCGTATTTCCCGTGAATCAAAAGGCTTTCTTGTAATGTGCGCGCAAGGCTTCGAGCGGCTCGTTGCGGACCGGGTAGTGCTGCTCGCGGCGGTCTGCGAAGTAGCATTCTAAGGTACGCCCGATGGTCGGGAAAGCCAGCTCTGACCAGGGGATGTCCTGTTCGTGAAATAGCTGAACCTCCAGGCTTTCTTCACCGGGGGCAAAGTCCAGGTCGACCAGCTCGGCGCGAAACAGCATATACACCTGATTGATGTGCGGCAGATCGAACAGGGTATAGAGGCTCAGGCTGCGCACCCGCGCGCAGGCTTCTTCATGGGTTTCGCGGGCGGCGGCCTGTTCCAGGGTTTCGCCGTTCTCCATAAAACCGGCCGGCAGGGTCCAGTAACCGTGCCGTGGCTCGATGGCGCGGCGGCACAGCAGCACCTGTTCGCCCCACACCGGCAAGCAGCCAGCGATGATGCGCGGGTTCTGGTAATGCACGGTCTGGCACTGCGTGCAGACGTGGCGTAGGCGGTTCTCCCCCTGCGGGATGATGTGGCTGATCGCGCCGCCACAGTTGCTACAGAACTTCATGCCAGATCCTCGCTGCGTGTTGGCTATCTTGGCGCGCATATCAGCTGCTCGGCAAGCGGCCTGACAGGGCAAATTATCCAGCGCCTGAATGATTGCCGCTGCTGGCGCAGGGCTTGGGCCGTGCGCTGCTTTCGTGCCATGATCGAACGCAGAATAAAAGACCGAGAATCCTCATGCTGGACGAGTTGCTCCATCGCATGCGTGGCTATAGCCCGCACATTCTGCAGACTGACAAGCGCTACCCTGAGGCCGCAGTGCTGGTGCCCATCACCCGCAGCGATGAGCCGGAAGTGGTACTGACCTTGCGCGCCAGCGGTTTGTCTACCCATGGTGGTGAAGTGGCGTTTCCCGGTGGTCGGCGTGATCCGGAAGATGCCGATCTGGTCGAGACCGCTTTGCGCGAGGCTGAAGAGGAAATTGGCTTGCCGCCGGGTTTGGTCGAGGTGGTAGGGCCGCTCAGTACCCTGGTGTCGCGCCACGGTATTAAGGTCACCCCTTATGTCGGCCTGGTGCCGGACTTTGTCGAGTACAAGCCTAACGACGGTGAGATTGCCGCCGTATTTGCCGTGCCGCTGGCGTTCTTTCGCGACGATCCGCGGGAAACCACCCACCGTATCGATTACCTCGGGCGCAGCTGGTATGTGCCGAGTTACCGCTATGGCGAATATAAAATCTGGGGGCTGACGGCGATTATGCTGGTCGAGTTGGTCAACCTGGTGTTCGACGATGTGCATATCGATATGCACCAGCCGCCCGAGCACTTTATCAAGCTCACCTGAGCTTATTGAGGAAGCATCCATGAAATACCGCCTGGGTTCGTCCCACGTCGAGGCCCATGCCGACAGCTGGGTTGCACCGAATGCCACCCTGGTCGGCAAGGTCAAACTGGAGCCGGGTGCCAGCGTGTGGTTCAACGCCGTGCTGCGCGGTGACAACGAGCTGATTCATATCGGCGAGAACAGCAATGTGCAGGACGGTACCGTGATGCACACCGACATGGGCTTTCCACTGAATATCGGCACTGGGGTGACCATTGGCCATAACGCCATGCTGCACGGTTGCACGGTGGGTGATTACAGCCTGATCGGCATCAATGCGGTGATCCTCAATGGCGCGAAAATCGGTAAGTACTGCATCATCGGCGCCAACAGCCTGATCGGTGAAGGCAAGGAAATTCCCGACGGCTCGCTGGTTATGGGCTCGCCCGGCAAGGTGGTGCGCGAGCTGTCCGAACCGCAGAAGAAGATGCTCGAAGCCAGCGCCGCCCATTACGTGCACAACGCCCAGCGCTATGCCCGTGATCTGCAGGAGCAGGACGACTGATGCAATCGCAGGAACGTCCCGTTGCCTCGCCCTGCGTGCATGTCTGCGCGCTGGATGATGAAGATATCTGTATCGGTTGCCAGCGCACGGTCGCCGAAATCACCCGCTGGAGTCTGATGGATAACGCTGAACGCCGTGATGTGTTGGTTCAGTGTCATGAGCGGGCTAAGGCCAAAGGCATTCTGCTGTAACTTTCTTGATCAGTTTGAGGATTCACCATGCCCCGTATCGGAACCCCTTTGTCGCCGAGCGCGACCCGTGTGCTGTTGTGTGGCTCTGGCGAGCTGGGCAAGGAAGTGGTGATCGAACTGCAACGCCTTGGTGTCGAGGTGATTGCCGTTGACCGTTACGCGAACGCGCCGGCCATGCAGGTGGCGCATCGCAGCCATGTGATCAATATGCTCGATGGCGCAGCCCTGCGCGCGGTGATCGAGCTGGAGCAGCCGCACTATATCGTTCCGGAAATCGAGGCCATTGCCACCGCGACCCTGGTCGAGCTGGAGAATGAAGGTTTCACCGTCATCCCCAGTGCCCGCGCTGCGCAGCTGACCATGAACCGTGAAGGCATCCGCCGTCTGGCTGCCGAAGAGCTGGGTCTGCCGACCTCGCCTTATCGGTTTGCCGACTCCTTTGAGGAATGTCGCGCGGCTGTTGAGGCGATTGGTTTTCCCTGCCTGATCAAACCGATCATGAGCTCTTCCGGCAAGGGCCAGTCGGTGCTTAAAAGCCTGGATGATCTGCAAGCTGCCTGGGATTACGCCCAGGCCGGTGGCCGTGCCGGCAAGGGACGGGTGATCGTCGAGGGCTTTATCGATTTTGATTATGAAATCGCCTTGCTTACCGTGCGCCACAGTGGTGGCACCACCTTCTGCGCGCCTGTTGGCCATCGTCAGGTCAAGGGCGACTACCAGGAGTCCTGGCAGCCGCAGCCGATGAGCGCCAAGGCTCAGGCCGAGGCTGAGCGCATCGCCCTGGCGGTTACCGAGTCGCTGGGTGGGCGTGGGCTGTTTGGTGTGGAACTGTTCGTCAAAGGTGATCAGGTGTGGTTCTGCGAAATCTCGCCGCGCCCGCACGACACCGGCTTGGTCACTCTGATTTCCCAGGATCTGTCCGAGTTTGCCCTGCATGCGCGGGCGATTCTCGGGCTGCCGATTCCGGCGATTCGTCAGTTCGGGCCGTCGGCTTCTGCGGTGATATTGGTCGAGGGCGAGTCGCAGCAGGTCAGCTTCGGCAATCTGGCGGCAGCTCTAGCTGAACCGGATACCGCTTTGCGCCTGTTCGGCAAGCCGGAAGTTAGCGGCCAGCGCCGTATGGGTGTGGCGCTTGCGCGGGATGAATCATTGCAAGCTGCGCGGGCCAAGGCCACGCGTGCGGCGCAGGCGGTTAAGGTCGAGCTGTGAATGCGCTGCGCGCCTATGCCTGGTGGCTAGGCTTGGCGCTGCTGGCGCCGATTGCCTTGCCGCTGGCAGTACGCACGCGGCGCAACGCGCTGCGTTTACCTCCAGCCGCAGGGTTGTTGAGCGGCGTGGCAGGCGCGGATTTACCGGGCGAGCCATTGCGCCTTTTAGTGCTGGGCGAGTCGACCGTAGTTGGCGTCGGTGTGGATGAGCTGGACGCCGCGCTGGTCGGGCAGCTAGCTACTGCTCTGGCTGCGCGTTGCGGTCATCCGGTTGCCTGGAGGGCGTGCGGCGAGAACGGCATTACCGCCGCGCAGGCCCATGAGCGGCTGCTGCCGCAGGTGCTGGATCAGTCCTTTGATCTGGCGCTACTGGTCTTCGGCGTCAATGACACCACCCACCTGACCTCATTGCCACGCTGGGACGCCGCACTCGGCGGTATGGCTGAAGCGTTGGCTGCGCGCGGCACTCGGGTGGCGTTTAGCAGTGTGCCGCCGCTGCAGCATTTCAGCGCCTTGCCCTGGCTGCTGCGGCGGTTACTTGGTATGCGCGCAGGCTTGCTGGATGCGCGCCTGCGCCAGCTAGCGGCAAGCCTGGGGGCAGGGCATCACGCGGTTGAGCTGGAGTTTTCCGCCGAGTACCTGGCGCGTGATGGTTATCACCCATCAGGCCTAGGCTATCGCGTGTGGGCGCAGGGGCTGGCCGTCAGTCTTGCGCCGGCGGCTCGGTGTGCGCCTTAGGCTTGGTTTGCCAGGCGCGCACGCTTTTTACCCGATTTTCTGACGACTGCAGAATCTCCAGGCGATAAGGGCCGATCTTCAGGCACACGGCGCTGTCGGGGATGCTTTCCAGCGCTTCGGTGACCAGGCCGTTGAGGGTTTTCGGGCCGTCGCAAGGTAAGTGCCAGTCCAGCGCTTTATTGATTTCTCGGATATAGGCGGCGCCATCGATTACTTGGGTGCCATCGTCCTGAGGATGAATATCCGGGCTGCACAGGGTGTCTTTTTTGCTGAAGTCGCCGACGATTTCTTCGAGGATGTCTTCCAGGGTAACGATGCCGATCACATCGCCATATTCATCAACAACGATGCCGATTCGGCGTTTCTGCTTCTGAAAATTGATCAGTTGGGTCGACAGCGGCGTGCCTTCGGGTACGAAGTAGGGCTCGTTGCAGGCCGCCAGTAGCGCCTCTTTACTCAGCTCGTTGTGCGTCAGCAGCCGGGCAATCTGGCGCATATGCACGATGCCTTCGATCTGATTGATATCGGTACGAAATACCGGCAGGCGCGTGTGAGTGGTGTTGGTCAGCAGGCTGATGATGCTTTCGAGGTCGTCATCGAGGTTGATGCCGGTGACTTCGTTGCGCGGAATCATGATGTCATCCACCGTCACCCGTTCAAGATCGAGGATGCCGAGCAGCATGTTCTGGCGATTTTTCGGCATGCCGGCGCCGGACTCGCGTACCACGCTGCGCAGTTCCTCGGTGGTCAGGCTGTCGTTGGTCTTGCTGGCGGGGTCGATTCCGAGCAGCCGCAGCAGGCCGTTACTGATCCAGCCGAGCAGGATAACCAATGGATAGAACAGCTTGAGTAGTACTAATAGAGGCAGGCTGAACGGATAGGCCACCGCTTCCGGGCGTAGTGCGGCCAGAGTTTTTGGGGTGATTTCACCGAAAATCAGCAGCACCAGCGTTAGCCCGATAGTGGCAATGGCTATCCCGGCCTCGCCCCAGAGTTGCAGGGCCAGCACGGTGGCGATGGAGGACGCGAGAATGTTGACGAAGTTGTTACCGATCAGAATGGTGCCAAGCAGGCGGTCTGGGCGGCTGAGCAGAGTGCTGACCCGTTTCGCGCCACGGTGGCCTTCCTTGGCCAGGTGGCGCAAGCGATAGCGATTAAGGCTGAGGATGCCGGTTTCTGAGCTGGAGAAGAACGCTGAGCAAGCCAACAGAAAAACCAGTAAGCCGATGAGGAAACTGGGGTGTAGATCGTCCACTTGTGAGGGCCCTTGGGGCTAGATGTGCAGGATGAATTCGCGAACCAGTTTGCTGCCGAAGTAGGCCAGCATCAGCAGGCAGAAGCCCGCCAGGGTCCAGCGAATGGCTTTGTGGCCGCGCCAGCCGAGTTGATGGCGGCCCCACAACAGCACGGCAAACACCACCCAGGCAAAGCACGACAGGATAGTTTTATGCGCAAGGTGCTGGGCAAACAGGTCGCTGATAAACAGCGCGCCAGACAGTAGAGAAAGTGACAGCAATCCCCAGCCGGCCCAGAGAAAGCCGAACAACAGGCTTTCCATGGTCTGTAGGGGCGGGAAGTTTTTGATCAGCCCGGACGGGTGCTTGTGCTTGAGCTGATGGTCCTGCAATAGCAGCAGCAGCGACTGGAATACAGCAATAGTCAGCATGCCGTAGGCGGTGATCGACAGCAGGATGTGCGCCAGGATGCCGGGTGCTTCATCAATGGCCTGGGTGGTGCCGCTGGGCATAAATTGCGCGAGCAGCACCGTGACAAAGCCCAGGGGAAATAGCAGCAATAGCAGGTTTTCCACCGGGATTCGCATGCAGGCCAGCAGCGTTAGCAGAATAACGGCTGCGGCAATCAGGCTGGCGGCCTTGAAGAAGTCAAGCGACAGACCACTGGCATCGAACATTTGCAGAAACAGGCTGCTGCCGTGCAGTAGCAATGCCAGTGTGCCGAGTGCAACCAGCAGGCGCTTGTTGGATGTGCTGCGCTGTTGCAGGCGCAGGCCTTGATAGAGTGCGGCTCCGGCATAGAGGCAGGCAGCGGCGAGGCTGGGTAGCAGAGGGTGCATAAATCCTTGTTAGGCAAACCCGAAAGGCGGCCAGTGTGGCATACAACCCGTATGCCACGAAAGCGTCTGGCGGTGTCGGTGCCTCGTAGTCTTCGCTATAATCTGCTACCTGTTGCAAGCCCACCCTCGGCTCGGCTGAGCCTGAAAGGAACGCGCATGTTCGAAAATCTGACTGACCGCCTTTCGCAGACCCTGCGAAATGTCACTGGCAAAGCCAAACTGAGCGAAGACAACATCAAGGACACCTTGCGTGAAGTGCGCATGGCCTTGCTCGAGGCTGACGTTGCCTTGCCGGTAGTCAAGGACTTCGTTAATAAGGTCAAAGATCGCGCGGTCGGCACCGAAGTCTCGAAGAGTCTGACCCCAGGCCAGGCGTTCGTGAAGATTGTCCGTGCCGAGCTGGAAGAGCTGATGGGCGCGGCCAACGAAGACTTGGCGTTGAATGCCGTACCGCCAGCCGTGGTGCTGATGGCAGGTCTGCAGGGTGCGGGTAAGACCACCACCGTCGGTAAGCTGGCGCGCTTCCTTAAAGAGCGCAAGAAAAAGACCGTGATGGTGGTGTCTGCCGACGTTTACCGTCCGGCGGCGATCAAGCAGCTGGAAACCCTGGCCACTGATATTGGTGTGACCTTCTTCCCCTCCGATCTCAGCCAGAAGCCGGTGGATATCGCTGAAGCGGCGATCAAGGAAGCCAAACTCAAGTTTATTGATGTAGTGATCGTCGATACCGCCGGTCGTCTGGCCATCGATGCCGAGATGATGGCGGAGATCCAGGCACTGCATGCGGCGATCAAGCCGGTCGAGACTCTGTTCGTGGTCGATGCCATGACCGGTCAGGACGCCGCCAACACCGCCAAAGCCTTTAATGATGCGCTGCCACTGACCGGTGTGGTGCTGACCAAGGTCGACGGTGATGCGCGCGGCGGTGCGGCGTTGTCGGTGCGGGCGATTACCGGCAAGCCGATCAAGTTTATCGGTATGGGTGAGAAGACCGAGGCGCTGGAACCCTTCCATCCGGATCGGATTGCTTCGCGCATTCTCGGTATGGGCGACGTACTCAGCCTGATCGAGCAGGCCGAGCAGACCCTGGATCGCGAGAAGGCCGAGAAACTCACCAAGAAGCTGAAGAAGGGCAAGGGCTTCGACCTCGAAGACTTCCGCGATCAGCTGCAGCAAATGAAAAATATGGGTGGTCTCGGCGGCTTGATGGACAAGCTGCCACAGATGGGCGGCGTCAATCTGGCCCAGATGGGCAACGCCCAAGGCGCTGCCGAGAAGCAGTTCAAACAGATGGAGGCGATCATCAACTCGATGACCCCTCAGGAGCGTCGCGATCCGGAAATCATCAGCGGCTCGCGCAAGCGCCGCATCGCCATGGGGTCCGGTACCCAGGTGCAGGATATTGGTCGTCTGATCAAACAGCACAAGCAGATGCAGAAGATGATGAAGAAATTCACTGCCAAGGGCGGTATGGCCAAGATGATGCGTGGTATGGGCGGGATGATGCCGGGCGGTCTGCCAAAAATGTAAGGAATCCGCGGCGGCAGTGATGTCGGCGCAAACCCCGCTGAGTTGGCGGGTGTTCACAGTAAACCCGCCTTTCGCGGGAGCTGATTGGCCGGTTTGGATAGCGGCCCTCTGGTAAATCTTGCTTGCACGGCCTCATGCGCCTGAAAAAGCCATTTGCAAAAATCCGGATATTCCTTAGAATATGCGGCCTTTCGGGTACCTATGCCCGCTGTGCATTTAGATTTGCAGCACCGACTACAGGAACTATGTTCACATGCTAACGATTCGTCTTGCCCTTGGCGGCTCCAAAAAGCGCCCGTTCTACAAAATCAACGTGACCGACAGCCGTAACCCACGCGACGGTTCGCACAAAGAAGAAATCGGTTTCTTCAACCCGATCGCTCGCGGTCAGGAAGTTCGTCTGTCCGTTAAACAAGATCGCCTGGCTCATTGGCTGAGCGTCGGCGCACAGCCGTCTGATCGTGTTGCTCAGCTGTTGAAGGATGCTGCTAAGGCTGCGGCCTAAGCAATATGAACGCGACGCCTGCTTCTACCGATGACTTGATCGTTATCGGCAAGATCTACTCCGTACATGGCGTTCGCGGTGAAGTGAAGGTGTATTCCTTTACTGATCCTGTTGCAAACCTGTTGGAGTACAAGACCTGGACGCTTAGGCGCGATGGCAGTGTCAAACAGGTAGAGCTGGTCAGTGGACGCGGGAGTGATAAATTCCTGGTCGCGAAGCTTAAGGGTCTCGATGACCGTGATGAAGCACGTCTTCTCGCGGGTTATGAGATCTGTGTTCCGCGCAGCCTGTTCCCTGATTTGGCCGACGGTGATTACTACTGGTACCAGCTGGAAGGTCTTAAGGTTATTGATCAAGCAGGGCAATTGCTCGGCAAGATCGATCATCTGTTTGAGACGGGTGCCAATGATGTGATGGTGGTCAAACCCTGCACCGACAGCCTGGATGGTCGTGAGCGCCTGTTGCCCTACATTGAGCAATGCGTGCTGTCGATTGACCTAAGTGCTGGCGAAATGCGGGTCGACTGGGATGCGGACTTCTAAGCCTGATGCCAAATCTGCGCGTTGAAGTCATTACGCTGTTCCCGGAAATGTTTGCCGCAATCAGTGAATACGGCATTACCAGCCGAGCGGTGAAGCAGGGTTTGTTGCAATTGACCTGCTGGAATCCGCGTAGCTATACCACAGACCGTCACCACACCGTGGATGATCGGCCTTTTGGTGGTGGCCCAGGCATGGTGATGAAGATCAAGCCGCTTGAAGATGCTTTGCTTGAGGCGAAGCGCGCTGCAGGTGGTGCGGCCAAGGTGATTTACCTATCGCCGCAAGGTCGCCAGCTGACGCAGTCAGCAGTACGCGAACTGGCTAATGAGGATGCATTGATCCTGATTGCCGGCCGCTACGAAGGCATTGATGAGCGCTTTATTGAGGCGCATGTCGATGAAGAATGGTCGATTGGGGACTACGTCCTGTCTGGCGGTGAGCTGCCGGCCATGGTGCTGATCGATGCGGTAACGCGCCTTTTGCCTGGTGCATTGGGTCATGCAAATTCGGCCGAAGAAGACTCCTTTACGGATGGCTTACTCGACTGCCCGCACTACACCCGCCCGGAGGTGTATGCGGATAAACGTGTTCCTGACGTGTTGCTTAGTGGCAACCACGAACACATCCGGCGCTGGCGTTTGCAGCAGTCCCTTGGTCGGACCTACGAACGACGCGCCGATCTTCTGGAAAGCCGCTCGCTTTCTGGAGAAGAGAAAAAGCTGCTGGAGGAATACGTCCGCCAGCGGGACGATAGTTAATGTATCGATGACCGGCCGAGGCCTGTCTTAGGAGCGCAGCATGACCAACAAGATTATTCAGCAACTTGAAGCTGAGCAGATGGGCAAAGAGATCCCAACTTTTGCACCAGGTGACACCATTGTTGTCCAGGTTAAAGTGAAAGAAGGTGACCGTCAGCGTCTGCAGGCGTTTGAAGGCGTTGTTATTGCCAAGCGTAACCGTGGTCTGAACAGTGCTTTCACTGTTCGTAAGATCTCCAACGGTGTTGGTGTAGAGCGTACTTTCCAGACTTACAGCCCGCTGGTTGATAGCCTGGCTGTTAAGCGTCGCGGTGACGTGCGTAAAGCCAAGCTTTACTACCTGCGTGACCTGTCGGGTAAAGCAGCACGCATCAAGGAAAAACTGGGCTAAGTCTCAGCTTCCTTGTAAAAAAAGCAGCCTTCGGGCTGCTTTTTTCGTTTCTGGGCCGGTGACTGGTAAGTTTTTACCCGCCTTAGCTCTGCCCATTTGGCAGCGTGAAAATAATCATAAGAACCTCCCGCAGCACAGTGGCAGCCACATCCGATTGATTCAGGCAGTAGTGGTATGACCCCGAGAGAGCAAGAAATCCTGCGGCGCATCGAGCTATCGGAAACCCGTGTGACCAAGGCGGTATTCCCGCCGACCACCAACCATCACAACACGCTGTTTGGCGGTACGGCGCTGGCCTGGATGGATGAAGTGTCGTTTATCGCCGCCACGCGCTTTTGTCGCTTGCCCTTAGTGACGGTGTCGTCTGATCGCATCGACTTCAAGCACGCGATTCCCGCCGGCTCGATCGTCGAGCTGATTGGGCGAGTGATCAAGGTCGGCAATACCAGCCTTAAAGTCGAGGTCGAGGTGTTTGTCGAAAGCATGTGCAGCGATGCCCGCGAGCGGGCAATCAGCGGCGTGTTTAGCTTTGTCGCGATTGACGGGCAGAAGAAGCCGGTGCCTGTGTTGCCAGTCTGAAGGCTGGTGTCGGCTGTCAGTTCTATTTGTGCAGGCTGATTCGCAGTGAGGCCTGCGACAGGTCGATATCGTGCAAGCTCAGGCTGCCGAAGCTTTGTCCTGGTGAGGCGCCGGCAACGCGGATGTTGTCGAAGCGCAGCTCACCAATCGAGCTCGGCAGGCGCACATTGACTGAGCCATCGGAATTGATCGCAGAGGTCAGTTTGCTGGTGTCGTACTGCACATCCTTCATCGAGGTTTCCGCCTCAAGGCTGCTCAGTACCGGCATCACCAGTTTGCTTAACTGGCCAACGGTGCCCAAGCCGTCACCGCTACCGGCTTGTAGAAACAGGCCTTGCAGCACGTCGTCCAGCCCCTGGGCGCTGACATTGCTCATTTCCATATCGCTCAGCGGGCGCAGGCCGCGCGGGGTTTCTTCCTGGCTGATGGCGCTGGGCAGGTTGCGTGGTGCATCGGCGCTGGCAATCTGGAACGGGCTGAGCAGGGCGGCGACCAGAGTGGCGGCCAGGCGCAGGTTGTTCTGTTTGCTGAGGGCCTTTTTCAGCTGGCGTTCGCTTAGCCAGCCTTGCTCGATCAGCGTTTCGCCCAGGCGTTTATGGTTGGTGAGTTGCAGTTGAATGGCCGCATCCAGCTGGCCGCGGTTAATCAGTCCTTTGTTGATCAGAACCTGACCAAGGCGTGAGTTCTGTTGGCTGGACATGCGTTGGCACCATTGTGCTGTAGTGGCGTGATGCAATCATGGTCTGCAAATGGGCATCTGTCACCCTCCCAAAGATAGGGTGACGACGGCTTTTTTCATTGGTCTCGCCACCGCTGGTCGGTTCTCTATCTACCTTCCGGTGCGGTCTTGTGTGCGTGTGCTTAACGCTGGCCCATGGCGCTGCGCTCGTGGACACTAGGGGGATATCGTTTGAGGTTTTTTGATGCCTGCTATTGATCACCCGTTGATTGACCGTTTTCTTGAGTCGCTCTGGCTCGAGAAGGGCTTGTCTGTCCATACACGCGCCGCCTATCGCAGCGATTTGGCGCTGTTCAATGGCTGGTTGCAGGCGCGTGATGTGCAGCTGGCTGACGCGGGACGTGAGCTGATTCTCGATCACCTGGCCTGGCGCCTGAATGAGGGCTACAAGGCGCGCTCTACCGCGCGCTTGCTCTCGGGTTTACGTGGTTTTTACCGGTTTCTCCTGCGTGAGCAGTTAATCAGCCGTGATCCGACCCTGCAGGTAGAGTTGCCGCAACTGGGGCGGCCCTTGCCGAAGTCGTTGTCCGAGGCCGATGTCGAGGCTCTGTTGGCCGCTCCTGAGTTGGATGATCCGATTGGTTTGCGCGACCGCGCGATGCTTGAGGTGCTCTATGCCTGTGGCTTGCGCGTGAGCGAGTTGATTGGCTTGACGTTGGAACAGGTCAATCTGCGTCAGGGCGTGTTGCGGGTGTTTGGTAAGGGCAGCAAGGAGCGCCTGGTGCCGCTGGGTGAGGAGGCGATTGCCTGGATCGAGCGTTACAGCAAAGAGGCGCGACCGTTTCTGCTGGATGGCAAACCCAGCGATGTGCTGTTTCCCAGTCTGCGCGGCGAGCAGATGACCCGCCAGACCTTCTGGTACCGCATCAAACACCAGGCCAAAGTGGCAGGGATCAGTAAAAGCCTGTCGCCCCATACGCTGCGCCATGCCTTTGCCACGCACCTGCTCAACCACGGCGCTGATTTGCGGGTGGTGCAGATGTTGCTGGGGCACAGCGATCTGTCGACCACGCAGATCTACACCCATGTTGCCCGCGCGCGGCTGCAGGAGTTGCATGCGCAGCACCACCCGCGAGGCTGAGAACGCCGTCCGGCCTGCGATGGTCGGCCTCTGTGGGCTTCTATGGTAGGCTGCGTCCATCCATTGTTAGGTCGTCTTCTGCCGGGAGTTTGTATGCGTTTTAACCGCATTGTTGTTGCATTGGCCTTGGGTCTGGCCAGCAACGTGGGCGTTGCCGCCGATGCCGATCAGGCCATTCGCAACAGCCTCAAAGCTATCGATCCGGCTCTGCCGATTGAGGCAATTGCCGAAAGTCCGATGCCCGGCGTTTATCAGGTCGAGCTGGCCGGTGGCCGGCAGCTGTACACCAGCGCCGACGGCCAGTTTCTGCTGCAGGGTTACCTGTTTCAGGTTAAGGACGGTAAGCCGGTCAACTTGACCGAAGCCGCTGAGAGCAAGGGCGTGGTCAAACTGCTGGATTCCATCCCTGCTTCGGAAATGGTGGTGTTTGCGCCTAAACAACCGAAAACCCATATAACCGTATTTACCGACACCGATTGCGGCTATTGCCAAAAGCTGCACAGTGAAGTGCCTGAGCTCAATCGTTTGGGCGTTGAAGTGCGCTACCTGGCCTTCCCGCGCCAAGGCTTGGAAAGTGAAGCGGCAAAAGAATTGTCCAATGTCTGGTGCGCTAAGGACCAGCAAGAGGCTATGAACCGTGCGAAGAGCCGTCAGGGCGTTGCGGATGCTCAGTGCGACAGCCCGGTTGCCAAGCAGTATGCCCTTGGGCAAATGATCGGGGTCAGCGGCACACCCGCCATCGTTCTGGCCAATGGCAAGATCATTCCGGGCTATCAACCAGCTCCGCAGCTGGCGAAAATTGCCCTGGAATCCAAATGATCTGAGGCATGCGCCTGATTGACTAATAAACAGCCGCTTCGTATGGTGCGGCTCTTTTCTACGGCCGGGGCTTGCTCCGGCCGTTTTACGCAGTGCAGATGGGGAGTTCAGTGTGAAACCGGTGAAAGTAGGCATCTGTGGGCTGGGTACCGTCGGTGGCGGTACGTTGAATGTACTCAAGCGAAATGCCGAGGAAATTACCCGGCGCGCAGGGCGCGGTATTGAAGTTGCCCAAATTGCTATTCGCTCGCCCAAGCCGCAGTACGACACGACCGGTATTAGCATCACCAACGATGTGTTTGAGCTGGTGAACAACCCTGAGATCGATATCGTTATCGAGCTGATCGGCGGTTACACCTTGGCCAAGGACCTGGTGCTCAAAGCCATCGAAAACGGCAAGCACGTGGTTACCGCCAACAAGGCGCTGATCGCTGTGCACGGCAATGAAATCTTTGCCAAAGCGCGTGAAAAGGGTGTGATTGTCGCTTTTGAAGCTGCTGTTGCGGGCGGTATCCCGGTGATCAAGGCTATTCGCGAAGGCCTGGCAGCCAACCGTATCAACTGGCTGGCCGGCATCATCAACGGTACTGGCAACTTTATCCTCAGCGAAATGCGCGAGAAGGGTCGCACCTTTGACGACGTGCTGGCTGAGGCGCAAGCGCTGGGGTATGCCGAAGCTGATCCGACCTTCGACGTTGAAGGCATCGATGCTGCACACAAGCTGACCATCCTGGCTTCCATCGCCTTTGGTATCCCGCTGCAGTTCGACAAGGCCTACACCGAAGGCATCACCAAGCTGACCACCGCTGACGTGAACTACGCCGAAGCGCTGGGCTATCGCATCAAGCACCTCGGCGTTGCCCGTCGTACCGACGCTGGTATCGAGTTGCGCGTACACCCGACGCTGATTCCGGCGGATCGCCTGATCGCCAACGTCAATGGCGTGATGAATGCCGTAATGGTCAATGGTGATGCCGCCGGCAGCACACTGTTCTACGGCGCTGGTGCTGGTATGGAACCGACTGCGTCTTCGGTTATCGCTGATCTGGTTGACGTAGTCCGTGCGCTGACAGCCGATCCAACCAACCGCGTGCCGCACTTGGCCTTCCAGCCCGACTCGCTGTCCGATCACCCGATACTGCCGATTGAGGCTTGCGAGAGCGCTTATTACCTGCGCATTCAGGCCAAGGATCATCCGGGTGTGCTGGCCCAGGTCGCGAGCATCCTGTCGGCACGCGGGATCAATATCGAGTCGATCATGCAGAAGGAAGTCGAGGAGCAGGACGGTCTGGTGCCGATGATCCTGGTCACCCATCGCGTGCTAGAGGCACAAATCAATGAGGCGATCAGCGCCCTTGAAGCCTTGACTGATGTGGTCGGCAGCGTTGTGCGTATCCGCGTCGAGCAGCTGAACTAATCCGCTTTTGGCCGCCGCAGCCGGGCTGCGGTGGCTCTCGAAGATTTAACCGAAGGTTTGCCCCTATGCGCTATATCAGTACCCGTGGCCAGGCACCGGCCCTGAATTTCGAAGATGTGCTGCTCGCCGGCCTGGCCAGCGATGGCGGCCTGTATGTACCGGAAAATCTGCCGCGTTTCACCCAGGAAGAAATCGCCTCCTGGGCCGGCCTGCCGTACCACGAGCTGGCCTTCAGGGTTATGCGCCCGTTCGTCACTGGCAGCATTCCGGATGCCGACTTTAAAAAGATCCTTGAAGAAACCTACGGCGGGTTTGCCCATGGCGCTGTCGCGCCGCTGCGTCAGCTGAACGGTAACGAGTGGGTGCTGGAGTTGTTTCACGGCCCCACCCTAGCGTTCAAGGATTTCGCCCTGCAGCTGCTCGGTCGTCTGCTCGATTACGTGCTGGCCAAGCGCAATGAGCGCGTAGTGATCGTGGGCGCCACTTCCGGTGATACCGGTTCGGCGGCCATCGAAGGCTGCAAGGCCTGCGATAACGTCGACATCTTCATCATGCACCCGTACAACCGTGTGTCCGAGGTGCAGCGCCGGCAGATGACCACCATCCTCGGCGACAACATCCATAACATCGCCATCGAAGGCAACTTCGATGACTGCCAGGAAATGGTTAAGGACAGCTTCGCTGATCAGGGCTTCCTCAAGGGCACCCGTCTGGTCGCAGTGAACTCGATCAACTGGGCGCGGATCATGGCCCAGATCGTTTACTACTTCCACGCAGCCCTGCAGCTTGGTGGTCCGGCGCGCTCCATCGCGTTCTCGGTACCGACTGGTAACTTCGGTGACATCTTCGCCGGCTACCTGGCGCGCAACATGGGCCTGCCGATCAGCCAGCTGATCGTCGCGACTAACCGTAACGACATCCTGCACCGCTTTATGAGCGGCAATCAGTATGTGAAGGACACCCTGCATCCGACTCTGTCGCCGTCCATGGATATCATGGTGTCGTCGAACTTCGAGCGTCTGTTGTTTGACCTGCACGGCCGTAACGGTGCGGCAATCGCCGAGCTGATGGCCAACTTCAAACAGGGCGGCGGTTTCAGTGTTGATCAGGATCGCTGGACCGAAGCACGCAAGCTGTTCGACTCCCTCGCGGTGGATGATGCGCAGACCTGCGAAACCATCACCGAGGTGTTTAACGAGTGTGGCGAGTTGCTTGATCCGCACACGGCGATTGGCGTGCGTGCTGCACGTGAGTGCCGTCGCAGCCTGGCAACGCCGATGGTCATCCTCGGTACCGCGCACCCGGTGAAATTCCCGGAAGCCGTTGAGAAGGCAGGTGTCGGTCAGGCGCCTGCCTTGCCGGCGCACCTGGCGGATCTGTTCGAGCGTGAAGAGCGCTGCACGGTACTGGCCAATGACCTGAAAACCGTACAGGGCTTTGTGGCCCAGCACGGTAATCGCGGCAAGCCGCTGTAAGCCCGGCGCTGGTCAATAAAGCCGGTACCCGCAAGGGGCCGGCTTTTTTTGTGGCTATGCTCTGGCTACTTACCGGAGAGGGGGCTGCGATGGCTGAGTCTGATCAGGATTTACCCGCGCAGGTGCTGGCCGCGCTTGAGCGTGGGCAGAAGATCGAGGCGATCAAACTGCTGCGCGAACTCAGGGGGCTGGGCTTGAAAGAGGCCAAGGATTTAGTCGAGGGCTGCGGAACGGATCGACAGATGGCAGGTGTATCGGTGGTGTAGTTGGGCGGGCATGCCGGTATCTTCTGGCTGTTGGGTTTGTTCGTGCTGGGTGCTGCAGTGGCCTGGTGGTTTGGTTTGTTTTAGCCGCAGTGTGCAGTACAGCAGAGGTAGTCGGGTGAAGGGGTTGATCAAGGCGGTTGTGCTGCTGTGCGGTTTCTCTCCTCTGGCTGGTGTCCATGCCGCCAGTTTTGATGTTGGTTTTTATAACTACCCGCCGATGATGATCGAGCAGGATAAGACCGGCATCTATCAGGATATTTTCGATGAGTTGGGCAAGCTGACGGGCGATACCTTCAACGTGCAGTACTACCCCTATCCGCGCCTTGGCCTGTTGTTTAATGGCGGGCAACTGGATATTGAGCCGGGTGTTTATCCGGGGTGGGTGCAGGGGCAGTCGACGCCTGGGGTATTTTCGGTACCGTTTGGCAAAGTGGTCGATGTCATAGTATTTGCCCCAGGCAAGGCCTTCCCGGTGGCGCGGCCTGAGGATTTGCGCGGTAAGTCAGTTGGGTTAGTGCGTGGCTATGCCTACCCAGACCTGCGAACGTTGATTGATGAGGGGCTGCTGGATCGGCGCAATGCACTGAATGAAGCGCAATTGCTGGAGATGCTGGCCAAATCGCGCTTCGATCAAATTGTGGTCAATAAGGCGATTGCGCAATACAGCCTGGCAAAGATCCCTGAGTACCGGGATCTCGAGATTGGCGATGTGATGAGTTCTTTTGATATCAGCATGCGTGTTCAGCCGCGTCATGAAGACTGGCTGGATAAGCTTGATGCGGCCATTCTGACGCTCAAGCGGCGCGGTGTAATTGACGCGATCTATGCCAGGTATGGCATTCATCTCTAACTGCGTGCTCATGAAATGGCTGATTAGATGACACCGTCGCGGCGTAAACCCGCAATCAGCTCCCCGCTGTAACCTAACCGACTCAGCACCTGTTCATTGTGCTCGCCCAGTTCCGGGCCGACCCAGTTCACCTCGCCTGGTGTGTCGCTCAGTTTGGGTACGATGCCGGGCATTTTGAAGGCTTTGCCGTCTGGCAGCTTGGCTGACAGGAGCATTTCTCGGGCGAGAAACTGCGGGTCGTGGAACATGTCCTCAGCGCTGAAAATGCGGCTGGCCGGCACTTCGGCTTGGTTCAGCGTGGTCAGCACCTGCTCAAGCGGCAGCGAGCCGACCCAGCGGTCGATCACGCCATAAATCTCGTCGCGTCGCGCATCGCGGCCGTCATTGCTGGCCAGCGTTACGTCGTCTGCCAGGTCCTGGCGGCCGATGGCCTGCATAAAGCGCTTGAAGATCGCATCGCCGTTGGCGCCTATCTGAATATGTTTGCCGTCGCTGCTGGTATGGATGGAGGAGGGCGTGATGCCGGGCATGATGTTGCCGGTGCGCTCGCGGATAAAACCGAACACATCGAACTCCGGCACCATGGACTCCATCATGGCGAAGATCGCCTCATACAGCGCCACGTCCACCACCTGGCCGCTGCCACCGTTCACTTCGCGGTGTCGCAGCGCCATCAATGCGCCGATCACGCCCCACAGTGCAGCAATTGAGTCACCAATGCTGATGCCAGTGCGCACTGGCGGGCGGTCCTCGAAACCGGTGATGTAGCGCAGCCCGCCCATGGACTCACCTACTGCGCCGAAACCCGGTTGATCTTTCATGGGCCCGGTTTGACCGAAGCCGGACAAGCGCACCATCACCAGCTTCGGGTTCAGTGCATGCAGCACGTTCCAGCCCAGGCCCAGTTTCTCCAGCACGCCGGGGCGAAAGTTCTCAATCAGAATATCCGCTTCACAAAGCAGCTTCTTCAGTACCTCACGTCCGGCCTCGTGTTTGAGGTTGAGGGTGATTGACTGCTTGTTGCGCGCCTGCACAAACCACCACAGCGACGTGCCCTCGTACAGCTTGCGCCACTTGCGCAACGGGTCACCGCCATCGGGTGATTCCACCTTAATCACCTCGGCACCAAACTCGGCGCAGATGCGCGACGCAAAAGGCCCGGCGATCAGGGTGCCGAGCTCAATCACTTTCAGGCCGGCGAGGGGTTTGTTGGGCAAGGACATGCTGTCTCCTGGGCTGTGGGGCGCGGCTAAGCCTATTGCATTGTGCGCAGTTGGGCTATCGCTCCAGGCTATTGCTGGAAGGGTGCCAGTCGCAGTGGTCAATCCGGCGCAATTTCCC
Organism: Pseudomonas peli; assembly: GCF_900099645.1. Lineage (GTDB taxonomy): Bacteria > Pseudomonadota > Gammaproteobacteria > Pseudomonadales > Pseudomonadaceae > Aquipseudomonas > Aquipseudomonas peli. Next base: position 584,816 of record NZ_FMTL01000001.1, on the reverse strand, counting down.
CTCTGGCAAGCCCTGCGGATATCCGGCATAACGGCTCACCACCCTGATAAGTGCGATAAACACGATGATGACTGTCGAACCCTGCCTGCATAAGCACCTCTTCACCCCGCCGCAGCTGGGTTGTATGAGTGGTGAGCGTCCATGAAAACCTGGTTGCTGGTGCGTCTGCAGTTGCTGCTGGGTATCGCCTTGCTGATGCTGCTTTTGCAGGTGGGTAACAGCCTGAGCGGTTACAGCCTGAATATCTGGGGGGTGATACCGCGGCGGGTCGAATCCTTGCCGGGCATTATCTTCGCGCCCTGGTTGCATGGCGGCTGGGCGCATCTGTTGAGCAATCTCAGCGGGCTGCTGGTGCTTGGTCTGCTGGCGCTACTTGAATCGCGGCGCGACTTTATCAAGGCAAGTGTGGTGATACTGCTCGGCAGTGGCTTGTTGGTCTGGGTGTTCGGCCGCGAGGGTATCCATGTCGGAGCCAGTGGCTGGCTGTTCGGGCTTTGGTCGTTATTGCTGGCGCGTGCCTGGTTTCGCAGTAGTTGGCTGGATCTTCTGCTGGCGGTCCTGGTGCTGCTGTTGAATGGTGGCTGGGTATTCGGTCTGTTGCCGCAGCAGGGTATTTCCTTCGAATATCATCTGGCGGGCGCTCTGTGCGGTGCGCTCTACGCGGCCTGGCGCTATGCCCCGCGGCGGCGACAGCAGGGCGGTTGAATAGGGCTCTGCTCCACCGAGCGCTCGGGTTCGTTGCAGGGCTGCCTTTGCGGTAGACTTGCCGGCTTATTCGACCAGTCAAGAAGCCCCGTCCATGGCCCTGCCGTCTACCACTTACAAAATCGAGCTGAACCTCACCGACATGGACCGCAGTGTCTATGAAAACCTGCGTTTCACCGTTGCCAAGCACCCTTCGGAAACCGAAGAACGCCTGGCAGCGCGGCTCGTGGCCTATTGCCTGTTCTATCACGAGCAGCTGGCGTTCGGTCGCGGCCTGTCGGATGTGGATGAGCCGGCGTTGTGGGAAAAGAGCCTGGATGACCGTGTGCTGCACTGGATCGAAGTCGGCCAGCCAGACAGCGACCGCATCATCTGGTGCTCGCGGCGTACCGAAAAATTCAGCCTGGTGGCCTACGGCAACCTGCGCGTTTGGCAGACCAAGGCGCTCGATCCGGTGCGCAGCCTGAAAAATATCAACGTCGTCGCCCTCGACCAGGAAGCCTTGGCCAAGCTGGCGCTGGATATGCCGCGCTCGCTGAACTGGAGCGTGATGATCAGCGACGGTGAGCTGTTCGTCACCGATGAGCGTGGCCAGCATGAGCTGCCGATCGAGTGGTTGGCTGGCGAGCGCTAAGAACCTATTTGCGATCTGCTGCGCGTTGGCCCTGCTGCGTTAAAAACAGGCTCGGCAAGCCGCTTGCGGCTAACGCGCTTTAGCGCGGCCCGAAGGGCGAGCGAAGCGAGTAGTGCTCATGTACAGCTAGTCGTAGTGCGGGCAGCACCCGCCCCGTTTTGATTTCGGCGGGTTGCACCCGCCCTACATGACAAAGAATAACCATGCGTATCGAATCCCGCCCGCTGCCCGCAACCCTGCCTGATTTGGGCGCTCTGCCGCCGTTGTTGACCCGTCTTTATGCTGCTCGCGGCGTGCAATCCGCTGCTGAGTTGGATAAAGGCCTGGCGCGGTTGATTCCCTACCAGCAGCTTAAAGGCATGGACACGGCAGTCGATTTGCTGGTGCTTGGGCTGCAGCAAGGCCAGCGCATGCTAATCGTCGGCGACTTCGATGCCGATGGTGCCACCGCCAGCACGTTGGGGATGCTTGGTTTGCGCATGCTCGGCGCAGCGCATGTCGATTACCTGGTGCCCAATCGCTTTGAGTACGGCTACGGACTTACGCCGGAAATCGTCGCGGTGGCGCTGGAGCGCGAGCCGCAATTGCTGATTACCGTGGATAACGGTATTTCCAGCGTCGAAGGCGTGGCCGCAGCTAAGGCCGCGGGGCTGACTGTGCTGGTTACCGATCACCATTTGCCCGGTGCCGAGTTGCCAGCGGCGGACGCCATCGTCAATCCCAATCAGCCAGGCTGTGAGTTCCCCAGCAAGGCACTGGCTGGGGTTGGGGTGATGTTCTATGTGCTGCTGGCGTTGCGTGCGCGGCTGCGAGACACAGGTTGGTTCAGTGCTCAGCGTCCAGAGCCGAACCTGGGCGAGCTGCTTGATCTGGTGGCCCTTGGTAGCGTCGCCGACGTGGTGCCGCTGGATGCCAATAACCGCATCTTGGTGTATCAGGGCCTGGCGCGTATTCGTGCCGGCCGAACACGGCCGGGCTTGCGCGCGATTCTCGAAGTGGCGGGGCGCGATCATCGGCGCATCACCTCCACCGACCTGGGTTTTATCCTCGGCCCACGGCTGAATGCGGCCGGTCGTTTGGACGACATGGCGTTGGGCATCGAATGTCTGCTCTGTGAGGACGAAGCCCTGGCCCGCGATATGGCCGTGCAGCTGGATCAGCTCAATCAGGACCGCAAAGCCATCGAGCAGGGCATGCAGCGTGAGGCTTTGGCCCAGCTCAAGGACCTGCCGCTGGAAGATATGCCCTTTGGTCTGTGCCTGTTCGAGGCGGACTGGCACCAGGGGGTGATCGGTATCCTCGCCTCGCGGATGAAAGAGCGTTATCACCGTCCGACCATCGCCTTTGCTGATGCCGGTGATGGCGTACTGAAAGGTTCGGCGCGTTCAGTGCCGGGTTTTCATATCCGCGATGCTCTGGACGCGGTGGCAGCCAAACACCCGCAGCTGATCAGCAAGTTCGGTGGGCATGCCATGGCCGCCGGGTTGTCACTGCCGCAGGCGAATTTCGGCGCTTTTGCCGCCGCCTTCGACGCCGAAGTGCGTCGCCAGCTGTGCGAGGACGACCTGACCGGTCGTTTGCTGTCCGATGGCGCCTTGTCCATCGAGGAATTTCACCTGCCGCTTGCCAAAGAGCTGCGCAATGCCGGGCCCTGGGGCCAGCATTTCCCCGAGCCGCTGTTTCATGGCGTGTTCCAGCTGGTACAGCAGCGCGTGGTCGGTGAGCGGCATCTCAAGGTAGTGCTGAAAAGCGAGTGCGGCAGCGTACAGCTCGATGGCATCGCCTTTGGTGTGGACCGCGAGATCTGGCCGAACCCGACCGTGCGCTGGGTCGAGCTGGCCTACAAGCTGGACGTCAATGAGTACCGTGGGCAGGAAAGTGTGCAGCTGCTGATTGCCCATATCAGCCCGCGCTGATTGGCTAGCTCTGCGGTGCGGGTGCGGCCGAGCCGTCGGCCAGCGCCCGCTCGCTTAGCTCATTCCAGCGCGCGAGAAATTGCGGTGGCTGGCTGACACTCTGCGGCGACTTGGCCAGAAACACGCCGTGGTTATTAAAGGAATACACCGGCAACAGATCGCCACGCTCACTGGCCGGGCGGATGCGTGGGTCGAGGTTGTCGAGAATCAGCGGCTGCTCGCTGGCGCTGGGGTAATAGGCCAGCACCATATGCGCCTGGTTCTGCTTGAGCGCTTTGACGAAGGTCAGGCGCAGCTTCTCGCTCGGTACGCCCATGCGCACCAGGCTGAAGTATTTGGCGATGGCGAAATCTTCGCAGTCACCTTTGCCCAGGCTGAGTGTTTGCGCCGGCGTGGCCCAGTAATCGTCTGCTCCCCAGGCTTGCTGGTCACTGACAAAACTCACTGAACGGTTGATGAAGTGGTTGACCCGCTCCAGCTGGGCGCGCTCGTCGTCGCCAGCGGAATTGTCGAGCAGGTTGTGCCAACTGGCCAGGCGCGTATCGCTGAGAGCCGTAGCCAGGGCGCTGTGCTGAGTGCTCGGTGCATCGGCCACCAGCATTGGGCTGAATAGCCAGCAACTGGCAAGCAGGCTGCGCAGTAAGCGGTGAGCGGGGCGATTGGCGCGTAGTGGCATGGCGCGAAGTCTCCGGCGTCGGCTCTTGATAGCCTTTTGCCGTTGCGGGTTTTATGTCCGTCATCCTATCGGCGTCAAATATAGATCGACCATCGGCAGAGTGTGATGGTGACCACTCTTTGACATATTTGCAGTCCTGTAACCGGCAGAAAGCCGACGAATAACCGGTTTTCCTGGCTTTCACGCCCGTTGGCAATCTTTCGAAGCACTCTGGCGTTAGGTGGCGAGAAACCTCCGTCTCTAGAATCAGTCTGTGTGCTTGCACAACCATTTTTAGGGAGAGCGCTTGATGATTACCCGTGGCTTGCTTGATCAGTTGTTGAAATCCGGCCAGGACCTGATGCAACAGAAATCCGCCGGCGGCAAAGGCGGTTCAGCGGGTGGCCTTGGCGGCGCTCTGGGCGGTTTGCTCGGCGGCGCCGGTAAAAGTGGCCAGGGCGGTGATCTCGGCACTCTGCTCAAAGGCGCGGGCGGTGGCGCGTTGGCCGCTGGCGCGCTTGGCATGCTGCTGGGCAACAAGAGTGCGCGCAAAATGGGCGGCAAGGCGCTGACCTATGGTGGTCTGGCCGCGCTTGGTGTGGTTGCCTACAAGGCCTACAGCAACTGGCAGGCGCAGCAAGCCAGTGCGCCACAGGCTGAGCCGCAAACCCTGGACCGCTTGCCGGCACCACAGGCCGAGATTCACAGCCAGGCCATTCTCAAGGCGCTGGTGGGCGCTGCCAAAGCCGATGGTCATGTCGACGCCCGCGAGCGGGAGTTGATCGAAGGCGAGCTGGTCAAACTCACCGGCGACGCCGAGCTGCAGCATTGGCTGCAGGCCGAATTGAACAAGCCACTGGACCCCGCCGAAATCGCCCGTGCGGCCAGCACGCCGGAAATGGCCGCTGAAATGTATATCGCCAGTGTGCTTATGGTCGATGAAGAGCACTTTATGGAGCGTGCCTACCTGGAAGAGCTGGCTCGTCAGCTCAAGCTGGATCCGGCGCTAAAGGCCGAGCTTGAAGCTCAGGTGCGTCAGGAGCTGGTGGCGGGCTAAAAGCGCGTAGCGGCCATCTGCCCAGGGTTCTGGCCGCTAGCCGGCGACCTGCCTATAATCGGCGCCTTTCCTTGCTATGGATGGACGCCCGATGCGCCGCAGCTACACGAATTGCCTGCTGAGTCTGGCGCTGGTTCTTTTCAGCGCAATCGTGCATTCCGCGCCTGATGTGGCGCTGACTCAAGTGCAGCTGGCGCAGGTACAGGTGTTTCGCGCCAGCACTGATCTGTTTATCCATCGTGGTGAAGGCGGACATGCCGAGCTGGCGGCCAAGGTGCAGGCTGACCTGGGCAAGTTGCGTGAAAGTATGGCGACCTTGCAGGCGCAGCCGCTGACCGACTCGGCGCGCTTGGCGATGGAGCAGTTGCAGCCGCCATTGGCAGCCTTTACAGCGCTGGTCGAGCAGACCCTGGCCTATAACCCCAGCGAGCCGGACCTGCCGTGGGAATTCAACTTCCAGTACAGCAAGGCCCAGCGCGAGTTGGTGGCGGCTTTGGAGGCTCTTGAGCAGCAACTGCTAAAAGGCCTGGCGCAGCCATTGTCAGCGGCGGATCTGCGTTTGCAGAGCCTGCCGGCCAAGGTGCAATACCTGGCGGCGCGCTACACCGCGCGGGCTTATGTTGGTGATATCGAGACCCTGCCTGAGCAACAGCAGCATTACCTGAATCAGGATATCGATGTGCTGGCCAAGCAGGTTGATGCCGAACTCGCCACTCTAGCCACTGAGTTGACCGGCGAGCAGCAACAGCGTTTGCAGCGGGCGCTTACGCGCTGGAAGTTTATCTACTCGCGGCTGGTGGGTTACAACGACAATCTGGTGCCGCTGGTGGTCGAGCGGCACGCGGCCGAGATGGCGGACCAGCTGCTGCGTCTGCGGGCTAAATAAGCCTCAGTGTTTGTAGGCCGTGTGGAACACCGCGCAGTTCTTGCCAGCATGTTTAGCCCGGTACAACGCCTGGTCGGCCAGCTCCAAGGCTTCGGCCAAGTTGCTGCTGTCCAACGGCCAAAGCGCGCCACCGATGCTGCAGCCAACCTTGACCTGATTGTTGCCCAGATCAACCGGCGCACTCAGCGCCGCCAGGGTGCGCTCGGCTACCAGCTGTGCCTGTGGCAGCGCTTCGCTGCTGGGCACTGAAAGCACCATCAGGAACTCATCGCCGCCCAGACGTGCGACCAGGTCGCCCTCACGCAGGCAGCTGCGCAGCCGCACCGCCACCTCACGCAGCAGTTGGTCGCCCGCCGCATGGCCGAACTGATCGTTGATCGGTTTGAAACCATCCAGGTCCAGGTAGAACAACGCCAGGCAATTGCTGCCGGCTTGGCTGCGTTGCTGGGCGCGTGGCAGGTAGCTTTCCAAGGCGACGCGGTTGGGCAGGCCGGTGAGGGCGTCGTGGTGGGCGAGATTTTCCATGACGCCGAGGGCGTTTTGCTGGTGGGTCAGGCTCTCCACCAAATGGCGGATCGAGTTGCTGAGTGCTTCGATCTCCCGGGTGCTTTTTAGCTCCGGTATCACACTGATTTCTCCAGCGCTGAGGCGGTCCGCTGCCTCGGCGATCTGCCGCAAGGGGCGGGTGAAGTAGCCGGTGATCAGCCAACCCAATAGCGCAAACAGCAGCGCCAGGACGCTGCCCCAAAGCAGAATGTAGAGCGTGGTTTCGCGCGCTGGAGCGTAGGCTTCGTCCAGCGGTTGGCGGGCAATTACTGTCCAGCCCAGCCCTTTGTAATCCATGTGACCTTGGCTCAGCGCCAGGCCGGTGAGGTACTGCTTGCCGTCCGGCCATTCCTGCACGGCCCACAGGTCATCGCGTTGCGTCACTTCGTTAAGGGCGGGCAGGTGCAGGCGTTGGCCGATCATGTCTTTGGGCGCCAGGAGGATCGTGCGGTCCTTGCCGATCACAAAGAACTCGACATTACGGCGTTTCTGGATCGGTTCGAGAATGGCCCGGCGCACTTCGTCAGCCCACGACCAGGACAGGTGCGAGGCCAACACGCCCACCAGGCTGCCGTCTGTGGCAAACACCGGCAGGCTGATATCAACGAATTTCATGGCCTCACCGGTTGGGTTGGGCAACAGTTTGGCCAGCAGCACGGCTTCATGCACATCGCCGATAAATACGTTTTTCTGTGCTTCGAGGAATACGGGGCGCTGGCCGATGCTGGCGCCCTCAAGTACGCCATCGCTCGAGGCCAGCACCGTGCCCTGGGTATCGGTAAAACCGATCCAGGCGATGCTCGGGAACTCGGTTTGCAGGCGATCAAGCAACACGCGTACTTCAACAATATCGTCTGGCTGGCGCAGGGCGCGCAGTTTGCCGATCACCTGCAGCATGGCGGCGCGGCTCTGCATGTCGCGGTCTAGGCGATCGACCATCATGAAGGAGACTTCAGCGAGGTCGCGGCCCACTTCCTCACGGATGCGCTGGCTGGCGTCATGGCCAATCAGGGTGCCGAGCAACCAGCTCAGGCTGGCGACCAGCAGGGCGATCAGAATTGCGAAGCGGCTACGCAGGCTGTGCGATGAAGTCATGGCACGACGGCTCCTGAGGGCGGGTAGGCAGTGTACAGATGAGTTTGAGTATAGTGCGCCGTTGGTCTGCATGGCTGTGCGCCAGCGCCAATTGCGGGCTGCAAGGGCGGATTCGAGTGGGGTATACTCGCCGGCTTTTCCGAAAGTTTGACCTACGAGTGCTGCCAGCCATGGAAATCAACCCGATCCTTAATAGCATCAAGGACCTGTCCGAGCGCACCCAGACTATTCGGGGGTATCTTTGACTACGATCACAAGCATGATCGTCTGGTCGAAGTAAACCGCGAACTCGAAGACGCTAACGTCTGGAACAACCCCGAATACGCACAGAACCTGGGCCGCGAACGCGCCATGCTGGCGCAGATCGTCGAGACCATCGACGATCTTACTGGCAGTCTGGCCGACTCGCGCGACCTGCTCGATATGGCCGTCGAAGAAAACGACGAAGGTGCGGTGAGCGATATCGTCAGCGAAGTCGAGCGCCTGCGCGGCATTCTCGAGAAGCTGGAATTCCGCCGTATGTTCAGCGGCGACATGGACATGAACAACGCCTACCTCGACATTCAGGCCGGCTCCGGCGGCACCGAGGCGCAGGACTGGGCCAACATCCTATTGCGCATGTATCTGCGCTGGGCTGACAAACGTGGCTTCAGCGCCGAGATCGTTGAACTGTCTGCCGGCGAAGTCGCTGGGATCAAGGGCGCGACCGTGCACATCAAGGGTGAATATGCCTTTGGCTGGCTGCGTACCGAGATCGGCGTGCACCGTTTGGTGCGCAAGAGTCCGTTCGACTCTGGCAACCGTCGCCACACCTCGTTTTCGGCGGTGTTCGTCTCGCCAGAAATCGATGACAACATCGAGATCGAGATCAACCCGGCTGACCTGCGCATCGACACCTATCGCTCCTCTGGTGCCGGTGGTCAGCACGTAAACACCACCGACTCGGCGGTACGTATCACCCACGTACCAACCAACACCGTGGTGGCGTGCCAGAACGAACGCTCACAGCATGCCAACAAAGACACCGCAATGAAGATGTTGCGTGCGCGCTTGTACGAGCAGGAAGTGCAGAAGCGCAACGCTGCCTCCCAGGCGCTGGAAGAGACCAAGTCGGATATTGGCTGGGGCCACCAGATCCGCTCCTATGTGCTCGATGCTTCGCGGATCAAGGATCTGCGGACCAACATCGAACGCAGCGATTGCGACAAGGTGCTCGACGGCGATATCGACGAATACCTCGAAGCCAGCCTGAAACAGGGCCTGTAAGACCTTTCAGTTCCTCCCCCTGTGCGGGGAGGTGACGAACCCGTGACGGAAACCGATGACCATGAGCGACCAACAACTCGACCAGCACGACCTGCAACAGGAAGAAAACAAGCTGGTTGCCCAGCGCAAGGAAAAGCTTGCTGCTATCCGTGAACAGGGCAATGCCTTCCCAAATGATTTCCGCCGTGACAACTACTGCGCCGACCTGCAGAAACGGTACGCCGAATCGAGCAAGGAAGAGCTGGCCGAGGCGGCCATTCCGGTCAAAGTGGCTGGGCGCATCATGCTCAACCGTGGCTCGTTCATGGTGATTCAAGACATGACCGGGCGCATCCAGGTCTACGTCAACCGCAAGACCCTGTCGGAAGAAACCCTGGCCGCGGTGAAAACCTGGGACATGGGCGACATCATCTCCGCCGTTGGCACCCTGGCCCGTTCCGGCAAGGGCGACCTGTACGTGGAAATGACCGACGTGCGCCTGCTGACCAAGTCGCTGCGCCCGCTGCCGGACAAGCACCATGGCCTGAGCGATACCGAGCAGCGCTACCGTCAGCGCTACGTTGACCTTATCGTCAACGAAGACGTGCGCCAGACGTTCCGCGTTCGCTCGCAGGTTATCGCGCATATCCGCAGCTTTCTGATGAAGCGCGACTTCCTCGAAGTGGAAACGCCGATGCTGCAGACCATCCCAGGTGGCGCAGCGGCAAAGCCGTTCGAGACGCATCACAACGCCCTGGATATGCAGATGTTCCTGCGTATTGCCCCGGAGCTTTACCTCAAGCGTCTGGTGGTGGGTGGCTTCGAGAAGGTCTTCGAGATCAACCGCAACTTCCGTAACGAAGGTGTCTCGACTCGGCATAACCCGGAATTCACCATGTTGGAGTTCTACCAGGCTTACGCCGACTACGAAGACAACATGGACCTGACCGAGGAGCTGTTCCGCGAGCTGGCTCAGCTGGTACTCGGCACCACCGACGTGCCTTATGGCGACAAAGTGTTCCACTTCGGCGAGCCGTTTGTGCGCTTGTCGGTGTTCGACTCGATCCTCAAGTACAACCCTGAGCTGACTGCTGCCGACCTGACCGACATCGACAAGGCCCGTGCCATCGCCAAGAAGGCCGGCGCCAAGGTGCTGGGTTTTGAAGGTCTGGGCAAACTGCAGGTGATGATTTTCGAAGAGCTGGTCGAGCACAAGCTGGAGCAGCCTCACTTCATTACGCGCTACCCGTTTGAAGTGTCGCCGCTGGCCCGTCGCAGTGATGATGATCCGAGCGTTACTGACCGCTTCGAGCTGTTTATCGGTGGCCGCGAGATCGCCAACGCCTACTCCGAGCTCAACGATGCCGAAGATCAGGCTGCGCGCTTTATGCAGCAAGTGGCCGACAAGGACGCTGGTGACGACGAAGCCATGCACTACGACGCCGACTTCGTCCGGGCCCTGGAGTACGGCATGCCGCCGACCGCTGGTGAGGGTATTGGTATCGACCGTTTGGTGATGCTGCTGACCAATTCACCATCGATTCGCGACGTGATCCTGTTCCCGCACATGCGCCCGCAGGCCTGATGTTGCTAAGCCGCCTCCGGGCGGCTTTTTATTGCCTGGCTTTTTATTGTCTGCAGATGGATTATTTTTGAGATTTACTGACTAAGTCATTAGTAATCTTGAATAAACGACAGAGGATCGTCTTGCTGTGACAGCCAAGCCTGCCCAAGAAAGCGCCACCCTGGTGGCCAACGCCGTCGCCGAGAGCGTGCAATACCAAGGCCGCAAAGCCAGCCGACAGGGCAGTGAACAGCGCCGCCAGGCCATTCTCGATGCCGCCATGCGTATTATCGTGCGTGAAGGCGTGCGTGCTGTTCGGCACCGCGCTGTGGCCGCCGAGGCCGAAGTGCCGCTGTCGGCGACTACCTATTACTTCAAAGACATCAATGACCTGATCACCGACACCTTCGCCCAGTTCGTCGAGCGCAGTGCGGCGCATATGGGCCAGTTCTGGAGTGGCACCGAAGGGCTGCTGCGTGAGCAGGTCAGTCGTTTGGACGGCAGCGCCGAGGCGCGTCGTCGGCTGGCCAATGAAATCGCCCGGTTGGCGGTGGAGTACGTGCGTCAGCAATTGCTGACCCGCCGTGAGCACCTGCTGGCCGAGCAGGCCTTCCAGCAGGAGGCCTTGCTTAACCCACGCCTGCATGAACTGTTGCGGGCCCATCGGCAGATTCTGCTGCAGGGCGTGACGCACTTCTTTGAAGTACTGGGCTCACAACAAGCAGAGCAGGATGCCAAGCTCTTGACGGCGATTATTGTGCGCATGGAGTATCAGGGCCTGCTTGATGGCGTTGATCATCTAGACAGTGAAGAGATGTTGGCCATGCTTAAACGTTATATGCATCTGGTACTGGGCTTGTAACCCGGTCAATCCGTTCACAAGGAGAGCTGAATGAAAGCCTGGCGCGCGCTGCTTGCCGTGTCCTTCCTGTTGCTTGGTGGCTGTCTGGTAACCTTCAAGGACCCGATTCCCGCCAATGAAGCAGCCCCGATTCCCTTGCTTGGCGAGTGGTCGCGCAAGAATGAGTGGGGCGAGCAGCTGTATCTGCAAATTACCCGCTCTGGCTCTAACGTTTACAAGGCGCGGGCCTATGTCGACAGCCTGGACAACCTCGACAGCGTCGAGGAGTACGGCTTTACCGTGGCCCATCATGGCCGCCGCTGGTACCTCTCTGCAGGGTTGCCGAAAAGCCTGGGGGCGAACTTCGCCATCGCCGGTTTTGAGCTGACCACCAGCAATGAGCTGGTGATCTACAACCTGGATGTCGACCGCATCCTTCAAGAGTTGGAGCAAGGTGCCTTACAGGGCGAGGTGATTGATGGTGCAGAAGGCGATGGCGTGCTGATCAGCAGCCCGCTGGAGCAGGTGTTCAGCTATCTCGACGATCAGGCCAATTCGGATGTGTTTATCGAAGTCGCGCGTTATCAGCGGGCGGGTGACTAGCAGGTTGTGGTGAGGAAAGCATGAACAGTCATACCGGGTTGGACGATTATCAGCTGATCGTGCGCGCGCTGTCCGACCGTCTAGTCGACGCGCAGACGCCGATTCGCGTGCTGGATGCGGTGAAATGGGACGACTCGATCCGTAGCGAGTTTCTCAAGCACAAAGGCAAGAAACTGCCAGCCGTTGACCGCGCCTACTACGCCAACCGGCCGCTGCCCTTTGATGCGGCGGCGAAGAAGCTGGAATTCCAGAATATCGAGCGCGACATCACTCGCCAGCTTGGCCAGTTCAACCCGGTGGGCAAGATCATGCGGCGCATGTGCCGCGAGTACCGCATGGTTATTCGCATGCTCGAAGCACGCGGCACCGAGGACTTTGGCCTGATCAGCCAGGAACTCTACGGTGCGGCTTCCGACGCCTTCCATGCCGGCGATCCAACCCTGGCCGACCTGGGCCTGATGTTTTCCGACTTCCTGAATAACATCGACAAGCGCGGCGACCTCAAGGATGAAGCCAAGACCCTGACCGCCAAAGAGGCCGTCAACCTGCTGCAACAGCGCCTGAACAAGGTGTTTGGCGAGGAGGAGGGCACCATTCGGGTGTTTGAGTCTGACGGTATTCTCGCCGATGCGGCCGCCGGTGCCGACTACATCAAGATCCGCGCCGATGCGATGTTCAATGAGCGCGATGTAAAAGCCCTGGAAGTGCACGAGGGCCTGGTGCACGTGGCGACCACCCTGAATGGTCTGAGCCAGCCGGTTTGCACCTTTCTGGCCAAGGGCCCGCCCTCGTCCACGGTGACCCAGGAAGGCCTGGCAATCCTGATGGAGGTGATCACCTTTGCCTCCTACCCAACCCGTTTACGCAAGCTGACCAACCGCACCCGCGCCATTCACATGGCCGAAGAGGGCGCCGATTTCCTGCAAGTGTTCGACTTCTACCGCGAGCAGGGTTTTAGCCAGGAGCAGAGCTACAGCAACGCCAACCGAGTGTTCCGCGGTTCCACCCCCAACGGCCTGCCTTTCACCAAGGACCTGTCCTACTTGAAAGGCTTCATCATGATTTACAACTACATCCAGCTGGCTGTGCGCAAAGGCAAGCTGGAGCAGATTCCGCTGCTGTTCTGCGGCAAGACCACCCTGGAAGACATGCGCTCCTTGCGTCAGCTGGTGGATGAGGGGTTGGTTGTTGCGCCCAAGTACCTGCCACCGCAGTTCAGTGATCTCAACTCGCTGTCGGCCTGGATGTGTTTCTCCAACTTCCTCAATCACCTGAGTTTGGATCGGATCGAAGCCGACTACGCCAATATCCTCTAGGAGCTACTGCGCTCGGGTATGCAGCGTTGCGCACGACCTGAAAAATGCTCATTTACAGTCGTAAACTCCGCTTTTCAGATCTTGCGCGCCTTGCCTAACCTTCGCTCGTGACGCTCCTAGCCCTTTAATAGACGATTCGTAGCCCGGATGAAATCCGGGTTGCTCTTCCCGCATTAACAGGAGCTGCGCATGCCCAGTCATCAACTCGACTACGAAATCCTCGGCGCCTCTGCGCAGAGCGTGGAGATCATTCTCGATCCGGGCGAAACAGTGATCGCCGAAGCTGGCGTGATGAATTACATGACCGATGGCATCCGCTTTGAAACACGCATGGGCGATGGCGCGGCCACGGGCTTGCTGGGCAAGCTGTGGGGCATGGGCAAGCGCATGCTGACCGGTGAATCGCTGTTTATGACGCACTTCTCCAATGCCGGTAAAACCCCGGCGCGGGTAGCGTTTGCGGCGCCTTATCCCGGCACCGTGGTGCCGATCCAGTTGGCGGAGCATGGCGGTACGCTGATTTGCCAGAAAGATGCCTTTCTCTGCGCCGCCTATGGCACGGCAGTCGGCATCAGCTTTAACAAGCGTCTGGGCGCCGGTTTCTTCGGTGGTGAAGGGTTTATTCTGCAGAAGCTCGAAGGTGACGGCCTGGCCTTTGTGCATGCCGGTGGCACGGTCATTCGCAAGGAACTGAATAACGAAACCCTGCGTCTGGACACTGGCTGTCTGGTGGCTTTTACCAGTGGCATTGATTACGACATCGCCCTGGCTGGCGGCCTGAAAAGCATGCTGTTCGGCGGCGAGGGGATCCTCCTCGCTACGCTCAAGGGCACTGGTACGGTGTGGGTGCAGAGCCTGCCGTTCTCGCGCCTGGCCGAGCGCATCTATGAAGCGACGTTCAAAGCACGCGAGGAAGTACGCGCTGGCGGCAAATGATGCGGCAATCTGGGCCTTTGCAGGCGTGAATGTTTGCTGCAAGCTGCGCCGCCTGTGCTTAGCACGCTAACTGAAAAATCCGAGAGCCTGTTATGAGTGAAGTTAACCCCATCCCGCTGATCCTCACCGGTATTGGCAGCATCTGCGCCACGGTGGCTGTGCTCAGCTATTACGGCTATCTGCACATCGCCAAGCCAGAAGATGCGTTACTGCTGTCCGAGTTCACCATGCTTAAGACGGTGCCGGGCGAGGACTATAAAGTCTCCCTCAAACCTGCCAGCCAAGTCGCCCAGTGCATTGATGGCGTACTGGTGATGTTTGACCTGGAGCAGAAGGGGCTGAGCGGCGTGCTCGTCGACCGCCGCAAGCAGGCTGTGCGCTGCAGCGAAGGCCAATAACCTCAGTCCGTCTGCTTTTGCTGTTCGCTGAGGCGCTGCAAATGTCGGCGTGACAGGGCGAGGAAGCGCGGTGTGAGGCCGATGTCTTCATACAGCGGGTCGCCCTGTTCATCGCTGGCCACCACTTTGCTGCCCTGAACATAGGGCAGGCTGGCCTCCAGCTCATCAAGCGCGGCACCGAGCAATTCCCCGAGCAGCTCTTCAATGTGGTGCTTGGGGTACATCTCCTGCAGGGCCGCCAGGCGCGCTTCGGCTTCCAGGTCGAGTCGTATCTGATAAGGCGTTGCGCTCAGCCGCCCTTGGGCATTCTCCTGCCAGTGCTGAACAAGCTCGCGAATCTTCATGATGACCTCGTGTCTGTTCTGTGCCCGCCCTGTGAGTCTGGGCTGGGCTTGCTTAACTCAGACTAGTGCCTGCCCCGATAAGTGCGGCCGCAGCGTCGCGCACTTGTAAGAAGTTGGCGCGCTGGGCACTCTGGAGGCAGGATCAGCGGAGGCAACACTCATGGCAGAAATCGACGCGCGTCTGCGCGAGGACGTCCACCAGCTCGGCGAACTACTGGGTAACACCATCAGCGTGCAGCATGGCGCTGCCTTTCTCGACAAGATTGAGCGCATTCGCAAGGGCGCTAAGGCCTCGCGCCGCGGTTCGCAGGAGGGTGCAGAGCAACTCAGTGCAACCCTCAATCAACTGGATGATGACGAGCTGCTGCCGGTGGCGCGGGCGTTCAACCAATTTCTCAACCTGGCCAATATCGCCGAGCAGTACCACCGTGTACGCCGCCGCGCGCCGGGTGAAGCGCAGCCGTTTGAAGACAATATGCTTGCCGATCTACTGCAGCGGTTATCCAGCAACGGCCACAAAGGCGATGCGCTGGCCCGTCAGTTCGGCCGCCTGGATATCGAGCTGGTGCTGACCGCACACCCCACCGAAGTGGCGCGGCGCACCCTGATTCAGAAATACGATGCAATGGCCGAACAGTTGGCGGCCGGCGACCATAGTGACCTTTCGGCGGCCGAGCGTGAGCAGGTCAAACAGCGCCTGCAACGGCTGATTGCCGAAGCCTGGCACACCGAGGAAATCCGCCGCAGCCGGCCCAGCCCGGTGGATGAAGCCAAATGGGGCTTTGCGGTGATCGAGCATTCGCTCTGGCATGCCATCCCCAATGTGCTGCGCAAGGCCGATCAGGTGCTGCATAGCGCCACCGGGTTGCACCTGCCGCTTGACGCCGCACCGATTCGCTTCGCCTCGTGGATGGGCGGCGACCGTGACGGCAACCCGAATGTCACCGCAAGCATTACCCGCGAAGTGCTGCTGCTGGCGCGCTGGATGGCGGCGGATCTGTACTTGCGCGATGTCGATAACCTGGCCGCCGATCTGTCCATGCAGAAGGCAAGCCCGGCGCTGCTGGCGCGGGTAGGCGAGAGCGCCGAGCCCTATCGCAGCCTGCTCAAGCAGCTGCGTGAGCGTCTGCGCGCCACCCGCAGCTGGGCTCAGGCCGCGCTGCATGAACACGTGCCGACGTCTGCAGCCGTGCTGCAGGACAATCGCGAGCTGCTGGAGCCGTTGACCCTGTGTTACCAGTCGCTGCATGAATGCGGCATGGGCGTGATCGCTGATGGCCCGTTGCTCGATTGCCTGCGCCGCGCGGCGACCTTCGGGCTGTTTCTGGTGCGTCTGGATGTGCGTCAGGACTCCAGCCGCCACGCCGCCGCCATGAGCGAAATCACCGATTATCTCGGCCTGGGCCGTTACGCCGAGTGGGATGAAGAGGCGCGCCTGGCGTTTCTACTGAAAGAGCTGGAAAACCGCCGGCCGCTGCTGCCGGGGCATTTCAAACCCAGCGGCGAAACCGCGGAGGTGCTGGCCACCTGCCGTGAAGTGGCCAGTGCGCCTGCCGCATCCCTGGGTTCCTACGTGATCTCCATGGCCGGTGCGGCTTCCGATGTGCTGGCAGTGCAACTGCTACTCAAGGAAGCCGGGTTGCAACGGCCGATGCGCGTGGTGCCGCTGTTTGAAACCCTCGCCGATCTGGACAACGCCGGTCCGGTGATCAGCCGGCTGCTGGCGCTGCATGGCTACCGCGCGCGCTTGCACGGGCCGCAGGAAGTGATGATCGGTTACTCCGACTCCGCCAAGGACGCTGGCACCACTGCGGCGGCCTGGGCGCAGTACCGTGCCCAGGAAACCCTGGTGCAGGTGTGCCGTGAACAGGATGTCGAGCTGCTGCTGTTTCACGGCCGCGGCGGTACGGTGGGGCGTGGCGGTGGCCCGGCACATGCGGCGATTCTGTCGCAGCCGCCCGGTTCGGTGACGGGGCGTTTCCGCACCACCGAGCAGGGTGAAATGATTCGTTTCAAATTCGGCCTGCCAGATATCGCCGAACAAAACCTCAATCTCTACCTGGCGGCAGTGTTGGAAGCCACCTTGTTACCGCCGCCCAGCCCGGAACCGGCCTGGCGCGAGCTGATGGACAAACTGGCCAGCGATGGCGTCAGCGCCTACCGCGCGGTGGTGCGCGAACACCCGTTATTCGTCGACTATTTCCGCCAGGCTACGCCGGAGCAGGAGTTGGGCCGCTTGCCTCTGGGCAGCCGCCCGGCCAAGCGTCGCGAGGGTGGCGTCGAGAGCCTGCGCGCGATTCCGTGGATTTTCGCCTGGACGCAAACGCGCCTGATGCTGCCGGCCTGGCTGGGCTGGGAAGCGGCGCTGGACAATGCCTTGCAGCGCGGCGAAGGCGAGCTGCTCGGGCAGATGCGCGAGCACTGGCCGTTCTTTCGCACCCGTATCGACATGCTGGAGATGGTGCTGGCCAAGGCTGACGAGTCCATCGCCCAGTTGTATGACGAGCGGTTGGTCGAGCCAGCCCTGCGTCCGCTGGGTGAGCATCTACGCGGCCTATTGTCGCAGGCGGTGGTCGCAGTGCTGGGTTTGACCGGGCAGTCGCAGCTCTTGGCGCACAGCCCGGAAACCCTGGAGTCGATCAGTGTGCGCAACACCTACCTGGACCCGCTACACCTGCTCCAGGCCGAGCTACTAGCACGCTCCCGGCTGCGCGACAATCAGGCCGACAGCCCTCTGGAACAGGCCTTGCTGGTCAGTGTGGCGGGAATTGCGGCGGGGTTACGTAACACCGGCTAGGCGTATTGCAGAGGGCGGAGGGGGCTTTCGCTGGTGCATATGTAGTGCGCTGGCGAAAGCACTACCTTTCAGAGGTGGTCGCAGGTGTATCCGACTTTCGGTGGCTTGTGCGCTATGGGTGCGCTGTGTATCTTGAGCGGCCTTTCGGCACTCTGGCCCAGTTTGGCAGCGCTGCTTGAACAATTCTGAGATTGGCCCCACGAGGCGAGTCCGACGATTTTTACTTAAATCTTGAGGAGCACATCGATGCGCGTGATTTTGCTGGGGGCGCCCGGTGCCGGTAAAGGTACCCAAGCTGGTTTCATCACCAAGAAGTTTGGTATTCCGCAAATCTCCACCGGTGACATGCTGCGTGCTGCGGTCAAGGCTGGCACTGAATTGGGCCTGGTTGCCAAAAGCGTGATGGACAGCGGTGGTCTGGTCTCCGATGACCTGATCATCAATCTGGTCAAAGAGCGCATCGCCCAAGCCGATTGCGCCAATGGTTTCCTCTTTGATGGTTTCCCGCGCACCATTCCTCAGGCTGAAGCCCTGAAGGAAGCCGGCGTGGTCATCGACAACGTGGTCGAAATTGCCGTTGATGACGAAGAAATCGTCGGCCGTATCGCGGGTCGTCGCGTGCACCCTGCATCGGGCCGCGTCTACCACACCGAGCACAATCCGCCGAAAGTCGCCGGTATTGACGATGAAACCGGTGAAGCGCTGATCCAGCGTGATGACGACAAAGAAGAAACCGTACGTCATCGCCTGTCGGTCTACCACTCGCAGACCAAACCACTGGTGGACTTCTATCAGAAGCTCGCTGCCGCTGACGGCACGCCGAAGTACAGCGCCATCGCAGGCGTTGGCTCGGTCGACGAGATCACTGCCAAGGTGCTTGCTGCGCT
This sequence comes from Pseudomonas peli, assembly GCF_900099645.1. Classification (GTDB taxonomy): domain Bacteria; phylum Pseudomonadota; class Gammaproteobacteria; order Pseudomonadales; family Pseudomonadaceae; genus Aquipseudomonas; species Aquipseudomonas peli. The sequence goes on along the minus strand of NZ_FMTL01000001.1, from coordinate 566,391 downwards.
CAGCTAAGCCTTGCTGCAGTCAGCCAACGGCCCGCTTTTGCGGGCCGTTGTCGTTTCTGCGGTTGGCGCGCTGGACTCGCTGAGCGTCGTTCATGGAACAGTAACCTTGCTCGCCTAAGTTAGCATCGGCTTGGTCTATACCAAGATGGACTGGTTGTAGGCATTAAGCCTTTACTCATACGAAGGAAGAGAGCGCATTCAATGACCGAGAAAACAGCAAAGAGTGCCATCTGGTTGGGCCTTGCGTTAGCGCTGGTGGGGAGTCCTGTGACCTTCGCCGAGACTCCGGCGAAGGCCAAGACCGATTGCAGCGTTGCCGAGTTCACCATGGGGCTGCGCTTCCAGCAGCAATCGGCGGAAGTTCAGGCCCTGCAGCTGCAGGCGTACAACATCGCGACGCTGAAGCTGGATGCGGCAGTGGCCGCAGCGAAAGATCCGTCCAAGCTGGCCATCGTTACCGACCTGGATGAAACCGTTATTGATAACAGCGCCCTGCTTGCGCGTGATCTGGCCAACTGTCACACCTATGACGCCTGGGACACCTGGTTGCCTTGGGAGCGTGACGGTACCCCTGCGCTGATTCCAGGTGCGAAGCAATTTCTTGAGCACGCCGACAAGCTCGGGGTGACCATTCGCTACATCTCCGATCGCGCCGATGAGCAGAAGAAGTACACCCTGGCCACGCTGAGCAAGCTCGGGCTGCCGCAAATCTCTGAAGAAAGCGTGCTGTTGCTGGGGCCGCCTAAGGTGGAGCGTCGCGCCATTGTCAGTGCAGATCATCAGATCGTGTTGCTGCTGGGTGACACCCTGCATGACTTCGATGCGCGTTTCCGCAAGACGCCGCTCGCCGATCAACGCGCTACCGTGGCCTCCGAAGCAGGCAAATGGGGCACCGAATGGATCGTCTTCCCCAACGCGAGTTACGGCACCTGGTCCAAAGCGCCGTTGCAAGGTTGGGATGCCAAGACCGTTATTCAGCCTTGGTAAGCACGCTTTAGTCAGTCAGCAGCGGGCCTGTTGTGGCTCGCTGCAGGCTTGTGGTGCTGTGAGTTCGCTCGCGTGACAGGCGCGGGCGGCAGTGATTGCGCTGGAAAAAAATGCCTCAAGCCTGTCTAATGCCCGTCCATTTCGTCACCTGTCCGACTGCAATGACCACTCTCCTGGCCCTGGATACTGCCACCGAAGCCTGCTCCGTTGCCCTGCTGCATAACGGTCAGGTACTCAGCCACTACGAAGTGATTCCGCGCCTGCACGCCCAGCGTCTGCTGCCCATGATCAAGCAGCTGCTAGCCGATGCCGAGGTGCCATTGTCGGCGCTCGACGCAATTGCCTTTGGCCGCGGTCCTGGCGCTTTTACCGGTGTGCGGATTGCCATTGGCGTGGTGCAGGGGTTGGCGTTTGCCCTGGAGCGTCCGGTGCTGCCTGTTTCCAATCTGGCCGGGCTGGCGCAGCGCAGCTTGCGTGAGCATGGCGCGCAGCAGGTGGCTGCAGCCATTGATGCACGTATGGATGAAGTCTATTGGGGCTGCTACCGCGCTGAGCAGGGCGAAATGCGCCTGGCCGGCGTCGAGGCTGTATTGCCTCCGGAACGTGCCAGCCTGCCGGGTTATGCTAGCGGCGACTGGTTTGCTGCCGGTACTGGTTGGGGCACCTTTGCAGCGCGTATTCCAGTTGCGGTCAGCGGGCAGGATGCCGCCATGCTGCCGCATGCTGAAGACCTGCTCAGCCTGGCGCGCTTTGCCTGGGCGCGTGGTGAGTCGCTGGACGCTGACCTGGCGCAGCCGGTTTACCTACGGGATCAAGTGGCCACGCCCAAAGCCTCGGTTTAAACCGCTGGGTACCAGCCACCTTCTGTCGCGCATATTGCCGCGTTGCACCGCGCTTGATTGCCAAGCCGGTCTACGGGGGCTAAATTGCCAACACTTGTATCCATCGTTGGCTAAGCAAGCCGAGCAGTAACTGATGCGTATCGACGGTTTTACCTCCTCTTATTCGCCAGACCGCAGTGCCCGCTCGGGCTCTGCGGTTACGCCATTTCGCGAAGCACAGCGCGAGATTGAGGAGCGTCGCGAGCAGCCTGCATCACCCGCCAGCACCCAGGGCTTTGAACCAGTAGCCCAAACGCGCAAGGTTGAAGCCAGTAATGCCAGCAGCGACAGCCTGCCTTCGCGCCTGCAAGACCAGCTGTATCAACCGCCATTGAACAACCGCGCCGCCCAGGCGTTGGCCAGCTACAGCTCAACCGCCAGTTTCGCCAGCGAGGCGGATGCCCAGCAGGTTATGGGCCTCGACCTCTACGCCTAGCCCCCCTGCGAAACTACTGCGCTCGGCCATGCCGCGTTGATATCAGCCTCGTCGTACTCATCTACAACTCGTACACTGCTTCCCTCAGCTGATTTCGTCTTTGCTCGCTACCTTTCTCAACGGTCTTCGAATTGATCTTGCCTTACTACCTCGGTTGCCCGTCATGGAGCGAGCCAGCCTGGCGCGGTTCTTTATATCCAGAAGGCAGTCGCAGCGCCGACTTTCTGCCGTTGTATGCCCAGGTGTTCAATGCCGTTGAGGGCAATACCACCTTCTACGCAAAGCCTTCCGTCGATACCGTGGCCCGTTGGGCCGAGCGTATGCCGGCGCATCTGCGCTTTTGCGCCAAGCTACCGCGCGACATCAGTCATAACGGCGACCTGCGTGACCAGCTGAGCGCCAGCGACGATTTTCGCCGCCTATTGGCGCCGTTGGGTAAGCGGGTCGCGCCGTTCTGGCTGCAACTGCCAGCAAGCTTCGGCCCGCAGCGCCTGGCGGAGCTGAGCGCTTTTATCGAGCCTTGGCAGGCCGAGGCGCTGGCCGTCGAGGTGCGTCATCCGGCGTTCTTTGCCAAGGGCGAGGAAGAACGCAGCCTTAATCGTCTACTGCATGGCCGTGGTATTGAGCGCATCTGTCTGGATTCGCGGGCGTTGTTCAGCTGTGTATCCAGCGCGCCAGCCGTATTGCATGCGCAGGCCAAGAAACCGCGTCTGCCGCTGCGGCCCACTGCCTTTAGCCAGGCCCCGCAGCTGCGCTTTATTGGTCATCCCGAGTTACTGGCCAATGACCCTTTTATGGCGCCTTGGTTGGACAAGGTGGCGGGCTGGATCGAAGAAGGGCGCACGCCCTACGTCTTCCTACATACCTCGGATAATCGCCTGGCTCCGCAGCTAGCACAGCGTTTCCACCAGCAATTGATGCAGCGTTTGCCAGGGTTGACAGCCTTACCTCAGGTGCAGGTCGAGGACGAGGTCGAGCAGTTGGGCCTGCTCTGATAGGCTGCGCTCCATGACTTTATTCCGTGCTTTTCTGCTTCTCTGTGTAGTGCTCGCCGGCCTGTTGCTGGCGATTTGGCGTGGCTGGCTGGATGTGCCGCCGCGCTGGAATCCCTGGGCAGTGCTGGATATTCGCGAGACGCCGAACCTGCTGACCAGCTTCAAACTCTGGCGGCTGCAGGATGATCCCGCGCTGTGCCAGCAGGCCTTGAACACCTCATCACTGCGCTTTACCCCGCAAGCCGACAGCAGCCCAGAGGTGGCGTGCCCGCTGAACAATACCCTGCGCGTACACAGCTCCGGAGTTGCTTTCAGCAGCAGCTTTATCGCCAGTTGCCCGCTGGCGGCGGCCTTTGCCCTGTTCGAGCAGCATGACTTGCAGCCAACAGCCCAGTCCGTGTTTGGTCAGCGCGTGGCGCGGGTTGAGCATGTGGGCAGCTTTGCCTGCCGTACCATTGCTGGCAGTCAGCGGCGTAGCCAGCATGCCTCGGCCAATGCGCTGGATATCGTCGGGTTTCGCCTGGCTGATGGGCGGCGCATCAGCGTGCTGCAGGATTGGCCCAAAGAGGGCAAGAACGCCGAGTTTCTACGCCAGGTGCAGCAGGGGGCTTGTCGGCGCTTTAACACCACGCTGGGGCCGGAATACAACGCGGCCCATCGTGACCACTTTCATGTGGATATGGGGTTATGGCGCATGTGCCGTTAAGTAGCGGCTTAACGCTGCGCCAACAATAGGTCGGCAGCCTGGCCGCTGCGGCCGTCGGCGAATTCGAAGCGGCCGAGTTGGGCGATTTCGTCGTAGGCGCCCAGGGCAATCTTCACGTCACGCGCTTGCAGGTCGATGGCGCTGACGCCGGCCTGGCTTAGCGACTGGCTCGACTGCCGTCCTTGGGCATCGAAGCGCAGCAGGCTCAGGCGTTCGAAGATCGCATCCTGGCTGTCGATACGGCCATCGCCGTTGTCATCGTATTTGCGCAGTTCGGCAAAGCCGTTGGCTGCGCCATTCTGGTCGCCAAACAGCTCGCGACCATCATCAATGCGGCCGTTAGCGTTGCGGTCATAAGCGAGCAGGGCATCGTCGCCGGTGGGCACGCTGATCTGGTCGAGCTTCCCGTCGGCATCCAGATCGAAGCGTACCGAGCGGGCCAGGCCGCTGGTGCTGAAGCCGTTACCGGCCAGATCGAGCACCAGTGGATCGGTTTTCTTCGGTTCGGCGTTGATGTTGACGTTCAGCTCCAGCTCGCGCTGGGCTGCCATTTCCTGAAAATCACTGGCCTGGGCGGTGACGGCGGGTGGCTCGCTGGGTGTTTCCGGCGGGCTGGCAGGTGCTTGGGTCTCCACCTCATCGGGCATCAGGGTGCGGCGCAGAATCTGATAATCCAGGGATGCGCGTTTGCCTTCATCCAGCGTCTCGCTGATGGAGCTGGTGTTGGCGGCCGACGGCGCGACGCTGCGTGGGGCGGAAATTACATCGAACATGGCGAACTCGGTGCGGCTGGAAACTGCCGGGTCTGGCAAAATGCCGCTCGAGCAGGTTATCGGCTGCTTTTGCAGTCAATTGAGTGATTTTTGAGCACATTTTCTGATGAGTGATGAGCGGCTAATAGCCAGAATTCGTATGCAAGCCCTGGCTCCCCATCTGCAGGCGTCAGCTGAAACATGGGCCGCGCGCCTGGGTTTACCGCTGGAGGGCGACAGCGAGTTTGCCCTGCAACTGGGTGAGGGCGGCTTGCAGCTGGTGGAGCTGGGCCCGCAAGCGCCGGGGCCGGTGAGAGTGGATTTTGTCGAAGGCGCGGTGGCGCATCGCCGGCTGTTCGGCGGCGGCAGCGGGCAGATGATCGCCAAGGCGGTTGGGGTGCAGGCAGGGGTGCGTCCGACTGTGCTGGATGCCACGGCCGGTTTGGGGCGCGATGCCTTTGTTCTGGCCAGTCTGGGTTGCCGCATGACCTTGATCGAGCGCCAGCCGCTGATTGCCGCGCTGCTTGAGGATGGTCTCGCGCGTGCGGCGCTGGATCGCGATGTGGCGCCGATTGCTGCGCAGATGCAGCTGCTCAACGGTAATGCCATCGAGCTAATGCGCGCCTGGCAGGGCGAGCCGCCGCAGGTGATCTACCTCGACCCGATGTTTCCACACCGCGACAAGAGCGCGCTGGTGAAGAAGGAGATGCGCCTGTTCCGGCCCTTTGTTGGCGATGACCTGGATGCGCCCGCATTGCTTGAAGCGGCGCTGAATCTGGCCAGCCATCGGGTGGTAGTCAAGCGCCCGCGCAAGGCCCCGCTGATTGAAGGCGCCAAGCCGGGCTATGCCCTGGAAGGTAAATCCAGCCGCTACGACATCTACCCGAAGAAGAAGCTGCAAGCCGCCAGCGAGTAACGCTGGCGACGCTTTGCGCTACTTGGCGCGGAAGGCGCGCAGAAAGACGTCTACCGCATCGCGCACATGGGCTTCGGCCTCGTTGCCTTGCAGGGCCTCGCCACAGCCGATCAGCAGACGGAAGTTGGCGCCGCCCTTGATCAGGCAGAAGAACTGATCGGCAGCGCTCAGCGGGTCGGGTACGCGCAGCTTGCCGCTCTGGTCGGCGCTGCGTAGCAGCTCTTCCATGCCGTACAGCACACGCTGTGGGCCGGCTTCATAGAACATCCGCGACAGCGTCGAGTCCTGCGCCGCCAGGCTCACCATCACCCTGTGCAGCTCCACGGACTCACGGCTGTTGATCAGCAGGTTAAAGCCGCGACCAATGTTCAGCAGCGTCTGCGCAATAGGTACCTGGTCATCCAGTTCGAAGAGCAGCTCGGGTAGTTGCTCTTCGCATTTGGACTTCACGGCTTCAGCGAACAGCTTCTCCTTGTCAGTGAAGTGGCTGTACACCGTGAGCTTGGAAACCCCGGCTTCCGCGGCAATTGCGTCCATGCTGCTACCGTCATAACCATTGCTAAGAAACAGGGTCTTCGCCGCTTCCAGAATGGCTTTGCGCTTGGCCAGATCTTTGGGTCGGCCGGGGCCGCTGGGTGGCAACACTTTGTTTGGCATTGGTCGTTTTTAATACTGGACTAGTGAGTTTGCTATTTTTACTATACCCGCCAGTATAAATATTCAAAAGCCTCCACAAAGGTTAGTCATCATGTTTCGTCATGCACTGTCTGTTGCGTTGCCTGTCAGTCTTATCCTGTTGCTCGGCGCTTGCGGTAATGGCGAGCCCGCCAAGGTTGCCGTGCGTCCGGCCATGGTGGTGCAGCCGCAACTGGCTGGCGACCTGATGGATGCCTACCCCGGTGAGGTGCGTGCGCGCCTGGAGCCGGAGCTGGCGTTCCGTATCGGTGGCAAGGTGGCCAAGCGCCTGGTTGATGTAGGCGCGCGGGTGAAGAAGGACCAGCCGCTGGCCGAACTGGACCCGCAGGACGTGCGTCTGCAGCTGGAGGCTATCCGCGCCCAAGTGGCAGCGGCCGAGGCCAACTTGCAGCTGGTACGTGCCGAGCGTGACCGCTACAAAACCCTGCTGGCGCGCAACCTGGTCAGCCGCTCGCAGTATGACAATGCCGAAAACACCTACCGCTCCGGTGAGGCGCGTCTGAAACAAGTGCGTGCTGAATTCAACGTGGCTAACAACCAGGCTGGTTACGCGGTACTGCGCGCGTCCCAGGACGGTGTGGTGGCGCGGCGGATGGTTGAAGTCGGCCAGGTGGTGGCTGCAGGGCAAACCGTGTTCACCCTGGCCGCGGATGGCGAGCGGGAAGTGTTGATCAACCTTCCGGAGCAAGCCTTCGAGCGCTTTAAGGTCGGTCAGGATGTGGCGGTTGAACTGTGGTCGCAGCCGGATCAGCGCTTCCCGGGGCGCATCCGTGAGATGTCGCCATCGGCCGATCCGCAATCGCGCACCTTCGCTGCCCGCGTGGCCTTCGTGGAAGGCAAGGTGCCGGCCGAACTGGGCCAGAGCGCCCGCGTATTTATCGCCCACAACGGCGACGTACCGCTGGCCGTGCCGCTGTCGGCCGTGACGGCCGAGAAGGGCCAGCCCTATGTCTGGGTGGTCGACCCCAAGGATTCCACCCTCAAACGCACCGACGTGCGCATTGGCGCCTACGGTGAGAAAACCGTGCCGATACTCGAAGGCCTGCAAGCCACTGATTGGGTGGTAGCGGCCGGTGGTCAGGTATTGCGTGAAGGCCAGCAGGTGCGTCCGGTGGACCGCGACAACCGTGCGGTGCAGTTGACGGCCAAGGCCGACCTGACGGTTGAGGAGTAAGCCCGATGGATTTCAACCTCTCCGCCTGGGCGCTGCGTAACCGCCAGATCGTCCTGTACCTCATGCTGCTGCTGGCTGTAGTCGGCGCTATTTCCTACACCAAGCTGGGCCAGAGCGAAGACCCGCCCTTTACCTTCAAGGCCATGGTGGTGCGCACCAACTGGCCAGGGGCGAGCGCCGAAGAGGTGGCCCGGCAGGTCACTGAGCGCATCGAAAAGAAGCTGATGGAGACCGGCGACTACGACAAGATCGTCTCGTTCTCGCGTCCGGGTGAATCCCAGGTGACCTTTATCGCCCGCGATTCGATGCATTCCGCCGACATTCCTGACCTGTTCTATCAGGTGCGTAAAAAGGTCAGCGATATTCGCCACACCTTGCCCCAGGGTATTCAGGGGCCGTTCTATAACGATGAATTCGGCACCACCTTCGGCAATATCTACGCACTGACCGGTGAAGGCTTCGACTACGCCGTGCTCAAGGATTACGCCGATCGCGTCCAGCTGCAGCTGCAGCGGGTCAAGGACGTCGGCAAGGTCGATCTGCTCGGTTTGCAGGACGAGAAGGTGTGGATCGAACTGTCCAACACCAAGTTGGCGACCCTGGGCCTGCCACTGGCGGCCGTGCAGCAGGCGTTGGAAGAACAGAACGCGGTGGCTGCCGCCGGCTTCTTCGAAACTGCCTCGGATCGCGTGCAACTGCGCGTCACCGGGCGTTTTGAAACGGTTGATGAAATCCGTAACTTCCCGATTCGCGTGGCCGACCGTACGTTCCGCATCTCTGATGTAGCCGAGGTTAAGCGCGGCTTCAATGATCCCCCCGCGCCGCGCATGCGCTACATGGGTGAAGACGCCATCGGCCTGGCCGTGTCCATGAAGGCCGGCGGCGATATTCTGGTGTTGGGCGAGGCCCTGGAAGGTGAGTTCGCTCGCCTGCAGGAAACCCTGCCTGCTGGCATGCAACTGAACAAGGTGTCGGATCAGCCGGCAGCGGTGAAAACGGGCGTCGGTGAGTTCGTTCGCGTGCTCACCGAAGCGGTGATCATCGTGCTGCTGGTGAGCTTCTTCTCCCTCGGCCTACGCACGGGGCTGGTGGTGGCGCTGTCGATTCCGCTGGTGTTGGCGATGACCTTCGCCGCCATGTACTACCTGGGCATTGGCCTGCACAAGATTTCCCTCGGCGCGCTGGTGCTGGCGCTGGGCCTGATGGTGGATGACGCGATCATTGCCGTGGAGATGATGGCGATCAAGATGGAGCAGGGATACGACCGCATTAAAGCGGCCAGTTATGCCTGGACCAGCACTGCTTTCCCCATGCTCACCGGCACCCTGATTACCGCCGCCGGCTTCCTGCCGATTGCCACGGCGCAGTCGGGCACTGGCGAATACACCCGCTCGATCTTCCAGGTGGTGGCGATTGCCCTGCTGGTGTCGTGGATCGCTGCTGTGGTGTTTGTACCGTACCTCGGCGCCAAACTGTTGCCTGATCTGGCCAAGCTGCATGCGGCCAAGCATGGCGGCAGCGCCGACGGCCACGACCCCTATGGCACGCCGTTCTACCGGCGCGTGCGCACGGCGGTGGAGTGGTGCGTACGTCGGCGTAAAACCGTGATCGTGCTGACTATCGCGCTGTTTGTCGGCTCCATCCTGCTGTTCCGCTTTGTCCCTCAGCAGTTCTTCCCGGCCTCCGGCCGTCTGGAACTGATGGTCGACCTCAAACTCAGTGAAGGCGCGTCCCTGGCCGCCACCGAGGAGCAGGCCAAGCGTCTGGAGAAATTGCTCAGTGGGCATGAAGGCATCGACAACTTCGTCGCCTACGTCGGTACCGGTTCGCCGCGCTTCTACCTGCCGTTGGACCAGCAGCTGCCGGCTGCCAGCTTTGCCCAGTTTGTGGTGCTGGCGAAAAGCATCGAAGACCGCGAGAAGATCCGCACCTGGCTGATTGAGGTGCTGAACGACGAGTTCCCGACCCTGCGCACGCGTATCTCGCGTCTGGAGAACGGCCCGCCTGTGGGCTATCCGGTGCAGTTCCGCGTCTCTGGTGAGCATATCGACGAGGTGCGTCAGTTGGCCCGTCAGGTGGCCGATAAGGTGCGCGAGAACAGCCATGTGAGCAACGTGCACCTGGACTGGGAAGAGCCGAGCAAGGTGGTGCGCCTGAACATCGATCAGGAGCGTGCCCGCGCCTTGGGTGTGAGCACCGCCGATCTGTCGCGCTTCCTGCAAAGTTCGCTGACCGGCTCGCCTGTTAGCCAGTACCGCGAAGGTAACGAGCTGATCGAAATCCTCCTGCGCGGCACGGTGAGTGAGCGTCAGGAACTCGGCCTGCTGCCAAGCCTGGCGGTGCCCACCGATAATGGTCGCAGCGTGCCGCTTTCGCAGATCGCCACCCTGGAGTACGGCTTCGAGGAAGGCATCATCTGGCACCGCAACCGTCTGCCGACCGTCACCGTGCGTGCCGATGTGTATGGCAAGGAGCAGCCGGCCAGCCTGATCAAGCAGATCCTGCCAACCCTTGAGCCGGTGCGTGCACAGCTGCCTGACGGCTACCAGCTGGACGTCGGCGGCACCGTTGAGGACTCCAGCCGTGGGCAGAAGTCGGTCAACGCGGGTATTCCACTGTTTATCGTGGTGGTACTGACCCTGCTGATGCTGCAGCTGAAAAGCTTCTCGCGCTCGGCCATGGTGTTCCTCACGGCGCCGCTGGGGCTGATTGGCGTGACGCTGTTCCTGCTGATCTTCCGACAGCCGTTCGGCTTCGTTGCCATGCTTGGCACCATCGCCTTGTCGGGGATGATCATGCGTAACTCGGTGATTTTGGTCGACCAGATCGAGCAGGACATCGAAGCCGGTATGGACCGCTGGCACGCGATTATCGAAGCCACCGTGCGGCGTTTCCGGCCTATCGTGCTGACCGCTCTGGCGGCGGTACTGGCAATGATCCCGCTGTCGCGCAGCGTGTTCTTCGGGCCGATGGCAGTGGCCATCATGGGCGGCCTGATCGTCGCCACCGCGTTGACTCTGCTGTTCCTGCCGGCGCTGTATGCGGCATGGTTCCGGGTCAAGGAAGTGGAAGCGAAACCAGCCTGATTCAGCGGCAGACGATGTGAAAAGCCAGGCCCAGTGCCTGGCTTTTTTATGCCGGTCAGAAAAGTCGTCTGTCGGTCTACTGTCAAAAATATGCAACTGTCAGTGGTGTGGTGCGGCTGACTTTTACTGCGATTACAGTCTGTTACAGAGGTGTTTAGAGCGTTTCTTCGAATTATCTGCTTACGTTTCGTCGTTTTTGTTTGACATATTTTACGTATTTGCCAGACTGCGCGACCTTGAACGGGCGCGTGCAGCAACCCGTCGAGAATGGTCATAACAAAAACCTGTAGCCCATCGATCCGTCCTGCGCAGCCTGCGCGGGCCATGCATGCGGTGGGCTGACGTCTGTGGAACGGGAAAGCATGCTGATCTGGTTCGTTGCGCTCTATTTGCTGGTGACTGTCGCCATCGGTTTCTACGCCTCCACCCGGGTGCACAACACCCGCGATTTCGCCTCCGGTGGTCGTAGCATGGGCTTCCCCATCGTCGCCGCCATGGTGTTCGCCACCTGGTTTGGCTCCGAGGCCGTGCTGGGCATCCCCGCCACCTTCCTCGAAGAAGGCTTTGCCGGCATCGTCGAAGACCCATTTGGCTCATTTGGTTGCCTGTTCTTGGTCGGCTTGATCATCGCTCGGCCGCTGTACCGGATGAACCTGCTGACCATCGGCGACTACTTCAAGAAACGCTTCGGCCCGCAGGTCGAGCTGATCATCAGCCTGGTCATCGTCATGTCCTACCTGGGTTGGATCGCCGCGCAGCTGATTGCGCTGGGCCTGGTGTTCAACGTCATCTCCGACGGCAGTATCAGCACGACCCAGGGTATGTTCCTCGGCACCTTTATCGTGCTGATGTACACCCTGTTCGGCGGCATGTGGTCGATTGCCCTGACCGACTTTTTCCAGATGATCATCATCGTGGTTGGCCTGATCTACCTGGTCTGGCTGTTCAGCGACATGGCCGGCGGCGCCGACCTGGTGATCAGCAAGGCGGCCAGCGATGGCAAATTCACCTTTATGCACGCCTTCGAACCCAAGGACATCGTCGCCTTTATCGGCGCCGCGGTAACCATGATGCTCGGCTCCATCCCGCAGCAGGACGTCTACCAGCGCGTGATGTCGGCCAAGAGCGAGAACATCGCTGCGCGTGCCTCGATGGCCGGCGCGGTGTTCTATCTGGGCTTCTGCATGCTGCCGATCTTCTTGGTGTACGCCGCCTCGATGATCGATCCGGCGCTGGTCGAGAAGTGGCTGACCGAAGACTCGCAGATGATTCTGCCGCTGCTGATCCTCGAAAAGACGCCGCTGTTCGCCCAGATCATGTTCTTCGGCGCGCTGCTCTCGGCCATCATGTCCACTGCCTCCGGCACCTTGCTGGCGCCGTCGGTAACCCTGACCGAGAACGTGCTCAAGCGCTTCCTGCCGGTGCTTAACGACAAGCAGTTCCTGCTGCTGATGCGCGTCACCATCGTGGTCTGCGCGGCGGCGACCCTGAGCTTTGCCCTGTATTCCGATGCGAGCATCTACGAGATGGTCGGCAACGCCTACAAGGTGACCCTGGTGGCGGCCGTGGTGCCGTTGTTTGCCGGGTTGTTCTGGAAGCGTGCGACCACCCAGGGCGCGCTGGTGGCCATCGCCTTTGGTCTGGTGTCGTGGATTTATCTGGAATACACCTGGAGCGAAGCTGCCTTCTGGCCGCCACAACTGGCGGGCCTGCTGTTCAGCATGGCCGGTATGCTGATTGGTACGCTGCTGCCGCAGTGGAGCCGTAACCACAACGGCACGCTGGTGGCGCAGGCGGAATAAGCCAGGCGCTTGGCCGACAAAACCCCGCTGATTGGCGGGGTTTTGTTTTCCGGCTCCCTGATGGGGCGTTTCTCGTCGTTTGTGAAATTGAGGACTGAAAAGCAGAGCTCGCGACGACGATGGTTGGTAGCGGAGGCATGTGAACATGCTGCGGAAAAACCTCGCGTTGTCCCACGCGACCTTATATTGGTGATCCCGGAGTACGGTGGATGACGCTTTTTCATCCACCGTTGCGGCTTTTAAATTGGCTACTCGCTCGCTCCTGCGTGTTTCCGCAGTGCTAAAAAAGCCAGACCCCAAGGTCTGGCTTTTTCACATCTATCCAACCTTTCTTACAACGCCCCAAACACCTTCTTAGCCAAGCTGGTCGCCGCACCGGCCGGGTTCTCACGGATGCTGGCTTCCTGCTCGGCGATCATCGTAAACAGACCGTCCAGCGCCTGCTCGGTTACATAGTTCTCGATATTCGCGCTTTTCGCGTCGATCACCCCGAAGCTCGCGGCTTGGCCGGCGAAGCTGTTGTATTGCTTGGCCAGGCCGACCTGGTCGGTGGCTTGCTTGACGATGGGCAGGAACTTGGCGCGGATCTGTTCGCGGCTGGTCTTGTTCAGGTACTGGGTAGCGGAATCTTGCGGGCCGCTGAGGATGCTCTTGGCGTCCTGCACGGTCATCTTCTTCACCGAGTCCACCAGCAGCGCCTGGGCTTGCGGTACGGCGGCTTCGGCGGCTTTGTTCATGCTTGCTTCGAGCTGATCAACTTGCGCGCCCATGCCCATCATCTTCATGGTTTTTGCGGCTTTGCCGAGGTTGCCCGGCAGTTCGATGCGTACGTCCGGGTTGTTGCTGAAACCGCCGGGTTTGCCCAGTTGCTGCACGGCCACTTTGGCGCCTTGGGTGAGGGCGTCCTTGAGGCCGCCGCTGGCGTCGCTTTGTGAAAGGTCGGCCAGCGACAGGGCGAAGGCACTGCTGGAGAGGGCGAGGCCGGCGGCCAGGGAGATAAGACGGAGCATGATGGGCATCCTTGTGCGGTTGGTAAGGCAGTAACTGGAGCTTAACGGAGTGGCGCGCGCAGGCAAATCTGCAGTTGCGTCGCCGCTCTGGCAGGGCGTCGCGCCAGAAGGTCGCTGGAGAGGGGAGAAGGGGCGAAGCTAGTTGGTTAAGCGCTGCAGCTCGCGACGCACCATTTGTGCGTAGGCGGCGGGCTTAAGGGCATACAGCTCGGCCGCCACCCAGCTGAGCCAACGGCCACCCAACTCGGCCTTGGCGGCCAGCAGGCGCAGGGCTTCAGCTTCGGCGCGAGCCTGGTTGTATTGGTGAAACTCCGCACGGGAGGGCCGTGCGGGTTGGTCGTTGGTTTCGCTCATAACGCTGCGGCCAGGCCGGTTTACACCGGCTCGGCGACATCCTCGTTGCGATCCATGGTCACCTGGCGAATCGACAGGCGCAGCTCTGCCGGCAGCACGCGCTTGGCGGCGCCTTCGGCCAGTTCGCTGAGCAGCGGGTGGTGGCTGAGTTTGCCGGCTTCATCCTGACGCAGCACGCCCTGGTCGAGCAGGCTCTGGATAAAGTGACGGAACAGGCTCTTGTCGAAGAACTCCGGGGCGTTGAGGCCATGCAGGATCGACAGGCGCTGGGCCATGACGGTGCAGAGGTCTTCCAGCTCTTCGGCGCTGATGGCGTTCTGGCCGGCATTCAGCAGCAGGGCGGTGGCCATATAGAAGCGCTGCAGGGTCTGCACGATGGCGCGGGCCAGCAGGGTGAGCAGGACGAACTCGCGCGAGCTAGGCGCCGGACGTACATACATATCGCCGTCGAGCTTGAGCAGGCCCTGTTCAACGAAGGCTGTCAGCCATTGATCGACCACACCGTCCAGCTCATCCAGGTTCCAGCGGATAAACAGTTCGGCTTGCAGGTATGGGTAGAGCGCGCGGGTGTAGCGCAGGATCTGCTCGCGGCTCATCCGTGAACTGCTCTGGAAGAAGCTCGCCAGCAGCGCCGGCAGGGCGAAGATGTGCAGTACGTTGTTGCGGTAGTAAGTCATCAGAACGGCGTTCTGCTCGTCCAGATAGAGGATCTTGCCGAGGGCATCCTTCTGTTCGGCGAGCAGGTTCATCTTCTGCACGTATTCGATCAGCGCCTGGCCGTTGCCGTCTGGCAGGGTGGTGTGCGGCGAGTAGGGCACGCTGCGCAGCAGGGCTAGATAGAGGTCGAGCACCCGCGACAGGGCGCGTTCATCCAGGGCCAGCTTGCTGGTGGAGAGCAGCGCCAGGGCCACCAGATTGACCGGGTTGATCGCCGCCGCCTCGTTGAGGTGCTGGGCCACGCGCTCGCCGAGGTTGTTGGTGGCTTCATTCAGCCAGGCCGGACGGTACTGCGTGCCGTAATCCTGCTCGCGCCAGTCGGGCTGCTCGCTGTCGAGGAATTCCGCCAGCTTGATCGGCTCGCCGAAGTTGACCCATACATGGCCGAAACGCTGCTTGAGCGCGCCGATGACCTTGAAAATATCGAAGATCGACTCTTTCTTCTTGCTCGCGCCGCGCAGCTCGCCCAGATAGGTGCGGCCTTCCAGCACGCGCTCGTAGCCGATATACACCGGCACGAACACCACCGGCAGGCGGTTGCTGCGCAGGAAGCTGCGCATGGTGATGGCCAGCATGCCGGTTTTCGGTTGCAGCATGCGCCCGGTGCGCGAGCGGCCGCCTTCGACGAAGTACTCGACCGGGAAGCCTTTGCTGAACAGGGTGTGCAGGTATTCGTTGAACACCGCGGTATAGAGCGGGTTGCCCTTGAAGGTGCGGCGCATAAAGAATGCGCCGCCACGCCGCAGCAGGCCGCCGATCACCGGCATATTCAGGTTGATGCCGGCAGCGATATGCGGCGGCGTCAGGCCATTGCGGAACAGCAGGTAGGACAGCAGCAGGTAGTCGATATGGCTGCGGTGGCAGGGCACATAGATCACCTCGTGGCCCTGGGCGACTTCCTGCACGCCCTCGATATGGTTGACCTTGATGCCGTCGTAGATCTTGTTCCAGAACCAGCTGAGCACCAGTTCGAGGAAGCGAATGGCGGTGTAGGTGTAGTCCGAGGCGATTTCGTTGCCATAGCGCAGGGCCTGGCTTTCAGCCTTCTCCAGGCTGATGTTCTCGCGTTCGGCTTCTTCGATGATCGCCTGACGCACCTGCGGGCCATGCACCAGGCCTTTAACCAGGTTGCGGCGGTGCGACACGTCCGGGCCGATCACGGCGGCTTTCTGGTTGCGGAAGTGCACGCGCAGGATGCGCTGGACCATGCGCAGGGTGCGCTCGTAGCCTTTGTCCTGCTCGACCAGCTCGCGCAGATGAATCGGCGTGGAGAACTGCACGCGGGTTTTGCGGCCGAGAATCAGGATGCTCACCAGCCGGCGCAGACGCCCGGTGACCGCCCAGCTGTCGGCGAACAGCAGCTTCCACGGGCTGGTTTCACGGTCCGGCGACTGGCCCCAGAACACGCTGACCGGAATGATCTGCGCATCGTCCACCGCATGCTGGCTGAGTGCGCTGACCAGGCGTTGCAGCGTCGGCGAGATGCCGCGTTTGTCCTGCCGGCCGAGCCAGTCGGGCTCAGGCGTCAGGTAGAAGAAGGCGGCAGGCTCCAGCAACTCACCCACGGCCACCGGCAGTACCGGGCGCGGCAGGCCGGCCTTGCGGCATTCCGTATCGACCACCGCCAAGTCACTCAGCGACGGCTGCTGCAGCACGTAGAACACCGGCTTGCTGCGGTCGAGCTTGAGGGTAAAGGCGGACTGGTTGATGGTTTCCGAGCGCACCCAGAGGTACAGCACGCGGCGCAAGGTGCCAAAAACGAGACGGCGGAGCGGAGATCGGGTCATACGGAGTCTGCAGGCTTGAAAACGAGCATTTGCTCGGGGGGCGTAGTGTGCCGGATCGCTTGGCTGGCGGCAAAAATCTTCTAGGGTTTAGCAGGCGTCAGCTGGGTTGCGAAATTTTTTCAGCGCAGCTGTAACAGCCGCCGGTCGGCCTCGTCTATTGGGCCGAGGCAGCCAATCGGCCGCCACTGTAAACCACCATTGGAGCGTTGCCATGAACCATCTGAACACTGTTGTTGCATCCCTGGGCGCGGTACTGCTGAGCAGCGCTGCATTGAACGTGCAGGCCGCGAGCAACCCGTTTGCCGCACAGGAACTGAGCAGCGGCTACAGCCTGGCTGCTGGCGAAAAATCCGCTGAAGGCAGCTGCGGCGAAGGCAAATGCGGCGGCGAAATGAAGAAAGCCGAAGGCGAAGGCAAGTGTGGCGAGGGTAAATGCGGTGGCGAAGCCAAGGCCGAAGGCGAAGGCAAGTGCGGTGAAGGCAAGTGTGGCGGCGAGCAGAAAGCCGAGTAACGGACTGAGTGCAGGGGCAGAGCATGCAGATGGATTTCGTTAACGGTGCCGGGCTGGGCCTGCGTCGCGGCCTGCTGGGCGCGCTGCAGAACTGCAGCACAGACGAGGTGGACTTCCTCGAACTGGCACCGGAGAACTGGATCGGCGTAGGTGGGCGCCTGGGCAAGCAGCTGCGTGCCCTGAGCGAGCGTCAGCCGCTGCTCTTTCATGGTCTGTCCCTTAACCTCGGTGGCTTTGCCCCGCTGGATCTCGAACTGCTCAAGGCCATCAAGGGCTTTCTCGACTTGCATGGCGTGCGCGGTTACAGCGAGCACCTGTCGGCCTGCGCCGACCATGGCCAGCTGTATGACTTGATGCCGCTGCCGTTTTCCGAGGAGTCTGTGCGGCGTATCGCCGAGCGCGTGCGCATCGTGCAGGACGTGCTGGAGCGGCCGCTGATCATCGAGAACGTCTCGGCCTATGCGCAGTTGCCGGGCGAGCTGGATGAACCGGCATTTGTCCGTGCGGTGCTGGAGCAGGCCGACTGCCAGCTGTTGCTCGACGTGAACAACGTCTTCGTCAACAGCATCAATTTCAACTTCGATGCGGCCGCTTATATCGCTGCCATGCCCAGTGCGCGCATCGCCTATCTGCATGTGGCCGGGCATTACGACCAGGCCAGTGATTTGAAGATCGACACCCACGGCGCGCCGGTGATCGACCCGGTGTGGGCGCTGCTGGAGCAGGCGTATGCCGCGCATGGTGTGCGCCCGACCTTGTTGGAGCGGGATTTCAACTTCCCACCGATTAGCGAGCTGTACGCCGAGGTGGCGCAGATTCGGCAGCTGCAAGCGGCTGCGGCTCCGGTGCGGAGTTACGGCACATGAGCGGCGTTGACGCACAACGCGCATTTGCCGCGCGGATTCGCCAACCGGCAGAGCAGCCATTGCTTGCGGGTGTTACCGCCGAGCGGATGGCGGTGTATGAAGCGTTGTTCTTCAACAATATCGAAGGCTTTATCAGCGGCGCCTTCCCGGTGCTGCACCGGCTTATCGAGGCTGATCGCTGGCAGCGTCTGGTACGCAGTTTTATTGCCGAGCATCAGGCGCGCACGCCTTATTTCTTGCAGATCAGCCAGGAGTTTCTCGCCTGGTTACAGCAGGGCTATATCGCCGAGGTGGGCGATCCGCCATTTATCCTCGAACTGGCGCATTACGAGTGGGTCGAGCTGGCGCTGGATGTCAGCGAGGCCGAGCTGCCTGCGCAGGGCTGGTCGCCACTGGCCTGGCCGCTGGCCTATCAGTGGCCGGTGCAGCGTATTGGTTGCGACTTCCAGCCGACAACGCCGCCGGACGAGCCGACCTGTCTGCTGGTCTGGCGCGATGGGCAGGACAAGGTGCGCTTTATGCAAATCAGCCCCTTTGCCTACCAGCTGGCGACACGGCTGCAGGCTGGTGAAGGCGCTGACGCAGCATTGTTGGCATTGGCCCAGCAGCATGGTCTGAGCGCCGACACACAGTACTTCAACAATGCCCATAACCTGCTGACGGAATGGTGTCGCCAGGAAATCTGGTATTCCCCCGTAACCTAATAACTTGACCCCGGCACCCTCGGTGTCGACCTGCGGAGATGTCCCATGCTGAGCTTTCTCAATCGTCTCCAGGATGCCCTGGACGCTACCCGTCGTCTGGATTTTATCGGTCCGTTATTGCTGCGCTTGTACCTGGTGCCGGTGTTCTGGATGGCCGGAATGCACAAACTGGCGGACATCGACGCCACCGCTGCCTGGTTCGGCAATCCGGATTGGGGCCTGGGCCTGCCATTCCCCGAGTTGCTAGCCTGGGCGGCGGCCCTGACCGAGGCGGGCGGGGCGCTGCTGCTGTTATTCGGCCTGGCGGTGCGCTGGGTCAGCATCCCGCTGATCGTCACCATGCTGGTGGCGATCTTTGCCGTGCACCTGCCTTTCGGTTGGCAGGCGATTGCCGATGCCAGCGCGCCGTTCGCCAATGAGCGGGTCATGGACTCGGTGGGCAAACTCGAGCGTGCCCGCGAGTTGCTCAAAGAGCACGGCAATTACGACTGGCTGACCAGCAGCGGCAAGCTGGTGGTGCTGAACAACGGCATCGAGTTTGCCGCCACCTACCTGGTGATGCTGGTGGCGCTGTTTTTCAGTGGGGCCGGGCGTTGGTTGAGCCTGGATTATTGGTTTAGCCGGGCATTGCGTCGGCAACCTTGAGCCGAACAGGGCCCGTAGCTGCAATGGTGCGGGCCTCTGGCAAAGCATTGAACTAGAGCGGTTTTTACTGCTTATAGGTAAAGGAAGTAAAAAGTTCCGCTGTCATCAAATATTTATATATCAGCAACTGCCGTGAAATATCCCGCCGCCAAGATTCCCTCCAGCACGAACGAGCCCCAGCGCTCGGGTGTTTTCAACACTTAAAAGTCCATTTAGAGGAATCTTCGATGATCCGTAAGCACAGCTTTCGTGGAGTAATGGCCGGCTTCGCAACCAGCGCTCTGGCCCTGGCCGTTTCCGCCCAGGCTTTCGCCGGTACCGTCACCACTGACGGCGCCGATCTCGTGATCAAGACCAAGGGTGGCCTGGAAGTCGCCACCACCGACAAAGAATTCAGCTTCAAACTGGGCGGCAAGCTGCAGTGGGATGCCACCAACTTTGATGGTCTGCGCGCCGCAGCAGAGGACAGCCCGTTCGATAGCACTTTCAACACCTATATCCGTCGTGCTGAGCTGTCTATCGAAGGTGTTGCGTACAAGAACTGGGGTTACGGTTTCACCCTGGAACACGATGGCTCGGATGATAACGCGACTGAGTTTACCGATGCCTACTTCAGCTACGACGGTCTTGATTTTGCCAGCGTGACCATTGGTCGTTTTGGCGTGGATTACGGCTTGGAAAACACTACCAGCTCTTCGTGGATCACTGGTATTGAGCGTCCGTTCATGTACGACTACCTCAATGGTGACGAAGACACCAACTTTGGCGTGGCGGTTAAACACAGCGGCGACAATTATGGTCTGCTGGCTCAGGCTGCTACCTACAAGACCGAATACAACGATGGCGATACAGATAACGATGAGTCGTTTGGTTATACGCTGCGTGCCAACTGGGCTCCTTACATGAACGGTACCGACGTTGTTCACCTCGGCGCCAACTTCCACAGCAACAACCCGGATGACGACCGTGCCCGCGTTCGCACCCGTATGGGCCTGCGCAGTGATGGTGATGACCGTCTGGCCTTCACCGATACTCGCGTGACCGACAAAGATATCGAGTGGTTGCTGGAAGCCGGTGCCCAGTTCGGCGGTCTGCGTGCACAAGCCGAATACTTCAGCCGTAGCATCAGTGGCAAGAGCACAACTGGCACTTCCCAGGACGTTGATGTTGACGGTTACTACGCTCAGGTTGGCTACATGTTTGGCGGTGTTCGTGGTTTCAAAGCTGCCGATGGCAAGTGGGATAAACCAACTGAAGCCGGTGCAATCGAAGTGTTTGCCCGCTATGAAAACAGCACTATCGACGGTGATGCTTCCGCCGTTAGCACCAACATCATCGCTGGCGTGGCTCCGGTTAGCGTCAATGACGAGTTTGAAACCAGTGCCATGGTTGTCGGCGTCAACTACTTCCCGACTAAAGCCATTCGCATGAGCTTGAACTACGTCGATTATGAAGTTGACAACGTCAACACCAATGCCAGCCTGACCAAGAACGGCAAAACCTACAAAGTAGAAGACG
Source organism: Pseudomonas peli (assembly GCF_900099645.1). Taxonomy (GTDB): domain Bacteria; phylum Pseudomonadota; class Gammaproteobacteria; order Pseudomonadales; family Pseudomonadaceae; genus Aquipseudomonas; species Aquipseudomonas peli. Next base: position 545,848 of record NZ_FMTL01000001.1, on the reverse strand, counting down.
ACGGCCAGGCCATCGTTGGTCGTTTGCAGTACGTGTTCTAAGTAACACCGCTCAACTGCTGCTCCTATCTTTAAGCCCCGCCTAGTGCGGGGCTTTTTTTCGCAATTTTTATGTGGGGAAGGACCGATGCGCGTTTTTGCTGTGTTGCTACTGATGGCGGGTATTAGTGCTGCGGCTGTGGCTGAGGATTACCGTGCGGCCAAAACGGGTGAGTTGTTGCAGGTGCGCCTCGAACAGTTGCACCCGACCCAGGCCGTGGTGGGTTATGACCAGATTTTTTACAAACTCGGGCGTTTTGCCAAAGAGCCGAACAAACTCTTCGATGAGTACTGCGAGGGCAATGGCCAGGGCGAAAGCAGTAAGGTGCCAAAGGGCGCCAATCTGCATCAGCCGGACAGCTTTAGTTGCCAGGGCGCAGTGGCTTCACGCAGCAGTGAGATGAAAACTGTGGTGGTCGGCCCAGAGGGTAAGTTGTACCTGACCGATGGTCACCATACGTTCACCACGTTGTGGGAGCAGCCCGAAGGCGGCGCCAAGCTGCAGATGTGGGTCAAGGTGACCGACAATTTCAGCGACAGCGCGGATCTGGCCAGCTTCTGGCAGCGCATGCAGGCCGCGCGCAAGGTCTGGCTCAAGGATGGCCAAGGTCAGGTGATTACCCCGGAGCAGATTCCAGCGCAGCTTGGTCTGGGCAGCCTGGCGGATGATCCCTTCCGCGCGCTGGTGTATTTCACCCGTGAAGTGGCCTACGACAAACCCCGTTCGGGCGAAGTGGCCCCGGAGTTTCTTGAGTTCTACTGGGGCAACTGGCTGCGCGGGCAGCTCAACCTGAGTGAGTACGACCTGCGCGACAAGGGTGACTACCGCGACGCGATTGCTGCCGCTGCCAAGCTGATGGTCGCCCTGAAGGCCGACAGCGCGGTCGGTGACAGCGGCTTCAAGGCGGCTGAGCTGGGCGGCTACTCATCCGTCGACCGCAAGGAAATGGGCAAGATGGCCAGCAAGAAGCTGCCGTATATGGTTGCCTACAAGGCCACGCGCTGACACGGTCATATCGCGCCAGGCAAGGTGTCTGGCGCTGGGCTTGGCGCTATAGTGGGGCCAAGCCCGAATCACCGAGTTGCCGATGTTGCCTACCTGCCTGAAGTCCATCCATGAAATTGCTGCCAGTCAGTGGGATGCTCTGCTGACTGATGCGCAGCCCTTTTTGCGCCACGCCTTTCTCTCGGCGCTGGAAGATAGCGGCAGCGTTGGTGGGCGCACTGGCTGGCAGCCGGCTCATGCAGTTCTACTCGGCGAACAAAGCCAACTGCTGGCCGCCATGCCGGGCTATGTGAAAAGTCATTCCTATGGCGAGTACGTGTTCGATCATGGCTGGGCGGATGCCTGCCACCGTGCGGGCATCGACTATTACCCCAAGCTGCTCGGAGCGATTCCTTTTTCGCCTGTGACGGGCCAGCGTGTATTGGGCGAGTCACAGGCGGCCGGGCAGTTGCTCGATGAGCTAAGCGCTGGCCTGGAGCAACAGGGGCTGTCGAGCCTGCATATCAACTTCACCACCGAGGCTGAGAATGCCCTGCTGCAGGGCCGTGATGGCTGGTTGCAGCGCCTGGGGTGTCAGTTTCATTGGCGCAACCGTGGCTACCGGGATTTTCAGGACTTTCTCGATGCGCTCAGTTCGCGTAAGCGCAAGCAGATGCGCAAAGAGCGCGAGCAAGTGGCGGGGCAGGGCATCGAGTTTGACTGGCGTGAGGGCCATCAGCTTAGTGAGCTGGAATGGGATTTCGTCTACTTGTGTTACGCCAATACCTACCGCGTGCGCGGCCAGTCACCGTACCTGACGCGCGCCTTTTTCAGCCTGCTGGCCGAGCGCATGTCGGAGATGATCCGCGTGGTACTCGCCCATCAGGCCGGTAGACCGGTGGCCATGGCCTTTAGCTTGGTCGGCGGCGACAGCCTGTACGGACGCTACTGGGGTTGTCTGGCGGAGTTTGATCGGCTGCATTTCGAAACCTGTTTCTACCAGGGTATGGACTTTGCCATCGCCAATGGTCTGCAACGCTTCGACGCCGGTGCCCAGGGCGAGCACAAGCTGATTCGCGGCTTTGAACCGGTCATCACCCACTCCTGGCACTACCTCTGCCACCCCGGCCTGCGCGCAGCCGTGGCGAATTTTCTCGCCGAAGAACAGCACGGCGTGCGCGGTTATGCTGAGGATGCACGCGGTTTGTTGCCGTATCGGCAGGGCTGAGGGTTTTCGCGGGCATGGCCTGCTCCTACAGGATGACCACTGCACTACTCGTAGGAGCGGGCCATGCCCGCGAATCGATATCGGAGACCCCAACCATCGCTGAGCCTTATCAAAGCCAGACGGCATTCCAGAACGGGTAATCGCCGATCCGTGAAACTAAACCTGCCCGCAGTGGGTTGGCCACGATGTAACGGGCGACGGCTTGAAGGTCTTCCTCTTCGCGTAGGGCATGATCGTGAAAGGCTTTTGACCAGAGCGGGCCCGCTCGATTTAGGGCTCTGTTGGCGTAGCGAGAACTGGCGGATTTGAGCCGGCCCATCACTTCGCCGAGGTTGTCGGCCTCGCCAAGCTGAAGTAACCAGTGCGCATGATCCGGCATTAACACCCAGGCCAGGATGCGGCTATTCCTGAGTAAGGTGGCGTCTTCAAAACAACGTGCGGCCGAGCAGGCCGCTGGAAAGTGGGTGAACAGCGGTTTGCGGTTTTGGGTTGTTGTGGTGATCAGATAAGCCGTATTGCAGATAGATGCACGGCCTCTACGCAAGGCCGCGTTGCCCTGTGTTTTGTAGCTGCAGCGCTCGTCCATAAGCATTCTCCTTGAGAAATTCGCGGGCATGGCCCGCTCCTACAGGAGGATAGTCTGACAATACACATCAACCGTAGCGGCCCATGGCCGCTATCTGCGTTTTACTCCACCCCGACAAATCCCCCTGTCTGATGCTGCCAAAGGCGCGCATAGAGGCCGCCTGCGGCAATCAGCTCACTGTTGCTGCCGGTTTCGACGATACGCCCCTGATCGATCACCACCAGCCGGTCCATACGCGCAATGGTCGACAGGCGGTGGGCGATGGCGATCACTGTTTTGCCCTGCATCAGGGTATCCAGGCTTTCCTGGATCGCCGCTTCGATTTCCGAGTCCAGCGCCGAGGTGGCTTCGTCCAGCACCAGAATCGGTGCGTCCTTGAGCAGCACGCGGGCGATGGCGATGCGTTGGCGCTGGCCGCCGGAGAGCTTTACCCCGCGCTCGCCGATCTGTGCGTCGAAACCATGGCCGCCCATGCCGTCGTCCAGCAGCGGGATAAAGCTGTCGGCGCGGGCCTTGCGCACGGCGTCGAGCAGCTGTGCTTCGCTGGCTTCGGGTTTGCCGTAGAGCAGGTTGTCGCGGATCGAGCGATGCAGCAGCGAGGTGTCCTGGGTGACCATGCCGATCTGCGCGCGCAGGCTCTCCTGGGCTACGTCGGCGATATTCTGGCCGTCGATCAGGATGCGCCCGCTCTCCAGGTCGTAAAGGCGCAGCAGCAGGTTGGCCAGGGTTGATTTGCCCGCGCCGGACGGGCCGATCAGGCCGATCTTCTCTCCGGGTGCCACCGTCAGGCTCAGGCCGGCGATCACGCCGTTGCGCTTGCCGTAATGAAAGTGGATGTTGTCGAACTGCACGGCGCCCTGGCTGACGTGCAGCGGCTTGGCCTCGGGCTGGTCGAGTACCTGGCGCGGCTGCACGATGGTTTTCATGCCGTCCTGCACGGTGCCGACGTTCTCGAAAATGCCGTTAACCACCCACATGATCCATTCGGCCATGCCGTTGATGCGGATCACCAGGCCCAGTGCCAGGGCGATAGCGCCAGTGCTGATCAGTTGCTGATCCCACAACCACAGGGCCAGCGCGCCGGTGCCGACGATCAGCATGCCGTTAAGGCAGGTGATCAGGAAATCCAGGGTAGTGATGATGCGCGACTGCAGACGTACCTTGCCGAGCAATTCCTGCATGGCTTCGCGGGCGTAGTGTTCCTCGACCTGGGTGTGGGCGAACAGCTTGAGGGTGGTGATGTTGCTGTAGCCGTCGACCACCCGGCCCATGACTTTCGAGCGCGCCGCCGAGGCCGCCGCTGAGCGTTCCTTGATACGCGGCACGAAGTACCAGAGCGCCGCGCAGTAACCGACTATCCACAGCAGCAGCGGGGCAATCAGGCGCAGGTCGGCGGCAGCAAACAGGTACAGCGCGCTGGCGGCATACACCAGCACATGCCAGAGCGCGTCGACCACCTGCATCGCCGAGTCGCGCAGCGAAGGGCCGGTCTGCATGATGCGTTGGGCAATGCGCCCGGCGAAATCGTTCTGGAAGAAGCTCAGGCTCTGCTTGAGCACATAGCGGTGGTTCTGCCAGCGGATCAGGTTGGTTAGGCCAGGGTTGATGGTCTGATGCGTGAGCAAGTTATGCAGGCCGAACACCAGTGGGCGGATGACCAGCGCCACCAGCAGCATCCACAGCAGCGTGTGCTGGTGCTGCTCGAAGAACTCGCCGCTCGGGGTGTTCTGCGTCATGTCGATCAGCTGCCCGAGGAAGCTGAACAGCGCCACTTCGATCAGGGCGGCGACGAAACCGACCACCAGCACGGCGAGCATCAGCGGCCAGACCTGGCGCAAATAGTAGGCGTAAAACGCCAGCATGCCGGCAGGAGGCTCGATATCCGGGCTGGCTTTGAAAACGTCGATCAGGTGTTCGAAGCGGCGGAACAGCATGTCAGGCATCCTGCCTAAGTCAGGGAATAGCGCCCGATTCTAACGAGTTTGCCGGGAGGGTGTTGCGCAGAAAAAGCAGGAGGGAAACGCGCGGGGTGAGCAGGCTCACCCCGCGTGGGTTTATCAGAGACGCTTGGCGGCGGTGATCAGCACCGGCTCGCGCGGGACGTTCTGATGGCCGCCACGGTTGGCAGTCGGCACCTGGGCGATCTTGTCGACCACGTCCATGCCCTTCACCACCTTGCCGAACACCGCGTAACCGAAGTCACGCGAGCCGTGGTCGAGGAAGGCGTTGTCCTTGTGGTTGATAAAGAACTGGCTGGTGGCGGAGTCGCGTACCTGGGTGCGGGCCATGGCCAGGGTGCCGCGCACGTTGTGCAGACCATTGTCGGCTTCGTTCTTGATCGGCGCCTGGGTGTCTTTCTGCTGCATGTCGGCATCGAAACCGCCGCCTTGCACCATAAAGCCAGGAATCACGCGGTGGAACTGGGTGCCAGCGTAGTAGCCGCTGTCGACGTAGGCGAGGAAGTTGGCGGTGCTGATCGGCGCCTTTTCGGCATCCAGTTCGATCTCGATTTCACCGAGGCTGGTGGTCAGCAGCACTTTCGGGTTTTCGGAGGCCAGCAGGCTGCCGGCAAACAGGATGGAGCAGGCGGCGAGGGTGAGGGTCTTGAACATGCGGGTAGTCCTTATTGTTGCGTGGCAGTGGGGGCGGCCTGTTCGACTTCGGCAAGGAAGGCCAGCAGGCTGCTGTTGAATTGTTCGGGTTGGTCCAGCGGTGTGGCGTGGCGTGAATCTTCGATTACCAGCAGGCGCGCATTGGGCATTTCGTCAACGTAGGCCTGCTTCTGCGCCACCGGGGTGTAATCTCGGTCGGCCGTGACCACCAGGGTCGGACAGCTGATCCGCGCCAGGCGTTCCCGCACGCCCCAGCCGATAATCGCATCCAGGCTGGCAAGGTAAGCACGCTTGTCGTTCTGCGGCCAGCGCACCAGGATTTTCTGCCGTAGCTCTTCCTGTTCAGGCTTGGGGAACAACAGTTTGCCGAGTGCCTTGGCAATGGTGTCGAGGCTTAGCAGGCGCGACAGCGTCCAGCGTTTGGCGATCTCGATATAGTCGCGCGGGCTTTTCGCCTTCACTTCCGGGCCGCTGTTGACGATGCACAGGCTTTTCAGCAATTCGGGGCGATCCACGCCCAGCTGGAAGCCGATCATGCCGCCCATGGAAATGCCCACCAGATGTACCTGCACCAGTTGCAGGTGCTCGATCAGCGCCGCCACATCCTCGGCGAAACCTTGAATGCTGTAGCGCTCGCGGGGTTTGTCCGAGCGGCCATGGCCGCGCACATCCAAGGCGATCACCCGGTAATGACGGGCCAGCTCGGGCACCTGGTATTCCCAATCGCGGGTGCTTGAGCCAAGGCCGTGTACCAGCAGCACAGGGGCACCGTGGCCGTAGTCTTCATAGTGCAGCTGGCAATCATCGTTGTTGAAGTAGGGCATCTGCGGGACTCCTTATCAGGCCGAGGGCAGCGGCGCAGCAAAGGCTGCATTTAACGGCGCAGCATCGAAACGCTGAATCAGCTCAACGAGAATCTGTGTTGCGGGCCCCAGGGGCTTGTCCTTGTTCGAGTAGAGAAAGAACAAGGGGTTGCGGCTGCCACCCTGGTCCAGTGGCAGCGGTTTGAGCAGGCCGTCCTTGAGCTCGCGCTCAATCATATGGCGTGGCAACCAGGCAAAGCCCAGGCCGTTGCCGACAAACGTGGCGGCAGTGGCCAGGCTGCCGACCGTCCAGCGCTGTTCGGCGCCGAGCCAGCCAACATCCTTGGGTTGTTGGCGACCTGAGTCGCGAATCACCACCTGCATCTGGGTTTCCAAATCCTGGAAGGTTACGACGCGCTGCAGGCGATGCAGCGCATGATCGGGGTGAGCCACGGCGACAAACTCCACGGTGCTCATTTCCGCACCGAGAAAACCGGGAATGTTCAGCGCGCTGATGGCCAGGTCGGCCATGCCGTCCTTGAGCACTTCTTCCACCCCGGACAGAACTTCCTCGCGCAGACGTACACGGCAGCCGCGGCTTTGCGGCATAAAGGCGGTCAGCGCGCGCACTAGGCGGGCGTTGGGGTAGGCGGCATCGACCACCAGGCGTACTTCGGCCTCCCAGCCTTGCTCCATATGGTGCGCCAGGTCTTCCAGTTGGCTGGCCTGTTTGACCAGTTGCCGCGAGCGGCGCAGCAGCACGTCGCCGGCTTCGGTCAACACCGCCTTGCGTCCGTCGATACGCAGCAGCGGTACGCCCAGCTGCTCCTGCATCCGTGCCACGGTATAACTCACCGAAGATTGCGAGCGGTGCAGCACCTCGGCGGCCTGGGCAAAACCGCCGTGATCGACCACGGCCTGCAGGGTGCGCCATTGGTCGAGCGTTACGCGGGGGGCTTTCATATTCGATTCCCGTACTGAGGGTGCAAACACCCACTCAATCAACCTAAACTGGCCGTCTTTTACCGGAGACTGCCCTGATGAAAAAGCTCTGTTGTGCGTTGCTGGCCTGCTTGCCGCTGACTGTAATGGCCTACCCGATCGAGGTGGAAAAACAGCTTAATGGTGCTGAAGTCTCCGCCACCACTCAGGAAATCGACCACAACATGGGGGCTGTGCAGCTGTACAACTATGGCCGTAGCGATGCCAAGTGCACGGCGGTTTTCCGGAACGGCCCTGAAGCGCCGCGCACCCGCAAGGTCGTCCTGCCCGCTGGTGACAGCAACAACCTGGCGGTGAAGTTCAGCCGTAGCATTATCAAGCTGCGGGTCAAACTAACCTGCGAGCTGTCTTAATACTGGCCTGAGACTAAGCGCGGCCTGGCTATAAATCAAATTATTAGATTGTTTTGTGCGGTTATTTGCGCTTTTTAATCGAATTAAGTGCGCCTACTCTTTGTCCATCGACGTTCAACACCCCTTCGATGGAGCACACAACATGGCCAACATCCTGGTAATTGAAAGCAGCGCCCGCCAGCAAGGTTCGGTTTCGCGTCAGATGACGGCGCAATTTATCGCCAACTGGTCGTCTGCCAATCCGGCAGATCAGATCAAAGTGCGTGACCTGGCGGTTGATCAGGTGCCGCATTTGGATGCCAACCTACTGGGCGGTTGGATGACCCCAGTGGAGCAACAGAGCGACGCCGAGCAAGCGGCACTGGCGCTGTCCAACCTGCTGACCGATGAACTGCTGGCCGCCGATGTGCTGGTGCTGGCCGCTCCCATGTACAACTTCGCCATCCCCAGCACCCTGAAGGCCTGGCTCGACCACGTGCTGCGCGCCGGGGTGACCTTCAAGTACACCGAAACCGGTCCGCAAGGCCTGCTCAGCGGCAAGCGTGCCTTTGTCCTGACCGCTCGCGGCGGCATCTACGCCGGCAGCGCTCAGGACCATCAGGAACCCTACCTGCGTCAGGCGCTGGCTTTTGTCGGTATCCACGATGTCAGCTTTATCCATGCCGAAGGCCTCAACCTGGGCAGCGAGTTTATGGAAAAGGGCCTGAATCAGGCCAAGGCGCAACTGGCCCAGGCCATCTGATTTTTCCGCAACATCTTGATCTCCTGGCGTCCGGTGCTCCTGGACGTCTCTGCCCGCTCTGCTGATGCAGCGCGGGCTTTTTTATGCCCTGCATTTTTGCACTGTACGGCTGTTTAAGTACCTGGCTGTGTCGCTTTATGACTGTGGACTTCATTACAAGCCAGGCAAGATGTCAGGGTCTGATTGAGCAGGGTGGAGTGATGCAGCTGTCTGGGCGCGGTGTAGCGCTGTCGATTATTGCCTCGGTGTTGTTTGCTCTAGTGCCGGGCTATGTGCGGCTGTTAGCACCACTGGATGGCTTGCAGGTGTTTGCCCAGCGGGTGTTGTGGTCAATACCGGCGGTGTTGCTGCTGATCACCTTGTCGCGGCAATGGCCGGTGCTGCTCGCCGCCTGCGAACGAGTGCGGCGCGAGCCGTTGCTGTTCGCCAGTCTGCTGTTGGCCGCGTTGTTGATGGGGATTCAGTGGGCGCTGTTTGTCTGGGCGCCGCTGGCCGGACGCATGCTGGAAGTGTCGCTGGGCTATTTCCTGCTGCCGCTGGCCATGGTGCTGGCCGGGCGGGTGTTTTATGGCGAGCGGCTGCGGCCGTTGCAGCGTCTGGCGGTGTTCTGCGCCTTGCTCGGCGTGGCCCATGAACTGTGGCTGACCCAGGCGTTCTCCTGGGTGGTGATGGTCACGGTGCTGGGGTATCCACCGTATTTCATGTTGCGCCGCTGGATGCGCCTGGACGCCTTGTCCGGCTTTGCCTTCGAGATGCTGTTTATGGCACCGGTGGCGATCTGGCTGGTGCTGCAATGGAGCCCGCCGCAGCTGTTTGCCCAGGCGCCGCAGCTGTGGTGGCTGCTGCCGGGGCTGGCGATCCTCAGCTCCCTGGCGTTTGCCGCGATGATGGCTGCCAGTCGTCTGCTGCCGATGGGCCTGTTCGGTATTCTCAGTTATGTCGAGCCGGTGCTGTTGTTTCTCGTAGCGCTGCTGTTTCTCGGTGAGCAGTTCAATAGCGCGCAATGGTTGACCTACCTGCCGATCTGGCTGGCGGTACTGCTGGTCGGCTGGGACAGCGCGCGGCTATTGATCAAGCAGGCGCGGCAAGGTTTATAGAACGACATCCGCAGGGTTTTCCGGCAGCACCTGATAGTGCAGTTGCATCACGCCGCTGCTGAAACTACGTTGTTCGTGCAGTCTCAGGCTGCGTTCCAGACCGCTGGCGAACATTGGAATACCGGCGCCCAGCAGATAAGGCACCAGGCTCACCACCAGCTCGTCGAGCAGACCGGCAGCAAAACAGTTACCGGCCAGCGAACCACCGCCCACCAGCCAGATACGCTGATGGCCTTGTTCGGCCAGCGTCGTCAGGGCTTCGCTCGGTGTGCAATGGCGCATGCTTACGCCATCCGGTAATTGTTCGTGCGGATAGCGGGTCAGTACCAGGCAGGGTTTGCCGAGGTAGGGCCAATCCTCCTCGGCGTCCATCAGCGTGTCGAAGGTCATGCGGCCCATTAGCAGGGCGTCGATGCCGTCATAAAAGGCGTGATAACCGTGGTCGTCGCCAGCCGCCTGGATGCTTTCCAGCCAATCGACCCGGCCATCCGGGCGAGCGATATAGCCGTCCAGGCTGGCGGCTACGTAGTAGATCAGAGTGGGTTTCATGCTGATGCCCCCCCGGCAACCGAACAAGCCCATGGCGAGGGCTGTTGAACGGTTGAGTCGGATTGCGCAGCAAAGTTTCCTGCTGGTCTTGCGCGCTTAGCTGGCGGCCTGAGTACGCCCAGCCAACATGCGCAGAATGGCATTGAGCAACATGCCGTAGAGCGGCACGAACAGCAGCAGGCTGACCGCCAGTTTGACCCCGTAATCGACGGTGGCGATCTCCACCCAGTGCTCGGCCATAAACGGGTTGCTGCTGTTCCAGAATGCCACCGAGAAGAACGCATAGGTGTCCAGCAGGTTGCCCAGGACGGTCGAGACTGTCGGCGCTACCCACCATAGCGACAGCTGGCGCAGGCGGTCGAATACCTGAATATCGAGGAACTGTCCCAGGACGTAGGCGAGGAAGCTGGCGATGGAAATGCGCAGCACGAACTCGTTGAACTCCAGCAAGGCGCCGAAGCCGCGAAAGCTGGCTTCCTGAAACAGCACCGAGACGATGTAGGAAATCAGCAGCGCCGGCAGCATCACCCGGGCAATCACCCGGCGCGCCGCCTGTTTGCCGAGTAGGCGTACGGTCAGGTCAGTGGCCAAGAAGATAAACGGGAAGCTGAACGCGCCCCAGGTGGTGTGCCAGCCGAACAGGGTGATCGGCAGCTGCACCAAGTAATTGCTGGCGATGATGATCAAGATATGAAACAGCACCAGTGCAATAAGTGCATTGCGCAGGCGCTGAGGGGCGGTAATAAGCATGACGGAACCTTTTTGCTGAATGGGGTTAGGGAACCCATGCCACCCGGAATTGAATGGCGGCGCGCATTCTACCGGCGCGATGCCTTATATGCGTAGTGGTCTGACGGGAGGCGTCGATTTGTGCTGTTTACGCGCGCGGCTGCAGGGCCGCCAACTAGGCTACAGACGCCGTTGGCCAGGCCGTTCGGGCTTTTAGCCGGCAGAACCGGTAATCTATGCCGCTGTATTGCTGATTTTTTGTCGAGGTATACCCGTGTTTTCCCAATTCGCCCTGCATGAACGCCTGCTCAAAGCCGTGGCCGAGCTGAAATTTGTCGAGCCCACCCCGGTGCAGTTGGCGGCCATTCCGCTGGCGCTGCAAGGAAAAGACTTGCGGGTTACCGCGCAAACCGGCAGCGGCAAGACCGCAGCCTTTGTGCTGCCAATGCTCAATCGCCTGCTCGGCGATGGCGCTTCCCAGCCACGCATGAGCGTACGCGCGATGATCCTGCTGCCGACCCGTGAGCTGGCGCAGCAAACCCTCAAGGAAGTCGAGCGCTTCGCTCAGTTCACCTTCCTCAAGGGTGGTCTGATCACCGGTGGTGAAGACTTCAAGGTGCAGGCCGCCATGCTGCGTAAGGTCGACATCCTGATCGGCACGCCAGGCCGTCTGATCGAACACGCCAATGCCGGCAACCTGCTGCTCGATGAAGTCGAAGTGTTGGTGCTCGATGAAGCCGACCGCATGCTCGATATGGGCTTTGCTGAAGACGTGCAACGTCTCGGCGAACTGTGCAATGCCGACCGCCAGACCCTGCTGTTCTCTGCCACCAGTGGCGGCGCAGCCCTGCGCGAAGTGGTCGGCAAGGTGCTGAAAGAGCCTGAGCACCTGCAGCTCAACCGCGTCAGCCAGCTCAATGAGGGCACCCGTCAGCAGATCATCACCGCTGACCACAACCATCACAAAGAGCGCTTGGTCGAGTGGTTGCTGAAAAACGAGACCTACGACAAGGCGATCATCTTCACCAATACCCGCGTCCAGGCTGACCGCCTGTACGGCAAGTTGGTCGCCCATGACTTCAAGACCTTTGTGTTGCACGGCGAGAAGGACCAGAAGGATCGCAAGCTGGCCATCGACCGCCTCAAGCAGGGCGCGGTGAAGATTCTGGTGGCCACCGATGTAGCGGCCCGTGGTCTGGATGTTGACGGCCTGGATCTGGTGATCAACTTCGATATGCCGCGCTCCGGCGACGAATACGTGCACCGCATCGGCCGTACCGGCCGCGCTGGCGCCGAAGGTCTGGCGATCTCGCTGATCTGCCACAACGACTGGGCGCTGATGTCGAGCATCGAGCGCTACCTCAAGCAGCGTTTCGAGCGCCGCAATATCAAGGACCTCAAGGGCATTTACCAGGGCCCGAAAAACCTCAAGGCGTCCGGCAAGGCGGTTGGTCCGAAGAAGAAAAAGATCGACCCGAAAACCGGCAAGAAACTCGCCACGAAAAAGCCGGCCGCCAAGGCGCCGAAGCGCAACACCATCAACCGGCCGAAACCCGATGCGCCGGTGCTGGTCAGCCAGGACGGCTTGGCACCGCTGAAGCGCCGTACCCCCGCAGCGGAATAACTCGGCTGCAGTGTGATTACAACGGCGGGTTGGCTGGGGAGCTAATCCGCCGTCGTCATTTCAGGGCTTACTTCGGTACGATCAATATCTTGCCATCGCGCTCGCCACTGGCGGCAGCTGCTACGGCCTGCTTTATCTCGCTGACGTCATAGGTCGCAGCAACGCGGGTATGCAGCTTGCCGCTGGCGATCAGTTGTACCAACTCACCAAACACTTTCATCTGCTCGGCCTGGCTGGCGTTCTGGAACCACTTGGCCAGCCAGAAGCCGCGCAAGCTGACATCGCGGAACACAAACGACGCGGGCGAAACCTGACACGGCTGGCGGCTCATCATGCCGTAGTTAACCAATACGCCGCCCTCGCAAAGGCTGGCGGCCAGGTGATCAGTGGCTTCACCGCCCACGGCATCAATGCCCAAACGCACGCTTGCACCGCCAGTGGCAGCACGCACGCGTTTAGCCAGATCCGGACCGTCGACCAGCACCACATCACCGCCTTCTGCTTCCACGCCGGCCACTGCCGACTCACGGCGTACCACGTTGATGGTTTTGAAGCCGCGCAGCTTGGCCAGCTGGATCAGGTAGCTGCCGACGCCGGAGTTGGCGGCGTTCTGGATCACCCAGTCACCGGGTTTGAGGTCGACGAATTCACTGAGCATCAGGGAGGCGGTCGGTGGGTTAACCGTCATCATCGCCAGTTGCTGTGGGTCGGCTTCCGGCAGGGGAATAAGTTTATTGGCCTGCGCATTCAAGTGGCTGACCCAGGTGCCGCAGCCAACCGGTAACAGCACCATCTGGCCGACCTTCAGGTTGCCGACCTCGGGGCCCAGTACTTCCACGCGGCCGACGCCTTCGTTGCCGCCAATCGCTGGCAGCGGCGGTAGCATGCCGTATTCGCCGGTCAGGGTAAGCACATCCGACGGGTTGATCGGCGCAGCCAGAACCTTGATGCGCACCTGGCTGGCGCCAGGCTCTGGCAGTTGCAGCTCTACGGCGGCAATCACTTCGTGAGGTTGCGGGCCGCGTTGTTGGTATTCGGCTTTAAGCATGGGAATTCTCCGGTAGAGGCTGAACAAAGTGGCTGAAGTCTAGACCGGAGTGACCAAGGTGCGACGAATCCTCCGTTATCGATCCGGGTGATCGGCAGCGGTTGAACAAGCCGAGTGGTGGCTAGTTTGGGTCGTCTTGCATGTTATCGCCGGCTTCTTCCAGTTCATTGAGACGCTGGTCGTAGCCTTCGCAAGCGTTTTCCATCTCGTCAGAGGAAGTCTCGGGTGAGGTTTCCTTCAGTTCTGCGCGCAGCTGTTCCGCACGGGCAGGATCTTTTTTGGTGATCTCTGCGACTTTGGCTGCGAGTTGCTCGGCTTTGGCGATCGCCTCCTCGGAACTGCACGAAGCGTAGGCCGTGCTCTGGGCAAATAGAGCGAAGTCAGCGCAAAGGCTCAGAGCGGTTTTACTGGGCAGAGTGATCTTCATGGCAATGTCCTCGCGGGCGAATAGGCAGACGTGTTCGGTTGAGTAGGCCTGGGTGGGGAAAGTTCAGGTCGAACCTAAGCGGGCAGAGGTGGGTCGGAACTTAACAGGGCGGCGTGCAATGCAGCCCTCGCGCTTGCCACTGGGTTGAGCGCAACGCGAATGGGAGAGAGCGATATGTCTTATAACTGGGATCTTATCGAGCGCTTGCTGCATGAAGTGCAAAGTTCCGCCGGTAAAAACTTCGCGCCCCGTGCTTATGCCGAGGAGCTCGCGCAGGAGCTTGAGCGTGCAGGTGAGCACACCGATAACTTGGATGCGTTGAAAGCACTGGCGGCGGAGTACGAATCGCAGTTGCTCGGCGCTGGCTTTATCGAACCTCGGCCGGAAGAGGAGGGCGGTAACGGCGAGAATTTCGTGCTGACCCCACGAGGCTTGCAACTGCTCAGCATGATTGATAGCAGCATTCCTGGGGGTGAGCATTCCCGTGAGTTGCTTGACGACCAGGGCCCGGCCGCGTTATCGCCGGAGGTTTTTGCCGATACGGCGGCTAAAGCCAATCTCGTTTAACAACGTTTGGCAATGCGTGCTCAGCCGCTAGTGCACGGCTGGGCAGTTAGGCTTTCAGTCTTGCACTGAAAGCTGCTGATGCGTGGCGTATGTCCGATTCGGAATAATCGATCTCAGCGATAGAGCAATGCAGAGTCATGCCATAGCCGGCTATGCTGGGCTCTGGTCCAACTTGGGTATCGCTATGAAGTGGTTGTGGGTCTGTTGTTTGTTGTCGTGCAGTCTTAGCGTCTCGGCGCAAGCCTTGCGCGTAGGCTTTGGTACGCACAAACCGCCTTATATCTTCGAGAGTGAGGCCAGTGGCCTGGAGTACGACATCGTGATGACTGCCGCGCAGCGCGGCGGGCTGGAGCCGATGGCGTACTATGCGCCGATGGAGCGCTTGAACCTGATGCTGAGCAAGGGCCATATCGACGTTATTGCCACCACCAACGAGCGCAGCGGTGGTTCTATTTTTTATTCGGATGCCTATATCCGCTACCAGAACGTCGCGGTGGCCTTGCGCTCGCGCAACCTGGATATCCAGCGCATCAGCGACCTGGTGGGTTACTCGGTAAATGCCTTCCAGCGTGCGCGCTTTCTGCTTGGCAGCGAGTTTGAGGCCATGGCTGCAAACAACCCGCGCTACCGCGAAGAAGCTTTTCAGATCGCCCGCAACCGCATGCTCTACAGCGGTCGGGTGGATGTGGTGGTGTCGGATATGCGCATCCTGCGTTACTTCAACCGTGAGGTGTATACCCAGGTGGATGTGACGCAGCCGCTGACCCTGTACCCGATTTTTGCGCCTACTGACTACAAGCTGGGTTGCCGCCTGCAGGCCGATTGCGAGCGCTTCAACCGGGGTTTAGCGGCGATTCGGGAGAATGGTGAGTACACGACTATCGAGCGCCGTTACGCCGTGTATTGAAGGCCTGTGATTGTCGTCACTGGCTGACGGGCGCCACTTCTTCCAGGCTTTCTTGCGCAGCGAGCAGCTCCTCCTCGCTGGGCAGGGGCAAGCTGCTGACGCTGAAATCAACAATCTCGATTGCACCCTGACCCTGGCCCAGCAGGTGGAAGGAGAACGCCTTGCGTGCTTGCGGGTTGTCGAAGGTGAAGCTGACCTGGACGGGTTTGTCGCGTGTCAGCAGTGGTAGCGGTGGGATCGCCACGTCGACATCGCGGTCGTATTCCTTGGTTTTCAATTGCAGCGTGGCGCCTTTTTTATCCATACGCAGGGCGCGGATTTTCAGGGTGACGGTGGTCTGGGTAGCTGCACCCAAGGTCAGGTACTGCGCGCCCACCAGGTTGTCTGCCCAATCATCACTGACGCTGGGTTTTAGCCTGATAGGCTGCTGGTTGGCGAACTGATAGCTTTGCTTGATCTGACCGCCATTGCTCAGTGACTGGTCAAGCAGGGCCGCTTGCTGGCTGATCAGGCGTGCCGGTTTGCCGCTTAAGCGGCCCAGATAGCGTGCGCTGTCGGCAATAAAACCGGTGCTAGCGTAGCGTCGGCAGACATTCTGGAAGTCGCATTCGGTCAGCGTGCCCTGGCCGTCATGCTGGCGCAGCAACCCGTTGGTGTAGGAAATGATCTGGCGGCCTGTGGCGTAATCGCGCAGCAATGAGCGTCCGGCGATATTGCTCGGGACCGGGAAGGCGAAGTAGTCGAGCACCGACGCTGTCAGGTCGATATGGCCATACACGCCTTGCTTGATGGTAGGCAGTTGCGCCTGCTCGGGCGCCAGCAGCAAGTTGAAGCCCCAGGCCGAAGCCAGACGGACGTTTTCCAGGCCGTGTGACTCGTCCGAGGTGACGATCACCAGGGTGTCTTTCATCACGCCCTGTTTTTCCAGCGCGTTGAGAAAGTCAGCAACGGCATCGTCCAGGTAGGCAATCGCCGCCAGCTTGGCGTTAGGGTGGCGGTCTAGGTAGTCCTGCGGGGCGGAGTAGGGCTGGTGAGTACCCACGGTTAGTAGGGTCAGCATCCAGGGTTGGCGCTTCTTGCGCAGCTGTTGCACGTAACCCAGGGCACCTTCGAAGTAGGCCTTGTCGTCCATGCCCCAAGGGAATTCGAGGTAGGGCTTGTTCTTGAACCAGTCGCGGCCCAAGGTCTTGTCGAAGCCCATCTGCGGCATGATCTGGTCTTTGGCCATAAAGCGCAGCCCGGCACCTTGCAGGAAGTGCGTGCTCAGGCCGCGTTCGCGTAATTGCGCGGGCAGACATTGCTCACTGCGCGCCGGGTTGTTGAGCAGTTCAACGCCCTTCGGCGTGCCGGAGTCGAGTTTCTCGTAATCACCGCAAAGCATGGCGTAGAGCCCGCGGATGGTTTGATGGTTATGCAGGACATAATCGGTGGTGAGCATGCCGCGTTCGGCCCACTGGCTCAGGCGCGGCATCGGGTCTTGCGCGTAGCTGCTGCCGATGGCTTGACGGCTGGCTTGCAGATAGGCGCCGGTTACGCCTTCCAGAGTAATGATCAATACGTTGCGGGCGCTGCCGGCTTGCTTGAGCAGCGGCGTACCGTGCAGATCAAGCTGATTCAGGCCGCTGATGTCAGGTGGGCTGCTCGGCTCGTCCCCCGCCAGCCAGTCGGCCAGGTGCTGTTGAGCGCCATTGGTACTTTCCGCCAGTAACTTGTGCGGCAAGTTGAACTGCAACCATTGGTCCGCTTCGCTGGGTTTGAATTGCTGGCCGACGGTGTGCACGGCAAACAGGGCCAGTGGCAGCAACAGCCAGGCGCGTGCAAACGGCATGGCACGGCGCGGTGTTTGTACGCTGCGCAGGCCCAGGTAAAGCGCCATCAGCACGGCCATGGCTAAAGCCAATAATGGCTGGCTCAAACCACTGCCTTGGGTTGAATGACTGACAAACTGTGCGTCGCCTAAGTACTGCAAGTCGGTTGGCTCTGGCATGCGGCCTACGGCATTGACCAGCTCGGCGGTGCTCAAGGTGAAAATGCACCAGGTCAGCAGCAGAGCAATGCTCAGCAGCCAGGAGCGTTGGTGCAGGATTACCACCAGCAAGCTGCCAATCGCCAGGTCAGACAGATAGCCATAGGTATGCGACCAGCCCAACAGGTAGCGGCTGAGCAATGGCAGGGCGAGTAACAACAAACCGAGGGTAAGCAGGGTGCTGGAAGGGTGTCGCAGCCAATTGCAGGTAACGCGCACGGGTACTCCTGGGGCGATTGCCATCGTTCAGCAGTGGCAATGCCGAAACCGCCGCAAATTGCGGGCTGACATGATTCTGAAACAAGGTTGTGCTAAGCGCCAGTGGGCGGGGCGTAAAAGGGTGAAACAACTGATGTCGGACTGAGGAAGGGGGCTTGGAAGCTGAGGGGGTTATGCACTGGCCAGCGCCTTGTCATTGCGAGCAAAGCGCTGCATGGCCAGAAAGCGTTACTTTTTACCGATGGTGATCTGCTTGGTGGTGCCGTACACCTGGCCGCTGACGCCTTTGGCAATTTGCTGAATTTCCCCGCCGGATTTCAGGAAGGCTTCGATCTGTGCGTCGATCGAGGCGCTGGTTTCCACGGCTGGAGCCGGCTTGGGTTTGCTGTTGGATGCTTTTACGCGCATGACGGCCATTAACCTACTCAAAAATTAATTTGGCCGCGCATAATACTCGAAATGCTTGACAATTGCTTGATAAATAAAGCTCGGATGTAGCGATATGCAGAGAGATTATTCTGTAAATAGCCCGCGTAATTAGCGGATATGCCAGTAAGTGATTGTTTTAATAAGAATAGATAATTCGTATTGAGGCTGCGTCTCGCGATCTAGGCCATCGGTCGGATTGCTCCGCAGGCCATCAGGCTGGCGCTGTGCGATGGCCGGTAGGCCGAGAAATTCAGAGGCGAGTCGGCTAGAATGCCGGCCTGGTAATGAGGGTAGGGCATCATGGCTGTAATTGGACGAATGAATAGTTTGCAGGTCGTGAAGCACACCGACTTCGGCCTGTACCTGGATGGCGGTGCGGATGGCGAAATTCTATTGCCTAAGCGTTATATCCCGAGCGACACCCCAAGCGAAGTGGAAGACTGGTTAAACGTCTTTATTTACTTGGACAGCGAAGACAAATTAATTGCCACCACAGAAAAACCAAAAGTTCAGGTGGGTGAATTCGCCAGTTTGAAAGTTGTGGATATAAATCGCGTGGGCTTATTCCTGAATTGGGGTTTGCCGAAAGATTTATTGTTACCGCACTCCGAAGAAAAGCGCCCGTTGCAGATTGGTGATTACTGCGTGGTGCATGTATTCCTCGATAAGCGCAGCAAGCGCATCACCGCCACCGCACGTCTGGATCGTTACTTGGATAACGTGCCAGCCAACTATACGGCAGGCCAGGAAGTTGATCTGTTGGTGGCCGAATCCACCGATATGGGCTTCAAAGCCATTATCAATGGCAAGCACTGGGGCCTGATCCACAAGAATGAGCTGTTCAAGTTTGTGCGCAGCGGCATGCAGGAAAAAGGCTTTATCAAGGAAGTGCGTGCCGACGGCAAAATCAGCCTGAGCCTGCAACCGGTTGGCCAAGAAGCGGCCAGCAGCTTGGGCGAGCAGATTCTGACCAAGTTGCGTGAGCACGATGGCGTGCTCAAGGTGAACGATAAGAGTTCGCCAGAAGAAATTGCCGGGCTGTTTCGGGTCAGCAAGGGCAACTTCAAGAAAGCCATCGGCGGTTTGTACAAACAGGGTCGCATCGTGATCCACGAAGACCGTATCGAACTGCCGAGCAAGTAACCGCCGTTACACTTCACAGCAGCGCAAAGTCCGTGAGGTGTACGGCCGTCAGCTAGGCTTGGGATGACAGCTTGAGTCGCGTTGCAGCTAGTGTGCGCGACTTAAGCAATATCTTGCCGGTGTAGCTCAGTCGGTAGAGCAGCGCACTCGTAACGCGAAGGTCGCAGGTTCGATTCCTGTCTCCGGCACCATCAACCCCAATGTTCTAGCCGCCACCGAACTGAGAGAACGATGCAGTTCGACTGGGTTTGGTTTTTTGCGGCGCGGCAATTCTGCCGGCGTAGCGCCAGTCCCAGGGCGCGACGATGTCTTCGGCGGGCAGGTGCCAGAGGCCTTTACCCATGTTTCTGGCCAGGGTTTCGGCATCTTTGAGTCGGTGGTCTTTCAGCTGCTTGGTATAGGCCCAGGCAGCGCCTTGCGCGACCAGTGTGTAGTTCACGTCAGTGCCACCGACATAGGCGCGAGCCCGTGTGATGCCGTAGCGATCCACCTCGTTGACCTGCAGGACGACCTGTTTCTCCAGCACCAAAGCTGACAACGCCTGCTTGGCTTCGGCGCCATAGGGTTGCTTTCTTTCTGGTGCGTCAATTTCTGCGAGGCGAACCCGCAACCGTTTATTCTCGGTGGTCTGGCAGCTGAACGTATCGCCGTCGCTGATGGCCACTGCCCTGCAGCTGAAGGGATCAGCAAGTGCCAGATTGGGCAGGCTGATAAGAAACAGTAGAACGATGCGAAAGGTCATCTGGGGCGTGTTGCTCAAGTGAAGACGTAGTCGGTGATACTAATAAATGCTTGGCGGATTTAGCGGGACGGGCATCGCGAAACAGCATGCCAGCTTTATCCAAGGGCTTTCTGCATCGGCTAGTGTGGGGCTTGTGCTTTTCTGCGATTCGCGGATGATTGCTCAATATTTGAGCAGTTTTACGGCTCAAGTCTGCCAAGGTGGACCACAGGTCGGAACCGCAGGTGGGGTGCTGTTGCCAAACCATCAAGTTCGTTACGCGCCAATGGCGCAGAGGTTGTGATGACGATGTGTCGATATGCGATCAGCCTGGTTGGGCTGCTGTTGGTAACGCCGCTGTATGCCGAGCAGCAGGCGCCGCAGACGTTGCGGGTCATTCCGAAGACCTATATCAGCCCCGGTGCCAGTGGCAGCATCGGCAGCTCACAGACCATCGAAAGCCATAATCTCTATGGCGGGCAGCGCCTACCCGACGGCCTGCAGCGCCATGAGCAGCGTTACGGCAGCCAGTCGATAGAAAACCGCGGGACGATCAAGCAAACGATTGAGTACCCCAATGGCTACCGGGTGCAGCAGTATCCAGGGCAGAGCACTGAATACTATGAGCGCAGCCGCTAACAGGCCGTTGAAAAATTACCTACGTTGCCGATACTGCGTTGAAAACAGGCTCGGAATGCTCATTTACAGCTCGTAAACTCCGCTTCCTCGCTTGTTTTCGCCTTGTCTCGACTGCCTCGCTAACATTCTCAACGGCCTGCTAGCTCAGGCCGCCATCACCAAGCCCCAGCGCAAGCCTAGAAACGCCAGCAGGCCCAGTGGGCCGAACATTAGCGTCAGCACATAACAGGGTAACAGTGCCCAGTGGCTGATGCCCGCGATGGCGCCTTCGTGGCGGATAAACAGCCCGACCATCAGATCGAACGCCAGAATATGTATCCAGGCTGCCAGTGCGGCGGTGGGTTGTCGCAGCAGTGAGAGCACCCCGCCGAGGCTAAAGAAACCGGGCCTGCCGCTACCCGGTTCAGGCCGCTGGCGCATGGCGACAAACAACAGCCAGCTATAGACGATGGCCAGCAGGACCACGCTGAGGCCCAGTACCAGTTCATCGGTATAGGGCCAGAATGGCAGGCAGACCAGCATCAGCCAGCCGAACAGAGCGATCAGCGAGGTGAGTTTGAACAGGGGTTTCAACGGGGCCATTGAGTGCTCACTGGGCAAGGTGTGAACTCAACCATAGCGGATGCGACGACTGCCGCATCCTGGCATCAGCGGCTGAATACAGCGCCATCAGCGGGCACGAGGGCCAGCCGATGGGCGCGGTTTATTGCTTCTTGCCCCAGAGTTGCTCCAAGCGTTGATCACGACCGCAGCCGTTGCGGTAGTAGTTGTAGCGCAGCGGGTTACGTTGGTAATAGTCCTGGTGATAGTCCTCGGCTGGATAAAAGGTGCTGGCGGCGAGGATTTCCGTGACCACCGGGGCCGGCAAACGCCCGGATTTATCCAAAGTGGCTTTGGAGGCTTCGGCCAGTTGCTGCTCTTCGGCGCTGCTGTAGAAGATCGCGCTGCGGTATTGCGGACCGCGGTCGCAGAACTGGGCGTTGGCGGTCACCGGATCAATGGTGGGCCAGTAGGCTTCAAGCAGCTTGGCGTAGCTGGTCTTGCTGGGGTCAAAGCGTACGCGCACCGCTTCGATATGCCCGCTAGTGCCTGCAGAAACCTGCTCATAAGTGGGGTTGTCGACATGCCCGCCGATGTAGCCGGAGGTGGTGTCAATTACGCCGGGCACTTTGTCGAAGTCTGACTCGGTGCACCAGAAACAGCCGCCGGCGAAGATTGCCACGCCGGGGTTTTCCACCATCGGCGTTGCGGTTTTGGACTGCGGCTGCGGCGCTTGCGCAGCTGTGGGTTCACAAGCGGCCAGCAGGCCGCCCAAAACGAGGATGCTGCTGGCCAGCAGACGGCGGCGCCAAGTATAGGTCATAGCAGTCATGTTCAGCTCCGCAGCTCAGGTAAGGCTTCGCCTTGCGGGATAAAGCGCAAGGCCACGCCGTTGTTGCACCAGCGTTCGCCGCGCGGCTTCGGGCCGTCGTCGAAGACATGACCCTGATGCCCGCCGCAGCGCGCACAATGGTATTCGGTGCGCGGGAAGAACAGCTTGAAGTCGCTTTTGGTGCCCATATGGCCGGCAATCGGCTGGGTAAAGCTGGGCCAGCCGGTGCCGCTTTCATATTTGTCCTGGCTGGCGAACAGCGGCAGGTAGCAGGCGGCGCACAGGTAGGTGCCATCGCGTTTTTCCTGATTTAACGGGCTGCTGCCAGGCGCTTCGGTGTCCTCTTCGAAGAGCACGGCATAGGCTTCAGGCGTCAGCAGGTCGCGCCAGTCGCTGTGGGGTTTATTCAGAGGCGTCACGCTACTGGCAACAGCTTCTGCCAGGCTAAGTGGGGCGTGACCGAGCAAGGGCAGGGCTGGCAAGAGGGCCATCCCCTTGAGCAGGGAGCGTCTTTTCATGGCAGTGCTCTGTATGAAGTGTGGCCAATAGACAGAGACAAAGCCGAGTTGTTACAGCCTTGCTCGCCGCGCGCGAGAATTTTTCCGCGCAAGTTGTAAGTAAAGATAAATCGAGGGATCAGGCGATGGGTAGGCTGCTGGTTTTGTCCACGCCATCATCGATGACGATGCAGTTACGGCCGGCATTCTTGGCGCGATAGAGGCGTTCGTCGGCGCGCTGCAGCAGGCTTTCCCAGTGTTCGTCGCGGCGCAAGATGGCCCCGCCTACTGACATGGTCACCGCACCGCTGGGCCCGCGCAGGTGCTGCGCCACTTGCTGCTGCAGGTGTTGCGCGGCGGCCAGTAAGCCTGCGCGTTCGGTGTTGGGCAGCAGCAGGAGGAATTCCTCGCCGCCGAAGCGGAACAGTCGGTCTTCCTTGCGCGATGAGCTTTTGATCAGTTCGACAAAGTCCACCAGCACCTGGTCGCCGGCATGATGGCCATGGTTGTCATTGATCCGTTTGAAATGATCCAGGTCCATCACCAAGACGCCGTAGCTGTTGCCGTGGCGGCGGTAAATGGAGGCGGCGATCTTCAGTTCTTCATTCATCGCTCGGCGATTACGGGCGCCGGTCAGCGGGTCATGGATGGCCAGTTGCTGCAGTTGGTCGCGCTGAGTGCTGGTGCGGTAGGCAAAGACGAAACTGAGGATGCTGGCCATCATGCTGGTGACCAGAAATGACACCATCTGGTAGTCGCTTTCGAATACCGAGCCGGGTTTAAGTTGGCCGTAACCGACCAGCGTGGTGAGCACCAGGGTGGTGGCCAACAAGGCCTTGGCCGGCGACACCATAAAGAAATTGAACATGATCAGCGGGTAAATCCAGAACAGGCCGTTTACACCCAGGTTGATGGCGATCAGCGTTGCACCGGCGGAGAAGATGGTGGCCAGGTAGATGCCGGGTTTGATCGTGTCACCGGTGCGCCAGGCATAGATCACCGCCATCACTGTGGAGACAACGATCACGGTGTCGGAGGAGCCTACCAGGTAGTTGCCGGTCGCTAGCCGGTAGACGGCATAGGGGCTAATGCCAATCACGCCAAACAGGCCCATCAGCGTGATGATGGACAACTGGAAGTCGCTACGCAGGCGCCTGAGCAACCGCGATATCTGCATAGTTAAAGGCCACTGTTGTCGTTGTTATGAGCTAAGCATGCAGAGCTTGCCCTGGCGATGGCAATAGTAAAATTCTGCAACGTGCCAGCATGGGCCACTATCTGCCGAATGGTGTTGGTTTATCTGGTACTAAGGTTCCAGCCCTTGAGCGGTAAGGCTCGAGCTCGGCACGCGCACAAATGCCAGCAGGTTTTTGCTGCGCTGATAGCGCCTCAGGCGTTCAGCCAACGGCTGAGGCAGGTCGGTGCAGGGGGCAAAGCCCAGGCGCAGGTAGAAGTCGCTGAGTTGCGGGTGGCAGAACAGCCAGACCGGTGCCGGGCAATCGAGCAACGCAGTCTCGATCAACTGGAGCGCGATGCCTTGCCCCTGCCGAGCGCTATCGACCAGCAGGCTGGTCAGCCAATGCCCATGTGCGACCGGGTGCAGGCACAGCGCCGCGACGATTTCCCGGTCTTCGGCTACCCATAGCTGGGCGCCGGCTGCGGCGCGCATGGCTGATCGTTGATTGCGGTAGAACTTGTCAGCCAGTGGCTTGAGCGAGGTGGGGAGTTGGCGGTAGTGCATTGCAGGTACTGTTGCGACGGTGAGTGGATGCCTGAGCGCAAGCGCGATGCTTGCCTCAGACGGGTGCTTCAGGCGTTGGCGGCGTGGCTGCCGAGCAGGGTTTTCGCACCTTGCTTGTCTTTCTTGTCCGTACGCTTTTCGCTGGCGGTTTTCAGCGGCTTTTTCTTCACTTGTTTCTTCGAATCCATACCTTTGCTCATGATCTTCACCTCTGACAATGTCGTGGTTGAATGTTCTGGAGCGGGCCATCCCCTCGCGGTGAGGCGAGGCTGGTACTTGGAGTCTACGCCTATGCAGGGCGAATAGCTGAGGCGTTATTTGGGCGTCTGGATGCAGGACAGGGTTCGACTGGTTAACAGTTCACCGGCAAAATCGGTGGATGGCGGTGACAGCCTGAGCGTGCCGCCGCATCATGGGATTAATTACGCCGTGTACAGCCTGCTTGCTGTGCGACTGTTGAACCCCTAAGCCGAGACGTTGATGGAACAAGCGCTGATTTATGCCGGCCAGAGCGTGCCTGGGCGGGTACGTGGGCACAATGAAGATGCTCTGTTGTGTTGCCCACAGCTGAATCTGTGGGCGATTGCGGACGGCATGGGGGGGCATCAATGCGGCGAAGTGGCCAGTGCCCTGGCCTTACAGACGCTGCAGGCGGCCTGTGCCGAAGGCCAGGACTTGGTGACGGCGGTGCATGCGGCCAATCGCGAAATCCTCAGCGTGGCGCGTACCGGTGAGCAGCGCGGCATGGGCACGACCTTGGTGGCGGTGCACTTTGTTGGCGCGGCCTTCAGCATTGCCTGGGTCGGTGATAGCCGCGCTTATCGGGTCAGCGCCGGGAAGATCGAGCGTCTGACCCGCGATCACAGCTGGGTGCAAACGATGATCGATGCCGGACAGATGAGCATTGAGGCGGCGCGTAGCCATCCGCAGCGCAATGTCATTCTGCAGTGCCTGGGCCGTGATGATCAGCCGCTGGAAGTCGGCATATTGCAAGGCTCGCTCGGTGAGCATGAGTTGCTGCTGCTGTGCAGCGACGGCCTGACTGGCGAGTTGGAAGACGCGCAGATCCAGCAGCTGTGCAGTAACGCTCAGACCCTCGATGAGCTGGTAGAAAAGCTGCTGGCGCAGGCCAACCAACTGGGCGGCAAGGATAATATCTCCTGTATCGTACTCGGCCGTGATGCGGCCACGCCCAGCGTCGAGGCCAAACCGCGAGGTTTGCTCAGCCGCCTGTTCACTTCCCGCAAGCCCTAATTCGCCGGTGTGCCCTGACCCCCATGACTGAACAATTGCTCGAAATCCCCGGTTATCAGGTGCATGGTCGCCTGGGTAAAGGCGGCATGGCCGAGGTGTACCTGGCCACGCAGGCGTCCCTGCAGCGCAAGGTGGCGATCAAGGTGCTGCTGAGCGCGGATGATCAGGCGTTCAGTCAGCGCTTTCTCAAGGAAGGCCACATCGTGGCGTCCCTGCATCACCCCTCGATCATCACCATCTATGACATCGACCAGCTCGCCGATGGTCGCCACTACCTGACTATGGAGTTCGTCCCGGGTGGCGATCTGGCGCAGCACAAGGGCGAGGTGTTCGACCTGCCGCGCGCGCTGCGTATCGTGCAGCAGGTGGCCAGCGGCCTGGCGGTGGTGCATGACAAAGGCCTGGTACACCGCGATATCAAACCGGCCAACATCCTCTTTCGCAGCGACGGCACGGCGGTGATCACCGACTTTGGCGTGGCCAAGGAAGTCGAGCTGGACCATGACCTGACCCAGTTCGGCATCGCCGTCGGCAGCCCGTCCTACAGCAGCCCCGAACAGGCGCAGTGCCAGGCACTGGATGCGCGCAGTGATATCTACAGCCTGGGGGTGATCCTGCTGGAGATGCTCACGGGCAGTAATCCCTACCGCGCTGCCAACTACACCCAGACCGTGATGAACCACCTGCAGATGGACGTGCCTCAACTGCCGGCGCATTTGCAGAACTACCAGTGGTTGCTCGATCGCATGCTGGCGAAAGAGCCGGATGAGCGTTTTGCTGACTGCAAGGTGCTGCTTGCCAGCCTCGATGAACTGACCCGCGATGACCCGGACAGCACGCGCATCGCCCCCGCGCTGAGCCTGAGCAAACCGGCCAGACGCGAAACTGCGCGCAGTACGCTGTGGGTCTCGCTGCTGGCCGGCATCGTGTTGCTGGCCGGTGCTGCCAGCGGCGGTTATTACCTGTACCAGCAAAAACAGATCAGCGACTACCTGGCGCGTGCCGAGCTGCGCCTGCAAAACGGCAGCCTGCTGGAACCGCCGCAGGACAACGCCGATTACCTGTTCCGCCAGGTCCTGGCGCTGGATGCGGATAACCCGGAAGCTCTGGATGGCCTGGCGCGGGTGCTGCAGGCGCGGATCAACCAGTACTTGGCGTTGGCTGAGCAGCGTCTGGCTGATCAGCAGTTGCTGCTGCCTGAGGATGACAGTGCGACTTACTACTTCCGTCAGGTGTTGGCCTGGGAGCCCGATAATCTGCTGGCCCTGGCCGGAATCAACCGCGTGGCGCAGCGCTATATCGAGCAAAGTGAGGGTGCCTACAAGCGCCGCGAGTTTGCCCTGGCCTTGGCGCTGGTGCAGCAGGGCCTGGAAGTAGAGCCGGCCAACGAGCAGTTATTGCAGTTGCTCGATGGTCATGAGCAGCGCGTACGACTGGCCCAAGCGCCGCGGCGCCGGCCGGCAGCTGCGGAACAGCCGGCACCGGTAAACCCCGTCAAGCGGTTATGGAACAACCTATTCGATTAAGTTTTTATGCTGGCATATTGCTACTGGCTAGATTGGCAGGCAGCATGCGCGCCTCGTCCACCGTGCCGCATATGAATGCCCAGGTACGACGGGTTACAGCTGGTTGTTTAACCGATGTTGGCGGAGTGCGCAGATGCTCAAAATTCACTTCAGTGATAATCGTCAGGCCCCGATCTGGTTGGTCGACGAGCGTTTCACCATCGGCCAGGACAGCCGCAACAGCCTGGTGCTGGAAGACCCCAGCATCGCTTCGTTTCACGCGGAAATCCGTCAGGATCAGGGCTTCTATTACCTGACCGATGTGGGCAGTCCGAGCGGCTCTTTCGTCAATGACGAGCGCGTCAGCACGCGCTTTCAACTGCGCGCCGATGACCGTGTGCGCTTGGGGGCGGTGGAGCTGCAGTTGGTCGACCCTGCGCGCAGCAAGACCCACACCGAGCAAACCGCGCGCTGGTACTTGCAGGTTATTCAGGGTGAACACGAAGGCAAGAAATTTCATATCAACGGCTCCATGACTTTTGGCCGTTCGGTGAAGTGCGAGCTGTGCTTCAGCGATCAGGAGTTATCGCGCCGTCACTGTGAGTTCTTCCTCAAGGATGACGTGCTGGAGGTCAAAGACCTGGCTTCGGCTAACGGCCTACTGGTCAACCAACAGAAGGTCACGACAGCAGTGCTGCAGCCGGGCGATCAGTTGAAGATGGGCTCGGTGAGCCTGCTGGTGATCGGCCCGAAAAGCACCGTGGCGACCAGCGAAGATGAAGACGCCACGCTGTTTATGCGCGCGGTGGACCTGCCAAAACCGCTCAAAGCGGCGCCGCTTTCCAGCTCGTCAAACAACCAGTCCAACCCGCTGCGCACAAACGTGCAGGCCAACCCGCTGCGTGCAGCGCCGGCGAATGCCCCCCCTGGCTTGAACAAGCCGTTGCTGGCGTTGGCGGGGCTGTTGGTAACCGGGTTGGTCGCGGCGGCGGTGGTGTTTGTTCTCTAGCTCTGGCGGGATCTGTAAGCACTGCGCTGCTCGATTGGTGAATGGGCTGACTTGATACGACAGTGCCAGGTGGCAGCTTTGGCGTTAGGCTACGTCCTTTGCACTGCCATCCGCTGTTGGAGTCTCCGTGAAGCCATTGCTCCTGTTGCTATCTGCCTGTTGCCTGGCGCTTCAGCCGTTCAATGCCCTGGCGTGGTCCAACCACTCGCTGGGCAGTCAGCTGGCCTTGCAGAACCTGCCGCAGTTGCAGCGCACGCTGACCTATGAACCGCTGCAGGCCTTTCTGGACGCACAGGCGCCGGCAATCGAGCAATTGCTGGATGAGCAGGAAGCCTTTGCCAGTGCTCATTTTCCGGACTATCCACCCCGCCCGGATGATCTGCGGTTCGAGGCCGCGAGCACCCTGCCTGAGCAGCGTCGTGCCGCGTTTCTGCAGGCATTGCGGGTCAACCCGCAGATTCGTCTGGCCGGTTTTGTTCAGCAGTTACCAGGGCAGGGCGATGAGGGTCGACCACGCCTGAGGGCCGAGCAGGTGCTGGTGTTTCGCAAGATTGGTCCCTGGAGCCACTGGCGGTATTTGGCGCTGCAGCCCGGTGAGGCGGTGAGTGCTTTGCAGGTGCTGAGCAGTGCGGCCGATGAGCCGGACTATGGCCACGATATCAACCTGTTCAGCGACAACCCAGGCGATTCCGGCGCGCGCTACAACTTCGGCGTGCAGCCCTTCGGCGATGCGCGCTTCGAGTATTCCTCCCAGGCGCCATTTCATATCGGTTATTACCACGAGCCGGAGTTGGTGCTTCAGGCAGCGCCTTATCTACGCCGCACCCTGCCGCACTGGCGCATCTACCAATACACCGGGCTGGCGCGGTTGGCCCTGGCCACTGGGCACGACTACTGGGGCTATCGCTTCCTCGGTTGGGCGCTGCACTACATGCAGGACCTGACCCAGCCCTACCACGCCAAGACCGTTCCGGGCTTTAGTACGCCAGAGCTGATGCTGATTGCGCTCAAAGGCGCAGCCGGTTATCCGCAAGACCGCCAAGCAGCGATTGCCCGCGTAGCGGATCGGCATACGGCCATCGAGGAGTATCAGCTGGAGCGCATGCAGCACCTGATGGACGAACAAACGCCAGCGCCCCTGTTGCAGGCGTATACGCAAACACCACCGGATGCGTATCCGACTTATTCGGTGGATTACGCGCAGCAGGTGGTGGCGGCGGAGTCCTATGCCACGGCGGATGCGCTGGATCAGGTGATTGGTCAGTGGTTGGCCCGCAAACCCGCGGCTGCGCCCGGTTTTAGCGGGGGGAATCAGCTGACTCAGGCCCAAGTCGACCCGGTACTTGAGCAGATGCTGGTGGTGCTGTTTAAACGCTTTGGCGCACACACCCGCAACATTGTGCAGGCTACTTTGGCGCCACCTGTGTCTGGCGTAACTGCGTCGGACTGAACCACAGTTCACGCCTCTGCAGCGGGGTGGCACTGGGCAATAGCGGGTTGGGCAGTTCGATCACCTGGCGTTCGGCGTCTTGCAGGTGCGCCAGGCTGTGGGCGAATTGTTGCTTGAACAACTGCTCAAAGGAGCCGTCCGCGACGGCGCGCTCCATGCCTATGCGGACGGTTTCGGCCAGTTCCGGGCGTCGCGGTGAAAAGAAGAAATACAACGCTGTGGGGTAGTGCAGCAGCACATGCGGGTCGGCGACCAACTGCTGTGCCCGTGGGTTTTGCAGCTCGGTACCGATTTCCAGAACCGATCGCGGGAAGTAATCAAAACGCCGTGCCTGCAGCATATGAAACAGGCTGGCATAGTTGGACGACACCACCACGGGTAAGCCCTGGCTTTGCAGAATGGCGGTATCGGGCCAGTCGTGGCCCTGGCCTGCCGTAAACTGGCGCAGGTCATCCAGGGTTCGCACGTGCTTGAGCAGGTCCACGCGCTCGCGGGGCAGCAACGCGACACGCCAACCGAATAACCCTTTGTCCAACGGTATGCGTACAGGCAGTAGGCGTTCTTCGCGCTCGTGGCTGGTCATGCTCCAGACCACATCCAGGTGTTTGTCGTGTTGCAAATCAACCAACGCACGCTCTTGCTCCATGCTGGTGTGCGTGGGCACTAGACGCAGTGGGCTGCCGGCTTTATCCAGCGCCAGGCGTAACTGAGCCAGCATGTAGTTGGAGCGCGACTCATCACCGTCACTCCAGCGCGGGTAGTAAATGGCGGTCGCGTCACTTGCGTGCACGGGCAATAACAAACCGCACAGCAACAGGCATAGCAGCCAGCGCCAGACGGTCTGTTGCAAGGGGAGTGGCATATCGATATGAATCCTTTCAATACCGGCCCGGCAGGGTTCAGTGGGCAGTGCGGCGCGCATTATGCCAGCCTGGCGTCGCGGCCGTATGCCGTAGGTCGATTGCCATCGTCGACTCAGGCCCTGCTGCGCAAGAACGCTCCGTAGCCGCGCGCCTGCCCCAGGTCGCTGGCGAATACGCCTTGCTGGTACGCGATACGCCCGTTGATCACAACAGCATCCACGGCGTCGCCACGGTTGACCATACGCTGCAAGCCGCCGAAGGCCTCCATCGGCGCTTCCTGGTAGCTGGCCAGGGATTCATCCAGCGCCCTGGGGTCAATGATTACCAGGTCGGCACGAGCGCCTTCGTAGAGCCTGCCGGCGTCAATGTTGAACCATTCACCCAGTTCGCCTGTCAGGCGCCAGATTGCCGTTTCAATCGGCATTACCGGTTGGCCGCGTAGCTCGGCATCGCGCACCAGTTTGAGCAGGCGCACACCGAAGTTGTAGAAGGCCATATTGCGGATATGCGCACCGGAGTCGGCAAAACCGATCAGCGTACTCGGCTCGCACACCAGCTTCTCCACCATCTCGGGGCGATGGTTGGCGATCAGCGTGCGCCAGCGCAGGCGCGGGCCGTGGGCCACCAGCAGGTCGAGAAACAGATCAGCCGGGTGTTCATTACGCGCCTTGGCCAGTTCGCCAACGCTTTTGCCGACCACGCTGGCGTCCGGGCAGTCGACAATCCAGGCGTCGTCGAAGTCGCGGTGCCAGACCCGTGGGCCGAATTTCTTCTCCACGTCCTGGCGAAAGCGCAGGCGGTAGGCCGGGTCCTGGAACAGTTGACTGCGCATGTCGTGGTTGGCCAGGTGCAGGGCGGCTTGGCCGGCGGGAAACTCCTCGAAAACTACAAACTCCATGCCGTCGGCGTAGGTTTCAAACGGCACCGGCAGGGTTTGCCAACGGAAGTCGGCATGGGTCAGGCGATTGATCCAACGGGTCAGTGGGCCAAGTACCGGGGCGAGCCACGGGTCGGCTTTGACATCCATCAGGGTGATCAGGGTGGTCTTCAGCGGCTTGCGCCACCAACCGCCGATGCTGTCCCAGAGAAAGGCCAGTACATTGAGTTTGGTTACCAGGTTCGGCGCGCCCTGATGGATGCGTCCGCGCCGGCGCAGGATCTTGTTCAGCCGCGCGTACTCGGCCCAGGGTGCATACACCGAGGGCAGGGATTTCGAGCGCTGGCGGTCGCCATCGAGCTTGTCCCAGGGATTAGTCATGCTCGACAGGCCGAGCAAACCGGCGTCCAGCGCTTCTTCCAGCAGGCGTTCCATCTGCTGTAATTCACCCTCGGTGGGGCGTACGTTGGCGTCCACGGCACGTTCCAGACCAAGCACGGCAACGCGTAAATCAGAGTGGCCGAGGAAGGAGCATATGTTCGGCCCCAGCGGATGCTGATCGAGAAAGACGGCGAATTGGTCGGCGCTGTGCCAAGTCTTCCGTGCCTGCAGCAGTGGCAGGACATGCTCGCGCGGCACCGATTCGACGCGGGTGAACAGGTCAGAGCAATCCTCGGGGCTGGACAACACCATGCTGATCGAGCAGCTGCCGATCATCACCGTGGTCACACCGTGGCGCACCGATTCCTTGAGCGCAGGGGCGGCCACCAGTTCGGCGTCGTAATGGGTGTGCATGTCGATAAAACCGGGTGTCACCCAGCGGTTTTGTGCATCAATCACCTGGCCGCAGCCATTTTCGTCTAGGACGCTGGCGCTGATGCAGGCCAGCTTGCCGTCATGAATGCCAAGGTGACGCACGACGCCGGGCGCGCCGCTGCCATCGAAAAACAGCGCGTTTTTGATCAGCACATCGAACATCGGCAAGCTCCTGGCGAGTGATTCTGACTCGTCGAGCTTAGTCTGCCGTGCGCCGTTGTTGTGAGGGTGTAAGTGAACAACCCTCGGTCAATTCGGCCACCTCGACAAGCTGCTCAGGCGTTAAGGCGACGGCGTTCGGCGCTGATCTCCGGTATATCGGTACGCCGCATGTAGACCCGCAGCGGTTCGCTGATAGCCAGGCGGTCATCAATATTCTGTTCCAGCAGCAGTTGCAGGCGCGCGCGGTCGAGGCTCATCAGTTCGCCGTCAAAGGCACGCCAGACGAATTCGCAGGTAGGCGTGATGCTCTCTTCGAGCACGTCGAGGCCAAAGGAGTCTTCGGAAAAACGCACGATATAGCGCCCGGTCTTGGCATTGAAACCGACAAAACCCTGTAGTTGGTCGGCAGCCGCGCAGATACTGGCAGAGGTGATACTCATGGGAACCTCGTCGATGGCAGTGGAACTCATCGGCATAGGCTAAGGGGCTATGAGCAGTGCATCTTGCGATGGATCAATAAGTGGGCGGATGGCACTAGTTCTGAGCAGGTAAGCGAATGGCAGGTGCAAGAGGGTGTCGCCCGGCGAGCCTTTGCAACTCGCCAGGGTGGTGGATTTAGTCTTTGTGGGTGCTGGAGAAGGCGCTGATCTTGCCGAATGGCGAACTTTGCATGCCCACCTTTACCGCCATCAGCGGCGAGTTGTTGACCCAGACATCGTCGATCACGATGGTTTCACCGATGTCGTCGTTATCGGCGGCTACCAGTAGGTAGTAAGTGCCGTCTTCGGCGGCTTCACCATTCCAGCTCAGGCTGATCTGGCCGACCACGGCTTCGGCACGCGAGGGCCTGTCGGCAATCACTGCGCCGTAGGCATCCAGCAGCATGGCGCGTGGTTTCAGGGCGTATTTGCTGACGCCCATGCAGGGGGCGTTGCACAGTGAGTGCACGTTGAGCGTGTAGCGCTCGCCCTTTTTCAGCTGCAGGGAAAAGATCCGGTAGTTGGAGATCGAGCTGCCAAAGTCCAGGCGCGGCTCATCGGCGCTGATCGGCCACTGAGGTGCCAACAGGCCCGGGTTGAGCGGCAGCGGAATGGCCTGGGTGTTGTGGATGGCTTCCAGGGCGCTCTTGGCCATCGGACTTTTGCCCGCCTTGACGTCTTGCTGGTAGGTCGTCTGCGGGTTGCTGGCGCAGGCGCCAAGCAGCAGGCAAGCGGCCAGAATCAGAAACTTGTGCACGGTAAAACTCCTGTGTGACAACGTCCTTGTGTACACGCCGGGCGCTGGTGGCGCGGCGGGCGGCGATTCTACCCGCTTTGCGGGGCGCGGGCAGTGGTTAATCGACCGATTCGACGAACTGCGCACACTGAACGGTGCCGTTCGTGGGCCCGCTGCGTATCCTGCACGGCGGGCCTGGTCAGTCTTTGTTTAGCCGGAAAGCCCGACGTAGACGTTCTGTACGTCATCGTGCGCGTCGAGGGCTTCGAGGAAGGCTTCGACTTCTTCCAGTTGCTCGGCCGTCAGGCTGCTCACCGGGTTTTTTGAGATATAGCCGATTTTCGCCGAGTTGACGCTGAAACCCTGCTCCGGCAGCGCGCGGCACACGGCATCCAGGTCAGTTGGCTCGGTGATAAACAGGGTGTTGCCTTCATCGGCCGGCTCGAAATCCTGAGCGCCGGCTTCAATGGCGGCCATTTCCGGGTCGGCATCGTTCTCGGTGCTGGCTTCGATCATGCCCACGTGGTCGAAATCCCAGGTTACCGAGCCGGAAGCGCCCATCTGGCCCTTGCGGAACAGCACGCGGACTTCCGCCACGGTGCGGTTGATGTTGTCGGTCAGGCACTCGATGATCACCGGCACCTGATGCGGGGCGAAACCCTCATAGGTGGCGGAGTGGAAGGTCACGGTATCACCCAGCAGGCCGGCGCCTTTCTTGATCGCCCGGTCGAGGGTTTCCTTGGGCATCGAGGCTTTTTTCGCTTGATGGATGGCCAGGCGCAGCTTGGGGTTCAGGTCCGGGTCGGCGCCGTTGCGGGCGGCGATCATGATTTCCTTGACCAAGCGGCCGAAGATCTTGCCTCTGGCGTTGGCCGCGGCTTCTTTAGGTTTGGCTTTCCACTGGGCGCCCATGGAGTATCTCGTCGTTGCGGGTTAATGGGTGAGAACCTGTTTACGATCTGCTGCGCGTCGGCCAGCCTGCGTTAAAAACAGCCTCGGAATGCTCATTTACAGCTCGTAAACTCCGCTTCCTCGGCTGTTTTTGCCTTGTCTGGCTCTAGCTCGCTAGATCGTAAATAGGCTCTAAGGGGTGCGATTCTAGCCCTTCGAGGCGCTGGCGGCACCTGTGGCGCAGCAATCTGCCGATCAGTGTTGTGCTGTACGGCTTATTTGCCGGGTTTCTGTATGGGCGTTATGGCGCTGCTGGCCGCTTTAATAAGCGCTGATTGATTAATCTGGAGCGTCCATGCAACCCAAGGATTTACTGCTGGCCCTGGTGGTGATCATCGTCTGGGGCATGAATTTTGTGGTGATCAAGATCGGCCTGCATGAGATGCCGCCGATGCTGCTGGGGGCCCTGCGTTTTCTTCTGGCGGCCTTTCCTGCCGTGCTGTTTATCAAGCGCCCACAGATTCCGCTGCGTTGGCTGCTGGCCTATGGCGTGACCATCTCGCTGGGGCAGTTCGCCTTTTTGTTCTCGGCTATGTCCGTTGGCATGCCGGCCGGTCTGGCATCGCTGGTGCTGCAATCGCAGGCGCTGTTTACCCTGCTGTTTGCTGTGCTGTTGCTGGGTGAGCGTTTTCGCCTGGCCAACCTGTTCGGCCTGCTGGTGGCGGCCGGTGGGTTGCTGCTGATTGGCTCGCAGGGTAATGGCCTGATGACCCTGGCCGGTTTTCTTCTAACGCTTTGCGCTGCCGCCATGTGGGCGCTGGGCAATATCGTCACGCGCAAGTTGGGTAAGGTGAATCTGGTGGGGCTGGTGGTGTGGGGCAGCCTGGTGCCGCCGCTGCCGTTTTTTGCGCTGTCCTGGCTGATGGAAGGCCCCGAGGTGATCGAGTTTGCGCTGCGCGGCTTTAGCCTGGATACCTTGCTGGTGCTGGTCTACCTGGCATTCGGCGCGACCATTCTGGGCTATGGCCTGTGGAGCCGCTTACTGTCGCGCTACCCAGCCAGCCAGGTGGCGCCGTTCTCGCTGCTGGTGCCAGTGGTCGGACTGACCTCATCGGCATTGCTGCTTGATGAGCGCCTGAGCAGCCTGCAGCTAGTCGGTGCGCTGTTGGTGATGCTCGGTTTGCTGCTGAATTTTTGCGGCGGTTGGTTGCAGGAGCGTTTGCGCGCGCGTTGGACTTAACGTTTACCCATGGCGCGGCGAGTCCCACTTGGCGCTGGGCCGATCTTCTTTTCATGGCTCGACTTGTTGCCCTTCTGGTGCCAGGGCTGATCGTCCTGTTTGCCGGAAGCGGCTTTGGCGGCGCCGAACAGCGAGGCAAAGCCGCTGGCTTTGACCGCGTTGGTGGCGTTGCTCTCGCTGGTGGACGGCGCGGCGCTGTCGGCAGGCTGAACGGCGAGGGTGGGTTCAGCTGCTGGAATCTGGGTCATGGCGAGGTCCGCGGGTGCGAGAAGAAAAGGCCGGCGAGTATACCTGGCTATTGCCCGAGGTTCTGGACTGTTGGTCAGTGGCGTGGTGCCCGATGGGCGCTGCGCCAAATAGGATTCGCCGGGCCTAGCGGCCCAGCGAAGAGGCAGGATCAGTCCTGGCGGCTGGTCACTTCCAGCAGGTGATAACCGAACTGGGTCTTCACCGGGCCTTGCACCACGTTGATTGGTGCGCTGAATACTACGGTGTCGAATTCCTTGACCATCTGGCCTGGGCCGAACGAGCCAAGGTCACCGCCGCTGCGGCTGGACGGGCAGCTGGAGTTGTCTTTGGCGACTTGGGCGAAGTCGGCACCGCCTTCGATTGCGGCTTTCAGTTCGTTGCACTTGTCTTCGCTGGCAACCAGAATGTGACGGGCAGTGGCGCGGGCCATGGGAATTACTCCTTATAAAGAAGCGGCAAAGCCTACCGGAATCGTTCGGTTATTCAAACGCTGGGCGTGCGACGTTTATCGGTTGAGTAATAAAAGCTGCCTGGAGCGCTGATTCACGCTGCGTTGCGTTGAACCCTGAATGGCGTGCATAAAAAAGGCTTACCCGTGGGTAAGCCTTTTGTTGTTTCGGCCAGCGTTTAGCTGCGTTGTTGCTCAGCTTGGCAGGCGGCGGCGGTGAACAGCACGTCGGTGGAGGAGTTCAGCGCGGTTTCTGCAGAGTCCTGCACGATGCCGATGATAAAGCCGACGGCAACCACCTGCATGGCCACATCATTGGGGATGCCGAACAGGCTGCAAGCCAGCGGGATCAGCAGCAGCGAACCGCCGGCAACCCCTGAGGCTCCACAGGCGCAGATCGAGGCCAGCACGCTGAGCAGCAGCGCGGTAGGCAGGTCCACGGCAACGCCCAGGGTGTTTACGGCGGCCAGGGTCAGAACGCTGATGGTGATGGCGGCACCGGCCATGTTGATGGTCGCGCCCAGTGGGATCGACACCGAGTAGGTTTCCTCATGCAGGCCCAGACGCTGGCAGAGCTGCAGGTTGACCGGAATGTTGGCCGCCGAACTGCGGGTAAAGAACGCCGTCAGGCCGCTTTCGCGCAGGCAAGTCAGCACCAGCGGGTAGGGGTTGCGGCGGGTCTTGAAATAGACAATCGCCGGGTTGGTCACCAGGGCGACAAACAGCATGCAGCCCACCAGTACCAACAGCAGGTGCAGGTAATCGAGCAGAGCAGACATGCCTGATTCAGCCAGGGTGGCCGCAACCAGGCCGAAAACCCCCAGTGGCGCCAGGCGAATCACCAGTTTGACGATGCTGGTAACTGCGTCAGAAAGGTCAGCGAGCATTTGCTTGCTGCTCGGGCTGGCGTGACGGAAGGCAAAACCCAGGGCAATGGCCCAGGCCAGGATGCCTATAAAGTTGCCTTTTAGCAGGGCGTTGACCGGGTTATCCACCACATTCAGCAGTAGGGTCTTCAGCACTTCGCTGATGCCGCCGGGTGGCGACAGTTCAGCGCTGTTGCTCACCAGGGTCAGGCTGGACGGGAAGGCAAAGCTGGCGGCTACTGCAATCAGCGCGGCGCTGAAGGTGCCGATCAGGTACAGCAGCAGAATCGGTTTGATATGGGTCTGCTGGCCG
Source organism: Pseudomonas peli (assembly GCF_900099645.1). GTDB lineage: Bacteria > Pseudomonadota > Gammaproteobacteria > Pseudomonadales > Pseudomonadaceae > Aquipseudomonas > Aquipseudomonas peli. Next base: position 508,606 of record NZ_FMTL01000001.1, on the reverse strand, counting down.
TGCTGATGGTTGGCAATCGACGCCGCCACCAGTACGAATACCAGCACCGGAGCCACGGCCTTCAGCGCCGAGACAAACACCGTACCGAGGAAGCTGACGCTTGCCGCGGCTTCAGGCAGAAACAGCGCCAGGGCGATACCAGCCACCAGGCCGATAGCAATTTGCAGCACCAGGCTGGTGCGGTTGAGCAGTTGGATAAGCGGATGTTGGGCAGTGGTCATGACATGCATCTCTACTTGGCGGGCAGGCCTGCGATCTCTTTTTATTGCCTGCCGGGCTCGGGGCGCCGGGGCTGGATGCATGGCTGCAGTGCGCGTTATGAGGCTTTTCGCGGGGGATGAAACAAGGCCACGCTGAAAAATAGCGCGCGACTCTACCACAGTGACCCGCTGTTACGCGCTGGCGCAGTGCCGCCCCGCCCAGCGGCAGTCATGCCTATCAACCGGTCGTCAGGCGGGCTAGGCTAGGGCCTTTGCGAGGCCATGAGGTGGTTATGTCCAACGAAGATGCGAACGCTATGGCGGTTGAAACCCTGACGATCGTCGAAGCGCGGGTACTGGGTTGCTTGATCGAAAAGCAGCTGACCACCCCCGAAGCCTATCCCCTGACGCTGAATGCCCTGGTGCTGGCCTGCAATCAGAAAACCAGCCGTGAGCCGGTGCTCAACCTTACTGCCGGCCAGGTCGGCCAGGCTCTGCGCAGCCTGGAGGGGCGAGAAATGGCGCGCCTGGTAATGGGCAGCCGGGCGGATCGCTGGGAGCATCGCGCCGACAAAGCGCTGGAACTGGTGGCGGCGCAGGTGGTGCTGATCGGTCTGTTGCTGCTGCGTGGCCCGCAGACTATCAACGAGCTGCTGACCCGCAGCAGCCGCATGCATGATTTTGATGATGTCGAGCAGGTGCAGCATCACCTTGAGCGCCTGATCAGCCGCGAACTGGCCTGCCTGTTGCCACGCCAGTCGGGGCAGCGTGAAGACCGTTATATGCATGTGCTGGGTGACCCAACGGATTTGCAGGCGGTATTGGCAGCCAGAGCCGGTGAGCCGCAGCGCGCGACGGCGGGCGGTCAGCAGGATGAGCGCCTGGAAGCTTTGGAGGCGCGGATTGCGGCGCTGGAAGAGCGCTTGGCGCAGTTGGAGTCGCCCCTAAACGCATAAAGCACCCATTGGGTGCTTTATGCGAGAAGCGTCAGAAGGTTAGCTGATACGACTGCTTAATTAGGCAGTTTTCCCCGGGGTTTGCGGTTTGTATGTGCGGTCGGCACTGCTTTCCGCTACCTGCATGTGCTCCATTTGGGGCTTATAAGTGCGGTCAGCACTACTTTCGGCGACACGAAGGTTTCCCATCTGCGGTTTGTGGGTTCGGTCGGCACTGCTTTCCGCTACCTGTATGTGCTCCATTTGGGGCTTATAAGTGCGGTCAGCACTACTTTCGGCGATACGAAGGTGTTCCATCTGCGGTTTGTGGGTTCGGTCGGCACTGCTTTCCGCTAACTGCATGTGCTCCATTTGGGGCTTATAGGTACGATCAGCGCTGCCTTCAGTTTGCAGGTTGCTACCAAAACCCATCAGGGTCTTCACGCTGCTGTCCTGCTTTTCACCCAGCAGTGGCTGCGGGTTGTTCTGTGGCAGGGCAAAGGCGCTGATGGACAGGCTGCTCAGGATCAGGGCGGTGAGAATTTGCTTTTTCATGTTCAGGCTCCTCGTAAGGGCGGTTGTAAGTGAGTACGGAGCCAATCATACGGATGAAAATTTGATGAAGAAGTGCAGGCTGGGCATGGTAATCATCGACGGCATCGATAGTTGAATTAATAGTTTATTTATCATGTAGTTATATTTATTTTTGAGTGTCTATACGATGGTTTTTGGAGCGATTGTGCATGATCATTAATATCTAATTAGTCGATATATTTGACTGCGTAGCTTGCGCGTCAGGTATCGGGTGTGGCTTTGCTTGAAATATCGAACGCCTGGTGCGTATTTTGTGCGCCTCGCCGTGCAACTGCGGCCTTTTGCATCAATAAGGACAACAGCAAATGAGTACCCTCGACCGCACCGCCCTGGCTGAGTTGCTGCGTGGTGTTGATGAAGTTGAATGTGTAACGCCTGATCTCAACGGTGTGCCGCGCGGCAAGGTGATGACGGCTGAGGGTTTTCTGGAGGGACGGCGCTTGCAGTTGGCGCGCGGGGTATTGCTGCAATGCATCATGGGTGGCTATCCGGCGCCGTGTTATTACGGCAGTGATGACGGTGACCTGGCCTTGAATGCAGAACCGACACAGATTCATCGGCTGCCCTGGAGTGAAACGCCGCGCGCACTGGCCATCTGTGATGCTGATGAACTGGATGGACGCAGTTCCGGGTTGTCGACCCGCGGCCTGCTTAAGCAGGTAATTGCGCGTTACGCCAGTCATGGTTGGCAGCCGGTGGTGGCGACCGAGCTGGAGTTTTTCGTGTTTGCCCGCAATGCCGATCCGCTGCAGCCATTTCAGCCGCCGCTCGGGCTCGATGGCCGGCGTGAAGACGGCGGCTCGGCCTTCGGTGTGAGTTCCAACAACGGCCTGCGTCCGTTCTTCCGTGAGGTTTATCAGTGCATGGCGGCGCTAGGGTTGCCGCGCGATACCTTTATGCACGAGATGGGCGTCAGCCAGTTTGAGATCAACCTGCTGCACGGCGATCCGCTGCTGCTAGCGGATCAGACTTTTCTGTTCAAGCACCTGCTCAAGGAGGTCGCACTCAAGCATGGCCTTGCTGTGGTGTGCATGGCCAAGCCGCTGGCGCATACCCCGGGCAGCTCAATGCATATTCATCAGAATGTGGTGGAGCAGGGCAGTGGGCAGAATATCTTCAGCGCGGCCGATGGCCAGGCAACGCCGGCGTTCTATCAATTTATTGCCGGTCAGCAGGCCGCTATGGCTGATTTCACTCTGCTGTTTGCCCCGCATGTAAATTCCTATCAGCGCCTTTGTCATCCTTATGCATCGCCGAACAATGCCTGCTGGTCGGAGGATAATCGCGCCGCAGGCCTGCGCATTCCGGCCAGTGCGCCAGTGGCGCGGCGGGTGGAAAACCGCTTGCCGGGCGCCGATGCCAATCCTTATCTGGCGCTGGCGGCGAGCCTTGCGGCGGGTTTGTATGGGATTGAACAGCAGCTGCAGCCCAGTGCGCCGATCCAGGGTGAGTTCGAGGTCCCGGACGAATTGGCGCTACCCTGTACCATGCATGCCGCGATCGAGCGTCTCAAGCGCAGTGCACTGGCGCAGGAACTGTTTGGTGCCGAGTTCATCGAAGGCTACATCGCCAGCAAGACGCTGGAACTCACCAGTTTCTTTGATGAAATTACCCCGTGGGAGCGCCGCGTACTGGCGTCCCATGCCTAGAGTCTGACCGCCGAGCAGGGTTTCGGCGGCTTTTATGGAGACACCAGCCGCCCCATGTCTGTGATCCTCAAGTCATTTAGTTCACTGTATTTCGCCACCCTGTTGATGCTATTGGGCTCGGGTTTGTTGAGCACTTACCTGGCGTTGCGGTTGGCGGAAACGGCCGATGGACTCTGGGTCGGTGCGCTTATGGCGGCCAATTACCTGGGGCTGGTGCTGGGCGGCAAGATTGGCCACCGTCTGATTGCTCGGGTGGGTCATATCCGCGCCTATGTCGCCTGCGCCGGTGTGGTCACCGCTGCGGTTCTCGGGCATGGCTTGAGCGACTGGTTACCCAGCTGGTTGCTACTGCGGATGCTGGTCGGCCTGGGCATGATGTGCCAGTACATGGTGATCGAGAGCTGGCTCAATGAGCAGGCGGAAACCAGCCAGCGTGGTCAGGTGTTTGCCGGTTATATGGGGGCTTCCTACCTCGGCTTGATTCTCGGCCAGCTGGTGTTGGTGGTACACCCGACGCTCGGTCTTGAGCTGCTGATGTTGGTGGCATTGTGCTTTGCCCTGTGCCTGGTGCCGGTGGCCTTGACCCGCAAGCTGCACCCTGCACCCTTGCATCCAGCCCCGCTGGAGATGCGCTTCTTTATCGACCGTGTGCCGTTGTCGCTGACCACCATTGTGGTCGCGGGGCTGCTGATTGGTTCGTTCTACGGCCTGGCGCCGCTTTATGGCACGCGCATGGGTTTGTCCACTGAGCAGATCGGTCTGTTTATGGGTTGCTGCATCATCGCTGGCCTGGTGGTGCAGTGGCCGTTGGGCTGGTTGTCTGATCGGCATGACCGCGTGCAGCTGATCCGTGGCTGTGCCGCGTTGCTGGCGCTGGCTGCGCTGCCTCTGGCGATTCTGCCGCAGGCCAGTTTGCCGCTGTTGTTTGCCGGCGGTTTTGCGGTGTGTGCCTTGCAATTCAGCCTCTACCCGCTGGCGGTGGCCCTGGCCAATGACCATGTTGAAGCCGAGCGGCGGGTATCACTGACGGCCATGCTGCTGGTGACCTTCGGTGTCGGCGCCAGTATCGGACCGTTGCTGGCGGGCGTGCTGATGCGCTTTCTCGGCGCGAACATGCTGTATGCCTTCGTCTGCGGCTGCGCACTGATTCTGGTGCTGCGTATCCGTCCGGAGCGCGTCACCCATCTGCATCAGGTCGACGATGCGCCGCTGCACCACATTCCTATGCCTGACAGTACCATCAGTTCGCCGTTGACGGCGGCACTTGATCCTCGCGTCGATGAGCAGGTGGTGCAAGAGCAGATGCATGACACCAGTGCCGTGCAAGCGCCTGAAGGTGAGTCGCCTACCCAGCCAGAGCCGCGCGGATGAAACCGTTGCTAAGCGTGGTGATTCCTGCACGCAATGAAGCGCAAGCCTTGCCCGCATTGTTGGATGATTTGGCGGGGCTTCGTGCCTCTGGTGCCGAATTGATCCTGGTCGATGGCGGTAGCAGCGATAGTACTTGTGAGCTGGCACTCGGGCGGGTTGATCAAATACTTCGAGTGGCCCCTGGGCGCGCTTTGCAGATGAATGCCGGTGCGGCGGTGGCTTGTGGTGAATATGTGTGGTTTTTGCATGCCGACACGCGGGTCAGTGCCGCGTCGCTCATGCGTTTACACGACGTGCTAAGTGAGCGACCTCTGTGGGGGCGCTTCGATGTGCGTTTATCTGGGCAAGGGCCGGCACTGCGGCTGATTGGCGCGATGATCAGTTTGCGTTCGCGCCTGAGCGGTATCGCCTCGGGTGATCAGGGGATTTTTGTTGCCCGACAGTCCTTTGACGCGTTGGGCGGTTATGCACAGATCCCCTTGATGGAAGATTTACACCTGTGCAAGCGACTTAGGTCGCTGGCTCGACCGCGCTGTTTGCGTCCGCCCTTATTGACCTCCAGTCGGCGCTGGGAGCAGAACGGGATTGTGCGTACTGTGCTGCTGATGTGGCGCCTACGGCTTGCCTACTACTGTGGTGTCAGTCCAGCAAAGCTGGCCCGCCAATACCGCCGAGGGTCATGGCTATGAACCTGTCGATCTCATTGCACCTGCTTGCTCGTTCACCGGTCGCGGGGCAGGTAAAGACTCGCCTGATTCCAGCCCTGGGTGCTCAGGGGGCCTGTGACCTGCAGCAAATGCTGCTAGAGCGCGCATTGCAGTTACCGGCTCACGGCTTTGCTGAGCGTTTTCTCTGGTTGGATGGCGTTCCCAGTACAAGTCTGCAGGCGCTGGCGCAGCGCCTTGGCTGGACGTTGGTCGAACAACCGGCTGGTGATCTTGGCGAGCGCATGCGCCGTATCGCCACGCTAGGGCTGGCTGAAAGTGATGCGGTGATCCTGATCGGTAATGACTGTCCGGCGCTCAATGGCGACTACCTGCAAGCAGCTTGTAGCACATTGCAGGAGCGGTCTGTCGTGATTGGGCCTGCGGAGGATGGCGGTTATGTGCTGCTAGGGCTGCGTTGCATAGAGGCAGCTTTATTCAGTGAGATGCCATGGGGCACTGAGCGAGTGCTGGATATGACACTGCAACGCCTGCAGCAACTGGACTGGCATCCGGGGCTGCTGCCTGCGTTGTGGGATGTGGATCGACCTGAAGATTTGTCTCGCCTGGCGGCGCTGAATATCGTGATCTAGAACAGTCCGTCACTTTCAAAGCGCCGCGCTTCGCGCTGCAGCTGGTAGACGAAGCGTTCAACCAGGCGCTGTTCCTGGCCATTTATGCGGTGAAAACGTGCTCCGACAAAAGTGGTGTCTACCTTGTCTTCATATTGAACGTGTCGCATTTCGATGGCCGTGGTCATGGCGCCGAAAGGAAAGCGCGCAGTAAACCGCTCATAGACCTGGCCCGCCTGAAGGCTGCTGGTGATGTTGCCGGGGAAGCGCAGCTTGCAGCCGGTTGCAGAGATATCCAGCAAATGCCCCGGTACGGCTGTACGCAGCTTATCGCCGGCGAGCTCAATTTTGATTAGCTCACTTTGCTTAAGCGGCGCGCGGAATGCACTACGCCGTTGGTGATAGGTCACCTCAAGCGGCATCGGGCTGAAGTAGCAGCGCGCGCCTTCATGCTCGGTAATGCGCACGCTCTGTTCACATGTCCAGGCTACACGCACGCCTTCATGGAAGGCTTCTACGTTGAATGTTTCGCCATTGGCCAAATAGCGCTCGCCGTCATTTGGCACTAACTCATCGAGAATCAGCAGATTTTTATCGCGGTTGACGTCAATGACGTAGCTCTGGAAACGTTGGTTGCGTTCGTTGAAGGTGATGATCAGTGGGTCATGGTTTTGTTGCAGTTGGCGCAGGTTGGCAACTATTTCCACCGGTGCCTTGAGCACCTTGGGCGGCTGCGGGCCATCTTCCTGGCTAAAAGGACTGGACACGGTCCATAACTCTCCGAGCAAATACTATGGCACTAGCATACTGGCAATATGACAGTATGTCCCCTGTGCCTTGTTGGGTTTCAGGCCTGGCTAAGCGGGCGCTGCTGGCCGATTCTAGCGGCACTACCGCGGCTGTCATAGAGGCTGGGTGTCTCGTTGCCGCGCAGAATGCCGAGCATGCTGTGAGCGGACGCCTGACTGGAACGAATCAACCGGCCATTGCGCAGATTGGCCGCTTGGCAGCGTTCGAGCAGGCTGTTGAGCTGGTCGCCACGCTCCAGCAACAGCTCGCCCTGATTGGACTGAGCTGCAAGCGTTTTCAGGCCTGCACGGTCGGTACTGAGGTTAAGACTGCTAAGCAGCTGGCTGCGTATCTTGCCGTGCTGGTCGAGCAGCGTCAGCAACGGCAGTTTTTCCGTGAGGATACTTTGCAGGCGAGGGAGGTCGCGGTCGCTGAGGGCTTGAAATTCGGTGTCGATCAATTCAAGCAACTGCTCGGCGGTGCCGATATCGTTGGTGAACAGTTCAAGCAACTGGGTGTCGTGCATCGCAGGCTCTTCGGGGTAACAGGCACTGATGCGAGTAGCATTCAGCGTCTATTGGGCGACCAATTACCCCAGCGTAGCCCGGTGACTAGCGCTGGGATTCGAAATTAAGCAGTTTGCCGGCAACGCGCTGGCTATCAACTTGGTAGCTGCCGTCTTCAATCGCTTGCTTGAGTTGGGCAACGCGCTCTTTATTGACGGTCGGCTGGTCGCGCAACTTCTCGCTGACTTTCTGCAGCTGTTGCGCATCACGGCTCAACTGCACGGACTCACCGCTTTTGCCGGCCTGTTGTGCCTGCTCGACAGGGTTGGGGACGTTGCCAGGCTGTTTGCCGCTGATGGCTTCGTTCTGGCCACCGGCCTGCGCACTGCCGGCCCGCCCCGAATTGGCTGGCGATGCGGCATTGTTGAGCCGGTTGATATCAATGACCATGATGCAAAACCTCGAACAGAGTTTGGACGCTTGCCTAGCTTGTCGGCATTGCCCTGGAAAACTTTAGGGCAAAAAAGTGTGCGCCAACTAACAGTCTAAACACAGTGTGGATAATCGTCAGCTCACCGAGTGAACAAAGTTTAAAACAAGAATCATGCCTACATCGCTACTTCAACCTGTCCAGGGCCGATTACACGGGCTCTGATCACTCTGTTCGAGCGTTGATTGCGCACACTGATCTGCTTGCCAATTATGCCGTCAGATAAGGCTTCGCCTTGCATTCGCACGCTGATACCTGCGCTGCGCGCGCTGATAACAACCTGATCACCTTTGCGGATGGCGTCGGCCATTTGCACATGGATGGGCGCAAGCACCTGGTCGGGTAACAAAGGGCGCGTCAATTTTTTGCCGATAGCTTGCTTAAGTGCAGTGAGATAACCCTGGTTGAGTAGGCCGACATCCCGCTCAGCCAACATCACGTCCATTTGTGTCAACAGGATGTCGCGCTTCAACGGTCGGCTGGCGATCACCACTTCGCGGTACAGGCGCACTTGTCCGGGCACAAACACCGTCCAAGGCGAGGCGCCGTCACAGCGTACGCGCAGGGTGACACGGCCAATCGGCTCCGCAGGGCTTTCCAAGGTTGTGGTCAGGGGCTGCTGGCACTCTGGCAGGCGCAAGCGTGGGTCGAGTTGGTTGATTTGAATCTCATGGCGGCCAGCGATGTTGCTACGCTGTAAATAATCGTTCACCGCTTGCTCAAGAAAAACTTCGCCAGCGCCGATAAGTTGTTCAGGTCGTGTGGCGTTGGCTGTTGCCAAAGCGCTATAGCCGACTGCCAGCAAAGCGGGTACAACTGCCAGCCAGTAGCGGCATTTTGCCAGTGAGTGTCGGTTCGTTGTCGTTTCAGTGTTCATATGGGTTAGATAGCAAGGCGCGTGCCGCCTGCTACGCTGACAGCAATCTGTTACTCAAATAAGGAGTTTGGGTATGGCCGGTGTGATGGATTCGGTTAACCAACGAACTCAGTTGGTTGGGCAGAATCGTTTGGAGTTGTTGCTGTTTCGTCTGAACAGCAACCAGCTGTATGGGATCAACGTGTTCAAGGTGAAAGAGGTGCTGCAGTGCCCCAAGCTCACCATCATGCCGAAATCGAGCCCGGTTGTTCGTGGTGTCGCCAATATCCGTGGCGGCACTATCCCGATTCTTGATTTGTCCATGGCCACCGGCAGCGCGCCGCTGGCTAACATCGACAACAGCTTTGTCATCATCACTGAATACAACACCAAGGTTCAGGGCTTTCTGGTGCACTCGGTAGAGCGCATCGTCAACATGAACTGGGAGTCGATTCATCCACCACCCAAGGGCACCGGTCGTGACCATTACCTCACAGCGGTCACCCACCTTGACGACAAGATGGTTGAAATCATTGATGTCGAGAAGATTCTGGCCGAAGTGGCTCCGACATCCGAAGTTATCTCTGAAGGTGTTCTGAATGCGGAGACCCAGGCCCGTGCGGTGAGTAAGCGTGTGCTGACCTGCGATGACTCATCAGTGGCGCGTAAACAGGTTACTCGCTGTCTGGAAACTGTCGGCGTGGAGGTGGTTGCGCTTAACGACGGGCGTCAGGCACTGGACTATCTGAAGGCGATGGTGGACGAGGGCAAGAACCCTGCAGAAGAGTTTTTGATGCTGATTTCCGACATTGAGATGCCGGAAATGGATGGCTATACGTTGACCGCGGAGATCCGCGCAGATCCGCGCATGCAAAAGCTGCACATCATCCTGCATACTTCGTTATCGGGCGTGTTCAACCAGGCCATGGTGAAGAAAGTCGGCGCGGATGATTTTCTCGCTAAGTTTCGCCCGGATGACCTGGCTGCACGGGTAGCTGACCGCATCAATATCGCGGCAGGGGACTGAGGGCTTTGCCCTCAGTGAATCATATGTTTGTCGAGGCCTCGCGAGTGTCTACAGGTAATTTGGATTTCGAGCAGTTCCGGACTTTCCTGGAAAAAGCCTGCGGCATTCTGCTTGGCACCAACAAGCAGTATCTGGTTTCCAGTCGGCTCAACAAGTTGATGGAGCAGAACAGCATCAAGACCCTGGGTGAGCTGGTGCAGCGCATGCAGACCCAGCCGCGCAGTGGTTTGCGCGAGCAAGTGGTCGATGCCATGACCACTAACGAAACCCTGTGGTTTCGCGACACCTATCCGTTCGAGGTGCTGAAGAACCGCGTGCTGCCGGAGATGATCAAGGCCAGCCCTGGTCAGCGCCTGCGCATCTGGTCAGCAGCCTGCTCGTCGGGGCAGGAACCCTATTCGCTGTCGATGACCATCGACGAGTTCGAGAAGACCAATATCGGTCAGCTCAAAGGCGGCTTGCAGATTGTTGCCACCGACCTTTCGCCAACCATGTTGATCAACTGTAAATCCGGTGAATACGACAGCCTGGCGATGGGCCGCGGTCTTTCCCAGGAGCGCCTGCAGCGTTATTTCGACCCCAAGGGGCCGGGGCGCTGGGTGGTCAAGCCGGCCATTCGCAGCCGCATTGAGTTCCGTCCACTGAACCTGCTGGACAGTTACGCCAGCCTGGGCAAGTTCGATGTGGTGTTCTGCCGTAACGTGCTGATCTACTTCTCGGCCGAGGTGAAGAAGGACATCCTCACGCGTATTCATGCCATGTTGAAACCGGGCGGTTATCTGTTCCTGGGGGCTTCTGAAGCGCTCAATGGTCTGCCTAACCATTATCAGATGGTGCAATGCAGCCCTGGGATCATCTACAAGGCGAAATAGTCGCGGCAAGGTTCAATAAAAACGGGAGGCCATTGGCCTCCCGTTTTTATTGCGGACAGTTTTTTGCTCAGGGTCTACAAGGTTCTGGCCTGAGCCGCCGGCATAGGTGGCAAGCACTGGCTGTGGGTGTCCGGTTGAAGGTAGGGCAGCAGAATTGGTGCCATGCCTTTGAGCACCTGCACCGGCAGCGCTGAGGTGAAACGGAAGCTTTCTGCGGCGCGGCCTGGGACGAAGGCGGTGAGGGTGCCGTAGTGGCGCGGGCCGAGGTAGAACACAAAGGTTGCGGTGCGGTTCATCGCCCGTGAGCTGAGCACCCGACCTCCTGCACCGACGGTTTCAATGCGGTTATCGCCTGTGCCGGTTTTGCCGCCGACCTTGAGGGGTTGGCCATCAGCCTGGGTAAAACTGCCGAGCAGGCGCCGCGCGGTGCCGGCTTCAACTACATCGGCGAGGGCGCTGCGCAGCGCCGCTGCGACTTCCGAGGCCATCACTCGCTTGCCTTCGGCATGGTCGCGCACCACCAGGGTGTCGTAAGGCGTATCAGCGGCGAAATGCAGACTGTCGATGCGCGCGGTGGGCTGCCGAATGCCATCGTTCTGAATAATGCCAACCAGCTCGGCCAGCGCAGCCGGCCGATCGCCAGAGCTGCCGATGGCGGTTGCTAGCGACGGGACTAGGTGGGCGAAGGGGTAGCCCAGGTTTTGCCAGCGCCGATGAATATCGAGGAAGGCCTCTACCTCCAGCATGATGCGGATGCGGCTGTCGCGCGCGCTCTTGTGGCGACTGCGGAACAGCCAGCCGTAGACTTCCTGGCGTTCGTCCTGGCTGGCGGCCACCGCATTGCTGAAGGTCGCTTGCGGTTGTTCGATCAGGTAGCCCAAGAGCCACAGTTCAAGCGGGTGGACGCGAGCGATATAGCCCTGGTCAGGCAGGCTGTAGGTGCCGGGGCCGTAACTCTTATAGAGCTCGGCGATGCGCCTATCGCTGAGTTTTTCCTGGGGCAGGTACTTGCGCAGGAAGGCGGCGAAGCTGGCTTCGTCTGCATGCGGCATCAGGTAGCGGTGTACGGCAGCGAGGCGTACCGAGGTGTGGCGCAGGCCGTTGAGGAAGGTGTCCAGGCGCTGTTGCTCGGGCTGGCCCTGGTATTTACGCCAGAAACGCAGCAGGAAGGTGGTGCCTTCGCGGTCGGCGAAGTCTTGCAGGTAGGCCTGGCGGCGCGGGTCCTTGTCGTCCTTGAGCAGTTCGGCGCTGTTGTTCGGGCCCTGGTAGGTGCTGTAGCGCACCAGATCGCGCATCAGGCGGATAAATGGCAGATTGAGCGACTCGCGCAGGGCTTCGCGCATGCTGGCGATGCGCTGGTTATCTTCGCGGCGGAAGTTGGCAAAGGTGTGAATGCCGCCGCCAGTGAAGAAACGCTCGCCCGGGCTGGCCGAGTATTTGCGCTCCAGCGCGGCATCCAGCATGGCCGGTAGGCTGGCGTTGGGGGTGCTCTGCAGATAGCCGATGGCCCAGCGGGTGAGGTTGTCCTGAGCGTTGACAGCGCGCAATTCGCTGGCGCTTTGGCCGGCATGGCGCTGGTGCAGCTCGGCAATGATTTCCAGGTAGGTAGCCAGCACCCTGAGCTTGGCGGTGGAGCCCAGCTCCAGCTTGCTGCCTTCATTGATGTCGAACGGCTGGTCTGTGCTGTCGGTTTGCACCCTTACCACGCTGCCGTTACTGGTGCGCTCGAACAAGGTGAAGCTGTAGCGCACATCGGCAGTCTTTTCCGGGGACAGCAGACGCTCGCCAAACAGGCCGATTTGCCCGGCAAACTCCGGGTCGGCCAATTGCTGCAGGTACTGGCTGGCGGCTTGCTGCAGCTGGTTGTTCAGCGTGCTGGTGGCGCTCAGGTCGAGGCGATCCAGGTCATACAGCGGCATGTTGAGCATGGCTGACAGGCGTGCCCGCGAAACGCTGATGCCTTTGTTACCGTCCACCACCTGCAGGTTGGGCTCCAGGGCCCAGTCGCGGTAGACCAGTGACTGGTTCAGTGCCGCATCGCGTAGCGCCGCGTCAATCAGGCCGCCGCCGGCCAGCAGACGGATATGGCTATCGGTCAGTTCGGCCAGGTCATTACGGCCCTGAGCCAGGTAATACGAGGGGCGGCGCTGGGCAATCATCAGGGCCAGTACCTGACGCAGCGCCAGGCCGCGCTCGGCCAGGCTGGCATCTGGCGAGCGCGCCGGGTCGAGCAGCAGATTGACCTGGGTGAAGTCCGCGCCGAACCAGATGCGCAGGCCATCGGCCAGGCCATGCACTTCGCCATGCCCGGGGGCGGCGGAGAGCGGCACGCTATTGAGGTAGTCGCGCACGATATTTTCCCGCGCAGCCAGTGTCTGCGGGCCGCTCTGGTAGGCGCGCACGCTGGCGGAAAGCATCTGCCGCAGTTTCTCCGTGGCCGACAAGGTCAGGCCATCCGGGGAGTGGCGGTACTTCTCCAACTGGGTGGCCAGCGTGCTGCCGCCGGCAGACTGGTCCTGCATGTCCAGCAGCTTGCCAACCTGGGAGATGGCTGCCATCACAAAGCGCGGCCAATCCACCGCCGGATTGGCCAGCGGCTGCTCGGGGTCGAGCAGCTTACGGTTCTCGATAAACAGCAGGCTGCTGGCTACCAGTGGCGGGATGGCGTTGAAGCTTGGGTAGCGCTGTTGCGGGTAGCGAAATTCATAGAAGGGCGTGCCGCTGCAATCACTGATGCGCAGGCCACTCTGGATTTTTTCCGGGTAGGGGATAAACAGGCCTCGCTGGGCATAGCTGAGCAGGGCGGGGGAGAACTGCGCCTGCTGCTGAACGATGTAATTGCGCTGGCCAAGGCGTTCCAGCATCAGGGGCAGGTAGGTATAGCCCTGGCGCTTATCGAAAGGGCCTTCTTTGGGGTAGATGATCGACGGGCTGGGACCTGGCTTGACCTGGTAGCTCAACGTTTGCGCATAGCGGCTGAGTTCCTGAGCCTGAAAGCGTGAGGTGCGCACTTCCTCGGCCAGCCAAAAGCCGGCAGCGATGCACAGCAGTAAAACCAGCAGCCAGAAAGTGACCTTCACTTTACTGATGCGCTTGCGCCGGTTAGGTGGTTCGCCGGCCGGCAGGGTGGTGATATCGAGTTGCCAAGGTGCGCCCATATTCATTTAGCCTGATGTACTCATCCATAGGTTTGACAGGTTGCTGAATAACATCAGCGGGCTTGAGCACTGAGTTCCTCTCAGCTGGCCACTGCCTGTAGTTTAGTCGTTGGTGCAGTAGGTAAGCCGGGATGGGCTTGGCAGCCGGAAGATTTTTTGCTGATTTTTATGCGCGGCTGTTGGATTAAGTGATCAGCGGCAACACCGCGATACGGGAACTGGTGCACGATTGTGGTGATGCTGCGTTGAGGCGCAGTTGGCTGGAATTTTGCCGTGACGGAACAGGCGACGAGTGAGCGATGCAGCGCGATCATCGGGAGCAACTCAACCTCAGTTGGCAGGCCAATGCCGATGCCTGGACGGCAGCCGTGCGCGAGCAGCGCATTGAAAGCCGCCGGTTGGTGACGGATGCCGCCATCGTTCAGGCGATTCTGGCCTTGGCGCCTAAGCGTGTGCTGGATCTGGGGTGTGGCGAGGGCTGGTTGTGCCGTGGGTTGGTCGAACATGGCATCGAGGCGGTTGGCGTGGATGCTTCCGCCCCGCTGATTGCTGTGGCGCAGCAGGCGGCGACAGGTGCGTCGCAGTACCGCGTATGCGGCTATGCCGAGCTGGAAAGTCAGGCCGAGCTGCTGGGCCGTTTCGATGTTCTGGTGTGCAACTTTGCCCTGCTGGAAGAACCCCTGACGCCGACCCTGAATGCCTTGCATGGCCTACTGGCGGAGAACGGTCGCTTATTGATCCAGACCCTGCATCCTTGGCGCGCCTGCAACGATGCGAGCTATCGCGACGGTTGGCGGGTGGAAACCTTTGCCGGCTTCGGCGAGGGCTTTGCCCAACCGATGCCCTGGTTCTTTCGCACGCTGGAGTCCTGGCTGGGGTTGTTCAGTGAAACCGGCTGGCGCCTGCAATGGCTGCAGGAGCCGTTGCACCCGGAGAGCGAACAGCCGGTATCGCTGTTGATGCTGCTGAGTTCCGAGCGCAGCTGAACCGGCTGTACTGCCGATCAATCGACGATAAACAGCCGCGCCCCGTCGGTCGTGGATGAACGATGCGCCTCAGCCTGATCAGCGACCTGATAGCTCATACCCGCTGTCATGACAAAGCGCCGGCCATCCTCCAGCTCGGTGTGCAGTTCGCCTTCGAGGCACAGCAGGATGTGGCCTTTCTTGCACCAATGATCGGCCAGGTAGCCGGCGCTGTACTCGACCATGCGCACGCGAATGTTGCCAAACACCTGGGTGCGCCAGTAGGCCATACCGGTTTCGCCGGCATGTTCGCTGCGCTCAATCTGGCTCCAGTCGGTAACGCCGAATGGGATATCGCTGAGGTTCATGGTGTCAGTCCTTTGCTCAAGCCGCTCAACTGCGGCGTTGACGGTCTTCTGCATAGCGGCGCATCACCCATTGGCCGGCCGGGTGAGCGTGCAGCTCATCAAGGAAGGCCTGGGTCTTGGCATCGTGTCCGGCAATGCCTTCCCACGGCGTACCGGCGGGGGTGAACAGCGGGGCGAACAGGGCGGCGGCGCTGATATCGGCCAGGGTCAGCTGCTCACCGACCAGATAGCGTGATGGGTCGCCATGAATACGCGACTCGATCAGTGCCAAGCCTTCGAGCAGTTCGGCCTGAGACTTCGCCACCCGCGGCGGCGTAACGCCATACAGGCGTTGTACGCCGTTGATCAGCACCGGCTTCATCAGGTCACGCAGGCCCAGTAGCGGGCGGTAGACCTTGAGCATGGCGTGCATCACCGAGTCCCATTGCTTGATCTGGCCGTACAACCAGCGGCGTACATGCACACCCAGGCGGTCGAACTGTTCTTCCAGCTCCAGCACCTCGGCGCGTTGTGCCGCGTCGGTCGGCAGCAGCGGACGCTCTGGATAATGCTGCTCCAGGTACAGGGCGATCTGCGTGGAGTCGCCGATGACCTGCTCGCCATCCTTGAGGATCGGCAGGGTGACGATATTGGCCAGGCGCTTGCTTTTCAGCCGGTGCAGACCAGGAAAGAGATTATCCACCTGAAAATCGAGGCCCTTGTGATCCAGGTGCCAGCGGGTTTTTTCGCAGTAGTGGGATATCGGGAACTGATAAAGCGTGCGCATGGTGGGCCCTCGACAATGATGCGCCGAGTGTACGGGCTGTTTGGTCGACTACCCAGTCGCAATCAGCAGTCCAGGCTTTCGTTGGGGGAGCCATTGCCCAGGCCACCGTTGACCTGGGCGAACTGCTTAGGGCGTGCGTTGCAGCTCGACCTTGCCGGTGGCACTGGCCAGCAGATGCTCCGGCAAGTCGAGCAGGTCATCGTCGAAGGTTTCCAGCGGCGGCGGGCGACGTTCGAAACGCGAGCCGAGTACCAGCAGGCAAGGCGTCAGTAGCAGGGTCAGCACGGTGGCGAAGCTCAGGCCGCCAGCGATGGCGCTGGACAGCTGGGTCCACCACTGGGTCGACGGCGCGCCAAAGCCCAGGCCTGGGGTGAGCAGGTCAACGTTCACCCCGATCACCATCGGCACCAGGCCGAGGACCGTGGTCACGGCGGTCAGCAGCACTGGGCGCAAGCGCAGGCTGCCGGTTTCCAGCGCCGCCTCACGCGGCTCCAGACCCTGGCGGCGCAGCTGGTTGTAGGTGTCGATGAGGATGATGTTGTTGTTCACCACGATGCCCGCCAGGGCGATCAGACCCATACCGACCATCACGATGCCGAACGACTGGCCATTGACCAGCAGGCCCATCAGCACCCCGGCGGTGGACAGTACGATGGCCGAGAGCACCAGCAGCGACTGGTAGATGCTGTTGAACTGGGTCACCAGGATGATAAACATCAGGAAGATCGCCACCGCAAAGGCAGTGCCGAGGAAGGTCGCGGCTTCACGCTGGTCGGCGTCTTCGCCGGCGAACTTCACCTGCACATCAACGGGCACCTCGCCCATGGCTTCGCGCAGGGCTTGCAGGCGCTCGTCCAGGCGCGCGCCTTCGGCGATGTCGGCCTGTAGGGTGATTGTGCGGTTACCGTCGACCCGGCGCAGGGTGCCGACCTTCGGCGCCTGTTGCAGGGAGACGAAATTACTCAGCGGAATCTGCCCGGCCGGGGTGTTCAGGGTCAGCCGGCCGAGCTGGTCGAGGGAGCGCCAATTAGCTGGCAGACGCACGCGGATATCCACCTCATCGGTGGCGTCTTCCGGGCGGTAGGTAGCCAGTTTCAGGCCGTTGGTGACCATCTGCACGGCATTGCCCACGCTCAGCACATCCGCGCTGAAACGCGCAGCCGCCTCGCGGTCGACCTTGACCCGCCATTCGATACCCGGCAGGGCACGGTCATCCTCGACATCCTTGAAGCCGCCCAGGCGCTGCATGTTGGCGCGCACCTGTTCGACCCACTGATCGGCCTTGGCCGGGTCCATGGAACTGACCTGTAGCTTTACGGGTTTGCCGCTGCTGGGGCCTTCTTCCTGTTTGCGGAACTCCAGCACGATGCCCGGGATATCCGCCGTTCGCGTGCTCATATCGGCGAGGATCTGGCCGGCCGAACGTCGCTCATGCCATTCGACGAACTGGAACTGCAGGGTGCCGATCACGTCCGCACCGAGCTGGCCGTCCGGCTGCGCCAGGGAGCGGGCGTACAGCGCTTTGACCTCGCTCATGCCGAGCAGGCGCTTTTCCACCTGTTGCAGCAGGGCGTCTTTTTCTTGCACCGACAGATCGCCACGGGCGCGCAACCAGATCTGCGCGTTTTCCGGCTCGACTTCGGGGAAGAACTCCACGCCATGGTTGAAACGGCCATAGGCGGTGTAGATCAGCGCAATCAACGCGAGGATGCCCAGCAGGGTGAGCCCTGGGCGCTTCAGCAAAGCGCCCAGCAGGCGACGATAACCCACGGCTGCTCGGCCTGGCTGAGTCGGCTGCGGCAGCGGTTGGCCACCGGTGACCGCACCGAGCACCGGCAGAAATACCAGGGCCATGGCCAGTGAAGCGAGCAGGCAGACGATCACCGTGGCCGGCAGGTATTTCATAAATTGGCCGACCACACCGGGCCAGAACAGCAGCGGCAAAAACACCACCAGGGTGGTGGCGGTGGACGAGATGACCGGCCAGGCCATCCGCATGGCGGCATTGGCCCAGGCCTGGCGTGGTGTTTGCCCCTGGTGCAGGTAGCGGTCGGCCAGTTCTGAGACGACGATGGCGCCGTCCACCAGCATGCCAGCCACCAGAATCAGGCTGAACAGCACGACGATATTCAGGGTGAAACCGAACATCCAGATCACCAGGATGCCGGTCAGAAAGGCCCCTGGAATGGTCAGCCCAACCAACAGCGCCGAGCGCATGCCCATGCTCGCCACAACCAGAATCAGCACCAACACGATGGCGGTCATCACGTTGTTGAGCAGGTCACTGAGCATGCTCTGCACCTGCTGCGACTGGTCCATGATGTAGCTGACCTTGAGGCCTTCGGGCAGCAGCGGCTGGGCTTTGACCATCAGCGCCTTGACCTGCTCGATGGTGTCGATGATGTTGGCGCCGCTGCGCTTGGACACCTCCAGCACCACCGCCGGCTGGCCATTGATCCGTGCGTAGCCGGTGGGGTCCTTGAAGGTGCGGTGAATGGTGGCAACGTCGCCGAAGGTCACCACGCTGTCGCCGACCACCTTGATCGGCATGGACAGTACGTCTTCGAGGTCTTCGATCACCCCGGGCACTTTCATGCTCATACGCCCGGCACCGGTGTCCAGGCTGCCGGCGGCGACCAGGCGATTGTTGCGGCTGACCAGGTTGAACAGCTCGTTGTAATCGATGCCGTAGCTGTCGAGCACCTGTGGGTCTACGACGATTTCCAGCAGGTCTTCGCGGTCGCCGCCGATTTCCACCGACAACACTTCGGCGATGCCTTCGACGTTCTCTTTCAGGCGCCGGGCGATGTAGACCAATTCGGTTTCGGCAATCGGCCCGGACAGGCCAATCGACAGCACCGGAAACAGCGCCACGTTGACTTCATTGACTGTCGGTTCCTCGGCTTCCTCTGGCAGCTTGCTGCGGGCGGTATCAACCTTCTCACGCACATCGGCCAGGGCCAGTTTGGCGTTGAAGCCAGCATCGAACTCCAGAGTCACCGAGGCATGGCCTTCGCTGGCCATGGAGCGCATTTCCTTGACCCCTTCGAGGCTGCGCAGCTCCTGCTCAAGGGGGCGAACCAGCAGGCGTTCGGCGTCTTCCGGGCTGATGCCTTCGAGGGTTACCGAAACATAGATGATCGGGATGCTGACATCCGGATTGGCTTCCTTGGGGATGGCGAAATACGCCGCCAGCCCACCTAGCATAAGAAATAGCAGCACCAGCAGGCTGGTGCGGCTGCGATCCAGCGCCGCAGCGATCAGGCCGTGCATATCAGCTACCCCCTTTGGCCAGCTGGCTGATCACCTGCTGGCCCGGCTCGACAAAGCCCTGGCCGAGGGTGATCAAGGCGACCTTGTTAGGCAGGCCGCTGACCCAGGCGCCCTGATTGTCGACGCTGATCAGTTGCACGGGCGTGAACTCTACCTGTTGCTGCTCGTTAACCCACTTGACGCCATGCCGGCCGGCTTTATCCAGGCTCAGCAGGGCGGGCGACAGGCGATGGGCCAGGGCTTCGCCGGTCTGTACATGCAGGGTCGCGCTGGCACCCGCCAGGCGCAGGGCTTGCGGGTTGGCAACCTTGACCTCGATGCGGAAGCTGCGTGAGCCCGGATCGGCGGCGGCGGCGATAAAGTGCAGCTCGCCCTGCAGTTCGCGGCCGTCGAGCAATTCGACCTTCACCGGCTGCCCCAGCTTGAGTTGGGTGACTTCCTGCTGGGCAATCTGCGCACTGACCTTGAGCTGGCTGATGTCCACCAGGGTCAGCAAGCTTTGCCCCGGCTGAACGAAATCACCCAGCTCGACCATGCGCTGGTCATACACCCCGGCAAACGGCGCGTTGATTTGCGTGTTGCCCAGCTGAATGCGCGCCAGATCGAGTTCGGCGCGGGCCTTGGCCAGTTCGCTCTGTAGGCGGATCAGTTCGTTGGTCGAAACCAGGTTGCGTTCGCGCAGGCGTTCGGCGGCGCTGGCATCGGCGGCACGCTGGCGTACATCGGCCTCGCCCTTGGCCACCTGAGCCGGACGGTTATCGGTGGAGAGGCTGAGCAGCAACTGACCCTGCTTGACCGGGTTGCCTTTGTCCTGATCCAGGCGCATCACCGTGCCGCTGATCTGCGAACGCAGCTCGACCCGGCGCCAGGCTTCGATCTGCCCTTGCACCACATGCTGGCGCTGCATCGGGCTGGCTTCCAGCCACTGCACTTCAACCTTGGTCAGACCCTTTTCCTCCACTGGCGCATCGGCCGTGGCGGTTTCCTGGGTCTTGAACAGCGAGCCGCTGAACAGCCACAGCACGAGCAGCAGACTGATGACGACGGCGATCAACCAGGGGCGTTTGGACAGCTGACTGAACATGGTGGTTACTCGTGGCAATGGGGTTGAGCAAGCAGTTCGGCGGCCTGAGTGCGCAGGCCGGCAATAATGAAATCGGTGACGCGGGCGAAGTACTCATCCAGGGCAATCGGCTCAGCCCAGTGGGCAAAGCCACCGGAGGCGATGCGTGCCATTACCCCGTTGACGCAGGCTTCCACGCCCCACAACAGGTTCTGACAGTCGCTCTGGCTGAGCGCCTGGTTGTTCAGGGCCACGCCGAGCATGTCGCTGAAGAACAGCTGGAATTCGCGCTCTATATCGAGGAATTGCTGGCGGTACGGGCTTTCCAGGCGCTCCTGAAACTCCGGGCGGTCGCAGTGCAGGCACAGCTGCGCCTGAATCGGGTTAGCCAGCATCTGCTCGAAGGCGCGGAGGATCACCCGGCGCATGGCGTCCTGCGCGGGGCTGGCGGCATGCAGTTCGCGCAGTTCCAGCAGGTTGGCGCGGCTGAGGTCGAGCACCAGGCGCGCATACAGCGCTTCCTTGCTGGGGAAGTGCTTGTACACCGTGCCTTTGCCGATGCCGGCGGCAAGCGCCACTTCGGCAATCGTCACGCGATCCCAGGGCTGCTCGGCAAACAGCTGGCGGGCCGCATCGAGAAGGGCGTTTTCGCGTTGTTCGAAGAGTTGATCTTGGTAGCGCATACGGATTTTTCAGAGGTTGTGACCGGTGGTCATGCTATGACTGTTGGTCACGATGCGGCAAGCCGGCAGTTGTAACAGGCTTTGCCGTGCAGTTACTTGCAGAGAAGTGAGTGTTGAGGGCTCATCAGGCAAACACCAGGTTATTGCTGCTGCGCTCCTGTTTAAGCGCCATTACCGCAAAACGTAGTCCTGCGGCTGCAAGGGTGCGGGCAAGGTGTCGCCAAGAGACTCGAGCAGGTCGATCTCAATCCCCCTAACCATGGCGCTTAAGGGGAGGTCGTTGTCTGACAGGCCGAAGGGCTCCTCCAGTTCGTCACCCAGAGCATCCAGACCGAAGAAGGTGTAGGCAATAATCGTTACCAGAACCGGTGTGAGCAGTTCCAGTGAGCTGACCAGGCCGAATGGCAGCAGCATGCAGAACAACCAGGCCGTGCGGTGCAGCAGCAGGGTGTAGGCGAACGGTGTGGGTGTGCTCTTGATGCGTTCACAGACGGCCTGACTGGCGGCTAGGGTATCCAGTCGTTGTTCCAGGCCCCTGTAGAGCACATCGCTGATGCGCTGTTCACGTACGCATTGGGCCAGGTCCTGGTTGATCCAGATGAGGAGCGTGTCCGGCACGTTGCGCCGTTGGCGCAGGATTGTCAGTTCGTCTGGGCCGACCCAGGCGGCACAGGCCGCCGCGCCATCCTGCCCACGCAGATGAGCGGCCAGGGCGTGAGCAAAGGCAATACAGCGCTGGATGGTCTGGCGGCGCAAGCCCGCGTTGTCATCACCGGGCAGTAGGGCATGACTTTCACGGGCGAGGCCGCGAGCCTGGATGATCAATTCGCCCCACTGCTTGCGTGCTTCCCACCAGCGGTCATAACAGGCGCTGTTGCGAAACCCGAGAAACACCGAGAGCGCCAACCCCAGCAGTGAAAACGGTGGGGCGCTGACCTGGTCGAGCCACTGGAGCCAACCGTATTCATAAAACCCCACCACCATGCAGGAGAGCAGCGTGATGCTCAGCAGCTTGGAGGCAATGTGCGGGAAGATTGAACCACGGCGAACAAAGAACAGGTGCAACGCACTGGGGCGCGGGCGAACGATCATGGCGGAAGTGCATCCAGGGATCGGAGGGGTTTGAGCGGCGCGAATTATGCGCCGCGCCTGGGTGTCTGCCTAGGTCCTGTTTAATCCGCCACGACGTTTCTGCAAGGCCTCTAACGCGCCACGCTGACGCCTTCCAGATTGGCGAAGGAGGTGTCCTTGGCGGTCAGCAGGAAGTCACGCATAAACGGCGCGTCGAGCATATCGGTGCGGATGCCGGCATACAGGGTGGCAAACAGCCCCTTATCGCCCAGGCGTTTTGCCGTCACGTAGCCACGCGAACTGTATTCATGCAGCGCCCAGTTGGGCAGGCCACACACGCCGCGGCCGCTGGCCACCAGTTGCATCATCATCACCGTCAGCTCGGAGGTCCGCACCTGCGCTGGTTCGACATCCGCCGGCTCAAGGAAGCGGGTGAAGATGTCCAGGCGGTCGCGTTCCACCGGGTAGGTGATCAGGGTCTCCGTGGCCAGGTCCTGCGGTTTGATGCACGGTTTGCTGGCCAGCGGATGCTGGTTGGCCACGGCGAGCATGGCTTCATAGGTAAACAGCGGCACATAGGTGATGCCGGCCAGCTCCAGTGGATCGCTGGTCACCACCAGGTCCAGATCACCGCGGGCCAGGGCGGGCAGTGGGGCGAAGGAGAAGCCCGAGGCCAGGTCCAGTTCCACTTCCGGCCAGGCATCGCGGAACTGGTCGATAGTCGGCATCAGCCACTGGAAGCAGCTGTGGCATTCGATGGCCATGTGCAGCCGGCCGGCGGTCCCACCGGCCAGGCGGGCTAAATCACGCTCGGCACCGCGCAGCAGCGGCAATACCGTGTCGGATAGCTGCAACAGGCGCAGGCCGGCGCTGGTAAAGCGCACCGGCTTGGTTTTGCGCACGAACAGCGGCATGCCCAGGCGCTCTTCCAACTCCTTGAACTGATGCGACAGCGCCGATTGCGTCAGGTGCAGACGCTCGGCTGCGTCCACCAGGCTTTCGCTTTCGCGCAGGGCATGCAAGGTTTTCAGGTGGCGCAATTCGAGCATGGCGGGCCTCGGTGTTTGGCGGATCGGCGTTCTAGCGACAAGCAGAACATGAGTAAAACTATAGATCAAGGCGAATAGATTGAGTTTGTCTCACTTAGACGGGGTGCCGAGAATAGCCAGCATCTTATTGATCTGCTGGAGCGTTCTGACATGGCCCTGTCCCATTCCCTTGGTTTTCCGCGTATCGGTCGTGACCGAGAACTGAAAAAAGCCCTGGAGGCCTACTGGAAAGGCGAGCTGGACGAGGCCGGCCTGCGGACTGTGGGTCGTGAACTGCGCGCCGCCCACTGGCAGCTGCAGAAGGACGCTGGCATCGATCTGCTGCCGGGCGGCGACTTTGCCTGGTACGACCAGGTGCTGACGCACTCGCTGAGCTTCGGCGTGATCCCCGAGCGCTTTCGCCCGGCAGACGGCAAGCCGACCCTGGATACCTTGTTCGGCATGGCGCGCGGTGCCGTTGCAAACAAGAGCAGCCAGAGCGCCTGTTGCGCTGCTCATGCGCAAGAGATGACCAAGTGGTTCGACACCAACTACCACTACCTGGTCCCTGAATTTACCGCCGATCAGCAGTTCCAGTTGAGCTGGGAACAACTGTTCGAGGAAGTCGAAGAAGCCCACGCCCTGGGTCACCGCATCAAACCGGTGCTGATCGGCCCGCTGACCTATCTGTGGTTGGGCAAAGCCAAGGGCAGCGATTTCGACAAGCTCGATTTGCTTGAGCGGCTGCTGCCGGTCTACGGCGAAATCCTCCAGCGCTTGGCCGCTCAGGGTGTGGAGTGGGTGCAGATCGATGAGCCGATTCTGGTGCTGGACCTGCCGCAAGCCTGGAAGAACGCCTTCGAGCGCGCCTACAACCTGCTGCAGCGCGAGCCCTGCAAGAAACTGATCGCTACCTATTTCGCCGGCCTGGAAGACAACCTCGGCCTGGCCGCCAGCCTGCCGGTGGATGGACTGCATATCGACCTGGTACGTGCGCCCGAGCAGTTCCCGACCATCCTCGACCGTTTGCCGGCCTACAAGGTGCTGTCGCTGGGCGTGGTCAACGGCCGTAACGTTTGGCGTGCCGATCTGCAAGCGGTACTGGAGACGCTGCAGCAGGCTCAGGAACGCCTGGGCGAGCGCTTGTGGGTGGCGCCGAGCTGCTCGCTGTTGCACAGCCCGGTCGACCTGAGTCGTGAGGACAAGCTGGATGATGAGTTGAAAAGCTGGCTGGCCTTTGCCGTGCAGAAGTGTGAGGAAGTCGCACTGCTGACCACGGCGCTTAATAACCCGCAGGATGCTCAGGTGCAGGCCGCGCTGGCGGCAAGCCGCGCCGTGCAGGCCTGTCGCGCGCAATCGCCACGCATCCACAAGCCGGCAGTGCAGGCGAGTTTGGCTGCCATTACTGCTGCCGACAGCCAGCGTCAGTCGCCATTTGTCACACGCATCGAGCAGCAGCGTGCACGCCTGCAGTTGCCGGTCTTGCCGACCACCACCATCGGCTCGTTTCCGCAGACCGCCGCCATTCGTCTGGCGCGTCAGGCGTTCAAGGCTGGCAAGCTGTCGGCGAGGGATTACACCGAGGCCATGCACAGCGAAATCCGTCATGCCGTCGAGGTGCAGGAAAACCTCGGTCTGGATGTGCTGGTGCACGGTGAGGCCGAGCGCAACGACATGGTCGAGTACTTCGCTGAGCAGCTCGACGGCTATGCCTTTACCCGTTTCGGTTGGGTGCAGAGCTACGGTTCGCGTTGCGTAAAACCGGCAGTGATCTATGGCGACCTGAGTCGGCCCAAGGCCATGACTGTGGCCTGGATCGGTTATGCGCA
This sequence comes from Pseudomonas peli, assembly GCF_900099645.1. GTDB lineage: Bacteria > Pseudomonadota > Gammaproteobacteria > Pseudomonadales > Pseudomonadaceae > Aquipseudomonas > Aquipseudomonas peli. The sequence continues at coordinate 483,837 of NZ_FMTL01000001.1, read as the reverse complement.
GACCCTTACCCGCAAAGTGATGAAGGGTATGCTGACCGGCCCGGTGACCATGCTGATGTGGTCCTTCCCGCGCGACGACATTTCCCGCGAACAGCAGGCACGCCAGCTGGCCCTGGCCATTCGTGACGAGGTGGTGGACTTGGAAACGGCCGGGATCAAGATCATCCAGATCGACGAAGCGGCGTTTCGTGAAGGCTTACCGCTGCGTCAGGCACAGTGGCAGGGGTACCTCAATTGGGCCACCGAAGCCTTCCGCCTGTGCGCCTCGGGCGTGCGCGACGAGACGCAGATCCACACCCATATGTGCTACAGCGAGTTCAATGATGTGATCGAGTCCATCGCCGCTATGGATGCCGATGTGATCACCATTGAAACCTCGCGTTCGGACATGGAGCTGCTGGAGGCCTTCGAACGCTTCGACTACCCCAACGACATCGGCCCCGGCGTATATGACATCCATTCGCCACGGGTGCCGGACAGCGGGGAGATGGTCAACTTGCTGCGCAAGGCTGCGCAGCGCATTCCGCTCGAGCGGCTGTGGGTCAACCCGGACTGCGGCCTGAAAACCCGTGCCTGGCCGGAGACCGAAGCCGCGTTGATCAATATGGTGGCGGCAGCTCGTCAGCTGCGTAGCGAACTGGCCTGATTGCCTTCACGAGTACGCCCCTGTGACTGCCCTGATCGGCTGTCGCAGGGGCTTTCGCTATTTTTTGTCGCGGTAGAAAGACCGCTCGTCTCCCTTCATCAAATTGTCACGCTTGTGTGGCAGCGCGCTCGCACAAACATCACCACACTCGCGTCTTAATGGGGTGCTGCGTTCTGCTGTCCCGGGTCTGGGTGATGTTATGCGTGGGTTGATTCTTCTCGCTGCACTGTTGTGCGGCCTGCCGGTTTTTGCGGCGCAGCGTTGTGATGTGGAGGTGCCGACGCACACGGCGGATGTGGGCGAGGTGCGTCTGGCGTATCAGAGCATTGGTCGCGACAGCGATCCTGCGCTGCTGCTGGTGATGGGCCTGGGCGGGCAGTTGATTCACTGGCCGGATGAAGTGGTGGCGCGCCTGTGTGAGCAGGGCTTTCGGGTGATCCGCTTCGATAACCGCGATGTTGGGCTGAGCGCATGGGCTGGCAACGCGCCAGAAATCAATCTGACCTATGAAGCACTGCGTTATCGCCTCGGTCTGTCGGTGGCAGCACCCTATGGGCTGCGCGATATGGCCAAGGATGCCCTGGGCTTGCTGGATGCATTGGCCGTGCGTGAGGTTCACGTACTTGGGGCGAGCATGGGCGGAATGATCGCCCAGCATATGGCCGACCTTGCACCTGAGCGGGTGCAGAGCCTGACCTTGATTATGACCAGCTCCGGTGCTCAGGGGTTGCCGGCGCCAAGTAGCGCGCTACTGAGTCTGCTGGCCAAACGTGAAGCGCCCAACCGCGCGATAGCCCTGGAGCAGCAGGCCGACCTGCTGGCCGCGCTGGGCAGCCCGGCGGTCAGCGATGACCGGCAGTTACTGCTGCAACAGGCGCAGATTGCCTACGACCGGGCGTTCAACCCCGAAGGTGTGCAACGTCAGTTGTTGGCGATTCTCGCGGAGCCGAGCAGGGTCGAGCTGCTTAACCGTCTGCGCGTGCCAACCCTGGTGGTGCATGGCACGGCCGACCCGCTGCTGCCGGTGATGCACGGCGTGCATGTGGCGGCGCATATCAAGAACAGTGAATTGAGACTGATCCCCGGTCTGGCCCACCGCTTTCAGGAAGCGTTCAAAGAACCCTTGCTGGCGGCGGTGTTGCCGCATCTGCAGGCCCATCGAGGCGATGGGCAGTGGGCGCGGCTTTAAGGCGCAGAGTTACTTAACGAGTACCGAGGAAATCGCGCTTACCGATGCTGACACCGTTGTGGCGCAGGATGGCGTAGGCAGTGGTGTAGTGGAAATAGAAGTTCGGCATGACGTGATCGAGCAGGAAGGCCTGACCCTGGAAGTGGGTTTCCTTGTCGCGGCGCTTGAGGGTGACTGTACGCGCTTCGCTGCCGTCGATCTTCGCAGCGTCGAGGCTGTGCAGGAAATCCAGGGTCTTGGTGATGCGTGCCTGCAGCTCGGCAAAGCTGGCTTCATCATCGGCATGGCTCGGTGCGTCGACCCCGGCCAGCAGGGCGGCGCCGGCCTTGGCGCCATCACAGGCGATCTGCACCTGGCGGCTTAGTGGAAACATATCGGGGGCCAGGCGCGCGTTGAGAAATACGCTCTGCTCGATCTTCTTCTCTTCGGCGTGGGCGGCGGCGATACCGAGGATAGTCGACAGATTGTTTAGCTGGCGGGTGAAGACCGGGATGGATGCTTGGTACATGGACAGGGACATGAAAATCTCCAGAAGCGCCGAAGCGGATTGCCCGAGCGCGATTGTTTAGAAGGGCGGTGCACCGCTGCAGGCAGCGGCGTTGACGTGGTCTAACAAGCTTAGAAGCTGTTGATGATCTTGCCGCCGAGCAACGGGCAGTCGATCGTGAGCAATTTTTAGCCGATGGTGATCGGCGGTAGCTGAGTCAGTTCAACGGTTTGCGCTTTGCGCGGGGCGAGGATTTCCGCTTCGCCATCGACCACCAGCTCATCGTTCTGGTTGAACACGCGAGTGGCTACACGCACGCGGAATTTTGGCAGTTTCTCAAGGATTTCAAGACGCACGGTGAGGGTGTCACCGAGCTTCACTGGTGCGGTGAAGCGCATGCTCTGGCCGATGTAGATGGTGCCAGGGCCAGGAAGTTCGCAGGCTACGGCGGCGCTGATCAATGCACCGCTGAACATGCCATGGGCGATACGCTCCTTGAACATGGTGGTGGCGGCATATTCAGCGTCGAGGTGCACCGGGTTGTGATCGCCGGATACTTCGGCAAACAGCTGGATGTCGCGTTCGCTGACGGTCTTGCTGTAGCTGGCGGTCTGGCCGACTTCGAGGGCGTCGTAGGGCGTGTTGCTGCTCTGGGTCATGGGTGACTCTCTTGGCTCTGTTGGTGGCACTGGCGCGGTTGGCTGAGAGCCTGCTGCAACCAGTCGATGATGTAGGCGGTGACGTCGTCGCGGTTGCTCTCGTTGAGCAGCTCATGACGCGCATCGGGATAGAGTTTGACCTGTACGTGCTGGTTGCCGGCGGCGCTCAGTGCATTACCCAGGTCTTGCTGACGGTGGCCGTCGCTGACCGGGTCACAGGCCCCGCCGATCACCAGCAGCGGCAGGCTGTTGTCGATCTGCGCAAGATTTTCCAGCGGGGTGATCTGTTGCAGGCCGCCGAGCAGGTCGACCCACAGCTGATTGCTGCAGCGGAAGCCGCACAGTGGGTCACTGATGTATTTGTCGACTTCCAGCGGGTCGCGGCTCAACCAGTCGAAGGCGGTGCGGTTGGGCTTGAAGGCTTTGTTAAATGAGCCGAACGAAACGAACTCCAGCAGCGCACTGCGCCCCTGTGCCCCTTGCCGCCAGCGCTCGAAGCGTGCCAGCAACTGGCCGGCGCGGTACAGGGCCACGGGTTGGTAGTTGGAGCCGGAAAGAATTGCGCCCTGCAGGCTGCAGCTGTGGTGCATCAGGTAGGCCTGACTGATGTAGCTGCCCATGCTGTGGCCGAGCAGGAATATCGGCGTTTGCGGGTGGGTTTGGCGCATATGATGGTTAAGGTGGGCCAGGTCATTGACCACCAGCTCCCAGCCCTTGTTGTCGGCATAGTGGCCGAGCAGACCATGTTCGGCAGTTTTGCCGTGCCCGCGCTGGTCATGCGCATACACCTCGAAGCCTTGCGCCACCAGTGCTTCGGCCAGGCGTGCATAGCGCCCGCTGTGTTCGGCCATGCCGTGAGCGACCATCAGCAACGCTTTCGGCGGCTGTTCGGCGTACCAGCGGTTGATAAAGAGGGGCGCTGCATCGGTGCTATTGAGCCAGAACGCTTGGTGGAGCATGGCGAATCCCTTAAGCCTGCAGAAGCTGCGCATTGTGCACCCCGCGCGGCGCGGCGCAAAGTCCGTGCGGGTTTAAGGATTATGGCTGCGCAATATCTGCATATATTCGCCGCTGCTGTGTAGATCGCGCAGGCCCTGCTCAAACACTGCGCTCCAATCCGGTTCGCCGGGCTTGGCGGGAACAAAGCCGACCAGCAGCGGGACGCGCTCCAGCACATTGCCCTGCCAGCTGAGCTTGCCGCGCAGTTGTTCATCGTTGGCGATCAAATAGTTACCGACGATACGTTCCAGCAACACCATGTCGAAACGCCGGGCATTGAGCTTGCGCAGGTTGCTTATGTCGTCCACGGCGTCTTCGAGGGTCAGCCCAGCATCGAGAATATGCTGTGGGTAACCGTAGCCGCGCACGATGCCCAGGGTGCGCTCGCGTAATTCCTGCAGCTGGCTGAACTGCAGCGGATAACCGTTGCGGATAAACAGCCCCAGTTCGCTGTAAAACAGCGGGCGCGAGGGCTGCAGCCCTTCCTCGTTAACCTCCTTGGGCCACCGCGCCAGCGCGCCTTGGTAGTTGCCGTTGCCCAGCTCAACACGCGCTCGCGCCCAGGGTAGAAAGTCGATCTGCAGCGGATAGCCGCGTACGGCAAAGGCGCGGCGGGTCAGGGCGACGATGCTGCCGCCATCCGGCAGGTGTTCAGAGCTGTAGGGCGGGTATTCCAGGGTGGCCATGCGCAGTTGTGGCTGGGCCTGCGCCGATTGCGCGAAGAAAAACAGCAACGTAGCAACGAATAGAACGATAGGCATGGGGAGCCGTCAGCGCAGGGTGCAGATTGGTTATAGGTGGCGCGGCAGGATAGTTCCATAGGGAGCGGCAAGATTCAGTGCGTCAATGACGCTGCTCGGCTATTTGCCTGTTTGGCGTTAGCTGTTAACTTCCAGCCAACTCCGCAGCGCGGATTAGACCATCTCAGGGCAAGAGGATAAAAATAATGCAGCCTGATTTCTGGAGTGACAAACGCCCGGCCGGCGTACCCAATGACATCGACCTGGGGGCTTACAAGTCGGTTATCGAGGTGTTCGAGCGCTCGTGCAAGAAGTTCGCCGACCGGCCCGCCTTCAGCAACCTGGGCGTGACCCTGACTTATGCCGAGCTTGATCGGCTCTCGGCGGCCTTTGCCGCCTACCTGCAAAAGCACACTGACCTGCAACCGGGTGAGCGCATCGCCGTGCAGATGCCCAACGTGCTGCAGTACCCGATTGCCGTGTTCGGCGCCATGCGCGCCGGGCTGATTGTGGTCAACACCAACCCGCTGTACACCGCCCGCGAGATGCGCCACCAGTTCAAGGATGCCGGCGTGCGTGCGCTGGTGTACCTGAACATGTTCGGCAAGCTGGTGCAGGACGTGCTGCCGGATACCGAGATCGATTACCTGATTGAAGCCAAGATGGGTGACATGCTGCCTAGCCTGAAAGGCTGGCTGGTCAACACCGTGGTAAAGAAGGTCAAGAAGATGGTTCCTGACTACCACCTGCCGCAGGCGGTGGGCTTCAAGGATGCGCTCAAGCAGGGCCAAGGGCATGCACTGAAGCCGGTCAAGGTCGGTCAGGAAGATATCGCCGTGCTGCAATACACCGGCGGCACCACCGGTGTGGCCAAGGGCGCGATGCTCACCCACGGCAACCTGGTGGCCAATATGCTGCAAGTCGATGCCTGCCTGTCGCAGCTGGGCAACGATGGCACCCCGCTGATGAAGCAGGGCCAGGAAATCATGATCGCGCCGCTGCCGCTCTATCATATCTATGCCTTCACCGCGAACTGCATGTGCATGATGGTCAACGGCAACCACAACGTGCTGATCACCAACCCGCGTGACATCCCAGGCTTCGTCAAGGAGCTGGGCAAGTGGCAGTTTTCTGCCTTGCTGGGCCTCAACACGCTGTTCGTCGCGCTGATGGATAACCCCGAGTTCCAGAAACTGGATTTCTCCAAGCTCAAGGTCACCAACTCCGGTGGCACCGCCTTGGTCAAGGCCACCGCAGAGCGCTGGCAGGCGATGACCGGCTGTACCGTGGTTGAAGGCTATGGCCTCACCGAAACCTCGCCAGTGGCCAGTACCAACCCTTATGGCGATAAAGCGCGTCTGGGCACGGTGGGCATTCCGGTGCCGGGTACGGCGTTCAAGGTCATTGATGATGACGGCGTTGAGCAAGGCCTGGGCGAGCGCGGCGAGCTGTGCATCAAGGGCCCGCAGGTGATGAAGGGCTACTGGAACCGTGAAGAAGCCACTGCCGAGGTGCTGGACGCCGAGGGCTGGTTCAAAAGCGGTGATGTGGCGGTTATCGACCCAGATGGCTTTGTGCGCATTGTCGACCGCAAGAAGGACATGATCATCGTCTCGGGTTTCAACGTGTACCCCAACGAGATCGAAGATGTGGTCATGGCTCACCCGAAAGTCGCCAGTTGCGCGGCCATCGGCGTGCCGGATGAGAAGTCCGGGGAAGCGGTCAAGCTGTTCGTGGTGGCCCGCGACAGCAGCCTTAGTGCTGATGAGCTTAAGGCCTACTGCAAGGAAAACTTCACCGGCTACAAGGTGCCCAAGCAGATCGTCTTCCGTGATTCGCTGCCGATGACCCCGGTAGGCAAGATTCTCCGTCGCGAGCTGCGCGATATCGCCTGACGCATACACGGTCGCGTCAATACAGTCGCAGGTTTAGCTGCGGCTGTATGAAACCTCCGCCAATCCCCGCGCAACCCCTGTAACTCGCTGCTTTCAGCGCCATCAATAAAAATGACTTAAATTGCCGTGCTGGTCATTTTTGTGACTGCTGCGGCGCTTATTGGTGCTAGTCGCTGTTTGGCAAAGCTGCTACTCTCGGGCGGCTTTTTTGTGATCCACCATCCATGGCGACCCTGCTTTCCAGGCTGTTGCTGTGTGACGTCAAAAATTGCTCCCGGCAATTTTTTTGCCGTTCAAATCGCAGAAAACACGCAAATCTACAATAAACAACCGTCTACGCGCGGTGAAGATCAAGCTGTTGCTGAGGAGTGGGCTTCCATGACCGAAAACTTTTGGAAGGATAAGTATCCCGTTGGGATTGCTGCCGAAATCAATCCTGACCAGTACCCGAACATCCAGGCGGTACTGAAAGAGTCCTGCCAACGCTTCGCCGACAAGCCAGCTTTCAGCAATATGGGTAAAACCATTACCTATGGTGAGCTGTACGAGTTGTCCGGCACTTTTGCCGCTTACTTGCAGCAGAACACCGACTTGCAGCCTGGCGACCGAATCGCCGTGCAACTGCCCAACGTGCTGCAGTATCCGGTTGTTGTCTTCGGTGCCTTGCGCGCCGGTCTGGTGGTGGTCAACACCAACCCGCTTTATACCGCGCGGGAAATGGAACACCAATTCAACGATTCCGGCGCCAAGGCCCTGGTCAGCTTGGCCAACATGGCCCACCTGGCAGAACAGGTTCTGCCGAAAACCGGGATCAAGACGGTCATCATCACTGAAGTCGGCGACATGCTATCGCCGCTCAAGCGCCTGCTGGTCAACAGCGTGGTCAAGCACGTGAAGAAGATGGTCCCGGCCTACAACCTGCCGCAAGCCGTCAAATTCACCGCTGCCATGGCCAAAGGCCGTGGTCAGAGCGTGAAAGAAGCAGCTCCGGCCAATGGTGAAATTGCCGTGCTGCAATACACCGGCGGCACCACCGGCGTGGCCAAGGGCGCGATGCTCACCCACCGCAACCTGATCGCCAACATGCTGCAGGTCAAGGCACTGATGGGCTCGGAAATGAGCGAAGGCAGCGAAGTGCTGATCGCGCCATTGCCGCTGTACCACATCTATGCCTTCACCTTCCATTGCATGGCGATGATGCTGATTGGTGGGCACAACGTGCTGATCACCAACCCGCGTGATCTGCCGGCGATGACCAAGGACCTGGCCAAGTACAAATTCACCGGTTTTGTCGGTCTCAACACCCTGTTCGTTGCCCTGTGCAACAACGAGGACTTCCGCAAGCTGGACTTCTCTACCCTGAAAGCCACGTTCTCCGGCGGTATGGCGCTGCAACTGGCGACTGCCGAGCGTTGGAAGCAGGTGACCGGTTGCTCGATCTGCGAAGGCTTCGGCATGACCGAAACCAGCCCGGTGGCCTCGGTCAACCCGTTCAGCAATATCCAAATCGGCACCATCGGTATTCCAGTACCGTCGACCGTGTGCAAGGTGATCGACGACGAAGGCGTCGAGCAGCCATTGGGTTCGATTGGTGAGCTGTGCGTCAAAGGCCCGCAGGTGATGAAGGGCTACTGGCAGCGCCAGGAAGCCACCGACGAAATCCTCGACGCCGAAGGCTGGTTGAAGACTGGCGATATCGCGGTGATTCAGGAAGACGGTTACATGCGTATCGTCGACCGCAAGAAGGACATGATTCTGGTGTCCGGCTTTAACGTCTACCCGAACGAGCTGGAAGACGTGCTCGCCACTCTGCCAGGTGTGCTGCAGTGCGCAGCCATCGGTGTGCCGGATGAGAAGTCGGGCGAAGCGATCAAGATCTTTGTGGTGGTCAAGCCGGGTGAAACCCTGACCAAAGAGCAGGTGATGGAGCACATGCGCGCCAACGTCACTGGTTACAAAGTGCCGAAAGCCGTGGAGTTCCGCGACATCCTGCCGACCACCAACGTTGGCAAGATCCTGCGCCGCGAACTGCGTGATGAAGAACTGAAGAAGATGGGCAAGAAGTAAAACCGCGCTAAACAAAACCCCGCCTAGGCGGGGTTTTTTGTGTCTGCGACTAAACCGACCGAACAGCGGTGAGCTTTAGTTTCAGTGGTCGGTCAAGCTGTGCGCCAGGTGATTTCCTCTACGCCATCAGCGCTGATGCGCATCCAGCGGTCGGCTTGCTCGTCGCTTTCTTCTTCCTGCCAGCCGCCCGGCGCGCAGCGGACTTCAACATTCAGTGTCGCGAAGGCCGCTTGAGCGCAGGCCAGGTCGTCAGCCCAGGGCGTGGCATCACTTTCCAGGTACAGGCTGTTCCATTTGCCAACCGCTTTGGGCAGCCAGGTGACGGGTACGTCGCCGGCCGTGCATTTATAGGTCTGGCCTTTCTGCTGCCAAGGCGTGCAGCTGCCCAGTGCGCTGTTCAGCCACTCGCCGATGGCGGTGTGGTCGGCGTCTTTCAGGTAAATCTCGATATCCGGTTGGCGCATGGTCATAGTCTCTCGATCCAGTCGTAGCGGATGGCGACAGTCACGTCGCAAGGTTCGGCGATTACCGCCGCACGGCGCTCGGCGCTGGCGCGCCAGCCGTGTGGGGTCATGGCCAGCAGGTCGGCGCGGGCCTCGCTGCTGTTCAGGTGCAGATTAAAGGTCAGGGTTTCGCTGTGGGCCAGGCGCATGCCATCAGGGATCAGCTCCAGATGTTTCTGATCATCGTAGTCACGCACTTCGTCGTACAGCTTCTGCCGCAATTCCATCAGGTGTTCGCGGGTTGGGCCCATGCGCAGCAGGCCACCGCCGGGTGCCAGCAGGCGCTTGGCTTCCTGCCAGTCGAGCGGGCTGAAGACGCTGGCGAGTAATTGGCAGCTGGCGTCCGCCAACGGCACACGGGCCATGCTCGCCACCAGCCAGGTCAGCTGGGGCGAACGTTTGCAGGCGCGCTTGACCGCCTCGCGGGAGATGTCCAGGGCATAGCCATCGGCCTGCGGCAGGGCGTCGGCGATCTGTGTGGTGTAGTAACCCTCGCCACAGCCAATATCCAGCCAGCGTTCCGGTTTATAACCGGCGGCCAGTTTGGCCAGGCGCTGCGCTAGGGGGGCGTAATGCCCACCGTCGAGAAAGCGCCGTCGGGCCTCGACCATGGCGGCGTTATCGCCGGGGTCGCGGCTGTTCTTGTGCTGCACAGGCAGCAGGTTCAGGTAACCCTGGCGTGCACGGTCGAAGCGGTGGTTGGCCGGGCAGGTCACACCATTGTCGAGCGTCTGCAACGGCGCCTGGCAGATCGGGCAGGTCAGCATGCGAAAAATCCATTAACAGGCCGTCGCGAGCGCCCTGAGAGCAAGGCGGACGGAGCGCAGCGACGAGACATATCAAATAGATAGGCGGGGAGCGAGTACCGCCCAACGCAGCTATCGGGGTGCGTAGCAGGCTTGTTCATGGATTTTCATGCGAGCAGATTGACCAGGGTTTGATAGTAAATCTCGGTCAGCACATCCAGATCACTGGCCAGCACGCGTTCGTCGACTTGGTGGATGGTCGCGTTGACCGGGCCGAGTTCGACCACTTGGGTGCCAAGGGTGGCAATAAAGCGCCCGTCCGAGGTACCGCCGCTAGTAGACGGTTTGGTATCGCGGCCGGTGATGGCCTTGATGCTGGCCGCTACGGCGTCGAGCAAGGCACCTGGTTCGGTGAGAAAAGGCAGGCCGGAGAGTGCCCAGTCCAGCTCAAAATCCAAGCCGTGTTTGTCGAGGATGGCCTGAGTGCGCTGCTGCAGGCCTTCAACCGTCGATTCAGTCGAGAAACGAAAGTTGAAGATGGCCTTCAACTCACCTGGAATCACGTTGGTCGCGCCGGTGCCTGCGTTGAGGTTGGAAATCTGGAAGCTGGTCGGCGGGAAGAACGCGTTGCCGTCGTCCCAATGCTCGGCGGCCAGTTCGGCCAGGGCCGGCGCGGCCAGATGAATCGGGTTGCGCGCCAGGTGCGGATAGGCCACGTGACCTTGCTTGCCGCGTACGGTGAGGGTGCAGCCGAGCGAGCCGCGGCGGCCGTTTTTCACTACGTCACCGACCAGGGTAGTGCTCGAGGGTTCGCCGACGATGCACCAGTCCAGACGCTCGTTACGTTCGCGCAGGCGTTCAACCACCGCCTTGGTGCCATGGTGCGCCGGGCCTTCTTCATCACTGGTGATCAGAAAAGCGATACGGCCTTTATGGTCCGGGTATTCCGCAACAAAGCGTTCAACGGCGATGATCATCGACGCCAGGCTGCCTTTCATGTCCGCCGCGCCACGGCCACATAGCATGCCGTCTTCATCAATCAGTGCATCGAATGGCTGGTGCTGCCACTTCTGCACCGGGCCGGTGGGCACCACATCGGTGTGTCCGGCAAAGCACAGTACGGGACCCTCTTGGCTGCCGTGGCTGGCCCAGAAGTTGTCCACATCTTCGATACGCATCGGCTCGATGGTGAAACCGCAGGCGGCAAGGCGGCGCGTCATCTGCTCCTGGCAGCCTTCATCAAGCGGCGTGACGGAAGGACGACGAATCAGCTCACAGGCAAGCTCCAGCGTCGGGGAGAGGGGCGTGGCGTTGGCGGTCATTGCGGCTCCAAGGCGGCATCAAGCGGAAAGGCCGCCATCTTAAAGCAAAACGGCGGCCATTGGCCGCCGTCTAGCATTCAGGCACACCTGTGATCAGCTGGCCGCGGCGGTTTCCTGCACGCTTGCCTGAGGCGCCGGCAGTGACGACAGCAAAGCCATGATCAGCGCGGCCAGGTAGGGCAGCGACTGCACCAGCAGCATGGCTACCCAGAACTTCACATCGGCGCTGGGCAAGCCCTGGACGATGCTGATACCGATGGCTGAACCCCACAGCAGCAGCATGATAAACACTTCTTCACGGGCCTCGGCCAAGGCCACCAGGATGCCGTGGTTGCTGGCCATCTTCGGGGTGCGGAAGAACGGAATAGTCTTGGTGAAGGTGCCGTAGAGCACCGCCTTGGCGATCGTGTGCGACAACGCCAGGCCTGCCAGCGCAGCCTGGAAGGAGCGCACCAAGTCAACTCCCATGGCCTTGCGGTAGAGGAACAGGATCTTGCCCAGCTTGAAGAAGAACAGCGCCAACGGCGGGATGGCGAAGATCATCAGCGGCGGGTCAACCCGCTGCGGCACGATGATCATCGCTGCCGACCAGAGCAGCGCACCGACGGTGAAGAAGATATTCAGGCCATCGGCGATCCACGGCAGCCAACCGGCGACGAAGTGGTAGCGCTGTCCGCTCTTGAGTTCGGAGTCCTTGCCGAGGAACAGGCTGCGTGCATGGCCCTTCATGATCTGAATGGCGCCGTAAGCCCATCGGAAGCGCTGCTTCTTGTAGTCGATAAAGGTGTCCGGCATCAGCCCCTTGCCGAAGCTTTCGTGGGCGTAGGCGGCGCTGTAGCCTTTCTCGAATACGCGCAGGCCCAGTTCGGCGTCTTCGCAGATGGTCCAGTCTGCCCACTTCAGTTCGTCCATCACGGTACGACGGATCATGGTCATGGTGCCGTGCTGGATGATCGCGTCGCGGTCATTACGCGTCACCATGCCGATATGGAAGAAGCCTTTGTATTCGGCATAGCAGAGCTTCTTGAAGACGTTCTCGTTGCCGTCACGGTAATCCTGCGGTGATTGCACCACGGCAATCTTAGGGTCGCTAAAGTGCGGCACCATGTACTTGAGCCAGTTCTTGTCGACGCAGTAATCAGCGTCGATCACCGCCACCACTTCGGCGTCCGGACAGGTGTGCGGCAGGATGTAGTTCAGCGCACCGCCTTTGAAACCGGCAATTGGTGCTACGTGGAAGAAGCGGAAGCGTGGGCCCAGGACTTTGCAATACGCCTCAACCGGCTCCCACACGGCCGGGTCCTTGGTGTTGTTGTCGATGATGATGACTTCGTAATCCGGATAATCCAGCGCAGCCAGGGCGTCGAGGGTCTGTTTGACCATCTCCGGCGGCTCGTTGTAGCAGGGTACGTGCACCGATACCTTGGGGCGGTAGGCGCTGTCGGCCAAGACCGGCTGGAACGGCCGGCGCCGCGCGCGGGTCCAGGCGGTTTCAGCCAGTTCGTGGGCTTCTGTCAGCAGGACGATAAACACGCCGAAGGCGCCAATGCCCAACAGCAGGCCAACCAAGGTGCTGAACCAGGTGCTGTACTGTTGGCTGTAGTCGTAACCGATCCATACCAGGGCGGAGCCGCCGGCGAACGCGACAATGGTCAGGAAGGTGCGCCCGCGCTGACGCAGGGCACTGCCGTCGATCAGCATCAGCGCCAGGCTGAGCAGGGCCAGTACCACCGAGCCGATAGCTAGCAAGCGCCATTGTGGGATCGCCACCACGGGGCCTTCGAAAGCGAATTTGGCCTGACGTTCGAGGTTGTAAACGCCCCAATACGCACCCACCGAGCCCTCATCGCTGGCTTTCCACGGCTGGTCGAAGGCTTCAATAACGAAGTAGTTGTAGCCTTTGGCATTGAGCGCATTGACCAGCGTGCGCAGGTATATCGCCTGGTCCGCTTGAGAGGCATCGGCGCCGCCGCGCATGCGGCCGTTGCTCGGCCAGCCAACTTCGGAAAGCAGCAGCGGCTTTTTCGGGAAGAGTTTTTTCAGGTCTTTGGCGCGCTCCAGCACGAAGTCGGTGGAGTCCTCCATCGGCACGAATTCCCAGTAAGGCAGAACGTGGGCGGCGATCAGGTCGACGTGCTGAGCCAGCTCTGGATGGTCCTGCCAGATGTGCCACTGCTCCGAGGTGGTCACCGGCACCTTGACTGCCGCGCGTACGCGGTCGATGTAGGCAATCAGGTTTTCCGGCGTCACTTCGCTGCGGAACAGCGCTTCGTTACCGACCACCACGCGCACTACGCTGCGTGAGTTATTGGCGATTTCGATGGCTTTGGCGATTTCTCGCTCGTTTCGCTCCAGATCCGGGCTGATCCAGATACCCAGGGTCACGCGCAGGCCGAATTCTTCGGCGAGCAGGGGGATGTTGCCCAGTGGGCCGTCTACCGAGTAGGTACGGATGTTGTCGGTGTGCGTGCTCAGCAGCTCCAGGTCAGCGCGCATCTGCTCATCGCTGGGGTAGGTGTCCTGCTGCGGGTTTTGCCCGGCGCGGAAAGGCGAGAAAGAAAATCCGGAAATCTGTTCTGGCCAATCCGGTGCGGTCACCGGGCGGTTATACAGCGCCCAGATACCGGTAAACACGGCGGCAATTGCCAGGAACATGACCAGGTTCAGTCCAAACTTACGCGAAGGCATAGTGTGCAGGTCCAGCGAAGGGGCAATAAAAAGCGACGAGCGTCGGGTGCCGCATGCTACGCCGCTGACATTGGGCTGTATAGCCGGCAGACGGGCATATTGATGGGACGATTGTCGGTCGTGAAGGTTCCGATAGTGGCAATGTGCTATGGCTGTTCATCGGATAGACAGGGCTAGACCAAGACAGGGCTTGGGTGCGGCTCGTCAGCTACCTATAATGCGCGCCGCTTGTGGCTTGTGAGAGTGAAGAATGCCTGTGGATGAACAACGCTTTGCCGGGATCGCCCGTCTATATGGTCGCCAGGGAGCCGAGCGGCTCGCGGCTGCGCATGTGGCGGTGGTCGGGATTGGCGGCGTGGGCTCTTGGGCAGCAGAGGCATTGGCGCGCTCCGGAGTGGGCGAGATTTCCTTGTTTGATCTGGATGATGTCTGCGTCAGCAACAGCAACCGTCAGCTGCATGCGCTCGACAGCACGGTTGGTCAGCCCAAGGTCGAGGTGATGGCGGCGCGTATCCGCGCGATCAATCCGGCCTGTGTGGTACATGCGGTGGCGGATTTCGTGACCCGTGAGACCATGGCCGAGTACATCACTGAGCACCTGGATGCAGTGATCGACTGCATCGACAGTGTCAATGCCAAGGCTGCGCTGATTTCCTGGTGCAAACGGCGCAAGATCCAGGTGATTACCACCGGTGGCGCGGGCGGGCAGATCGACCCGACGCAGATCCAGGTCGGCGACCTGAACAAAACCTGGAATGATCCGCTTGCGTCCAAGGTGCGCTCCACCCTGCGCCGCGATTACGGCTTCTCACGCACGCCTGGGCGCAATTACAGCGTGCCCTGCGTGTATTCCAGCGAGCAGCTGCGCTATCCCAAACCCGACGGTACGGTGTGTCAATACAAGGGTTTTGTGGGGGAGGGGGTCAAGCTCGACTGCGCCGGCGGTTTTGGCGCAGTGATGATGGTGACCGCGACTTTTGGCATGGTCGCCGCGGCGCGCATCGTCGATAAATTGGTTGCTGGTACTCGGCGGCCGGCAGAGCGGCGGCCCGCACATGATGATGTTGGCTAATATTTAAAGAATGACCGGTTGCGGTCTATGTTCAGCAGGGATGTGCTGGTAGTTCTCTTTTGAGGTGTGCTGTGTTGTCCCTGCTGCGTCATGTATTACGTCATGTCCCGCGATATGCGCTGCTGTTTGCTGCGTTCTCTGCTTGCCTGAGTGTCCATGCCCACCCGGTTGTGCGAGTTGGTACCGGTGACTGGGTGCCCTATGTTGATCAGCAGCGCAAAGATGGCGGCGCCTTGTCACGGTTGGTGCGCGATATCTTCAAGGCGGCGGGGTATCAGGTTGAGTTCGTCTACTACCCCTGGGACCGCAACCTGCTGATGCTCGAACAGGGCAATCTGGATGCGGTGATGCCGTATTCCTGTTCAGCCCCGCGGCGGCGCATCAGTGAATGCAGTGATCCGGTGGTGCAGGGCGAAATTGTGCTGTTCCAGCGCACCGACCAGCAGCTGAACTGGGCGCGTATTGAAGACCTCAAGTCGTTCAGCATCGCCACCACCCATGGTTACTCCTATGGCCCGCAGTTTGATGCGGCGGTGCAGAGTGGGGCGTTAACGGTGCAGCAAAGCGGTAAGGAAGACACCGGCTTTCGTCTGCTAGAACTAGGCCGCGTAGATTTTCATCCGCAGGATCGGGCGGTGGGTTACGCCATGCTGCGGCGGATGTTTGCCCCCGAAGCGCGTGCGGTAATCACCCATCATTCGCGAGTATTGAATACCGAGCCGCTGCACCTGCTGTTTCGCAAAGGCGATACCAAGGCTGATCAGCTGCGTAAGGTATTCAATGCCGGTTTGCGCCGTTTGGCGCAGAACGGTGAGTTGGAGCGTTTGCAACAGGCCCTGTATTCCGGCAATGCCGATCAGTGGCGCGCCGCGCCCTGATCGTTGGCATCGAGCAAGTGCTGCATCCGTGTCAGCACAGCCTGGAGGCCGTTGCTGCGTGAGGGCGACAGGTGGCGGGCCAGGCCAAGCTGGGCAAACCAGTCCGGCAGATCCAGTTGCGCCAGTTCGGATGCCGGCAGGCCGTTGACTCTGGCCAGCAGCAGTGCCAGCAAACCACGCAACAGCCGTGCATCGCTGCTGGTGCGAAACTGCCAGTGCGCGCCGTCGCGCTCGGCCAGCAGCCACACCTGACTTTCACAGCCCTGCACCCGGTTGGCTTCAATGCGTTCGGCATCACTCAGCGGGACGAGCTGGTCGCCCCATTGCATCAGCAGGCGGGCGCGCTGTTCCCAGCCGGGGCATGCGCTAAAGGCTTGCAGTGCAGTCTGCGCAGTGGCAGGAAGGCTCATTGCAACAGCTCCAAGGCTTGATCCAGCGCGCTGAAAAAACGCTGTAAATCGCTGCCATCGTTATACAAACCCAACGACACACGAATCGCCCCGCTCAGACCGAGGCCCTGTAACAGCGGCATGGCGCAGTGATGGCCGGCGCGCACGGCGATGCCTTGTTCGGTCAACAGGTGAGCCAAGTCGGCATGGTGCACGGCATCGACTACAAAGCTGACCAGCGCGACAGTCGGTGTACCGAGCAGGCGCAGGCCCTGGCGCTGCTGCAGCCCAGTGATCAGCTGGCTATGCAGGGCTGCTTCGTGGGCGCTTACGGCGCTGGCATTGAGGCTGTTCAGATAATCCAGGCTGGCGCCGAGGGCGATCACCGAGGCAATCGGCGGTGTGCCAGCCTCAAAACCCAATGGTGCTGGGCGAAAGCTGGCGCTGCTGTAGTCGGTGTGCAACAGCATCTCGCCACCAAGCTGCCAGTGCGCCAGCTGCTCAAGGGCGTGCGTGCGGCCATAAAGCAGGCCCACGCCGTCCGGACCATAGAGTTTGTGGCTAGAGCAGATATAGAAGTCGCAGCCCAGGGCTTGCACGTCTTGGCGACCGTGCACCACGCCTTGTGTGCCATCGACCACAGTCAGTGCGCCTTGCGCCTGTGCCAAGGCCAGCAGCGGCTCAAGTGGCTGCCAGCAGCCGAGCACGTTGGACAGCTGGCTGACCGCCAACAGGCGCGTGCGTGGGCCGATCAGCTGCGCTGCTTGGGCTAGGTCGATCAACCCATGCTGATCCAGCGACAGCACCACCAGCTTGAGCTGGCGGCGCAGTGCCAGTTGCTGCCAGGGCAGCAGGTTGGCGTGATGTTCCAGGGCGCTGATGACGATCTCGTCACCGGGCTGCAGGCGCTGCTCCAGGCCGTAGGCCAGCAGATTGAAGGCTTCGGTGGCGCTGCGGGTGAAGATGATCTGCTGCGCGCTGGGAGCATTTAGCCAGCGTGCAACCTTCTCCCGCGTGGCTTCGAAGGCGCGGGTGGCGCGCTCGCCCGGCAGGTGCTGGGCGCGATGCACATTGGCTGCTCCACCGGCGTAATAGCCGAGCAGGGCATCGAGCATGGCCTGGGGTTTTTGCGCAGTGGCAGCGCTGTCCAGATAGGTCTGGCCTTCGGCCGCAAGGGCCAGAATGCCAGGGAAGTCAGCACGCCATGGGGAGATCAGTGACATGGGCTTGGGCACCGCAAGAACTGTCTGTTGAGTATAAATAGATAGGCCGGGCATGGGCCCGGCCTGTGGCAACTGCGTAGCGTTTAGTTGTGCGCGTGCAGGGCTTCGTTCAGCTCGATAGCCGACTTGTGGGTTTTGCACTCCACGGTGCCGGTTTGCGAGTTGCGGCGGAACAGCAGGTCCGGTTGGCCCGCCAGATCACGGGCCTTGAGCACCTTGACCAGCTTGTTGTCAGCATCCAGCAGTGCCACCTTGGTGCCGGCGGTGATGTACAGGCCGGATTCCACAGTGTTGCGGTCGCCCAACGGAATGCCGATGCCGGCATTAGCGCCGATCAGGCAGCCTTCGCCGACGGAAATGACGATATTGCCGCCACCGGACAGGGTGCCCATGGTCGAGCAGCCGCCGCCCAGGTCCGAACCCTTGCCGACGAATACGCCCGCCGATACGCGACCTTCGATCATGCCTGGGCCAGCGGTACCGGCGTTGAAGTTAACGAAGCCTTCGTGCATCACGGTGGTGCCTTCGCCCACATAGGCGCCTAGGCGAATGCGCGCGCTGTCAGCGATACGCACGCCAGCCGGCACAACGTAGTCGGTCATTTTCGGGAACTTGTCCACCGAGAAGACTTCCAGCAGATCGCCCTTCAGGCGTGCTTCCAGTTGACGCTCAGCCAGTTCACCGAGGTCGACCGCACCCTGGCTGGTCCAGGCCACGTTTGGCAGCAGCGGGAAGATTCCGGTGAGGTTCAGGCCGTGCGGCTTAACCAGGCGGTGCGACAGCAGGTGCAGCTTGAGGTAGGCCTCAGGCGTGCTGGTGAGTGCGGCGTCTTCGGCGAGCAGAGTGACCACCAGAGGCTTCTGGCTTTCGGCCAGGCGGGTGAGCAGGGCGGACTGCTGGCTGTCGAAGTTTTTCAGCGCTTCGGCCAGGTCGCCTGCCTGGCTATTGGTCAGGCTGAGAGCCTGGTTGCCGCCTTGGTAAGCGATTTTTTCCAGCACTTTGGTGACCAGTTCGCTGCTCGGGTTGAGCAGTGGCTGGGCGTAGAAGACTTCCAGCCAGGTGCCCTGACGGTTCTGGGTGCCAACGCCGAAAGCCAGGCTGAATAGGGTTGTGCTCATGCTGTTTTCCTTACCGCAAATTCGTGTGGGCCGGCTGGTTCAAACCAGTTCGGCGGCATAACGGTCGGCTTTGAAGCCAACCAGGGTCTTGTTGCCGAGATCCAGCACCGGGCGTTTGATCATCGACGGTTGGGCGAGCATCAGTTCGATCGCCTTGTGCTGATCGAGACCGCTTTTCTGCGCCTCGTCCAGCTTGCGGAAGGTGGTGCCTGCACGGTTCAGGATGGTTTCCCAACCATGCTCATTGCACCACTTTTCCAGGTTGCCACGGTCTATGCCGCAGGCTTTGTAATCATGAAAGGCGTAGCTTACCCCGTGCTTGTCGAGCCACGTGCGGGCTTTTTTCATGGTGTCGCAGGCTTTTATGCCAAACAGGGTCTTGCTCATCAGAGGCTCTTCACAAAATCACGGATACGTTCGGCTGCTGCCACGCACTCGGCCAGCGGCGCGACCAGAGCCATGCGCACACGGCCGGCACCCGGGTTGTTGCCGTCCACTGCGCGCGACAGGTACGAACCAGGCACCACGGTGACATGCTCGCGGGCAAACAGCTCGCGGGTAAATGTTTCATCGTCTATCGGCGTTTTCGCCCACAGGTAGAAACCGCCATCCGGCCGTTGCACATCCAGCACATCGCCAAGAATCGCCAGCACCGCGTCGAACTTCTCGCGGTACAGGTCGCGGTTGGCTTTGACGTGGGCTTCGTCGCTCCAGGCGGCGACGCTGGCCAGCTGGGTTTGCACCGGCATGGCGCAGCCGTGGTAGGTACGGTACAGCAGGAAAGATTTCAGAATGTCGGCGTCACCGGCGACGAAGCCCGAGCGCAGGCCTGGCAGGTTGGAGCGCTTGGAGAGGCTGTGGAACACCACGCAGCGTTTGAAATCATGGCGGCCCAGTTCGGCGCAGGCGGTCAGCAGGCCGGCCGGCGGGTGGCCTTCATCGAAATACAACTCGCTGTAGCACTCATCCGCTGCGATCACGAAGTCGAATTTATCGGCCAGGGCGATCAGCTTCTTCAGTGTCGGCAGCGGAATCAGCGCGCCGGTCGGGTTGCCGGGTGAGCAGAGAAAGAGGATCTGGCAACGCTGCCAGACCTCGTCGCTGACGGCGTCGAAATCCGGGTTGAAACCATGTTCTTCTAGGCATGGTAGATAGTGCGGCTGCGCGCCGGCAAGAAAAGCCGCGCCTTCATAGATCTGATAGAAGGGGTTGGGGCTGACTACCAGGCCATCGACATCGCGCTTGACCACCGCCTGGGTAAAAGCAAACAGCGCCTCACGTGTGCCGTTGACCGGCAGCACGTGGCGCGCCGGATCGAGCACGCCGGCCGGAAGGCCAAAGCGGCGGTTACACCAGTTGGCGATGGCTTCACGCAGCGCCGGGATGCCCAGGGTGGTCGGGTAGACCGCAAGCTGGTCGAGGTTCGCGCGCAACGCCTCGGCGACAAATTCCGGCGAGCGGTGTTTCGGCTCACCGATCGACAGGGCAATCGGGCTCTTGCCGGCGGGAGCCTGTAGGGCGCCCAGCAGTGCGCGGAGCTTTTCGAACGGGTAGGGCTGCAGCTGGTTTAACGCGTCGTTCATTGTTGCTTCCTGAGGTCTGCCAGCGCCCGCATCCAAGATGGCGGGCGGCTCAAGGGTAATAAGGGGCTTTAAATAACGATTCGGCTTGGTTCGGCCTGCGTGCCTGGGGCATCGGACAGTTGCGCAACCATGGTTTCCTGCAGGCGCATGCACAGCTCGGGGTCGGACAGCGGCTGGTTGTGCGCGTCGGTGACGAAGAACACGTCCTCCACCCGCTCGCCCAGAGTGGCGATCTTGGCATTCTGCAGCGACAGGTCGAAGTCGAGGAAAATCCGCCCGATTCGCGCCAGCAGGCCCGGTCGATCCGGTGCGGTGACTTCGAGGATGGTCACTGGTCGGTGCGCATCGTTGTGAATGGTCACTTGCGGCGCAAAAGCAAAGTGCTTGAGCTGGCGCGGTACCCGGCGTTGGATAATGGCCGGGTAGTCGTCTGGGTTCTTCAATGCGTCGACCAAGCCCTGGCGAATCTCTTTGATCCGCACTGGGTTTTCGCCAATCGAGCCGCCTTCGCCTTCGAGCACGATGTAGGTGTCGAGGGTGAACTGGCTGGTGGAGGTGAGAATCCGCGCGTCATGGATGTTCAGGTTGAGCTGGGCCATGGCCGCCACGGTCACGGCAAAAAAGTCGTGCTGATCCTGGGCGTAGATGAAGATCTGCGTGCCACCTTCAAACTCGCGCTGGGTGGTCTCCTTGATCAGTACCAACGGCTCGCTGTTGTTGCCGTGTTGCAGGATCGCCTCGCTGTGCCAGGCCACGTCCGATGCCGTGTGGCGCAGGAAGTAATCGTCACCCAGTTGCGACCAGAGTTGCTCGGCATCATCCGGGTCGGTGCCGCCGCGCACCAGGATGTCCAGGGCGGCGATCTGCGTCAGGCGTATCTGCTCTTCGCGGTCCAGCGGGTTTTCCAGGCCGCGGCGCAGCGCACGCTTGGTCTCGGTATACAGCTGGCGCAGCAGGCTGGCACGCCAGGAGTTCCACAGGCTGGGGTTGGTGGCGTTGATGTCGGCCACGGTCAGCACATAGAGGTAATCCAGGCGGGTTTGGTCGCCGACCAGGCGGGCGAAGTCGAAGATGACCTGTGGGTCGGACAAGTCTTTGCGCTGCGCCGTGGTGGACATCACCAGGTGGTGTTGCACCAGCCAGACGATCAGCTTGGAGTCCCAGTTTGGCAGCTGGTGGCGTACACAGAAGGCTTCCGCGTCTACCGCACCGAGCTCCGAATGGTCGCCGCCTCGGCCTTTGCCGATGTCGTGATACAGCCCGGCCATATAGATCAGCTCGGGTTTGGGTAGCTTGTCGATCAGCTTGCTGGCCAGGGGGAATTTTTCCGCAAGCTCAGTCCACTTGAACTTACGCAGGTGCTTGATCAGGTTCAGGGTGTGCGCATCGACCGTATAGATGTGGAACAGGTCGTGCTGCATCTGCCCGACAATATGGCCGAACTCCGGCAGGTACAGGCCGAGGATGCCGTAACGGTTCATGCGCCGCAGATTACGATGAATGCCTTGCGGGCTTTTGAACAGTTCAACGAACAGGCTGGTGTTGCGGATGTCACGGCGGAAATCATCGTCGATCAGGTGACGGTGCTCGCGCAGCAGGCGAATGCTATTGGCGCACACGCCTTTGATGTCGGGGTGCTGCGCCATCAGGACGAAGATTTCCATGATGGCAAACGGCGTACGCTTGAAGACGTTGGGGTGCGCGACCTCGATATAGCCATCACGCAGCAGGAAACGACTGTTAAGCGGCGTGGCCTGGCCAATTTCGCCGGCGTTGAGGATTTGCTCTTCAAAGTGCTGGACGATCAGATCGCTCAATTCGGCGATCGCCATCACCACGCGGTAGTACTTCTGCATAAAGCGCTCAATGGCGAGCTTGCTGTCGCTGTCTTCGTAACCCAGCAGGGCCGCTACCTTGCTCTGGTGGTCAAACAGCAGACGGTCTTCGGCGCGGCCAGCGAGCATGTGCAGTGCGTAGCGCACCTTCCAGAGGAATTCCTGACTGGAGGCGAGCAGGGCGTATTCGCTTTCCAGCAAAAAGCCCTGGCCGACCATGGCGTGCAGGTTCAGCGTGCCGAAATGCCGGCGTGCGACCCAAAGGATGGTCTGGATATCGCGTAATCCGCCGGGTGAGCCTTTGACGTTGGGCTCGAGGTTGTATTCGGTGTCGTTGTATTTGCCGTGACGGGCGCGCTGCTCTTTGTGCTTGGCTAGGAAGAACTGCTTGCTTGGCCACATCTGCTCGGTGCTGGTGACCGCCTGCATACGCTGACGCAGGCGTTCGGGACCGGCAATGGTGCGGCTTTCCATCAGGTTGGTAATCACCGTCAGGTCGGCGCGCGCCTCTTCGGCGCATTCATCCACGCTGCGCACGCTCTGCCCGACTTCCAGGCCGATATCCCAGAGCAGGGTAAGGAAGCGCTCGATGGGCTCGCGGAAGGTTTCGTGGTCGGCGTTGTCGAGCAGGATTAGCAGGTCGATATCGGAGAAGGGGTGCAGCTCGCCGCGGCCATAGCCGCCGACTGCGAGCAGGGCGATATCGGCGTCTTCACTCCACGACAGGCGGTCCCAGGCTTCGCGCAATATCTGGTCGACAAACCAGGCGCGGTCTTCAACCAGGCGGCGCACATCGCGACCACTGGTGAAACGCCCGTCGAGCACTTCGCGGGCGTGGCGAATGGCCTTTTTGAACGCCGCAATAGGACTGGCCTTTAGGGCCAGTTCCGCCTGGAACTGGCCGCGGTCGAACAGCTCGGGATCTACCTGCGGCATTGCGGCCTTCCTTCTATCTATAGAGCAGACTCAGCGAGCGGCTCAGGCCGATGTACGGGCGATGGTGTCATCACTGCGCAGGGTGAAGATCTCGTAGCCATCAGCGGTCACCAGAATGGTGTGCTCCCACTGGGCGGAGAGCTTGCGATCCTTGGTGATTGCGGTCCAGCCGTCACCCAGGGTGCGGGTTTCCGGTCGGCCCTGGTTGATCATCGGCTCGATGGTGAAGGTCATGCCTTCCTTCAGTTCCATACCAGTGCCGGCGCGGCCATAGTGCAGCACTTGCGGTTCTTCATGGAACACTGCGCCAATGCCATGGCCGCAGTATTCGCGCACCACCGAGAAACCGTTCTTCTCCGCATGCTTCTGGATCACTTCGCCAATATCGCCCAGGCGCGTGCCGGGCTTGACCAGCTCAATCCCTTTGTACATGCATTCCTGAGTGATCTTGGCCAGGCGTTCAGCCCACTCCGGCACTTTGCCGACCATAAACATCTTGCTGGTATCGCCGTGGTAGCCATCTTTGATCACGGTGATGTCGATGTTGATCACGTCGCCTTCTTTCAGCGGCTTGTCATTTGGGATGCCGTGGCAGACGACGTGGTTGACCGAAGTGCAGATCGACTTAGGGAAACCTTTGTAATTGAGCGGCGCAGGGATGGCCTGTTGCACGTTGACAATATAGTCATGGCAGATGCGATCAAGCTCTTCGGTGGTGACGCCGGGCTTGACGTGTTCGCCAATCATTTCCAGAACTTCGGCAGCCAAGCGACCGGCTACGCGCATTTTCTCGATTTCGTCGGGCGTTTTGATGGTGACGGTCATGTGCGGCTCTCGAACGCGAACAGAAAGGGCGACATCTTAACAGCTACAAGTCGCCAGCTATAAGCGCTACGTTAAACCTGCGGCTAACTTGGCTGCATATGTTGTTGTCTGTGAGTAGCTTGGTCCTGACTTTTATGATATAAAACGCGCCGCTTTACGGGCTGTGTGCCCGAAAGCTTAAACCCACACACGTATCGACACGGTTTCCTGGGTGCCTTGCGACAAGTTCGCCGGGTTGGAGATCGGGATGCGTGGAGGCCTAACCCGACTTATCAAGGAACTATCATGTCCCAAGTCAACATGCGCGATATGCTGAAGGCCGGTGTGCACTTCGGCCACCAGACCCGTTACTGGAACCCGAAAATGGGCAAGTACATTTTCGGCGCGCGCAACAAGATCCACATCATCAACCTTGAAAAAACCCTGCCAATGTTCAACGAAGCACTGTCCTTCGTTGAGAAACTGGCTTCGGGCAAAAACAAGATTCTGTTCGTGGGCACCAAGCGTTCCGCTGGCAAGATCGTTGCTGAAGAAGCAGCACGTTGCGGTTCGCCGTACGTCGATCATCGCTGGTTGGGCGGCATGCTGACCAACTACAAAACCATCCGCGCCTCGATCAAGCGTCTGCGTGATCTGGAAGTTCAGTCCCAGGACGGTACTTTCGCCAAGCTGACCAAGAAAGAAGCCCTGATGCGCACCCGTGATCTGGAAAAGCTGGATCGCAGCCTGGGTGGTATCAAGGACATGGGCGGTCTGCCAGACGCTTTGTTCGTGATCGACGTTGACCACGAGCGCATTGCTATCACCGAAGCCAACAAGCTGGGTATCCCAGTTATCGGCATCGTCGATACCAACAGCAGCCCTGAAGGCGTTGACTACATCATCCCAGGTAACGATGACGCCATTCGCGCCATCCAGCTGTACATGGGTGCAATGGCTGACTCGGTAATCCGTGGTCGCACCAACGCTAACGGCGGCGCCGACGAGTTCGTTGAGCAAGCCCCGGCTGCAGAAACTGCTGAAGGCTAAGTAAAACGCGCTTAGCGTTTGCTTAGTTCGCAAAAAGGGGGCTTAGCCCCCTTTTTGCCACCTTGAAAACCATCGTCGACGTGCAGTTGCAATCGTTTCTGGTCATTGTCGGCAATGCGTTACGAATTGAGCGCCCGTTTTCGCGGGTGGAATGGTTAACAACCTATCCAGAGGATTTTGAAATGGCAGAAATTACTGCAGCGTTGGTTAAAGAACTGCGTGAGCGTACTGGCGAAGGCATGATGGATTGCAAGAAGGCCTTGACCAAGGCTGGCGGCGACATCGAAAAAGCCATCGATGACATGCGTGCTTCCGGCGCGATCAAAGCTGCCAAGAAAGCCGGCAACGTGGCTGCTGAAGGCGCTATCAGCATCAAGGAAGATGTCAAGACTGCCGTCATTCTCGAAGTCAACTCGCAGACCGACTTCCTGGCTCTGCAGGACGATTTCAAGAACTTCGTTGCTGCCAGCGTCGAGAAAGCCTTTGCTGACAAGATGACCGAAGTTGAGCCGCTGATCGCTGCTCAAGAAGAAGCCCGTCTGGCCCTGGTTGCCAAAACTGGCGAGAACGTCAATATCCGTCGTCTGGCGCGTATTGAAGGTGACGTTCTGGGTTCTTACCTGCACGGCAATAAGATCGGTGTTGTGGTTGTGCTCAAGGGCGGCACCGTCGACCTGGCCAAAGACATCGCCATGCACGTAGCTGCAAGCAACCCTGAATTCCTGCTGCCTTCGGAAGTTTCCGCTGAAGCCATCGAGCGCGAGAAAGCCGTGTTCGTCAGCCTCAACGAAGACAAGATCAAGGGCAAACCGGCCGAAATCGTCGAGAAGATGGTTGCTGGTCGTATCCAGAAGTTCCTGGCTGAAGCCAGCCTGGTTGAGCAAGCCTTCGTTAAGGATCCGGAAATCAAGGTCGGTGCTCTGGCTAAGAAAGCCGGTGCTGAAATCGTTTCCTTCACCTACTTCAAGGTTGGCGAAGGCATCGAGAAGCCGGTCGACAACTTTGCTGAAGAAGTTGCTGCGCAAGTAGCTGCTGCCAGCAAGCAGTAAGACGGCTAACCGCTGTTGCCCCGAAGAGGCTGCCCGCTAACGCGCGCGGCCTCTTTGTCAAATTGAGGGCGCAGCTAAGCTGTGGAGTGGTTGGTGCTTTGGTACCAATGACTCATGGCGCTGTCGAAGCGCTCGATAAAAGCGAACCGAAGGTTTGCACAGAATTCAAACGCCGCAGGAGAGACTCGCAATGGCTCAGCAGATGAGTGGTCGTCAACCGCGCTACAAGCGCATTCTGCTCAAACTTAGCGGCGAGGCCCTGATGGGGTCGGAAGATTTTGGCATCGATCCCAAGGTGCTGGACCGCATGGCGCTGGAAGTCGGTCAGTTGGTCGGTATCGGTGTACAGGTCGGTCTGGTTATAGGTGGTGGCAACCTGTTCCGTGGCGCGGCGCTGAGCGCAGCGGGTATGGATCGGGTAACCGGCGACCATATGGGCATGCTGGCGACCGTGATGAACGCCTTGGCCATGCGCGACGCGCTGGAGCGTTCGAATATCCCGGCCATCGTCATGTCGGCCATTTCCATGGTTGGGGTGACCGATCACTACGACCGGCGCAAGGCGCTGCGTCATCTGAAAACCGGTGAGGTGGTGATTTTCGCCGCTGGCACTGGTAATCCGTTCTTTACCACCGACTCGGCCGCTTGCCTGCGCGCCATCGAAATTGATGCCGACGTGGTGCTCAAGGCGACCAAGGTGGATGGTGTGTACACTGCCGATCCATTCAAAGACCCGCATGCCGAGAAGTTCGATCGCCTGACCTACGATGAGGTGCTCGACCGCAAGCTGGGCGTAATGGACCTGACGGCCATCTGCCTGTGCCGCGACCATAATATGCCGCTGCGTGTTTTCAACATGAACAAGCCTGGTGCCCTGCTAAACGTTGTAGTGGGTGGCGCTGAAGGCACTCTGATTGAGGAAGATAAACATGATCAATGAGATCAAGAAAGACGCCCAAGTGCGTATGCAAAAGAGCCTGGAATCACTGGTTCATGCCTTCAGCCGAATCCGTACCGGTCAGGCCCATCCAAGCATCCTCGGTGGCGTTATGGTGCCTTACTACGGCTCCGACACCCCGCTGAACCAAGTAGCTAACGTCACCGTCAAGGACGCCCGTACCCTGCAGGTTGTGGCCTTTGAGCGCAACATGCTGGCGGCTGTCGACAAGGCGATCCAGAGCTCCGGTCTGGGCTTCAACCCGACCAACCTGGGTGAGCTGCTGCTGATCTCCATGCCGGCGCTGACCGAAGAAACCCGTAAGGGCTTCACCAAGCAGGCGCGTGATGCGGCTGAAGATGGTCGTGTGGCGGTGCGCAATATTCGTCGTGACGCCCTGAGCCAGTTGAAAGACCTGGTTAAAGAGAAGGAAATCAGCGAAGACGAAGAGCGCCGTGCGGCCGACGAAATCCAGAAGCTGACCGACAAGTTTGTCGCGGAAATCGAAGTGGCAGTGAAGCAGAAAGAAGCGGATCTGATGGCCGTTTAACGGCCAGGATATCGTCATGGAAAAGACCAAAGACGGTAGTCCGTTCGCCGTGCCACGGCATGTGGCGATCATCATGGACGGTAACAATCGCTGGGCGAAGAAGCGTCTGCTGCCCGGCGTGGCCGGCCATAAAGCCGGTGTCGATGCGGTGCGTGCGGTGATCGAGGTGTGCGCCGAGGCGGGCGTCGAGGTGCTGACGCTGTTCGCCTTCTCCAGTGAAAACTGGCAGCGCCCGGCCGAGGAAGTCAGTGCGCTGATGGAGCTGTTCCTCAGTGCGCTGCGCCGCGAGGCGAAGAAGCTCAATGCCAATGACATCAGCCTGCGCATCATTGGTGATCGCTCACGCTTTCACCCTGAGTTGCAGGCCGCGATGCGTGAGGCTGAAGCGCAGACTGCTGGCGACAAACGCTTTGTCCTGCAGGTGGCGGCCAACTATGGTGGCCAGTGGGATATTGCTCAGGCGGCGCAGCGTTTGGCCCGTGAAGTTCAAGGCGGTCATTTGCGCGCCGAGGACATCACTCCCGAATTGCTGCAGAGTTGCCTGGTAACCGGCGATTTGCCGCTGCCGGATCTGTGCATCCGCACCGGTGGTGAGCACCGCATCAGTAACTTCCTGCTCTGGCAGCTGGCCTACACCGAGCTGTATTTCTCCGACCTGTTTTGGCCGGATTTCAAACACGACGCCATGCGCAAAGCCTTGGCCGATTTTGCTAGCCGCCAGCGTCGCTTTGGGAAAACCAGCGATCAGGTGGCTGCTGAGGCCCGTAGCTGATGCTCAAACAACGAATTATCACGGCGCTGGTGCTGTTGCCATTCGCCCTGGGTGGCTTCTTTCTGCTCAATGGCACGCTGTTTGCGCTGTTTATCGGCGCGGTGGTCAGTTTGGGCGCCTGGGAATGGGCGCGGCTGGCAGGATTTACTGCCCAGGTGCAGCGCGTGGCCTACGCCGCGCTGGTAGCTACGTTGTTGTTTGGCTTGTATCTGTTGCCAGCGTTGGCGCCCTGGATGTTGTCGTTAGGGGTTGTCTGGTGGGTAGTGGCGACCTTTCTGGTCTTGGGTTATCCAGCCAGCAGCCGTTACTGGACTCAGGCTCCGATCAGATTACTGATTGGCTTGCTGATTCTACTGCCGGCTTGGCAAGGCTTGGTGCTGTTCAAACAGTGGCCTGAAGCGAATTGGCTAATTCTGGCGGTGATGGTGCTGGTGTGGGGCGCGGATATCGGTGCCTATTTCGCCGGTCGGCGCTTCGGCAAGCGTAAGCTGGCCCCGCAGGTAAGCCCCGGTAAAAGCTGGGAAGGGGTGTTCGGTGGCCTGCTGGCGACCCTGCTGATCTGTGTGGGCGTGGCGATTTACCGTGACTGGTCGTTTGCCAGTCTGTTGCTGGGCTTGATCGGCACCG
Organism: Pseudomonas peli; assembly: GCF_900099645.1. GTDB lineage: Bacteria > Pseudomonadota > Gammaproteobacteria > Pseudomonadales > Pseudomonadaceae > Aquipseudomonas > Aquipseudomonas peli. The sequence goes on along the minus strand of NZ_FMTL01000001.1, from coordinate 455,073 downwards.
CCGTGGTGGTGTTGATCTCGGTTGTCGGTGATCTGACCGAAAGCATGTTCAAGCGTCAATCCGGGGTTAAGGACAGCAGTAATCTGCTGCCGGGCCACGGTGGCGTGTTGGACCGTATCGACAGCCTGACGGCGGCGATTCCTGTGTTCGCCGCGCTGCTATGGCTGGCGGGTTGGGGCTCGCTGTGAGTCATCCGCAGCAGATTACCGTGCTGGGGGCGACCGGCTCGATAGGTCTGAGCACCCTTGATGTCATCGCCCGCCATCCAGAGCGTTATCAAGTATTCGCATTGTCCGGTTTCAGTCGTCTGACTGAGCTGGAGGCGTTGTGCATGATCTACCGCCCGCGCTTTGCTGTGGTGCCGCAGGCTCTGCAAGCTTGCCACCTGCAGGAGGGCTTGCGTGCTGCCGGGCTTACCACTCAAGTGCTGCATGGCTCCGATGGGTTGTGTGAAGTGGCAGCGCATCCTGAAGTGGATGCGGTGATGGCTGCTATCGTCGGCGCGGCCGGTTTGCCGCCGACCCTGGCGGCGGTCGAGGCCGGCAAGAAGGTGCTGCTGGCAAACAAAGAAGCTCTGGTGATGTCGGGCGCGCTGTTTATGCAGGCTGTGCGTAAAAGCGGCGCTGTGCTGTTGCCAATCGATAGTGAACACAATGCGATTTTCCAGTGCCTGCCGGGTGACTACGCTCGCGGCCTGCAGCAAGTCGGTGTGCGGCGTATTCTGTTGACCGCCTCGGGTGGGCCATTTCGCGAAATGCCGCTGGAGCAGTTGCATGCAGTCACTCCCGAGCAGGCGTGCGCGCATCCCAATTGGTCGATGGGGCGCAAGATCTCGGTCGACTCAGCGAGCATGATGAACAAAGGCCTGGAGCTGATCGAGGCCTGTTGGTTGTTTGATGCCACTCCGGCGCAAATTGAAGTGGTGGTGCATCCGCAGAGCGTGATCCATTCGCTGGTCGATTATGTCGACGGTTCGGTACTGGCCCAGTTGGGTAATCCGGATATGCGCACGCCGATCAGTCATGCCCTAGCCTGGCCGGAGCGAATCGACTCCGGCGTTGCTCCGCTGGATCTGTTTGCCGTCGCTCGGTTAGATTTCCAGGCGCCGGACGAACAGCGCTTTCCTTGTCTGCGTCTGGCGCGTGAGGCGGCGCAGGCCGGCGGCACTGCTCCTGCCATGCTTAATGCGGCCAATGAAGTGGCGGTTGCTGCATTCCTTGAGCGACGCATCCGCTTTCCCGAGATCGCGAGTATCATCGAAGACGTTTTGCACGCTGAGCCCGCCCTGGCGGTTGAGAGCCTGGATACGGTGCTGGCTGCAGATGGTCGGGCCCGCTATCTGGCCGAACAATGGCTGAGTCGGCGCTGATCGCCGACGCGGAGAAGTTTGATGAGTGCGCTTTATATGTTGGTCGGCACCCTGGTTGCACTGGGTGTGCTGGTAACCATCCACGAATATGGGCACTTCTGGGTCGCCCGCCGTTGTGGCGTCAAGGTACTGCGGTTTTCCGTCGGTTTTGGCAGCCCGCTGCTGCGTTGGCATGACCGCCAGGGCACTGAGTTTGTCGTGGCCGCCATCCCGCTGGGCGGTTATGTGAAGATGCTCGATGAGCGCGAAGGCGATGTGCCGCCGGAGCTGCTTGATCAGTCGTTCAATCGCAAGTCAGTCCAGCAGCGTATTGCCATCGTGGCGGCTGGTCCGGTGGCGAATTTCCTCCTAGCGCTACTGTTCTTCTGGGTTGTGGCGATGCTGGGCAGCCAGCAGGTGCGCCCGGTTATTGGCGCGGTCGAAGCGGGCAGTCTGGCCGATGTCGCTGGTTTGCAGGTCGGGCAGGAGATTGTTGCGGTTGACGGCGAGCCCACCACCGGCTGGGCTTCGGTAAATCTGCAGCTGGTTAGTCGGCTGGGTGAAAGTGGTCGGCTGGATCTCGCGGTACGCGAGCCGGGTTCCTCGGTCGACAGTCCTCGGCAGATCGTCCTGGATAACTGGCTGCGCGGTGCTGATGAGCCAGATCCCATCTCCTCATTGGGTATTCGTCCTTGGCGTCCGGCTCTGCAGCCGGTGCTGGCGCAGCTTGATCCTGAAGGTCCGGCATTTGCTGCGGGCTTGCAGGTTGGTGATCGCCTGCTTGCGCTCGACGGTCAGTCTTTGGCCGATTGGCAGCAGCTGGTGGATCAAGTGCGTGGCTTACCGGGTAAAAAGATTAGTTTGCGGGTAGAGCGCCAAGGCCAGCAGCTGGATGTGCCGTTGACTCTGGCCGCTCGCGGTGAAGGTGAGGCGCTCAGTGGTTACCTGGGTGCTGGTGTCGCGGGTGGCGAATGGCCGCCTGAGATGTTGCGCGAAGTCAGCTATGGCCCATTAGAAGCCATCGCCGAAGGTGCCAAAAACACCTGGACAATGAGCGTTCTGACCCTTAATTCACTGAAGAAAATGCTGTTTGGCGAGCTCTCGGTAAAAAACTTGAGCGGGCCGATAACCATTGCTAAAGTGGCGGGCGCTTCTGCTGAGTCAGGTTTGAGTGATTTTCTTAAATTTCTCGCCTACTTAAGCATTAGTCTGGGGGTTCTTAATTTGTTGCCTATCCCCGTGCTGGATGGGGGGCATCTGCTTTTTTATCTGGTCGAGTGGGTGCGTGGTCGCCCGCTGTCGGAACGGATACAGGGTTGGGGGATGCAGATCGGCATCAGTTTGGTCATCGGGGTGATGCTACTGGCCCTGGTAAACGACTTGGGTCGCCTGTAACCACTGCTGAATTACGCTCTCGGTACGAACAATACGTGTCGCACTAAGCGGCAGATTTTTTATTGTCAGTTGGAATAAGAAAGGACTTCATGAAACGTCTGCTGCTACCTGCGGTGCTTGCCGCACTGATGATCACCGAAGTTCACGCCGAGTCCTTCACCATCTCCGATATCCGGGTCACCGGTCTGCAGCGCGTTTCCGCGGGTAGCGTATTCGGTGCCCTGCCACTTAATGTGGGCGCGCAAGCCGATGACCGTTCGCTGGTTGAGGCGACCCGCGAGCTGTTCAAAACCGGCTTTTTCCAAGACATTCAGCTCGGTCGCGATGGCGACGTACTGGTTGTGACCGTAGTTGAGCGTCCGTCGATTTCCAGTATCGAAATCGAAGGCAACAAGGCCATCACCAGCGAAGACTTGCTCAAAGGTCTCAATCAGTCCGGTCTGTCTGAAGGTGAGATTTTCCAGCGCGCAACCCTTGAAGGTGTGCGTAATGAGCTGCAACGTCAATACGTTGCGCAGGGTCGCTATTCCGCCGAAATCGAAGCCGAAGTGATTCCGCAGCCGCGCAACCGCGTAGCGCTAAAGATCAATATCAATGAAGGCTCCGTTGCTGCAATTCAGCATATCAACGTGGTGGGTAACTCAGTCTTTGCTGATGAGGACCTGATTGACCTGTTTGAGCTGAAGACCACCAACTGGCTGTCCTTCTTTAAAAACGATGACAAGTACGCCCGTGAAAAACTTTCCGGCGACTTGGAGCGCCTGCGTTCCTATTACCTGGATCGCGGCTATATCAATATGGATATCAGCTCGACTCAGGTATCCATTACCCCGGACAAAAAACACGTCTATGTCACCGTCAATGTCGACGAAGGCGAGAAGTACACCGTACGTGAGGTCAAACTCAGCGGTGAACTGAAGGTTCCGGAAGAAGACGTACGGGCATTGCTGCTGGTTCAGGAAGGTCAGGTGTTCTCGCGCAAAGTGATGACCACCACGTCTGAACTCATCACCCGCCGTCTGGGTAATGAAGGTTATACCTTTGCCAACGTTAACGGCGTACCAGAAGCTCATGATGACGGCACTGTGTCGATTACCTTTGTGGTTGACCCGGGCAAGCGAGCTTACGTTAATCGCATCAACTTCCGTGGTAACACCAAGTCGGAAGACAAAGTGCTGCGCCGTGAAATGCGTCAGATGGAGGGGGGCTGGGCTTCGACGTACCTGATTGACCAGTCCAAGACCCGCCTGGAGCGTCTGGGGTACTTCAAGGAAGTTAACGTCGAAACCCCACAGGTGCCAGGCACCGATGACCAGGTTGACGTCAACTACAGCGTGGAAGAGCAAGCTTCTGGCTCCATCACCGCCAGCGTTGGTTTTGCCCAGAACGCCGGTCTGATTCTCGGTGGCTCGATTACCCAGAACAACTTCCTGGGAACGGGTAACAAGGTCAGCGTCGGCTTGACTCGCAGTGAGTATCAGAGCAACTACAACTTTGGTTTTGTTGACCCCTACTGGACGCCAGATGGCGTTAGTTTGGGCTACAACGCCTTCTTCCGTGAAACCGATTACGACGAACTGAACACCGATGTGTCCAGCTACTCGGTGGATAGCTACGGCGTGGGCGCCAGTATCGGCTATCCAATCAGTGATACTTCGCGCCTGACCTATGGTCTGACCGTGCAGAACGACAGCATCGGTACTGGTGTGTATACGGTTGATGAGATTTTCAACTTTATCGAGCAAGAGGGGGACAGTTATCTGAACCTCAAAGCATCGGTCGGTTGGTCTGAGTCGACACTAAACCGCGGCGTACTCGCTAACCGTGGTCACTCGCAAAGTTTGGTCTTTGAAACCACGGTGCCGGGCAGTGACCTGTCGTTCTTCAAGGTTGATTACCGAGGCCAAGTCTTCAAACCGCTGACTGACACCTACACCCTGCGTCTGCACAGCCAGCTGGGTTATGGTGAGAGTTACGGTTCTACCTCTGATCTGCCGTTCTATGAACACTACTATGCCGGTGGTTTTAACTCGGTACGTGGCTTTAAGGACAGCAGCCTGGGGCCGCGTAGCACGCCTAGCCGCGGTATCAATCCTGGTACAGCCTTCGACCCTGACCAAGACCCACTGCCCTTTGGTGGCAACGTACTGATTCAAGGTGGTGCTGAGCTGTTGTTCCCCATGCCTTTCGTGAAAGATCAACGCTCTCTGCGTACTGCGCTGTTCTGGGACGTGGGTAACGTCTTCGACACCAACTGTGGCAAGTCCCAGGAAGAGTGCGGCAGCATCGATCCAGGCAACTTGGCCAGCTCTGTGGGTGTTGGTTTGACGTGGATCACAGCCCTGGGGCCGTTGAGCTTTAGCTTGGCCATGCCAATCATCAAACCGGATGATGCTGATACGCAGATTTTCCAGTTCTCTCTCGGTCAGACGTTCTAAGCGTCGGATTTTTGAATACCAACAGTTTTGCAGGAGTTGCACCGTGCGTAAGTTGACTCAACTAGTTTTGTTAAGCGTTGCCCTGCTGGCAACCCCGGCTTTTGCCGAGATGAAAGTAGCCGTACTGAATTACCAAATGGCCTTGCTGGAATCTGATGCTGCCAAGCGTTACGCTGTGGACGCCGAGAAGAAATTCGGCCCGCAGTTGAACAAGCTGAAAACCCTGGAAAGCGACGCCAAGCGCATTCAGGACCGTCTAGTTAAAGACGGCGAAAAAATGCAGACCGCTGAGCGCGAGCGCCTGGAGCTTGAATTCAAGCAAAAAGCTCGTGACTTCCAGTTCCAGTCCAAGGAGCTGAATGAGTCCAAGGCCGTGGCTGATCGTGAAATGCTGAAAAAGCTCAAGCCGAACCTGGACAAGGCCGTGGAAGAAGTGATCAAGACCGGTAACTTCGACCTGGTGCTTGAGCGCGGTGCGGTGATTGATGTCAAACCTCAGTTCGACATCACCCGCCAGGTTATCGAGCGCATGAATCAGCTGCGCTGATCATGAGTGCAACGGTTTATACCCTTGGCCAGCTGGCCGAGCGTCTGGGCGCTACCTTGCGTGGCGACACAGGCAAGCCGATCAGCGGCTTGGCTACCTTGCAGGAAGCCGGCGCTGATCAGCTGAGCTTTCTCGCAAATGCGCAATACCGTAAGTTTCTCTCGGGCTGCCAGTCAGGCGCGGTGCTGTTGACCGCAGCTGATGCCGAAGGCTATGCCGGCAATGTCTTGGTCGTTGCTAATCCCTATCTGGCCTACGCCGAACTTTCACATCTGTTTGACCGTAAGCCCCAGGCATTGCCTGGCGTGCACCCCACTGCTGTGGTAGCTGCGGATGCACAGATCGATGCGACTGCCAGTATCGGCGCCTATGCGGTGATTGAGAGTGGTGCACGGATTGCGGCTGGCGTAACGGTAGGTGCGCATTGCGTTGTCGGCGCGCGCTCGTTGATCGGCGAGGGCGGTTGGCTGGCCCCGCGAGTAACGCTGTATCACGATGTACGGATCGGCAAGCGGGTGGTTATTCAATCTGGCGCGGTGATCGGCGGTGAGGGCTTCGGCTTTGCCAACGAGAAGGGCGTGTGGCAGAAGATCGCGCAGATCGGTGGGGTGACCATCGGTGATGACGTCGAGATAGGCGCCAATACCACTGTCGACCGTGGCGCACTCTCAGACACGCTGATTGGTAATGGAGTGAAGCTGGATAACCAGATCATGATCGCGCACAACGTGCAGATCGGCGACAACACGGCCATGGCCGGTTGCGCGGGTATTTCCGGCAGTACCAAGATTGGCAAGAACTGCATGATCGCCGGTGGTGTGGGCATGGTTGGGCACATCGAGGTGTGCGACAACGTATTTGTCACCGGTATGACCATGGTCACACGTTCGATAACTGAACCGGGGTCCTATTCCTCGGGCACCGCCATGCAGCCAGCTGCTGAATGGCGCAAGAGCGCGGCACGGATTCGTCAGTTGGATGATATGGCGCGCCGCCTGCAACAGTTGGAAAAGCAGCTGGCGGCCGTGACCCCAACCGCCGACACTTCATCTGATGCCTGAGCCGGTGTTTGCCGGCTTCTCTTTTTTCTCTTACAGGCTTCTCTGCACATGATGGACATTAACCAGATTCGTGAATACTTGCCGCACCGCTACCCGTTCCTCTTGGTGGACCGGGTGGCTGAGCTGGATATTGAAGGCAAGCGAATTCGTGCCTACAAGAATGTCAGCATCAATGAGCCGTTTTTCAACGGGCATTTCCCTGAGCACCCGATTATGCCCGGCGTGTTGATCATCGAAGCTATGGCTCAGGCAGCCGGCATTCTCGGTTTCAAGATGATGGACCTGAAGCCCTCCGATGGCACCCTGTATTACTTTGTCGGCTCCGACAAGCTACGCTTTCGTCAGCCAGTGGTGCCGGGTGATCAACTGATCCTCGAAGCCTGTTACCTGAGCAGCAAGCGCAGCATCTGGAAGTTCGAGTGCAAAGCCAGCGTCGACGGCAAGGAAGTCTGCTCGGCAGAAATCATCTGTGCGGAACGCAAGCTATGAGTTTGATTGACCCTCGCGCCATCATCGATCCCAGCGCCAAGTTGGCTGACGACGTCGTCGTCGGCCCTTGGTCGATAGTTGGGGCCGATGTAGAAATTGGCGAGGGTACAGTGATCGGCCCCCATGTGATCCTCAAGGGGCCGACGCGGATCGGTAAACACAACCGCATCTATCAGTTCTCTTCGGTGGGTGAAGACACACCTGACCTCAAGTACCAGGGCGAGGCGACTCGGCTGGTCATTGGCGACCACAATGTGATTCGCGAGGGTGTCACCATCCACCGCGGCACCGTGCAGGATCGCAGCGAAACCACCTTGGGTGACCACAATCTGATCATGGCCTATGCCCATATTGGCCATGACAGCGTGATCGGTAACCATTGCATCCTGGTCAACAACACTGCGCTGGCTGGGCATGTGTGGGTCGATGACTGGGCGATTCTTTCCGGCTACACCCTGGTCCATCAATTCTGCCGTATCGGTGCGCACAGCTTTTCCGGTATGGGCACGGCGATTGGCAAGGATGTACCGGCATTTGTCACCGTATTCGGTAACCCGGCCGAAGCGCGCAGCATGAACTTCGAAGGCATGCGCCGTCGCGGTTTCAGCGCCGAGGCCATTGCTGCCTTGCGCCGTGCCTACAAGATTGTCTATCGCCAGGGCCTTACGGTTGAGCAGGCGATGGCCGAGCTGGCCGAGTCGTCTGCAGAGTTCCCCGAAGTCGCTATCTTCCGCGATTCTATTCAGGCTTCAAGCCGCGGCATTACCCGATAATTTATGACTGACCTGATGCGTGTCGCGCTGGTCGCTGGCGAGGCGTCTGGCGATATTCTTGGTGCGGGCCTGATGCAGGCCCTCAAAGCCCAATACCCACAGATCGAATTTATCGGTGTCGGTGGCCCGCTGATGCAAGCCCAGGGGCTGAATTCCTATTTTCCGATGGAGCGTCTGTCGGTGATGGGCCTGGTCGAGGTATTGGGTCGCCTTCCCGAATTGCTGTCGCGGCGCAAACGTCTGATCAACACCCTGATTGCCGAAAAGCCGGATGTGTTTATCGGCATCGATGCGCCGGATTTCAACCTGACCCTAGAACTCAAGCTGCGTCAGGCTGGCATCAAGACCGTGCATTACGTCAGCCCGTCCGTATGGGCCTGGCGGCAGAAGCGCGTGCTGAAGATTCGCGAAGCCTGCGACCTGATGCTGACCCTGTTCCCGTTCGAGGCGCAGTTCTATCAAGATCATCAGGTACCGGTGCGTTTTGTCGGCCACCCGCTGGCCGATACGATCCCGCAGCAGGCAGATCGTGCTGCGGCCCGTGAGGCGCTGAATCTATCTCATGATCAGCCGGTGGTCGCCCTGATGCCGGGCAGCCGTGGCGGCGAAGTGTCGCGCCTAGGTAGCCTGTTTCTCGATGCCGCCGTGCGATTGCGCACCTTGCGCCCCGGTATCCAGTTTGTTTTGCCGTGCTCCAGCCCGGAGCGTCGCGCACAGCTTGAGCAGATGCTGGTGGGCCGTGATCTGCCGCTGACCTTGCTCAACGGCCGCTCCCATGAGGTGCTGGCCGCCTGTGATGCGGTGCTGATCGCATCCGGTACGGCAACCCTTGAGGCCCTGCTGTACAAGCGGCCGATGGTGGTGGCTTACAAAGTTGCGCCATTGACCTATCGCATCCTCAAACGTCTGGTTACCAGCGCTTATATTTCCCTGCCGAATCTGCTGGCTGAGCGTTTGCTGGTACCTGAGATGATTCAGGACGCTGCGACGCCTGAAGCATTGGCCCAGTTGCTGGCTCCGCTGCTGGATGGCGGCGAGGTGCAAACTGAAGGCTTTGATGTGATTCACCGGGCGCTGCGACGTGACGCTTCGGTGCAAGCGGCCCAGGCTGTACTGCAGCTGACAGGTCGCGGCTGATGCAGCTCGGGCTGGATTTCACTTTGGTGCAGGAGCTGGTGGCCGGTGTCGATGAAGTCGGCCGTGGCCCGCTTTGCGGCGCCGTGGTAACGGCGGCGGTGATTCTCGATCCGGCGCGGCCGATTCTCGGCCTGAACGATTCGAAAAAGCTGACCGAGGCGCGTCGGGAAAAACTCTTCGACGAGATTCGTGAAAAAGCCCTGGCCTGGTGCATCGCCCGTGCCGAGGTGGAAGAGATCGACCAGCTGAATATCCTGCAGGCCACCATGTTGGCCATGCAGCGCGCGGTTGAGGGCCTGAGTGTCACGCCCAAGCTGGCACTGATTGATGGTAATCGCTGCCCGAAACTGCAGGTGCCCAGCGCAGCTGTGGTCAAGGGCGATAGCCAGGTGCCGGCGATTGCTGCGGCATCAATTCTGGCCAAGGTCAGTCGTGATCGCGAGATGCAGCTGCTTGATCAGCAATACCCCGGTTACGGCATTGCCGGCCACAAAGGCTACCCCACCCCGGTACACCTGGAAGCACTGCGGCGCCTGGGGCCGACCCCGATTCACCGGCGCTCCTTTGGCCCGGTACGTGCGTTGTTGGACGACTGACACAACGCTGGCGAAATTCCCTCGTTATCCTGTGCCCGGTAGCGCTTGTCGCGCGCTGCTGCGGTTGTACAATCCCAGCCTTGTCGTTTTTGCGTTTTGTATAGGACTGCCATGACCGCTTCGTTCGTCCACCTGCGTTTGCACACCGAATTTTCCCTGGTCGACGGGCTGGTGCGGGTCAAACCACTGATCAAGTCGGTGGCGGCAGCTGGAATGCCGGCGGTAGCGGTTACCGATATGAGCAATATGTGCTCGTTGGTGAAGTTCTATAAGGCCGCCATGGGCGGCGGTATCAAGCCGATCTGCGGCGCCGACATCTGGCTGGCCAGTGCCGATGAAGATGGCCCGCTCAGCCGCATGACCCTGCTGGCGATGAATGCCAAGGGTTATCGCAACCTCACTGAACTGGTCTCGCGCGGCTGGAGCGAAGGGCAGAGCAATGACCTGGTGATCATCCAGCGTGACTGGGTCAAGGAAGCGGCCGAAGGCCTGATTGCCCTGTCCGGCGCGAAAGAAGGCGAAGTCGGCCATGCCTTGCTCGATGGCGAGCCGGCGGCGGCCGAAGCCATACTGCGCGAGTGGATGGCGGTGTTCCCCGAGCGTTTTTACCTGGAAGTGCAGCGCACCAATCGGGTCAACGACGAAGAGCATCTGCATGCCGCCGTCGCCCTGGCTGATAAGGTCGGCGCGCCACTGGTAGCGACCAACGATGTGCGCTTTATCAAGCAGGACGATTTCGCTGCCCACGAAACCCGCGTGTGCATCGGCGAAGGTCGCAGCCTGGATGACCCGCGCCGTCTGCGCACTTATTCCGATCAGCAGTACCTGAAAACGCCGGAGGAGATGGCCGAGCTGTTCAGTGACCTGCCGGAAGCGCTGGAAAACACCATCGAGATCGCCAAACGCTGCAACATCGAAGTGCAGCTGGGCAAGTACTTCCTGCCGGATTTCCCGGTACCAGCCGGCCTGACTATGGACGAGTACTTTCGCCAGGTCTCGTTCGAGGGGTTGGAAGAGCGCCTGGCTGTGCTCTGGCCTAAGGAAACCACACCGAATTACGAAGAGAAGCGTCAGGTCTATATCGACCGGCTGAATTTCGAGTTGGATATCATCATCCAGATGGGCTTCCCCGGTTACTTCCTGATCGTAATGGACTTCATCAAGTGGGCGAAGAACAACGGCGTGCCGGTGGGCCCAGGCCGTGGGTCGGGTGCCGGTTCGCTGGTGGCCTACGTGCAGAAAATTACCGACCTTGACCCGCTGGCCTATGACCTGCTGTTCGAGCGTTTCCTCAACCCGGAACGGGTTTCCATGCCCGACTTCGACGTCGACTTCTGCATGGACGGCCGCGACCGGGTAATCGATTACGTGGCCGAGAAATACGGCCGCAATGCGGTGAGCCAGATCATCACCTTCGGCACCATGGCGGCCAAGGCGGTAGTGCGTGACGTGGCGCGGGCGCAGGGCAAGTCCTACGGGCTGGCGGACCGCCTGTCGAAGATGATTCCTTTCGAAGTCGGCATGACCCTGGAAAAAGCCTACGAGATGGAAGAGCCGCTGCGCGACTTCCTCAAGGTCGACGAAGACGCCCGGGAAATCTGGGAAATGTCGCTCAAGCTCGAAGGCATCTGTCGTGGCACCGGCAAGCACGCTGGTGGTGTGGTGATCGCGCCAACCAAGCTCACCGACTTCTCGCCGATTGCCTGCGATGACGAAGGCGGCGGACTGGTCACCCAGTTCGATAAGGATGATGTGGAATCCGCCGGCCTGGTGAAGTTCGACTTCCTCGGCCTGCGTACCCTGACGATCATCAAGTGGGCGATGGAAACCATCAACCGCGAGCAGGCCAAGAAGGGCTTGCCGGATCTGAACATCGACTTTATCCCGCTGGACGACAAACCGACGTTCAGCATGCTGCAGAAAGCCGAGACCACCGCGGTGTTTCAGCTTGAATCACGCGGCATGAAGGAGCTGATCAAAAAGCTCAAGCCGGACTGTCTGGAAGACATGATCGCTCTGGTGGCCCTGTTCCGTCCAGGGCCGTTGCAGTCGGGCATGGTGGACGACTTTATCAACCGTAAACACGGTCGTGAGCCGATTTCCTACCCGCATCAGGACTACCAGTACGCGGGTCTGGAACCGGTGCTGAAACCGACCTACGGCATCATCCTGTACCAGGAACAGGTGATGCAAATCGCCCAGGTCATGGCCGGCTACACCCTCGGTGGTGCGGATATGCTGCGCCGCGCCATGGGTAAGAAAAAACCCGAAGAGATGGCCAAGCAGCGCGGTGGCTTTATCGAAGGCTGCGCCAGCAACGGGATCGATGCGAACCTGGCGGGTAACATCTTCGATCTGGTGGAAAAGTTCGCTGGTTACGGCTTCAACAAATCCCACTCCGCTGCCTATGGCTTGCTTTCGTATCAGACGGCCTGGCTCAAGGCGCACCACTCGGCGGCCTTTATGGCGGCAGTGTTGTCGGCGGATATGCACAACACCGACAAGGTGGTCACCCTGATCGAGGAATGCCGCAGCATGAAGCTGCGCCTCGATGCGCCGGACGTGAACATCTCCGAGTTCAAATTCACGGTTAACAACGAAGGCTGGATCGTCTACGGCCTGGGCGCGATCAAGGGCGTGGGCGAGGGGCCGGTGGAGGCCATCGTTGAGGCGCGTCAGGACGGACCGTTCAAGGATCTGTTCGACTTCTGTTCGCGCGTCGACCTCAAGCGCATCAACAAGCGCACCCTCGAAGCGCTGATTCGCAGCGGTGCACTGGATCGTCTGGGGCCGCACTTCCATGAAGAGCTGAAAGCCTACAAGGCCAATATCGATCGCAATCGCGCGGTATTGCTTGGTGCGATGGAGGAAGCCGTGCAGGCCGCCGAACAGACCGCGCGCAGCGCCGAGAGCGGGCATATGGACCTGTTCGGCGGGGTGTTTGCCGATGCCGATGCGGATGTTTACCTCAATCATCTGCGTGCCCGTGAGCTGGCGCTGAAAGAGCGCCTCAAAGGTGAGAAAGACACCCTGGGCCTGTACCTGACCGGTCACCCGATTGATGAGTACGAAGGCGAAGTGCGGCGGTTTGCCCGCCAGCGCATCGTCGACCTGAAAGCCGCACGCGGCGATCAGACAATTGCCGGTCTGGTGGTCAACCTGCGGGTGATGAAGAACAAGAAGGGCGACAAGATGGGCTTTATCACCCTCGATGACCGTTCCGGGCGGATCGAGGCCTCTCTGTTTGCCGAAGCGTTTAACAGTGCTCAAGCCTTGTTACAGACCGACGCCCTGGTGGTGGTCGAAGGCGAGGTGAGTAATGACGACTTCTCCGGTGGTCTGCGCCTGCGTGCCAAACGGGTGATGAGTCTGGAAGAAGCGCGAACCGGTCTGGCCGATAGCTTGCGTCTGAAGGTCGCCAGCAGCGCCTTGCAGGGCGATCGTCTACGTTGGCTGGCCGACTTGTGCGGCCGTCATCGCGGTGCGTGCCCGATCACCGTCGACTACAGCGGCAGTGACGCCAAGGCGCAATTGCAGTTTGGCGAAGGCTGGCGCATTGAACCGGCTGATAGTCTGATTCAGGCATTGCGTGACCAGTTCGGCCGCGACAACGTCTTTTTGCACTACCGCTGATTTGCGAGGCTCAGGCTTCGCCGGTCGGTCGTGATACCCAGTGGGTTCTGTTTTGAAGGCTTTCGTACAGAACCGGGTGTCGACCTGAATGCGCCTGCTGCTATAAGGTAGGGCGCGATAACGGATACAGCTCCCGGCCACTTGGCCGTCGACGCAAGACGGATGACTATGAACCCGAATTTTCTCGATTTCGAACAGCCGATCGCCGACCTGCAAGCCAAGATCGAAGAGCTTCGCCTGGTCGGTAACGACAACTCGTTGAACATCAACGATGAAATCGCCCGCCTGCAGGACAAGAGCAGCTCGCTGACCGAAAGCATTTTCGGCAACCTGAGCAGCTGGCAGATCGCCCAGCTGGCGCGCCACCCACGCCGTCCCTACACCCTGGATTACCTGCAGCACATCTTTACCGAGTTCGATGAGCTGCATGGCGACCGCCACTTCTCCGACGACGCGGCACTGGTGGGCGGCGTTGCCCGTCTGGATGGTGAGCCGGTGATGGTTATCGGTCACCAAAAAGGCCGTGAGATTCGCGAGAAGGTGCGCCGCAACTTCGGCATGCCGCGTCCGGAGGGCTACCGCAAGGCGTGCCGCCTGATGGAAATGGCCGAACGTTTCAAGATGCCGATCCTGACCTTTATCGACACCCCGGGTGCCTACCCAGGCATCGACGCCGAAGAGCGCAACCAGAGCGAAGCCATCGCCTGGAACCTGCGTGTTATGGCGCGCCTGAAAACCCCGATCATAGCCACTGTAATCGGTGAGGGTGGTTCCGGTGGTGCCTTGGCGATTGGTGTGTGCGATCAGCTGAACATGCTGCAGTACTCCACCTATTCGGTGATCTCGCCGGAAGGTTGCGCCTCGATTCTGTGGAAAACCGCAGAAAAAGCGCCGGATGCTGCCGAGGCTATGGGCATCACTGCCGAGCGCCTGAAAGGCCTGGGTATTGTTGATCAGGTGATCGGTGAGCCACTCGGTGGCGCGCACAGCGACCCGGCTGCTGCAGCCGAATCGGTGCGTCAGGCTTTGCTGACACAGCTGGCAATGCTCAAGACCTTTGATACCGACGCGCTGCTCAAGCGTCGCTATGAGCGTCTGATGAGCTACGGAATTGCCTGATTGCTCGGCAGCTGCGCATACAACGGGCCTTCGGGCCCGTTGTTGTTTTAAGCTTGGCCGATGACTCCTGTGCATATTCGTTTGCGTGATGCCCTCCAGCCCTGGCGTAGTGCCTCGGGCTGGTGTGTAGCCTTGTCCGGCGGGCTGGATTCCACGGTGCTGTTGCACCTGCTGGCCAGCCTCGCGCAACGCGAGGCATTGCCGCCTCTTTCCGCCATTCATATTCATCACGGCCTGCAGGCTGCGGCTGATGCCTGGCCGGCGCATTGCCGTGAGCTGTGCGCGGCTTTGTCTGTGCCGTTGCAGGTTGAATATGTTCAGGTTGCTCCAGGCGCCAGTCTTGAGCGTGCGGCGCGCGAGGCTCGTTACGCGGCTTTTGCGGCTCGTCTTGGCGCAGGTGAACTGCTGCTGACTGCACAGCATCGTGATGATCAGGCTGAAACCCTGTTGTTTCGCCTGTTGCGCGGTGCTGGCGTGCAGGGGTTGTCGGCCATGCCAGTGAGTCGTGCATTGGGAGCGGGGCAGCTGGTTCGGCCACTACTCAACTGCTCGCGCGATGAGCTGTTGGCTTATGCCCGTGAGCACAAGTTGTCCTGGGTCGAAGACCCGTCAAATGCCGATGAGCGCTTTTCGCGCAATTACCTGCGTCGTCAGGTGTTGCCTGCGCTGCTTGGTCGCTGGCCACAGGCCTCAGCCAGTATGGCCCGTAGCGCCGCGCACTTGAGTGAGGCCGCGCAGTTGCTCGATGAATTGGCGCAGCAGGATATATCCGCCGCGCAGGTATCAACCGAGTTTGCCTGGCTGCGGTTACCAAATCTGGCACTGCCAGCGCTGCGCAGTCTGAGTGAGCCGCGCCAGCGCAATGCCCTGCGTTACTGGCTGCGTCCGCTGACGGCGATGCCAGATAGTGAGCACTGGGCCGGCTGGCAGGCGCTGCGCGATGCAGCGCCGGATGCAGCGCCAATCTGGAAGCTGGCGGCAGGGGAGTTGCATCGCAGTGATGAGCGGCTGTGGTGGTTGGCGGGTGATTGGCTGTGCTCTCCAGTACCGGTCAATGTGGCGGTGCAAGGTAATCAGCAGGTGACATTGCCCGCTAACGGCAGTGTGCGAATTGACGGTCAGTTACCTGCGGATAACTGGCAGTTGGGTTACCGGCAGGGCGGCGATCAGCTTCTTTTACCGGGACGTGGGCATCGCGATCTCAAGCGCTTGTTCAATGAGCTGCGCGTACCGGCTTTTGTCCGTGATCGCCTGCCGTTGCTGCGTCTGGATAACCAGGTTGTGGCGATTGCCAACCTGCCAGGTCTGCAGGGCGCCGCCGATGGCAGTTGGCAATTGCATTGGCAGCCACCGACGAATGATCAAGGTTTGAGCTGATAAGCCCTTTCCGGTAGACTACGCTCCCGTCTTACTACAGCTTTTGTTGACTCCCTTTGGGAATCGGCAGGGTTAGCTAATTGCGGTGTATTGCAATTGGCCGCTTCGGTATTCCTTCGCTTTTCCCGGCGGCATTGACCGCTTAAACGCAGACTTCTAGGGTTTTTCATGACGCGCTACATATTCGTCACGGGTGGTGTTGTTTCTTCATTGGGGAAAGGCATCGCCTCGGCTTCATTGGCGGCTATCCTGGAGGCGCGGGGCCTGAAGGTCACCATGCTCAAGCTGGATCCCTATATCAACGTCGATCCGGGCACCATGAGCCCGTTCCAGCACGGTGAGGTGTTCGTCACCCACGACGGCGCTGAGACCGACCTTGACCTGGGCCACTATGAGCGGTTTATCCGCACCACCATGACCCAGAACAACAACTTCACCACCGGCCGCGTCTACGAAGACGTGCTGCGCCGCGAGCGCCGTGGTGATTACCTGGGCGCGACCATTCAGGTCATCCCGCACATCACCGACGAGATCAAGCGCCGCATCATCAAGGGTGCTGGCGATGCTGACGTGGCCATGGTTGAAATCGGCGGCACGGTGGGTGACATCGAGTCGCAGCCGTTCCTCGAAGCCATCCGCCAGCTGCGTGTGGAAGTAGGCGCCAAGCGCGCCATGCTCATGCACCTGACTCTGGTGCCGTATATCGCCACCGCTGGCGAAACCAAGACCAAGCCGACTCAGCACTCGGTGAAAGAGCTGCGCTCCATCGGCCTGCAGCCAGACGTGCTGATCTGCCGTTCCGACCACCCGATCGATATTTCCTCGCGTCGCAAGATCGCGCTGTTCACCAACGTTGAAGAGCGTGCGGTGATCTCCCTGGAAGACGTCGACACCATCTACAAAATTCCTGGCGTGCTGCATGCCCAGGGCTTGGATGATTTCGTCGTCGAGCGCTTTGGCCTGGAATGCAACGGTGCCGACCTGTCCGAGTGGGACCGTGTCGTCGATGCCAAGCTGAATCCGGAGCACGAAGTCACTATCGCCATGGTCGGCAAGTACATGGAGCTGTTGGATGCTTATAAATCGCTGATCGAAGCGATGAGCCATGCCGGCATCCAGAATCGTACCAAGGTCAATCTGCGTTATATCGATTCCGAAGATATCGAGAACAAAGGCACCGACCTGCTCGAAGGCGTTGATGCCATTTTGGTTCCGGGCGGTTTCGGCCTGCGCGGGGTGGAAGGCAAGATCAAGACCGTGCAGTACGCCCGTGAGAACAAGATTCCCTACCTGGGCATCTGCCTCGGCATGCAGGTGGCGGTGATCGAGTTCGCCCGCAACGTCTTGGGCTGGACTGATGCAAACTCCACCGAATTCGACACCGTCAGCACGCATCCAGTGGTCGGTCTGATCACCGAATGGCAGGATGCGACCGGCGTGACTGAGCAGCGCACCGATGCTTCCGACCTGGGCGGTACCATGCGTCTGGGTGCTCAGGACTGCCAGCTGCTGTCTGGCTCACAAGTGCACGCTTGCTACGGCAAAGATGTAATCGTCGAGCGTCACCGTCATCGCTATGAAGTGAACAACAACCTGCTGCCGCAGTTGATCGAAGCTGGCCTCAAGGTCACCGGCCGCTCGGGCGATGGCGCTTTGGTTGAAGTGGTGGAAGCGCCGGATCATCCATGGTTTGTCGCTTGCCAGTTCCACCCGGAGTTCACTTCGACTCCGCGCGATGGCCACCCGCTGTTCAGTGGCTTCGTAACTGCAGCGCTGACGCAAAAAGCCAAGAAGGCCTAGGGATATGGCGCAGAAAATCATCAAGGTTGGCGACATTGAAATCGCCAACGACAAGCCGTTTGTGCTGTTCGGCGGGATCAACGTAATCGAATCTCGCGATCTTGCCATGCGCGCCTGTGAAGAGTATGTGCGGGTTACCGAAAAGCTCGGCATTCCCTACGTGTTCAAGGCCAGTTTCGACAAGGCTAATCGCTCGTCTGTGACTTCATTCCGTGGCCCAGGCCTGGAAGAGGGCATGAAGGTCTTCGAGGAAATCAAAAAGACCTTCGGCGTGCCGGTGATCACCGACGTGCATGAGCCGCATCAGGCGCAGCCTGTGGCTGATGTCTGCGACATTATCCAGTTGCCGGCGTTTCTTTCGCGGCAGACCGACCTGGTCGTGGCCATGGCCAAGACCGGCGCGGTGATCAATATCAAGAAAGCCCAGTTCCTCGCACCCCAGGAGATGAAGCACATCCTGGCCAAGTGTGAAGAGGCCGGTAATGACCAACTGATTCTCTGCGAACGTGGTTCCAGCTTCGGTTACAACAACCTGGTGGTGGACATGCTCGGCTTCGGCATCATGAAGCAGATGAACTACCCGGTGTTCTTCGACGTGACCCACGCCCTGCAAATGCCAGGCGGTCGCGCCGATTCTGCTGGCGGTCGTCGTGCTCAGGTCACCGATCTGGCCAAGGCAGGCATGAGCCAGGGTCTGGCCGGTCTGTTCCTGGAAGCGCATCCGGACCCGGACAATGCCAAATGCGACGGCCCTTGCGCCCTGCGTCTGGACAAGCTGGAGCCGTTCCTCACCCAGCTCAAGCAGCTGGATGATTTGATCAAGAGTTTTGCGCCGATTGAGACTGCCTGAAACGGCAAATCTCCGGTAAAGTGCAGTTTGTATACAATCTGGCTAAATAGTCGGTACATGTTGTACGCTAGGTTAACCTTCGGCGTGCAATGAGTGTGCAACTCGGTACTACCCTTTTCGTCAATTTTTTGGAGTGCTACACGCAATGGCAAAGATCGTCGACATCAAAGGCCGTGAGGTTCTCGATTCCCGTGGTAACCCTACTGTGGAAGCCGATGTAATTCTCGAAGGCGGCATCATGGGCAGCGCCTGCGCGCCGTCCGGTGCCTCCACCGGTTCGCGTGAAGCGCTGGAATTGCGTGATGGCGACAAGAGCCGTTACCTGGGCAAGGGCGTGCTGAAGGCCGTGGCCAACATCAATGGCCCGATCCGCGACTTGCTGCTGGGTAAAGATGCAACTGACCAGAAAGCCCTCGACCTGGCGATGATTGCCCTCGACGGTACCGAGAACAAAGCCACCCTGGGCGCCAACGCCATCCTTGCCGTATCCCTGGCCGCTGCCAAGGCTGCCGCTCAGGCCAAGGGCGTGCCGCTGTACGCACACATCGCCGACCTGAATGGCACTCCGGGCGTGTACTCGATGCCCGTGCCGATGATGAATATCATCAATGGCGGCGAGCATGCCGATAACAACGTCGATATCCAGGAATTCATGGTTCAGCCGGTTGGCGCGAAAACCTTCGCCGACGCGCTGCGCATGGGCACCGAGATTTTCCACCACCTCAAAGCCGTGCTGAAGGCCCGTGGTCTGAGCACCTCCGTTGGTGACGAAGGCGGCTTCGCGCCGAACCTGGCTTCCAATGAGGACGCCCTGGCCGCCATCGCCGAAGCTGTGGCTAATGCCGGTTACACCTTGGGCGACGATGTCACCCTGGCCTTGGATTGCGCCTCCAGCGAGTTCTTCAAGGACGGCAAGTACGACCTGGCCGGCGAAGGCAAGGTGTTTGACGCTGCTGGTTTCGCCGACTACCTGGCCGGCTTGTCCGAGCGTTACCCGATCATCTCCATCGAAGACGGCATGGACGAGTCCGACTGGGCTGGCTGGAAAGTGCTGACTGACAAGATCGGCAGCAAAGTACAGCTGGTGGGCGACGACCTGTTTGTAACCAACACCAAGATCCTCAAGCGCGGTATCGACGAGTCGATCGGTAACTCGATCCTGATCAAGTTCAACCAGATCGGTACCCTGACAGAGACGCTGGAAGCCATCCAAATGGCCAAGGCTGCCGGTTACACCGCCGTGATCTCGCACCGTTCGGGTGAAACCGAAGACAGCACCATCGCTGACCTGGCGGTCGGTACTGCTGCTGGTCAGATCAAGACCGGCTCGCTGTGCCGCTCGGACCGCGTGTCCAAGTACAACCAACTGCTGCGTATTGAAGAGCAGCTGGCTGGCAAAGCACCTTACAAAGGCCGCGCCGAGTTCCGTGGTTGAACCCAGGCATGGTAAAAGAGGGGCGGCGCGAGTCGCCCCTTTTTCGTTCGGAAGCTTTTTACGCTATGCGCAATAACTTTTACTGGGTATTTATCGTGCTGATTGCCGTGTTGGCAGGTCTACAGTATCGCCTGTGGGTCGGCGATGGCAGCCTGGCGCAAGTGGCCCAGTTGCAGCAGCAGATCGCCGATCAGCAGGGCGAGAACCAGCAGTTGCAAGAGCGCAACCGGATTCTCGAAGCGGAAGTGCTGGAGCTGAAAAGCGGTATGGAAACTGTCGAAGAGCGTGCGCGACATGAGCTGGGCATGCTCAAAGAGGGCGAAACCCTCTATCAGTTGGCTGAATGAATACCTCTGATTTACCTCCTTTCTGGGCGTTGATCCCCGCTGCTGGCATTGGCAGCCGGATGCGCGCCGACCGGCCCAAGCAGTACCTGCAGCTGGCCGGCAAAAGCATTATCGAACACACCCTGGCGTGCTTTCTCAATCATCCGCAGTTGCGCGCGGTAGTGGTCAGCCTGGCGGTAGACGATCCCTACTGGCCGACCCTGGGTTGTGCCAGCGATTCGCGTATCCAGCGCGCCGATGGCGGTGCTGAGCGTGCTGACTCGGTGCTTAGCGGCCTGCTGCGCCTCACAGCGCTAGGCGCTCAGGAGCAGGATTGGGTGCTGGTGCACGATGCGGCGCGGCCCAACCTGGCACGCAGCGATCTGGATCTGCTGCTCAGTGAGCTGGCTGATGACCCGGTGGGTGGCCTGTTGGCCGTACCGGCGCGCGATACGCTTAAGCGTGCTGGCGCCGATGGCCGGGTGCAGGCTACGGTGGATCGTTCGACCATCTGGCAGGCCTTTACCCCGCAGATGTTCCGTCTTGGCGAATTGCAACGTGCGCTGGCCGATGCGCTGATTGCTGGAGTGGCCATTACCGACGAGGCCTCGGCCATCGAATGGGCTGGACAGGCACCGCGCCTGATCGAAGGCCGCTCGGACAACCTCAAGGTCACTCGCCCTGAAGATTTGCGCAGTATTGCCAGTCTTTGGCACCTGAAGAGCTAGCGATACTCGCTGCGTTGCGCTAACCCCTGTTTAAGAAACTCGACTAGCTGACGCACCTTGGGTGACAGGTGGCGTTGCTGTGGATAGAGCGCCCACACCGCAGTGTCCGGTGGTTGCTGGTTATCCAGCAACGAGACCAGCGCGCCGCTGCGCAAATGTTCCAGCACGTAGTAATCCGGCAACTGACATAGACCAAGGCCGCGCAGCGCCGCTTCCAGCACCGCCTGGCCACTGTTGCAGCGCCAGTTGCCTTGTACCCGCAGGCTGGAATCGCGGCCATTGGCCTGAAAACTCCAGAGGTCCGAACTGCCGATCAGGCAGTTGTGTCGCGCCAGTTCCGACAGCGAGTGCGGCCTGCCGTAGCGCTGCAGGTACTCGGGGGCTGCGCACAGGTACATCTGCCTTGGTGCCAGGCGGGTGGCCACCAGGCGTGAGTCCTGCAGGCGGCCCAGGCGGATGGCCAGATCGAGGCCGTCATGCAGCAGGTCGAGGGTACGGTTGCTCAGTTCGATATCCACCCGCAATTGCGAATGCTGCAGCATAAAGTCGGTGACCAGCGGCACGATAAAGCGCTCGCCATAGGCCACCGCACAGGTCATGCGCAGCAGGCCTTTGGGCTCGCTGCCCAGATCGCCTACGGCGCGCAGGGCTTCTTCGCGGGCATCCTGCAGGCGCTGGCAGTGCTGTAAAAAAGTCTGACCGGCCTCGGTCAGTGCCACACGGCGGGTGCTGCGGTAGAACAGGCGGGTTTGTAGGCGCTCTTCCAGGCGGGCGATCTGCCGGCTGACCTGGGATGACGACAGGCTCAGGCGTTCGGCGGCGGCGGTGAACTGGCCGCACTCGGCTACGGCGACAAATTCATCGAGGCCTTCCCAGCGATTCATGGTGGATATCCTTGGTAGGTTTGATTGTCCCTGTATAGCAAGAATGTTTTGTTTTTTGGCGGATTATCTATCCGCATCACTGATCTACACTCTGCGCCACCGTTGAATCCGCTGGAGAGCGATCATGATCAAGTCCCGTGCTGCCGTAGCCTTTGCCCCCAATCAGCCGCTGCAAATCGTCGAAGTCGACGTGGCGCCGCCCAAGGCCGGGGAAGTGCTGGTGCGCATTGTCGCCACCGGCGTGTGTCATACCGATGCTTACACCCTGTCTGGCGAAGATTCCGAAGGGGTTTTCCCGGCGATTCTTGGTCATGAAGGCGGCGGCATCGTTGAGGCGATCGGTGAGGGCGTGACCTCGGTCAAGGTGGGTGATCACGTGATTCCGCTGTACACCGCCGAATGCCGCGCCTGCAAATTCTGCAAATCCGGCAAAACCAATCTGTGTAGCTCGGTACGCGCCACTCAGGGCAAGGGTCTGATGCCGGACGGCACCAGCCGCTTCAGCTACAACGGCGAGCCGATCTACCACTACATGGGCTGTTCGACCTTCTCCGAATACACCGTGTTGCCGGAAGTCTCCCTGGCGGTGATCCCCAAGGAAGCGCCGCTGGAGAAGGTCTGCCTGCTCGGTTGTGGCGTGACCACCGGTATCGGTGCCGTGCTCAACACCGCCAAGGTGGAGGAGGGCGCTACCGTGGCGATCTTCGGTCTTGGTGGTATCGGTCTCGCGGCAATCATCGGCGCGAAGATGGCCAAGGCTTCGCGCATCATCGCCATCGATATCAACCCGGCCAAGTTCGAGGTAGCCCGTGAGCTGGGCGCGACTGATTTCGTTAACCCGAAAGATTTCGCCAAGCCAATTCAGGAAGTTATCGTCGAGATGACCGACGGCGGCGTGGACTATTCCTTCGAATGCGTCGGCAATGTGCAACTGATGCGCGCGGCGCTGGAATGCGCGCACAAGGGTTGGGGCGAGTCGGTGATCATAGGTGTGGCCGGTGCCGGCCAGGAAATCAGTACCCGTCCGTTCCAGCTGGTGACCGGCCGCGTCTGGCGCGGTTCGGCCTTCGGCGGCGTCAAGGGCCGTACCGAGCTGCCGAGCTATGTGGAAAAGGCGCAGAAGGGCGAAATCCCACTGGATACTTTTATTACCCACAACATGCCGCTGGAAGACATCAACAAGGCCTTTGACCTGATGCATGAAGGCAAGAGCATCCGCACCGTTATCCACTTCTGATTGCGTCGGGCGGCCGTAATGGCCGCCCACTGGAGGCCTAATGACCTTGGAAAATATTTCCTGCCAGAAGAGTGCCGGTGGCTGGCACAAGCGTTACCGCCACCGGTCGGCGGTGCTGGGCTGCGACATGGTGTTTGCCGTGTACCTGCCGCCGCAGGCCGAGCAGGGCGGCAAGCTGCCTGTGCTGTATTGGCTGAGCGGGCTTACCTGCACCGATGAGAATTTTATGCAGAAGGCCGGCGCGCACAAGCTGGCGGCCGAGTTGGGGATGATCATCGTTGCGCCGGATACCAGCCCGCGCGGCGCTGAGGTGCCGGGTGACCCGGACAAGGCCTGGGACTTCGGCCTGGGCGCGGGTTTCTACCTGAACGCCACCCAGGAGCCCTGGGCGCGGCATTACCGCATGTACGACTATGTGGTGCAGGAACTGCCGGCGCTGATCGAGGCCAACTTCCCGGTATCCGACAAGCGCGGCATCAGCGGCCACTCCATGGGTGGGCACGGTGCGTTGGTCTGTGCGCTGCGTAATCCGGGGCGCTATCAGTCGCTGTCGGCCTTTGCGCCGATCAGCAACCCGAGCAACTGTCCCTGGGGTGAGAAGGCGTTCTCGCGCTATCTCGGCGATGAACGTTCGCGCTGGCGCGAATGGGACGCCTGCGCCTTGCTCGCCGAAGCAACGGAAAAGCTGCCGATTCTGGTCGACCAGGGTGATCGTGATGACTTCCTGGAAAATCAGCTCAAGCCGGATGCGCTCAAGGCAGCGGCGCAGGCCGCAGGGCATCCGCTGACCCTGCGTCTGCAGCCGGGCTACGATCACAGCTACTACTTTATCGCCAGCTTTATCGATGACCACCTGCGTCATCACGCTAAGGCGTTGTTGAGCTGAACCGCTACTGACCGACGGCCAGCTAGCCGGGTTGATCCTGTAGCTTTCAGTTAGAATCACGCCCTGACTTTTTCAGGGCGTTGTTTCTTATGCGTATTGGCCACGGCTACGATGTGCACCGCTTCGGTGAGGGCTCCTTTATCACCCTGGGCGGCGTGCAGATTCCCCATAAATTCGGCCTGCTGGCCCATTCCGATGGTGATGTGCTGCTGCATGCCCTGAGCGATGCCTTGCTCGGTGCGGCCGCGCTGGGCGATATCGGCAAACATTTTCCCGATACTGATCCGACCTTCAAGGGCGCGGACAGCCGCGTGCTGCTGCGCCATGTGCTCGGCCTTGTTCATGCCAAGGGCTGGCAGGTCGGTAATGTCGACGCCACCATCGTCGCCCAGGCGCCAAAGATGGCGCCGCATATCGAGAGCATGCGTGCGCGGATTGCCGAGGATCTGCAGGTGAGCCTGGATCAGGTCAACGTCAAGGCCACTACCACCGAGAAGCTTGGCTTTACCGGTCGTGAAGAAGGCATCGCCGTGCATGCCGTTGCGCTGTTGGTCGCCCGATGAACGAACTCGAGTTGCTGGGGCCGCGCGCCCATGGCGAGCCCTGCGGTACTGCGGTGCTCAAGGCCGTGGCGGAAGATTTTCAGGTTGATGAAGTGCTGGATATCCCCCTGGCCGGCGAGGGTGAACACCTCTGGCTTTGGGTAGAAAAGCGCGAGCTGAATACCGAAGAAGCGGCCAAACGCATCGCCCGCGCCGCTGGCGTGCCGCTGAAGCTGATCAGCTATGCCGGCCTCAAGGATCGTCAGGCCCTGACCCGGCAGTGGTTCAGTCTGCACCTGCCGGGCAAGCTTGATCCCGACCTGAGCGCCGCCGAAGATGCCAGCCTGAGCATCCTCAAGCAGGTGCGGCATACCCGCAAACTGCAGCGCGGCGCGCATGCGGCCAACGGCTTTACCCTGCGCCTGACTCAGTTGGTCGCGGATCGCGCGGCGCTGGATCAACGTCTGACGCAAATCGCCGCTCAGGGCATTCCCAATTATTACGGCTTGCAGCGCTTCGGCCATGAGGGCGGCAATGTCGCCCATGCCCGGCATTTTGCGGCGAACAAGAGCCTGCCGGAGAAGCGCAATGTGCGCTCGCGTGTGCTCTCGGCGGCGCGCAGTTACCTGTTCAATCAGGTCCTGGCCGAGCGAGTAGCAGCCGGCACCTGGAATCAGGCGTTGCTCGGTGATCTGCTGGCCTTTACCGACAGCCGCAGCTTCTTTGCTGCCGGCGAGGCGGAGTGCAGCGATCCGCGCCTGGCGATTCTCGATCTGCATCCGACGGGCCCGTTGTGGGGCGCAGGCGTCTCCAGCGCCGGCGGTGTGGCGCAGGCGCTGGAGCAGGATCTGGCCGCACGCGAAAGCGTTCTGGTCGACTGGTTGGCAGAAGCGGACATGACGCACGAACGGCGTATCCTGCGCCTCCCCATTGGCGGCCTGTCGTGGCATTATCCCGAGCCTGACATTCTGCAACTGGAATTCGTCCTGCCGGCTGGATGCTTCGCCACCGCCTTGGTGCGTGAGCTCGTCGATCTGTTGCCTGCAGGGCAGACGGACAACCCATGCGTATTCTGATTTCCAATGATGACGGCGTTGCTGCGCCAGGCCTTGCTGCGCTGCATGCGGCGCTGGCCGACTATGCCGAGTGCACGGTGATTGCCCCTGATCAGGACAAGAGCGGCGCGAGCAGCTCGCTGACCCTCGACCGCCCGCTGCACCCGACCACGCTGCCCAATGGCTATATCAGCCTGAACGGTACGCCGACCGATTGTGTGCACCTGGGCCTTAACGGCCTGTTGCCGCACGTGGCGGATCTGGTGGTGTCGGGCATCAACCTGGGCGCCAATCTCGGCGATGACGTGCTGTATTCCGGCACCGTCGCAGCGGCCCTCGAAGGGCGTTTTTTGACCCGTCCGGCGTTTGCTTTCTCCCTGCTTTCCCGCATGCCGGATAACCTGGCCACCGCGGCCTATTTCGCCCGCAAGCTGGTCGAGGCTCACGAGCAGCTCGATCTGCCGCCGCGCACCGTGCTCAACGTGAATATCCCCAACCTGCCGCTGGAGCATATTCGCGGCATTCAGCTGACCCGCCTAGGCCATCGCGCCCGTGCTGCTGCACCGGTCAAGGTGGTCAACCCGCGCGGCAAAGAGGGTTACTGGATCTCGGTGGCCGGCGATGCCGAAGACGGCGGCCCGGGCACGGATTTCCATGCGGTGATGCAGGGTTATGTCTCGGTCACTCCGCTGCAGCTGGATCGCACCTTTATGGACGGTTTCAACAGCCTGCAACCCTGGCTGGAGGGTTTGCTGTGATCCGCCGTGAACAGGACGAATTGCACCACCGCGGCATCGGCATGACCTCGCAGCGCACCCGCGAGCGGCTGATTCAGCGTCTCTACGAGGAAGGCCTATCCAACGCCCATGTGCTGGAAGCCATCCGTCGCACGCCGCGTCATCTGTTTGTCGATGAGGCCCTGGCACATCGCGCTTATGAAGACACGGCGCTGCCGATTGGCAACAACCAGACCATCTCGCAGCCCTATATGGTCGCGCGCATGAGCGAGCTGCTGCTGGCGGCTGGTCCGCTGGACAAGGTGCTGGAGATCGGCACCGGCTCGGGCTACCAGACCGCGATTCTGGCTCAGCTGGTGGAGCGGGTGTTTAGCGTCGAGCGCATACAGAGCCTGCAGGAAAAAGCCAAGGATCGTCTGACCCAGCTCAATCTACGCAATGTGGTGTTTCGCTGGGGTGACGGCTGGGAAGGTTGGAACGCCCTGGGGCCTTACAACGGCATCATCGTCACCGCAGCGGCGGCCAACGTGCCGCAGGCGTTGCTGGATCAGCTGGCTCTGGGCGGGCGTCTGGTGATTCCCGTCGGTGCAGGCGATGTGCAGGAGCTGCTGCTGATCGTCCGTGAAGAAGACGGCTTCTCCCGCCATGTGCTGGATGCGGTGCGCTTTGTACCCTTGCTTAATGGGCCGTTGGCCTGATTCGATTGTTTACGGATGAACTCATGAAGAAGTATTTCCTGCTCTACGCCAAAGGCATTGCCATGGGCGCAGCCGACGTTGTGCCCGGCGTATCCGGCGGCACCGTGGCTTTTATTACCGGTATCTATGACGAGCTGCTGCGCTCGATTGCCAGCGTGCCGGTGGCCCTTGGGCTGTTTCTGCGCGGGCGTATCGTCGAGGCCTGGAAGGCCGCCAATGCGACGTTTCTGCTGGTGCTGCTGCTGGGCATCATGACCAGCGTGCTTAGCCTGGCGCGGCTGATCACCTACCTGCTGGATGAGCAGCCGATCCCGGTGTGGTCGTTCTTTTTTGGCTTGATTCTGGTTTCCACGCACTTGGTGGTGCGCGAAGTCCAGCGTTGGAACTGGACGCGGGTTGTCAGCCTGGTGCTGGGAGCGGCATTCGCCTACTGGATTACCGTGGCTTCGCCGCTGCAGTTGGGGCATGACCCGTTGAGCCTGTTCTTTGCGGGCGCAATTGCCATTTGCGCGATGATTCTGCCGGGGATTTCCGGCAGTTTTATTCTGGTGTTGCTGGGGTTGTACAGCTTCGTGCTGACCGCGGTAAAGGGCCTGGATATTACCGTGCTACTGGTTTTTGCCAGCGGTTGCCTGGTGGGGATTGTCAGCTTTGCCGGGATTTTGCGTTGGCTGCTGGCGCGCTGGCGTGATCTGACGCTGGCGTTTCTCACCGGGCTGATGATCGGTTCGCTGAACAAGATCTGGCCCTGGAAGGAAACCCTGACCTGGCGTGCCGATAGCCATGGTGAGCAGGTGCCGTTGCTACAAGCCAATCTCTGGCCTGCGCAGTTTGCCGAGATCAGTGGTCAGGACCCGCAGTTGCTCTTGGCCATTGCCCTGGCGATTGCCGGCATCCTGCTGGTGCTGGCTCTCGAATGGCTGGCTGGGCGCAATCTGCAAAGCGCTGGTGATAACCCATAATTGCGGCACAATGCACGCCAGCAAGATGTAAGCAGTTTTACCCGAGGGAGATGCAGGTGAGTTTCACAGCCATTCAATTGCCGATTCGCGCCAGCAGTGCTCGTACCCTGTTGAGTGGCCTTGTTCTCGGTGCGCTGCTCAGCGCCTGTGCGAGTCCGCCGCCGGGTGGCGTAAAGGTGGTTGATCGTACCCATGGCGGGGCCAGCCAGGCACCGCAGCGTCAGCCGGTCAGCAGTGGCCAGTATCAGGTGCAACGTGGCGACACGCTGTACTCGATTGCTTTCCGCTTCGGTTGGGATTGGAAAGCGCTGGCTGCACGCAATGGCATTGCGCCGCCTTACCTGATTCGGGTTGGTCAGATCATTCGCTTTGATGGGCAGCCTGCCAGTCGTCCGCCTGTGGTGGCCACTGCGCCAGTCGTAGTCACGCCGTCCGGTCGCCCGAGCACACCCATTCAGACCCGGCCCGTGCAGACCCAGCCACCAGCCCCAGTGAAAACCACCCCAACGGTCACTGCGTTACCGCCTACAAAACGTTCTGCATCGGGCTGGTTGTGGCCTTCCAGCGGGGCGGTTATCGGACGTTTTTCCTCAAACGGCAGTTTGAATAAAGGCATTGATATCGCCGGAGAATTGGGCCAGCCTGTTTTAGCTGCGTCTGATGGTTCAGTGGTCTACGCCGGGAGTGGTTTACGGGGCTACGGCGAATTAGTGATCATCAAACATAGCGATACCTACGTAAGCGCCTACGGACATAACCGCAGGTTGTTGGTGCAGGAGGGGCAACAGGTCAAAGCCGGGCAGAAAATTGCCGAAATGGGTTCCACAGGAACCGACCGGGTGAAACTTCACTTTGAAGTACGCCGCCAAGGTAAACCTGTCGACCCGCTGCAATACCTGCCGCGACGTTGATCTTGCGCTAGCCTGTCTCCACCACGTGGGAGGGACAGGCTTTGGTGTAACCAGGGATTTGGTCGCGCTAGGGCTTGCTGTCGAACTCAGCAAGGAATAACAAAAATGGCTCTCAATAAAAAAGAAGCGCCGGAGTTTGACGTCGATGATGAAGTGCTCCTGATGGAGCCTGCTATTGTCCTTGACGATGATTCAGACGAAGAAGCGCAACCGCCACTTTCCCGCAGCAAAGCAAAAGCTTCCACCGCTAGCAGCAAGCAGCATAAGTACATCGATTACACCCGCGCGCTTGACGCCACTCAGCTGTACCTCAACGAAATCGGCTTTTCCCCTCTCCTGACCCCTGAAGAAGAAGTGTTCTTCGCGCGCTTGGCGCAGAAGGGCGACCCTGCCGGCCGCAAGCGCATGATTGAAAGCAACTTGCGTTTGGTCGTGAAAATCGCTCGCCGTTACGTCAATCGGGGCTTGTCCCTGCTGGATCTGATTGAAGAGGGCAACCTAGGCCTGATCCGCGCGGTGGAGAAATTCGACCCCGAGCGTGGTTTCCGTTTCTCGACTTATGCCACCTGGTGGATCCGCCAGACCATCGAACGGGCGATCATGAATCAGACCCGTACCATTCGTTTACCTATTCATGTGGTCAAAGAGCTCAACGTCTACCTACGTGCTGCTCGCGAATTGACCCAGAAGCTCGATCACGAGCCTTCGGCAGAAGAAATTGCCAACCTGCTGGAAAAACCGGTGGGTGAAGTTAAACGCATGCTAGGCCTGAATGAGCGTGTGTCCTCGGTGGACGTTTCACTGGGCCAGGATTCGGATAAAACCCTGCTCGATACCCTGACCGATGATCGTCCGACCGATCCCTGCGAGTTGCTGCAGGATGATGATCTGTCACAGAGCATCGATCAGTGGCTGTCCGAACTGACTGACAAGCAGCGTGAGGTGGTGATTCGCCGCTTCGGCCTACGCGGCCATGAAAGCTGCACCCTGGAAGAGGTTGGCCAGGAAATCGGCCTGACCCGTGAGCGCGTTCGGCAGATTCAGGTCGAAGCACTCAAGCGTCTGCGGGAAATTCTGGAGAAGAACGGCCTGTCGAGCGACTCACTGTTCCAGTGAGCTTGATGAGTTAACACTCGACCCGGCCTTGGCCGGGTTTTTTGTGCCTGTGTTCCATGGCAGCCACTTTCTAGTGAGCGTCATGGGTGTCGCCAGAAGCTATTCCTGGCGAGTTTTGTGAGTGCTTGTGTAAGTCATTGCTTACAGGGTGCGTAAGCAATTGGTGTGCAAGGCGGCCGGCTAAGTGCTCTGTGTTATTTTAAGTTATTGTTTTTAAACAATATTTATTTTTATTGGTGAAGGTTAAAGACCATTTGGATGGAGTTTTAAGCGCTTGTTAGGAAGGCGGAAATCGCTAGTATTACACCTGTGCTCAGGGATAAGCACAGGTTGTCAGGAAGACAATCAGGACATCGCAAGACGCGATTCATCAGGATGATGAGCTGGGAAATACAGGGACTAGGGACAAAAGAGTGGGCGGCGTGAGCCGCCCCTTTTTTTTGTCCGCGTTTTGTGTACCCATCATTTGCAGATCACTCTGCCGGTCTTGCTTCAGGCAATTTCGGGCCTGCAGAAAAGTAAAAACCCGCGCAAGGCGGGTTTTTTGTGCAGATAGCGGAGCTAAGTGCTAGCGCTCCAGATACTGCAGCTTGTCCTTCACGCCATCCCACTCTTCAGCGTCCGGCAGGGACTCTTTCTTCTCGGTGATATTTGGCCAGACTTCGGCCAGATCAGCATTCAGTTCGATGTATTCCTGCTGATCTTCCGGCACCTCATCTTCGGAGAAGATGGCCTGTGCAGGGCATTCAGGCTCGCAGAGTGCGCAGTCGATGCACTCGTCCGGGTGGATCACCAGGAAGTTCGGGCCTTCGTAGAAGCAGTCCACCGGGCAGACTTCCACGCAGTCGGTGTATTTGCATTTCACGCAGTTGTCGGTAACAACGAAGGTCATTTCTGATTCTCTCCTCGGGCGCCAGCCTGCACCGTTCTATGCGGGCTTTAGCAGGCTGGGGTTAGTGGCCACGGCTCAGGCTTTAAGTCGGGCAATGGTAAAAATGCGCGCGATTCTAACAGTTCACGCGGGTAAACGTTAGAAGCGTGTCTTCCATGTATATAACAGTTCCAGCGCTTTGCGCGGAGTCAGATCATCCGGATTGATCTTGCGTAATTCCTCCTGCAGTGGGTGCGGCAGGCTGGCGAACATGTCGCTCTGCATCGGTGCGGCCGTCTGCCCAGGCTGTACCGGCGGTAGCTCATGGGGCAGGCTGGTGGTTTCCAGGCGCGCTAGGTGCTCACGGGCGCGCAGGATCACTTCATTGGGTACGCCCGCCAGTTGCGCCACGGCCAGGCCATAGCTCTGGCTGGCTGGGCCAGGCAGCACGTGATGGAGGAACACGATGCGTTCATTGTGCTCGGTGGCGTTGAGGTGCACGTTGGCCACCAGCGGCTGGCTTTCCGGCAGCACGGTCAATTCGAAGTAATGGGTGGCGAACAGGGTGTAGGCGCGTAGTTTGGCCAGCTGCTCGGCAGCGGCCCAGGCCAGCGACAGGCCGTCGAAGGTGCTGGTGCCGCGGCCCACCTCGTCCATCAACACCAGGCTGCGTTCGCTGGCGTTGTGCAGGATATTGGCGGTCTCGCTCATCTCCACCATAAAGGTCGAGCGGCCACCGGCAAGGTCATCGCTTGAGCCGATGCGGGTAAAGATGCGATCCACCAGTGACAGCTCGCAGCTTTTCGCCGGCACGAAGCTGCCGATATGCGCCAGCAGCACGATCAACGCGGTCTGGCGCATATAGGTGGATTTACCACCCATGTTCGGCCCGGTGATGATCAGCATGCGCGTTTCATCGTCCAGGCTCAGGTCGTTGGCCACAAACGGCGTGGTCAGCACCTGCTCGACCACCGGGTGACGGCCCTGGTCGATGCGCATGCACGGCTCATCGACAAAACGTGGACGGTTGAGATCGAGATTCAGCGCGCGTTCGGCCAGGTTGCTCAATACGTCCAGCTCGGCCAGTGCTGCTGCGCTGTCCTGTAGCGGGCCGAGGTGGCTGATCAGGCGTTCGAGCAGCTCGTCATAGAGCATCTTCTCGCGGGCCAGGGCGCGGCTTTTGGCCGACAGCGCCTTGTCTTCGAACTCCTTCAGCTCGGGCGTGATAAAGCGCTCGGCACCTTTCAGGGTCTGCCGGCGGATATAGTCGGCTGGAGCCGATTCGGCCTGCTTGCTCGGAAGCTCGATAAAGTAGCCGTGCACGCGGTTGTAGCCGACCTTGAGGTTGGCCAGGCCGGTGCGGGCTTTCTCGCGAGTTTCCAGGTCCATCAGGTACTGGCCGGCGTTCTCGCTAAGCGATTGCAGCTCATCCAGTTCTGCGTCGTAACCGGTCTTGAGCACACCGCCATCGCGGATCACCGCTGGCGGGTTATCGATAATCGCCCGGGCCAGCAGTTCGGCCAGCTCCGGGTAGGTGCTGACTACGCCTGCCAGCTCGCTCAGGTGCGGCGCTTCCAGATTGGTCATGGCCATCTGTAGCGTGGGCAGCGCTGCGAGGGCGTCGCGCAGGCGCGCCAGATCGCGCGGGCGGGCATTACGCAGACCGATCCGCGCCAGGATGCGCTCCAGATCGCCGATTTCTTTCAGCTGCGGCTGCAGGGTCTCGAAGCGGTAGCGCTCCAGCAGGCAGGCAATCGATTCCTGGCGTGCTTCCAGTACAGCGCGATCACGCAGCGGGCGGTTTAGCCAGCGGCTGAGCAAGCGGCTGCCCATGGCGGTCTGGCAGCGGTCGACCACCGATTGCAGGGTGTTTTCGCGACCACCGGCCAGGTTGATGTCCAGTTCCAGGTTACGGCGGCTGGCACCGTCGAGAATCACCGTATCGTCCAGGCGTTCGTGACGCAGGCTGCGCAGGTGCGGCAGGGCGGTGCGCTGGGTTTCTTTGGCGTAAGCCAGCAGACAACCAGCAGAGCCGATGGCCAGGGTCAGGTTTTCGCAGCCGAAGCCCTTCAGGTCCTGAGTGGCGAATTGCTGACAGAGGCTTTTGTGTGCAGTGTCGCGTTCGAAGTCCCAAGGGGCGCGGCGGCGCACGCCACGGCGTTTTTCCGCAGGCAAGCCTTGCGGCCAATCATCGGGAATCAGCAATTCAACCGGATTCAGGCGCTCCAGTTCGGCCAGCAGGTTTTCCCAGCCCTTTATCTCCAGCACGCTGAAGCGGCCGCTGGTGATATCCAGCACGGCCAGGCCGAACAGGCGCTCGTCACCCAGTACCGCTGCCAACAGGTTGTCGCGGCGCTCATCGAGCAGCGCCTCGTCGCTGACGGTGCCGGGGGTGATGATGCGCACCACCTGGCGTTCCACCGGGCCTTTGCTGGTGGCCGGGTCGCCAATTTGTTCGCAGATCACCACCGATTCGCCAAGCTTGACCAGCTTGGCCAGGTAGCCCTCCAGCGAGTGGTAGGGAATCCCGCACATGGGAATGGCCTGGCCGGCGGACTGGCCGCGCGCAGTCAGGGTGATATCCAGCAGCTTGGCGGCCTTTTTCGCGTCCTCGTAGAAGATCTCGTAGAAGTCGCCCATGCGGTAAAACATCAGCTGTTCCGGGTGCTGATTTTTCAGCTTCCAGTACTGCTGCATCATCGGCGTGTGAGAACTGAGGTCGCTTTGGCTCATCGTTTTAACTGTCCGGCTGAATCGCAAAAGCGCCTAGTGTACGGTATCGGCCTGGCTGGCTTTAACCCCGGAGTGCAGATGACTGCTAATGAATATGCTCTGACCCAACTGGCTGCCGAGCTGGGCGTACAGCTGATTGCCACCAAGGCCCAGGTGACAACCGCCGAATCCTGCACTGGCGGCGGCATCGCCGAGGCGATTACCCGGGTTCCCGGTAGTTCGGCCTGGTTTGAAGCCGGTTACGTAACTTACTCCAACAGGCAGAAGACTAAGCAGCTGAGCGTTCCTGAGGCGCTGTTCGCCACTGTTGGCGCTGTGAGTCAGGAGGTGGTCGAGGCCATGGTGCGGGGTGCGCAGGCCAATAGTGGAGCGCGCTTTGCGGTGGCAGTCAGTGGTGTCGCGGGGCCGGATGGCGGTTCGCCGGAGAAACCGGTGGGCACGGTCTGGCTGGCCTGGGGCGATGGTGAGCAGCTATTCAGTGTGCGCCGGCAGTTTGCCGGGGACCGCAGCGAAGTTCGCCGACAAACGGTTGAGGCCGCGCTGGCCGGGCTGTTGCGCCTGCTTGCGCAAGAAAATCCAAACGCGGGGTAGGCGGGCGACTTGCCCTGTGGAATAATACTGTCTACTTATACAGTTGTTGGTGGCCGCTAGCTGGCCCTTCTTGATTACGTGAGGACTTAAATGGACGAGAATAAGAAGCGCGCCTTGGCGGCAGCCCTGGGCCAAATTGAAAAACAATTCGGCAAAGGTGCAGTGATGCGCATGGGCGATCATGATCGTCAGGCGATTCCGGCCATCTCCACCGGCTCGCTGGGTCTGGATATCGCGCTGGGCATTGGCGGTCTGCCGAAAGGCCGTATCGTCGAAATCTACGGCCCTGAGTCTTCCGGTAAAACCACCCTGACCTTGTCGGTTATCGCCGAAGCACAGAAGCTCGGTGCCACCTGCGCTTTCGTCGATGCTGAGCATGCACTCGATCCTGAGTACGCTGGCAAGCTGGGCGTCAACGTTGATGACCTGCTGGTTTCGCAGCCGGATACCGGCGAGCAGGCTCTGGAAATCACCGACATGCTGGTGCGCTCCAACGCCATCGACGTGATCGTGATCGACTCCGTGGCAGCCCTGGTGCCGAAGGCGGAAATCGAAGGCGAAATGGGCGATATGCACGTGGGCCTGCAGGCCCGTCTGATGAGCCAGGCGCTGCGCAAGATCACCGGCAACATCAAGAACGCCAACTGTCTGGTGATCTTTATCAACCAGATCCGCATGAAGATCGGCGTGATGTTCGGCAGCCCGGAAACCACCACCGGTGGTAACGCCCTGAAGTTCTACGCCTCGGTTCGTCTGGACATCCGCCGTACCGGCGCGGTGAAGGAAGGCGACGAAGTGGTGGGTAGCGAAACCCGCGTCAAAGTGGTGAAGAACAAGGTCGCGCCGCCGTTCCGTCAGGCCGAGTTCCAGATTCTTTACGGCAAGGGCATCTACCGCAACGGCGAGATCATCGACCTCGGCGTGCAGCTCGGTCTGCTGGAAAAATCCGGCGCCTGGTACAGCTACCAAGGTAACAAGATCGGTCAGGGCAAGGCCAATTCGGCCAAATATCTTGAAGACAACCCGGAAGTGGCACGCACCATTGAAGGTTTGATCCGTGAGAAGTTGCTGGTGGTCAGTCCGACGGTCAAGGCCAACTCCACGGCTGATGACCTGGCTGACGCCGACGCCTGATTTGCCCGTCTATGTCCATTGCTCTGGATAACCCCGTCGCGGTGCGGCGGGCTGCCATGGATCTGCTGGCGCGGCGCGAACATGGTCGGGTCGAGTTGACCCGCAAGTTGCGCAGTCGTGGAGCGGCGGATGAGTTGATCGAAGCCGCTCTCGATCGCCTGGCAGAAGAAGGTCTGTTGTCTGAGGCGCGTTATCTGGAGGCCTTTGTCAGTTACCGTGCGCGTTCCGGCTACGGGCCGTTGCGCATTCGTGAAGAGCTGACCCAGCGTGGCTTGGCCCGCAGTGATGTCGAACAAGCCTTGCGCGACAGTGGTATCGACTGGCGTGAACATCTGAAGGAAACCTGGCAACGCAAGTTTGCCGGTGAGCTACCCCGTGATGCTCGTGAGCGTGCCCAGCAAGGCCGCTTTCTTAGCTATCGAGGTTATCCGCCTGAGCTGATTGGGCGGCTGCTACGCGGTGCACTGGACGACTAAGCCGCAGCTGGCTGTTGTTCGGGCTGCTTGTATCAGTACTTCCGTTTTACCCATTACTTACTTTCACACGCCGATGATGCTGCAGTACTGGAAGCCAATGCTTTCCGTACTGAAATGCGTGTGGATGATCTTTTCTCGTTAGCCAGCTGAGTCGAGATTGTCGATAACCCGCAAGCAGGCTATCGGCTGGGCGGCAGCTCAGGCGTTTTCCGTCCAGTTCTGCGGCTGATTGACCAGGTCGAGGAGTTCGCGCAAACGGCCGTGGTTGCGCCCGTTAAAGGCAAAGGCCAGGCGCGTCATATGGCACAGTTCCGGTTCGTCCTGCTCGGAGTCGCAGCGCGCTTGCTGCTGGAAGTCGCCGTGCATGCACAGGTCGTGGAACTCATCGTTCAGCTGCTGTATGGCCACTTCGCTCAACGCGTGGTTGAGGCGGATCACATAGCGTTCCTTGAGCCAGCGGCTGGAGTGATAGTTGCGGTAGAACTGGGCGATTTCCTCGGCTGCTTCTTCGGCGCTGTGCACCAGGCGCATCAGGCGCATATCGCTGGGCAGGATATAGCCGTTGTCCTGCAGTTGTTCCTGCAAAAACGTCAGGGCGCTGGTCCAGAAGGTGCCGCCAGGTTGGTCGAGCAGCACCACGGGTACTAGTGGGCTTTTCCCGGTCTGGATCAGGGTCAGCACTTCCAGTGCTTCGTCCAGGGTGCCGAAACCACCGGGGCAGAGCACTAGGCCGTCGGCCTCCTTGACGAAGAACAGTTTGCGCAGAAAGAAGAAGTGGAACGACAACAGGTTGTTGCTGCCTTGCACAGTGGCATTGGCGCCTTGTTCGAAGGGCAGGGTGATATTGAAGCCCAGGCTGTTTTCCAGCCCGGCACCTTCATGGGCGGCCGCCATAATGCCGCCACCGGCGCCGGTAATGACCATCAGGTTGTGCTTGGCCAGGGTAGCGCCCAGGTCCCGGGCCAGACGGTAAACCGGGTGGCTGGACGGGGTGCGCGCCGAGCCGAAGACGGTCACTTTGCGCCGCCGTTTGAACTGTTCCAGTGTGCTGAAGGCATGCTCCATTTCGCGTAGGGTCTGCAGCATGATCTTGGCATCCCAGCGGTTGCGATCAGCCTGCGCCATGCGCACAACCGTGCCGAGCATGGCCTGGTAGAGCTTGGTGTTGGGGCTGTCGGGCGGTGCGGCGAGGATGCCCAGTTCTTCCACTCGGGTGGTCAGGTCGACGCCACTGGTCTGAAAATGCCGGGACAGAAAATCGTCCGATTCATCGGGCATACAACTTCTCCTTCTGGTTGCCGGCCGAGCAGCCTCTTGCTGCGTCGGCCTTGTCCTGAGTATGGCTGCTGGCTGAGGGATTGTGCGACGCATGCCCATGTGTGACAACCGACAGCCCATGCCAGGACTGCATCAGAGGGCGATTTGCTCGCCTGGTTCAGGGATGTTGGCGATCCAGTTCAGACGCTCGCGCAAGGCCAGTTGCAGGGCCTGCATCTTCTCCAGCTCGCCATGCACCAGGTACAGCTCGGGGTGGTGCTCGAAGTGGCTGACCCAGTCGAGCAGCTGTGATTGCCCGGCATGCGCGGAGAAGCCGCCGAGGGTATGCACCTTGGCTTTTACCGCGATGCGCTGATGGAGGATTTTCACGTTCTGCGCACCATCGACAATGCTGCGTCCCAGCGTACCCTTGGCCTGGAAACCGGGAAAGATCAGGTGGCAATTCTCGCGCCAGAGGTTGTGCTTGAAGTGATGGACAATGCGCCCGCCGGTGCACATACCGCTGCCGGCGATGATGATTGCGCCGCTCTGTATCCGGTTGATCGCCATCGATTCTTCCGGGCTCGGCGTGCAGCGCAGGATCGGTAGCCAGTCTTCGATGCGTTTGCTGCCGCGGGCCTGAAAGGCGGCGCGGTCTTCGGCGGCAAACTGGTCCTGAAAACGCGAGTAGATGGCGTTGGCGCGGATTGCCATGGGGCTGTCGAGAAACACCGCCTGCTGCGGCAGTCGCCCTTCGTGGTAGAAGCGCCCAAGGTAGTAGATCAGGTCCTGGGTACGACCGACGGCGAAGGAGGGGATCAGGACGTTGCCGTCATCGCGATGGGCCTGCTGCAGAATCTCCGCCAGTTCTTCCAGGGTGTCCTCGCTGCAGCGGTGATCGCGATCGCCGTAGGTCGATTCCAGCAGCACCACATCGGCTTTGTTTAGCGTGCTGGAGTCTTGCATCAAGGGTGAACAGGTATTGCCCAGGTCGCCGGAGAACACCAAGCGGCGGGTCAGGTGATGGTCCTGCACTTCGAGTTCGACAATCGCCGAGCCGAGGATATGCCCGGCATCGTGAAAGGTGACCTGCACACCCTTGGCCACTTCGCGGCTTTCGCCATAAATCATTGGCCGGCGTTGGCTCAGCGCCTGTTCGGCGTCGGCGGTGGTGTAGAGCGGGCTGATTGGCGCCTTGCCCATCCGCGCGCGCCATTTGTTTTCCCACTCCGCGTCTTTCTCCTGAAGAAAGGCTGCGTCGAGCAGCATCAACTCCATCAGCTCACAGGTCGCATCAGTGGCGAAGATCGGTCCGCGATAGCCGGCTGCCGTGAGTTTCGGCAGCAGGCCGGTGTGGTCGATGTGCGCATGAGAAATCACCACGGCGTCTAGGCTGTGCGGGTCAAAGGCAAACGGCGCGCGGTTGCCGTCTTCCTCTTCGCGGCGGCCCTGACGCATGCCGCAGTCGAGTAATACCCGTGCCCCGTCGCGGCTTTCGATCAGGTAGCAGGAACCGGTGACTTGTTGAATTGCGCCGAGGAAGTTGAGCAGGGCCATGGCTAATCCTTGAACAAGTTGAATGGGTGGCGCTTAAGGCTGTCCCATCAGGTAACCGGGGGTTTTGATACAGGTCAGCATCTGCCTGTATCCCGCGCTCTAAGCTGATTAAAACTATCGGAGCCGCATATGATCCAGCTATTTCCCAGCGCCAGCGAGTTGGCCGAGCATGCCCGTCTTGAGCCAACCTTCGCCGCCTGGCAGCGCGGTTATGGTCCTTTGCAGCACAGTCCGCAGACCTTTGCCGCGGTCTACCGCATGGCCCACCAGTTGGTGCAGGCCGGTGTGCAGGCGGATCTGCCGAGCGTCTACCGCCACTTTCACGCGCTGGATCGGCTGACGGCCGCAGGGCTTTGGCTGGTGGTGCATATGACCTATGCCCAGCGCGTGCGCCTCGATGGCGAGGCGTTGGCTGCAGAGGACTTCAAGGTGTCGCCCGAAGGGCATACCGGAGGTGCGCTGAATATGGTGCCGGCCTATGCCGGTTACCTGGCGTTGAATAACCTGACCGGGGAAACCCGTGGCTGGCTGATGGGCCAGGGCCACTGTGTGGCAGCCATCGAGGCGCTCAACCTGCTAACGGCCAATCAGCACCCGGAACAGGCCGAGCGTTACCCCTGTGACGAGGCCGGGATGAGCCAGTTGGTGGCGGACTTCTACAGCTATGCGCAGAACGCCGCCGGCCAGGTCAGCGCGCCGCTGGGCAGCCACGTCAATCCGCATACGGCAGGTGGTATTGCCGAAGGCGGCTATCTGGGCTTTGCCGAGCTGCAATATGCTCATCTGCCGTTACCCGGCGAGAAGCTGGTGGCCTTCCTCTCCGATGGTGCGGCCGAAGAGCAACGCGGTAGTGACTGGATGCCACGCTGGTGGCGCGCCGAGGACTGCGGCGTGGCGTTGCCGCTGATGATTGCCAATGGTCGGCGCATCGAGCAACGCACCGAGCTGGCGACGCCCGCCGGGCTGGATAACTTCCGTGAGCACCTGCGTCATTGCGGCTTTGATCCCGTGAGTTTCGATGGCCGCGACCCGGCGGCTTTTGTCTGCGCGTTGTGGGACATGGAGCAGCGTATGGGGCACCGCGTGCAGGAGTTGCACGATGGTGTGTTGAACTATCCGCTGCCGATTCCCTATGGCATTGCCGAAACGCTCAAGGGCTTCGGCTTCTATGGCGCTGGCAGCAATGCGGCGCACAACCTGCCGTTGCCGGCCAACCCGCACACCGATGGGGTGTCCCGCGAGCTGTTCAATCAGCATGCGACGCAGCTTTGGGTCGCGCCGGAAGAGCTGAGCGCCGCCTGCGCACTGTTTGCGGATCGAGGCTCCCGCCCGCTGGAGCGCGATAACCCGCTGGCGCTGCGTCATCCAGCGCTGCCAAAACTGCCTGAGTTGCAGTATCAGGACGGCGCCTGCTCGCCGATGCTGGCCCTGGATCGTTTCTTTGTCGATCTGGTGCAGGCCAATCCGCAGTTGCGTCCGCGTGTTGGTAACCCCGATGAGCTGGCCAGCAATCGTCTGGGTGGCGTCCTCAAGGCGCTCAAGCACCGGGTGACCGCGCCGGAGAGCGAACAGGAAGCGCTGGATGGCGCCATCATCACTGCGCTCAATGAAGAAGCCGTGGTGTCTGCCTGCCTGGCCAACCAGGGTGGTCTGAATCTGGTGGCGAGCTATGAGGCGTTCTGCGTGAAGATGCTTGGCGCAGTACGTCAGCGGATCATTTTTGCCCGTCAGCAGAAAGAGGCCGGCCGGCCGGCAGGCTGGCTTGGCTGGCCGCTGGTGGCTACATCGCACACCTGGGAGAACGGCAAGAATCAGCAATCGCACCAGGACACCACCTTCTGTGAGGCGTTGCTCGGTGAGATGAGCGATATGGTGCGGGTGATCTTTCCAGCCGATCACAATTCGGTATTGGCGCTGCTGCCAGACATCTATCAGGCGCGTGGTCAGATCGCCTGCATGGTGATAGCCAAACGTGAGCGGCCTTGTGTATTCACTCGCGAACAGGCCGAGCAGCTGGCGCAGGATGGCGCTGTTGTGCTGGCTGAGAAGCAAGGCGAGCAGCCATTGCTGCTGATCGCCACCGGCAGTTATCAGTTGGCGGAAATGCAGCGCGCGGCCGTTCGTCTGAGCGCGGCCGGGTGCGCCTGGCGTCTGGTTTACTTGCAAGAGCCGGGGCGTTTTCGTGCTGCTCGCGATACCTGGGAACAGGCGGTGATTGTCGATGCCGAGCGGGTAGAGCGGTTATTCCCGGCTGCCAGCATAAAGCGTGTGCTGCTCACCCATATGCGCCCGGAAGTTGCCCGTGGGCATCTGTGGCCGCTGCTGGGTGAGGCTCGACACAGTCGGGTGCTGGGCTACCGTAATCGAGGTGGCACCCTGGATGAAGCCGGTATGTTGTTCGCCAACCAGGCGAGCTGGGCGCATGTGCTGGAGGCCGCTGCCGCGTTGCTGGAAAAACCGCTTGGCGATTTGCTCAGTGCCGAGGAGCAAGCTGCCGTGCAAGGGCGGGGAGAACCACACTGTCTGCGTTAGTGCAGGCCAGTGGGTGTGGGAAAAGGAGGGGCAGGTATGCCTAAATTGACTTTGGATCTTGATGCCGATTTGTACCGCTTGTTACAGCAGGCAGCACAGCAGAACCAGATAAGCCTGGAAGAAGAGTGTTTGCATCGTCTTGAGGGCGGCGTCAGGC
The DNA here is from genome assembly GCF_900099645.1 of Pseudomonas peli. Lineage (GTDB taxonomy): Bacteria > Pseudomonadota > Gammaproteobacteria > Pseudomonadales > Pseudomonadaceae > Aquipseudomonas > Aquipseudomonas peli. The sequence goes on along the minus strand of NZ_FMTL01000001.1, from coordinate 413,685 downwards.
GTTCGCGCTATATGCATGCCTTGTTAGCCGATCTGCGCGCCGATGATGAGCAGCGGCGCGCGGAGCAAACGGATAGCTGAGGATTAAAGACCGCAGTCGGCTTTGCTGAAACGCTCGGTGGTCACTGGGCGGTTGCTTTTGTATTCGCTGAATTCATAACGCAGCGCCGCGCCGCGGGCCAATAACTGGCGATACCCGGTGTTGCGGCACACGCTGTTAGCCAGTTGTGCGCGAACCACATCCGGGTTGCCACGCATTTGTGCCGCATGCTCGCTGCGTACGCTGAGGTGGTTGACCAGCTCACTGCCATCAACGGTATAACCTTGATCAAGAATGTCTTCATTGATTGCTCGTGGCGTGCCTACGCTGCTCTCGCGCGCGACTTTTTCCAGGGTTTTGCTCAGCTCAAAGTCTTTCAGGGTAGCGGCATGGGCAAACAGGGGCAGACTCACTGCCAGGGTCAGGCTGATCAAACGCAGCATGGGGTTCTCCAAAGTCGATTCGCACCTTCTGACCGGCGTTGCCGGGCAGAGGTTCAGTGGCGCCTATCTTACTCGTCTGCCGACACTTACGCAGTTACCACGGTAGGTCACGTAAGACGCACGGTTGAATACGCCTGAGCGGGCTTTGATAGACTGCCGCGCTTGCTGACCCCAGGATGACTTATGCCGTTTCTTCTTATCTGTCAGGTGTACGCCTGATGAGCCACGCCGTCTCGCGTTTACGCGCTGCGCGGATTGCCCGCAGTGCTAAACCTTTTTTGGCCCGTGGTAGCCGCTCAGTGCGTTGTGACGAGTGCCGTTTGGTTATGACCCATTGCCTGTGTGCCTGGCGTCCGCGCATTGCCGCTACGTCAGCGGTATGTCTGTTGATGCACGATGTCGAGGCGCTCAAACCGAGCAATACCGGCTGGCTGATTGCCGATGTGCTGGCTGATACGTCGGCATTCGGCTGGTCACGTGTCGAGGTTGATGCCGAGTTGCCGGCGTTGCTGAACGATCCGCAGTGGCAGCCTTATCTGGTGTTTCCGGGTGAATACGTGGCCGCCGAACGGGTGGTCAGCGAAGTTCAACCCGCGCCCGGTAAGCGGCCTTTGTTTGTGCTGCTGGATGCCACTTGGAGCGAGGCGCGCAAGATGTTTCGCAAAAGCCCCTACCTCGATAGCCTACCCGTACTCAGCCTGCAGGCTGAGCAGCTGTCACGCTACAAGCTGCGACGCTCCAAGCGCGATGACCATTTCTGCACGGCCGAGGTCGCGGCACTGTGCCTGGAGTTGGCAGGCGACCAGCGCGCGGCGGATGGTTTGAATGCTTACCTGGATGTTTTTAGTCAGCACTACCTGGCTGCCAAGGCACCGCGTGCGGTGCCATTGGATGATCCGTTGCACGAACGCCTGCGCGCGTTTCTCTAGCGGCTAGTGGGCCAGCTTCTTGGGCCACAACTGCGCCAACAGCATGCCGGCAAACATCAGTGCGCAGCCGAAGTAGCCACGCAGTTCCAGTGATTCACCGAGTAGCCAGGCCCCGGCGATGGCGGCAAATACCGCTTCCAGTGAGAGGATAATGGCCGCATGCGAGGCGATGGCGTCTTTCTGCGCCACCACCTGTAAAGTAAAACCGATGGCTACGCCGAAGATGCCGCCGTAGAGAATCGCCGGTCCCGCGGCGATGATCGCGTCCAGCTGAATTTCCTCGAAGATTACTGCCAGCACCAGGCTGATTACCGCGCAGGTGATGAACTGCACCAGCGCCAGGCGCAGCGGGTCATGGCGCCCGGCAAAGAAGCCCACCAGCAGTACATGCACACCCCACACGAACGCCCCGGCCAGTTGCAGCCAATCGCCGGAGGCCACGGTAAAGCCCTCGCCGACGCTGAGCAGGAACATGCCGACCACTGCCAGGCAGGCGCCCAACCAGATACCCAGGCCGGTTTTATGGCCAATAAACAGCCCTAGCAGCGGCACGATGATCACGTACAACCCAGTGATGAAACCGGAGTTGGTCACGCTGGTAAACAGCAGGCCAACCTGCTGCAGGTTGATCCCCAAAGCTAGGGCCAAGCCCATCAGCACGCCGCCACGCAGCAGCTGGCGGTTCAGTGGTGCGACTGTCGCGCTGTTGCTGCGACCTTCCAGCAGGCGTAGTACTGGCAGCAGAATCAGTGCTGCCAAGCCAAAACGCAGGCCGCTGTAGAGAAACGGGCCTACGGAGTCCATGCCCAGGCGCTGAGCTACAAACGCCGAGCCCCAGATCATGGCAGTCAGCAGCATTAACAGGTCGGCGCGCAGGGCGTGGCTTCGCATTTCAGGCTCTCGTCGGCAAAGCTGCGAACTGTGCCGCAAAGCGTCGTGCTTGACCACCCCGTCAGTGCTGGGCATGCTTGGTCGCTTTTCTGCGTTTTCAGGCTTGGTTGCGCCGCAACCCTGTGGCCTGGCGCATTGTTCACCGTGCCCTGGACAGTACCCTGGCGGGTACCCACATAACAAAAACAGGATTTACCATGGCCGCTTTTGAAATCCTCATTGCCGACGATCACCCCCTGTTTCGCAGTGCCTTGCAACAAGCGTTAACCCTGGGGTTGGGGCCCGATGTACGGCTGGTCGAAGCCGCCAGCATTGCCGAGTTGGAAGCCTGCCTGGCACAGAAGACCGACTGGGACCTGGTTCTGCTTGATCTCAATATGCCCGGCGCTTATGGCTTCTCAGGCTTGGTGTTGCTCCGAGGGCAGTACCCGCATATTCCGGTGGTGATGATCTCCGCTCAGGAAGAGCCGTCCATAGTCGCGCGCTCGCGGGAGTTCGGCGCCAGTGGCTTTATCCCCAAATCCAGCCCGCTGGAGACGATCCAGCAGGCAGTACGTCTGGTGTTGGATGGCGAGGTCTGGTGGCCACAGCAGACTCAGGAAGCGATTGCCTTGTCGGCTGAAGCCAAAGCCGCCAGTGCAGGGCTGGCCAGCCTGACGCCGCAGCAGTTCCGGGTGCTGACCATGGTCTGTGATGGCTTGCTGAATAAGCAGATCGCCTATGAACTCAACGTGTCTGAGGCCACGGTGAAGGCCCATGTGACGGCGATCTTCCGTAAACTGGGAGTGCGTACTCGGACTCAAGCGGCCTTGCTGCTGCAACAGCTGGAGTCGATTCCTTCACAAACGGACGGTTAAGCGTCCGTTAATCTTTGCCTGGCAGGCTTGCCGCGCTGTTTTCCTCCTCTCGTTGTGATGACCCTCAATGTCTCCATTCAAAGGCCAGACCGGCCTTAAACGTGTACTCAATGCCACTGGTTACTCGCTGGCCGGCCTGCGCGCCGCTTTTACCGGTGAAGCCGCGTTTCGCCAGCTGTTGTTGATCAACCTGATACTTGTGCCTTTGGCGTTCTACCTGGATGTCAGCCGCGTTGAACGCGCCTTGATGGTCGCGGTGTGTCTGCTGGCGCTGATCATCGAACTGCTTAACTCGGCAGTGGAGGCGGCCATCGACCGTATATCCCTGGAGCTGCACCCGCTGTCGAAGAATGCCAAGGACATGGGCAGTGCCGCGCAGTTCACCGCCCTCAGCCTGATTGCCTTGGTGTGGGCGATTATCCTGCTCGGTTAATCCGCCTTTCAGGCAATAGTCGGCAGGACGATCTGGTCGCTGCGCGTCACGCCGGCGGTCAGGGCGCGGCACAGCTCGATGAACTCACGCATGGCGGCGGTCTGGTACTTCTGTTTGTGCCAGATAAAGTAGAACTGTCGGCGTAGATCCAGCTCGGGGGTTTCCACCGCCACCAGGCTGCCGCGGCGAAAGGCATCGCGCAGTGCCAGGCGGGAAATGCAGCCAATCCCTAGGCCTGATTCCACCGCACGTTTGATCGCCTCGGTGTGTTCCAGCTCAAGGCGAATATTCAGGCTGCTGGGGTGATGGCGCATGGCTTGGTCAAAGGTCAGGCGCGTACCGGAGCCTTGTTCACGCAGAATCCACGCCTCGCGCGTTAGCTCGTCGAGGCTCGCTTCACCGCGCTGCGCCAGCGCATGTTGCGGCGCGCAGAACACCACCAGCTCATCTTCAACCCAGGGCTGCACCTCGATATCCGGGTGCTGGCAGTCACCTTCGATCATGCCCATATCTAGTTCGTAGTGGGCAATCTGTTGCACCACATAGGCGGTGTTGTGTACCTGCAGCTTGACCCGGCACTCCGGGTGGCGCTGCATAAAACTGCCGATCAGCAGGGTGGCCAGGTAGTTGCCGACGGTGAGCGTGGCGCCAACATTCAGCGAGCCGTAGCCGCTCTTGCCGCCCAGCAGGCGTTCGATTTCTTTGGCCTGATCGAGGAATGCGACTGCTTGTGGCAGCAGTTGCAGGCCCAGTGCGTTGAGGCCCAGGCGCTTACCGGCGCGGTCGAACAGCTGGCAGTCGGACTGACGCTCCAGTTCGCTGAGCGAAGTACTGGTGGCTGATTGCGACAGGGCCAGGGAATCGGCCGCGCGCGACACGCTTTCATGCTGAGCCACGGCGACGAAGACTTGCAATTGTCTGAGGGTAAATCGCATATCTATATAACCGATAACCTATATCTTGATAATCAAGTTAACAGATATTCTGCCGCTCATTATAATGCCGTGCAATTGCGCACAGGCGCGCAGGCGACATTACCTTTGCGGAGCTCCGAACATGAGCAATCTTAACGCCGAGCGCATTCTTAGCGTTCACCATTGGAACGACACGCTGTTCAGCTTCAAGTGCACCCGTGATCCGGGTCTGCGTTTCGAGAATGGTCAGTTCGTGATGATCGGCTTGCAGCAGGAAACCGGCCGTCCGCTGATGCGCGCCTATTCGATTGCCAGCCCGAACTGGGAAGAGCATCTGGAGTTCTTCAGTATCAAGGTGCCGGATGGCCCGCTGACCTCGCAGTTGCAGCACCTCAAGGAAGGCGATGAGATCATCATCAGCAAGAAACCCACCGGGACCCTGGTACTGGATGACCTCAAGCCGGGCAAGCACCTGTACCTGCTCAGCACGGGCACTGGCTTGGCACCGTTTATGAGTGTTATTCAGGACCCGGAAACCTATGAGCGTTTCGAGAAGGTGATTCTGGTTCACGGCGTGCGCTATGTGAATGAAGTGGCCTACCGTGAATTCATCACCGAGCACCTGCCGAAGAATGAGTTCTTCGGTGATGCGCTGAAGGACAAGCTGATCTACTACCCGACGGTGACCCGTGAACCGTTCGAGAACCAGGGACGTCTGACCGACCTGATGCGCAGTGGCAAGCTGTTCCAAGACATTGGCCTGCCGCCGATCAATCCTCAGGACGACCGCGCGATGATCTGCGGCAGCCCGAGCATGCTGGATGAAACCAGCGAAGTGCTCAACGAGTTCGGCCTGACCGTTTCGCCACGTATGCGTGAGCCGGGTGATTACCTGATTGAGCGTGCCTTCGTCGAGAAGTAAGCCTGCCGTTATCAAAAGCCCGCTCATGGCGGGCTTTTTTATGCGCGCTATTCCAGCGCTAAGGCGCTGTGCGCACGGTTGCCGCCTTTCTGCTTGGCTTGGTACATGGCGTTGTCGGCATGTTGCAGCAGTTGCTGCTCGTCTTGGGCGTGCTGGGGGTACAGGGCGATGCCGATGCTGGGCAGGACGGTCTGGCTCTGGCCACACACCTCAAAGGGTTGATTGAGGCTCTGGCGGATTTTCTCGGCTACCACGCTGGCGTGATCGGTCGAGTGAAAGTCTTCTAACAGCACGACGAACTCGTCCCCGGCAAAGCGTGCCACCGTATCGGACTCGCGCAGGCACAGCTGGATACGTTGAGCGACGCCTTGCAGCAGTTGATCGCCTGCAGCATGACCGAAGCTGTCGTTGACCTGCTTGAACTTGTCCAGGTCGAGGAACAGCAGCGCGACCTGCGACTGCTCGCGACGTGCGCGGGCCAAGGCCGTGTGAAGGCGGTCGCGCAGGAGTTCGCGATTGGGCAGTCGGGTGAGCTGGTCGTACTGCGCCATAAACTGCAGCCGGCTGAGCATTTGCTGGCGCTCAATGGCCGCAGCCACTTGGGTCGAGACGAATTGCAGTAATTCCTGATCACGTTCGCTGTAGCGGGTGGAGGCGCTGCTTTGCACCAGCAGTGCGCCGATGATGCCTCTGTGTGAGTGCAGCGGTACGCCCAGCCAGCTGTGTGGCGATTCAGGTTGCGGCTGGCTGGCATTGGGCAACAGCAAAGTGTTGCCGCTGCGAATGACCTGGGCACTCAACGTGACGGCATTCAGCGGCGAATCAGTCAGCGGACTGGGAAGGGGTTCGGCAGGGTAGGGGAAGCTCAATTCGTCATTTTGTTCGTCATACAGGGCGACGGAAAAGCTCAGGGTTGGCAACAGTTCGCCAATAATCTGATGCACCTGCTGAAAGAGGCCAAGCAGGTCCTTGGCCGAATGAGCAGCTTCGGAAATGCCATACAGCGCGGTCTGCAGGGCTTCGCTGCGCTTACGCTCGGTGATGTCGTGGGCCACGGCGATGCGCACCTGATCATCTTCCGACCAGCGTGCAGACCAGAGGATATGCACGCTACTGCCATCCTTGCGCAGGTAACGGTTTTCAAACTGTGGTTTATGCACCCCGGCCATTACTTCCTTCGCCGCCAGCAGGGTTTTGGCGCGGTCTTCGGGGTGGACCATTTCGATCATCACCTGGCCGATCATTTCTTCTGCGCTGTAGCCGAAAATGCGCTGGCAGGCCGCACTGACAAAAACAAAGCGGCCGCGTTTGTCGACCACGCAGATGGCGTCGAGCAGCAGATCGACAAGGTTTTCGGTCGGCGCGTAGGTGCTGGCTTTCATGCGTTCACAGTGTGTCGATGTGTGATGACGGTTTATCGGGCCGCTTACTGGCGCTTTGGCAGCATGCCCCTTGCACTCACCATACCCGCAAGGCGTTGAACAGTGCACGTCTGTTTGTCGCCTGCTGGGCTTTGCCGATCACTGCTGACGGGTGTCTACTCAGTGTAGAACGCCGTTTCGACGGCGTATTCCCTGCTATTGTGCCTGGCTGAAGCGCTGCCCGGAGACCGCCGGATGGTAGATCGGCTGCACCTTGTTACCGGCGGGGTCGAGCAAGTGGAAGCTGTGCGCGCCGTCGCCATGGGCGAAAGGGCGGTCAAGCAGGGTCACGCCATGTGCCTTGAAGTAGGCGTACCAGGCGTGCAGCTCATCGATGCTGTCGACGATAAGCCGTAGTGATCCACTGCCTGCTCGCCGCTGCTGGGCACAGAAGCGCGACCCAGGGACAGGTTGTCATTACCACAGGTCAGGTAGACCAGGTCTGGATTGGCGCGGTGCAGCACCTGCATGCCGAGAATATCCACGTAGAAGCGTTCGCAGGCCTCCAGGTTGGGGACCAGCAGGGCGATATGGCGCAAGCCATTAAGGCGACCGGGGCGTTCGAGCATGGTGAGCATCCTTTTTTGTATACATTTATTTAGTAAATATAGGACAAAATAGCTGCTTGGCCTATCTGCGCGAACGGGGTGAGGTGAACTAGATCAGCCGGCAGGCACGACTTCCAGCACGCAGATGCTGCCAGGCTGCGGGTAGTGCCAGTGCACATCGACATCCCAGAAGCACGCGCCATAACGGCGCTCTGGGCTGGGCTGCTGGTAGGCCGGGCGCGGGTCCTGGGCCAGGCATTGTTCGATCAACTCGACCAGCGGTTCATTCAGGCGCTGCCCATGTTCGTTTGCCTGGATCAGTGCACTGTCCTGCCAGCCGACGTCGATCAGTGCCGGCGCGCTGTTCGCGATGCGGTTGTAGGCTCCGGCGATGCTGTCGGCATAGGGCACGTAGGGTTTGATATCCAGCACCGGGGTGCCGTCGAGCAGGTCGATGCCGGACAGCCACAGTTTGCCGGCTTCGACCTTGTCCAGTTTGACCACCGACTGGCCGATGCCATTGGGCCGGTGGGTGGCGCGGGTGCTGAATACGCCGACCGATTGATTGCCGCCCAGGCGCGGCGGGCGCACCTTGAGCCGCGGCTTGTCTTCCAGCGACTGGTGAAACAGAAACAGCAGCCAGACATGGCTGACCTGCTCCAATCCCTGCACTGCATCGCCGTTATCGAAGGGCGTGACCAGCTCCAGCACGCCACGGGCAGCCGGGGCCAATTGCGGCTGACGGGGAATGGCGAACTTCTCCTTGAAGCAGGAGCGGACAAAACCGATGGGGGAAACGGAGTAGGGCATGGCGGTGTGATCGAGTGAAAACGCCGCCATAGTACCTGACTAGAGGTGAAAACCGCCGTCGATGGGGATGATCGCGCCGGTCATGTAGGCCCCGGCCGTGCTGGCCAGGCTGATCGCCAGAGCGGCCATTTCCTCTTCACGGCCCCAGCGCTGCATCGGGATCAGTGCGGTGTCTTCGGCCATGGCGGCCTCATCAGTGGCGATATGCTGAGTCATCTTGCTCGGGAAGCGCCCCGGCGCGATTACGTTGACGTTGATATGTTGGCCGACCAGCTCGCGGGCGAGCATGCGAGACAGCTGATGCAGCGCCGCCTTGCTCGGGCCATAGGCGTAGGCGTCTTCGCCGTGGGAGGTAATGCCGGCGACCGAGCCAATATTGATCACTCGCGCCGGATTAGCCGCGCTGCCTGCCTTGCGCAGCAGCGGCAGCAATTGCTGGATGCAGCTGAACACCGAGGTCACGTTGAGTTGCATGACCTTTTCCCAGCCCTTGGCCGGATAGCTTTCTAGCGGCGCGCCCCAGGTGGTGCCGGCGTTGTTAACCAGAATATCCAGGCTGTTGATCTTGCCGGCCAACTGCTCAGCCAACACGTGCACACCTTCCTCGCTCGCTAGGTTGGCGGCGATGCCGTGGCAGGTGCCAAAGGCCGATAGTTCGGCAGCGGTTTGCGCGCAGGCTTCGCCGTCACGCGCGCAGACGTAGACCGTGGCGCCGGCTTCGACAAAGGCTTTGGCGATCATTTTGCCGATGCCGCGGGTGCCACCGGTAACCAGGGCGGTGCGGCCTTGCAGGCTGAAGTAGGGGTGCATGGCGAATCCTTTTAACGGATGAGTGCCACTACCCTAATCATCTGACCGCGCCATGGCAGTCATCATTGCCTGTGGAAATACGCTGCCATGCGGGCGGGCATGGCAGCGAGGCGTTGGGACTCAGCCGCGAACGCGCAGGGTCAGGCCCTTAAGGAAGTTGCGCAGAAACTGATCGCCGCAGGTGCGGTAGTTGCTGTGGCCGAACTTGCGGAACAGCGCACTCATCTCCGGCTTGGAAACCGGGCAGTCGACGCTGTTCATGATCGTGTGCATGTCGTCTTCCTTCAGCTCGAAGGCCACGCGCAGTTTCTTCAACACCATGTTGTTGGTGACGGGCAGCTCCAGTGGCTGAGCGGGGCGGCTGTCATCCTTGCCGCGCTTGAAGAACACCAGACCATCGAGGAAATGTGCCATCAGCTCGTCGTCGCATGGGGTAAAGCCTTCTTCGTCTTCCTTCTTGAGCATGGCCGCGAGGTCGCTGGGAGCAACCTGTTTGCCGCTGAGCTTAATGATGTCGACCATCTGCGCGTCGCTGATGTCGAGGGTGTAGCGCAGGCTGCGCAGTACGTCGTTGTTAAGCATGGAAAGGTCCTGAAAAGGCGGCGGCTCAAAGCAGCCGTTAAAAAATGATTAGAAGCGTTCTTTGCCGGCCAGGTAGCGCCATTGCCCAGGCTGAACCTTGGCCATCGACACACCGCCGATACGGATGCGCTTCATACCCAGCACTTTGAGGTCGACGCTGTTGCACATGAACACGATCTGTCCGGGCAGCGGGTTCTTCAAAGCGAAGCGTAGGCGGGTTTCGTTCTGCCAGCTGACCTTGCAGGGTGGCAAGGCCACGCCATTAAAAGTCAGGCCGTGTGCCAGGCGTTTGAGCTGACTTGCACTCAGGGTGCCGACGACTTCGACCACATATTCCTGCTCCAGTTTGCTCAGGTCTTCCTTGAGCTTGCGCTCGATGCGCCAATCCTGGGTCAGTACATGCAGGCCATCTGCGCCAGCTTGCAGCGGTGCACAGTTGATCAGACGGGCGAAATGGCCTTTTAACGGGCGAATCCCGGAACTGTCTTCCGGCCAGTGATTGGCCGAGCTGATGCCTTCCACTGCGCGTTCCGGGTTATGCCCATTGGGCACATTCAGAAGCAAGGTGACTGGCTCGATCGGCGCCAGGACGGCATTGGGCAGCAGTTCCACGCGCTGTTCAGCGACTTTGAACTGGGGCTCCTCTACGACCACACCATCCACCGTGACCCAGCCGCCTTCGATGTAGAGTTCGGCCTCGCGGCGCGAACAGCCAATCACTTCGATCAGGCGTTTGGACAGGCGAATGGGGTCAGTCATAAAAGCGGTCATCGGCAAAAAAAGGGCCGTCATTGTAACCGGACAGGCCCCCGGTGCACGGAACATCGGGCGAACGGCGGCGATAAAAGCTGTTGTCAGTATTGAGGCAGAGACAGGCAGGCAGGGTTGGCTTTGTCTTCGGCAATAAAAAACCGCTCCGAAGAGCGGTTTTTCAGCGAGGTAGCGCTTAACCGCCCAGATAGGCGTCGCGTACCTTTGGATCGTTCAGCAGTTGTTCACCGCTGCCTTGCATGACGATCCGGCCGTTCTCCAGGACATAACCACGGTCGGCCAGCTTGAGCGCCTGGTTGGCGTTCTGCTCGACCAGGAACACCGTTACACCGTCCTTGCGCAGCTGTTCGATGATGTCGAAGATCTGCTGGATGATGATCGGTGCCAGGCCCAGCGACGGCTCGTCGAGCAGCAGCAGTTTGGGCTTGCTCATCAGCGCGCGGCCGATGGCGAGCATCTGCTGCTCACCGCCGGACATGGTGCCGGCGCGCTGGGCAAAGCGTTCCTTCAGGCGCGGGAACAGGTGCAGGACCTTGTCCAGCTGTTCCTGATTGTCGGCCTTGCTGCCGAAGAAGCCGCCCATCACCAGATTTTCTTCCACGGTCAGGCGGGAAAATACCCGGCGGCCTTCCGGCACCACGGCAATGCTCTTGCGCATGATGCTCGGAGTGTCCTGGCCGATCAGCTCTTCACCCTGGTAGCGGATGCTGCCACTGCTCGCCTGGGGCGAGCCACAGAGGGTCATCAGCAGGGTCGACTTGCCGGCACCGTTGGCGCCGATCAGGGTGACAATCTCACCCTGACGGACTTCGACGTTGACGTCATGCAGCGCCTGGATCTTGCCGTAGAAGGTGGAAACGTTCTCGAAATACAGCATCACGCTTCCCCCAGGTAGGCTTTGATCACGTCCGGGTTGGCGCGGATCTGTTCCGGCGTGCCGTCCGCCAGGGGCGTGCCCTGGTTGATCACGTAGATGTGGTCGGAAATGCTCATGACCAGCTTCATGTCGTGCTCAATCAGCAGCACGGTGACGTTGTGCTGGTCGCTGAGCACGCGGATCAGCGCCTTGAGGTCGTCGGTCTCGCGCGGGTTGAGGCCAGCGGCTGGCTCGTCGAGCATCAGGATGCTCGGGCGGGTCATCATGCAGCGGGCGATTTCCAGGCGACGTTGCTGACCGTAGGCCAGGGTGCCGGCCGTACGGTTGGCAAACTCAGTCAGGTTGACCTGCTCCAGCCAGTGCGCGGCAAACTCCATGGCTTCGCGTTCGCTCTTGCGAAACGCCGGGGTCTTCAGCAGGCCCGCCAGGTAGTTGGTGTTGAGGTGGCGGTGCTGAGCGACCAGCAGGTTTTCCACCGCCGTCATGTCCTTGAACAGACGCACGTTCTGGAACGTGCGCACCACGCCTTTGCGGGCGATCTTGTGGCCGGGCAGGCCTTCGATCTGCTCGCCATTGAGGCGGATGCTGCCGCTGGTAGGCTGATAGAAGCCGGTCAGGCAGTTGAATACGGTGGTCTTGCCGGCGCCGTTCGGGCCGATCATCGACACAACCTGTTTTTCCTTGACCTGCAGGTTCACCCCGTTGACGGCCAGCAGGCCGCCGAAGCGCATGGACAGGCCGCTTACTTCCAGGATCGGGCGGCTCATTGCTTCAGCTCCAGGTGCGGACGTTGCATGGGCAGCAGGCCCTGCGGACGCCAAATCATCATCAATACCATCAGCGCGCCGAACATCAGCATGCGGTATTCGTTGAATTCACGTGCCAGCTCCGGCAGCAGAATCATCACGATGGCCGCAAGAATGATGCCCAGCTGCGAGCCCATACCGCCCAGTACGACGATAGCGAGAATGATCGCCGATTCGATAAAGGTGAACGACTGTGGGCTAACCAAGCCCTGGCGCGCGGCGAAGAAGCTACCGGCGAAACCTGCGAAGCAGGCACCAATAGTGAAGGCCGAGAGCTTGATTGCGGTTGGGTTCATGCCCAGGGCGCGGCAGGCAATTTCGTCTTCACGCAGCGCTTCCCACGCGCGACCGATTGGCATGCGCAGCAGGCGGTTGATCACGAACAGGGTCAAGAGCACCAGCAGCAGGGCGATCAGGTAGAGGAAGATCACCTTGTTGATCGAGTTGTAAGCCACCCCGAAGTACTCGTGGAAGGTCTGCATGCCTTCAGCGGCCTTGCGGTCGAACGACAGGCCGAACAGCGTTGGCTTGGGGATCGAACCGATGCCGTTAGGGCCACCGGTCAGCCAGGTCATGTTGTTCAGCAGGATGCGGATGATCTCGCCAAAACCCAGGGTCACGATGGCCAGGTAGTCGCCGCGCAGGCGCAGCACCGGGAAACCCAGGATAAAGCCGAAGAACGCCGCCATCAGGCCGGCAATCGGCAGGCAGATCCAGAAGCTCAGGCCGAAGTAGAACGACAGCAGCGCGTAGCTGTAAGCGCCCACGGCGTAGAAGGCCACGTAGCCGAGGTCGAGCAGGCCGGCCAGACCGACCACGATGTTCAGGCCGAGGCCGAGCATCACGTAGATCAGGATCAGCGTGGCGATATCCACCGCACCGCGCGAGCCGAAGAACGGCCAGGCCAGCGCAACGACGATCAGGCCGAGAACAATCCAGCGCTGGGTCGAGGGCAGGGTGAGGAACTCGCTGGCTTTGCCCGGCATGCTGGGCAGCTTGGGTGCATTGCTCCAGGCGGCGCTCAGGTGGTTGCGGAACAGTTGCCAGAAGAACATGGCAATCGAGCAGCCGAAGATGGTCCACAGCACGGCTGGGCTGGCGCCTTGCACTTCGAGCTTGATGCCGACAGTGGAGAGCTTCAGACCGATAACCGGGTAGGCCACGGCCAGCACCAGCAAGGCGCTGAAGATCGCGGTTCTGAGGTTTTGGGTAATGGAGGTCTTCATACTTTTTCAACCTCCGGACGGCCGAGAATACCGGTTGGGCGGAACAGCAACACCAGTACCAGCAGGCTGAACGCCACCACGTCTTTGTACTGGTCACCGAAGATATCGGCGCCAAAGGCTTCGGCCACGCCCAGCAGCAGGCCGCCGAGTACCGCGCCAGGAATACTGCCGATACCGCCGAGTACCGCTGCGGTGAAGGCCTTGATCCCGGCGAGGAAGCCCAGGTGTGGGTTGATCACGCCGTATTGCATGCCCAGCAGCACGGCGGCGATGGCAGCCAGTGCAGCGCCGATGACGAAGGTCAGGGCAATGATGTTGTTGGTGTTGATGCCCAGCAGGTTGGCCATCTTGATGTCTTCGGCGCAGGCGCGGCAGGCGCGGCCCAGGCGTGAACGGGAGATAAACAGCGTCAGGCCGACCATGACAAAGAAGGTGACGACGAAGATCAGTACCTGCATATAGGAAATCACCACGCCATTCATGGCGCTTTCGCCGAAGACGAAGTTGCCTGGCAGCAGGTTGGGGATCGATTTGTCCTTGGAGTCCTGCGCCAGGAGCACCTGGTTCTGCAGGAAGATCGACATGCCGATAGCGGAAATCAGAGGAATCAGACGGTTACCGCCGCGCAGAGGGCGGTAGGCGACCCGTTCGATGCTGTAGCCATAGGCGCTGGCGACAATGATGCTGGCGGCAAAGGCCGCAATCATCACGATGGGTAAACTGTCCAGGCCATACATGGCCAGGCCGGCGACCACAATGAAGGCTACGTACGAGCCAATCATGTAAACCTCGCCGTGGGCGAAGTTGATCATGCCGATAATGCCGTAAACCATGGTGTAGCCGATGGCGATCAAGGCATAGGTGCTGCCAACGGTCAGACCGTTAACCAGCTGTTGCAGGTAGTGATAAAGATCAGGCATTGCCTAACTCCTGGGTTGTCACGCAAGGCAGCGCTTTTGGCGCAGCATGCAACCGGAATTCTTCTAATAAACAAAACCCACTGCCGAAGCAGTGGGTTTTGGGTTCAGGCTAAGAGCTTACTTGGCTTCGGACTTGGTGCCGTCCTGGTGCCATTCGTAGACGACGAAGCTGAAGTCTTTCAGATCGCCCTTCTCGTCGAAGGCCAGGGTGCCAGTTGGGGTGTCGAAGCTGTTGGCTCGCAGGGCTGCGGCCACTTTAGCGGTATCGGTGTCGCCAGCCTTGGTGATGCCTTCGGCGATCACTTGTACCGCGGCGTAAGCCGGGAACACGAACGGACCGCTGGAGTCTTCGTTTTTGGCTTTGAACGCATCAACCAGCGCCTTGTTGCGTGGGTCCTGGTCGAACGACTTCGGCAGGGTAACCAGCAGGCCTTCGGAAGCTGGGCCAGCGATGGCCGAGATTTCCTTGTTGCCTACGCCTTCTGGGCCCATGAACTTGGCGCTCAGACCTTTTTCAGCCGACTGACGCAGCAGCAGGCCCAGCTCTGGGTGGTAGCCACCGTAGTAGATGAAGTCCACACCGGCTTGCTTGAGCTTGGCGATCATTGCGGAGAAGTCTTTGTCGCCGGCGTTGATGCCTTCGAACATAACGACTTTGGTGCCTTTGCTTTCCAGGGTCTGCTTGACCGCGGTAGCAATCCCTTCACCGTACTGCTGCTTGTCGTGGATCACGGCAACCGCTTTAGGCTTGACGTGGTCAGCGATGAAGTTGCCAGCGGTTGGGCCTTGCAGGCTGTCCAGACCGATGGTGCGGAACACCAGCTCGTAACCGCGAGCAGTGATATCCGGGCTGGTAGAAGCCGCGGTGACCATCAGAATACCTTCGTCTTCGTAGATGTCGGACGCTGGCTGGGTGGAGCTGGAGCACAGGTGGCCAACTACGAATTTAACTTCGTCGTTGACGATTTTGTTAGCAACGGCAACGGCTTGCTTTGGATCGCAGGCGTCGTCATAAACCACGCCTTCGAGCATTGCGCCGTTCACCCCGCCGGCCTTGTTGATCTGCTCGATAGCCATTTTGGCGCCGATGAACTGCATTTCACCGTATTGCGCGACGGCGCCGGTGACTGGGCCTGCCAGGCCAATCTTGATGGTGTCAGCCGCTACCGAGTAGCTGGCAACGCCAGCCATGGCCATGGCGGCAAACAGTTTGGAAATCTGCTTAGTAGCCTTGTTCATAGTGCTCCACTCTTATTGGTTTTGATTGTTGTAGTTCTGGCGGCCAAAGCTGCAGAACCGGGTTGTTCCCCCGGTCATCCCCCCGGCAACTGTACCGGTGCAGTGTAGAGCGCGGCTTTGCGGCTTGAAAAGCGGCTTGCTGGGGGCAAAACCCTGAGGTGTCGCTTTAACGCAATAAACGTATAGAAAAACGGCGTGTCTTGATCGCCGTTGGCAACGTCGCGAACAGCGTTGCGAATTTGCCAGCGGGCTGGTCGACGCTATCATGGCGGCCGATTAAAAAAGCGGTCACCAATGACAGGGCAATCCATGACAGAACAACCTAGCACCCTCTATGCCAAGCTGCTTGGTGAAACTGCAGCTATTACCTGGCAGGAGCTGCAACCTTTCTTCGCCCGAGGCGCCTTGCTGCTGGTCGACGGCGCTCAGGATCTGATCGAAGTGGCGCAGGCTGTGGCGCAGAACGATCAGGAAAAGGTCGCCGCCTGGCTGGCTGCAGGTATCTTGAGCAAGGCCGACGACAGCCGCGCCGAAGACCTGCTAACGCGCGATCCAGAGCTGTGGGCGGTGGTAGTGGCGCCCTGGGTGCTGGCGCAGGAACGCATTGAGCGCGCGCCGCTGCACTGATCTGGCGCGCGTATCACGCTTTATCCAGAGTAACTATGCTGGCAGCACCATGGACTGATTGCAGGAACTGCCAGCATGTTTGAACCCGGACATTTGCATCGCGCCAATACCGTGGCTACGGCCGAGGCGCCGCTGTTTAGCGTCGACTTGCATTACGAAGTACGCAAGGACCCGACTGAAGGCCCGATGTTGCATATGCGTATGCACGGTCAGGTGGAGGGTAAAGCGTTTGAGGAAATCTTCGAACTGCACCGCGATACCGCCTTCAACTTCGCCAGCGTGGCCACGCGCCTGGCGCACAAGCATGGCTTGCCGACCAACAGCAGCCTGATCATGCGCAGCCATGCCGAGTACGACCTGATGTTCGAAGACATCCGCGCCAAACTCGGCGCGCAGAGCGGCGAGCCGGTCAACCTCGATCATCTGGAAAAAGACGGCCTGTAGGCCTGTTGCTCTGGCGTTGACTGGCGGGACAGGTTCCGCAGCCACTAGGTTAAGATGGCGACCATCAATGAGTCGGAGTCTGCCTATGTCCACCTCCCTTCCTGCTTTGGCATTTGCTGGTATTGGCCTGATGGGCCTGCCTATGACCCAGCGGCTGCTGGCCGCTGGCTATCCGCTGAGCGTGTGGAACCGTTCCCCTGATAAGTGCGCGCCACTGCAAGCGTTGGGCGCGCAGGTGATGGCAAGCCCGGCGCTGCTCTGTGCTCGGGCCGATATCGTCATGCTTTGCCTGGCCAATACCGAGGTGGTGCGCGAGGTGGTGTTTGGCTCTGGCGGCATCGCGGAAATGGCCAAGCCCGGACAGGTGTTGGTGGACTTCTCTAGTCTGGAACCGGCCGCCACCCGTGAGATGGCAGCTGAGTTGCACGCCCGTTGCGGCATGCACTGGGTCGATGCGCCCGTGTCCGGCGGCACGCCGGGTGCGGCCAATGGCACGCTGGCAATCATGGCCGGAGGGCGGGTTGAGGACATCGAACGGGTGCGGCCGATCCTCGCGCACCTGGGGCAACGCCTGACGCGCATGGGCGATGTCGGTGCGGGCCAGGTAACCAAAGTGTGCAACCAGATGATCGTTGCCTGTAACGCGTTGGTGATCGCCGAAGTAGTGGCCCTGGCCGAGCAGGCTGGGGTTGATGCCAGCTTGATTGCACCGGCGCTGGCCGGCGGTTTTGCCGATTCCAAACCGCTGCAGATTCTCGCGCCGCAGATGGCCGAGAGTCAGTTCGAGCCGGTTAAATGGCATGTGCGCACTTTGCTCAAGGATCTCGACACGGCGGTCAAACTGTCGCAGCAGGTCGGCTCGGCTACACCGCTCAGCGGTCTGGCCGCGCAGCTGATGCGCCAACACGGCAGCCAGGGCAATCTGGAGCGTGACCCGGCGACGCTGGTGCAGCTGTATCGTGCGCAGCAGCCTCAAGAGCCACAGTCATGAAGATCGCGGCTAACTTGTCGCTGCTGTTTACTGAGCTGCCGCTTATCGAACGAGTGGTGGCTGCCTCTGCAGCAGGCTTTGATGGCGTGGAAATCCAGTTTCCCTACGAGCTGCCAGCCGTTCGCCTGAAAGAGGCGCTGGAGGCTGCGGGTATGCCGCTGCGCCTGATCAACCTACCAGCCGGCGACCTGATGAGCGGCGGGCCAGGTCAGGCTGCAGTGCCTGCGCGACAGGCCGAGTTTGCTGCAGCGTTGCAGCAGGCCTTGAGCTACGCCGCGATGGTGCGGCCAGCGCTGGTCAATGTGTTGCCGGGTCGCCTGGCTGAGGGCGTTGAGCCTGAGCAGGCGTTGGCCTGTTTGATCGCCAACCTGCGCAAGACCGCCGAAGCTTTTCAGCTATTGGGCATTGGCGTGGTGGTAGAAGCGATCAACCCGCTGGATATGCCCGGCTTTCTGATCAACACCCCGGCGCAACTGGATGAGTTGCTCAAGGCTGTGGGTCATCCCAACCTGGCGGCGCAGTACGACCTCTACCATATGGCGCGGCAGGGCCTGGATATACAGACTGGTATCGCGTTGTTGGCAGGGCGTATCGGCCATGTGCAGTTTGCCGATTACCCGGGGCGTGGTGCGCCGGGCAGCGGCGAGTTGCAGTTCGCGCCGTTGCTCAAGGCTTTGCGTGACGGTGGGTATCAGGGCTGGCTGGCAGCGGAATACCGACCGGGAGAGGCCGGCACCCAGGTCAGCCTGAACTGGCTGAGTGAATGGCGAGCAATGCTCGTCTGAATGAGGCGCCTGTTTTTCGCAGCGACTGCAGCGAAAAACAGGCGCGTCGGCCTTACTCTTGCGGGTCTTCTTGGTACTTGTTGAGCGAGATAACCCGAGTCTTGCCGATGCGGTGACGGTAGATCTCACGCAGGTACTTGATCGCCTTTTTCACGCTTTCACGGGACAGGCGGATGTCGTTGATCGAGACAAACTTGTCCTGGTCATGGATCAACTCGCGGTACTTCTTCTCATACATCGGCTTGATCGCGTACCAGTTGGTGTCGAGGATTTTCGCCGGATTTTCATACTCGTTGAGCATGGCGTCGACCCGTACTTCGTCGAACTCCTCGCTCATGATGAAATCGAGAATGGCGTTGTCCAGGCTTTCATCGAAACGATGCGGGTCGCGGGCGAAGCAGCGCTTGATAAAGGCCACGATCAGCGTCAGGAAGTCGTCCGACAGGCACGGGCTCTTGGCGATCAAGGTGGTCAGCGACAGGTTGGCCGACGCGCCGATGACCAATGCATAGCGCTTCAATGTGGTGTTAGGGAACAAGCTATTGAGGTGGGTCTTCAGCCGGTTCAGGTCCATGTAGGACAGCTTATAGTCTTTCGGCAGTGAAACGATCGACACCACGGAGGAGCAGTTCTTGAAGAAGTGCAGGTCGCTGAGTTTGGCGGCGTTGTAATCGGACTTCTTGTACTCATCCAGCGCTTCGCGATACCGCTTGGACTCGATCGGCAGCAGGCTGATGCCCTCAATGGCCTGGGTGACCTTGTTGAAGTGCGGCAGGTCGATGGAGCGGAAGAACAGGTCGTCGATATTCAGGCGTGACGGTTCTTTGTCCAGTACGCGGAATTTGTCCAGTGCGGCGGTGCTTTGTTCAGGCACCACTGATTCGGCATACGCCACCGCCACTGGGCCGGCCAAGCTCATAAACAGGTCGTTGGCGTCCAGGCGAATGGTTTCGCCTATGTCGATGCCCGCGCGGCGGAAGTAGTTCTGGTCGTAGTCGGTGGTCACCGCCTGGGCGGTGAGGATGTTGAAGATTTGCTGCGAGATGTACTGGTTGGCGTGACGCTCCATGGCGTTGACGTCGATATTCTGGATATTGCCGTCATCGCTTTCCTCGGCGTAGCGCATGATGTCGTTGGAAATCAGCATCATGGCGTTCCATGGGCGGATGCGGCGCATCACGCTTTCTTCGCTGTTCTCTTCATTGTCGAAGTTGTAGGAGAAATCCCATTCCTCGGCGAGGTACTTACACAGCAGGCGACCGGCGTTGATGTGCAGGGCTTCGGACATCTCGCTGCGTTGGTCGGAGATGTTCGGCAGGATGCAGATGCCGCTGGTGAAGATCGGCTCGAAGACAAAGCTGTGGTCGCGGTTTTCCGGGGTTTCGTCGAAGCTCTTGGTGTCGAAGGTCTTGCTCATGTAGGCGAATTGCTGGGCCAGGCCGAACTCTGAGGCCATGCCCGAACCGGTGCCGCCGCCGGCGCTGAAAATGTAGAAGTACAGGCGCGACTGGTTGGCCTTGATGCCGCAGGAGTCGATCAGGTAGCTGTGAATGAATTTCCAGTCTTCATTGGTAAAGCGCTGGGTATCCTTGTTGAGGATGATCTTGGCCAGGTATTGCCCGAGGATCGGCGCGTTACCGGCGCCGCCGGCATGCACCTCGGAGAGGTCCATGATCTTCATCTTGCTGTAGTCGCTGAGGAAACCGCTGGTTTCGCCCTTGCGCGAGAAGCGGATGCGCCCCTCGATGTCCTTGTCCAGATCGCCGAGCATGACCAGTGGCTCGATCAGAAATACTGGCTTGCTGTCCTTGCTCGGTGCCCGCAGCAGGTTGCTGCGAATCCAGCGGGTCGGGCGGAAGTCCTGTTCGGCAACGGTTTTTTCTTCGCTTTTGAATTCGCTCAGGTAGAACTGCCGAGCGTTGTAGACCAGTGAGGCGACATCTAGGGCGATGTTCGAGCCGCAGCGGCCAAGGCCAATCAGACACACCGATGGGAAATGCTGTACCCGTCGGTCGTTCTCTTCGTCATGTGGCGCTGGAGGAAAGACCAGGCTGCGCAGGCCGTCGAGGTTGTCGAGGATGCGATCAATGTCGCGCTCGGTGAAATACATGTATTGCTCACCGCTGCTGTCGATGCGCACCGGTACCAGCGGTGCGGGGGGCGGCAACGGTTCAAGCGGGGCCAGCAGCGTATCAGCCAAGCCCGCCAGTGTGGCTTCGGTCGCAGGTGGGGTCACAGCGTCTTTTTTTGTTTTCATTTGGAGACAGTCCGGCGGCTAACGAGGGTGGAGCGGCAAATGGCCACATTTCGCTCAACAGGCTTGTTTGTAGCATGAAAAATGGAAAATCTCGCGGTTTCACATGGTTTTACTTAGGCATATTCGGAGTTTTTCCGATGCACTTTGTGACCTGGGTGCTTGCTCGGGCGCCCATTACCCGGCATACACACCACAAATAGTCACAGACAGCATAGTCGCAAGGCTCTAGATTGCGCCTTCACGTGCTGGATACAGCGGTTGGCCAAGCGTCACCGACTTGCTTCAATAACAACAATAGAGATGGATTCCATGCTGCAGCAGTCCCTTCAAGCGACGAATGCCTGGCGCATTCTGTTCCTGCTTTTTCTCGCCAACCTGTTCAACTTCTTCGACCGCACCATTCCGGCGATCATCATCGAGCCCATCCGCATGGAGTGGAATCTCAGTGACTTGCAGCTGGGCTTGATCGGTACCGCCTTTACCATCGTCTATGCGATTGCCGGCATCCCGCTTGGGCGCATGGCCGATACCGGTGCGCGGCGCAAGATCATGGGGTGGGGCCTGGCGGTCTGGAGTGGCCTGACGGCGGTCAACGGTCTGGCCTGGAACTTCTGGAGCTTCCTGCTGATTCGCATGGGCGTCGGCATTGGTGAGGCCAGTTATGCACCGGCGGCCAACTCGCTGATCGGCGATCTGTTCCCAGCGCACAAACGTGCGCGGGCCATGGGCATCTTTATGCTCGGCCTGCCCATTGGCCTGCTGCTGGCGTTTTTCACCATTGGTGCGATGGTCAAGGCGTTCGACAGCTGGCGCGCCCCCTTCTTTATTGCCGCCGTGCCGGGACTGATCCTCGCGCTGTTTATGTTCTTTATCAAAGAACCCAAACGCGGTGCGGCCGAGCTGGTGCAGTCGCGCACCACGCCGGTGGAAAAACCCCTGCGCAAGGTCATGGCGATTCGTACCTTCTGGTGGCTGGTGATGGCCGGCCTGGCCTTCAACTTCGCCACCTATGCCTGCAACTCGTTCATGGTGCCGATGCTGCAACGCTACTTCCTGATGCCGCTGGAGCAGGCCGCAATGGCCACCGGGGTCATCGTTGGGTTAACCGGCTTGGTCGGCCTGACTCTGGGCGGCTGGCTGGCAGACAAAATTCACCAGCGCTGGCAGACCGGGCGGCTGCTGTTTGCCGCACTGAGCATGTTGATTGCCTCTGTCGCCACGGGCTACGCCCTGCTGGCCGGGCAAATTGAAATCGCTGTGTTCGTGGCGCTGTTCAGCATTGGCTGGCTGTTTGCCTACAACTTCTACACCTGTGTTTACACCGCGATTCAGGATGTGATCGAGCCCCGCCTGCGTGCCACTGCCATGGCGCTGTTCTTCGCCGGCCTGTATCTGCTCGGTGGCGGCCTTGGCCCATTGGCCGTGGGCATGCTGTCGGATCACTACTCCCATGCAGCGATGCTCGCCGCTGGGGCCAGTGAAATGAACGAAACCTTCAAGGCGGTAGGCCTGCATAACGCCATGTACCTGATTCCCGTGGCCTTGATGCTGACCATGGTGGCGCTGTTGCAAGCCTCGCGCTGTTTCGTCGCCGATGCGGCCAAGATGCAGCAGGGTATGACTGAGGCGGTGCCTGCCTGACCCCAAAAAAAAAGGCCCGCATCTGCGGGCCTTTTGTTTTCTCGGCGAAATTAACCGGCAACCAAGACGCGTATGGCTTCCAAACGCAACGCCGCCTTGTCGAGCATGGCCAGGCCTTGCTCGCGCAGCTGGCGCAGGGCGTTGAGTTCGCTGTCTCGCACGCTGGGGTTGACCGCTTGCAGGGCGATCAGGCGCGCCAGCTCTTCATCGGTTTCGGCGGCCAGGCGACGCTTGGCTTCGTCGACGCGCGCTGTGTGGCGTTCAGCGACCTTGCCTTCGCCGGCGTTGATCAGCGGGTTGAGGCTGTCGCGCTGGGCCTGGACGAACTTGTTGGCACTGGCGCGTGGCACGGTTTCCAGCTGCTCGTTGAGCTTCTCGAACGAGACCTTGGCCGCCAGGTCGTTACCGTTGGCATCGAGCAGGCAGCGCAGGGCGATCGGCGGCAGGTAGCGGCCCAGTTGCAGGGTGCGCGGCGCTACCACTTCGCTAACATACAGCAGTTCCAGCAACACGGTGCCGGGTTTCAGCGCCTTGTTCTTGATCAGCGCCACGCCGGTATTGCCCATCGAGCCGGAGCGCACCAGGTCCATGCCGCCTTGCACCATGGGGTGTTCCCAGGTGAGGAACTGCATGTCTTCGCGGGCCAGGGCCAGGTCGCGGTCATAGGTGATGGTCACGCCTTCGTCGTCGCCGAGGGGGAAGCTGGCATCCAACATCTTCTCGCTGGGGCGCAGGATCAGCGCGTTGTCGGAATGGTCTTCGCTGTCGATACCAAAGGCGTCGAACAACTGCTCCATATAGATCGGCAGCGCGAACTGGTCATCCTGCTCGAGGATCGCCTCAACCAATGACTCGCCTTCGCCAGCACCGCCGGAGTTGAGTTCCAGCAGGCGGTCGCGTCCAGCGTGCAACTCACCTTCCAGGCGAATGCGCTCAGCTTTGGCGTCATCAACCAGCGCTTGCCATTCACCGTCGTCGCCGCTTTCCAGCAGCGGCAGCAGGCGGCTGCCGAACTGGTGCTGCAGGGCGTTACCGGTCGGGCAGGTGGCGAGGAAGGCGTTCAGTGCCTGGTGATACCACTGGAATAGGCGTTCTTGCGGGCTGTTTTCCAGGTACGGCACATGCAGCTGGATACGGTGCTTCTGACCGATCCGGTCGAGGCGGCCGATGCGCTGCTCAAGCAAATCAGGGTGAGCCGGCAGGTCGAACAGCACCAGGTGGTGGGCAAACTGGAAGTTACGACCTTCCGAGCCGATTTCCGAGCAGATCAGCACCTGGGCACCGAACTCTTCGTCGGCAAAATAGGCCGCTGCGCGGTCGCGTTCCAGGATGCTCATGCCTTCATGGAACACCGTAGCCGGGATGCCTTTGCGCACTCGCAGGGCGTCTTCCAGGTCCATGGCGGTCTCGGCATGGGCACAGATCACCAGCACCTTGAATTTTTTGAGCATCTTAAGAGTGTCGATCAACCACTCGACGCGCGGGTCGAATTTCCACCAACGCTGCTCTTCATCGACATCCGGCTGCGCCTGGTAGCTGACTTCCGGGTACAGGTCAGCGTGCTCGCCAATCGGCAGCTCCATATATTCATCGGGGCTGGCCAACGGGTAGGGGTGCACTTCACGGTCCGGAAAACCCTGCACGGCGGCGCGGGTGTTACGGAACAACAGGCGACCGGTGCCATGGCGATCCAGCAACTCGCGCACCAGGCGCGCGGAGGCTTCGCTGTCACCGGCGTTGACCGCAGCCAGCAGCTCTTCACCGCCGGCGCCGAGGAAATCATGAATGGTTTTGTGTGCGGCATCCGACAAGCGGCCCTGGTCGAGCAGTTCCTGCACGGCTTCGGCAATCGGCTTGTAGTGCTCACTTTCGGCGCGGAAGGCGGCCAGATCATGGAAGCGGTTCGGGTCGAGCAGGCGCAGGCGGGCAAAGTGGCTGTCCTGACCGAGCTGTTCCGGGGTCGCGGTGAGCAGCAGCACGCCCGGGATGACCTGAGCCAGCTGTTCGACCAGGGCGTACTCGGGGCTAGCATGTTCCGGATGCCAAACCAGGTGGTGCGCTTCGTCGACCACCATCAGGTCCCAGCCGGCGGCAAACAGCGCATCCTGGGCCTTTTCGTCCTCGCACAGCCATTCCAGCGCGACCAAGGCCAGCTGGCAGTCTTCAAACGGGTTGCTGGCATCGCTTTCGATAAAGCGCTCTTCATCGAACAGCGCAACATCCAGGTTGAAGCGTCGGCGCATTTCCACCAGCCACTGGTGCTGGAGGTTTTCCGGTACCAGGATCAGCACCCGGCTGGCGCGCCCGGAGAGCAGCTGACGGTGAATCACCAGGCCGGCTTCGATGGTCTTGCCCAGGCCCACTTCGTCGGCCAGCAATACGCGCGGGGCGATGCGGTCGGCGACTTCGCGGGCGATGTGCAGCTGGTGCGCAATCGGTTGCGCGCGCACGCCGCCCAGGCCCCAGAGGCTGGATTGCAATTGGCGGCTGGTGTAATCGAGGGTGTGGTAGCGCAGGGCGAACCAGGGCAGCGGGTCGATTTGCCCGGCAAACAGACGATCACTGGCTAGGCGGAACTGGATAAAGTTCGACAACTGGGTTTCCGGCAGGGTAACGCTTTCATGCTGCGCGTTGAGGCCGTGATAGACCAGCAGGCCGTCGATGTCGTCGACTTCCTGTACGGTCAGTTTCCAGCCTTCGAAGTGGGTGATTTCATCGCCCGGCGAAAAGCGTACGCGGGTCAACGGCGCATTGCGCAGGGCGTACTGGCGGGTTTCGCCAGTGGCCGGGTAGAGCACGGTAAGCATGCGGCCGTCCTGCATCAGAACGGTTCCCAGCCCCAGCTCCGCTTCGCTGTCACTGATCCAGCGTTGCCCCGGTTCATACTGCGCCATGCTTGTCTCCCGCGTGAAAAAGCCGACTATGTTAACGCAGCGTCGGGCCATGGCCAAAGGCGCATTGCTACGCATCGGGCACTTTGTGTGATTAGGTTGATCAAAAGTGTAGCGAGGCAAGGCTCAAGTCGCGGCTTGGCTGGCCGACAGTCTGACCAAAGGAGGGCTAAATAGATGCTGCCGCCGATCCCCCACAGTCTGGTTCCGGTTACCGTCCAGCAGGACGTGGTCAAGCCGCGCCCGGAAATCCCGCCGGTTACAGCCTCTGCGGAAAGCTCCAAGGAAAGTGGCGTGAGCCTGGATAAACGCCATCCGCAGGAAGCGGAAATGCTGTTGCGCGAAGAGCAGCGCCGTCGCCAGCGCCGTCATGGCTACACCCCGGAAGAACTGGCCGAAGGTGAAGTGGCCGAGGCCGATGAGGCGGTGGTCAGTGAACTGCCACGTCAGGGTTTGTGGGTGGATGTGGAAGTCTGAGCTGGGCACACTAGGTGTTCCGCCCGTTCGAGTTTTGTTCCGTGGATCTATTTGCCGACAGCCCGTTGCAGTTGCCTGATGCTGACTTGCAGTTGCACGCGAGCTGGCTTGATGCAGCCACCGCCGATCATTGGCTGGCCGAGTTGAGTGCGCAGACGCCCTGGCAGCAGCCGCAGGTGCAGATATATGGGCGGCAACTGCCGGTGCCGCGATTAGTGGCTTGGTACGGTGACGACGAGGCCAGTTATCGCTATTCCGGGTTGACCCATCAGCCGTTGCCCTGGACGCCGCTGCTGGCGCAGATTCGTGCGCAGGTGGAGCGGGCCGTGGGGCAACCACTGAATGGCGTGTTGCTCAATTATTACCGTGATGGGCAGGACTCCATGGGCTGGCACAGTGATGATGAGGCTGAGTTGGGCGCCAACCCGCTAATCGCCTCGCTGAATCTGGGTGGCACCCGGCGCTTTGATCTGCGCCGAAAAGGGCAGAGCCGCATCGAACACTCATTGCCGCTGCCGCATGGTTCGCTGCTGGTCATGCGCGGGCCAACCCAGCATTATTGGCAGCATCAAGTGGCGAAGACGCGCAGCGCCTGCGCGCCACGCCTGAACCTGACCTTTCGTTTGATCAAGCCGAGACCATGAGCAAAGACGACAAGCTGATTGATTTCGCCGCCGAGCGCGACAAGCGCATCCATGACCTGCGCGACAAGAAACTCAATGAAATGCGCGATGCCTTCGAACAGGCCCTGCCGCTGCCCAAAGGCAAGAAAAAGCCCAAGGGCAAACCGAAAAAGCCTTGAAACTGTTCTGGCATAGGCTGATTTGTTGATCTGGATCAGCTAATCAAAGCCTCATCCCGCCAGCGCCCGCCGCTTGTTGATCTGGATCAATAGCGCCCCTGCCGCCCCTGTTAATTTGAAGCCATACCCACACAGGCTTCACAGCAGGAGGCAACCATGTTTATCGATGTCGTAGTTCTCGCCGGTATCGGCACCGTCGGTCTGATGGTCGCCTTCTTCGCCGGTGTCGGTTATTTCATCTGGCAGGATTCGCACAAGCGCAAGCAGGGCTGATTCTGCTGTCAGGGGCACGCAAGGCAATTTGGGCGACTTCGGTCGCCCTTTTTTATGGCCTCAGACTTATCGGCGCATGTGCTCAGGCGGCGTGCGCATCTTCTGGGCTGCGCGGTGATTCGATGCGCAGGTAGCTGTCGAGTTTGGCTTGCTGCGCCGGGGTGGTGAACAGGCCGAGTTTGCTGCGGCGCCAGAGAATATCGTCCGCCTGCATGGCCCATTCTTCCTGGCACAGGTAGTCGACTTCACGGGTGTACAGGCCGCCGCCCAGGTGTTCGCCCAGGTCACTGAGGTTGCTCACGCCTTTGAGCATCAACCAGCTGCGGCTGCCGTAGCTGCTGGCCCAGCGCCGCGCCAGTGAGGTGGGCAGCCAGCCAAAGCGGGCGCACAGGGCTTCAATCAGTGCGCTCTGACTGTCCATTTGTTCGGCGCCGGGCAGCAGGCTGCTGGCGGTCCAACTTGGACCCATCTTGGGGAAGAAGGGCGCCAGTTGCGCCAGCGCCGATTCGGCAAGCTTGCGGTAAGTGGTGAGCTTGCCGCCGAACACCGATAGCAACGGCGCTTCGCCGGGATGAGCGGAGAGCGATAGGGTGTAGTCACGGGTGACTGCCGATGGGTCGTCCGATTCGTCATCACACAGCGGCCGCACGCCGGCATAGGTGTGCAGGATGTCGCTGCGCTGCAGCTGCTTCTTGAAGTGGGCGTTGACCACGTTCAGCAGGTAGTCGGTTTCTTCCTCGCTGATCGCCACTTTGGCTGGGTCGCCCTGGTATTCGCGGTCTGTGGTGCCGATCAGGGTGAAACGCTCCTGATAGGGGATGGCAAAGACGATGCGGCGGTCCTCGTTTTGCAGGATGTAGGCCTGCTCGCCTTCGAACAACTGCGGCACCACGATATGGCTGCCTTGAATCAGGCGGATGCCGTAAGGCGATTCCTGTTTCAGATCCTCGCGGATAAACCGCGCGACCCAAGGGCCGGCAGCATTGACCAGAGCGCGGGCGCGGATTGAAAACAGGCTACCGTCGCTGCGTTCCAGGTGGATATGCCACAGGCCCTTGCTGCGCCGCGCACTGACGCAACGGGTGCGACTGTGCACGTGAGCGCCTTGCTCGCGGGCTGCCATGGCGTTGAGTACCACCAGGCGGGCGTCATCAACCCAGCAATCGGAATACTCGAAACCGCGGCTGATCTCGCTTTTCAACGGGCTGCCGGCGCCAAAGCGTAGGCTACGCGAGCCTGCCAGTTGCTCGCGCTTGCCCAGATGATCATAGAGAAACAGCCCGGCACGGATCATCCAGGCCGGGCGCAGGTGCGGGCGGTGGGGGAGGATAAAACGCATAGGTTTGACGATATGTGGGGCTTTGCTCAGCAACACCTCGCGCTCGGCTAGCGCTTCGCGCACCAGGCGGAATTCATAGTGTTCCAGGTAGCGCAGGCCGCCATGGATCAGTTTGCTGCTGGCCGACGAGGTGTGTTGCGCCAGGTCGTCTTTTTCGCAAAGGAACACGGACAAACCGCGCCCGGCTGCATCGGCGGCAATCCCGACACCATTGATACCGCCGCCGATCACGGCAAGGTCATAGACTTCAGCGAGTGGAGTGTTGCTGGCGGGACGAGTAGGCATGGCGGCACCGAAAGTCAGTATTGAACTTTAAATGTTCACTTTCGAAAATATGCTAGTCGAATATGCACGGCTTCGCCACCCCGAAGTGCGCTTTCGCTCTCAGCGGTTGTGAGGAATTGGTAACGGGATACCAGCCAGGCAGCTGCCAGGCGAGTGCTGGCGGTCTTACACCAGGTCGAGGTGTACTTTGTGCTCGGTCAGCAGGCGGTTTATGGCTGCGGACGGCGCGGCATCGGTGAACACCCGATCGACCAGGGCAACCGAGCCCAGACGCACGACTGCGTTGCGGCCGAACTTGCTGGAGTCGACGGCCAGAAAGACCTGGCGCGCATTGCTGATAATCGCCTGGGAGACCCGCACTTCCTGGTAGTCGAAGTCGAGCAGGCTGCCGTCTTCATCGATGCCACTGATGCCGACCAGGGCGAAATCGACCTTGAACTGTTGGATAAAATCCACCGCTGCCTGGCCGACGATGCCGCCGTCGCTGCGCACCGTACCGCCGGCCAGCAGCACTTCGAAGTCGGCCTTGGCGCTGAGCTGGGCCGCTACATGCAGGTTGTTGGTGATGATCTTCAGGCCCTTGTGGCCGAGCAGCTCACGGGCAATGGCTTCGGTGGTGGTACCAATGTTGATGAAGAGCGAGGCGTGGTTGGGAATCTGTGCGGCAATGGCGGCAGCGATGCGTTGCTTTTCATCGCGCATCTGCCCGGCGCGCATGCTGTAGGCGGTGTTCTGCGTACTGGAGCTTTCACTGGCTGCTCCGCCGTGGGTGCGGCGCAGCAGGCCTTGTTCAGCAAGCTGATTGATGTCGCGGCGAATGGTCTGCGGGGTGACGGCAAACGCCTGGGCCAACTCGTCGATGCTGACATAGCCGCGTTCGCGGGCGAGTTCGAGAATGTCGTGTTGGCGTGGCGGCAGGGTCATGAAAACTCCTTGAAAGTGCGCGCCATTATAGGCTGCCGCGCGGATTTTATGGCCTGCCGTCCGTAGCGGCCACCCTTCGGGACGTTGCTACGCGACGTTAAAAACTGCTCCCGGCAGTTTTTTCGGCTAAGGTACGCCAACTTTGTCAGATTGTTTTCACATTCGAACATGACCCCCGCTATCGATCTGCTGAAAAAGGCTAAAGCTGCGCACCAGGTGCACAGTTATCACCACGATCCCAAGGCGGCTTCTTATGGCCTGGAAGCTGCAGAAAAGCTGAGCCTTGAGCCTGCCCAAGTGTTCAAGACGCTGCTGGCCGCTACTGAGAAGGGCGAGTTGCTGGTGGCGGTGGTGCCGGTGGCCGGTACGCTTGACCTGAAAGCCCTGGCGCAGGCCGCCGGGGTGAAGAAAGCCGATATGTCCGACCCCGCTGCAGCACAGCGCGCTACCGGTTACCTGCTCGGCGGCATCAGCCCGCTGGGGCAGAAGAAGCGCCTGCGTACTTTTATCGATGAATCGGCGCAGCAGTTTCCCAGCATTTATGTCAGTGCCGGACGGCGCGGACTGGAGGTGCAGCTGGAAGCTACTGTGCTGGCCCAGCTGACGCAGGCAATCTTTGCACCAATTGGTCGCGGCTAGCAGCCGCTTTACAGCCTATAAAAATAAGGAAATCTGCATGTCTCATTACCTGCTTGCCATCGACCAAGGCACCACCAGCAGCCGGGCAATTGTCTTCAGTGCCCAAGGGCTGCCCGTGGCGCGTGCGCAGCAGGAGTTCAAGCAATACTTCCCGCAGGATGGCTGGGTTGAACATGACGGCGAAGAGCTGTGGCTGAGTACTCTCAAGGTCTGCCGTGAGGCGCTCAAGCAGAGCGGTTTGAGTGCCAGTGATGTGGCGGCTATCGGCATCACCAATCAGCGTGAAACCACCTTGGTGTGGGATGCGCAGACCGGCACACCGATCCATCCGGCTATTGTCTGGCAAGACCGCCGTACCGCTGACTATTGCGCCGAGCTGAAAGACGCCGGGCATGAAGCCGCGGTAGCGGCCAAGACCGGGCTGCTGATTGATCCGTATTTCTCGGCCACCAAGCTGCGCTGGATTCTGCATAAAGTGCCCGGCGCCCGTGAGCGCGCCGAACGTGGCGAGCTGCGCTTTGGCACCGTGGATTCCTTTTTGCTGTGGCGCCTGACCGGTGGCAAATCGCACAAGACTGATGCCAGCAACGCCTCGCGTACCCTGCTGTTCAATATCCACACCCAGCAGTGGGATGAAGAGCTGCTCAAGCTGTTCGAGATTCCCGCCAGCCTGCTGCCGGAGGTGCTCGATTGCGCTGCCGACTTTGGCATTACCGACGCCAATCTGCTCGGCGCCGCCATTCCGGTGCTGGGCATGGCCGGTGATCAGCAGGCAGCCCTGATCGGTCAAGCGTGCTTCGAGCCAGGTATGGTCAAAAGCACCTATGGCACCGGCTGTTTCATGATCCAGAACACCGGTAGCACCCCGGTGATCTCGAAAAACCGCCTGCTCACCACGGTTGGCTATCGCCTGAATGGCCAGGTCACCTATGCAGTGGAGGGCAGCATCTTTGTCGCTGGCGCTGCTGTGCAGTGGTTGCGCGATGGCATCAAGCTGATCAGCCATGCCCGCGATACCGAAGCCATGGCCGAGCAGACCGGCGATGCTTGCGGCGTTTACCTGGTGCCAGCCTTCACCGGCCTGGGCGCACCGTACTGGGATCCGAAAGCCCGTGGGGCAATCTTCGGCTTGACCCGCGATACCGGGATCAAGGAAATCGTTACCGCCGGCTTGCAGTCAGTGTGCTATCAGACCCGTGACCTGCTTGAAGCCATGCGCCAGGACGGCGCAGCTGAGCCGAGTGCGCTGCGGGTCGATGGCGGTATGGTGGAAAACAACTGGGTCATGCAGTTTCTTGCCGACATCCTGGGGGTGCCGGTGGAACGTCCGGAAGTGACGGAAACCACTGCGCTTGGCGTTGCCTATCTGGCCGGCCTGCAAGCCGGGCTTTACAAAGACCTGGCGAGCATTGCCCGGCATTGGCACCGTCAGCAGCGGTTCGATCCGCGCATGGCGGACAGTCATCGCAGCAAACTCTATGACGGGTGGCTGGATGCGGTGAAAAGGGTGCGCAGCGAAGGCTGAGGATGGTAAAACTCGCTGCAAGCTTATTGGTCTTTGGAGCCCTGCATGTCGATATGCCGTCAGCTGGTTGCTCGTGGATTGTTGTTGACGCTGCTGGGCGTAGCCGGCTGGGCGCGGGCCGAGACGCTGGTGATCGCCGGGGATATCTGGTGCCCGGTGAATTGCCAGCCAGGTGCCGAGCGGCCAGGCATCTTTGTTGAGCTGGCGCGGGAGATCTTTGCCGAAGCCGGTATCGAGGTGCAGTACCAGGCGCTGAACTGGGCGCGTACTCTGCAACAGGTGCGCCGCGGGGAGCTGAATGCGGCCATCGGCGCGGGAGTTGAGGATGCGCCGGATTTTCTTTTTGGTTCTACCCCCGTTGCGTCGTCGCGTAGTTGTTTTTTTACCTTGCCGGACTCCACCTGGCACTTTAGCGGTACTGAATCACTCGCCGAGCAACGCCTGGGAGTCATCAATGACTACAGCTATGGCGATGAACTGAACACCTATATCGCCTTGTACCACGGTGACAGCGAGCGCATCCAGATTGCCGCCGGTGATAAGGCATTGGCCTTGAACATCGGCAAGCTGATGCACGGCCGAGTGGATGTAGTGCTGGAAAACGCCTGGGTGATGCAGGCCATGCTGGCCAGTCAGGGGCAGGCGGGAGGCTTGCGTGAGGCCGGATGCCGCGCTCCGGATGTGCCGATCTACCTGGCGTTCTCCCCGACACTGGAAAGCAGTCCACGCTATGTCGCGTTGTTTGAGCAGGGTGTGCAGCGTTATCGGGCCAATGGTCGTTTGCAAGCTTTACTGGCGGCGTATGGGGTGCAGGGCCCCTGACCATGGTTGTCTGCTTGCTGAGCAAGGCTTGTGGGCGCGCTGTATGGCTGTAATTGGCCGCCGCTGTAGCGGTCATGTCGAGTCTGTTTTCGGCATGCTTTAACGCACGAAGAATCCGGAGTGCGTCCCATGCAGCTTGAATTTCACCAAGTCGATGCCTTTGCCTCGCAACCGTTTACCGGTAACCCAGCGATGGTCTATCGCTTGGATCGTTGGCTGGACGATGCCCTGATGCAGCAGATTGCCGCCGAGCACAACCTGGCGGAAACCGCCTTTGTAGTGAAGGAAGGCGCGGCCTGGCATATACGCTGGTTTACTCCTACGGCCGAAGTGCCGCTGTGCGGCCATGCCACCTTGGCCAGTGCCCATGTGCTGTTTGAGGTCTACGGTGAGCCAGGTGATGTACTTGATTTCACCTGCTTGTCGGGTGCGCTGCGGGTCAGTCGCGCAGGCGGCATGCTGGTGCTGGATTTCCCTGTGCGCCGCGCGCAACCGTGCGACTTACACGCAGACGTTGAGCGGGTGCTGGGGTTGCCGGTGGACAGTGTGTTGGCGTTGCATGAAGGGCAGGGGATTCAGGAACTGCTAGCGGTTCTGCCGAGCGAAGCGGCGGTGCAAGCGTATAAGCCCGATCTAGCCGCTGTGGCCACGCTGCCCGGACTGGGCTTGCTGATCAGTGCGCCAGGTGAGCAGCATGACTTCGTCTCGCGCTACTTCGCCCCGTCTATCGGTATCAATGAAGACCCGGTGACTGGCTCAACCCATTGCATCCTTACGCCCTACTGGGCGCAACGCCTGGGCAAGACCCGGCTGAGTGCGTTCCAGTGTTCGGCGCGCGGCGGCGAGTTGCACTGTGAGCTGGTTGGCGAGCGGGTAAAGATTGCCGGCCAGGCGTTGTTGATTGCCAGTGGCCGGTTACTGTTGGGGTAGGTCAGCTGTCGCTGCTGTAGCGACGCACGCCCGACTCACCCAGGTTGACCTGGGCGGCGATGCTGCCGGGTGCGGGGAATACCACCAGATGGTCGGCGGCGACGCGGATGCCGACCTGCTGGCCGGGTAAGTGATCGGCGTGGCTGGGGAAGATTGATTCCAGCTGGCTGCCAGTGGGCAGTTGCAGGCGATACAGGGTCGCTGCACCGAGGAATGTCTTGCCGACGATCAGCGCCTTTTGCGTGCTGTCCGGGTCATACACGATATCGTCTGGACGCAGCAGTACGTCGACCGCACTGCCGGTTGGCCAGTTGTAGGCGCGGTTGCCGCGAATCAGACCCAGTTCAGTCTGAACAGAGTCCGGGCTAAGCAACTGGCCGCGAATAAAGTAGCCCTGGCCGATAAAGCTGGCGACAAACGGCGTCAGCGGTTCGTGGTAGAGGTTGAATGGGGTATCCCACTGCTCCAGCTTGCCTTCCTTGAACACGCCGACGTGATCGCTGACGGCAAATGCTTCTTCCTGGTCATGGGTCACTAGAATCGCGCTGGTGCCACGGGCTTTGAGAATATCGCGCACTTCATGGCTCAAGCGCCGGCGCAGCTCGCCATCCAGGTTGGAAAATGGCTCATCAAGCAGCAGTAATTGCGGTTCCGGCGCCAGGGCTCGGGCCAGGGCCACGCGTTGCTGTTGGCCGCCGGACAGTTCATGCGGGTAGCGCTTGCCGAGGTGACCAAGCTTGACCAGCTCCATCAGCTCCTGGGTAACCCGCTCGCAATTAGGTTGCTTGCGGATGCCGAAGCCTATGTTCTCCGCCACGCTCAGGTGCGGGAACAGCGCGTAATCCTGGAACACCATGCCAATCCGGCGTTTCTCCGGGGCCAAGGTAAAGCCAGCTTTGGAGATAACCTGATCGGCCAGCTGGATCTCGCCTTCCAGCACCGGCTCAAAACCGGCGATGGCGCGCAGCGTGGTGGTCTTGCCGCATCCCGAAGGGCCGAGCAGACAGCCGATATCACCGGCATTCAGATGCAGATTAAGGTTCTGTACCACCGTGTGTCCGGGGTAGCCGCAGCTCAGGTCACGTAAGTTCAGCAGGGGCTGGTTCATGCGTGGTGGTACGCCGGTTCAACCAGAAATTCGAGCAGTGCCTTTTGTACATGCAGGCGGTTTTCCGCTTGATCCCAGGCGGCCGAGCGCGGGTCGTCGAGCAAATCTTCGCTGATTTCCTCGCCACGGTGAGCCGGCAGGCAGTGCAGGAACAGCACTTCGTCGGCAGCGGCATCGAGCAGTGCACGGTTGACCTGGTAGGGCTGGAACAGCTTCAAACGTTCGGCAGCTTCGTCTTCCTGGCCCATTGAGGCCCATACGTCGGTGCTTACCAAGTGTGCGCCGGCAACCGCTTCGCGAGGGTCGCGCACGATCTGCACACGGTCGCCGGCAGCGGCGAGGAACGTGGCGTTTGGCTCATAGCCCTCGGGGCAGGCGACGCGCAGTTGGAAGTCGAACTGCATCGCCGCTTCTATATAGGAGTTGCACATGTTGTTGCCGTCGCCGATCCAGGCCACGGTCTTGCCTTTGATGCTGCCGCGATGCTCCTGATAGGTCTGCATGTCGGCCAGCAGTTGGCAGGGGTGCAGGTCATCAGACAGGCCGTTGATCACTGCGACCCGTGAGTTGGCGGCGAACTCAGTCAGGGTGCTGTGGGCGAAGGTGCGGATCATCACCGCATCGAGCATACGAGACATGACGATGGCGGCATCGCCGATCGGCTCACCACGGCCCAGTTGGGTGTCACGCGGCGACAGAAAGATGGCCTGGCCGCCGAGCTGGATCATGCCGGCTTCGAACGACAGGCGGGTGCGGGTCGAGGCCTTCTCGAAGATCATGCCCAGTACGCGATTCTTCAGCGGCTCAAAGAGTACACCGCGGTTGCGCAAGTCCTTCAGCTCCATGCCGCGGCGGATCAGGCTCACCAGTTCATCCGGTGTGCAATCCATCAGCGAGAGAAAGTGTCTTGCGCTCATCGTTAACTACCTTTTGACAGCTGGGCGCAGGTTCAATGGCCTAATTAAATAGAAGAAACGGCAGAACCTGCGGCTGGGGGGCCGCACTATGCGACGAAACGGGGAAGTCGCGATCTTATAAGCAAACGCCGATCAGGCGCAAATTGCCTGCACGGTCACAGCGACAGGGGCTGTGTGAAAGACCATCCATCGGTCGACCTGATGCCGGGCAATTCACGTAACGAACCCTGCTGGTGCAGAGGGCAGGCAGCCGCCATAGTCATGGTTTACGGTGCTGCGTGCATCGAATCAAAACAAGAGGCTCGGCCATGACCAAAACCCTCCACCACCGTGCATGCCATCTCTGTGAAGCCATTTGTGGCCTGACCATTGAGACCGAAGTGCAGGACGACGGCTCCACGCAGATCCGTTCGATCAAGGGCGATGCCCAGGACAGCTTCAGCCGTGGCCATATTTGCCCCAAGGCCGTGGCCCTGCAGGATATCCAGAGCGACCCTGACCGTCTGCGTCAGCCCATGCGCCGGGTGGGCAATGAGTGGCAAGCCATCGAATGGGATGACGCCTTTGAGTTGGTGGCCACGCGCCTGAGTGAGCTGCAGGCGCGGCACGGGCAGAACACCGTGGCGGTGTATCAGGGCAATCCGAGTGTGCATAACTACGGCCTGATGACCCACAGCAACTACTTCCTTGGCCAGCTGAAAACCCGTAACCGCTATTCCGCCACCTCGGTCGATCAGCTACCGCATCACCTGACCAGTCACCTTATGTACGGCCACGGTCTGCTGATTCCGATTCCGGACATCGACCACACCGACTTTATGTTGATCCTCGGCGGCAACCCGCTGGCGTCCAACGGCAGCATCATGACCGTACCGGATGTGGAAAAACGCTTGAAAGCCATCCAGAAGCGCGGCGGTAAATTGGTGGTGGTGGATCCACGGCGCAGCGAAACAGCAGCGATTGCCGACCAGCATGTGTTCGTGCGTCCGGGGCAAGATGCCGCGTTGCTGTTCGGTTTGCTCAATACCCTGTTTGAAGAAAACCTCGGCCGTGCCAGTCACCTGGCAGTTGATGGGCTGGATGAGGTGCGTCAGGCGATTGCCGGTTTCACCGCCGAAAGCATGAGCGTCCAATGCGGCGTGCCGGCGCAAACGATCCGCCAGTTGGCGCGCGACTTTGCCGCTGCCGAATCGGCGGTCTGCTATGGCCGCATGGGCGTTTCGACCCAGGCTTTCGGCACCCTGTGTCAGTGGCTGGTGCAGTTGATCAACCTGGTCACTGGCAATCTGGATCGCGTTGGTGGCGTACTTTGCACCGAGCCGGCCGTGGACCTGGTGGCCTCAACCTCCGGTGGGCATTTCAACCGCTGGCAGAGTCGCGTATCCGGCTTGCCGGAGTACGGCGGTGAATTGCCGGTGTCGGCTTTGGCTGAGGAAATGCTCAATGAGGGCGAAGGGCAGGTGCGTGCGCTGGTCACAGTGGCGGGCAACCCGGTGCTGTCCACGCCCAATGGTCGTCAGCTGGAGCAAGCGTTGGATGGTTTGGAGTTCATGCTCAGCGTCGACTTCTATATCAATGAAACCACCCGCTATGCCGACCTGATCCTGCCGCCGACTGGGCCGCTGGAGCATGATCACTATGACACCACGTTCAATATGTTCGCGGTGCGCAATGTCACCCGCTTCAATGAGGCGGTGCTGGCCAAACCTGTCGGCGCGCTGCATGACTGGGAAATCTTCGTCGGTCTGGCCAAGGCCTTTGCCGCCAAGACGGGCGTGGAGCTGAAACCGACCATGGCCCCCGAGCAGATGATCGATATGGGTCTGCGGTTTGGTAGTTACGGCGACAAGTCGGAACATAAACTGTCGTTGGCTGCGCTGCGTGAGCACCCGCATGGGCTCGACCTAGGGGCGCTTAAACCCAACCTGAGCGGTCGTCTGAAAACCGCCAATAAGCAGATTCAAGCGGCACCTGAGGTGATCATGGCTGATCTGCAGCGCTTTGCCGCGCAGCCTGCTGCCAAGGCGGATGAGCTGCTGCTGATTGGTCGCCGGCATGTGCGCAGTAATAATTCCTGGATGCATAACTACCACCGCTTGGTTAAAGGTAAGCCGCGCCATCAGCTGCTGATGCATCCGGTGGATTTGAGCCAGCGGGGGCTGACCGATGGCCAATTGGTGCGCGTGCGTTCGCGGGTCGGAGTCATCGAAGTGGAAGTGGCTGCCAGTGAGGACATGATGGCCGGTGTGGTCAGCCTGCCGCATGGCTGGGGGCATGCGCGCCCCGGCGTGCAGATGAGCATCGCCAGTGAACAGCCAGGTGCCAGCGCCAATGACCTGACCGATGAGCGACAACTCGACGCCTTGTCCGGTAATGCGGCGCTTAACGGTGTGCCGGTGCAGGTTGAGGCGGCCTGATCAGGCGATATTCGGCATAAGTAAAGTGGCAGGGAAGGCCGAGCATCACGCTCGGCTTTTCGTTACAATGCCGTCACCGTGCCGACCCGTGAGTCGGGAAGTTAAGTCCTGAGGTGCCCAATGGATATCATCGAAACTATCAAAGAACAGATCGGCAATAACACCGTTCTGCTGTACATGAAAGGCTCGCCGAACGCTCCACAGTGCGGCTTTTCCTCCAAAGCTGCGCAGGTTGTGATGGCCTGTGGCGAAAAATTCGCCTACGTCGACATCCTGCAAAACCCTGAAATCCGCGCCAACCTGCCGAAGTATGCCAACTGGCCAACCTTCCCACAGCTGTGGGTGGGCGGTGAACTGGTCGGCGGCAGCGACATCCTCGCGGAAATGTTTGATAAGGGTGAGCTGCAGACCCTGATCAAGGACGCCGTGCAGAAAGCCAGCGCTTAATTCGGCTGCGCCATAAACAACAAACCCCGCCAAGAGCGGGGTTTGTTGTTTATGGCGCAGTGGTTTGCGCTTATTCGTCCATCTGCGACTGCAGGTAGTTCTGCAGGCCTACGGCTTCGATCAGGCTGAGTTGGGTTTCCAGCCAGTCGATGTGGTCTTCTTCCGAGCAGAGAATTTCTTCGAGCAATTCGCGGCTGGCGTAGTCGCCGATGCTTTCGCAGTAAGCAATCGCCGCTTTCAGGTCGATATGCGCTTTGTGTTCAATCTTCAGGTCGCACTCGAGCATTTCCTTGGTGTTTTCACCGATCAGGATCTTGCCGAGGTCTTGAAGGTTTGGCAGGCCTTCGAGGAAAAGGATGCGCTTGATCAGCTTGTCCGCATGCTTCATCTCGTCGATGGACTCGTGATACTCGTGCTCACCGAGTTTCTTCAGGCCCCAGTCTTCATACATGCGTGCGTGCAGGAAGTACTGGTTGATCGCGACCAGCTCGTTACCGAGGATCTTGTTCAGATGCTGGATGACCTTCTTGTCGCCTTTCATGTCTGCGTCTGCCTTGCAGGGGGAGTTAGCGTCAAATTCTGGGCCGATGGTTTTCGGCTGTCAAACCTAAGTATTTGAATTTAAAGTTAAAATTAATATGAATACGAATGCTTAAGTTCTGCGCTTGGGCGCTAAGGTGTTGAATTTTAGGCATAAAAAACCGGACGCTAGGTCCGGTTTTTTATGCCTAAAATTCATGCGGCAACAAAGTTTGCCGGGTAGGCCATGGCCGCTTGGCTGCTTTGTACTTCGCTTAGGGTGTCGCGTACCACTTGTTTGGCCAGGCAAGCACATTTACCGCACTGGCTCGCAACACCCAGGGTGGCGCGCATGTCACGGTAGCTGCAGCAGCCTTCGTAGATGGCTTCGCGGATCTGACCGTCAGTAATACCTTCGCAGAGACACACGTACATGGTTAAGGCTCGTGGCAGGGCAGTGGCTAGTGCGAAGGATACTAATGTTAATGAGAATGCTTGTCAAAACTGTGTGTGGTTGATTGCGAATTGCCTGACGGACGGTGCAAGTGAGCGTCTGCCAGCGGGTGAGGTGATTTGCTTTGAGTCATCGCGGCCCATGTGGCAGTTAGCTGTGAGTGATCGGGCGTGCGGCAATCGACTGAGATTCGTTGCCGTCTGCTTGCCAATAGGCGGAAAGCAATTGCCGCTTTCCCACGCTCGGCGTCCCATTTATAAATTAAGTAGTTGATAAATAAGTAAAAAATAATATGGCACAGGCCTTGCTTATGGTCTTGCACGGAAAGGCGCACCACCCACCGGCAAAGGTTTTAGACCATGAGCATCAGTTTCGATCGGGCACTCGGCATCCATGAAAAAGCACTGGGCTTTCGCGCTCAGCGCGCAGAAGTGTTGGCCAACAACATCGCCAACGCGGATACGCCGAACTACAAGGCGCGTGATCTGCAGTTTGCCAATGTGCTGGCGGAGCAGAGTGCAAAGGGCCAGCGCGGCCCGGTCAGCTTGAACCGTACGGATAGCCAGCATATTGCTGCCGAGGGGGTGGCCGGCGGTGATGTCAGCCTGGAGTACCGCATTCCTTTCAGCCCGTCGATTGATCAGAACACTGTCGACCTGCAGATCGAGCAATCCAACTACGCCGAGAACTCGGTGCAGTTCCAGGCCAGCTTCACTTTCCTCAACAGTAAGTTCAAAGGGCTGGTCAACGCCCTGCGCGGCGAATAACAGGAGCCTGATGCCATGTCACTAGCCAGTGTGTTCAACATTGCCGGAACCGGTATGAGCGCTCAGAGCACTCGCCTGAATACCATCGCCAGCAACATCGCCAACGCTGAATCGGTTTCTTCAAGCATTGATCAAACCTACCGCGCGCGCCATCCGGTATTCGCCACCATGTTCCAGTCCGCGCAGAACGGCGACCGTGGCTCGCTGTTTGCCGAGCAGGATGAAGCTGGCGTAGGCGTGCAGGTGCTGGGTGTGGTCGAAGATCAAAGCAGCCTGATGCCGCGCTATGAGCCGAATCATCCGGCGGCCGATGCCGGCGGTTATGTGTACTACCCCAACGTCAATGTGGTGGAGGAGATGGCTGACATGATCTCTGCCAGCCGGGCATTCCAGACCAATACCGAAATGATGAATACCGCCAAGCAGATGATGCAGCGCGTATTGACCCTGGGTCAGTAAGCCAGCGGATAAGGAGCGCAGACCGATGAGTACTGTTGGCGATGTGACTGGTTCGGCACTGGATCAATACCAGATCAAGAGCGAAACCAAGACGAACAAAGACCTGGGCAAAAACGAGTTTCTTAACTTGCTGGTGGCCCAGTTGAATAACCAGAACCCGCTGGAGCCGCAAGGCAACGGCGAGTTTATCGCCCAGCTGGCGCAATTCAGTCAGGTGGAGGGTATTGAAAAACTCAATACCAGCATGGGTTCGCTACTCACGGGGTATCAGTCTTCCCAGGCGCTGCAGGCCTCTTCGCTGGTGGGGCGCAAGGTGATTATCCCAAGCGAAAAAGCCGTGGTTGATACCAGCGAGAGCTTTAAAGCCAGCCTGGTGCTGCCGGCGAGCAGCAGCAATGTCTACGTCAACATTTACGACAAGGCCGGTGCCGCTGTCGGGCGTGTGAACTTGGGTGAGCAGGCGGCCGGTAATGTCAGCTTTATCTGGGACGGCAAGGATGCCAGCGGCAATCTGTTGCCGCCTGGCACATACAAGTTCGAGGCGCAGGCTACCTACGCCGACGGCACTAAGGGGCTTTACACCATGCTGCCGGCTAACGTCGACAGTGTGACCCTGGGCGGCAAAGAGTTGATGTTGAACCTGGCTGGGC
Organism: Pseudomonas peli; assembly: GCF_900099645.1. Classification (GTDB taxonomy): domain Bacteria; phylum Pseudomonadota; class Gammaproteobacteria; order Pseudomonadales; family Pseudomonadaceae; genus Aquipseudomonas; species Aquipseudomonas peli. The sequence goes on along the minus strand of NZ_FMTL01000001.1, from coordinate 372,857 downwards.
TCGGCAGCGTGCCAATGTCGCAAGTCCAGGTGATCGGTCAGTAACTAACAGGTTTTAGCCAGGTTATAGCCGCCGGCTGTCCGGCAAAGGAGTCTTCTATGGGTTTCAATATCGGTCTGAGCGGTCTGCGTGCCGCCACCAGCGACCTCAACGTGACCGGCAACAACATCGCCAACGCCGGTACTGCGGGTTTCAAGCAGTCACGTGCCGAGTTTGCCGATGTGTATGCAGCGTCCGTATTGGGTTCTGGTTCGAACCCGCAGGGCAGTGGCGTGTTGTTGGCGGATGTGTCGCAGCTGTTCAATCAGGGCAACATCAATTACACGCAGAATGCCCTGGACCTGGCGATCAATGGCAATGGCTTCTTTCAGACCAGCAACAACGGCGAGGTCAGCTATACCCGCGCAGGTTACTTCGGTACAGACCGCGATGGCTTTATGGTGAATAACTTTGGCTATCGGCTGCAGGGCTATACCGTTGACGCCGCTGGCAACCTGCAAAATGGTGTGGTCAGTGATCTGCGCATTGAAACGGCCAGTCAGGAGCCGCGTGCAACCGAGAGTGTCTTACAAACGTTCAACGTGAATTCGAACAATGTGCGGCCTACCAATGCGGGTCCTATGGCTGCCCCTACTTTTGATCCTGCCGATCCTTTGTCTTACAACTCGTCAACGTCGACCAACATCTATGACACTCAGGGTAATTCTCATGTAATGACGCAATATTTTGTCAAAGATGCGGCTCCTGCAAACAATAGTTGGACGATGCATATTCTGATCGATGGGGTTAATCCTCGTAACCCTTCAAGTACTCAGCCGTTTAGTTACGACCTAAATTTCGATGCTGCTGGGCAATTGTCTGTTTTCTCGGCTGGTCCTCCCGCTACACCTGCAGCTTTTACGCCGCTTGCTAGCGTGCCTCCAAATCCTTTACTTGATGCTCCTCCTATTCCTGGGGCTACTGTTAACGGCGTCATCCCATTTAATTCGGCAGACTGGGTTCCGGCTGAGCGCGACCCGGTTAGTGGCAATCTCGTTCCCAACGGAGCGAATAGTGCGGCTGCGGGATTTACTTTTGACATGCGTGGTTCAACTCAGTATGCAAGTAGTTTTGCGGTCAATAGTGTTAGCCAGGACGGTTACACCACTGGCCAGCTGGCCGGCCTGGAGATTGACGACACCGGGGTGATCTTCGCGCGCTACACCAACGGCCAGTCAAAGGTGCAGGGGCAGGTGATTTTGGCCAACTTTGCCAACGTGCAAGGCCTGACGCCGGTGGGCAAAACTGCCTGGGTGCAGTCCTTCGAGTCGGGTGAGCCGGTACGCGGAACCCCGCGCAGCGGCACCCTGGGTGCTCTGCAGTCCGGTGCCTTGGAGGACTCCAACGTCGAGCTATCGGATCAGTTGGTCAACTTGATCGTGGCGCAGCGCAACTACCAGGCCAATGCCAAGACCATTGAGACCGAAAGTGCGGTGACCCAGACCATTATCAACCTGCGTTGATAGGTGTTGCCTGCGGCAGGCGCGTGCCTGTCGCGGGCGGCAAAAGTACGCCGCGCTGGCATTTAGAAGGCTCCTTTTGGAGCCTTTTTTATTTTATAAATTACATATAAATCAAGTTCTTATATTTATTTTTCGAGTGCTGGCACAACCATTGCTTTAAAACTTGCATAGAGCAGCGGGGCGGCAAGCCCACTCGGAGAATAACCATGGACAAGATGCTGTACGTTTCCATGACTGGTGCCCACAACAACACCCTGGCCCAGCGTGCCCACGCCAACAACCTGGCGAACATCACCACCAATGGTTTCCGCCGGGATTTTGAGCAGGCGCGTTCCATGCCGATCTTTGGTGACAGTTATCCGTCGCGGGTTTACGCCATGAGCGAACGTCCGGGTACTGACTTCACTCCAGGCTCTTTGCAGGAAACCGGTCGCGATCTGGATGTGGCCGTAGGTGGTAAGGGTTGGTTGGCAGTACAGGCCCCTGACGGCAGCGAAGCCTACGTGCGCACCGCCAGCCTTAATGTCGATGCCTTGGGCGTGTTGCGTACCGGCAATGGCTTGCCGGTGATGGGCAACGCCGGGCCGATTGCGGTGCCGCCAGAGCAGAAAATCGAAATCGGCAAGGACGGCACCATCAGCATTCGTGCCTTGGGTGAGGCGCCCAATGTGTTGGCCGAGGTGGACCGTCTGAAACTGGTTAACCCAGACCTCAAGCAGATGGAGAAGGGCACTGACGGCCTCATCCGCTTCAAGGGCCAAGGCCCCGTGTTGGCGGACGCCACTACGGAAATCACCTCGGGATTTCTCGAGTCAAGCAACGTCAATGCTGTGGAAGAGATGACAGCAATTCTCTCGTTGTCACGCCAATTCGAATTGCAAGTGAAGATGATGCGCACCGCCGAAGACAATTCGTCGGCCATGGCGCGCGTCTTGCAGATGACCTAATTATCAGCACGCGGCGCCGTTAAAACGGCGCCCGAGGAGAGTCGATATGCTTCCGGCACTGTGGGTCAGCAAGACCGGTCTGTCCGCCCAGGACATGAACCTGACCACTATTTCCAACAACCTGGCCAACGTTTCGACCACGGGCTTCAAACGTGATCGCGCCGAGTTCGAGGACCTGCTGTACCAGATTCGTCGTCAGCCGGGTGGCCAATCCAGTCAGGACAGCCAACTGCCGTCCGGTCTGCAGCTGGGTACGGGTGTACGGGTGGTCGGCACGCAAAAGATCTTCACCGCCGGTAGCCTGCAAACCACTGAGCAGCCACTGGATATGGCGATCAATGGCCGGGGGTTCTTCCAGGTGCTGCTGCCGGACGGCACGGTGTCCTATAGCCGCGACGGTAGCTTTCACCTGAACTCCGATGGCCAGGTGGTGACGTCCAACGGTTATGCCTTGGAGCCTGCCATTGTGCTGCCGAACGAGGTGCGCACATTTACCGTGGGTGAGGACGGCACTGTGTCAGTCACCACTGCCGGTAACCCGCAGCCACAGATCGTTGGCAACCTGCAGACCGCAGATTTCATCAACCCGGCGGGGCTGGAAGCCATCGGCAACAACCTGTTTCTGGAAACAGCTTCCAGCGGCGCGCCGCAAGTCGGTACACCGGGCCTGAACGGCCTGGGCACCACGCTGCAGAACACTCTGGAAAACTCCAACGTCAGCGTGGTTGAAGAGTTGGTGAACATGATCACCACGCAGCGTGCGTATGAAATGAACTCCAAGGTCATTTCCACCGCTGACCAGATGCTTGGCTTTATTTCGCAGAATCTCTGATAGGTAAGGCGGGTTAGTCGCTCAGCGACGGGCTCGGCTTTGGATATGGCAAGGAATCGCTTGAACGGGTACTGGTGGCTCAGGTTGCGCACCACCCCAGGCAACGCATGAGGTAGTAGATATGAACCGGCTGACAATCATAAGTGCACTGCTTGGCCCTTTGGCTTTGAGCGGCTGCATGGCTCCCGCGCCTAAGCCGGATGATCCCTATTACGCGCCTGTGATGCCACGTACACCGCTGCCGGCTGCGCAGAACAACGGCTCGATCTATCAGGCCGGTTTTGAGAATGGTCTGTTCGGTGATCGCAAGGCTTACCGCGTGGGTGACATCATCACCATCACCCTGAATGAGCGCACCCAGGCCAGCAAGAACAGCAACAGCCAGATCAGTAAAGACAGCTCCGCCAATATCGGCGTGCCTAACCTGTTCGGTATGACTGTGGCACCGAAAAATCCACTGGCAGGCCTTAGTGCTTTGGGCATGACCAATGACACCCTAGGCCTGGATGCCAGCTTCGATGCCACGCGCTCGGCGGATGGTTCTGGTGCTGCCGGGCAAAGTAATAGCCTTACCGGCTCGATTACCGTGTCGGTGGCCGAAGTGATGCCTAACGGCGTGTTACTGGTACGCGGTGAAAAGTGGATGACCCTCAATACCGGCGATGAACTGGTGCGGATTGCCGGCCTGGTGCGCGCGGATGATATCGCCACTGACAACACCGTGTCCTCGACCCGTATTGCCGATGCACGCATCACCTACTCTGGCACTGGCGCCTTCGCTGATGCCAGCCAGCCGGGTTGGATGAGTCGTTTCTTTATTAGCCCAATGTGGCCGTTCTGAGGATGGCCACCATGACGCTTCCTAAATACCTAGTGGTGATTGCGGCCATGCTGATGGCGTCGCTGGCGCAGGCCGAGCGCTTGAAAGATCTGGCCAGCATCCAGGGCGTGCGTTCTAACCAACTGATCGGCTACGGCCTGGTGGTCGGTCTTAATGGCAGCGGCGACCAGACCACCCAGACGCCGTTCACGGTACAGACCTTCAACAACATGATGGCGCAGTTCGGTATCAAGGTGCCGCAAGGTGGCAACGTGCAGTTGAAGAACGTGGCTGCAGTGTCGATCCATGCTGACCTGCCGGCGTTCGCCAAGCCCGGGCAGACCATCGACATCACCGTGTCCTCCATCGGTAACGCCAAAAGCCTGCGTGGCGGCAGCCTGTTGATGACGCCGCTGAAGGGTATCGACGGCAACGTTTACGCCATTGCTCAGGGCAATCTGGTGGTCGGTGGGTTCGACGCCGAAGGCGGCGATGGTTCGCGGATTACCGTCAACGTACCGTCAGCGGGGCGCATTCCCGGTGGGGCAACGGTCGAGCGCCCGGTGCCTAGCGGTTTCGATCAGGGCAACACCCTGACCCTCAACCTCAACCGTCCGGATTTCACCACTGCCAAGAATATTGTTGATCACATCAATGAACTGCTGGGCCCAGGTGTGGCGCAGGCAGTGGATGGCGGCTCGATTCGCGTCAGTGCGCCACTTGATCCGGGTCAGCGGGTGGACTACCTGTCGATTCTGGAAAACCTCGAAGTTGAAATCGGCCAGGCCGTGGCCAAAGTCATCATCAATTCGCGTACCGGCACCATCGTGATTGGCCAGAACGTGCGCGTACAACCTGCTGCTGTGACTCATGGCAGCCTGACTGTGACCATTACCGAAGACCCGATTGTCAGTCAGCCTGATGCCTTGTCGGGCGGCCAGACGGCGGTCGTGCCGCGGTCGAAGGTGAATGCCGAAGAAGAAGCCAAACCGATGTTCAAGTTCGGCCCGGGGACCACGCTGGATGAAATCGTCCGTGCGGTGAATCAGGTGGGCGCTTCGCCTTCCGACCTAATGGCCATCCTGGAGGCGCTGAAACAAGCCGGCGCTCTGCAGGCTGATCTGATCGTGATTTAAGGGAGCGCACGCTATGGACTCTCGCCTTTCAGCCGGTTTGCTCGGCGGCACCAGCACTGTCGACAGTGGTGCCTATAACGATCTCAATCGCCTCAACCAATTCAAGGTTGGCGGTGACAGCGAAAAAAACATCAAGAAAGTGGCTCAGGAGTTCGAGTCGCTGTTTCTTAATGAAATGCTCAAGGCCATGCGTTCGGCCAACGAAGTGTTCGGTGAAGGCAACTTCATGAACAGCAGCGAGAGCAAAACCTATCAGGATATGCACGATCAACAGCTGTCGGTGACCCTGTCCAACCACCAGAACGGCATCGGTCTTGCCGATGTGCTGGTGCGGCAGATGTCGAAGATCAAGGATGCGAGCAGCCGGCCTAACCCGTTTGCCCAGGTGGATGAGCCGGTGCCGAGCGCACCCAGCAAGCCCCTGGCCAAGGTCGACAGTGCGCGCGACGACACCTCATTGATCAACCAGCGGCGCCTGTCTCTGCCGGGCAAGCTGACGGACCGTCTGCTGGCGGGCATTGTGCCTTCGGCCACGGCCGCCGAGGGTCAGCCGTTGGCACAGAATGACTGGATTCCGGCCAAGGCTTTTGCCGCCCCCGCCGATACCGCGCTGGGGCTTAACGGCACGGATGCGATCACCGGCCGGCGCATTGCTCAACCACCGCTGGCGCCGGGCAAAGCCGCGTTCGGTTCGAAGGATGAGTTTATTGCTGCCATGTTGCCGATGGCCGAGAAGGCCGCCGAGAAGATTGGCGTCGATCCGCGTTACCTGGTGGCTCAGGCCGCACTGGAAACCGGTTGGGGCAAATCGATCATTCGTCAGCAGGACGGTACCAGCAGTCACAACCTGTTTGGCATCAAGACCCATAACACCTGGGAAGGCGACTCGGCGAGGGTGCTAACCACTGAATTCAAGGGTGGCAAAGCCGTCAAGGAAGCCGCTTCGTTTCGCGCCTATGACTCCTTCGAGCACAGCTTTAACGATTTTGTGAGCTTCCTGCAGGGCAATGGCCGCTACGAGAAAGCCCTGGCCAGCACTGACAAGCCTGAACAGTTCGCCCGAGAGCTGCAGAAAGCCGGTTACGCCACGGACCCGCAATACGCCCGCAAGATTGCTCAGATAGCGCGGCAAATGCAGACCTATCAAACAGTCGCGGCCGTCAGTACGCCGTCCACCAACGGATGATGAACCATGGCTGACTTACTCAATATTGGCCTGTCCGGTCTTGCCGCTAACAAGACCTCGTTGGCGGTCACCGGTCACAACATCACCAACGTCAACACACCGGGTTTCTCGCGCCAGGAGACTGTCCAGGCCACGCGTATTCCGCAGTTTAGTGGTGCCGGCTATATCGGCTCGGGCACCACGCTGGTCGATGTACGGCGCATCTATAACGAATTTCTCAATACCCAGGTACGCAGCAGCACGGCGCTCAACAGCGATACCCAGAGCTACCTGGGGCAGATCAATCAGCTCGACTCATTGCTGGCTGGCAGCACCACCGGCGTCAATCCGGGGCTGCAGAAAGTGTTTGCCGCGCTGCAAACCGCAGCTGAAGACCCGGCTAACATCCCGGCGCGGCAGTTGGCGCTGTCTGAAGCTGAGGGCTTGGCCAAGCGCTTTAATACCGTGTACGACCGCTTGTACGAGCAGAACGCCTTTATCAACAAGCAACTCTCGGCAGTGACTGATCAGGTCAACCAGTTGGCCACCTCGATTGCCGGTTACAACGATGCCATTGCCATTGCCGCATCCAATGGACAGCAGCCCAACGATTTGCTCGATGCTCGCGAGGAGGCAGTGCGTAAGCTGTCGACCTTTATCGGTGTGACGGTGGTGGCCCAGGATGACAGCAGCTACAACCTATTCGTAGGCTCCGGCCAGCCGTTGGTGGTTGGCAGTACGGCTGCGCGTCTGGAAGTGAGCCCTGGGTTGTCTGACCCACTGCGCAGTGAAGTGCAGTTTGTCAGCGGCAGCTCACGCCAGGGCATTACTTCGCTGATTACTGGCGGCGAGATGGGTGGGTTGATTCGCTACCGTGAAGATGTGCTGGACACCACGCTGAACGCGGTCGGGCGTTTGGCACTGTCGGTTACCGATCAGGTTAATCGCCAGCTGGGTCAGGGGCTTGACCTCAATGGGCAGTTTGGCAATGGCCTGTTTCGTGACCTCAATGATCCGGCCATCCTCACTCAGCGCAGCCTGGCACGCCCCGATAACGTAGGCGGTAACCCGGACGCGAATCTGGAAGTCTTCATAGAGGACACCACGGCGCTTACAACTAGTGACTATGACGTCACCTTCACTGGAGTCAATGGTGAGTTTAGCGTCCGTCGTGTGTCAGACGGCACGACCTTCACCGGCGATTTGGACAGTGTTCCTCCGGATGTTTTCGATGGTTTTTCTGTAAGAATTCCTCTGGACCGAACTCTGCCAGTTCCTGTTCCCCTCTTTAGCAACGCCGACTATGTGCCGGATAACCGCTTCCGCATCATGCCCACCCGCAATGCTGGACAGGATATCCGCGCTGATATGAAGCGGCCGGAAGAGTTGGCCTTTGCCGCGCCGCTGAAAGCGCAAACCAGCCCGGCCAATATCGGCGCGGGGGTAATCAGCCAGCCCACTCTGCTGACTGAAATTGACATCTATGACCCAGTGGCTCAAACCAACCTGGAAACCAGCCTGCGCAATGCGCCGCCGCTGCGTATTGTCATGGGCGCCGGTGGCGCTGCTACCCAGGGCTATGACGTCGTTGATATCAATGGCAACGTGATTGATACCGGGGTAATCGTGCCGGGGCAGAACAACAAGATCACGATTACCGTGCCCGCTACCGCTGGACCGCCCCCCGTCCCGGTGCCCTTTGACTATGAAGTGGCCATCAGTGGCCGGCCGCAAGGAGGCGACAATTTTTCGGTTTCCTTCAACACCAATGGGGTGTCTGATAACCGTAATGCCCTAAAGCTGATTGATCTGCAAAATCGCACGACCATTGGGATCAACCCATTGGCTCCAGCAACCACTGGATCAAGCTTTACTGATGCTTACGGCGATCTGGTGGAGCGGGTGGGCACCCTGACCAGTCAGGCGCGGGTTGATGGTGAAGCCACTGGCGCCATTCTCAAGCAGGCCACCGATAACCGTGATTCGATTTCAGCCGTCAATCTGGATGAAGAAGCGGCCAAATTGATTCAGTTTGAGCAGTACTACCAGGCCTCAGCGCAGATCATTCAAGTTGCCCGCAGCCTGTTCGATACACTGATTAATACGTTCTGACGCGCCGTCTAGAACTTCGAGGTTAGTTTTATGGTGATGCGCATCTCTTCGATCCAGGCCTTCAATAACGGCGTCAACGGTCTTGGGCGCAACTATTCCAATGTGATCCGGACCCAGGAACAGATCAGCAGCGGGAACCGTATTCTTACCCCGGCCGATGATCCTGTTGCCTCGGTGCGTTTGCTACAGCTCGAACAGCAGCAGGCGATATTGGGTCAGTACAAGGAAAACCTCACGGCGGCGAAGAACAGTCTGACTCAGGAAGAAACCACGATCACCTCGGTGGTGAACGTGTTGCAGCGTATCCGTGAGCTTGCCGTGCAGGCCGGTGGCGGCGCATTGTCAGGTAATGACCGTCGCTCAATCGCCAAAGAACTGGGCGAACGCGAGGGTGAGCTGCTCAACCTGATGAACAGTCGTAACGCCCGTGGTGAGTATTTGTTCAGCGGTTTTCTTGGCAAAACCGAACCCTTTCTGCGTAACCCAGACGGCACGTATTCCTATCAGGGTGATGAGGGCCTGCGTAGCCTGCAGGTTGCGGGTTCAAGCAACGTGGCGATCAACGATAACGGCAAGCGTCTGTTTGAGGATGTGAGTAACGCCAATCGGGTCGTGGAGGTAGGTGGTATTAACAACCCCGCGCTAACCACCGCTGGTAATGTGCCTGTGCCGTTGCCTGCAGATAACATTGCTGCAGTGGATCCGGCAGATCAGCGGGTGTTTATCTCGCCTGGTCTGGTGCAGGATAATCAAGCTTTCAACAGTAACTTTCGCGCTGGCGAGCCCTATTCGCTGGCGTTTGTCAGCGGTACTGAATTTCGCATCTATGACAGTGCTGGCGCGGACGTCACATCTGAGGTACCCGGCGGTGGCGTGATTGATCCCTTGATCAATAGCGGCAACACCATCAATTTTCGTGGCATGCGTTTCCAGTTAGATGTCGTCCTGCAGCCTGGGGATAATGAGCTTGATCTGGACAACCTGTTGGCTGATACCGCCACTCCGGGGGCCCCAGGTATCAACACCCATAGTTTCACTCTGCAGTCCGCTCCGACTGATTTCGCTGTGAGTCGCTCCTCGACCAATAACTCGGCCGCGATAGTCGGCAGCGGAACTGTAGATGCTTTGGTCAACCCGACATTCGCGCCCTTGACCAATCAGGAAGTGTTCGACCGAATGTTTCCAACCTCCGGCGTCCTCTTGAGTTTCAATGGTACGAATTTCGACGTGTACTCGCAGCCCTACAAGGCAGGTAACCCCATTCTGACTAATGCGCCCATCACGGTCGGCCCGCCGGACACGATCAATGTATTCGGTGCCAGCTTTGAAATTAATGGCGCGCCAGCGGTAGGCGATGAATTTGGCCTGCAGCCGCAGTTTCAAGAACAGCGCAGCATTCTCAACACCATCAGCCGCTTGCGTCAGGCACTCGAGTCTTCCCCTACATCGCCAGCCGGTAACCTCGGTGTGCGCAACGAAGTGGCAATTGCCCTGACTAACTTGGACAACGGCATGGGCAGGGTGCTTGAGGTGCAGACTGAAATCGGTGCGCGGATGAACCTCATCGAAACCACCGAAATTGATAACGAAGATGTCACCCTTGTGAATAAATCCGTGCAGGCTGATCTGCGTGAGCTGGACTATGCCGAGGCATTGTCTCGCTTGTCATTTCAAACGATCGTATTGGAGGCTGCTCAGCAGAGCTATGTGAAGATCGCGGGGTTAAATTTATTTAATCAGTTGCGTTAGCGCCCCCTGGTGCAGTGGTCTCAATAGGCTCTGAAGCCATGTGGCATGGTTTTGATATGTTGATTGCTTAACGCGAAACCCCAGCTTACTGGGGTTTCGCGTTTCTGGTGTATGGGAAGTTGCCTATTTAGCCTGTCTGGAGCGTGGCGCTGAAGGATTGTGATCAGGTGTTTTGACCTAGCCAGTAGGTTGCTAGTGTCTAATCAAGCATAGTTGGCCAATTTTTTGCTTAATCGGTAGTAGAGCGGGTAATGTGCTGGTTTATTGGCACTTTCCAATGCGGCCTATATTAATGGCCCGCAGGTATTTTTCAGTGATGCCCTGTTTGAGGTTTGAATAATGAAGGCAGTGATTTTGGCTGGTGGGTTGGGCACTCGCATCAGTGAGGAGTCTCATCTCAAGCCAAAGCCCATGATCGAAATTGGTGGCAAGCCGATCATTTGGCACATCATGAAAATCTACTCCCACTATGGCATCAATGATTTTGTTATTTGCCTGGGCTACAAGGGCTATGTAATCAAGGAATATTTTGCCAACTACTTCCTGCACATGTCGGATGTCACTTTTGACATGGGCGAAAACCGTATGCACATCCATCAGCGTCACGCTGAGCCGTGGCGCGTAACGCTGGTTGATACGGGTGAGTCAACGGGTACAGGCGGTCGTCTTAAGCGTGTACGCGACTACCTGAGTGATGAGGCCTTCTGCTTTACCTACGGTGATGGGGTATCCGATATCGACATCCCAGCACTGATCGCTTTCCACAAACAGCATGGCAAATTGGCCACTGTTACCGCAGTACAGCCACCAGGTCGCTACGGTGCACTTGATATCCAAGGGCAGGTGGTCAGTGGGTTTCAGGAGAAGCCGCTGGGTGATGGTGGTTGGATCAACGGCGGTTTTTTTGTACTGGAACCGGCGGTAATCGACTATATCGAGGATGACGGCACGACCTGGGAGTTTGAGCCCATGCGTGCGCTGGCCAGCGAAGGGCAGTTGATGAGTCACCTGCATCGTGGTTTCTGGCAGCCGATGGACACTCTGCGTGATCGGGTGCTCTTGGAAGATCGCTGGAAAAGCGGTGAGGCGGAGTGGCAGCTATGGCGGTGAACCCGGACTTTTGGAGAGGGCGTAAAGTCCTGCTGACTGGGCATACCGGCTTCAAGGGTGGCTGGCTGGCGCTGTGGTTGCGTCAGCTCGGGGCTGATCTGCGTGGCTTTGCCTTGCCCGCGGCTACCACACCGTCGCTGTGGCAGGTGGCGCAACTGGATCAGCAGATCACGGGTGAGTTTGCGGATATTCGTGATGCCGCCAGGTTGAGTGATGTGTTGCTGGAGTTTCAGCCTGAACTGGTTCTGCACTTGGCTGCGCAACCCTTGGTACGTGAGTCTTACCGAGCGCCAGCGGAGACTTATGCCACCAATGTCATGGGTACGCTCAACCTGCTGGAAGCCATTCGTTCTAGTGATTCTGTACGCGCTGTTGTGGTGGTGACCACTGACAAATGCTACGAGAATCGCGAGTGGCCATGGCCTTATCGGGAGCAAGATGCTCTCGGAGGTTTTGATCCATATAGCAGCAGCAAGGCATGTGTTGAAGTGCTGTGCGCCAGTTACCGCGACTCCTTCCTCAGGGCCTCAGGTGTTGCCTTGGCAACTGCTCGTGCGGGCAATGTCTTGGGTGGTGGTGACTGGTCTGCGGAGCGCTTGATCCCCGATATCTTCAGCGCTTGGCAGCAAGGCCGAGAAGTGATTTTGCGCTACCCCCATGCGACTCGTCCCTGGCAGCACGTGCTTGATCCATTAATGGGGTATTTACAGCTGGCCCAAGGACTACTGACTGATCCTGAACGTCATGCTGCTGCTTGGAATTTTGGACCAGACAGTGCCGGGCTCGCGACAGTGGAGGCGGTCGTGAGGCGTCTTGCGGAGCTCTGGCCGGGTGAGGCGCTCTGGTCGATCTCTGCCGATGCCCAGCCGCATGAAGCGGGTTTACTGGCGCTGGACTCCAGCAAGGCAAGACAATCGCTGGGATGGGCGCCGCGTTGGTCACTGGATACGACGCTGAAGCACACACTGGACTGGCAGTTGGCCTGGCAAAACGGGCGTGACATGGCATGCGTTACCCGCGAACAGATCGCGGCTCACCAAGGCGAAATTCAATGAGTGACAGCACCGCGCAACAGCTGCGCCAACAGATTGCCGAGTTGGTCGGACGCTATGCTGAACTGCAGATGGCGCCTAAGCCATTTGTGGTGGGGCAGAGCTCGGTGCCGCCATCGGGAAAAGTGATTGGCGCGGGTGAGTTGCAGTCGATGACCGAGGCTGTGCTCGATGGATGGCTGACCACCGGGCGCTTCAATGAGGCGTTCGAGAAGCGTCTGGCCAAGTACCTTGGACGCCGTTGCGTCCTCACCACCAACTCAGGTTCATCAGCCAACCTGCTGGCATTTTCCGCATTGACCTCGCCGCGTCTCGGTGATCGGGCGATCAAGCCCGGTGACGAAGTGATCGGTGTAGCGGCTGGCTTTCCGACTACCGTCAACCCCATCCTGCAATTCGGTGCGGTGCCGGTTTTTGTGGATGTTGAATTGCCGACCTACAACATCGATCCTGCGAAGATCGAGGCGGCAATCAGCCCGAAAACCAAGGCCATCATGTTGGCCCACACGCTGGGTAATCCCTTCGATCTGAGTGTGGTTCGCGCCCTGTGTGATAAGTACGGCCTGTGGTTGATCGAGGACTGCTGCGATGCTCTTGGGTCGACCTATCAAGGGCATATGGTCGGTACGTTCGGCGATATCGGTACCCTCAGTTTTTATCCGGCTCACCACATCACCATGGGCGAGGGCGGCGCCGTATTTACCAACAACCCTGCGCTCAAACGCATTATCGAATCCTTTCGTGACTGGGGGCGTGACTGCTACTGCGCGCCAGGTGAGGACAACACCTGTGGCAAGCGCTTTTGCTGGCAGTTGGGCGATTTACCAGAGGGTTATGACCACAAGTACACCTACTCACACTTGGGCTACAACCTGAAGATCACCGATATGCAGGCTGCCTGTGCGTTGGCGCAGATGGACCGCGTTGATGACTTCATCGTTGCCCGCAAGCGTAATTTCACTTGGCTCAGTGAGCGCCTGGCCGGCTATCAGGATTTTCTAATTCTGCCGCAGGCCACGCCTGGTAGTGACCCTTCCTGGTTTGGCTACCCCATGACCTTGCGTGATGGTTGCGGTATCCGTCGGGTTGAGTTGCTGCGATATCTGGATGCGCAAGGTGTCGGTACACGGCTGCTGTTTGCCGGTAACCTGGTGCGTCAGCCCTATATGCAAGGCCGCAATTTCAGGGTCTCAGGTGAGTTGTCGGTAACCGATAAAGTGATGCACGACACCTTCTGGATCGGTGTGTGGCCTGGGCTTGGCGAAGAACATTTGGAGCACGCTGCGCAGAATATTGGGACGTTCCTGAAGCAGAATCAGGATAATAAGGTGAGTAAATGACGCGTGCTGAGCTTCAGCCAGTCTTATACCGTTCCTGCCCTCTGTGCAGCAGCACTGAGGCAGTTTGGCTTAAACAAGTGTCCGTATTACAGCCGAGCACCTCACCGTTACCTGATCAATATGATCTGGTCGCCTGCCTCGCATGTGATTTCGTCTACGCGGATACGGCAGCCAGTCAGGCCTGTTACGACCGCTATTATGCAGGCCTTGCGAAATATGCCAGCGCCCATGCTAGTGGCTCTGGAGAGAGCGGCACGGATCGTCTGCGGCTTAAGCAAACCGCAGCCAGGCTATCTCAGTGGCTACCTGATCGGCATGCACCATGGCTGGATATCGGTTGTGGTCGGGGTGGGCTATTGGAGGCTATGGCTGAACAGGGTTTTACTCAAGGTCAGGGGCTGGATCCGGACATTCATTGCTCAATGTCGGCGGTCGATCGTGGCATTCGGATACACACGGGGACTTTGGGTCAAGTCGCAAAGATATTTGCTGGCCAGCGTTTCGAACTTGTAGTGCTCAGTCATGTATTGGAGCACCTCTTGGATATGAACCTGCTGGCTGCGGTGACCGGACTATTGAGCGACTCTGGCCACATCTATATCGAAGTGCCGGATGCCGGTCGTTACGGAGCGTTTGAGCGCACCCCGTTTTACTACCTCGACAGTGAGCACATCAACCATTTTGGTGTGCATTCGCTAGGCCGATTGATAAGAACTCTGGGTTTGACAGTGAGGCATGCCGCTATAACTGACCTGCCCTTGCCCGATGGCATCAATTATCCGGCACTGACACTGGTAGCCGGTCATCATGGATTTTGTTCACTTCCTGACGCAGGCTTGGTGGTGTCAATGCGCCGCTATCTTGAAGATTCGGCACGCGAGAGCACGTTGACTGTAACCCCGCAGCTACCTCGATCCGCAGAAATTCTGGTCTGGGGAGCTGGCTCCATGAGCCAGAGGTTGTTGGGTGCGGGAGGGCTGGCTGATTACCGGATTCTGGGTTTTCTCGACAATGACCGCAACAAGCAAGGGCGTACCCTGGGCGGGTTGCCAATTATGGCGCCTGATGAAGGCTTAGCCCGTTATCGTGGTTTGCCGATAGTGCTCTGTGTCGCAATCGATCCCCAATCGGTAGCGGACGAATGCAGAATGCGAGACCCGCATCCTGGAAGAACGATTCACTGGCTGACCTGAGTCAGCCGACACCCATCAATTTGATGATTCCAGGCTTATGAAAACGATTTCCGAACAGATAGCCGACTGGCTGGCAACACAGAGTATCGAGCAAGTATTTGCGGTGACAGGTGGTGGAGCTATGTTCCTCAACCAAGCATTGGCCAGTCATCCCCGGCTCAAGTGCACCTTTATGCATCATGAGCAAGCCTGTGCGATGGCTGCGGAAGGGTATGCCCGTATTACCGGTAAACCCGCTGTGGTCAACGTCACTACCGGTCCAGGTGGTATAAACGCACTCAATGGCGTATTCGGAGCCTTTACTGACTCGATCCCTATGCTGGTTATTTCTGGGCAGGTGAAGCGCGAGACCTCTCTGGATCATCGCCCACTGCCGGGGCTTCGGCAATTGGGCGATCAGGAGGCTCCCATCACGGCAATGGCCATGCCTGTGTGTAAGTCCGCACTTGCAATCGGTAGTGTACAAGAGTTGGGAGAAGCATTGCCCAAGTTGCTTCACCTGGCATGCGAGGGGCGTCCCGGCCCTGTATGGATTGATATTCCTTTGGATTTACAGGGCAGTAAGGAGCTCATTGAGTTCGTTCCTTGCCCAGCATCGGAGGACATTAGTAGCCGATCACTGTCGCTCGATTGTGACAAAGTGGTACAGCAGCTGTTGGCGGCCAATCGGCCCTTGATACTTGCAGGAACCGGTGTGCGACTTAGTGGGGCAGAACAGGCGTTACTGGCGTTTGTCGAGCACCACCAGATTCCGCTGGCGACTGCTTGGACTCATGACCTGATTGCCAGCGATCATCCTTTGTTTGCCGGTCGCCCTGGCACGATTGGAACACGGGCCGGTAATTTTACCTTGCAAAACGCCGACTTGGTTATAGTGCTCGGCTCACGCCTTAATATTCGCCAGACGAGTTATAACTGGGATGCTTTTGCATGCAGGGCATTCAAGATACATGTTGACATCGACCCGGCTGAATTAAACAAGCCAACGCTGCAGACGGACGTTCGTATCGAGGCTGATATCAAGGTGTTTCTGAGTGAATTGCAAGCAGCGCTTGATCTCCATCAATTGCCGGATTTCTCGCCTTGGGTGCATTGGCTGAAAACCTTACCCGGGCGTTTTCCTCTCAGGCGCATAGACCACTGTGCTGGTCAAAAACTCAACCCTTATGCTTTCGTCGAATATGTTTTCGAGCGTTTGCGTGTAGATGACATTATCGTATGCGGCAATGCTTCTGCCTGCATTCTGCCTTTTCAGGTAGGCCACCTGCAGGCCGGCCAGCGCATGTTCAGCAACTCGGGCTCTGCTTCGATGGGCTACGACTTGCCAGCTGCGCTCGGAGCTGCGCTGGCGGCACCTAGTCGGCGGGTTATCTGCTTTGCTGGGGATGGAAGCTTGCAGATGAATGTTCAGGAGTTGCAAACGTTGTGCACCCTCGGGCCCAACGTAGTGATCGTGGTACTCGACAACCAGGGCTATTTATCCATACGCCAGACCCATGAAAACTTTTTCGGGCATGTAGTTGGCGCAACACCGCAGAGCGGCGTGGACTGTCCTGATTATGTGCACCTTGCCGAGGCATACGGCATAGCAGCATATCGGCTGAATGATGTGGACGATATTCCTTTACTGGAGGCCATTCTGGAAGGGGATGGTCCAATGCTGCTGCATGTCCTTGTCAACCCTGAACAAGAGTTTGAGCCGCGCCTCAAATCACGAATGGACGAAGACGGTAAGTTCCAGACGCCTGAGCTGGATGACATGTATCCGTTCCTCGATATCGAGCAAGTTCGCGCTGTGCGCGCAGAGGCGGCAGCTATCAATGCAGTAAGGAGATGAGCATGAGCTTCGACGAGCATCAGGCCTGTGTGCAGCAACAAGAGCTGGAGTCCGCCTTGGCGCTAGCGCGCCGTGATGGTATATCGATCATGGGTGCTGGCGGTTTTGCACGCGCCCTGCGTGTGGCCTGTCAAGGGCAGGGCATCAAGGTTCACGCTTTTATAGTGTCTAGTAGAACACAGGTGGATAATGAGATCGATGGGCTCACTATCCATGTCTGGGATACTTTTCCCTCCGACTTGCTGCACTACCCGATCTGGATCGGCATCTTTAATAACCACATCAATGCGGAGTTGACCGGGTTGCGCAAGCAATGCCTGGCGTTGGGATTTCGCGATGTACGGACTCCGCAGGAGTTCTTCTCGTGGGTAGCGCCTGCCATGGGCTGGCGCTACTGGCTTGCACCGCTGGAGGGTTATCGTTCGCAGTGGCCATTGATTGAGCAGGCTCGAGGTTTGCTGGTGGACGATGAGAGTCGTGTAGCCTATGACGCTATCGTTAGTTTTCGCTTGGGCATTGTTCTGGACGATCCCATTACTCTTTGCGCCGAACAGCAATATTTTCCCGAGTCGCTGCGGCGCTGGATGCCCGCAAGCGGCTGCAGCTATTTGGATGGCGGTGCCTACGATGGCGATACTCTGCGTATGGCTCAATCCGCGCTGAGCCCGGCTCAGATCTATGCCTTTGAACCAGACCCTGGCAACTATCAGCGCTTATGTGCTTTCACTGCAGGGCAGGCATCCTCGGTAATCCAGTTCCCGCTAGGGCTGTCCGATACGCCAGCCTTCCTCCGATTTCGCTCTGGTCAGAGCGACGCCAGCAGTCTGGACAGCGAGGGTGACTGCACGATCCAGGTTGCGGCTCTGGACGACCTGTTTAGGCATACCCGTATTGACTTCATCAAGCTTGATATCGAGGGCAGTGAAATTCCTGCCCTCCAAGGCGCATGTAAGCTGATTGCCGAGGCTTTTCCGCCTTTCCTTGCCATTGCGGGTTACCACCGCTGGGACGATCTATGGCGTATTCCTTTGCTTATCAATGATTTGTCCAAAAATTACAAGGTGGTGCTCAAAGTGCATAAATCCAATTCATTTGACGCGGTTTTCTATGCCTATTACCAAGACCATCAATAGGGCCGCCATAATTGGCAGAGCGGTAGGGGAAGATGAGCCATGCAAGACCAAAATAAGATATTCGAAGACCTATTCGTGCTTGAGTTGGCGAATAATCACTGGGGCAGCGTGAGTCGTGGCCTAAAAATTATTCAGCAGTTTTCCAGTGCAGTGCGCTTCAGCAACGTCCGAGCGGCCATCAAGCTGCAGTTTCGCGATGTAGATGCGTTCGTGCATAAAGATTTCAAGCATCGCACAGATATTCGCTATGTGAAAAAGACGCTAGATACTAAGCTTTCTGAGGGTGAGTTCTCTTCCTTAGTTAAAGCTATCAAGCATTCTGGTTGTTTGCCGATGGCTACACCCTTCGACGAGCGCTCGGTCGAATTGTGTGAGAAATTTGATTTCCCGATTATCAAGATCGCCAGCTCGGACATCAACGATTGGCCTTTGATCGAGCGCGTCGGCCACACCCGCCGTCCGGTGATCATTTCATCGGGAGGTGCCAGCGATAAGAACCTGGATGATGTGGTGAGATTCTTCGGTAATAGACAGATACCACTGGCAATCAATCACTGCGTCTCGCTTTATCCTTCTGAAGACCACGAGCTGGAGCTTAACCAGATCGACTACTTGCGTGAGCGCTACCCCGACCATGTGATTGGTTTTTCCACCCATGAGTACCATGACTGGAGCAGTTCTATGCTCATCTCCTATGCCAAGGGGGCCAGAACCTGGGAGCGGCACATCGATATCGACGCAGATGAAATCCCGGTGGCGCCATACTGCTCCTTGCCTCATCAGGCGACCAAGTGGTTCTCGGCATATCATAAGGCACGCGAGATGTGCGGCGGTGCTGGTAGCCAGCGGAGGGTCTTGCCAAGCAGGGAGATCCAATATCTTGACAACCTGGTGCGGGGGGTCTACGCGCGACGCAACCTGCCTTCGGGTTATGAGGTTAGTCATGCAACTTTTAACGAGGACTTCTACTTGGCGGTTCCGCTGCAGAAAGGGCAGCTATCCTGTCGGGAAATACTCAACGGATTGAGAGTGAAGCAAGCCGTCATTGCAGACTCTGCATTGATGCTGGGAAATATTGCCGGAGACTTTCTAGACAGCGATCAGCAGCGGATGATCGAGACACGCGGGCTGTGAGCGGACAGCTACGAATCCAAAGGTCATTCTCGATTGACCATTCCCTGCTTCGTCAGGAAGTCATCCGCGCGTTGCAGTGGTTGCCTGAGTTGTCGGAATGGCTTGAGTGCAAGCATTTGTTGCTGACTGGTGGAACCGGATTTTTCGGCAAGTGGCTGTTGATACTGCTGTCCGTTCTTCGCGAACAGGGAGTCGATATTCAGGTTACGGTCGTTTCCCGTGACCCAGCGCGCTTTCTGGATGCCAATCCGTTCTATCGGAACGCTGGATGGCTGCACTGGGTCATGGCCGATGTTCGGCATGTGTCGTTGGCGTCACAACGTTTCGATCTGCTGCTGCATGGTGCCACGGACACATCTGTGGCTGCCCAACAGGATCAGCTGAACATCTACGACAGCATTCTCGGTGGTACGAGAAATATGTTGGAGAATGTAGTGCAGGCTGGGATTGAACGAGTCCTGCTGGTCGGTTCAGGTGCCCAATATGGCGTGCTGGACGCACAACTCGGTCCGGTCGGCGAGAGCTGCAGGCTGGCTTGCGCATCCGAACAAGCGGCTAGTGCATATGGAGAAGCCAAGCGAGCAGCGGAAACACTTGCTGCGTTATATGCCGATCATCATGGTTTCGAGTTGGTACACGCTAGGTGTTTCGCGTTTTCCGGGCCAGGGCTTCCACTTAATGAGCATTTTGCCATTGGCAATTTTGTGCGCGATGCGCTTTATGCGGATGCCATTGTCCTGAACTCCAGTGGTACGGCTATGCGCAGCTATTTGCACGGGGCGGATCTTGCTGCCTGGCTGCTGACTATTTTGGTGCGTGGTGAATCTGGGCAGGCTTATAACGTTGGTTCTGATCAGGCTATCAGCATCATCGATCTGGCACGTCGGGTTATCTCCCGAGTCGCACCGGGGAAGCCGCTATACATATTGGGCAATGAGGATGACTGTGTCCGGTCGTTTTATGTGCCAGATGTTGGGCGGGCGCGCTCATTGGGGCTGGATGTATGGACAGATCTGGATATTTCCATCGACAGCATGGCCTGTTGGGGAAGGCAAGCTTACAGGCTTACTGATTGATTTTTATAAAGCTCATATGCTGATAGCGAAATCAGAGTGCGCCTTATTAAGTAGTCTTGGGCATGATCGTTGTCTGGGCTTTTTATCGCCATAGTGGCAGTGGAGAATGAAAGCGATGCGTAAACTGTTTTCAAAACGGCCACATCCTTATTACATCTACGCGCCGGATTACCGGCGCACTTCTGCCGGCGTTCGGGTCATGCATATGCTCTGTGATGCACTGATGCGTACGGGGCATGAGGCCTATGTCACTGCTAGTGTGCTTAATCCTGAATTGATGACACCTCAACTGACAGATGGTGTCGTCAAGCTGCACCGCACCCAAGGTCTTGAACCTATTACGGTCTATCCTGAAATCGTGGAAGGCAATCCCCTGAACGCTGGCGTCGTGGCGCGTTATCTGTTGAATCGACCAGGGTTTATCGAGGGTAGTGGTAAGTTCGGCGAAGAGGATATTCTTTTTGCCTATTCTCGGGATCTTCTTATTCCCGGTATTCCTGATGATCGGGTGATGATGCTGCCGCCTTTTGATTTGACGGTTTTTCGTCTCCCGGAGAATCCCGAGAAGCGGGTGTCGGGTAAGGTGTGTTACTACCGAGGGCGCCGGGGGGATCTTTATATCGATCCATCGTTACTGCCACCGGATGCAGTGGAAATAACTGCACAGTGGCCCGTTTCCTGGGAGGAGATGGCTGACCTTTTTCAGCAGTGTGAGACATTCTACTGCTGCGGGTCATCAGCACTGGGAGCCGAGGCTGCACTTTGTGGTTGCCTGTGCGTGGTTATCTTAGAAGAGGGCGCACCCAGAATAGGCGTTCACGAGACTCAGAGTGATGGTGTAGCCTGGGGTGTTGCGCCGGAAGAGCTTGAGCGCGCTCGGAGTACGCTTCCACAGGTGCGTGATAATTGGTTAAGGCTTGAGGCCGAGTTCTGGCCGGCGCTGGATCATTTTATCGAAGTAACTCAGGCGGCCTCAAAGGAGCGAGCGGGAAATACTGGCAAATATGAGCTTCTACGCTGGCTTGGTGAGCGTATTCCCTCCAAGGCACAACATGAGCTGATCTCACGTCGTCTGGAAACGGTGGCTAACCCTGTTTTCGGTGTGCTGATTCTGGATGTTGAGGGCAGCAATGAGCGATTAGTGCGTACGGTGAGTAGTCTCGGCCTGGAGCACAGCCTTTATGCGTCTGTGCGTATCCTTGCACTGACGACGGCGTTGGTGCCACAAACGTCGGCTGAGGATAAGCTGCATTTTATTCGGTTTGACGGACGCGATCATATCGAGGCGATCAACCAGATCATCGAGCAAAGCAGTTTCGACTGGTTGATGCTGGTCAATGCCGGTGATGAGTTCACTCCGAGCGGTTTACTTATCGCGGCGCTGGATTTGCTGGGGGCCCCAGCTCTTCGAGCTGTATACGGCGATGAGGTAATACGCCAGGCAGGTGGCGGATTAGGTATTGCCCTACGCCCAGACCTTAATCTAGATATGTTGTTGAGTCTGCCTGCAGGCATGTCTCGTCACTGGCTGTTCAAACGTGATGTATGGCTGGATATGGGCGGTTTTCGTGCCGAGGCTGGTGAGGCTTTCGAACTGGATTACATATTGCGCTTGATTGAGGCTCAGGGTTTCAATGGGCTTGGGCATATCAGTGAGCCATTGCTGATATGTAATGCCCTTAATTTAAAGGATAGCCCCGATGAGAGGGCCACTATCCAGCGCCACTTACTTGCGCGGGGGTTTCAGGATGCTCGGCTCGGCTCGCGTTTATCCGGTTGCTATGACCTGGACTATGGTGTTGCTAGCAATGCTCTGGTGAGCATATTGGTTCTGGTCAAGGGTGCTTTGGGTAAAGTCCAGCGCTGTTTGGAATCCGTGCTGGAGAGAACATCCTACCCGCACTACGAAGTGCTGTTACTGGATCAGGGCAATGATGACCCGGTGCTACTGGAATGGCTGGCTGGCCTGGAACAACTGGGTACAGAGCATATCCGTGTGCTGCGCTTCGCTGATATTCCTGCGTCACAGGTGCGCAATCAGGCTGCTGAACTGGCACGGGGCGAGTTTCTCTTGTGGCTGGATTCGGGTATTGCCGTGTTTGAGGCTGAGTGGTTGCAGCAACTGCTCAATCATGCTGCTCGTCCTGAGGTGGGCGCGGTAGGGGCTAAGCTTCTGGGGGGGGATCGCAGCGTTCGCCAGGCGGGACTCGTCTTGGGGCTTGGGGGGGTGGCAGGTCCTGCGTTCATTGGTCTCTCTCCAGACGCCCCGGGATACTTACAGCGCCTGCAGATCGATCAGAACTACACGGCCTTGGGTGGCCAGTGTCTGATGCTGCGCAAGCAGTTGTTTATTGAGGCGGGTGGTTTCGAGCAAAGCAGTGATCTGGCTCGTTGGGCTGATGTTGACTTGTGTTTACGGCTGCATGAGGCTGGCTACTTGAATGTCTGGACGCCTCGAGTGGAGTTGCTGATCAATGAAGAAGAGCTACCGCCTGCGAGTGTAAAAGAGGAAGACGCGATGTATGCTCGCTGGTTGCCGCAATTGGCGTGCGATCCAGCTTATAACCCGAACTTATCGCTGTCTGACGCTTCTGGATTTAAGTTGGCGGAGAGTCCTTTGAGTTGGCGTCCTCTGTCTTCCTGGAAGCCCCTGCCGACCGTGCTTGCTCATGCTGCCGATGCGATGGGATGTGGACACTATCGGGTTATCCAGCCGCTTGGTGCCCTGAATCGGGCCGGCTTGGCCGATGGTGTACTGTCGGATCGGTTCTTAACTGTGGCCGAACTGGAACGTTTCAGGCCAGACGCTATCGTGCTGCAACGTCAGATCAGCGATGCACAAATTGAACAGATACGACGTATTAAGTCCTTCTCTGCAGCCTTCAAGGTGTTCGAGCTAGACGACTACTTACCTAATTTGCCTATGAAAAGTGCTCACCGCGCGCACATGCCTAAAGATATTACTCGCTCCTTGCGGCGTGGTCTGAGCTACGTCAATCGTTTTGTCGTCTCAACCGAGCCATTGGCCGAAGCATATTATGGTTTGCATGATGATATCCGGGTGGTGCACAACCGTTTGGATCCCCAGTGGTGGCGAGGCCTAAGTAGTCAGCGACGCAGTTCGAAGAAGCCACGTGTTGGTTGGGCCGGTGGGGTTAGCCATACCGGTGATCTGGAAATGATATCTGATGTGGTCAAAGCTCTGGTTGATGAGGTGGAGTGGGTTTTCTTTGGAATGTGCCCGGACAAGCTGCGGCCCTATGTGCATGAATTCCATCCTGGAATTGCCATCGACAAATACCCTGCGGCGCTTGCTCGTATGAATTTGGACTTGGCCTTGGCACCGGTGGAGCAGAACCTGTTTAACGAATGCAAGAGTAACCTGCGGTTGTTGGAGTATGGTGCCTGCGGATTCCCTGTGGTCTGCAGTGATCTGGTTTGTTATCAGGGCGCTTTGCCGGTCACCAGGGTAAAAAACCGTTTCAAGGACTGGGTTGATGCAATTCGTATGCACATCAGTGATCTGGACGCGAGCGCCAAGATGGGTGATGACCTGCGTAAGCAGGTGCAGGACAGCTGGATGCTTGAGGGAATAAATCTTGAGGCATGGAGAACCTCATGGTTGCCTGATTGATGCTGATGCTGATGCTGATGCTGATGCTGATGTAGTGTTGATAATCGGCGTAGAGCCGGTGGTTGGTTGTTTTTGTATGCGAAGAGCTTGGTATTTGCCGTCGGGATGTCGACAGATACCCGATTTTTCTCGGCTGTGCTGCTTAAGTGTCTGTTCTGTTTGTGGAAAAAAAAATAGAACGAGTTGCTAAAGCTGTTCCTAAGGCCGCCGATATAAAGATCGAATGCGAACTTTATGGGGCGTCTGAGCAAAGCAGGCCCGAAGCTCGCAGGCTCAGACAAACTCAGTAGCACGGTCCTTTGGAGGCAAACACCATGGCCCTTACAGTCAACACAAACGTAGCGTCACTCAACACTCAGCGTAACCTCAACAGCTCATCCAAAGGCCTGGACACTTCGCTGCAGCGCCTGTCCACGGGCTTCCGTATCAACAGCGCCAAGGATGACGCCGCCGGCTTGCAGATTTCCAACCGTCTGACCAGCCAGATCAACGGTCTGAACGTTGCGACCCGTAACTCCAACGACGGCATTTCCCTGGCGCAAACTGCTGAAGGTGCACTGCAGCAGTCGACTGGCATCCTGCAGCGTATTCGTGACCTGGCTCTGCAGTCGGCCAACGGTTCCAATGGCGCTACCGAACGTGCCGCTCTGCAAGGCGAAGTGTCGCAGCTGCAACAAGAATTGAACCGTATTTCTGAAACCACCAGTTTTGGTGGCCGTAAGATCCTTGACGGTTCATTCGGTTCTCAAGCGTTTCAGGTGGGTGCTAATGCCTACGAGACTATCAGTGTCTCTATTGGTTCGGCCGCAACCGACCGTATTGGTATCAACCGAGTCACCACCAGCGGTGCTGCTGGTGCAGCTATTGGTGCGGGCGCTGCTTTTAGTGCTACTTCGGGCTCTGCATACAGTGGTGGTTCGTTCACTATTAACTCCAAGCTTTCCGATGGAGATGTCACTATTTCCTTGGCTACCAGTGGATCTGCAAGTGAAGTTGCCAAGGCAGTAAATGCTAAGAGCGATGAGACAGGTGTTACTGCTAATGCTCGTACAGTTGCCTCGCTGGATGTCGATGCTGCCTCATCGGGTACTATCTCGTTTAACTTGGCGGGTGTGACCAGTAACTCTGTTTCGGGCGATGCGGCCACTGTGTCTGCAGTAGTGACTGATACCACTGATCTTTCTGCTTTGGCTGATGCAATTAACCGCGAGACTGGAAAGACTGGTATTTCGGCTGTTTCAAAAGGAAGTACTATCGAATTGGTGAGCTCTCGTGGTGATGCTATCAGCATTACTGGATATACCGCTGGTAGTGGCAGTGTAGGTACAGCTACCTTGCAAGCTAAAAACTTTGACGGTTCGGCAAATGTGGGGGGAACCCCCGCAACAGTTGCTGCTAGTGGCGGTGGTGCTCGCGTTGATGGGCAAGTGCAACTTGAGGCTGCCGATGCATTTGAAGTGAAAGGTACTGGTGGCGGTCTTGGTACTCCTGGCTTTAGTTCGCTTGATAGCGTTAAGGAAATCGACATTAGTACTGCCACAGGTGCTCAAGATGCTCTGGGTATCATCAACGGTGCGATCTCTAACATCGATAGCCAGCGTGCTCAGCTCGGTGCTGTTCAGAACCGTTTCGAGAACACCATCTCGAACCTGCAGAACATTTCTGAGAACTCATCTGCAGCTCGCAGCCGGATCCGTGACACTGACTTCGCTGCTGAAACTTCGGAACTGACCAAAAATCAGATCCTGCAGCAGGCTGGTACTGCGATCTTGGCCCAGGCTAACCAGCTGCCACAGGCTGTACTCAGCCTGCTCGGCTAAGGGTAAACGCGCTAGACTCCGGGGAGAAGGGCTTAGCTCTTCTCCCCGTTCCCTCATTCTGAGGAGAAAGTTATGGACATTAGTTCAATTCAGGTTTCGTCGGCATCCACCGCTGTTGCTTCTAAAGCAGAGCGTACGCCCAGTCCATCTGCCAAGGTTGGTGCCGATGGTGTTGAGCGTAAGCCTTCTGAAGACGCTACAACTGGAAGCGCTACACAGGTAGAGAGTGGCCCTGCGTCTTCTCGTGAAGAGGTTGAAGCGGCAGTTGCGACGATTCAGGACTTTGTCCAATCGGTTCGTCGCAGCCTCAATTTCTCCCTTGAAGAGGGCAGTGGGCGTGTCGTGGTCAAAGTGACTGATGCTGGGTCAGGCGATGTGATTCGGCAGATCCCTTCTGAGGAAGCGCTGCAATTAGCAGAGAATCTCTCGGAGGTTCGTAGTTTGTTATTCAAAGCTGAGGCCTAGCCAACAAGGTTGGCACAGCTTTTGACTGTTAACGCTTATCTAGCGTGATTGCAGTCATTATTTTGGCGAGGTGAAGCATGGTCGGGATTACGGGCATTGGCTCAGGAATCAAAATCGACGAAATCGTCACAGCGTTGGTCAATGCCGAAAGGGCACCCAAGACCAACCAACTTGACCGTCTCGAGAAAACCACCGTTGCACGCATCTCAGCCATGGGCTCGCTGACCAGCGCGCTCAATACCTTCAAAACTGCCGTCGACTCGCTGAATAAGCCTTCCTTATTCGAGTCGCGAACGGCGAGTTCTTCCAATACCAGCGCTCTTAAGGTCACCGCCTCTACTACCGCCCCGGCAGGCAACTACAACGTGCAGGTCAAGCAGCTGGCGACCAGCAGCAAGGTGGCGTTGCAGTCGGTCACTGGTGGTAATACCGCTACATTCAACAGCGGTTCACTGACTATTTCTACGGGCAGTTCGAGCTTCGGCGTCAACATTACCTCAGGCAATAACACCCTGGCGGGTATGCGCGATGCGATCAACGAGGCGGGTAAAAGCAGCGGTGTGAGTGCAACCGTCATCACGGATGATTCGGGCTCGCGGCTGGTGCTGAACTCAACCAAAAGTGGTGCAGGCAATGATATTCAGGTCGTAGCCAGCGAAGACAATGTCACCACTGGAACCAATGCGTTGACCTCTCAGGCGTTTGCTCCGACGGTCGACCCCGGCAATGCCGATGCCTTCCTTAAACCTAATTCCACTACGGGTACTGGTGGTGTGATCAGCAAGGCCCAGTCGGCCAAGATATCGATTGATGGTTTGGAGTTGGTGCGCAATACCAACCGCATTGAAGACGCTCTAGAAGGTGTGACGCTGGATCTGACTGCAGCGCAGAGCTCCACTGATTTGGCCGATGGTAAAACCATCAGTGTCACTGTTGGCGTCGATAAAGGCGCAGTGAAAACCAACCTGCAGAAGTTTGTTGATGCATACAACGCGTTGATCAGTACGACTTCTCAGTTGACCGCCGTTGTGCCGGTCGATGGAGGTAAGCCGGTAACGGGCCCTTTGCTCGGTGACTCCTCTATACGCAATGTGCTGTCCAGTTTGCGCAATGAAATGGTCAATCTGACCGGTGAAGGCGGTGTGCGGGCGCTTGCAGATTTGGGTATTACCTCTGATTGGAAAACCGGTCAGCTCAAGATTGATGACGCCGCGTTAACCAAATCGCTGGATAGCAATTTCGATCAAGTGGCCGGTTATCTTGCCGGTGACAATGGCCTGATGGGGCGTCTATCCAAATCTGTTGGCGCATATGTTGGCGCCTCGGGTGTGCTCGAGCAGCGAACTGATGCGTTGCAAGCCACTAAGGTTGGTGTCGATGAGCAGCGCAAGGCATTGGCTGTTCGAGTCGAGAGCCTGCAGACGCGCCTTTATGCTCAATACAACGCTATGGATTCCCTTGTAGGGCGTCTGCAGAAAACCAGCGAAAGTTTGGCAGGCCAGCTCGCCAGCCTGCCAGGCTTCGTTAAAAAGGATTAGTAATGAGCAAGAAACCGATCGACACCTATAAACAGGTCAATACCAGTCATGATGTTTCGCCCTATCGCACTGTTCAGTTGCTGCTTGAGGGGGCCCTGCAACGTGTGATGTTGGCTAAGCATGCCCAGGTTGAGGGCGATGCCGAGATTCGCGGTATGGCTGTTGGTAGCACCATTACTATTCTGGGTGTATTACAGGCCAGCTTGGACAAAGAGCTGGGTGGTGAGATTGCCGAAAACTTGGATTCGCTTTACGACTATATGACACGTCGGTTGGCGGGCGTAGCAGTAGACAGTACGCCGCGTACGCTGGATGAGGTTCAGGCGCTGCTTGAGCAAATCAAGAGTGCATGGGACGCCATCGGTCCAGAAGTCGAGCCAGCTGTAGGAAACTGATTTCGTTGTTAAAGCTTTGTTCTGCAGCGCCGATACCCAAGGTATTCAGTAAACAGAACAGCGAGAACAACGATGAACGCTATGGCGGCTCTCAAGCAGTATCAAACCGTCAACACTCAGGCTCAGGCTGTTGAAGCCAGCCCGCATCGCTTGATTCAGATGTTGATGGAAGGTGGGCTGACGCGTTTGGCGCAAGCGCGTGGTGCGATGGAGCGCAACCAGGTCGCCCTCAAAGGGGAGCTGATCAGCAAGGCCATTGGTATTATTGGCGGCTTGCGTGAAGGTCTTAACCTTGAGCAAGGCGGTGAAGTCGCTGCCAATCTCGATAGTCTGTATGAATACATGGCCACGCGTTTGGTGGATGCCAATGTGCAGAATGAGATCGCGCCGCTTGATGAAGTTGCAGGCCTGCTGCGTAATGTAAAAGCTGGCTGGGATGCTATCGCTGAGTGATGCTGTTTCCCGCCTGAGGAATTGTTTATGAGTTCATCCGTGCAGCGTCTTGAAGAAACCGGTAGCGCATTGCGCACTGCGTTGGCCAGTCAGGATTGGGCCGCCATTGGCGAGTTAGACCTACAGTGCCGCCTGGCTGTTGACGAAGCGATGGTTGAATCTGCGAACGATGAAGAAACCCTGCGTGCTCGCATGCAGGAGTTGCTGGATCTTTATCGCGAACTGGTGAATGTGTGCCAAGCCGAACAGCAGCGCTTGGCCCATGAGCTCGTTCAGCTGAACCAGTCGCAACAAGGTGCCAAGGTCTATCAGCTATTTGGTTGATTGGCTGTCTTCGGTCGATGCTGTCCAGTATTGACCTTCTGGTAACGCTTCATCTTCTCTCCATTTCCCCTAAGTTGTTGCTCAAGCTGAGTTTGCTTGGCGAGTCCAATAAAAAGCACGCCATTAAATTGACTATTAACAAAAAATTGACTTAACTACTGGCCAATTCCCGGCGCTGGGTTGAGCGATGTTTGGGCGGCGGGCGCGTTTTTCACTCCAGGATCAGTAAATAAATTATGTGGCGTGAAACCAAAATCCTCCTGATTGACGATAACAGCGAGCGCCGTCGCGACTTGACGGTGATCTTGAATTTTCTCGGTGAAGATCATCTGGCGTGTGACAGTCAAAACTGGCGCCAATGCGTCGCGGAGTTGGGGTCTAGTCGTGAAGTACTTAGCGTCTTGCTTGGTGAAGTGAAAGCCAAAGGTGGCGTGCTAGAGATGCTGAAACAGCTGGCCGTCTGGGATGAGTTCCTGCCGACGCTGTTGATTAACGATCAGGTCGCTGCCGAGTGGCCAGAAGAACAGCGCCGCTGCGTACTGGCGACGCTGGAAATGCCGATGAGCTACAACAAGCTGCTCGACTCCCTGCACCGTGCCCAGGTTTATCGCGAGATGTACGATCAGGCCCGTGAGCGCGGCCGTCAGCGCGAGACCAATCTGTTCCGCAGCCTCGTTGGTACCAGCCGGGCCATCCAGCAAGTGCGACAGATGATGCAGCAGGTGGCCGATACCGAGGCCAGCGTGCTGATCCTTGGTGAATCGGGCACGGGTAAGGAAGTGGTCGCGCGCAATCTGCATTACCACTCCAAGCGTCGTGAAGCGCCTTTTGTTCCAGTCAATTGCGGCGCAATCCCTGCCGAGTTGCTTGAGAGCGAGCTGTTCGGCCATGAGAAGGGCGCGTTTACCGGTGCAATCACCAGTCGGGCCGGGCGCTTTGAGCTGGCCAATGGCGGCACCCTGTTTCTCGATGAAATCGGTGACATGCCGCTGCCCATGCAGGTCAAACTGTTGCGCGTATTGCAGGAGCGCACTTTCGAGCGCGTCGGCAGCAACAAGACCCAGAGCGCCGATGTGCGGATCATTGCGGCCACGCACAAGAACCTCGAGAAAATGATCGAGGACGGCAGCTTCCGTGAGGACCTGTATTACCGCCTCAACGTCTTCCCGATCGAGATGGCCCCGCTGCGTGAGCGTATCGAGGACATCCCGCTGCTGATGAATGAGCTGATCTCGCGCATGGAGTTCGAGAAACGTGGCTCTATCCGCTTCAACTCGGCGGCCATTATGTCGCTGTGCCGGCATGACTGGGCGGGTAACGTGCGCGAGCTGGCCAACTTGGTCGAACGCATGGCGATCATGCATCCCTACGGCGTGATTGGCGTGGGCGAGCTGCCGAAGAAATTTCGCCATGTCGACGATGAAGACGAGAACATGGTGGCCAGCTTGCGTGATGAGCTGGATGAGCGCGCGACTATCCTGGCCGGTCTGCCGGGTGTGGATTCGATGGCCATGCTGCCGCCGGAAGGCCTGGACCTGAAAGATTACCTGGGCAACCTTGAGCAGGGCTTGATTCAACAGGCGCTCGACGATGCCAGTGGTGTGGTGGCGCGTGCTGCCGAACGTTTACGTATTCGGCGCACCACCCTGGTCGAGAAAATGCGCAAGTACGGCATGAGCCGGCGTGATGATGAGGGTCTGGACGACTGACCTTTCTGCGTCAGGCAATCGTCAGTGACTTGGCGCAGTCTCCCTAATAAAGCCGAAGGTTTGACGAAACCTTCGGCTTTGTTTTTTATGGTATTGATTTAAAAGGATATTTTTTCAGGCACGGGTATTGCTAACTCTCTTGCAACTGACTGTCTTATGACGGCTCGCTGCGCGAGAGAGAACCATGAACGCTAACGCCCAACGCCCTGAAGAATCCGAAGCGCCCGCTCCCGCGGAGCAGGCCAGCCGTGCCGGGCTCGAACAGGCTTTTGCTTTGTTCAACCAGATGTCGACTCAACTCAGCACCAGCTACAGCATGCTGGAGGCGCGGGTAACTGAGCTTAAGGGCCAGTTGGCGCTGGTAAGTGCTCAGCGTATGCAAGAGCTGGCCGAGAAAGAGCGCCTGGCTCATCGCCTGCAGAGCCTGCTGGATCTGCTGCCCGGCGGGGTGATCGTGATTGATGGTCAGGGCGTGGTGCGTGAGGCCAACCCGGTGGCGCGTAACCTGCTCGGCCAACCGCTGGTGGGCATGCTTTGGCGCCAGGTCATCGCGCGTAACTTTGCCCCGCGCGAGGATGACGGTCACGAAATCTCCCTGAAGGATGGCCGGCGTTTGTCGATTGCCACCCGCTCCTTGCATGCCGAGCCTGGTCAGCTGGTGCTATTAACTGACCTGACAGAAACCCGGCGCTTGCAGGATCAATTGTCTCGTCATGAGCGGTTGTCTGCTTTGGGCCGTATGGTCGCTTCTCTGGCTCACCAGATACGCACGCCACTTTCCGCTGCACTGCTCTATGCCAGTCACCTGACCGAGCAGGTGCTGCCAGTTGAGCAACAGCAGCGCTTTGCTGGACGCCTGAAAGAGCGCCTGCACGAGCTGGAGCATCAGGTGCGCGACATGCTGATCTTCGCCCGTGGTGAGTTGCCGCTGCCGGATCGTCTGGCGCCCAAGGCGCTATTCGATGCGCTGCGCAGTGCCGCCGAGCCCCATGTGCTGGATATGCAGGTGCGCTGGCAGTGCGACAGCCGTGCGGGCGAGTTGCTGTGCAACCGCGACACCCTGGTTGGCACCGTGCTCAATCTGATCGAGAACGCGATTCAGGCCGGCGGCCGTGAAGCGCGTTTGAAGATTCATCTGTATCAGCGCGGCGAAACGCTGCGCCTGTGCATCAGCGACAACGGCCCAGGCATAGACAGCGCGACACTGGCGCGGCTTGGCGAACCCTTTTTTACCACCAAAACCACCGGCACCGGGCTTGGCCTGGCCGTGGTCAAGGCAGTGGCGCGCGCCCATCAGGGCGATGTGCAGCTGCGTTCGCGGCCGGGGCGTGGTACCTGCGCCATTCTCACCTTGCCGCTGCTTGGTGCTACGCACCCTTTGATTCAGGAGTAACCATCCATGGCGAGCAAAATTCTACTGGTCGAAGATGACCGCGCGTTGCGCGAAGCCCTGGCCGATACCCTGGCGCTGGGTGGGCATGATTACCGTGCGGTGGATTGCGCCGAAGCGGCGCTGCTGGCGATTGCCGAAGAACCTTTCGGCCTGGTGGTCAGCGACGTAAACATGCCCGGAATGGATGGTCATCAGTTGCTCGCGCAGATTCGTCAGAGTCAGCCACAACTGCCGGTGCTGCTGATGACTGCGTTCGGCGCGGTGGAGCGGGCGGTGGATGCCATGCGGCAAGGCGCGGCGGATTACCTGGTCAAACCATTCGAGCCAAAGGCCTTACTGACGCTGGTGGATCGGCATGCCTTGGGCCGGGTTTCTGTCAGCGAGCAGGATGGTCCCGTTGCCGAAGAACCGGCCAGCGTGCAACTGCTGGCGTTGGCCACACGGGTGGCGCAAAGCGATTCCACGGTGTTGATCACGGGCGAGTCCGGTACGGGTAAAGAAGTGTTGGCGCGTTTTATCCACCAGCAATCGCCACGCGGCAACAAACCCTTCATCGCGATCAATTGCGCAGCGATTCCAGACAATATGCTCGAGGCCACGCTGTTTGGTCACGAGAAGGGCGCCTTTACCGGCGCCATTGCCAGCGCGCCCGGAAAGTTTGAGTTGGCCGAGGGCGGCACCATTCTGCTCGACGAGATTTCCGAGATGCCACTGGGTCTGCAGGCCAAGCTGCTGCGCGTGCTGCAAGAGCGCGAGGTAGAGAGGGTGGGGGCACGCAAGCCGATTACCTTGGATATCCGCGTGCTGGCCACCAGTAACCGTGACCTGGCCGCAGAAGTGGCGGCGGGGCGTTTCCGTGAAGACCTCTACTATCGCCTGTCGGTCTTTCCGCTGGCCTGGCGACCCCTGCGTGAGCGCCCTGCGGACATCGTGCCGCTGGCCGAGCGCTTGCTGGCCAAATACGTGAAGAAAATGAACCACGCGCCGATTCGGCTTTCCCCGCAGGCGCAGGTGAGCCTGATGAGTCATAGCTGGCCGGGCAATGTGCGCGAGCTGGATAACGCCATCCAGCGTGCGTTGATTCTGCAGCAAGGCGGTCTGATTCAGCCGCAGGACCTCTGTCTGCTGGCGCCGATTGGTTCGGCCGTTACGCCGCCCGCGCAACCGCTGTTGTCGGTGGTGGTCAATAGCGTACCTGCGCAGCAGGATGCCTCGCCGGCTGAAGCTGGTGCATTGGGCGATGATCTGCGTCGGCATGAATTTCAGATGATCATCGATACCTTGCGTGCCGAGCGTGGTCGTCGCAAGGAAGCCGCTGAGCGCCTGGGCATAAGCCCACGTACCTTGCGCTACAAGCTGGCGCAGATGCGTGATGCCGGAATGGATGTGGAAGGATATCTGTTTGCCAGCTGAGCCCGCTGTCGGCTGAGCTCTAAGTGCTGTACTTGAATCGGGGTAGGCCGTAGTAGGACTACCCCGTTTGCTTTAGAACATTAGTCTTTCCACGGTTCCGGTGCGCCCAGTAGGCGGCCCATGGCGCCATATAGCCCCAACTCCTTGAGCACTGCCAGCTCGCCCTCGGTTTCCACCATTTCGGCAATCAACGGCAGGTCAATGCTGTTGGTGGCGCGGAACACCGCCTCGATAAACATACGTTTGTCGCTTTCCTGATCGATAGCGCGGATATAGGTGCCGTCGAGTTTCAGGTAGGCCAGACCAAGGTGGGTCAGGTTACCGATCAGGCTGAAACGCCCGCCGAAGTGCTGCAGGCCCAGGCTGAAGCCGGTTTCGCGGACGCCCTGGCTGAGCGCTTCCAGTTCGGCTGCCGGCGGCAGGTGGCGCTCGTCCACCTCGAGTGTCAGCAGGCGGGCCTGCTGCGGGTTCTGCCTGAGAATGTCGAACATACGCTTGAGCGTTTCACTGTCACGCAGGGTCGCGGCCGATAGACTGAGGGCCAATGGTGCTGCATGCTGGCTGAGATGTGCCAGGCTGTGTTCGAGCATGGCCAGGTCAAAGCGCGCGGTCCAACCCAGGCGTTCAATCCAGGGTAGGAAGCGTCCGGCGGCAATCGCTTCACCTGGCGGGTCAAGCAGGCGCGCCAGCACCTTATGGTGCAGCAGCTGATTACGGTCGGCACATTGCGTGACCGGTTGGAAATACAGCTGCAGCTTGCGCTTGTTCAGCGCATCGTCGATCCAGGTGCGCCAGTCGTGCAATCCCTGCGTCGGTTGTGCGTTGTAATCATCCAGGCGTACCCAGTCGCGGCTCGGGTCGTTCTGCGCTTGCGCCAGGGCCTGATCAGCGCGGCCGATGACCTGGCTGGGTTCCTCACCCGGGCGGAAGGCGGCAATGCCCATATGCGCCACGGGCGTACAGTCGCTGGCGCCGGTCTGACGCAGGCTTTCCAGTCCGGTGTGCAGCTCGCCGGCGAGCAGGTCGGCTTCTTCACTGCCAATCCCCGGGGCCAGCAGACTGAATTCGCCACCCCGGCTGCGTGAGGCCAGCCAGTCTGAGCGGTTGGTCTGGTTAAGCAGGCGCTTGAGCAGCTCGCCGATGGCGGCAATCAGGGCATCGGTCTGCTGGCCACCGAGGCGCTGGTTGAGCCCGCCGAGGTCGTTAACCCGCAGCAGCAGCAAATAGCCTTCGGCATTCTGCTCACTGACCACTAACTGGTGGGCCAGGCGGATATCGAACAAGCGGCGGTTGGCTAGGCCGGTGATGCTGTCCTGGTAGGCTTCTTCACGCAGTTTCTCGCTGCGTGCGGCTTCTTCGGCGAACAGGGTTTTCAGCTTTTCCACCATCTGGTTCATGGCGGTGACCACGCGTTTAAGTTCCGGGGTGCGCGGCACCTTGGGCAGGGTGAGGAACTCGCGGCGGGTGATGGCCTGGGCTTGCTGCACCATGTTGTCCAGCGGGCGCAACTGGGTGCGCAGCAACCAGCCGCCGAGTATGGCGCTGACTAGGCCGCAGAGCAGCAACCAGATCAGGCTGCCGATGGCGCTGTCCCAGAGTTTGGCCAGGGCGAATTGCGGGTGGCTGAGTACTTCAACCCGCGCGGCCTGTTCCCAGCCGCGCATGATCAGCGCATCGCCGCCCTGGGGCTGCAGGTCGACCAGCTCGCTGAACCAGGTGGGAACGGTTTCGGCGCTGGCATCGTCGCTGCGCCGTTCGACTATCACCTCATCATCAGGGATTCGCACCACGCGGATGCTGGTGAAATAGCCGCTGTCGAAGATCGAACTGACCATCAGCTCGATCATCGCCGGATCATCCACGTGCGGGGTCATCGACAGGCCCAGCGCGGTTGCGGCGTCCTGGGCATGGGAGCGCAGCTGGCTTAGCAATTGCTCACGCGAGCTCTCCACCCCGGCGATAAAACTGCCGGTAAAGGCCACTACCAGGAACAGGCAGATGGCGAGAAATAGCTGCTTGAGTAGAGACATAGGTTCCTCCTAGCCTTCGCCGATGGCGAAGCCCTCCGTGCGCATTTTTTTCAAGATGTCCTGCCAGCGCGAGAGCTTCTTGGAGTCGCTCTTTCTGCTGGTGGAACCCGGGAGATAGAGGCCTTCGGCGTTGAATGCATAGACCGGCAGCAGGTCTTTACGTTGCGAGGCGGGTTTTATTTCATTGATCAGGTTGTCCAACACCAGTGGCTCGGCACCGGGGCTGGCGTAGTAGGTCAAGACCATATGCGCCTGGTTGTAATTGAGCGCCTTAACATAAGTGATGCGCAGCTTGTCGCTGGGGATGCCGAGGCGGCGCAGGGTGAAGTATTTGGCGATTGAATAGTCTTCGCAGTCGCCTTCGCCCTTGACCAGCATCTCGATGGGCGTGGCCCAGTAATCGTTCTGTTTCCACAGGCGGATGTCGTCGGTAAAGCGGATCTGCCGATTGAAGAAGCGGTTGACCTCGGTGAGCTTGTCTCTTTCGCTGCTGCTGCCACTGGCCTTGATTTGCGCTTCCCAGGCCTGGATGCGCTGCTTGGCTGCGCCGAGTTTGCCGTAGCGGCTTTCGGCATTTTGCAGGATCACGCCGAAGTCCCAGTTGGCCAGGGCGCTGGCTAAGCCGATCAGCAGGATGCAGCCGCCTAGCAACGCTCGGTTGAGGCGCTTGAACCATCCATGAGTAAGCTGACGGGGTGGCATGTACCGCGCCTCGGCCGGGGATTGGAAAAGTCTAGGTGGTACTGCTGATTTTTGCCGCGCTGACTATACCGAATGTCGGTTGGCTTGAGCGCGACAAGAGGTTGCTTGCAGTTTTGTGCTGGTCGCTAGGGGCGCGTAACAACCATCAGGGTTTGCTCAGGGTTTTCTGTTTAAGGATGTACAAGCTGACCACGACCGCGCTGGTCAGCATAAAAGCCCTGGCCCAGAACAACGGCACCAGGTAGCACGACAGGCCGATGCTCAGCCACATCAGGCTGATGGCGTAGACCTTCCCCTTGAGCGGAATGCCCTGGCCTTCGAGGTAGTCGACGATCCACGGGCCAAGCTGGCGGTGATTGACCAACCACAGGTAGAAGCGCTTCGAGCTGCGCATAAAGCACGCAGCCGCCAGTAGCAGAAAAGGCGTGGTGGGCAGTACTGGGAGGAAGATGCCGATAACACCCAGTGCCACGCTCAGCCAGCCGATGGCCAGCAGAACGTAGCGAATAACGGGGTTGCGCTGCTCTTGAACAGGCGGCACCGGAATCTCACGCGCCATGGCGCGTGCTTAGTGGTGGCGAGGCTTCAGAAGAGCCGGCTTTTCTTCCGGCGCATGGCACAGCAGGAACAGTGCGGTCAGCAGCTCAGGGATCTGCTCGACCATGCTGTCGACCAGGTCGCGGTCACGGGCGATCTCGGCGAATTCAGGTTGCTCGTCGAACAGGCCTGAACCGACCATGATCGGAAGCAGCAGCTCGCTGACTTCATCTTCGGCGTCGTCGAACCATACCGCTTCACGCAGGAACACCCCTTCCATAAAGCCGATGCACCAGCCGCGCAGGTCGGAATCGTCTGGCTCCTCGCCCAGGTCGAGGTCGCACGGTACATCGGGTTCATCGTCGCTGGCCAGTTGGCGGGCGATATGGCTTTGCAGCTGGATCAGGGTGGCTTCGATCTCTTCACGCTCGGCATCACTGCGGTAATGCGGCGCCTCGGAGAACAACGCGTCAATCCACTCGCGCTCAGGCACCGGCTCTGGGCAGATCGACAACGCGGTCAGGTAGCCGTGGGCGGCGATGTAGTCCAGTGCCTCTTCATGCAGCTCATCGGCATCGAGGAAGGCTTGCAGGCGGGAGAGTTGCTCGGCGAAGGACATCGGGGGGCTACCTTGAAGGAGTAAACGAGGCTGAATTCTAGTCTAGAGCGGCCAGTGCAGCCATAGCCGCGGCCATGGCGGGTGAAAATCGGATCAAACGCCAGCATGCCTGCGCGTGCCCAAGCGGCACTTGCGTATAATGCGCGGCTTGTTTCGGAGACCCTTCATGCTCGAACACGCGCAACGCATCCTCAAAGACGTCTTTGGCTACGACAGTTTTCGTGGCCGTCAGGGTGCCATTATCGAGCGCGTGGCCAGCGGTGGTGATGCTCTGGTACTGATGCCCACCGGTGGTGGCAAGTCGCTGTGCTTCCAGGTGCCGGCCCTGTTGCGCGATGGTCTGGCAGTGGTGGTGTCGCCGCTGATTGCGTTGATGGATGATCAGGTCGCCACCCTTGATGAGCTGGGCGTGGCCGCGGTGGCGCTGAACTCGACCTTGAGCGCAGATGAGCAGCGCGAGATCGCCGAGCGAATCAAGCGCGGCGAAATCAAGATGCTTTACCTGGCTCCCGAGCGGCTGGTGCAGCCGCGCATGCTGAGCTTTCTGCAGAACCTCGACATTGCCCTGTTCGCCATCGACGAGGCGCATTGCGTGTCGCAGTGGGGGCATGATTTCCGCCCCGAATACCTGCAGCTGGGCCAGCTGGCTGAGCTGTTCCCTCACGTGCCGCGTATTGCTCTGACGGCCACGGCCGACATGCGCACCCGTGAGGAAATCGTTCAGCGCCTGCACCTGCAGAATGCCGAGCGTTTTCTGTCGAGTTTCGACCGGCCGAACATCTTATACCGCATCGTGCCCAAGGAGCAGCCACGCAAGCAGCTGCTGAGCTTTTTGACTGCGCGCAAAGGCGATGCTGGCATCGTGTATTGCCTGTCGCGCAAGAAGGTCGAGGAAGTGGCCACGTTCCTCTCTGAGCAAGGCTTCCCCGCATTGCCTTATCACGCCGGCCTGGCCAACGAGTTGCGCGCCTTTCACCAGAAGCGCTTTCTCAATGAGGAAGGGCTGATCATGGTGGCGACTATCGCCTTCGGCATGGGCATCGATAAACCCAACGTGCGCTTTGTCGCCCACCTTGATCTGCCGAAATCCCTGGAAGCTTATTATCAGGAAACCGGTCGCGCCGGCCGTGATGGCCTGCCGGCGGATGCCTGGATGGCTTACGGCCTGCAGGATGTGATCTTCCTCAAGCAGATGCTTAACAACTCCGAAGGCGACGAGCGGCATAAGCGCGTCGAGCAACACAAGCTCGATGCCATGCTGGCGCTGTGCGAGGAAACCCGCTGCCGGCGCCAGGCGCTGCTGGCTTATTTCGACGAAGACATGCCGCAGCCCTGCGGCCATTGCGACAACTGCATCGACGGTGTGCAGACCTGGGATGCCACCGAGCCGGCGCGTCAGGCGCTGTCGGCGATCTACCGCACCGGCCAGCGTTACGGTGTGGGTCATCTGGTTGATGTGTTGCTCGGGCGCGATAACGAGAAAATTCGCACCGTGGGTCATCAGCATTTGGCCGTGTTTGGTATCGGTAAGGCGCTGGCCGAGGGTGAGTGGCGTTCGTTGTTTCGTCAGTTGGTGGCGCGCGGTTTGGCGGATGTTGATTTGGACGGTTTTGGTGGGCTGCGCCTTTCTGACAGTTGCCGGCCTTTGCTCAAGGGAGAGGTCAGCCTGCAGCTACGCCGTGATCTGAAACCGCAGCAAAGCGCCAAGGCCTCCAGCAGCGCGGCCAGCCAACTGGTGCGTGGCGAGGAGCGTGGCCAGTGGGAAGCGCTGCGCGCCTTGCGCCGCAAACTGGCAGAAGAGCACGGCGTGCCGCCGTATGTGATCTTCCCGGATGCCACCTTGCTGGAGATGCTGCGTAGCCAGCCCAGCACTCTGGCCGAAATGGCTCGGGTTAGTGGAGTCGGTGCGCGCAAGCTGGAACGCTATGGTGAGGCCTTCCTGGCGGTGCTCGGTGCGGATGATGAAGCACCGCGTGCAGTGGTTGATTTACGGCATGAGCTGGTCAGCCTGGCCCGTGCCGGCATGACCCCTGCGCAGATTGCCAGCCAGCTGAGTTGCAGCGAGAAGAATGTTTACGGTCTGCTGGCCGAAGCCATTGGTCGGCAGCAGCTGTCCTTAGAACAGGCGCTGGATGTGCCTGAGGGATTGCTCGGCGAAATTCAGGATGCCTTCCTCGATGGCGAAGGTGAGTTGCCACCGGTAGCGGCGATCAGTGAGCAGTTTGCCGGGCGGGTTGAGCTGGGCATCCTGCACTGCGTACGTGCTGCCTTGCAGGCTGAATTCGAGGCCTGACATGCCTCGTGCGGCTGTTATCCCCGCGGATGGTTCGGCTTGTGGCGCCCGATATGAGCGGCTAAGGTGGTTTCAGCCACTCCGCTGCAGAGGTTCCGGTGCCGCTTTCCCATGCCTGGCTAGACGATGTTCGCCCCAGCCCCTATGCCGATCAGCTCGCCTTGGGTTTTCGGCTGCTGCGTTTCTCTCGGCCGCTGGAGCAGGAGTACCGCAACTATGTGCGTGACGACACCTTCGATCTCAAGCGCATTGCCCTGGTTGTGGGCATTCTGGTGTGGCTGGCGTTTGCCGCGTTCGATTTCGTCCTGATTCGGGCGCCCGAGGTGTGGTGGATGCTGGCCATCCGTCTCGCCGTCTTACTGTTGCTGTGTCTGTTTGGTGTATTGCTGATTCAGCGCAAGCACGTTCATTTGCTGCAACCGCTTAGCTGGGTCAGCCTGCTGGCGCTTGGCGCTGCAGCATCGCTGGTGGTGGGCATTGCCCATCGAGTAGACCCCAGTTACCCCTATGAAGGGCTGCTGTTGGTCTGTATGGCCGCCTACTTTCTGGCAGGGTTACGCCTGATCGAGGCGTTGTGCTGCTCTTTGCTGGTGCTATTGGTATACGTCTGTGTCGAGCTACTGGTCGCCGATTTACCCATGCCTCGGTTGATCAACAACACCCTGTTTCTACTTTTTGGCAACTTGATGGGCGCGGTAGGGTGTTACTTGCTGGAGTTCAAGTCGCGCGAGCATTTTCTGATCAGCCGGTTGATGCGCGTACTGGCCGATCACGACAGCCTGACCGGCTTGCACAACCGCCGCAGTTTCAACCGCCAGTTCGAGCGCCTCTGGCGTCAGGCGCAGCGCGAACAGCGCAGCCTGGCGCTGTTGCTCTGCGATGTTGATCACTTCAAAGCCTACAACGACCACTACGGTCACCAAGCCGGCGACAACGTGTTGCAGCGCATAGGCAGCCTGCTGCAGGACGCGGCACGGCGCCCACTGGACATTGCCGTGCGTCTGGGCGGTGAGGAGTTTGCCGTGTTGCTTTACGACATCGGTGAAGCCGAGGCGCGGCATCACGCCGAAGCCCTGCGTCAGACTCTGCAGACCTTGAACATCCAACATGCCGGCTCTGATACCGCAAGCATGCTGACCATGTCGATCGGTATTTCCTGCATCCAGCCTGCCGCTGGGGGGGCGTTGGCGCAGCTCTATGAGCATGCAGATCGCGCACTTTATGAAGCCAAGGCGTTTGGCCGTAATCAGGTCGTGGCCTGAGAGTCTGGGCTTGAGGTGGCCGATTTTGCCGCTGTGCTTGGCGCCTGTGGTGAATGCTCGGAGCAAAGTCGCGGTGCTAGCATCGCTGAGGTTTTTTCCTTGAGTGATTGCTCCGATGGATCGACTGATTCAGGCCAACGGTCAGCCGCATTACGGCATCTTTCCCGCCGCGCCGGGGCTGATCAACTACCGCGATTTTGATTTCCGCTCGCCTATGGGGCGCAAGTTGGGTGCGTTGGCCAAATGGCGGCGTTTTCATCAATTCCAGTATTTCGGCCTGATCAGCGATGAGCTGATTGGCGGCTGCGCGCTGGCCAACCTCAGCCTGTTGGGTGTGGGTTTCGTCTACCTGTTCCACCCAGCCAGCGGGCGCATGATCGAGCGTCAGTTCAAGCTGCCGCTGGGCTTTGGCAGCCAGTTCTCGCAGACCCCAGATCAGGGCGTGTGCGAGGTGCGTAGCGGCGGCAATCTTCTGCGCTTGGAGAACAGCTCCTTATCGAAGGAAAAGCGTCTGCTGGTGGAACTGGATGACGGCACTCGCATCGACGCCTGTTTCTCTGAGGCAGAACCTGCTTTTCAGCCGATGTGCATCAACACGCCAACGGCGGTCAATGGCTGGGTCTATGCGCAAAAGGTAGCAGGGGTGCGCTGCACGGGGCAGGTGCGCAGTGTGTTGGGGAATTTCGATCTGGCGCAGATCGGCGCATTTGCCCACCACGACTGGTCGGCCGGTTATATGCGCCCGGAAACCCATTGGAACTGGGCCTGCTTATCCGGCCCGGCCGGCGAGCAGCGGGTCGGGCTGAATCTGTCCTGCGGGGTCAATGAAAGTAGCTTTACCGAGAACTGCTTCTGGCTGGATGGCGAGCTGCTCAAGGTCGATACCGTGCGCTTTGCCTTTGATCGTGATCAGCCGCTGCAGCCTTGGTTGATCAACTCCTATGACGGCCAGGTGGAGCTGCGCTTCGAGGGGCGTGGCCTGCACAAGGAGCGATTGAACGTGGGGCTGCTGGCGAGCAACTTCAAACAGATATTTGGCCAGTTCACCGGCGTGCTGCGCCCGACTGGCCGGTCCGAAGTGCGCATCGACAACCTCTGGGGCTTTGTTGAAGATCAGTATGTAAAGTGGTGAAACGGTTGTGAGCCTTCTGCAGGCTTGCCTCATGAAAAGGGTTATGGTTAGCTGGCTAATAATTAGTTTTTTATAGTTAAGAGCCGTTGTCCATGTCGCATACCGATCAACACCGTTTTGCCATGCAAGTTGCCCAGCTTTCCCGTGCCTGGCGCGCCGAATTGGATCGCCGCCTCGTCGGCCTGGGGCTTTCCCAGGCTCGCTGGCTGGTGCTGCTGCATCTGGGGCGCTTTGCCGAATTGCCGACCCAACGCGAATTGGCGCAGAGCGTCGGTGTCGAAGGGCCGACCCTGGCGCGTCTGCTCGACAGTCTTGAGGCCCAAGGCTTGGTAAGCCGCCAGGCGGTGCCTGAAGACCGCCGCGCGAAGAAGATTGCCCTCAGCCCGCAGGCCCGCCCACTGATTGAAAAGATCGAAGCGATTTCCGCGCAACTGCGCCAAGAAGTCTTTGCCGGCATCGATGAAGACGAGTTGCGCCGCTGCCAGAAGGTTCATGCCCAGGTGTTGAGTAACCTGGAAAAACGCTGATGCGTGACGACCTGCCGGCCCTGCAGCAACGTTTCGGTCCGCGTTACCCGCAGTGGCTGTTAGCATTGCTGATGGTCGGCAGCATGGCCATGGTCTTGGCCTCCACCAGTATCAACGTCGCCTTGCCGGCGATCATGGCGGACTTCGCCATTGGCCGGCCGCTGGCGCAGTGGCTGTCCACGGGGTTTCTCGCGGCCATGACCGCTGGCTTGCTGCTGGCCGCCTGGGCCCAGGCGCGTTTTGGCGCGCGGCGTACGGCACAGTTCGGCCTACTGCTGTTTATCCTCAGTTCACTGTTGGCGCTGATGGCGCACGCCGCCTGGCAGCTGATCGCCCTGCGCATCGTGCAGGGTCTCTGTGCGGGGATTGTGCAGCCGCTGGCCATGGTGCTGATTTTTCGGGTGTTCGCCGATGGCGGGCGCGGCATGGCGCTGGGCATATATGGCCTGGGGGTGATGCTGGCGCCGTCGCTGGGGCCGGGGATTGGTGGTTACCTGGTCGATCATTTCGGTTGGCCGTCGATTTTCTGGATGCCGCTGCCGATGTGCCTGCTGGTCATGCTCGCCGGGCAGTGGTTGTTGCCCAGTGAACGTGCGGCCAGCACCCCGCGTCTGGATATTCAGGCCTTTGCCTGGCTGTGTGTGGCGATATTTACAGCGTTGGGCTTTCTTGCCGAGGCGCAGCGTTTTGCCTGGACTGCGCCGAGGGTCTGGTTACCGGGTTGCCTTGCACTGCTGGCCGGTGTGGCGTTTATCCTGCGCAGTCGGCGCGCTGCTCAGCCGCTGCTGCCGCTTGCCTTGTGGCAGCATGCCGGGTTTCGCAGCGCCAGTTGGGTCGCCTTGACCCTGGGGTTGGGTTTGTATGGTTCCACCTACCTGATTCCTCTGTATCTGCAAACCGTTGAAGGCTTCAGCGCCGGACGCTCGGGTCTGCTGCTGTTGCCGGCGGGAATCTTGATGGGCATGGCGTCCTTTCTCGGCGGCTGGCTCAGTGATCGACTGTCTGCGGCCGTGCTGCTGAGTGGCGGACTGTTGATCTTTGCCTTGTCGGCGGCGGGGATGGCTTGGGTTGAGCAGGGCGCCTCATTCATTCAACTGTGTTTCTGGGCCTGTGTCGGGCGTATTGGTCTGGGTGTGTTGCTGCCGGCCTTGAGCACCGGTTCGCTGGATATCCTCAGTCCTGAGGAACTGGCTCAAGGCGCTGGCGCCATCACCTTCGTGCGT
Source organism: Pseudomonas peli (assembly GCF_900099645.1). Taxonomy (GTDB): domain Bacteria; phylum Pseudomonadota; class Gammaproteobacteria; order Pseudomonadales; family Pseudomonadaceae; genus Aquipseudomonas; species Aquipseudomonas peli. Next base: position 329,250 of record NZ_FMTL01000001.1, on the reverse strand, counting down.
CAGCTCGGCGGCGCGTTCGGGGTCAACCTGCTGACCTTTTTTCTGGAATGGCGGCACAGCGCCGAAGGCGGCGATCATTTCTCGGAGATGCTCGCCTTCAAGCAGAGTTTCTGGTTGGTGGCTGGCGTCTTCGCGATCACAGTTTTGGCGGCCTGGGGCGTCAAGTCGACCAGGCGCTGACAGCTAAACGGTTGTGTGACGGAGTTGTCGTTTTCTTGGCTAAACGCCTATGCTTGCACCTGTAATGGCTTTTTGCCGAGCGGCGTCGGTTATTCGTCTATTCAGTGCGCCGTATTTATGGCCATGCACCAGCCGGGTTAAACACGGAACGTACTTCCCAAGGCAACATTTGCCGATTCCTACTCTGTCGCAAGCGCTGGAAGCGCACGTCTTGGACGTGAAGTGGCGAGGGATTAGGGGGCGGAGTCACGGGAGCGTTTTTTATGGCAAAGGTTCGTCAGTTACTACTAGGTTTGGCGTCAAGTTCAGCATTGTATTCAGGTTTAGTCCCTGCACTTGGCTTGGGTGAAATCACCCTGCATTCGGCACTTAGTCAGCCGCTGGATGCCGAAATCGAATTGTTTGATGTAGGCGATCTGACCGCTGAAGACATGCGTGTGCGCCTGGCGCCTGCCGAAGTGTTCAGCCGTTCCGGCGTCGACCGTCTGTATTTCTTTAATGACCTGCGTTTTACCCCGTTGCTGCGGGGCGGCAAGAGTGTGATTCGCGTGGTATCGACGCAGCCGGTGCGTGAGCCTTACCTGAATTTTATTGTTGAAGTGGTCAGGCCCAACGGCCAGCTGTACCGCGAGTACACCGTATTGCTTGACCCACCCAGCTCTGCGGCTTACCGCAGCCTAGCGGCGCCTGCTGCATCTACAGTGCCTGTATCGGTACCCGCAGTGACTCGTGCCGAGGCTGTTGAGCCTACACGGCCAGCGGTATTGCCCGCCGCGCAGCAGGGAAATCGCTACAGCGTGGTCAGCGGCGACAGCTTGTGGAAGATTGCCGAGCGTCTGGCCGCCGAGACAGGGCAGGTAACACCTCAGTCGCTGATGCGTGATCTGTACGCGCTTAATCCGCAAGCCTTTATCAACGGTGATATCAATCGCCTGCGTGCCGGTGCGCAATTGCTCTTGCCCGATAGTGTTGCGGGTGTGCCGTCTGCAGTGGTCGAGCCGGCAGTAGCGGCAACTGCTGCGCCCGAGACTGTGGCTGCGCCTAGTGCTCAGCTGCCGGTCGACCCGCCAGCCGAGCTGCTGATTCAGGAACAGGCTCGCGTCGAGCAGGAGCTGGCCAGCCAGATTAGTGAGACCCTGCAATTGCAACAGAGCCTGGCCCAGCTGGGCCTGCAGGTTCAGCAGCTGCAGGAACAGATGGACGCGCGTGATCAGCAGATTGCTGGCCTGCAGGCCGAGTTGGCCGCGCGTCGTGCGAGCGCTGAAGCAAGTGCTGCGTCTGTGCCTGCTCCGGTCGCGATAACCGCACCGGTTACGGCGGAATCAGGTAGCAACTGGCTGGCGATTATTGCCGGTCTGCTGGCGCTGTTACTGGCCGGTGTCGTGGGGCTGTTCTGGCGCAGCAGAAAACCCGTTGAGCCAGCCCCTGTTGCGGTCGCCGCTGCCGTGATACCGGTCATGCCGACGTCATCCAGTGCCGCCCCAGCGTCAGCCGTCACACCGGCCGCCGCAGTGGCGCTCAATATGCGCGAGGTGCCGCGAGGTGGGCCGGTATGGCCAGCAGCGGGTGAGGATGCGCTGCAAAGTGCCAACGTGTATATCGCTTATGGCCGCCTGAATGAGGCCGCCAGCACGTTACGCAAGGCCTGGGAGGCCCAGCCGCAGCGCAGTGATATCGGTTTCCGTCTGCTGGAAGTGCTGGCGTTGTTGGGGGATGCCCAAGGTTTTATCGACCATGAAGCCGTGGTGCGGGCATCCGGCTTTACTCCGGCGCGGATCGACGAGTTGAAGGCGCGGCATGCCGAGCTGTTCAGCGCGCCGCCGGCCAGTTTGCTGGACGATGTAGTGCTGGAACTGGATGAAGTCGAGGCGCAGCCGTTGGTGGATGCTGCCAATGATGGCCAGCTCAATCTGGACGATATGTCGCTGGATGCCGACTGGGATCTGGTCAGCCCCTTTGCCCCAACTGCGCCGAACAAAGTGGCGGACAAGACCGGCAGCAGTACTGCGGCCAAGCGTAAGACTTCGGATATCTTCGAACTGTCCAGCAGCCGTGATGCCCGCAGCCCGTTTGCCGAGTCCATGCTGGTGGAAGAAACATCCAATGACGGTTGGGGGGGTGACGTCCTCGATGTGGAACTGCTGGATGATTTTGATGAGCTGGCCAGCAACCGCGAAAACCTGTCCAAACTGAACATGGCCCTGGCCTATATCGAGCAGGGCAGCCTGGACAGCGCCTGCCAGATCCTCAATGAAGTAATCAACGAAGGCGATGAAGAGCAGAAGCAGGAGGCGCGTCAGCTGCTGGCTAAAATCGCCTGATTCAGAACGCTGTTGCTCAACGCCCGCTAGCTTGCGCTAAGCGGGCGTTTTTCTTCTGCTGACCTATGGTAGCTGCGCGTTATCATCGGTTTTTCATCCGCCGTGAGCCTGCCAATGTCCAACCCCAAAGTCGAAGTAGTTATCACCTATTGCACGCAATGCCAGTGGCTGCTTCGCGCCGCCTGGCTAGCGCAGGAGCTGCTGTCGACGTTTACCGATGATTTATCCAGGGTTTGCCTGGAGCCCGGTACAGGTGGGGTGTTTCGCATCACCTGTGATGGTGTGCAGATCTGGGAGCGCAAGGCCGATGGCGGTTTTCCCGAGGCCAAGGTGCTCAAGCAGCGCTTGCGCGATCAGATTGATCCGGCGCGGGATCTGGGCCATAACGACCGCAGTCATTGATCACTTGGCCATCCGCGCTGATAGAAAAATCGCGCTGACAATCAGCAGCCCGCCTGCCAGCATGCGCAGGGTTGGCACCTCACTGAAAAGCAGCCAGGCGAAGGCAATGCCGTAGATCGGCTCCAGGGCGAAAATCACCGCCGTAGTGCGTGCCTTGAGTACCCGCAGGCTGGCGACGAACAGGCTGTGCGCCAGGCCCGTGCAGAAGATCCCAAGCATGGCCATCCACAACCAGTCCTGTGCCTGCACGCTGGGCAGGGTTGGCCAGGCCAGCGGCAGGAATACCAGTAGCACGGTGAGGTTCTGGTACAGCGCCGCCTGGACTGGCTCGATGCCACGGGTGCTGGCGCGGTTGAGCAGCGACAGCAGGGCGAATAGCAGGCCGGAAAGTACTGCCCAGAGCAGGCCGCTGGTGGCCTGGCTGCTCAGGTCGAAATGCGGGGTGACCAGCACCAGGCCCAGGCACACCAGCGCCACCATGGCGTATTCGACGGGTCGGGTGCGCTCGCGGAACAGCAAACCTTCGAGCAGTACGGTAAAGGCCGGGAAACTGGCGAAGCCGAGGGTGGCGATGGCCACGCCGGAGATATGCACGGACTCGAAGAAGCTCCACCAATGGCCACCAAGCAGCAAGCCACCGAGGGCCAGTAGGCTGGTTTGGCGCAAGCCGAGGCGGACCAGGCGAGCGTTGCTGATCAGTTTGGCGAACAGCAGCAGGGCCGCCACGGCGAAGATGGCGCGGCCGGCGGAGATCATCTGCGGCGTGGTATTCGCCAGCTTGCCGAAGATGCCGGACAAGCCAAACAGTAGGGCCCCCAGATGGATGGCCCAGAGCGCATTACGTTGATTCATGCCAGGCGTGCGCCATTAGGTAGCGGTTTGTCGAAGCTGGCCAGAACCACCTTGTTGTCTGTGTCATACACGCCGGTCACCAGCACCTCGGAGCGCACGCCGGCGATGCGTTTGGCTGCGAAATTGCACACGCACAGGACCTGGCGGCCGAGCAGTTGCTCGCAGCTGTAGTGGGCGGTGAGCTGGGCGCTGGATGTCTTGATGCCCAGTTCGCCGAGATCCACCTCTAGCACGTAGGCGGGTTTTACGGCTTTTTCATTGGGGCGGGCTGCGCGAATGGTGCCGACGCGCAGCTCAACCTTTTCGAAATCCTGCCATTCGATATTTTGCATAGGCGACTCCTCGATTCTGCCGGGCAGTCTAGGTGCCTATCTGTGCGCTTGTCTGTCTCAGGAATCGCGGGTTTTGTCGCCAGGCTCTCGTCGGTGGACGCAGGCAAATTAGTCAGTGCGGCGCAGTTGTCGAGGTGTAACGCCGAGATGCCGGGACAGGGCGGCACTGAAGGCACTTTGTGAGCTGTAGCCAACCCGCGCGGCGACCTCGCCAATTGCCAGGTTGCTGCCCTGCAGCAGTTGCCGCGCCAGTTGCAGGCGACGGCTGCGCACATAGTCCATGGGCGTTTGTCCGGTTTCACTGAGAAAGCGCGCGTGAAAACGTGCTGCCGACAGGCCGGCCAGGCGCGCCAAATCGGCCACCTGCAAGGGGTGCGCGGCATGCTGGTCGATATGCGCATCCAGCGCCGCCAGCGTTAGGCGACTGGCTGCGTGGGCAGAAGTCTCGCCATTGGCCAGGCTGGCCAAGAGCAGAGCGGCGCCTTGCTGGGCAATGACCGGGTCATTGATTGGGCTGGCGGCCAGCCAGCTGACCAACTGGCTCTGCGCAGTGTTGAGGCTGACGGCGGCAGGTTTGTCCAGCAGGCGGCGAGTGGCATCCACGTGCCGGCCCAGCTGTTGTTGCAGCCAGCTGTCTGCGGGTACGTCGAGCACCAGACAATGACTGCCGTCTTTGCTACCGCAGGCGTGCTGCGCAGCGCTGGGCACCACGGCCAGGGTCTGGTGTTTCACCTGGCTGCTTTGGCCTGCCACCTCAAACTCCAGCAGGCCGCTCAAGCCAAACACCAGCTGCGCATGGTCATGGCTGTGGCTGAGCAGTTCATGGCTGTAGTGACGCAGCGAGAGCAGCGAGGACATGGTGGGCTCCTTGTTCGGCTAGCCAGTTTATACCCTTTAGAGGTTGTCACCGAATTGCCACGGCGCTGTCATGCACCTTTCACCCCGTCTGCGCAGACTCGAGCAAACCCAGCCGGAGGTCGTCCATGACCAGCGCTCAGCTCGCCAAGCCCAGCCGCAAGCAACGTGTCCGTACCCTGTGGATTTCCGACGTGCACCTGGGCACCCGGGATTGTCAGGCTGAACACTTGGCGGCGTTTCTCAAACGCTACCAGACTGACAAGATCTACCTGGTCGGTGACATCATCGACGGCTGGAAGCTGCGCAGCGGGGTGTACTGGCCGCAGTCGCACAGCAACGTGATCCGCCGCTTGCTGACCATGAGTAAGCGCGGCACCGAGGTGGTTTACGTCACCGGCAACCATGACGAATTTCTGCGCCGCTATTCCAGCTTGATGCTCGGCAATATCCAGTTGGTCGACGAGGCCGAGCACTTCACTGCCGATGGTCGCCGGCTGCTGGTGATTCACGGTGACCAGTTCGACGTGATCACCCGTTACCACCGCTGGTTGGCCTTTCTTGGCGACTCGGCCTATGGCTTTACCCTGACCCTCAACCGCTGGCTGAATTTCTGGCGCAGCCGTTATGGCTACGGTTACTGGTCGCTGTCGGCGTACCTCAAGCACAAGGTCAAGAGCGCGGTGAATTTCATCAGCGACTTTGAAGAAGCCATCGTCCATGAATGCGCCAAGCGTGGCTTCAACGGCGTGATCTGTGGGCATATCCATCATGCCGAAATCCGCCCGATGGGGGATGTCGAGTACATGAACTGCGGCGACTGGGTGGAGTCTTGCACCGCCTTGATCGAACATTTGGATGGCAGTATCGAACTGTATCGCCTGGCCGATGATCAGGCGCGCCAGCTGCAAGCAGCTCCAGTTGCGGCTGCCGAGCCTGCTCTGTGAGGATTCTGATCGTCTCCGACGCCTGGACACCCCAGGTCAATGGTGTGGTCACCAGTTTGCAGGCGTTGATCAGCGAATTACGGAGTCTTGGTCATCAGGTCAAGTTGTTGTCGCCGGCTGACTTTCGCGCGCTGCCGTGCCCCAGTTACCCGGAAATTCCCTTGGTGTGGAACCTCTGGCAGGTTGGTCCGGCGATCCGCGCGTTTCAGCCGGATTGCGTGCACCTGGCCACCGAAGGACCACTGGGCTGGGCGGCGCGACGCTGGCTGAGTAAGCGCGGCTTGGCGTTCTCCAGCGCCATCCATACGCGTTTTCCCGAATACGTACACACGCGCTGGCCCTGGGTGCCGCTGCACTGGGGCTATGCCTTTCTGTGTGCTTTTCACCGGCCGAGTCAGGCCGTGCTGGTGACCACCGAGCGCATGCGCGACGAGTTTTCCAGTTGGGGCTTCAAGCGCCTGGTGCTGTGGTGCAAGGGCGTCGATACACGGCTGTTTCGTCCAGCCAAAACGCTGCCGAGCCCTGCCGAACCAGTGTTTCTGTATGTCGGACGGATCGCCCCGGAGAAGAATATCGAGTCGTTTCTGGCCCTCGATCTGCCGGGGCAAAAGCTGGTGGTCGGCGATGGCCCGCAGCGCGAGGCATTGCAGGCGACTTATCCACAGGTGAATTTTCTCGGCTACCAGCATGGTCAGGCCTTGGCTGAGGCGTTTCAGGCCGCCAGCGTGCTGGTATTCCCCTCGCGTACCGATACCTATGGTTTGGTGATGCTCGAGGCTTTGGCCTGCGGTACGCCAGTGGCAGCGTTTCCGGTAGCCGGGCCGCTAGACGTGTTGCAAGCGGGCGTCAGCGGGGTCATGCATGAGGACTTGCGCGCGGCCTGTCTGGCGGCCTTGAGCTTGGATCGGGGGCGTTGCGCCGAGTTGGCCGCGCGACAATCCTGGCGGGCGTCAGCACTGGAGTTTCTGGCGCAGCAGCCACTGCTGGATGGTGAGTTGTGTATGCCTGTTGTGCAGGACTCACACGCAGCGGGGCATAAGCAGGTGCTTACATGATCACCTTGTCACGCAGCTTGTCGGCTGCCTGACTAAGGGCCTGGATGACCTTTTCCTTGTCGAAATTCTGGATGCCGTTGGTGTCCAGGTACATGGAGAAGCCGGGTAGTTCGTGTTCGACATAGCTCGACGTGGCGCCCAAGTCGCGGCGGAAATCCACCACCTGGTAGATCTGCACCGGGCGGGTAAAGCCCTTGACGGTGATCTGGCCTTTGTCGCGGCACATGATCACGTCCTTGATCAGTGAATAGGTCTCATGAGAGATCAGAATTTCGCCAGATTCAGCAGCGCTTTCCAGGCGGCTGGCGAGGTTCACGTCGCGGCCTATGATGGTGTAATCCATGCGCGTATCGGCGCCGAAGTTGCCCACCGTGCAATAACCGGTGTTCAGCCCCATGCGGATTTCCAGTGGCTTGGTGATGCCCTGAGCCCGCCATTGCTGGCGCAGTACCTTCATATGCTTGCGCATGGCGATGGCCATGGACACGGCATTCACCGCATCTTTTTTCGCGCCCTTACTGCTTGGGTCGCCGAAAAATACCATCACGCAGTCGCCAACGAACTTGTCGATCGTGCCGCCGTATTTCAGGCAGATCTTCGACATCTCGTTGAGGTAGGTGTTGAGCAGGTCGGTCAGGGCTTCCGCTTCCAGTTCCTCTGACAGCTCGGTGAAGCCTTTGATGTCGGAGAAGAATACCGTGAGCTTTTTACGTTGGGTCTCCAGACGCACGCTCTTCTTACCAGTGAAGATCGACTCCCACACCTGCGGTGACAGGTACTTGGCGAGATTGCGTGCCAACCGAGCAGCTTTTTCCTGTTCGCGGCTGATTTCGCTGCGCACCTGCGCCAGGCGCAGGCCCTGCTGGTGGACAAAATAGGCAGTGATGCAGATATACAGTGTGGTGAAGGCAATGCTGACCAGTGCCACCAGTGCCGGGGTGTGCACGTTGGGCTTGGCCTCAATCATGGCCAGGATAAAAACGGCACTGCTCAGGGCGATCAGGCCCGCCAGGCCGAGGTAACGCAGGCCGCCGATGACCAGGGCACTGAACGTCATGATCAGTAGCGCCATTAAACTGGGTACCACTGAGAAGCCCAGCAGGGCAATCGCGCCACCGCAGTGCAAGGCATCAATAAATAGCAGGCTGAGCATCGTGCGCTGCGGGTGATCACGCTTGAAGCGCAGGCTCAGGTGGTGCGCCAGGTGCGGGTAAAGCAGGGCGTAGGGCACCATCCAGAGAATGTCGTAGCTGAAATGTTGGGTGTAGGTGCCGGCGGCAATGCTGGCTGCGATGGCGATATAGGCCAGTACGCGCGAGTAGTACTCACGCAGCGGTGGTGCCGGCAGTGCGGAAATTCGGGGGGCGCTTTTGACATTCATCCGATGGGACAATCCCTGCTGCTCGTCTGGCACCTCTGCTGGGTGCCTGGGTGGCGCGCCGTGCAGGCTGCGCGAAATAAGCCAGGGATCATAACCAAGCCCACCGCAACCGCCAAGCGCGGCGGCTGAACGGCAGGGCCGCGTGGGTCAGTGGTCGCGCGCAGTGAGTGCCTAAAACTTGATGCGTCCGGTAAAGGCATCTTTCAGCATGACCCAGTCACCCATCAGCGAGTAGAACGGGTAGTCGAAGGTGGCGGGGCGGTTTTTTTCGAAAACGAAGTGCCCGACCCAGGCGAAGCCATAGCCCAGCACCGGGATGGCCAGCAGCCACAGCCAGTGCTGAGTGACCAGCGCATAGCCCAACACGCAGAGCACCAACAGGCTGCCGACGTAATGCAGTCGGCGGCAGGTAGCATTGCTGTGTTCCTGCAGGTAATAGGGGTAAAACTCGGCGAAGCTGCTGAAGCGTTCGTGGGTTTCAGTACTCATCGGGGGCTCCTCTTATTCTTTTGAGCGTCACCCAGCTTGCAGCTGTGGCGGCTTACTAGCAGTTTAGGTCGACTGACGCGCTGGGCTACTGACATTAGGTGCCAGTTTAGTATCCTTCTGTCGCCCCCTAGATACCCTTATAAGAACAACTCATGAGCGAACGTACCACTTCATCCAGTTGGGCCTCGGGCATTGTCGCGGCACTGGAGCTTGGCGGGGTTGATTGCCGCAGCCTGTTTGCCCAGTTGGGGCTCGACTATGCAGCCCTGACCGATCCCGACGCGCGGTTTGCCCAGGATGCGATGACCCGGCTCTGGCACATGGCCGTGGAGGCCTCGGGCAATCCGGCCATTGGCCTGAATATGGCGAAGATCTTGCGACCATCGTCCTTCAATGTGGTTGGGTATGCGGTTATGAGCAGTCGCAACCTGCAGGAAGGCTTTGCCCGGCTGGTGCGTTATCAGCGGATTATTGGCGAAGGTGCCGACCTCAGCTTTCATCCCACCCCGGAAGGCTATGAAATGCTGCTGGCGATTCATGGTGACCGGCTACCGTCGGCCCGGCAGAGCGCCGAAGCCTCGCTGGCGCACTCCCTGGCGTTTTGCCGTTGGCTGACCGGCAAGCCGCTGCGCCCGCGGCGGGTGAGCTTTATCGGGCCGGCGCCGGAGGACATGGCGCCCTATGACGAAGTGTTCCAGTGTCCGCTGAAATTTAATGCCGAGCATTACGCCTTGCTGTTCGAGCGCGCTGACCTGGATGCTCCGCTGCCGTCAGCCAATGAGGCGCTGGCACAGCTGCATGACCGCTTTGCTGGCGATTACCTGGCGCGTTTTTCCGGTACACGGGTGACCCATCAGGTGCGTCAGGTGCTATGCCGCCTGCTGCCTCAGGGCGAGCCTAAGCGTGAGGCGGTGGCGCAGGCGCTGTTGCTGTCGGAGCGCACGTTGCAGCGACGCTTGCAGGATGAAGGCACCAGCTACCAGCACTTGCTCGACGATACGCGCCGTGAGTTAGCCGGCCAGTACTTGGGGCAGGCCAACCTGACCTTGCTGGAAATTTCTTATCTGCTGGGTTTCTCTGATCCGAGCAACTTCTTCCGCGCTTTCCGTCGCTGGTTTGACAGTACGCCGGGCGAGTACCGCGCACGGCTGTAACGGTGCGCTTAGTGGCGCCAGAAGGCCGGCAGCATCAGCACCAACACGGTGAGGATTTCCAGGCGGCCGAGCAGCATGCCGAAGGTCAGCAGCCATTTGGCGGTGTCCGGCAGGCTGGAGAAGTTACCCGCCGGGCCAATGATCGGGCCCATGCCCGGGCCGACGCCGGAGACGGTGCTGGCCGCGCCACTGAGTGCGGTGATCCAGTCCAGGCCGCAGAGCGTCAGGCCCAGCGCCAGCAAGGCGATGGTGATGGTGAAGAAGAACGAGAAGGTCAGAATCGAGCGGACAATGTCCTCATCCAGGTGGTGGCGGTTGTACTGCTGCTTGATCACGGCGCGTGGATGAATCAGCTGCATCAGGTTGGCCCTGAGCAGCACGTAGGCTACCTGGAAACGGAAGATCTTCAGACCGCCGGCAGTTGAGCCCGAACACCCCCCGATAAACCCCAAGTAGAAGAACAGCATGCCGGCAAAACCGCCCCATAGCGTGTAGTCACCCAGGGCAAAGCCGGTGGTGGTCATGATCGAGGTGGTGTTGAACGCCACGTGGCGAATGGCTTCGAGCCAGTGCAGCTCGGTGCTGATGTAATACCACGTGCCGAGTAGCAGCCAGGTGCTCAGCAGAATGCCGAGAAAGCCCCGCACCTGCTGGTCGCGGATCAGCGCTTTGTAATTGCCGCGCAGCATTGAGGCAAACAGCACGAACGGCACACTGCCGAGAATCATCAGCACGATGGTCACCCAGTGCACGGCGGGCTCGGTCCATTTCCCCAGGGACTGATCAGAGGTGGAAAACCCGCCGGTCGCGATGGCTGACATGGTGTGGTTGATCGCGTCGAAGACGTCCATGCCAGCGGTCCAGAGCGCCAGGCAGCCGATGAGGCTGATGCCCAGGTAGGCCGCGATCATGTATTTGGCGACCATGTGCGAGCGCGGCATGATTTTTTCGGAGCGGTCCGAGGATTCAGTCTGGAACAGGCGCATGCCGCCGATGCGCAGCATGGGCAGAATCGCCACGGCCATGGCGATAAAGCCAATCCCGCCGAGCCAGTGCAGCAGGGAGCGCCAGATCAGAATCCCCGGTGACATGCTGTCCAGTCCCGTGAGGACCGTGGCGCCGGTGGCGGTGATGCCCGACATGCTCTCGAACACAGCGTCGGTCACGTCCAGGTGTTGGGAAAACATAAACGGCAGTGCGGCGAACAGCCCCACCAGAATCCAGCTGGACACCGTCAGCAAGTACATATCGCGTGGGCGCAGCTGCACATCCTTCGGTCGGCCCTGGGCAATCATCGCGATGCCCGCCATGCATGTGATCAGGCTGGACCAGAGAAACGCATTGAGCTCATCAGGCCGCGCAAACAATACGAGGGTCAACATGGGGACTGCCATGCTGATCGCCAGGGTCAGAAGAAAGATGCCATTGATAAACGCGATGATCCGCAGGGTCGGCCAAGCCATCTAAGCGTGTTCCATTCCATGAGTAGCAGGAGTCTAGGTGATCGGGCTGGCTTTTCGCTCTGTCGATTTCACTCAATGGCGCCAGAATGCTCGCGTGACCAGAACCAGTACGGTCAAGATTTCCAGTCGACCGAGCAGCATGCCGATGGTCAATAACCACTTGGCCGCATCCGGCAAGGTCGAAAAATTACCTGCCGGGCCGATGATCGGTCCCAGTCCCGGGCCCACGTTACAGACGGCTGTCGCGGCACCAGTCAGTGCGGTTACCCAGTCCAGGCCCAGTAATGTCAGGCCAAGGGCAATCACGCCGATGGTGATGGTGAAGAAAAACGAAAAGGTGATCAGCGAGCGGACAATCTCTTCATCGAGGTTGTGATTGTTGTACTGCTGCTTGATTACTGCGCGCGGGTGCACCAGTTGCTGCAGGTTAGCTTTGAGCAGTACATAGGCCACTTGGAAGCGGAAGATTTTCAATCCGCCAGCAGTGGAGCCCGAACAGCCACCGACAAAGGTCAAGTAGAAGAACAGCAGCACGGCGAAACTGCCCCAAGTGGTGTAGTCGCCCAGGGCAAAGCCAGTGGTGGTGACTACTGAGGTGACATTCACTGCGACGATGCGAAACGCATCCAGCCAAGTGTTATCCGAGTGCAGCCACAGCCAGGTACCGAAAACCAGCCAGGTGGCCAGTAGAAAGCCGAGAAAGCCGCGTACCTGATGGTCCTTGAACAGTGCTCGGCGATTGCCGCGTAGGGTTGCCACATACAGGGTAAATGGCAGGCTGCCGAAGATCATCATGACGACTGCGACCCAGTGCACAGCGGGTTGGCTCCAGTTAGCCAGTGACAAATCCGAGGTGGAAAAACCACCGGTGGAGATCGACGCCATGGAGTGGTTGATAGCGTCAAAGGGCGTCATGCCCGCGATCCAGAACGCCAAAAAACCGAGCAAGGTGAGGCCGCTGTAGATCAGCAGAATATATTTGGCCGCCATATGTGAGCGTGGCATGACCTTCTCGCCCCAGTCGGAGGATTCGGTCTGGAACAGGCGCATGCCGCCGACCCGCAGCAGCGGCAGAATTGCTACCGCCATGCCGATAAAGCCGATGCCACCCAGCCAGTGCAGCATCGAACGCCAGATCAGCAGGCCCGGTGATGCCTTATCCAATCCAACCAAAATGGTTGAGCCGGTGGTGGTAACGCCGGACATGGTCTCAAAGAAGGCATCGGTGTAGCTGATGTGCTGAATCAGCACCATCGGTAGGGCGGCGAAGATGCACACCACCAGCCAGCTACCGGTGGTTAGCAGGTACATGTCGCGCGGGCGCAGATGCGCTTCTTTCGGTCGCCCAGGGAGGACCATGGCAATGCCAGCCACTGCGGTTACCAGGCTGGACCAGAGAAAGGCGTTGAGGTCGTCGGTGCGTGAATAGAGCAGCAGCGTCAACATGGGGATCAGCATGCTGACGGCCAGAGTGATCAGGAAGATGCCGAGAATAAAAGCAATGATGCGCAGTGTCGGCAATGACATGGAGTCGGCTCGGGCTCTGTAGGGCAAAGGGGCGTCATTCTACGCGCGCTGTAGCCGCTGTACAGCAGTCGTAATGGGTGCTTTACAAGCGCTTGGCGCTGCATAGAATAGCCACCAGGTGCCGGCCCTTGCCGGTTTCTGAGCCCGCCAAATCATGTCCGATAGTAATCCTTGTCTTAGCTGTGGCGCCTGCTGCGCGCATTTTCGTGTGTCTTTTTTCTGGGGGGAGTGCCAATCGGCCGGTGGTTTGATGCCGGACGATCAGGTTGTGCTGATCACCCCGCACCGTGTTGCCATGCGTGGCACGGAAAGCAAACCCACGCGTTGTAACGCCCTGCTGGGGGACGTTGGCCAGGGGGTGCGCTGTACGCTTTATGAGCAGCGCTCCAGCACCTGCCGCGAATTTGAGGCCTCCTGGGCCAATGGCGAGCACAATCCGCATTGCGATGCGGCGCGCAGTGCGCACGGCTTGCCGCCGTTAATGCCGCCGGTGTTGCCGAGCGTTTCTCCCGAGCGGGTAGCCTGAGAATCTGTGCGGATTGCCCCTCAGCTGCGCGCAGGCACTAGAATGGCCAACTGTTTCAATTGCCGAGGTGGCTGATGGACGCTCTTGATGCGTTGCTAAACCGTGTTTCTGCGCCGCGCCTGATGGCGCCGGCCCCCGATGGTGCTCAGCGTGAGCTGCTGTTTCGTGCCGCCTTGCGCGCGCCCGATCACGGCCAGCTCAAACCCTGGCGCTTCCTTACAGTGGAAGGCGAAGCGCTTGTGCAACTGGGTGAGCTGTTTGCCCGTGCATTACCTGCTGATGCCAGCCCTGAAGCCTTGACCAAAGCGCGTGCCATGCCACTGCGTGCGCCGTTGCTGGTGGTGGTGATTGCCCGCGTACAAGCCAGCCCTAAAGTCCCAGAGCAGGAACAAGTGCTGGCCGCCGGCTGCGCTGCCCACGGGATTCTGCTGGCTGCCCATGCGCAAGGTATTGGTGCGGTCTGGCGCACCGGTGATATGGCCTACAACCCGCAGGTCGCTGCTGGCCTGGGTCTGAACGCGGATGAGCAGGTTATTGCCTACCTCTACCTGGGTACGCCGGAGCGCGAGTTGCGTGCGGTGCCGCAGGTTCAGGTAGATGATTTTGTCACGGCCTGGTCGGCGCCTGATTCAGCAGAGTAAGCGGTAGGCGCAGGGTGGCGATAAAGCCGCCTTGCGCATGATTACTCAGCTCCAGTTGCCCGCCATGCCGCTCCGCCGCGCGGCGCGCGATGGCAAGCCCGAGGCCATGACCACTGCTGGTCTGGCCGGGCGCGCGGAAGAAGGGTTCGCCAAGTCGCGTCAGCAGTTCAGGCGCAACGCCGGGGCCGTGGTCACGTACGCTCAGGCATAGTTGCTCGGCGTTTCGGCTTGCCGTCAGTTCAATAGTTTGGCCAACCGGGTTAAAGCGCATGGCATTGCGCAGCAGGTTATCCAGCGCGCGTTGCAGCATGTCCGGCCAGCCGTTGAGCTGCAGGTCGCTTTCCAGCTGAATCTCGATTGTTTGCTCGGGCGCATCCAGGCGCGCATCGTCCTGCAGTTTGTGCAGCAGCTCACCCAGGTTGATTGGCTGCGCTGCGCCGGGTTCGGCGTCGAGGCGGGCGAGGGCGAGAATTTCACTGATCAGCGCTTCCAGGCGGTCGCACTCCTGGCTCAGGCGCGGCCAGTATTTCTCTCGTTCTTGGGCTTCTGCCCGCTCGGTCAGTGCCAGGGCGATGCGCAGACGCGCCAATGGTGAGCGCAGCTCATGGGACACGTCGCGCAGCAACTGGCGCTGACTGCTGATCAGGCCCTGCACGCGCTCACCCATACGGTTGAAGTCGGCCGCCAGTACGCCGAGCTCATCACGCCGTTCGGCCAATTTGGCCAGGCTGTTCTGCTGATAGGCGGTTTGCCCCAGATCATGCACGGCGCCGCGCAGGCGATTCAGCGGACGGGTGATGGAGAGCGTCAGCCAGAGGCTGAAGAGGGTCAGCACCAACATGGCGATGCCCAGCGCACTCAGCGGCCAGAGCAGGCTGTCGCGCTGCCAGGCGGCAACTTCTGGAATCGGGATGCGGTAAATAAACAGGTAGGTTTCGCCGCTGTGTGGGCTGGTGTAATCGACACTCAAGCGGCGCCAGGGCAGGCGCTTTTCATTGCGGTGACGGGCTTCAAAAGCCGCCGCACGCGGCGGGAAGGTGCCTTGAACGACCGGCTGGCCGCTGTCATCGAGGACCTGCACATCGATGCGGAACTTGCGTTTGCGTTGTTCGAGCAAATTTTGGGCTGCGCGCGGGCCTTTCTTTTCGTAGCGTTGCGTCCACGTCTCGGCGAGGTCATCCATGCCGGGGTGCTGGCTGAGCAGCCAGGCATCCTGATTGAGCATGCGCCCAAGCAACATGGACAGCCCGGCAACCAAGGCAATGGCCAGCCAGAAGCTGGCAAAAATGCGCCAGAACAGTGACCGCACGGTAGCTCCTTAGTGATGCAGTAGTAGAAATGCTAACGCCCACCCGGCTGGAAAGTCGGGTGGGCGTAGCGGCAACAATGCCTGGATCAGTTCTTTTTCGCTTGGTCTGCCTGCCAAGCCTTGAATGCCTGGTGCTCGGCGCGGCGCTCTTCCATCTTTTTCTGGTGTTCGTCGAAGGCTTTTTGCTGCTCAGGTTTGAGCAGGGCACGGATGGCGCTGTGCTGTTTGTCCTTGGCGGCCTGCAACTCGTCCTGCATGGCTTTCTGTTCAGCGGCGGTCAGCTTGTCCAGGTAGCGCTGGGTGATCTCATGGCGACCTTGCATCTGCTCGCCCATCAGCTTACGGATTTCGCGGTGTTGCTCTTTGCTCAGGTCGAGCTCTTTAAACATCCGGGAGCCATGTTCCCCATGATGGCCGCCGTGCCGTGGACCGTCTTCAGGCATGGCCATGGCCAGGGTTGGGAGCGTCAGGGCGAGCAGTACTGCGGTCAGGGTTTTACGCATGGTGTGTCTCCTTGTCTGAAACCGGTAAACACCGGATGAGCCCAGTCTAGGGCGGTCAAGGTCAAGGGCGGTCAGGGCAAGGTAAAGCTTAGGTAAAGAGCGCGGCGCAGCTGAATTACACAACCACGGCTCAGACGCTGTAGTAGTAACCGCGGCTACGCAGCGCCAAAATTCGCTGGCGGCCGTCGGCATGCGGGCCGAGTTTTTTGCGCAGGTTACTGACGTGCATATCCAGGCTGCGGTCATACAGGGTCAGTTTGCGGCCAAGGGCCAGTTGCGCCAGTTCCTGTTTATCCACCGGTTCGCCCGGATGTTGCAGCAAGGCTTCGAGGATGCGGCTTTCCGAGAGCGTCAGCAGCACTTCTTGTTCGCCCAGGGTCACGGTGCCGCGGGCCTGACTGTAATGCAGGTCACCCAGGTCGAGTAGGCTGCTGGGTGTGGCCGGCAGGCTGCGGCGTAACACTGCGCGCAGGCGCGCGGTGAGTTCGCGGGGGTCGCAGGGTTTAGCCAGATAATCGTCCGCGCCCAACTCCAGACCGAGAATCCGGTCCAGCGGTTCGCCGCGCGCCGAGAGCATCAGTACCGGCAGCTCCGGATGGTCGCTGCGTAACTGCTTGAGCAGCTCCAGGCCGCTGCCATCGGGCAGCATCACATCCAGCACCACGGCATCCGGGCTGTGTTTGGCGAGGGCGTTGCGCGCGCTGTAGCCATCATGGCAAGCACTGACCTGAAAGCCTTCCTGGGTCAGCCAGCTGGTCAGCAGTTCGCAGAGTTCGACGTCGTCGTCGATTAACAGCAGATCACTCATGGGTCAGTTAAGCCACTCGCTGCGTGAGCGACGGCCACGGCGTAGCAGGGCGCCGATGATCACCCCGAGTAGGCCGGCCCCGGCGCCCGTGGCAAACCACATCTGCTGTTCACTGATCAGCGGTTGTGGGGCGCTAGCGATGGCTTTTTTCAGCTGCAGCTTGAGGCGCTGGTTTTCCTGGCGCAGGCGCTGCAGCTGCACGGTGTCACGTTCGTTGCTGCTGGTCTGCAGTTCAGTCGCGAGGGCTTCGCGTTGTTCTTCGCTGAGCGCCAGTCGCTGCTCCAGTTCATCAATCTGCGTCTGCGCTGAAGTGGCTTCTGCCAATGGCAGCGGAGGGCTTTCCTCGGCCTGAGTGACGGCTGGCAAGCACAGGGTCAAGAGCAGAAACAGCGGGCCTGGACGCATCGGAACTCCTATCTTTGTAATTGTTGTTATGGGTTATTCAGCGGGAGATTGGCTCAAGGCAAGACCAATTTGAAGGGTTTTACCAGCACCGAGGCGTACACCCCAGCGGCGCGGTAAGGGTCGGCCTCAGCCCATTGTTGCGCGGCTAGCAGCGAGTCGAACTCTGCGACGATCAAGCTGCCGGAAAACCCCGCTGGACCTGGATCATTGCTGTCGACGGCCGGGTGCGGTCCGGCGAGGATCAGGCGCCCCTCGTTTTTCAGCTGCTCCAGGCACGCAAGGTGCGCCGGACGGGCATTCAAGCGGTTTTCCAGGGAGTTCTGCACATCGGTGGCAATGATCGCGTAGAGCATTTCAATCCTTAATAAGGTCGTCGGCGCAGGCCGCTGCTTGGGGAGAAAAGCAGCCCGGTCAGGCAAAGTCGAGGAAATATTGGTGCAAGCCAGCAAGAATCCGCATCTGGCGGCATAATATCAAACATAAATGACTCGGAAAGCGCCCCCTATGGATGTTGATTTGCATTGCCACAGCACCGCTTCAGATGGCGCACTCGCGCCCGCTGCGGTGGTGGCGCGGGCGTTTGAGCGCGGTGTGCGTGTGCTGGCGTTGACCGATCACGACACCCTTGATGGCCTCGATGAAGCGGGCGCGGCGGCCCAGGCATTGGGCATGCAGTTGATCAACGGTATCGAGCTGTCCTGCACCTGGGGCGGTGCGACCATTCATGTGCTGGGCTACGCCTTTAATCGTGATGCGCCGGCGTTACAGCAGGCAATTGCCGAATTGCACGATGGGCGCTGGCTGCGCGCTGCGGAAATCAGTAAGCGTCTGGAAGCCAAAGGTATGCCGGGCGCACTGGAAGGCGCGCGTGCTCTGCAGCAGGAGTTGGGCGACAGTAGTAATGCTCCTGCACGCCCGCATTTTGCCGACTTTCTGGTGCGCAGCGGGTACGTCAAGGACCGTGCTGAAGCGTTCCGCAAGTGGTTGGGTTCAGGCAAGTTGGGGGATGTGAAACAGCATTGGCCGGAGCTGGCGCAAACTGTGGATACGTTACGCCGTGCAGGTGCCTGGGTTAGCCTGGCGCATCCCTGGCAGTACGACTTTACTCGCAGTAAACGGCGTAAGTTAATTGCCGATTTTGTCGGCGCGGGTGGGCATTCATTGGAAGTGGTCAATGGCATGCAGCCTGCTGATCAGGTGGGCAGTCTAGCGATTCTGGCGAGGGAGTTCGGCATGTTCGTCACCGCTGGCAGTGATTTCCATGCGCCTGGCCAGTGGTCTGAACTGGGCGTTTACCGCCCGGTGCCCGAGGATCTACCGCCCTTATGGGCACGGTTCCAACATGTCCAGCAGCCTACTGCACTTTGACCCGGGGCCTAGCGTGAGCCAATTCTTCCAGATTCATCCGGAAAACCCGCAAGCACGGTTGATCAAACAGGCCGTGGAAATCATCCGCAATGGCGGTGTGGTGGTCTATCCGACCGACTCTTCCTATGCCGTCGGCTGCCATATTGGTGACAAGAACGCGGTGGAGCGTATTCGCCGCCTGCGCCAACTGGATGACAAACACAACTTCACCCTGGTATGCCGCGATCTGTCGCAGCTCAGTACCTTTGCCAAGGTCGATACCGCCGCCTTCCGCTTGCTCAAGAGCCATACCCCGGGGCCTTACACCTTTATTCTCAATGCCACCCGTGAAGTCCCGCGCATGCTGCTGCATGCCAAACGCCGCACCATTGGCCTGCGTGTGCCCAATCATCCGATTGCCATGGCCTTGCTGGCCGAACTGGATGAGGCATTGATGAGCGTGACCTTGATTTTGCCGGGCGAAACGCTGCCGATGAGTGATCCTTACGAAATGCGTCAGATGCTTGAGCATCAGGTCGATCTGATCATCGATGGCGGCTTCGGCGGCCTGGAAGCCTCCACTGTGGTCAGCTTGCTCAACGATGAGCCCGAGGTGTTTCGAGTAGGGTGCGGTGATCCGTCGCCTTTTACGAATGGCAACTGATCCTGGCTATAATCGGGTTCCTTTGAGTTTTCAGGTAATCCGTTTTGAGTCTTGTTGACGCTGAACGCCGCGTGCTGTCTGGCATGCGCCCAAGTGGCTCGCTGCACTTGGGGCACTACCAAGGTGTGCTGAAGAACTGGGTGAAGCTGCAACACACCTATGAATGCTTCTTCTGCATCGTTGACCTGCACGCCCTGACCACTGATTACGACGATGTCGGCCCACTGTCGCAGCGCGTCATGGACATGGCGGTGGACTGGTTGGCAGCCGGCGTGAGCCCCAGCTCAGCGACGCTGTTTATCCAGTCGCAAGTCCCTGAACACGCCGAATTACACCTGCTACTGTCGATGATTTGCCCGCTCAGTTGGCTGGAGCGCGTGCCCTCTTATAAAGAACAGCAGGAGCAGCTGCACGGCAAGGACCTGAGCACCTTCGGCTTTCTCGGTTACCCCTTGCTGCAGGCGGCTGACATTTTGCTGTACCGCGCAGGCGTGGTGCCGGTCGGCAGCGATCAGCTGGCGCATATCGAGTTTGCCCGGGATGTGGCGCGGCGCTTCAACCATCTGTATGGCCGCGAGCCAGGTTTTGAGGAAAAAGCCGAGGCGGCCATCATCAAACTGGGCAAAAAAACCGCGACGCTCTACAACAACCTGCGCAGGGCTTATCAGGAACAGGGCGACGCTGAGGCGCTGGAAACCGCGCGAGCGCTGCTCAAGGATCAGCAGAGCATCACCCTGGGCGATAAAGAGCGCCTTTACGGCTACCTGGAAGGTGGCGGCAAGATTCTCCTGATCGAACCGCAGGCCATGCTGGGCGATTCGCCCAAGCTGCTTGGGCTTGATGGCGGCAAGATGTCCAAATCCAATAACAATGCGATTTTCCTGCGTGACAGCGGTTCGGCGATCGAGGAGAAGATCCGCCGCATGCCGACTGATCCGGCGCGGGTGCATCGTGATGATCCGGGTAGCCCGGCGAATTGCCCGGTGTGGTCGCTGCATCAGCTGTATTCCAGCAATGAAACCTGCGACTGGGCACAGCAAGGCTGTCGCAGCGCCGGCATCGGCTGCCTGGAGTGCAAGGCACCCTTGGTCGAAGCGCTGCAGCAGGAACTGCAACCTCTGCAGGCGCGTGCTGCGGATTATCAGGACAACCCTGATCTGGTCCGGCAGATTCTCGCCGATGGCGCCGAGCGCGCGCGCTCTGAAGCGCGCGAAACCCTCACTGAAGTGCGCCTGGCCCTTGGCCTGAATTACCGCTGAACCTGCCGCTGTATCTACCTTCGAGAATGACCATGTCCAGCGTGCCAGCCCAGGAACATCCCGAGAGCCATCCCCACGATCAGGCCAATGCGCAGCAGGAGCTGCCATTTGCCCTGGTGTATGGCCAGGCGGTCACTGAAATGCCGCTCGATCTGTACATCCCGCCGGATGCGCTGGAAGTGTTTCTCGAAGCCTTCGAAGGGCCGCTGGACCTGCTGCTTTACCTGATCCGCAAGCAGAACATCGACGTACTGGATATCCCGGTGGCGGAAATCACCCGCCAGTACATGGGCTACGTTGAGTTGATGCAGTCGGTGCGCTTGGAGCTGGCTGCCGAGTACCTGGTGATGGCGGCCATGCTCGCCGAGATCAAGTCACGCATGCTGTTGCCGCGCTCCAGTGAGGCGGAAGCCGAGGAAGACGACCCGCGCGCCGAGCTGATCCGCCGTCTGCAGGAATACGAGCGTTACAAGGCCGCCGCGGAAGGTATCGACTGCCTTAGCCGGGTTGGCCGTGACGTTACCGTGCCGCGTCTGGACGCGCCCGAAGCGCGGGCGCGCAAGCTGCTGCCGGATGTCAGCCTGGAAGAGGTGCTGCTGTCGATGGCTGAGGTGCTGCGCCGCGCCGATATGTTTGAAAGCCACCAGGTCACCCGTGAAGCGCTGTCGACCCGTGAGCGCATGAGCGAAGTGCTTGAGCGTCTCAAAGGCGGCGCGTTTGTGCCGTTTGTCAGCCTTTTTAGTGCTGAAGAGGGCAAGCTCGGGGTGGTGGTGACCTTTATGGCGGTGCTCGAGTTGATCAAGGAATCCCTGGTTGAACTGGTACAAAATGAGGCTTTCGGGCCAATCCATGTGCGTGCGCGGGCTGAATAAGCATGAACCTTAATGAACCTCGCGAGCTGGCCAGCCTGCTCGAAGCCTTTCTGCTGGCCTCCGGCAAACCGCAATCACTGGAGCGCCTGTTCGAGCTTTTTGAAGAAGCCGAGCGGCCTGAGCCGGCAGTATTCAAAAAGGCGCTGGCACACTTGGGCAAGTCCTGCGAAGGGCGCGCTTTCGAGCTTATCGAAGTGGCGTCCGGATACCGTCTGCAAGTGCGCGAGAAGTTTGCGCCTTGGGTGGGGCGCCTATGGGAAGAGCGTCCGCAGCGTTATTCGCGCGCCATGCTGGAAACCCTGGCGCTGATTGCTTATCGCCAGCCGATTACCCGTGGCGAGATCGAAGATGTGCGCGGTGTGGCGGTGAACAGCCATATCGTCAAAACCCTGCTGGAGCGCGAGTGGATTCGTGTGGTGGGTTACCGCGATGTGCCGGGCAAACCGGCGATGTTCGCCACTACCAAGGCCTTTCTCGATCACTTCAACCTAAAAAGCCTCGACGAGTTACCGCCCCTAGCCGCCCTGCGCGAGCTGGAACCGGAGCCGGTGCTGGCTTTTGAGGATGATCTGGAGGCGCCACAAAGCCTGCAGGCGCGTGCCGACCTGGCCCTGGCCGATGAGCCCGCGGTGGAAGCGAGCGAAGAAACCAGCTTCAGCAGCCTGCTGGCTGAACTCGACTCGATGGAGCAGGGTCTGAAGACCGACTTCGATGATTTACCCGAACAGGACGATGAGCTTGACGATGCCGAAGAGCCTCACGAAACCCTGGATAAAGAGCAGCTGCCTGACTGAAGTGCTGGTGGCACCAATGAAGGCGTTCGCGCGGTGAAAGACCCCTGCATCAAGCTGTGCAAGTTCGAGCGCGATATCTGCCTGGGTTGCGGGCGCAGCAAGGCTGAGATCAAAGGTTGGAAGAAGCTCGACAAGCCTGCCCGACGTGCCGTTCTGGCCGAAGCGGATATGCGCTTGCTGAGTTTGGCGACCATCGGTCGACGCAAAGGCTGACGTCCACCGATCAGGCGACTAGCCTCAACCCGTGCGTAAGCGCCGCGTTTCGCGTATGCTCCGCGACCCTTCGACGACTCGAGTCGTCCAATCACTAAAGAAAACACCGGGAGGTGCCCAGATGAGTGAAGAAATCGAAGAATACAGCCCCGCAGGCGAAAAACTGCAGAAAGTCATGGCGCGTATGGGCCTGGCTTCGCGCCGTGAAATCGAAGCCTGGATTACCGCTGGCCGCGTCAAGGTCAACGGCGCAGTCGCCAGCCTCGGCGTACGTGTCGACCTGCACGATGCGATTGCTGTCGATGGCAAGGTGATCCGCCGCGAAGAAGCTGCCGAAAACGTTCGTCGCGTCATCATCTACAACAAGCCTGAGGGCGAGATCTGCACCCGTGACGACCCAGAAGGCCGTCCGACCGTGTTTGACCGTCTGCCACGGCCGAAAGATGGCCGCTGGATCAATATCGGTCGCCTCGACATCAACACCACCGGTTTGCTGATGTTCACCACCGACGGTGAGCTGGCCAACCGCCTGATGCACCCTTCTTTCCAGATGGACCGCGAGTACGCCGTGCGCGTGCGTGGCGAAGTCGATGAAGAGATGATTGAGCGCCTGAAAGCCGGCGTGATGCTGGAAGATGGCCCGGCCAAGTTCACCGACATCAAGGTCGCACCGGGCGGTGTTGGCTTCAACCACTGGTATCACTGCGTGGTGATGGAAGGCCGTAACCGCGAAGTGCGCCGTTTGTGGGAATCCCAGGGTCTGGTGGTCAGTCGTTTGAAGCGCGTGCGTTTCGGTCCGGTGTTTATCACCTCGGACCTGACCATGGGTCGCTGGCGCGAAATGAGTCAGCGCGAAGTGGATATCCTCAGCGAGGAAGTCGGCCTCAAGCCGGTCGCCTTGCCGGATATGAAGGAAAAAGCCCGCGACAAGATCGACCGTCTGCAGCGTAAATCGGCCAAGCCGGTGGGTCGTGCCGCCCGTCCAGAGCGGACTTTACGCCCGGCCCATGGCGGCGGCCCGGCAGCGGCTGGTGATCAGGGCCGTTCGCGTCCTGCCCGTGGTGAAGGTGATGAGCGTGGCGAGCGTCCAGTACGCACCCCGCGTGCGCCGCGTGCGGATCAGAGCAAGGGGACGCCGGTTGCTGAGCGTCCGAGCGATGTCAACAAGAAGCGCCCGGCCAAGCCGGGTGCGCAACGTCCAGGTGT
Organism: Pseudomonas peli; assembly: GCF_900099645.1. Taxonomy (GTDB): domain Bacteria; phylum Pseudomonadota; class Gammaproteobacteria; order Pseudomonadales; family Pseudomonadaceae; genus Aquipseudomonas; species Aquipseudomonas peli. The sequence continues at coordinate 305,745 of NZ_FMTL01000001.1, read as the reverse complement.
TGAGTTGACTGATCGCCCTTCGCGTAAGCCAGCGGGTGCGCCAGTCAAGCGCCGCAGCCAGCCAACCCGCGACGGTCAGCGTCCAGGCTTTGGTCGCGGTCCTAAGCCGGAGTAATCCATTACGGTGGATGTAAAAAGGCGACCCTCGGGTCGCCTTTTTTATGTCCTGCCATTCATGGCTGCCAACCCTGCGGGTCGTGTCTGCGCGACATTAAAAATGTTTCGCAGCCATTGTGTGTCGGCGGTTTTATCCAGCCATTGATAGGCGATTGCGGCCATCACGCTTGGATACGTACAGCGCGTTATCCGCACGGCGCAGCAGGCTTTCCATGGATTCGCCCGGCAGCAAAGTGGCGCAGCCGAGGCTGACCGACAGCTCGATGGCACGGTTTTCCACCAGGTACTGGATGCCGAGAACGGCCATACGCAGGCGCTCGCCAACCATGGACGCGGCTTCACGGTTGGTGTTGGAGAGCAGCACCATGAATTCTTCGCCGCCGAAGCGGAACACCATGTCGACATTGCGCAGGCTTTCTTTCAGCGCGCTGGCGACGGCTTTGAGCGCCTGGTCGCCGATCAGGTGACCGTGGGTGTCGTTGATGCGTTTGAAGTGGTCGATGTCGACCATCAGCACGGACAGTGGCTGCAGGGTGCGTCGGGCGATGTCGACTTCGCGCTTGAGTGTTTGCTGCATGGCGATACGGTTGCCGGTTTCGGTCAACGGATCACGCAATGCACTTTGCACGGCTGCGCGGTAGAGCAGGGCGTTGCGCAGCGGGAACAGCAGGCTGGCGAGCAGCGATTCGAGTTGGCCCAACTCATCTTCACTGAAGCGCACGTTGCGGCGGAAGGTCAGTTCACCGAGGAATTCGCCGTCGTGATTCAACCGATAGCCAGCCGAATGGTTCGCGCGCTCGCCCAGCTCCAGGCGCAGGTCGCAGGAGGCCAGCTGGTAGCTCAGGGAGCTGAGCGGCACCAGGCGCTGCACTTCGCTGTAGAACAGCTCAAGAATGCGTTCGGCTTCGAGTGAGGTCTGCAGGCGCAGGCTCAGCTGTTGGCGCAACTGTGCCAGGCTGACTGGTTTCAGGCTTTTCTGCAGGCGGCCGGCATAGCCGAGGCGCTGTAGTTTGGCAGCGTCGAAATCAATGGTGTTGGACTGGTTGTGCGGGGCCATGAAGCTCTACCTCTAGCGCAGTACGCGGCGATAGTTGGGCTAGAGCGAATTCCGTGCCAATTTTAAAATAACTTTAAAAGTGCTTTTAATTCATTGGCTTAGCGATTAATTAGGCGGGCGTGCGGCAAGGATTTGCCGGTTAACTGGCGGGACTGCTGGCAATCTGATGCCAGTGGGTCGGGCTGCCGCCGGAAAACCGGCGGTAGCCGTCACGGTTTATTGCGCGTCAAATGCTTGGCCATTAACGCCTGTACTGTCCGGTCCCATCAAGTACAGGTAAACCGGCATGATGGCTTCAGGCAGTGGATTGTTCTGTGGGTTCTCTCCGGGGTAGGCCTGGGCGCGCATATCGGTGCGTGTTGCACCTGGGTTGACGCTGTTGGCGCGCACGTTGGCAATGCCGTCGACTTCATCGGCCAGCACCTGCATCAGGCCTTCGGTGGCGAACTTGGATACTGCGTAGGCCCCCCAGTAAGCACGACCTTTGCGCCCGACACTGCTCGAAGTGAATACCACCGAGGCGTCTGCCGACAACTTGAGCAGCGGCAGCAGGGTGCTGGTGAGCATAAACATGGCGTTGACGTTGACCTGCATCACGCGCATGAAGTTGTCGCCGGACAGCTGTTCCAGCGGCGTGCGCGGGCCAATGATAGAGGCGTTGTGCAGCACGCCGTCGAGTTTGCCGAATTCGGCTTCGATCATCGCTGCCAGTTCGTCGTACTGATGCGGCAGGGCGGTTTCCAGGTTGAACGGGATCACTGCCGCTTGCGGGTGGCCTGCGGCTTCGATGGCGTCATAGACGCGGCTGAGGTTGTCTTCGGTCTTGCCCAGCAGCAGCACCGTTGCGCCGTGGGCGGCGAAGGTCTTGGCGGCGGTTGCACCAATGCCACGGCCAGCACCGGTCACCAGAATCACGCGGCCCTTGAGCAGGTCGGGGCGGGCGGAATAGTCATGCATGGGTAAAGCCTCATTAATTCAAAAGCGGGTGGCACGTGATGCGCGTCCGGTAAACCGTCTTCAACAGCTACACAGGGCTTGTTCGAGCACGGTGCGAAGTTCCAGTGGGTGGTCCACCACCGCGTCGGCGCCCCAGTTACGTGGGTTGTCCTGCGGGTGGATATAGCCGTAGGTGACAGCGGCGGTCTTGCAGCCTGCCGCGCGACCGGCTTCGATGTCGCGCTCGTCGTCACCCACAAACAGGGTGGCGGCAGGTTCTACGCCCATCTTTGCGCAGGCCAGTAGGATCATCTCGGGGTCGGGCTTGCTGCGGCTGACGTGATCTGGGCAGACCAGTACCGCCGAGCGCTGCGCCAGGCCGAGTTGCTGCATGATCGGTTCGGCGTAGCGCGCCGGCTTGTTGGTTGCCACGCCCCAGATCAGCTTGGCCTGTTCGATGTCATTGAGCAGCTCATCCATGCCGTCAAACGGCCGCGTCAGTACCGCGCAATGCGCCTGATAGCGGTCGAGAAACTCCAGGCGCAGGACTTCGAAGCCTTCTGCCTCGGGGTCCATGGCGAAGTTGGCAGCGACCATGGCGCGCGCGCCACCGGACACCTGGTCACGGATCAGCTTGTCCGCAATCGGTGGCAGGCCGCGTTCGGCACGCATGGCCTGGCTGATGGCGATAAAGTCCGGCGCACTGTCGAGGAGGGTGCCGTCCATATCGAATAAAACCGCGCGCAAGCGCATTGGGCGTGTCATTGGTTATTTCCCTTGCAGCGCCGGAGTATGTTTTGGCGCGAGGTCAGGCACGAGCCGTGAAGTTTGGTTATTCCAAATGAGTGGCGAGAAACGCAGCATCGCGTCAAAACAGACCCGGCCCTACGGGTTGCGCCAGAAAGCCGGCCATGCGTTGTTGCTGTCCTTGGCAATGGAACAACCATTGTCTGCGGCCAGCGTCTAGCCTGGCCGGCTTTCTGGCAGCAACGCTGCAGGGAAATAACGGATGGCACGCCCTACGCCTCCTTGAGGGTCTGGATCATGTAGTTGACGTCGACATCGGCTTCCAGCTTGTAGCGTTTGCTCAGCGGGTTGTAGGTCAGGCCGATGATGTCCTTGACCTCAAGACCCGCTTCGCGGCTCCAGGCGCCGAGCTCGGACGGACGGATAAATTTCTTGAAGTCATGGGTGCCGCGCGGCAGCAGGCGCATCACGTACTCCGCACCGATGATGGCGAACAGGTAGGCCTTGGGGTTACGGTTGATGGTGGAGAAGAACACCTGGCCGCCAGGCTTGACCATGCGGTAGCAGGCGCGGATCACCGACGCCGGGTCGGGTACGTGCTCAAGCATTTCCAGGCAGGTGACCACGTCGAACTGTTCTGGCATTTCTTCAGCCAGGGCTTCAGCAGTGATCTGCCGGTATTCGACGCTGACGCCGGACTCCAGCTGGTGCAGCTGGGCTACTGCCAGCGGTGCTTCGCCCATGTCGATGCCGGTGACGCTGGCGCCGCGCTGGGCCATGGATTCGCTGAGAATGCCACCGCCGCAGCCAACGTCGAGCACTTTCTTGCCGGCCAGGCCGACGCGTTCGTCGATCCAGTTGACGCGCAGCGGGTTGATGTCATGCAGCGGTTTGAATTCGCTTTCACGGTCCCACCAGCGGTGGGCAAGGGCTTCAAATTTGGCGATTTCGGCGCGGTCGACGTTGCTCATATAAATCCCTGAATCAGGCGGCGGCGGGAGACTCATGTTGCCAGCTTCGCCGGGTGGATTGGACGCCTGTTATGCGTCCAATGTATGTCAGTTTGTCGCAGTGCCCGAATTCTCTGGGCTGGCTGTCACTTGCCGGCAATCTTCGCGCCCCAGGCGCGGGCATTGGCGATGATCCGTTGTTCGTCCAGGCGCGTCAGTTGGCCGCCGTCGAGCAATTGTTTGCCGCCGACCCACAGGTGTTCGACGCAGGCGCGGCCACCTGCATAGATCAGCTGCGAAACCGGGTCATAAACTGGTTGCTGGGCCAGGCCGGAGAGGTTGAATACGGCGATATCGGCCGCCTTGCCCAGTTCCAGCGAGCCGATTTGCGCATCCAGACCCAAAGCGCGGGCGCCGTTGAGGGTGGTCATGCGCAGCGCGCGGTGAGCATCCAGGGCCGTGGCCGAGCCGGCAACGGCCTTGGCTAGCAGGGCGGCGGTGCGGGTTTCGCCGAGCAGATCGAGATCATTGTTGCTCGCTGCGCCATCGGTACCGATGGCGACGTTGACCTCGGCTTGCCAGAGTTTTTCCACCGGGCAAAAGCCGCTGGCCAGCTTGAGGTTGGACTCCGGGCAATGGATCACGCTGCTGTTACTTTCCACCAGCATGGCCAGGTCTTCATCATTAATCTGGGTCATGTGCACGGCCTGGAAGCGCGGGCCGAGCAGGTCAAGGCGCGCCAGGCGCGCCAGTGGCCGCTCACCGCGCTGCTCCAGGCTCTGCTGCACTTCGAAGGCGGTTTCGTGCACGTGCATATGAATGCCGGCGTCCAGCTCTTCGGCGAGCATGCGGATGTTTTCTAGCTTGTCGTCACTCACCGTGTAGGGCGCATGCGGGCCGAAGGCGACGCTCAGGCGCGGGTGGTGCTTTAGGTCGTCGAACAGATTCAGGCCTTTGCGCAGCGCTTCGTCAGCGTCGCGGGCGCCGGGAATCGGAAAATCCAGTACCGGAATGGTGATCTGCCCGCGGATGCCGCTGCTGTGCACCAGCTGGCTGGCGGTTTCCGGGAAGAAATACATGTCGGAGAAGCAGGTAATGCCACCCTTGAGCTGTTCGGCGATGGCCAGCTCGGTGCCATCCTGCACAAACTGCTCGTTGACCCATTTGGCCTCAGCCGGCCAGATGTGCTTCTCCAGCCAGGTCATCAGCGGCAGATCATCGGCCAGGCCGCGGAACAGGGTCATTGCCGCATGCCCATGGGCGTTTACCAGGCCTGGCGTGAGCAGTCGTCCGGGCAACTCAAGCACCTGCAGGGCTGCGTGTTTAAGCGCTTCAGCGCGCGGTGCGATCAGTGCGATGCGCCCGTCGCGGATGCCCAGGCCGTGCTCCAGCAGCACCACGCCAGCTGGCTCGACCGGGACCAGCCAGGTGGGCAGTAGCAGCAAATCGAGCGGAGCTTGGGGCATGGGAAGGCTTCCGGCAGTCAGTAGAGTGGCGAGTTTATAGGGGAACGCCCTAGGCTTGAAGCTGCATGCAGCTGATCTGGCGCGATGTGCGCAGTGCTGTGCGTATAATGGTCGGCTTTTTCCGGCGGAGGTGTGTCATGCGCGAGCAACTGCTAGCGGCAGAGAAGGTCAGGGCCATCGAGTGGCGTGACGGCGCTCTGCACTTGCTGGATCAGCGCGCGCTGCCTTTCGAGGAAACCTGGCTGAGCTATCACTCGGTTGCGGATGTCGCCGAGGCGATCCGTAGCATGGTGGTGCGCGGCGCGCCGGCCATCGGCATCAGCGCGGCCTATGCGATTGTCCTGGCTGTAAGGGCTCGTCTGCAGGACGGCGGCGACTGGCGAGCGGCATTGCAGGCGGATTTCGACCTGCTGGCTGCATCGCGCCCGACAGCGGTCAATCTGTTCTGGGCGCTTGAGCGCATGCGTGAGCGGCTGGGTCGGCTGAAAAGCCATGACAACCCGCTGGCGCTGTTGGAGGCCGAAGCCATCGGCATTCATCAAAGTGATCGTGAAGCCAATCTGACCATGGCCCAGCTGGGCGTCGATCTGATCCGCAAGCACCAGGGCAATCAGCAGAACCTGCTGACCCATTGCAATGCCGGCGCCCTGGCCACAGGCGGCTTCGGTACGGCGTTGGGGGTGATTCGCGCGGCTTTTCATGAGGGTTTGCTTGAGCGGGTATATGCCGACGAAACCCGGCCCTGGCTGCAGGGCTCGCGCCTGACTGCCTGGGAGCTGGCGGCTGACGGCATCCCGGTGACGGTCAATGTCGATTCGGCTGCTGCGCACCTGATGAAAACCCGTGGTATCACCTGGGTCATCGTTGGGGCGGACCGCATTGCTGCCAATGGCGATGTGGCGAACAAGATCGGCACCTATCAGCTGGCGGTGAACGCCATGCACCATGGCGTGCGCTTTATGGTGGTCGCTCCCAGCTCGACCATCGACATGGCCATGGAGCATGGCGACGATATCGTGCTGGAAGAGCGCGATGCTAACGAGCTGCTGGAGCTGGGCGGCAAGCGCATCGCTGGCGGGATCGAAGCGCTCAATCCGGTATTCGATGTGACCCCGGCGGCCCTGATCGATTTTATCGTCACCGAGAAGGGTGTGGTTGATCGTCCGGATGCGGAAAAAATGGCGCAATTGATGTGCCGCAAGCGCCTGCACTGAGTTTTCTGCGGGTGCGCACACCTAGTCGGTAGGGCGGCGCTGGGGATAGGTGCGACGCACTGATTGTGGTAAGCTCCGGCGGTTTTCGGGGGTGCCTGTTATGGGCCTCTTACCTGCGCAGATACATGGCATAACTTATTGATTTGTCGTGAGTCGCTATGAGCCTCAAGGCACGGCGACAGGCTCCACACCACTCAGGACGAGCGGCGCGGAGTTTCACCAGAAAAAGGAACAAGGCTACTCATGGGCGAACTGGCCAAAGAAATCCTCCCGGTCAATATTGAAGACGAACTCAAGCAGTCCTACCTCGATTACGCGATGAGTGTAATTGTTGGGCGCGCGCTGCCGGATGCACGTGATGGCTTGAAGCCCGTGCACCGCCGTGTGCTGTTTGCCATGAGTGAGTTGGGCAACGACTGGAACAAGGCTTACAAGAAGTCCGCCCGTGTGGTCGGTGACGTCATCGGTAAGTACCACCCACACGGTGATACCGCGGTGTACGACACCATCGTCCGCATGGCGCAGCCATTCTCGCTGCGTTACCTGCTGGTCGACGGCCAGGGCAACTTCGGTTCGGTGGACGGCGATAACGCAGCTGCCATGCGATACACCGAAGTACGCATGACCAAGCTGGCCCATGAGCTGCTGGCTGACCTGCATAAAGAAACCGTGGATTGGGTGCCGAACTACGACGGCACCGAGATGATCCCGGCGGTTATGCCGACCAAGATCCCCAACCTGTTGGTCAACGGCTCCAGCGGTATCGCCGTGGGTATGGCCACTAATATTCCGCCGCACAACCTCACGGAAGTGATCAATGGTTGTCTGGCGCTTATCGACAACGGCGAGCTGACTGTCGATGAGCTGATGCAATACATCCCTGGTCCGGACTTCCCGACTGCGGCGATCATCAACGGTCGCGCCGGTATCATCGAGGCCTACCGAACCGGCCGTGGCCGCATCTATATGCGCGCCCGCGCCATCATTGAAGACATCGACAAGGTCGGTGGCCGTCAGCAGATCATCGTCAGCGAGCTGCCGTATCAGCTGAACAAGGCGCGCCTGATCGAGAAGATCGCCGAGCTAGTTAAAGAGAAGAAGCTCGAAGGCATCACTGAGCTGCGCGATGAGTCCGATAAGGACGGCATGCGCATCGTCATCGAGCTGCGCCGTGGCGAAGTACCGGAAGTGGTACTCAACAACCTCTACGCCCAGACCCAGATGCAGTGTGTGTTCGGTATCAACGTGGTGGCGCTGATCGACGGCCAGCCGAAGGTCCTTAACCTCAAGGACATGCTCGAAGCCTTTATTCTGCACCGCCGTGAAGTGGTCACCCGCCGCACCGTATTTGAGCTGCGCAAGGCCCGTGAACGTGGCCATATCCTTGAAGGACAGGCGGTTGCCCTGTCCAACATCGACCCGGTCATCGCTCTGATCAAGGCCTCGCCGACCCCGGCCGAAGCCAAGCTAGCGCTGATCGCCACGCCCTGGGAGTCCAGTGCAGTGGAAACCATGGTCGAGCGCGCCGGTGCCGACGCCTGCCGTCCGGACGATCTCGATCCGCAATACGGCCTGCGTGACGGCAAGTATTTCCTCTCGCCGGAACAAGCCCAGGCCATTCTCGAGCTGCGTCTGCACCGTTTGACCGGTCTTGAGCATGAAAAACTGCTGGCCGAATACCAGGAAATCCTCACTCAGATTGGCGAGCTGATCCGCATTCTCACCAGCGCCACGCGTCTGATGGAAGTGATCCGCGAAGAACTGGAAGCGGTCAAAGCCGAGTTCGGCGATGCGCGCCGCACCGAGATTCTCGACAACCGCCTGGATCTGAGCCTGGCTGACCTGATCACCGAAGAAGAGCGTGTGGTCACCATTTCCCACAGTGGTTATGCCAAGAGCCAGCCGCTGCATGCCTACCAGGCGCAGCGTCGCGGCGGTAAGGGCAAGTCGGCCACCGGCGTGAAGGATGAGGACTACATCGAGCACCTGTTGGTCGCCAACAGTCACGCCACTCTGTTGCTGTTTTCCAGCAAGGGCAAGGTGTACTGGCTGAAGACCTACGAAATTCCGGAGGCCTCGCGCGCCGCCCGTGGTCGTCCGCTGGTCAACCTGTTGCCGCTGGACGACGGCGAGCGCATTACCGCCATGCTCCAGGTCGACCTGGAAGCGCTGCGTCAGCAGGCGCCGGAAGGCGACGAGCCGGACGATATCGAAGGCGTAGTGGTCGAGGCTGAAGAAGTCGAAGACCTGGCCGAAGGCGATGACGCCGACGACGAGACCCCGGATGAACCGACCGGTGCCTACATCTTTATGGCTACGGCCAAAGGTACTGTGAAGAAGACGCCGCTGGTGCAGTTCAGCCGTCCGCGCAGCTCGGGCCTGATCGCCCTCAAGCTGGACGAAGATGACACCCTGATCTCCGCTGCCGTAACTGACGGCGCCCGCGAAGTGATGATGTTCTCCGACGGCGGCAAGGTTATTCGCTTCAAGGAAAGCAAGGTCCGCACCATGGGTCGTACCGCTCGCGGTGTGCGTGGTATGCGTCTGCCGGAAGGTCAGGAAATCATCTCCATGCTGATTCCTGAAGCCGACGCGCAGATTCTCACCGCTTCCGAGCGTGGCTACGGTAAGCGCACTGCGATGGCCGAGTTCCCGCGTCGCGGTCGTGGCGGCCAGGGCGTGATCGCCATGGTCAGCAACGAGCGTAACGGCAAGTTGGTCGGCGCCGTGCAGGTGCTTGAAGGCGAGGAAATCATGCTGATTTCCGACCAGGGCACCCTGGTACGCACCCGCGTCAGCGAAGTCTCCAGCCTCGGTCGCAACACCCAGGGCGTGACCCTGATCAAGCTGGCCAAGGATGAAACCCTGGTGGGTCTTGAGCGTGTGCAGGAGCCCTCGGCTGAAGACGACGAAGAGCTGCTGGAAGGCGAAGAGGGTGTTGACGGCGCAGTTGCGGATGCAGGTAATGCACCCGAAGCCGCAGCTGACGAAAGCCCAATCAGCGAAGAGTGATCTGTCGGGGCGAGTGCGCTCGCTTCTGACAGCGTAGGATTTGGCGGCTGCTGGCACGCACCAGCCCGCCCACTATTTTGAGCGAGAGTGGATGTGAGCAAGCGAGCCTTTAACTTCTGCGCCGGCCCGGCCGCGCTTCCTGAAGCTGTTCTGCAACGCGCCCAGGCGGAGCTCCTCGATTGGCAGGGTAAAGGCCTGTCGGTGATGGAGATGAGTCACCGCAGCGACGAATACACCGCCATCGCGGAAAAGGCCGAGCAGGATTTGCGCGACCTGATGGAGATCCCGTCCGACTACAAGGTGCTGTTCCTGCAGGGTGGTGCCAGCCAGCAGTTCGCTGAGATTCCGCTCAACCTGCTGCCCGAAGAGGGTGTGGCGGATTACATCGACACCGGCATCTGGTCGAAGAAAAGCATCGAAGAAGCTAGCCGCTACGGCAACATCAATGTCGCCGCCAGCGCCAAGGCCTATGACTACTTCGCCATTCCTGGGCAGAACGAGTGGCAGCTGTCGAAAGACGCCGCCTACCTGCACTACGCCAGCAATGAAACCATCGGTGGTCTGCAGTTCGACTGGATTCCCGAAGTCGGTGATGTGCCGCTGGTGGCGGATATGTCTTCCGACATCCTCTCGCGCCCGATCGATGTGTCGAAGTTCGGCCTGATCTACGCCGGCGCGCAGAAGAACATCGGCCCCAGCGGCCTGGTGGTGACCATCGTCCGTGAAGACCTGCTCGGCCGTGCCCGCAGCGTCTGCCCGACCATGCTCAACTACAAGATCGCTGCCGATAACGGCTCGATGTACAACACCCCGGCGACCTTCTCCTGGTACCTGTCCGGCCTGGTGTTCGAGTGGCTGAAAGAGCAGGGCGGGGTGGCTGCCATGGAGCGGATCAACCGCGCCAAGAAAGACCTGCTGTACAAGGCCATCGATACCAGCGATTTCTACAGCAACCCGATTGCCCATAACGCCCGCTCCTGGATGAACGTGCCGTTCCGCCTGGCCGACGAGAAGCTGGATAAGCCGTTCCTCGCCGGTGCCGATGCGCGCGGCCTGCTCAACCTGAAAGGCCACCGTTCGGTCGGCGGCATGCGTGCCTCGATCTATAACGCCGTGGGTCTGGATGCCGTTGAGGCATTGGTGGCCTATATGGCCGAGTTCGAGAAGGAGCACGGCTGATGACCGATCCAATTTCCGAGCAGGAACTGCAGGCTCTGCGCCTGCGCATCGACAACCTCGACGAGAAGATTCTCGCGCTGATCAGCGATCGCGCCAGCTGCGCCGAAGAAGTCGCGCGGGTGAAGATGAAGGCGCTGCCGGAAGGCGAGAAGCCGGTGTTCTATCGCCCGGAGCGCGAAGCCCAGGTGCTCAAACGCATCATGGAGCGCAACCAGGGGCCACTGGGCAACGAGGAAATGGCGCGGCTGTTTCGCGAAATCATGTCCTCCTGTCTGGCCCTGGAAAACCCGCTCAAGGTGGCTTACCTCGGTCCAGAGGGTACTTTCTCCCAGGCTGCGGCGATGAAGCATTTCGGTCACGCAGTGATCAGCGTGCCGATGGCGGCTATCGATGAAGTATTCCGCGAAGTGGCCGCCGGTGCGGTGAACTTCGGTGTGGTGCCGGTGGAGAACTCCACCGAAGGCGCGATCAACCACACGCTCGACAGCTTCCTCGAGCATGACATGGTCATCTGTGGCGAAGTCGAGCTGCGCATTCACCACCACCTGCTGGTCGGTGAAACCACCAAAACCGACAAGATCACCCGCATCTATTCCCATGCGCAGTCCCTGGCACAGTGCCGCAAGTGGCTGGATGCGCATTACCCCAACGTCGAGCGCGTGGCGGTGTCGAGCAATGCCGATGCAGCCAAACGGGTGAAAAGCGAGTGGAACAGTGCGGCGATTGCCGGCGATATGGCGGCCAGTCTCTACGGCCTGACCAAGCTGGCGGAGAAGATCGAAGACCGTCCGGACAACTCCACGCGCTTCCTGATCATCGGCAGCCAGGAAGTACCGCCGACCGGCGACGACAAGACTTCGGTCATCGTCTCCATGCGTAACAAGCCGGGCGCACTGCATGAGCTGCTGGTGCCGTTCCACAACAACGGCATCGACCTGACCCGCATCGAAACCCGCCCGTCGCGCAGCGGCAAGTGGACCTACGTGTTCTTTATCGACTTCGTTGGTCACCACCGCGATCCTCTGATCAAGGACGTGCTGGAAAAGATCAATCAGGAAGCCGTGGCGCTCAAGGTGCTGGGTTCCTACCCGAAAGCGGTACTTTAAAACTGCTGCGGCACGCCTCAGGTCTCAAGCTTTACGCGCATCGACGCCGGGCTGTACTTGGGGCTTGCGGCTTTAAGCGTGAGGCTTTGCTATGACCGATTTCCTCGCCCTGGCCCAGCCAGGCGTACAGCAGCTGTCGCCCTATGTGCCGGGCAAGCCGGTGGATGAGCTGGCCCGTGAGCTGGATCTGGACCCGGCCAGCATCGTCAAGCTGGCCAGCAATGAGAATCCGCTGGGTCCAAGCCCCAAGGCGCTGGAAGCGATTCGCGGCGAACTGGCGGAGCTGACCCGTTACCCCGATGGCAATGGCTTCGAGCTGAAAAGTCGCCTGGCTGTGCGTTGCGGTGTGCAGATCAATCAGGTCACCCTGGGCAACGGCTCCAACGACATTCTCGATCTGGTCGCCCGGGCCTATCTGGCCCCCGGCCTTAATGCGGTGTTCAGTCAGTATGCCTTTGCCGTTTACCCCATTTCGACCCAGGCCGTAGGTGCTCAGGGCAAAGTGGTGCCGGCGCAGGATTACGGCCACGACCTGGAAGCCATGCTGGCGGCCATCGACGCCAACACCCGCGTGGTGTTTATCGCCAACCCGAACAACCCGACTGGTACCTGGTTCGGCCCCGATGCGCTGGAGCGCTTTCTCGCGCGCGTACCTAGCAATGTGCTGGTGGTACTGGATGAGGCTTATATCGAGTTCGCCGAAGGTGATGAGCTGCCGGACGGTCTCAAGTACCTGGCGCGCTATGACAATCTGCTGGTCTCGCGCACCTTCTCCAAGGCCTATGGCCTGGCGGCGCTGCGCGTTGGTTATGCGCTCAGCTCGGCGCAGATCGCCGATGTGCTTAACCGTGTACGCCAGCCGTTCAACGTCAACAGCCTCGCCCTGGCCGCGGCCTGTGCGGCGCTGGATGATGCCGATTACCTGGCGCAAAGCCGTCAGCTCAATGACGCCGGCATGGCGCAGCTGGAGGCCGGCCTGCGCGAGTTGGGTCTGAGCTGGATCCCGTCGAAAGGCAACTTTATTGCTGTGGACTTTGGCCGTGATACCGCGGCAATCAACCAGGCGCTGCTGCGCGCCGGGGTGATCGTGCGCCCAGTGGCCGGTTATGGCATGCCGAACTTCCTGCGGGTGTCGATTGGTCTAACTGCTGAAAACGCGCGCTTCCTTGACGCCCTGGCCAAGGTGCTGAACGCGTGAGTGAAGCCAAATCTGCTGTCACTCAGGTGCAACCTGCCGCCCCTAAGCTCGGCCGCCTGGTGGTTATCGGCCTGGGCCTGATTGGCGGCTCTTTTGCCAAGGGTTTGCGTGAGCGCGGCCTGTGCCGCGAAGTGATAGGTGTCGATCTCGATCCCGAGTCGCGCCGGTTGGCAGTGGAGCTGGGCGTGGTTGATCGCTGCGAGGTTGATCTGGCTGCCGCCTGTCAGGGTGCCGATATTATCCAGCTGGCGGTGCCTATCCTGGCCATGGAAAAGCTGCTCACAGAGCTGGCCAAGCTTGACCTGGGTACGACGGTGCTCACCGATGTGGGCAGCGCCAAAGGCAATGTGGTGCGTGCTGCGCGCCTGGCCTTTACTGGTAAATCGGTGCGGTTTGTGCCGGGCCACCCAATTGCCGGCTCCGAGCAGAGCGGGGTGGAAGCATCCAATGCGCAGCTGTTCCGCCGCCATAAGGTCATCCTCACGCCTTGCGAGCAGAGTGATGAGTCGGCCCTGGTGCTGGTCGATGCGCTGTGGCGCGAGCTGGGCGCGGATGTTGAACATATGGAGGTGGAGCATCACGATCAGGTGCTGGCTGCGACCAGTCACCTGCCGCACTTGCTGGCCTTTACTCTGGTTGACTCGCTGGCCAAGCGCAGTGAGAACCTGGAGATCTTTCGTTACGCCGCCGGCGGTTTTCGCGACTTCACGCGGATCGCCGGCAGTGATCCGGTCATGTGGCATGACATCTTCCTCGCCAATCGCGAGGCGGTGCTGCGCACGCTGGACGTATTTCGCGACGACCTCGACGCCTTGCGCGACGCGGTCGACGCTGGGGATGGGCATCAATTGCTGGGCGTATTCACCCGCGCCCGCGTGGCCCGTGAGCATTTCGGCAAAATTTTGGCCCGTAGGGCCTATGTGGACGCTATGCACTCTAACGATCTGGTTTTTCTGGCTAGCCCTGGCGGCAAACTCTCCGGGCGTATTCGCGTTCCGGGCGACAAGTCCATCTCTCACCGTTCGATCATGCTTGGCTCGCTGGCTGAAGGCACCACGCATGTCGAGGGTTTTCTGGAAGGTGAAGACGCGCTAGCAACGCTACAAGCGTTCCGCGATATGGGGGTGGTCATCGAAGGCCCGCATCATGGTCGCGTGACCATTCACGGGGTGGGTCTGAATGGTCTGAAGGCGCCGGCCGGTCCGCTGTACATGGGCAACTCTGGCACCTCGATGCGCTTGCTCTCGGGTTTGTTGGCAGCGCAACCGTTCGACACCACGCTCACCGGTGATGCCTCGCTGTCCAAGCGGCCTATGAGCCGTGTTGCCAAGCCGCTGCGCGAAATGGGCGCAGTGATCGAAACCGGCCCGGAAGGTCGCCCGCCACTGATGATCAAAGGCGGCCAGCGTCTGACCGGTATGGATTACGAAATGCCCATGGCCAGTGCTCAGGTTAAATCCTGCCTGCTTCTTGCTGGGCTTTACGCCGCCGGAACCACCTCAGTGACCGAGCCTGCGCCGACCCGCGACCACACTGAGCGCATGCTGCGTGGCTTCGGCTACCCAGTAACTGTGGATGGCAGCACCGCCAGCGTTGAATCAGGCCATAAGCTGACCGCGACTCATATCGAAGTGCCTGCGGATATCTCCTCGGCAGCATTCTTCCTGGTGGCCGGCAGCATTGCCGAAGACTCCGAGCTGGTGCTTGAGCACGTAGGCATCAACCCGACCCGTACTGGTGTCATCGATATCCTCAAGCTGATGGGTGGCGACATCACCCTGGAAAACCAGCGTGAAGTCGGCGGCGAGACCGTGGCTGATATTCGCGTGCGCAGCGCCAAGCTCAAAGGCATTGATATCCCCGAAGACCTGGTGCCCCTAGCTATTGATGAGTTCCCGGTACTGTTTGTTGCTGCGTCGGTGGCTGAAGGCCGTACCGTGTTGCGCGGTGCCGAAGAGCTGCGGGTCAAGGAATCCGACCGTATTCAGGTGATGGCTGATGGTTTGATTGCTCTGGGCGTCAAGGCCGAGCCAACGCCAGATGGCATTATCATTGAGGGCGGCAGCATCGGTGGTGGCGAAGTCTGGGCGCACGGCGATCACCGCATCGCCATGTCGTTCAGCGTGGCGTCGTTGCGCGCCACTGCGCCGATCCGCATCCATGATTGCGCCAATGTAGCCACTTCGTTCCCCAACTTCCTCGCGCTGTCGGCTCAGGTTGGCATTCGTGTGGCCGAGGAGGGCAAAGCATGATCGTTGCACCGGTTATCACCATCGACGGGCCGAGCGGCTCGGGCAAGGGCACCATTGCCGGCCTGCTGGCCAAACAGCTGGGCTGGAATCTGCTGGATTCGGGTGCGTTGTATCGCCTGCTGGCCTTTGCTGCGGGCAATCACGGCGTTGATCTGACCAACGAAGAGGCGATGAAGCTGCTCGCCGCTCATCTGGATGTGCAATTTATTGCTGCGGGCGATGGCCATGGTCAGCGCATCATTCTTGAGGGCGAAGAGGTCACTGACCTGATCCGTAACGAGCAGGTCGGTGCCGGTGCTTCGCAGGTGGCCTCGCTGTCCGCCGTGCGCGAGGCTCTGCTGCAGCGTCAGCAGGCATTTCAGGAAATGCCGGGTCTGGTCGCCGATGGTCGTGATATGGGGACTGTGGTGTTTCCCGATGCGCCGCTGAAGATTTTCCTCACCGCCAGCGCCGAGGAGCGTGCCCGCCGCCGCTACTTGCAGTTGAAGGCCAAAGGCGATGATGTTAATCTCGCGAGTCTTCTTGATGAGATTCAGGCGCGCGATGAGCGCGATACCCAGCGTGCAGTGGCTCCGCTCAAGCCGGCAGCCGATGCGATCCAGCTGGATTCCACTGAACTCTCGATTGAACAAGTGCTTGAACGAATTCTGAGTGAGGTCGCCAATCGCGATCTCGCCGGATGATAAGAGCCACAGCTGCTTAAGCTGACCGGCTCGCAAGGAGGCACACGGGAACCCAGTCCTAGTTCCGTTTGCCTCTTTTTAAATGAACGTACCCACATTGTCTGGAATGTGGTTTGGGCGGATTCCCTGCCCTGAATCAACAGGAATTAAAATGAGCGAAAGCTTTGCTGAACTGTTTGAAGAAAGCCTAAAAACCCTGAATCTTCAGGCTGGCTCGATCATCACCGCTATCATCGTCGACATCGATTACCAAGCTGGTTGGGTAACCGTTCACGCTGGTCTGAAGTCTGAAGGCCTCATTCCGCTGGAACAGTTCCACAACGACGCTGGCGAGCTGACCATCAAGGTTGGTGACGAAGTTCACGTTGCCCTGGACGCGGTTGAAGATGGCTTTGGTGAAACCAAGCTGTCCCGCGAAAAAGCTAAACGTGCCGAGTGCTGGATCGTTCTGGAAGCAGCTTTCGCCGCTGAGGAAGTGGTTACGGGCGTTATCAACGGTAAGGTTAAGGGCGGCTTCACTGTCGACGTTAACGGCATCCGTGCGTTCCTCCCAGGTTCCTTGGTCGATGTCCGTCCGGTGCGTGATACCACCCACCTGGAAGGCAAAGAGCTCGAATTCAAAGTCATCAAGTTGGACCAGAAGCGCAACAACGTTGTCGTTTCCCGCCGCAGCGTGCTGGAAGCCGAGAACAGCGCTGAGCGCGAAGCTCTGCTGGAATCCCTGCAGGAAGGTCAGCAAGTCAAAGGTATCGTCAAGAACCTCACCGACTACGGCGCGTTCGTGGATCTGGGTGGCGTCGACGGCTTGCTGCACATCACCGACATGGCTTGGAAGCGCATCAAGCATCCGTCGGAAATCGTCAACGTTGGCGATGAAATCGACGTCAAGATCCTCAAGTACGATCGCGAGCGCAACCGTGTTTCCCTCGGCCTCAAGCAGCTGGGCGAAGATCCATGGGTTGCCATCAAGGCGCGTTACCCGCAGGACACCCGTGTTACTGCGCGCGTAACCAACCTGACCGACTACGGCTGCTTCGCAGAGCTGGAAGAAGGCGTGGAAGGCCTGGTGCACGTATCCGAAATGGATTGGACCAACAAAAACATCCATCCTTCGAAAGTCGTTAACGTCGGCGACGAAGTGGAAGTTATGGTTCTGGATATCGACGAAGAGCGTCGTCGTATCTCCCTGGGCATCAAGCAGTGCAAAACTAACCCGTGGGAAGATTTCTCCGGTCAGTTCAACAAGGGCGACAAAATCTCCGGCACCATCAAGTCGATTACCGATTTCGGTATCTTCATTGGTCTGGATGGCGGCATCGACGGCCTCGTTCACCTGTCCGACATCTCCTGGAATGAAGTAGGCGAAGAAGCTGTGCGCCGCTTCAAGAAAGGCGACGAGCTGGAAACCGTTATCCTCTCCGTTGATCCGGAGCGTGAGCGTATTTCCCTCGGCATCAAGCAACTGGAAGAAGATCCGTTCTCCGACTACGTTGCAGTCAACGACAAAGGCACTATCGTTCGCGGTACTGTGAAAGAAGTTGACGCCAAGGGTGCAATCATCACTCTGGCTGATGGTATCGAAGCCACACTGAAAGCCTCCGAAATCAGCCGTGACCGCGTTGAAGATGCGCGCAACGTCCTTAAAGAAGGCGAAGAAGTTGAAGCCAAGATCATCAGCGTAGACCGTAAGAGCCGCGTAATCAGCTTGTCGGTTAAGTCGAAAGACGTTGAAGACGAAAAAGAAGCCATCAAAGAAATGCGCACTAAGCAGGACGAAGTTGCTTCTGCTGGTCCGACTACCATTGGTGATCTGATCCGTGCGCAAATGGAAAACCAGAACTAAGTTTAGGTAATCCAGAAAAAGGGCGACTTCGGTCGCCCTTTTTTGTACCTGAAAATCGCTAAGGTGTTGTTTTATAGGCTGTTCAAATCAGGCGAGGCGTGCTAAAACCTTTTTATCTAGTGATCTAGCCGCTTGAAAAAGAAGGGAAAACCATGACCAAGTCGGAGTTGATCGAGCGCATCGTTACCCATCAGGGGCAGCTCTCGTCGAAGGATGTTGAGTTGGCGATCAAGACCATGCTGGAGCAAATGTCGCAGGCATTGTCGGCTGGTGATCGGATTGAGATCCGTGGTTTTGGCAGTTTCTCGCTGCATTACCGCGCGCCGCGGGTTGGGCGTAATCCAAAGACGGGCGACTCAGTCACGCTGGATGGCAAGTTTGTACCGCACTTTAAGCCTGGGAAAGAACTGCGTGATCGGGTTAATGAAGATGAATAACCCCGCCTAAGTCGCCATAGTGCGGCTTTTTGCATCTCAATCCCGCTATTTTCAAGGCGCTGCTTTCTGCTAATCCGAGACTGGTATCACGTTTTAATCATGGCATAATGTCGTCGCTTTGAATTGGTTGCTCTCGCCAGTTCATATGGCACGGCTATTTGTCGTTTAGTCATGGATGTACTTTTCCTGCGTTAATGGATTAGCCGATGGACTTCCCTCATATACTTCATCATGGTGCCGTCTCAGGCGTGACTGGTTTCTGCCATCAGCTGCTTATGGATGCTGACAGTAGTCTGTTAGTCAATTGCGGCTTATTCCAAGGCGCAGAAACCATCGCGGGATGGCAGGGCGGCTCGCCATCGACTTCTTTCTTGATAGCATCAAAGCGCTAGTAACCACCCAAGTGCACATCGATCACGTAGGTCGTATTTCTTCCCTGGTCGCCGCAGGCTTCAAATGGCTGATCATCTACAGCGAGTCGTCGGTCAAACTACTGCCTATCGTCTTGGAAGTTGAAAGCACTAGATGGCTGGTAGATACAGCGTTTTGTGCGCAAAGGATGGTATGTGGAAATGGGCGAGCAGCCCTGTACCAACCGCGCTCAGGTGCATACCATAGGTAGCTACTCTGCTCATGCAGATCAAAAAAGATTGCTTGGATTTTTTACCAGAATGCGCCAATGGCAGTAACAAGTGCGGATTGTTCGCGGTGAACCTGGCGCCAAGTATGAGTTGGGTGAGTGCCTCAAAGCACTGTACAAGAAAGCCGAGCGTGATTTTCAGTTGATAACGCCTGGCAGTACAAGTAACTCCGAATGACATTAGAAGAGGCGCAAGCGCAAATGCTCTAGTGTAAACAACAGGGCTTAGTCCAAAAAGCATCAGAAAAATGAGTGTTTAATTTTTCAGGCTGATTTAGTAGTGAGGCGCATGCATCTGGGCATCTACTTCGTCCCATAAGCCTGAGAGTATCGCCCACCGCCCCCTATTTTGCTGAAGTTAGAAGGTACATTGCTTAATGACCCCTCTTACCTGCTTCAAAGCCTATGACATTCGAGGCCGACTCGGTGCTGAACTAAACGAAGAGATCGCCTACCGTATAGGCCGCGCTTACGCGCTTTTCCTCGATGCGAAGAGGATCGTCATAGGCGGCGATATGCGCCTGTCCAGCGAGCCGCTCAAGCAGGCGCTGGCCAAAGGCTTGATGGACGCCGGCTGCGACGTCATCGACCTGGGCATGACAGGTACCGAGGAAGTCTACTTCGCCGCCTTCACCCTGGATGTCGATGGCGGTATCGAAGTCACCGCCAGCCACAACCCCATCGACTTCAACGGCATGAAGCTGGTCCGCCGTGGTGCCCAGCCGATCAGCGGCGACACTGGCCTCAAGGACATCCGCAGCCTGGCTGAAGCCAACGCCTTCTCGCCCGTGAGCCAGCGTGGCCAACTCAGCCAGCAAAGCTGCCTCGATGCCTACATTGACCACCTGCTCGGTTACCTCAAGGCCGAGCAGCTCAAACCGCTGAAGCTGGTGGTCAATGCCGGCAACGGCGCTGCCGGCCACGTCATTGATGCGCTAGAGCAACGCTTCCAGGCCATGGGTGCCCAGGTCGAATTCATCAAGGTATACCACGACGCGGACGGCACCTTCCCCAACGGCATCCCCAATCCGCTGCTGCCGGACAACCGCACCGCCACCGCCGAGGCGGTTAGGGCTTACAAAGCCGACATGGGCATCGCCTGGGACGGCGATTTCGACCGCTGCTTCCTGTTCGACGAGCATGGCGAGTTCATCGAGGGTTACTACATCGTCGGTCTGCTCGCGGAAGCCTTCCTGCAGAAGGAGAAGGGCGCCAAGATCATCCACGACCCGCGCCTGACCTGGAACACCATCGATGTTTGTCAGCAGTACGCAGGCCAGGCCATTCAATGCAAGACCGGCCATGCCTTTATCAAGGAGCGTATGCGTAAAGAAAACGCCATCTACGGCGGCGAAATGAGCGCCCACCACTATTTTCGCGACTTCGCTTACTGCGACAGCGGCATGATCCCCTGGTTGCTGGTGGCCGAACTGATCAGCACCCAAGGCAAAACCCTCTCGCAACTGGTCGGCGAGCGCATGGCCGCCTATCCCTGCAGCGGCGAAATCAACTACACCGTCAGCGATGCCAAGGCGGTGATCCAGGCCGTGCTGGATCACTATGCCGGGCTGAAACCGAAGCTGGATAGGACCGATGGCATCAGCCTGGAGTTCGCCGATTGGCGCATGAGCCTGCGCTCGTCGAATACCGAGCCGCTATTGCGCTTGAATGTCGAGGCGAAAAACTGCCCCGTGTTGGTGGCAGATCAGGTCAAAACCATTGAAAGAATTATCAGTGCCTCGCAAAACAGCTGATGCACTAACGAAGATGTATAGGAACATAAATATATGAAACTTATTCCCGTAATTATGTCCGGCGGCGTTGGTAGCCGGCTCTGGCCGGTATCCCGAGAAACTCACCCCAAGCCATTTATGCCGCTGCCAGATGGTCAGAATCTGATTCACAAAACCTTTGTGCGCGCCACCGCCCTGGATGATGTGGTCGAGGTGCTGACCGTTACTAACCGCGAACTGTTCTTCAAGACCGAAGACGAATATCAGCGTGCAGCTAAAGTTCGCGGCCCACAAAGTTTTATTCTCGAGCCATTTGGTCGCAATACCGCGGCTGCAGTGGCTGCCGCTGCACTGCAGCTGGAAAGTGTCCACGGGGCCGACGCTCAGATGTTGGTACTCGCAGCAGATCACTTGATCGCCGATCAGATAGCATTTGCCCAAGCGGTCAAGAAAGCCCAGGTGCTGGCTGCAGAGGGATGGCTGGTGACGTTCGGTATTCAGCCCGAGTATCCAGAAACTGGATTCGGTTACATAGAAGCGGATAAAGCGTCGACGTTGCAAGGCGGCCTGAAAGTCCAGCGTTTTGTGGAAAAGCCCGATTTAGCCACCGCCAGAAACTATGTGGCTGCCGGCAACTATTACTGGAACTCGGGAATGTTCTGCTTTCGCGTGGGTACGGTGCTGGATGAACTGCAGGCCTACTCTCCAGACGTTCTAGAGGCTGTGCGCGCTACTTTGAGCAACTCGCGGCTGAGCGAGGGTGAAGCGCATCGTTGCTTACGTCTCGATGCTGAGAGCTTTGCCCTAGTGCCGGATATTTCCATCGATTACGCGCTGATGGAGCGCTCGGCCAAGGTCGTGACCGTACCCTGCGATATTGGCTGGAGCGACATCGGCTCATGGAATGCAGTGAGTGAACTAACCGCCGCCGACGAGAACGGCAATCGCTGCGTGGGCGAAGTACTAGCGCACCAAGCCTGTAACAACTATGTGCAGAGCAATGGGCGCCTGACCGCACTGGTCGGCGTGGAAGACCTGATAGTCGTTGATACATCGGATGCGATACTGATCGCTCATAAGAACAGCGCACAAGACGTGAAACATATCGTGGCGCAGCTGAAAAAAAGCGGCCACAGCGCTCACTTGATTCACCAAGTAGTTCATCGCCCTTGGGGTGCCTATACAACGTTGGAGGAGGGCGAGCGCTTCAAAATCAAGCGCATCGTGGTCAAGCCTGGCGCTTCGCTTTCATTGCAGATGCATCACCATCGTAGTGAACACTGGATTGTCGTCAGTGGTATGGCGCGAGTCGTCAATGATGAGCGCGAATTAATGCTGGATACTAATGAGTCAACCTTCATCAGGGCCGGGCATAAACATCGCCTGGAAAACCCAGGTGTAATCGATCTCGTCTTGATCGAAGTGCAAAGCGGAGACTATCTGGGTGAGGACGATATCGTCCGTTTTGAAGACATCTATGGCCGTGCAGACTGCTGACCGGTAATCAAGGAAAATACTAAATGTTGGCTATTATCAGGCCGCTTTGGGCCTATCGGGGGTTTATCCTCGGTAGCGTCAAACGCGAGTTTCAGTCCAAGTACCGCAACTCATTATTGGGTGCTGCGTGGAATGTGCTTAACCCGCTGGCGATGATCATCGTGTATACGCTGATTTTTTCGCAAATCATGCGGGCAAAACTTCCAGGCGTGGATAGCGCCTTTGGTTACAGTATCTATCTCTGTGCCGGGGTGATTACTTGGGGGCTGTTTGCGGAGATTGTCGGGCGCGGACAAAACGTCTTTCTGGATAATGCCAACCTCCTGAAGAAGCTCAGCTTTCCCCGGCTTTGCCTGCCGGTAACGGTCGTAGCCAATGCCGGGCTCAATTTTTTCATCATCTTCGGGCTGTTCACGGCATTCCTGGTGCTCTCCGGCACCTTCCCAGGCCTGCCGTTTCTTGCCATTTTCCCGCTGCTTGCTCTTCTTGTGCTTTTCTCCATCGGCCTTGGTATTACCTTGGGCGTGCTGAATGTTTTTTTTCGTGATGTCGGGCAGTTCTTCGGTATCTTTCTTACCTTCTGGTTCTGGCTAACCCCGATCGTCTACCCCATCAGCATCCTCCCGGAAAGACTCCAGCCCTTTATGAGCCTCAACCCTATGACACGGTTGATGAACGCGTTTCAGGTTGTACTGGTGAATGGCCAGTGGCCTAACTGGTCCAGCCTTTGGCCCGTTGTCGTGTTGGCGCTGCTGCTTTGCGTATTCGGCTTTGGCCTTTACCGCCGGCATGCCGGCGAAATGGTGGATGAACTCTAATGGGCACAGTTACCGTTACCAACTTAGGCAAAGCCTATAAGCAATACCCCACTCGTTGGTCGCGACTGGCGGAGTGGTTGATACCGTTCGGTAAGCCACGCCACAGTCTTAAGTGGGTATTGCAAGACATCAACTTCAGCATCCGCCCCGGTGAAGCCGTTGGTATTATCGGCATCAACGGCGCAGGTAAGAGCACTCTGCTCAAGATGATTACCGGCACCACCCAGCCCACCACTGGTGGCGTAAATATCACTGGGCGAGTTGCTGCCATGCTAGAACTTGGCATGGGGTTCCATCCGGATTTCACCGGCAGGCAGAATGCATTTATGGCCGGTCAGCTTCTTGGTTACAACGTCGAAGAAATTACCCTGCTAATGCCGGAAATCGAATCCTTTGCTGAAATCGGTGAATATATCGATCATCCCGTGCGGGTATATTCCAGTGGGATGCAGGTGCGATTGGCCTTTGCTGTATCCACTGCCGTACGTCCAGACGTTCTCATCGTGGATGAAGCTCTTTCGGTGGGTGACGTTCACTTCCAGCAAAAATGTATGGCTCGCATCCGAAATTTTCGCCAGCAGGGAACAACTATCCTGCTGGTCACTCATGATATCGGCGCACTTAGCGCTATCTGCGATCGTGCCATAGTGCTATCAACTGGCAGTGTGATTCAAGATGGCCCTGTAGGCGAAGGTCTTGAGGCTTACTTTGCTAGCATTGCTCGTGGCAAGGGGAATGGGCATGAGAAATTTACTTGCCACTTTGAGTCGCCGAATAAATACATTGAGGATCTCTCTATAGAAAGTCCCAATGGAATTAAAGATTTAATATTCGAGGGTGAGCAGATCACGCTACGGCTGCGCATGAGGGATTTAGAGCACTTTACTGATCCGCACATTGGTTTCCGCATTCAAGATCGGTATGGACTTATTGTCTTCGAGACAAATACCTACTGCCAAGGTATCAGTCCAAGATTACAGTTGGTAAGTTTGAAATCATTTGAACTAATTGTCCATCTGAAGGGCAATCTCGGTCGTGGAGATTACACACTCGCTGTTGGCATTGAAAACGATGGCATTCCGGGCGGGGGGTTCCAATCCGTGATCTTGCCAACACAAGTTGTGCATAAATTCAGTGTGGCCCAGGATCCTGCTAATTCACTTTTGTGGGCTGGATTTACCAACCTTAGTCCCAGGTTTGCGGTGAGAGAAATTACCTAATATTAACCGTGAGCTTGTGAGTAAATATGAGTATTGAGCATTATTTTGGAGGTTGCGCGGCTTGGGTCGGCAGTAAACCGGTCCATCTCGCAGTGACTATCGAATTAGTTTCAGCGGTTAACTGGCGTGCGCCTCATGTGATGCATGGTCAATTCGATAGAGTTTGGCTTTATGAGCGGGAATTGTTCTCTTACGGGTCTGGTTGGCCATTACTGCTAGATGAGTGCCTACGCCTGCTGGGCCCCCGTGGTTATCTGATCACGCGGACGCGTGATAGCGAACATGGAACGTTGTTCGAGCTTAAGTCTATAGTCGCACGTCGCCCGAACATTTCCGCAGAACTAGTCTTTCAGGAGAAGCTTTCTGGGGGCGATACGGTAACGGTTATCGACGTACAGCGCGGTAATCTTTCGGCGTACTCCGAAGACGGATGGACCATTGGTATCCTGTCTAACGGTGCGAAGTCCGTGAATGTACATTCGCTTGCTGAGAAGCTAACTAAGCTCGCCGGTGAACGGCCACTTCAAATCGTAATTGCTGGACCTGAGAAGCTCGTCATGCCTCCACACGTTACGGGCAGCAAGGAGGAGTGGAATGATCGCTCTGGTGACAATCTGCCGCGTATTGGCGAGAAAAAGAATTGGATCGTTCGTCAGGCCCGCCATTCTAACATCGCGATATTTCATGATCGCTATCAGATTGACGATAACTTCTTCAGCGGTTTCGAAAAATTTGGTCTTGACTTCGATTTTGTGTCTATTAGCCAGCGATATGAGTCGGGTGCCTACTATCCTTCGTATATTGGTTTTCAGGAAGGTAAGATGCGTTGGCAGAGGCCACAATTCGATCTCTCGTATACAATGCTGCATGACGGACACTTTATTAACGGCGGCCTCATAGTTCTGAAGCGCAGTGTTGCTGAGGTTTTGAATTTCAACGCTTTACTTCTACATAATGAGGCTGAAGATGTGGAACTAAGTTTAATGCTGCGTTCTATCGGTATTTTTCCACGCATGAATTCGTACTCTAGCGCCATAGCAATCGGAGTGCCAGACAACTACACTGGAACATTTAGAGATGTTACCAGTACGCCTACTTTGCTAGCAGCAAACCGACTGAATGTCATAATTCATCGCGTAGCCTTCGCTGGCTGGCATAGGCTTCCCTATGCTGCCAAAAAATTAATTAAAAAAAGTCGTATTTATGTCACACTTAAACGATATTTGCGTTATAACGGATAATACTGTTTTCTCCGTCCATCATGGGGTGCGCCGCTATTTAATGACCTTGTGCGCAACATTAGAGGCTCAGGGTAATCGAGTATATTTAATTAATTGTACGGGGCAAGATCAAACTGAGGCTGTGGTTCTAGAGCGCAGCCTACTAGTTGATAATGGTTTCATTGGTAATCGCCTAGTAGGCAGCTCTCGAAGTGAAATTTTGGATTTCGTGCGCTCGAGCCGCGTCAGGGAGTTGAGGGATTCTACAGAGAGGGTGGGCGTGCGAAGCGAGTCTCTAGACAAGCTTCCCTTGCGTTTTGATCTTTGCATTGTTGGTGCTCCGTGGATCGCTGCTTCGATTTCTTCAATGCCTATGGCTGATCGGTATGTGTGCGTTGCTTATGATGCCATACCGAATCGTTATTACTTTGATAACCCAGAAGATATTGGCTTACACCTATTCGCACATGCGCACTATAAAGGCTATCGTTGGGCTGATGAAAAAGCTGATGGTATTTTTTGTATCAGTGAGCTGACCGCGCGTGAGTGTCAAAAATTTGGTTTTGGTGGGCACAGTGGGCTTGGTGTATTTCCCACCATGATTCCGCCGGGATATTTGACGCTTGATGCATCTCGAATTGAGGTTGACCGAGGGCGCGTAGCGCTACTTGCTGCGCCTTTTGATCGGCGCAAAGGGCTGCTTTCAATACCGAGCTTAGTTAACGCAGGTCAATTTGATTCTCTGCGAATTTTTGGGCGGCCGCGTTGCTCGCATGACGAGTTAGTATCTTTTTTTGAAAAGCTGGATATCGAGGATATTCAGTGGTGGTGCGATGTTGACTTTGATAAGCAAGTTGAATTGTATACAAGCGCTAAGGTCCTCATCTTTCCTTCCCTAAATGAGGGGCTAGGCTTTCCTGTGCTGGAGGCGTACGCGTGCGGTACTTCAGTACTTACTTCCAATATTGAGCCATTAAACCAGTTGGTGCGAGGCGAAGACCTGCTTGCTGACGATGAAGTGGCGCGGTTTGAACAAGTCCGTCGACGAGTCGACGAGGTAGTCGATCCCATGAATTACCGCCGCTTTGTAGAAAAATTATGTGCTGCTCCTGATTTCGGGTTAGCAGGAAAGGAAGGGCGAGGTGTGTTTAATGGTTAACATCATAGATGTTGGGGCAAATTTCGGTAGCTTCGGTTTGGAGCTAGCAAAGCGTAATTCGCAGACCTTTGTTCACATGATTGAGCCTGTGCCTGATCTTGCCAGAGAATTGCGTGTGAAATGCGCTACTGAAGGTGTGTCTAATATTCTTGTGCACGAGCTTGCTCTGGCTGAAACGGATGGAGAAGCTGAGCTTTTTGTAAGTGTTTCAGGTGACTGCGGCACTACAAGCATGCTTCCTTTTGATGAAGGAAAAATTTCTACTGATCCGTATTGGGCCCAACGCTCCGACCTTCGACATGAGACTAAGGTGCGAGTACAGACTCTCCGGCTAAGCACATTTATGGAGAAGAATGGTATTGATCAAATAGACTTCATTAAAATTGATGTCCAGGGCCTAGATTTAGCCGTGCTAGCGTCTGCTGGAGATTATATTTCGTCTGTTCGTGCTGGTATGTTGGAAGTTTGTACTACAGAAAAAAATGCTTTGTACTTTGGTGAGAAGCAAGACCTGCGAATAGTGCTAAATTTTCTCGAGGATCATGGTTTCAAAGTTGTAGCTATTAAGCCGAATGATCCGGCTTGCAATGAGGTGAATGTTTTTTTTTCGCGTGATCCCGAAACTTGGGATAAGGATACTGTTGCTTGGGGGTTGTTTGGGTTGCCTGCTTTCGACGGTAAGCACTACTGGCATGCATGCAGTTCCTCGCCCGAGTATGGTGATGATCTGAATCGTCAGCTGCAGGCTGAAAATCTCAGATTACGGACTCGCCTTGAAGTGCAGGATGTTGAAATCGATCGTCTTAGTAAGCGTATTTCCGATCTGGATTTTGAAATTGCCCGGATTTGCGAACATATTGTAAAGTAGGAACGTAGGAGCCGGAATTCCAGTGGCTTCTAAAAATGCATGACAACATCTAAAGGCCCTTAATATATGCTAAATATTATAATCCCCATGGCTGGGGCCGGCAGTCGCTTTCAGAAAGAAGGTTATACGCTGCCTAAGCCATTGATTTCTGTCAATGGTGTTCCAATGATTCGGTTAGTTATTGAGAATCTAAAACCATCCGTGCCGCATCGTTTTATCTTTATTTGTCAGAAGGTACACGTCGATGAGTACGACTTGAAAGCAAAGTTGAAGGCTTGGGCGCCAAATTGCGAAATTGTCACAGTTGATGGTCTGACCGAAGGTGCGGCATGCACGGTGCTGGCAGCCGAAAATTTGATTGATAGCGACGAGCCGCTAATGATCGCGAACAGTGATCAGTATGTAGATGTAGACATTGATTTTTATCTCAACACCATGAGCAAGATGAGCTTAGATGGCCTTATTATGACGATGAAGGCCAGCGATCCGAAGTGGTCCTTTGTGGGGATGTGTGGTGATCTTGTGACGCACGTGGTGGAGAAGGAGGTAATCTCAGATGAAGCCACAGTGGGTATTTACAATTTTCAGCGTGGGCGGGAATTCGTGGCGGCTGCGCACAATATGATTAGCAAGAATCTGCGCGTTAACAATGAGTTCTACGTTGCCCCTACATACAATCAACTTATCAGCTGCGGTGCGCGTGTAGGCATCTACAATGTTGGGGAGGAAGCAAAAGGTATGTATGGCTTGGGCATCCCTAAGGATTTAGAGTTATTTCTTACACTGCCAGTCCACGAACGGGCCACGAAAATATAATGATTGTATTATCGCATCGCGGCTACTGGCTTGAGCGTAGTGAGCGAAATCAGCGCATTGCTTTTGAGCGTTCATTTCAGCTTGGGTACGGTACCGAGACTGATCTTCGTGACGCAGGCGGTGAGATCGTCATTTCGCACGATGTGGCTACCGGCGACGAGCTCACCCTGGCGCAGGCCTTGGATATCTACCGACTGTATTCCGACGGCGTGCTTCCTTTGGCGCTAAATATTAAGGCTGATGGTTTGGCTGGCTTTGTGAAAAAAGCGCTCGAAAGCTTGCCGGGGCTGGATGCCTTCGTGTTCGATATGGCTGTGCCTGATATGCGCAGCTATTTCGAAGCTGGTATCCCTGTCTTTACACGCATGAGCGAGGCTGAGCGTCAGCCTGTTTGGCTTGATTACAGCGCTGGCGTTTGGCTAGACAGTTTTGGGCCAACTTGGTATGACGAGGAGTTGGTGGGTGAATTGCTCTCTACTGGGAAGCGTGTGTGTGTGGTCTCCTCTGAGCTGCACATGCGTGAGCCACAAGATTTGTGGTCTATGCTAACTCATCACGCCGCTGCGCCGAATCTGATGCTTTGTACCGACCGCCCCGAGCAAGCTCGGGCCTATTTTAGGCTGTAATTAGTATGGCTATTAAAGCAATTCTCTTCGATATGGATGGCGTTCTTATTGATGCCAAAGATTGGCATTACGAGGCTCTTAATCGAGCTCTTGAGCTTTTTGGGATGCCTATTTCACGTGCGGATCATTTGACGACTTTTGACGGTTTGCCTACTCGCAAGAAGTTAGAGATGCTATCTCTTGAACGTGGGCTTCCAAAGGATTTGCATGATTTCATTAATGAGATGAAGCAGCAGTACACTATGGATATCATACATGCTCGTTGCAATCCTCGCTTTACTCACGAGTATGCTCTTTCATCGCTCAAGCATGCGGGTTATTTTATGGCTGTGTGCTCCAATTCTGTTCGCGACACTGTTGAAACTATGATGCGTAAGGCGAATCTTATGCAGTACCTAGATCTACTTGTTTCGAACGAGGACGTCAGTAAAGGTAAGCCAGACCCAGAGATGTATACAAAGGCTATCAATTTTTTAAATTTAAAGCCCGAAGAGTGCCTGGTTGTCGAAGATAATGAAAATGGGATTCGTGCGGCCCGGGCCTCCGGTGCTCATTTGCTAGTAGTCCGTACAGTGGATGATACGAATTTCAATAATATTCAGCGGCGAATTGCTGAAATTGATTCAGTGGTATAAGTATGAGTATAAATATTCTTATTCTTGCGGCGGGCCCGGTTGAATTTGAAAATCACGATGGTGGTTATCCATTGTGTCTAACTGAAGTGGATGGTGCGCCGCTTCTGGAGCGAGTCATCGAAAGTACACGCCAAGTCCAGGATTCGCGTTATGTCTACGCTTTTCTAGAGAAAGACTTAGAGCACTTCCACCTTGATCAAATTGCGCAGTTAATTACTCCAGATGCTTCCATTGCGCGCATACCCGCTTGTACGCAGGGTTCTGCCTGCACGGCTCTTTTGGCTGCAAGTGGCCTAGATGGTGATGCTGAATTACTGGTTATCAGCGCTAACGAACTCGTCGATGTCAATCTCGCAGAAGTGCTAGTAGACTTTCGGGCTCGTAACCTCGATGGTGGTACTATTACCTTCCGGTCGGTTCATCCACGCTATTCCTATGTTCGCCTAGACGATCAGGGATTGGTTATAGAGGCAGCCCAGCAAAATCCAATTAGTCAGTCTGCCACTGTTGGGGTGTTTTGGTTCTCACGTACTCACGAGTTCGTCGATGCAGTTAAGGGTATGATTCGTAAGAGTGCTAGCTCAGACGGGAAGTTCTATGTGGCACCGGCTTATAATGAAATGGTGTTGAGGCAGAAACGCATCGGCGTGTTCCAGGTTGATAAAGGAAAATATCATCCGGTCAAAACTGAGCGTCAGTTGCAAAGTATCGAGAGAGGAAACTGCGAGTGAACTCTGCAAATCTACAGGATATGATCGGCGGTTGGTTTGTAGGGGCCTTTAGCCCTGCGGCACTAAAAACTGATAGTTGCGAAGTTGCAGTTAAGAAGTATAAGGCCGGCGACTACGAGGCTGCCCATTATCATGCGATTGCAACTGAAGTTACTTTGATAGTGTCTGGTCGCGTGCGTATGTGTGGTCGGGAGTGGGGTGGCGGCGATATTATTGTGCTTAGTCCAGCGGATGAAACAGACTTTGAGGCCCTCACGGATGTGATTAGTGTGGTTGTAAAAGTACCTGGTGCGTTGGGTGATAAATATTTGGTTGATAGGGTTAATTAATGAAAAAGGCATTAGTCACAGGGGTGACAGGTCAAGATGGCGCTTACTTAGCACAGATGCTGCTGGAAAAAGGCTACACCGTATATGGGACTTATCGCCGCACCAGCTCGGTCAATTTCTGGCGCATTGAGGAGCTGGGCATCAATCAGCACCCGAATCTAAACCTTGTCGAATATGACCTGACGGACCTCTCTGCCAGCATTCGTTTGCTGCAAAGCACCGAAGCTACCGAGGTTTACAACCTGGCAGCACAGAGCTTTGTCGGGGTTTCCTTCGATCAACCGCTCACCACGGCTGAGATTACAGGTCTGGGCGCAGTAAACCTGCTGGAGGCGATTCGCATCGTTAACCCCAAGGTGCGTTTCTACCAGGCCTCCACCTCCGAGATGTTCGGCAAGGTTCAGGAAATCCCGCAGGTTGAGAGCACCCCGTTCTACCCGCGCAGCCCTTATGGTGTGGCCAAGTTGTATGCGCATTGGATGACCATCAATTACCGCGAGTCGTATGACATCTTTGGTGCGAGTGGCATCTTGTTCAACCACGAGTCGCCGCTGCGTGGCCGTGAGTTCGTGACCCGTAAGATTACCGACAGCGTCGCCAAGATCAAGCAGGGCAAGCTGGGCGTGCTGGAGCTGGGCAACATGGACGCCAAGCGCGACTGGGGCTTTGCCAAGGAGTACGTCGAGGGCATGTGGCGCATGCTGCAGGCCGATGAGCCCGATACCTTCGTGCTGGCCACTAACCGCACCGAGACTGTGCGTGATTTCGTCTCGCTGGCATTCAAAGCGGCCGATATCGACGTCGAGTGGAAAGGCCAGGGTGAAGACGAGCAAGCCGTCGATTCGGCTAGCGGCAAGCTGCTGGTGAGGGTCAACCCGAAGTTCTATCGCCCAGCGGAAGTGGAACTGTTGA
The DNA here is from genome assembly GCF_900099645.1 of Pseudomonas peli. Taxonomy (GTDB): domain Bacteria; phylum Pseudomonadota; class Gammaproteobacteria; order Pseudomonadales; family Pseudomonadaceae; genus Aquipseudomonas; species Aquipseudomonas peli. The sequence continues at coordinate 274,344 of NZ_FMTL01000001.1, read as the reverse complement.
TTGGCAGTGCCGCCAAAGCTAAGGAAGTTCTGGGCTGGGAGCCTAAAACGTCCCTGGAAGAATTGTGTCGCATGATGGTGGAGGCTGATCTTCGCCGTAACGAACAAGGATTCTCTTTCTGATGAATACTGCCGGTAAACGCGCGCTTATTACGGGCATACATGGCTTCACCGGTCGCTATATGGCGGCCGAACTGGAGGCCAATGGCTACGAGGTGATCGGACTGGGTAGCCATCCAGGTAGCGAGGCCGGTTATTACCAAGCCGACCTGACCGATGCTGAAGCTTTGCGTGCGGTGCTGGCAGACATTCAACCGGATGTGGTTGTTCACCTGGCGGCATTGGCCTTTGTCGGCCATGGCGATGCCAACGCCTTTTATCAGGTCAACCTGCTGGGTACGCGTAATCTGCTCGAGGGTATTGCTGCGTGCGGTAAGTTACCCGAGTGCATTTTGCTAGCGAGCAGTGCCAATGTGTATGGCAACGCGTCGGAAGGCGTTTTGAGTGAATTGACTACGCCGGCACCGGCAAATGACTATGCCGTTAGCAAGTTGGCCATGGAATACATGGCCAGCCTCTGGTATGAGCGCTTGCCGATTGTGATCGTCCGGCCCTTCAATTACACCGGCGTCGGTCAGGCCGACAATTTTTTGTTGCCGAAGATTGTTTCGCATTTTCGCCGCAAGGCGGCAAAGATCGAGCTCGGTAATCTGGATGTCTGGCGCGATTTCAGTGATGTGCGTGACGTGGTGCAGGCCTATCGCGGCTTGCTCGAGGTAAAGCCCGTTGGGCAAACAGTCAATGTGTGTTCTGGGCAAGCCCACTCGTTACGAGAAGTAATAGGGATGTGTCAGTCGATTACTGGTCTGGATATGCAGATCGAAGTAAATCCTGCGTTCGTTCGTGCGAGTGAGGTCAAGACGCTGTGTGGCGATGCATCCAATCTGCGTTCGTTGCTTGGTAGTTGGCAAACCCCACCATTGGCAGACACCCTGCGCTGGATGCTAATGGCTGACTGAAAATGAAATTAATGCTATCCGTTGAGCCGGTCCGTTTTCCGCTGACCGGCATTGGCCGTTATACCTATGAATTAGCACGCAGGCTGCAGCAGAGCACTGAGATTACTGATCTACAGTTCTTTTCGGGCACGAGAGTGTTGCCGGCGTTGCCTACTGCTGGCGACACCTCAGGCAGTGGTTATGGGTTGAAGCGAGCTGTGCAGCAAAGTGCGTTTGCTATCGAGGCTTATCGCCTGTTGATGCCGCTGCTGCGCCGCCGAGCCTTGAAACACTATGCTGATTATCTTTATCACGGGCCCAACTTCTTTCTTCCGCCTTTCCCTGGGAGGGGTGTGGCGACGTTTCACGACCTTTCGCCGTTTACCTGGGCGCATTGTCATGCGCCTCAGCGTATCCGCTATTTGCAAAAGGAACTTAAACAAACCCTGAGCCGTGCGGATGCCCTGATTACAGACTCGGAGTACACCCGGCGCGAACTGGCTGAATATTTTTCCTGGCCCCTGGAGCGCATTCATACGGTACCACTCGCCAGTTCCGCGGAGTTTTATCCGCGCAGCGAGGCTGAGCTGCAAGCGCCTCTCGCGCGGTATGGTTTGCTGCCCGGTGGGTATAGTCTGTTCGTCGGTACCATTGAGCCGCGCAAGAATATCGTGGGTCTGCTGGATGCTTACAGCCGACTGCCCATGGCTTTGCGTCAGCTTTGGCCGCTAGTGCTTACCGGCTACAAGGGTTGGCGTAACGACGATATCCTTCAGCGGCTTGAAACGGCACGCCGTGAGGGCTGGGCTAAATACCTGGGGTTTGTTCCGGCCGACGATCTGCCGCTGTTGTTGGCCGGTGCGAGGCTGTTTGCTTTTCCTTCTCTGTATGAAGGGTTTGGTTTGCCGGTACTGGAGGCGATGAGTTCCGGCGTGCCGGTTGTATGCTCAAACAGTTCATCGCTGCCTGAAGTTGCTGGTGCGGCTGCCTTGATGTGTGCACCGCTGGATACTCCGGCCCTGACTCAGTTATTGCTGCAAGGGCTTGAAGATGAAAGCTGGCGTGCTGCGGCCGTGGTGCAGGGCTTGCGGCATGCTGGGTTATTTTCCTGGGAGCGTTGCGCGGCTGAAACGTTGCAAGTCTACCGCCGTGTTATGGACAGTTGATGATCAAGGTTCTGCATTTTTTCAAAACCTACTACCCGGATACGATGGGTGGAATCGAGCAGGTTATTTTCCAGCTGGCCCAAGGAGGGGCTGCGCACGGTATTCAATCTGAAGTGCTTTATTTAAGTGGTCGCGGTGGTGCTCGGGGGGAGAGTGTCGGTAATCATTTGGCACATCGCTCCAAGCTTGATCTACATGTGGCGTCCACAGGGTTCTCTTTGTCGGCCGTGCGCGATTTTGCCGAGTTGGCCAAGCAAGCAGACATCATTCATTACCACTTTCCCTGGCCTTTCATGGATCTGGTGCACTTTGCGACTCGCGTCTATAAGCCCACTGTGGTCACTTACCACTCGGATATTGTCAAGCAGAAGGTGCTGCTTAAGTTGTATCAGCCGTTGATGCAGCGTTTTCTAAGCAGCGTGGATTGTATTGTTGCGGCTTCGCCTAACTACGTCGCTACTAGCCCGGTACTTCAGCGCTATCGGGGCAAGGTGAGCGTGATTCCGTATGGCCTGGACAAGGCGACCTACCCGCAGCCTTCTGCGCAGAGGTTGGCGTACTGGCAAAGCCGTTTGGGCGCACGTTTTTTCCTGTTTGTAGGCGCTTTGCGCTACTACAAAGGGTTGAAATACCTGCTGGAAGCTGTTGCAGGCACGGACATGGTTGTGGTGATTGTGGGGGGGGGGCCGCTTGACGCCGAGTTACGTGCGCAAGCCGGGCACTTAAACCTCAGTAATATTCATTTTCTTGGCGGCTTGCCTGACGAGGACAAGGCTGCGTTATTGACACTTTGCAGCGCTTTTGTCTTTCCATCGCATCTGCGTTCCGAGGCGTTTGGTATATCCCTTGCTGAGGCTGCTATGTATGGCAAGCCGATGATCTCTTGCGAGATAGGTACCGGCACTACCTATATCAACATTGCCGGTGAGACCGGGTTGGTCGTGCCTCCTGCCGATCCCGCTGCACTCAGGCATGCATTGCGAGTGCTATGGGATCAGCCAGGGGTAGCCGCCGAGATGGGGGGGCGGGCAGCGCAACGCTTTGAACAGCTGTTTTCCGCTGACGCGATGGTTTCTTCCTATGCCTCACTGTATCGCAGCCTGCTATGACATTAGGAGCTGATCTGTGCGTATCTTGCTGACCGGTGCCACGGGATTTGTGGGTCAGGCGCTGCTCAATGAATTGTTGGCTAGAGAACACCGAGTGATCGCGGCCAAGCGCAAGTTGGCTACTGGGCGTGCGGGGGAAGATAGCGGTTTTTTGGTTGCCGATATAAGCGCCAATAGTAACTGGCTACCAGCCTTGCAGGGGGTTGAGGCAGTTATTCATGCAGCTGCCCGCGTTCATGTGATGAACGACAGCGTTACCGACCCGCTCGCCGAGTTCCGCAAAGTCAATGTTGACGGCACCTTGAATCTGGCGCGCCAGGCTGCAGCTGCGGGGGTAAAGCGCTTTATTTTCATCAGTTCGATCAAGGTCAATGGCGAAGCTACTTCATCAGGCAAGCCTTTCCTCGCGTCTGACGTGCCTGCACCTGAGGATGCCTATGGTCTTTCTAAGCTGGAGGCTGAGCAGGGGTTGATGCAGATCGCTGCCGAGACTGGCCTTGAGGTGGTGATTGTCCGCCCGCCGCTGGTGTATGGGCCAGGCGTCAAGGGCAACTTTGCCAGTATGATCAGGCTCGTTGAAAAGGGACTGCCCCTGCCTCTTGGTGCCATTCATAACCTTCGATCCCTGGTGGGTATCGATAATCTGGTTGACCTGATTATCCGTTGTATTGATCACCCGGCCGCTGCTAATCAAGTTTTCTTGGCTGGCGATGGTGAGGACGTGTCCACAACACAGTTGTTGCGTGGGGTGGCCCGGGCCAAGGGTCGGCCTTCGCGTTTGATTGCTGTGCCGGCTGGTTTGCTGACGTGTGGAGCAATGCTGCTCGGCAAACGCACGTTCGCGCAGCGCTTGCTGGGTTCGTTGCAAGTGGACATTGCTCACACATGCGAATTATTGGACTGGACGCCACCCTTTACGGTGGACGAAGGTTTGAGGCGTTGTTTCGCGAAGCCTGATTGACTGTATTTGGAGTGAATCCTTGATTCGTTTTTTCGATGTTGTTTTTTCTTTACTGGGCCTGCTTGTTGGCGCACCGGTGCTGGTGCTGCTGACGTTGGTTGGTTTATTTGATACGGGTTCTCCTATCTTTCGTCAGGTCCGCGTTGGTCGCCATCAACAGCCTTTCACGCTGCTCAAGTTCCGCACCATGGCGATTGATACGGCCTCTGTTGCGACTCACCTGGCTAGCAGTGCTTCAGTCACCCGGTTTGGTCATTTTTTGCGTAAGACCAAACTGGATGAGCTGCCACAATTGTGGAACGTGCTCAAGGGCGACATGAGTCTGGTTGGGCCGCGACCTGGTTTGTTCAATCAGACGGAGTTGACTACGGAGCGTGCCGAGCGCCATGTCTTTGATGTACGCCCCGGCATCACAGGTTTGGCACAAGTCAGTGGTATTGATATGTCTACGCCTGCCCTGTTGGCAGAAATAGATAAGAAAATGATTGAAACGCTTACACTTGCCTATTACTTCAAATACATAGTTATGACTGTGGTCGGTCAAGGGGCGGGAGACCGGATCGTCAGAAAGGGTTAGCGCCTGCTGACAGCCCTCCGTTTAGCTCAGCCGACCCAATGCGAGTGGAGCGCTTATGTTTCGTGAAAAGCTTTTAGGCTTGACGCGCCGTCAGAAAAGGGTTTTGCAGGTTGTAACCGATGTGTGTCTGGTTTGGCTGGCACTGTGGCTAGCCTTTGTGGCGCGTCTCGGAATAGATGGGCATGTTGAACCATTAGGTGGACACCTGTGGTTGTTCACATTGGCACCAGTTGTGGCTATCCCGCTTTTTATTCGCCTCGGAATGTATCGCGCTGTAATGCGTTATTTGGGCAACGATGCGCTGCTCACCATTGCCAAGGCTGTATCTCTATCCGCGTTGATTCTTGCGCTGGCTGTGTACTGGTACCGCGATGCACCTTCGACAATTCCGCGTTCGCTTGTATTTAACTACTGGTGGTTGAGCCTTGTGCTCATTGGTGGTTTGCGTCTGGTGATGCGTCAGTATTTTATGGGTGATTGGTACATGGCGGGTTTTGGCTTGCCTTTTGGTGCCCGTGAAGCACATTTACCGCGTGTTGCCATCTATGGTGCAGGTGCGGCAGGTAATCAACTGGTCGCAGCGCTGCACATGGGCCGTTCCATGCGTCCCGTGGCGTTTATTGATGACGATTCAGGCATTGCCAATCGCACGATTGCCGGGCTGCGGGTTTACACCCCCAAGCATATTCAGCAGATGATCAATGAAACCGGTGCCGATGAAGTTCTTTTGGCCATGCCTTCGGTGTCGCGGGGGCGGCGGCGGCAGATTCTTGAAGGGCTGGAACATTTCCCTTTGCATGTGCGCAGCATCCCCGGCTTTATGGATTTGGCCAGTGGCCGGGTGAAGGTCGAGGATGTTCAGGAAGTGGATATCGCCGACTTGCTAGGGCGTGATTCTGTTCCTCCGCAACAGGCGTTGTTTGAGCGCTGCATCCGTAATCAGGTGGTGATGGTAACCGGCGCTGGTGGTTCGATTGGTGCTGAATTGTGCCGGCAAATTCTGCTCAATCAACCTACAACGCTTTTGTTGTTCGAACACAGTGAGTTCAACCTTTACAGCATTCACAGCGAGCTACAGGCGCGCATCAAGCGCGAGTCTCTACCGCTGCGGCTGGTGCCTATCCTTGGTTCAATCCGTAGTGCCGATAGATTGTTGGCTGTGATGCAAGCTTGGAAAGTGGATACGGTCTATCACGCGGCAGCTTATAAGCATGTGCCTATTGTGGAGCACAATATCACCGAAGGCGTGCTGAACAACCTGGTAGGTACACTGAATACTGCGCAAGCGGCGATCAGAGCAGGGGTGAGCAACTTTGTGCTGATCTCCACCGACAAGGCAGTACGCCCGACCAATGTTATGGGCAGTACCAAGCGTTTGGCTGAGATGGTGCTCCAGGCTCTTAGTCGCGAGTCTGCGCCAGCCTTGTTCGAGGATGACAAAGCGCTGCGCCAGCTGAATAAAACGCGCTTTACGATGGTGCGCTTTGGGAATGTGTTGGGCTCTTCTGGCTCAGTTATACCGCTGTTTCATGAACAGATTCGTAAAGGCGGTCCGGTTACGGTCACTCACCCAAATATCACTCGTTACTTTATGACCATCCCTGAGGCTGCACAGCTGGTGATCCAGGCTGGAGCGATGGGTAAGGGCGGGGATGTATTCGTACTTGATATGGGCGAGCCGGTCAAAATTGCTGATCTGGCGGAAAAGATGGTTCATCTCAGCGGCCTGAGCGTGCGCTCTGCGGGGAAACCTCACGGTGATATCGCCATCGAGTTTACCGGCCTGCGCCCTGGTGAGAAACTCTATGAGGAGCTGTTGATCGGCGATGACGTTAGCCCGACTGAGCACCCGATGATCATGCGCGCTAATGAAGAGCACTTGCCATGGGAGCCGTTCAAGGTGCGTTTGAGCGAGTTGCTGGATGCGGTGGAGCGTGATGACTATGACCGTGTGCGCCAGTTGTTGCGTGAGACGGTTAGTGGTTACAAACCGGAAGGCGAGATCGTTGACTGGATACATATGAAGCGTCGGCTGGAGCCTTAGGTATATACCGTAAGGCTCCGGTGTGGAACGGTGCGTGTGGACAGTTTGGTGCTGATCTACTCAGTTATGCATAGAGTTATTTGACAAGTGCATTACAGCAGCTAGTTTTCAGAGCGTGGAGAGGGAAGTCCCACGTCGATGAAAACTAAGGAAACTCTGAAAAAGACTTCCTGATTTTGGCAAAATCCCCGGACTCCACCCGCCGAGTTTTCCGATGAAGCAGATGACCTTCGCCGACGCCGAGTACGCCGGCAAGCGCAAACAGACCCGCAAAGAGCTGTTCCTGATCGAGATGGATCAGGTAGTGCCGTGGAAAGGTTTGGTCGCTCTGATCGACCCGCACTACCCCAAAGGCGAGGGTGGTCGTCCGGCGTACCCGTTGATGGCGATGCTGCGCATACATCTGATGCAGAACTGGTTTGGCTACAGCGACCCGGCGATGGAGGAAGCGCTGTACGAGACCACCATCCTGCGCCAGTTTGCCGGACTGAGCCTGGAGCGCATTCCGGATGAAACCACCATCCTCAACTTCCGCCGCCTGCTGGAGAAACACGAATTGGCTGCCGGCATCCTGGCTGTGATCAATGGCTACCTAGGTGACCGAGGTTTGTCGTTGCGCCAAGGCACTATCGTCGATGCCACGCTGATCAATGCGCCAAGTTCGACCAAGAACAAGGACGGCAAGCGTGACCCGCAAATGCACCAGACCAAGAAGGGAAACCAGTATTACTTCGGCATGAAGGCGCATATCGGCGTTGATGACGAGTCCGGCCTGGTGCACAGCGTGGTGGGGACGGCAGCCAACGTTGCAGACGTTACCCAGGTCGACAAACTGCTGCACGGTGAGGAAAACATGGTCGGTGCCGACGCGGGCTACACCGGCGTAGAGAAGCGCCCGGAACATGAAGGCCGTGAGGTGATCTGGCAGATCGCGGCCCGTCGTAGTACGTATAAGAAGCTGAGCAAGCGCAGCGCGCTGTACAAAGCCAAGCGCAAGATCGAGAAAGCCAAGGCCCAGGTGCGTGCCAAGGTCGAGCATCCGTTCCGGGTGATCAAGCGCCAGTTCGGCTATGTGAAGACACGCTTCCGTGGCCTGGCGAAGAACACGGCACAGCTGGTGACACTGTTCGCGCTGTCGAACCTGTGGATGGTGCGCCGGCATTTGCTGACGAATGCGGGAGAGGTGCGCCTGTAATGTGGGAAATGACCGCTGCGAGGTTATCGCGGCGGCCAGAAACACTGAAATGAGCGGGTGATCTGATCGTTTTTGATTGGTTTGCTGCTTTCAAAATCGGCGACGGCTGAAGTCGACTGAAAATACAGGACTACTTCAGACCATCCCTAACGAAAGGATGCACTACATGCTAAAAGCCAAACTTTTCTCTCTGCTGTTCGCTATTCTTGCCTCTATATCCTTTGAGGTTTCCGCTGCTGAAACAAACACCCAGTCGGCACCCGTAGTTGAAACAGCCGAAGTGGCCCCGGTCGGGAAAATTAATCTCAATACGGCTGATGCTGCCACCTTGCAGCGTGAGCTGTTGGGGATTGGTGAGGTGAAGGTGCAGGCGATTGTTGCTTACCGTGATGAACACGGCGACTTTGCTTCAGTGGATGAGTTGCTAGAGGTCAAGGGTATCGGCGAGGCAACGCTGGAGAAGAATCGCGACAAGTTGAGTATTAACTAACGCGTTCAGTAGTTTGAATTAAGGCCGGTTATTAACCGGCCTTTTTGCTTTCTGACGATCAGGTTTTTAATACTGTTTGCGTGTTATGCGGAAACAATGGGGCTGAGGATTAATTGCGAGGCGCGTTATGGTTTGGTTGGCAGTGGCGGCAGATGCGGTGGTGGTCTTTCATCTGCTGTTTATTCTATTTGCGGTGTTGGGCGGCTTGCTGGTGTGGCGTTGGCACGGGTTGGTTTGGTTGCATGTGCCAGCAGCCTTATGGGGTGTGTTGGTGGAGTTGATGAATTGGCCTTGTCCGCTGACGCCGCTGGAACACAGCCTGCGTCTGGCTGCAGGGCAGGCGGGGTACAGCGGTGGCTTTGTTGAGCACTATTTGCTGTCGATCATCTACCCGGCTGGGCTGACGCCGCAGATTCAGATTGGTTTGGGGGTGTTTGTTCTGCTGTTCAATGCGCTGATTTATGGCGTGTTGCTGTGGCAGCGCTGGCAGCGGCCGTGAGTTGAGCTTAGGCCGCCTTATTCAGATGGATGATGGTATACGGGCAAGATAATTTACCCGGCTACACTGGCTCCATCAATCACAGCAGCACAAGGCAGCTTTCCTATGCAAAATCGCATGATGATCACCGGCGCGGGTTCGGGTTTGGGGCGTGAGATGGCCCTGCGTTGGGCGCGTGAGGGCTGGCAGTTGGCACTGTCGGATGTCAACGAGCCGGGCCTGGCGGAAACCCTGCAGATGGTTCGTGAGGCGGGTGGCGATGGCTTTACCCAGCGTTGTGATGTACGTGATTACAGCCAGCTGACTGCGTTTGCCCAGGCCTGTGAGGAGAAGCTCGGCGGCATCGATGTGATCGTCAACAACGCCGGTGTAGCCTCTGGCGGGTTTTTTAGCGAGTTGTCGCTTGAAGATTGGGACTGGCAGATCGCGATCAACCTGATGGGTGTGGTCAAGGGCTGTAAGGCCTTCCTGCCGTTACTGGAAAAGAGCAAAGGCAAAATCGTCAATATTGCCTCCATGGCAGCCTTGATGCAGGGCCCGGCCATGAGTAACTACAACGTGGCCAAGGCCGGAGTTGTGGCGCTGTCGGAAAGCTTGTTGATCGAGCTGAAGCTGCATGAAGTCAGCGTGCATGTGGTGTGCCCTTCGTTCTTCCAGACCAACCTGCTGGATTCCTTCCGCGGTCCTACGCCAGCGATGAAAGCGCAGGTGGGCAAGCTGCTGGAAAGCTCACCGATCAGTGCTGCCGATATTGCCGATTACATCTACCAGGAAATCGGCAAAGGCGAGTTCATGATTCTGCCTCACGAACAGGGCCGTATGGCTTGGGCGTTGAAGCAGAAGAACCCGCAGTTGCTCTATAACGAAATGACAGCCATGGCTGACAAGATGCGTGCACCGCGCACCAAGTAATTTGACCTGTAGCGCTCTAATTGCTGATTTATTGGTCAACTTTATCCCGCTTAGGGCTTGTCTGGTGTGAACTTGCGCTCTAAGGTTTGCGGCCATGTCGGCATGGCCGCGAAACTGATGGATTTACTGTGAAACCTTTTCCGCGGGCCCTGCTGTTGCTGGGCCTGATCCTGGCTGCAATCAACTTGCGGCCCGGTATCACTTCCCTGGCACCGCTGATTGAGCGGATTGCTGAAGAACTGGCCTTGAGCCGCAGCCTGATCAGCCTTACTACTGCGCTTCCCGTGTTATGCATGGGTTTGCTCGCGCCTTTTGCGCCGCGTCTGGCGATGCGCCTGGGGCTCGAACGTACCATTGCCCTGTGTCTGGCGGTTATTGCTGTGGCGCTGTTGCTGCGTGCGGTAGGGCATGCCAGCGTAATTCTGATTGGCAGTGCGGTGCTGCTGGGCGCAGCTATCGCTGTTGCGGGGCCTTTGTTATCGGGGTTCATCAAGCGCCACTTCGCTGGGCGGATGGGCAGCGTGGTGGGCTGGTATTCGCTGAGCATGGCGATTGGCGGTGCGGGCGGTGCAGTACTGACGATCCCGGCTACCCAGTGGTTGGCGAATGACTGGACCTATGGCCTGGCCATCTGGGCGCTACCGGCGGTCGTCGGTTTGCTGCTGTGGCTGTTCCTGCCTAACCGCGTCGAAGCCGAAAGCGAAGAGGGTGGCACCGGCTTGCCTTGGCGGCAGCCACGGGCCTGGTTGATCAGTGCATTTTTTGCCATCCAAGCCGGCTTGTTTTATGCCCTCGCCACCTGGGCCGTAGCGCGTTACAACGAAGCCGGGTTGAGCCTGATGCACAGCAATAGTCTGTTCAGTGTGTCGATGCTGATGGGACTGCCCAGCTCATTTCTGTTGCCCTGGTTGGCGCAGCGGTTCAAGAACCGTTACCTGCTGCTGGTCGGCTGCGGGCTGCTGTCGTCGATCAGCTTGGCGATGATTACCTTCCAACCGACCGTGCTGCCTGAACTCTGGGCCGTGACCATCGGCTTTGGTTTAGGCGGCTCGTTTGCCTTGTCGCTGGTGCTGCCGTTGTACGAGGCGGGATCGCCACTGGCGGTAAGCCGCTGGACGGCGATGATGCTGTGCATGGGATACAGCATTGCTTGTTTGACACCGGTATTGACCGGGTTGGCGCGCGATCTGGCGGGTAACTACCAGTTGCCGTTTATGGTGCTTACCGGGCTTGCGGTGCTGATGACGGTGCTGGCCTGGATGATGCGGCGCGGGCCTAAGAGTGCCTGTAGCTGACGCCGCCTAGGCGTCGCTATGCCACTGCAATGACGCTTATTTGGCAGTAGTTCCTTCCTTGCTCTGGACGGCTGTGATAGAAGGCAGCCTTGATTTGCTGGAGTGCCTGCGTGGAGTCCGAATCCATCGTTTATGGTTGCATCCGAGACTGGCCATCGGACAGTCCGGCGGAGAGTCGACTGCGCCGTGAAATCAATCGGCAAGTGCTCGATGAGCTACCGGCCGGCGATGCCTGGAGCTTTCTCGGGCGTGAGATGTTCGCCTGTTGTGAACAACCGGGCGATGGCTTGTACCAGACCCAAGTGATCCACTTCGGTGCCAGCTACCGTACGGTGGAGTATGAGTGGAGCCTGTGGATCAAGCAGTTCGAGGCGCTGCTCAAGCGTCTGTACTGGGCCAGTGCGGTGGTGCACCTGGAAACCGAGCTGAACGGCACGCACACCTTTCGCTGGGAGTCCGACAGTGGCTTCCACAGCCCGCAGGAAGGTGAGTTGCGCGTGCGTTGCGCCTGGGAGCGCGAGGGCGGCCTGCGAGGGTAGCCGGCCACATGCTACTTAGTCTTCAAGACCCTCAAGCGCATCCAGCCACTCTTTCGGTACATCGCGCTTCAGCGCCAGCTGGCATTGCTGGCTTTCCGCATCAAACACAATCACTGCCTGGCCCTTGCTCAGCGCGTGGCGTACCCGTTCGATACGCGTATCCAGTGGAGTCTCGTCGCCATTGTCGGTGCCGTCGCGGGTAACGAAGTCTTCGATCAGGCGGGTCAGGGTGTCAGCTTCGAGCAGGTGATAAGGGATCAGCACGGTAAGGCCTCCAGAGCGCAGCGCGGATGCTAGCAGGCCGTTGGGAAATTACCTACGTTGGGAGTGCTGCGTTAAAAACTGCCTTGAAAAGCCGCTTGTGACTAACACCCTTGAGCACGATCTCAGGGGCGATTCACAGGGCTCTGCGTGTGCATGTCTGCCGCGCCGCTACTGAACGTACGGCTCTGCAGGCTGCAGATACGCTTCCAGGGTGCTGTACAGCTTGGCACTGTCCAGGGGCTTGCCGAGGAAGTCATTCATGCCTGCATCAGCGCCATGCTGGCGGTGCTCATCCAGGATATGGGCGGTCAGGGCGATGATCGGTACGGCTGGCAGGTTGTACTGACGCTCCAGGCGACGGATTTGCCGCGTGGCTTCGAAACCGTCCATCTCTGGCATTTCGCAGTCCATCAGAATCAGTTGCGTGGCATTGGGGTCGCGTTGGTACTCATTCAGTGCAGCCAGGCCATTGGTCACCAGGCGCACGTTATAGCCACGCTTTTTCAGAAAGCCCTGCACCACCAGCTGGTTCACGGGGTTATCTTCGGCCACCAGGATGCAAGGCGCGGTGCCTGTATCTGTGTGGGTTTTGGGTTGCGGTTGGATTTCCACGATACGCGGCTCTTCGTACAGTTCGAGTAGGGCGCTGCGCAGGGCGTTGATGGCCAGCGGCTGAGGTAGGCCGAGCAGGCGCAGGCCGGCGGAGCTGGGCAGTTGCTGACAGTGTTCGGGCGCGCAGAGCAACAGCACGCGTTGCCCAGGTTGCAGCAGTGGACGCAGCGAATCCAGCCAGTGCTGAATGCTACCCGGCCAGGGGGCCATCAGCACCAGCAGTGGCGGGGCGGAGAAGTCTTCCAGGTAGCCTTGCAGGGTTTCCGGGTTCTGGCAGCGCTCGGTGCGCATGCCCCAGCGTCCCAGCAAACGGCTCAAGGCATCGAGGCCGAGACCGTCGAGTGACGTCAGCAGAGCGGTGCGGCCCTTGAGTAGCTCGTGCAGTGGGTCAGTCGGGAATTCGTCAGCGCTTTGCGGAACATCGAAGGCAAAGCGCGTGCCCTGGCCGAGGGTGCTCTGCACCTCGATACGGCCGCCCATCATTTCCACCAGCTCCTTGCTGATCGCCAGACCCAGGCCACTGCCGCCGTAACGGCGGGTGGTGCTGGAGTCACCCTGGGCGAAGGATTCGAACAATTGGGTCAGGGCAGTGTCACTGATGCCAATGCCGCTGTCGCTGATGGCGAACACCAGATGCGGTTTGCCCTGGGAATCATTGCGCCGGCAGACATTCAGCGCCACGTGGCCTTCTGCGGTGAATTTCAGGGCGTTGCTGAGCAGGTTCATTAGCACCTGCTTGAGCCGCGTCGGGTCGCCCTGAGCGCGGCGTGGTACGCCGCTTTCCAGGCTGACGTAGAGGCGCAGGCGCTTGTCCAGGGCTTGCCCGGTGAACAGGCTGAGGGTGTCGGAAATCAGCTCTTCCAGATCGAATTCGATATGTTCCAGGCTGAGCTTGCCGGACTCGATGCGCGCGTAATCGAGGATGTCGTTGATCACTGCCATCAGCGAGCTGCCGGAGCTGGAAATGGTGTCGACATAGAAGCGCTGGCTGCGATCCAGCGGCGTTTCCTTGAGCAGCTGCAGCATGCCCAGAACGCCGTTGAGCGGAGTGCGGATTTCGTGGCTCATCTTGGCCAGAAAGCGGCTCTTGGCCAGGTTTTCGATTTCCGCCTGCTCGGCGGCGCGGCGCGACTGGAAGCCTTCTTCCTTGAGCAGGTTGATGCGGTCTGCCAGGCCGATGGACAGGGTGATCAGCTCGATGGTTACGCCGATTTTCACCACCGTTGCGCCGAATACACCCAGCACTTCCAGGCCCAGTGAGCCAGTGGTGGCTTGAATAAAGGCGAACAGCAGGATAGCCCAGGCCAGCGTGTAATAAGAGCCGTAACGTACACCGCGCCGCCAGACATAGACCCCGGTGAGCAGCAAGACCAGTGACACCAGCGAGACCGTGACGCTAGCCAGAATATTCCATGCGTTGAAGCCGATCAGCGGCACCGACAGCAGGCAGCCTGCGCAAGCCAGCATCAATAAGCGCAGGCCAGTGTCCAGGCGTGGAAAGTACTGCGGCGCATGCAGGAAGTGGCGGCTGAATTGAATGGCGGTCAGGCAATGCAGGTACATCAGGATGTAGATGCTCACCGATTGGAACACCACATGCTCGGGCAGTAGCTTGAACAGCATGCCGTCGAAGCAGGCGGCCAGCAGGCCGACGTTGAGGTTGTAGGCCAGGTACCAGAGGTAGGCCGACTCGCGCAGTGAGATAAACAGGAACAGGTTGTAGCAGAACATCGCAAACAGCACGCCATAGAACGCGCCATTGAACCCCATGAGGTTTTCCTGGGCGGCCGCGCTGGCTTGGTAGGTGCTGAAGAACAGCGGCATAAAGATCGTGCTGGTGGTCTCGACCCGTACCAGCAAGGTGCTGTCACCGGGTGTCAGCTCCAGTGGAAACCAGAAGTTGCGCACCTGCACAGGGCGCTGGGAGAAGGCAAAGCGGTCGCCGCTTTCCTGCATCTGCCACTGACCATCAGCGTGGCGCAGGTAGACCTGCAGGTGGTCCAGTAAGGGGTAATTGACTTCCAGGTAGCCGGCCAGGTCCTGTGCCAGGCGGTTGTTCAGACGTACCTTGAACCACCAGATCGAATCATTTTTGCCGAGGTTGGCGTGATCGCCGTTGACAGGTGTAAAACGCTCATCGCTGAGCGCGCCGACCTGTTCGGCGCTCAGCATGCCTTTCGAATCTTCCAGGTAAGCCATGGATGGGCCGAGTGACAGGCGCAAATCGGCGCTGTCCAGTGTGGCAGGCAGCAGCGCCCATGCCGGACCACACAGCCAGAACAGCACCAACGCCAGCCATATCCGAGGCATTCACCGACCTCAATATTATTATCTGAGGCCAGATCCGGCCTCGCATCATGCTGTCACTTTGCCCGGATGCGTGCGGCCCTTCAAGCGTCCTGATCGCGGGGGCGCAATAAGCTGTCAACCGTTGGTACACGGGTGTCACTTTCCATCTGGGCATCGTGCTCCAGTTGGTGGCTGAAGCGATCTAGCGAGCCCTGCGCCGGCTGGGCATCGCTGGAGAATACCGGTGGGCTGAGCACGTAAGCGGCAAGCAAACGGCTGAGGGATTTGAGGCTGTCGATATGCGTACGTTCATAGCCGTGTGTGGCGTCGCAGCCGAAGGCCAGCAGGGCGGTGCGGATGTCGTGGCCAGCGGTGACCGCCGACTGTGCGTCGCTGTGGTAGTAGCGAAACAAGTCGCGACGTACCGGGATTTCATTCTCGCTGGCCAGGCGCAGCAGTTGGCGTGACAGGTGATAGTCGTAAGGCCCGCCGGAATCCTGCATGGCCACGCTGACGGTGTGTTCGCTGGACTGCTGGCCCGGCGCAACCGGAGCGATGTCGATACCGACAAATTCGCTGACATCCCAGGGCAGGGCTGCTGCCGCACCAGAACCGACTTCCTCGGTGATGGTAAACAGCGGGTGGCAGTCGATCTCCGGTTCCAGGCCGCTTTCTTTGATGGCCTTGAGTGCGGTAAGCAGCGCCGCGACGCCGGCTTTGTCATCCAGGTGACGCGCGCTGATATGCCCACTCTCGGTGAATTCCGGCAGCGGGTCGAAGGCGACAAAATCACCCACCGAAATGCCCAGTGATTCGCAGTCGGCGCGAGTGCTGCAGTAGGCGTCCAGGCGCAGTTCGACGTGGTCCCAGCTGATCGGCAATTGATCCACGGCGGTGTTGAAGGCATGCCCGGAGGCCATCAGCGGCAGTACGCTGCCGCGAATCACGCCCTGGTCGGTAA
The DNA here is from genome assembly GCF_900099645.1 of Pseudomonas peli. Taxonomy (GTDB): domain Bacteria; phylum Pseudomonadota; class Gammaproteobacteria; order Pseudomonadales; family Pseudomonadaceae; genus Aquipseudomonas; species Aquipseudomonas peli. The sequence goes on along the minus strand of NZ_FMTL01000001.1, from coordinate 258,434 downwards.
ACACGCTGACACGGCTGCCTTCGGCGAAACGGCTCGACCAGCAACCGACTGCGGCCAAGCCCAGGCGACCGTTGTCCTGCAGTTCGCGGACGATCGCGCCAATGGTGTCCAGGTGCGCCGAAACCGCGCGGTCCGGGCTGCTCTGCTTGCCTTTGAGGGTGCCGCGAATGGTGCCGCGGCGGGTCATCTCGAAGGGGATGCCGATCTCCTCCAGACGCTCGGCGACGTAGCGCACGATGGTGTCGGTAAAGCCGGTGGGGCTGGGAATGGCGAGCATTTCCAACAGCACTTTCTGCAGATAGGCGAGGTCGGGTTCGGGGAGTTGCTGCATGGAGTCTCCTCTACGGCGATTGCGCCCCTCAGTCGTTGCCGGAGAGGGGCTGGGGAAGGGGTTAGCTAGGCGTTTGGCTCAATGGAAACAGCAGGTCGATAAAACGCTCTGCCGTGGGTTGCGGCTGGTGGTTGGCCAGGCCGGCGCGCTCGTTGGCTTCGATAAACACGTACTCGGGTTGATCGGCAGCGGGCACCAGCAGGTCGAGGCCGACTACCGGGATATCCAGGGCGCGGGCGGCTTTTACTGCAGCATCGGCCAGCACCGGGTGGAGGATGTCGGTGACGTCTTCAAGGCTGCCGCCGGTGTGCAGATTGGCGGTTTTACGCACGGCCAGGCGTTGGCCGGCCGGCAGCACGCTGCTGTAATCGACCCCGGCAGCATGCAGGGTGCGCAGGGTTTCAGCGTCCTTGGGAATGCGGCTTTCGCCTTCGGTGGCGGCTTGCCGACGACGGCTTTGTGCGTCGATCAGCTCGCCGATGCTGTGCTGGCCATCACCGATCACTTCCGCCGGGCGGCGAATGGCGGCGGCCACGACGGCAAAGCCGATCACCAGAATGCGCAGATCAAAGCCTGGGTGAAAGCTTTCCAGCAGCACGCGGCTGTCGAAGGTACTGGCGCGTTCGATGGCATCCTGCACATCCAGCGGCGTGCGCAGATCCACCGCCACGCCCTGGCCCTGTTCGCCATCCACCGGCTTGACCACCAGGCTGCCATGCTCGGCGAGAAACGCGGCGTTGTCCTCGGCGCTGCCGGCCAGGCGCTGGGCGGGCAGGTGCAAGCCAGCGCGAGCCAGAGTGCGATGGGTCAGGCGCTTGTCCTGACACAGGGTCATGCTTACCGCGCTGGTCAGGTCGCTCAGGGATTCCCGGCAGCGGATTCGCCGGCCGCCGTGGCTCAAGGTGAACAGCCCGGCGTCGGCGTCGTCGACCTGCACTTCGATGCCGCGTCGCAGCGCTTCATCAACGATGATTCGCGCGTAAGGGTTCATCGGTGTATGCGGGCCAGGGCCGAGGAAGAGGGCTTCGTTGATGCCGTTTTTGCGCTTGATGCTGAAGGTCTGCAGCTCGCGAAAGCCCAGCTTGGCATACAGGCCCTTGGCCTGTTCGTTGTCATGCAGCACGGACAGGTCCAGGTAGCTCAGGCCGCGGCTCATAAAGTGTTCGATCAGGTGACGTACCAGCACTTCGCCAACCCCTGGCCTGCTGCAGCGTGGGTCGACCGCCAGGCACCACAGGCTGCTGCCGTGGTCCGGGTCCTGATAAGCCTTGTGGTGGTTAAGGCCCATCACGCTGCCGATCACCGCGCCGCTGTCTTCATCCTCGGCCAGCCAGTACACCGGTCCACCAAGGTGGCGCGGAGTGAGTTTGCCAGGGTCGATCGGCAGCATGCCGCGCAGTTGATACAGCTCATTGATCGCCTGCCAGTCCTCGGCATTCTGTGCGCGGCGCACTCGGTAACCGCGAAAACCGCGGCGCGCCGGGCGGTAGTCGGTAAACCACAGACGCAGCGTGTCGGACGGATCGAGAAACAGCTGCTGCGGCGCTTGCGCGAGCACCTGGTGCGGCGCGGCGACATACAGCGCGATATCGCGCTCGCCGGGCTGCTCGGTCAGCAGATCACTGGCCAGGGCGGCAGCATCCGGGTAGGTGTGGCCGAGCAGCAGGCGGCCCCAGCCGCAGTGCACCGCTTGCGGTTGGCTGGGCGGGGCGTTGTGGTCCTCGGCCAGGCGCGCCTGCAGGCGCTCGTAGGAGGGCGCTTGGCCGCGTAGCAGGCGTTGATTAAAGGCAGTGGCACGCATTGGAGAGTTTCCTTTGCCGTGAGCAGATTGCATCTTTCAGGGTTCAAACACGGCGGTGGATGGGCCTGTGCTCATCCACCGCAGCGGTCTACAGGCCGTGTTCGTTGAGCCAGAGGTTGAGCGCCGCCAGTTGCCACAACTTGGAGCCGCGCAAGGGCGTCAACTGGCCGTGCGGATCACTCAGCAGGCGGTCCAGCATGGCCGGGTTGAACAGGCCGCGATCCTGGCTGGGGTCGAGCAGCAGGTCACGCACCCAGCTGAGGGTGGCGCCTTCCAGGTGCTTGAGGCCAGGCACCGGGAAATACCCTTTGGGCCGGTCGATGACGGCGCTGGGGATCACCTTACGTGCCGCTTCCTTGAGCACATGCTTGCCGCCATCCGGCAGCTTGAAACGCCCAGGGATACGTGCCGAAAGCTCGGCCAGGCGATAGTCGAGGAAGGGTGTGCGCGCCTCCAGACCCCAGGCCATGGTCATGTTGTCGACCCGTTTGACCGGGTCATCGACCAGCATCACCGTGCTGTCCAGGCGCAGCGCCTTATCCACAGCGGCCACGGCGCCAGGCTGGGCGAAATGCTCACGAACAAAGTCGCCAGCCATGTCGCCGGTTAGCCAGGCGGGCTGCACGCAGGCGGCGTATTCGTCGTAATCACGGTCGAAGAACGCCGCGCGGTAAGCGCCGAAGGCATCCTCGGCAGCGTCCACCTGCGGATACCAGTGGTAGCCGGCGAACAGCTCATCGGCGCCCTGGCCGCTCTGCACCACCTTGCAGTGCTTGGCCACCTCGCGTGACAGCAGGTAGAAAGCGATGCAATCGTGGCTGACCATCGGCTCGCTCATGGCGCGAAAGGCCGCTGGCAGCTGTTCGAGAATCTCGTGCTCACCGATACGCAGTTGATGGTGGCGGGTAGCGAAGTGCTCGGCGATCAGGTCGGAATACTGGAACTCGTCACCGCGTTCGCCGCCGGCATCCTGAAAGCCGATGGAGAAGGTCGACAGGTTGTCCATCCCGGCTTCACGCAGCAGGCCGACCAGCATGCTCGAGTCCACACCGCCGGACAGCAGCACGCCGACATCCACGGCGGCGCGTTGGCGGATCGACACGGCTTCGCGCATGCCATCCAATACGCGCTCTTGCCATTCTTCCAGGCCGAAGGCGATTTCTTCGCGCTGCGGGCCGAATGTCAGGTTCCACCAGGTCTGCTGTTCACAGTTGCCTTGGGCGTCGATACGCATCCAGCTGGCCGGTGCCAGTTTCTCCACCCCAGCCAGCAGGGTGCGCGGTGCCGGCACCACGGCGTGGAAGTTCAGGTAGTGGTTGAGGGCGACGGGATCGAGGGTTTTGCCGATGTCACCGCCGGCCATCAGCGCCGGCAAGCTGGAGGCAAAGCGCAGGCGCTCGCCAGTGCGTGACAAGTACAGGGGCTTGACCCCGAGGCGGTCGCGGGCGATGAACAGCTGCTGGCTGTCGCGCTCCCAGATGGCAAAAGCGAACATGCCATTGAGCTTGGGCAGCAGGTCTGCGCCCCAGGCGTGGTAGCCCTTGAGCAGCACTTCAGTGTCGCCACCGGAGAAGAAGCGATAGCCGAGGGCTTTCAGCTCCTCGCGCAGTTCCGGGTAGTTGTAGATGGCGCCGTTGAACACCATCGTCAGTCCCAGCTCGCTGTCGATCATCGGCTGGCCAGACGCTTCGGCCAGGTCCATGATCTTCAGGCGGCGGTGGCCGAGGGCCAGCGGGCCCTGGCTGTGAAAGCCGTGGGCATCGGGGCCGCGGGCGGCCATGTGGTGGGTGATTCGCTCGACTGCAGCCAGGTCGGCCGGTCGTTGATCAAAACGTAATTCTCCAGCGATTGCGCACATAATTCCTTACCGGTATTGCCGTTGGGGAGTGGTTCGGGGCTGCCGAACCTTTTACACCAAAACAAAATAATGCTTTCATGTCAAAGTTTTATATCGAATTAAAAGGCGTATATGCTCGATAAAAAGGTTTCTACTGAAATAGATTTGTCATCTATTTCGGCCTTCGAACTGCCGCTGTTTCAGGCCTTGCGGCGCTTGCAGCAAGCCGGTGAAGTACATGCCAAACGGCTCGGTCGCTTTGGTGGGCTGACGCCGATGCAATTGATGATTCTGCAGGTGTTGGCGGGAGAGGCACGCCTGACGGCCAGCGACCTCAGTGGTCGTGTCAGCCTGACGGCTGCGACCCTGTCCGGCATGCTCGACAGGCTGGAGGAAAAGGGCCTGTTGCAACGTCAGCGTGATGATCAGGATCGCCGCCGGCAGTGGCTGCTGCTCAGTGAACAGGGCCGCACCCTGCTGCAACAGGCGCCGAGCCTGCTGCCGCCGGAGTTTGTCGCGCGCTTTGCCGGTTTGCAGGAATGGGAGCGCCACAGCCTGACCGCCGCGTTGTTACGCGCGGCGCAGCTGTGTGGGGAAATGGAGTAAAACGTCGCGCCTGGGACGGCGCGGGGTTAGCGAGGACTAGCGCTGGGCGCTGAGCTTGGGCTGCTTGTACAGATCGATCAGCACCTGATCGAGAATCGACGAGGCGCCCCAGGGGCGTGGGTCGTTGAGGATGGCCACCACGGCCCAGCTGTTGCCGTTGCTGTCGCGGCTGAAACCGGCGATGGCACGCACGTTGTTCAGCGTACCGGTCTTGATCCGCGCCTCGCCCACCAGCGGGGTGCGGTGTAGGCGTTTGCGCATGGTGCCGTCCATTGCTACCAGCGGCAGTGAAGCCATGAACTCGGCGGCGTAAGGACTCTTCCAGGCCGCCTGCAGCAGGGTCGCCATTTCCCGCGCACTGACCCGCTCGGCACGTGACAACCCGGAGCCGTTCTCCATCACCAGGTGTGGCGCGGTGATGCCTTTGCGCGCGAGCCAGCTGCGAATCACTCGTTGCGCTGCCTTGCTGTCGTCCTGGTCGGCGGAGTTGCGAAACTGCGCGCCGAGGCTCAAGAACAGCTGCCGGGCCATGGTGTTGTTACTGTATTTGTTGATGTCGCGGATGATCTCGGTCAGGTCCGGCGAATAGGCGCGCGCCAGCAGGCGGGCCTTTTCCGGCACAGGGGCGAGACGGTCCTTGCCCATGATGCTGCCGCCCAGTTCTTGCCAGATGGCGCGGATGGCGCCGGCGGCGTAGCCCGGGTGATCCAGCAGCGACAGGTAGGTCTGCGAGCTGCAGCCTTCGGCCAGTTTGCCGGTCACGATGACCGTGGTGCCGTCAAATTCGGTGACCGGGTTGTAGCGGACATCCGGCCAGCCCGGGCATTTGGCTGCCGGCAGGGCTTTGACGCGGTTGTCGATGCGAATAGAGGCAATTGGTGGCTCTGCGGCGATATGCACCTTGCCACCCTCGGTGCGGGCGATAAAACGCAGCGCCTTAAGGTTGACCAGCAGTGAGTCGGGGGCCACCAGGAACGGCTTGTTGGCGTCGCCGCCGTCGTCATTGAAGCTGGGCAGCTGTGGCTGAACGAAGTGGCTACGGTCGAGCACCAGGTCGCCCGTCACCTGCAGCACGCCGTTGGCGCGCAGGTCACGCATCATCAGCCAGAGCTTTTCCATATTCAGCTTGGGGTCGCCGCCGCCCTTGAGGTACAGGTTGCCGTTGAGCACGCCGTTCTTCAGTTGGCCGTCGGTGAAGAATTCGGTTTTCCACTGGTGGGTCGGGCCGAGCAGTTCAAGCGCTGCGTAGGTAGTGACCAGCTTCATGGTCGAGGCCGGGTTGACGGAGATGTCGGCATTGAAATAAGTGCTATTACCCGGGCCGTTGAGCGGCACGGTGACCACAGACAGTGACTGGCTGCTGATCTTGTTGGCTTTCAATGACTGTTGAACTTTGTTTGATAAGCCCGGGGTGGCGGCCGCCAGCGGCAGGCAAACGGGTAACAGCAGGCCGGCGATGGCCAGGTGACGTAGGCTTTTGATCATGGGCGACTCCCCTCTAACTGAGGGACAAAGGTGACGCGAGGCATCTAACGAGGTTCCGTCGCGGGTTGGGATAATGTTGGCAATTATGCCCCAAGACAGTTCCGGCTGAGTGGCAGTAAATGCGATTGGCCGGGCTTTTCTGCGGGCTATCGGTTGACCTGTCGTCTTCCAGACGGGCGCGTAGGCCGCGAAACTGCTAGAGTGCCGCGCGTTATCACTTTTGAGGATTGTTCCATGGCTACTAACCGTTCCCGCCGTCTGCGCAAAAAACTCTGCGTGGATGAATTCCAGGAGCTGGGCTTTGAGCTGAACCTGAACTTCAAACAAGACCTGAGCGATGCAGCCATCGACAGCTTCTTGGAAGATTTTCTGCGTGACGCGATGGTCGCTAACGGCCTGGGCTATGTCGGCGGCGATGACTTCGGTCTGGTATGCCTGTCCAAGCGTGGCTCGGTCAACGAAGAGCAGCGCGCTGCCGTTGAAGCCTGGCTGAAAGGCCGTGACGAGCTGGTGGACTTCACTGCCAGCCCGCTGATCGACGTCTGGTACCCAGACAACTCGATCAATCAGGCCTAAGACCTGTGAGCAGGGCATGCATCGCGCATGCCCTGTTGCTTCGCCCTCCTGCAATTCCCGTCAGTCGCTCAGTCCAGCCTTGGCCAGCAGCGCAGCGATATCAACCTGGTCAATCTGCTCGCGGCGCAAAAAGCGTTCGGCGTATTGCAGGTAGATTTTCTCCCGCACGAACAGCCCGAACAGCTCGGGGTCGATGTGCGCGCCCTTGCACATGCCCGCCATGATGTTGAGTGATTCCGACAACAGTTTGCCTTTCTTGTAAGGCCGATCCACCGCCGTCAGCGCTTCGAAGATGTCCGCAATCGCCATCATCCGTGCCGGCAGGCTCATGTCTTCACGCTTAAGGCGTTTGGGGTAGCCCGTGCCGTCCATTTTTTCGTGGTGACCACCGGCAATTTCAGCGACATTGGCCAGGTGCGCTGGGAAGGGCAGGTGGCTGAGCATGCGGATGGTCTGCACCATATGGCCGTTGATGATGAAGCGCTCCTCACTGGTCAAGGTGCCGCGTCCAATGCCGAGGTTATACAGCTCGCCGCGATTGTGTTTGTAGTGCGGTATGTCCAGCTTGAAACCCCAGGGGTTGTCCTCGGCGATCAGTTCACTCTCAGGGCGCTCGATCAGGTGTTCGGGTTTGTCGCTTAGAAGCGTTTCCTGCACCGGTAAGGGCTGCGCCGGTGTACGCGACTGGCGCAGGTTTTCTTCCCAGGACACACCCAGGCGATCATCCAAAGTGCGCGCCCAGGTGCGCGCGCCGATGCGGCGCAGGCGTTCAAGATCGGCTTCGGCCATGGCTTCACCGCCCAGGTTGCAGCGGGCGATAAAGGCAAATTCGTCATCCAGGGTGGTGAGCAGTTCATCGCGCGCCTGGCCGAGGTTAGCAGCATCGCCACCTTGGCTGAGGTTCTCCCAGTAGCTGATCCAGGCATCGCGCTTGAGCACTTCGAAGCGCATGCGCACCTCGTGGATACGATCACAGATGGTTTCCAGCTTGGTGGCTTTATCCACCACGTATTCGGGCACAGTGACCTTGCCGCAGTCATGCAGCCAGGCGGCGATATGCAGGGCTTCCCATTCTTCTTCACTGGGTTGGTAATCGCGGAATGCAGCTTCCTCGCTGGCTTCAGCCGCGCGGGCGAGCATCAGGGTAAGTTCTGGTACACGCTGGCAGTGACCGCCGGTGTAAGGGCTTTTGGCGTCGATGGCGCCAGCGATCAATTGGATAAAGGCGTCGAGCAGTTTCTTTTGTTGATCGAGCAGGCGCTGGCTCTCAATGCACAGCGCCGCGACGCCGGAAACAGCCTCGACAAAGGCAATGCGCTCGGGGCGTAGCATGGCCAGGTCGGTTTCGTCACCGCTGTCGCGGTGCAGCAGTAACAGCACACCCAATGTCTGACCCTGGCGGTTGTGCAGGCCGGTGCAGACCAGGTGCGCACGCGGGCTGTCGAGGGTATGCAGCAGGCTCTGGAAACCCTGCGCATGCTCGAACCCCAGCGCCACGGTGACGCTCGTGCCGCCGGTGGCCGTTTGCGCTAACCAGCTGGGCAGGGCGGGATCATCGGGGTCGAAACTCGGGATACGGTGTTCTTCCAGGTTGTGTTGCTGCTCGTTGATAAATAGGCCGTACGGCTCCAATCGGCCGCTGCTGCTGTCGCGCAAATACAGCAGGCCACCGCTGGCTTCGCTGAGGTCGACGGTTTCACGCAGCACCCGGCGTAGCAAAGCATCGAAACGGGTTTCCGCTGAAAGCGTGGCGGTGATGTCGAGGAAACTGGAGATGGTGTCCTTCATCTTTCCCATCGACACGGCCAACTGGTCGACTTCCTTGACGAAGGAACGGCCGCTGGCCGGGTAATCGAAATTGAAACTGCGAATGGCTTCGGCCTCGCCCACCAGCAAGCGCAGCGGTTTGACCAGAATATTGGAAAGCAGCCAGCCCAGCGGGATGCATAAAAGCAGAATGCACAAGGTCAGTACCGCGCCCTGCCAGCGGATGCGGTAGGCATCCGCTAGCAGTTCGCTTTCTGGGGCCAGCAGGGCCAGGCGCAATCCCTGCGAGCCACCTTCGCTGAACTGGCTGTAAGAAATCTGCCAGCGCTGTTTATTCAGGCGCACGGCGCCTTGGCGATCCGCGTCGAGCCCGAGGCTGAGAAAGTCTGCCAGCACTGGGCTGAGGTCTTTGACTTGCGCCAGTTGCAGCGTTTCTCCTGGGATTACCAGGCGCGCGCTGTCCGGGTATGCAACCGCGCTGCCATCGGGGCTGTACAGCACCACTTCGGTAGAGGGGGTCAGGCGGTGTTCGGCCAGGGTGGCGGACAGGTCATCAAGGGTCAGGTCGGCCCCCACCACTGTGGTTTCAGTGCTTTTGCGAGCCAGGGTGGTGCCGATTTCTCCCGTGGAGAAGAAGGCATAGGGCGCAGTGGTGAAGTGCTCAGGGCTCTGCAGGGCGCCGTTGTACCAGGGGCGAGTACGCGGGTCATAGGTCTCTTTAAGGTTCTGCCGCCGGCTAATTGGTTGCAGTTGTTTGTCGAAGAACAGGTATTCGGAGTCCAGGCGTTGTTCACTGATGCGGTCGATGCTCCACACTTGATAGGCCGCATTGTCGGGTGCGAAGAAGATCTGCCGCAGCTTCTCGCTGCGCAGTGGGCGCACCATAAAGAAACTGCCATCGCCATAGCCGACATAGATTGAAGCCAGCTTGGGGTTGTCGCGCAGCGCCTGGCTGAAAATCGGCAGCATGACCATCCGTTCGTGGCGGTCGCGACCACTGAGCTGCTCGTTGCGCGCGAGCAGGTTGATCATGTTACGAATCGGTTGGTAGGTATTGCGCAGACTCGCCTGCACTTCTTTGCGCATCTGGGTGAACAGCTGGTCGCTGCTGCTGAGGATAATCTTGCTGGTCTGCTGGTAGTTGAAGTACCCCAGCACCACCCCGGAGCCCAGCAACAGCAGGGTAAACAGCACGCTGATATGGATATGGAGCGGAAAACGTCGTTCCTTGGACCTTACTGTCTGCTGCATCCGCGCCTGTCCTTTTATGCCTTGGCCAAGCGCAAAGCATAGTGGAGCGTTGTGCGTTTTGCCGTGGCGCGGACGCCGGTTTCTTACGCTGCAACAGCTCTAGATTGGACCTGTGCTGTGCTTGATTTTTTGCAGATTGTTTCGATGATCTAGCCAGCGCTCCAGGCCATACACCAGCAGCGCTACCAGCAAGGCCAGGGCCACGCCAAGCAGGCTATTGAACAAACGCACCTGAGGCAGCTGCCAGTCATGCGCCAGGCTTTCGGCCAGCAACACGAAGCACACCGTCGTTTGCAGCACAAACAGGCCGTAATGGTTGGCCTGCAGGGCACGGCTAAGGGCGATCAGCGGTAGCAGTGTGGCGACCATCAGTGCCGGGTTTTGCATGCTGTGACCGAGCAGGATCAACAGTGCTGCTGCACCCAGGCTGGCGAGGATCGATTGCACGGCCCTTACCAGACTGCCTTGGAAGTCCAGCTGCAGGGTGGTCACTACGGTCAGTGTCAGCCAGTAGCCACGGTGCAACTCAGCCAGGTTGACGATCAGCCCGGAGAGTGCAAACGCCAAGGTGCAACCCAGTGCATGCAGGCGCCACTTTTGCTGTGGCAGGCGTTTGGCGTGGCGTTTGAGCACCTTGAAGATGCTGATAAAACGCGGCATATACGGCCACATGCGCAAGCCATGCATGCCGCGCAGGCCGAAGGCCAGCAGCATCACCCAGAATCCACCGAGGATGAACAGCATGGCAATGGCATACGGGTTGTTGAGCGAGCCCAGGCCCTGCTGACCGTGGCCTAGGCACAGACAGATGGCAAGGCCGATGCCCAGCTTGCCGGCTTCGCTGCCAAAGCGCTGCAGCCAGGCGAGCAAGAAACCAAACACCGCGAACACCAGCAAGCTGGCATAGGGATGGCTGGCTGACCAGAAGCCCAATCCGGCGCTACAGGCGCCCAGACCGCAGAGCATCAACATGCGAAGCATGCCCAGCCGGTGCAGCGGGTTGGCCTGGGCAGCCTGGAAGGCTCCTGCCGAAGCCCAGAGAAAACCCGGGTGAGCGCTGAACAGCCCGAGCAGCAGCGGCAGTGCACAGCCGAAGCCGGCAACCATCGCGGGGCCCCAGGCGGGCGGCCCGGCATGCCAGCTGAAGGTTTGTCGCAGTAGGCTCGTCATGGCTTATACCGGGCTTGAGCGGCCCGTCATCTCGCGGGCCATTTCAGTAGCGTAGCTGTCAGTCATGCCGGCGATAAAGTCGATCATCCGCAGGAATGAGCGGTACAGCGGCCAGCTTGGGTCGGGTGCGTTTTTACCGAGCAGGTCAAGGATGCGTCGGTTCTTGAACGACGGTGTGCGCCCGCCATGCTGCTCCAGCGCTGCGCCGCAGAAAGCATTTAGCAGGATTTCCAGGGTGGTGTAGGCGCCGATCTCATGCAGGGTTTTGCGCTTGTCCTGAAAGATTTTCCGTCGGGCCATGTCCTTGGCGCTTTGCACACAGCGCTTGGCGGTGCCGTGCATGTGCTCGACCAGATCACCCTGCAAGGTGCCAGCGAGCAGGGCATCCTGCTGTTCGACAAAGGCTTCGGCGGCGGCATTGGTCAGGTGTTCGATGGCTTTACCGCGCAGGATCGCCAGCTTACGCCGCCGAGAATCGTCGGGGCCAAGTTGACGGTAGGTTTCCGGCAGGTCATCGCCGACCAGGTCGAGCAGCAGCGCCTCGACTTCGCTGTAATCGAGCAGCTCCATTTCCAGACCGTCTTCCAGGTCAATCAGGCCGTAGCAGATGTCATCTGCTGCCTCCATCAGATAGACCAGTGGATGACGCGCCCAGCGCTGTTCTTCCAGTTGCGGCAGGCCGAGTTTACTGGCGATCTGCTCAAGCAGCGGCAACTCGCTCTGGTAGCAGCCGAACTTGTGTTTCTTGTAGCCCAGCGCTTCGGCGTGACGTGCGGTCCAGGGGTATTTCAGGTAGGTGCCGAGCGTCGCGTAAGTCAGCCGGGTGCCACCGTCGAACTGGTGGTATTCCAGCTGGGTGAGTACGCGAAAGCCCTGAGCATTGCCCTCGAAACTGAGAAAGTCGCCACGTTCGGCCGCGCTCATCGAGTCCAGCCAGCCGCGTCCGGCGGCCTGCTGGAACCAGTGGCGGATGGCGTCTTCTCCAGAATGGCCAAAGGGCGGATTACCAATGTCGTGGGCCAGGCAGGCGGACTGCACGACCATGCCCAGGTCGCTTGGCTCGCACCAGTCCGGCAGGGCATCGCGGATCATCTCGCCAACGCGCATACCCAGCGAGCGGCCCACGCAGCTGACTTCCAGCGAGTGGGTCAGGCGGGTGTGGATATGGTCGTTGCTGGAGACCGGGTGCACCTGGGTCTTGCGGCCCAGGCGGCGGAATGCGCCGGAGAAGATGATGCGGTCATGGTCTTTGTGAAACGGGGTGCGGCCCAGTTCGGCGACGCTGTGCGTCGGCTTGCCGAGTCGTTCACGGTTGAGCAGGGTTTGCCAATCCAAGGGTTGTCCTCGCCGTTACCTGGCTGTGGCAGCTAGCTTCGGGGTTCTAAGCCGATGATGCAAGGCGTGCGGCCCTATGCAGTCAAAACCCCGCAGCGTCGATATCGATCAGCAGCAGCCGTTTGCCGTTGTCGATGAATTGCCCGGCGGTCAGGCAGTACTGGTTGGTGGTGGCATCACGGTAGGTGCTGGAGAGAATCAGCCGGCGTTCCTCCCAGCCTTCGGCCAGCAGTTGATAGAAGTAGGGGCGCCATGACCAGTTATGCCCGACGTAACGCGCATCGCTGTGCCAGCTGTGCTCGCGCCATTCCAAGTTGGCGGTCAGCTGGGTACCGTGGCGGTCGCATTGGTAGATGCGCAGCAGCCATGGGTAGGCGTGCGGTTGCGGTAGCTGATCGGGCTGTGAGCCGCTTTCGATCCAGGTCTTGAAGCTGTTCATCAGCTCACCGAGCTGCTGGCGCAGGGTCATCAGTCGCGCGCGTTCGGCGAGTTTTTGCTGCACATAGTGGTCGCGCAGCTGGGCAAAGCGTTTGACGAATGCGCTGCTGCTGAAAAAGGCCTCTTCGGGTTTGGCAAACAGATAGCCCTGCACATAACGCGCGCCGCACTCCAGGGCGAAATCCAGCTCTGCCTCGGTCTCCACGCCTTCTGCAATGATCCAGCAGCCGGTCTTTTCTGCCATCTGCGCCAGCGCCTTGACGATCTCGCTGCTTGGCCCGCCACGGGCGGCTTGCTGAAACAGGCGCATGTCCAGCTTGAGGATGTCCGGCTGCAGGGCCAGTACGCGGTCGAGCTGCGAGTAGCCTGCACCGAAATCGTCGATGGCGATGCGTGCGCCGGCTTCTCGATAGCGTTCCACCACGCCCGGCAGGCGTGAGCTGGCGCCGCCCAGTTCGGTGATTTCAAAGACGATACGTGCAGGGTCAATGCCACTGCGTTGCAGCTGTTTGAGGCTGGGCAAGGCTTGTTCAGGGCGCAGCCGGCTGATCCAGCGTGGCGAGATATTCAGGCTGAGAAACCAGTCTTGCGGGGCTTCATGAAAGCGCTTCAGAGCTTGTTCACGGACTTCGCGATCAAGGCGGCGCAGCGCGGTAGGCGGGGTTTTCGGGTCACTGAACAATGGGCCTACGGAGTGCAGCTGGCCATCAGCGCTGCGCAGGCGCGCCAGTGCTTCGACACCGGCAATACGTCCGGTGGCGGTATCGATAAAAGGTTGAAAAACAGCAAGCGGTTGACCGTTGAACACTGCGCAGTTCCTTAGCCAGGCAGACGCCCCGGTGGGCGGCGAAGCCAGGTGACTAAGCAAGATCGTGGCCAGTTTAATCCCCTGCGCGGGTATCTTTAGTCGTGTCGGCGGATGTGTCTGGGCGTCGCGGCGGATTGCGCCGCAGCAGTGGGAAGGCGATCAGGGCGATACGCAGCCAACGGCGCCAGTGGCCACGGCGAGTGCCGACGGTAGCCAGCAGCAGTGCGCCGCCAGCGACCCAAAGGGGTGCGTTGCTATTGCCAAGTTCTTCACGCCAGTGGTTGCGCCAGTACTGTGCCTGCCGCAGTGGTTGCAGCATCACCAGGGTTTCATGGCGCAGTTCCTGGCGGTGCATTTGCAGACGCATGCGCAGCAGGGTTTTGCGCAGTTCGCGGCGCGAGGCCTTGGCGGGTAGCTCGGGCATAGTCATGGCAGCAGTTGCTCACGGTCGCGGGCCAGTTCTTCAAGGCTGGCGCTGAAGGGGGCAGGAGCATTGCGTACACGCTGCAACAGCGTGAACAGGGTGCCCAGCAGGCCCAGTGCATAGAAGCCACACAGGGCGCTGATAACCAGCAGACGGTGCGTCTCCCAGAAGGCAATCAGCAATGCAGCCGACAGGCCGATGACCAGCAGCAGGCCGAACAGCAAACTCAGGCTTGTCAGCACCAGCAGGCTGAGGGTGTGGCTTTGCTGCTCTTTAAGCTCTTCGCCAAACAGCGCGATATGCCCCTGCAATAACCCCAGCAAGGCGCTGGCAAATCGCCGTGGCGAACTGCCGCGACTTGGCGGGGTGGACGGTGTTGCATCCATTAAGCGTTCTCTTTAGCGCCGGGTAATCAGCATGCCCAACAGCAGGCCAATGGCGGCAGCAATACCAAGGGTCTGCCATGGGTGAGTCTGCACATAGCCTTCGGTGGCTTCAATAGCCGCCTTGCCGCGGGCATGCAGTGCGTCTTCGGCGTTGTGCAGGGTGCTGCGCGCACGGCCCAGGCTGCTGCGGATCTGCTCGCGCAGCTCTTCGGCCTGCTCGCCGGCGAGGCTGGCGGAATGCTGCAACAAGCTTTCGGTGTCGCGTACCAGCGCCTGGAACTCGTCGAGTAACTGATCCGAGCTGGACGATACGGGGGTCTTACGAGCCATGGTGTCTCTCCTTATGACGGGGCAGTGTAGGGGGTTCGAGTCCTCTGCGGGGCAGTGGTTCCTTTTTTCTTCGGTGCAAGACGGATGCAGCCGACTGATCGGCTGGTACAGCGCTTGCATTGCGCTGGTGCGCGCCCTTGCAGATGCGCTCCTTTATGGGGCTGTGAGGGTTCTGGCCAGGACGCCGTGGTGCATCAATAACTTATTAATAACTATGGAATAAGTACTTCGAGGCAAGGTTCAGTCGGCACCGGCTTGGTGCTGTACAGCCTGGGCCTCGGCAAGCTGGATCATGATGAGCGCCACTATATGGTGCGTATTTATTGGTTTGTGATCCGCTTTGGTGCTTTTTCCCCGCGACGGAGTTTTCTTCGCAGATGGAAAACATCAACAGTGCTGTGGAAACCCTGATTCACGGCTCCAATACCTTGTTTATCCTGCTCGGCGCCGTGATGGTGCTGGCCATGCATGCTGGCTTTGCCTTTCTTGAAGTGGGGACGGTCAGGCAGAAGAACCAGGTCAACGCCTTGTCGAAGATCATCTCCGACTTTGCCGTGTCGGCCCTGGCTTATTTCTTTGTTGGCTACTGGATTGCCTACGGCGTGACCTTCCTAGAGCCTGCCAGCGTTCTGACGGAAGGCAACGGCTATGCGCTGGTGAAGTTCTTCTTTCTGCTGACTTTTGCGGCGGCCATCCCGGCGATTATTTCCGGTGGTATCGCCGAGCGCGCCAAGTTCGGCCCGCAGCTTTGTGCCACGGTGCTGATCGTTGCCTTTATCTACCCCTTCTTCGAGGGGATGATCTGGAATGGCAACTACGGCGTGCAGGCCTGGCTGGAGGCGCAGTTTGGCGCCACCTTCCATGACTTTGCCGGCTCGGTGGTGGTGCATGCGATGGGTGGCTGGCTGGCCTTTGGCGCGGTGATCCTGCTGGGGCGCCGTAACGGGCGTTACCGTGATGGCCGCTTGGTTGCTTTTGCCCCGTCAAATATTCCGTTCCTGGCGCTGGGTTCGTGGATTCTGATCATCGGCTGGTTCGGCTTCAACGTGATGAGCGCACAGACCCTGGGCAGCGTCAGTGGTCTGGTGGCGGTCAACACCCTGATGGCGATGGTCGGCGGTACGGTGGCGGCTTTGCTTGTTGGCCGTAATGACCCAGGCTTCCTGCACAACGGTCCGCTCGCTGGCCTGGTGGCGGTGTGTGCCGGTTCTGACCTGATGCACCCGGTTGGCGCTCTGGTTACTGGCGCGATTGCCGGTGCTTTGTTCGTCTGGGCGTTTACCGCGACCCAGGTGAAATGGAAGATCGACGACGTGCTCGGCGTTTGGCCGCTGCACGGTCTGTGCGGCGTGTGGGGCGGTATTGCCTGCGGCATCTTCGGCCAAGAGATGTTGGGCGGCCTGGGCGGCGTCAGCCTGGCCAGCCAGTTTGTCGGCACCGCGCTGGGCGTGGTGGTGGCCTTGATTGGCGGCCTACTGGTTTATGGTGTGCTGAAGGCCGCCGTGGGTATTCGCCTGAGCCAGGAGGAGGAGTACTACGGTGCTGACCTCTCGGTGCATAAGATTGGCGCTGTCAGCCAGGATTGATCGCTGAGCGTTAATGCAAAAGGCCCGGACAATGTCCGGGCCTTTTTTATTACAACCGCTTAAGTGTTGAGGCTTAGAGCAGTGGCAGGGTGTAGCTGACGATCAGGCGGTTTTCGTCGAGATCGTTGGCAAAGTTCGAACGCACAGTTGCATTGCGCCAGCGAACGCCGAGGTTCTTCAAAGCCCCTTCCTGGAACACGTACATCAGCTCGGTGTTGCGTTCCCATTCCTTACCCTCGGAACGATTGGCGGCCAGCTCAACGTTGTCACCGGTCAGGTAACGGGTCATGAACGTCAGGCCCGGAATGCCGATGCTGGCAAAGTTGAAGTCATACCGCGCCTGCCAGGACTGCTCGTCCTTGTTGGCAAAGTCACCGATTTGTACATAGTTGACCAAGAACGGATCGGTACTGGTAGCCAGGTAGGCAAAGCCGGTGTCACCACTCATCTTCTGGTAGCCCAAGCCAAAGCTGTGACCATCGATGCCGTACGTAATCATGGCGCCCAACGCCTTATTGTCGACGTTGCTACGACCGTCATCGGTGGAGCGGGCGTAACGCAAGTCGGTTTTCAGGGTTTGCTTGTCTGCCAAGGGCAGGACATGGACCAGGTTGAAGGAATTCTGCTTATACAAATCCTCCAAGTTGGAATAGTAATAGGCGCCAGTCAGATTCTGAGTGAGCTTGTAAGTGCCACCGAGAAACGTGAACGAGTCAGTGCTGTTGCCGCCTGTTACGTTAATCCCACGCCTGCCGCCACTGGTGATGGACAGGTCTTCGAAATCCCCTGAGTTGCGGTTGTTAACTTCACGCACATAGCCGCCGTCCAGAATAAGGCCATCAATTTCCTGGGAAATCAGCTGACCACCTTTAAAAACTTGCGGTGTCAGGCGGCTGTCGCTGGACGCAATCGCCATGTTTTTATATTGCATATCGCCAACCCGCAGGGTGGTTTTGGAAACTTTCACCTTGCCAGCCACAGCCAGATCGGACGAATAGTCCTGTGAGCCATTGGAGGATTTGTCTGGTGTCAGCAGATTGCTGCCGGCGGTGCCGTCACCTGAGTCGAGTTTGAAGCCGAGCATGCCGATAGCGTCGAGGCCAAAACCCACAGTGCCTTCGGTGTAGCCCGACTCGGCGCGCAGAATAAAACCTTGTGCCCACTCTTCGCTCTTGGCCTGACTAGGTGTCGGGTTTGATGACTGACGGAAATCACGATTGAAGTAGAAATTACGAGCTTCAAGGGTCGCTTTGCTGTCCTTGATAAACTCTGCCTGGGCCAGCGATGGCAGGGTGAGGCAGGTGCCCAGTGTGGCGAATGCCACAGCGCGAGCGAGGGGGGATTGAGTCATTATTGTTAGCTCCTCGTGTGTGCGGGTCGGCTTGTGGCCGATCTGATACAGCGAGGCGCAATAAAGCATGGGGGCTTGGGCTTGGCTTTTAGACTTTGGTCTGCTCGGGCGCGCTCTGTGTGGGTGCGGCATGCAACTGTCTGCGCTGCAATCGCTCTAGACTGCTGGATGCGCCGTTGATCGGTTTATCCGCAATCAGGCTAAAGTTTCATCCCGCACGGCCGCCAACCAGTCAGATACACCGCCCAGGTACTTTGCCATGAACCCTCTGGCCGCAAATTTATCCTCTGCTTCACGTCCTACCTCCGCCACTGCTCAGCCGGTTGTGCGCAATGCTGCTGACGCGCAGGCGACACTGGCCAACCGCTTGGCTGAACGCCTTGGGCTTGAGCCGGGTGCATTGGCCAGCAAGGCCAATGATTACACCCCGGAGAAAGTCGCCGGTCGTATCCTCGGTTTCATCGAGCAGCGCCTGCAAAGCGAGCAGGCGGCTGGTGCCGACCCCAGCAAGCTCAAGGGTTTGCTTGAACAGGCGCGCAGCGGCGTAGAGAAAGGCTTTGCTGAAGCCCGTAAGATTCTCGACGGCATGGGGGTGCTGCAAGGCAAGGTGGCGAGCGATATCGACGACACCTACCAGAAAATCCAGGACGGTTTCAGCGACCTGGATAAACGCTTTAATCCGGATGCGGCCCTGGTTGAGGGCTCAACCAATATCGCCGCTTACAGCGAGCGGTTTGCCGCGCAAGCGGAAACCTTCGATATGGAAGTGACCACCCGTGATGGTGACCGCCTGCGGATTTCCATCGCTCAGGCTTCGGCCAACTGGTCGCAGAGTGGCGTTGTTGCCAGCAGCAATGGTAACGGCAGCTCAGTAGTTGCCAGTAGCCAATCCGGCAGCCTGCAGATTGGCGCTTGGCAAGTCAGCGTCGAAGGCGAGCTGGATGACGAAGAACGCGCCGCACTGGAAAAACTCTTCGGCCAGGTTCAGGACCTCTCCAACAAGTTCTATGCCGGCGATCTGTCGGGTGCCTTCGACCGCGCCATGGCGCTGGACATGGATGGCGAACAGTTAGCGTCGATGTCCCTGCGCCTCACTCAAACCACCGTTCGCCAAGCAACCGATGCCTATAGCTCCGTTGCACAGGACGGCGGCCAGGCAGCCAGCGCAGTAAACAGCTCGCTGATTGACTACGCCCAGGGCCTGCTCGACGCATTGCGCAGCGCCAGTCAGGTGGCTGAAGAAGGCACCGCAAAAACCAGCTTGCTGGATATGCTCAAAGGCGGCTTCTCGCTGGATGAGCGTTTTGACAGCGGTCGCCTGGACAAGGCCGAGCAGCTCAACAGCCGCTTGCTCGATGGCCTGCAGAACCTGCTCAACCCCGCCCTAGACAGCAGCAAGTCCTCGGACGCCTGAGTCAGGCGCAGTGCTAAACTGCACCTCCAGTAGTCAGTGGAGGTGCGCAGATGCTCCCGGAATGCCAATTATTCGGTACGCTCGGCTGCCACCTGTGTGAGGTGGCCGAGGCGTTGCTGATGCCTTTTGTCGAGCATGGCCTGTTGGTCGAGCTGGTAGATATCGCTGAGCAGGAGCATTGGGTTGAGGACTATGGTCTGCGCATTCCAGTGCTGCGCCGTATTGATACCGGTGCTGAGTTGAGCTGGCCGTTCGAGGCCGAACAGATCGTTGAATTCTTGCGTAATAGTCATGGTTAGTGCGTTGGCACGGATGGCATTTTTACAGGACACATACGCATGAGCATCGTGCTAGGTGACGCACTGTCACTGTTGTTATTCCGTCTGCACAGCGGCCGTCTATTGGGCATTAATCTCCTGAAAGTGCAGGAAATCATTCCTTGCCCGGCGCTGACCAAACTGCCCAGTCGTCATCCTCATGTCCGTGGCGTTGCCACTTTGCGTGGCTCGGCGCTAACGGTGATTGATCTGGGCAAGGCGATCGGCGAGCAAGGCGTGCCGGGTAATGATGACGGCTGTCTGATCGTGACGGAGCTCAGTCGCTCTCGGCAGGGCCTGCATGTGCAGAGTGTCGAGCGCATCGTGCAGTGCTACACCCGTGACGTTCGTCCGCCGCCGGCCGCGTCCGGCAGTAAAGCCTTTATCACCGGCGTGACGCAGATCGACGGCAAGATTGTGCAGATCCTCGATATTGAAAAAGTTCTGCACGAACTCGCGCCGATGAGTATTGATGAGTTGGATGATCAGCTGTTATCCGAGCGTGAGCGCGCTCTGCTTAAGGGGCGTCGTGTACTGGTGGTGGATGACTCCCATGTCGCCTTACAGCAGACCATGATTACCCTGCGCAAGTTGGAGCTGGATTGCCAAATGGTGCGCAGCGCCGCCGAAGCGCTGGAGTTACTACAGCGTCAATTCGATGCCGGCGAGCCTATCGAAGTGCTGGTGTCGGATATCGAAATGCCGGAAATGGATGGCTATGACTTGGTGCGCACGCTGCGTAAAAAGCCGGATATCGGCCAGCTCTATGTGCTGCTGCACACCTCGCTCGACAGCACCATGAACACTGAAAAAGCCGAGGCAGTGGGCGCCAATGCGGTGTTGACCAAGTTCTCCACCGTGGACCTGAGCAAGGCCTTGGTGCATGCGTTCGAAAGCTTGCAATAGCTTTTCTCCAGGCATAAAAAAGCCCGCAATTAAGCGGGCTTTTTTATGTGATCTGGTCGGAGAGGCAGGATTCGAACCTGCGACCTTCTCGTCCCGAACGAGACGCGCTACCAAGCTGCGCTACACTCCGAATGGGTCAAAATTTTACTGAGAAAGTTTTACCGCACAAGGGCTTAGGTTTTAATTTTTTCTATTGGCCAAGCGCTTTGAATATATCAATCAGAGTCCAGGCGCTGGGCAAGTAGTACGTGGCAGCGCCTGGGTTATCGGCTTACAGCTCTTTGACGGTACGCACTTGGTCCTTGTTGACCTTGGCGCGTTTGCCATCGAGTTGTTCGAACTCGTAGAAGCCCGAATCCTCGTCAAAATTCGGCTCGTCGATGGTCTGAATTTCGCGGCCATCATTGAGGGTGATTACCGTTGGCGACGCGCAACCAGTCAGCGCGATCAGGCCCAAGGTAAGCAGCAATGCTGGAATAATCCGCTGAGACATGGGTTTCTCCTTGATTAGATAGATGTTTTTACCCTGCTTGTGACGAAACTTTGCCGTTCAAGTTCCCTTGCCGGTGTTTATCCGCGTGTCGTCAGCAAGTCGGGCGTGTTGAAGTTGGCCAGGCGAGGGTCACCGAGTGGGCACTCCACTGTCAATGGATCAAGGCTGCGCAGCCAGCGTTGCGGGCTGCGTTCGCCGGCTTGCCAGGCCTGCTCCAGGTCAGCATGCAGTGCACGGGGAATGACGCTGAACAGCGGTTCGAGAAACTCGCCCTGACGCACTACAACTGCGCGCTCACCGGCCAGGCTCAGTAGCGCCTCCAGCAGCGGTCTGTCGAGTTGCGGGGCGTCGCACGGCAGGATCAATACATTCGCCTGACGTGCGGCGCGCAGGCCGGCGCGAATGCCTGCGAGAGGACCTTGGAAGTCCGCCTCGTCATCACTGACCAAACGATCCGCGAAGGGTGCATAGCGCCCGGCGTTGCGGTTGCAGGAGATAAGCAGGTCGTCGGTCAGAGGTCGCACTAGCTCGTGCAGCCAGGCAATCAGCGGGCGGCCATGCCAGTCGAGCAGGCCCTTGTCGGCGCCGCCCATGCGTTGCCCACGGCCGCCCGCAAGCAGCAAAACAGAACAGCGGGGCAGGGTCGTGGGAGCGGGCATGCGCAGTCTCCGAAAGCAGGCCTGTGATATAACGGCGTGCATTATCGCCCATAACTGGAAGCCTGCCATGAACCACAAGGCCGAGGCACATTTCGTGCCCTTGAATATCGCGGTGTTGACCGTCAGCGACACCCGCAGCCTGGAAACTGACACCTCCGGCCAACTGTTTGTCGACCGCCTGCAGGCCGCCGGCCATCAGCTCGCCGCCCGGGTTTTGCTCAAAGACGATCTGTACAAGATTCGCGCCCAGGTCGCCACCTGGATTGCCGAGGATCAGGTGCAGGTGGTGCTGATTACCGGCGGTACCGGCTTCACCGGCCGCGACAGCACCCCGGAAGCGGTGAGCTGTTTGCTGGATAAACAGGTCGATGGTTTTGGTGAGCTGTTCCGGCAGATTTCTGTGCCTGATATCGGCACCTCGACCATTCAGTCCCGCGCTCTGGCAGGCCTGGCCAATGGCACCCTGGTGTGCTGCCTACCGGGTTCGACCAACGCCTGCCGCACCGCCTGGGATGGCATCCTGGGTGAGCAGCTGGATAACCGCCACCGCCCGTGCAATTTCGTTCCGCACCTCAAATCGGTGGCCGCCTGCGAGAGCCGTGGATGAGCTGCTGTGACAAGCCGGGATTGATGCCCGTTGAGGCGGCGCTGGCGCGGTTGCTGGCGCAGGCCGAGGCCAGCGCGATTGTTGAATGCGAGCGGGTCAAGCTGAGCGATGCCGCAGGCCGGGTATTGGCCGAGCCATTGCTGGCCGAGTTAGATCTGCCGCCCTGGGACAACAGCGCCATGGACGGGTACGCCCTACGCTTGGTCGATTGGAATGGCGAGCCGCTGGTCGTCAGCCAACGCATTCAGGCCGGCAGTGCGCCGCAGCCTTTGCAGCCCGGCACCTGTGCGCGGATCTTTACCGGCGCGCCGCTGCCAGCCGGCGCTGATACTGTGGAAATGCAGGAAAACGCCGTGCTCGGCGAGGATGGCCGCGTCGCCTTTAGCGAGCCGCTCAAGCGCGGGCAGAACGTGCGCGCCCGGGGGCAGGAAACCCGTGTTGGCGATAGCGTTCTACCCGCCGGCACGCGTCTAGGTCCGATTGAGCTGGGTTTGGCGGCGTCCTTGGGTTGCGCTGAATTGAATGTGCGCCGCCGACCTCGGGTGGCGGTGCTGTCCACGGGGGATGAGCTGGTCGAGCCGGGTCAGCCGCTTGGGGCCGGGCAAATCTACAACAGCAATCGCCGCGTGCTGATCGCTTGGCTGCAGCGACTGGGCTGCGAAGTTGTGGATGGCGGCATTCTGCTCGATGACCTGGAGCAGACCCGCGCTGCGCTGGGCGCATTGAGCGACGTTGACCTGATTCTTTCCACCGGCGGCGTATCAGTGGGCGAGGCGGATTTCCTGGGTATGGCCTTGCGTGAAGAAGGCGAGCTGGCGCTGTGGAAGTTGGCAATCAAACCGGGCAAACCGCTGACCTGCGGGCAGTTTCGCGGCGTACCGGTGATCGGCCTGCCGGGTAATCCGGCTTCGACCCTGGTGACTTTCGGCCTGCTCGCGCGGCCGTATCTGCTGCGCCGCCTGGGCGTGCAGCGGGTCGAGCCGCTGGGCTTTCCGATGCCGGCGGGTTTCACCTGGAGCAAGCCGGGCAACCGCCGTGAATACCTGCGCGCGCGTCTGGAAAACGGACGCGTGGTGCCTTATCCAAATCAAAGCTCCGGGGTGCTACGCAGCGCTGCCTGGGCTGAGGGTTTTGCCGAAGTGCTGGAGGGTACCACGCTAGCAGAGGGCGACAGCCTGAGGTTTATTCCGCTCAGCGAGATCCTCGGTTAGGTCAGCGTAGTTGCTGCTTCCTTGTGGTGGATGGCGCTTTACCCATCCACCAAGGTTGTCAGCTATTGCGCCGGCTCTCGCGAAATTCGCCCGGGGTCTGCCCGGTCCAGGTCTTGAAGCTGCGGTGGAACGAGCGCGACTCGGTAAACCCCAGATAGCTGGCGATATCCTGAATCGCCAGGTCGCTGCGCAGCAGGTAATGCTCGGCCAGTTCCTGGCGCAGTTCATCGAGAATCTGCTGGTAGCTGGTGCCGGCCAATTGAAGGTGACGCTGCAGGGTGCGCACCGTCATGTTGAATTTCTCCGCCACGCGTTCCTTACGTGGCAGACCATCCTTGAGCAGCAGGCGCAGGGCGTTTTTTACCCGCTGCGGCAGTGGCTCGTTGTCGTCCAGTCCAGCCATCAGCGTCAGGGCGTGTTCTTCCAGGGTGCGCAACAAGTTGGCGTCGGCCTGGCGCAGCGGCACAGCGAGGTATTCCAGCGGCACAATCAGCGCATTGCAGCTTTGCTCGAAGCGGATCGGGCAGCCGAAAATCGTCTGGTACTCGGCACTGTCGGCGCCCTCAGGCAGGGCGTGCTCGAACCACACCTCCCGTGGCGAGCTGTCTGAGTCGGAGATCCAGCGCGCATACAGCAACCACGAAGCCAGTACGTTTTCCACCATATGCCGGCGGATCGGCTCAGCCTGATGGCGACAGGTCCAGATCAGGCGAACGTGGTCTGCGCCGGCCTCGACCCGGCTGACACCCATGTCCCCCACCAGTTTCTCGTAAGGCACGATGCGGCTCATGGCCTCACCGAGGGTTGCACAGTTCATGGTGATATAGCCCAGCACGCTCCACGATCCCGGCTGCACAAAGCGCGCGCAGTGCAGGCCAAACAGCGGGTCAGCCGACACCTTGAGTAAGTGATCGAGCAGGCGCTCATGGGTTTCACTGGGGATGCGTTTGCTGTTGTCGGCCAGGTCCTCGGTCTTGATGCCGGCGGCCGCCAACGCCTGGTCGATATCCAGGCCCAATTGCTCGGCGTGGCGCAGGTACTTGAGCAGGGAAGGGACAGAGGTATAACCGAGGTTTTCCATGAACTGTTCTTATTCTGAATGTCTTGATTGGCGATATCGCCTGGCTCGATACGACAGTGACGCCTTGAAACGGCCAGCTAGTATAGGCAGCCATCGAGGGTGACTGAAATATCCGGGAGATACAGATGCGACGTTGGAACGGCTGGGGTGATGACGCAACAGTGGTGGAACTGCCGGCCCATGGCGAGGCTTTTCTTGCCGAACTGGTCGGCTCGGGTCAGTTGCTGGCCGATGCCAGCCTGGAGCAGGTTCTGGCACAGGTGCCGGCCTCGCGTCTGCAGGCCCACCCGCTGATTTGCCTGAATGCCGAAGACCGCGTGCGTCACGCCCGCGGCCAGAGCCTGCCGGACTGGCTGGCGATGCGTTCCGGCGATTTTGGCGTGTTTCCCGATGGCGTGGCCTACCCGGAAAGCGCTGCGCAGGTCCGCGAGTTGCTGGCCTGGGCCAGCCAGCACGACCTGATCGTCATTCCTTACGGCGGTGGCACCTCGGTGGCCGGTCATATCAACCCACAGGCCAGCAACAAACCGGTGCTGACCCTGTCGCTGGCGCGCATGAGCAAGCTGATCGAGATCGACCACGACAGCCTGATTGCCACCTTCGGCCCTGGCGCCAATGGTCCGCAAGTGGAAAGCCAGCTGCGTGCGCAGGGCTACACCTTGGGTCATTTTCCGCAGTCGTGGGAGCTGTCGACTTTGGGTGGCTGGGTCGCCAGCCGTTCCAGCGGGCAGCAATCGCTGCGCTACGGACGTATCGAGCAGCTGTTTGCCGGCGGCAAGGTTGAGACCTTCGCCGGCACCCTGGAAATTCCGACCTTCCCGGCCTCTGCCGCGGGGCCAGACCTGCGCGAAATCCTCATGGGTTCGGAAGGGCGCTTCGGCATCATCTCCGAGGTCAAGGTACGCATCACCCGCCTGGCCGAGCAGGAAAATTTCTACGCGGTATTTTTGCCCAACTGGCAGCAGGCGCTGAGCGCCATTCGCAGCTTGGCCCAGGCGCGTGTGCCGTTGTCGATGCTGCGTCTGTCCAACGCCATTGAGACCAAAACCCAGCTGGCCCTGGCCGGCCATCCGCAGCAAATCGCCTGGTTGGAGAAATACCTGGCCCTGCGCGGCGCCGGCGAGGGCAAGTGCATGCTGACCTTCGGCGTTACCGGCAGCCGTACGCAGAATGCCGCCTCGCTGAAGCAGGCGAAGAAGTTGCTGAAGAGCTTTGGTGGCGTATTTACCGGCACCTTGCTGGGCAAGAAATGGGCAGAAAACCGCTTCCGTTTCCCCTACTTGCGCCACGGCCTGTGGGCCGCTGGCTATGCGGTGGACACCCTGGAAACCGCCACCGACTGGAGCAATGTCGATAACCTGCTGAACAAGGTCGAAACCAGCCTGCGCACCGGCCTGAGCGAAGAGGGCGAGCAGGTGCATGTGTTTACCCACCTGTCCCACGTCTACAACGAAGGCTCGAGCATCTACACCACTTACGTGTTCCGCCCAGGTGCGAACTACGCCGAGGCCATGGCGCGCTGGCAGAAGCTCAAGCATGCCGCCAGCCTGACTATCGCCGAGAACCGCGGCACCATCAGTCATCAGCACGGCGTCGGCCGCGATCACGCGCCTTACCTGCCGGTGGAGAAGGGCGAGCTGGGTATGGCGACCCTCAAGGCGCTGGCTGGGCATTTCGACCCTGAGCAGCGCCTAGCACCTGGCGTGTTGCTGCAGGATTGATGATGAGCCAGTGGAACGCCGCCTGGCGTGAACAGGCCTTGCCCGAACTGGCGGCGCGTGATTGGGATCTGATCGTCGTCGGCGGCGGCATCAGCGGTGCCGGAATTTTGCGTGAAGCGGCGCGGCGCGGTTGGAAATGCCTGCTGCTGGAGCAGCGCGACTTTGCCTGGGGCACCTCCAGCCGCTCCTCGAAGATGGTGCATGGGGGATTGCGCTATATCGCCAAGGGCCAGTTCGGCCTGACCCGCGATTCGGTGCGCGAGCGCGAGCGCTTGCTGCAGGAAGCGCCGGGGTTGGTCGACCCATTGAGTTTTATCATGGCGCATTACCAGGGCGGCTTTCCCGGCCCGCGAGTGTTCGGCGGGCTGCTGGCGGTGTACGACGCCCTGGCCGGCAAGCGCAATCACCTGTACTACCCGTTGCAGCAACTGCGTTATCTGGCCCCAGGTCTGAAGGAAGACGGCCTGCTTGGCGGCACGCGCTTTTTCGATGCGGTCACCGATGATGCGCGCCTGGTACAGCGCGTGCTGGGTGAGGCCCGCGCCGAGGGCGGCGAAGCGCTCAACGGCATGCGCGTAGTCGAGTTGCGGCGCGAAGACGGGCGCGTTACTGGCCTGCTCGCCGAAGACAGTGAAAGCGGCCTGCAGTATCGCTTCAAGACCCGCGCGGTGGCACAGGCCACAGGTGCTTGGGCCGATCAGCTGCGGCAGAAAACTGGGCTGGAGCATATCCGTCCGCTGCGCGGCAGCCACCTGCTGGTGCCGGCCTGGCGCCTTTCCGTGGCTCATGCGTTTAGCTTTATGCATGCGGCGGACAAGCGTCCGGTGTTTGTCTTCCCCTGGGAAGGCGCGACTGTGATTGGCACCACCGACCTGGATCACCCGGCGCCATTAGCTGAAGAAGCGCGAATCAGCCCGGATGAAGTGGACTACCTGCTGGCCGCCTGTGGCCAGCAGTTTCCTGCTGCCGCGATCAACGCGGCGGATGTGTTGTCGACCTGGGCCGGGGTGCGCCCGGTGGTCACGGATGGCAGTGAAGGGCGCAAACCTTCGGATGAAAAACGCGAACATGCGCTGTGGGTTGAGCCCGGTTGCGTGACCCTGGCCGGCGGCAAGCTGACCACTTTCCGCCTGTTGGCGCTGGAAGTGCTGCAGGTTTGCGCGCCGATGGTTGGCCGTACGCTGGATGATCAGGGCGCGGCGACCTTTGTCGCCTTACCGCAGCAGCCGATGCCGCAGTTAAGCCCGGTTCAGCAGAAGCGCCTGATGGGTCGTTATGGTCGGGCGCTGCCGCGAGTACTGGCGTTGCTCGATGAGCTGGGTGTCGAGCAGGTTTCCGGCACGGACACGCTGTGGGCCGAACTGGCCTGGGCAGCCGAGCAGGAACTGGTGTTACACCTGGATGACCTGCTGCTGCGCCGCACCCGTTTGGGCCTGTTGTTGGCGTGCGGCGCGGGGGCCGAACTGCCGCGTATCCGTGCGCTGTGTCAGGCCCGCCTGGGGTGGGATGACGAGCGCTGGCAAGAGGAAGAACAGGCGTATCGGCAACTTTGGCAGCGTTGCTACAGCCTGCCGGCGGAAGATGGATCACGAGTAAGGACGGCGTCTTGAGCGAGAAAAGTTATCTGCTGGCTATCGACAATGGCACCCAGAGCATTCGGGCGCTGTTGTTTGATCTTCAGGGCAATCTGCTCGCCAAGGGCAAGGTGGAACTTGAGGCTTACTACTCCAAGCAACCCGGCTGGGCCGAGCAGGATCCGGAATACTACTGGGCCAGCCTCGGTGAGGCTTGCGCGCAGCTGTGGCAGCAGGTGGATATCGATCGTAGCCTGATCAAGGGTGTGTCACTCACCACCCAGCGTGGCACCCTGATCAATGTTGACTCGCAAGGCCAACCGCTGAGACCCGCGATGCTCTGGCTCGATCAGCGTCAGGCCAAGGTCGAAGGGCGGATCACCGGGCCCTGGGGTTGGCTGTTCAAGCTGGCGGGTTTGCAGGCCACGGTGGATTACTTTCGCGCCCAGGCCGAGGTCAATTGGATCGTGCAGAACCAGCCGGAGATCTGGGCCAATACCCACAAGGTGCTGCTGCTCTCGGGCTTTCTTACTCACCGGCTGTGCGGAAAGTTTGTCGATTCCCTGACCAGCTGTGTGGCATACCTGCCGTTCGACTACAAACGACTGCAGTGGGCCAAGCCCGGCGACTGGAAATGGCAGGCCATGCCGGTGCGTCGCGGGCAGTTGCCGGAGCTGTGCAAGCCTGGCGAATTGCTCGGCCACATCACGGCGGCTGCCAGCCGACATACCGGGATTCCTGAAGGCCTGCCGCTGATTGCAGCGGGTGCCGACAAGGCCTGTGAGGTGCTCGGCGCCGGTGGCGCGGAGCCGAGCACGGCGTGCCTGTCCTATGGCACTACGGCGACCATCAACACCACGCGCAGTAATTACCTGGAAACCATTCCGCTGATTCCGCCATACCCGTCGGCGATTCCTGATCACTTCAACACCGAGGTGATGATTTATCGCGGTTTCTGGATGGTCAGTTGGTTTAAGCAGGAGTTTGGCCTGCGTGAGATGCAGCGGGCCAAGGAGCTTGGCGTAGAGCCTGAGGCGCTGTTCGATGAGCTGGTCAACAGCGTGCCGGCTGGCTCCATGGGCCTGATGCTGCAACCCTACTGGTCGCCGGGCATCCGCGAACCTGGTCTGGAGGCCAAAGGCTCGATCATCGGCTTTGGCGACGTGCACACCCGCGCGCACATCTACCGGGCAATTCTTGAAGGCTTGGCTTATGCCCTGCGCCAGGGCAAGGAGAAGATCGAGAAGCGTTCGGGCACGCGCATCAACCGCCTGCGCGTTTCTGGTGGTGGTTCACAGAGCGATGCGGCGATGCAGCTGACGGCCGACATCTTTGGCCTGCCTGCCGAGCGTCCGCATCTGTATGAAACCAGCGGTCTGGGCGCAGCGATCAATTGCGCGGTGGGGCTGGGCCTGCACCCGGATTACCCAACAGCCATTGCCGCGATGACCCGGGTGGGCCAGGTGTTCGAGCCTAATGCGGAGGCGCAGCGCACCTATCAGCAGCTGTACACCCAGGTTTATCAGCGCATGTACAAGCAGCTGAAGCCGCTGTATCAGACCATTCGCAAGATTACTGGGTATCCGGCGTAAAGCCGCTTAGCGGCGCACAGGTTCTGCTGCGCCGCTAAGCCATCTCTGCTGGCTATGCCACATCCACCAGGATGATTTCGCTGTCTTCGATGGCCGTCACCCGGATCACTTCTACATCGCTGACTGCCACACCGTCACGGGCCTGGGCGCTAACGCCGTTGACCTCAATGCTGCCGCTGGCGGCCACCAGATAAGCCTTGCGAGAAGCACCAATCGGATACTCGGTGCTTTGGCCCGCTTGTAGGGTGGCTGCGGCCATCCGCGCATTGGTACGGATCGACAGGGCGTCCTGGTCTTCGGCAAAGCCGCTGGCCAGGGTGACGAAGGTGCCGGCGCGCTCACCTTTAGGGAACGGCTTGGCGCCCCAGGACGGCGGTAGGCCCGACTGGTTGGGTTGAATCCAGATCTGGAAGATCTTGGTGGTGGTGTCTTCCAGGTTGTATTCGCTGTGGGCAATCCCGGTGCCGGCGCTCATCACTTGCACATCACCGGCTTCGGTACGGCCATGGTTACCCAAGTTGTCCTTGTGGGTGATGGCCCCTTGGCGTACATAGGTGATGATTTCCATGTCGCGGTGCGGGTGGGTCGGAAAGCCGGTGTGCGGCGCGATTTCATCATCGTTCCAGACCCGCAGCGGCCCCCAGTTCATGCGCGCTGGGTCATAGTATTCGGCAAAGGAAAAATGATGGCGGGCATTCAGCCAACCGTGATGGGCACCGCCGAGCTCGGCGAAGGGGCGTACGTCGATCATCTGCATATCCTCATTTAAGGAGCACCGGCTTTCAGCGGCGGTGTTCATTGGCGATGTAAGGATGATCCAATAAATCAATACGATTAAAAATGCGTAAATATTGAGCTTAATAATCTATTTAGCTGATGTTTATTTCGTCACCAGCCGGCTGGTGCAACCTCATGCCCTGTTGCTGAATCTTTGTGTTGAAACGTGAAAGGATGCTGTGAATGCAAGAACGTAAAGCGCTGCTGATCCTGCATGGCAAGCAAGCTCTCAATGCCGAGGTGCGCGCTGCGGTGCAGGCGCGTCGTGAAGAGGGCTGGCAAGTGGATGTGCGGGTCACCTGGGAGGGTGGCGATGCACAGCGTCTGGTCAACGAGGCATTGCAGGCGGGCTACCCAACCCTTATTGCCGGCGGTGGTGATGGCACTCTGCGTGACGTGGCTGAAGCTATGGCGTTGGCAAAAACCAAGGCCAGTCTGGCGCTGTTGCCGTTGGGTACAGCCAATGATTTTGCGCGTGCGGCCGGTATTCCGCTCGAGCCACTGGCTGCTTTGAGCTTGTTGGATATACCGGCGCAGCCGATCGATCTGGGCGAAGTGGATGGTCAGGTGTTCCTCAATATGGCCACGGGCGGTTTTGGCTCTAACGTCACCGCCAACACGTCGGAAGACCTCAAACGCATGCTCGGCGGTGCGGCTTATTTTTTGACGGGCTTGACCCGTTTTGCCGAAGTGCAATCGTCGTTTGGCCGCTTTACCGGACCGGATTTTCAGTGGGAAGGCGAGTTTCTCGCGCTCGGCATCGGCAATGGCCGACAGGCCGGCGGTGGGCATGTGCTATGCCCGCAGGCGCGAGTCAACGATGGTTTGTTGGATGTCTGCATCGTGCCGGCGGCAGCGGATGTGGTAGGCACCCTCGGTACGCTGCTGTCTGGCGGAATCAATGGCCTGCAGAGTGTAGCCCTCAGCGCACGGCTGCCTTGGCTGGAAGTCGAAGTCCCCGAAGGCCTGGATCTCAACCTTGACGGTGAGCCGATGGAAAGCCGCAAACTGCGGTTCGCGGCCAGGCCGAAGGCGTTACGTGTGCATTTGCCGGAAGACTCGCCGCTGCTGGTTGAATAAGTCGAGCGGCTTCTGCCGCCTGACTGGCCTAGTCGCCGCGCTTATCGCATGATGGCGCTGCGCCATCTGCCTTCAGATGCACGGCAGATGGCCGATACACCCGGGTATGGCTATTTGAGCTAGGCTAGATCGATAAGTGAACAGGAGCGCATGATGGCCGGCATTCTCGACTCAGTGAATCAACGCACCCAGCTGGTGGGTGAGAACCGCTTGGAAATTCTCATGTTCCGCCTGGCGGGTCGGCAACTGTTTGCGATCAACGTCTTCAAGGTTCAGGAAGTCCTGCAAATGCCCAAGCTGACCCTGATGCCGCAGCGTCATCGTTTTGTCTGTGGGGTGGTCAACCTGCGTGGGCAGACGCTGCCAGTGATCGATCTGTCCCAGGCCATCGGCATGCGCCCGATTGTGCCGGATGAGCGCAGCACCATTATCGTCACTGAGTACAACCGCTCGGTGCAGGCTTTTCTGGTCGGTGGGGTTGAACGCATCCTCAACCTTAATTGGGAATCCATCCTGCCGCCACCCGGTGGCGCCGGGCGTCAGCATTACCTGACCGCCATCACCAAGGTTGAAGACCAGATCGTCGAAGTGATCGACGTGGAAAAAGTCTTGGCGGAAATCAGCCCGATGAGCACCAAGGTCTCTCCGGAAAAACTCGCCGATCCGTTACTGGAGCATGCCAAAGGACGCGAAGTGCTGCTGGTGGATGACTCCAACGTGGCTATGAGTCAGCTCAAGGGCACCATGGCGCAATTGGATATCCGTTGCCATGCCGCCAGTGATGGCTTGCGTGCCCTTAACCTGCTGAAGAGCTGGGCTGATGCCGGCGTCGATGTGCATGAAAAGCTGCTGATGGTGATCACTGATGCGGAAATGCCGGAGATGGACGGCTACCGCCTGACCACCGAAATTCGCAACGATTCACGTCTCAAGGACTTGTACGTGGTACTGCACACCTCGCTGTCAGGCAGCTTTAACGAGGCCATGGTTAAGAAGGTCGGTTGCGACAACTTCCTCTCCAAATTCCAGCCGGACAAACTGGTGGATGTGGTGCACCAGCGTCTGGCCCTGCTGCACCCCGAGGAATAAGCCTGACGCGGGCGTCAGGCTGGCATGCACCTTCTGTTTATTCGCTTAGCCGCTGGCGCAGGTGTTCAATGCGCTCGCGGTTAACGTCGAAATCCGCGTAGCCCAGGCGCGATGCCGAGCGCACATCCACTTCGGCCGCACCGATCATAAATTCCACATCATCGACAAAGCGCATCAGCTTGCTGCTGAATTCGGCGCGCAAATATCCCGGAGCCTCCTCCACCACGCTCACGCGTGGCTCTGCACTGAGTAGCGCCTTAAGGCGTGCCTGGGTTTCTTCGGCGGTACCTTGCAGTGGCAGCGGTTCAATGGCGTGTCGCGCATCGCTGGCCTGGCTGTTTACGCAGTTCGGTGAGTCTGGACAGGCGCTCAGTTGTCCATCATGGATGCCCAGGTTATCCGGCGCAGTACCGCTGCAAGCGCTTAGCAATACCAGTAGCGGCAGGGTCAAAGCGGGCTTGTAGGTACGTCGGGTTGCTCGTATAAGTGCGTTTTGCCAAACGGAAGCTGGACTCATGTTGCATCTCTCCGGGTTGTACCGTTATCCACTGAAGTCGGCGGCGGGCGAAGCCCTGCGCGAAACGATGCTGGACGCTTTGGGCGTGCAGGGTGATCGCCGCTGGATGGTAGTCGATGCTGAATCTGGACGCTTCCTTACGCAACGCTTGCTTGCACACATGACTCAGCTGCAGGCGCGCTGGCTGGGCAGTACGCACCTGCAACTGAGTGCACCGGGCATGGCTGATCTGCAGGTAGCAGTGCCTGGTGACAGTGCGCCGCTGCGCGGTGTGACCATCTGGCGCGACAGTTTGCAGGTGCCGGACGCCGGTGATCAGGCGGCGCATTGGCTTAGCCAATTGCTTGGCCGTGCATGCCGTCTGGTTCAGGTCTCAGAACCGCGGGCGCGGCAGGTCGATACGGCGTATGCCGAGGTTGGCGACAAGGTGGCGTTTGCCGATGGCTTTCCTTTACTGCTGATCGGTCAGGCGTCGTTGGATGACCTCTCGGCGCGCATCGGTCGACCGTTGCCGATGCTGCGTTTTCGCCCGAACCTGGTGGTCAGTGGCAGTGAGCCCTATGCCGAAGACGGCTGGAAGCGCATCCGTATTGGTGATCTGGAGTTTCGTGTGGTCAAGGGCTGCTCGCGCTGCATCATGACCACCCTCGACCCGCAGACGGGCGAGCGCAGCGCTGATCGCGAACCGCTGGCTACCCTGAAAACCTACCGTGAGCATGAAGGCGAGGTGTATTTCGGGCAGAACCTGATCGCCTGTGGCAAAGGGCAGCTGCGTCTAGATATGCCGGTGCAGGTGTTGGAGTAAACAGCGCTGCACGCTCAACCGTTGCAGTGGAGCGTGCCTATTAAGCTGTTACTGGTCGAAGTAACGCTCGTGCCAGGCCACCAGTGGCTGTGGCGCGTTGAGCTTCTCGCCGTAGATCACCGAGTAGGACAGCACGTTCTGCACGTACTGGCGGGTTTCATCAAACGGGATGTTCTCGATCCACACGTCATACGACAGATGGTCCGCGCCGCGCAGCCACTGCCGTACGCGCCCTGGACCGGCGTTGTAGGCCGCAGAGGCGAGCACGCGGTTGCCGTTGAACTGGCCGTAGATCTGGCTCAGATAGGCCGCACCCAGTTGGATATTGACTTCCGGACGGTAGGCCAGCTGTGGCGATGACAGCGGAATGCCGAAACGTTTGGCGGTTTCCTTGGCAGTGGCTGGCATCAGCTGCATCAAACCCATGGCGCCGACGTGGGATTTGGCATCGGCCATAAAGGCGCTTTCCTGGCGGGTGACTGCAAATACCCAGCTGGAATGGATGTCGCGGTTTTTCGCTTCACGCACCAAGTGTTCGCGGTGCGCCATGGGGAAGCGTACGTCCAAATCGTCCCAATACTGTGCCTGGCTGATGGTGCGGATGGCCGGGAAGTACCAGCCCATCTCATAGGCCAGGCGCGCCTGGGCAACCATCTCATCGCGGCTGAACAAGCGGCTGACGTTGTACCACTCGCGCCGGCCATCGGCGACCTGACCCCGGGCGTGGAACTCCAGGGCACGGCGAATCGCTGCCGAATTACGCACCTTCTGGATGGTCTGTGGGCTCAGGGCCAGTGGCTTATTGTTCAGTTGATAGGGCGCCTGCACCTGATCGGCGGCCATAAAGCCGTAGAAGTCACGTTCCTTGGCCAGTGCCTGGTACAGCGCTTTCGGTTCTTGGCTGTTGGGCTGCGCCAGTTGCAGGCTGCGCGCCTGCCAGTAGCGCCAACGGTTGGTGTTGCCCAATTCCGCAGGCATCCGGCGCGTCAGCTGGTTAGCCTCATCCCAACGGCCCAGGCGCAGCAGCAGGCGGGCGCGCCATTCGCTGACGGTGTTGTCCCGCAACTCGGGGTCGTACTTGGCCATGACATGTAGAGCGCGGGAATCGAAGCGCTTGGCCAGGGTCAGGCCGATTTCGCGGGCAATAGCCACCTGCTCGTCGCTGGAGAACTTCATCCGTTGGGCGTAGCCATCGAGCAGCTTGAGTGCGCTTTCCGGGTCCTGGCGGGCCAGGCGGCGCAGGCCCAGGCCAACTACATCGGCCATGGCCGGGTCGGTTTGGGTAAAACGCGAGGTCTGCTTCAGCAACTCAGGCTTCTGCGCTACTTCTAGCAGGCGCTGGCCCTGGTTGCCCAAGGTTGGCATCGTCTTGATCAGGTGGGTGACCAGGCCGTAGTTACGCGCTTCGGCTGCTAGCTTGGCGCGCTGCCAACGCTTCTGTTCGGTGAGTTGGCCTTCTGCGGCCCACATTGCGAACAGCGGGTCACAGGCATTGGGCTGTGATTTGCCCACCAGCCAGAGTTTCTCGGCGGTGGCGTTGCCTTCGGCGCGCATGCCGTGGCTCAGCTGGTACTGGCCATACAAACAGTCAAGCTCAGTGAAATTCAGCTTCGGGTCGTAGTAATTAATGAAGGTTTGCCACTCGCCACGCTCAGCCAGCCAGCGCAGCCAGCGCAGCTTCATCCAGCTGATTTGCGGCAGGTCGCCATGCTCGGCGAGGAATTTCTCGATTTCGTCATTGCTGGCCCACTTCAGCCGGGCGGTCAGCTCGTCATACGCCAGGTAAGGCTCCAGCGGGTAATCACGTAGAGCACTGGCATAGCGCTGGTAAGGGCCTTTGTCGCCTTTGGCCAGTGCAGCTTTGGCTTGATCGTAATATTGACGTTGTTGCGTCAGGGTAGCGGCCTGCGCTGCAGAGACGCTCAAGGTGGAAACCAACAGGCAGGACAGCAAGCTGAACAGGGGACCGCGCATGACACTTCCAGGCAAATAGTGCATATGGCCCTAGCTTAGTCGTTTGCCTATGGGCGGTGAAGGTGCAATGCGTTTCAACGCGTAATTGATCGCGCTCACCGCTGTTTTAGCCTGGGTAAGCGTGCTAGAGGGCTTGGCGCCAGGTGCGCCAGGAATCGCAGCGGAATTTACTGCGTGCACCGTTGAAATTGCCTGCTTGGTCGATGCGCTTCTCGGTTAGAATGCGCGCCCTGTTTTGTGGGTGCTTCCGGCAGCCATAGATGATTTTTTGGGTGTTTCAGGTTGCCGCTGTGCCCTGGATGCAACGAAGCCCGTTGCTCGGTTGCGGTTAAACCGGCTTTCACCTGTCGTTTTTTGTTGAGGCGTGCCATGACCCTGCTCAAGTTCACCGATATTTCCCTGGCTTACGGCGCAATGCCGCTCTTGGACAAGGTGTCTTGGCAGATCGCCCGTGGCGAGCGGGTGTGCATCATCGGCCGCAACGGCACCGGTAAGTCGAGCATGATGAAGCTGGTCAAGGGCGACCAGAAGGCGGATGACGGCGCTGTTTGGCGTGCACCCGGGCTGAAAATTGGTGAGTTACCGCAGGAATTGCCGGTGGCTGACGATCGCACCGTATTTGATGTGGTCGCTCAGGGTCTGGACGGCGTGGGCGAGTTACTTGCGCAGTACCATCACCTGGCGCAGAACTGTGTCACCGAAGCTGATCTGGACAAGTTGATGCATGTGCAGCAAGACCTCGAAGCCCGTGACGGCTGGCGCTTGCAGCAACTGGTCGACAGCACATTGAGCCGCTTGCAGCTGCCGGCTGACAAGACACTGGCCGAGCTCTCTGGCGGCTGGCGTCGCCGCGTCCTGCTGGCTCAGGCGTTGGTTTCCGAGCCCGATTTGCTGCTGCTCGATGAGCCCACCAACCACTTGGACATCGGTGCGATTGCCTGGCTGGAAGAAGCCTTGGCGGATTTCCAGGGTGCAGTTCTGTTTATCACCCACGACCGTTCTTTCCTGCAGAATCTGGCCACACGCATCCTTGAATTGGACCGTGGCGGCCTGATCGATTGGAACGGCGACTACGCGAGCTTTCTGGTGCACAAGGAAGCCGCATTGGCCGCTGAAGAGACGGCCAACGCGCTGTTCGACAAGCGCCTGGCTCAGGAAGAGGTGTGGATTCGCCAAGGCATCAAGGCCCGCCGCACCCGTAACGAAGGACGTGTACGCGCCCTCAAAGCACTGCGCGTAGAGCGCAGCGAGCGCCGTGAGCGCACCGGCAAGGCCAATATCCAGCTGGAAACCGCCGAGAAGTCCGGCAAGCAGGTGATGGTGCTGGAAAACGTCAGTTTTGCGCATCCAGGCGGCCCGTTCCTGATCAAGGACTTCTCCATGGTGCTGCAGCGCGGCGACCGCATTGGTCTGCTTGGCGCCAACGGCACCGGCAAAACCACCTTGCTCAAGCTGATGCTCGGCGGCTTGCAGCCCACCAGCGGTGAAGTGGCCGAAGGCACTCGCATTGATGTGGCTTATTTTGACCAATTGCGTCACCAGCTTGACCTAGAAAAGACCGTGATCGACAACGTCGCCGAAGGCCGCGACTTTATCGAGATTGATGGGCAAAACCGCCACGTGCTGAGTTACCTGGGTGACTTCTTGTTCAGTCCGCAGCGTGCGCGCACGCCGGTCAAAGCGTTGTCCGGTGGTGAGCGGGCACGCCTCTTGCTCGCCAAGCTGTTCAGCAAACCGGCCAACTTGCTGGTGCTGGACGAACCGACCAACGACCTCGATGTGGAAACCCTGGAGTTGCTTGAGGAAGTGCTGCTGACCTTCCCAGGCACCGTGCTGATGGTCAGTCACGATCGGGCATTTCTCGACAACGTGGTAACCAGCACCCTAGTGTTTGAGGGTGAAGGTCTGGTGCGCGAATACGTGGGTGGCTATCAGGACTGGCTGCGGCAGGGCGGTTCGCCGCGTTTGCTTGGCGTCGGAGAGAGCAAAGCCGGTAAGCCTGAACTAGCCTCAGCAGTGGTCCCGGCACCCGTTGCAGCGGAGCCTGTTGTGGCCGAGGTGAGCAAGAAAAAACTCAGCTACAAGCTGCAACGAGAGCTCGAAGCCATCCCAGGGCAGATTGATCTGCTGGAAGGCCAGGTTGCCAGCTTGCAGGAGCAGATCGGCTCGCCGAGCTTCTATCAGCAGCCGGCAGAAAAAACCGCCGAAGTGTTGGCGAAGCTGCAGGCCGTGCAGCTGGAACTGGAGCAATTGGTCGAGCGTTGGGCTGAGCTGGAAAGCTAACCCACGGTATTAGGAAACGTGCTCAAACAGGATTTTGAGACTTCTGGCGGAGACAGTCATGGCCATCGAGTACCGCATCACTCTCGACGACAATCATCAGTTCAGCTACAGGATCGAGCTGAACCGAGTCTATGAAGTAGAGGTTGCGCAAAGCGCACCAGCCTGGACACGCCTGGAGTATCAGCAGTGCAGTAACTGCCCCTTGAGTAAGGATAACTTCAGTCACTGTCCTGCTGCTGTTGACCTGCATCGGGTCATCGAGGATTTCCAAGGGCTGCCGGCGTTCAAGAAAGTAGCAGTGTGGGTGCGCACGCCAGAACGCGAGTACAACAAGCTGGTGGGGTTGGAAGAGGGCTTGCGTGCACTGCTCGGGGTGATCATGGCCACCAGTGCCTGCCCAGTGCTGGGTAAGCTCAAACCCATGGCGCAACACCATCTGCCGTTTGCCAATAGCCAAGAGTTCATTTTGCGCACGGTGTCGTTGTACCTGACGCAGCAGTATTTCAACCTGCGTGAAGGGCGTGCTGCGGATTGGGAGTTGAAGGGGCTGGTGCGGATGTTCCAGCAGTTGCAGCTGGTGAATCAGGCGTTCTGGCAGCGTATTCATGCCACCTGCGAGGGTGATTCCAACCTCAAGGCGTTTCTCACCTTCTTCTCCATGGCCTCGAGCATGACCTATTCGCTGGAAACCCAGCTGCAGAAGATTCGCCCATTGGTCATGAGCTCACCCGATAGCGGTGAATAACGCAGCCGCGTTATTCACCCATCGCTCGCTTTATTCGGCTTTTTTCAGGCGTACGGCCAGCACATCGCAAGGCGCGCCGTGCAGTACGTCATTGGCCGTCGAGCCCAGTAGCAACGCCAGACCATGACGGCCGTGGCTGCCGACAACGATCAGGTCGCATTGCTGTTCTTCCGCCAGGCGATGAATTTCCTGGCGCGGTTGGCCGTAGGCCAGATGGCGATGCTCGGCGCTAAGGTCTGGGTACTTGCCGGAAAATTTGTCCAGGCGCTCGCGGGCCTGGTCGAACTGT
Organism: Pseudomonas peli; assembly: GCF_900099645.1. GTDB lineage: Bacteria > Pseudomonadota > Gammaproteobacteria > Pseudomonadales > Pseudomonadaceae > Aquipseudomonas > Aquipseudomonas peli. The sequence continues at coordinate 219,818 of NZ_FMTL01000001.1, read as the reverse complement.
TGCTGTTGCAGCATCGATAGGTCCATTGGTACATCGCCACCAAATGCCATGGCCATGGGCTCGACGATATGCACCACAGACAATGCGGCCCCGCTGCTGGCGGCCAGTTTCAGCGCGCGGTGCATCACCGGGTCGCATTCCTCGGTAAGGTCGACGGCGACCAGAATGTGCTGGTAGGGCATGGGGTAACTCTCCTTGCAAGTGGATCAATGCTTTTAGTATGGCCGTCCTGAGCGCTGATGACAGGCTTTTGCCGGTGAGATAACGATATGAGTCCCTGGTTTCTGCTTTTGCTCCTGGCTTTTTTGCTCAGCCCGCTGGCCTGGCTGGTGCCCTCGCGCCATCAGCGTGGGCAGATGGATGTGCGTCTGCAGGCGCGGCGTATGGGCGTGGCAATGCAGTTGTCGCGCCAGGAATGGCCGCATTGGCTGTTGCGTCAGCCACCGCACGCCTGTCCGCAATACCACCGGGCGCGCAAGCGCGACCAAGTCGATAGTTGGTGCTACTGGCAGATGGAACCGGGGCAGTGGGTGAATAAATGGCGCGAACCATGTGCCGATCAAGTCCTGCTGGCGCAATTGCAGACCTTACCGGCGGACGCGTTCAAGGTTGAGGCAACCGATCAGATGCTGTCGGTCTGCTGGGGAGAGCGGGGTGCTGGCGAGGCGCTGGAGGCAATTGTCGCGTTTCTCCAGGCCAAAGCCTGAATAAAAGAAGGCCCAGTGCGAACACTGGGCCGGAGTACGGCCAGGCAGGCCGGTAAAATGAATGCGTATGGCGGTGGTCGCGATCAGAGGTTGGCGGCCGCGTACTGGCCGGAAATCTGCTCAATGCCTTGAATGATGGTGTTGGAGTACTTGTTAACCAGAAACGGCACGCTGTTCTCGTTGTAGTTGATCAGCGACTTTTCAATATAGCGCCATTTGGTGGCCACACTTTCCCAAGATTGCTTGAGCTGCGGTGTGTTCTTCGGGTCCTTCTCCAGTGCCGCCATCTTGCTGGCGAACTCACTGACCAGCTCCTCAATCGGTCGTGCATCGCCGCCACCCATAAACGTAGCGCCTACAGAGGCGCTGCGTGAGGCGTAATCCACTGCAATGCCCTGCATCAGAATGCTTTGCTCGCGGCTGCGTTGGGTCAGTGTCGGCACGCTGTAGCTGCCTTCCTGCTGGATCTTGGTGTACAGCTCTTGGCTGAGAGCCATCAGTTGTTGGTTGCGACCCGCCAGGTCAGCCACCGGCTGAAGGTCGGTATAGCCTTGGCTTTTCAGTGCGTTGATCAGGTTATTGAGATCAATTTGGTAACCCTTCCACTGCTGGTCGAGCTGCGAGCGCAGTGCTTTTGAGCCTTCACCGGGCATGTCGGCCAGCGCCGTCATATGGTTGTTCACTTCGCTCAGCGAGTCGTTGATCATGCGTGCGTAACGTTGATCGCCTTCCATGCCGTTAAACATGTAAAAGTCACCAAGCGATTTTTGCGCAGCCAGGCGTATCTGGTGCAATTTCAGCAGGCTGGTGGCGGCATCTGCAGCCTGGGTTGCGGCGCTGAAAAGGGGGAGGGTGATTGCGAGCAGGGTGCTCAAAGCAATGGCAAGCATGCGGCTCGACATGGGGAAACTCCGTGCGCCCTTGATTGGGCTCTAATTGTTTTTGTTTTGGCTACGGGCGGTCTAAAACGGCCGTATTGAGACGACTGTACCTGCAGCTAAATCATTTTGCTAGGTATGCGCTGGATCACACTTCTGTTCGTATAGTTGGGGAACTGCCGGCATATCGCTGCGGATAGCGGCGTTTTCGCTGCAGAGTAATCTGTGCGTCGGCAGATGCTGGAACGTAATTTTTTGTACGCCCAAGCAGTCACTACAGGCCAATTGACAAGTAGGGGCTTTTCCTTGAAGGTGTGCACACCCAAATCAAACGGGCGTATGAATTGAGCGTTTGCCTTCAAAGGCACCGCCTTTACAGCCCGATTATCGCGTCGGTGGGTGTGCCAGGCTGATTGGGGCTACTCTGAGACGGCTATGCCGTGGAGTAGCTTGCTGGTTGGCTCCGATGTGTACTGTTCAGCTTCCATACCGTGGAGATCAGTTGATGATTTACGAAGGTAAAGCCATCACGGTTAAGGCTCTTGAGAGTGGCATCGTCGAATTGAATTTCGACCTCAAGGGTGAATCCGTCAACAAATTCAACCGTCTTACCCTCAATGAACTGCGTCAATCTGTTGATGCGATCAAGGCCGATGGTTCGATCAAGGGCGTGATTGTCACCAGTGGCAAAGACGTATTTATCGTCGGCGCCGACATCACCGAGTTCGTCGACAACTTCAAGTTGCCGGATGAAGAGCTGGTGGCTGGCAACCTCGAAGCCAACAAGATCTTCAGTGATTTTGAAGACCTCAATGTTCCAACCGTGGTTGCGATCAATGGTATAGCCCTGGGCGGTGGTTTTGAGATGTGCCTGGCGGCGGATTACCGCGTCATGGCCGAAAGCGCCAAAGTTGGCCTGCCGGAAGTCAAACTGGGTATTTACCCAGGCTTCGGCGGCACCGTGCGTCTGCCACGCGTTATCGGTACCGATAACGCCGTTGAGTGGATTGCCGGTGGTAAAGAAAACAAAGCTGCTGACGCCCTGAAAATGGGTGCGGTGGATGCTGTGGTTGCCGCTGACAAGCTGCAAGCCGCTGCCCTGGACCTGATCAAGCGCGCCATCTCTGGCGAGCTGGACTACAAGGCCAAGCGTCAGCCGAAGCTGGAAAAGCTCAAGCTCAACGCGATTGAGCAGATGATGTGCTTTGAAACCGCCAAAGGTTTCGTTGCAGGTCAGGCTGGCCCGAACTACCCAGCGCCGGTTGAAGCGATCAAAACCATTCAGAAAGCCGCCAACTTCGGTCGCGACAAAGCGCTGGAAGTGGAAGCTGCTGGCTTCGTCAAACTGGCTAAAACCCCGGTAGCTGCCAGCCTGATCGGCCTGTTCCTGAACGATCAGGATCTGAAGAAGAAAGCCAAGCAGTACGACGAAATCGCCAAAGACGTAAAACTGGCTGCCGTACTCGGCGCCGGCATCATGGGTGGCGGTATCGCCTACCAGTCCGCTTCCAAGGGCACCCCGATCCTGATGAAGGATATCCGTGAAGAGGGTATCCAGATGGGTCTGGCCGAGGCTTCCAAGCTGCTCGGCGGCCGCGTTGCCAAAGGTCGTATGACCCCGGCGAAGATGGCTGAAGCCCTCACCGCTATTCGCCCGACCATGTCCTACGGCGACTTTGGCGCTGTCGATATCGTTGTCGAAGCCGTGGTCGAGAACCCGAAGGTCAAGCAGATCGTGCTGGCCGAAGTGGAAGGCGTGGTTAAAGAAGACGCCATCCTCGCGTCGAACACCTCGACTATTTCCATTAACTTGCTGGCCAAGGCCCTCAAGCGTCCGGAAAACTTCGTTGGCATGCACTTCTTCAACCCTGTGCACATGATGCCGCTGGTTGAAGTCATTCGTGGCGAGAAGTCCAGCGACGTAGCAGTGGCTACTACCGTTGCTTACGCCAAGAAAATGGGCAAGACCCCGGTTGTGGTCAACGACTGCCCAGGCTTCCTGGTTAACCGCGTGCTGTTCCCGTACTTCGGTGGCTTCTCCAAGCTGCTCGGTTTCGGCGTGGACTTCGTGCGTATCGACAAGGTCATGGAGAAGTTCGGCTGGCCAATGGGCCCGGCGTACCTGTCCGACGTAGTCGGTATCGACACTGGTCACCACGGCCGTGACGTAATGGCTGAAGGCTTCCCGGATCGCATGGCTGTTGAAGGTCGTACTGCGGTTGACGTGATGTATGAAGCAGATCGCCTGGGCCAGAAGAACGGCAAAGGTTTCTACGCCTACGAAATGGATAAGCGCGGCAAGCCGAAGAAGGTTTCTGATCCGGTTGCCTACGACCTGCTGAAGTCCATCGTGACCGAGCAGCGTGAAGTGACTGATGAAGACATCATCAACTTCATGATGATTCCTCTGTGCATGGAAACCGTGCGTTGCCTGGAAGACGGCATCGTTGATACCGCAGCTGAGGCCGATATGGGTCTGATCTACGGCATCGGCTTCCCTCCGTTCCGCGGTGGTGCACTGCGTTACATCGATACCGTCGGTGTAGCCGAGTTCGTTGCCCTGGCCGACAAATACGCCGAGCTGGGCGCGCTGTACACCCCGACTGCCAAGCTTCGCGAAATGGCCGCTAACGGCCAGAAGTTTTTCGGTTAATCGCGGACAGACTAGAGCGAGAGTGAATTTATGAGCCTGAATCCTAGAGATGCAGTCATCGTCGACTTCGGTCGTACCCCGATGGGTCGTTCCAAGGGCGGCATGCATCGCAACACCCGTGCCGAAACCATGTCGGCCAACCTGATCAGCGGCGTGCTGGCACGTAACACCAAGCTGGATCCAGCTGAAGTGGAAGACGTGATCTGGGGCTGCGTTAACCAGACCCTGGAGCAGGGCTGGAACATCGCGCGCATGGCGTCGCTGATGACCCAGATCCCGCACACAGCTGCTGGCCAGACCGTGAGCCGCCTGTGCGGTTCGTCCATGAGCGCTCTGCACACTGCTGTGCAGGCGATCCAGACCGGTAACGGTGACGTGTTCGTCATCGGCGGTGTGGAGCACATGGGCCACGTTGGCATGATGCACGGCGTCGATCCAAACCCGCACCTGTCGCTGTACGCCGCCAAGGCCTCGGGCATGATGGGTCTGACTGCTGAAATGCTCGGCAAGATGCATGGCATCAGCCGTGAGCAGCAGGACGCATTCGGTGAGCGTTCGCACCGTCTGGCCCACAAAGCTACCGTCGAAGGCAAGTTCAAGGATGAAATCATCCCGATGCAAGGCTACGACGAGAACGGCTTCCTGAAGGTGTTCGACTACGACGAAACCATTCGTCCGGAAACCACCCTGGCAAGCCTGGCTGCACTGAAGCCTGCGTTCAACCCGAAAGGCGGCACCGTGACTGCAGGTACGTCCTCGCAGATCACTGACGGCGCTTCCTGCATGATCGTCATGAGCGCCCAGCGCGCCCAAGACCTCGGCATTCAGCCAATGGCAGTGGTTCGTGCCATGGCAGTGGCCGGTGTTGATCCAGCGATCATGGGTTACGGTCCAGTACCGTCGACTCAGAAAGCCCTCAAGCGTGCTGGCCTGACCATCAATGACATCGACTTCTTCGAGCTCAACGAAGCCTTCGCTGCCCAGGCCCTGCCTGTGCTGAAGGACCTGAAAGTGCTCGACAAGATGGAAGAGAAGGTCAACCTGCATGGCGGCGCCATCGCCCTGGGTCACCCGTTCGGTTGTTCCGGCGCGCGTATCTCCGGTACCCTGCTGAACGTGATGAAGCAGAATGGCGGCACCTTCGGTGTGTCGACCATGTGCGTAGGTCTCGGCCAAGGCATCACCACCGTCTTCGAACGCCTGTAAGCTTCACCGGTGTAAGAGATGGAAAAAACCGGGGCCCAGTGCCCCGGTTTTTGTTTATCAGCAGAAAATCTTCAAGGAATTCACCCATGCAACTACAACCCGGCCTCTACCGTCACTACAAAGGCCCTGAGTACCGTGTGTTTGGCGTAGCCCAACATTCCGAAACAGAGCAGGCGATGGTGGTCTATCAGGCGCTGTACGGCGAGTTCGGCCTGTGGGTGAGGCCGCTGGAGATGTTCTGTGAAAGCGTTGAGGTGGACGGCGAGACGGTTCCACGCTTTGCTTTGATTGAGGCTGAAACCGCACTGTTTACTCGGCCTTGAGCTGACATCGGGCCATTGCTGCGCTTGACCTCGGCCAGACCACCACTATATATAGCGGTGCCGCGCTAGCAGGCAGTACAGCGCCTCCCGCATTTATTTACCGAATTTCAGGAATTTTCCAATCCATGGGCAAATCGCTGGTCATCGTGGAATCCCCGGCCAAGGCCAAGACCATCAACAAGTACTTGGGCAACGAGTACGTGGTGAAGTCGAGCATCGGCCACATCCGTGACCTACCCACCAGTGGTTCGGCGAGTACCGCCAAAGAGCCGGTCAAGCGTGGCAAGGCCGCTGCAGGTGAAGTGCCGGCGCTGTCGCCCAAGGAGAAAGCCAAGCGCCAATTGTTCGCGCGCATGGGGGTTGATCCCGAACATGGCTGGAAAGCCAAGTACGAGATCCTTCCCGGCAAAGAGAAGGTGGTCGAAGAGCTGCGCCGTTTGGCCAAGGATGCTGACACCATCTACCTCGCAACCGACTTGGACCGCGAGGGGGAAGCCATTGCCTGGCACCTGCGCGAATCCATTGGTGGTGACGACAGCCGCTATAAACGCGTGGTGTTCAACGAAATCACCAAGAAGGCCATCCAGGAAGCGTTTTCCAAGCCTGGCGAGCTGGATATCAACCGGGTCAATGCCCAGCAAGCGCGGCGCTTCCTCGACCGTGTAGTGGGTTACATGGTTTCGCCGCTGCTGTGGGCCAAGATCGCCCGTGGCTTGTCTGCTGGTCGTGTGCAGTCGGTAGCCGTGAAGTTGGTGGTCGAGCGTGAAAAAGAGATCCGCGCGTTTGTTCCGGAAGAATACTGGGAAGTGCACGCCGACCTGGGCACCGCCAAAGGCGCCAATGTGCGCTTTGAAGTGGCCCGTGAGAATGGCGCTGCGTTCAAGCCGCTGAACGAGGCCCAGGCAATGGCGGCCCTGGCCACGCTGAAAGCCTCCAGTTACAGCATCAGCAAGCGTGAAGATAAGCCGACCAGCAGCAAGCCTTCGGCGCCGTTTATCACTTCCACCCTGCAGCAGGCCGCGAGTAACCGCCTGGGCTTTGGGGTGAAGAAGACCATGATGATGGCCCAGCGTCTGTACGAGGCCGGTTACATCACCTACATGCGTACCGACTCGACCAACCTCTCGGCTGACGCCGTGAGCATGGTGCGCGGCTTTATCGAAGGCGAGTTCGGCAAGAAGTACCTGCCGGCCAACCCAATTGCCTACAGTAGCAAGGAAGGCGCGCAGGAAGCGCACGAAGCGATCCGTCCTTCCGACGTCAACCTCAAGCCGACTCAATTGTCGGGCATGGAACGTGACGCCGAGCGCCTGTATGAGCTGATTTGGCGCCAATTCGTTGCCTGCCAAATGCCGCCTGCTGAATACCTGTCGACCACAGTTACCGTGACGGCAGCGCAGTTCGAGCTGCGTGCCAAGGGCCGTATTCTCAAGTTCGACGGTTACACCCGCGTATTGCCGCAGCTGAGCAAGCCGGGCGATGACGATGTATTGCCGGAAATGAATCAGGGCGAAGTGCTCAAGCTGGTCAAGCTCGACCCCAGCCAGCATTTCACCAAGCCGCCAGCGCGTTATTCGGAAGCTAGCCTGGTCAAGGAAATGGAGAAACGCGGTATCGGTCGTCCGTCGACCTATGCAGCGATTATCGGCACCATCCAGGACCGTGGCTATGTAGCACTGCACAACCGTCGTTTTTACTCCGAAAAGATGGGCGATATCGTCACCGAGCGTCTGGCCGAAAGCTTCTCCAACCTTATGGACTACGGCTTCACCGCTGGCATGGAAGAGCACCTGGACGATGTGGCCCAGGGCGAGCGCGAGTGGAAGCACGTGCTTGACGAGTTCTATGGTGACTTCAAGAAGAAGCTTGAAGTAGCTGAAGCGGGCGAGGGCGGCATGCGTGCCAACCAGCCGACGCTGACCGATATCGCCTGCCGTGATTGCGGCCGACCGATGACCATTCGTACCGCATCAACCGGGGTTTTCCTCGGTTGTTCCGGCTATGCACTGCCGCCGAAAGAACGCTGCAAGGCCACCGTCAACCTGGTGCCGGGCGACGAAATTGCCGCGGATGACGAGGGTGAGTCGGAGTCGCGCGTGCTGCTCGGCAAGCATCGCTGCCCGATCTGCTCGACGGCGATGGACGCTTACCTGCTTGATGAAACCCGCAAGTTGCATATCTGCGGTAATAACCCCGATTGCAGCGGTTATGAAGTGGAGCAGGGCCAGTACCGCATCAAGGGCTATGAAGGTCCGAGCCTGGACTGCGACAAGTGTGGCAGTCAGATGCAGCTGAAAACCGGCCGTTTCGGCAAGTTCTTCGGTTGCACCAACAGCGAGTGTAAGAACACCCGCAAACTGCTGAAAAGCGGTGAAGCGGCGCCACCTAAAATGGACCCGGTGAAGATGCCGGAGCTCAAGTGCGAGAAGGTCAACGACACCTACATCCTGCGCGATGGCGCTTCGGGTCTGTTCCTGGCTGCCAGCCAGTTCCCGAAAAACCGCGAAACCCGTGCACCGTTAGTGATCGAGCTGATTCCGCACCGCGATGAGATCGACCCCAAGTACCACTTCCTTTGCGATGCACCGAAGAAAGACCCGCAAGGTCGCGCAGCGGTGATCCGTTACAGCCGCAAGACCAAAGAGCAGTACGTGCAGACCGAAGTCGACGGCAAACCGACGGGCTGGCGTGCGTTCTATGATGGCGGCAAGTGGAAAGTCGAAGACAAGAGCTGATCAACAGCTGATTTAGCACGACGCGCGCTTGCCGCTGGCCTGCGCGCGTATGCTTATCTAATCCGTTATGGAGGGCGCCGCAATGGCCAATGAACTCTATACCCGCACCAACCAGAAAATTTTCTATACCGGCCTGGCGTTGGAATCCTGGCGCCAGGCTGAGCAAGGCCAGAGCATGAATGCCTTGGCCTTGATCCAGGCTGAGCGCGAGGCTGCGTTATTTCATCTGTACGGTGCCTTGCTCGGCCTGTGCCATGAGATTGCCGGTTACTACCGCTTGCCGGACAGCGCCGCGCCACGGGCCGAACGTTTTCTCACTGAGGACGTATTGCAGGCGGCGCCTAGCCAGGAGCTGGGTGAGCTGGTCGAGCTGGCACAGTCCGCCGACAGCTGGGTTGCTCAGCTGCTCAAGGCTTATGCCGAGCTGTTTCAGCCGCCGCAGGCTGGCAAGAAGGCTAAGGTCGATCCCGCTACACCGTTGATCACCGCGGTCAGCCTAGATGACGAAGTTATGCCGTTGACGCAGGAAACGCTAGAGACGTGGCGTCAGCAGCTGAAGGCTCTGGCGCAGCGGTTTCGAGAAACCTTGAGCGAGTGGTGAGGCGCTGATTGGACCGGCGGACTAGGGCGAGCCCGAGTCGGCTGTTACACTATCGACCTATTGTGGAGAGCTAAGCCAATGCCTACATCATTCCTGGAAATTGTAGAATTGCCCGACGGGCGTATCGCCCTGCGTCGTGCAGAGGATGAAGAATCACTGGTGGTGCTGGATTTCTCTGCTGATGCCAAGGCCTTTCTGCAGGGGCAGCATGTTGAGGTGGCCAAAGCCATGCTCAATGTGGGTGTACAGATGGCGGGGCGATTGGCTGAAAATAATTTTCAGCAGGAAGAAGGTCCTCGAGTCCTGCATTGATTGCAGTTCTCTTGGGGGCTGAAATTACAACGATCTGCCAGCGTTTTGTTGCCTAGACCTCTTTTCGGCTAAGCCGCACGCTCCTTGTGCGACCTGAGGCCAATTATCCCAAACTGATATTTAGGCTTTGCGCCTTTCCCTGTCGGGCGGCCTGCTCAAGTTGTTGCCGCGCCTGACGCTCAAGTGGATGCAGCCAGCTGACAACGGTGTGGCTGCGTCCTAGCATGAGGGCCTGCTGGGCCAGTTCGAGCGGACTTTGTGTACCCCGGGGATGCAGCAGCAGGATGCGTTCACGGTTCAGGCCCGCGTCGCGTAGCCAAGCTTGGGTCAGGCTTGATGGCGGTGCGATAAGGGTCAGCCAGCGTTCATCGTGGTTGTCACTAAGTTCACGCAAAATCGGCGCTAGAAGGTTCAGGCAGTGCCCAGCTGCACCACGCAGCGATAGCTCACTGAAAGCCTCTGTTTCATCATCCGGCCAGGTTAGCTCAGCGCTATCGGCAAATAATGGTGTCACCGTCGATGCCAGGAATGCATCGAACAAAGGCAGTTGTGTACGGTTCAGTGATTGCGGGAACTGCATAAATCCTCCACTAGCGGCGGATAACGCCGACGCTCAAGCCTTCAATAATCAGGTCCTGTTCTTCCAGGTCTACTTCGATCGGCGCGAACTCAGGGTTTTCCGCAATCAGCCAGACCTTGTTGCCTTCACGCTTGAAACGTTTGACCGTTACTTCGTCGTCGAGACGCGCCACCACTACTTGCCCGTTACGGGCTTCACGGGTGGTGTGTACGGCCAGCAGATCGCCATCGAATATGCCGATGTCTTTCATGCTCATGCCGCGTACACGCAGCAGGTAATCAGCCTTGGGATGGAAGAAATCTGGGTTGATCTTGCAGGACTCTTCAACATGCTGTTGCGCCAGGATCGGCGCACCTGCAGCGACGCGACCAATCACCGGTAAGCCTTCGTCCTCTTCAGCATTAGGCTCGAAGCCGGGAATGCGGATACCGCGTGAAGCGCCAGGGGTCATTTCGATGGCACCCTTGCGAGCCAGGGCCTTGAGGTGCTCTTCCGCTGCGTTGGGGGATTTGAAACCCAGTTTCAAGGCGATTTCCGCACGGGTAGGCGGGTAGCCGTTGTCTTCAAGGCACTGCTTGATGAAAGCGAGAATTTCAGCTTGGCGCGGCGTCAGTTTTAGCATGGTCGGCTCTGTTTTTTTGTACAGTGACTGTGATTATATACAGTGATCGGCAATTGGCAATCCTTGTGTTCTGATCTCTACTCAATTGACCTTCATGCCTTGTCTTGCAGTGCCCTGTTACTCAGGCTTCTTATGGGGCGTCTAGCTAGGGTTAGCACGTGCCCTTGGTGGATATCTGTGACCACCCGGCCACAAGATGGTTTGCCCGGCTTGACAAGCCGGGCAACTGAAACGTATGTTTCAAACAAGTGTTTGTTCAGATGAAAAGAGTCATGGCCCAGTCGGAAACCGTTGAACGCATTCTTGATGCGGCAGAGCAGCTTTTTGCAGAGAAAGGCTTCGCCGAAACGTCGCTGCGCCTGATCACCAGCAAGGCAGGGGTCAACCTGGCGGCGGTGAACTACCACTTTGGCTCAAAGAAAGCCCTGATTCAGGCGGTGTTCTCGCGGTTTCTCGGGCCGTTCTGTGTAAGCCTTGAGCGCGAGCTGGACCGCCGTCAGGCGAAGCCGGATAGCAAGGTCAGTCTCGAAGAGCTGCTTGAGCTACTCGTTGAGCAGGCGCTGGCTGTAAAACCGCGCAGTGGTAATGACCTTTCAATTTTTATGCGTCTGTTGGGATTGGCCTTTAGCCAGAGCCAAGGACACCTGCGCAAGTACCTTGAAGAGGTGTACGGCAAGGTGTTCCGCCGTTACATGCAGCTGGTGCATGAAGCTGCTCCGCGCATTCCTCCTCTGGAACTGTTCTGGCGCGTGCACTTTATGCTCGGCGCCGCAGCGTTCAGCATGTCCGGGATCAAAGCCCTGCGAGCCATGTCGGAAACTGATTTTGGGGTTAATACTTCGATTGAGCAGGTCATGCGCCTGATGGTGCCATTTTTGGCCGCTGGCATGCGTTCGGAAACGGGCCTCGCTGATGAGGCTTTGGCCAGCGCTCAACTCAAACCACGTACTAAAGCGCCTGCTGTTCCCAGCAAAGCGTGACCGCTATGGGTGGGCTTGGTGGAGGCGATCCGCTAAGCTAGCCGCCCATGGCGAATCTCGATCTTCTACATATCTCCCTCGCTGATCAGTGCCTGTATGGCTTTGCCAACGGGCAGCTGCAGCTGCGTTTGAGCGTATCCACTGCGCTGAATGGCGCTGGCGAACGTAACGGGTCTGGCTGTACGCCGCGTGGTTTGCACACGGTCAGGGCGAAGATTGGTGAGGGTTTGCCAGTAGCAGCTGTATTGCGCGGGCGGCGTTGGACCGGTGAGGTTTGGTCGCCGGAGTTGCATGCGCAATTTCCTGGTCGCGACTGGATCCTCACACGTATTCTCTGGCTGAGCGGCTGTGAGCCTGGACGCAATCGTCTGGGTGCTGTCGACACCTTTCGCCGTTATATCTACATACACGGTACGCCGGACAGCGAGCCCATGGGCGTTGCGCTGTCGCATGGCTGTGTGCGCCTGCGCAACAGCGATCTGCTGGAACTCTTTGCGCGTGTCCCGGTTCAATGTGCGGTACAGATTGACGAGGCAGCCTGCCCCGAGTGGGCCGCTGCGCCTCATAATTAAGGAAGAGTTGTGAGTACACCCATGCAAGGTTCATTGATGCTGGATATCGCCGGCACCTGGCTGACCGCCGAGGATCGACAGATTCTGCGCCAGCCGCAGGTGGCCGGGTTGATTCTGTTTGCCCGCAATATTGAAGACCCGCGCCAGGTGCGTGAGCTGTCCGCTGCGATTCGCGCGGTTCGTCCGGACCTGTTGCTGGCGGTGGATCAGGAAGGTGGTCGTGTGCAGCGACTGCGTCAGGGTTTTGTGCGCTTACCGGCGATGCGTGCGCTGGCTGATAACCCCAATGCCGAGCACCTGGCTGAGCAATGCGGTTGGGTTATGGCGACCGAAGTGCTGGCCGCTGGTTTGGACCTGAGCTTTGCCCCGGTGCTGGATCTCGATCATCAGCGCAGTGCGGTGGTCGGTAGCCGTTCCTTTGAGGGCGATGCGCAGCGCGCGACCTTGCTGGCCGGCGCTTTTATTCGCGGGATGAACGCCGCGGGTATGGCCGCCACCGGCAAGCATTTCCCCGGGCACGGCTGGGCTGAGGCAGATTCCCATGTGGCCATCCCTGTGGATGAGCGCAGCTTAGAGCAGATTCGTGCAGTCGATTTAAAGCCTTTTGCCCAGTTGAGTCAGAAGTTGGCTGCAGTGATGCCCGCCCACGTGATCTACCCTCAAGTGGACAGCCAGCCTGCCGGTTTTTCGCGGCGTTGGCTGCAAGAAATTTTGCGTGGGGAGCTGGCCTTTGATGGGGTGATTTTCAGCGACGACCTGTCGATGGCCGGTGCCCATGTGGTGGGTGATGCGGCTTGCCGTATTGAGGCGGCGCTGACTGCTGGTTGTGACATGGGCCTGGTATGTAACGACCGGGCAGCGGCAGAGCTGGCCTTGAGTGCCCTACAGCGTCTCAAGGTGGAACCGCCGAAAGGCTTGGCGCGCATGCGCCGGCAAGCGTTTCCTGGAGTTGAGTACCGGCAGAGCCCGCGTTGGTTGGCTGCGCTGGGCAGTCTGCGTGATGCGCAATTAATCGACTAGGAGTAAGGGATGACGGTTTACGCGATTATCGGCGGTACGGGGCTGACCAAGCTGGATGGTCTGACTATCAAGGCCGCGCTGCATATCGACACGCCCTATGGCGCGCCCTCTGCGGCGGTGCTCAAGGGCGACTATGCCGGCCGCGAGGTGTTGTTCCTCGCACGTCACGGGCATCCGCACCGCATCCCGCCGCATCAGGTTAACTACCGCGCCAACCTCTGGGCGCTGCGTGAGGCGGGGGCCAAGGCCATCATCGCCGTGAACGCGGTGGGCGGTATTCACTCGGCCATGGGCACCGGGCACTTCTGTCTGCCGCACCAGATCATCGATTACACCTACGGGCGTGAGCACACCTATTTTGAGGGGGAGCTGGAGCATGTCACCCATGTGGATTTCAGCCATCCCTATGACGCTGGGCTGCGCACCAAGCTGGCGAATGCACTGACTGCCGAACACTGTGCGTTCAGCAATCATGGGCTGTACGGCTGCACCCAGGGCCCGCGCCTGGAAACCGCTGCGGAAATCGCACGAATGGAGCGCGATGGTTGCGACATTGTCGGCATGACGGGAATGCCGGAAGCGGTACTGGCCCGTGAGCTGGCTTTGCCCTACGCCTGCCTGGCGCTGGTGGTAAATCCTGCCGCTGGCAAGTCCCGTGCGCTGATCACCATGGCGGAAATCGAGCGCGCCCTGGAAGAGGGGATGGGGACGGTCAAAGCCGTGCTAGAACGGGTGCTGACCAGTTAGCTGGTCACCCTGTATTCACAAAAAAGGGCCGCACAATGCGGCCCTTTTTTATGCCTGACTGTTCAGAGCAGGCTGACGCGAATCAGCATGCCCAGGCTGCCATTATCAACAAAGGTTAATTCGCCGCTGGTCAGGCGACTGCTTTGTTTGATGCGTTCGCTGTCCGCGATGGTGCCACTGGTGTCGATCTGATTAACCCAGATGTCGCTCTCTAGTTCGATCACGCGGCCACCTTTTAGGCCGATGGTGCCTTCGATCGGGAAGTGACCGAACTGCTCGTCGCCGGCGCTGATAGCGACGCGGCTGATCGATTCACCCAGGCTTTGGGCCCAAGCTTTGTGCAGCAGAACCTCATAGCCGTTCGACGGGTTGAGTTTGCCAGCTTCGGCATTCAATGCCGGTGTGCGACTGTTGCTACCGTCTACTGGCAGCGCATTCTGTGCCCAGTTATCGGGTGGCAATTGGCCGGCGGAAATCGGCGTGGCGGCCTGGCGGAATACGATGACTTCAACCTGGTAGAGGCTATCAGCCAGGGCGGCAGTGCTATTGAGCAGGCTCAGTAGAATGAGCGGCAGCAGGGCCAGGTTGCGGAGTGCGCGCATGGGGTAATCCTTTATGTAGAGGGAGTCAGGCGCTCGAACAGCGCTTCGAGTGTGTTGAATCGTTCTTCCGAGCGCTCCATCGGCACCTGGAATTTAAACAGCGTCGCACCTTCGAACTTGTAGCGGTTCGGTGCACCCTGAATCAGCTTGATCAGCGTCAGTGGGTCGACGCAGGTGTCGGCAGTGAATTCGATGCGGCCACCTTGCGGGCCCGCGTCGACTTTTTTGATGCCAAGCTTTTCTGCCTGTAATTTCAGCAAGGTGATGCGTACCAAGTTCTTGGTCGGCTCCGGCAGCAGGCCGAAGCGGTCGATCATCTCCACCTGCAGCTCTTTCAGGCCATCCTCGTCAGCGGCGTTGGCAATGCGTTTGTACATGATCAGTCGTGCGTGTACGTCAGGCAGGTAGTCGTCGGGGATCAATGCCGGCACGCGCAGGTTGATCTCAGGGCCGCCGCCAAGCGGTTGATCGAGGTTGGGTTGCTCACCTTTGCGGATGGACTTCACTGCGCGTTCGAGCATTTCCATATACAGGGTGAAACCGACCGCTTGGATCTGACCGCTCTGGCCGTCGCCGAGCAGCTCACCGGCGCCACGGATTTCCAGGTCATGGGTGGCCAGGACGAAGCCGGCGCCAAGGTCTTGGGCGTTACTGATGGCCTCCAGGCGCTTCTGCGCGTCGTCGGTCATCTGTTTGCGTGGTGGAGTCAGCAGGTAGGCATAGGCCTGGTGGTGGCTGCGGCCAACGCGACCGCGCAACTGGTGCAGCTGGGCCAGGCCGAACTTGTCAGCGCGCTCAATGATGATGGTGTTGGCGCTCGGCACGTCGATGCCGGTTTCGATGATGGTCGAGGCGATCAGCACGTTGAAGCGCTTGTGATAGAAGTCACCCATCACCTGTTCCAGCTCGCGCTCGCGCATTTGCCCGTGGCCGATGCCTATACGCGCTTCGGGCACCAGTTCAGCCAGGTCGGCGGCGCACTTCTCGATGGTTTTCACGTCGTTGTGCAGGTAGTACACCTGGCCGCCGCGCAACAGTTCGCGCAGCAGGGCTTCTTTAATCGTCGGGTTGTTCTGCTCCATGACGAAGGTGCGCACTGATAAGCGCCGCGCCGGCGGCGTGGCGATGATCGACAGGTCACGCATGCCCGCCACGGCCATGTTCAGGGTGCGCGGAATCGGCGTGGCTGTGAGGGTCAGGATATCCACCTCGCTGCGCAGGGTTTTCAGCTGTTCTTTTTGGCGGACACCGAAGCGGTGCTCTTCGTCGATGATCACTAGCCCCAGGTTGCTGAACTTGACGTCGTCCTGCAGCAGCTTGTGGGTGCCGATGACGATATCCACTTTGCCTTCTGCCAGTTGCTGCATGGCGTCACTGACATCTTTGGCGCTCTTGAAGCGGCTCATCACTTCGACTTTGACCGGCCAATCGGCGAAGCGGTCGCGGAAGCTGTTGTAGTGCTGCTGGGCGAGCAGGGTGGTCGGCACCAGTACCGCCACCTGCTTGCCGCCATGTACAGCAATGAACGCGGCGCGCATGGCCACTTCAGTCTTACCGAAGCCGACATCGCCGCACACCAGGCGGTCCATCGGTTTCGCAGTGAGCATGTCGCTGTAGACGGCTTCAATGGCGGCTTGCTGGTCGGGTGTTTCCTCGAAGGGGAAGCCGGCGCTGAAGGTGGCGTAATCGGCCTTCGGGTCGGCAAAGGCATAGCCTTCGCGGGCGGCGCGGCGGGCATAGATGTCGAGCAGTTCAGCGGCGACATCGCGCACCTGTTCGGCGGCCTTGCGTTTGGCTTTCTGCCAGGTTTCCGAGCCGAGGCGATGCAGTGGGGCAAGGGCGTCATCGCTGCCGGTGTAGCGGGCAATCAGGTGCAGGCTGGCGACCGGGACGTAGAGTTTGGCTTCCTCGGCGTACATCAGGGCGAGGAATTCGGCGGCCTGGCCGTCGAATTCCATGGTCACCAGGCCCAGGTAACGGCCGACGCCATGGTCGATGTGTACCACGGGTGCGCCTTCGCGTAGTTCGGTGAGGTTTTTAATGACGTTGTCGCCGCCATCACGCGATTTTTCGCGGCGCCGGCGTTGCATCACTCGCTGACCGAACAGAGGGCTTTCGGCTACCAGGGCGAGGTTCTCAAGCAGCAGACCGTCATCCAGAGGGGCAATACAGATACCCAGGCGCTGCTTGCTGCCCGTGAATGCCGGCCAGCTCTCGAATTCGTTCGGCTTGAGCTTGAGGCGTGCAAGGAGTTCCAGAAGCACTTCGCGTCGTCCGGCAGACTCGGCACAGAACAGCACGCGGCCAGGGTATTCCTCGATAAAGCGCCGCAATGCTGCCAGCGGCTCACCGGCCTTGGCCTGGATTGCCAGGTCGGGAAGTGGGTTGGCGTCGAAACGGGTGCGGCCGACGCCTTCTTCGATGTCATCCTGGCTGACCACCACGCGCGGCCAGTTTTTCAGGCGGGCGAAGCAGTCTTCCACCGGGAGGAAGATATCCGCCGGCGGCAGCAGTGGGCGTTCCGGATCGACGCGGCGATCCTCGTAGCGGCTGCGTGCATCCACCCAAAACTGTTCAGCAGCTTTTTCGATGCCGGGTAGGGAAAACACCTGGGTGTCGGCCGGCAGGTAGTCGAAAAGGGTGGCGGTCTCTTCAAAGAACAGCGGCAGGTAGTACTCAATACCTGCAGGTGTGATGCCTGTGCTGAGGTCTTGGTAGATGGGGCAGCGGCGGAAATCTACATCGAAGCGCTCGCGAAAGCGCCCGCGGAAATCGGTGACGGCTTTCTTTTCCAGCGGGAATTCGCGTGCTGGCAACAGCTTGATTGAATCAACCTTGTCGATCGAGCGCTGGGTTTCCGGGTCGAAGGTGCGCAGGGTTTCAATTTCATCATCGAACAGGTCAATGCGGTACGGCTGGCTGCTGCCCATTGGGAACAGGTCAATCAGTGCGCCGCGCACGGCAAACTCGCCGTGTTCATACACCGTATCGACGCAGCGGTAGCCGGCGGCTTCGAGGTTGCCACGCATCTGGTTGACGTCGAGCTGCTGGCCGACTTGCATGACCAGGCTGCTGCCAAGCAGAAAGCGTTTAGGCGCTAGGCGGTGTAGGGCGGTGGTGATCGGCACTACCAATACGCCGTGCTTGAGCTCCGGCAGGCGATAGAGCGCTGCAATCCGCTGGGAAATGATGTCCTGGTGCGGTGAGAACAGGTCGTAGGGCAGGGTTTCCCAATCGGGAAAGTGCAACACCGGCAATTCCGGAGCGAAAAAACTCAGCTCCTCTTGCAGGCGCTCGGCACTCTGGCTGTCGGCAGTCAGCAGCAGGGTGAAGCGTTTAGCATTGCTGGCGGCTTCGGCAATTGCCAGGCTCAGCGCGGCACCGGGCAGGTTGCCCCAGTGTTGTTTGCCGGCAGTGGCCGGCAGGGACGGTAGACGCAGTACAGGCACGGGCGGCTCACGGTCAGGACACAAGGTCGCCGATTGTAGCGGGCGTTTATGTGTGGTGTCAGTTACGACAGCCGTGCATTGCTCAAGCACGCGTGCGCCGTCATAATGTAGCCCCTTTTTTCAGCCCCTACATGTGGAAGGTACTGCCCGTGACTCAGAAGCCCGACCAGTGTCTCGGTGAGTGGATCGATCGAGAAGCCCTTGCGGAAGCGATGATTCCGATGATTGGCCAACTCTACCGTAACAACAACGTGGTCACCTCGATCTACGGCCGTGGTCTGATCAACCGTTCGGTGATCGACATTCTCAAGGCCCATCGCTTCGCCCGTCACCGCCTGACCGGTGACAGCGAGCTGTCGGTGCACGACACCTTCCAGGCGCTCAAGGCCATGAGCGAGCTCAAGCTGGGTGCTGCCTCTGTTGACCTGGGCAAGATGGTCAGCAAGTTCAAGGTTGAAGGCCAAGGCCGTAGCATCGAGCAGTTCGCCAAAGATGAACTGGTGGAAGTAGCCGGCAAGCAGAACAGCGAAGCCCGTGAAGGCACTGACGTTGTGCTGTATGGCTTCGGTCGTATCGGCCGTCTGCTGGCGCGCATCCTGATCGAGAAAACCGGTGGCGGCGACGGCCTACGTCTGCGCGCCATTGTTGTGCGTAAAGGCGCGACCAATGACCTGGTCAAGCGCGCCAGTCTGTTGCGCCGCGACTCGGTACACGGCAAGTTCGATGGCACCATCACCATCGACGAAGAGAACAACACCCTGACGGCAAACGGTAATCTGATTCAGGTGATCTACGCCAAATCGCCAGCCGAGGTGGATTACACCCAATACGGCATCAAGAACGCGCTGCTGGTGGACAACACCGGTGTATGGCGTGATGCCGACGGTCTGGGTCAGCACCTGGCCTGCCCAGGTGTTGATCGCGTTGTTCTGACCGCGCCTGGCAAAGGCGCGCTGAAGAACATCGTGCACGGCATCAACCACGGCGAAATCACCCCTGAAGATAAGATCATCTCGGCCGCTTCCTGCACCACCAACGCCATCGTGCCGGTGCTCAAAGCGATTAATGATCAGTACGGCATCGTTAATGGTCACGTCGAAACCGTTCACTCGTACACCAACGACCAGAACCTGATCGATAACTTCCACAAGGGCGATCGCCGTGGCCGCAGCGCGCCGCTGAACATGGTGATCACCGAAACCGGTGCTGCCACTGCTGCTGCCAAGGCACTGCCCGTGCTGAAAGGCAAGCTGACCGGCAACGCCATTCGCGTTCCGACGCCGAACGTGTCGATGGCCATTCTCAACCTCAACCTTGAGAAGGCTACCACCCGTGAAGAAGTCAACGAGTACCTGCGCCAGATGGCCATGCACTCCGACCTGCAAAAGCAGATTGACTTCGTCCAGTCGCAGGAAGTGGTCTCCACTGACTTCGTTGGTTCGCGTCACGCTGGTGTAGTCGATGCCGAAGCCACCATCTGCAATGACAACCGCGTTGTGCTGTACGTGTGGTACGACAACGAGTTCGGTTACAGCTGCCAGGTGGTTCGCGTGATGGAAGACATGGCCGGGGTTAACCCGCCAGCCTTCCCGCGCTAAGCGCAGGGTGAATAAAAAACGGGAGCTTCGGCTCCCGTTTTTTATTGCGCGCCGTGTGGCGCTTTAATCAGCCAGCAAGCTGGTACGCAACTCATCCGACAGGCCATCGGGCGAGAGCCATATGCCCAGGTAGGCCCTGGCCAGTGCCGGGTTCTGGCTGGTGAAGGCGACTTTGCCATTGATTTCCAAGGTGAGGCCGCTGCCGGCAGTGAAGTTCAGGGCGTAGCGATCGCCGGGCTGAATATCCTTGAATGTAGCGTGCAAGGCATCCAGTTCGGGGCGCAGGCGTTGCAAGGTGGCGGCGTCATGTTGGCGCTCAAGGGTGACCCACGCCGCTTTGACGACGTCTTGGCTATCGATGTTGCGGAAGTAATAGAGCTCAAGGCGTTGCGTGAGAGGTGTGCTGACCGCCTGGCGGGCGCTGGCTTTGGTCGGGGCATAGAAGGCCGCGGCGTAGACATCCGCCCACAGGTAAGTCAGTACACTTTGGTTCTTGCGTTCCAGATTGTTTTGCGCGAGTTCGTGAGTGGTGGCGAAGTTGGCCTCTTTTAGGCGTTCGCGGTTGTTGGCGAATAAATCGCCGCTGAGCAGCAGTAGTGCAGTGAATAGCAATAGCAGGCGCATGGTGTGACTCCAGTTAGTCTATTGGTCTTATGTCGCGCGCCTGACCGCCGCAGTCAAGCCGCCATCTGTTGCCTTCTGTTACGTTATACCGAGTAAAAGCAAGCGCTTGGGTGGCCAGTCGCCGAAAGTGCGCTCTATAATCGGGCAGATTTTTCCTCGCGACCGACATCCAGTCCAGCACCAACCTGTTTTTGGTGTTGCGCAGCATTTTTGCGCTGATGTCGTCCGTATTCTAAAAAAGCTTATAAATCAGTGGTTAGGCAAACCTATGATCAAAATTAAACATGGGCTCGATTTGCCCATAACAGGCGTGCCGGCGCAGCGTATTGAGGCTGCAAGGCCGGTGCGCAGCGTCGCCGTCATAGGCTTCGATTATCACGGTATGAAGCCTTCGATGGAGGTTCAGGTCGGTGACCGGGTCAAGCTTGGCCAGGTGCTGTTCTCGGACAAGAAGTCGCCAGGCGTGCAATACACCGCTCCAGCTGCAGGCGTGATCAGCGCTATTCATCGCGGTGAGAAGCGCGTGCTGCAGTCTGTGGTGATTGATGTCGAGGGCGATGAGCACATCAACTTTGATCAGGTAGCGGTGGATCAGCTGGCGACTGTTGGCGACGCCAAAGTGCGCGAAGTGCTGCTGCAGTCGGGTTTGTGGACTGCGCTGCGTGCGCGTCCCTTCAGCAAGGTTCCGGCTGCTGATGCGAAACCCAGTTCGATTTTCGTCACGGCCATTGATACTCATCCGCTGGCCGCTGACCCGGCTGTAGTGATTGCCGAGTACGCCGCTGACTTTACCCATGGTTTGCAGGTGCTGAGTAACCTGGCCAAGGTGTTTCTGTGCAAGGCCGAGGGTGCGAGCCTGCCTGGCGAGCAGTTGGGCAATGTGCACACTGAAGCCTTTGCCGGACCACACCCTGCAGGCTTGCCGGGTACGCACATTCACTTCCTCGATCCGGTCAACGCCACCAAGAGTGTCTGGTCGATCAATTACCAGGACGTGATTGCCATTGGCAAACTGTTCACCACAGGACAGCTGTGGACCGAGCGCGTTATTGCGCTGGCCGGTCCCGTGGTCGAGCAGCCACGCTTGCTGCGTACCCGTCTGGGCGCGAGCCTCAGCGAGCTGACTGCCGGTCAGCTGCAGCCTGGGTTCAATCGGATTATTTCCGGTTCGGTGCTGGGTGGCCGTACTGCGCAGGGTGCTTTTGCCTTCCTTGGTCGTTATCACCTGCAAGTGTCTTGTCTGGCCGAAGGGCATGAGCGTGAGCTGATGCATTACCTGCGTGCCGGGGTGAACAAGCATTCGGTGTTGAACATCTTTGTCTCCAAGCTGAGTGCTGCGAAGAAGTTCGCGTTCTCCACCACCACCAATGGCAGCCCACGCGCCATGGTGCCGGTGGGCAATTACGAAGCCGTAATGCCGCTGGATATCCTGCCAACTCAACTGCTGCGCTACCTGATTGTCGGTGACACCGAGATGGCCCAGAAACTGGGTTGCTTGGAACTCGACGAAGAAGACTTGGCGCTATGCACCTACGTGTGTGCCGGCAAGTACGAGTACGGCCCGATCCTGCGCGATAACCTCGCCCGTATTGAAAAGGAGGGTTAAGTCATGGGTATCCGTGCATTCCTCGATAAAATCGAGCACAACTTCGAAAAAGGTGGCAAGTACGAGAGCTTTTATGCGCTGTACGAGGCCATTGACACGTTCTTTTATCGCCCCGGTAGCGTGACCAAAACCACTGCCCACGTGCGTGACGGCATTGACCTCAAACGCATGATGATCACTGTGTGGTTGTGTACCTTCCCGATGATGTTTTTCGGGATGTGGAACACCGGTTATCAAGCCAACCTGATTTTCGCCAACAGCCCTGAACTGCTGGCAGCTCAGGAAGGCTGGCGCTTTGCACTGATCGGTTCACTGGCTGGGTTTGATCCCAACAGCCTGTGGGATAACTTTATCCAGGGCGCGGCGTATTTCCTGCCTGTGTATGCCACGGCATTTATCGTCGGCGGCTTCTGGGAAGTGCTATTCGCGTCGATCCGTAAGCATGAAGTCAACGAAGGTTTCTTCGTCACCTCCGTGCTGTTCGCCCTGACTCTGCCGCCAAGCATTCCGCTGTGGCAGGTCGCGCTGGGTATCAGCTTCGGTGTGGTGATCGGCAAGGAAGTGTTTGGCGGTACCGGCAAGAACTTCCTGAACCCGGCGCTGACTGGCCGTGCCTTCCTGTTCTTCGCCTATCCGGCACAGATGTCCGGTGATGCAGTCTGGACCGCGGTTGATGGTTTCGCTGGCGCAACCTCGCTGAGCCTGGCGGCTGCTGGCGGCATCGAGAATGTGGTGAGCAACGGCATCTCCTGGATGGATGCGTTCTTAGGCACCATTCACGGTTCCATGGGTGAGACCAGCACCCTGGCGATTCTGATTGGTGGCGGCATTCTGCTGATTACCAAGATTGCCTCCTGGCGCATTGTGACCGGCGTAATGCTGGGCATGATCGGCTTTAGCCTGTTGCTCAATGTGCTCGGTTCGAACACCAACCCGATGTTTGCCATGCCGTGGTACTGGCACCTGGTAGTCGGTGGTTTTGCTTTCGGTATGTTCTTTATGGCCACCGACCCGGTGTCGGCTTCCATGACCAATACCGGTAAGTGGATCTTCGGTGCCCTGATCGGGGTGATGGTGGTGATGATCCGTGTGGTCAACCCAGCGTTCCCTGAAGGCATGATGCTGGCGATCCTGTTCGCCAACCTGTTTGCACCGCTGATCGACCACTTTGTCGTTCAAGCCAATATCAAGCGGAGGCTGGCACGCAATGTCTAGTCAAAAAGAATCCACCGTCCGCACGTTGGTGGTGGCCCTGTTGGTCTGCCTGGTGTGTTCGGTGTTTGTTGCCGGTGCCGCTATTGCGCTGAAACCTACTCAAGTGGAAAACCGTCAGCTCGATAAGCAGCGCAGCATTCTGGCGATTGCAGGGCTAGGCGATGCCAGCATGAGCAGTGCGCAGGTCAAGGCGTTGTTCGCCGAACGCATCAGTGCGCGCATTGTCGATCTCGACACTGGCACCTTCAGCGATGCGCAGAATCCGGCTACTTTCGATCCGCTGAAAGCGTCCAAGGATCCGAAGTTATCAGCCGTGCTTGAAGGCTCTGACGATATCGCCTCGATCAAGCGCCGCGAGCGTTTCACCACGGTTTACCTGGTGGAGCAGGATGGCAAGCTGGAAACCGTGATTCTGCCGGTGCGTGGCTATGGCCTGTGGTCGACCCTGCACGGCTTTATGGCCCTCCAGGGTGACCTCAATACCGTTGCCGGTTTCGGCTTCTATCAGCATGCCGAAACCCCGGGTCTAGGCGGCGAAGTGGATAACCCGAAGTGGAAAAGTCTGTGGCTGGGCAAGACCTTGTTTGATGACAAGGGCGAGCTGGCGATTCAGATCATCAAGGGCAACGTCGATGCGCAGAGCGCGCAGGCGACCCATCAGGTTGACGGCCTGGCAGGTGCAACCCTGACCCAGAACGGCGTCAATAACTTGCTGCACTTCTGGCTGGGAGAGAACGGCTTTGCCCAGTTCCTCGCCAATCTGCAAAAAGGGGAGGCTTGATCATGTCGCAGCCGACTATTAAAGAAGTTCTGCTCAACCCGATTTTCAACAACAACCCGATTGGTTTGCAGATTCTGGGTATCTGTTCCGCCCTGGCGGTGACCTCGAACCTGAAAACCGCGCTGGTGATGTCGATTGCTTTGACCCTGGTAACCGGGTTTTCCAACCTGTTTATCTCGATGATTCGTAGCCAGATCCCCAGCTCCATCCGCATGATCGTGCAGATGGTGATCATTGCTTCCCTGGTAATTGTGGTCGATCAGGTGCTCAAGGCCTTTGCCTTCAGCCTGTCCAAGCAGCTGTCGGTATTCGTCGGTCTGATCATCACCAACTGCATCGTGATGGGCCGTGCTGAAGCCTTTGCCATGCAGAACCCGCCAGTGCTGTCGTTCTTCGACGGCATCGGTAACGGCCTCGGTTACAGCGCCATGCTGATCGTGCTGGGCATCGTTCGCGAGCTGTTCGGTGCGGGCAAACTGATGGGTTACGAGATCATTCCGGTCATCAACGACGGTGGCTGGTACCAGCCTAACGGTTTGCTGCTGCTGCCGCCTTCGGCGTTCTTCCTGATCGGCTTGTTCATCTGGGCACTGCGTAGCTGGAAAAAAGATCAGCTGGAGAAGCCAAGCTTCAAGATGGCTCCGCAGGTCTCAAATAAGGAGGCTTACTAATGGAGCATTACCTCAGCTTGCTGGCCAAGGCGGTGTTCGTTGAGAACATGGCATTGGCCTTCTTCCTCGGCATGTGCACCTTTATCGCGATCTCGAAGAAAGTCGAGACCGCGATTGGCCTGGGCATCGCGGTCATCGTGGTGCAGGTCATCACCGTGCCGGCGAACAACCTGATCTACACCTACCTGCTGAAAGATGGCGCGCTGGCCTGGGCCGGTTTGCCGGAAGTGGACCTGAGTTTCCTCGGTCTGCTCAGCTATATCGGGGTGATCGCGGCCATCGTGCAGATCCTCGAGATGCTGCTTGATAAGTATGTACCCAGCCTCTACAACGCCCTGGGGGTGTTCCTGCCGCTGATCACGGTGAACTGCGCCATCATGGGCGGCACCCTGTTCATGGTTGAGCGTGACTACAACCTTGCTGAAAGTACCGTGTATGGCTTTGGTTCCGGCCTGTCGTGGGCGCTTGCGATTGCTGCGCTGGCAGGTATTCGCGAAAAGCTCAAATACAGCGATGTGCCAGACGGCCTGCAGGGCCTGGGTATCACCTTTATTACCATCGGTCTGATGTCTCTGGGCTTTATGTCCTTCTCCGGCGTGCAGTTGTAAGGAAGGGATGCATAGATGATCAATTTAGAGATCCTTATCGCCATCGGCATGTTCACCGGCATCGTGCTGGCGCTGGTGCTGGTTATTCTCGCGGCGCGCGCCAAGCTGGTTTCCAGCGGTGACGTGAGCATCGAGATCAACGGCGAAAAAACCATTGTGGTTCCAGCGGGTGGCAAGTTGCTGCAGACCCTGGCGGCCAACAATATCTTCCTGTCTTCAGCATGCGGTGGCGGCGGTACCTGCGCCCAGTGCAAGTGTGTGGTCGAGCATGGCGGCGGTGAAATGTTGCCGACTGAAGAGGCTGCTTTCACTCGTCGCGAAGCCAAGGCCGGCTGGCGCCTGTCCTGTCAGACGCCGGTCAAGCAGGACATGAAGATCGAAGTGCCGGAAGAAGTGTTCGGCGTGAAGAAGTGGCAATGCACCGTTGAGTCCAACCCCAACGTGGCCACCTTCATCAAGGAACTGACGCTGAAATTGCCAGAAGGTGAAAGTGTCGATTTCCGCGCTGGCGGCTATGTGCAGCTGGAATGTCCGCCGCACGAAGTGCACTACAAGGACTTCGATATTCAGGAAGAGTACCGCGGCGACTGGGACAAGTTTAACCAGTGGAAGTACGTGTCCAAGGTCGAAGAGACCGTTATCCGTGCCTACTCCATGGCCAACTACCCGGAAGAAGTGGGTCTGGTGAAGTTCAATATCCGTATTGCCTCGCCGCCACCGGGTAAAGACGATCTGCCACCGGGCAAGATGAGTTCCTACGTATTCAGCCTTAAACCGGGCGACAAGATTGATGTGTACGGTCCGTTTGGTGAGTTCTTCGCCAAAGACACCGACGCCGAGATGGTCTTTATCGGTGGTGGTGCCGGTATGGCGCCGATGCGTTCGCACATCTTCGACCAGCTCAAGCGCTTGAAATCGACCCGCAAGATCAGCTTCTGGTACGGCGCGCGCTCCATGCGTGAAGCCTTCTACGTTGAAGAATACGATCAGCTGCAGGCCGAGAACCCCAACTTCAAGTGGCATCTGGCGCTGTCTGATCCGCTGCCGGAAGACAACTGGACGGGTCTCAAGGGCTTTATCCACAACGTGCTGTACGAGAACTACCTCAAAGACCACCCGGCTCCGGAAGAGTGTGAGTTCTATATGTGCGGCCCGCCCATGATGAACGCCGCCGTGATCAAAATGCTGATCGATCTGGGTGTGGAGGAGGAGAACATCCTGCTCGACGACTTCGGCGGTTAATGATGAGCCATGTGCTACTGCGGCCCGTTATCGCTGTCAGCTTGCTGACAGCCCTAACGGGCTGTTGGTTTTCAGAGCGTGTAGAAGAGTTTGGCGGCCCGACCATGGGCAGCACCTACACGGTCAAATACGTGCGCAGCAAGGACACGCCGAGCGTTGAGTCACTCAAGCGCGAGACCGATGCCATCCTGGCTGAGGTTGACGTGCAGATGTCGACCTATCGCGATGATTCCGCAATCGAGCAATTCAACCAGGCCCCAGCGGGTACTTGTCAGACCATGCCGGACGGGGTGCTGGAGCTGGTCGATGCCGGGCGCCTGCTGCATGAGCAAAGTCAGGGTGCACTCGACCTGACCCTGGAGCCGTTGCTTAACCTGTGGGGTTTCGGTCCCAAGGCGCGCGCCGAAAAGGTGCCGACCGCTGAGCAATTGGTCGCCGCGCGTGCGCGGGTGGGCATGCAGCATCTGCGTCGTGACGGGCAGCAGCTGTGCAAAGAGGTTGATGTACAGGTCGACTTCAACAGCATTGCTGCCGGTTATGCTGTGGACAAGCTTGTGCAGCGCTTCACTGAGCTGGGCGTGACCAGTTATATGGTTGAGGTAACCGGTGAGCTTAAGGCTGCGGGTAAAAAGCCCGACGGTCAGCCTTGGCGCATTGGCCTGGAGGCCCCGCAGGACGGCCAGCGTGTAGCCCAGCGGGTACTGGCGGTGGATGGCTACGGTATTTCTACCTCAGGTGATTACCGCAATTACTTCGAGGAAGAGGGGCAGCGCTACTCGCACACGCTCGATCCGTTGACCGGTGCGCCTATCACCCACAAGCTTGCAGCGGTAACTGTGGTGGACAAATCGACCTTGCGCGCCGATGGCTTGTCTACAGTGCTAATGGTGATGGGCACTGAGCGTGGCTTGGCATTTGCTGAGCGCATGGGGATTGCAGCGTTTTTCGTGACCCGTGATGGTGACGCTTTCGTCACACAGACAACTCAGGCTTTCGAGCAGCTATTCGCTGCAGGAGACGAGTAATGACGTTTTTAGTGGTGTTTCTGGTCATGGTGCTGGTAGTGGGCATGATGGCCGTGGGTGTGATCATGGGGCGTAAGCCCATCGCCGGTTCATGCGGCGGTATTGCCAACTTGGGTATTGAGAAAGAGTGCTCGATCTGTGGTGGCAGCCGTGAGAAGTGCGAAGAGGTCAACAGCGAGCCACAAGGCAAAACCGAGGCCCTGGCTTACGACGCGACCAAACGCTAAGCGCCCTGTGCCCCGCGAACAAGCTAGGCTGCAGTGAACGTATTGATTGTCAGGCTGCGCGTGCAGTGCTGGCCCTGCCGAGAGCACGGTATAAGTGCTCCGGTGTGATCTGAAGGAGTAAACATGGCGGTCTACAACTACGATGTAGTGGTGCTGGGTTCCGGCCCTGCGGGTGAAGGCGCGGCAATGAACGCCGCCAAGGCTGGGCGTAAGGTAGCCGTGGTCGACAGCCGCCGCGAGGTTGGCGGTAACTGCACCCACTTGGGCACTATCCCGTCCAAGGCACTGCGTCATTCGGTGCGGCAGATCATGCAGTTCAACACCAATCCGATGTTCCGTCAGATCGGTGAGCCGCGCTGGTTCTCCTTTCCGGATGTGCTGAAAAGTGCCGAGCGGGTCATCGCCAAACAGGTCAGTTCGCGCACTGGTTACTACGCCCGTAACCGTATTGATGTGTTCTTCGGCACCGGCAGCTTTGCTGATGAGCACACCATTGAAGTGGTGTGCGCCAATGGCGTGGTGGAAAAACTGGTGGCCAAGCAGATCGTCATTGCCACCGGCTCTCGTCCATACCGCCCACTGGACGTGGACTTTAATCATTCGCGCATCTACGACAGCGACACCATTCTCAGCCTGGGTCATACCCCGCGGCGCATCATCATTTACGGAGCGGGTGTAATCGGCTCTGAGTACGCTTCTATCTTCAGTGGCTTGGGCGTATTGGTCGACTTGATCGACAACCGCGATCAACTGCTGAGTTTCCTTGATGCGGAAATCTCCGATGCGCTGAGTTATCACTTGCGTACTAACAATGTGCTTATTCGCCACAACGAAGAGTACGAAAGTGTCGAAGGGCTGGATAACGGAGTCATCCTGCACCTCAAGTCCGGTAAGAAGATCAAAGCCGACGCCTTCCTCTGGTGCAACGGCCGTACCGGCAATACCGATCAGCTAGGTCTGGAAAATATTGGCATCAAGGTCAATAGCCGTGGCCAGATCGAGGTTGATCAGAATTACCGTACCCAGGTGTCGAACGTCTACGCGGCGGGCGACGTGATTGGCTGGCCGAGTTTGGCCAGTGCGGCCGCCGACCAGGGCCGTTCGGCTGCGGGCAGCATCGTCGACAATGGCAGCTGGCGCTTCGTTGATGACGTGCCAACCGGCATCTACACCATTCCGGAAATCAGTTCGATTGGTAAGAACGAGCGCGAGCTGACTCAGGCCAAGATCCCTTATGAAGTCGGTAAGGCGTTCTTCAAAGGCATGGCCCGTGCGCAGATTTCCCATGAGCCGGTGGGCATGCTCAAGCTGCTGTTCCACCGTGAAACCCTGGAAGTGCTCGGCGTGCATTGCTTCGGCTACCAGGCCTCTGAGATTGTGCATATCGGCCAGGCGATCATGAACCAGAAGGGTGAAGCCAATACCATCAAGTATTTCGTCAACACCACCTTCAACTACCCGACCATGGCGGAAGCCTACCGGGTGGCGGCGTTCGACGGCCTCAACCGGCTTTTTTGAGCGGCTCCGGCCGGTGGCCTGAGCCGGCCGGGGAGAACCCGTTCAGCGACTCCAGCGACTGGCGTTGGCCTAATCGCGAAAGTTTCTGATCAGGCTTAACGAAAAACCGGCCCTTGCGGCCGGTTTTTTCGTTTCTGTAGCGGGGCTATCCGGGAGGTTATTCCAGGGTCGCCACGGCCAGGCCGGGAAAGTCGGTGATGATGCTGTCCACGCCGAAGTCTGCCAGGCGGCGCATCAGGGCCGGTTCGTTGACCGTCCACACCGAGACGTGCAAGCCGGCTTTCTGCGCTTTGAGCAGGCGTTCCGGGGTGCACAGCGTCCAGTTCAGCGCGAGCAGGTGACAGCCGTAGTGCTTGGCCACTTTCAATGGGTCGAGCCAGGCGTATTCGGCGACCAGCCCGCGTTGCAGGTGCGGCGTCAGGCGTTGCAGGGCGCCGAGCACTTCGCGGGAGCTGGAGGTGACGGTGACTTTGTCCGTCAGCTGGTAGCGCTCGGCCAATTCGGCAATTGCCTTGACCATACGCGCGGAGCGAACCTTCGAGGCGCTTTTGACTTCCAGTTGCCAGTGCTCGAAATCACAGTGCTGGAACAGCTCTTCCAGTCGCGGGATCGGACATGGCGTAACGGCGCCAGGGCCGCCTCTGCGTGCGTCGTAAGTCACCAGCTCGGCCGCATCATGCTCAACGACCTTGCCGCGGTGGCCGGTGGTGCGCTTGAGGGTTGGGTCGTGAATCACCATCAGCTCGCCATCGCGCGACAGGTGCAGGTCCAGTTCGCAGCGGCGCACGCCGTGTTTGAGGCATTGCTGGAAGCTGGCCAGGGTATTTTCCGGCACCTCGCCTTTGGCGCCGCGATGTCCATAGATAACTGTCACTGTTGCTCCTTGTCGGGCAGGGTTGCGCCGGGCTGATGATGACGCACGCTGTTGATCACGTGTTTGTGCTCGAAGTAGACGCTGAATTCGCGGTAATCCCAGCGGGTGATCGGTGGGTTACCAACGCTAGGATGTTCTTCATCGGCCAGGCCGAAACGCTCGAGCACCGCGCGTTGTGATTCGCCGAACTGCGGCAGCTGCAGTGTGCCGCCACCTTGCTGGCCAATAGGAATTTGCAGGGTATCGGCGTAAGCGCCGAGAGGCATAAACAGGGCAAGAAGCAGAAACAGACGGGGCATGGTGGCTCGCTATCAGGGTTGCAGAGGTTGCTCGCGGGCCTGGCGACGCTCCAGGGCCTGGCGCTGCAGAATATGCCGGGCCAGCAGCTGGCGCTGGGCATCGGTCAGGGCCTCGAATTCTGCACCAATCTCAAATTGCTGTGAGGGCAATGCTTGGCAATGCACCACCTTGGCCCGCAACAGTAGCCCAAGGGCTTGCGGCATCAGCACCATTTTCAGCGCCAGGTGCGCGCCGGCAGCGACCTGTTGAGGGTTATTGAAGCTGACACCGCCCTCGGACAGACTGACCCTGCGCGGCGTACCAATGTCGCGCAGCAGGCTCTGCGCCACGGCCTGACCGAGCAAGTCGATGCGCTTGTTCATCACCTTGAGGTAGTTGGCCAGGGTGCGATCGCGTTCGGTGATGTGCCGCAGCAGGTGCTGCGACTCGAAGTCCATCAGGTGCAGGTCGCTGAGCAGGTTGAACAATGGCGAGTTGTCGTGAAGCTCGTCACTGGCCAGGGCTTCGGCGCCTGAGAGTAGGGTGAATTCCAGTGCGATCGTATCGTCGATACGATAGTATTCGCGGCGATCATCTTCATCTTGAGTCGGCATGGCGAACCCATGGCAGCAGTAGTGGTCAGAGTGTAAGGCTGCTCGCCAAGCCCCGCCACAAGGACGTTTCTTTTTCCCTCGAATCAGCCCCGACATGTTCAGACCTCTGTTCGTATTTATCGGCACGCGCTACACGCGGGCCAAGCGTCGCAACCACTTCGTATCCTTTATTTCCCTGACCTCGATGATCGGGCTGGCACTTGGTGTGCTGGTGATGATTCTGGTGCTGTCGGTAATGAATGGCTTCGACCATGAAATGCGCACCCGTGTGCTCGGTATGGTGCCTCACGCCACGGTGGAAAGTGCCACACCGATCAAGGACTGGCGCAGCCTGGCCGATCAGGCGCAGCGCAACCCGCAAGTGCTGGCGGTTGCACCTTTTAGCCAGATGCAGGGCCTGCTGACCAACGACGGCAAGGTGCAGAAAGTGCTGATCAATGCGGTCGATCCGCAGGAAGAAGCCAAGGTCTCGATCATCGGCAACTTTTTTCAGCAGGGTCGCCTGGAGGCGTTGCAGCCCGGTGAATTCGGCATGGTGCTGGGCGACAAGGCGGCGGCCAAGCTCGGTGTTGGTCTGGGCGACAAGGTTACCTTTGTTGCGCCGGAAGTGACGGTAACCCCGGCCGGTATGTTTCCACGACTTAAGCGGTTTACCGTGGTAGGTATTTTCCATGTTGGCGCTGGCGAGATCGACGGTCACCTGGCCCTGACCCATGTGCAGGATCTGGCGCGCTTGCAGCGCTGGCAGGCCGATCAGGTACAGGGCATTCGTCTGAAGTTCGCTGATCTATTTGAAGCTCCGCGCACCGCTTGGGCATTGGCGCAAACCTTGGGTGAGGGGGACTACTATGCCCGCGACTGGACCCGTACCCACGGCAACCTGTACCAGGCGATCCGCATGGAGAAGGCGATGATTGGCCTGCTGCTGTTGCTGATCGTTGCGGTCGCTGCGTTCAACATCATTTCCACCCTGGTCATGGTGGTTACCGACAAGAAGGGCGATATCGCTATTCTGCGTACCCTGGGCGCGACGCCACGGCAGATCATGGCGATCTTTATGGTCCAGGGCACGGTGATCGGCGTATTCGGCACGGCGATTGGCGCGGTGCTGGGCTGCCTAGCGGCTTTGAATATCAGCAGTGCGATTGCTGCGTTGGAAGGGTTGTTGGGGATCAAGTTTCTCAATGCCGATGTGTATTTCATTGACTACCTGCCCTCGCAGCTGATGCTGGCGGATGTGCTGCTGGTCTGTGGCGCGGCGTTGATTCTAAGTTTCTTCGCCACCCTGTATCCGGCCTGGCGCGCAGCGCGTACCCAGCCTGCGGAGGCGCTACGTTATGAATGATCAGGTTATGAGTGATTCGGTTATGCAAGATCGTGCAGTGTTGAGTTGTCGCAACCTCGGTAAAAGCTACGACGAGGGCCCGCAATCAGTGGTGGTGCTGCATGATTTGCAGCTGGAACTGCACCCCGGCGAGCGCGTGGCGATTGTCGGCAGCTCCGGCTCGGGCAAGAGCACCTTGCTGAATATGCTAGGTGGCCTGGATACGCCGAGCACTGGCAGCGTCTGGCTGGCGGGCGAGGAGTTGTCGGCGCTGAATGAAAAGCAGCGCGGCCTGCTGCGTAACCGCGCCCTGGGTTTCGTTTACCAGTTCCACCACCTGCTGCCGGAATTTACCGCGCTGGAAAACGTGTGCATGCCTCTGCTGATTGGCCGCACGTCGATCAGCGAAGCGCGCCAGCGTGCCACCGCGCTGTTGGAACGGGTTGGCCTTGGTCATCGCCTGGCGCACAAGCCGTCTGAGCTTTCCGGTGGCGAGCGTCAGCGTGTGGCCATCGCCCGCGCGCTGGTCAATCAGCCGGGTCTGGTACTGCTCGATGAGCCCACCGGCAACCTCGATCATCACACTGCGCAAGGCATTCAGGACCTGATGAAGGAGCTGAGCAGCTCGTCGCAGACCGCCTTTTTGGTGGTGACACACGACATGGCGCTGGCCCAGCAGATGGACCGCATTCTGCGTCTGGAAGACGGCAAGCTGGTGGCCGCCTGATGTTTCGTCCGCTGAGTATCTTTATCGGTATCCGCTATACCGGGGCCAAGCGGCGCAATCACTTTATTTCCTTTATCTCGATGACTTCGATGATCGGCCTGGCCTTGGGTGTGTTGGCCATGATCGTGGTGCTGTCGGTGATGAACGGTTTTCAGAAGGAAATGAGCACGCGCATCCTCGGTATGGTGCCGCACGCCAGCATCGCCGGAACGCAGCCGCTGGATAACTGGCAGCAGGTCGCTGCAGCCGCGAAGAACAATCCGCAAGTAGTCGCGGCAGTGCCGTTTGCCGAGCTGGAAGGCATGCTTTCGGTGCGCGGGGCGATGCAGCCGGTGCAGTTGCACGGCATCGATCCGGCGCTGGAACCGCAAGTGTCGATCATCGACAAGCATATGCAGCAAGGCCGCCTGAGCGACCTGCGTGAGGGTGAGTTTGGCGTGGTGCTGGGTGAGATTACCGCACGGCGCTTTCAGCTGCGGGTGGGCGACAAGCTGGCGCTGATCGTGCCGGAGCTAAGCACTGTGCCGGGCGGTATCAGCCCGCGTATGCAGCGCCTTAACGTGGTCGGCATCTTCAAGGTGGGCGCCGAGCTGGACAGCTCGCTGGCGTTGATCCATGTCGCCGATGCAGCGCATATCCAGCGCATGCAGCCGGGTCAGGTGCAGAGCGTGCGCCTGAAGCTGAAAGACCTGTACCAGGCGCCACAAGTCGCCGCGCAGATTGTCGGAAAGCTGGGCGCGGGTTACAGCTCCGCAGACTGGACCCTGACCCAGGGCAGCCTGTTCAGTGCAATGAAGATGGAGAAGACCATGATCGGCCTGTTGCTGCTGCTGATCGTTGCAGTGGCGGCCTTCAATATCATTGCGACGTTGATCATGGTGGTGGCAGACAAGGGCGCGGATATCGCCATTCTGCGCACCTTGGGCGCGACACCGGCTCAGATCATGGGCATCTTTATGGTGCAAGGTACGGTGATCGGCGTGATCGGTACTGTGATTGGCGCGGTGCTGGGGATTCTCGCGGCGCTGAATGTCAGCCAGTTGGTGGGCTGGATCGAGCGCTTGAGCGGCCAGCAGGTGATGAGCTCGGATGTGTATTTCATCAGCAACCTGCCGTCTGAGTTGCTGCTGTCTGATGTGCTGTTGATCTGCGGTGCAGCGTTCAGCCTGAGCTTTCTGGCTACCGTTTACCCCTCTTGGCGAGCATCGCGCATTCAACCTGCTGAGGCGTTGCGTTACGAATAAGCTACGCTGGCAGAAACAAAAAAGCCGTTACTCAGTAACGGCTTTTTTACATCAGTGCTGCACGTCTTGCTGCCGACGTTTTTCCTGGCGTTTGCGCCAGTTATGTCGCACCCACCAGCGCCAGTAAGCGTTGGTGGCGAAGTAGCCGATCAGGGCGAACAGCAGGCCGAGTACTAACGAGCCCAGATAGAGCGGCTGCCAGTGGGTTTGCAGAACATGACCGACCCAACTGAGTGTGATGTGATCAGGCATTTGCAGGGTAGGCGTGTTCATCAGCCAGGCGCCAAACTTGTAGCTGCAGTAGAACACCGGCGGCATGGTGATCGGGTTGGTCAGCCAGACCAGGCCAATCGAAATCGGCAGGTTACCCCGGGCTGGAATCGCCACGGCGGCGGCAGCGGCCATTTGCATGGGCATGGGGATCATCGCCCAGAACAGGCCGATGGCCATGGCGCGTGAAACAGAATGGCGGTTGAGGTGCCAGAGGTTGGGGTCGTGGATCAGGCTGCCCAGAAAGCGCAGGGATTTATTGCCCTTGATACGGTCTGGGTGGGGCATGTAGCGCTTGAATAAACGACGCGGCATGAAGGCTCTCTGGCGGGTAAAAGCGCCGACATTATGCACCCTTTGATGGCAGTCTGTTTTCACACTTTGTGACAGCAAATAAGCAAAAGCTGATCGATAGGTTAAATGCTGTATTCGACTCACGGAGCGAGTCTATGCGCACAGGGATTTTCGCGCTGGTGGCCGGGCTGCTGGTGCTGCGCTTCCTTCCAGCTTTGCCGCCCTTATGGCTGCTGGCTGTTCTGCCGGTCGCGGGCTTGATGCTGTTGCCATTTCGCAGCTATCCCATTGCCTTGTTTCTATTTGGCTTCACTTGGGCGTGCGTATCGGCGCAGTGGGCGTTGGATGATCGCCTGGCGCAGCAGTTGGATTCGCGTACCTTGTGGTTGCAAGGGCAGGTGGTTGGCCTGCCCGAGGTGGGCGAAGGCGTGGTGCGCTTTCAGCTGGAACAGGTGGTTTCACGGCGTGACAGATTGCCCGCACGTTTGCGTCTGGCCTGGTATGGCGGGCCGGCAGTGCGCGCCGGTGAAACCTGGCGTTTAGCCGTACGCCTCAAGCGCCCTCATGGTCTGGTCAACCCTCAGGCATTCGATTACGAAGCCTGGCTGCTGGCACAACGTATCGGCGCCACGGGTACGGTTAAAAGTGGCGAGCTGATTGCTCCTGCCAGTGGAACAGGGGCCTGGCGCGACCGCTTGCGTCAGCAGCTCTTGGCAACGCCCGCACATGGTCGCGAAGGCACGTTGGCAGCCCTGGTGTTGGGCGATGATTCGGGGCTTTCAACAGCAGATTGGCAGGTATTGCAGAACACCGGCACGGTGCACCTGATGGTGATCTCCGGTCAGCATATTGGTCTGTTGGCGGCGCTTTTATATGGCTTGGTTGCCAGTTTGGCGCGCCTAGGACTTTGGCCGCTCAGTTGGCCCTGGCTGCCGAGTGCTTGTCTGTTGGCTTTTCTTGGTGCGTTGGCGTACGGCCTATTGGCAGGGTTTGAAGTGCCAGTACAGCGCGCTTGCGTGATGATCTGCCTGGTGCTGCTCTGGCGCTGGCGCTTTCGCCATCTGGGTGTGTGGTTGCCCGTGTTGGTGACATTACTTGCAGTGTTGCTGGGTGAGCCGTTGGCCAGTTTGCAACCAGGGTTCTGGTTGTCCTTTGGCGCAGTCATGCTGCTGATCCTGATCTTCAGCGGTCGGCTCGGTGCCTGGCCTTGGTGGAGCACCCTCCTGCGCGCGCAATGGGCCATGGCTATCGGCTTGTTGCCGCTGCTGCTTGCCCTTGGTTTGCCGGTGAGTGCCAGTGGCCCCTTGGCCAATCTGGTGGCTGTCCCTATCGTTGGGTTTCTGGTGGTGCCATTGGCATTGCTCGGTACGCTGTTGCTGCCTTTACCTGGCGTCGGCGCTACGTTGCTCTGGATAGCAGGCGGTGTGCTGGATCTGTTGTTCGAGTTATTGACGCAATTGGCCCTTTGGCTGCCGGCCTGGTTGCCTAGTGCCTTGCCATTCTGGGCCTGGCTGATGGTGGCGCTGGGCGCGTTGGTTTTGCTGCTGCCAGCCGCTTTTCCAATGCGCAGCTTGGGTGCCTTACTGCTGCTGCCCTTGTTGTTCAGCCCGCAGCAGCGTCCGGAATACGGGCGGGCCGAGGTGTGGATGCTGGATGTCGGTCAGGGTCTGGCGGTGCTGGTGCGCACCCAGTCGCATGACCTGCTGTATGACGCCGGACCGCGCTTTGGCGAGTTCGATACTGGTGAGCGCGTCGTACTGCCTTCTCTGCGGGCGCTGGATGTCCGAGCCCTGGATCTGCTGCTGATCAGCCATGCCGATAACGATCACGCCGGTGGCGCCGCAGCGATCCAGCGCGGTCTGCCGGTCAGGCAGGTGCTCAGTGGAGAAGCAGATAAGCTCGCGCCTTCACTACAGGCCCAAGCTTGCGCCAGTGATCAGCACTGGCAGTGGGATGGCGTGCAGTTCAGTACCTGGCGCTGGGATGGTGCGAGCGATGGCAATCAAGCGTCCTGCGTGCTGCGCATTGAGGCCAATGGCGAGCGGCTGTGGCTGACCGGTGACATCGATAGCCAGGCCGAGCGGGCATTGCTCAATAGCGGTCTGGTTATGCCGGCAGAGTGGTTGCTGGCGCCGCACCATGGCAGTCGCAGTTCATCTTCGGTGGCTTTTCTGGAAAAGGTCAGACCCACAGCTGCGCTGATTTCCCGTGGTGCGCACAATGCCTTTGGCCATCCGCATGCCGAAGTTATTGAGCGTTACCGGACGTTGGAGGCGCGGCTGTACGACACCGTCGAGCAAGGCGCGGTAAGGATTCGTTTAGGTGCATTCGAGCCTGCGCAGGGTTTGCGCTATCGAGCACGTTTTTGGCGGGAAAAATGAGAACGGCGGCGGTCGGCGAGGCCGCGACCCTATGCTAGAGTGGCGCCACTTTTGTGAAGGGGATCTGCCACCGTGTGGGAACTGGTTAAAGCTGGCGGCTGGATGATGCTGCCGATCATTCTGTGTTCTATCGCTGCGGCCGGCATCATTGCCGAGCGCCTGTGGACGTTGCGGCCGAGCCGCATCACCCCACCCAACCTGCTCGGTCAGGTGTGGAAGTGGATCAAGGATAAGAAACTCAATAACCAGAAGCTCAAGGAGCTGCGCGCCAACTCGCCGTTGGGGCAGATTCTTGCTGCCGGCCTAGCCAACTCCAAACATGGTCGCGAGATCATGAAGGAGTGCATCCAAGAAGCTGCCGGACGGGTCATTCATGATCTGGAGCGCTACCTGAATGCCCTGGGCACCATTGCTGGTATCGCGCCGCTGCTGGGTTTGCTTGGTACGGTGCTGGGCATGATCGAAATCTTCAGCTCCTTTATGGGCTCGGGCATGGCCAATGCGTCCTTGCTCGCCGGCGGTATTTCCAAGGCGCTGATCACGACGGCGGCGGGTCTGATGGTGGCCATTCCGGCACTGTTCTTCCACCGTTACCTGCAGCGCCGCGTCGATGAGCTGGTGGTCGGCATGGAGCAGGAGGCGATTCGCCTGGTGGAAGTGGTGCAGGGCGATCGTGACGTCGACATGGGCGAGGACAAGGCGTGAAATTCCGGCGCAAACCGCGGGAGAACGTCGAGATCAACCTGGCCTCGTTGATCGACGTGGTGTTTATCCTGTTGCTGTTCTTCGTGGTCACCACCACCTTTACCCGTGAGACCCAGCTCAAGGTCGATCTGCCGGAGGCGGCCACTGGCACGCCGCCCGAGCAAACTGAACTCAAGCAGCTGGAAATCCTGATTGCCGCTGACGGCAGCTACTCGCTGAATGCCAAACAGTTGCTGAAAAGCGATCTGGAAAGCCTGATGGCAGCGCTGCAGAAAGAATCGGAAGGTGATAACAGCCTGCCGCTGATCATCAGTGCCGATGCCAAGGCCCAGCATCAGGCGGTGATTACCGCCATGGATGCGGCCGGCAAACTGGGTTTTGCCCATCTGCGCATGACCACCATCGAGGCGCAAGCCGCGCCTTGAGGGTTGCCCACTGATGAGCCTGTCCGCACGCCTCACTGCTGCCTGGTACGCCGGTCATCCGGCGCTGGGCCTGCTGCGTCCGTTGGAGTGGCTGTATCGCGCGGTGGTACAGCGTAAGCGTGCGCGTTTTATGGCCGGTGAGGGCGAGATCTACCGTGCTCCCGTGCCGGTGGTGGTGGTCGGCAATATCACTGTAGGCGGCACCGGCAAAACCCCGATGATTCTCTGGCTGATTGAGCATTGCCGCTGCCAAGGTTTGCGCGTCGGTGTGGTCAGTCGTGGTTATGGTGCGCAGCCGCCGCAGCTGCCCTGGCGCGTACAGGCCGATCAGGCGGCCAGCGTGGCAGGCGATGAGCCGCTGCTGATTGTGCAACGCAGCGGCGTGCCGCTGATGATTGATCCTGATCGTGGAAGCGCTGTGGCGGCCTTGCTAGCGTCCGAACCGCTGGACCTGATCCTCAGTGACGACGGCCTGCAGCACTACCGCCTGGCCCGAGATCTCGAACTGGTGCTGATCGATGCCGCGCGCGGCTTGGGCAATCGCCATTGCCTGCCTGCCGGCCCGCTACGTGAGCCGGTCGAGCGTCTGCAGAGCGTGGATGCGCTGCTGTATAACGGCGCGTCCAGCGATCCGCAGGATGGCTACGGCTTTACCCTGCAGCCACGCACCTTGGTCAACCTGCGCAGTGGCGAGCAGCATCCGCTCAGTCACTTCCCGGCCGGTCAGGCCCTGCATGCGGTCGCCGGTATTGGCAACCCGCAGCGTTTCTTCAATACACTCGAAGGGCTACACTGGCGGCCTGTCGCGCATGCCTTTGCCGACCATGCGCCGTACAGTGCCGAGCTGCTGAGTTTCAGTCCGGCGCTGCCGGTGCTGATGACGGAAAAGGATGCGGTCAAGTGCCGTGCCTTTGCGGCTGACGATTGGTGGTACCTGGCGGTGGATGCCGAGCCTTCGGCCGCGTTTGTCGCTTGGTTTGATCAGCAATTGCAGCGTCTTGTGCCGCGCGCCTGACTGTTCTGATCATTCGGCGGCCTCATCCGCCCTAGCAGCTGCTTCCTCTCAAGGATCTCCCATGGACCCGAAACTACTCGACATTCTCGCCTGCCCACTGTGCAAGGGCCCGCTGAAGCCCGCCGCTGACAAGAGCGAGTTGATCTGCAAGGCCGACGCACTGGCTTTCCCAGTGCGCGATGGCATCCCGGTGATGCTGGAAACCGAAGCCCGCACCCTCAACGTCGACGAGCGCCTGGACAAGTAAATGAGCACTGCCTTTACCGTTGTGATTCCGGCGCGTTTCGCTTCCAGCCGCCTGCCGGGCAAGCCGCTGCAGGATATTGCCGGCAAACCGATGATTCAGCATGTCTGGGAACAGGCGTGCAAAAGCAGCGCGCAGCAGGTGGTGGTTGCCACTGACGATGCGCGCATCGTTGAGGCGTGTCAGGGCTTTGGTGCGCAGGTGGTGTTGACCCGCGTCGATCACAATTCAGGCACCGACCGTCTGGCCGAGGTGGCGACGGCTCTAGGTCTGGCTGCTGACGCCATCGTGGTCAACGTACAGGGTGATGAGCCGCTGATTCCGCCATCGATCATTGATCAGGTGGCGGCCAATTTGGCAGCGAATCCGCAGGCGGCCATCGCCACCCTGGCTGAGCCGATCGAGGATGTGCAGGCGCTATTCAACCCCAACGTGGTCAAGGTGGTCAGCGACAAGACCGGCCTGGCTTTGACCTTCAGCCGCGCGCCGCTGGCCTGGGCGCGGGATGCCTTTGCCAAGAGCCGTGACGAGCTTCCAGCAGGCGTGCCATATCGCCGTCACATTGGCATCTACGCCTACCGTGCGCAGTTTCTGCATGACTTCGTCGCCTGGGGCCCGTGCTGGCTGGAAGACACCGAGTGCCTGGAGCAGCTGCGCGCGCTCTGGCATGGCGTGCGTATCCATGTCGCCGATGCCCTTGAAGCGCCGCCTGCGGGTGTCGACACACCGGAAGACCTGGAGCGGGTTCGTCGCCTGCTGGGGGCCTGATGCGCGTTCTGTTTGTCTGTCTGGGCAATATCTGCCGCTCACCCACTGCTGAAGGTGTGTTGCGCCACAAGCTGCGTGAAGCCGGGCTGGAAGGGCGCGTCGAAGTCGATTCGGCCGGCACTGGTGACTGGCACGTGGGCAAGGCGGCGGATCTGCGCACGCGTCAGGCTGCGCAGCAGCGTGGCTATGACCTGTCTGCGCTGCGCGGTCGGCAGGTCAAGGCGGCGGATTTTCACGGCTTTGACCTGATTCTGGCCATGGATAACAGCAACCTGCACGACCTGCAGCAGCTGCGCCCAGGCAATGATGCGGCCGAGTTGGACCTGTTTCTGCGTCGTTATCAGTTGGAGCTGGATGAAGTGCCGGACCCCTATTACGGTGGTGAAGCCGGTTTTGCCCAGGTGCTGGATTTGATCGAGCAGGCCTGTGATGCCCTGGTTATCGAACTCAAGGGGCGCTTATGAGCTTGCAGGTGCGCACCCAGGTCTCGCTGAAGCTCTATAACAGTTTTGCCGTCGAGGCCCAGGCCAGCCATTTTGCCGAGGCTGAGAATGATCAGCAGGTGCGCGAAGCGCTGAGCTATGCGCAAACGCAGCAGTTGCCGCTGTTGTTGCTCGGGGGTGGCAGCAATCTGCTGCTCACCGCTGACGTTGATGCGTTGGTGTTGCGTATGGCCAGTCGCGGTATTCGCGTACTCAGCGATGACGGCGAGCGTGTGGTGATTGAGGCTGAAGCGGGTGAGTCCTGGCATCCGTTTGTGCAATGGACGCTGGCGCAGGGCTTTGCCGGCCTGGAAAACCTCAGCCTGATCCCAGGCACCG
Source organism: Pseudomonas peli (assembly GCF_900099645.1). Classification (GTDB taxonomy): domain Bacteria; phylum Pseudomonadota; class Gammaproteobacteria; order Pseudomonadales; family Pseudomonadaceae; genus Aquipseudomonas; species Aquipseudomonas peli. The sequence goes on along the minus strand of NZ_FMTL01000001.1, from coordinate 178,731 downwards.
TGGGGGCGGCGCCGGTACAGAATATCGGTGCGTACGGTATTGAGCTTAAGGATCTGTTTGCCGGGTTAACTGCCCTGGATCGTTATAGCGGCGAGTTGCGCGAGTTTTCTCTGCAGGACTGCGCCTTTGCCTACCGCGATAGCCTTTTCAAACGAGAAAGCGGGCGCTGGGTCATCCTGCGAGTGCGCTTTGCCTTGAGCCGCGCGGCTGCGCTGCATCTGGATTACGGTCCGGTGCGTCAGCGTCTGGCGGAGCAGGGCATCAATGCCCCGACGGCGCTGGATGTCAGCCAGGCCATCTGCGCCATTCGCAGCGAAAAACTGCCTGACCCGGCTGAGCTAGGCAATGCAGGCAGCTTCTTCAAGAACCCCTTGGTATCGAGTGAGCTGGCGCAACGCTTGCGCGCTGAGCATGCCGATCTGGTGGCTTATGCTCAGGCTGATGGACAGGTCAAGCTGGCCGCGGGCTGGTTGATCGAGCGGGCGGGCTGGAAGGGCTTTCGTGAGGGTGATGCAGGTGTGCATCGTCTGCAGGCATTGGTGCTGGTGAATTACGGCGCCGCCACGGGGGCGCAGTTGTTGGGGCTGGCACAGCGTATCCAGGCGGATATCGCCCAGCGTTTTGCGGTGGAGTTGGAGATCGAGCCAAACGTGCTGTAAGGCGTTTGGCGGCAGGCTGCGACCAGAGTATTGACCGCACTGTAATAAAAGCTAGAACGCAAAAGGGGATGCCGAAGCATCCCCTTTTTTATTGCCTAGCGGATCAGACCTGCGGTTTGACCGCTTCTTTATCCTGCGCGTCGGCTTCTACTTCAGTAAACAGTGAGCTTTGCGGCTCCTGGCTTACTTCTGCTTCTACTTGCGCGGCGGTTTCGGCCTTGGGCTCGACGGCTTCGATGCTCTCAGGTGCTTCGGCTGCAGTTTCAACTGCGGCTTCGGCAACCACTTCTGCAGCCGGCTCTTCAGCTACCAGTGCAGCAGCTTCAACCTGTACGGCAGCAGCTGGGGCTTCGGCGGCTTCGCGGGCCAGACGCTCGGCTTCACGCTGACGACGACGCACTTCGCGCGGATCGTTAGGTGCGCGACCGGTGCTGCTGACGGCGACCACAGGGGCAGCTTCTGCGGCTGCAACTTCAGCTACTACAGCTTCGGCAACCGGCTCGGATGCGGTAACCACGGCAGGTGCTTCAACAACCTCTACAACCGGGGCGGGCGCCTCTACAACAGCAGCTGCTGGTGCAGCTTCGCTGACTTCGGTGGCATATACAGGTGCTTCGCTGACCTCGACAACCGGGCTGCTTACTGCTTCTACACCTACTGCCTCAACAGTGGCTTGTGGCGCTTCAGCGGCAGCGATTTCGCGTGGCTGCTCCTGCTCGACAATTACCGGTGCTGCTTCGGTTGCTTGGGCTGCTTCGTCCGTACCAGTGATAACGGCGGCGGTTACTGCTGCTGCAACTACTGCGTAGTCGGCATCAGTTGATACTTCTGCGCCTTCCTCGCTGCCTTCGATCGGGTTGCCGTTGGCATCGTTCTGGCGTTCGCGACGATTGCTGCGACGACGCTGGCCACGGGAGCGGCGACGTGGGCGATCACCACCTTCGCTGCCTTCCTGCTCATCGTCCTGCAGCGCTTCTTCAGCGTTCAGTACTTCTTCATCGGCGGCTACTGCGGCCTGTTCAGCTCGCGGCTGGCGCTCTTCACGCGGTGCGCGCGGCTGGCGCGGTTCGCGTTGTGGGCGTTCGGCACGGACTTCTTCGCTGACCGTTGCGCTATCACCCGGTGCGGCATCCAGTGGCTCACGCAGTTCGCGCGGTTGGCGCTCTTCACGTGGCTTGCGGTCGCGCGGCTGACGCTCTTCGCGCGGTGGGCGCGATTGGCGCACTTCCTGCGGCTGACGAACTTCTACAACGTCGCGTGGGCTGCGTTCTTCACGTGGCGCACGTTCCTCGCGCGGTGCGCGTTCTTCACGAGCAACGCGTGGCTGACGTTCTTCGCGCGGTGCGCGCTCTTCACGAGGACCGCGGTCTTCACGTGGTTTACGCTCTTCGCTGTTGCGACCACCGCGGTTGCGATTCTGTTGGCGACCGTTACGACGCTCATCGCTGCGCTGTGGGCGTTCGCTGGTTTTCTTCTCGACGACGGCAGGCTTTTCTTCTTCCTTACCAGCGAACAGGCTGACCAGCGACTTGACCAGACCTTTGAACAGGCTTGGCTCAGCGGCAGCAACAGGCTGTGTGACTACTGCTTCAACTGGCGTTGGTGCTGTGCGCTGCGGCGCGGTCTTGATCGCTGCTTCCTGGCGAACCAGGGTGCGGGTTGCCGCAGCCTGCTTCTCTTCTTCCACTTCAATAGTCGCCATTTCATAGCTCGATTGAGTGGATTGCGCTTCAGGGCTGTCGTCACGGATGCGCGTAACTTCGAAGTGCGGTGTTTCCAAGTGGTCATTCGGAATGATCACGATCCGTGCACGCGTGCGCAGCTCGGTCTTGGTGATCGAGTTGCGTTTTTCGTTGAGCAGGAAGGCGGCAACTGGAATTGGCACTTGTGCGCGGACTTCAGCAGTGCGGTCTTTCAGGGCTTCTTCTTCGATCAGGCGCAGAATGGCCAGCGACAGCGATTCAACGTCGCGGATGATGCCTTGACCGTTGCAGCGTGGGCAGACGATACCGCTGCTTTCACCCAGGGATGGACGCAGGCGCTGGCGCGACATTTCCAGCAGGCCAAAACGCGAGATACGGCCCACTTGTACGCGGGCACGATCAGCTTCCAGGCTTTCACGGACTTTTTCTTCCACGGCGCGTTGGTTCTTCGCCGGGGTCATGTCGATAAAGTCGATGACGATCAGGCCGCCGATGTCACGCAGACGCAGTTGGCGGGCGATTTCTTCAGCCGCTTCCAGGTTGGTCTGCAGGGCCGTTTCTTCGATGTCGCTGCCTTTGGTGGCGCGTGCCGAGTTGATGTCGATGGACACCAGGGCTTCGGTTGGGTCGATAACAATCGAACCGCCGGACGGCAATTTCACTTCACGCTGGAAAGCTGTTTCGATCTGGCTTTCGATCTGGAAGCGGTTGAACAGCGGCACGCTGTCTTCATACAGCTTGATCTTACTGGCGTATTGCGGCATCACCTGGTTGATGAAACTCAGGGCTTCCTGCTGCGCTTCGATGCTGTCGACCAGTACTTCGCCGATGTCCTGGCGCAGGTAGTCGCGGATGGCGCGGATGATCACATTGCTTTCCTGGTAAATCAGGAAAGGTGCGGCGCGGTCCAGCGAGGCTTCTTTAATCGCGGTCCAGAGCTGCAGCAGGTAATCGAGGTCCCACTGCATTTCTTCGCTGGAGCGGCCGAGGCCTGCGGTGCGCACGATCAGGCCCATGTCGCTTGGAGCGACCAGGCCGTTCAGTGCTTCGCGCAGCTCATTGCGCTCTTCGCCTTCGATGCGGCGCGAGATACCACCAGCACGTGGGTTGTTCGGCATCAGCACCAGGTAACGACCGGCGAGGCTGATAAAGGTGGTCAGGGCTGCGCCCTTGTTGCCACGCTCTTCTTTCTCGACCTGAACAATGACTTCCTGGCCTTCCCGGAGCACGTCTTTAATGTTGACGCGACCTTCTGGGGCCTTGCTGAAATATTCGCGGGAGATTTCTTTGAGCGGAAGAAAACCGTGGCGCTCAGAGCCGAAGTCGACGAAGGCAGCTTCGAGGCTGGGCTCTACACGGGTAATTTTACCCTTATAGATGTTGGATTTTTTCTGCTCACGGGCGCCGGACTCGATGTCCAGGTCGTAGAGTTTCTGCCCATCTACCAGGGCAACACGCAACTCTTCGGGCTGAGTTGCGTTAATCAGCATTCTTTTCATGTAGTACCGTCGGTTTCCGGTGCTGGCGGAAGCGGCGTTCGGCACACACGACTTCAGGGGTCGGTGTCAGGTGCGTCAGGAACGGTCGTAAAGCGTTCCAGTGTCTAGCGGCGGTCAGCCAATTGTGCTGGGCCGCGACGGACGTCTCCTGCTCGCTGTGATAACAGAAAGCACTAAGTCAGGAGGAGGAATCAGCTGTTGGTAGCGGACGAGATGAAGCGTCTTGGTAAAGCGAGCTGCTACGCGGACCAACAGTTGTACATCTCCACCCTACACGTATCGCTGAAACTCGGGTGCCGCTCGCGAACATCCGCAGCGGGTTAACTATTACCGCAACCGTCCAAAGGGACTGGTTGCGCATCATGGCTTATAGGCTTTATTTCCGAGTTATTCACAGCCTTGGAGGCTTTTCTTTCGTTGAATAACCCGTCGGACGGCCTCACGTCCCAAATGGGTTGCGTTGGTTGGGGGATGGCAGTTTTGGCGATCATCCGCAAACCAAGCCGCTTTTGGCGGCGTTCCCGACTATAGCAGCAATGATTAAGTGCTTCAATTCCATAAAAAATTGTTATGATTGCGCGATGACAAATCCTTCCCCTCCAACCTCCGGCGTCCAGCTGCTCGAGGTTGCGCCGGAACTTGCCGGCCAGCGCATTGATAACTTTCTTCGCACCCAGCTTAAGGGCGTGCCCAAGACTTTGATTTACCGGATTTTGCGTAAAGGCGAAGTGCGTGTGAACAAGGGGCGGATCAAGCCTGAGTACAAGTTGCAGGCCGGCGACATTATTCGCGTGCCGCCGCTGCGTTTGGCTGAGCGCGATGAGCCCGAGCCGTTGGCGCAGGGTCTTTTGCAGCGTCTTGAGGCTGCAATTGTCTATGAAGACAAGGCGCTTATCGTGCTGAATAAGCCGGCTGGCATCGCCGTGCATGGCGGCAGTGGCCTGAATTACGGAGTTATCGAAGCCTTTCGTCAGTTACGTCCGGATGCCAAGGATCTGGAACTGGTGCATCGTCTGGATCGTGATACGTCCGGTCTGTTGATGATTGCCAAGAAGCGCAGCATGTTGCGTCACCTGCACGAAGCCCTGCGGGGCGATGGTGTGGATAAGCGCTATATGGCGCTGGTGCGCGGTCATTGGGCAACGGCCAAGAAACAGGTTAATGCGCCGCTGCTGAAGAGCAATCTGCGTTCCGGCGAGCGCATGGTCGAGGTCAATCCTGAGGGTAAGGAGGCATTGACCGTCTTCCGTGTGTTGCGCCGCTTCGGCGAGTTTGCCACCTTGGTCGAGGCAAAGCCGGTCACCGGGCGTACCCATCAGATTCGTGTGCATACACAGTATGCAGGGCACTGCATTGCCGGTGACAGCAAATACGGCGATGACGATTTCACCAAGGAAATTCGCGATCTAGGCGGCAAGCGCCTGTTTCTGCATGCCTATGAGTTGGTGGTTCCGCTGCCTGAAGGTGGTCAACTCAAGCTTGAAGCGCCGGTCGATGAAATGTGGGCGCGAACTATGGTGCGTCTCAGTGAGTGATTGTCAGGATCGTGGCTACCAGCTTCTGATTTTCGATTGGGATGGCACGTTGGTTGATTCCATTGGTCGGATTGTCACTGCGATGCATATGGCTGCCGATGCCTGTGAGTTGCCGCGTTGCACGGATGATCAGGTGCGCGGCATTATCGGCTTGGGTTTGCCTGAGGCGATTCGTTGTCTTTATCCGGATATGCATGGCGCACTTCGTGCGCAGCACTTGCGGCAAAGCTACAGCGAAAACTACCTGGCTCTTGAGTCCGAGCCTTCGGCGCTGTTCCATGGCGTGGCTGAGGGTTTGGAGGCGTTTCGTGCCGAGGGTTATCGCCTGGCGGTAGCGACTGGCAAAGGGCGGCATGGATTGCAGCGCGTGCTTGCGGATCGTGGCTGGCTGGATTATTTCGACTACAGCCGCTGCGCCGACGAAACGGCGAGCAAGCCGGATCCGCTGATGTTGCACGAGATTCTTGCGCAAAGTGGTGTTGCTGCTAGTCAGGCGCTGATGGTGGGTGACTCATCCTTCGATCTGTTGATGGCGCAGCGCGCTGGCATGGATTGTGTGGCGGTGGGTTATGGCGCGCAGCCGTTGCAGGCGTTGCGTGAGTGTCAGCCAACGCTGGCAATAGAATGTTTCACCGAGTTGCGCGTTTGGCTAGGTCAGCGCGCGTCTAATCAGTCAGTTGAGGTGGTTTTGCATGGCAGATGAATGGAAGGCGTCGGCTCCTGCTGATGGCGACGGTAAAAGCTGGCAGCTACTGGAGAAGACTCTGCTGGCTGGTGTGCAGGAACAGCGTCGCGCGCGGCGTTGGGGGATTTTCTTCAAGCTGCTGACCTTCATTTATATCTTCGGTGCGCTGGCGTTGTTCTCTCCCATGCTGGCGATGAAAAAAGGCGCGACTACCGGCAGTCATACTGCGGTGATCGAGGTTCGCGGGATGATTGCCGATCAGGAATCGGCCAGTGCCGACAATGTTGTCAGCAGCCTGCGTGCGGCGTTTGAGGATGCCAACACCAAGGGCGTGATCCTGCGCATCAATAGCCCGGGTGGCAGTCCGGTGCAGTCGGGCTACATCTATGACGAGATTCGCCGCCTGCGCGCCGAATACCCGGCGATCAAGCTGTATGCAGTGATCACCGATTTGGGTGCGTCGGGTGCCTATTACATCGCTAGTGCGGCTGATGAGATCTATGCCGACAAAGCTAGTCTGGTTGGCTCCATTGGTGTGACTGCGGCAACCTTTGGTTTTGTGGGGGTGATGGAGAAGCTGGGTGTGGATCGCCGCGTGTATACCTCCGGCGAGCACAAGGCGTTTCTCGATCCGTTCCAGCCGCAAAAGGCCGAAGAGACCAAGTTCTGGCAGGGCGTTCTGGAAACCACCCATCGTCAGTTTATTGCCAGCGTTAAGCAGGGGCGTGGCGAGCGCTTGAAAGATGCCGAGCACCCTGAGCTGTTCTCGGGCTTGGTCTGGTCTGGCGAGCAGGCTTTAAAACTTGGGTTGGTCGATGCCTTGGGCAATACCAGCTACGTGGCGCGGGAGGTGATTGGCGAGAAGGAAATCGTCGACTTCACGGTGCAAGAATCACCTTTCGATAAGTTTGCCAAAACTTTAGGTGCCAGCATGGCTGAGCGCATTGCCCTTTGGATGGGGTTCCAGGGGCCGGCGTTGCGCTAAGGTCTGGAGCTGTTGCAAGCAAGCCCGGTCATTGATCGGGCTTGTTGTTTTTAGGGGATATCGATACCGCTGGCTTGCAGCATGTCCACCAGGCGGATCAGGGGGAGGCCGATCAGGCTGTTGCTGTCGCTGCCTTCGGTGCTGCGAAACAGGCTGATGCCCAGGCCTTCGGCCTTGAAGCTGCCCGCGCAGTCGAAGGGTTGTTCGGCGTTCAGGTAGCGCATGATTTGCGCTTCGCTGAGGGCGCGGAAATGCACCGTGAAGGGTACGCAGTCGGTTTGCTGCTGGCCGGTGGCGCTGTTAAGCAGGGTGAGGCCAGTCAGAAAGGTCACGCTGTTGCCGCTGGCGGCCATTAGCTGTTCGCGAGCGCGCTCCAGGGTGTGCGGTTTGCCGATGATTTGTGAGCCGAGTACCGCGACCTGATCTGAACCGATGATCAGGTGCTGCGGGTGGCTAGCGCTCAGTGCTTGGGCCTTTTCCAGCGATAATCGGCGTACCAGGGCTTCAGCGCCTTCATTAGGTCGTCGTGATTCGTCGATTTGCGGAGCGCTCCAGGTGAAGGGTAAGCGCAGGCGGGTGAGCAGTTCACGTCGGTAGGGTGAGCTGGAGGCGAGCACCAGAGGCAGCACGGCGATTTCCTTCTATATATAGTTGTTTACAGATGGTGGGCGATTCTAGCTGTCGGCCCATATGCTGGACAGGCCGAATTTCCTTTGACAGCGGCTGGTTGCATCCCTAAAATGCGCCGCCTATGTCAAATGGCCCGATTCCACCTCACGTTGATCCGCGCAAATTAGCCGATCGCAGCGCCACCCTCGAAGGTGAGCTGCAACTGTCAGATTTGCAGCGACTCTGCGGCCCGCTTGCCGATAATCAAGGCATGGTGCGTACGAAGTTCTTCTTCGAGCGCGACGAGCGCAATGCTGTAGTTTTTCACAGCGAGCTTGAGGTTGAAGTCAAGATGGTTTGCCAGCGTTGTCTGGAGCTGGTCACTTTGCTGATCCATAGCGCGTGTGATTACGCTGTGGTGAAAGAGGGTGCGAATACCCAGTCAGTGCCGCAAGGCTATGACGTGATTGAGTTGGGTGAAGACCCATTGGATCTGCTGGCGCTGGTTGAGGAGGAGCTTCTGCTTGCCTTGCCCATTGTCCCGGCTCATGACCCTAAAGATTGCCAGCAGCCGGCCGGCCTCGAAGAGCCCGAGTCGAGCGAGGACGAGGTAACGCGGTCCAACCCGTTCAGTGTATTGGCGCAGTTAAAGCGTGACCCAAACGTTTAGGAGTTAATTAGTTATGGCTGTTCAGCAGAACAAAAAATCCCGTTCCGCCCGTGACATGCGTCGTTCGCACGATGCCCTCGAGGCCAGCACCCTGTCGGTCGAGAAAAGCACCGGTGAAATCCACCTGCGTCACCACGTATCGCCAGAAGGCGTTTACCGTGGTCGTAAAGTGATCGACAAGGGCGCTGACGAGTAAATCTTGTCCGCTCCGATCATCGCGATTGATGCAATGGGTGGGGACTTCGGTCCCCACTGCATTGTTCCAGCCTGCATCTCTTGCCTGGCTGAATACACTTCGTTGCACCTGGTCCTCGTCGGCCAATCTTCTCTGCTTGAATCTCTGATTGCCCGCTATCCCGGCGTCGATCGTGCACGTCTGCGCATTGAGCATGCTGGTGAGATTATCGCCATGGACGAGCGTCCGGCCCAGGCGCTTCGTGGCAAGCCTGATTCGTCGATGCGTATCAGCCTTGAGTTACTGCGCAATGGTGCGGCGCAGGCCTGCGTCAGTGCCGGTAATACCGGGGCACTGATGGCGTTGTCGCGCTACGTGCTGAAAACCCTGCCCGGCATTGATCGTCCGGCCATGGTCACCGCCATTCCGACGCAGGCGGGGTTTTGCCATCTACTCGATCTGGGCGCCAATGTCGATTGCAGCGCCGAGCACCTCTACCAGTTTGCCGTGATGGGTTCGGTTACTGCCGAGGCGCTGGGTACAGTGCGTCCGCGTGTGGCGTTGCTGAACGTCGGCACTGAAGACATCAAGGGCAACCAGCAGGTCAAGCTGGCGGCGAGTCTGCTGCAGCAAGCTGAAGGCCTGAACTACATCGGCTTTGTCGAGGGCGATGGGTTGTATCGCGGTGAGGCCGATGTTGTGGTGTGCGACGGTTTTGTCGGCAATATCCTGCTCAAGTCCAGCGAAGGCCTGGCTGCAATGATTGCCGGGCGGATTGAGGCGCTGTTTAAGTCCAGCCTGGCTGCGCGCATGGTGGGGGCTTTAGCGTTGCCGCTGTTGCGGCGCTTGCAGGGTGAGCTGGCCCCGGCGCAGCACAATGGTGCGAGCTTTGTCGGGCTGCAGGGTATTGTGGTGAAAAGCCATGGTGCGGCCGGGCCTGAAGACTTTAAAAGCGCTATTCGCCGAGCTTTGCGGGAGATTGAAGAGGATTTGCCGCAGCGTTTGCACGGTCGCCTGGGCGAGCACCTGCTTTAGAATGTGACCGCAGCGGGCAGCCTGTCATCCAACTGTCAGTTTCTTGCGCTTGGCTAGGCTGGGCGCGTATTACCGACGATCACGATCATTAGGAACAGGTTTCCATGTCTGCATCTCTCGCATTCGTCTTTCCAGGTCAGGGTTCCCAGTCGCTGAGCATGCTCGCCGAGCATGGTGCGCAACGACCGCTGATCCTCGAAACCTTCGCCGAGGCTTCCGAAGCCCTTGGTTATGACCTCTGGGCGTTGACTCAGCAAGGTCCTGAAGAACAACTCAATCAAACCGACAAGACTCAGCCGGCGATCCTCACCGCTTCTGTTGCGCTGTGGCGTGCCTGGTTTGCTGAGAGCGCCGCGCGTCCGGCGTTTGTCGCCGGGCACAGCCTGGGTGAGTACTCGGCGCTGGTTGCCGCCGGTAGTCTGTCGCTGGCCGCTGCGGTCAAGCTGGTTGAACATCGCGGCCAGCTGATGCAGCAGGCTGTTCCAGCCGGGCAGGGCGGCATGGCAGCGATTCTCGGTCTGGAAGATGCTGATGTAGTGGCGGCTTGTGCCGAGGCTGCGCAGGGTGAAGTGGTCAGCGCGGTGAATTTCAATGCCCCGGGTCAGGTGGTGATCGCCGGCGGCGCTGCTGCCGTCGAGCGCGCTATTGAGGCGTGCAAAGCGCGTGGCGCCAAGCGCGCGATGCCGTTGCCGGTTAGCGTGCCGTCGCACTGCGCGTTGATGCGCCCTGCGGCTGAGCGCTTTGCCGAAGCAGTAGCGGCAATTGACTGGCAGGCTCCGCAAATCGCTTTGGTACAGAACGTCAGCGCTGCGGCAGTGACTGATCTGGAAGGGCTCAAGCGCGACCTGCTGGCTCAGCTTTACAGTCCAGTACGTTGGGTCGAGTCGATCGTCTGCCTGTCTGCGCAAGGTGTGACGGATCTGGTTGAGTGCGGTCCGGGCAAGGTGTTGTCTGGTTTGAACAAACGCTGCGTCAAAGGCATCAATACCCATAACCTGGACACCCCGGACGCCTTCGCTGCTGCGAACGCGGCCCTAGTCTGATTAAGGAGAAACGTTATGAGCCTGCAAGGTAAGGTTGCATTGGTCACCGGCGCAAGCCGCGGTATTGGCCAGGCGATTGCCCTGGAGTTGGGGCGTCAGGGTGCCGTGGTTGTTGGTACCGCTACCACCGCTTCGGGTGCTGAGCGTATTGCTGAAACCCTGAAAGCCAATGGCATTGAAGGCGCCGGTTTGGTCCTCGATGTTAGCGACAGCGAATCGGTCGCCAGCACCCTCGAACATATCCAGCAACATCTTGGTCAGCCGTTGATTCTGGTCAATAACGCCGGCATCACCCGCGATAACCTGATGCTGCGCATGAAAGATGACGAGTGGTTTGATGTCATCAACACCAACCTGAGCAGCCTGTACCGGCTGACCAAGGCTGTGCTGCGCGGTATGACCAAGGCACGCTACGGGCGCATCATCAACATCGGTTCGGTAGTGGGCGCCATGGGCAACGGTGGCCAGGTCAACTATGCAGCAGCCAAGGCCGGTCTTGAAGGTTTTGGCCGTGCGTTGGCGCGTGAAGTAGGTTCGCGGGCGATTACTGTGAACGCCGTGGCACCGGGTTTTATCGACACTGATATGACCCGTGAATTGCCAGAAGCGCAGCGCGACGCGCTGCTGACACAAATTCCGTTGGGCCGTTTAGGGCAGGCCGAAGAGATCGCAAAAGTGGTCGCTTTCCTCGCTTCTGATGGCGCGGCTTACGTCACAGGCGCTACTATCCCTGTGAACGGCGGGATGTACATGAGCTGAATGTGACGGATGGCTTCAGAAAACTGTCATAGATGCTGTCTAAAATCCGTTATAAAGCTGCAACAGGTTTGTAGGCAGGTCGTTGAAGTGTTTGTGGGGCACCCCGGCATTCAGCTTGAAATGCTAAAAACCCTTTCTATACACTTGGTCGCAGAATAGCGGCCAAGATTTGTCCCATTAGGAGTGAGAACAACGTATGAGCACCATCGAAGAACGCGTCAAGAAAATCGTTGCCGAGCAACTGGGCGTCAAAGAAGAGGAAGTAACCAACAGCGCTTCCTTCGTTGAAGACCTGGGTGCCGACTCGCTTGACACCGTTGAGCTGGTGATGGCTCTCGAGGAAGAGTTCGAGACCGAGATCCCGGACGAACAAGCCGAGAAGATCACCACCGTTCAGGAAGCGATCGACTACGTTACCGCTCACGCGTAAAACGTAATCGTCGGATCCCGACTCGGAAAAGCCGCACTCCTTACATCAGGTGTGCGGCTTTTCTTTAAGCGCTTTCCAGGCGTTGATAACTAGAAAAGGAGATTGCTGTGTCGCGTAGACGCGTCGTGGTTACCGGTATGGGCATGCTGTCGCCATTGGGTAACGATGTGCCGAGTAGCTGGCAGGGCATTTTGGCTGGCCGCAGTGGCATTGGCCTGCTTGAGCATATGGATCTTTCCGCTTTTTCCACACGTTTTGGTGGTGCGGTAAAGGGGTTCAACGTTGAGGAGTACTTGTCCGCCAAAGAGGCGCGCAAGCTCGATCTGTTTATCCAGTACGGCCTCGCTGCCAGTTTTCAGGCAGTGCGCAACTCCGGCCTGGAGGTCACCGATGCCAACCGTGAGCGCATCGGCGTGGCCATGGGCTCCGGTATTGGTGGCCTGACCAATATCGAGAACAACTGCAGATCGTTACACGAGCAAGGGCCGCGGCGCATTTCGCCGTTCTTCGTGCCAGGCTCGATCATCAATATGATTTCCGGCTTCCTGTCGATCCATCTGGGGTTGCAGGGGCCTAACTACGCCATCGCCACGGCCTGCACCACAGGCACGCACTGCATCGGCATGGCGGCACGCAACATCATGTTTGGCGAGGCCGATGTAATGGTTGCAGGCGGCGCCGAAATGGCGGCCTGCGGTCTGGGTATGGGCGGCTTCGGTGCTGCTCGTGCGCTGTCGACACGCAATGACGAGCCGGCCAGGGCCAGCCGTCCATGGGACAAAGACCGTGATGGCTTCGTGCTGTCCGATGGAGCCGGTGCACTGGTGCTGGAAGAGTTGGAGCACGCCAAGGCGCGTGGCGCGACCATCCATGCCGAGTTGATTGGCTTTGGCATGAGCGGCGACGCTTACCACATGACCTCACCACCGGAAGATGGCGCAGGCGCAGCGCGCTGCATGACCAACGCCTTGCGCGATGCCGGGCTGAATCCTGAGCAGGTGCAGTACATCAACGCCCATGGCACCTCGACTTCTGCCGGTGACAAAGCCGAAATAGCGGCGATCAAGTCGGTGTTCGGCGAGCATGCTTACAAGCTGGCGGTCAGCTCGACCAAATCCATGACTGGGCATCTACTCGGCGCAGCCGGTGCGGTGGAGGCGATCTTCAGCATCCTCGCGCTGCGTGATCAGGTGGCTCCGCCAACCATCAACCTGGATAACCCGGATGAAGGTTGTGATCTGGACCTCGTCGCGCACCAGGCCAAGGCCATGGCGCTGGATGTCGTGCTGTCCAACTCCTTTGGTTTTGGTGGCACCAACGGCTCGCTGGTATTCCGCCGGTTCGCCGGTTAATGCTGAGCTGGATTGACGGCCAACCGGCCGAGTTGCTGTCCGCCAAGGATCGCGGCTTGGCCTACGGCGATGGGCTGTTTGAGACCATCGCCGTAACGGCTGGCCAAGCCGTGTTGCTGGAGCGCCATCTGGCGCGCTTGGCTGAAGGCTGCGCGCGCCTGCGCATCCCTATTGATATGAACCTGCTCAAGGCCGAGTTGCTGGCGTTCTGTCAGCAACTCGGTGATGGAGTGGCCAAACTGATGGTGACTCGCGGCGATGGCCAGCGTGGCTATGCGCCGCCTGAGCCGGCGCAGCCGCGGCGTATTCTGCAAAGCGCAGCGAAGCCGCAGTATCCTGCACGCAATGCTGAACAGGGCGTGCGCCTGTTTGCTTGTGCAACCCGCTTGGCCGAGCAGCCGCTGCTGGCCGGTTTGAAACACCTCAACCGTTTGGAGCAGGTGCTGGCGCGCGCCGAGTGGCAGGACGCCGAGCATGCCGAAGGCTTGATGCTGGATGCGTCCGGGCGGGTTATCGAGGGCGTCTACAGCAACCTGTTTATCGTCCGTGCGGGTCAGTTGATTACCGCGGATTTGAGTCGTTGTGGTGTGGCTGGAGTGATGCGTGCCGAGTTGCTGGCGCAGGCCGCTGCTTGTGGAATCGGCTGTCAGGTGCGCGATTTTGATTTGGCCGAGTTGCTAGCGGCCGATGAAGTCTTTCTCTGCAACAGCGTCTATGGCGTCTGGCCGGTATGCGCGCTGCAAACGCACGACTGGCCGGTCGGCCCGCTCACCCGTAAACTGCAGGCCATTGCCCGCGATCTACTGGACTGCTGATTCGTGATACGCAAAATTTTGCTGCTGCTGGAAGGCGGTGTGTTGCTGGCTGGCTTACTGGTTGCGTTTGCCGCCTGGCAACAGCATACGGCGCTGCAGCAGCCGCTGAAGCTCACCGAGGATTATCTGGTTGAGGTGCCCACAGGTGCCACACCCGGCGGTGTACTCAATCGCCTGGAAGCCGATGGGGTGATCGACAAGGCCTTCTGGCTGCGTCTTTATTGGCGTTTCAACTTGCGCAATCAACCGCTGCACAGTGGCGAGTACCGCCTTACGCCCGGCCTTAAGGCCGTCGATATGCTCGGCTTGTGGCGGCGTGGCGAGGTCTTGCAGTACAGCCTGACGCTGGTCGAGGGCTGGAATTTCCGTCAGGTGCGTGCGGCCTTGGCCCGCGAGACGCGTCTCGATCTGACCCTGACTGAGTTGAGCGATGCCGAATTGATGAAGCGCCTCGGACTGCCGGGCCTCAACCCGGAAGGTCGCTTCTTCCCCGATACCTACAGTTTTGTCCGCGGCATGAGCGATCTTGATTTGCTCAAGCAGGCTCATGCTCGGCTGGAACAGGTGCTGGCCGAAGAATGGGCGCAGCGGGCCAAGGATCTGCCGTACAAAGAACCTTATGACGCGTTGATCATGGCCTCGATGATCGAGAAGGAAACCGGCGTGCCGCAAGAGCGCGGTGAAATTGCCGGGGTGTTTGTGCGGCGTTTGCGTATTGGTATGCGCCTGCAAACGGATCCGACCGTGATTTACGGCATGGGCGAACGCTACAACGGTCGCATCACCCGTGATGACCTGCGTCAGCCGACGGCTTACAACACCTACACCATCGACGGCATGCCGCCGACGCCAATCGCTCTGGTTGGCCGTGAAGCCATCCATGCTGCTCTGAATCCGGTTGCCGGCAGCAGCCTGTACTTCGTCGCTCGTGGTGATGGCAGCCATGTGTTTTCTGACACCCTGGAACAGCACAACCGGGCTGTGCGTGAGTATCAGCTCAAGCGCCGCGCGGATTACCGTTCCAGTCCGGCCCCGGCCGTGCCCAATAATCAGTAAGGACAGCCTGTGAGCGGTTTGTTTATCACCTTGGAAGGCCCAGAAGGCGCCGGCAAAAGTACCAACCGTGACTACCTGGCTGAGCGCTTGCGTGAGCACGGTCTTGATGTGCTGTTGACTCGCGAGCCGGGCGGTACGCCGTTGGCTGAACGTGTGCGCGAGCTGCTTCTGGCGCCCAGTGATGAGCCGATGGCGGCCGACACCGAGCTGCTGTTGGTGTTTGCAGCGCGTGCGCAGCACCTGGCGCAGGTGATTCGTCCGGCCTTGGCGCGTGGCGCTGTGGTGCTCTGTGACCGGTTTACCGATGCAACCTACGCCTATCAGGGTGGTGGTCGTGGTCTTTCCGAAGTGCGTATCGCCTTGCTGGAGGAGTTCGTTCAGGGTTCGCTACGCCCGGATCTGACACTGGTATTCGATCTGCCGATTGAGGTGGGCCTGGCTCGTGCTGCTGCGCGCGGTCGACTGGATCGCTTCGAGCAGGAAGGCCGGCAGTTCTTCGATGCCGTACGCCAGACCTACTTGCGCCGCGCCGCCGAGCAGCCGCAGCGCTACCGCATCCTTGATGCCTCGCAATCTCTGAGTCAGGTTCAGCGCGCGCTGGACGAGTTGCTGCCGCAACTGCTGGAGCTGCAGCGTGGCTGACGCTTACCCCTGGCAGGATTCTCTTTGGCAGCAACTAGCTGGGCGCGCGCAACATGCTCATGCCTATCTGCTGCACGGGCCGGCAGGCATCGGTAAACGCGCCCTGGCCGAACGCCTGATGGCGCGGCTGTTGTGTCAGGTGCCCGCTGGCCTGGATGCCTGCGGTCAGTGTAAGTCCTGCCATTTGCTGGCGGCTGGCACCCACCCGGATAACTACATTCTGGAACCGGAAGAGGCCGACAAGGCGATCAAGGTTGATCAGGTGCGTGAGCTGGTCAGTTTCGTGGTACAGACGGCGCAGCTGGCCGGGCGCAAAGTGGTGCTGGTCGAGCCGACCGAATCGATGAACGTCAACGCCGCCAACGCCCTGCTGAAAAGCCTGGAAGAGCCATCCGGCAATACTGTATTGCTGTTGATCAGCCATCAACCCAGCCGCCTGTTGCCGACGGTGAAAAGCCGCTGCGTGCAACAGGCCTGTCCGTTGCCAAGCGAGGCGATGAGCCTGGCGTGGCTGCAGCAGGCGTTGCCCGGTTGTAGCGCTGAAGAGCATCGCGAGTTGCTCTTCCTTGCCGCCGGCTCGCCGTTAGCCGCGGTGAAGATGCATGAGCAGGGCGTTATCGCGCAGCGTGCGCAGGTGGTTGAGGGGGTGAAGAAGCTGCTCAAACAGCAGATTGCCCCCAGCCAGTTGGCCGAAAGCTGGAATGCGGTATCTCTGCAGTTGCTGTTCGACTGGTTCTGCCAGTGGTCGCAGCTGATGCTGCGCTACCAACTGACCCGTGATGAAGACGGCCTCGGGCAAACTGATATGCGCAAGGTGGTGCAGTACTTGGCGGAGAAAACGCCGCAAGCGAAAGTGCTGAACATTCAGGATTGGTTATTGGCGCAGCGTCAGAAAGTCCTCGGCAAGGCTAACCTGAACCGTGTCTTGCTTCTCGAAGCCTTGCTGGTGCAGTGGGCAAGCCTGCCCGGACCGGGCTAGAATCGGCCATTAAGTGAATAAAATCAGGAATGCCGCATGAGTCTGCCTCCTAACTTGGGCCCGCGTAACGGAATTTTGTCGCTGACAATCAAGGACAAATCCGTGCTCTATGCCGCTTACATGCCCTTTATCAAGAATGGCGGCCTGTTTATTCCAACCAACAAGAGCTACAAGCTCGGTGATGAAGTGTTCATGTTGCTCAACCTGATGGACGAGCCGGAAAAGATTCCGGTCGCCGGCAAGGTGGTCTGGATCACCCCCAAAGGCGCTCAAGGCAACCGCGCTGCCGGTGTGGGTGTGCAGTTCAATGATGGCGACAACACCGCGCGCAACAAGATCGAAACCTACCTGGCCGGTGCGCTGACGTCGGATCGTCCGACTCACACCATGTAACTGGTTTTTCCTCCGTATCACGGTGCCCGCTTTGCGGCACCGATTCTCAAGTGATTGTTCCCCATGCTGGTTGATTCCCACTGTCACCTTGACCGCCTTGATCTGGCCGCCCATGGCGGTTCACTCGATGCGGCGCTGGATGCTGCGCGGGCGCGCGGCGTTGGTCATTTTCTGTGTATCGGCGTCAGTGCCGATAATGCCGCTGCGGTCAAAGGCCTGGCTGAGCGCTATGCCGATGTCGATTGCTCGGTCGGCGTTCACCCGCTGGACCTTGAACCCGGTGCGGCGCCAGCGTTGGATTGGCTGCTCGGCGAATTGAACCACCCGCAGGTGGTGGCCATCGGCGAAACCGGCCTGGACTATCACTACGAGCCAGAGTCCGCAGCGTTGCAAAAAACGTCATTTCGTTTGCACCTGGATGCTGCGCGGATCACCGGTAAACCGGTGATCGTGCATACCCGCGAAGCGCGCGCCGACACCCTGGCGCTGCTGCGCGAAGCGGCGTTGCCGCAAGCCGGCGTGCTGCACTGCTTTACCGAAGACTGGGAAATGGCCAAGGCCGCTCTGGATATCGGCTTTTATATTTCGTTGTCCGGCATCGTTACCTTCCGCAATGCCGAGGCGCTGCGTGAAGTGGCGCGTCAGGTGCCGGTCGATCGGCTGCTGGTGGAAACCGATTCGCCGTACCTGGCGCCGATCCCGCATCGCGGTAAGCCGAACCTGCCCGAGTATGTACGTGATGTGGCCGAGTACCTGGCGGTGCTGCGTGGTGTGAGCTTCGAGCAATTGGCGGAACAGACCACGGTCAATTTCAAGCGCCTATTTCCGCTGGCCCGTGTGGTTTGATAGCAGTAGCCATATAAAGCTGCGGGCAAAAAAAACCCGGCCTCTGGGGGATGAGACCGGGTTAAGACCATTAGGAGTAAATCAAGGTACGCGGTCCACGGTACCTTGCCTGGCGGGGCGCTTGGGGGATACGCCGCACACCAGTAATCCTCAGTATTGGTGAAGATTGCCGAACGTCCAGGCCGTTTGCCGTCATTCTTAAACGGATTTGGAATACAGATCGCGCTGCTGAGTCCTCAAGCAGTCGCCAACTGCTGCAGCAGCGCCAATGCCTCCTCAATGACCCGAGGTTCTGTGTAGAAATGAGGCGACAGGCGGATACCCGCGCCGCGTTGCGCACAGATCACCTGCTGCTGTTTCAGTTGACTGAACAACGCCGAATTGTCCCAGCCATCCAGGCTGAAAGTCAGGATGCCGGCGCGCTGCTGGCGTTCCACGGCGCTGTGCAAGTGCGCGCCAGAGATTTTGCTCAGCCCATCCAGTAGCCATTGCATGCGCTCCTGCAGTGCGTTTTCGACCGCCGTCATACCCACTTCTTCCAGCAGCGAAAGGCTGGCTTCCAGCGCCATCGCACCGAGCATGTTCGGGCTGCCGCATTCAAAACGCCGAGCGCTCTGGGCGGGTTCCCAGCTGGTGCGCTGGTAGTCGCCGGCATGTTCGAGCATATGCCAGCCGTATTCATGCAGCTTGAGCTGCGCACGCAGGTCGCTGCGGCAATAGAACACCCCAAGGCCTTCCGGGCCGAGCAACCATTTATGGCCGTCGGCCATGGCAAAGGCGCATTGGCTGGCCTGCACATCGAAGGGCAGGGCGCCGAGCTGCTGGATCGCATCGATGCACAGCAGCACGCTGCGTGCCTCGCAGCCCTGGCCTAGGCGCGGCAGATCCAAACGCAAACCGCTGGCGTACTGCACGGCGCTGATCGCCATCAGCCGGGTGCGCGGACCACAGGCGGCGAGTAGTGCTGCTTCGGCATCACCCTGATGCAGATTGACCTGCACGACTTCGACGCCCTGAGGTGCGAGCGCTTCCCAGACAATCCGGTTGGAGGGGAATTCTTCGTCGCTGATCACCACTTGATCGCCAGGCCGCCAATCCAGGCCGAAGGCGACAAAGGACAAGGCTTCTGAGGTGTTTTTCACCAGCGCGATATCGCTATGCGAGGGTGCGTTGAGCAAACGCTGTAGGCGCTCACGCAGGCGCCGCTCGACTTGCAGCCAGGCCGGGTAGTCGCGGGCGCCGGTGCGGGCATTCTCGCTGGCGAAGCGGCTAACCGCATCGACGGCCCGTTGTGGCCAAGGAGAAACGGCTGCGTGGTTCAGATAGCGCAGGCCGGGAAGTTGCGGAAACTCGTCATGAACTGCGTACATGGTCGGATGATCCGTGCAATTTGCCGTTAGTTAGGCATAATACGCGCCTTCGTTTTTTTGACCCCGTAGTCCTTTTATGCATAAAGAACCCCGCAAGGTCCGTGAGTTTCGCCGCCGCGAACAGGAAATTCTCGACACAGCACTGAAGCTCTTCCTCGATCAGGGTGAAGACAGCGTGACTGTGGAGATGATTGCCGACACGGTTGGTATTGGCAAAGGCACCATCTACAAACACTTCAAGTCCAAGGCGGAGATCTACCTGCGCCTGATGCTCGACTATGAGCGCGATCTCAACGAGCTGCTGCACTCGGCCGATGTCGACCGTGACAAAGAAGCCCTGTCACGCGCCTACTTCGAGTTCCGCATGCGCGATCCGCAGCGCTACCGCCTGTTTGACCGTCTGGAAGAAAAGGTAGTTAAAGGCAACCAAGTGCCGGAGATGGTCGAGCAACTGCACAAGATCCGCGCCTCCAACTTTGAGCGTTTGACCCAGCTGATCAAGGGCCGCATCGCCGAAGGCAAGCTGGAAGACGTGCCACCGTACTTCCATTACTGCGCGGCCTGGGCGTTGGTGCACGGCGCTGTGGCGCTGTATCACTCGCCGTTCTGGAGCAACGTGCTGGAAGATCAGGAAGGTTTCTTCCAGTTCCTCATGGATATCGGCGTGCGCATGGGCAACAAGCGCAAGCGTGAGGGCGACACCCCGGCTAGCTGAGGTATTCAGCGGGTGGATAACGAATCTGCTGCGTTGGCGGCGCCCCTATACTCGGCGCCTACCTTTGCTGGAGTCATGCATGATCGTTGACCGCCAGGGCAGGCGCTTTCGCAATCTGCGGATCAGCCTGACCGCCGCCTGCAACTATGCCTGCACCTACTGCGTGCCCGATGGTAAGCGGCTCGTAGCCGCTCAGGACGAGCTCTCGGCCGAGGCCATGCTGTGTGGCGTGGCCTATCTGATCGAAGCCGCCGGTATTGAGCGCTTGCGCATCACCGGCGGTGAGCCGCTGGTTAGCCCCAAACTCGACGCTTTTTTGCGCGGCGTCAGTCAGCTCGGTTTGGCCGATATCAGCTTAACCAGCAATGGCCAGCTGCTGGCGCGCAAGCTGCCGCTGCTGCTCGAATGCGGCATCCGCCGCTTGAATATTTCTCTGGACACCCTCGACGCTGCGGCATTTCGCACCATTGCCCGTGGCGGCGATCTGGCGACAGTGCTCGATGGCCTGCAGCAAGCGCGCGCGGCAGGGATGCAAATCAAGGTCAATATGGTGCCGTTGCGTGGGCAGAACCTTGATCAGGTGCTGCCACTGCTCGACTACTGCCTGGCCAATGGCTTCGAGCTGCGCTTTATCGAGCTGATGCGCATGGGCCATCTGGCCCGTGACGGAAATAGCTTCCAGCGCCAGTTTGTCGGCATGCCGGAGCTGTTGGCGCTGATCGGCAGCCGCTACGACTATATTCAGGCGCACGCGCCGCTGGATGCCACCGCGCTGCGTTTCGCCATTCCTGAAGTGGGCCACTTCGGTGTGATCGCCAATGAAAGTGTGCCGTTCTGCCGTACCTGCTCGCGGCTGCGCCTGTCCTCGACCGGCTGGCTGCATGGCTGCCTGTCATCGAGTAATCGCCACTATGTGGGCGATTTGCTCGAAAAACCGCGCCACCAGGCGTTGCCTGCGTTGCAAGGCCTGTTGGTCAAGGCGCTGGGTGACAAACAAGATCTGGCATTCTCTGGCGGTGCGACTGTGATGAAGATTATTGGCGGCTAAGATCGCCACCTGCCTTGAGTGAAGACCATGCAAGATTTCCCCATCAGCTATATCGAACCGGTGTTCCGCCCGCCCAGCGAAGCCCATTCGCTGATCCTGCCTGTGACCAATGGTTGCTCTTGGAATAAGTGCACGTTCTGTGAAATGTACACTCAGGAACAGAAGAAATTCCGCGCCCGCGATGAGGCGCAGGTGCTCGACGAGATTCGCCTGACCGGCGAGAAGATGATCGTGCAGCGGGTTTTTCTAGCCGATGGTGACGCCCTGGTGCTGCCGACACGACGCTTGTTGAGCATTCTGCAAGCGATTCGCGAGCACATGCCAGAAGTCGAACGAGTGTCGAGTTACTGCCTGCCGCGCAACCTGCGCAAGAAGTCCGTGGATGAGCTCAAGGAGCTGGCCGATGCCGGCCTGCGCATGGCCTATGTGGGCTGCGAGTCGGGTGATGAAGAGGTGCTGGCACGGGTTAACAAAGGCGAAACCTACGAGTCGAGCCTCAGTGCACTGGACAAGCTTGGCCAGGCTGGCATCACCCGTTCGGTGATGATACTAAATGGCCTCGGCGGCACAAGCTTGAGTGAGCAGCATGCGGATAATTCGGCGCGTTTGATGAATGAATCGCAGCCGGAATTTCTCTCGACCCTGGTGGTGAGTTTTCCGACTGGTGAGGCGCGGTTTCGCGAAGGGTTTGCCGACTTCCGGCCGCTCGGTCAGCAGCAGCTGTTTGTTGAAGTGGAGCGACTGCTACAGAGGTTGGAGCTGCGCGATACGGTATTCCGCAGTGACCATGCCTCCAACTATTTGGTGCTCAAGGGCACTCTTGGCGCTGACAAACAGCGTCTGCTGGCACAGGTACGACAGGCCATCGAGCAGCCGCAACAGGCGCGGTTACGTCAGGAGTGGCAGCGCGGGCTTTGATGCGCAGCAGGTGGCGTGAAATCTGCATCTGGGCTCTATCCGCCGGTTTTCTGTCACCGGCTGCGGGAGATGCGTGATGCGTAGTGTGTTGCTGATAATCGGTGTGGTGCTGCTGAGCGGTTGCATGAAGGCCAGTGATCTGGCGGATGAGGCGATCTATCAGTTGCGTGATGTGGGCGTGCTGGATCACAGCCAGACGCGTCGGGCCAGTCCGTGGCGTTTGCAGGCTGATTCCGTCATCTACGTCGCCCAAGGACATTTTGTGCCGCCCGGTGGTGCCTATCCACGGCCTAATGTGGTGGCCGAGGAAGCCTACAAGGGCTTTGTTGAGTACTTCCCCATGGTGCAGCGCGCCAAGGCGCCATTAGGTCTGGACGAGTCGCTGGCCGAGGCGCGCGAGGCGGGTGCACATTACCTGCTGTACAGCCGTTTCGCCTATGCCGATGACCGTATCGGCACGGTGGAGGAGTGGGAAGATCAGGAGGCGCTGGACCGTCTGGGTACTGATCGCGGGGTGATTCAGTTGATGCTGATCGAGACCAATACTCGCTATTTGGTCGATACCACACGTATTCGTAGCCGCGGAGGCTTCCTCACGCTTTATGATGCCAAGCCTGAGGACTTGATCGGTCCGGCGTTGCAAGATTATGCGCGGCGTTTATTGGGTTTGGGGCGTTGAGTGATGACTGATACAGGCAAGGCCGGCGACCTGCTGGCGCAAATACCCAAAGGCGAGGGCAAGGGCTTGCCACCGGTGCACCTGTGGCACCCGGAGTTCTGTGGCGATATCGACATGCGCATCGCACGCGATGGCACCTGGTATTACATGGGGACGCCGATTGGCCGCAAGCCGATGGTCAAGCTGTTTTCCACCATCATTCGCCGCGATGGCGATAAGTACGTGCTGGTGACACCGGTGGAAATGGTCGGCATTCAGGTGGATGACGCGCCCTTTGTCGCGGTCAGTCTGCAGGTAGAAGATGAGGGCGAGGCGCAGCTGCTGCGCTTTGTCACCAATGTCGAGGATGAGGTGGTGGCAGGTGCCGAACACCCGCTGCGGGTCGATCTGGATGCTGTGACCGAAGAACCGGCGCCCTATGTATTGGTACGCAGCAATCTTGAAGCGCTGATCCACCGTAATGTGTTTTATCAGCTGGTCGAGCTGGCGGTACCACGCGAGATCAATGGCAAGACCTGGCTGGGTGTGTGGAGCGCTGGTGAATTCTTCCCCATTGGGCCGCAGCCGGACTGATCGGCTCTCCCGCTGGCGGTTGTATTCAGCGCAATAAAAAAGGCTCCCGAGGGAGCCTTTTTTGTGTCTTACATGTTGGGGTAGTTAGGCCCGCCTGTCCCTTCAGGGGCCACCCAGTTGATGTTCTGGGCAGGGTCCTTGATGTCACAGGTTTTGCAGTGCACGCAGTTCTGCGCGTTGATCTGGAACTTCTGCTCGCCATCTTCCTTGGTGACGATTTCGTAAACGCCGGCCGGGCAGTAGCGCTGCGCCGGTTCGTCGTACATTGGCAGGTTCTTGCCCAGCGGAATGCTCGGGTCGGTGAGCTTCAGGTGGCAGGGTTGTTCCTCTTCATGGTTGGTGTTGGAGAGGAATACCGAGCTGAGCTTGTCGAAGCTGAGCTTGCCATCGGGTTTCGGGTAGCTGATCTTCTGCGTCTCTGCAGCCGGCTTCAAGCAGGCGTAATCCGGCTTGGTGTCGTGCAGGGTGAACGGGATCTTGCCACCGAAGATGTTCTGGTCGAGCCAGTTGAAGCCGCCGCCAACCAGCGGGCCGAACTTGTGCAGCGCTGGGCCGAAGTTACGGCTGCGGAACAGCTCGTCGTACAGCCAGCTGGCTTTGAATGCGTCGACATAGCCGGTCAGCTGGTCGCCGCCTTCCTTGCCTGCAAACAGCGCGTCAGCCACAGCGTCAGCAGCGAGCATGCCGGATTTCATGGCAGTGTGGCTGCCCTTGATCTTGGCGAAGTTCAGGGTGCCGAGGTCGCAGCCGATCAGCGCGCCGCCGTTGAAAACCATCTTCGGCAGCGAGTTGAGGCCGCCTTTGCAGATGGCGCGAGCACCGTAAGCGACGCGCTTGCCGCCTTCTAGGTACTGAGCAATCACCGGGTGATGCTTGTAGCGCTGGAACTCATCGAACGGCGACAGGTGCGGGTTGCTGTACGACAGGTCGACGATCAGGCCGACTACCACTTGGTTGTTTTCCAGGTGATAGAGGAAGGAGCCGCCGGTGTTTTCGCTAGCAACGATATCTAATGGCCAGCCGGCGGTGTGTACCACCAGGCCTTGCTCGTGCTTGGCAGGGTCGATGTCCCAGATTTCCTTGATGCCGATGCCGTAATGCTGAGCATCGGCTTCGGAGTCGAGGTTGAATTTTTTAATCAGCTGCTTGCCGATATGGCCGCGGCAACCTTCGGCGAACAGCGTGTACTTGGCGCGCAGTTCCATGCCTGGGGTGTAGTAACCCTCTTTCGGGTGACCTTCGCGGTCCACACCCAGATCACCAGTGAGAATGCCGTAGACCGCGCCTTCTTCGTTGATCAGTGCTTCCTGAGCGGCGAAGCCCGGGTAGATTTCTACGCCGAGGTTTTCCGCCTGCTGCGCCAGCCAGCGGCACAGGTTGCCCAGGGAAATGATGTAGTTGCCATGGTTGTGCATGGTCTTGGGTACGAAGAAGTCCGGAACCTTGGAGGCTTTCTCGGCATTCTTGAGAACGTAAATGTCGTCACGCTTGACTGGAGTGTTCAGCGGGGCGCCGAGCTCTTTCCAGTCTGGGAACAGTTCATTCAGTGCGCGCGGCTCGAACACCGCGCCTGAAAGAATGTGCGCGCCGACTTCGGAGCCTTTTTCGACCACGCAGACGCTGATTTCTTTGCCGGCTTCGGCGGCTTTCTGCTTCAGTCGGCAGGCGGCGGACAAACCAGCTGGGCCGGCGCCGACGATGACGACGTCGAATTCCATAAATTCGCGTTCCACAGGCTATCTCCTACTCAGGGCTCTCTAATTTTATTTGGCGATCGAGCTCGTTCCGTGAGCGATGCTGGCGCATTATATCCAGACCCTTCGAATGGGCCAATACAAACGTTTGTTTGAATTTTCTGTAGGGCTGTTAGAATCTTACTACATCGCTGACGATTGGCCGCTTCGTTGTATTGACCAGTCTAGGTCGTGCGGTCAAGATACGGGCGGTTTTGTGTCTGCCGTTATTGGTTGACTCCCGGTTCCGGCCGGTCTGCAGTTCCCGCCATGTTCGCTTCTGGCGACATTCTTATTCACCGGAGAGTAACGAGGAATCCATGAAGGTTCTTGTAGCTGTCAAACGAGTGGTCGACTACAACGTCAAAGTTCGCGTCAAAGCGGACAACAGCGGCGTTGATCTTGCCAACGTCAAGATGTCGATGAACCCTTTCTGCGAAATCGCCGTGGAAGAAGCTGTACGCCTGAAAGAAAAAGGTGTGGCGAGCGAGATCGTTGTCGTCACCATCGGCCCGGCCACTGCACAAGAGCAGCTGCGTACCGCACTGGCGCTGGGTGCTGACCGTGCCATCCTGGTTGAGTCTGCCGACGAGCTGAACTCTTTGGCTGTGGCCAAACTGCTCAAAGCTGTTGTTGATAAAGAGCAGCCTCAGCTGGTCATCATGGGCAAGCAGGCCATCGACAGCGACAACAACCAAACTGGCCAGATGCTGGGCGCGCTGACTGGTTTCGGCCAGGGCACCTTCGCTTCCAAAGTGGAAGTTGCCGGTGACAAGGTCAACGTAACCCGCGAAATCGACGGCGGTCTGCAGACCGTTGCGTTGAGCCTGCCGGCCATCGTGACCACTGACCTGCGTCTGAACGAGCCGCGTTATGCGTCGCTGCCGAACATCATGAAAGCCAAGAAGAAGCCGCTGGAAACCGTTACCCCGGGCGACCTGGGTGTTTCCACCGCTTCTACCGTGAAAACCTTGAAAGTCGAAGCGCCTGCTACTCGTAGCGCCGGCATCAAGGTCAAGTCCGTGGCTGAACTGGTCGAGAAACTGAAGAACGAGGCGAAGGTAATCTAAATGACTATCCTGGTTATCGCTGAACACACCAATGCCGCCCTGGCTCCCGCCACGCTGAACACTGTTGCAGCTGCCGCGAAGATCGGTGGTGACATCCACGTTCTGGTAGCCGGCTCCGCGTGCGGCGCTGCTGCCGATGCTGCTGGCAAGATTGCTGGCGTGGCCAAAGTACTGGTTGCTGACAACGCTGCTTTCGCGCATCAGCTGCCGGAAAACGTTGCGCCGCTGGTTGCCGAACTGGGCAAGGGCTACAGCCACATCCTGGCTGCTGCTACCAGCAATGGTAAGAACATCCTGCCGCGCGTTGCCGCTGCGCTGGACGTTGATCAGATCTCGGAAATCATCGCTGTTGAAAGCGCTGACACTTTCAAGCGTCCGATCTACGCCGGTAACGCCATCGCCACCGTGCAGTCTTCCGCTGCCGTTAAAGTGATCACCGTGCGTGCCACTGGTTTCGACCCGGTTGCTGCTGAAGGCGGTTCCGCTGCAGTTGAAGCCGTTGGCGGCGCAGCTGACGCTGGCAAATCGGCTTTCGTCGGTGAAGAACTGGCTAAGTCTGATCGTCCTGAACTGACCGCTGCCAAGATCGTCGTTTCCGGCGGCCGCGGTATGCAGAACGGTGACAACTTCAAGCACCTGTACGCTCTGGCTGACAAGCTGGGCGCCGCTGTTGGTGCCTCGCGCGCCGCAGTCGACGCTGGTTTCGTGCCGAACGACATGCAGGTCGGTCAGACCGGTAAGATTGTTGCCCCGCAGCTTTACATCGCCGTCGGTATCTCCGGCGCGATCCAGCACCTGGCCGGTATGAAAGACTCCAAAGTGATCGTTGCGATCAACAAGGACGAAGAAGCGCCGATCTTCCAGGTGGCTGATTACGGTCTGGTCGCTGACCTGTTCGAAGCTGTACCTGAGCTGGAGAAGCTGGTTTAAGCCGGTTTCCCTAGTGCAGAAAAAACCCGCTCATTGAGCGGGTTTTTTTATGCCCGCTCTATCGCGTTAGTTTTGCAGGGCTTGGAGAAAGGCTCGGTAGTGTTCGGCGGTTTGCTGGGGGCGTTCGATCATCGGGGCATGGCCCGTATCCGCCATGATGATCACGCTGGGGTTGTGCAACAGCGGTTGCATGACCTCGATGCTGGAGACGTGCAAGGCCCGATCTTCGGCGCCCCAGATGATCAGCGTGGGCGCTTGGATCTTCGGTAGTTCAGGCTCCAGCGGGATATAGCGCTCGATCAAATGGACAAATACCTGGTCGTAGTGGGCGCTGTTGGCGATGGCCTGCTCGGCGAAATAGCGCTTGAGCGATTCGGTCAGGTAGGGCGGCTGCACGAAGATGAAGTCCAATAGGCGCTGAAAGTCCTCAGGGCTTTTCACCACCAGCGGATTAGGCTCGCCGCGCTGCAACCGTTGCATCAGTTCGCTGGGGTGTGGCGATGTGATGCCGGCGTTGTCGAGTAACGCCAGAGATAACGTTCTATGCGGGTAGCGTGCGGCATAGAGAGCGCTGATATGTCCACCCATGGAGTTGCCGATCAGGTGCAGCTGTTCTATTCCCAGTGCATCAATCACGCTGGCCAATCGCTCGGTCTGGGTGCCCACGTCGTAGCTGCCAGCAGGTTTATCGCTGGCGCCGAAACCTGGTAAGTCGAGGGCTATAACGCGGTAATCCTGGCTGAGGTAGCGGGCGAAGCGCAGCCAGTTGTCCTTGTTGGCAGCAAAGCCGTGCACCATCAGGATGGTTTGTGCGCTGCTTGGGCCGCCCTCGTAGTAATGAATGTTAAGATCGCTCACGCTGATTTGTTTAAGGCTCAGCCCGGCACGCTGCCGTTCCACCAGTTGTAGGGTCGTTAACAAGGCAGCAGGCGACAGGTAGAGCAGGGCGGCACTGCCTGCGAACAGCAGCACCAATGCGGCGATCAGTTTTTTCATGGCTAGTCTTTATCGCGAATTTGTATGAATGCGTATTAAGCTAGCATGATTCAGAAATCCCCCCGATGTGTGGCCGCAGACGCCCATCCAAGGTTAAGTCGAGAAGTCGCCAATGCTTGAGCGTGGTTTTTATAGGTCGGTTCTTCAAGTGTTCGCTTTATTGCTGATGCCAGCGTTTGCTGTGGCCGCAGGCAAGTGCGAGCGCCTGGTGGCGACCGGTAATCCGGAGTATCCGCCATACCTGTGGCGTGATCCGCAGAACCCCCAGCAACTGATTGGCGCCAATGCCGATCTGTTGCAGCACCTGGCCAAAGAGCTGGGCGTTGTCGTGGATATCATCTACACCGGGCCCTGGTCGCGGGCTCAGGATGAGGTGCGCACCGGGCGTGTTGACCTGATTGCCGGTGCATTTCTGACGCTGCCGCGCCTGGAAAGCATGGACTATGTACACCCCGCGTTCTACTTCACCCCCAGCGTGGTGTGGGTACATCGCGGTGCTGAGTTCCCTTATGCCGGCTGGGATGACCTGCGCAATCGAACTGGCGATACCTTGGTCAATAACAGCTTTGGTCAGACCTTTGATGCCTACGCCAAGAGCAACCTGACGTTGGAAGGCGTTGCCAGCTTGACCCAGGCGTTCCAGAAGCTTTTGCTGGGGCGCACCGACTACGTGCTGTATGAGCGTTATCCGGGGCAGGCGCTGGCTGATACTCTCGGCATGCAAGACGATTTGCTGGTGCTTGACCCGCCGATCTCCAGTGAAGGCTTATACCTGACGCTGTCGCATAACTCGGCCTGCAATGACGCGTGGCTGCGCGGCATGCTGGCGAAGAAAATGAACGAGGCAGTTGCCAGTGGTTTGCCGGACGATTTGCTGCAGCGCAATCTACAGCGCTGGAAAGATCAACAGCTCACACCCAGTGCTGACACTGAACAGTAGGGAATACCTGTGATTTATCGACGTATCTGCGCGGCCTTGCTGCCGCTCATGCTCAGCGCTTGTGCATCCGACCCTGTGCCTAACGAGCAGCTTCGCTTGACCGAGCAAGCCCTCAGTCAGGCCAAGGCATTGGGTATGGCCGCCGAACAATCGGCCTCATTGCGTCTGGCCGAGGAAAAGCTTGTGTTGGCGCAAGCCGCCATGGCCGACGAGGATTACAAGCAAGCGCGGGTGCATGCCGAGCAGGCTGAGTTGGATGCGCGTCTGGCCGAAGCGGAACATCTGACCGGAAAAAGTCAGCAGCAATTGGCCGAATTGAGCAACGCCATCAATCGTTTGCGCAAGCAGCTGGGAGGCTTGCAATGAAGCCTATTCCGCTCAGCCTATTAGGACTTGCCGCGGCCGTGTTGTTGGCAGGTTGTGCGTCATCGCATAACTCCAGTGATCAGGCTCTGCAGGCCGCGCATACGGCTTTTCAGCAGGTCAAAGAAGATGCCGATGTGTTGCGCAGTGCACCCAAGGACCTGATTCGCGCGGGCGAGTCGTTGGCCAAAGCCGATCGCCTGTCGAGCTACTGGGGCAGTGCAGATGATGTCAGCCATTATGCTTATCTCAGTCAGCAGTACAGTGCGATTGCCAAGCAGAAAAGCGCGCTTAACCTGAACCAGGAGCGTGCAGTCAAATTGGAGCTGGAACGCCAGCGCCTACAGTTGGCCTTGCGTGAAGCCAAGCTGCTCAGCGTGCAGGATCAGAGCAACTGGCTTGAGGAACAGATGGTGAGCCTGGCGACGATTCAGAGCGAACGTGGCCTGGTGATGACCCTGGGCGATGTGCTGTTCGATGCTGGCCATAGTGACCTCAAGGCGTCGGCCAATCGCACCGTGTTGAAGCTGGTGCAGTTCCTTCAGCTTAACCCTCGACGTGTCGTGCGCATTGAGGGCTATACCGACAGCCGCGGCGATGCACAGGAAAATCTTGAACTGTCTCGCGCACGCGCTCAGGCTGTGGCCGATGTGTTGGTCGATCTGGGCATTGATGCCAAGCGTATCGAAGTACAGGGCCATGGCGAGAGCTTCCCGGTCACCGAAAACGCCTCGGCCAAAGGACGGGCGCAGAACCGCCGGGTGGAGATCGTGTTCTCTGACGAGCAAGGTAACTTAGGCTCGTCACGCTAAGCTTTCTGCCATTAAAAGCCTCGGTTAGCCGGGGCTTTTTATTGCCTGCTATTTGGGTGAGATAACGACTACGGGGTGTTTTCAGGTGAAGTTGCACAATCCGCACAATGAATGATTGAACCGTTACAGTCCTGGCAGATTGGCACTGTATCGCCCACAATTCAGTGAGCTGTACCGGTGCAATTGTATATGCCCGGTTTACTGTTACGGTTCAGTCAAGCAGGAACGCGGTCATGACCAATCTGTTGCTTTATCAGCGCATAGCCCAGCAGCTGGCGGAAGACATCCGCCGTGGCGTTTACCAGCCCGGTGAGCGGGTGCCTTCGGTGCGCAAGATGAGTGCGCAGCTCAGTGTCAGCCACGCCACGGTGTTGCAGGCCTACGCCAATCTGGAAGATCAGGGCCTGATTCGCGCCCGCCCGCAGTCAGGCTTCTATGTCCACCAGACCCCAGCCCTGACCGCGCCCACTCCCGATATTGCCCGCGTAGAGCGGCCTGGCTTGGTCACGCGCAGCAGCATCATCAACCAGGTGCTTACCGAATCTCGCCGCGAGGGTGTGTTTCCCCTCGGCGCAGCGGTGCCGCATGTGGATTACCTGCCGGTGCGCGCGTTGCACCAGCAACTCGCTAAGGTTACCCGTTTTCACAGTGCACGGGCCTTCAGCTATATGTTCAGCCCGGGTTTTGAGCCGCTGCGGCGCCAGGTGGCGATCCGCATGCGTGATGCCGGCGTGGTGGTCGACCCGACTGAGGTGGTGATCACCCACGGCTGCGTGGATGCCCTGCAAATGAGCCTGCGGGTGCTGACCAAACCGGGTGATCTGATCGCCGCTGAGTCTCCGACCTATTACGGCCTGCTGCAGCTGGCTGATCTGCTCGGCCTGAAAGTTATCGAAATTCCCAGCGACCCGACCACCGGCGTCAGCCTGGAAGCTCTGCAACTGGCGGCCAACCAGTGGCCGATCAAGGCGTTGGTGCTGACCGCGCGGTTAAGCAACCCGCTGGGCGGCACCATTCCCGAAGAGCGCCAGCGCCAGTTACTGCGTCTGGCCGGTGATTACGATATTCAGATCATCGAAGACGATATCTACGGCGAACTGATGTTCGAACAGGGCCCGACCAAGGCGCTTAAATCCCATGATCGCGAAGGGCGGGTGGTGTATTGCTCGAGCTTCTCCAAGACCCTCTCGCCGGGTGTACGCATCGGTTGGATTGTCGCCGGCAAGTATCAGGATGAAATCCAGCGTCTGCAGACCTTCAGCACTCACTCGGCGTGCAGCGTGACGCAGATGGCGGTAGCGGCCTATCTGGAGAATGGCGGCTACGACCGCCACCTGCGCTTTATCCGCCAGGAGTACCGCAAAAACCTCAGCGCCTTTCAGCTGGCGGTGCAGCAGTATTTTCCCGAAGGCACGCAGATGAGCCGGCCCAAGGGCGGCTTTATTCTCTGGGTCAGCTTGCCGGCGCGGGTCAACACCAAGGACCTGCACGTGCGCGCCCTGCAGCAGGGCATCAGCATCGCGCCAGGGCTGATCTTCAGTAATACCGAGCAGTTCAACCACTGCATCCGCCTGAACTGCGGCATCCCGTGGAACCGCGAAGCCGAGCGCGCGCTGATGACCCTGGGCATGCTGGCCGGACAGCTGTGTCAGGAAGGCGCTGCGAGTTTTTAACAGTGGCTTAACCCGAGTCGGATAAGGACTGCGTCTACCTGAGCGAATGGTTTATTCGATCGCTCAGGAGATGCCCCTATGTCTGCTTATCCCGTATTGCTTACCCGTCCTCTGCTTGCCGGTTTTGCCGCAGGCGTATTGATCAGCCTTGGCGCGTGCAGCGCCGCCAATCCCGAGGCTCCGGCTACCGAGGCTGGCAGCCCGCAGTTGAGCGATCAGGCCCATAAGCGTGAACGTGCCGAATTGCATGAACAGCTGGCCGCTGCCCCCGCTGAACTGCAACGCAAAAGCCAGGTGGCGGGCGGCGCCGTGATGCCCAGCGTGGCCTATGCGCCGATGCCGCTGTCTGTGCAGGCCGATGCCTTGCCGCAGGGCTTCCGCGACGAGAATCGCGAGCAGTATCAGAAGCTGGCGAATAATCCGGTGCATGCCGTGGCCGAGACGCCGGTGTCGACCTTTAGCATCGATGTGGATACCGGCAGCTACGCCAATGTGCGGCGTTTCCTCAATGGTGGGCAGTTGCCGCCGCAGGATGCGGTACGCCTGGAGGAGCTGGTCAATTACTTTCCCTACGCCTATCCGTTGCCCAAGGGCGATGTACCGTTTGGCGTGCACACTGAGCTGGCAGCCACGCCGTGGAACCCCGAGAGCCGCCTGCTGCGTATCGCCATCAAGGCTTCGGATCTGCGGGTAGACGAGCTGCCGCCGGCCAATCTGGTGTTTCTGGTGGATGTCTCCGGCTCGATGGATCGCCGCGATGGCCTGCCCATGGTGCAAAGCACCTTGAAGCTGCTGGTCGAGCAGTTACGTGCTCAGGACAAGGTATCGCTGGTGGTCTATGCCGGCTCCTCCAGCGTGGTGCTGCAGCCAACATCCGGCAGTGATAAAGGCAAGATCCGCGCGGCTATCGACCAGCTTACGGCGGGCGGCTCAACCGCCGGCGAGTCGGGCATTCAGCTGGCTTATCAGCAGGCGCAGCAGGGCTTTATCGACGGCGGCATCAACCGCATCCTGCTGGCTACCGATGGCGACTTCAACGTCGGTATCAGCGATTTCGAAACGCTCAAGCAACTGGCCGCCGACAAGCGCAAGACCGGCGTATCGCTGACCACCCTGGGCTTTGGCACCGACAATTACAACGAGCAGTTGATGGAACAGTTGGCCGACGCCGGCGACGGCAACTACGCCTGTATCGACAACCTGCGCGAGGCGCGTAAGGTGCTGGTTGATCAGCTCAGCTCGACCCTGGCAACGGTGGCCAGCGACGTGAAGATCCAGGTTGAGTTCAACCCGGCCGAGGTCAGCGAGTACCGCCTGCTGGGCTATGAGAACCGTGCGCTGAAACGTGAGGACTTCAGTAACGACAAGGTCGATGCCGGTGAAATCGGCGCGGGCCACACGGTAACCGCGCTGTATGAAGTGGTGCCGGTGGGCGGCAAGGGCTGGCTGGAGCCGCTGCGCTATCAGCAAGCGGCCAAGGCGGACAGCCCGGCAGGCGAACTGGCCTGGCTGCGCATTCGCTATAAGGCGCCGGGGCAGGACGTCAGCAAATTGCTGGAGCAGCCGATTCAGGCCGCCGATGTACCTGCTATCGGCCAGGCCAGCGAAGACCTGCGCTTTGCCGCTGCCGTGGCCGCCTTCGCTCAGCAGCTCAAGGGCGATACCTACACCGGGCGTTTCAGCCTGGCCGACAGCGCCGAGCTGGCGCGCAATGCCAAGGGCGATGACCGCTTCGGGCTGCGTGGCGAGTTCGTACAACTGGTGGAACTGGCGCAGAGTCTGCAAACTGCGTCGAATCCTTCAACGACCGCACGAGTACAGCAGTGAATCGACCCCTCACGGATGACGACGCCGCCTTGTTGCGGCGTTACCGCCGCGGTGATACGGCGGCTTTTGCCGAGTTGTATGAGCGTCATCGGCTCGGCCTGTTTCGCTTTCTATTGGGCCTGTGCGGCGACCACGCCCTGGCCGAAGAGGTGTTTCAGGACACCTGGATGAGCCTGATCCGCAGCCAGAGCGAACAGCGCGATAGCGTGCTGTTCAAGACCTGGCTGTACCAGATCGGCCGCAACCGGTTGATCGACACCTGGCGCAAGCATGGTCGGCACCAGGCGGGGCATGCTGAGTACGATGAACAGCAGCATGCCCCGCACGACCCGCAGCCGGGGCCTGAGCAACAGCTCAGCCTGAGCCGCGATCAGCAGCGTTTAGAGGCCGCGCTGGCGGATTTACCGGCAGAGCAGCGCGAAGTGTTTCTGCTGCGCGCCCACGGTGATCTGGAACTGACCGAGATTGCCGAGCTGACCCAGATACCTACAGAAACGGTGAAAAGCCGTTTGCGCTATGCCCTGCAGAAGTTACGTCGGCTGCTGGCTGACCCGGCCGCCGAGGAGTTGTCCGTATGAACCACGATCAACATAGGCTCGATGAGCAGGAACGACAGATTCTGGAGCATTTCCGCCAGCACAGTGGCGGCGAACCCAGTGCGCAACTGGATGCGCAGATTCTCGCGGCGGCCAGCGCAGCAGCGCGTAGCGCGGCCACAACTGAAGCCAAGCCTGGTCTGAGCGCGCGACTGCACAACTGGCTGTTCGGCGTAGGTGGTCGGCAACGCTGGTCGGTGGCGTTGGCCGGGGTCGCGTGCCTGGGGATTGGCGTGAGCTTGACCTGGCGCACCGTCGAGCAGGCGCCCGATGCCTTTGATGCCGTGCCGAACGGCGCACCCATGGCGCCGGCTGCAGCGCGGATGGCCCCACAATCTGCACCGATGCCCGCGCCGCTGGCAGAGTCCGCAGTGATGGCTGATGAGGCAGAGCGCTCACGTGCGGCGCAGCCTGCTCCGGTGATCCAGGGTTACAGCGCCGATGCCGCCAAGGCCGAGAAGAAGCTTTCGGCCGGTGCGTCCAATCAGCTGTTGCGTGAAGAGTCTGCGGCCGATGCGTTGCATGAACAACTGCCACAAGCAGCCCGTGCGCCTGCTGTATCAGCCCCCGAAAAAGCGGCAGACGCAGTTGGCACTCAGGCCGAACAGCAGTTGCGCAGCGAGTTGCAACGCTTACTCAAATTGCGCCGTGATGGTTGGACGGATGAGGCCGATGCCTTGCTGTTACAGCTGATGCGTAAGCATCCAGAACTGGATATCGACGCGCAATTGCAGCAACTGCAATCGGCTGAATAAGCCTGGGTAGGTCAGTCGCTGACGGCCATCGATACCGGTGGCCGTCAGCTGATTCTTAACGCGCTGTTACCTGCCGTACTGATTGCGCGCTTGCAAGCGCCCAGGGCAGGGGCCAGCATAGCGGCTTGTGTCACTGCCTTTGTACCTGCCCATGTTGCCTATTCGAAGCCTCGCCTTGCTGCTGACACTGTTGTCACTGGTGGCTTGCGAGCAAAGTGCTACCCCCCCTGCAAAGCCCAAGGTTGAAACCTCCAAGGCGCAATCAGCGCAAACCGTGGATACCAGCAAGGCGGCCAAGGCTGA
Organism: Pseudomonas peli; assembly: GCF_900099645.1. Taxonomy (GTDB): domain Bacteria; phylum Pseudomonadota; class Gammaproteobacteria; order Pseudomonadales; family Pseudomonadaceae; genus Aquipseudomonas; species Aquipseudomonas peli. Next base: position 143,560 of record NZ_FMTL01000001.1, on the reverse strand, counting down.
GCCTGCGCCCGTTGTGAGCAAGCCTGCGCAGCCCAAGGCTGCCGAAGCCAAACCGGTTCCAGTCAAACCAAAACCTGTTGCGGTTGCGAGCAAGCCCGAGCCCACTGAGCCGAAAGCGCCGCTGGATTTGAGCCTGCACCCTGATGTGTTCGATCCACTGCAACCGCTGGAGCCGCTCAACGACCTGTCGACGCCGCTGTTACCACCGCTGTTTGTCGAAAAAACTGAGCCGGAAAGCCCCTTTCAGCTCAATGGCAAGCTGATCACCAACGAGCGTGGTGACGACTATTGGCAATCGGTTGAGGGCGCGCAGTTGCAGTTCGAGTTCAAGCAGTAGCCGGCGACGGCCAACCATCGCCGGATACGGCTGATCAGAAGCGGTAGGCCTGTTGACTGATGGCGTTGAACAGGTGGTGATCCAGCCGCGTAAAGCATGATTCGCCCGGTAGACGCACCCAAAGCGGTTCCTGCACCCGCGTCGGATCGTAGGCGGCCTGCTTGAGGTCAGCCTTCTTGTATTTGAAGGTGCCGGTGGTTTCCACCTCGCCGAGCAGGCGGATAAACAGCGGCGCGGCGTACACCGGCAGTTCGGCATCCAGGTGTGCGGCGAGGGCGGCGTTATCCAGTTGCTGGCCTTCACTCAGGCGCAGCGCCGCCATGCCACAACGGCCATTGGTGCCGGGGATTTCCACGCCATAGACCACCGCATCTTCCACGCCTGGGAAGGCACCGAGGACGTTCTCCACTTCAGTGGTGGAGACGTTTTCGCCTTTCCAGCGGAAGGTATCGCCGAGGCGGTCGACAAATTGCGCATGCTTGCAGCCGATGTCGCGCATCAGGTCGCCGGTGTTGAACCAGGCATCGCCCTTCTTGAACACGTTGCGCAGGATCGCCGCCTCGCTCTTGGCCGGGTCGGTGTAACCGTCGAACGGCCACTTGGCGCTGATCTCGCTGATCAGCAGGCCCGCTTCGCCTTTCTTGGCTTTTTCCAGAAAGCCTTTTTTGCCACGTACCGCCTGGTCGTTCTCCAGGTCGTAACGCACGATGGCATAGGTGGCGGGGGAGAAGCCCACGGTATTGTCGAAGTTGAACACGTTGGTAAAACCGATATTGCCTTCGCTGGAGGCATAGAACTCGGTGATCTGCTCGACCCCAAAGCGGGCCTTGAACTCGGCCCAGATTGAGGGGCGCAGGCCGTTGCCAATCATGCAGCGCAGGCTGTTGTTCTTCTCGGCGGCCGTCTCGGGCTGGTTAAGCAGGTAGCGGCACAGCTCGCCGATATAGCCGAAGCAGGTGGCCTGATAACGCTGCACATCCGCCCAGAAGGCGCTGGCGGAAAACTTGCGGCGTAGGGCGATGGCCGCCCCGCCAGCCAGGGCGGCGCTCCAGCATACGGTGACGGCGTTGTTGTGGTAGCAGGGCAGGGTCAGGTAGAGCACGTCCTGATTGTTCAGGGTCAGCCCTGAGTGGCCGAAGCCGCCATAGGCCTTGATCCACTTGCCGTGGCTCATGATCGAGGCTTTGGGCAGCCCGGTGGTGCCGGAGGTGTAGATCAGAAAACAAGGGTCCTTCATCTGCACCTTGGCGCTATCAGGCGGATTATCACTGGCCTGGCTGCGTGCCAGCTGCATCAGGTTGGTCCAGCCAGCCGGTGCCTGGCCGGCATCGCTGAGGCAATCTTGATCGGCTACCCAGTAGCGTGGCGTCTGCGGGTTATCGAGTTGCTCGGCGATCTCATTGAAGGCAGTGAGCAGTTCTTCGCCGATCAGCATAAAGCCCGGTTTCACCAGATTTAGGCTATGCGCCAGCACCTTGCCGCGCTGGGTGGTGTTGACCAGGGCACCGACCGCACCGAGCTTGCTCAACGCCGCGAGAATCGCCAGCAGCTCCAGGCGGTTTTCCAGCATTACCGCCACCACGCTGCCATGGCGCACGCCTTCGGCCTTGAAGGCCCAGGCCAGGCGGTTGGCCCAGGCGTTGAACTGGGCATAACTGAGACTGCGCGACTCATCCATCAGCGCCGGACGCTGCGGGTGTTGTTGCGCTGCCCGTTCCAGTGCCCAGGCCAGGGAGAGGTTCTTTTCGCGATTGCGGATACCGGCGTAGTACAGGCCGCGCAGCATGCGCGGTACACGCGGCAGATGCTGCGGCAAGCGGGTGAGAAAACGCAGCGGGGAAATCAGATCGGTCTGGCTCATGGCTCTCGCGCTTATGGTTGTTATGCGGCGGCGAAGTGCCACTCTAGCCGTCGTCCGATAGCGCTGCCATGGCTGTGGCGCATGCCGGACAAGGCAGCTCGGCAAATAACTGTCCAGGTCGTTGCCGAGCCATTCGGGGTGTGGCATTACAGGGAATGCTTAATGCTGAGGAGCCGGCGATGAACCTGAATCAAGTGACTGTTGGGGTCAGCGATGTGCCGCGCGCGATCCGCTTTTACCAGCAACTGGGGTTGCAACTGATTGTCGAGAGCCTGCCGGACTATGCGCGGTTCTGTTGCCCGGATGGCCAGGCCAGCTTTTCCCTGAGTCGGGTCGAAAAGGTGCCGGCCAGCCAGACCCTGATTTACTTCGAATGCGTGGAGCTGGATCAGACCGTTGCCCGCCTGCAGGCTCAGGGCGTCGAGTTCAGCATGCTGCCGACCGACCAGCCTTGGCTGTGGCGCGAAGCCTATCTGCAAGACCCGGATGGCAATCCGCTGTGCCTCTACCACGCCGGTGAAAACCGCCTGAATCCGCCTTGGCGGCTGAGCTGAAACGCCAAGTCGATGTTTTTGCAGGCCGGCAAGCCACTGAAGCTGGCCTGCGGCTAGACTCTCTACAGTGATCGGTTCAACAGTTTTTACCCTAAGGTTTGTGCATGAGAACAACTCGCCGTGTTTCAGCTACATCGCCTGTGTTTATCCTCTTTACGCTGATCCTGTTGGCCCCGTTGGCGAGTGCCGACAGCCTGCGCGTTGGCTACTTCGACCTGCCGCCTCATACGCCGTTGCCAGGGCAGGCCGATACTGAAGGGACGGCGATTGCCTACTTCGAGAAAATTGCCGAGCGTATGCAGCTTAAAGCGGTGAGTTATCAACGCTATCCATTGTCACGGCTGTTGCAGATGCTGCAGCGTGATCAGCTGGATATGGCACTGATCCTGGCCAAGACTCCGGAACGTGAAGCGACGCTGGTCTACCCGGCACAGCCCTTTGTGGTGGTGCAACCGTTGCTACTGGTGGCCCGTGAGCACCCTCTGCAGCGGGTTGATTCAGTCGAACAACTGCTGCCCTTGCGTCTAGGCGCTTGGCAGGACGGATACCGCTCGCCCATGCTGCGTGACCCACGCTTGCAACTGCAAACCCTGAGCAGCAGCAACGTATTGAACCAGAGCCTAAAAATGCTCCAGGCCGGGCGCCTGGAGGCGTTCTACTACCCCGACGACTTGGCCGTGCGCTATCAGGTGCAACACCTGAGCATGCAAGACAGCATTCGCCTGCTGCCGTTGCCCAAGGAGCGCATGCAGCTCTACTCAGCATTCTCCCGCGCCGCAGCCGAGCGGTATCTGCAGCGTTATGAGCGAGCGCAGGCCGAGGTGGCAGCGCAGCAGGGGTACTCGGCGTTTTTTACCGAACACCTATTACCGGCTACTGCGCACTAGGGCGGCTAGTCGATAAACAGGTCGGTCATCAGTTTGCCGGCCGGGTCATAGCGGTATTGCTCGAAGTCGCTCTGGCCCTGCTCACGCAGGATTTCCTCGTCGATCAGTAAGCGTCCGCTGATGCTGCGTTCGCTGCTGGACAGGATGGCGTGTGCGGCATCGGCCATGATCGCCGGCAGGCGTGCGGCCTTCATTACCGCCGGACCGCCGGCCTCGAACTCGATGGCGGCGGTGGCGATCACCGTCTTTGGCCACAGCGAGTTGACGCTGATGCCGTACTTTTTGAATTCCTCATGCATACCTAAGGTCAGCATGCTCATGCCGTACTTGGTGGTGGTGTAGGGGCCGTAGTTGGCGAACCACTTGGGGTCGAGGTTAAGCGGCGGCGACAGGCTGAGAATATGGCCCTTGCTCTGCTTAAGGTAGGGCAACGCCGCCTGGCTGCAGACCATCACCGCGCGGGTGTTGATCTGGAACATCAGGTCGAAGCGCTTGGGTTCGAGTTTCTCCACCCCTACCAGCTTGATCGCGCCGGCGTTGTTGATCAGCGCGTCGATGCCGCCAAAGTGCTCGGCTGCCTGGGCCATGGCGGCTTTTACCGCGTTTTCGTCACGCACATCGACTTGCAGGGCCAGTGCCTTACCACCGACTTCCTCGACCTCGGCTGCCACCGAGTGGATGGTGCCGGGCAGCTTGGCATGAGGCTCGGCGCTTTTCGCAGCAATCACGATATTGGCCCCCTCACGCGCGGCGCGCAGGGCGATTTCACGGCCGATGCCACGGCTGGCGCCGGTGATAAATAGGGTTTTGCCTTGCAGTGACATATGGCGTCTCCAATTTTATTTTTATGTAGGGTGGATCAGGTCTCTGCGGCTTCGATTTCCACCAGCAGCTGGCGATTCTTAACCTGATCGCCACGGCTGACGCCAATCCGGCGAACCACGCCATCGATGTTGGCTTTGAGCGGGTGTTCCATCTTCATCGCTTCCAACACCACCAGCAGTTGGCCTTTGCTGACGCTGGCGCCTTCTTTCACCAGCACCTCGACAATCGCGCCGTCCATCGGCGCCTTGACGCTGCCCGAGCCGGCGCCGGCAGCGCTGCTGACCGGCTGGTGGGTGATATCAGTTAGCTGCAGATTGCCGTTATGGCCATACAGCCAGAGGTTTTCGCCAACCAGGTGATAGGCCAGGCGTTGGCGAATGCCGTCCAGCTCCAGGTTGGCCCAGCGGCCGTCGCTAGCCAGCAGTGTGAGGCTGACCTGCTGTTCGCCAATCTTGGCCAGCAGGCTGGGCTGTGGGCCGTCGCCCAGCACTTCCAGCTCCACGGTAAATGTCTGTTCGCCCTGCTTGAGCAGAAAGCGCCAGGGCGCGCTGCCGGCGTTACGCCAGCCGGAGAGGCCCGGTTGGTGCGCACGGGCATTGGCCGATTGCTGGAACAGCAAGGCAGCGGCGGTGGCCAGTTCCCTGGCTTTTGGCGGCTGCGGGCTTAGGCTCGGGTCGTTGGCGAAATGCTCGGCGATAAACGCGGTGGTGGCATTGCCGGCGGCAAACTCGGGGTGGCTGAGCAGGTTGGCGAGAAAGCGCTGGTTGCCGTTGACGCCCAGCAGCACGCAATCCTCAACCGCACGCACCAGCTTGCGCCGCGCTTCTTCGCGGGTGGTGCCGTAGGCAATGACCTTGGCCAGCATCGGGTCGTAGAACGGCGTGATCGCTTGGCCTTCGACCAGGCCATGGTCGATGCGAATGCCGTCGCGCAGCGCCGGCTCCCAGCGCAGTGCGGTGCCGGTTTGCGGCAGGAAGTTCTGCGTGGCGTCTTCGGCGTACAGGCGTACTTCCATGGCGTGGCCGGTGAGGCGAATCTCGTCTTGCTTAAGCGGCAGTGGCTGGCCTTCAGCGACGCGAATTTGCCAGGCGACCAGGTCTTGCCCGGTGATCAGTTCGGTGACCGGGTGTTCCACTTGCAGGCGGGTGTTCATCTCCAGAAAGAAGAATTCGCCGCTCTGATCCAGCAGAAACTCGACGGTGCCGGCGCCGACATAGTTGACCGAGGCAGCGGCCTTGACAGCCGCTTCGCCCATGGCTTGGCGCAGCTCTGGCGTCATCACCGGGCAGGGCGCTTCCTCGACCACCTTCTGGTGGCGGCGTTGCACCGAGCAGTCACGCTCGCCGAGATAAACGATGCTGCCGTGCTGATCGCCGAACACCTGGATTTCCACATGGCGTGGTTGGATCACTGCACGTTCGAGAATCAGCTCGCCGGAGCCGAAGGCATTCTGCGCCTCGGAGCGGGCGGTACGAATCTGCGCCAGCAGCTCGCTGGATTCGTGTACCAGACGCATGCCACGGCCACCGCCACCGGCACTGGCCTTGATCATCAATGGGTAGCCGATGCGGCCGGCTTCGCGGCTCAGGGTTTCATCGTCCTGGGCTGCGCCCTCAAAACCGGGAATGCACGGCACGCCGGCTTCAAGCATGGCGATCTTCGACAGGCGCTTGCTGCCCATCAGGTGGATGGCTTCCACAGTCGGGCCCATAAACACGATGCCGGCAGCCTCACAGGCGCGGGCGAAGTCGGCATTTTCCGAGAGAAAGCCGTAGCCGGGGTGGATCGCATCGGCTCCGGTTTTCTGCGCCGCGGCGATGATGTTGGCGATCACTAGGTACGACTGGTTGACCTGGGCCGGGCCGATGCACACGGCTTCATCGGCTTGCTGCACATGGCGTGCGTCGGCGTCGGCTTCCGAGTACACGGCCACGGTGCGGTAGCCGAGGTCTTGGGCGGTGCGCATCACCCGACAGGCGATTTCCCCGCGGTTGGCGATCAGAATCTTGTTAAAGGCGGGCATCTGTGTGCTCCTGCTGGGGTCGTAAACCTGGCGATCAGGTCATGTTGTAGGGGGCTTATTCAGCAGCCCACTTCGGCGCACGTTTTTGCATAAAGGCCATGGTGCCCTCGACGCCTTCGGTACCGGTTACCGCCGCGGCAAACTGCTCGGCGGCGCGGTCCAGCAAAGGTCCGAGTGCTTCGTTTTCTGCGGCCAGCAACAGGGCTTTGGTCTGGGCATTGGCCTGCGGCGCGCATTGGCGCACCTGGCTGAGTACCTGGTGCAAACGGGCGTCGACGGCTTCGCTATCGGCTTCGCTGAAGTGCACCAGGCCCAGGCGTTCGGCCTCGCTGCCATTGAAGCGGGCGGCGGTAAGGGCCAGGCGCCGGGTTTGGGTTAGGCCGATACGCTTGACCACGAAGGGGGCGATTTGCGCTGGCAGAATGCCCAGGGTGGTTTCTGGCAGGCCGAACTTGGCGCCCTGCTGGCAGATGGCGATATCCGACACGCAGGCTAGGCCGAAGCCGCCGCCCAGTACCGCGCCTTCGAGCACTGCAATCAGAACCTGTGGCGTACTTTGCGCTTCTTCCAGCAGGCTGCCGAAGGCGCGGTTAAGGCTGCGGTAGGCATCACCACCCGCCGCTCTGGCACCGGCCATATCCTTGATATCGCCACCTGCGCAGAAGTGTCCGCCGGCACCGCGTAGCACGATGGCGCGCACGTTCAGATCATTGCGCAGGCTTTCCAGCACTGCGCGTAGCTCCGTGACCATGGCCAGGCTCATGGCGTTGCGGCTTTCCGGGCGGTTAAGGGTGATGTGCAGCACACCGGCGTCGAGGCTTAGCAGCAGGGTTTCGCAGTTCGGTAGAGCGGCCATGGTCGCGTCCTCAGCCTTTTTTCTTGCCAGGCAGAATGCCCATCAGCTTGCAGATAATGCCCAGCATGATTTCGTCGGCACCGCCGCCGATGCTCACCAGGCGCACGTCGCGGTAGGCGCGGGCCACCGGGTTTTCCCACATGTAGCCCATGCCGCCCCAGTACTGCAGGCAGCTGTCGGTAACCTCACGGCCAAGACGGCCGGCCTTGAGCTTGGCCATCGAGGCCAGGTTGGTCACGTCGCGGCCGCGTACGTACTGCTCGGTGGCCTGGTAGACCAGGGCGCGCAGGCACTCGACTTCGGTCTGCAGCTCGGCCATGCGGAAGTGGATCACCTGGTTGTCGATCAGCGCATTGCCGAAGGTCTTGCGCTCCTTGCAGTAGTCGATGGTGGCGTTGATGCAGTGCTCCAGGCCCTTGATCATGTTGGCCGCACCGAACAGACGCTCTTCCTGGAACTGCAGCATCTGCATCATAAAACCGGCGCCTTCGTGGCCGATGCGGTAGCGCTGCGGCACGCGCACGTTGTCGAAGAACACCTGGGCGGTCTCCGAGCTGCGCATGCCGAGTTTGTCCAGGTGCGGGCTGACCGAAATGCCCGGGGTATTCATCGGTACCATGATCAGCGACTTGTTGACGTGCGGCTTGTCATCGCTGGTATTGGCCAGCAGGCAGATAAAGTCGGCGGATGGCGAGTTGGTGATCCACATCTTGCTGCCGTTGATCACATAGTCGCTGCCGTCTTTCTTGGCGGTGGTTTTTAGCCCGGCCACATCCGAGCCGGCACCGACTTCGGATACGCCGATGCAGCCGACCATCTCACCGGCAATCGCCGGTTTGAGGAATTCCTCGCGCAGCTCATCGGAGCCGAAGCGCGCCAAAGCTGGGGTGCACATGTCGGTCTGCACGCCGATGGACATCGGGATGCCGCCACAGATGATGGTGCCGAACTCTTCGGCGGCGACGATCGAGTAGCTGTAGTCCAGGCCCATGCCGCCGAATTTTTCCGGCTTGGAGATGCCCAGCAAGCCGAGGTCGCCGGCTTTCTTGAAAATCTCATGGATCGGGAAGCGGCCGTCCTTTTCCCACTGCTCGACGTGCGGGTTGATTTCCTTGTCGACAAAATTACGGACCGTGCGGCGCAGCTCTTCGTGTTCTTGGGCAAAGATCATTTTTTATTCTCCGAAGGGTTACAGGCGGGCTACGCCGAAAGTGGTGGTTTTAAGCGGGCGAACAGCGGCTTCGGCACAGATATCCAGCAGGTAGCCGAGCAATTTTCGCGTATCGCGCGGGTCGATCAGGCCGTCGTCCCACAGGCTGGCAGTGCCGTAGAGCGCGGTGGATTGGCTGTCGAGTTTCTGCGCGGTGACGGTTTCCAGCATGTCGAGCATTTTAGGGTCGGCTTCTTTGCCTTCCTTTAGGTGTTTTTCCTCGGTGACGATGCGCAGCACCTTGCCGGCCTGGGCACCGCCCATCACGGCGGTCTTGCTGTTGGGCCAGGCGAAGATAAAGCGCGGGTCGAGGCCACGGCCGCACATGGCGTAGTTGCCGGCGCCATAGGAGCCGCCGACCACGATGGTCAGTTTCGGCACCGTGGCATTGGCCACTGCCTGGATCATCTTCGAGCCGTGCTTGATCACCCCGAGCTGTTCCGACTCGGTGCCGACCATAAAGCCGGTGGTGTTATGGAAGAACAAGATCGGCGTATTACTCTGCTCGCACAGCTGGATAAATTGCGCCGCCTTGGCCGCGCCTTGCGGGGTGATCGGGCCGTTGTTGCCAATAAAGCCGCAGGGCTGGCCTTCGATCTGCAAGTGGCCGCAGACCGTCTGGTTGTCGAACTCGTTCTTGAAGTCGAGGAAGGCCGAGCCGTCGGCGATACGCGCGATGATTTCGCGCACGTCGTAGGGCTTCTTGGCGTCTGCCGGGACCAAGCCGAGCAGTTCTTCGACCGGATACAGCGGCTCGCTGTAGGCCTTGGCTGGGCGTGCCGGTAGTTGCGCATTCCACGGCAACATGGCGAGAATTTCGCGGGCGATACGCACACCATCGGCGTCATTCTCAGCCAGATATTCGGCGGTGCCGGCGACCTGGGCGTGCATCTCGGCACCGCCCAGTTGCTCATCGGTGGCGATTTCGCCGGTGGCAGCTTTTAGCAGCGGCGGGCCGGCGAGGAACATCTTGGCCTTGCCGCGCACTACCACCACGTAATCGGACAGCCCCGGTTGATAAGCGCCGCCGGCGGTGCTGGAACCGTGCACCACGGTGATTTGCGGCAAACCCATGGCTGACATGCGCGCCTGGTTGGCAAAGCCGCGCGCGCCTTCGACAAAGATATCGGCGGCGTAGTTGAGGTTGGCGCCGCCGCTTTCGGTCAGGGCGACTACCGGTAGTTTGTTCTCGAAGGCGATCTGCTGCAGGCGCAGGGTCTTCTTCAGACCGGTCGGGGAGATGGTGCCGCCCTTGATCGCACTGTTGCTGGCGGTGACCAGGCAGCGCACCCCGGCGATATAACCGATGCCGGAAATAATCCCGCCGCCGGCCTGGGTGCCGTCCTTGTCGTCGTGCAGCTTGTAGCCAGCCAGCGATGACAGTTCGAGAAAGGGCGCGCCGGGGTCGAGCAGCAGGTTAAGGCGCTCACGCGGCAGCAACTGGCCGCGCTTTTCGAATTTGGCTTTGGCCTCGGCAGCCTTGTTCAGGCAGTTCTGTTCGATCTGGCGAAAGCTGTCGACGGCGGCGAGCATGGCTTCGCGGTTCTTGGCGAAGTCCTCACCATGCACGTCAATCTCGGAATGGATTACCGGCATGGCATTATTCCTCGCCCTTGAGTACGTCAGGCACGTAGGCCCGATGGAAGCCGTTATAGGTTTCGCTGTTCTTCGCCTTGCCCAGGGTCCAGGCGCGGGTGCCCTGGCTCGCTGCGCCGTCGATGCGGATGGTATTGCCGCTGATGAAATTGGCGCCTGGCGTGAGCAGGAAGACGATGGCGGCGGCCACTTCCGATTCGCTGCCAATGCGTTGCAGCGGCACATGGTCCTTGAGCGAGCGGATCATGTTCTTCATCGATTCGGGGTAGGTGTCCATGCCGCTGGAGGCGATCCAGCCCGGTGCTACGGCGTTGACCCGCACCCCGGCATGACCCCATTCGTAGGCAGCAGTCTTGGTGAAGTTCTCCATGCCGGCACGTGCGGCACCCGAGTGGCCCATCCCGGGCATTCCGCCCCACATATCGGCGAGCATGTTGACGATGCTGCCGCCATGCTTGCTCATGCTCTGCAGGAACACTTCCTTGGCGATCAGAAAACCGCCGACCAGGTTGGTGCGCACCACGGTTTCGAAGCCTTTCTGGTTGATGCCGATCAGTGGCGCGGGGAACTGGCCACCGGCGTTGTTGACCAGGTGATGGATCTGCCCGCGCTCGGCGACCACGGTTTTGACCATGGCCTTGACCGCTTCTTCATCACGGATATCGCATACCTGGAAACTGGCTTGGCCGCCGTCTTCAATAATTTCGCCGCAGGTGGCTTCGAGCTTTTCCAGCTTGCGTCCGACCAGCACCACATGAGCGCCGAGGTTCGCCAGTTCATGGGCAGTGCAACGGCCGATGCCGCTGCCGCCACCGGTGACCAGAATGGTTTGGCCGCTAAAGAGGCCGGGTTTAAAGACCGAGTCGTAGCTCATTGTTATTGTCCTTGTGCGAGGCTAGCGGCCAGTGCCTGGGGCACTGGCACCGGGAATTCCAGCAGCTGTTGGGCAAAGGCCTTGCCTTGCGGGTCGATGCGCAGGGAGGCGACGCCACCACCACCGAGGGCGTTCTCCAGCAGGAAGTTCAGGCTATGGCTGCCGGGCAGATACCAGCGGCTGACCTTGCCGGTTTGCGGGTCGAGCGCGTGCTGCATCCATTCGGCCACGGCACCCTCACTCAGCGCAGCGGCGATCCAGGCCAAGTACTCGGGTTTTCTGGCCATTACGCCAATATTGCTGTGGTTGCCCTTGTCGCCGGAGCGCGCCACGGCCAGCTTGATCAGCGGTACGCAGGCGTCGGCCTGGCCGCTTGGCTGCGGGGCGGCTATATCGGCAGCAATCTGCGCGCTGTCCAGCGCCGTGATCTGCGGCAGTGCGACCGGTGTGCGTTCGCCGTTCAGTTCCACTTCCATTGCGCAGGCGCCTTTGTCAGCGAGAAAGCTGAACAGGCGGATTACCGGGTAAACCGTAGGGCGACCACCGACGATGCCGGTCAGCCCCGGTGCCATGCCGGTCGCCGCCTGGGCGATCTCACGGGAGAACAACACCAGGGCTTCTTTCTTGGCATGGCGCACGGCGATCTTGATCACGATCTCGCGGGTGTCGGTGCGCTGGCCACGCGGACCGTAGGTGGCTTCGGAACCCAGCAGCTCGATGCTGACTTCCTTGTAAGGCCCCCAGCCGCGCTCGACGAACATTTCTTCGGTCTTGCTGATGATCGCCTGGCTGACGCGCTGGGCTTTCTTTACCGCATCGATACCAGCCATCAAGCAGCTGGCGGTACAGCGGAAACCGTCTGGGTGGGTGGCGCTGACCTTGTATTGATCAGTTGGCGGCAGGCCGCGCGCGCCTTTCAGCTCCACACGGTTGTCGCCGACCTGACTCAGTTGCACCTGGGTGAAATCGCAGAGCGCATCGGGCAGGTAGTAGGCCCGTGGGTCGCCGATTTCATAGAGCATCTGCTCGCCCACGGTAAAAGGCGTGACCAAGCCGCCGGAACCTTCCGGCTTGGTCACGACAAAGCTGCCGTCGGCCGCCACTTCCACCACCGGGAAGCCAATATGTTCGTAGTCCGGCACGCTTTCCCAATCGGTGAAATTGCCGCCTGTGCACTGCGCGCCGCATTCGATGATATGCCCGGCCAGTGCGGCCTGAGCGAGATGGTCGTAGTCGCTCCAGTTCCAACCGAATTCATGCACCAGCGCGGCGCTGACCACGGCGCTGTCGACCACGCGGCCGGTGATGACGATATCCGCGCCGAGCTGCAAGGCTTTGACGATGCCCGGTGCACCGAGGTAGGCGTTGACCGACACGCAGAAGGGCGGCAACGGAGCGCTGCTGAACATCTCCACGGTACCGGCCTTGGCCAGCTCACCTAGCTTGGGCTGCAGGTTGTCGCCGTGCAGCACGGCAATCTTCAAGTTGACCCCGGCCTGCTCGCAGGCGGCTGCCAAAGCAGCGGCGCAGGCGCTGGGGTTGACCCCGCCGGCGTTGCTGATTACGCGGATATTCTTGGCGGCGATAGTGCCCAGCAGCGGCGCGAGGGTTTCCACAAAGTCGGTGGCGTAACCGGCGTCCGGTTTTTTCATCCGTGCGCCGGCCATGATCGACATGGTCACTTCGGCCAGGTAGTCGAATACCAGGTAATCCAGTTCGGTGCCCTGTACCAACTGGGCGGCGGCGGTGCTGGTATCGCCCCAGAAGGCGGAAGCGCAGCCGATGCGTACGGTTTTAGTCATTGGAATAGGTCCGCAACACATGAATAAGGTGAGCTGAAGGCTACCAAGCAAGCGCTTGGTTGAAAAGCCCTGAGGCGAATCTTTCTAACCTAAAGTGTGGCCAAGCGCTTGCTTGGGTGGCTGGCGCAGCATAAATTTCACTAATAACGACAAGCACTTGGGTAAACCAGCTGAGAACCAGCGTGCAATTGCAGGCTGGGCCGCTTGGCCCGAGGCATACAGAGAGTTGGAGAGTACTTAGCGTGGATGATCAACAAGCTCAGGCGGTGATGCAGCAACTGGTGGCCAGTGGGCAGATCACCGACCCGGACAGCGCACGCGGCAAGCTGCTGCAAACCGCCGCGCACCTGTTTCGCAGCAAGGGCTACGAGCGCACCACGGTGCGCGACCTGGCCAGCGCCGTAGGCATTCAGTCCGGCAGCATCTTTCATCACTTCAAGAGCAAGGATGAGATCCTGCGTTCGGTAATGGAGGAGACCATTCGCTACAACACCGCGCTGATGCAGGCTTCTCTGGCCGAAGCGACGGACCTGCGCGGCCGCGTGCTGGCGTTGATCCGCTGCGAACTACAATCGATCATGGGCGGTACCGGCGAGGCCATGGCGGTGCTGGTGTATGAATGGCGCTCGCTGTCGGAGCCGGGGCAGGTGTTTATCCTTGAGTTGCGCGACAACTACGAACAGCTCTGGCTGCAGGTGTTGGGCGAGGCAAAGGCGGCTGGTTACTTCAAAGCTGACCCGTTTATTCTGCGTCGCCTGCTGACGGGTGCGCTGAGTTGGACCACAACCTGGTTCCGTCCAGAAGGCCCCATGACTCTTGATCAACTGGCCGAAGAGGCCCTGTCGCTGGTACTAAAGGACGCTTGAGGAAATTCAGCTACGCTAGATGGCCTATTGATAGTATTTTGGCGCCAATGGATTACTGGTGTCTTAGGTCACGGAAGAAGTCGCTGCGTTTTTTCTGAGGTTCGCTGTGTGGCCGCGTTGTTACGGTGGGTACTGCTCGGATTGATGTTTTCTGCGGTGTGCGCTGTGCAGGCCGCAGAAGGTGTACGAGTGGGGGCCTACCATTTCCCTCCTTATGTGATTAAACCCGAAAGCGAGCGCCCTGGCGGGCTGTTGCCCGAATTGCTGCAGGCACTCAATCAGATGCAAAGCGACTACCGCTTCAGCCTGGTCGCGACCTCAGCCATGCGGCGTTATCGCGATCTGCAAAGTGGTCGTTTCGACCTGATGCTGTTCGAGTCCCCAGCTTGGGGCTGGCAGGATACCCCGCACACTGCGCTGGACCTGCGTGTCGAAGATGCCGAAGTCTATGTGGCACGTCGGCAGCCAGGTCGTGATGAGCATTATTTCGACGAGTTCGCGGGTAAACGGATGGCCCTGTACAGCGGCTATCACTATGGTTTTGCCGGGTTTAACTCGGACAAACAGTTTTTGACCCATGCATTCAACGCGGTGTTGACCTATTCCCACGACAGCAATCTGATCATGCTCCTGCGCGGTCGCGCCGATGTGGCCGTCGTGACACGTTCATACCTACGCTCGTATCAGCAGCACTACCCTGAGCAAAGCAGCGCGTTGCTGGTTTCCCAGCGAGTCGATCAGATATACCAGCACCAAGCACTCTTCCGTCCGGAGTCGACGATACAGCCACACACTTTTGCCCGGCTGCTTGAGCAACTCAACCGTGATAAACAGCTGGATAAGTTGCTGAATCGCTACCATCTGCGTGACGCATCAGCACTTATAAATGACTGAAAACGCTCTATTCGGTCAGATTTTCCTGGGGTAGGCTGCTGGTACTCAAAAAATAAGGAAGTTGACTTCATATGGGGTTCTTAGGACGCAGGGTAATCAGAGTGCTGGGCACGGGTTTGGTGTTGTTGCTCGCCGGGCCACTTATGGCCGCGCAGGAAGTGCGCGTGGCCTCTGTGTACTTCCCACCTTATGTGTTCAAAGCCGAGCAGACGCGCTCCACCGGCTTGCTCGAAGAGTTGGTCGTGGCACTGAATCAGGCCCAAACGGATTTCCACTTTGTCATGGTGCCAACAGCGGTTAAGCGGCGCTTTCGTGATTTCAAGCAGCAGCGTATCGACCTGGCGATTTTCGAGAACCCCGGTTGGGGCTGGCAGAACGTCCCACATGTGGCCCTGGACATGGGGTTGGAAGACTCTGAAGTGTTTGTCGCGCGCGCAAAGGCGAACCGTGGTCAAGACTATTTCGACTCGCTCAAAGACAAGCGCTTGGCCCTCTATCATGGCTATCACTACGCCTTTGCCGGCTTTGATTCCTCGCCTGAACACCTGACCAAGACCTTTAACGCCACCTTGACCCATTCCCACGAAAGCAATCTGCTGATGGTATTGCACGAACGGGCGGAGATCGCCCTGGTTACGCGCTCCTACATTGGGGATTTTCTGGAGCGTAATCGGCAATATGCAGGGCAGTTGTTAATTTCCGAGCGTGCCGACCAGCGCTATCGCCATCACGTGCTGTTACGCCCGCAGTCGCCGATCACGCCTGAGCAGTTTGTGGCGCTGTATGAGCCGCTGCGCGATAGCGGCCAGTTGGAAGCGATTTTTAGCCGCTATCAGGTTGCGGTCATGCCGCGCGCAACGGATAGCTCAGTAGCAGCAGGTGCAGCACATTAACTGCACCATGCAGAGCGATAGCCAGGCTTATGCGTCCGCTGAAATGAAAAATCAACCCATAGCCCAGTCCGGCGAACCCGGCGACCACAGCGAATAAAGGACTGAAGGGCAGGTGCACCGCGGCAAACAGCAGCGTCGTCAGGCCAATCCCCGCCCAGGCACCGAGCCAACTGACCAGCTGGCGCTGCAACAAGCCGCGAAACAGTAATTCTTCGGCCAGCACGGCCACTCCCAGGTTGACCGCCAACCACAGCCAAAACCCGTCTGGCCATTTCGGCTGCCAGCCCACCAAGCCCAGCGCCAACGCCATCAGCGGTACACCGAGCAACGTCAGTGCGGCGGTGAGCCAGACGTTTTTGGACAGTGGCTTGCTCGGCGTTTTCTGCCCCAGCCACCAGGCCAGCAGCGTGACACCGACCAGCAACTTGTCCCAGGATAGGCGCAGCGCGTAAGGCGCGGCATCGACGCTGAGTTGGCGTGGCGACCATAACGGTGTGGCGCTAAAGCCTGGGACGAGGTGTGCGGCAAAGGCAATGCAGGCCAGCAGGCTCAGTCCTGTCCACAGTGCTGGGTGTAGGTGCTTTTCGGCATACAACAGCCATGCACCGAGTGCGGCTCCAGCGGCCAACCCCGCCAGGTGGATATAACCCAGGGCAAACCCACTTGCCAGGCACAGGGCGGGGAGCAGCAGGCGCAGATGCAGTGGCATGAAACATCCTTGTGAGGGGGTTAGCGCTGGTCAGCGTCCTTGGCTGCCTGTTCGCGTTCACGCTGGTGAATCTTTGTCAGCTGTTCCTCGCTCAAGGGCAGTGGTTTGGCGGTGCGCAGCAGCACCATCAAGCCGCCCACGATGGAGCCCAATACCAGAAGTATGAACAGCCAGATATACCAGGTCATAACACCATCCTTGCAGAGTTGAGCAGCCACCATAGCGCGCGGCAGTCGGTAATTAAACGGCAACAGCGTTTCGAAGGGAGGCGCGCAAGGCTCTGGCGTGCGGGGTTAAATGTGATGACTGTCACATGGCGGCAACTTGGCGCTGGTTGAATGGCGGCTTTCCAACGCACAGGGAGTCTGCCCATGACCACTGCCAGCGCGCTCACGCGCTTGCTCAAGCCGGTTTCGCCGTTGGCTGCGGACATGAGCATCGCCGATGTGGCGGATCGTCTTCTGACGCCGGAGCTCAAAGCTTTTCTCTCGCTGCCCATTGTAGATAGCGCCGGCCGGCCACTGGGCCTGGTCAGTCGCACCACCTTGCAGGACATCTTTATGCAGCGCTTCGGTCGCGATTTGCGCGGCCGTCACGCGGTGCAGGAGGTGATGAATGCGGCACCGCTGGTAGTCAGCCTCGACACCAGCCTGGAGGACGCCGCCAAGCAGATCACCGGGCAGCTGCAATACCCGATTACCGAGGACTTTATCCTGGTCGATGCCCAGGGCCTGTATCGCGGCCTGGGCACTGTGCTCGATCTGCTCAAGGCCATGGAGGCGCGCATCGCCCAGCGCAATTTGGTGCTGCGTAAGGCGCTTGTTGAGCTCAAGGAATCGCAGACTCAACTGGTACAGTCAGAGAAGATGGCGTCCCTGGGGCAGATGGTCGCCGGCGTCGCCCACGAGCTGAACACCCCGCTGGGTTATGTGAAAAACAATGTGCAGCTACTACGCGAACTGAGTGCGCCGCTGTTTGAACTGGCCGAGGCGCAGGCTGCTCTGGGCGATTGCCTGAACGATCCGACCTGTGATGAGGCTCGCCTGACCATGGCCCTGGAGGTTGCTGCCGAAGCCCGCACCAAGGCTGCTCCGGAACTGTTGGTGGAGGACTTTACTCAGCTGTTCAGCGACACCCTCTATGGCCTGGCGCAGATTGCCGAGCTGGTGGTCGGGCTGAAGGATTTCGCCCGTCTGGATCGCGCGATGAGCGAGGAGGTCGACCTCAATGAGTGCATCCGCAGCGCACTGGTGATTGCCCGTAACGGCATCAAGGACAAGGCCGAAACCATCTTGCAATTGGGTGAACTGCCACGCATTCCCTGTGCGCCGTCGCAGATCAACCAGGTGCTGCTCAACCTGCTCAACAACGCCGCCCAGGCCATCGACGTCTTCGGGCAGATCCTGGTGAAAACCTGGGCCGACGACAGTGCCGTGTGCCTTTCCGTGCAGGATTCCGGGCGTGGTATGCCACCTGAAGTGCTGGCGCGCATCTTCGATCCGTTCTTTACCACCAAACCGGTGGGCCAGGGCACCGGCCTGGGGCTATCAATCAGCTACAAGATCATCCAGGACCACGGCGGGCAGATCCGCGCAGCGTCCGAGCCTGGGCGCGGTACGCGCTTTCTGATCCGCCTGCCGCGCCCGCAGGCGCTGCCACTACAACGGAGTGCCTGATATGAGTGAGCAGATTCGTATTCTGTTTGTTGATGATGAAGAGCGCATTCTGCGCAGCCTGGCCCTGCAGTTTCGCCGTGAATATGAAGTGCTGACCGAGAGCAACCCGCGTCGCGCCCTGGAGCGGCTGAAAAGCGAGAATGTGCAGATCATCGTCAGCGACCAGCGCATGCCACAGATGAGCGGTGCCGAGCTGCTGGCCCAGGCGCGTGAGATTGCCCCCTATACCCTGCGCATTCTGCTGACCGGCTACTCAGACCTGGATGCCGCCGTAGAGGCGCTCAATAGTGGCGGTATCTTCCGTTACCTGACCAAGCCCTGGGATCAGCAGGAAATGGCCTTCACCCTGCGTCAGGCCGCGCAGATTGCTGCACGCCAGTTGCAGGCACCGAAAGTCTCGGCAGTCATACCGCAGGCGGCGCTCAATGTGCTGCTCTTGGACGAGGATGCGTCGACTCTGGATGTGGTGGCCGAGTTCTGCGTGGCCGGCGGTCATCGCCTGCTGCGCGCGGCTTCGCTGAGCGACGCCGTGATTCTGCTTAACAGCCAGCCGATTGATCTGCTGGTCAGTGACCTGCAAGTGGCTGGGGAAGACACTGCACCACTGTTGAAAAGCCTAGCCCAGGCCCATCCGCGTTTGCTCAGCCTTGTGGTTACGCCGTTCTGCGATACCCAGGCGCTGCTCAAATTGATCAACGAAGCGCAGATTTTCCGTTACCTGCCCAAACCAATTCGGCGCGGGCTGTTCGACAAGGGCTTGTTGGCAGCTGCCGAACAGGCGCAACTCTGGCGCGCACAGCCGGCGCAGGTTGTCACCCGCCTGGCACAGCAGCCGCGTGAAGAGCGGGATCGGGAGAAGGTTGGCAGTTTGCTCGGCATGCTCGGGCGTTTGCGTGAACGCCTGATTGCCTGAATGAATCCCGCTGCTGCGCCATTTGCGACGTAGCAGCGGGGTTGGCAGCCGCCTTTAGCGGCGTACTTGCTTAAGGGTTTCGGCGATCAGGAAGGCCAGCTCCAGCGACTGGTCGGCGTTCATCCGTGGGTCGCAGTGGGTGTGGTAGCGATCCGACAGGCCGTCTTCGGTGATCGGCCGCGCGCCGCCGATGCATTCGGTGACGTTCTGCCCGGTCATCTCGATATGGATACCACCGGCATAGCTGCCTTCGGCCTGGTGCACGGCAAAGAACTGCTTCACTTCGGCAAGAATCTGCGCAAAGTCGCGGGTCTTGTAACCGCTTGAGGCCTTGATGGTGTTGCCGTGCATCGGGTCTGAGCTCCACAGCACCTGGCGACCTTCACGCTGCACGGTCTGGATCAGGCGCGGCAGACCGGCTTCGACCTTGTCCGCACCCATGCGCACGATCAGGTTGAGGCGGCCCGGATCGTTGTCCGGGTTGAGGATGTCGATCAGGCGGATCAGGTCTTCGCTGTTCATGCTCGGGCCGACTTTCACCCCAATCGGGTTGCCCACGCCGCGCAGAAACTCGACATGCGCGCCGTCCAGCTGACGGGTGCGGTCGCCGATCCACAGCATGTGCGCCGAGCAGTCGTACCAGCCGCCGGTAAGGCTGTCCTTGCGCACAAAGGCTTGCTCGTAGTTCAGCAGCAGCGCTTCGTGGGCGGTGAAGAAGCTGGTTTCACGCACTTGCGCCGCGCCGTCCATGCCGCAGGCGCGCATAAAGGCCAGGGTTTCGTCGATGCGGTCAGCCAGCTGGCTGTACTTCTCACCGAGCGCCGAGTTGGCAATAAAGTCGAGGTTCCACTGATGCACCTGATGCAGGTCGGCAAAACCGCCCTGGGCAAAGGCACGCAGCAGGTTCAACGAAGCGGTGGACTGGTGATAGGCCTGCAGCAGGCGCTCCGGGTCTGGCACGCGGCTGGCAGAGTCGAAGCCGATGCCGTTGACGATATCGCCACGGTAGGCGGGCAGGGTCACGCCGTCGATGGTTTCGTCATTGGCCGAGCGCGGTTTGGCGAACTGGCCGGCCATGCGCCCGACCTTGACCACCGGGCAGCCGGCGGCAAAGGTCATGACGATGGCCATCTGCAGCAGCACCTTGAAGGTGTCGCGGATTTTTGCCGCGCTGAACTCGGCAAAGCTCTCGGCGCAATCGCCACCCTGCAGGAGAAACGCGCGACCCTGGGTGACCTCGGCAAACTGGCGACGCAGTTCACGGGCTTCACCGGCAAACACCAGCGGCGGATAACCGGCCAGGGTCTGCTCGACCTGGGCCAGTTGCGCGGCGTTCGGGTACTGCGGTTGTTGCTGGATCGGCTTGGCTCTCCAGCTTTCAGGGCTCCAGGGTTGCGACATTGCGGCTCTCGGCTTAAGTCAATTTAGGCGGACGGGCATGGTAACCGATAAGCCATGACCGGCAAGCCGATAGGCGCGATAGAGCCGCTGCATGGTGACGTACGGCTCAGGCCGTGGCGGGTTTGAAACCTGCTGCTGGCGCTGTGCGCGGCGCAACGTCACGCCCCGGCAGAAAGCTGCCAAAGCCGGGCTGCTTGCCCAGCGCGTCGGGGAACTCGGCGCCGCGGCGGTAGGCGATGCGACCGTTGATCAGGGTGGCGTCCACCGCTGCGTCATTGCGTTTGACCACGCGCTCCAGGCCGAGCACCTCCATCAGCGCTTCATGGATGTCGTCCAGCTCATCGGTCAGCCCGGCTGGGTTAACGATCACCACATCAGCACGGTCGCCAACGCGGATAGTGCCGGCGTCGACCCCGATAAAGTCCGCCAGCTCTCCAGTCAGGCGGTGGATGGCGCGGCCCATGTCCATGAACGGGGTGCCGGTAAGTTCGGCATCGCGCACGTATTTAAGGAAGCGCAGCGGAAAGTTGTACTGAGCGATGGAACGCAGGTGTGCGCCCGAGTCAGCGAAGCCCGGCTGGGTCCAGGGGCTGGAGAGCAGCTTATGCATCACTGCCTCGCGCTGGTTGCCATAGCAGGTGGTCCACTTCAGTGCCTCGCGGTACTGGCAGGCCAGCTCGAAGTAGGCGTCCACCGGGTCCAGGCCATGGGCGGCGCCGAGTTGCTTGAAGTTCTTGCGGACCATGCTGGCGTCCGGGCATTCGGTTACCCAGCAATCGGCGAAGTCGCGGTGCCACAGGCCCTTGGTGAGGACCGCCTTGACCTGCTTCTTGAACAGCGCGCGAAACTCCGGCTCCAGCACCTTGGCGTACAGCTCGTCGGGGTTTTTGATATTGCGCAGGATCTCGCCGGCACCGAATTCCTCGAAGGCGTTCACGTTGAGTCCTTCCAGGCGCAGGGTGAAGGGCGCCGGCAGAGTCTGCCAGCGGAAGTGGCCGCGCAGCACACGGTTGGCCAGCCAGCCGGAGAAGCGGGTAAAGCGGTGCAGCAGCGGCTGCGACTTCAAGTCCAGGGCGGTCAGCATTGAGCACTTCAGCGGTTTTCTGAACCAGCCGTGGGCCTGGTAGAGGAAGGCGAACACGTTGACCTTGGTCACCGCGTCCGGCGCGCCCTGCATGACCGCGCCACGCCGGCGCAGCACGGCGAACAGGCGGGAGAACTCGGTCCAGCTAGCGAAGGTCGACGGCAGAGGGCTGGACCAGGCGCGGTCACCGTCCATCTTGTCGAGCTTGGTGGTCATCACCGACAGTCCGATGCAGCCGGCATCCAGCGCCTCTTCCAGCAACTGTTCCATGCGCTGCAGTTCGGCTTCGGTTGGTTTGATCTTACTGGTGGCGCGCTCCAGACCAAGCACCGCTACGCGCAGCTCGGAGTGGCCGAGGAAGGAACTGACATTCGGCCCCAGCGGCTGTTGGTCATAGAAGGCGCGGTAGCCGGCGGCGTCGCGCCAGGTTTTCTTCTGTTGCAGGATCGGCAGTACGTACTCGCGCGGCACGGCCTCGACGCGGGTGAACAGGTCCGAGCAGTCCTCGGCATCGGCCAGCACCATGCTGATCGAGCAGGAGCCGATGGTCACGCTGGTCACGCCGTGGCGCACCGACTCCTTCAGTGCCGGCGCAGCGATCACTTCGGCGTCGTAGTGCGAGTGAATTTCCAGAAAGCCCGGCGTTACCCACTTGCCGGCAGCATCCAGCACTTCGGGGCAGCCGCTTTCATCCAGCAGGCTGAGGCTGACGGCATCGATACGCCCACCCTTGATGCCGATATGCCGCAGTTGCCCGGGTTGATTGCTGCCGTCGAAGTACAGGCCGTTCTTGATGATGATGTCGTAGCTCATAGCAGACTCCAGGGCGCTAACAGCAAGCAGCCGGTGACCAGTAGCAACAGGTAGATGGCAAGGCGGAAGTGTTGTTCGTTGAAGCGTTGGTGCAGGCGTTCACCCAGCCACACACCGATCAGCAGCAAGGGCGCATAGCTGAGCACCTGCGGCAGTGCGGGCAGCAGGCGGCCGTCAATTAGAAAGGCCACCGTCAGTAGGCTGTTGAGGGTGAACCAGACGCTGACCAGGGTGGCGCGCAGGCGTGCCTTGTCCAGTTGCGTGCCGGCCAGGGCGAACACCAGCAGCGGGCCGCCGGAGGCAAACAGGCCGTGACTGACGCCAGCGCATAGGCTAAGCAGGCGGCTTAGCCACATGGGCCGGATGGGTTGCGCGACCGTGTGACGCAGGCGCCATAGCTCGCGGGCGGCGAACCACAGCACCAGTGCGCCGAACAGGCGCTTGGCCAAGGCCGCATCGAGGAAGGGCAGCAAGGCGTAACCGAGCAGGGTGCCGACGACCATGCCGGGCAGGATCATGCCCAGCAGCAGTCGCCAGTCGATCGAATGCCAGTGCCGTGCGACTAGATAGCCGGTCATGCAGATATTCAGCGGCACCAGCACCGGCAGTAGCTGGTCGATGGGCAGCAGCAACGCGCCGAGTGACAGGGCAATCACGATGCTGCCGAAACCGGTGATCGCCTCCAGGGTGTACGCCAGCAGGATAAAGCCCGCCAACGTCAGCCAGATAACGTCCATCAGCCCATCTCCCCAGCGAAGCGTGCACTCATCTTGCGGTAGTAAAACCCGGGGGCAATGCGCCAGAGCAGGCTGGCGAGCCAGCTGCAACGGTCGGGGAACAGGCGCTCGCGGCCTTGCCTCTGCGCCTGGAGAATCTGCGCGGCCATCCAGTCGGCACTGCATACCTGGCCGATGGTTGAACGGCCGTGCTGCGCCTGCTTGCCGTCGCCGCCAAGGGCGTTCTGCTCGATCGGTGTATCAAGAAAGCTCGGGTACACCAGCAGCATGCGGATGCCATCGCGTGCAGCTTCGGCGCGCAGCACTTCGAAGAACTGGCCGAGGGCGCTTTTCGCGGCGCAATAACCGGCGCGACCCAGCACCGGCATCCAGCCCGCCATGGAACCGATGGCAATGATCTGCCCACGGCTCTGGCGCAGCAGCGGCAGGGCGCTCAGGGTCAGCTCCACGGGGGCCTGATAGTCGACGGCCATGACTTTGCGCAGCACGGCTGGGTCTGTCTGCATGGCCGGCGAGCGGTGGGTGATGCCGGCGTTGTTGATCAGCACATCCAGGCGGCCGAAGCGCTCGCGACAGGTTTGCAGCAATTGCTGATGCAGGTACGGGTCGGTGATATCGCCGGCCAGACCGATTACCCGTTCTGCACCTAGCTCATCAATCCGCGCAGTCAGGCCATTGGCGTTGATATCGGTGAGCAGCAAGTGGTAACCCGCGGCGTGATAGCCGCGCGCAAGCTCCCAGCCGAGGCCGCTGGCGGCCCCGGTGATCAGTACCGTCGGCATCAGTGGCTGCCTTCGCTGATGACTGCGCCAGGTTGTATCAGTGGTGGGCGGCGTGACCAGAACAGCGCCAGAATCAGCCCGGAAAGCAGCTGCCAGCAGCCCCAGAACGCGGCAATCAACAGCATGCCGCCGGCCTGCGGGAAGAAGGTGAAGATCAGCGCCATGCCCAGAGCCGAGTTGTGGATGCCAGTTTCCAGGGTTACTGCGCGCACGTCGGCATCGGGCAAGCGCCACAGGCGTGCGCACAGGTAGCCGAGCAGCAGGGCGATGGTGTTGAGGGTGACCACCAGCCAGAAGAACAGATGGAAGTGCTCGGTGAATTGCTCGAAGTTTTTGCTAAAGGCACCGCCGACGAAGGCCAGCATCACCAGCAGGGAGAAAGTGCGCAGGGGTTTTTCCAGTTTTTGCGCCAGCTGCGGGCGACGCTTGCCCAGCCACATGCCGAGTACCATCGGCAGCACCAATACCAGCAGGACCATGGCGAGCAGTTCGATTGGATCGACGCTGATTTCGGTCAGCAGTGCGCGGGTGCCAGGGTTGATGCCGGCGTACAAGGCAAAGTTGAGCGGGGTGAAGATACCTGCGGTGATGCTCGACACCGCGGTGACACTGGCCGATACCGCGACGTTGCCGCGGCCCAGCCAGGTCATGATGTTGGAGAAGGTGCCGCTCGGGCAGGTCGCGACCAGTATCAGGCCCAGCGCCAGGCTCGGGTCGATCGGCAGCAGAATGGTCAGCAGGCAGGTGCTGGCGGGAAGCAGGAAGAACTGCACGAACATACCAATCAGCGGCGCCTTGGGTGTACGCAGGATGCGCTTGAAGTCATCGGCACGCAGTTCCAGCGACACGCCGAACATCATCAGCGCGATGATGGCGTTCAGCGCGATCATCGCGCTGGGGGAAAACTCAAGATTGACGGCAGGCATCGTGGCTTTCCTTGGAGGGGCTCGGAGTGATGGGCTGCAAGTTCTGCTGCAGTTCAGTGATGTGCTGCTTCACGCTCTTACGGTAGCTGTCTTTGTGCACGTAATAGGCCATGCGCTCCAGTTGCAGGTAGCTATAGCCACCATCCAGGCGCTGCGCACTGCGCGCCTGCACCAGGGCGCGGAAACGTTTGGCGGCCGCGCTACCTTGCTGCTGTTGGCGAATCACCAGGGCCACCAGTTCGGCCTGCTCGGCGCGGCCCTGCCAACCAAGGCCCGAAGCTTCGACCATGCCCAACATAAACAGGTTGTCGTACTCAGGGTGGAACACGTTGAGGTACAGCTGCGGCGCGCCGGCGTTGCTCGGCCAGTTAAGGTGCGCGCGGTCTATAAAGGGGTAGTCGAGTTTGTAGCCGGTGCCTTGCAGAATCAGGTCGTACTCGGCCTGTTCGCCGTTACTGAAGGTCACCTGCAGGCCTTCAACCTTGACGATGTCGCGGCGCGCCTTGATATCGCCATGGCCAAGGTAATGCAGCACCAGGGAGTTCATCACCGGGTGTGACTCGTAGAGCTTGTAGTCCGGGTCGGGCAGGCCGTATTGCGAAGGTTTGCCGACCAGCGCGCGTACCAGCAGGCCATCAAGGAATTGCTTGAACGGGCGCGGCAGCTTGATTGCGCCGCCGAGCGTGTCGGTCGGCCGACCCAGGGTGAATTTGGGCAGGAAGTAATAACCGCGACGCACCGAGAGGTCCACCGAAGCGGCGCGGTGCACAGCGTCCACGGCGATGTCGCAGGCCGAGTTGCCGCAGCCGATTACCAGCACGCGCTTGCTGTCGAACACCGCTGCCGAGCGGTAGTCGCTGGAGTGCATCAGCTCGCCGGTAAACGTGCCGGGTAGCGCCGGCTGATTGGGCGTATGCAGGGTGCCGTTGGCCATCAGTACGCCGTCGAACAGCCACTCACGCTGAACGCCATCGTACTCGCTGATCAGCTTCCAGCCTTTGTCCAGGCGCTGGATTGCCACTACACGGGTATTGAATTGGTAATGCGCGTACAGGCCGAAGTGCTCGGCGTAGTCGCGGAAATAGCGGCGCATTTCACCGTGATGCGGGTAGGGAGCCACCTCGTCGCGCATCGGAAATTCAGTGAATTGAGTGGTGCCCTTGGAGGAAATCAGGTGCGCCGAGTCATACATGGTGCTGTGCGGATTATCGATGTCCCACAGGCCGCCGACATCCGCGTGCAGCTCGAAACCGACAAAGTCGATACCGTACTTGTGCAGTTGACGTGCTGTACACAGCCCCATGGGGCCGGCACCGATAATGGCGTACATGGCAAACCTCGATCATTGTTTTTATTGTTGTAGTCGCACAGCACCGAACCGGCGCACCCGACTGCGGCAAATTATCGCGTGACCGGGGGAGGGTGCCTCAATGACAATTAGCGCCTTTCCTCTGGCCGAAATGGTCGGGGATGTCACGGTGGAGTGTGCGGGATGCCAGGTTTACCTCCGGTTGGGCAGATGCCGGACCCGCTGTTGATCGCTGAAGTGCACGATGCCTTCGGGGTGATTCAGGTGGTCGAAATGGGCGCGTATCGCTTTCTCGAATTTGGTGAGGCGATTGAGCAGAGCTGCGTTTATATGCCGGATCCCAGCTGGCTGGAGTACGACTACACCCGCGCCATGCTGCTCGGCGCGCTGTGCCATGAGCACCCGGAAAGTGCGCTGTTTCTGGGCCTCGGTGCCGGCAACCTGACCCAGGCCTGCTTGCGGTTTCTGCCGTTGGACGATGTTGAGGTGATCGAGCTGCGCGCCGATGTGCCGCGCTTGGCCATGGAGCATATGGGCCTGGTCGATGATCCGCGCCTGACCATTCGTATCGGCGATGCGCTGGAATTGCTGGAAAGCGCGGAAAAGACCGACCTGCTGTTTGTCGACCTCTATACCGATCACGGCCCGGCGACTGGGCATCTGGCATGGCGTTTTCTGGAAAACTGCCAAAAGCAGCTTAACCCTGGCGGCTGGCTGATTATCAACCAGTGGGCCGGCAACGACGGCAAGCCACTGGGGGCGCCGCTGCTGCGCGGCCTCTACCACCGGCATTACTGGGAGTGCCCGGTGAAGGAGGGCAATGTCGTGTTGCTGGTGCCGGCGGATCTTGAGCAGAACATCGACTTTACCGAACTGCGGCGCCGCAATGAGCTGCTGGCGCCGCAGTTCGGTTATTCGCTGGAGTCGTTGATCAAAGCGGTACGTCCTGCGACCTGATCACGCTCAACGCCCTTTAAAGTCGCCCGGACGGCGTTCCAGCATCGCTCGCACGCCTTCCTGCGCATCTTCACTGGCCATCAGGCGAGTCACGGTCGGGTGCAGGCTGGCGGCTGCGGCAGCCGGGCCTTCGACTACCGCCTGGCGCGCCGAAGCCAGGGTAGCCTGCACACCCAGCGGGGCTTGCGCAGCAATGCGTTCAGCCAGCCACAGTGCCTTGGGCAGCAGTTCCTCGCTGGCCACTACCTGCTGGATCAACCCCAGGCGATAGGCTTCGTGAGCATCGAACTCATCGCCGGTCAGCAGCCAGCGCATGGCATTACCCCAGCCAGCGCTCTGGTGCATGCGCAAGGTGGCGCCGCCGAACGGAAATATTCCGCGCTGCACTTCCATCTGCGCGAAGCGGGTATTGCTCGCGCACAGATTGATATCCGAGGCCAGCATCAGTTCGATACCGATCGTGTAGCAGTAGCCCTGAGCAGCGACGATCACCGGTTTGCTCACTCGCGGCCCGCCGAAAACGCCCCAAGGGTCACAGCCGTCGTCAGGGATCTTCCAGCCGGCGGCAAATTGCGCCGCTACGTTTGCCAGGTCCAAACCAGCGGTGAAGTGCTCACCATGGGCAAATACCAGCGCCACGCGCGCGTCGCTGTCGCGCTCGAACTCGCCGTAAGCCCGGCACAGATCATCCAGCATGGGCATATCGAAAGCATTGCGTTTGCTCGCTCGGTCCAGGCCGATCAACATGATCTGGCCACGTTTTTCACGGCTGACGCGGCCGCTGGTGCTTTGGGTCATGGCTGGGAGTCCTTGTGCGCAGGTAGGTGAGCTGGGGTTGAGGCCGTTACAGCATGGCAGTTGCAGGCTATCAGAGGATGGCTGTATGGCACGTTATAGGTGCTGCTTATGCATTTTTTATGCGTGGTTGATGGAAAAACAGGCACATCGGCCAGGTTTTCCGGTATAGTGCGCGCCGGTCAATTCTTGGCCACGTTCAGGTAGTACAACTCGCCCGAAGGTTTACTTTGGCAGTTAGTCCGTTTTGCGGACTATCCTTGACGATTCATTTATCACACGTTTTCGCAAATCCCCGCCGACATGGCTGCCAGGGTGACTCTCGGGTCTTACACGGCATGCGCAGCTTTGGAACATGGGTCTTTGCGGATGCACTAGAGGCAGACCCATGACCCAGGAAACCGGCGGCTTCGCCGCACTCGGACTCAACTCCAATATTCTCGCTGCACTGACCGCTGTTGGTTATGAAGAGCCGTCGCCGATTCAGGCGCAGGCCATTCCCGTAATTCTGTCCGGTCAGGACATGATCGGTCAGGCCCAGACCGGTACCGGTAAAACCGCTGCTTTTGCGCTGCCGATCCTGTCGAAAATCGACCCGGCCAAGAAAGAGCCGCAGGCGCTGATCCTCGCGCCAACCCGCGAGCTGGCCCTGCAAGTGGCCACCGCGTTTGAAACCTATTCCAAGCAGATGCCAGGTCTGAATGTGGTTGCCGTTTATGGCGGCGCGCCAATGGGCCCGCAGCTGAAGGCTATCCGTCAGGGTGCACAGGTCATCGTGGCTACGCCGGGTCGTCTGGTTGACCACCTGCGTCGTGATGAGAAAGTCTTGTCGACCATTCAGTACTTGGTCCTCGACGAAGCTGACGAAATGCTCAAGCTGGGCTTTATGGATGACCTCGAAGTAATCTTCGAAGCCATGCCAGCCAGCCGCCAGAGCGTGCTGTTCTCTGCTACCCTGCCGCATTCGATCCGCGCCATCGCAGAAAAACACCTGCGCGATCCGCAACACATCAAAATCGCTTCGAAGACCCAGACCGTGACTGCGATTGAGCAGGCGCACCTGATGGTCCACGCCGACCAGAAGCACGCGGCAGTACTGCGTCTGCTGGAAGTCGAAGAGTTCGACGCGCTGATCGGTTTCGTGCGTACCAAACAAGCCACCCTAGACCTGGCCGCTGCGCTGGAAGCCAAGGGTTACAAGGCTGCTGCACTGAACGGTGACATCGCCCAGAATCAACGTGAGCGCGTGATCGAGTCGTTGAAGGATGGCCGTCTGGACATCGTCATCGCCACCGACGTTGCTGCTCGCGGTCTCGATGTGCCGCGTATCACCCACGTTATGAACGTGGACATGCCATATGACCCAGAATCGTACGTGCACCGTATCGGCCGTACTGGCCGTGCGGGTCGTACCGGTCGCGCCCTGTTGCTGGTGACGCCACGTGAGCGCCGCATGCTGCAAGTGATTGAGCGTGTAACCGGGCAGAAAGTGGGTGAGGTGAAGCTGCCGGACGCTCAGCAAGTACTGGACGCACGCATCAAGAAGTTGACCAACAGCTTGGCGCCACTGGTGGCCGATGCCGAAGCCAGTCACGGTGATCTCCTAGATCGCCTGACGGCTGATATCGGTTGCAGCCCGCGTGCTCTGGCCGCCGCCCTGCTGCGCAAGGCCACCAATGGCCAAGCCCTGACCCTGGCTGAAGTTCAACGTGATCAGCCGTTGGTTCCGGGTAGCGGTAGCAGCGCTCCGCGTGAACGCAGCGAGCGCAGTGAGCGTCCTGATCGTGAAGGCAGCCGCGAGCGCCGTGCACCGGTGCCGTTGGCCGAAGGCCGCGCGCGTTGCCGCACCGCCCTGGGTGCGCGTGACGGGATTGCCGCGAAGAACCTGCTGGGTGCGATCCTCAACGAAGGTGGTTTGACCCGTGAAGACATCGGCCGCATTCAGGTGCGTGAGAGCTTCAGCCTGGTCGAGCTGCCGGAAGAAGGTCTTGATCGTCTGCTGGGTAAGTTGAAAGACACCCGCGTCGGTGGCAAGCCGCTGAAACTGCGTCGTTATCGCGAAGATTGATACTTCGCTTAATAAAAAAGCCCCGCTCATTGCGGGGCTTTTTTATGGCTGTAACTCTGTGGGCATAGGGCTTAGGTGAAGCTGTAGATATCCATCCCCAGTGCGCCCAGGGTGAAGCCGCTGTGCTCGACCTTGAACTGCCCGCCGGCGCTTGCGGCAAAAAACAGCGGCAGCAGGTGTTCATCGCTGGGGTGGTTGCGCGCAGCATAGGGGGCTTGCCGGCGATAATCATCGAGCGTGGCGTTGTCCTGTCTCGTAAGTTTATCCACGATCCAGTCACGGAAAGCCTGCGCCCAGGGCTTGATGACATCTGGACCCGCATGCCAGTCCAGTTCGCCGAGGTTGTGGGTGATGCTGCCCGAGCCGATCAGCAGCACGCCTTGCGCGCGTAAGCTGGTCAGTGCCTGGCCGACGCGGCGCTGCAGGGCAGGACCCTGGTGGCTGGGCAGGGAGATTTGCACCACGGGTATATCTGCCTGTGGGTACATCAGCGCCAGGGGCACCCAGGCACCGTGATCCAGCGGCCGTTCAGGATCCAGCTGGGCCGGAAGTCCGGCTTGCTCCAGCAGATTGGCGATCTCGGCGGCCAGCTCGGGCTCGCCTGGTGCTGGGTATTGCACCTGATACAGTTCAGCGGGAAACCCGTGAAAGTCATGCCAAGTTTGTGGGTGTACGGTGCTGCCAACCCGCAACTCACGACTTTCCCAGTGCGCCGAAACCAGCGCAATCGCGCGCGGCTTTTGCAGTTGGCTGGCCAGGCTGGCGAGGGCTGGACCGCTGGCGCCGGGTTGCAGGGCCAGCATGGGTGAGCCGTGGGAGATAAATATACTGGGCAGTGACATGACAGGCTCCTGATCGGTTTCCTGCATCTTCCATCAGTCAATCTGTACATAAAAGCGTAAAAGACTGGGTATTTAAATCGCTTAAATAGATGGTTTGCGCGGGTTGAGCCTCTTGGCCTTATGGGCTGGGTGCGTCACGATCTTTCGTTGAGTCTTTTCAGGAGTGGGTATGCACGCAGAATTTTGGCAGGCACGTTGGGCGCGCAGTGAAATCGGTTTTCATCTACCTGAGGTCAATCCCTATCTGCAGCAGTATTGGCCGGCGCTGGGTTTGCCGGAGGGCGCACGTGTGCTGGTGCCGCTGTGTGGCAAGAGCCTGGATCTGGCCTGGTTGGCGGGGCAGGGTTATCACGTCGTCGGTGTTGAGCTGGCGCAGCGTGCAGTGGAAGATTTCTTCGACGAGCATAAGCTGCTGCCGGAGGTCAGTGAGGTCGGCGCGCTCAGGCTGTATCGGGCTGGCGCTGTGGAAATCTACTGCGGTGATTTCTTCGCCCTGACGGCTCAGCAGCTTGATGGCTGTTCCGCACTGTATGACCGCGCCGCACTGATTGCATTGCCGCCAGAAATGCGCGCGCGTTATGTGGCGCATTTGACGCAAGTCTTATCCAGCGGCTGCCAAGGGTTACTGGTGAGCTTGGACTATGACCAGGCGCGCATGGACGGCCCGCCCTTCGCTGTGGCAGATGAGGAGGTGCAGCGCT
The DNA here is from genome assembly GCF_900099645.1 of Pseudomonas peli. Lineage (GTDB taxonomy): Bacteria > Pseudomonadota > Gammaproteobacteria > Pseudomonadales > Pseudomonadaceae > Aquipseudomonas > Aquipseudomonas peli. The sequence goes on along the minus strand of NZ_FMTL01000001.1, from coordinate 112,369 downwards.
TGTATACGCCTGAATGGCAGTTGCAGGAGCTGATGTGCGGCGATGTGCTGGGCGATAACTGGAAGTTTTTAAAGCGCGGCCTTGAGCGCCTGGATGAGCGGGTCTATCAGCTGCGTAAAGACTGAATCACAGCCACAAAAAAGGGCGACTCAAGAGTCGCCCTTTTTGCTTTTGCTACTTAGCCGCGCTGACGCAGGGCTTCGATGCGAACTTCCAGTGGCGGGTGGGTCATCAGCAGGCCAGCCAGGCCGCCTTTCAGGCCACCGTTGATGCCGAACGCGGTCAGGCTGTTAGGCATGGTGACCGGCACTTCCTGTTCGGCGCGCAGGCGCTGCAGAGCGGCAATCATGGCACCTGTGCCGGCCAGGCGTGCACCAGCTTCGTCGGCCTTGAACTCGCGCTTACGCGAGAACCACATAACGATGATGCTGGCCAGGATGCCCAGAACAAGCTCGGCGAAGATGGTCGCCACGAAGTAACCGATGCCTGGGCCGTCTTCGTTCTTCAGAATGACCTTGTCGACAAAGTTGCCGAAGATCCGTGCGAAGAACATCACGAAGGTGTTCACCACGCCCTGAATCAGCGCCAGGGTAACCATGTCGCCGTTGGCCACGTGGCCAATTTCGTGGGCCAGCACCGCGCGTACTTCGTCAGGCGAGAACCGCTCCAGCAGTCCCTGGCTGACGGCTACCAGGGCATCGTTCTTGTTCCAGCCGGTGGCGAAGGCGTTGGACTCGTAGGCCGGGAAGATACCCACTTCTGGCATCTTGATCCCGGCTTCGCGGGACAGTTCTTCCACGGTCTGCATCAGCCACTGTTCGTGGCGGGTGCGTGGCTGGGTGATGATTTCGGTCTTGGTGCTCATCTTCGCCATCCACTTGGACAGGAACAGCGAGACCAGCGAGCCGGCAAAACCGAACACGGCGCAGAAAACCAGCAGGCTGCCATAGTTCTGGCCGGTAAAGCGGTCAACCCCGAGCAATTTCAGGGTGATGCTGGCGATGATCAACACCGCAATGTTGGTGGCCAGGAACAGCATAATGCGCATCATGGTGTATTGAGACTCCTCACGAGAATGTTCTATAAGGCCATTGAAAACCCTGTTTTGGCTGCTTCGCCGGGTTTTCAACCGCCACTCTTGGATATGACGGCTATATAAGGGCGCACCCCCAGGCACTTCAACCTGGCGACTATTTCAAACTATGTCGCTTGCGCCGTTTAGGCTGGATTCGAACAGCAGGCGAGTCAGGCGGGCTATGCGCTCGCCATGCCTTTGGCCCAGCGCTTCGCGCAGCTGAAAGGCCAGGGTGGCGTGCACGCGGCGCACGCTGGGCGGCAGGGCTTCACCCTCCGGCAGGGCGTGAGGCACGCCGCGGGTCAGGCGCAGAAAGCCCTTTTCGCTGAGCACGGCCTGATCCAGTGCGTCGTAACCGATGGTGGAGTCGAAGCGGATATAGCCTTCCTCGGCCAGCCACAGCAGGGCGCCCAGACAACTTTGGTGGCGTGGTGTGGGCAGGCCGAACTCATCGGGCTCTTCGCGGCCGATCAGGTCTTCCACATACAGTGCGGATTTACTCGGAAACGCCTGGTACAGAGTCAGCATGCCGGCGGCGGCATCCTTGTAGAAGTCGTCGATCTGCAGGTCCATCAGAATTTGCCAATCATTGAGGTTGGAAGATAAGGCAGCACGCGGCCCAGGAGCGCCCAGGGCCAGCCAGGCACGTAGGCGCTAACATGGCGTTTGTCGATGTGCTTGGCGATCAGTGCTGCGCCGCGTTCTACATCAATCAGAAATGGCCGGCTGGCCATATCGCTGTTCAAGGGCGTGTCGATAAAGCCCGGTAGCAGGAGCGTGGTGTCGATGTTCTTACCCAGCAGCTCGGCGCGGGTGGCTTCCATGTAGCTGATCAGGCCAGCTTTGCTCGCCGAATAGGCCGCCGTATGCGGCAAACCGCGTTTGCCGGCGACTGAGGCGACGGCAACCAGGTGGCCGTGGCCTTGCTGACGAAACAGTGCGCAGGCGGCATCCAGGCAGGCAATCGCGCCGATCAGGTTGGTTTCCACAGTCAAGCGTGCGCGCTTAAAGTGGCCACCGCCGGCTTTACCGGTCAGTGCGATACCGGCATTGGCAATAATTCCGTCCAGACCACCGAGCAGGTTGGCGGCCAGGCCTACGGCGTCCTGGCATGCGTCGTAGTCGGTCACATCCAACGGCAAGACCACCACTTTGCGCTTGAAGCGCGCCTGCAGTTCGGCGGCCAAGAGGTGCAGGCTGTCTTCGCGGCGTGCGGCCAGGGCCAGGTCATAACCCTTAGCCGCCAATTCGCGGGCCAGAGCGGCACCGATACCAGAGCTGGCACCGGTTAGCAGGTAGCGTTTGCTCTGGTTCATGTGCGCTCCGATTACTGTTGGTAAGTCTTGAGGAAGCTGCCGATGCGACCGATGGCCATTTCCAGCTCATCCACGCGCGGCAAGGTGACCACGCGGAAGTGATCCGGCCACGGCCAGTTGAACGCGGTGCCTTGAACGATCAGCAGTTTTTCCGAGAGCAGCAGGTCGAGCACAAACTTTTCGTCGTTGTGGATCGGGCAGACCTTCGGGTCGATCTTCGGGAAGGCATACAGCGCGCCCATCGGTTTGACGCAGCTGACCCCGGGAATGTCGTTGAGCAGTTCCCAGGTACGGTTGCGCTGCTCCAGAAGGCGACCTTGCGGCAGCACCAGGTCATTGATGCTCTGGTAGCCGCCCAGCGCGGTCTGGATCGCATGCTGGCTCGGCACGTTGGCGCACAAACGCATATTGGCGAGGATATCGATGCCTTCGATATAGCTTTGCGCGCGGTGCTTCGGCCCGGAAATCGCCACCCAGCCGGAGCGGAAACCCGCCACCCGATAGGACTTGGACAGGCCATTGAACGTCAGGCAGAGCACGTCTGGGGCCAGCGATGCGGTAGAGATATGCTGGGCTTCGTCGTAGAGAATCTTGTCGTAGATCTCGTCGGAGAACAGCACCAGGTTGTGCTGACGGGCCAGTTCGACGATGTCCATCAACACTTCTTTGGAATACACCGCGCCAGTCGGGTTGTTCGGGTTGATCAGCACCAGGGCTTTAGTGTTTGGTGTGATTTTCGCGCGCATGTCGGCGATATCGGGGAACCAGCCTGCCTGCTCGTCGCACAGGTAGTGCACAGGCTTGCCACCGGCAAGAGCCACTGCCGCCGTCCACAGCGGGTAGTCCGGTGCCGGGATCAGTACTTCATCACCGTTATTCAGCAGCGCCTGCATGGCCATCACGATCAGCTCGGATACGCCGTTGCCCAGGTAGATGTCTTCGATACCAACGCCTTCTACCTGCTTCTGCTGGTAGTACTGCATGACCGCCTTGCGCGCACTGAACAAACCCTTGGAGTCGCTGTAGCCCTGGGCTGTGGGCAGATTACGGATTACATCCTGCAGAATTTCTTCAGGCGCTTCAAAACCGAACGGTGCCGGGTTGCCGATGTTCAGCTTGAGGATGCGATGGCCTTCCTCTTCCAGGCGTTTGGCGTGCTTGAGCACCGGCCCGCGGATGTCGTAGCAGACGTTGGCAAGCTTGTTCGATTTGCTGAACTGCATGTATGTGATCCCGAATAGTGGACGCCGCTGAATTACCCTGCAAAAAGTCGCGATCTGACGAGCCTTGGCAGGTTGTAACGCCGGTGACAGACTGGGGTCGAATGATACGTGGCAGCCCGACCTTGGCAAAGGTACTGGTCGGGCTTTTTTATGGCGTGCCATCCATGGCCGCCACCCTTTGGGCCGTCGCTGCGCGACGTTAAAAATCGCTCCCGGCGATTTTTTCATGTAGAGGAGACTTGCCTGTGGACAAGCTGGAAAAACCCCTGGAAGCCTGGCGCGAAGAGCTTTCCGAGGAGCAGTTTCATGTCTGTCGCCTGGGCGGCACCGAGCGCGCGTTTACTGGCCAATACCACGACAGTAAGGTGCCAGGTATTTACCACTGCGCCTGCTGCCAGGCTGAGTTGTTTGATTCGGACGCCAAGTACGACTCTGGCAGCGGTTGGCCGAGTTACTTCCAGCCCGTCAACAGCGAGGCCATCACCAGCCTGGATGACTTCAATCACGGCATGCACCGCATCGAAGTCAAATGCGCCAAGTGCGATGCTCACCTGGGGCATGTGTTTCCCGATGGTCCGGCGCCAACGGGGCTGCGTTATTGCATCAACTCGGCTTCGCTCAAGCTGGTGCCGAAGGCTTAAGGCCACCGCATAGGCCTGCATTAGCGGGCCTTATCTTGGTTTAATTAAATTGCATGCAATTTAATTGCTCGCTATCTTGCGTCCATTCCCACTCCTCAGGATGACCAGCATGAGCAACGCACTCTTCGATATTCCGGTTACCACCATCAAAGGCGAGCAGAAGACCCTGGCCGATTTCGGCGGCAAGGCCGTGCTGGTGGTCAACACCGCCAGCAAGTGCGGTTTCACCTCGCAGTACAAGGGCCTGGAAAACGTCTGGCAGCAGTACAAGGACCAAGGTCTGGTGGTGCTGGGCTTCCCTTGCAACCAGTTTGGCAAGCAGGAACCGGGCGATGAGGGCGTGATCAGTGAGTTCTGCGAGCTGAACTTCGGCGTGAGCTTCCCGCTGTTCAAGAAGGTCGATGTCAATGGCAGTGATGCTCATCCGCTGTTCGTCAACCTGAAGAAGAGCGCGCCGGGCCTGCTCGGTAGCCAGGGCATCAAGTGGAACTTCACCAAGTTTCTGCTCAGCGCCGACGGTACGGTGATCAAGCGTTTCGCCCCGACCACCAAGCCTGAAGACCTGACTGCTGAGATCGAAGCACTGCTGAAATGAGCCAGGCCAGCTTGCACGTGGACGAGGGGCTGCAGCTGGACAACCAGCTGTGTTTCAAACTCTACGCCGCTTCACGTGCGGTGATCCGCGCCTACAAGCCGATGCTCGATCAGCTCGGTCTGACCTACCCGCAGTACCTGGCGATGCTGGTGCTGTGGGAGTGGCAGCAGCAACCGCCGGCGTTGCCCACGGTCAAGGCGTTGGGTGAGCGTTTGTTGCTCGACTCCGGCACGTTGACGCCGCTGCTCAAGCGCCTGGAGCAGCAAGGCTTGTTGCAGCGTAAGCGTTCGGCCAGTGATGAGCGTGAGGTACACCTTGCGCTGACCCCGGCCGGCGGCGCTTTGCGTACGCAGGTGCTGCCGCTGAAAAGCCAGTTGTTGTGCGAGCGCGGTGTTGACCTGGATCAGGTCGCGGCGTTGCGCGGTCAGGTGGGCGTGTTGCTGGATCAGTTTATGGCGCTTAACCACTGATCGAGCAGCACCGCTAGCTCGTCTTTACGGAAGGGCTTGGCCAGGTAGTCGTCCATCCCCGCAGCGCGGCAGCGCTCACGTTCGTCGGACAGCGCATTGGCGGTGAGGGCAATGATTGGCAACTCGGCGAATTCGCTTTTCTGGCGAATTTGTCGGGTGGTTTCATAGCCGTCCATGACCGGCATGTTGCAGTCCATCAGGACCAGATCGACCGTCTGGGTTTCCAGCAAGGTCAGCGCTTCGCCACCATGATTGGCCAATAACACCTCGCAGCCGAGCTTGCCGAGCATGCCCTTGGCTACCAGCTGATTGACTGGGTTGTCTTCCACCAGCAACACGCGCGCCTGGCGGCTGCGTTGCGGTTCGCTGTGCTGCTCGGCGGCATGTGCAGCGCCCTGGCCGAGAATGCGGCGTAAGGCCTGCAGCAGCACTTGGCGTGAAAGCGGTCGGGCCAGTTGCTCGATAGGCGCAAGGTTCTCCACCTGTTCGCTGCTGAGAAAATTACCGTAGGCGCTGACCACCAGAATGGGCAGGCTGGAGTGCGCGCGCAGCTCATTCAAGCGCTGCGGGCTGTCGCTGATCAGCACGTCCGCATCAAGCGGGCCCAGCACGCTGTCGGTATCCTGATGCTGATAGTGCAGGCTCCAAGCGGGCAGCAATCGGCTCAGCTGTTCACTCAGGCCTGAGCTCGCTGGGCTGAGGCCAATAACGCGTCCGTGCAACACGGGAAGTGGCTGGGTGTAGTTCTGGCTGGGCAGCGGCAGGTCAACGCAGAAGGTGCTGCCGAAGCCTTCCTGTGTCTCCAGGCTCAGTTGGCCGCGCATGGCTTCGCAAAGTCGGCGGGTAAGGGCCAGGCCCAGGCCGGTACCGCCAAATTGCCGGGTGATACCAACGCCGGCCTGAGCAAACGGCTGGAAGATCCGTGCTTGAGCCTCTTCGGCAATACCGATGCCAGTGTCGCGCACAATGATCCTGACGCCATCGTTATGCGTGCTGACACTGATGTCTACGCGGCCAAAGCGGGTGAATTTCAGCGCGTTGGACAGCAGGTTGCTGACAATCTGCCTAACCCGCGTTGGGTCGCCGAGCAGCTGGTTGGGCAGCTGGGGATCAATCAGGCAGGTCAGTTCAACGCCGGGTGCGGCGTTCTGCGAAAGCAGGTTGGCGGTGTCTTCGACCATGCTGCCGAGGTCAAAGGGAATGTGTTCCAGCTCCAGCTGCCCAGCCTCGAATTTCGACAGGTCGAGAATGTCGTTGAGCAGCTCGACCAGCACCTTACCGGAGTCATGGGCGATCGACAGCTGTTGGCGCTGCTCGTTATTCAGCGGCCCGTCCAATGACAGTGCGAGCATGCCGAGTAGGCCATTGAGTGGGGTGCGGATCTCGTGACTCATATTGGCCAGGAAGGCTGAACGCGCCTGAGCCATGTCCAATGCCGTGCGTTTGGCCTGCTCCAGTTCGCGGTTGGAGTCGAGTAGGCGGCTGTTGGCGGCTTCCAGTTGTTCGGTGCGTGCCGAGACCATGTCTTCCAGCTCGGCCAGGTAGCGAGTCAGGCGGGCTTCGGCCTGCTGACGCTGCTCGATCTCGCTGGCGATGCTGCTCAGCTGACGGTTGGTGACATCGACCAATACGCCGATTTCATCGCGTTCATGGTTGGGCGGGTAGGGCAGCTTGGCGTTGTTGGGGCTGCGCAGATCACGCTCGCTGAGGGCGCGGATAAAGCCGGTCAGCGGTTTGGTCAGCATGAAATAGAACAGTACCAGCAGGATCAGCGACAACAGCAGGCTACGGGCGAAGCCGGTCAGCAGGGTAAGTAGTGAGCGGTTGAGGAAGTGGCTGCCAAAGGCGTAGGTGTCGACTTCCAGGCTCAGTTTGCCCAGCGGCTCCTCGGGTGAATGGCTAACGAACAGGGCCGTTTCAAAGTGCCGGCGCTCGCCGAACATGAAATCGCTGAGCACCCGGTAGCGACTTTCCATGGCCGGGCGGCTAACGCTGGCCAGGGTGAGCTGATTGTTGTCGATTATTTGCGCGCTGATCACCGCCGGTGAGCGCAGCAGGCCCAGTACCAGTTCCTGCGCCAGTTCAGCGTCAATGTTGTAGGCGATGCGCGCAGCCGGGTTGTGGCTGATCTCCATCAGTGCGTTGATCTCGCGGTTGATGGAGGCATCTTCGCTGGCATAATCGATGCCCACTTGTATCAAGCTGAGCGCAGTGCCGAGGATGAAGGCTACCAATACGGTCAAACCGGCCTGTTTGAATGACAGGCGTTGGGTAAGCGCTATATCCATATTGGCCGGTTGATCTCATGTTGAATCGCTTGCCAAGCATAGCCCATCTGTTTTGCCGGACGGCAGTGGCAGAACAACTCGAAAACCCTGGAGTGTGTTGTGGATTCGCGTTTGAGTGATTTTTTGTTGCGTGCTGAGGCTGTGTTGGCGCGTCTGGAGCCTTTGCTGCCGGTGCAGCGCCCGGTTATTGACTGGCAGCAAAGCTTGGCTGCCCGCTGGCAGCGTGAGGGGCGCAGCGGCTATTTGGCACCGCTGCAGGTCAGTCTGGATGTGGAGCTGGCTGATTTGATCGGTGTGGATCGCCAGCGTGCTCAGTTGGCGCGCAATACCCAGCAGTTTATCCAGGGCCTGCCGGCCAACCATGCGTTGCTCTGGGGCGCGCGTGGTACGGGTAAATCATCGCTGGTGCGGGCACTGCTGGCCGAGCATGCGGCGGCGGGGCTGCGCCTGATTGAAATCGAGCGTGACCATCTGGCCGATCTGCCGCGCATCGTCGAGCAGTTGAGCGAGCTGCCGCAGCGTTTTGTGCTGTTCTGCGATGACTTGTCTTTCGAGGCCGGCGAGGGCGATTACCGCATGCTGAAAACCGTGCTCGATGGCTCACTGGAGCGTGCGCCGGACAATGTGTTGCTGTATGCCACCTCCAACCGCCGTCATTTGCTGCCGGAAAAACAAAGCGACAACGAAAGCTGGCAGCGGGTGGATGGCGAGCTGCACCCCAATGAGGCGGTAGAAGATAAGATCGCGCTGTCCGATCGTTTCGGTCTGTGGCTGTCGTTCTATCCATTCACCCAGGAACACTTCCTCGACGTGGTCCGGCACTGGGTCGAGGTGCATGCCGCGCAGGCCGGTTTGGCTTGGCAATGGGACGACGAGCTGGAAAAAGCGGCCATACGCTGGGCCTTGGGTCGCGGTAACCGCAACGGCCGCTGCGCCTATCAATTCGCCCGTGACTGGGTGGGCCTGCAATTACTGAGTAAGCACGATGATTGATTTACAACACAGCGGGCCAGGGCTCGATGGCTATCCACTGCTGGTGGCGCAGCTGCAGGCGCTGCTGGCGGGTGAGCGCGACTTTATTGCCAATGCGGCGCAGTTTTCGGCGTTTCTGTTTCAGGAGCTGAGCGACCTGAACTGGGCGGGTTTCTACCTGGCCCTTGGTGAAGAACTGGTGCTCGGGCCTTTTCAGGGCAAAGTCGCCTGCGTACGGATTCCCTTCGGCCGCGGTGTGTGCGGCGCCGCCGCGGCGACTGGGCAGACCCAACGGGTTGACGATGTGCATGCTTTTGCCGGGCATATAGCTTGCGACAGTGCGTCCAACAGTGAGCTGGTGGTGCCGCTTTTCAAGCATGGCCGTCTGCTGGGCGTGCTGGATTTAGACAGCCCGTCGCTGGCGCGTTTTAGCGCCGCAGATCAGGCCGGTATTGAACGCTTGGTCGAGGTGTTCGTTGAGCTGACCGAATGCTGAAGGGATGAGCAAACACAAAACACTAAAAAGCCCGGTGTGACCGGGCTTTTTAGTGGATGGCGACTGGTTTTTCAGGCCTTTTGGGCCATCTTGGCGAGCATTTTCAACTCGCCGGGCAATACGCCCTGCACTGAATCACGTGCCATGATGCGTGAAGCGTGCGCGTTCAGATTAGGCCAGCGCTGGGCGTCCACCTGCTCATCGCCATGCTGCATGTTGATCAGCTGGCAAGTCAGGGCCAGGTCGGCCAGGGTCAGACTGTCACCCACCAGGTAATGGGCCGAGCCCAGGCATTTTTCCAGGTAGTCAAAGTGTGGCGGTAGCTTCTCAAGCAGGGCTTTCTGCACGGCCGCCTCGTCGCATTCTTGCCCCATGCTGGGCTTCAGTGCCCGGTTACGGAATACCGTGAAGGTACAGAGTGGCGCCAGCTCATAATCAGCATATTTCTCCAGCCAGCGTACCTGTGCGCGCTGTTCAGCGCTCTGGCCTAGAAGGCTGCTCTGGGTCGGATACTTATCGTCCAGGTATTGGCAGATCACGCTGGAGTCGGCGAGGGTGAAATCGCCATCTTTGAGAGCGGGGATACGTCCCAGTGGGCTCATGTCGCGGTACCAGGCTGGTTGGCCGAACGGCAGGATGATTTCCAGCTGGTAGTCCAGGCTCTTTTCAGCCAAAAACAGACGCACTTTACGAACGAAGGGTGACAGCGGTGCACCGTAAACAGTCAGGCTCATGCGCGGCACTCGTGGCAGATGGATAGCGCGCACGTTGCGCGCTGGAGGGGTTAGTCGTAGATGTTTTTCTTTTTCCACTCGTCGCCGCCGAGAGACTCCAGGCCGGCATCCAGTTCGCTGGGCTGCTCGGTGACGGGTTTACTGCTTTCTAGGACCATGGCGTTGGCGCGTGCCAATTGCTCTTCGAATTTCTTCAGGGCGTTTTGATAAGGAGTGGGGTCAGGTTGCTTGCGCAAATATTGTGCGCCGCGCTCGAACGCCAGGCGTGCTTGGCCAGGCTGGTTCTGCTGCAAGGCCTGTTGGCCAAGGTTGCCGAAAAATTCGATATGCACCTGAGTCAGCATGTGGCGCACTTCCTTTAACCAATGCTTGGCCTCATTGGTCGGGATAATTCCGTCTTTTGCACAGCGGGTCAGTTGACCGTGAAGGCTTTCCAGCTGAAAGCGTACTTCCTTCGCTTTAGGTTCATTAATGATGGGTTGTGGCGGATTATTTACGGTAATTGACTCGCCTTGGGCGATCATCTTGCGCAGTTCTTCAATATGCGCTTTTAGGGCATTGTTGCCCTTGTCATACGGCAGTACGCGTTCACTGAAATGCAGTTGCAGGCGGCTCAGCAATAACTTCAATGCTGGCGTCATCAGTTGACCGGGGAGCGCTTCTGCGAGGTCCGTGCAACGGCGCAGGCGATCATTGAGGTCAGCCTTGATGCGCGCCTTCTCCAGTTTGTTGTTCTCGACCATATGATTGATGTAGGCAATGGCGATCAAAATAACGATGCCAGACACAATCAATATGGTAATCACGAGTGGGGACATGGGTGCAGCCTCTCGATCACCGGTTTTTCGTCCGAGTGTAGTGCGTTAGCCGGGAGGCTGATAGAGCTGCCTCACATTCGAGGCTGAAGTCGTTGATTTATAAAAAATTTTACACAGAGGTTGACGGGCCTTACAAGGCTCCATAGAATGCGCGCCACTTCGTAGCGCAATGCCTCACGGCAAAACGTGTAGAAGCCGGATAGAAGTTGTAGTTTCCGGGCTGCGTCCCCTTCGTCTAGTGGCCTAGGACACCGCCCTTTCACGGCGGTAACAGGGGTTCGAGTCCCCTAGGGGACGCCACTTCTTTATGAAGTGTGCTGCTAAAAACCAAGTTGTATGCGGGAATAGCTCAGTTGGTAGAGCACGACCTTGCCAAGGTCGGGGTCGCGAGTTCGAGTCTCGTTTCCCGCTCCAAATTAAGGTGATCTGCTCAGGCAGGTAGCCGAAAAGTTCCAAGGTCCCCTTCGTCTAGTGGCCTAGGACACCGCCCTTTCACGGCGGTAACAGGGGTTCGAGTCCCCTAGGGGTTCCTTGTGTAGTCAAAAACGCCGCTCACTGAGCGGCGTTTTTGTTTCTGCTGTTTTTAGTGCCCACAAAAAAGCCCGCCGGTTGGTTATGCCGTGCGGGCTTTTTTGTTTCTGGCTTAGGCTCAGTGCTTGCCGCCCTGAGCGGGCATGCTCAGCAGCTGCTTTTCCTGATTCCAGTCGAAGGGTTCGTCGTTTTCTTCGGCGTAGAAGCGGCGTTCTTCGAGGGTCTGGTACATCTCGATTTCTTCGTCCGGCATGAAGTGCAGGCAGTCTCCGCCGAAGAACCACAGCAGGTCTCGCGGCACGAGGTGAGCGATTTGCGGGTAGCGCTGGAAGATCTGACTGATCAGATCCTGACCCAGATAAAGGCTGGCCTCCGGATCGCTCGGCAGGTCGCTAAGCAGTTCGTCGTAGCGCTCCAGATACATGGCGTGGCTGTCATCGAGAATCTGCTCTGCTTCGCCCAAGGCGACCAGGATGGTGCGCAGGTGCTGCAGCAGGGCGAGGTGATGATCGATGTGAGTGTTGGCCATGGGGCAATCCTGTAGGTAAAACGGGCGCGCAAGTATAAGGCTCATGCCGCCCGCTGTCCTGTCTGCTTAACGGACCTTGCCAGAGCCTAAGGTCAACTCCTCCTTGGCGAAGTCGTCGACATCGATCACCACCCGCCGCGCCGCTTCGGCCTGATGCAGGCTGTGCGTCTCTTCCGGGTTGAGAACCCCAGCAGCCAACGCGGCATCGATCAGGCTTTGCCCTGGTAGCTGCTGTACCTGGCCGGCTTTGACGGCCTTGTGCAGTTTCTTCTGCAGGCCCTGTACATCATGTAGCAGGTTCATTGCATATTGCAGGGCACCCACGGGGTCCTGTTCGGCTTGTGGGCGATAGCAGCCTTCGAGCAGTTCCTCCAGCGCCGGATCGCCGCTGTTACGGCCGATGATGCCAGCCACTTCGGCGTCCAGTTCATCGCTTGGGCCTTTGTGACGGCGGCCCAGCGGCAATACCAGCACGCGCAGAGCGCAGCCGAGCAGTTTGCTGGGGAAGTTGCTGAGCAGCTCTTCCAGTGCTTGTTCGGCCTTGCCCAAGCTTTCTTCCACGGCCCAGCGCAGCATGGGCTGTGAATGCTCGGGATAACCGAGGTCGTGGTAGCGCTTGAGCGCCGCCGAGGCCAGGTAAAGGTGGCTAAGTACATCACCGAGCCGCGCCGACAGGCGTTCGCGGCGTTTCAGTTCGCCGCCGAGCAACATCATGCTGGTGTCGGCGAGCAGGGCGAAGGACGCTGCCAAGCGGTTGAGCGCGCGGAAATAAGGGCGGCTGATGCGATCGCCCGGCACCTGGCTGAAAACGCCAAAGCCGAGGCTGAGCAGCAGGCTGCTGGCGGCGTTGCTCACGGCAAAACCGATATGTTGCAGCAGCAGTTCATCGAATTCCTGCAGCGCCTGATCCTGGTCTTCGCGACTGGCCAGGGCCATTTCCTTGAGTACGTAGGGGTGGCAGCGAATCGCGCCCTGACCAAAGATCATCAGGTTGCGCGAGAGGATATTGGCCCCCTCCACGGTGATAAAGATCGGCGCACCTTGCCACGAGCGCGCCAGGTAGTTGTTCGGCCCCATGACGATGCCCTTGCCGCCGTGCACGTCCATGGCGTGGCTGATGCATTCGCGGCCGCGTTCGGTCAGGTGGTACTTGAGGATGGCCGAGAGCACCGAGGGCTTTTCGCCCAGATCCACCGCATTGGCAGTAAGGATGCGCGCGCTGTCCATCAGCCAGGCGTTACCGCCGATACGCGCGAGGGCTTCCTGAATGCCTTCAAAGGCTGAAAGCGGCACGTTGAACTGCTCACGCACCTGGCTGTACTGGCCAGTGGTCAGGCTGGTGAACTTGGCAGCGCCGGTGCCGACGGCCGGCAGGGAAATGGAGCGGCCCACGGACAGGCAGTTCATCAGCATCATCCAACCCTTACCGAGCATCTCCTGGCCGCCGATCAAGTAATCCAGTGGGATAAACACATCCTTGCCTGAATTCGGGCCGTTCATAAAAGCCGCTCCAAGCGGCAGATGGCGGCGGCCGATTTCGACACCAGGCGTTTCGGTGGGTACCAGAGCGAGACTGATGCCCAGATCTTCCTCTTCACCCAGCAGATGCTCGGGGTCGTAGGCTTTGAAGGCCAGGCCGAGCAGGGTGGCGACCGGGCCGAGGGTGATATAGCGCTTTTCCCAGTTCAGACGCAGGCCGATCACTTCCTCGCCTTGCCACTGGCCTTTGCAGATGATTCCGGTATCCGGCATGGCGCCGGCGTCGGAACCGGCCAGGGGGCCAGTGAGGGCGAAGCAGGGGATATCTTCACCGCGGGCCAGGCGCGGCAGGTAATGGTCACGCTGCGCCTCGGTGCCGTAGTGCAGCAGCAGTTCGGCCGGGCCCAAGGAGTTGGGTACCATCACTGTAGAGGCCAGATCGCCGGAGCGGGTCGCCAGCTTCATCGCCACCTGGGAGTGGGCATAGGCGGAAAAGCCCTTGCCGCCGTATTGCTTGGGGATGATCAGGGCGAAGAAACCGTGTTGCTTGATATGCGCCCAGGCCTCAGCGGGCAAGTCCATCTGCTGGCCGATCTGCCAGTCACTGACCATGGCGCACAGCGCTTCGGTGGGCCCATCGATAAACGCCTGCTCTTCTTCGGTAAGCTGGGCCTTGGGGTAGGCGAGCAGGGTGTCCCAGTCCGGGCGCCCGCTGAACAGCTCGCCATCCCACCACACTGTGCCGGCCTCAATGGCGTCGCGTTCGGTGGCCGACATCGGCGGCAGTACGCGCTTGAACCAGGCAAACAGCGGTGCTGTGAACAGGCTGCGGCGTTGTTGTGGCAACAGCAGTGGCAAGGCCACGGCCAGTAGGAGCAACCAGAGTAGGCCCATCAGCCAGACCGGTGCATGGCTGAACACGCCCATCAGAATCAGCAAGCCGGCCACCATGCCCAGTGCGGGCAGAGGCGCGGTGCGGCGGTGAGCGAGAAAGGCCGTGCTAAGCAGCAGGGCGAGTAACCAGAGAGCGAGCATGCAGAATCCTCCATGATGACAATGCGTTGTTACGCACCATCACGAGCGTAGTCGTCATTGATGGCGACAAGAGCGGTGAGCTTGGCCGAATCGTCGTGACATTGGCCGGAGCCGCGTCGTTAGACTGGGTCTCTGTCATGGAGAAACCCTGATGCGTGAATACCTCGAGCCCGGCCGCTTCATCGATAGTGACCACCCTGCGCTGGTGGAGTTCGCAGAAAAGTTTCGCGGGGCCAGTCGTGATCCACGTGAACAAGCCGTTAATTTGTACTACGCAGTACGTGATGAGGTTCGCTACAACCCCTATGTGTTCAGCCGCGACCCCGACACCCTGAAGGCCAGTTACGCATTGCAGGCGGGCGAAAGTTACTGCGTGCCCAAAGCCACTTTGCTGGCTGCCTGCGCCCGTCATTGCGGCATCCCGGCGCGCATCGGCCTGGCCGATGTACGCAACCACCTGGCCACTCCACGTCTGCTGGAAATGCTGCGCAGTGAAGTGTTCGCCATGCACGGCTATACCGAGTTGTACCTTGAGGGCCGCTGGGTCAAGGCCACGCCGGCGTTCAACCTGGCACTGTGTCGGGTATTTAAAGTCGCGCCGCTGGAATTCGATGGCCTTAGCGACAGCGTATTTCACCCGTTCAACCAGCAGGGCGAGCGTTATATGGAATACCTGCATGACCACGGCCAGTTTGCCGATGTGCCGGAGCCGCTGTTCTTCGGTCATCTGGCCGCTTGCTACCCACATCTGTTTACCGAGGATGCGCTATCGATCAGTGGCGACTTCGCCGCTGAGGCCGTGCCTGGATGATTTATCGACAGGGTTGATAAGCACCATCGGAAACGGCCGGGTTTAATCTGCGCCTGGCGCTGGTAGGCTGCTGCCCAGCCGTGGGGGCGGCAGTTTTGCGCAAAGATGCTGTGGTGGAGAGGTTCCAGGCGCTAGACTTGGCCCACTTCGCGCTGCAGGCGCAGCCCCTCTCGAATTTCTTTTTATCTGATCAGGTGTGCGCATTTTTATGAGTACTGCTCTGTCCATTCGCCAGTTGACCAAGACCTATGGCAACGGCTTCCAGGCGCTGCACGGCATCGACCTAGACGTGGCTGAAGGCGATTTCTTCGCCTTGCTCGGCCCCAACGGTGCCGGCAAATCCACCACCATCGGCATCCTTTCCACCCTGGTGACCAAAAGCAGCGGCACGGTGAACGTCTTCGGTCATGACCTGGACAAACAGCCCTCTGCGCTCAAGCGCTGCCTGGGTGTGGTACCGCAGGAGTTCAATTTCAACCAGTTCGAGAAGGCCTTCGATATCGTCGTAACCCAGGCCGGCTATTACGGTATCCCGGCGAAAATCGCCAAGGAGCGCGCCGAGCAGTACCTCAATCAGCTTGGCCTGTGGGGCAAGCACAACGTGCCGTCGCGTGAGTTGTCCGGCGGCATGAAGCGACGCCTGATGATCGCCCGTGCGCTGGTGCATCAGCCGCGTTTGTTGATTCTCGATGAGCCGACTGCCGGGGTTGATATCGAACTGCGCCGTTCGATGTGGAGCTTTCTCACCGAGCTGAACGAGCAGGGCATCACCATCATCCTCACCACCCATTACCTGGAAGAGGCCGAACAGCTGTGCCGCAACATCGGCATCATCGACCACGGGCGGATCGTCGAGAACACCAGTATGAAGGACCTGCTGAAAAAGCTGCATGTAGAAACCTTCCTGCTCGACCTCAAAGAGGCGCTGCTGGTGGCGCCGCAACTGATCGGCTACCCGGCGCAGTTGCTCGACGGGCATACCCTGGAAGTGCAGGTGGATAAGGCTCAGGGCATTACCGAATTGTTCCGTCAGTTGGCCTTGCAGAACATCAAGGTGCTCAGCTTGCGCAATAAAACCAACCGCCTGGAGGAGTTGTTTGTTTCCCTGGTCGAGAAGAATCTGGCGAAGGTGGCGGTATGAGCACGGCTTATCTGAACTCCGAATTCACCGCCAACATGGTGGCGCTGCGCACCATCGTCTACCGCGAGATCCGCCGCTTTACCCGCATCTGGCCGCAGACCCTGCTGCCGCCGGCAATCACCATGGTTCTGTACTTCGTGATCTTCGGCAACCTGATCGGCAGTCAGATCGGCGACATGGGTGGCTTCACTTATATGGAGTACATCGTGCCGGGGCTGATCATGATGTCGGTGATCACCAACTCCTACGGCAACGTGGTGTCGAGCTTCTTCGGCAGCAAGTTCCAGCGCTCCATCGAGGAACTGATGGTCTCGCCGGTGTCGCCGCATATCATCCTCACCGGCTATGTGGTCGGCGGCGTGCTGCGCGGCCTGGCGGTGGGTTTTATCGTCACTCTGCTGTCGCTGTTCTTCACCAAGCTGCAGGTGCATCACCTCGGCGTGACGGTGCTGGTGGTGCTGCTGACCGCGACCATCTTCTCCCTGGGCGGCTTTATCAACGCCGTGTTCGCGCGCAACTTCGATGATATTTCGATCATTCCAACCTTTGTGCTGACGCCTTTGACCTACCTGGGCGGGGTGTTCTATTCGATCACCTTGCTGCCGCAGTTCTGGCAAACCGTGTCCCTGGCCAACCCGGTGCTGCATATGGTCAACGCCTTCCGCTACGGCATTCTCGGGGTGTCCGATATCCGCATCGGCGTGGCCATCGGTTTTATGCTGGTCGCTACTGCTGTGCTGTATGGCGTGTGCATCCGCTTGCTGGTTAGCGGTCGGGGCATGCGCCAGTAACCGGGCAGCCAACATCGGGAAACATTTTTAACGGCTGATCTGTGCGGCTCGGCCGTTAGACTCAGCCTCTACAAAGAATTAGGGGTTGTATATGTTTGTCCGCGCACCTGCTCTGTTCGGTACCGTCTTTCTCGTGTGTTCGCTTGTCAGCGTGCCCGCGCACGCCAACGAAGGGCCACTGGTCGAGGTGGTCAAGGCCGAGCGAAGCCTGGTGCGCGATGAGCTGGTGACCTTTGGCTCGCTGAGCCCTGATGAGTCGGTGATGATCCGACCGGAAATCGCCGGGCGAGTGGCGCAGCTGCATTTTCGTGAAGGCCAACGCGTCGAGGCCGGTGCGTTGCTGATCAGCCTGGATGATTCGATTACCCGCGCCGAGCTGGCCCAGGCGCAAGCCAACCTGAACCTGGCGGAAAAGAACTTTCAGCGCGCGCAGATGCTATTCAAGCGCGGTGCCAGTAACGCCCAGGCGCTGGATGAAGCCAGCGCGCAACAGCAGGCGTCGCGCGCCAGCCTGGCGCTGTCCCAGGCGCGCCTGGATAAGACCCGCATCCTCGCCCCCTACGACGGTGTCTTGGGTTTACGCGCCGTCAGCCCCGGCGATTACCTCAGCGAAGGCCAGGACATCGTCAACCTGGAAGTGCTCGATCCGCTCAAGGTGGATTTCCGCATTCCGCAAAAAGCCGTCAGCCAGATTCGCCTCAAGCAGCTCATTGAAGTCAGCCTGGATGCTTACCCGGGTGAGCGGT
The DNA here is from genome assembly GCF_900099645.1 of Pseudomonas peli. Classification (GTDB taxonomy): domain Bacteria; phylum Pseudomonadota; class Gammaproteobacteria; order Pseudomonadales; family Pseudomonadaceae; genus Aquipseudomonas; species Aquipseudomonas peli. The sequence goes on along the minus strand of NZ_FMTL01000001.1, from coordinate 94,678 downwards.
TTAACGGTGAGATTTTCGCCATCAACCCACGCCTCGACGAAGCTGGACGCAGTCAGGCGATTCGCGCGCATATCAGCAACAGCGATGGTCGCTTGAGCCCAGGGCAGTTCGTGCGGGTTTCGGTGATCCTCGCCGAGCGGCCGAATGCCCTGGTGATTCCAGAAGAAGCCATCATGCCGGTGGGCGATAAGCTGCTGGTCAATCTGGTTGTGGAGGGCAAGGTCAAGCTGCGTGAGGTCAAACTGGGCAAGCGCCTGGCTGGCAAGGTCGAGGTGCTGGAAGGCCTGCAGGGTGATGAAACCCTGATCAGCGCCGGTTGGCAGAAGGTTCGGGCCGGCGCGCCGGTACGCACCAAGGTGGCGGAGCAAGCGTCATGACCCTGTCGGATATCTGCATCCGGCGGCCGGTATTCGCCACCGTACTGTCGCTGATTGTGGTGCTGCTTGGCTTAATGGCCTATGACCGCCTGGCCGTGCGCGAGTACCCGAATATCGACGTACCGATTGTCACGGTTAACGTCACCTACCCAGGGGCCAGCCCGGAGATCATGGAGTCTCAGGTCGCCCAGCCGATCGAGGACGTGCTGTCGGGCATCGACGGGCTGGACTTCGTCAGCTCCATCAGCCGTTCGGAAAACACCCAGATCACCGCGCAGTTCCGCCTGGGCAGCAACTCCGATGAGGCCGCCAATGATGTACGCGACCGTCTGGGCCGGGTGCGCGGCCTGCTGCCGGATGAAATTGCCGAGCCCATCGTGCAGAAGGTTGAGGCCGACGCCCAGCCGGTGATCTGGATCGCCTTCTACAGCGAACTCTACAGCGCCATGGAGATCACCGACGTGTTGGAGCGGGTGATCAAGGATCGCCTGCAGACCATCCCCGGCGTCTCCGAAGTGCAGATTCGCGGCGCGCGCACCTTCGCCATGCGCATCTGGCTCGACCCGGAGAAGCTCGCCGCGCACAACCTCACCGTGCAAGACGTGGAAGACGCCCTGCGCCGGCAGAATGTCGAGATTCCGGCGGGACGCATTGAGTCGCAGCAGCGCGAATTCACCGTGCTCTCTGAAACTGACATGAATACCCCGGAGCAGTTTAATCAGCTGATTCTCGATGACTCGCGCGGTTACCTGCTGCGCCTGGCTGACGTTGGTTATGCCGAAATCGGCGCGGCGGACGAACGCAGTATTGTTCGCTACAAGGGCAAGCCGGCGGTGTCGATGGGCATGATCAAGCAGGCTACCGCCAACCCGTTGGATATCTCCGACGGCCTGGCTGAGGCCATGCCTGATGTACGCGCGCTGCTGCCGGAAGGCATGGAAATGGCGGTGGCCAACGACAACTCGCAGTTTATTCGCGAGTCGATCGACAACGTATTTATCACCATCTGGGAAGCGGTGGGGCTGGTCATCCTGATCATCTTTATCTTCCTGCGTTCGCTGCGTGCCACCATCATTCCGCTGGTGACCATCCCGGTGTCTCTGATCGGTGCATTTGCCTTGATGTCGTTGATGGGATTCACCATCAACACCCTAACGCTGCTGGCGATGGTGCTGGCCATCGGCCTGGTGGTGGACGATGCCATCGTGATGCTGGAGAACATCCACCGGCATATCGAGGAGGGCATGCAGCCGCTGCAGGCGGCGCTCAAGGGCAGTCGCGAGATTGCCTTTGCGGTCATCGCCATGACCCTGACCCTGGCCGCCGTATTTGCCCCCATCGGCTTTATGCAGGGCACCACCGGTAAACTATTTACAGAATTCGCCTGGACCCTGGCCGGCGCGGTGCTGGTGTCGGGATTTGTCGCCCTGACCCTGACGCCGATGATGTGTGCGCTGTTGCTTAAGCCGCATCAGGCCGGTGAGCGGCACAACCGGGTGTACAACCTGATCGAGAATTTCCTCAATGGCCTGACTTACAGCTACAAGCATCTATTGGCCAAAGCACTGAGTGCCTGGATGTTGGTGGTGGGCGTGTTGTTACTGACTATTGTGGCCTGCGTGCTGCTGTTCTCAGGGCTTAAATCCGAGCTGGCGCCGACCGAAGACACTGGCACCATTGTCGGTGTGTTCAACGGCCCTGACGGCGCCACTATTAACTACACCGGGCGTTATGCCCGCGAGATCGAAGCGGCCTACGACAGCATCCCGGAAACCAATCGCTACATGGTCATCGCTGGTTTCCCGACGGTGGCTCAGGGCATTTCCTTTATGAAGCTGGAGGACTGGGCGGACCGCTCGCGCAGCCAGTTCGAGATTCGTAATGAGCTGCTGCCCAAACTGCAGGATATTGCCGGGGTGCGCGCCTTCCCGGTCAACCGTCCACCGCTCGGGCAGAGCGCGCGAAACCAGCCGGTGAACTTCGTGATTCGCTCGTCCATGGAGTACAGCGAGCTGCAGGGTTATGTCGATCAGTTGCTCAATCAACTGCGCGATTATCCTGGGCTGGAAAGCCTGGACAGCGATCTGAAGCTCAACGCACCGCAGCTCAAGGTCGCGGTTAACCGCGAACAGGCCGTAGCCGTAGGCACTGATGTGGCAACCATCGGCCGTAGCCTGGAAAGCCTGTTCGGCAGCCGCCAGGTGACGCGCTTCAAGCAGAACGGTGAGCAGTACGACGTGCTGGTGCAGTTGCAGGACGTGGACCGCAGCAACCCGCAAGACCTCGACCGCGTCTATGTGCGCGGCCGCGATGACAGCATGGTGCAGCTGTCCAACCTGATCGAGGTGCGTGAGACCGTGGCGCCGCGCGAGCTCAACCATTTCAACCAGCTGCGGGCAGTGACGGTGAGTGCCAACGTGGGCTCCGGCTACACCCTGGGTGAAGCCCTGGCACATTTGGAAAGCACAGCGCGCACGGTATTCCCGGCGGAGACGCAGTACGACTACACCGGCACGTCGCGAGACTTCAAGGAGTCCAGTGCGGGCATTGCACTGATCTTCGCGCTGGCTTTGGCGTTTATCTTCCTGGTGTTGGCGGCGCAGTTTGAAAGCTTTACTGACCCGCTGATCATCCTGTTCAGCGTGCCGCTGTCGATGGCTGGCGCCTTGCTGGCCCTGACGATGTTCGGCGGCACTTTGAACATCTACTCACAGATCGGCTTGGTGACGTTGATTGGCTTGATTACCAAGCACGGCATCCTGATCGTCGAGTTCGCCAACGTGCTGCTGCGACAAGGGCATGAGTTGCGTGGGGCGGTGATTGAGGCGTCGGTGCAGCGTCTGCGGCCGATTCTGATGACGACCGGGGCTATGGTGCTGGGCTCACTGCCATTGGCGATTGCCACCGGCGCGGGAGCGGAAAGCCGTCAGCAGATCGGTATGGTGATTGTCGGCGGCCTGTTGGTCGGCACCTTCTTCACCCTGTTTGTGATCCCGACACTGTATATGCTGCTGCGCCGCTGGCGGCCGATTAAACAGGAAAGTGAGGAAGTGGCGGTTGCGTAGGATGGGTTAGGCGTTTGGTCTGATCTTGAACCGTCGAGATTCTTGTCGCGCTGTAACCCATCATGGCAATGGCAGCGGCGTAGCCCGGATGTAATCCGGGAGCGGTGTGGCAGGCAATAAATCTCCCCGGATTGCATCCGGGCTACAAACTGAGCCTGCGGGATGGGCCGGGCGGCGTTCCGCTTTAGCCGCGATAGAGTGTGTCGCGGCTAAAGCCCCTCCCACAACAGTCAGTCGACCTTCAGTACCAGCTTGCCGAAGTTCTCGCCGCTAAACAGCTTGAGCAAGGTTTCCGGGAAGGTGGTCAGGCCGCTGACGATATCTTCCTTGGACTTCAGCTTGCCGCTGGCCATCCAGCCGCCCATCTCCGCCGCCGCTTCGGCAAAACGCGGGGCGTAGGTCATCACCACCATGCCTTCCATGCGTGCGCTGTTGACCAGCAGGTTGAGGTAGTTGGCCGGGCCTTTGACCGCCTGCTTGTTGTTGTACTGGCTGATTGCGCCACAGATCACTACACGTGCCTTGAAGGCCAGGCGGGTGAGCACTGCATCGAGAATGTCGCCGCCGACGTTGTCGAAGTACACATCCACGCCTTTCGGACATTCGCGCTTGAGGCCGGCAATCACGTCCTCGCTCTTGTAGTCGATGGCGCCATCGAAGCCCAGTTCATCGATCAGAAACTTGCACTTGTCCGCGCCACCGGCAATGCCGACCACACGGCAGCCTTTGAGCTTGGCTATCTGCCCGGCGACGCTGCCGACCGCGCCGGCCGCACCGGAAATCACCACCGTTTCACCCGCTTTCGGCGCGCCGACATCCAGTAAAGCGAAGTAGGCGGTCATGCCGGTCATGCCCAGTGCCGACAGGTACAGCGGCAGCGGCGCGCGCTTGGGGTCGACCTTGTAGAAGCCTTTGGGCTCACCGAGGAAATAATCCTGCACACCAAGGGCGCCATTTACATGATCACCCACGGCAAAGTCAGGGTGCTGCGAGGCCACCACTTCACCCACGCCGAGGGCGCGCATCACTTCACCAATGCCGACTGGCGGGATATAGGACTTGGCATCGTTCATCCAGCCGCGCATGGCCGGGTCCAGCGACAGGTAGGCGTTCTTCACCAGAATTTGGCCGGGGCCGGGTTCACTCACGCTGGTTTCGACATAGCTGAAGGTTTCGCGGCTGGGCAGACCGACCGGGCGTTGGGCAAGCAGGAATTGGCGGTTGAGTGGGGCAGTCATGACAGGTACTCACTGAACGGAAAGCCTGTTGATAGCCCGTGCTGGTCAGCGGGGCAAGGTTTGCCCGTGGGCCGAATGCTTGTAAATCCATTCGAGTGATAGCCATGCTGGGGTGTTAATCACTCATTTCGATGGGGCTATCACCAGCAATTTGATAGTGCTGCCTTGGTACGCAGCAGCTGATTAGACTCAATGCAGTTTTTAATCCTTGCGAGGACACGCAGATGAGCTTGAGCTTTTCCGGCCGGGTTGCCCTGGTCACCGGTGGTGCAGCGGGTATTGGTCGTGCCACGGCACTGGCATTCGCCAACGAAGGCCTGCAGGTGGTGGTGTCCGACGTTGATGTCGACGGTGGCGAAGCGACTGCCGCGCTGATCCGTGAAGCGGGCGGCGATGCGCTGTTTGTACGTTGCGACGTGACCCGTGATGCTGAGGTCAAGGTGTTGATGGAGCGCACGCTGGGCGCCTACGGCCGCCTGGACTATGCCTTCAACAATGCGGGCATCGAGATCGAGAAGGGCAAGCTGGCCGAGGGCAGCGAAAGCGAGTTCGACGCCATCATGGGCGTCAACGTTAAAGGCGTGTGGCTGTGCATGAAGCACCAGATCCCGCTGCTGCTGGCTCAGGGCGGTGGCGCCATCGTCAACACCGCGTCGGTCGCCGGCCTGGGCGCTGCGCCGAAGATGAGCATCTACAGCGCATCCAAACATGCGGTGATCGGCCTGACCAAGTCCGCTGCTGTTGAATACGCAAAGAAGAAAGTGCGGGTCAACGCCGTATGCCCGGCGGTGATCGACACTGACATGTTCCGCCGCGCCTATGAAGCCGATCCGAAGAAGGGCGAGTTCGCCGCCGCCATGCACCCGGTCGGGCGCATTGGCAAGGTCGAGGAAATCGCTACTGCCGTGCTGTACCTGTGCTGCGATAACGCGGCGTTCACTACCGGCCACGCGCTGGCGGTGGATGGTGGGGCCACCGCCATCTGATTTCCTTCAGTAATAAAAAAAGCGCCCATCTGGGCGCTTTTTTTATACCTCGCCATTTCTTTCACCACGTTGGCCACTAAAGTCACTGCAGTGTTCTACGTCGTTGTTCAAGATCGCCCAGCGCTTTGATCAAGGAGTAAGAAAGCCGTGACTGCTGACCCGCTATTGACCCTGTTCCTGCCCATCGCCTTGGGCATCATCATGCTTGGCCTGGGCCTGTCGCTGACCCTGGCCGATTTTGCCCGGGTGGTGAAGTTTCCCAAACCGGTGCTGATCGGCTTGAGCTGCCAGCTGTTGCTACTGCCCGTGGTGTGTTTCTTCCTGGCCAAGGCCTTTGGTCTGGCCCCGGCGCTGGCAGTTGGTCTGATGCTCTTGGCAGCCTCGCCTGGCGGCACCACTGCCAACCTGTACAGCCACCTGGCGCATGGTGATGTGGCACTGAATATCACCCTGACGGCGGTCAATTCGGTGATTGCGGTGCTGACCATGCCGCTGATCGTCAACCTGTCGCTGGCCTACTTTATGGAAGGTGATCAGGCCTTGCCGTTGCAGTTCACCAAGGTGGTGCAGGTGTTTGTTATCGTCCTCGGCCCGGTGGCTATTGGTATCTGGATACGCAGCCGCTTCCCTGGATTTGCCGCACGTATGGAGAAGCCGGTGAAGATCATCTCCGCGCTGTTTCTGCTGATCATCATCATCCTGGCGGTGGTCAAGGATTGGCAGACCTTCGTCGATTACGCGCCGCAGGTGGGTGGTGCGGCGCTGGCGCTCAACCTGATCAGCCTTGCGGTAGGTTACTGGGTGCCGCGTTTGTTTAAGCTAAGCCTGCGTCAGTCGGTTGCCATCGGCATGGAGATCGGCATCCACAACGGCACTTTGGCGATAGCCCTAGCACTGAGCCCGATGCTGTTGAATAACGCCACCATGTCGATCCCGGCGGCGATCTACAGCATCATCATGTTCTTCACCGCGGCAGCCTTCGGCTGGTGGGTGAACTTTGCTCATGGCAAAGAATTGAAAGCCACTGAATAGGTATCGCCGAGTATGAAAAAGCCCGTCACTTGGACGGGCTTTTTCATATCTGCAGGTTGGCTCAGTGCAGCGGCAGTTCAACGCCTTCGAACAGCTCTTCCAGCTCGACCTTGCTGTGGCACTGCACGGCTTTGGCCATCATGTCGCGGGTTAGGTGCGGGGCAAATTTCTCGATAAAGTCGCACATAAAGCCGCGCAGGAAGGTGCCGCGACGGAAGCCGATCTTGGTCACGCTGGCTTCGAACAGTTCGCCGGCATCCAGCACCACCAGGTCCGGATCGAGTTTGGGATCGACGGCCATCTTGGCCACGATGCCCACGCCCAGGCCCAGGCGTACGTAGGTTTTGATCACGTCAGCGTCGGCGGCGGTAAACACCACTTTCGGCGTCAGGCCGCGATGGCTGAAGGCTTCGTCGAGTTTGGAGCGGCCGGTAAAACCGAACACATAGGTGACGATGGAGTATTCGGCCAGGGCTTCCAGGGTCAGCTTCGGCAGCTTGGTCAGCGGATGACCCTGAGGTACCACGACGCAGCGGTTCCAGCGGTAGCAGGGCATCATGATCAGGTCGTTGAACAGCTCCAGACCTTCGGTGGCGATGGCGAAGTCGACGGTGCCGTCGGCCGCCATTTCAGCGATCTGCATCGGCGTACCCTGGTGCATGTGCAGGGACACATCCGGGTATTGCTTGATAAAGGCGCTTATAACCGGCGGCAGGGCATAGCGCGCCTGGGTGTGGGTGGTGGCGATGGACAGGGTGCCTTTCTTCTCGTTGGAGAATTCCTGGGCGATCTGCTTGATGCTTTCGACCTTGCGCAGGATTTCCCCGGCGGTGTTGATGATGCGCTCACCGGCCGGGGTGATGCGGGTCAGGTGCTTGCCGCTGCGGGCGAAGACTTCAACCCCTAGCTCGTCTTCGAGTAGGCGGATCTGTTTGCTGATGCCGGGTTGTGAGGTGTAGAGGCTTTGTGCCGTGGCAGAAACGTTGAGGTCGTGATGCGCGACTTCCCAGATGTAGCGCAGTTGCTGAAGCTTCATAAAAATCCCTCAAAGCAAAAAGACGGCCGTTCAGGTTACCGGCGTTCTATATAACCATAATGATGATTGAAGCATTAAATCTAGACCAAAAATAGAAATGTGCTGCGCTTCTTCTAAAGATCACCTCGGCTGCGATGCTGCAGCATCGGCACCAAGTACACCGGTACTTCTGACAACTGCACCAAGCGCGACGCGGTACGGCCCAGCGGAATGTCCATATCCGTGCCGTGGCTGTGGCTACCTAGGACCAACAAATCCACACCGAGTTGCTGTGCTTCATCGAGTATCACCAAGGGGGGATCGCCCTGTACCACGCGTACCGCCTTGATCAGATCCAAGTCATGCATCGCTTCGCCAATCTCATCGCGAAAGCCCTCCAACACCCGCTGCTCGATACTCGCCATAACTGTGCTCAGGCCGTTGGTGCGCAGGTCCTTGAGGCGCTCTTCATCCAGGTAGGTTTGCAGCACTGATTCCGCAAACAGGCCCATGGGCTCCACGGCGTGCACCACATACAGGCTGGCGTTGAAGGAGCGCGTGAGTGCCAGCGCATGCTGCAGGATGTAGGGGGCGTAAAGGCCTAGGTCGGTTGCATAGAGAATCGAGCGAATCATTCGGCCTCCTTGACTGCCAGACTGGCAGGCCTGATCTGAGCTTAGCAGCGCCATCGATAAGTCAAAGAAAGCCGAGGTTTTGAGGACGAATGGTTATATAGGCAGGGAGATAGAGCGCGCTTAGTGGCGAGGGCGATTGACCGCCCTCGCGCGGAGACTAGAGCTGCGGTTCGTTGCTGATGCCGTGTGGCACATGGCCGGTAGGTACGACCTTGTTGGCTTTTTCGCAGTGGCCGGTTTGGTCGTCGAAAAACACGTCGGCGCCGAAGGTTTCTAGAATTGCGGCTTTTTCCAGACCACCGAGGAAGAACGACTCATCCAGGCGGATATTCCACTCGCGCAGCGTGCGAATCACACGCTCATGGGCCGGCGCCGAACGCGCTGTAACCAATGCGGTGCGAATCGGGCACTGTTCTTCGGGAAATTCCTGTTGCAGACGGTGCAGGGCGGCGAGGAAGGGTTTGAATGGGCCGCCGCCGAGCAGCTCACGTGCCGACTGGCGCTCGTGACTCTGAAAGGCTTCCAGGCCAGCCTGCTGATAGACCCGCTCGGATTCATCGGAAAACAGCACGGCGTCACCGTCGAAGGCGATGCGCAGTTCATTGCTGGCTGCCCGACGAGCGCCGCCAGAAAGAATGGTCGCCGCCCCGAAGCCTGCACGTAACGCGCTGCGCACATCTTCGGCGTGGGTGGAGAGAAACAGGTGACAGCCGAATGCGGCCAGATAAGGGTCGGGGCTGCGCCCGCCAACAAAGGCTGCGCGGGATATGCCCAGGCCGTAGTGCTGGATTGAGTTGAACGCACGTAAGCCGGTGTCGGCGCTGTTGCGCGAAACCAGGATCACCTCAACGCGCTGCTGATTGAGGGCCGTGTTCAGCGCCAGCAGCTTCTCGACCAGCGGAAAGGCATCCCCTGGCGGGAGGATCTCGTCCTCATGCTCAATCTGGTATTGGCGATAGGCCTCGACGCCCTGGCTTTCATAAATCTGGTGGCTGTCGCGCAGGTCGAACAGCGCCCGCGAGGAGATCGCCAGCACCAGTTTGTCGCCTAATCCCTTGCTCATGGCTGTGTCCTATTGCGCGCGTTGTTCGAGGAAACGTAGGGTCTGATAGAGCATCTCGGTGCGCGGCATGGCGCAGCCGGCCTGCGCCGCAGCAGCCAACGGCGCGGCGTAGATGGCATGCAGCTCCAGTGGGCGCTGCAGGGCAAAGTCGTGGTACATGCTCGGCAGGTAATCCAGCATGCGGTCGGTGGCGCTCAGCAGCTTGCCGGCAAACCCGGCAGGTAGCTGATAGCCGCAGGCGCCGGCCGCATCCACCACTTCCTGCATGATCGCCTCGATCAGCGCGCGGCTGTCGGTGTTGCCCATTAGTGCCGTGGTGGCGCTGTTCAGCAGCACGGCCAGACCGTTGTAGGGCACGTTCCACACCAGTTTCTGCCAGCGTGCCTGGTTCAGTTCGGCCATGGCGGTGGAGTCAAGGCCAGCAGCCTGGAACAGCGCGCTGCCTTGTTCGAGGATCTGCTGACGGCTCTCGGCATCACAAGCCGGGCCTGAGTGATAGCCCAGATTGACGTTACCCAGCGCCTGGTGCTCGACCACTCCCGGCGCACTGCGATGGGCGCAGATGTAGCAGAGGCCGCCCAGCAGGTGCAGCGAGTCCGGTAGCAGCGGGCGCAACTCGTCTTCTACGGCCAGGCCGTTCTGCATCAGCACCACCTTGGCGCCGGGCGCAGCGGCCTGGCTGATCAGTGGAGCCAGTTCGGCGTTGCTGGTGGTTTTAGCGCCGATCAGCAGCCAGTCGCACGGCGGCATATCAGCCGCTGACTGATACGCCTGCACGTTATCCAGGTGCAGGTTGCCGTGTAGGGCACTGTTGACGTGCAAGCCTTGGCTGGCGACTGCGGCGAACTCGCTGCGCAGCAGAAAATGCACATCAAAGCCGGCGCGGGCCAGCATCAGGCCATAGAAGCCACCAATGGCGCCGGAGCCGATAATGCCGATACGGGGAGTTGGGGTCATCAGGGTAAGTCCTCTGCGGGGCGCGACAGGGCAGTGTCCAGCGCCTGAATAAGTGCGGCGGGCTGCAGGCTGCTCTGCAGTGCGCCATAAAATTGGCCATCGCGCACTACGAATAGCGCGGGGAGCTGAAATACCTCATAACGCGTCACTAAACCGCCGCTGTTGGCCGCGTCGACCCAGGTCAGGCGCTGTATCGGCAGGGGCAAATTAGGCAGCTCACGTCGCGCCCAACGGCAACTGGCACAACCTATGCTGGTAAATATCAGCAGTGAAGTGCCAGGCAAGTCGAGTAGATAGCGATCTGCATCTAAATCGGTCAGTTCCAGTTCAGTCACTATACTGGCCAATGTGGTATCAAATTGATGGCATCCGAGGTAGTCATAGATGCGTCACTTTCTGCGTCATCCCAGTGATATGCCGGTTGAATTAGTGCTGCGCAAACAGGCATTTGTACCCAAAGAGCGGCTCAACAATATCAGCCTCGGCGGTGTGGCTTGCAACTCCAACCGCGCTTTTCGCCGCGGTACGGCCATCGAGTTGCGTATTCCGCTGTTCGGCGAGCATGCGCGTTACCCAGGCCTGGTGGCGTGGTGCCGCAAACAGGAAGACAACTACCTGGTGGGTATCGCCTTTGTCGATGAGGACACGCTGTTTCGCGCGCGTATGGTCGAACAGGTCTGCCAGATTGAGCATTATCGCCATCAACGCGAGCAGGAACTGGGTTGCAGCCTGCCGGTCGAGGTGGTGGCGCAGGAGTGGATCAGCCAGCATGCCGCCGAATTTTCCCGCGCCAGCCTGAATTAGTTGAATCGTCCACTCGGCGCGGCTTAAGCCGCAAAGCCCATTGTCGAGCCAGGCCTATACGCGCTAAGGTTCGGCTTCCCCGCTGTGCTCATATTGCTGTGCTCCGCCACACGGGGATCGCTGGCGGCCGGCACCCGTGACCTGATGACTCTGACTGATGAATAGCACGATGGCTGATTTACCGATTGATGACCTGAACGTTGCCTCCAACGAAACCCTGATAACCCCCGCACAGCTCAAGCGTGAAATTCCGCTGACCGATGCTGCTCTGCGCACGGTTGCCAGCGGTCGTGAGGTGATCCGCAATATTCTCGATGGCAAGGATCATCGCCTGTTCGTGGTGGTCGGGCCGTGCTCGATCCACGATATCAAGGCCGCCCACGAGTATGCCGAGCGCCTCAAGGCGCTGGCTGCCGAGGTTTCGGACAGTCTGTATCTGGTTATGCGGGTGTATTTCGAGAAGCCGCGTACCACTGTCGGCTGGAAAGGCCTGATCAACGATCCATTTATGGATGACTCGTTCAAGATTCAGGATGGCCTGCATATCGGTCGCCAGTTGCTGCGTGACCTGGCTGAAATGGGCCTGCCGACCGCGACCGAAGCCCTCGACCCGATTTCCCCGCAGTACCTGCAGGACCTGATCAGCTGGTCGGCCATCGGCGCGCGCACCACCGAATCGCAAACCCACCGCGAGATGGCCTCGGGCCTGTCTTCGTCCGTGGGCTTCAAGAACGGCACCGATGGCGGCCTGACCGTAGCGATCAACGCCCTGCAGTCGGTTTCCAGCCCGCACCGTTTCCTCGGCATCAACCAGGAAGGTGGCGTGTCCATCGTCACCACCAAAGGCAATGCCTACGGCCACGTAGTGCTGCGTGGTGGCAACGGCAAGCCGAACTACGATTCGGTGAGTGTTGCCGTTTGTGAGCAGGAACTGACCAAAGCCGGCATACGCCCAAACATCATGGTCGATTGCAGCCACGCCAACTCCAACAAGGATCCGGCTCTGCAACCGCTGGTGATGGACAACGTCGCCAACCAGATTCTCGAAGGCAACCAGTCGATCGTCGGCCTGATGGTGGAAAGCCACCTGGGCTGGGGCAACCAGTCGATTCCCAAGGACCTCAGCCAGCTCAAGTACGGCGTGTCCATTACCGATGCGTGCATCGATTGGGAAAGCACCGAGAAAACCCTGCGCGGCATGCACGCCAAGCTTAAGGATGTGCTGCCGAAGCGTCAGCGCGGCTGATTGCACCGGCTGTAACAAAAACGGGCTTATGTGTATGCATAAGCCTGTTTTTATACCTGCTAATTACGCGTCTCGCTTGCCCCAGTTAAGAATCGCCAAGGTCAGCAAGCCCGCAACAATCCCCCAGAACGCCGAGCCCACCGAGAACAGGGTCATGCCCGAGGCGGTTACCAGAAAGGTGATCAGCGCCGCTTCACGCTCTTTCGGCTCGCTCATGGCCTGGGTCAGGCCGCCTATGATCGAAGCGAACAGCGCCAGTGCCGCGATGGACAGGATCAGGGCTTTCGGTAGCGCGGCAAACAACGCCGCCAGGGTGGCGCCGAAGATGCCGGCGATGCCGTAGAACACCCCGCACCAGATGGCGGCGGTGTAGCGTTTTTTCGGGTCTTCGTGGGCTTCCGGGCCGGCGCAGATCGCTGCGCTGATGGCCGCCATATGAATGCCGTGGCTACCGAACGGCGCCAGTAGCATGGATGTCAGCCCGGTGGTGGTGAGCAGCGGGCTGGCCGGAACGTCATATCCGTTGGCACGCAGCACGGCCATGCCTGGCAGATTCTGCGAGGCCATGGCGACGATAAATAGCGGTATACCGATGCTAATGGCGGCGGCCAGAGAGAAGCTCGGTGTGGTCCATTCCGGCACCGCCATTTGCAGCTCGAATTGCTCGAAATTGAGCAGGCCGAAGACCGCAGCCAGCACGCTGCCGACAATCAGTGCCGCCAGCACGGCATACCGCGGTAGCAGCCGTTTCCCAACCAAGTACGCCAGCAGCATGGCCACCACTAGCAGCGGCTGCTGTTCGGCGGCCACGCAGATTTCCAGACCGATTTTGAACAGCACGCCCGCCAGCAGCGCTGCAGCAATAGAGGCGGGAATGCGCCGCATCAGGCGGTCAAACGTGCCCGTCAGGCCGATCAGTACAATCAGCCCTGAAGCGAAGATATAGGCGCCAATTGCCTCGCTATAGGGCACACCGGGCAAACTGGTGATCAGCAGGGCCGCGCCAGGAGTGGACCAGGCGATCATGATCGGCGCGCGATAACGCAGCGACAGGCCGATGCAGCAGATCGCCATGCCAATCGACAGCGCCCAGATCCACGATGAAATCTGCCCGTTGGTCAGCCCTGCGGCCTGGCCAGCCTGGAACATCAGCACCAGCGAGCTGGTGTAGCCGGTGAGCATGGCGATAAACCCGGCGACTACCGCCGAGGTCGAGGTGTCGGCCAGCGGCCGTAGGCGGGTTTGCGGCAGGTCGTGCATCAGAGCAGTCCGGTGTCGGCGAAGATGGGGTACAGCGAGGCTACCAGCAGCAAGGCCATGCCTATATTGAACACGCGCAGCGCTCGGGCGTTGCTCAGCCAGTTGCGCAGCAGGCTACCGGCCACCGTCCACAGGCCGACGCTAGGGCAGTTGACCAGGGCGAACAGCGCCGCGATCAGCAGCACATTGACCACGAAATTTTCCTGCGGGGTGTAGGTGGTGATGGCGCCGATGGCCATGATCCAAGCTTTCGGGTTAACCCACTGAAAGGCCGCTGCCTGGAGAAAGCTGAAAGGTTTGCTGCGCGTTGTGGCTTGGCTGTCTGGTGCGCCGGAGTTAGCAATTTTCCAGGCCAGGTACAGCAGGTAGGCCGCGCCCAGATAGCGCAATACGTCATATAGCAGCGGCACTTGTTCGAACAGCTGGCCCAAGCCGAGGCCGACCGAAGCCACCAGCAGCATAAACCCCAGGCTGATGCCGAACATGTGCGGCAGGCTGCGGCGCAGGCCGAAATTCACCCCGCTGGCGAGCAGCATCATATTGTTAGGGCCCGGTGTCACCGAGGTGACAAAGGCAAAGGCGATAAAGGCGAGCAGCAGTTCGGTGGTCATGGCGCAGCACTCAGGGGCAGTGCTGATCAGCCTAGGGGGAGATGCTCAGAGCGTCGCGGTACAGCGATGCAGGCAATGGGCGGTACAGTTTTAGTTGGCTCGGTCGCGGCGTCAGTACAGTTTTGCCGAGGGTGCCCTCTCAGCCTTCATTTGCGCTGTTGTGCAGGGTTTGGTTGACCTGTAACCAGCCGCTCACGGCTGTTTCTCCGGCTTCACTGAACGCCCGCTGCAGCAGCTTGGCCTGTTCACGGCGCAGAGCCTGTTCCAGCTTGGCGCCTTCAGCAGTAAAGCCGAGTAGGCGTTTGCGCTTGTCGTCTTCAGCGGCAAGGCTCTGCACCAGGTTCATTTCCAGCAGCTGACGCAGCGGGGTATTCAGTGCCTGTTTGCTTACTCCCAGGTAGCCGAGCAGCTCTTTCATGCTCAAGCCGGGGTACTTGGCGATAAAGAACAGAATGCGGTGATGCACGCGCGACAGGCCGCGGCGCGCCAGCATCTCATCGGCCTTGGCGGTAAACGCCTGGTAACCGAAGAAGAACGCTTCCATGGCGGTCTGTTGAGTGTTTGGATTTTTAAGGTCAAGCATGTTGACGTATCCAGGCTGATCGTCGTAGCTTCTGTCAAACAGAGCTTTGGTCAAACAGTTTGACCTATTTTTATTTGCCTTCGCTACCGGTGTATCCATGGCCTTCTCCGAACGTGTTGCCCGCCTGAAAAGCTCCTTGATCCGTGAAATCCTGGCTGCCGCGCAGTGTCCAGAAGTGATGTCGTTTGCCGGCGGTCTACCGGCCGAGCCGATGTTGCCGCGGGTGGAGTGGGCGGATATGCCCACCAGCATGGGGCAATATGGCACCAGCGAAGGCGAGCCTGAGCTGCGTGAAGCGATTGCTGAAGAGGCGCGCGCCTTGGGCGTACCCTGTGACGCCAGCCAGGTGCTGATCGTCAGCGGTTCGCAGCAAACCCTGGATCTGGCCAGCAAGCTGTTTATCGATCCGGGTACCGAGGTGTTGCTGGAGGCGCCGACTTACCTCGCGGCATTGCAGGCGTTTCAGCTGTTTGGTGCCGATTGCATCGCCGTGCCGCAGGAGGCTGATGGCCCGCAGATCGACGCGTTGCGCGAGCGGCTGCAGAACCACAAGCCGGCTTTCGCCTATCTAATCCCAACGTTCCAGAACCCTTCGGCGGTGCGCTACAGCGAAGCCAAGCGCGATGCGGTGGCAGCCTTGCTCGATGAGTTTGGCGTGACCCTGATCGAAGATGAGCCTTACCGTGAACTGGTGTTTGATGATGGCAGCGCCACGCCGATTGTCAGCCGCCTTAAGCAGGCCAGCTGGATCTACACCGGCACCGTGTCGAAAACCCTGCTGCCTGGCCTGCGCGTCGGTTACCTGATTGCCACCCCAGACCTGTACCCCTACTTGCTGCGGTTGAAACAGTCCGCTGACCTGCATACCAACCGTATTGGTCAGTGGCAGGCGCTGCAATGGCTGGGCACGCGGCATTACCGCGAACACTTGGCCGAATTGCGTGATTTCTATCGGGTGCGCCGTGATGCCATGCAGGACGTGCTGGTTGAGCATTTCAGCGACCTGGCCGACTGGCAGATTCCTCAAGGTGGGCTGTTCTTCTGGCTGACCCTCAAGCAGCCGCTGGATACGCGTACGCTGCTGGCGCCGGCGCTGGCGCAGAACGTGGCGTTTATGCCGGGCGAACCGTTCTTTATTGATCCGGACGCTAACCCCGGGCATTTGCGGCTTAACTTCAGCCACGTTGCGCCGGAGCGCCTGAGTGAAGGCCTCAAGCGCCTGGCCGAGGTGATTCGCCAGGCACAAGCAAGCTAGTCCACGCGTTAAGCAGGTTAGGAGGAGGGCGATATGTATAAGGTCTATGGCGATTACCGCTCGGGCAACTGCTACAAGGTCAAGCTGATGCTGCACCTGCTGGATCAGCCCTATGAGTGGATCCCGATTGATATCCTCAAGGGCGAAACCCAGAGCGACGCCTTCCTGACCAAGAACCCCAACGGCAAGATTCCCGTGCTGGAGCTGGACGACGGCACCTGCCTGTGGGAGTCCAATGCCATCCTCAACTTCCTCGCCGATGGCAGCGCGTTTCTGCCCAGCGAGCCGCGTCTGCGTACCCAGGTGCTGCAGTGGCAGTTTTTCGAGCAATACAGCCACGAGCCTTATGTCGCGGTGGCACGCTTCATCCAGCTGTATCAGGGCCTGCCTGAAGCGCGCCGCAGTGAGTACGAAGAGTGCCATGTGCGCGGTCACAAGGCACTCAAAGTGATGGAGAAGCAGCTGCAGCGCACGCCGTATCTGGTTGGCGAGTACTTCTCGATTGCCGATATCGCCCTGTACGCCTACACCCATGTGGCGGATGAAGGCGGCTTTGATCTGACGCCCTATCCGGCCATTCGCGCTTGGCTGGAGCGGGTTGCCAGCCATCCGCGTTATGTCGGTATGCTCGACTGATAGCTGTCGGATCAGTTGAGCGGTGAGAGGCGCTGCGCTTTCTCACCGCTCAGTCGCCAGTTCGCCGTAAAAAGCACTTATCATTCAACGATCTATCTTCTGGCTGGGTCGCGAATGCCATCTGCTGTTCAGCGCTACAAGCGGCTGTTGTCCGCTGCACTGGCGCGCTACTTTCCACACACCACAGCTTATCTGCGTGCCGAGCGTGAAGCGGCGGTGCAGTTAAAAAAGCCTGCACCACGGGCCAAAAAAGCGGCTAGCAAGGGTCAATCTGCTGGCGCGAAGCCGTCGGCTAATCCGCGCCGCGCTGCCAGTAAACCACGCACTCAAGGCATTTACGGGCCGGCCATGCTGACAGTCGAGGCCGAGCAAGCTCAGGCTATGCGCGAGCAGGTGGCGCGGGCGGTGACGGCGGGGCTGCTCAGTGCGCCATCGGATGAACAGTGGGCGATGATCCTCAGCAATCATCCGCTGACGCGCATCTTCGCCGGAGCCGGCTCGGGCAAATCCACCACGTTGGTGCTGCGGGTGGCATTTATGTTCTGTCACCTGGGCATCAAGCCCGAGCAGCTGACGGTGATTTCCTTTACCAATGCCTCCTGCGCCGAGCTGCGCGAACAGCTGCTCAAGGTGTTGTGCTTCTTCAACTATCCCTTTGATGCTGTGCAGGGGCGCCAGTGCGTGCGCACCTTCCACGCGGCCATGGGCAGCGTGGCCAAGAGTCTGCTGGACAACCCGCGCTGGTTCGAACAGCTGGATGACCCACAGGCGGCGAGCCGCGAACTGGATAACCCGCTGAGCGCCGGACGCCTGCGGCCGGCCCAACAGCGTCTGCTTAAGCAGGCTTACCAGCAGTGCTATGCCGAGCAGCCGGCGTTTCGGCAAAAGGTGCACAGCCTGCTGCAGTTGCCGCCGCCATCCGATACAGGCAAGCGCCTGCCCAAGGCGCCGTTGGATACCTATAAGCTGGCAGGCGAATTCAGTGCTGCGCCGCTCTATGAAGCGTTCTACGCTCAGGCCGGGTTTGCCGAAAGCATCGGCGTTGAGCTGTCGACTATGCAGCCGCAACGCCTCGACACTGCAATACCAGTGCGTGAGTTTCTTGAGGCATTGCGGCTGTTCTGGCCGTACTTCGAGCGCGCTTTGCAGGCGCAGGGTTTGATGACGTTTAACGGCGCCTTTGCTGAGCTGACGGCGCGACTTAATGCCGACGGGAAAAGTGTTTCGCCACAGCTGCTGGCGCCATTTAGCCATCTGCTGATCGACGAATTTCAGGACATCTCGCCGCAGATCGTGCAGTGGTTGCAGGCCGTGCAGCGCACCCTGGTCGGGCAGGGGGCAACCGTTAGCCTGATGGCCATCGGCGATGACTGGCAGTCGATCTACGGCTGGCGCGGTAGTTCGCCGCAGCTGTTTATCGACTTCGACCGGCACTTTCCCGGTAAAGGCAAAGCCAAACGCAGCGCCGTGCTGACCCTGGCCAACAACTACCGTTCGATTGAGCCGATTATCCGTGATGCTGAAGCGCTGCTCGGCGACGTGCAGCACAAACAGGCGAAGGCCAGTCAGGCGATCAAAGCTACCCAGCCAGGTGATCACGGCGTGCGTCTGATTCAGCGTTTTGACAGCAAGGCGCGTTTGCCGGAGTTACTCAAGCAGATCCGCGAACAATGCGCCTACGCCGCCGCGCGTAACAGCCGCGAACGTAATGCCGTGCTGCTGCTCAGTCGGCGCAACGAACCGCTGCAGGCCATCACCGCGCAGCTGGACAAGAAACTGCCGGTCAAGGCCTACACCGTCCACCGCGCCAAGGGCTTGCAGGCCGAAGTGGCGATCATCCTTGATGAGTGCCAACCGCCCGAGTCACACCCGCTGCGCAATGCGCTGTATGGCTGTTCGGGCTTCTTCAGCAACAGCTACGACCAGGCGATGCAGGATGAAAGCCTGCGCCTGGCCTATGTGGCGATCACCCGTGGCGTCAGCCGCGTCTTTTGGTACTGCCAGAAAACCCAGGGCGCAACGCGCATTCTGGCGGGGCGAGGGCGGTAGTCGATTCGGGGAATGTCAGCGCCAGGCGGTGTTGCCATTCGAAGCGAGAGTGCAGGGAAGTACCTTGAGAGCGTTCGAGAGTTGCGCCGTATGCCCGCATCACCTTGATTGGCATACGGCCAGCCCCAGCCTACTTTTGCGCCGTCACAGCAGCATTGCGCGCTTGAGCAGGTCGTAGAGCCCTTCCGGTACCAGCGGTGATGCCGGGGTGAAGCTGGCGCTGGAGTGCCACGCGGCTCTGAACGGCGCGCCATCGCTTTCGTGGCCGTCTAGCCAGGGTTGTTCATAGACCTCTGCGTCGTCAAACCTGGCATCGTAGACCTGAACAATCTCGTGCCCCGGCTTGCCTGCGTAGGTGAAGATGCTTTCCAGCGTGCCAATCAGGCGAATGTCGCTGATCGAGCGACCCAGTTCTTCCTGCACTTCGCGGACGATGGCGTCGTGACTCCTTTCGCCGAATTCAATGCCGCCACCAATGGGGCGAAAGAGCGTCCGGTTCTCATCGGCGTCGTGGAATTGGTTGACCAGTATTTTCCCCTGATGATGAAAAATGCACAGCGCGAGCGGGCGAATGAAGTGTTTTGCCACGAGTAATAATCCCTTTATTCGGGTCGTCAGTTGATCGAACTGGGCCGGGTTGCAGGTGTTGCGTGCAACTGAGCCAGGAAGGCGGCAATCTCTCGACCGCCTCGTAGATGCACTGTTGGCAAGGTCGGGCCGATGGCCATGCGCACTGCCTCGATACCTTGGCGGTAGCCATGGTCGAACTGCCAGACGAATTTAAGAAAATCCAGAAATGCCCGGTCGAGTTGCTCTCTACAGCCAGCCGGAAGGTCGGGGCGCGGTCGGTTCAAGACGCTACGCACGATGACGCGCCTAAGGCAGGACAGGCGCGGCGTATCCAGCCAGATGATCAGGTCGGCGCTGGCAGGCGCAGGTCGAAGGTGCGGCGGGCGTAGTTGCCTTCGCAGATCCAGGCCTCCGTTCTGAGCGCATCGCGGACCCTTTCACGGAACTGCGCCGCGTCGGGTTCGATCCAGCCGGGCTCCCAGAACAGGGTGTCGAGATGCACGACGGGTGCGCCGATGCGCTTGCCCAAGGCCCGCGCCAGTGTGGACTTGCCGCTGCCGGCATTGCCCAAAATCACAATCCGTTGCACGAGGAACTTCCATCCGTGGAAAAGGGGCGGCGATTCTGCTGATTTTTACCGGCCTGTCAACCGCGGGGTTTTCGGCTTATGCAGTCGACCGGCGTCTGGCCTTTTTGGTCAGCTTACGACCCTCTTAGCCAGCTCCTTAAATATCGCGAAACAGATCATGGGCGTTCAGCAGGTCGTAGGCGATCTGCGGGCGCTTTTCAAACCCGCGGCGAATGGCGGTGGGAATGGCCTGGCGGGTTTTGCGGCACAGCCCGGGCAACTCATCGATCTGAATCGCAATGCCGCGCATGCTGCGTACTTCATTGAAGCCTGGGGCAACCGCAACACGCACGCCGAGTTGTTCGTAGATGCGCCGCTGCAGCTTCTCCAGGTCCGCCAGGCTCTCAAGGTTCTCCAGGCGCTCTAGCAGGCGCTTTTCCTCGGTGCGGGTGAGCAAAAGGATACGGACATCGCTATTGGCTTGCTGCAACAGCTGCTCGCGCCCGCAATCGCAGGCACCGGGTGGGCAGGGTTGGCGCAAGGGTGGGGTGTTGGTCATGGGCTCCGATCATAGCCAGCTGCGGGGGCTTTTGCCCATGCTCAGGCATGGACAAAGCTGCTGTTGGGCGGATAATCCGTCTCCATATCTTTGCCACGACAACATCCAACGCCATGCGCTCACTGCGAACTGCCCTGATTTGCATGCTGATGCTCGCCTTGCCAGCGCAGAGCATGGCCGCTCTCAACATGCAGTTATGCGCGGTAACCCAGCAGAGCGGGGCGATGGCCAAGGCTGATGCGCAAATGGCGGCGCACCATCCGGGCGCGATGGTCATGGCTCAGCCGGCTGAGGCGTCTGCCCATGGCGAACATCACGCCGGCGATAACTCCAGCAAGTCCCTACCTGCCGCCGATAACAGCCTGTGCAGCCTTTGCGCGTTCTGTGTCGGTGCGGTGGCCCTGAGCGCGGTGGTTGTCAGTAATTCTCCACTGCAAGCAGTCGAGCCGTCCCTGGCGCGACTGGATCAGTTTGTCGGCTTTATCAGCGAACCCCTCGAACGTCCGCCTCGGTTATTTTTCGTCTGAACATCGTGTTGCTGTGTTTGGGCAGCTCTGTGGAGCGGTCTGCTCACAGCGTTTATTCAGTTTTTACTCCGAGAAATTAACCATGAGTGCATCTTCAAATTCCGTTGCCTTGCTGTTGAGTCTGGTGCTGCTGTTGGGCAGCGGCGCTGCGTTGGCCGCTGGCGAGCATCACGGCGGGCATCACGCGGCAGTGCCGGCCAAGCAGCAGAAGGCCTGGGGGATTGCCGGCGAGCCGGAGCAGGTCAGTCGTACCATCGAGATCAGCATGAGTGATCAGATGCGTTTCAGCCCCGATCAGCTTGACGTCAAGCAGGGCGAAACCATCCGCTTTGTTCATCGCAACGAGGGGCAGGTTATGCACGAGTTCGTGCTCGGCACCCAGGCTGAGTTACAGGCGCATGCTGCGATGATGGCGACATCTGCGGGCATGCAGCATGACTCAGCGGATATGACGCATGTTGCGCCGGGACAGCAGGAGGAGGTTGTCTGGACCTTCAATCGCGTCGGTGAATTCGATTTTGCTTGCCTGATTCCCGGCCACTACCAGGCCGGAATGGTCGGCAAGGTACGCGTGTTGGCGAACTGAATGGCTGGGCTGAGTGATCAGCTATAGCGCTGAAACAACCGGGGCCGCTAAGCGGCCCCGGTTGTTTTTTCAAACTGCAGCGAAGCGCTCATCGAGATAAGCGATGATCGCTTTGGACTCGTACAGCCAGGTGCTCTGGCCGTTTTCTTCGATGCGCAGGCACGGCACCTTGATCTTGCCGCCTTGCTGCTCCAGTTCGCTGCGCGCCTGGGCGTCGTTCTTGGCGTCGCGCAGGGCCACTGGCACATTCAGCTTGTGCAGGGTGCGGCGGGTTTTTACGCAGAACGGGCAGGCGTGGAACTGGTACAGCGCGAGGTTGCTGGCGCTTTGCTCGACCGCAGCCTGAGCTTCTGGGGTGCGTTTAAGCTTGGCCGGACGGCTGATCCAGTCGAGGAAGATGATCAACTGGCCGAGGCCAATGCGCAGTGCCTTGATAATCATGCGGGGGCAAACCTTGGGTAGCTAAATACGGGCGCGCAGCTTACCCGAGTTTGCTGCGATTGGCCCGGCGCTGGCCGTGCTCCCGGTCGAACGGCATAATTTGCGCTCGATTGCCTGACCCTGCTGAGCCTGCGATGAAACCCGAAGACCTGTTGCTGCTGGTGACCCGCGAAATGCCGTTTGGCAAATACAAAGGCCGTTTGCTCGCCGATCTGCCGGGTAACTACCTCAACTGGTTTGCCCGTGAAGGTTTCCCCCAGGGTGAAATCGGCCGGCTGCTGGCGCTGATGCAGGAGATCGACCACAACGGCCTGTCGGGCCTGCTCGACCCTTTACGCACCAAGCCTCGGGTGCCGTTCAAGGGCCAGTAGGTTTTCACAGTGCAATAAAAAACCGGCTTGTGGCCGGTTTTTTATTGCACGCCATCCATGGCTACAGGGTGTGTCGCCGTAGCGACGGTAAACAGTGCTTCGGGCAATCTGCATTGCCCAGCAGGCGCTTTACTGCGCCTGGCTGACCTCTGGGGTGAGGGCCAGCGGTGGCACTTCAACGAACTCCAGTTGCAGGCGTTCGCTGCTCCAGGCGCGGGTCTGATTAGTCAGCGCCAGGTCGTCATTCAGCTTTTGGCCGTAGGACGGGATGATTTCTTTCAGCTTGGTTTGCCATTCTGGGCTCTGCATCTCGTCCTTGAAGGTCTTCTCCAGCACCGAGAGCATGATCGGTGCGGCGGTCGAGGCGCCTGGCGAGGCACCGAGCAGCGCGGCGATGCTGCCATCAGCGGCGCTGACCACTTCGGTGCCGAACTGCAGAATGCCGCCGTGTTCGGCGTCTTTCTTGATGATCTGCACGCGCTGACCCGCCTGGATCAGTTCCCAATCCTCCGATTTGGCATTGGGGAAGTACTCGCGCAGCGAATCCATGCGGTCTTCCTGGCTAAGCATCAGCTGGCCCATCAGGTAGGTGCTGAGCGAGAAATTATCGATGCCGGCGTGGGTCATTGGCAGGATGTTGTCAGTGGTCAGGGCGCTGAAGGTATCGAGTAGCGAGCCATTTTTCAGGAACTTTGTGGAGAAGGTGGCGAACGGTCCGAACAGCAGCACCTTCTGGCCCTCGATTACACGAGTGTCGAGGTGCGGCACGGACATCGGCGGCGAACCGACCGAAGCTTTGCCGTAGACCTTGGCCTGATGCTGCGCGACGATTTCCGGGTTGCTGGTGGCTAGGAACGAGCCGCCGACCGGGAAGCCAGCATAGCCTTCGGCCTCGCTGATGCCGGACATCTGCAGCAGCTTCAGCGCGGCGCCGCCGGCGCCGATAAACACAAACTTGGCGTTGATGGTTTTCTCGGCGCCGCCGTTGGCCAGGTCGGCCACCTGCACGTTCCAGGTGTTGTCGGCATTGCGCTCAATACCGCGCACTTCATGCTGCAGGTTAAGGCTGACGTTGTCCTGCTGGCTCAGCGAATCGAACAGCTGGCGGGTGATTTCACCAAAGTTGACGTCGGTGCCGATCGATACGCGGGTGGCGGCAAGCTTCTGCCCAGGCTCGCGGCCTTCCATCACCAGCGGTACCCACTGCTTGATCTGCTGAGGGTCTTCGGAATATTCCATGCCACGGAACAGCGAACTGGCTTGCAGTGCGGCATGGCGCTTCTTGAGGAACTCGACGTTGTCATCACCCCAGACAAAGCTCATGTGCGGCACGTTGTTGATAAACGAAGGCGGATTGTTCAGCACCTTGCGTTCAACCTGATAGGCCCAGAACTGTTTGGAGATCTCGAAGGACTCGTTGATTGCCACCGCCTTGCTGATATCGATGCTGCCATCGGCCAGCTCGGGGGTGTAGTTCAGCTCGCAGAAGGCCGAGTGGCCGGTGCCGGCGTTGTTCCAAGCATTGGAGCTTTCATCGGCGACGCGGTCGAGGCGTTCGTAAATGTCGATGCTCCAGCCGGGCTCCAGTTCATTGAGGTAGGTGCCCAGGCTGGCACTCATGATGCCGCCGCCAATCAGCAGAACATCCACGGATTTTTCCGGCTCGGGGTGCTTGGCGCAGCCGATCACGCTCAGGCACAGCAGGGTCAATAGGAGCTTTTTCATTAAACCAACCATTTCAATCGGTGAAGTCAAAGTGACGGCCTGCGCCGACACGGGATCAGGCGTGTGGCAAAAGCGTGCTGGCCCGTCGGCGAGCGACAGGCGCGGGGCAGGGTGTGCAGGGCGTCGTGTGCATAACGGCAGCGGCCCAAGGCGCGGCGACTGGCGTTGCCTGGGCTAATCGCAAGAAGCATGCCCGCCACTGCAAAGCGTTGGACTGCGGCGCGCTGCCGCAGTTGCACGGGTTTGCTCGACGGCTCTAGGTGGCGTGATCTCGCCATGCTCGGGCGGATTTATTGCGGCTTTTGGCGGAATCTCGCCGCTTGCCTTGAGGATGTGCAGGCAGAAAAAAACCGGCGCAGGGCCGGTTTCTTCTGACTCAGAGCTTGATCAGTTATTGATCAGGCTGAGGAACTCACTGCGTGTGGCGGCGTTTTCACGGAACTCGCCGAGCATCACCGAGGTGACCATGGAGGAATTCTGCTTCTCCACGCCGCGCATCATCATGCACATGTGCTGCGCTTCGATCACCACTGCTACGCCGAGGGCGCCTGTGACCTGCTGGATGGCTTCGGCGATCTGCCGGCTGAGGTTTTCCTGGATCTGCAGGCGGCGTGCGTACATGTCGACGATGCGGGCGACTTTCGACAGACCGAGCACCTTGCCGTTGGGGATATAGGCGACATGGGCCTTGCCGATAAAAGGCAGCAGGTGGTGTTCACACAGCGAGTACAGCTCGATGTTCTTCACCAGCACCATTTCGCTGTTGTCGGAGCTGAACAGCGCGCCGTTGGTGACTTCTTCGAGGGTCTGCTGATAGCCCTTGCACAGGTACTGCATGGCTTTGGCGGCGCGCTTGGGCGTGTCGAGCAGGCCTTCGCGGGATACGTCTTCGCCAAGTTGGCCAAGGATCTCGGTGTATTGCTGTTCCAGGGACATGGACAATCTCGTAGGTCTTTCTGAAGGGCGCAGGTTAGGCCGCGAGGGTCGGGCTGGCAAGTGCGCAGGCCGCCAGCCGCAGGGGCTTATTCGTCGCGGCCATCCATCATGGTGCGCTTGAGCATCACATACACCGCGCCGGTGCCGCCGTGTTTGGCCAGGCAGGAGGTGAAACCGAGCACTTGTGGGTGTTGGCGCAGCCAGGTGTTGACGTGGCTTTTGATCATCGGTTTGCGGCCGTCCATGCGCACCGCCTTGCCGTGGGTAATGCGCACGCAGCGCACCTCCAGTTTGTTGGCCTCGGCGATAAATTCCCACAGGGTGTCGCGGGCTTTTTCCACGCTCATGCCGTGCAGGTCAAGGCTGCCTTCGAAACTGATTTGGCCCAGTTTGAGCTTGCGCATCTGGCCGTCCTGCACGCCGTTGCCGGCCCAGTACAGCGGGTCTTCGGCGCCGACGTCGATCACGAACTGGTCGGACAGGCCGTCGACCTTGATTGAATCCACGCGCGCCGTAGCAGCCTGGCGCAGGGTGGCCAGCTGGGCGCGGTTGGATTTTGGTTTGCCGGTGTCGGCGCGGTCATGCTTGATCGGTTTGACGCCGCGCAACTCGGCTTTGAATAGGGAAAAATCGTCGTCTTGCATTTAGGGTCTGTTACCGTTTTGTCGTGGCTGCGCCGGAGCCTGTTTTAGCGCGAGGCAAGGCACGAGACGCGAAGTTTGGTGTTCCAAATGAGTGTCGAGAAACGCAGTATCGCGCTAAAACAGGCCCGGCCCTTCGGGTTGCGCGAAAAATCTCGCCATGCGGTGTTGGAGGTCTTGGCAAGGGAGCGACCATTACCTGCGTCCTCCGCCTAGCCTGGCGAGATTTTACGCGGCAACGCGGCTCGCGACAAAACGGTAACAGACCCTAGATATCCGCGAAGGCCGTTAGTGTAACCAAGCTGTCCGGCACTCAGTCGCGCTTTTTCATCAGATGTGGGGCCATGCTTAGGTCGCTGGGACGGCGCAGGCGGCGTCGGCAGCGGCGCCAGAGCAGCACGCCGAAGGTCAGCAACAGCAGCCCAATCACTACAAAAACGCTGGCGGCGGCTGGCGATTCGTTCAGTGGGCCGAGCGCAGCAGGTTGGCCGAGCAGGGTGGCGATTCCTGCCATGCTCAGCAGTATGCCGAATGTGGCAAACAACGCTGCTAGGCCAGCGCCCAGGCGCAGGCGCCAGTTGCTGGCATTGCGTGGGCGCAGGCGGCGTGCATCAAAACCATCGGCGTGTTTCATTCCGATTTCCTCATGCCAAGTTCCTCGGTGGCTATCGGCGGTATGACCGGCCGGGGCTGGCGGGGTTCAACTTCGCCGTTCAGGCGCTGTGCACGTTGCGAACTGCTGCTCGCTGGCGGTGAATCAGATCAGCGCACTGGCGCGCGGCACCACTGCTGCGAAATTGTCGCCCAGGGCGATCATCTCGGCACGGTGCATGTCGGCCGCGCTGATGACGTGGCCGTCTGGGGTTGGCAGGTCACGGGTGGCGCAGGCGGCATCGACTACGGTGCAGCGGTAACCATAGTCCTTGGTGGCGCGCACGGTGGTGCTGATGCTCGAATGAGTCATAAAGCCGCAGACGATCAGGTCCAGATGTCCTAAGGCCTGTAGGCGCTCGTGCAAGTCGGTGCCGTTGAATGCGTTGGGCATGCGTTTCTCAATGACCAGCTCCCCCGGCAGCGGAGCAGCTTCCGGCAGGTGATGGCCACGTGGGCCGCGTGGGTCGAGCAGGCCGTCAGGAATACCCAAGTGTTTGACGTGAACAATGGCACTGCCTTGTGCGCGAGCGGCTGCGAGCAGTTTGGCGATTTCTTCCAACGCTGCATCCAGCCCTGGGAGTTGCAAAACGCCGCTGCGGTATTCCTCTTGCGCATCGATGATCAGCAAGGTCGCATTGCTCAGGCTGGCGGGGGCATGGCCGCGGCCAGTGAGGGCGAACATGGTTTTAGGGGCGGACATGGCAGGAACTCCAGGCTGGCATGGACAGTGGGTCTATTGTCCGCCTGTGCTGCGCTGCTGTGAACCTTTGTGGTCGATGATCTTGCGTGCTGCCTATCCGGCGAGCAGAATCGAGGTGCTGCCGAGGAACGGCTATTTCAAGCAAAGGAGCTGCAATATGAGCCTGATTGCACTGTTTTCCGAACATTTCTGGCTGTTGTTTGCCGTGGCGATTTCCATCGCTGTGCTGCGCGAATTGCACCTTAAACGAGACTAATGGTGGTGTGCGCCAACGCCGCATTCATCGACAAACGCCAGGGCATGCCCTGGCGCTTTCGTTTTAGTACAGGCCAAACAGTTCGAACTGCAGGTACCAGATACCCAGCGAGCCGAAGAAATTGACCAGAATGGCCGGCAGAAACTTCAGGTGCACTGCGAAGCTGTAGGTCTTGTCCAGCGACATCGCCATGACTCCCGCAGCGGAGCCGACCACCGTCAGCGAGCCGCCAATCCCTACCATCAGCGCATTCAGCGCCCATTGATTGAGGCCCATTTGCGGGTTGGACATCAGCGCAGCCGCTTCCACAGGCACGTTGTCCATAACACCGGACGCGACCCCGAGCACCACGTTAACGGCGGTGGGGTGCATCACTTCAAACAGCTGCGAGATATATGACAACCAGCCGACGTGGTTAAGGCAGGCCACTGAAGTGATGATGCCGATAAAGAACAGCAGCGCGTTCCACTCGACCTTTTGCAGTTGATCCTGCCACGGCAATTCAATGCCGCGGCGCATCAGCAGCCAGGCATACAGGGCGACGATCCCCAGGCCGATGCCTATGGCAAACTCGATGCTGACTTTCAGCACGATATTGCACAGCACCGCGCCAAATACGGCGAAGAAACCGACTATCGCCAGGCCTGCGCCGCCGGGTTTGAGTGCGGATTCGGCCTGGTCAGCCACTTGAATCAAGTCCTGGCCAGTGAGTTTGCGCAGGTAAAAGAAATGCAGGGTCGCGGCAAACAGCAACCAGCCGATCAAGGCGGAGGGGATCAGCAACAGCAGGCCGGCGATGCTGATCTTGCCGGCCAGCACCACCATCAGGCTGGTCGATGTGCCAAGGAACCACACCCCGGAATTGGAGGCGACCACGATGTTGCACAGCGAGATATGGGTATAGCGCTGATTGGTTGAGATGTTTTTTACCGTCTTGCCGAAGATCATTGCGGTGGTGATGTTGTTGAGAAATGGTGAGAGCAGCGCCGACAGCGCGCCTGTGGCCCAGAACATACCGCGCGCACCGAGGCCTTTGCGCATCAGGTAGCCATTGAGTGCAGTGAAGACGTTCCTCTCGTTGAGCAGCTCGACCACCATCCACATAAACGCCATAAAGGCGATCAGGCCGAACAGTTCTTCCTTGATCTCGCTCTGCGCATGCAGAAAGAACTGAAAACCATTGGGGTCGTAAAGCGCGTAGTGGGCACCGATAACGACCAAGCCGGACATCATGAACATCGCCGGCTTGAACTTATCCATCTCCAGTTGTGCTTCAAAAACGATTAGCGTCATGCCAATCAAAAATATCGCCAGCACGAGCAAGCCCGTGATCGAGAACGGATCTATGACCATTTTTAGGAATGTCTTGAGAAGGGAGGGGAAGGGTTTGGAATTGGTAACAAAATTATACTGATGCGCATGGGGCTTGGGCAGGCCTACTTTGTGACTGTAGCGGCCTATATAGTCAGCAATGCGTCGCGCGGCTTAACGAACGCACACCCGGCGCGAGTGGGCGCGCCAGGCTGCTAGAATGG
Source organism: Pseudomonas peli (assembly GCF_900099645.1). Classification (GTDB taxonomy): domain Bacteria; phylum Pseudomonadota; class Gammaproteobacteria; order Pseudomonadales; family Pseudomonadaceae; genus Aquipseudomonas; species Aquipseudomonas peli. Next base: position 65,797 of record NZ_FMTL01000001.1, on the reverse strand, counting down.
CGCACTTTTTTGTGGAGAGCTGCCGTGACTGACGCTACACATGCCTACCCAACCCGCCTGCGTACCGTGCGTGACTACATTCGCTGGGCAGTCAGTCGTTTTCATGGCGAGGAGCTGTTCTTCGGCCACGGCACCGACAATGCCTGGGATGAAGCCCGCCAGCTGGTGCTCGGTGCCCTGCACCTGCCTTACGAAATTGCCGACAGTTACCTCGATTGCCGCCTGGAAGACGCCGAACATGCGCACCTGCATGCTTTGCTCGCACGGCGCATCGATGAGCGCGTACCGACCGCATACCTGCTGGGTGAGGCTTGGTTCTGCGGCATGCCGTTCATTGTTGATGAGCGTGTGCTGATTCCACGCTCACCGATTGGCGAGTTGATCGAGCAGCACTTCGAGCCCTGGCTGGCGATGGAACCGGCGCGGATTCTCGATTTGTGCACCGGCTCGGGCTGCATTGGCATTGCCTGTGCTTACGAGTTTCCCGAGGCTGAAGTGGTGCTGGGTGATCTGTCGTTTGAGGCGCTGGAAGTGGCCAATCAGAACATCGAGCGCCACGGCCTTGAGGACCGCGTGTACACCGTGCAGGGCGACGGTTTTGCTGGACTGCCAGGCCAGCGTTTTGACCTGATCGTATCCAACCCACCTTATGTGGATGCCGAGGATTTCGCCGATATGCCGGCCGAATACCAGCACGAGCCTGAGCTGGGCCTGGCCTGCGGCGACGATGGCCTGGACCTGGTGCGGCGCATGCTCGCCGAGGCGGCGGATCATCTGACCGAAAAAGGCGTGCTGATTATCGAAGTCGGCAATAGCCAGGTGCATGTCGAAGCGCTGTACCCGGAAGTCGATTTCACCTGGCTGGAATTCGAACGCGGCGGTCACGGCGTATTCCTGCTCGCAGCTGCGCAATGCCGTGAGCATCAGGCGCTGTTCTGTCAGCGCCTGCAAGGTTAAGAACCGGTTCTCAGCGCAGCGCTAGATGGCGGCTGAGCAAGGCGCGCAAAGCGGCCGGTTTGACTGGCTTGGGCAGGTAATCCAAGCCGGCGGCATGCACCTGAGCGATCAGCTCGGGGCGGCCGTCGGCGCTGATCACCACACCCGGTAGCGGCTCGCCCAAGCGCGTGCGCAGCCAGGCCATCAGCTCGGTGCCGGTTTCGCCGTCATCCAGGTGGTAGTCCACCAGTGCCAGCTGCGGCCGCACGTTTTCATTCAGCAGGTGCTCGCACTCCAAGCGATTGCGTGCCGTCCACACCTGACACCCCCAACGTGACAGCAGGCTGTGCATGCCGGCGAGGATGCTGTCCTCGTTGTCGATACACAGCACCTGGATGCCGGCCAGTGCTTGTCCATTCTGCTCGGGTTGGCTGAGCAGCGCCGGCGGTTCGGCGTGCAAGGCCAGGGGGATGGTGACGCTGAATACGCTGCCTTTGCCTGGCCAAGAGCGTACTTCTAGCTGATGACCGAGCACTCGGCACAGGCCGTCAGCAATCGCCAGGCCCAGGCCCAGGCCTTTTTCGGCGCGGGTCTGGTGGCTGTCCAGGCGTTTGAATTCCTCGAAAATCACCTTGCGCTTATCCTCGGGAATGCCCGGCCCGCGATCCCAGACTTCCAGACGCAGTTGCTGCCCCTGACGGCGTACGCCGAGCAGCACACGGCCCTTGGCGTAGCGGAAGGCGTTGGTCAGGAAGTTCTGCAGGATGCGCCGCAGCAGTTTGATATCGCTGTCGACCCGCAGGCGGCTGCCGCGCAGGCGGAAGTCAACGCCGTGTTCGGCAGCCAGCACCCTGAACTCCGCACCCAAGGTGTCGAACAAATTGTTCAGCACAAAGGCATGACGGTCCGGAGTGATGCGGCCGTTTTCCAAGCGCGAGATGTCCAGCAGGTCGCTGATCAGGTCTTCGGCCGAGCGCAGCGAGCTGTCTAGGTGGCGCACCAGTTCACGGGCATCGGCGGGCAGGGCGTCGTCCTGATGGGACAGGGCGGCGGAGAACAACCGCGCAGCATTCAACGGCTGCATCAGGTCATGGCTGACGGCGGCCAGAAAGCGGGTTTTCGACTGGTTGGCGGCTTCGGCTACGCCCTTGGCTTCAGTCAGCGCTTGGTTCAGTTGTGACAGCTCCTGGGTGCGTTCGCTGACGCGTTGTTCCAGGCCTTCGTTGGCGTCTTTCAGTGCGCGCTCGGCTTCACGGAACTCGGTGATATCAGTGAAACTCATGACGAAACCGCCGCCTGGCATCGGGTTGCCGATCAGCTCGATCACTCGGCCGTTGGGGAACAGTCGCTCTGAGGTGTGCGCCGTGCCCTGGCGCATCCAGTACAGGCGTTTGCTGACGTGCTCCTCGATATCACCGCCGCCGAGCAGGCCGCGCTCGGCGTTGAAGCGGATCAGTTCAGCTACCGGGCGCCCGACATACACCTGGCCCTCGGGGTAGTTGAACAGCTCGATATAACGGTGGTTCCAGGCCACCAGGCGCAGCGATTGGTCGACCACGCTGATGCCCTGGGTGATGTTCTCGATCGCGCCTTGCAGCAACGCACGGTTGAACTGCAGCACTTCCGAGGCTTCGTCGACGATGCGCACCACATCCTCGACCTGCATCTCGCGGCCTTCGATGGCCGCCTTGACCACCGCGCGGGTCGATGAAGCGCCTAGCACACCGGCCAGCAGGCGTTCGGTGTGGGCGATCCATTCACTGTTGGCGGTCTGGTTGGGGTCGAAGCCCTTGCCCTGGCGGTAGGCAAACCGCATAAAGCTTTGCCGCGCGCGGTCTTCACCGACAAAACGGTTGGCCAGCAGCAACAGGTCGCCGACCTGCACCGCGAGCATGCTGCGGTTACTCGGTTTGTTACCCAGGTCATGGCCGATAAAGCGCCCTGCCTGCCAGTGCTCGGCCACCCGGGTGCGCGAGAAGTAGGAGACCCAGGCAAACAGCAGGAAATTGCCGGCCAGGGACAGCACCACACCACGGGTCAGCGGGTCGACCTGAAAACCAATCGGCCCGTACAGCAGGGTGTGTATGCCCGGTAAGGCATCCACCGGCCAGCCCAGGCTGCGGGATACCAGTGGCATGACCAGGGTGTAGAACCAGATCAGCGCGCCCACGAACAGCCCGGCGAATACGCCCTGGCGGTTGGCCTGCTTCCACACCAGTGCGCCGAACATCGCTGGGGCCAGCTGGCCGATGGCGGCGAAGGAGACCTGGCCGATGGTTGCCAGGCTGGCGTTGGAACCGAGCAGGCGGTAGCACACATAGGCCAACAGCAGAATCACCACGATGCTTACCCGTCGCGCGGTGAGCATCCAGTAACGGAAGGCTTCAAAGGGCCGCTCAGTGTTCTGCCGGCGCAGCAGCCAAGGCAGCAGCATGTCGTTGGAAATCATCGTCGACAGCGCCACTGACGCGACAATTACCATGCCGGTGGCCGCCGATGCGCCGCCGATAAAGGCCAGCATGGCCAGCGCCGGATGGGCTTCGGCCAGCGGCAGGCTGATCACGAAGGAGTCGGGGGTGATACCGGCCGGCAGCAGCATCTGCCCGGCCAAGGCAATAGGCACCACAAACAACGCGGCGAGGATCAGGTAGGCGGGGAACACCCAGCGCGCCAGGCGCAGATCCTTGGGCTCGATGTTTTCCACCACGGCCACATGAAACTGACGCGGCAGGGCGATGATGGCGATCATCGCCAGCCCCGTCTGGGTCATCATCGCCGGCCAGTTCACGGTTTCTGCCCAGAAGCCCGCCAGTTCAGTGCTGGCTTTAGCCTGGCTGAACAAGTCGCCAAAACCGTTGTACAAGCCGTAAGTCACAAACGTGCCGACGGCGAGGAAGGCAAGCAGCTTGACCAGTGACTCGAAGGCAATTGCCAGGACCATGCCGCGGTGGTGTTCGGTGACATCCAGGTTGCGAGTGCCGAACAATATTGTGAACAGTGCCAGCACCAGTGAGACGATCAACGCGGTGTCCTGAGCGCCGGTGCCATTGGCGCCGGCGCCAGCGCCACTGAGCAGGTTGACCCCGAGCACGATGCCTTTGAGCTGCAAGGCGATATAGGGCAATACGCCCACCAGGCAAACCAGCGCCACTACTACAGCCAGCGTCTGGGATTTGCCGTAACGCGCGGCGATAAAGTCAGCAATCGAGGTGATGTTTTCCTGTTTGCTGATCATCACCATCTTCTGCAGCACCCAGGGGGTGAAGACCAGAACGATGATTGGTCCTAGATAAATCGGCAGGAATGACCACAGCTGCTCAGCGGCCTGGCCTACCGCGCCGAAAAACGTCCAGCTGGTGCAGTACACCGCCAGCGACAGGCTGTACACCCAGGCGCGAACCTTCGGATGCATGGGCGTGGCGCGGCGGTCGCCGTAGAAGGCGATGGCGAACAGAAGGGCCATGTAAATCAGCGCAACCGCGGCGATCAGCCCGCTAGACAGGGTCATGCAAACTCCGAAAACAAACTATAGGGGGCTGCCGGGGTCTTACCTGGCAGCGCAGCGGCTGCCCAGAGCCTACCGCATCAGCGTCCACGGCAGATGATGGGTGTCAGTCTCGCAGCAAAGTCGCGATGCGTCAGGCACGACCAAGGTCGCACTGGCGTAGAACCTGTTGCTGTTGTGGATTGTGCACACGTGTTGGCCCTGTTAGCGTGTCGCGCCTGCGACTCTGTCCGAGGAGGGACCCTATGTTCAAGCCGCAACTGATTACCCTGCAACGTGGTGGTTTGCGCATCGAGCCAATGGTCGATGCCGATATCCCGGCTTTGATCAGCCTGGCCGAAGCCAATCGCCAAGAATTGATCTACATGAGTGGCAGCCTGCGATTGGACTGGTACCGCCTAGGGCTGCTTGATCAGCGCGAAGGGCGGGCCTTGCCCTTTGTGATTCGCCTGGGCGACCAGCTGGTGGGCACCACCCGTTTCGGCGACTTCATGAACAGCTTGCCTGCAGCGGAAATCGGCTGGACCTGGCTGGATCGCAGCCAGCACGGCACGGGCCTCAATACCACCATCAAGTACCTGATGCTCAAGCACGCTTTTGAGCACTGGGGGCTGGTCCGCGTTCAGCTAAAAACCGCTGCGAGCAACCTACGCGCGCAACGTGCCATCGAAAAGCTCGGCGCGCAGCGCGAAGGCCTGCTGCGAAACCATCGCCGCCTGGCCGACGGGCGTTTGGACGACAGCGTGTTGTACAGCATCACGGATCACGACTGGCCGGCGATCAAGCAGCAGCTGGAGGCGCGTTTCAGCGGTTGACTCATGGCGCAGGCACACAGCGAGCAGACACGGTTCTGGCAATCACGCGAGTTGGGCGGGGTAGAGCTGTTGCAGGCGCATTATGTTGAGCAGCGCTTTTCCCCGCATGTGCATGAAGGGTTTGTCTTTACCGTGATTGAACATGGTGCGCAGCGCTTTCGTCATCGCGGCAGCGATCATCTGGCGCCGGCCGGCAGCATGGTACTGATCAACCCGGACGAGCTGCACACCGGCTCCAAAGCCCATGATCTGGGTTGGCATTACCGCGGTTTTTACCCGGACAATGCGCAGGTATGCGGCGTGCTCGCGGAGCTGGAGTGGGGTCAACAGGGCATGCCGTCATTCGCGCTCAGCGTGCTGCATGATCCACAGCTGCATCATCAGTTCGTCACCTTGCATCAATTACTGGACAGCCAGGCGTCGGCGCTGCAGCTGCAAACTGCCTGGCGTGAGGCGATTCTGCTGCTGTTTCAGCGCCATGCGCGTCTGCCTGAGGTCCTGGCACCGGGCCATGAGCCGCATGCGGTCAGCCGCGCCAAGGAATTACTCAGCAGCCAGCTGGCGTCGCCCCCGTCATTGGAGGAACTGGCGCAGGCGGTGGGCTTGTCGCCATTTCATTTCGCGCGCGTATTCCGCCGCGCCACCGGCCTGCCGCCGCATAGCTGGCTGATGCAGCGCCGCCTGGAACAGGCTCGGGCGTTATTAAGGAATGGCTGTGCGCCGCTGAGCGTGGCGATGCAGCTGGGGTTTGCCGACCAGAGCCATCTAAGCCGGCAGTTCAAACAGGCCTATGGCGTGGCGCCAGGGCAGTATCGCCAGGCCCGCGCCATCCGTTAGCGCGTGGCAATCCAAATCAGCAACCCCGCCTGAAACACGCAGAAGGCCACCAGGCAGGTAATGGTGAAGCGCAGACCGTTGTCTTCGCGTTTGAAAACCTCAATGCGCTCTTCCAGTTTGCGTACTTTCACCTCTTGCTCGCGCAGGCTCTGGTCAGCCTGCTGCAGCATGCTTGCGGCGTCCAGCAATTCGACGATCTGCACTTTTTCCGTATGCCAGTCGCCATGCAGTGAGCTGACCCGTGGTGCGACGCAATGCGCCTTGATCTTCAGTGGGTCGAGGTACTCGACGACAAAGCCCTGGGCCTGCAGACAGTGGTCGCGCCGCGCACGGGCTTCTTCACTGAAGGCGTCCTTGCTGGGCAGCGTGGTGTTGGCCACTTGATAGTGGGCGAAGTGCTGACGTGCCCAGCTAATCCCCCGGGCCAGCATAAAGCGCCCTAAACCTCGGTTTTCAGGCTGCACCTGCAGTGCGCTGTCGGGGCCGAAACTGAGCAGGCGTTGTTCGTGATCGGCCCAGACTTCGAGAATATTCTGCTCCTTGCGCACCCGCTGACCGGGGAGCTGCAAGGTTAAACGCAGCAAACTGTGTTGCTTGCCCAGCCGCTCGACGCTGCCGAACTGGATAAAGCGCAAGGGGCGTGCGCCAGTGTGGCGGTCGGTGGGCAAGGCGGTCAGGCGCAAGAGGCGAAAGTGCTCGGGCGCAAGATCGGCCCACGGGTGGGCTTGCTCGACGACCTCCTGCGAAGCAGCGTCGGTATCTTTCTGTGGTTCTGGGTTGTCAGTCATACACGGCGATCCTGTGCGCGACATCTTCAGGTGTCGTCTGATGCGCTTATCGGCCGCCGCTCGGCTAACTGGAGGCTGGCTTTTTGCCGCTGCGCTGGATGAACTGGGCGATCTGCTCGCCCAGCCCCTGTGCCAACGGTAGCCGAGGATTGTCGTAGCTGGCCAGTTGCGCCGGTAAATCCAGCGCGCTGATGCGCAGCAGATGGTTCATCCCGGGGATGATCAGCAACTCGGCATCAGGCTTGGCCGCCTGCAAGGCATGGGCATCGGCGACACTGACCTGAATGTCGTGGCTGCCCTGTACGATCAGCGCCGGAATCTGCAGGCGAGCAAAGGCCTGACCGGGGTTCTGCCGCAGCAGCGAAATCAAATAGGGCTGCACACTGGGGCGAAACAGCACCAGCAAGTCTTTGGGCACATGCGGGGTGAGTTGCCTGGCCATTAGGCGGTCAAGCAGGTGATTGCTCTGCGCCATGAGATGTGGGGGCAAGCGAGCGGCGAGTTGCTCACGCAATAACTGATCAATCGGCCGCGAGCTGCCGGCAATCGCCACCAGGGCATCGGCCTGGGCCTGTTCGGCCGCCAAGCTGGCAATCAGCGCACCTTCGCTGTGGCCGATCAGAATCAGTCGGTCAAACGCCGGATCAGCCCTGAGCAGCTGTGCCCAGCCCACGGCATCGCTGACATACCCCTCGACACTGAGGTCGCGTTCATTCGGGGTGGCGGCGCGGCTGGCGGCTACACCGCGTTTGTCGTAGCGCAGGCTGGCGATGCCCTGTTTGGCCAGACTTTGCGCCAGGCGCTTGAGGCTGTCGCTCTGGCCGCCTTCGGGGTTATTGCCGTCACGGTCGGTGGGGCCTGAGCCGGCAATCAGCAACGCCACGGCCACCGGCTTGGTGCTGCTGGGCTTGAGCAGCGTGCCGTGCAGCGTGCCCTGGCCGGTCTGTAGGCGCATGGGTTGCTGCACGCTGCTGTGTGCGGTGGTGGTGTGGACGGCGTTGGGCGCGGCATTTAGCAGGGCGCTGCAGAGAAGAAGGGGCAACAGAAGAGCTCGGGTCATGGAAAGGAACTGCCGGGGGTGAGCTTCTTGGACGTTTATCTGCCCTGAAGGTTCGAGGATGATCTGTGCGGACGCCACGGGTATACTCGCCGCCTTTATCCAAATGAGGCTTTGCGCCGGCTGGCGTAGCCTCGGAGCTGATTTTCGCGGAGCGTTTTGCACATGTCCGGCAATACCTACGGCAAGCTGTTCACTGTCACCACCGCCGGCGAAAGCCATGGCCCAGCGTTGGTCGCCATTGTCGATGGCTGTCCGCCGGGGCTGGAGATTAGCCTGGAAGACCTGCAGCGCGATCTTGATCGGCGCAAACCGGGCACCAGCCGTCATACCACCCAGCGCCAGGAAGCCGATGAGGTGGAAATCCTTGCCGGGGTGTTCGAGGGCAAGACCACCGGTTGCTCGATTGGCCTGCTGATCCGCAATACCGACCAGAAGTCCAAAGACTATTCGGCGATCAAGGACTCCTTCCGCCCGGCCCACGCCGATTACACCTATCACCACAAGTACGGCGTGCGTGACTACCGCGGTGGTGGCCGCAGTTCGGCGCGCGAGACCGCCATGCGTGTGGCCGCCGGGGCCATTGCCAAGAAATACCTGGCGACTCAGGGCATCGTGATTCGCGGCTACATGAGCCAGCTCGGCCCGATTGAAATTCCGTTCAAGACCTGGGACAGCGTCGAACAGAACGCCTTCTTCAGCCCCGATCCGGACAAAGTGCCGGAGCTGGAAGCTTATATGGACCAGCTGCGCCGTGATCAGGATTCGGTTGGGGCTAAGATCACCGTGGTTGCCGAGGGCGTGATGCCCGGCCTGGGTGAGCCGATTTTCGACCGCCTGGACGCCGAACTGGCCCATGCCCTGATGAGCATCAACGCGGTCAAGGGTGTGGAAATCGGTGCGGGTTTCGCCAGCGTGGCGCAGCGCGGCACCGAGCACCGTGACGAGATGACGCCTGAAGGGTTCCTCTCCAACAATGCCGGCGGCATTCTCGGTGGGCTCTCCAGCGGCCAGCCGATTGTTGCGCACCTGGCGCTCAAACCGACCTCGAGCATCACCACGCCGGGGCGCTCGATCGATGTTCATGGCAACCCGGTGGATATCATCACCAAGGGTCGTCACGACCCGTGCGTGGGCATCCGCGCTACACCAATCGCTGAAGCGATGATGGCCATCGTGCTGATGGACCACCTGCTGCGCCACCGCGCGCAGAATGCCGATGTGCAGGTCAGCACGCCGGTGCTGCCACAGCTGTGATCAGCGCTGCTGCGCGGCCACGTGCGCTCCGCAGCACGCTGCCGGGTTTGTGCTCAGCATGAGCCCGGTTTTGCCGTACTGGCGTCTGTCCGGTTTCTATTTCTTCTATTTCTCGCTGCTCGGCGCCACCGCGCCCTTTCTCGCGCTGTATTTCGATCACCTGGGGTTTTCCGCTGCGCGGATCGGTGAGCTGATCGCCATTCCCATGCTGATGCGCTGCATTGCGCCGAATATCTGGGGTTGGCTGGGCGATCACACGGGCCAGCGCTTGGCCATTGTGCGCTTTGGCGCGTTCTGCACGCTGCTGTGCTTTGCTGGCATCTTTATCAGCCAGAGCTACGCCTGGCTGGCGCTGATCATGGCGTTGCATGCGTTCTTCTGGCACGCGGTGCTGCCGCAGTTTGAAGTCATCACCTTTGCCCATCTCAAAGAGCAGGCGGCGCGCTACAGCCAGATCCGTCTGTGGGGCAGCATCGGCTTTATCGTCGCAGTGGTAGGCCTCGGCAAGCTGTTCGAGTTGCTCAGCCTGGATGCCTATCCCTGGGCGCTGATTCTGATCATGAGCGGTATCGTCTTGAGCAGTTGGTGGGTGCCTAATGCACAGCCGCAGTTGCGCCCTAACACCCTGGAGCAGGGCGGCTTTCTCCAGCAACTACGGCGGCCGGGGATTCTCGCCTTCTACCTCAGCGCCGGGCTGATGCAGTTGAGCAATGGCCCGTACTACACCTTTCTCAGTTTGCACCTGGAAGCACTCGGCTATTCGCGCGGGGTGATCGGCCAGTTGTGGGCGCTGGGCGTATTGGCCGAAATCGTGCTGTTTATGGTCATGGCCCGGTTGCTGGTGCGCTATTCCCTGCGTACCGTGCTGCTGGCGAGCTTTCTGATTACTGCCGTGCGCTGGCTGTTGCTGGGTAATCTGGCTGGGCACTTGCCGGTGCTGCTGTTCGCTCAGCTGATGCATGCGGCGACTTTTGGCAGTTTCCATGCGGCGGCCATGCATTATGTTCAGCGTAGCTTTGCCGATCGCCAGCAGGGGCAAGGCCAAGCCCTGTATGCCGCGCTGGCGGGCGTGGGCGGCGCATTGGGCGCGTTGTATTCGGGCTATAGCTGGCACAGCCTCGGTGCGGCCTGGACCTTTGCAATCGCCAGCCTGATTGCCCTGGCGGCTGCGGTGATTACCGCGCGCTATATGCGCGATGAGCGGCCCTGAACCTTTAGCTGTTGAATTGAACCGCTGACTTGAAACCGACTGTACGAGAGCCTTGAGCATGAGCAGCCTGACCGTCTACCACCAGTCTTCGCCCGAGTACCCGAACAAGCTGCTGACTCACGCCGAGGACATCGCCAGCACTCTGGCTGCTGTTGGCGTGCAATTCAGTCAGGTGCCGGTTCAGCAGGCGGTCACGGCTGGTACCGCCAGTGACGAGCTGCTGGCGGCCAGCCGCGTACAGGTCGACCAGCTGATGACCGCGCATGGCTACGCCACTGCCGAGGTGTTGAGCCTGTGTGATGAGCGCGGTGAGGGCTGTGAGCTGGCTCGCCGCCTGCGCGCAGAGCAATCTTGTCAGCCGGCCCACCTGCATTACTACCTGGCCGGGCGTGGCCTGCTGGCGCTGCATATCGGCGAGTACGTCTACAGCCTGTTGTGCGAGAAGGGTGATCTGCTGCTGTTGCCCTCCACTACGGCGCATTGGTTCGATGGCGGCGAGCATCCACGGTTTGCCGTGCTGCGTCTGTTTGACAGCGCCAAGGTGCCTGATTTTGTGCCTGTCGCGGGTGAGTTTGCCGCTGCCTTTGCGGGGCTGGATGACTGCTGATAGGTCAAGCGGCTGAACTCTTCTGGCCAGCGTCTATCCTACTTAAGCGATCCCTTCGCATAGGAGCGACACCATATGGGTTCAATGTTCAACGGTTTACTGGGTCTGGTCATTCTGGCGCTGGATATCTGGGCGATTCTCAGCGTCATCAAAAGCAACGCCGAAACGGGCATCAAGGTGTTGTGGATCTTGTTAATCGTACTGTTGCCGGTGATCGGTCTGATCATCTGGGCGCTGTTGGGGCCTCGCGGTACGGTCAAGTTCTAGTCATGCGGCGGGCCGGCGTTTGGTGGTTGGCGCTTTGCCTGTTGAGTGGCGCGGTTCAGGCCAGTGATAAGCAAGCCTGGACCGCGCTGCGTGAAGGCCGCGCCGTGCTGCTGTTGCGCCATGCCACAGCGCCCGGCACGGGTGATCCGGCGAATTTTCAGCTGAATGATTGCCGCACTCAGCGCAATCTTAATCAGGTCGGCCGTGAGCAGGCGCAGCGCTGGGGACAGTTGTTGCGTAGTCAGTGGATCGAGCCGCGTCTGCTCAGCAGCCGCTGGTGCCGCGCTCAGGACACGGCCCGCGAAATGGGTTTGGGCGCAGTCGAAGCGCTGCCCGCCCTGGATTCATTCTTTCAAACACCCAACACCGCCCGTGAGCAAACCGCCGCGCTGATTGAGCAGATCAATGCACAACCGCGTGGTGCGTCGTTGGTGCTGGTCTCCCATCAGGTCAATATCACTGCGCTGACCGGCATCTACCCGGCATCTGGCGAGGGTCTGATTCTGGCGTTGCCGCTAGAGGCTCCGGCGCACGTGCTGGCGCGGGTTCAACCCTAGGCTAAATACTCAGCAAGCGCTGTTCCGGCAGCTGCGTGCCTTCGAGCTTAAGCAAAAGCGCCTTGCGCGGCAGACCGCCGGCATAACCGGTGAGGCTGCCGTCACGACCGATTACACGATGGCAGGGAATGATGATGGCAATCGGGTTGGCGCCATTGGCTGCGCCGACGGCGCGCACCGCCTTGGGCCGAGCGATTTCGGCGGCGAGGGCGCTGTAGCTGCTGGTTTGGCCAAACGGTATGGTCTGCAGCGCTTGCCAAACGGCTTGCTGAAATGCCGTGCCCTGCGGCGCGAGTGGCAGATCGAAGCGCTGCCTACGCCCGGTGAAATACTCATCCAGCTGTCGGCACACTTCATCCAGTTCATCGGCGGCGCTGCGCCAGTGTTCGCCGATATGCCAGGGCTTGTCATCGATATCCATCAGCAGTTGTTGCAGGCCGGTTTCGTCAGCGGCCAATAGCAGGCGACCGATTGGGCTGTCGTGGTAGCGGTAGAACATCGCTTCAACCCTCCGAGTAGTTGTGCCACAGGTGTGCGGCGGCATAAGCGCGCCAAGGTCGCCAGGCTTCGGCGCGGGTCTTGAGCTGTTTAGCGTCGATGCCTTCTGGCCCCCACACCGGCGCCTTGAGCAGGCCCAGGTCGCTGGCGGGAAATGCATCGACCTCGCCAAAGGCGCGCAGGGCAATGTATTCCGCCGTCCACGGGCCGATGCCGGGCAGGGCGCACAGCTGCTCGACAAAGGCCGTGTAACCGTCTTGCAAATCCAGACGCAGAGCCCCGCTGGCTACCTGCGCAGCGAAGTGTTGCAAGGTCTGCACGCGCTTGCCGGGCATGCCGATGCCATCCAGATTGGCTTCGGCGATAGCGGCTGGGCTGGGGAACAGCCGTTGAATCTCCGGCGCATCGGCAAACTGCAGTGATTCACCCAGACGGGTAACCAGGCGGCCGGTAATGGTCACTGCCGCCTTGACCGTAACCTGCTGACCCACAATGGCGCGCACGGCCTGCTCGAACGACTCGAAAGCAGTCGGCAAACGCAAACCGGGATTACGCGCCACCAGCGGGCCGAGCTGCGCATCGTTGGCAAAGTGCGCGCTGATCTGCTGCGGCTGGCAGTCCAGATCAAACATTTTGCGCACCCGCGCAATAAGCGTCGTCAGACCGGTCTGCAGCGATTCGCTGTAGTGCAGCTGCAGCGCGTGCTGATCAGCCAGGGGTTGCACACGGAACCAGCCACGTTGGCCATCCAGGTGCACGCTGCGCGCGTAACTATGCGGTTGCAAGCTTTCCACCCCAGCCAGGGCGCGTAGGGCAAAGTGCGCGTGGAATTGTTGCCACTGCCAGGGCGGCAGGTAGCTCAGTAATAGGGTGTTGGCTGATGGGTTCATAGCCGAACAATAACCGCCGTTCGGCTGGCTGTCAGCGCAGAACTGACTTTCAAACTGACGTTTACCCTCTCCCAGGCTTGGGAGAGGGTTGCGTGCTAGCTAAGCGCTGGCCACGCGCTGATGCAACTGATGCGACAGCTGCTCCAGCTGTTGGCCCAGGTGTACCAGCGACTCCTGAGCATCCAGCAGTTCGGCACTGGCGGCACGCTGGCGCTGGCTGGCGTCACGTTGCGCGGCGCTGTTGTCGCGCACGTGAAGCAGTTGCTGGTGCGCCTGGGTAAGCGCCTGGCTGTGTTGCAGGATCGAGCTGGAGAGGTTGTCAGTCAGCCCGGCGTTGCTACTCAGCGCGCTGCCTACTTCACTGACCTGCATCGCCCCGGTGTCGATGATCTGCTGCGACTGGCCCAGTACGTTCTGTACGGTGTCGGCGGTTTCATTGCTGCGCTGTGAGAGGTTACGTACTTCATCGGCCACCACCGCAAAGCCGCGGCCATGCTCGCCAGCCCGCGCCGCTTCGATGGCGGCGTTAAGCGCCAGCAGGTTGGTTTGCTGGGCGATGGCGCTGATCATCTGCATGGATTCGGCGATGCGCTGGTTGCTCTGCTGAATCGCCTGCATGCTGGCTTGGGCATCTTCCATACGTTGTGCGCAGACATTCACCTGGCTGCTGCTGTGCTGGGTGTCCTGGCTGAGCTGCTGCATATGGCCGGTGCTAGCGGCGAGGCTGTCGAGCACTTCATGCAGGGCCAGATCCAGCTGGTGCATGGCATCGGCCTGCTGTTGCACATCGGTGTCGATGCTCTGGCAGCGCTGGCGGATACCACCGAGGGTCTGTTGCAGCTTGCCGGCCATCTGAAGCAAATCGCTGGCGGTGCTGCGCACGTCATCGACGATGCCGCCGAGTTGATCCTGATTACGCGCGGCGCGCTGACCGAACTCGCGGGATTCATTGAGCGCCTGTTCGGCATCGGCCAGGGCCTGATTACGCAGTTGTGCGCTGTACCACTGCGCCAACCAGACGGTCAGTACGGGCAGGATGTAGCCCGAGTAGGTGTTCACCGCCGCATCGCGCGGGCTCAGTTCAAATACTGGCAGGCTGGCGCCACTGCGTTCCAGGCGGATCAGCCAGAACACGAACAGCACCTGAACCAGGCTCCATACCATGGCGCTGCGGGTGCCGGCCAGCAGGTAGGCGAAGACGATAATCACCGCCGGCCAGTAGATATGCGCCGAATGCAGGCCGCCCAGTTGATAGATCAGCAGCATCGAGTAACTGGCCATGCTGGCCAGCGCCATATTGGCTGGCACAGCCAGCGGCAGCACGGCACTGCGCAGTACCAGCAACATCAGTGGCATGCCGAGCACCAGCAGCAACGAGCCATACATCAATGCATCGTTGCCCAGGCGGCCCCACTTGATACAGCTGTATAGGCCAATGACCACGCTGCACAGCGCACTGAAGGCGAGGGTACGGGCCAACAGGATGCTGGCCTGGTCGGTCAAATCATGTGGCAGGAACTGCCCAAGGAAACCCTGTCGCATGAAAACTCCAGTCAGTAGGTTGTTCAGCAGTATCGGCGCAAATGGCCGCCGGCTTTAGGGTGGAAAGTGCCAATTTGGCGGATGAAATAGCAAAGTGCCATCTGCACCGACGACTTGTCAGTCGTATTTTCAGGCCAGCGTTTGACGATACTGCCCAGGCGTGAGGCCTTTCCAGCGTTTGAAGGCATGCAGGAAATTCGACACCTCGCTGTAGCCCAGGCGTTCGGCAATCTCCTCCTGGCTCAGGCTGGCGATGGCCAGCAGTTCTTCGGCCAGGGCCTGGCGCACTTCTTCCTGCAACTGGCGAAAGCTGCTGCCTTGCTCTTCCAGGCGGCGACGCAGGGTACGGCTGCTGATGTTCAGTTCGCTGGCGATGACTTCCATGTCCGCCAGCCGTCCCGGTGTACTCAACAGGCGATCACGAATCTGCCCGGCCAGGCCGCTGCGTACCTGACGTTTGGCCAGCAGGGCCTGGCATTGCTGCTCGCAGAGCTGAGCGCTGTGCGGATTGGCGCGTGGCAGTGGCAGATCAAGCAGGTGACGGGAAAAGCTGATGCGGTTCTCTGCGCAGGCAAACTCCGGCAGCAGGCCGAATTGCTCGATAAAGCGTGCAGTGTCAGCCGGCGCCGGCATGCTCAGTTGCACGCGATCCAGGGGCATGCGGTTGCCGGTCAGTTCGCGCTGAATCACCATCACTGCCACGGTGTCGCGCAGCAGGAGGAAGTCGCGCACCTGATCCGGCAAATGGCTGCCGTCCAGCTCCAGATGCGCCTGGTCGGCGTCTTCACGCAAGCTGATGCGATTAAAGGCAAAGGTCAGGTCCAAGTAGCGCAGGCCGAGGTCGGCAGCCTGGCGGAAGCTCTGACTGCTGAGCAGGGCGTAACCCCAGATGCCATAGGTGGTCAGTTGATAACGCAGGCCGGCTTGCAGGCCAAGGTCATCCTGGCCGGGCAGCGCCTCGATCAAGTTGCGGATCAGCTGCAGCTCCTGCGCACCTTCGATTTCACTGTGCAGCTCGGCCAGTTGCAGGGGGCTGAGTCCGGTGTCGCGCAGGCAGTGTTCGACACTCAAACCATGGTCGAGGCCTAGCTGGGTTAGCAGTTGCACACTGGTGATGCTTCGTCGTGGCAGGCTGTAGGGAATGGCCGACATGCAGTTATCCGCTGATTTGTCCGAAAGTCACAACCGATTGGCCGACTATGCCATAACCTCTCACGTGCCGTGCAAGTAGCATCTTGGTATCCGCACTGTTTGCGGTTGGGGATATAACAATGCACAACACTTCCCAGAACCAGGACCCGTTGCGCGTGCTGATTATCGGCAGCGGCTTTGGCGGCCTGGGCATGGCCATCCAGTTACAGAAGGCCGGGATCGAAGATTTTCTGATCCTCGAGAAGGCCGCAGAAGTCGGCGGCACCTGGCGTGACAACAGCTACCCGGGGGCGGCCTGCGATGTGCCGTCGCACCTGTATTCGTTTTCCTTCGAGCCGAAAACCGACTGGAGCCGCAAATTCGCGCCCCAGGCGGAAATCCATGGCTACATGCTGCAGTGCGTGGCCAAGTATCAGTTGCGGCCGCGTATTCGCTGCAATGCCGAAGTGGCGTCTGCCGCTTTCGATGCGGCCGCAGCGCTGTGGCGGGTAACCCTGAGCACTGGCGAAGAACTCTGCGCCGAGGTACTGATCAGCGCCTGCGGCCAGCTCAATCAGCCGGCCTATCCAGCGTTGCCGGGAATTGAGCAGTTCGCCGGGGAGGCCTTTCACTCGGCGCGCTGGCGGCATGACCTGGACCTGACCGGCAAGCGCGTGGCGGTGATCGGCACCGGCGCCTCGGCGATCCAGTTTGTTCCGCAAATCCAGCCTAAGGTCGCGCAACTGCAGCTGTTTCAACGCTCGCCGGCCTATGTGCTAGCCAAGCCGGACCGCGCCTATCGGCCGTGGGAGCTAGCGGTAATGCGCCGGCTGCCCTGGCTGCAACGCATCGACCGTGGCCTCAAGTACCTGCAACACGAGGTTCGCGGCCTAGCGTTTATCAGCATGCCGTGGCTGATGAAGCTGTTTCGCTTCAGCTTCGAACGGCACCTTAATCAGCACATCAGTGATCCGCAGCTGCGCACCCAGCTGCAGCCGAATTACCCCATGGGCTGCAAGCGCATCCTGATCAGCAATGACTACTTCCCGGCCCTGGCGCAGCCCAATGTGGCGGTGATCAGCGAGGCGATCAGCCGCGTCGGCGAGCGCGCCATCATCACCGCCGATGGCCGCGAGCACTCGTGCGATGTACTGATCTACGGCACCGGCTTTGCTGCCACGGATTTTCTCGCGCCGATGCAAATTCGCGGCCTCGGCGGGCAGGAGCTGAACCAGGCCTGGCGCGACGGAGCCGAGGCGTACAAGGGCATCAGCGTCAGCGGTTTTCCCAACCTGTTTATTCTTTACGGGCCGAATACCAACCTGGGGCATAACTCGATCATTTATATGCTCGAAAGTCAGTTCCGCTACGTGCTCGGCTGCATCGATTTACTGCGCCAGCAAGGCGCCCGTTATGTCGACGTAAAAGCCGCAGTACAGCAGCGCTACAACCAGCAGATTCAGGCCAGCTCACATCGAACGATATGGGAGCAGGGCTGCTCAAGCTGGTACAAAACCGCCTCCGGCAAAAGCACCAATAACTGGCCGGGCTATACCTTCACTTACCGCCAGCAGACCCGCGCACCGGAGCTTGATGACTATGAATGCACCCGTTGAATTCACCGCGCCGGCGGCCGATCAGGCACTTCTGCGCAGCGTTTTGCGTACCAGCCTGCGCCTGCTGTTCCGTGGTCTGGTACGCCCACCCATGCCGATTGCCGGGCAGCGCGCGGTGCTGCGTCTGCTGACAGCCGCCAGCCCGGCGCCGAGTGGCGTTACCCGTAGCGCCGGCACCTTGGGCGGGCGATCCTGTGAGTGGCATAAACCACAGAGTGGTCGCGGCACGGTGCTGCTGTACCTGCATGGCGGGGCTTATCTGATTGGCGGGCCGAACACCCACCGCACGATCTGCTCGACCCTGGCCAAACGCGGACAGATGGATGTGTGCGCGCTGGATTACCGTCTGGCACCTGAGCATCAATACCCAGCCGCCCGTGACGATGCGTTGGCCGCGTTTCAGGAGCTGCTGACGCTGGGTTACACGCCCGAGCAGATCGTGATTGGCGGCGACTCGGCCGGTGGCAACTTGGCGTTGATTACCAGTTTGCGTTTGCGTGATCTGGATCTGCCGCAACCGGCCGCGTTGGTGTGCTTCTCTCCGGTCACTGACTTTACCGGTACGCAGCTGCACGAGCCGCCAGCCGGTGACCCGTTGATTCACCGCAAATGGGTGGAACAGGCCCTGGCGCTGTATTGCCCGGCGGGTTTGGCCCACGACGACCCTGGCTTGTCGCCGCAGTTTGCCGATCTGCATGGCCTGGCCCCTGTATTGATTCAGGTTGGTGAAGACGAAATTTTGCGTAACGACAGCCTGCGTTTTGCCGACAAGGCCCAGGCGGCGGGTGTGGATGTGCGCCTGCAGCGTTATCCGAACCTGTGGCACGTGTTTCAGGCCCACGCGGGCATGCTCAAGGCCGCCGATTTTGCCCTGGCTGAAGTGGTGAGTTTTCTGCGTGAGCGGGGCTGCTGAGTGAACAATATTCTGATTACCGGCGCCGCGTCAGGGATCGGCGCCGCCACCGCCAGGTTGTTTCATCAACACGGCTGGCAGGTTGGGCTGCTGGATATCAACCACCAGGCGCTGACTCAGTTGGCCGGTGAGTTGGGTAACGTCTGGCATGCCGAGCTGGATGTGGCCGACCCGGCGGCAGTCAAGGTCGCCCTGGCGGACTTCTGCGCTCTGCATGGCGGTCAGTTGCGCCTGCTGTTCAACAGCGCGGGGATTCTGCGGTGCGGGCACTTCGAGGACATCGAGTTGAGCGAGCATGCGCGCATTCTGCAGATCAACGTGCAGGGGCTGCTAAATATGACCCACGCGGCCTTTCCTTATCTGAAAGCCACGCCCGACGCCCAGGTGATCAATATGGGCTCGGCCTCCGGGCTCTATGGCGTACCGCATCTGGCCAGCTATTCGGCCTCCAAGTTCGCCGTGCGCGGGCTGACCGAGGCGCTGGACCTGGAGTGGGCCAAGCACGGTATCCGCGTCGGTGACCTGATGCCGCCGTTTGTCAGCACGCCGATGCTTAAAAATCAGCGCTTTCAAGCCCCTGTCTTGCGCCGTCTGGGCGTCAATCTTGAGGCTGAAGCCGTGGCTCAGGCCGCTTTGGCGCAAACTCGCAGCCGTGCGGTACACCGACCGATCAGCCGGCAATTCAAGCTGCTGTACTGGTCCGGCCAGCTGACGCCCGCCTGGCTGACCCGGCGCATCATGGCCTGGCTTAGTCGCGACTGATGGATTGGCTGTATGGTTGAAACAACTTTCGCTGGGCAAATGCGCGTTGATGGGACTAGTCTGCAACTAACGCTTCTGACTTGTTCGCCCTGAACAAGCCTGCGTTGACCAGCCCTGGTTTCAGGTCTGGCTTATGACATATCAAGCAGCACATCGCTTGATTCTCGGGCGGCACTGCAATCGGTGCCGCAACACCGCTGAGGCTCTGGCGGTAGCAATGGGAAAGCGTTTACCAGGTCGTAGCACTGCAGTATCGACACCTAGTTGGTTCTTTAGCGTCCTGTAAATTTGTCCATCGCCTGAGGAGGTCACTTCATGAGCACAGCCTTGCACGATGATGTCAGTAACGGGGTTTTACGGCGGATGAAGGAGGGTGGCTCCGACTTTGCCAGCTTCCATCCCATCGAGTTCTACGCCCTTTTCCCTGATGAGGAGCGGGCCCGCATGGCCACCCGCAAATTTCGAGGTGAGTCTTTACACGCCCTGGTGACCGAGCGTGATGACGGTGTCTGGCACCTGCAAGTCAGTAAAGTAATGTTCGCGACATACCACGGCATCGACGACTTCGAGCATGACCTGGAGTCAGTCGTGGCGCCGCTTGGCGGCAAACTGGATGGGTGGGGTGTTACCCAGGAGGTAAGGCAGCCCTGAAGTCTGCACACGGGCCGGCCATAAGCTGGCCCGTGTCATTTCTACCTCGCCTACGCGCGCCCAGCCAATCGCCCCTCGACCCCAGCCCATGCTTTGCTTCAGACTTGGCGCATGACTGACATCCTGATTCTTACCCATATCGATTACTGCCCGCCGGCCCACCTGGGCAAGGTGCTTCAGCAGGCTGGCCACCCCTATACCGTGTTACGCGCTGACCTCGGTGAGCTGGACGGCATTGATCTGGACCGACCCAAGGCCGTGGCCATCATGGGCGGACCAATGAGCGTCAATGATCAGCTGCCCTGGCTGGCCACCGAGGTCGCCGCGTTGCAGCACTTTATCCGCCGCGATATTCCGCTGATCGGCCACTGCCTGGGCGGCCAGCTGTTGGCCAAGGCGCTAGGCGCGGACATCAGCCGCATGCCTTACACCGAAAGTGGCTGGCAGCCGCTGACCCGTCTGGACCAGGCGGCGCCCAGCCCCTGGTTACAGCATGTGCCTGAGCAGTTCTCGATCTTCCAGTGGCATGGCGATAGCTTTGCTATTCCCGAGGGCGCACAGCCTTTGCTCAGTAGCCCCTGGTGCAGCAACCAGGCGTTTGCCTGGGGCGATAAAGTCCTGGCCCTGCAAGGCCACCCGGAAATGGACGAAGCCCTGGTGCGCCAGTGGCTCGGCGACTGGCATCACCTGCTGGATGAAAGCCAACCCAGCCAGCAGAGCAGGGCGCAGATGCTCGACCAACTGCCCGCCAAAGTTGCCGAACTGAACCACGTAGCAGAAGGCTTCTATCGCCACTGGCTGCAACTGGCCGGGTTCTGATGCTCGGCTAGGGTGGATGACGCTTTCCCATCCACCAGTGGTTACCGTGCGGTGGATAAAAAGAGCGTTATCCACCCTACGGACTGGCCGCCTT
Organism: Pseudomonas peli; assembly: GCF_900099645.1. Classification (GTDB taxonomy): domain Bacteria; phylum Pseudomonadota; class Gammaproteobacteria; order Pseudomonadales; family Pseudomonadaceae; genus Aquipseudomonas; species Aquipseudomonas peli. The sequence continues at coordinate 45,045 of NZ_FMTL01000001.1, read as the reverse complement.
AAAATGGCGCGCCCTGCAACTCGGCGGTCACGATTGCGCCCTGGCTTGGTGCGTTGCTTGTGTCGTAAATACTCAAGTTACTGATTTAAAACATTTTTATTGTATGGCGCGAGCCTTGCAAAGCTGTCTCCATGTCCGGGTGACAAGGAGTACGGCATGGCCCGCACCTTTTATGACGAGATGTACGACGCGAGCGGCGCTGTCCGCCCGCACTACCAAGCTTTTGCCCGCTGGTTAGCGGATACCCCGGATGAACTGCTGGCCCAGCGCCGCCGTGAAGCCGACCTGCTCTTTCACCGCGCCGGTATCACCTTCACCCTGTACGGCGACGACCAGGGCACCGAGCGGTTGATCCCGTTCGACATCATCCCGCGCAGTATCCCTGCCAGCGAATGGCGCATGGTCGAGCGCGGCTGCATCCAGCGTGTGCAGGCGCTGAACATGTTCCTCGCCGACCTCTACCACGACCAGCGCATCATCAAGGCCGGGATCATCCCTGCCGAGCAGGTGCTGGCCAACGAGGGCTACCAGATCGCCATGCAGGGCCTCAACCTGCACCGCGACCTTTACGCCCATATCGCCGGGGTTGATCTGGTGCGCGATGGCGACGGCAGCTACTACGTGCTGGAAGACAACCTGCGCACCCCCAGCGGCGTCAGCTACATGCTCGAAGACCGCAAGATGATGATGCGCCTGTTCCCCGAGCTGTTTGCTGCGCAGCGCGTGGCGCCAATCGATCACTACCCGAATCTGCTGCTCGACACGCTGAAGTCCTCCAGCCCGCTGGATAACCCCAATGTGGTGGTGCTGACGCCAGGGCGCTTCAACAGCGCCTATTTCGAGCACGCCTTCCTGGCTCGCGAAATGGGCGTGGAGCTGGTCGAGGGTGCGGACCTGTTTGTACGTGACGACAAGTTGTTTATGCGCACCACGTCTGGGGCCAAGCAGGTGGATGTGGTCTACCGCCGCCTCGACGACGCCTTCCTCGATCCACTGGCTTTCAATCCCGACTCCATGCTCGGTGTGCCGGGCCTGCTGGCCTGCTACCGCAGCGGCAATGTGGTGCTGGCCAACGCCATTGGCACCGGGGTGGCGGACGACAAATCCATATACCCCTATGTCGACGACATGATTCGCTTCTACCTCAGCGAAGAGCCGATCCTGAAGAACGTGCCGACCTTCCAGTGCCGCAAGCCGGCCGAGCTGTCCCATGTACTGGCCAACCTGGAACAGCTGGTGGTCAAGGAAACCCAGGGCTCCGGCGGCTACGGCATGTTGGTCGGCCCGGCGGCCACCAAGGCGGAAATCGAAGACTTCCGCGCGCGCCTGATTGCCCGCCCCGAGGCCTATATCGCGCAACCGACCCTGTGCCTATCGACCTGCCCGACCTTTGTTGAGCGCGGCATTGCGCCTCGGCATATCGACCTGCGGCCGTTCGTGTTGTCCGGCAAGGAAACCCGCATCGTCCCTGGTGGCCTGACCCGCGTCGCGCTGCGCGAAGGCTCGCTGGTGGTCAACTCGTCCCAGGGTGGCGGTACCAAAGACACCTGGGTGGTGGAGGACTAATCATGCTTTCAAGAACTGCCTCTGATCTCTACTGGATGTCGCGCTACCTGGAGCGTGCGGAAAACCTCGCGCGCATGCTCGATGTCAGTTATTCGCTGTCGCTGATGCCGCAGGATGGACGTGGTGACGGCCTTGAAGAACTGGCCCTGCCGCTGCTGATTACCGGCACCCTGGATGATTACCTGGAGCGCCACGGCCCGCTGCATGCCGAGCGCATGCTGCACTTCTTCGCCCTCGATGCGAGCAACCCGGCGAGCATCTACTGCTGCCTGCAGGCCGCGCGCAGCAATGCCCACGCCGTACGCGGGCGGATCACCGCCGACATGTGGGAAAACATCAACGCCACCTGGCTGGAGATTCGCGGCATCGCCGAGCAGGGCCTGGGCCGCTATGGCATCAGTCGCTTCTGCGAGTGGGTCAAGGAGCGCTCGCACCTGTTCCGTGGCGCGACCTTCGGCACCATCATGCGTGGCGATCCATACCGCTTTATTCGCCTGGGCACCTTTATCGAGCGCGCCGACAACACCCTGCGCCTGCTTGATGCCCGCTATGAAATGCTCGGCGAAGACATCGACGAAATCGATGGCCGCCCGGCGCGCAGCTACTACCAGTGGACTGCACTGCTGCGTGCACTGTCCTCATTTGAAGCCTTTGCCGAGATTTACCGGGGCTCGCCAGGCACGCGCAAAGTGTCTGAATTACTGCTGCTGCGCCCCGACGTGCCGCGTTCGCTGCGCGCCTGCATGGACGAACTCAGCCTGATGCTCGCCAGCCTGCCCGGTGACAACGGCCGCCCAGCCCAGCGCCTGGCCGCCGAGCTGGAAGCGCGACTGCGCTACACCAGCATCGAAGAAGTACTCGACGAGGGCCTGCACGCCTGGCTCACCGATTTCATCCTGCTGGTTCGCCAGTTGGGCCAAGCCATCCAAAGCTCCTACCTGGAGGTCGCATGAGACTGTCAATCAGCCACGACACTACCTATCACTATGAAGACCAGGTGCGCACCAGCATCCAGTACCTGCGTATGACCCCGCATGACAGCGAGCGTCAGCAGGTGCTCAGCTGGCAGCTGAGCCTGCCGCGCCCGGTGCGTGCGCAGGTTGATCCTTACGGCAATATCCTGCATGTGCTGACCCTGGACGAGCCGCATGAGTCCATCGTTATCGGTGCGCGTGGTCAGGTGGAAATCGACGAAGCGCGCGAGGCCGAGCACGAAAGCCAGTCGGCGCTGCCGTTTTTGCGCTTTACCCGCCTGACCGAGGCCGACGAAGCCCTGCGCGAGTTTGCCAAGCTAGAAAGCCGCAGCCGGCCGGACCGCAGCGGCCTGATCGACCTGATGCACGCCCTCAATGCGCATATTCGCTATGTGCCCGGCACTACGGCGGTGGAAACCAGCGCTGCTGAAGCCTTTGCTGGCGGCAAGGGCGTTTGTCAGGACCACGCGCATGCCTTCCTGGCCTGCGCACGCAGCCTGGGCGTGCCGGCGCGCTATGTGTCGGGCTATCTGTTTACCGACAGCGAAGACCACCTGGCCAGCCACGCCTGGGCCGAAGCCTGGCTGGACGGCGCCTGGTACAGCTTTGATGTGACCAATTGCCTGGCCAAACCGGAGCGGCATCTGAAGCTGGCCGTGGGCTTGGACTACTTGGACGCCTGCCCGGTACGCGGTATGCGTCGGGGTGGCGGCATTGAGCAGATGCATGCGCAGGTGGAGGTTGCACCGATGATTCGGGTGCAACAGCAGTAGAGGCGCTGCGCTGGCTTCGTAGGGTGGGTTAGTGGCGCTGATCTGAGATTGATGGTTCAGCCCGGAGCTTGAGCGCCACGTAACCCACCAAGCGGTTGTAGCCTCTCATTTTGGTTTCGCCCCTTACGGGCGAGTCCCTTTTGGCAATTGCCCCAAAAGGAACCAAAAGGTCTAGCCCCGACATCCGGCCCTGCCTGCGGCAGGGTACGTGAACAGAATCATTGCTCCAGGGGCCCGCCGCGAAGGGCCATCCTTGGCCCATCGCGGCTCTCGCGGCATCCATGCCGCTCAACCCCTTCCACAACGATTCTGTTCACCCTCCTGAAGGGGCGTTTGGCGTCGTCTGCGCGTCTTGCGTGATTTAACTAAAAGCAAACTGTTACTGATCACCGTTTCTTAAACGGTGGGAAACCTTTTCGAGTGCGGAGTCTATGGTTGAGCAGACTTGGCAGAATTTTTCTGTCCAATCAAGATCAGCTGAGTTTGCGGCCTTATCAATGAGTAATTTTTGTAAATTTTCCTTTTTATTATCTTTTATTTTGAAAGGCTCTAGTTGTCCATGCGCATCTATAGAGAAATTGTCGAACCAGTTTTGGTTTGTTGCGTATATTTCCTTAATCCACTCGTCAGGAAATAGCCCTTCAATAGGGAAGCCATTTCTAACTGAGACAAAGTGTTCGTTTGGCTGGAAGGGAATGTCTTTCTGGCCGAAATATCCCTGAAGTGATCTTCGTTCTTGATCTCCTGCATCGTCGCCGTCAAATATTGCAACACATGCCTGTTCTTTCCGTATAAATGGATAAGTCGCTCGTAAAAATCCAGATAAATGTTTTACGCCGCCAAAATCTTCGAGGCTGGCTTTGCGTAGATACGGCCAATCATATAATTCCGCCGGAATGATCTCTAAAATCCAACTAAATATTTCTCTATCGGATTTTCCTTCTAAAAATACATTGTATTCAGCAAGATTGAAAAAATCACCGAATTTTATACCTAGGGCTGATCTTATTGTTGACACTGCAGAGTTAAAAGTATCGTATCGGGATAGCTCTGTTCGATTTTTATCATTTAGGCTTGTGCCGCAAATATATTTTGGGTCTTGTGGTACGAAAGCCATTGAGTGTGTTGTTTTTATTACTGTTGAATCTTTTGCAAGGTTATCTAGTATTTTGCTGCAGTTGGTTGCCAGATGTGGATGTAAATATGATTCTGGTTCTTCCAGAAGCCAGAGCGCTTTCCGATTGATTTCTGCTTCTTGTTTGGTTATCCACCGAAAAGCAGCCAGCAGAGCTGTAGTTTGAATACCCATGCCTTTTTCATTTATAGGTGTTTTTTGTGGGTCTGAAATGAGGAAGTCAAATCCAGATACTAGTTCTTCTATCGAGTGTCTGGGTATAGAGAAGCTGGCTGTAAAGTCATTTAGGCCAGCATTGGTAAGCTCATGGTTAAGTGCTTGCTCCGCTTCGGATAGACTTTCTTGAATGTCATTTATATATGGTTCGATAACTTTAGAGACTTTTCTTTTTAGGAATGGGCTCAAAAGTTCTTGATATATTTGATTTATTCCTTTGGCAGATGGTACGTAATGTAGGCTGAAGCTTCCCAGTAGGCGGTTGACCAAAGATATGTGTGTTCGAGAATACTGTGCGGCTTGTGCGCCAGCTTTGGGGCGTTTTATGTTAGGAAAGAAGCTGTACACAGGAGTATTCGTGTCAGTGAAGTATAGTGTGAGAGTGACTAATGACCCTGTTCTCTGGGTTCCTTGCAAGTTGTGGAGCTCATCTATGCTTTCGTAAAGCTCTCTATCTGCCTCAATGCTGCCGTCAAATGTTGCGGTAATACTTGTTCTGGCTTTACCTACACCAAATGTTAAATCGGACTCGCGTGAGTAGCCATACGAGTTTTCGTAGCCTGTGAAGAAAACTTGAACCGCTCTTAATAGATTAGTTTTGCCGGAGTTGTTGGGGCCTACAAGAGTTATACTTCCTGGTATAGGAAGATGTTGTTCAGTTTCAATTGATCTGAAATTTCGTACACGAATTTCAACTAAATTCATTGGGCGATTCCTTTGCTCAAAATTCGAATTTTATAGATTTATATCTATTTTTTAATATGCTTTTTATGTTCTACCATATGTCCCAAATACTCAACCAACTCCCCCAGCTCCTTGTCACTCAACACCTCAACCGCAAACCCCGGCATCTTGCCCTGCGGCCAGCGGCGCAAACTCTGTGGGTCGCGGATATAGCGGGTTAGAAAGTCGCCGCTGAAATACTCGGTCGGGTTGTGCGGAATATTCAGGTCGGGGCCGAATTGCGAGTCGCCTGCGCCATTCAGGCGGTGGCAGGCCATGCAGTTCTTCTGGTACTGGGCAAAACCGGCCTGCACCGCCGGGCTGGCGTCGGCCGCTGGCAGTAGTTGCGGGAAGCGCTGCGCTACCGGGGCGAGTTTGCGGATGCTGGCCAGTTGAAACGGCCATTGTTCGGGACCGATCTGGCTGGCGGCCGGTTTTTGCCAGACCAGGTAAAACGGCCCGGCGCTGGGTTTGCCGTTGCCCAGGGCGGGCCAGGGCTCTGCTGGGTCTTCGATGGCCAGCCAGGCTTGGCTGGCGGTTTGGCTGAGCGCAGGAGCCGCAGACAGTTCGGCGGCAAAGCCGTCGCTGGCCACCAGTTGCAGGTGATCACCCGGCTGCACACCTTCCAGCAGCGCCGCCAGCGGCACGGCGCGGTAGTGCATGTTGCGTTTGTAGCTGACGTCGTCGCGGATTTCGATGGTTTGCGCCTGTGGATGGGCGAGCAGTTGGGCGCTGCTCAGGCGCTGGCTGCCGTTGCCCAGTTCCAGGGTCAGTTCGGCGGCGTGCAGGTGAGTGAAGGGTAAGAGGGCGAGCAGGGCGATAGCGGGGGTGCGTGTGTTCAATCCTGCGACTCCAGGGCCAGTTTCAGTTCGTCGTAGCCGCCGGCGTTGATCAGGTTGTTGTAACCCATGGCACGCAGGCTTTCTTCGGCGATACCAGAGCGGCGGCCGCTGCGGCAGTACAGCACGATGGGCGTGTCTTTGTCCGGGGCGATGGCGCTGATGCGGCTGGCGATCTGTTCATGGTCGATTTGCTCGGCACCGGGCAATGCGCCCGCGGCGAATTCTTCGGCGGTGCGCACATCAATCAGTACGCTATCGGGCGATTGCAGGGCGACGACGGCGGCGTTGAGTTCGGCTTCGCCGGCCAGTAGTGGCAGGCTGACCAGCAGGCCGAGGGTGGCAAGTAGGGGGCGCATGGCGGGCTCCTTGGGGTGATTGAAATCACCCTAGCACAGGCCGTTGCGTGCGCGATGCTGGCAAACGCGCTGCCACTGCCGACGCACGCTACGGTGGCTGGCAGGGCAGGGTTTCAGGGGCTGGACGCGAACCATTTGTGGGGATGGAGGCGCAGCAGGATTCGGGTTAGCTGACCAGTCGGGTCAGGTTGGGAAGAATCAGGATCAGGGCGGTGGCAAAAACGATCATGCCTGCCTGGCGCATTTTTATGGGATTGAGCATGGCGAGTGGCCTTGTTGTTTTTTGCGGCGCGGTCGTCGCGCTCCTGCGTACTGCGCGGAGGCGATGCCACGTCTCGTGTTGATCATTCAAGCCGTCCCGGCAAAACCCGGTGACGACGCCGACAGCGGTCAATCGACAGGGCAATTGCCGATAACCTGATTCAACTGTAGAGCTGGGCTGGCATCGGCTATAGACGCCTTGATTACTAAATCGCACTGGCTAGTTGCCAGCAGTTATGAGGCGTGCCAGGTGGGTGCCAAGCAGCCCCTGAGCTAGACGCGATTGTTGCTCTTTGCCCAGCGATTGACCGTTTGTCTGAGCTGAGCGGTCAATAGGCCTGAGCACTTCGGTCATTGAGCCTGCTTCCGCGCGGCGTATGGTAGGCCCACTCAACAAAAACAGGCGCGGGCCTCACCTGCGCCATCAGCCACCCTCCATTGGAGGTCTGAGGACGCCATGACCGAAGCATATATTTTCGATGCCGTGCGCACGCCACGCGGCAAGGGCAAGAAGGACGGGGCGCTGTACAGCGTCAAGCCAGTCGACCTGATCGCCGGCTTGCTCAAGGCGCTGCAAGCGCGCAATAACCTGGACACCAGCCAGGTCGATGACATCGTGCTCGGCTGTGTAACGCCGGTGGGTGATCAGGGCGCGGACATTGCCAAGACGGCCGCCATGGTCGCCGATTGGGATGTCAGCGTGTCGGGCGTACAGCTCAATCGTTTCTGCGCTTCGGGTCTGGAAGCGGTAAACCTCGGCGCGATGAAGGTGCGTTCCGGTTTCGAGGACCTAGTGGTGGTCGGCGGTGTCGAGTCGATGTCGCGCATTCCCATGGGTTCCGATGGTGGCGCCTGGGTAATGGACCCAGCCACCAATATGCACACCCATTTCACCCCGCAGGGTATTGGTGCCGATTTGATCGCCACCCTGGAAGGTTTCAGCCGCACCGACGTCGACAGCTTTGCCCTGCGCTCGCAGCAGAAGGCTGCTCGCGCCAGCAAGGACGGCTCATTCAGCAAATCGCTGATTCCGGTGGCTGATCAGAACGGCATCGTGCTGCTCGATCACGATGAGTTTATCCGTGGCGAATCCACCCTCGAAGGCCTGGGCAAGCTCAAGCCGAGTTTCGAGATGATGGGCCAGATGGGCTTCGACAGCACCGCGCTGCGGGTTTACAGCCATGTCGAGCAGATCAACCACGTACACACCCCGGGCAACAGCTCCGGCATCGTCGACGGTTCGGCCCTGATGCTGATCGGCAGCGCCGCCAAGGGTAAGGAACTGGGCTTGAAGCCGCGTGCGCGCATTGTTGCCACCGCCGTGACCAGTACCGACCCGACCATCATGCTTACCGGCCCGGCGCCGGCTACGCGCAAGGCATTGGCCAAGGCCGGCTTGAACGTCAATGACATCGACCTGTTCGAGGTCAACGAGGCGTTCGCTTCGGTGGTGATGAAGTTTATGAAGGACATGGGCGTCAGCGAGGACAAGGTCAACGTCAACGGCGGCTCCATCGCCATGGGGCACCCGCTGGGTGCAACCGGTTGCGCCATTCTCGGCACCCTGATCGACGAGCTGGAGAAGCGCAAGTTGCGCTATGGCCTGGCCACCCTGTGCGTGGGCGGCGGTATGGGTATTGCCACGATTATTGAAAGAGTTTGAGGCGGAGATAAGAAAAATGACTGACGCCATCCGTTACGAAAAAGGCCAGGACAATATCGTCGTTCTGACCATGGACATGCCTGGCCAGAGCGCCAACACCATGAACGCGGTGTATCGCGAAGCCATGGGCAAGATTGTTGACCGCCTGGAAGCCGAGAAAGATTCCATTGCTGGGGTCATCCTCACCTCCGCGAAGAAGACCTTCTTCGCTGGCGGCGACCTCAATGAGCTGATCAAGGTGACCAAGGCCGACGCACCGGCTTTCTACCAGATGATCCTCAATATCAAGGGCCAACTGCGCCGCCTGGAAACCCTGGGTAAGCCTGTGGTTGCGGCGATCAACGGTGCAGCCCTGGGCGGCGGTTGGGAAATTGCCCTGGCCTGCCATCACCGTATCGCCCTGAACAACTCCAGCATCCAGCTCGGTTTGCCGGAAGTGACCCTCGGGCTGCTGCCGGGCGGCGGCGGGGTGGTGCGCATGGTGCGCATCCTCGGCCTGGAAAAAGCCCTGCCGTACCTGGCCGAAGGCAAGAAAGTGCGTCCCGATGCGGCGCTCAAGGCCGGCCTGATCCATGAACTGGCCAGCGATAGCGATGACTTGCTAGCCAAGGCACGCGCCTTTATTGCCGCTAACCCGACCGCTGTGCAGCCGTGGGACGTGAAAGGCTACAAGATTCCCGGCGGCACGCCGTCCAGCCCGAATGTGGCGCAAATGCTGGCAATCGCGCCGAGCGTGCTGCGTGACAAGACCAAGGGCTGCTTCCCTGCGCCGGAGAAGATCATGTGCGCCGCCGTTGAGGGCGCGCAGGTCGACTTCGATACCGCGCAGATCATCGAAGCACGCTACTTCACCGAGCTGACCACCGGCCAGGTGGCGAAGAACATGATCGGCACCTTCTGGTTCCAGCTCAATGAAATCAACGCCGGCGGCTCACGTCCGCAAGGCTTTGAGCCCTATGTGACCAAGAAGGTCGGTGTGCTCGGCGCAGGCATGATGGGCGCCGGTATTGCCTATGTATCCGCGGTGGCCGGCATCGACGTAGTGCTCAAGGACATCTCCATCGAGGCCGCTGAGAAGGGCAAGGACTACTCGGCCAAGCTGCTGGAGAAGAAAGTTGGCCGTGGCCAGATGAGCGCTGAGAAGCGCGATGGCATTCTGGCGCGGATCAAACCTACCGTCAGTGACGCTGACTTTGAAGGCTGCGACCTGATCATCGAAGCTGTGTTTGAGGATCGTGACCTCAAAGCCAACGTCACCGCAGCTGCTGAGCGCGCGGCGCTGGCTGACGCGGTAATCGCCTCCAACACCTCGACTCTGCCTATTACCGGCTTGGCCACGGCGGTGCAGAAGCAGGATAAGTTTATCGGCCTGCATTTCTTCAGCCCGGTGGACAAGATGCCGCTGGTGGAAATCATCAAGGGCGAGCACACCAGCGACGAAACCCTGGCACGCGGCTTCGACTACGTCATGCAGATCAAGAAGACCCCGATCGTGGTCAACGACAGCCGTGGCTTCTTCACCTCGCGCGTGTTTGGCACCTTCACCAACGAAGGCTTGGCCATGTTGGGCGAGGGCGTGAGCGCGGCGATGATCGAGAACGAAGCGCGCAAGGCCGGCATGCCGGTTGGCCCGCTGGCGATCAGCGACGAAGTATCGATGAGCCTGATGAACCATATCCGTCAGCAGACCATCAAGGACCTGGCCGCCGAGGGCAAGCAGATCCCCGCGCACCCGGCGTTTGCAGTGATCGACATGATGCTCAACGAGTACAAGCGGCCGGGCAAGGCAGCGGGTGCGGGTTTCTACGATTACCCGGCGGGCGGCAAGAAGCACCTATGGCCGGAGCTCAAGGCGCGTTTTGAGAAGCGCGATGCGCAGATCTCGCAGATCGACGTGCGTGATCGCATCCTGTTTATCCAGGCCATCGAAACCGTGCGCTGCGTTGAAGAGGGTGTGCTCAAGTCGGTAGCCGATGCCAACATTGGTTCGATCTTCGGCATCGGTTTTGCGGCCTGGACCGGTGGGGCGTTGCAGTTCATTAACCAGTACGGGGTGAAGGACTTCGTCGCCCGTGCCCAGTACCTGGCTGAGCAGTATGGCGAGCGCTTCCTACCGCCGGCGTTGCTGCTGGAGAAGGCGGCGAAGAACCAGAGCTTCTAAACCCGTCGTGTTAAAGCAGATGTACTGAAAACCGGCTCCCTGTGAGCCGGTTTTTTTATGGGCATGACACTAGACTGCTGCAACAGCCACGCGGGTGTGGCGCAAGGAGGTGTTATGAAAATCGGGATAAGCAGTGCGCTGGCAATCAGCCTAGGGTTATTGGCCGCGCCGGTGTGGGCGGATGACTGCGCTAATGCCATGGATCAACTCACTCTTAACCAGTGCGCGGCGGCGGACTACGCCGCACAGGACAAACGCCTGAATCAGCTCTACGGCGATTATCGCAAGCGTCTGGATGATGGGCAGAAGCAGCAACTCAAAGACGTGCAGCTGGCTTGGATTAAATTCCGCGACCTGGCCTGCGCGTTTGAGTCGGCGTCGGTGGAGGGCGGTTCGGCCTATCCGATGGTGCTTAAAGGCTGCCTGACGCAAAAGACCGCCGCGCGGGTCAAGGAACTGGAGCAGCTGGCCGTCTGTGAAGAAGGCGACCTCAGCTGCCCGATGCCAGCGCAATAACTGTCAGCAGGCCTGACGGCCGCACACCAGCTGGTGGATGGCCTGACGCTCGCTCAGGTGAGTGGGCATGCGCAGGGTGGTTAAGGTGCCGTCGCTAAGCTGGATGGCCAGCTCGGACTCGAAGTGGATGCCGCTGTCGTCAACAGTGGCATAGGTCACGCCATAGACGTTCTGGTTACTCAGCGATTGGGCGATGCTCATGGCGTTCTCCTGATTGCGGTGCGCAGTTATCTAGCGGCGTTCTGGTCGGCCTTGAGTTGTGCGGCTTGCACTTTCTCGGCTTGGCGTTGGTTGCTCGCACTGTGGCTGCTGGTGAAGGCGGAGGCAGCAAGCAGGCTGGCGATGGCGGAAAAACTGGTCATGCTGGTGTCCTCTGGTGGAGTGGGCGCAGTGCCCGATGGCCAGATCATCTGCGCGTGCCGCTATCGACAGAAGTGAATGGTGCTTATGGTGACTATCGAGGGCGCTGATGGGACTCGGGTAATTGGTCGGGTTTGCCCCGTGGCTATTGCCTTGCAGCCTGTCAGCAGGCACGCTTGCGCGCTGGAAAAACAACCCTCCTGCGCCCTAGGTAACCGCCCATATGCCGCTGCAGATCTGCATCCTGGAAACCGATGTTCTTCGCCCTGAATTGGTCGACCAATACGACAGTTATGGCCGTATGTTCGAGCAGTTGTTCGCCCGTCAGCCGATTGCTGCCGAGTTCAAGGTGTACAACGTGATGGAGGGGCATTACCCGCCGGACAGCGAGCGCTACGATGCCTATCTGGTGACGGGCAGCAAGGCAGACTCCTTCGGCAGCGATGCCTGGATCCAGACACTTAAAACCTACCTGCTGGAGCGCTACAACCGGGGCGACAAGCTGCTCGGCGTGTGTTTCGGCCATCAGCTGCTGGCGTTGTTGCTGGGCGGCAAGGCTGAGCGGGCGGTGCAGGGCTGGGGTGTGGGCATTCATCAGTACCGTATGGCGAACAAACCAACCTGGATGAGCCCTGATCTGGAAGACCTGACTCTGCTGATCAGCCATCAAGACCAAGTGACCCAACTACCGGAAAAAGCCACGTTGCTGGCCAGCAGCGAGTTCTGCCCGATTGCCTCCTACTGCATCGGTGATCAGGTGCTGTGCTTCCAGGGTCACCCCGAGTTCGTGCATGACTATTCGCGCGCGCTGCTCGATCTGCGCCAGCAGCACATTGGTGAGCCGACCTACTCCAAGGGCGTCGACAGTCTGCAGCGCGATCATCAGGGCCATACGGTGGCCGAGTGGATGATGCGCTTTGTCGCCCAGGGCCGTGCCGGTTTGGCCGAATAAGCAGCGTTTGTGTGAAAAAGCCCGGTCAGTGACCGGGCTTTTTATGGCGTGTCATCCATGAGCGCCACCGTGCGGGCCGCCGTGCGCACCGTTAAAAATCCTTCCAGACGATGATTACAGCCAGCCGGAGCGTTTGAAGCTGATGAAGAGTCCAGCGCAACCGGTGGTGATCAGTCCGAGCACCCCGAAGTAGCCGTAGTGCCAGGTCAGTTCCGGCATGTTTTGGAAGTTCATTCCGTAGATTCCGGCTACCGCCGTGGGGAAGGCCAGAATCGCGGCCCAGGCGGCGAACTTGCGCTGGGTAACGCTTTGCCGTGAGGACTCCAGCAGCAAGCCAATTTCGATGGCGTGATCAGCCATTTCGCGCAGGGCGGTTAGGTCTTCCAGCAGGCGGTTGACGTGAATCGCCACGTCGCGAAAGTAGGGCCGCATGTTCTTGTCGATAAACGGAAACTCTAGGCGCTGCAACTCCTGGCAGATTTCTGCCAGCGGCCCGATGTAGCGACGCAGGCGGAGCAGATCTCGGCGCAAACCCTGAATGCGCTCGACATCGGCCTGGCTCAGCGGGTTTTTTAGCACATGCTGCTCCACCTCCTCTAGCTCGCTGTGGTAGCTGTCCATCAGCGGGCGGTAGTTCTCGATCACGAAGCTGAGCAGGGCGTAGAGCACGAAGTCTTCGCCGTGCTCGAGCAGCAGCGGGCGCGCCTCGCAGCGTTGGCGGACTTGGGAATAGGGTGCGGATTCGCCGTAACGGGCGCTGATGATGTAACCGCTGCCGGCGAACAGCTGGGTTTCGACAAAGGTCAGTTCGTCGTTGACCCGGATGGGCGAGTAGAGCACCAGAAACAGCGCATCGCCGAAGGTTTCCAGTTTGGGCCGGGTGTGCCGCTGCAGAGCGTCTTCCAGCGCCAGTTCATGCAGATCGAATTGCTGCTGCAGGCTGGTCAGCTCTTCGGAGCAGGGGTCATGTAGGCCAATCCAGACGAAGTGCCCCGGTTTTTTCGACCACGGTTTACCTTCGTCGAGGCTGATAGTGGTGACTTTTTTGCCCTTGCTGTACACGGCGGCAGCCACAACGCGACCCATAAAATCTCTCTTATTGGTGGTGAACTCAGCACGCAGCTTAGCGGCTTAGTCGCTCCCAGTGGACGATACGAAATACTGCCAGTAAGAAAAAGCCCAGCATATGGCTGGGCTATCTAGGTGCTGCGAGCAGTCTCAGGCGCGTTGGCTGAGTTGCTGGTCCATGGCGTCGATGCACTGTTGCATCTGCGTGCGGCAAGTGTCGATCAGCTGTGGCAGATCATCCTGCGTCAGGCCTGCCGTAGGAATGGCAGGCAGTGAGCGGATCATGATTTCGCCGCTGTTCCAGCGGTTGAGGTGCAGGTGGTTAACGTAGGTACTGACGCACACCGGAATAATCGGTACACCAGCGGCAATGGCCATCTGAAACGCGCCTTTCTTGAATGGCAGTAGCCCTTTGCCCAGATTGCGGGTGCCTTCGGCGAACACCCAGATCGAGGTGTCTTTGTGCTTGAGCGTCTCAGTAGTGGTGAGCATGGCCTGCTTGGCACGCACGGCATTACCGCGATCGAGCAAGACATTGCCCGCCAGCCAGTACAGTTGACCGAAGAATGGCACCCATTTAAGGCTCTTTTTGCCGATGCTTACGGTGCGTTTGGGCACTACGCGGCCGAGCACGTACAGGTCATAGTTGGACTGGTGGTTGGCGACGATCACGCAGGAACGCTGATGGTCGAGCAGTGGCTGTACATCGGTCTTCAACTTCCAGCGCAATAGCCACTGCGCAGGGATGCTGTAGAGGCGAGCGCACAAGCGGCTGTTATCCGGATTGAACGGGCGGCAGATGCCAAGCAGCAGGCCTAGGATGCCGGCGAGGATAAAGTGCACGCCCATCGCCAGCATGCGCAGAAGAAAAAGCATTTGGTACGCCCGTCATAGGAAAAAGGCGCGCAGTGTACGGGCGTGCACTGCTTTCGGCAATTGATGCTGATCAGAGGTCGTTACCGCTTGTTGCTTCATTCTTAGAGCCGCTGCCAGGGTCAACCGAGCCGTAACGCTGTGCCATGCGGATGATGCTGCCATCTTGCTCAAGAGCTAGCAGGGCTTGATCCAGCTGCTGCATAACGTCCTGTTTATAGGGTTAGGCCTGCTCATTGATACGTGTATAGCCCATGTGACCCGTATTCACTGGACAGAGTAGGGCTTTCAACCAACCAGTTCAGTCCACTGCTGACAAAGATGCCTTCGCTGCGCATCTGCTGCAGCTTCCAGAGAATCGATAGGCGATCATTGATATACACATCAATACGTTTCGCCTGGGCGATGCTAAGCAAGGCCAGGCACAGGATCCACGCTACGAGTATGCCCAATCGCTTTTTCGATTGGCGCTGGCAGCACGCGAAGGTGCCGCCCGATGTCGGGAAACTCAGACCTTGAAACGCCCGAGCAGATGATCTTGCTGGCCGACCTGGTCGACCATCACGGCGCACTGACGCACCTGTTCTTCAGCGCCGGCGGCCACTTCATGGCTGATGTCGCGGATATTGGTGGTGTTGCGGTTGATTTCCTCGGTGGTGGCGCTCTGCTGTTCGGCAGCGGTGGCGATTTGCAGATTCATGTCGTTGATCCGGGTGATCGCATCGCTGATGCGCCCAAGCATGTCGTTGGCCGCACCAGCTTCTTCGGCGGTTTTGCTGGCAGTGTCGCGGCTCTGCTGCATGCGCGATTCGGCCTGTTTCACCCCGGATTGCAGCTGGTCGATCATCTGGCGGATTTCCTGGGTCGACTGCTGGGTACGTGAGGCCAGCGAGCGGACTTCATCAGCCACCACGGCAAAGCCACGGCCGGATTCACCGGCGCGTGCCGCTTCAATAGCGGCGTTAAGGGCAAGCAGGTTGGTCTGGTCGGCAATGCTGGTAATCACCGACAGGATCGATTCGATGTTGTGGCTAAGCTTGGCCAATTCGTTAATCGCGTGGCTGGTCTCGTCCATTTCATCGGCCAGGTGTTTGATCGCCTCGGTAGAGCGCGACACCACGCGTACGCCATTTTCAGTCTCCTCGTTGGCCGCCAGCGCGGCTTGTGCCGCAGCCTGTGCATTACGCGCCACTTCTTCAGCGGTGGAGGCCATTTCCTGCATGGCGGTGGCCAGCTGATCAAGCTCCTGCAGCTGTTGCTGCAAGCGATTGGCCGCCTGGTTGGCTTCGCTGGAGGTCAGTGTGGTGCTTTCACGCACCTGCCTGGAACTGCCCATCACCTCGCTGATCAAGCTCTGCAGGCTTTGCAGGAAGCTGTTGAACTCCTTGGAGACCAGGGCAATTTCATCGTTGCCGGTGGCGGGCAGGCGACGAGTGAGGTCGCCTTCACCGCTGTTTACCTCATGCAGAGAGTTGTGCAGGTGGTCGAGGGGCTTGAGCAGGTTGTTCATCAGCACACCCAGCACGATCAGGCTGATGATCACCCCCAGGATGGTGCCGATCACCGCGCGCCAACTCAGGGCATTGGCTTCGGCCATAACGATGCCTTTATCAAGCACCACGCCGATGTACCAGTCCATACCCTTGAGGTTAGGCAGCGGGGTGAAAGACACCAGCAGGTCCTTATCGCCGCCACTGGTTTCCTGCAGTTCCTTGTTCAGCGCAGGACTCTGACCGTCGAATAGTTCGCTGTAGCTTTTGCCGTTCTGCTCGGTATTGGGGTGGGAAATGATGTTGCCGTTGCGCGTGAGCAGAAAGGCGTAGCCGGCACCGTTGAAATCCAGGGTGTTGACGGCATCCGCCACAGTTTTCAAGCGGATATCACCGCCCATTACCCCTAGAAATTCGCCGGCATTGGTGATGCGCGTAACGGCAGAAATTAGGATTTCACCCGTAGTGGAATCCACATAGGGTTCGGTCAGTACGGCTTGTGTGCCGTCTTTACCCGTCGCGTACCAGGGCCGTTGACGACCATCCCATTCAGGGGCGGGCTTCCATTCATCGCTGTTCTTGATCGGCTTGCCATCGCTTTGCAGGGCACCAAAGACCAGGATGAATTCGTTCTTCAGCATTGGTGTGTTGACGATGCGCTGGGTTTCTTCGGGGCTGTAGTTGCTGTCGATGCTTTGCGCCATCAGATCCATCAGCTTGAGCTTGGCGTTGAGCCAGTTCTCGATCTGCCTGGCGAGTGCGTTACTTGATTCTGCGATGCTGGCTGCCACCTGACTCTGGAGGGTGGCGCGAACCTGGGTGACTTGCGCCAGCGACAGCAGGCTGGTGGTGAGGAACAACACGATGGCCGCGGCCAGACCAACCTTGTGGGCAATCTTCATAACACGCTCCCGGCGGCAATTTCGAATCGATTGGTGAGTGCCTCTGCTCCTTGGCCATACTTATTAAAAGTAATACAGCCTGGGCAGATTGCTTGCCGGTTTGCCACTGTTTAGCCATTAAATGCAAAAAGCCCGGCGCAAAGGCCGGGCTCCTGGTGCTGCACGATGCGTTTACACCATGTGCTGTTTGTCCAGCTCGACAGCTTGGTCGAGGGCTTCGAGCAGCGCCTTGCGCACTTTCAGCTTGGTGTTCTTATGCGCCGTCATGTTGATTTTCTTCATCTGCTGGGCAACTGCCAGCGCCGTGGCGTGCAGCTGTTCGGCTGGTACTACTTTGTCGAGGAAACCAGCATCCACAGCGCTTTGCGGGTCAAACATCTCGCCATTGATCACCGAGCGGTGGAAGGCTGATTTGCGCAGGCGGTCACGGGCCAGCTCGATGCCAGCGTGGTGCATGGTCATGCCGATCTGCACTTCGTTGAGACCGATGCTGAACGCGCCTTCAACGCCGATACGGTAGTCGGACGAGAGCAAAATAAAGGCACCCTTGGCGACCGCATGACCTGGGCAAGCGACGATGATCGGGAAGGGGTGAGCAAGCATGCGGCGCGCCAGGGTGGAGCCGGAAGCCACTAGGTTGATGGCATTCTGCGGGCTGGAGGTCATCACTTTGAGGTCATAGCCGCCCGACAGAATGCCCGGCTGGCCGGTGATGATAACAATGGCCTTGTCCTGTACGGCGCGATCCAGGGCTGCGTTGAAGGCAGTGATCACATCCGGGGAGATGGCATTCACCTTGCCGTTACACAGGGTCAGGGTGGCAATGCCATCGTCGAGTTGGTAGCTGATCAGGTCGCTCATGGTCGGGTTCCTTGTGCTGAAGTGCAGCAGACGTTACTCATCCGCACTGGCCAGGTAAAGCACGATGGCTGACTGGCTGGTCAGTGAGCGCGGCTGCTTCAGCTATGACCTTGATCAAGATCGGCAATTGGTCGGCTGTGCGGATGCACCGCTACCGTCGACACTTTATTCATGAGCGATGACGCTATGCGTGGTTTAACCCTCTGTTTCAGGTGCTGGCGCGTTGCATTGGCCTTGCTGCTAATGCTCGGGCTGCTCTGGCTGGCCAGTGAGCCGCGCAGCCAAAACCCTGTCGGCGTGCTGGGCTTGTTTGCTTTCAGCCTATTTATCTCGCTTGGCTTTATTCTGTTCGGCCAACACCGATTTGAACCCAATCCCGCTAAGTCCTCCCCCGAGGACCAGCATTTGGCATAAGCACATGAATCTTTTGAAAAAAGATTTTGCCTTTAGCGGGCTGTTCGGCTACATTTGCGCGCCTCGACAGACAGCAATGCGTGTCGAGACCCGGTGAAGTGTCCGAGCGGTTGAAGGAGCACGCCTGGAAAGTGTGTATACGAGAAATCGTATCGTGGGTTCGAATCCCACCTTCACCGCCAGATTGATACAGCTAAAGCCCTGATAACTCACGAGTTGTCGGGGCTTTTTGCTTTCTGGCGTTCGGTGGTGTCGATGAAGTGTCGAAAAGGCTGGTTTATTCGTAGTGTGACCAGAGGCGCAGAACCTTCACCACTTGTTCATCCTGCAGCACCATGTAGACCAGACGGTGCTGAATGTTGATGCGGCGTGAGTAAGCCCCGGCGAGATCCCCGACCAACTTTTCATAGGGGGGAGGGTTCTGAAAAGGGTTTTCCTGTACGACCGCCAGCAGGGCTTTAGCCTTGTCCTTTAGGCCAGCCGCTGCCAGTTTTTGTGCATCTTTCTGAGCTTGCTTTGTGTAGACGAGCTGCCAATTCACCAATCCAGATCCTTAGCACATTCCTCGACCGGTTCAGCCATGCCTTCCTTGATGGACTCGCGCATGCCAGGAACTGACAGCAGATACAGAGTCTCTTGAATCGCTTCCCAGTCTTCTGCAGACACCAGTACAGAGTTGGTGCGCTTGCCTGAAATCAGGATCGGCTGGTGCGATTCGGCGGATTGATCCATGAGCCGGTATAGGTTTGTGCGTGCTTCACTTGCGGTTAGGGTTTGCATGGGGCTTGGCCTCCTATGTCGTTATGGCTAGCGTACGCCAAAACGTACGTTTTGTTAACGTCATTTGTCGGCCAGCGGGTTGAGCGATAAAGCATCCTGCAGGTGATCGGGTGACAGGTGCGCGTAACGCATGGTCATTGTCAGGCTGGAATGGCCCAGAATCTTCTGCAGGGTCAGGATGTTGCCGCCACGCATCACAAAGTGACTGGCGAAGGTGTGCCGCAGTACGTGGGTGGCTTGGCCTTCTGGCAGCTTGATCGAGGTCGTTTCCAGTACCCGGCTAAAGGTCACCATGCAGTTACTGAACAGGCCGTTTTGCTTGAAGTAGGTCTGTAGCTGCTTTTCCAGGGCTTCGCTGATGGGGATAGTCCGTGTCCGGCGTGACTTGGTATTGGCGAAGGTCACAGCGCCATTTTTCACCCGTTCAGGCGTCAGGGCTTGAGCCTCACCCCAGCGCGCACCCGTTGCCAGACATACGCGAGCTACAAGGCCAATTCCGGGTGTTGTGTCGCGTGCATCAAGTGCGGCTAGCACTTCGTTGATTTGCGGCACGGACAGGAAGGAGAGGGGCCTTTCCTGCAGGCGAAGGGGCCGGACGTTGATCAGCGGGTTGGGGTAGTCGATTTCACCCAGGCGATGCAGTTCGTTGAATACGGCCTTGAGGTAGCCGAGGCGGTTATTCAGGGTTTTGCCTTTCACGCCGCTATCAAGCTGTATGCGCCGGGTTTCGCAGTAGGCGTTGCCGGTGAAGGTAACGGCAACCGGGTCGCCTAGATCCTTGGCCAACTTGGCGAGGATCTGCTTTAGCCGTGCAGCATCCGCCAGGGTGTGGCCGTGCAGGTCATGGTAACGGTCGCACAACTCAGAGAGCCGGCGTTTGTCCTTGGGCTTGGGTGACCAACTGGGCGTTTCAATGCATTTGGTTCTGCAGGTCGCCTCAAACCGTTGGGCCTCGCCTTTGGTCTTGAAGGTCTTACGGAAGCGTTTGCCCTTGACGGGTTCTACATCGACCTTCCAACGACCGTCCGGTAGTTGATCGATAGCCATTAGACGGCACGCCCCCAACGTACGTTGCGTTCTTCAAGTAGGTTTTTGATGTGCTTGTATATGTCGTGCTCGCTCATTTCCTTGGCGGCATAGTGGTCGCGAATTACCGGCCAGCATTCCCAGGTTTGCAGCCGGTCAAACGCCTTTTTTGCGCCCACCCGTTCCCTTGCCAGCAGGCTGACAAAGTTGCCCAGGAACAGTTCGACGTTTTTGCCCGAGAAGCCACGGGAGGTCTTGTAGTAGCGCTTGTATTCGGTGTCCTCAAGCAGGGAATCAACAGGTAGATCCACGCGTACATCCTCGCGAATGAGTGTCCAGATGGGGGAGAAGTAACCAGGGCGGTCGAGCAATTTGAATTGGCGTAGGCCATAGCGCCACAGGCCGTCCAGATGACCCGCAAACGCTGCAAACGAACTGGTGTCGATGGCTTCACCGGTTCTCACATCGAGTGAGCCGCTGGCGAATTGCTGGATGATCGAGTGGTGATAGCGCAGTTCTACGCGCCATACGGCTTGGTCGGGGTTGTAGTTGTCGGGGTCTTTTTCGTCGAAGCTGTCACGACGACGCCAGACGCTTTCCCAGTAGTCGAGCTTGTCAGTTGCGCGGGCTTGCTCGGTCTTGTTGTAGATACAGAGCTGGACACCGTTGGCAGAGCCAAACATCGAGGTTTCGCCACGTCCGTAGGTGCTGGATTTGGTCGCCCAGTTGATTTCGTTGATGCCGGTTATGTCACGCTGCACGCGGGCTTTGCAGTGCATGCGGGCCACCAGATCGGCGGGAGGTGTCCAGCCCTGCAGATCCAGCGCGAGGTGTACGGCGCATTGGTTGATTTCAACGTGAGTCAGTACCTGGGAGGCGTAAAAATCTAACCGAGCCTGCAGGCGTTCAGGTGACAAGCTGTCGATTGCATGGGGTGACACTTCGATTTTCAGGTGTGGGCCGATGCAGTCCAGCTTGGCGTTGAAGTTCTTAACCAACAGGATGATGCCCAGATCAGCGTTTTGCAGCTTGTATTGGTAACCAGAGTCACGGCCAACACGGCCTGAGTGCCAACGCTGGCCCGCAAAGTCGACCAGGGTGCCCGGATTTTCGAATAGGGCCATGATCTCGGGGCGGATCAGCCCTTTGTAGAGTTGGCGCACGGTATCGACGCCACAGCGGAGCAGGCGCACGCCTGACAGGTCAGTGAGTGCAGCACTGGCCGCATCGATAAACAAACGACCTCGTTTGCATTCCAGGCCGGTCAGTCGATCAAGTCTTCTTTGGTCTTTTACGCTCATCTGTTTTTCCTTTATTGACCAATAATGGCCACTTTCATTAGGACTTATATGACGTGTTACAGGGACGTCAGCGCGCGCATTTGGCGCGGCGCTCGTACCTCGCGCATGCGCTCAAATGCGCCAAGCGAAGGCGCTGAGTGATCACCATAGGAATCGGCCTTTCTCGTAGGGAATACGGGTCACGGTGACGCCCTTGGGGGCTTCCTGGGGTTGTTGCGGCTGCTGCTGGGGTGGGTTGTTGGCCTGCTGCAGATCGGGGCGCGCACCGGGGTCTGGGCGGGCCGGATCGAATACGCCGCGCTCTACCGTGTTCTTGCAGTAGGCAAAGGTGGTTTTGTGCCAGCTGCCTTGCTGGGTGAAGCACTCGCAGATAAAGGCTTTTTCTTGCGTCCTGACGACCCGGTAGCGCTTTGCGTTGCGGTCGATATAGCCCTCGTCCGAACTCATAACGCAGGACAGCCGCGGGTAGCTTTGCGGCTTGGTTAGTTCGTCGTAGATGGGGGCTGAGCTGGGTACGTCTGGTATGCGAGGGACACGGGCGGCTAGGTATTCATCCAGGCTGAGTGCCTTTGTACCGGGCTTGTTGTTGACCGGATTTATTAGCGAGCCGACCGAGCTTTTCACTTGATCGACAACACCAGCCGGGGCGCTGGTTTCGGCCTGGGCTTGGGCGGCAGCCTGCTCGGTTTGTTTGCCGGCTTCGTAGCGTTCGTAGGCGCGGTAGACCATGAAGAAGGCACCCGCGATGACCAGCACGGCCAAGATGAATTTGGTCGGTAGCTTGGTCTGAAAATGGTGCTGTGCGTTGCTGCTGGTGTAGACGCTGAAAAACTTCTTATCGAGGCGTACCGTGGTTTTCTCGGCATCCTTGAAGCTGGATTTCACTTCTACTTTTTCAATCACAGCATCGGATTCAAAGCGCAGCAGTTGCTGTGATTTGAAGACGCGCCAGTAGTGAATATGACCATTGCACAGGCGGCGTAGGTGCACATCAAGATAGCGCGGGTCCTGGGTGATCAAGTGCACTTCATGGCCGCTATGGCGCATGGTTTCGAAGCGGGTGATGTGCTCAGGCGGACGCGCCCGAGGATCACGACCACCAAACCAGCCTTGGGCCTCGTCCACGACAATGATTGAGTCGTTGGGCAGTTCGAACCATTTTTCGGGATCATCGAACTTGTACCAAGAAGCCTTTAGAAGCTCAGGCTGCAGGCCGTTGATGTTGTGGAAGTAGACGGTGCGGCCTTCTGCATGGGCCTTCTGATCCACTTCCTTGATGGTGTTGAGGGTCTTGCCGTGGCCGGGTTTGCCGGTGCGGATATAGAGCATGGCTGCGCCTCCTTACGCTTCGATGGAGGTGCCGCCCGGCTTGCGCCAGACCTGATTACGTTTGCGATCCTGGGCCTTGTTGATGCCCGCGATGATGAAGCGGGTGAACACGGCGGAAAGCATGATGTTTATCGCTATGTCGATCTTGGCCAGTCCGAGGATCTGCTGAATGACGATCCCCGAGTTGCCCATATTGGTGATCATGTAATCGCGGGCGGCGTTGATCAGCGCGTTGAAGCCGAAGTAGGTAACGAAGCCAAAGCCGATGGCGCGAAAAACGGTCATCACCAGCGGGCTGGCGATCTGCCAAAGGAACTGGGCAACCCATAGAAATGCAGGCATATCACTCACCTCCCGAGGCGCGGCCAACGTAGATGGCGTAGAAAAGCGAAGCGGCTATGACGATCAGGTAGCCAAGATCGGTGGCGAACTGACACAGCGGCTCATAGGAAAATTCGAAGGTGCGGCCACCTTGGGTTTGCAGGGTGAAGGTCTTGGCCGGTGGGCACGCTGCAGGCAGAAAGCGCGGATCAGTGGGGCCGCTGAACAGGCTGGACAGATCAATTTCACCGTCGCCTTCGTCGAGCTTGGCGCTATCGCCTTTGCCGTTGATAAAGCCGCTGATGTCGCCTTCTTGTGACGGGTAGTTGCCAGCGGCTAGGGCATCGCAACGGGCGCGCTTTTGCGTGTCGAGAATGGCGCATTGAATGGCATCGCCGGAGCAGGCCAAGGGCTGATCGCAGGCAAGACCGGAGGCGCTGCCGCCGTCACTGTCGCCGCCACCTGGGTTGGTGCCGCCATTGCCCGGATTGGTGCCACCGTTACCTGGGTTCGTGCCACCGTTGCCAGGGTTGGTGCCGCCATCCCCTGGATTAGTGCCACCGTCGCCGGGGTTGGTGCCGCCATCCCCTGGGGTTCCACCATTACCCGGATCGGTGCCGCCGTCGCCTGGGTCAGTACCACCATCACCCGGATCGGTGCCGCCATCGCCGGGATCAGTTCCGCCGTCACCAGGGTCGGTTGGCTGGGGAACTTCGGGGGGCTGGTTTTCGGATGTGGTGCAGGTTTCACCGGTTAGCTTGGCGTTGTAGTCGCAGTAGGTGATGGAGCCGTCTGTTTCGCTTTCGTTGAAGCAAGAAGAAACCGATTGATGCTGAGCTTTACAGCCATCAATGCAGGCAAAGGCAGGCGGAGTGATTGCAGTCCCGGGAGCGATGTTGAACTCAGCGGATGAATCACGACGGCCGAGGGGCCAGGTGTATGTGGACTCGGTGCCAGCTACACAGGCTGGCATGGTATCCACGACAACAGCGCCGGAGGACGGGCCACCTTGGCGAATGGGTTGATCGGGGTTGCTGTAAGGGTGATAGGAAAAGTTGTACTGACACAGATATGAATTGGTGTTTTGCAGCGCGGTGTAACTACCCGCATAGGTCGGGTTGATCAGCACGATGGGCTGTTGAATCTTTGAGTAGTCAAAGCCCGCACAGGCGGCTTCCACGGATTTAAAAAAGCCGTCGTGGTTACGGATCTTGAAGGGCTTTTCATTGGCTACGGCATAGAGCGGTAGAAGAACCAGCAACAAAAGCAGGGGTGTACGCATGGTCAGACCCGCCCGAAAAATACGAGGTACAGCGCCACCACGGTGACCAGCAGGACGTAGAGTTCGTAGTTCATTGAGTGGCCCTGAAAAGTAAGTCCCGCCGTAGCGGGACTTGGGTGAAGCGCGCAGCGATTACAGAGCGCGGCGCATGTACTTGAAGGCAGCAGCGGCGACCAGTACGCCGAAGACAGCCCAACCGATGGTGCCAACGTCGGTGCCAGCGGTATCCAGTGCGGCGGTGGCCTCGGGTGGCACAGCGGCATAGGCTTGTTGAGTGGCCAGGACACCCAGGGCAGCGGCAGCGCCGAGGGAGCGTTTCAGGTTTTGCAGTTTGTTTTTCATGGTTGTTACCTCGCTATTTCAGGACTTTTTTCAGAACCAGGAAGCCGAACACCAGGGCAAACAGCACGATGGTTTCGCCCTGCAGCTCGCTGACCTGATCCCAACTGAGTGCAGTGCCATACAGGCCCTGCATTTCCTCGCTTGTGAGGTTGAGCAGTTGACCGGCGCAGATGGGTTCACCACCTGGGCCGGCCACCCATTCGCCCTCGCAGGCCAGAAAGTTCACAGGGGACTCCGGCAGTGCGGACACGCGCAGATCACACGCCAGCTAGTAGCCGGCGAGGTCTTGCGGCAGTGATTGCAGAACATCCACACCACGGGATCCGGCCTGCTTAGGACTTGGCCGGGTCAGCAGCCTGGGCCGCTGGTTTGGCTTGCTGCTGGGCGTTGGCTTGGGGGGCCGCAGCGCGGGCGGTTGGCTTGTCTACCGCTTCGATGTGCAGGGCGAGATTCTTGCCCTTGTTCTGGCCACCACGGGCAACGTCGAAGGTGATGCGCACCAGTTGCAGGGGTTCGAACTGGGAGCCGGCGTTAAACACTTCGTCGGCGGCATCTTCGGAGATAGCCATGCCGATGATGGACAGGCCGTGTTCGGTCTTGCCGTCCGGTTCATCGCCGTAGAAGACCTTGGCGTATTTGGTGTCCTCGACCTGGGTCATTTGGGTGCCGAGAAATGCAACTTCCATAGTTGAACGAGCCATCGGTATTTCCTCTTTTCAGTTGCGCGTTAGTGCGCGGTTTTGCCTTTCTGCAGGCCGAGCGATCCCGAGCAGGTGAACTTTCAAAGTTCGAATCTGCTGGGTTGTTTCGGCTTGCCGGGGTTTAAAGCCGGGTGATGCGTTGAACTGTTATGCGGTGGACACCAAGGGCCGCGCCCTTGTCATCCCGTTTCGCCACCTGCGCCCGCGACTGGCGGTGAGTGCGTGGGCTGGCCGGGGTTTAGGCGTTGGCCAGTCACGGACACAGGCGGCGACAGCAAGTCGGGCGGATCAGGCGGGATGGCGCATGATTCGGCGACTCGGGTTATGGAGGCGTCCAGGGCATCGAATAACAATTCGTCACTGGCCTTGAGGACTTCCAGCACTTGCCACGTAGCGAACAGGAAGCCGACGACAGCACCGATAAAGGCCGGTAGCGACCAGCTCCAGAGCAGTGCAACCAGATAGCGGCCTGCGCGGAAGGAAACGTTCATTTAGTCACCTGCGAACCTTCGGAGCAGCCAACGGAAGCTAGGCGCAGGGCATGAACGGATTCGCAGGAGCTGCAGACCAAAACGTCTGGGAGGTCAGCCACGTTGAAGTCTTTACGGTCTTCAATCAGCGTTTCGTCGCAGTAAAAGCACTCGCCGATCACGATGAAAGAACTACACATGGCTCACCCCACCAGCTCGAAAGGTTCGTGAAGCGGCACGAAAGGCACGGGCTTGCCGATATTGGCCACAACGCTCCAATACTTGGGCGGTCGGTCGCTTGGCGTGTGTTTGGCGCAGGTAAAGGCCGGTGTGATTTCCCATTGGGAAAGCAAGGGCGTCCAGGCACCAGCGACGAGGCGCATTTTGAGCGTGCGCACGGGTCGGGCAGACGCGGGGCGGCATTGGTCGCAGGGTGTGGACGGGCAAGGATCGGGCTTGGCCATTTCGACCTTTGACCAGCAGACAGAGCAGTCGCAGTCCGGTGCATGTGGGCGGCGGAGGTAATTGTCCATCGTCAATGATCACCATGCGGCGCTTGCCGAGCTTTATGGTGGGGATAGCGCCGCGCATAGCCCAGTTGTGGGCGATTTCGTAAGCGACGCCGCAGCGGTCTGCTAAGGCTTGGATGGTTTCAAGTTTCATCCCGGAAACTCCTTTTCCATGAGGTGCTGGGTGAGCAGCGCCACATTGACCATGACGTGTTTGCCGACCTTGTGAGAGGGGATATAGCCGTTGCGTATCCAGCCCCAAACAATGTCGTGGTCATTATTCATGCGAATCCAGTTCGCGAACTCGCGCCAAGGCATCACCGGAGGTGGTGTCAAAAGGTCTTTCAGCGTGAGGTTGATTCCTTCCCCATTCATGGCCATTCCTGCACTATGTTGGTCTTTGTTGGAAAACGCTTGAGCTGCTACTCAAGTCAATAATTACCTCAAGTCAATTATTGACGCGATGATACCTCGCGTCAATAGTTACCTTTTAGATCTGGTTTTATTTTTCTATATGGAAAGCTCGGCAGATAGAGCAAGGCTATTGATCAAGAAAATCGGCCCAAAAAAACTCAGCCAGCTGAGTGGCACCGATTACAGCCGATGGCTAAACGTGAGTAAGGGCGCTGTGCGAGTAAGCACGGAAGAAGTAGACGTTCTGGTCAGAGCATTTCCGCATTACGCTCTATGGATAGCGAGCGGTCAGGTAATTCCTGAAAGCGGGCAGACAAGTCCAGATTACGACGAAGCGAACCGAAACTTGAGCAGTCCAAACGCGGGATAGCGATCACAAAGGAAGTGACTAGGCGCTGGTACGCCCGAACGCATTGAGTCAGGTTGGTTAGAAGGGAATCTAGGAATGAATAAACGTGACATCGATGACCAGCTGAAAGTCCTCAGCTTCGACATGGATGAAGAAATTGACGATCGCAACGAACGTCGAGGCTACAGAGCAGTTAGCGCCAGGCGCGCACATCCACCCATGGACACAAGCCACGCCATCATCCTGGCTGCGATGATCATTGTCGGTGGCATATGGGGCGGAAAGCTGGTTTATGACTACATACAAGAGCAGCGCTTAAAGGCCGCATTAAACGAAGCCGCGATATACATGGAGCGGAGCTTTCGAGAAGCCACTTTGCAGTCGAAGCAGGCACAAGCCGAGATGCAGCAACGAATGGCTTCAGCAGAGCGGCTGAGGCAACAAAGAGAAGCCCAGGCACAAGCAATCAGAAACGCCGAGCTTGCACGAGTACAGCAGGAAAAACGCTATTCTTCTGATGCGTGTAAATTCTGGTGGAATCAATACAGATATAACCCATCAGAACGAAATGCGCAGAAAAAGAAAGAGTCTTGTGATTTACCTTGATTTGGCCCGCTCCAGAGTGAGCCAGTTTTATGCGCTCTAACTTCTAGGGCGTTCGTTGTCGGTTACAACAGCAGGATCTTCGGCTGAAAAATTTATTTCAGGAAGTAGATTTACAATTGGTGCTGCAAGTTGTTGAACGCCAGTTGATATTGAAACGATTAAAGCTATGTTGGCCATCTGCTGCCAGAACTTCTTAGAAGTCGAGTTTGTTTTTGTCAATTCCACAGCTTCGCCATGAAGGAGTCCATATCCAAAAGCAGACTCTACGGCGCTTGAAATTGATTCTGCACCATTGATTTCATATTCCTCAACAGCCATGCAAACTTTATAGAGTTGTTTGATCATGAAATCTTTTATTTTTGGGGGTATGTCAGATGACTTTACCTCTTCAATAAGACTTCTAGAGTTAGAAAGAATTGACTCTAGTGATGTAGTTGAAATGGTAGGGTCTGGTGCCCTCAGTGAAAGAAGATCAGATGTCATTGATAAATAATTAATGACGTGATCATCGACGAATTGATTAAAGCCAAGCCACTTTCCTTGAAGATTATTTTGTGAGAATGCACTGTCTAAGGGTGTTTGCCAGTGGATATAGCGCTCAATTCTTATTCCGTCTATATTTTCAAGTCGAGCTAGTATCTCGGTGGAAAGTGACATGACTTTGCCAAGGCGACCCATCAAAATTGCTTTGTCGTTTACGTCGACTGAAAGAAGTGAGCACCAAGCTTTTCGACAATTCATGTCCGGGGGTAGTTGTTTACCCTTCTCTAAGATATTTAGCAGTCTGGCTGCAGGGTTGTTAGTTATCATGAATGATCCTGGGTTTAATGTTTATAAGATTTGGTTAAGAGTTAAGCTTTAGCCTGTTTCAGTGAGCGGAGCGAACGGGCTGAATAAGTTTTTAGAGGCAAGCTAATTAGCTATTTGCTTAACAGGAAAACCAGTTATTAATTCGGGTATAAAACTCAAGGCTGACCAGTTTAGTGTTGAAGCCATTAATACAAGCCAAGTGAAGATCAATGCAATGCTTACCTTCATTGGGGCGCGTCCAACTGAGTATCGAGCGAGCATTAGCGAATTTGTTATCTTGTGATTGCTAGACGAAAGTCTTGCGCCGACGGCTTCCTTTACAGATTTTATTGGTACAGTGAAGAGTTCATGAGTTTCGGTTGTACTGTTGGTGCTTTGAATTTTTTCACAGAGAAGTTTTTCAAAGTACTCAACCCGACTTTCCCACCATTCTTGCCAGAATTTCGCACCGCTTGCCATTTGCATTTGATAGAAAGAAACAGTGAGCCCCGTAGCACAAACAATAAACTCAACAAGTGGTCTGCTATTTTCGGATTGTATTACGCTTGCCAGCAAAACACCTTGAAAAATCATGAAGAAGTTGTTTCTCTGAATTAGCTGGCTTATTTCAAAATTTCTTGTAGATATGCTTATCTCGTATAGAGACTTTAATGACTCTAAGCGCTCATTGTTGTTCTCAGACATGGGTAATCTCTTTTTTATTCTGACGTTTGGTTAAGGCGTCGGCTTTAGCCGGCCCAAGTAAGCGAAGCGAAATATTTTAATCAGTTGTTATGCTTCAGAAGTCTGTAAGTAGATTTATCATTACATGCTTCTCGCTATAGCCATCAGAGCCAAGTTTAAGTGTTGGTATTCCATCGTCACCTCGACGCTTTTCTCCTGCTACGACATTGATACTTTCGATTTCTATTAGTCGGAATAGGTGGTTTTCTTGTAAAAATTTCTCGTCTTCGGTAAAGCAAATGACTTCAAGATCTTGGTCATGCTTACTTAGCTCGGAAATTAGTTCTTTGACCTTCATGTGCGTTCCTTGTACTTAAGGCTAGATGCAAGAAAGGAGCTGCTCTAGGGTAACAGTTAAAATAAGGGGCGGTTTACCGGACAAAGTTTTGTAATATTAGTCTTGCTTGACAATATTTTCTTGTTGCTCTTTTGGTTGGAAATCCTTCCACCATCCAATGTGTTTGCAGTCGCAGCAGATAAGGTCATGGGTGTCCTGGCCCATGATCTTCTCTTTTATTGGTGTGCTTTTTGAGCCGCACTTTGGACAAACGGTATTTGTTCGAATCATTTTAGTCTCAATATGATTTTAGTTAATTGGAATGACGTTTAGTTAAAGGGTCGACTTTAGCAGGTGTCGAGTGAAGGAGGCGAAGGGCTTGAACCACTTTTTAGGCTTCTCGTGCGGCTAGAGCAATTTTGTCTTTTAATACATCGCAGGCTGTACCAAATTCTATTTGAGCATCACTGAAAGGCTTGAGAAAAGCTTCACCTGGTTTGCCGTGGCGATAGGCAGACTTATGATCTGATTCTATAGAATTAATATAATCTCGTATTTTAAGCGTGGCGTCATATGCGGGTTGCACTTGCTCGCCGTAAACGCCAAGGATCATTTCAAGGCGGCTGAAGTCGACGCGGTTAGATGGCTTTTCATTTATAATAGTGTCGAGGTATTGGTTGTAATCGGTATGCCCCTTCATTACGAGGGTTAAATTCATAAAGTTGCTAAACATACCGTGTTGCCAGTGACATACCAGAATATATAGTTCTTCGAGGCGCTCTTTTGCTAGCTGCTGGCTTTGTAGTCGCTTTTCGTGCTCAAGCTGTAGCTTCAATTGCTTTCTGTTAGAACTGTTGGTTAGCCAAACGCCAAGAGTTGTAAGTAATGACCCAAAGATTACGCCTAATAGGCCAACCCAGGCTCCTGATGGTGCTGCGCTTAGAATGCTCCAGATCTTTTCCATATGCCTAACGATTAAGCAAAGAGGCCGGATATAGCCGGTCCAAGTGAACGAAGTGAACGCATTGATAGATCATGCATCGACCATTTCTATTTTGTTTTCTCGGCAAGCTATTTCAATGAAGCGCCGCATAACATCGTTTGTCATCCAAGACTTTTCCGTGAGGTGCCAAACCCAGTGAAGAAGCTTTTCTGCTGTGTCGCACCGAGATAGTTCGATGTTGTACTCGTAACTGACGTTAATAACGATGCTGCCATTTTTTACGGAAATCTGCTTCTGAAGTTTTTCTTCTTGAGCTTTGAGTTCATCTGCGAGGTTCATGTGGTTCTCCGTTTGGTTACGTAGATCTAACAATCAGAAGCTACTGGTAGGCTCAATGACTGTCTAGACAGCGTGTCGAAAAAGTGTCGAAATCACTAGCCAGAGAAGGTCAGCATTGGCCAGAATGGCGAGCTGAAGCGGCGCTAACTTGCTGGTTTTATCCAACAAAGGTCAGCAACGGAGGGGTGTCGAAACGGGTTCGAATCCCACCTTCACCGCCAGATTGATTGACGAAAAGCCCGACCTTGTGTCGGGCTTTTTCGTTTCTGGCATTTGCTGAAGGCTTGGCTGTCTTTAAGGTGAGTGCACTACATAACGGAGCCACCCATGCGCCCCACGTGGGATATTTTCTGCAGCGTTGTCGATAACTACGGCGATATTGGGGTTACCTGGCGCTTGGCTCGACAGTTAGTGGCCGAGCATGGCTTGGCTGTGCGGCTGTGGGTGGATGATTTGAGTGCGTTTGCGTGGCTGTGCCCTCAGGCCGATGTGGCTGCGCTACGACAACACCAGCAAGGCGTCGAAGTCTGCTGGTGGGGCGATGATTGGCAGGCCGTAGACACCGCTGATGTGGTGATCGAGGCTTTTGCGTGTGAGTTGCCCGCTTCTTATATAGCTGCGATGGCACGGCGTGCGCAGAAACCGCTTTGGCTCAACCTTGAATACCTGAGCGCCGAGGAGTGGGTTGAGGGCTGCCACGGTTTGCCATCTCTGCAGTCCAACGGCTTGTCGAAGTTCTTCTTCTTTCCTGGATTTACAGCCGGCAGCGGCGGTTTGTTGCGCGAACGTGATTTGCTTGAGCAGCGTCGTGCGTTTCAGGCGGACAGCGGTGCTCGCGAGGTATTTCTGCGCAGTATCGGCGTAACGCCATTGCCTGGCGCGCGGCTGATTTCGCTATTCGCCTATGAGAACGCCGCGCTGGCCAGTTGGCTGGACGTGCTGGCTGCCGATATTCAGGCCAATCAGCTGCTTGTGCCGGAAGGGCGCATTTTGCAGGACCTGCAAACGTGGCTCGGTTGCTCAGCCTTGCGCGCTGGCGATATGCAACAGCGCGGTCAGCTGCATATCCAGGTGCTGCCGTTTATCCAGCAGGACCAGTACGACCGGTTGCTGTGGAGTTGTGATTTCAATGCGGTGCGCGGCGAGGACTCCTTTGTGCGTGCGCAATGGGCTGGCCGGCCGCTGCTCTGGCACATCTACCAACAGGCTGATGACATCCACCTGGAAAAGCTAGATGCGTTTCTTGCGCACTATAAAGCGGGTTTATCAGCGGATGGACAGCGTGCCTTGGTCGAGCTGTGGCATGCCTGGAATACCGGTCAATCGGTCAAAGAAAGCTGGAGTCAGCTGCTGCAACGCTGGCCCGAGCAGCAGGAGCACGCCGAACAGTGGGGTCTGCAACGGGCTTCTCAGGCTGATCTTGCCGAGGCGCTGGTGAAGTTTTACCTAAATTGGCTATGATACGCGACCAAGAATTTTGTAATTCCATCCAAACCCGGATATTCGTATGAAAACCGCACAAGAAATGAAGCCCAACAGTGTGGCCCTGATTGACGGCCAACCTTGGCTGATCCAGAAGGCCGAATTCACCAAGTCCGGTCGTAACAGCGCCATCGTTAAAATGAAGCTGAAGAACCTGCTGAGCGGCTCTTCGACTGAAACTGTTTACAAAGCCGACGACAAAATGGAGCCGGTGATCCTTGATCGCGTAGACGTGACCTACTCGTACTACAGCGAGCCGAACTACGTCTTTATGGACCAAGAGTTCAACCAGTACGAGCTGAACAAAGACGATCTGGAAAGCGTAATGCCGTACATCGTCGATGGCATGACTGACGTATGCGAAGCCGTATTCTTTGAAGGTAAAGTGGTTTCGGTTGACCTGCCGACCACCATCGTTCGCCAGATCACCTACACCGAAGGTTCCGCCCGTGGCGACACTTCTGGCAAAGTGATGAAGCCAGCTAAGCTGAGCAACGGCACCGAGATCAAAGTTGCTGACTTCTGCAACATCGACGACTGGATCGAAATCGATACCCGTACCGGTGAGTATAAATCCCGCGCTAAAGCACCGGTCTAAGATCGGCTTTAACGGCGAGAAGAAAGAGCCCGACCTAGCGTCGGGCTTTTTTATGGCCAGCCATCTAGGACGGCCAGCCTTTGGGTCGTCGCTGCGCGACGCTGAACTAGATTCCCGATCATTTTTATGCGTGCTGTATCAGCCTTTAGCCACGTTGAAGGCCACTTTGCAGTGCCAGGTCCCATGGCGCTACTGGACCGAAGCGGGCCTTGAGAAACTCCAACAACAAGCGGCTGCGCGAGTCGGTTTCACGCTCCAGACGCAGGGCGTAGATACCGCTGGGTTCGGGCGCCGGAAGGCCGTTTTCACAGAACAGCGGCCGTAATTCACCACGCAATAAATAGTCGCTTATCAACCAGGTTGGTAGATGGGCAATGCCCAAGCCTGCGAGGGCGCTGAACAACAGCGCCTCGGCATTGTTGGCAGTCATGCGCAGGCGCTTGGGGCGGCACAGTTGGAGCTTGCCATCCTGTTCAAAGCGCCAGGCATAAGGCGGGGCCAGGCTGTCCCAATCGAGGCCGTCATGCTCCATCAGTTCGCCGGGGCTGCGTGGTACGCCGCGGCGTGCCAGGTAGTCAGGGCTGGCGCAGACGACCCGCACCATCGGCGACAGCGCCGTGGCGACCAGGCGTGTGTCGGCAAGGGGGCCGATGCGCAGCACCAGGTCGACCTCACCCAGGTGCGTGCCATGCAGGTCGACGAAGCTGTCGATCAGGCGCAACTGCACATCCAGCCCAGGATAAGCGACCAGAAACTCGGCTATCGCGGGGGCCAGATGGCGCCGGCCGAACGGTGCCGGGGCGTCGATGCGGATCAGCCCTTCCGGCGCGCTGCTCAGTGATACAGCTTCGGCACGGGCCAGATGTAACTCGGCGAGAATGCGCCTGGCCCGTTCGGCAAACGCCAGGCCGGCGGAGGTGGCGCGTACGGCATGGGTGCTGCGGCTGAACAGGTTGCTGCCCAGCGAACGTTCCAAGGCATCGATGCGCCGTGCCACAGCCGAGGGCGTTAGCGGGTGTCGCCGGGCTGCGGCGGAAAAGCTGCCGGTTTCCAGCACATCGAGAAACAGGCTGAGTTGGTCGGTCAGGCTATCGGGGTTCATGGTCAAGGTCTGCTGTGCGTTATATGCATAGCTATTTTGCGTTGCTGTGCGTTTCGCGGCTAGTGGCGAATAATTAGGCTGTACAGCTTCATTCTGGAGCCTACCGATGACCTTGCTCGATTTTGCCTTGAACCTTCTGCTCGGACTGGCCCTCGGCACTCTTGGCGGTCTGTTTGGGATTGGCGGTGGGCTGATCGCCATTCCGGCGCTCGGCGTGTTGTTTGGCCTGGATCAACAGCTGGCTCAGGGTACGGCGCTGGTGATGGTGGTGCCGAATGTGCTTTTGGCGCTGTGGCGTTATCACCAGCGCAACCGTATCGACTGGCGGCATGCGTTGGCCCTGGCGGTGCCCAGCCTGATATTTGCCGTGCTGGGAGCTGGCTGGGCAGTCACTGTGGACGCCGAGCGCATGCGCCATGGGTTCGTGGTCTTCCTGGTGTTGCTGGCGGTCTACAACCTCTCTCGGCTGTACAGCAAGCCTGCCATGCTGTTTGTGGGCATGCGTTATCCCTGGCCTTGGTTGACGCTATTGGGCAGCGGCGCCGGTTTGCTTGGTGGGTTGTTCGGTGTGGGCGGAGCTGTCTTAGCAACGCCTGTGTTGACCACCGTATTCGGCACCAGCCAGGTGGTCGCGCAAGGGCTGTCTCTGGCGCTGGCGGCGCCGAGCACTGCGGTCACCCTGGCCACTTATGCCGCGCATGATCACGTCGACTGGTTGCTGGGCGCCCCTTTGGCGCTGGGCGGGTTGTTGAGCATCAGCTGGGGGGTGAAGTTCGCGCATGCGTTGCCGGAGCGGGTATTGCGCGGCCTATTTGCCGGTTTTCTGCTGCTTTGCGCGGTATTGCTCGCGCTTAAAGTCTGAAACCTTCGACGATTTGTTCGGCCAGAGTCTCGGTGACCTGGGTTTGCGTATTGCTGTTGCGCAGCAGCACGATGCTGGCAGAGGGCAGGGCCGGCATGCCTTCAGCCTCGCCAATAATTTGCAAGTCTGGGGTGATCAGGCTTTGCAGCTGGGCGGTAATCGCCAGGCCGGCGCTGACCGCTGCCATGATCGCCGACAGACTGGGGCTGGTGTAGGCAATGCGGAAGTTACGCCCCAGCGCTTCCAGGCCGTTGCAGGCCCAGGAACGGCAGAAACACTGCGAGTTGAACATCGCCAGCGGCAGGGTTTCTAGCTCATGCAGGTTGGCGTTGCGCGCTTGCGCCCAGGCCAGGTGTTCCTGGCGCAACAGCTGGCCGATTTCGGTACCTGGCTCGCGGGTGACGATGGTCAAGTCGAGGTCCTGGCGCTGCAGCAGTTGGAAGGACGGTTCGCAGTGCAGCTCGACCTGCACCAGCGGATAGGACTGGGCGAACCGCACCAAAATGCCCTGCATAAAGCGCATCACATAGTCGTCCGGGGTGCCGATGCGCACGGTACCGACCATATGCGGCTCGCGCATGCTGTTCATCACCTCGGCGTGCAACTTGAGAATACGCCGTGCATAGCTCAGCAACAGCTGGCCCTCGGCTGTGAGGCTGAACTGGCGGCCGTCGCGAATGAACAGTGGACGCTGCATCACGTCTTCTTCCAGGCGCTTCATCTGCATGCTGACCGCTGATTGGGTGCGGTTGACCATTTCCGCTGCGCGTGTAAAGCCACCGTGATCTGCAATCGCGACAAAGGTACGCAGCAGTTCGCTGTCGATGCTCGGGTAACTGGCCATACATCAATCTCTGAGATGCATTGCATAAGTAACATTCGTTGGATTGATCATAAGTCGAGCGCGAGACTGTCGCCAACCCCACAAGGAGGGCGACGAGATGAAAGGTCAAAAAGGTTATGCAATAGTCAGTGCTGGGCGCTTAAAGAGCCGTCGGCCGACTGAAATACTGCGTGCGCTTGGTCGCCAGTTTGCCCGCTGGTGGCAGTTGGCCGAGCAGCGGCGGCGCCTTGCGATGCTTGATGATGCAGCGTTGAAGGATCTGGGTTTAAGCCGTGCGGATGTTATTCAGGAAAGCGAGCGTTCATTCTGGGATGACCCGCTGGTGCGCTGATTGGTGGACGCTACATGCCGATGCTGTGAACGTCTGGGCTTGAGTTCCGGTGGCTAAAAATCGTCCACAGCGTGCTGTTCGAGTGCAAACACGCTTGGGTCAACTGGCAGGCGCTAATTACGCACGATGAGAGGCAGTGGCGCCTGCCAAGCCACTGCTAGCCGTTTGTGGTTTAGGCGTTGTCTTAGCGTATCGACGCGGGCGGATCACCGGAGCGGCAAGCCTGCGGCGCATCCGCTACAATGCGCGCCGAATTTGTCTTGCCCGAGAGCCCGCCCATGTCCGCTTGCCAGACCCCAATTATCGTTGCCCTGGATTTCCCGACCCGTGATGCCGCGCTGGCATTGGCTGATCAGCTTGATCCCAAGTTGTGCCGGGTAAAAGTGGGCAAGGAGCTGTTTACCCGTTGCGGACCGGAGATCGTCAACGTGCTGGCCGGCAAGGGCTTCGAGGTGTTTCTCGACCTGAAATTCCACGATATTCCCAACACCACTGCCATGG
Organism: Pseudomonas peli; assembly: GCF_900099645.1. Taxonomy (GTDB): domain Bacteria; phylum Pseudomonadota; class Gammaproteobacteria; order Pseudomonadales; family Pseudomonadaceae; genus Aquipseudomonas; species Aquipseudomonas peli. The sequence continues at coordinate 8,697 of NZ_FMTL01000001.1, read as the reverse complement.
CCGTTAAGGCAGCTGCCGAGATGGGCGTGTGGATGGTCAATGTGCACTGCTCGGGCGGCCTGCGCATGATGGCGGCGTGCCGTGAAACCTTGGACAAGCTCGCTGGGGCCAAGCCGTTGTTGATCGGCGTCACCGTGCTGACCAGCATGGAGCGCGAAGACCTTGCGGGCGTTGGCCTGGATCTCGAACCGCAGTCGCAGGTGCTGCGTCTCGCTGGGCTGGCGGCACAGGCCGGTCTGGATGGCCTGGTGTGTTCGGCTCAGGAAGCGCAAGCGTTGAAGCTCGCTTACCCGGCGTTGCAACTGGTGACGCCGGGGATTCGTCCGGCCGGCAGCGCCCAGGATGACCAGCGCCGTATTCTGACTCCGCGTCAGGCGTTGGATGTAGGCTCGGATTATCTGGTGATCGGCCGCCCGATTAGCCAGGCTGCCAATCCCGCCCAGGCGCTGGCAGCGGTGGTGGCTGAGCTGGCCTGATGCTGCTGTGGCAAGGCCGGCCTCGGTCTTGCCACACTGAATCTGCTTTGAAAGTTGTATACAATCACCGCGTCTCGACTAGCCAGGTTTTCTCCATGCATCCCGCCGCCGAAGATTCGCCACTGGGCAAATCCAGCGAATACATCGCTACCTACACCCCGTCTTTGTTGTTCCCTATTCCGCGTGCCGCGAAATGGGCCGAGCTGGGCCTGAGCGCCGAGACGCTTCCGTATCAGGGCGTGGATTTCTGGAACTGTTTCGAGTTGTCCTGGTTGTTGCCGTCGGGCAAACCGGTGGTGGCCATGGGCGAGTTCGCTATTCCCGCCGACTCGCCGAATATCATCGAGTCGAAATCCTTCAAGCTGTACCTCAACTCGCTGAACCAGTCAGTGTTCAGTAGCGCTGACGAACTGGTGACGGTACTGGTACGGGACCTCTCGGCAGCTGCCGGCAAACCGGTTGGCGTACGTGTGCGCAGTCTGGCAGAGGTAACGGCTGATGGTGTTCAGGCCGCGCCAGGTATCTGCATTGACGAACTGGATGTAGCCATCAGCAACTATGCGCAGCCGCAGCCTGAGCTGCTGCGCTGTGATGCCGCGCGAGTGGTCGAAGAGAGCCTGCACAGCCATCTGCTCAAATCCAACTGTCCGGTCACCGGCCAGCCGGATTGGGGCACGCTGGTAGTGGAGTACCGTGGCCTGGCGCTGGATCACGCCAGCCTGTTGGCTTACTTAGTGAGCTTTCGCCAGCATGCGGATTTTCACGAGCAGTGCGTGGAGCGAATCTTTCTCGACCTGCAGCGCCTGCTCAAGCCTGAGCACCTGACGGTGTATGCGCGTTATGTGCGGCGTGGCGGGTTGGATATCAATCCCTATCGCAGCAGCGGGCCCATCAGCCCAGATAATCAGCGTTTGGTGCGCCAATAATGCAAAACCCCAGCTAAGTGCTGGGGTTTTCGTTAGTGCTACATGCGTTTAAATACCCATATTGGCCAGGCTCTGCACGATATTACGCAGGGTGCCTGCGAGGGTCGGGTGGCTGGCTTCGAAACGCTCCACTGCGAGGTTGACCCCGTCGATAAGGGTTGCGTCAGGGGCAGCTGCAGCTTGGCGGGCCAACTGCAGTTCAATTTCCTGAGTCAGTACAAACAGTTCAGCACGTTCTTCTTCAGTCAGTGGTGGTTGCTCGGCCAGTTGGTCGCGCAGGTCTTGCAGTTGTTGCTGCAGGCGGCTTGCAGGCATGAGGTTCTCCCTTTGGTGATCAACTGATTGACTGACCTTGCGCGGGGGCGAAAGGTTCGGCATGTCTTCAGGTTAATCCAAGCCGGAAGGCTTTGCTTGCTTTGGATCAAGCGCCGAGCAATACAGGCCTGGCGCGCTGTTTCAAGGTTTTTCACCTTTGTGCCGACGTAGGCTGAGGTCCGCCAGGCAGGTGGGTAGGTCACTGAGTTGATCAATTACCGAGTGTACGCCAAGGCGGTAAAGACTCAGGGTGGCTTGGCTGCGCAGGCGATCGCGCTCGCCCATTGGCAGGCTTTGCCAGTCAGCCAGTGCCAGGCCACACAATGGGCCACTGATGGCCAAACCTATGGTCCAGATGCCGGCACTTAGCGCGGCTTGCAGCAGGCGCGGTTCACCACTGACCAGTACGCAGCCTTCAACCTGCTCAACGTGCATGGCCATCAGGCTGAGCCAGATGGCATCTGGAGCTGGCCATGGGCGATGGTGGTGGGGCGGGAAACCAGGAAGCCATTCTGGAAGTGCATCCGCCAGGCTGATGCTGGCATCGCGCGGCAGTTCATCTAACCAGGCACAGGGCACCGCTTGCTGGCGCAGCTGTTCAAGCAAGGGCAGGGCAGATGCAGTGGCTTCAGCCTGTGCGCGTGCGGTTTCGCACAGTGCTTGCTGGTATGTCAGCCACTCTGCTGGCTCCGGTTCGCGACCCAGAGCGTTTGGCAGGTTCGACAGTTTTACCGCGGTCGGGTACAGGCGTTGCAGGGTGAGCGGGGCCGTGCGAGCGCCAAAGTCCACCAGGCAGCCGGACAGGCTAAACAGAATGGCATTGAAGGCGGGCGAGGTGGTGGGCGTTTGCATGGGCCGTCCTTGAAAATGGTCTAGTCCAGGTTAACGGTTCCAGGTTACAAACAGATGAAGGCTTTATTTCTATGCGTGTTGTCGCTGAATGCTGAGTTGTATGGCAACAGCCAGTAAGATTTTCAGCTATTTGATCGTCCGCTATGCTGCCTATTTAGTGGGCTGCCGCCTTATACTGCTCGGCCTGATTTGACGGCCTGCGGCCGTCTAAGCATTTTCAAGGAGCGACTGTGATGCGTGTAACCGGTGCGAGTTGGATTGAACGACTGAGCCTGTTGATTGCCTGTACCGGCGTGCTCTTGCTGCCTGCACTGGCGCAAGCCAACGAAGAAGACCCTTGGCAGGGCTACAACCGCTTTATGTTCAAGGTCAACGACAACGTTGATGCCTATACCCTCAAACCATTGGCCCAGGGATATCAGGCTGTGGCGCCGCAACTTGTTGAAGACGGTGTCAGTAATGTCTTCCGCAATATCGGGGATCTGCGCAATCTGGCTAACAATCTGTTGCAGGGAAAGTTGCATAACGCCGGGGTGGACAGCGGTCGTTTGATCTTCAATACCACCTTCGGCCTGTTGGGTTTCTTCGACGTTGCGACCCCGATGGGGCTGCAGCGTAGTGATGAGGATTTCGGCCAAACGCTAGGCGCTTGGGGGCTGGGCAGTGGCCCTTACGTGGTGCTGCCGCTACTGGGGCCAAGCACCGTGCGTGATACGTTTGGCCGTGTTCCTGATTCGATGTTGACTGCGCCGATGCACATCGACCACGTCCCGACCCGCAATGTGGTGACTGGGGTTGAAGCCGTGAGCCTGCGGGCCAACTTGCTAAAAGCCGAGCGTATGGTCAGCGGTGACAAGTACATCTTTATTCGTAATGCCTATCTGCAGAATCGCGAATTCAAAGTACGCGATGGCGAGGTCGAGGACGACTTCTGAGTCGCTGATGTGCATGTAAACGGCCTGAAGCCGTTCCTTATTGCTCAGCGCTCTCTGCAACGCCCATGCATGAATGGCAAACAACAAAAAGGCGGCCACTGAGGGCCGCCTTTTTGTTGTTTGAATGTGTCAGTTCATGGAAATAATCGCCAAGCCTAATGCCTGGCGGCCATCTTCCAGGGTGCTGACGCGCATCACTTCGGCTTGCGCGTCAAGGCCGCGCAGTTCGTTATGCTCCGACGCGATGTGTACACGCACTTTGTCGCCCGTCTTCACTGCGCTTTCGGCCTCCAGCTGCATGCCGGTGCTGGAAAGGTCGAGGCACAGGGCAGGAATCTCCTTGCCATCGTGGTGCAGGGTCACAGGTGCTTCTAGCCGCATGCGGATGTAATCGCGTTTCTCACTGTAGGCACGATCATTCTGACTCATGGGGCTTTTTCCTCTTGTTATGGGGGTTGTCCTGCAGCTCTTATAACCTTGGCCGATTTGAGGTGTAAAGTCGTGTTGCGACGACCGGCGTACGCTTGAATCGCATAACGGATGGGAGTACCGTCTGCGCCTTAAAGCAAGCCGAGTTCCCGCGTGTAAGCTCCGGCCCTCACGCAATAAACCCAACCCATACCCGGCGCAGTTTGCCTGGATACCTCATGCACAAAACCAGTGCCACGCTGCTGATTATCGATGACGACGACGTAGTGCGTGCGAGCCTCGCAGCCTACTTGGAAGACAGTGGTTTTCATGTGCTGCAGGCCGCTAATGGCTTGCAGGGGCTGGAAATCTTTCATGCCGAGTCGCCGGATCTGGTGATCTGCGATCTGCGCATGCCGCAAGTCGACGGTCTTGAACTGATCCGCCGCATTAACGCCCTGCAGGTTGAAACCCCGGTGATCGTGGTGTCCGGTGCAGGCGTGATGAGCGATGCCGTAGAGGCCCTGCGTCTAGGCGCCGCGGATTACCTGATTAAGCCGCTGGCGGATCTCGCCGTGCTTGAGCATTCGGTGCGTCGTGCGCTGGACCGCGCCAACCTGCGTCTGGAAAACCAGCGGTACCGCGACGAGCTGGAAACCGCCAACCGCGAACTGCAAGCCAGTCTGCACCTGCTGCAGGAGGATCAGAACGCCGGTCGCCAGGTGCAGATGAACATGCTGCCGGTTACGCCGTGGCGGGCCGATGGCTTGGACTTCGCGCATCAGATCATTCCGTCGCTGTACCTGTCGGGCGACTTTGTCGACTATTTCCGCGTCGATGACAGCCGTATCGCTTTTTATCTGGCCGATGTTTCCGGGCATGGCGCTTCTTCAGCATTTATCACCGTGCTGTTGAAGTTTATGACCACACGCTTGCTCTATGAGTCGCGGCGCGGCGGCAACCTGCCGGATTTCAAGCCCTCTGAAGTGCTCGGTCATATCAACCGTGGTCTGCTCAACTGCAAGCTGGGCAAGCACGTGACCATGCTTGGCGGTGTGATCGACCAGGTCAACAACCGTCTGACCTATAGCATTGGCGGCCATCTACCGCTGCCGGTACTCTACAGCGCCGGCCAGGCGCGTTACCTGGAAGGCCGCGGCCTGCCGGTTGGGCTGTTTGTCGAGGCAGAATACAACGATCTGGAACTCGAACTGCCGGAGGCCTTCAGCTTGACGCTGCTCTCTGACGGCATCCTCGATCTACTCCCGGGCGATACCTTGAAAGACAAGGAAACGCTGTTGCCGCAGCTGATCAGTTCTGCGGGCGGCACTCTGGATGGCTTGCGCAAGGCTTTTGGGCTGGCCAATCTGGGGGATATGCCGGATGATATCGCCTTGCTGGTGTTAAGCAGGAACCTTGCATGAACCCTGGGATAAGCCCCGGTCGAATCCAGTTTGCCGAACAAAACGGTACCTTCATCCTGAAGTTTGTCGGTGAAGTGCGCCTGACGCTGTGTTCGGCACTGGATGCAACCATTGAGAAAATTTTCACGGCGCTGAATTTCTCAGCCATCGTGATTGATCTCACCGAAACTCGCAGTATCGACAGCACGACCCTCGGGCTGTTGGCCAAGTTGTCGATACTCTCGCGGCAGAAAATCGGCCTGTTGCCGACAGTGGTGACCACGCACGCCGATATCACACGTCTGCTGCAGTCGATGGGGTTTGATCAGGTTTTCAATATTGTCGATACGCCGGTGCCGTGCCCGGATTGTCTGGACGACCTGCCGTCTCAGGATCAGTCAGAAGAGCTGGTGCGTGCCAAGGTGTTGGAAGCCCATCGGATTCTCATGGGGTTGAATGAGTCCAACCGCGAAGCCTTCCATGACCTGGTCAATGCCCTCGAGCATCATTGATTCGAGTGGCTAAACAAACGGGGCGCTCATTGAGCGCCCCGTTTGCTTTCAGGCCATTTAGGCTTGAGCGGTGAGCAGTTTTTCCAGCTTTTCCTGATCGCGGGCAAACAGACGAATGCCTTCGGCCAGCTTTTCGGTGCCCATGGCGTCTTCATTCATCGCCCAGCGGAATTGGCTTTCGCTCAGGCTCTGCTTGGCTTCGGCAGCTTTGCCAGGGCTGAGCAGGCGCGCCAGTGGTTGCAGATCATCGGCCAGTTGCTGCAGCAGCTCGGGGCTGATGGTCAGGCGATCACAGCCGGCCAGTTGTTCGATCTGGCCGATATTGCGGAAGCTCGCGCCCATCACCACTGTCTGGTAGGCGTTGGCTTTGTAGTAGTTGTAGATGCGTGTAACCGACTGCACGCCGGGGTCTTCTGCGCCGACAAAATCACGGCCTTCGGCCTTCTTGTACCAGTCGTAGATACGCCCGACGAAGGGCGAAATCAGGTACACACCGGCATCGGCACAGGCCTGAGCTTGGGCGAAAGAGAACAGCAGCGTCAGGTTGCACTGAATACCAGCCTTTTCCAGCTGCTCGGCGGCGCGGATGCCTTCCCAGGTCGAAGCGATCTTGATCAGTACGCGTTCACGTCCAATACCGGCTTCTTCGTACAGGCCAATCAAGCGCTCGGCACGCTGCAGTGTGGCCTGGGTGTCGAAGGACAGCCGGGCATCCACCTCGGTAGAGATGCGGCCCGGGATGATCTTGAGGATTTCACCGCCCACAGCGACGCCAAAATGGTCGCAGGCCAGGCCTAGATCGCCTTTGCCGGCAGTCACTGCGCTTTTCAGCAGTGCGCTGTAACCAGGCATGGCAGCGGCTTTAAGCAGAAGGGAAGGGTTGGTGGTGGCATCAACCGGCTTCAGGCGGGCGATGGCGTCGAGGTCGCCGGTATCGGCGACCACGGTGGTGAACTGCTTGAGTTGATCCAGCTTGGAGGTCATGACACAGCCTTGTCGTTGCAGATGCACCGACCTTACCCGAGTCAGCGGCCTTGCAGCAATTGCGCCGCTTGATCGAACAGCGCCAGTGGCTCGTTGGTCTTGTGAATGTCCACCGAGAGCAGCTGGCGAAAGCGCCGTGCGCCATTGAAACCCTGGCCCAGGCCGAGCATGTGGCGGGTGATGTGGTGCATGCTGCCACCCTCGGCCAGGTGCGCGGCGATATAGTCGCGCATGCTCTGCATGGCCTCGAAACGGCTCAGCACTGCACTCGTTGAGCCAAACAGCTGCTGGTCCACTTGGGCCAGCAGGTAAGGGTTGTGGTACGCCTCGCGGCCCAGCATGACGCCATCGAAGGTTTGCAGGTGCTGCTGGCAATCCTCAAGGGTCTTGATGCCGCCATTGAGGATGATTTCCAGCTCGGGGAAGTCCTGCTTGAGCTGCGCCGCTACATCGTAGCGCAGCGGCGGCACTTCACGGTTCTCCTTGGGCGAGAGACCCTCCAGGATGGCGATCCGCGCATGCACGGTAAAACTGCGACAGCCAGCATCACGCACGGTGCCGACGAAATCGCACAGCTCGGCATAGCTGTCGCGGCCGTTGATACCAATGCGGTGCTTCACCGTTACCGGGATATCCACCGCATCCTGCATGGCTTTCACGCAGTCGGCGACCAGTTGTGGATGGCCCATCAGGCAGGCGCCGATCATGTTGTTCTGCACGCGGTCACTGGGGCAGCCGACGTTCAGATTGATTTCGCTGTAGCCGACAGCCTCGCCCAGCTTGGCGCAGGCTGCCAGATCTGCCGCTACGCTGCCGCCCAACTGTAGAGCCAGCGGGTACTCCGCCACGCTGTGGCGCAGAAAGCGTGCGGTATCTCCATGCAGGATCGCCCCAGTGGTGACCATCTCGGTATACAGCAAGGCGTGCTTGGACAACTGGCGTAGGAAAAAGCGGCAGTGACGGTCCGTCCAATCCATCATGGGGGCACAGGAAAAACGGCGGGAAAGGGGAATAGTTTGCTGCATTGAAGATGCCGGTAAAGAAGTATCAGGTGATTTTATCAGCCTACGCTATGCCACGTCCGCTTGTGGCTGTTAGTTCTTCGGTAATTAACGACACGCAGTTCTTACTCGTTTTTATCAAGTCGTGAATGGCTGAAAACGGCCAAAAGCAGCCGCTCGGATATCTCTGCAAAAGCTGGGCTCTTCACTCGACGAAGAAATCGAGCCGTGTTGAGATCTGTGTCTATACTTTGACTGTTCAAAAATCTGGTTTAGCTCTTGGGTTATGGTGCATTTGTCATGCAGTTCTACTGAAGCTGGAGCATCGATTTTGCCTGGCTAGCATCACACAGAAACCATATTTCTAATGGGCAAACAGTCATTTTTTGGACCGCAGCGATATCGATGGATCTCATGAAAGCCAAAAATAAGGAATAGCTATATGTCTGGGACGTTTGAAATATACAACGACAAAGCGGGTGAATTTCGTTTTCGGCTCAAAGCCAACAATGGCCAAGCAATTCTGGCCAGCGAGGGCTACAAGGATAAGTCTGGATGTCTAAATGGAGTCGAGTCAGTCAAAAAAAATGCGCCTGATGATGCACGCTACGAGCGTAAGGCCAGCGGGGCTGACAAGTTTATGTTCAACCTTAAGGCGGGTAATCACCAAGTAGTCGGGACGAGCCAGTCATATGCCTCCGAAGCCTCACGCGACAAGGGTATCGAGTCGGTGAAAAACCACGCACCCGACGCTAAGGTTGTTGAGGTGGGCAATTAATCGCTTCAGTCTGTTCAAAATCACTTGGGCATTTCGTTGAGATGGGCGGCTGAGTATTCTTAATAGCCGCTTTTCCCTGCTCGGATGTGATCGACCGCTTCTGGCCG
>NZ_FMTL01000013.1 GCF_900099645.1 Pseudomonas peli | reverse complement strand
GAACCGAATACTTCGGAGCAGACGCGGGTCAGAGCAGCGGTCAGAGTGGTTTTACCGTGGTCAACGTGACCGATAGTGCCAACGTTGACGTGCGGTTTGTTACGTTCAAATTTTTCTTTAGCCACGACAATTAACTCCTAGCTTAAAGGGGCTGAATCAGCCTTGTTTTTTGGTTACCGACTCGACGATGTGCGACGGAGCCGTATTGTATTTTTTAAATTCCATGGAGTAGCTTGCGCGACCCTGAGACATGGAACGGACGTCGGTCGCATAACCGAACATCTCACCCAGCGGAACTTCAGCACGAATCACCTTGCCGGAGATCGTGTCTTCCATACCCAGGATCATGCCACGACGACGGTTAAGGTCGCCCATCACATCACCCATGTAGTCTTCTGGGGTAACAACTTCTACCGCCATGATCGGCTCAAGCAACTCACCACCGCCCTTCTGGGCCAGTTGCTTGGTCGCCATGGAAGCAGCCACCTTGAACGCCATCTCGTTGGAGTCGACGTCGTGGTAGGAACCATCGAACACGGTAGCCTTCAGGCCGATCAGCGGATAACCGGCAACGACGCCGTTCTTCATCTGCTCTTCGATACCCTTCTGGATCGCCGGGATGTATTCCTTCGGAATCACACCACCTACGACTTCGTTCAGGAACTGCAGACCTTCCTGACCTTCGTCAGCAGGTGCAAAGCGGACCCAGCAGTGACCGAACTGACCACGACCACCGGACTGACGAACGAACTTGCCTTCGATTTCACAGCTCTTCGTGATGCGCTCACGATAAGAAACCTGAGGCTTACCGATGTTGGCTTCGACGTTGAACTCGCGGCGCATGCGGTCGACCAGGATGTCCAGGTGCAACTCGCCCATACCGGAGATGATCGTCTGACCAGTCTCTTCATCAGTTTTGACGCGGAAAGACGGGTCTTCCTGAGCAAGCTTGCCCAGTGCGATACCCATTTTTTCCTGGTCGTCCTTGGTCTTAGGCTCTACGGCAACCGAGATAACCGGCTCCGGGAAGTCCATGCGAACCAGGATGATTGGCTTGTCAGCGTTGCACAGAGTCTCACCAGTGGTGACGTCCTTCATGCCGATCAAGGCCGCGATGTCACCAGCGCGCACTTCCTTGATCTCTTCGCGGGCGTTTGCGTGCATTTGCACCATACGACCCACGCGCTCTTTCTTACCTTTAACCGAGTTGATCACGCCGTCGCCGGATGCCAACACGCCCGAGTAAACGCGGACGAAGGTCAAGGTACCCACGAATGGGTCGGTAGCAATCTTGAACGCCAGCGCCGCGAAAGGCTCGTCATCACTTGCATGACGCTCCATTTCCTCTTCCTCGTTATCTGGGTTGGAACCCTTGATAGCAGGAATGTCGGTAGGAGCAGGCAGGAAGTCGATAACGGCGTCGAGAACCAGGGGAACACCCTTGTTCTTGAAGGAAGAACCGCAAACAGCCAGAACGATTTCGCCAGCGATAGTACGCTGACGCAGAGCGCCCTTAATTTCTTCGATGGTGAGTTCTTCACCTTCGAGGTACTTGTTCATCAGCTCTTCGTTGGCTTCGGCCGCAGCCTCAACCATGTTGCCACGCCACTTCTCGGCTTCTTCCAGCAATTCAGCTGGAATGTCCTTGCGAACAGGAACCATGCCTTTGTCGGCATCGTTCCAGTAGACAGCTTGCATGTTGATCAGATCGATCTGACCCTGGAAGTTGTCCTCTGCACCGATAGCCAGCTGGATCGGCACCGGGGTGTGACCCAGACGCTGCTTGATCTGACCGATAACGCGCAGGAAGTCAGCACCTGCACGGTCCATCTTGTTGACGTAAACAAGACGTGGAACGCCGTACTTGTTGGCCTGACGCCATACGGTTTCCGACTGAGGCTCAACGCCCGAAGTACCGCAGAACACAACGACCGCGCCATCGAGTACACGCAGCGAACGCTCAACTTCAATGGTGAAGTCAACGTGGCCGGGGGTATCAATTACGTTGAAGCGATGTTCATCTTTGTACTGCTTCTCGGAACCTTTCCAGAAGGCGGTAATAGCAGCGGAAGTGATGGTAATACCACGTTCCTGCTCCTGCACCATCCAGTCTGTGGTCGCGGCGCCGTCATGCACCTCGCCCATCTTGTGGCTTTTGCCAGTATAGAAAAGCACACGCTCGGTGGTCGTGGTTTTACCCGCGTCCACGTGAGCCACGATACCGATGTTACGGTAACGGTTAATCGGTGTAGTACGAGCCATAAAGCCCTCGCAAATTTAGAAGCGCGATAATTAGAAGCGGTAGTGCGAGAAAGCCTTGTTGGCTTCAGCCATACGGTGCACGTCTTCACGCTTCTTAACTGCAGCACCTTTGCCTTCAGCGGCATCCAGCAACTCACCAGCCAAACGCAGAGCCATAGACTTCTCGCCACGCTTACGGGCGAAATCTACCAGCCAGCGCATGGCAAGAGCATTACGACGGGACGGACGAACTTCGACCGGAACCTGGTAAGTAGCACCGCCTACACGGCGCGACTTCACTTCGACCAGCGGAGCGATGGCGTCGAGAGCTTTCTCGAAGATTTCCAGGGGATCGCTGTTCTTACGCTCTTTAACCTTATCCAGGGCGCCATAAACGATACGCTCGGCAACGGCTTTCTTGCCGCTTTCCATCACGTGGTTCATGAACTTGGCCAGGATTTGGCTTCCGTATTTTGGATCATCAAGCACTTCGCGCTTGGCTGCTACACGACGTCTTGGCATGTGATAAGCCCTCAAACGGTCTTCAGGTTAGCTCGGGACCGCATTGCGCCCGACCTTACTCTTATCGACTCAGAAAATTAGAAATTCGCAATTCAGTACAAACGCCGATTACTTCGGACGCTTGGTACCGTACTTCGAACGACCCTGCTTACGGTCTTTAACGCCGGAAGTATCCAGCGAACCGCGCACGGTGTGGTAACGCACACCTGGCAAGTCTTTTACACGGCCGCCGCGAATCAGTACGACGCTGTGCTCTTGCAGGTTGTGGCCTTCACCGCCGATGTACGAGGAAACCTCGAAACCGTTGGTCAGGCGTACACGGCATACTTTACGCAGTGCCGAGTTAGGTTTTTTCGGCGTAGTGGTATACACGCGAGTGCACACACCACGACGCTGCGGGCAGTTCTGCAGCGCAGGCACGTCGGATTTCTCGACGATACGCTTACGCGGCTGACGTACCAGCTGGTTGATAGTTGCCATCTTAAGCTCCACTGTTGTCTTGCGACGCTATTGCCCTACAAACAAAATGGCAGAGCACGTGCCCTGCCAAATTTAGGGGTGCATGAGTCTAAAGAGACTCACCGCCCCAGTCAAGACAAAGCCCCGCTAGCGAACTAGCGGGGCTTTGAACTTAATTGCTGCTGGAGTTCAGCGCTTCGGTCAGTGCGGCTTCCACTTCACTGGCGCTGACACGTACCGGCTGAGCCGCATCACGCTTACGTTTACGCTCGCTGTGATACGCCAGACCGGTACCGGCTGGGATCAGACGACCCACAACCACGTTTTCTTTCAGACCACGCAGGTAGTCGCGCTTGCCAGTAACCGCCGCCTCGGTAAGAACGCGAGTGGTTTCCTGGAAAGAAGCCGCCGAGATGAACGACTCGGTGGACAACGACGCCTTGGTGATACCCAGCAGAACGCGGGTGTACTTGGCAACGAACTTGTCTTCTGCAGCCAGACGCTCGTTTTCACCCAGTACCGCGGTCAACTCCATCTGATCGCCCTTGATGAAGGAGGAATCGCCCGACTCAGCCACTTCAACCTTGCGCAACATCTGACGCAGGATGGTTTCGATGTGCTTGTCGTTGATCTTCACGCCCTGCAGGCGGTAAACGTCCTGAATCTCGTTAACGATGTACTTGGCCAACGCACTGACACCCAGCAAACGCAGGATATCGTGCGGGTCGCTAGGACCGTCGGAGATGACTTCACCCTTGTTGACCTGCTCACCCTCGAACACGTTCAGGTGACGCCACTTCGGAATCAGCTCCTCATACGGATCGCTACCGTCGTTCGGGGTAATAACCAGACGGCGTTTGCCTTTGGTCTCTTTACCGAACGCGATGGTGCCGCTGATTTCCGCCAGAATCGAAGCTTCTTTCGGACGACGCGCTTCGAACAAGTCGGCAACGCGCGGCAGACCACCGGTGATGTCACGGGTCTTCGAAGTTTCTTGCGGAATACGAGCGATAACATCACCGATCGCGATCTGCGCACCGTTCGCCACACCCACCAGGGCGTTGGCCGGCAGGAAGTACTGAGCCAGTACATCGGTACCTGGCAGCAGCAGATCCTTACCATCTTCGCCAACCATCTTCACCGCAGGACGGATGTCCTTGCCGGCAGCCGGACGATCTTTCGGATCAAGGACTTCGATATTGGTCAAACCAGTCAATTCGTCCGTCTGACGCTTGATGGTGATGCCTTCTTCCATGCCCACGTAGGTCACGGTACCTTTCATTTCGGTAACGATCGGGTGGGTGTGCGGGTCCCACTTGGCGACGATGGCGCCAGCGTCGACCTTGTCACCTTCCTTCACGGAAATCACAGCACCGTACGGCAGCTTGTAGCGCTCGCGCTCACGACCGAACTCATCAGCAATCGCCAGCTCACCGGAACGGGACACCGCTACCAGGTTGCCGTCAAGACGCTCAACGTGCTTCAGGTTGTGCAGACGAATCGCACCGCCATTCTTCACCTGGACGCTGTCAGCAGCCGAGGTCCGGCTAGCCGCACCACCGATGTGGAACGTACGCATGGTCAGCTGGGTACCCGGCTCACCGATCGACTGAGCAGCGATAACGCCGACTGCTTCACCGATGTTGATCTGGTGACCACGGGCCAGGTCGCGACCGTAGCACTTGGCGCAGATCCCGTAGCGGGTTTCACAGCTAATCGGCGAACGTACGATCACTTCGTCGATGCTGTTCAGCTCGATGAATTCAACCCACTGCTCGTCAACCAAGGTACCTGCCGGAACCAGAAGCTCCTCGGTGCCAGGCTTGAACACGTCACGAGCGATCACTCGACCCAGTACGCGCTCACCCAGCGGCTCAACTACGTCACCGCCTTCAATGTGCGGCGTCATCAGCAGGCCATGCTCTGTGCCGCAATCGATTGCGGTAACGACCAGATCCTGGGCAACGTCTACCAGGCGACGAGTCAGGTAACCGGAGTTAGCAGTTTTCAACGCGGTATCCGCAAGACCCTTACGAGCACCGTGCGTCGAGATGAAGTACTGCAGAACCGACAGACCTTCGCGGAAGTTCGCAGTGATCGGCGTTTCGATGATCGAACCGTCTGGCTTAGCCATCAGACCACGCATACCAGCTAGCTGACGGATCTGCGCAGCAGAACCCCGCGCACCGGAGTCGGCCATCATGTACATCGAGTTGAACGACTCTTGTTCAACGGTTTTGCCTTCGCGATCAACCACTTTCTCTTTCGAGAGGTTGGCCATCATCGCTTTAGACACTTCATCGTTAGCCTTGGACCAGAGGTCGATCACCTTGTTGTACTTCTCGCCCTGGGTTACCAGGCCGGAGGCGTACTGCGATTCGATCTCTTTAACTTCCTCGGTGGCGGCGTCAATGATGCGCGCCTTCTCATCCGGGATAACGAAGTCGTTCACGCCGATCGACACACCAGAGATGGTCGAGTAAGCGAAACCGGTGTACATCAGCTGGTCAGCGAAGATCACGGTGTCTTTCAAGCCAACGGTGCGGTAGCACTGGTTGATCAGCTTGGAGATCGCCTTCTTCTTCATCGACTGGTTGACCACGTCATACGACAGGCCATCCGGCACGATCTGGAACAGCAACGCACGGCCGACAGTGGTGTCGACGATACGGGTGTTCTTGGTGATGGTGCCGTCGCGGTCTTTGATCACTTCGTTGATGCGCACTTTTACGCGAGCATGCAGCGAGGCTTCGCCACCACGGAAAACTCGGTCAACTTCCTGCAGGTCAGCGAATACGCGGCCTTCGCCCTTGGCGTTGATCGCTTCGCGGGTCATGTAATACAGACCCAGTACCACGTCCTGCGAAGGAACGATGATTGGCTCACCGTTGGCAGGCGACAGGATGTTGTTGGTCGACATCATCAGTGCGCGCGCTTCGAGCTGAGCTTCCAGCGTCAGCGGAACGTGCACGGCCATCTGGTCACCGTCGAAGTCGGCGTTGTACGCGGCGCAGACCAACGGGTGCAGCTGAATCGCTTTACCTTCGATCAGAACCGGTTCAAACGCCTGGATGCCCAGACGGTGAAGGGTTGGTGCACGGTTGAGCAGCACGGGGTGTTCGCGAATCACTTCAGCGAGAACGTCCCAAACCTCTGGCAGCTCGCGCTCGACCATCTTCTTGGCAGCCTTGATGGTGGTCGCGAGACCACGCATTTCCAGCTTGCCGAAGATGAACGGCTTGAACAGCTCGAGAGCCATCTTCTTCGGCAGACCGCACTGATGCAGACGCAGAGTCGGGCCTACGGTAATAACGGAACGACCGGAGTAGTCCACACGCTTACCGAGCAAGTTCTGACGGAAACGACCTTGCTTACCCTTGATCATGTCAGCCAAGGATTTCAGCGGACGCTTGTTCGAGCCAGTGATGGCGCGACCGCGACGACCGTTGTCGAGCAGGGCGTCGACCGCTTCCTGCAGCATGCGCTTTTCGTTGCGCACGATGATGTCCGGTGCGGACAGATCGAGCAGGCGCTTGAGGCGGTTGTTACGGTTGATTACGCGGCGATACAGATCGTTGAGATCCGAAGTCGCGAAACGGCCACCGTCGAGCGGAACCAGCGGACGCAGATCTGGCGGCAGAACCGGCAGAACGGTCAACACCATCCACTCAGGCAGGTTGCCCGAACCGAGGAAAGCTTCCATCAGTTTCAGACGCTTGGACAGCTTCTTGATCTTGGTTTCCGAGTTGGTTTGCGGAATTTCTTCGCGCAGACGGCCAATCTCGTGCTCCAGGTCGATCGCGTGCAGCAGTTCGCGAACGGCTTCAGCACCCATGCGGGCGTCGAAGTCATCACCGAACTCTTCGAGGGCTTCGAAGTACTGCTCGTCGTTCAGCAGCTGGCCTTTTTCAAGGGTGGTCATGCCTGGGTCGATAACGACATAGCTCTCGAAGTAGAGAACGCGTTCGATATCACGCAGGGTCATGTCCATCAGCAAACCGATACGGCTTGGCAGCGATTTCAAGAACCAGATGTGGGCAACCGGCGAAGCCAGTTCGATGTGCGCCATGCGCTCACGACGAACCTTGGCCAGTGCAACTTCAACGCCGCACTTCTCGCAGATCACGCCGCGATGCTTCAAGCGCTTGTACTTACCGCACAGGCACTCGTAATCCTTTACCGGGCCAAAGATTTTGGCGCAGAACAGGCCGTCACGCTCAGGCTTGAACGTACGGTAGTTGATAGTTTCCGGCTTTTTAACTTCACCGAACGACCACGAACGGATCATCTCAGGCGAAGCAAGGCCGATGCGAATAGCATCGAACTCTTCGACTTGACCCTGGTTTTTCAGCAAATTCAGTAGGTCTTTCAAGGCCTTTCCTCCTGGCGGAGCAGAGAGCGGGCTGTGGTGCCCCGCTCTCGATTCGCGTCACGTGTTATTCGGTTTCCAGATCGATGTCGATACCCAGCGAACGGATCTCTTTGATCAGTACGTTGAAGGACTCGGGCATGCCCGGCTCCATACGGTGATCACCGTCCACGATGTTTTTGTACATCTTGGTACGGCCGTTCACGTCGTCCGACTTCACGGTCAGCATTTCCTGCAGGGTGTAGGCGGCGCCATAAGCTTCCAGTGCCCAGACCTCCATCTCACCGAAGCGCTGACCACCGAACTGCGCCTTACCACCCAGCGGCTGCTGAGTAACCAGGCTGTAGGAACCCGTGGAACGCGCGTGCATCTTGTCGTCCACCAGGTGGTTCAGTTTCAGCATGTACATGTAGCCAACGGTGGTCGGACGCTCGAACTGGTTACCCGTACGACCGTCGATCAGGCGCATCTGGCCGCTTTCTGGCAGGTCTGCCAGTTTCAGCATGGCCTTGATTTCGCTTTCCTTGGCACCGTCGAACACCGGGGTGGCCATTGGCACACCACCTTTGAGGTTGTGCGCCAAGCGAAGGATTTCCTGATCGCTCAGCTCATCCAGGCTTTCCTGACGACCGCCGATCTCGTTGTAGATCTGCTGCATGAACTTACGCAGCTCAGCGACCTTACGTTGCTCTTCGAGCATGCGGTTGATCTTCTCGCCCAGACCTTTGGCCGCGAGGCCCAGGTGGGTTTCAAGGATCTGACCGACGTTCATACGCGACGGTACGCCCAGCGGGTTCAGTACGATGTCCACCGGCGTACCGTGGATGTCGTGCGGCATGTCTTCAACCGGCATGATCACAGAGACCACACCCTTGTTACCGTGACGACCGGCCATCTTGTCGCCCGGCTGGATGCGGCGACGGATTGCCAGGTAGACCTTGACGATCTTCAGCACGCCTGGAGCCAGGTCATCGCCCTGCTGCAGCTTGCGTTTCTTGTCTTCGAACTTGTCGTCGAGCAGCTGACGGCGGTCGGAGATGTAGGCCTGGGCCTTTTCCAACTGCTCGTTCAGGGCATCGTCAGCCATGCGCAGTTTGAACCACTGGCCGCGCTCGAGGCCGTCGAGGAACTCGTCGGTGACTTCTGCACCCTTCTTCAGGCCAGCGCCACCTTCGGCTTTCTTGCCTACCAGAGCGGAACGCAGACGCTCGAAGGTTGCACCTTCAACGATGCGGAACTCTTCGTTCAGATCCTTACGGATCTCGTCGAGCTGGCTCTTCTCGATCGACAGAGCACGAGCATCACGCTCAACGCCGTCGCGGGTGAAGACCTGCACGTCGATAACGGTACCTTTGGTGCCAGTTGGCACACGCAGGGAAGTGTCTTTAACGTCAGACGCCTTCTCACCGAAGATCGCACGCAGCAGTTTCTCTTCCGGAGTCAGTTGGGTTTCGCCTTTTGGCGTGACCTTGCCGACCAGAATGTCACCTGGGCCCACTTCAGCGCCGACATACACGATGCCTGCTTCGTCCAGCTTGTTCAGCGCAGATTCACCGACGTTCGGGATATCGGACGTGATTTCTTCCGAGCCGAGCTTGGTGTCACGTGCCACACAGGTCAGTTCCTGAATGTGGATGGTGGTGAAACGATCTTCTTGCACCACGCGCTCGGAGAGGCAGATGGAGTCTTCGAAGTTGTAGCCGTTCCACGGCATGAACGCGACGCGCATGTTCTGACCCAGAGCCAGTTCACCCATATCGGTGGACGGGCCGTCGGCCAGGATGTCGCTGCGCTCAACCTTGTCACCTTTGCTCACCAGCGGACGCTGGTTGATGCAGGTGTTCTGGTTGGAGCGGGTGTATTTGGTCAGGTTGTAGATGTCGACACCGGCTTCGCCAGTTTCAACTTCGTCGTCATTGACGCGAACTACAACACGGCTGGCATCGACGGAGTCGATCACACCGCCACGGCGAGCCACGACGCAAACGCCGGAGTCGCGCGCTACGTTGCGCTCCATGCCGGTACCGACCAGCGGCTTGTCAGCGCGCAGGGTTGGCACAGCCTGACGCTGCATGTTCGAACCCATCAACGCACGGTTGGCGTCGTCGTGCTCGAGGAACGGGATCAACGAAGCGGCAACCGAAACTACCTGCTTAGGCGATACGTCCATCAATGTGACGTCTTCAGGCGCTTTAACGGTGAATTCGTTGAGGTGACGTACGGCCACCAACTCATCAACTAGCTGACCTTTGTTGTTCATGGTCGCCGAAGCCTGGGCGATCACGTGATCGGCCTCTTCGATGGCGGACAGGAACACGATTTCGTCGGTAACCAGGGTGTCTTTCACCACACGGTACGGGCTCTCGAGGAAACCGTACTGGTTGGTGCGCGCATAGGCTGCCAGGGAGTTGATCAGACCGATGTTCGGACCTTCAGGGGTCTCGATCGGACACACACGGCCGTAGTGGGTCGGGTGTACGTCACGGACTTCGAAGCCAGCACGCTCACGGGTCAGACCGCCCGGGCCAAGAGCCGAAACACGGCGCTTGTGGGTGATCTCGGAGAGCGGGTTGTTTTGGTCCATAAACTGCGAGAGCTGGCTGGAACCGAAGAACTCTTTCACCGCTGCCGCAACCGGCTTGGCGTTAATCAGGTCTTGCGGCATCAGGCCTTCGCTTTCGGCCATCGACAGACGCTCTTTGACCGCACGCTCAACACGTACCAGGCCAACGCGGAACTGGTTCTCGGCCATTTCGCCTACGCAGCGAACACGACGGTTACCCAAGTGGTCGATGTCGTCGACGATGCCTTTGCCGTTACGGATATCGACCAGGGTCTTGAGGACCGCAACGATATCTTCCTTGCTCAGCACGCCCGAACCTTCGATTTCGGTGCGACCGATACGACGGTTGAACTTCATCCGGCCCACGGCCGACAGATCGTAACGCTCGGCGCTGAAGAACAGATTGTTGAACAGAGTCTCGGCAGCATCCTTGGTTGGCGGCTCGCCAGGACGCATCATGCGGTAGATCTCGACCAGCGCTTCCAACTGATTGGTGGTGCTGTCGATCTTCAGGGTATCGGAGATAAACGGACCGCAATCGATGTCGTTGGTGTACAACGTTTCGATGCGTACGACCTGAGCCTTGACCACTTTGGCCAGGATCTCAACGTTCAGCTCGGTGTTGCACTCAGCGATGATTTCGCCGGTAGCCGGGTGCACGATGGCCTTGGCCGAGGTGCGACCGATCAGGTAGTCGATCGGCACTTCCAGCTCTTTGATGCCGGCTTTGTCCAGCTGGTTGATATGGCGCGCGGTAATCCGACGGCCTTGCTCAACGATGACCTTGCCCTTGTCATCGAGGATATCGAGGACGGCAATTTCACCGCGCAGACGCTGCGGAACCAGCTCCAGGTTGAGGGACTCGCCCTTAACGTGGAAAACGTTGGTCGCATAGAAAGCGTCCAGCACTTCTTCAGTGCTGTAGCCCAGCGCGCGCAGGAGCACAGAAGCCGGCAGTTTGCGACGACGGTCGATACGCACGAACACGGCGTCTTTAGGATCGAACTCGAAGTCCAGCCAGGAGCCGCGGTAAGGAATGATGCGCGCCGAGTACAGCAGCTTGCCCGAGCTGTGCGTCTTGCCACGGTCGTGGTCAAAGAACACGCCTGGGGAGCGGTGCAGCTGGGAAACAATCACACGCTCGGTACCGTTGATAACGAAGGTACCGTTCTCGGTCATGAGCGGAATTTCGCCCATGTACACTTCTTGCTCTTTGATGTCCTTGATCGCTTTGTTCGACGATTCTTTGTCGAAAATGATCAGACGGACTTTTACCCGCAGCGGTACGGCATAGGTTACGCCGCGCAGCGTACATTCCTTGACATCAAAAGCCGGCTCGCCCAAGCGATAACCGACGTACTCCAGAGCAGCATTGCCGGAGTAGCTGATAATCGGGAAAACAGACTTGAAGGCCGCATGCAGGCCAATGTCGCGGAACTGGTCCTTGGTCGCCCCTGCCTGCAGGAATTCGCGATACGAATCCAGCTGGATGGCCAGGAGATAAGGCACATCCATGACATCCGGCAACTTGCTAAAGTCCTTGCGGATACGTTTTTTCTCAGTATATGAGTAAGCCATCAGCGTTCCCCAGCTTGGTCACCTGCTTATTTGGCCCCTCCGACGGGAGTTGCCAGAAACTCTTGCAAACCCGAGGTTTGCGCCACCTCATCGGGTGGGTATTTCACGCTCTAGAGCAGCGAACGATTCGCCGACCTAGAACGGAAAAAGGCCGGTGGCAAAAGCCACCAGCCATCAGCCTTTCGCTTAACGCTTGGGCTGTAGACGCAAGGTCGTCGCTTACTTGAGCTCGACTTTGGCGCCAGCTTCTTCCAAAGCAGCTTTGGCTTTGTCAGCTGCGTCTTTCGCAACAGCTTCCAGAACCATGGCAGGAGCGCCGTCAACTACAGCCTTGGCTTCTTTCAGGCCCAGACCGGTCAGTTCACGAACTGCCTTGATCACGTTTACTTTCTTCTCGCCGGCTTCAACCAACATCACGTTGAATTCGGTTTGCTCTTCAACAACAGCGGCAGCAGCAGCTGGACCAGCAGCAGCAACAGCAGCGGTAACGCCGAAGGTTTCTTCCATTGCTTTGATCAGTTCAACAACCTCCAGAACAGTTTTCTGGCCAATTGCTTCGATGATTTGTTCGTTAGTCAGAGACATGACTTAAATCCTGTATTGGGGTGACAGCCTACGCAGCCATCAAATTAAACATATGATTTTGAAAGAGCTTGCGATGCCTTAGGCAGCGGTAGCTTCTTTCTGGTCGCGAATGGCCGCCAGAGTACGAGCCAGCTTGCTGGTAGCGCCTTGGATCACGCTCATCAGCTTCGCAATAGCTTCGTCGCGAGTTGGCAGCGAAGCCAACACGTCGATCTCGTTTGCTGCGAGGAACTTGCCTTCAAACGCAGCTGCCTTGATCTCGAACTTATCCTGACCCTTGGCGAACTCTTTGAAAATACGAGCAGCAGCGCCCGGATGTTCCTTGGAGAATGCAATCAGGGTCGGGCCTTTGAACACGTCGTTGAGGACCGAATACTCGGTGCCTTCAACAGCGCGCTTGAGCAGGGTATTACGTACAACACGTACGTATACGCCAGCTTCGCGGGCCTCTTTACGGAGTCCGGTCATAGCGCCTACAGTCACACCACGGGCATCAGCCACGACAGCGGACAGGGCTACTTTGGCAGCCTCGTTGACTTCAGCGACGATGGCCTTCTTGTCTTCGAGTTTAATTGCCACGGGTAAAACTCCTGCTTGTTACCGTTTCATCTGGCCGAAGCCGGATGTCGTTTTGGTGTCTGATTCGGTAAGGAACCGGGAGCACCATCTGCGTAGGCTGTTAATTTAAGGCTTGCGCCACCTACGGTCTTGGATAGCCCCCGCAAAGCAGGGACCCCAAAGATTCGAGACAGCGCAATTACTCGCACTGTCTCTATGTATTACGCGTCGAGCGAGCCTTGGTCGATCACCAAACCAGGACCCATGGTAGTGCTCAGGGTTACGCGCTTGACGTAAACACCTTTCGAAGTCGATGGCTTCAGACGCTTGAGGTCGGAAATCAGCGCTTCAACGTTCTGCTTCAGCTTCTCGGCGTCAAAACCAACCTTGCCGACGGAACCGTGAATGATGCCGTTCTTGTCAGTACGGAAACGCACTTGACCAGCTTTGGCATTCTTCACCGCGGTAGCCACGTCAGGGGTAACGGTGCCGACTTTCGGGTTAGGCATCAGACCGCGCGGGCCGAGCACTTGGCCGAGCTGACCCACAACGCGCATTGCATCCGGGGAAGCAATTACTACGTCATAGTTCAGGTCGCCGCCTTTCATTTCGGCAGCCAGATCGTCCATACCTACGCGATCAGCGCCGGCAGCCAGAGCAGCTTCAGCAGCTGGACCCTGGGTGAACACGGCAACGCGAACGCTTTTGCCCGAGCCGTTCGGCAGAACGGTGGCGCCACGTACAACCTGGTCGGATTTACGCGGATCAACACCGAGGTTGACGGCGATATCTACCGACTCAGAGAACTTAACTGCAGACAGTTCAGCCAGCAGAGCGGCCGCTTCAACAAAGTTGTAAGCCTTACCAGCTTCAACTTTCTCAGCGATTGCCTTTTGACGCTTGGTCAACTTAGCCATTACACACCCTCCACGTTGAGGCCCATGCTACGAGCGGAGCCGGCGATAGTACGCACAGCTGCATCCATATCAGCAGCAGTCAGATCAGCCTGTTTGGTTTTGGCGATCTCTTCCAGCTGAGCACGAGTCACGGTGCCAACCTTAACGGTGTTCGGACGAGCCGAACCGCTGGTCAGGCCAGCAGCTTTCTTCAGCAGAACCGAAGCAGGGGTGCTTTTGGTTTCAAAGGTGAAGCTACGGTCGCTATAAACAGTGATGATCACTGGAGTCGGCAGACCAGGTTCCATGCCCTGGGTACGGGCGTTGAACGCCTTGCAGAATTCCATGATGTTCACGCCGTGCTGACCCAGAGCTGGGCCGACAGGTGGCGACGGGTTGGCTTGTGCAGCCTTTACTTGCAGCTTGATATAAGCCGTAATTTTCTTAGCCATGAGCTACTCCAGTTTTGGGTTCTAGCGCCTTTCGGCTCCCCAGCTATTGCCTATTTATCCCAGTGACGACAAAACCCCGCAGCCTATGGCTGCGGGGTAAGGGATGCTTGTGTCAGTTATGCCTTTTCGACCTGACTGAACTCCAGCTCGACCGGTGTAGAGCGACCAAAAATAGTCACTGCCACCTGGATGCGGCTCTTCTCGTAATTAACTTCTTCAACAACACCGCTGAAATCAGCAAACGGACCATCAGTCACACGCACCATTTCACCCGGCTCGAACAATGTTTTCGGCTTCGGCTTGTCGCCACTATCGGCAACACGACGCAGAATGGCATCAGCTTCTTTTTCAGTGATCGGCGCAGGCTTATCTGCAGTACCACCGATGAAGCCCATGACGCGCGGGGTGTTCTTGATCAAATGCCAAGTAGCCTCGCTCATCTCCATCTGCACCAGGACATAACCTGGGAAGAACTTACGCTCACTCTTGCGCTTCTGACCGTTCCGCATCTCCACAACTTCTTCAGTGGGGACCAGAATCTCGCCAAAAACGTCTTCCATACCAGCGAGCTTCACACGCTCTACTAACGAGCGCATAACATGCTTCTCGTAACCCGAGTAAGCATGCACAACGTACCAACGCTTAGCCACGGGACACCCTTAGCCGACAATCAACGAAACAAGCCAACCAAGCAGGGAATCTAAACCCCACAACAAAAGCGCCATAACCAAAACAACAGCCACAACGATCAAAGTTGTCTGCGTGGTTTCCTGGCGAGTTGGCCAAACGACCTTGCGAATTTCAACGCGAGCTTCTTTTGCCAACACCCAAAAGGCCTGACCTTTTGAGGTTTGCAGGGCAATCACGCCAGCCAATGCGGCAACAACAAGCAAGGCCAGAACGCGATACAGAATAGGCTCAGCAGAGAAATACTGATTACCGACTACGCCTGCGATTACCAGAGCAGCAACTACGAGCCACTTAAGCAGATCGAAGCGAGAGTCTTTGGCTTCAGCCTTAACATTCATCTACTAATATCCTGTAAAAAGACGCGCCAAATTCTAGGGAAAATGGCAGGTCAGGAGGGAATCGAACCCCCAACCTACGGTTTTGGAGACCGTCGCTCTGCCAATTGAGCTACTGACCTAAAAACTGAATCAGGCCGACCATTATGCCGGCCCGATCAAAACAGATCAATCGATTACGCGATGATCTTGGCTACGACGCCAGCGCCGACGGTACGACCGCCTTCACGAATAGCGAAACGCAGACCTTCTTCCATTGCGATGGTCTTGA
>NZ_FMTL01000012.1 GCF_900099645.1 Pseudomonas peli | reverse complement strand
GCCAGGTTGCTGTTCCATTTGTAGGTCGCCCCGGCGAAGTTGAATTCATCGCTCGTCTGGGTTCCGCCGCCGCTGATAGCGCGGGCTGCGCCGCTGGCAATGCTGAGGTCTTCGCTATCGGATGAGTCGCGCTGACTTACTTGCTTGAGCTGGCCTGCATCGAAGGTAAGCCCGTCAATCTCCAGCGAATTCAGGTGCCCGCCTTGAAAGGTCTGTGGCAGCAGGCGCGAATCGTTTGCTTGGACGGTTGGCAGTCTGGGTTGCAGCGTGCCCAGTTTCAGCACGCTGTTTGAGGCGCGCAGCTTCGCGGTTAAGCCCATCTCACCATATTCATCCTGCGCGGCACGAGGTGCTTCTTTATCGCGCTTGAGCAGGCCCGAGCCTGAGCGGTCGGCGCTAGAGTCCAGCTTGAGGCCAAGCATGCCAATGGCGTCGATGCCCACGCCGACTGTCCCTTCGGTGAACCCGGATTCGTAGCGCAGCAGGAAGCCCTGGGCCCATTCTTCCTGCTTTGATTGGCTGGCTGAGTCTTGGCGGAAGTCGCGATTGAAATAGAAGTTACGCGCTTCCAGCCCGGCTTTGCTGTCTGCGAAAAACTCAGCTGCGGCTGGCTGGCTAAGACTGAGTACCCCAGTACTCACCGCGACTGCCAAGAGGGTCTTCTTCATTGTTGTTTATCCATGTTCAGGGGGGTGGCATATCGGGGAGCCGTCGCTGTATGCCGTGCTCTCCGAATAGGGGCGGGTTCCTCTGCGGCCAATCTTCGGCTGGTCGTTATGCCTGTACGCCTGCAGGTCTAGGTCGAGGAACCATTGCGGACTTTGGGGAAGATCAAACGGAATACGGTGAAGCTGCCTGGCAGGCTACTGACCTCGACCGTGCCCTGATGCAGGCTCATGATCGAGCGAACAATTGCCAGGCCCAGCCCTGTCCCACCTTCGGCACGAGAGCGGCTGGTATCGACGCGGTAGAAGCGTTCGAACAAATGAGGGATGTGCTGTGCGGGGATGCCAATCCCCGGGTTTCCCACCGAGAACGACACGGTTTCGCTGTGCTTCTCGATCAGCAGCGAGATGTTTGCGCCAATGGGGCTGTGCCGAATCGCATTGGACAAGAGGTTTGAAATGGCGCGCTGTACCATCAGCCGATCACCGAAGGTTCGGCCGGCCCCGGAAATGCTCAGGCTGATCTGTTTCTCTTCAGCGGAGATGCTGAACAGATCCACAACGCGTCTTGCCTCGTCCTCCAGTGCAATCTTCTCGAAGGGAACCAGGGATGCGGGGTGGCTGACTTGAGCGAGAAACAGCATGTCGGACACGATTCGGGTGACGCGCTCCAGCTCTTCTGTGCAGCATTCCAGTACGGCTTTGTACTCCTCAGGTGGACGCTGTCTTGAGAGCGTTACCTGCGCTTTACCCATCAGGTTGGTGATAGGTGAGCGCAACTCATGGGCCAGGTCATCAGAGAACTGCGATAGCTGCTGAACGCCACCATCAAGACGATGCAGCATGAAGTTGATGCCGTGGGCCAGCGCGCTGAGTTCTTGTGGAAGTTTGTCGACGGAAATCCGATGGGTCAGATCCTGCGTGGATATCAGCGATGCAACCTGGCGAAATTGCCGGAGCGGAGAAAGGCCCCGTTGTACAATCCACCATGCGCCCATGCCAATTAGCGCCAGAAGAAGAGGGAGCGCGATCAACGTTGACTTGAGGTAGGCACTGAGCAGTGCTTCGTCGGCAGATCGATCAATTGAGAGTAAGACCCTGACGTGGTCGCCGTCGTTGAGCAGCATCACCTTGGATGCGGTCAGGAAGTTGTTTCCCTCAGCATCCGACCAGCTTTGGTAAATAGGGGTATCGCCTGCTGGTATGTTGGCAAGAATGGGCTCCCTGGATTTCTCACCCAGATTCAGGAGTAATTTGGTGCCTGACTTTTTCCCGTAGATCGTCAGGTGCAGATTGTCATGCCCCATGACCAGATCCAGCAGCTCGTGAGGTTGCTGGGCAATTGCATGTGCGCTCATGTCTTCGGCGAGATTGTGCTGAATCTGCTCAAGTTTGCCGTCAAGACTCTGCTTGGCCAACGAGTCCAGCTCATGGGTAAGCGCGAAGTAGGCGAGTGCTGCTAGCAGAACAACCAGTGCCGCCCCCATCACGCTGACCGACAGGCCAAGGCGCATGGATAGACTGGTCGGCTTCATGCACGTTCCTCAAGCACGTACCCGACACCCCTGAGGGTGTGAATCAGCTTGTTATCGAACGGGTCATCAATTTTGGCGCGTAGTCTGCGGATGGAGACTTCGACGACGTTGGTGTCGCAGTCAAAATTCATATCCCAGACCAGCGAAATGATCTGGGTGCGCGATAGCACTTCCCCAGAGCGGCGCATCAGTAGGTGCAGCAACGCAAACTCTTTAGTGGTCAGGTCGATGCGCTGCTCACCACGGAACGCGCGGTGCCTCGCCGGATCAAGCTCAAGGTCGGCTACCCGCAGCACTTCCGGTACTGGAATTTGCTCGCTTCGCCGTAGCAACGTACGAATTCGCGCAAGTAACTCAGGGAACTCGAACGGTTTGACTAAATAATCATCCGCCCCCAAATCCAGGCCTTTAATTTTATCCACTAAGCGCCCGCGTGCAGTCAGCATTATCACGCGAGTACTGCTGTTACTGCGTATATGCTCAAGCACGCCCCAACCATCAATTCCAGGCAGGTTTACATCAAGCACTACCAAGTCGTAAGTGTGCTGCCTAACAAGGTGGAGACCGTCCACGCCAGTGGCGGCCTTATCAACTACATAGCCACTTTCGCTTAAACCTTGGTGTAAGTATTCGGCAGTCTTGGGCTCGTCCTCGACAATAAGGATTCGCATAAAAATTCACCTTAAAATATGCGGCCAGTATTTTTAGATATTTTTTTGTTATGGCTGCGGAGTGGTTTTAATTCTTTCATCGGCGGTCACGGATATGACCTACGGCTTTTCAGGTTGCTCCAAGGCTAAAGCCTGAAGCGGCTTTAGGGTCAAGCTGTAATGCCTATTTCGCATGGCTCAAAGGGGTTAAGCGACAACATGTCGCAGTACTTGTCCTTATCCAAAACACCCAACTTTTGACTGGCAGGGCTGCCCGGGGGCGCTACCCGCGAGGCAACCGCTATTTAACTGTGTTTGTTTCTAGTTGTTGCTGGGCGCTAAATTGCCTGCTCTCTTGAGCGCTGCCAATACTAATACAGGCCTACTTGGAAAAGTGCTGGATAACGTATTTGTAATTTTCCAGTCACCTTGCTGATAGGCATGGAGCACTACATTCTGCCGGGAATTGGCTTTCTACTTATTTTCCCAAGCGATAATCCTCGATATCCCTCGGGATTAATAAATATAAAGGCCTTCATTATATTCCAGCAGAGCTAGTTCTGTGGAGGACTTTAAGTGCATGTAAAAACAATGGCCGGACATGGAGTTGGAATAGGTAAATTCTGTGTATTTTCAGGGCTACTGGCTGCATTGTTAATTGCTCCAGTTCCAACAACTGCTGCCGAATCAACAAGGCAGTCAATAACGATTGATGAGGCGTTTGCGCAAGCGCTCACTGAGAACCAGGAGTTCGCTGCAGCACAATGGAATACAGGTATTGCCGAAGGTGCTCGTACTCAAGCTGGGCTGATCCCGAATCCTGAGTTGTCCTGGAGCGTTGAGGACACGCGCAGTGAGTCGCGCGTTACCAGCATTCAGGTATCTCAGCCAATTGAGCTGGGAGGCAAGCGTAGCGCGCGTATTGATGTGTCTGAGCGTGATCAGGACGCGGTGGCGATTGATCTGGAGCGTAAGAAAAACATCTTGCGCGCTGAGGTCATCCAGGCCTTTTACTCAGCTCTGCGTGCCCAGGAAGGACTGCAGCTTTCCACACAGTCGTTAGACCTTGCCCGTCGCGGACTTCAGGTGGTCGAAGGGCGCGTAAAGGCCGGCAAGGCTTCGCCAATCGAAATTTCGCGTGCTCAGGTGCAGCTTTCGGAAATTCAACTGGAGCTGAATCGCGCACGCCTCAATCAAAGCAATGCCTACAAGCAACTGGCGCTCATAACGGGTGCCAAGACACCGAACTTCGCGCATGTCGAGGGTGATCTTGAGCGCCTGCCGTACCTGCCGTCGCAGGCTGAGATGCTTGCACGCATAACAGATACAGCGGACCTACGGCTGGCCAACACGCAAATCCAGCGTGCCGAGTCTTCCTTGGAACTCGAAAAGTCGCAGCGCATTCCAGACCTCACCGTCAGCGTTGGCAGCCAGTACGACGAAGGGCTTGGCGAGCGCGTCAATTTGCTCGGCTTGTCGATGCCTATTCCGTTGTTCAACCGCAACCAAGGCAATGTGCTGGCCGCTGCTCAAGGAGCTGACCAAGCGCGGGATTTGCGCAATGCCGCAGAGCTCCGCCTGCGCGCGGAAGCCCAGCAGGCATTTGAGCAGTGGGAAAGCGCTAGAAGTGAAGTCGACTCGATCAGCGGCACACTGCTGCCGACCGCGCAGCAAGCAGTAGAGGGCGCAGTACGTGGATTCGAGATGGGCAAGTTTGCCTTTATCGATGTACTCGATGCTCAGCGCACCCTCGTAAGCATGCGCTCCCAATACCTGAATACCCTGGATGAAGCTATTTCGGCCTGGGTGAGCTTGGAGAAGATTTACGGCTCCCAACTCAACATCGAATTCAAAAAATAAGCATCTCTCACACCTACATAACGCCTTAGATGGTCGCGTCATGCGACATGAAGCCTCGCCTGCTTTCCTGGCGGCTGCATGTTTATTGAGCGCGTTTAGTCGCCGCCTGGGCATGAGTCAAATTCAATACTTTTGATAATTTGGAGTTACCAATGGCATCAACAACTCCCAGAAAGCAGTGGCTGATGATTGTGGCTGTTGTCGTCATCGGTTTAGCCGTGGCGGGTCTGATTCTAAGTGGTAGCCCTGGTAAGTCCGGGGAGGAAGGCCATGGCCATGATGAGAGTCATGAGGATGTATCGGCTCACGCAGATCCCGAGCACCACGGGGAGGCTTCGGCCGACGAGCATGAAGAGGCCGATGAGCATGCAGATAAAGAGCACCATGAAACTGTAGAACCCACCAAGGGCGAGCATGGCGGCAAGCTTTTCACCGAGGGTGATTATGCACTTGAAGTGACGATTTTTGAGGAGGGCGTAGAGCCTCAGTTCAGGCTCTATACCTACCTGGACGGTAAGCTTTTAAATCCTACTGAAAGCACGGTACAGGTGACCTTGTTGCGTCTTGGCCAACCTGCGCAAATCATCAATTTCAGCAAAGAGAATGACTACCTACGTGGCGATGCCGCGGTTGTAGAGCCGCATTCATTCCAGGTTTCCATCAGCGCCAAGCACAGTGGCAAGAGCTATTCGTTCGGTTACGAGCAGGTTGAGGGCCGCGTGACGATGACGGATGCGCAGCTTGAGCAGGGTGGCGTCACGCTCGCCACTGCTGGTCCAGCGAAAATCGCCTCCACGCTGCAAGTGCTCGGCGAGGTTCGTTACAACGGTGACCGCACGGTTCAGGTGACCCCGCAACTTGCCGGGCGCGTCGACTCGGTGGCGGTTAGTGCTGGCGATACGGTCAGCAAGGGTCAGGTATTGGCCAAAATCTCCAGCCAGGCGCTGGCCGAACTGCGTGGCGAGCTAATGGCCGCCCAGCAACGCTCTGCGCTTGCCCGCACGACCTATGCACGTGAAAAGCAATTGTGGGAAGAGAAGATTTCCGCCGAGCAGGACTTCCTGCAGGCGCAAGTTGCCATGCAGGAAGCTGCTATCGCAGTGCAGCGCGTCCAGCAACAAATCGCTTCGCTGGGCGGTGCCCCGGCCAAAGGCCAGAATCTCACCGAATTCGAGATTCGTGCCCCTATCGATGGCGTGATAACCAGCAAAAGCATCTCTGTTGGTGAAGTACTCAAAGAGGACTCCGCAGTCTTTACCGTCTCGGATTTGTCGACCGTATGGGTGGACTCAACCGTCGCGGCGAAAGACTTGGGCGTAATCGCCGAAGGGCAAAACGTTGTCGTGAGCTCCAGCGCATTCGCCGCCACGGCTAAGGGCTCCATTTCCTATGTCAGCGCTCTGGTTGGGGCGCAAACCCGCTCGGCGACTGCTCGCATCGTGCTAGCCAACCCAGATCGGATATGGCGGCCTGGTTTGCCAGTGACGGTCGAGGTGATTGCCCAGGAGAACGACGTTCCCGTTGCAGTAGCGGTCGAAGCGATCCAGACCGTTCGCGATTGGCAGGTAGTGTTCGGCCGCTTCGATAACCAGCTAGAAGCTCGGCCTCTTGAGCTGGGCAAATCCGACGGCCACTTCGTCGAGGTTATCTCGGGTCTGAAGGCGGGCGATCGATACGCGCTGAAGAACAGCTTCCTGATCAAAGCTGAGCTTGGCAAAGCCGGCGCGAGCCATGACCACTAATTCGGAGTCGAGCTATGAAACAAGTTACAGCTATTTTTCGTCCGATCCGGCTTGAAGCCGTCGAGCAAGCGCTGCACGCACTGCCGCATCTACCAGGATTCACCATCCTGCCAGCCCATGGTCATCCGCGTGGTCACGGCAAGGATCATGGATATATCGCAGACGAATGGAATCCAGACGCCCATCAGCATCTCGTGCTGCTGGCGTTCTGCTCCGATGAGGTTGCCGATGAGATCGTCCATGCCATCGAGAAGGCCGCCCACACAGGTGTTCCCGGTGATGGAATCGTCGCCGTGGCCCCTTTGACCGACGCATTGCGCATCCGTACTGGAGAGCGCGGTGATGCTGCGCTTTAGGGGAAATTGACATGTACGAACGATTAATTCGCTTCGCCATCGACCAGCGCTGGCTAGTCTTGCTGGCTGTGCTCGGCATGGCGGCGTTGGGTGTTTACAGCTACCAGAAGTTGCCGATTGATGCGGTTCCCGACATCACCAACGTGCAGGTGCAGATCAATACCGAGGCAAAGGGCTACTCGCCACTGGAAACTGAGCAACGCGTGACCTTTCCGATTGAATCGGTAATGGCTGGGCTGCCCAACTTACAGGAAACGCGTTCAATCTCACGCTACGGGTTGTCGCAGGTCACCGTCATTTTCGAAGACGGCACAGACATCTACTTCGCTCGTCAGTTGGTGAATGAGCGGATACAGGAAGCGCGTAGCAATCTACCCAGTGATCTGTCGCCGAGCATGGGGCCAATCGCTTCTGGTCTGGGCGAGATCTACATGTGGACCATCGAGGCGCAAGACGGTGCGAAGAAGCCGGATGGCAGCGCCTATACTCCGATGGATTTGCGTGAGATTCAGGACTGGATCGTCAAGCCGCAACTGCGAACCGTCAAAGGTGTTACCGAGATCAACACCATTGGCGGTTATGCCAAGGAGTTCCAGGTTTCACCCAAGCCGGAGCGCCTGGTCGCACATGGCCTCAGCCTGCAGGACATTGTGGTTGCGTTGGAGAGCAATAATGCCAACGTTGGTGCGGGCTACATCGAACGCAGCGGCGAGCAGTACCTGATCCGCGCTCCGGGACAAGTCGGCAATATCGCTGACATCGCCAACATCATCATCAAGAACACCGATGGTGTTCCTGTGCGCATCGGTGATGTGGCCGAGGTTGGCCTGGGTAAGGAGCTGCGCACCGGGGCCGCTACTGAGAACGGCCAGGAGGTGGTGCTCGGCACTGCCTTTATGTTGATTGGTGAGAACAGCCGCTATGTATCGCAGGCTGTCGACCAGCGCATAAAGGAGATCAATCGCAACCTGCCGAAAGGAGTCATAGCGAAGACGGTCTATGACCGCACTGTATTGGTCGATAAGGCCATCAATACGGTGAAGAAGAATCTGATCGAAGGCGCTCTGCTGGTTATCGCTATCCTGTTCCTGTTCCTGGGTAACATTCGGGCGGCCCTCATCACCGCAATGGTGATTCCGCTGTCGATGCTGTTCACCTTTACGGGCATGGTCAGCAACAAGGTCAGCGCGAACCTGATGAGCCTTGGCGCACTCGATTTCGGCATCATCATCGATGGTGCCGTGGTGATCGTAGAGAACTGCGTGCGTCGTTTGGCTCACGCCCAGGCCGCAGCAGGCCGAACGTTGACCCGTAATGAGCGCTTCCATGAGGTGTTCGCGGCGTCGAAGGAGGCGCGTCGTCCACTGCTGTTCGGCCAACTGATCATTATGGTGGTGTACCTGCCGATATTTGCGCTCACCGGCGTGGAAGGCAAGATGTTCCACCCAATGGCGTTCACCGTGGTGACAGCCCTGTTCGGAGCCATGATCCTCTCGGTGACATTCGTCCCGGCAGCTGTTGCACTGTTCCTCAATGGCAACGTCAGTGAAAAAGAAAATCGGCTAATGGCCTGGGTCAAGCAAGGCTACGCGCCGTTGCTAGATTGGGTCATGGTCAGCAAGCCGTTAGTGCTGACCATTGCGACAGTCATCATGGTGCTTTCTGGTTTAGCTGCTTCGCGGATGGGCAGTGAGTTCGTGCCGAGCCTGGATGAGGGCGATATCGCTTTGCATGCCCTGCGTATTCCTGGCACTAGCCTTTCGCAAGCAATTGAAATGCAGGTGCAACTCGAACAACGAATCAAATCCTTTGCCGAGGTTGATACGGTGTTCGCCAAGCTTGGAACTGCTGAAGTCGCAACCGATCCAATGCCGCCGAACGTGGCGGACAACTTTGTCATGCTAAAGCCGCGCGACCAGTGGCCCGATCCTGATCGCAGCAAAGCCGATTTGGTTGCGGCGATGCAGGAGGCGGTTGAACAGGTTTCCGGCAACAACTATGAGTTCACTCAGCCCATTCAGATGCGCTTCAACGAGCTGATCTCCGGCGTACGCAGTGACGTCGCAGTGAAAGTGTTTGGCGATGACATGGATGTGATGAACGAGACCGCCGAGCAAATCGCTGAGGTGCTGGAGGGTATTCCAGGAGCAGCTGATGTGAAGGTCGAACAGACCACCGGTCTGCCGATGCTCAGCGTACAAATCGACCGTGAGAAAGCCGCACGATTCGGTTTGAATGTCTCGGAGATTCAGGACGCCATTTCCACCGCCATCGGCGGGCGCGAGGCGGGTGCACTGTTTGAAGGTGACCGGCGTTTCGATATCCAAGTTCGCCTGGCGGACGAGTGGCGCAATGATGTCGACAAGATCCAGCAGCTACCTATTCGTCTGGCCAATGGCGATGGGTTGGATGGCCCAGGGTTTGTGCGCTTGGCTGATGTGGCGAGTGTGGTGTCCGCACCGGGGCCGAACCAGATCAGCCGTGAAAGTGGCAAGCGCCGCGTGGTGGTCACCGCTAACGTTCGCGGTCGCGATATCGGCTCATTTGTCGCCGAGGCCGAGAGCAAGATCGCCCAGGCGGTTAGCGTCCCTACAGGCTACTGGACGACCTGGGGCGGCACCTTCGAGCAGCTTCAGTCGGCGGCCAAGCGCCTGCAGATTGTCGTACCGGTCTCATTGCTGCTGGTGTTCACACTGCTCTTTATGATGTTCGGCAATGTCAAAGATGGCCTGCTGGTGTTCACCGGCGTGCCCTTCGCGCTGACAGGCGGGATCATGGCCTTGTGGCTGCGAGATATTCCGCTCTCGATCTCCGCGGGCGTGGGTTTCATTGCTTTGTCGGGCGTGGCGGTGCTCAACGGCCTGGTAATGATTTCCTTCATTCGCAGTTTGCGTGAGAACGGCATGGGGCTGGACGAGGCTATTCGTGAAGGCGCGTTGACTCGTTTGCGTCCGGTGCTGATGACAGCCTTGGTGGCGTCTCTGGGCTTTATTCCAATGGCCACTGCCATCGGTACGGGCGCAGAAGTTCAGCGCCCTCTGGCGACGGTGGTGATTGGCGGAATCTTGTCTTCAACCGCGCTGACGCTGCTGGTTTTGCCATTGCTCTACCGCTTGGCCCATCGTCTGCGCTAAGTTCACAGCGCTATTTGTGTGCAACTGAAAAGCCCCGCTCTTGAGCGGGGCTTTTTGCTTACCGTAAATACCGCTCAATGTGGGCAGTGACTGTGCCTGTGACGTCCTCAGCGGTTTTATTTACGCCAAATGAGAATCGGCACTGCCCGGATGTAGACAAGCTCACCCACCAACTCAACCAGCGTCTGGGTGATGACCGCTGCGGCTGCAAGCCCTCGTATTTCTTCAGGCAATGCCAGGGCCAGCGGAAGAACCACCAACGAGTTACGTGTGGCGGTACTGAAAGTAACCGCTCTCGCCGTCGAGGCGGGCAGTTTATAAGCTCTTGAAGCGAGTGCGCCCACTACGGGGGCCAAAAGCATGAAACCGATATACACCGGGATCACCGGTAAAAGCTGGTCGATATCACGTACCACCGGCGAGATTTGCGACCCAACCACCGCAATGAGAACTGCCGCCATCGCAGGGACTGGCATCCATGCCCATACGGTGTTCCAGCTACATACGACCCGCGAGCGCTTAGCCAAGGCTGCTGTAACCACCGCGAACAACAAAGGCGCGACAATCAGTGCGAGAAACGCTTCAACGAAAGGGCCTATCGAGATAACGACTTCGGATTGCTCCCCTAGCATGAAAGCCAAATACACAGGCAACAGCACAAGCTGCAACAGCAAGAGGATGGGGGTTGCTGCAAGAATCGCACGCGAGTCGCCTTTGCCAATGTGAGTAAAGACCACCACGTAGTCGATACAGGGGGTGAGCAAAACCAGAAGAGCGCCGATTAGGATTGCCGGGTGGTCTGCGAGCCCTCTGGTTAGTGCCCACACCAGCAGTGGAATCAGTACGAAATTGGCGATAAGCAAGGCTGACATGAAGCGCTTGTTGCTAAGACTTTCGCGAAGATCAAGAAAGGGAATTTGCAGGAACATCGCGTACATCAGCACGGCGATGGTCGGGGTCACTAATGCGTTCAGGCTCTGCGCAGCTGCAGGAGCTATTAACCCACCGATTGCCGCTGCAATGACCGCAACGAAATAGATCGGTATCTGGTTTTGTTCAAGCGCATCCCTACTCATAGCATCCTCAAGGAGGAAAAAACGTCAGCTTACATTAGGTAGCGGAGAGCGTGGGGGCACTCTTGGATGGCCTGAGCCTTGAAGGATTGAGATAGGCGCAGCGTCTGGCTACTGAACGAGTGTCTGCTGACGGTACAAGGGCGCGGTGTTCAAATGACACCGTGCTCTAGCATCGTGGAGATAGCCAAGTGCATTTGCAGATATCAGGCAGATCAATGTAAGGCCTTCGGCCCGTATCATTTTGCCCTTCTTGCTACACGCTGACAGCGATGGCTTGTTGCTGATATGAATTACATGCGAAGGAGTAGAGTTTAGTTCTCTAGCGTGGCGTTTTATATTCTCAGTTAGGCTATTGGATATGGAGGGGGTTAAATAAAAAAAGCGCCCCGAAGGGCGCTGAGGGTACACCTCTTTCCAAAGGAGCTCGGGAGCTTCTAGAGGTGAACATCGTTCGGAAGTGAGCAGTTAGTCAGCTTTGGTTTCTTTTTTAGTATCGGTATCGATCCGATCTTGGCTGCTGTTCTTAACCTTTGACTCGTCCGCCTGCTTGGCGGCGGGCTTAGTTCCGTGAATTCGTTTTTGATCTGCTCGAAATCTTTCCTGAAATTTCATTGAGCGGTCGTAACCATCTCCTCTTGCATAAGTCTGTGTTGAGGCCGCAAGAAGTAACGATCCAATAATCAGGGCTTTCAATATCTTCATAAGGCAGGCCTCGTAAAATTCAATTAATAGCTTGTCGAGTTTTATGGACAAGTTCTGCAAGTTCGAATGAATTTTACTAGATGGAAGCTAACAGCAGCGTGAGCTCAACATTACATTCTTGAAATCTAATCACTATCTTTCTTGTTATGCATGAGCAGGCAGGGCTTTTAGAGCCCGCCCGCCCATCCATTTTTAGAGCACGCTCAGTGGGTACTCGACGATCAGACGAACCTCGTCCAGATCCGACTCGTAATCCGTTGCGCGGGTAGTCATCTGGCGAACACGGAAGGACATCTCTTTCAGTGAGCCCGTTTGGACGACGTACTTGGCTTCGATGTTGCGTTCCCAGCGCTTCTGGTCAGTCAGCGGGTTGCCATCGGCATCACGACGCATATACACACTGTTGGCGTCGGAATAGTCCGCATCTGTACCCAGCGCATAGCGCGTCATGAAGGTCAGTCCAGGAACGCCATAGCTGGCCATATCTAGGTCGTAGCGCAGCATCCAGGACTTCTCTTTCGGCGAGTTGAAGTCGCTGTACTGAATAGAGTTGTCGAGGAAGATGGAATCAGACTGGCGCAGGTAGTCGAAATCATCGTCGCCGTTGTTGCGCTGGTGCGACAGGGCAACGCTGTGTGCACCGAACTGCACACCCACTTTGCCGCTGTAAATGTCGTTATCGAACTCACCCAACAGCTGCTGGCCGTCATCAACAGCTTTGTAGTAGTTCAAGCCACCGAACAAGGAAACACTGTCGGTCAGCGGGTAGGTGAAGGACGTACCGGCATAGTGCTGCTTCCAAGCATCCTTGAGTTGGCTGCTATAGAGACTAAAGCTCAGGTTGTCATTTAGCGAATAGTCACCGCCGAAATAGGCAACCCATGGAGACGCGACAGAGCCCGCATAGAAGGTTGCGAACTCATCACGCATGGTGCTGACCTGCGGCTGGCTCATGGCATGCAGGCGGCCACCCTGAAGGGTCAAACCATCAAAGCTTGTGTTCTCAACCGTAACGCCGCGAAAGCTTTCCGGTAGCAGGCGGGAGTCACCGTAGTGAACCACCGGCGTCATGGGGAACACATCACCCACTTTGACAACGGTGTCGAATAGCCGGGCTTTTACTGCACCACCCACTTTGGAGTAGTTATCTTCGGCTTCACCATCACTATTTACCGGCAGCAGATTAACAGTACCACCTGGGCCATATCGACCATCCCCGGTATCCAGTTTAAGGCCGAGCATGGCGAAGGCATCAATACCAAAGCCTACGGTGCCTTGGGTAAAGCCCGACTCGAACTGGCCAATGATCCCGTGTGCCCAAGCTTCAGTATAACCATTGTCAGTGTTGCTCGACTGACCTTTACGAAAGTCACGATTCATGTAGAAGTTACGGTTGAGAATATTGAAACTGCTACCTTCTACAAAACCTTCGGCTTGCTCTTCTGCGGCCGCCATGAGCGGAGCTGCACTGACAATCGCCGAAAATACTGCAAGGGATAGTTTGGTTTTATTAAGCATTTATTGCTCCTTTATATTGGCAGTTATTAGTCTAGTTTTCGCCATGGCGTTCTTATAGGTATTGCACCCTCAAGCGCTCTGCGCCTTTGGGGAGCTGAGCCCTATCCTTGCAAGCTGAAGATAACTTGAAGATGATTGGAAGATTACAATTCTGTAATCTTCACAAGGCGGCAATAAAAGTTGTCTTAAAGCGACATTTGAATTCAGATTTTCAATAGAATCCGACGGGTAGGTCGAGAGAGCTCCGGCCTTGATCAGGCCGAATGATCACGACTGCCAGCTCATCGGACGGTGCACTCAGATTGACCGATAGCGCCGGGCTGATGTGCCAAGCCGGCAGGGGGGGACGCCGGTTGATCTTGTATGGAGGCCCGTAAGCCTCCATCCGAATCACCTTGTGCGGTTCGGGCATGCTGCTCACTCCCGTCGTGTAAGTCAGCATTTTGCTGATAAGCTGGAGCTGGCAGGCGCACTGCGTATATTCCAGCTCATGGCAGTAATGGTGCTTGGAACTGTGACCGCAGGAGTGTGAATAGCCATGGGCTCAGCGCTTGCCAGAGGAAGCGTTGGCTGATGCGGCCAAGAATCAAGCAAGGGGCGATGACTACAGCGGCTGAGAGTTTCCGTAGTTAAAGCCATTTGCCGCCAAGGCTGCCCAGCGGCGCTGACGGTGTGCGTAAAACAGGCGCGCAAAGAGCCACACGAATGGGGTGAGAATGCCGGCCTCGATAGTCACGCGATCTCGGTAAAGTGTTCCGCCACTCACCTCATGTGCCGTAATGAGGTGATCCCACTTGCTGATCAGCGGGCTATAGCCGTTGTCTCTAAGCATGAAGGTCTGAGCGTTTTCCATCTGCGGGTAGGTAATCACAATCGCCTGACGGCCAATGGGAAGTACGCCGAATAACTTCAGCTTGACCCAGTAGGTGCCCTCGCTCCAGGTATCAGGAAACTCAGCCGGAGCCAGCGGGCTGAAACTCAATAAGGGTGAAGCAACCTGACGCAGCAGGCGTGGTGTGCGCACCTGGGCGATCACCTCTGCAAGTGTGCACGGCAGCTGGGTGGCGAGATCGACTTGCATGGACACAATCACCGACTGGATGGGTTTTGCTCATCGCTCGCAAGCAAGGCCTGGAGTTCTTCAGGAACCGGCATGGGCTTGAACGCACTGACTCTGGAGCGGCCTGTATTGCCAATGGGCACCCAGATTTTGGAGAACAACAAGGCCGCGAAAATGCGCGGTATTTGCCCGGCCACCTCGCGATAATCGCCAATCTGCCAACCGAGCGTGAGCATCAGACAGTGTGATCTGGCGTGCAGCAAGGGCTGGCGTTGAGTCAGGATGTGCGCGCGCTCCAGCCATTGAAAGGCATCGGTATTACGCCTCTCCTGCATGGCGTGCTCGGCCTGTTGAAAGGCTTGTTCAATTGCGAGTTGCAATGCTGCTTTCATCTTCAATCCTCCGATCCTACTTTTTAAGCAGGCGCAGGCCGTTGAACACCACCAGCAGGCTGACGCCCATGTCGGCAAAGACGGCCATCCACATCGTCGCCTGCCCCGTTAGGGTAATGGCGAGAAACAGGGCCTTGATCCCTAACGCCAGCACGATGTTCTGCTTGAGGATGACGGCGGTCTGTTGAGACAGGCGGATGAAGGCCGGGATCTTGCGCAGGTCGTCATCCATCAAGGCCACATCCGCTGTTTCGATGGCCGTGTCCGTGCCGGCGGCGGCCATGGCGAACCCGATTTCGGACTTCGCCAACGCCGGCGCATCGTTGATGCCATCGCCGACCATTCCTACAACGTAGCCGCGCGCCTGCAATGCTTCAATAGCCTGCAACTTGTCGACTGGCAGGAGATTGCCGCGTGCTTCGTCGATGCCCACCTGCTGTGCGATGGCTTCTGCGGTGTGCGGGTTATCGCCGGTCAGCATCGTGGTCTTCACGCCAAGCGCATGAAGCTCCTCGATTGCCTGGCGGCTAGAGTCCTTGACGGTATCGGCAACGGCGAACAGGGCAATGGCACGCTGCGGATTGCACAGCACCACCACTGTTTTACCTTGGCGTTCGAGACGCTCCAGCGTCGCTTCCAGCTCGGGTGAGCAGAGGCCAAGCTCCTCCACCAGGCGGTGGTTACCCAGGTGGAAATCTATGCCTTCGATGGTGCCTCGAACACCTCGACCCAATAGGGCTTCGAATCCCTCAACGGCAGCAAACGTCAGGCCATTCTCAGTGGCATGCTTGGCTATTGCCTGCGAAACCGGGTGGTCAGAGCGACTGGCGAGGCTGGCAGCATGTGTACGGTAGAGTTCTGAGTCCTGTCCAACCAACGGCATGTAATCGGTCTGTACCGGCTTGCCATGAGTAATGGTTCCGGTTTTGTCGAGTGCCAGGAAGCCAAGCTTGCCACCGATTTCCAGATAGACGCCGCCTTTGACCAAAATGCCTTTACGCGCCGCCGCTGCCAGGCCACTGACAATGGTGACGGGCGTCGAGATGACCAAGGCGCAAGGGCAGGCGACCACCAGCAGCACCAAGGCACGGTAGATCCAGTCGTACCAGGGCTCGGCCATGAAGAGTGGCGGCACAATGGCGATTGCTAGGGCGAATAGGAATACGACAGGGGTGTATACCTTGGCGAATTGATCGACAAAGCGCTGGGTCGGCGCACGTGACCCCTGCGCCTCTTCGACCGCGTGAATGATACGTGCCAGCGTGGTGTTGGCAGCGGCGGCTAGGACGCGGTACTCCAGGGAGCCGGCTTCGTTGATGGTTCCTGCAAAAACCGGGTCGCCAATGATTTTCTCTACGGGCAGGCTTTCCCCCGTGATGGGCGCTTGGTTGATGGTGGAGTTGCCGGAAGTAACCTCGCCGTCGAGACCGATTCGTTCGCCCGGTCTTACCCTGACCAATGCGCCTACGGCGATGGTTTTAACGTCAACTTCAAGCCATGTACCATCGATCTGCTGCACCGTGGCGCGCTCAGGGGTCAGATCCATCAGGCCGCGGATGGCATTGCGCGCCCGATCCAGCGACTTCGCTTCGATCAACTCGGCGACAGAAAAGAGGAACATGACCATGGCCGCTTCTGGCCATTGCCCAATCAGCACCGCACCGGTCACCGCGATACTCATCAGCGCATTGATGTTCAGGTTGCGGTTCTTCAGCGCGATCCAGCCCTTCTTATAAGTCGTCAGGCCGCACAGCAGGATGGCGAGCAGCGCCACGCCAGCCACAACCCACTCCGGAGCAAGCTCGGCAAAGTGGATCACTTCAGCCGATACAGCAGCCACACCCGATAGCGCCAAAGGCCACCAGGCCTTCTTGCGCGGGGTTCCTTGCGTGCCTTCGTCTGATGTCGCTGCCCCTTCAACCACTGGCGTGAAACCAAGGTCGCGAATAGCGGCCAGTGCTGTTGGCAGTGCATCTGCTGTGTGGCGAATCGTCAGTACGCGCTGAATCAGGTTGAATTCCAACTCGCTGATGCCAGGGAGTGAGGACAGCTTGTCGCGGATCAGCTTTTCTTCCGTTGGGCAGTCCATCTGTTCTATTTTGATGCGGGCTTGTCCTTCGGCAGATAACGGTTCTGCTTGCATGCCCAGGGACGAGATCGCCGCTTCGATAGGCGCGGTCGACGGCAAGTTGTGCCATACCCCAAGAGTCCGATTGATCAGGTTGAAGTCGAGCTTATCTATGCCAGCGAGCTTGCTCAGCTTGTCCTGAATCAGCGACTGTTCGGTAGGGCAGTCCATTTGCGCAATGCGAAAGCTGCTGAGCCTGGAGCCAGCTAGGGCATTTACCGTTGAGGCTGTAGCGGAGGAGCACTTAATCGCCTCATTGGGGTCACAGCAGACATCCTTTGAAACCGCTTCAGGTTTGTGTTCATCACTGCAGCAGCCAGCCATGGGGGTATCCTCATTGATCAGTTGTGCAGAGTGAACACCCTGAAGCCACTACAGGGTCAAGCGTTTGTCGAAGAGGTATTCATGAAAATTGGAGAGCTGGCCAAGTTTGCCGATTGCCAAGTTGAAACGGTTCGCTATTACGAGCGCGAGGGGCTGTTGCCGGCTCCGGCTCGCAGCGAGGGTAATTACCGCCTTTACAGCAGTGAGCACCTTGAGCGGCTTACGTTCATTCGCAACTGCCGAACGCTGGACATGACCCTGGACGAGATCAGAAGCCTGCTGGCGCTGATGGATCGGCCAGAGGAAAACTGTGAGGGTGTAAATAGCTTAGTGGATGAGCACATTGAGCATGTGCAAGCACGCGTGACCAGCCTGTTGGCGCTGCAACAACAGCTGATTGAGTTACGACACCGCTGTTCCTCTGA
The DNA here is from genome assembly GCF_900099645.1 of Pseudomonas peli. Classification (GTDB taxonomy): domain Bacteria; phylum Pseudomonadota; class Gammaproteobacteria; order Pseudomonadales; family Pseudomonadaceae; genus Aquipseudomonas; species Aquipseudomonas peli. Next base: position 5,636 of record NZ_FMTL01000012.1, on the reverse strand, counting down.
GCGTGGCGTAGATGAGTGTGGAATCCTCCAGCGCCTGAATACCACTGGCGGTGTCAGTGCGCTTCCGGACGATGGCCACACCCATGTCGGGAAAAGCCACCGTCATTGACCATCGCCTCAGAACAGCGTGGAACGTGTTTAGAAATCCCGATGCGATTCAAGTTGGAGTTGCCAGTCCGGCTTTAATGAGAGATCCGTCATCAAGATTAACCGCCAAGGTCGATAGTTGCTGTGCTCCCCTAGTCGCAACACCAACCGGATCGATCACTGCCTGTCAGCCAGTGCCTGCGCAGGACGCATGCTGTAACACAAAGCCAATCGACAGCTGCTGTAGGCTCGCTAACGTGCCATCCCCAACCAAGGAAAAGGACGAGTAGATAAGCATGAATGAGCAGGTGCATCCCTCCGCCAATCCCTGGAGTTTATTACTCGCCGCGTGGCTGCTGGCCGTGGCCGCAACCGTGGCCGCCTTATTTATCGGCGAAGTCATGGGCAAAACCCCGTGCGTGTTGTGCTGGTTCCAGCGGATTTTCATGTTCCCTCTGGCAGTGATGCTGACTATCGCCTGCTACCGCGCCGACTTCTCCGTTTGGCTGTACGCCTTGCCCCTGGCCGTTATCGGCTGGGTGATCGCCCTGTACCATTGTCTGCTGTTTATAGGGGTGATCCCGGAAGACCTAAAACCGTGTAGCGCCGGAACCTCCTGTTCCGGGGCCGACATGCTGATCTTCGGTAGCGTGCCGCTGCCGCTGCTTTCCCTGGTGGTTTTCACCGCCATCGTCATGCTTCTTGCCCTGATTCGCCGGAGAACCCTTGTATGAATAGACGCGCCCTCGTGCTGACCATCAGCGCTGTGACCATTGCCGGATTTATCGCCGCCGCAGTGCTCTACCAGCGGTTTTCCGCGCCCCAGGAGACTCAGGCAGTCACTCAGGCGAGCAGCTCCTTGGTGCGTTTCCACTCGCCAACCCTTGGGCCGATCAACGCACCGGTCACCATCGTCGAGTTCTTCGACCCTTCGTGTGAGAGCTGCCGGGCGTTCTTCCCCTACGTGAAGCAAATCATGGCGCAATACCCGCAGGACGTGCGCCTGGTCGTGCGCTATGTACTGTTCCATAAAGGCTCGGAAGAGGCCGTTCGCCTGCTGGAGACTGCGCGCATACAGGGGCTTTACGAGCCTGTGCTGGCAGCCGTGCTGGAGGCCCAGCCACTGTGGCATGACGACGCGCAAGCGCAGAAAGCCTGGGAGGCAGCAGCAGCAGTTGGCCTGGATGTCGAGAAGGCCCGCGCAACGATGAACTCGCCCGAAATCGACGCGATCCTGGCCAAAGACGCAGCGGACGTTAAGAAAGTCGGAATTCAAGGTACGCCCACCTTCTTCGTCAACGGCAAGCTGCTGACGAAGTTCGGGCCTGAGCCTCTGCTGGAGTTGGTACAGAGCGAACTGCAAAAGGTACGCTAAACACAAAGACTGGCACAAACACCGTGGCTGCTTTATCGGGAGTTTTTATGCGAGCACTGGAAAACAAGATACCCCCGCCAGTTGTGACCGCTCTGTTCGGGTTGTTGATGTGGCTGGCCGCCCGCTATGTGCCGGGCCTCGACCTGGCGCACTCAGTGCGGGTACTGGTGGCGCTGCTAGTGGTGGCCGTTGGCGTTTGCTTCAGCGTGGCCGGCGTCCTGTCGTTTAGGCCGGCGTAGACCACCGTCAATCCGCTGAAGCCTGAAACCGCATCGGCACTGGTGCGCTCGGGTATCTATCAATACTCACGCAACCCGATGTACGTCGGCTTTGCCCTGTTGCTGCTGGCCTGGGCCTGCTACTTGGCCTCGCCATTTGCCTTGTTTGGGGTACTGGGGTTTGTGCTGTATATGAATCGCTTCCAGATCAGGCCCGAGGAGCGTGCTCTGATATCTCTGTTCGGCAGCGAGTATTCGGTTTATCAAACCCAGGTTCGCCGCTGGCTCTAACATTGGCTTTCAGCCGGGACGACACCATCGAAGCCCAGCTGGCCAAGGTCGAGTTCATCGACGAAAAATCGACTACCCGTACCGGGTTGGTGTCCGACACATAGTCATCCAGGCTCTCGGGAAGCAGCGCGCTTTGGCCCCGATACTCCCCTTGGATGAAACGCTTCATCGGCATCCCACGCTGATTTGAATCCATCAAATCACAGCAAGGTCGGTGCCAACGTTTTACACAGCCTGGGCCATAGAGAGGGCCGTGAAGGCCATGGTGTAGAAGGGATTGACTTACTCAGTCATGGATTCCGTAGCGAGCTTTTGCGGCGGCTACAAGTTCAGCCGAGGAAATGCGGCCCTTCACATAGTCAGCCATTTTCGAGGACATGTAAGAGCTCATCCGAGCGCCCGCAAGGTTGTTGGTGGCCTGGACATGGGCCACGTGGGAGCGACGTTGCGTTTCTTTGAGTGCTGGCATCATCGAGATCACCAAAAAGGTAAGCGGACTTTATACGGGTAGACGCTTCAGGAACAAGATCTATGGCTAGCCGAAGACCAGCAGCGTCACCAAGCCTAGCCGTCCCGGGTATTTTGTTGATGCCCGTAATCATCGCGCCCTGTAACCAGGGGCAAGGGATCTCAATGACCGTACTCCTAGCACGAGCTGATCAGGCGGTGTCTGCCACGGCGATGGCCAGAAATTTTGGCGCAAATCTAAAGAGTGTCACCAGCGGGGAGCAATCTCACCTGGTTGTCTTTAAGGACAACGAGCCAGCCGCAGTGCTGATGGGCATTGAAGCCTTTCAAGCCATGCAGGACGAGCTCGAAGACCTTCGCATTGAAATGTTGGCCTCAGAGCAGAGCGCCTGAGCAGTCTTGACGACAGCAAATTGGTGAGTCTAGAAGAAATGGAGGCTCGCTTCAGGTAATCGAGAGATAAACTGGAGAGTCGAGCTACCCCCTGAAGTTGATAACGACCTCAAGCAACTTGGTACTACCGAGGCTCGACGAGCACTGAAAGCCATTCGAGAGAAGCTGGCGGATGTGTTACAGGCAGGCCGATGGGGTCGCACAAATAGAAAAGCCCACCCATAGTGGGTGGGCTTTCGGGTGTCTCCAAGGGGAGGCTGGGTGCCAACTAATTCTCGGAGCGAACAGTATGAGGATACTCGTTTTCCTGACGTACGGCTAAGGCCAAAAGCGGAAGCTCTCGACTGACAGCCGCCGGCCGATTCTGTTGAAAAAGTAGCTTCAACGGCAGCCTGCTGTCGAAGTGGCTGAGGGGATAAGCATTATCCATAGTTCTGGGGACAGAAAAGTGGTGCCGAGCGCGTGCTATCATCTGAAGGAACGAGAAACGTCATTTGGCTGAATATCAAATGGAAGCAGAAGCTAAAGCACTCAAAAAACGCTCCTTAGGTACCGGGGCTCTTGCCCACAGCTTTTGGAGAATGGCTCATAGCCTCAGTGCTCAAACCGAGCAAGAACGGCTTCGCCGGATCAACTCCGGTTTTGAGGCTGTCTGGCTGATAGAGGTCAAAAGAACATTCAACCTCACCAATCCAGCCTTGGCACTACTAGCTAATTCCTCGAACTCAACGGTTGAGCGCCGGATCAAGAGCAAGGCCCCTCTCGACTCAGTTGTCTCCGAGCGCATCGACCGTCTGGCTCAGGTTGCCGTTCTTGCAGAGGAAGTTTTTGAAGATAAAGTAGTCGCGGGCACCTGGATGTCATCTCCCAATGATGCCCTCGGGGGAAAAACGCCTCTCTCGCTTTGCGAGACCGAGCTGGGGGCACGCCAGGTGCGCCGGGTGTTGCATGCCATTGAGTGGGGCGGTGTGGCCTGATGCGGGCATGGCGAATCTCCAAGGCAAGTCGCGCTCATGACCTTTCTGGGAAAGGGGCGGCAATTGAGGGCGGACGCTGGAATGATGCCGAGGTGCCAGCTGTGTACCTCGGCTTGTCACCCTCCACCTGCTGTCTGGAAACCTTCGTGCATCAGACCCGGAGGCCGGAGATTCCCATGAAAATTACCGTCCTCGAACTACCGGATCGCCCTGACCTCTACCTTGAGCCCGCCTTGAACCTGTTGCCTGCGGGTTGGGCCTCTCTGCCAGCAGATCGCCCAAGCATGGGCTATGGCACGGCATGGCTTGCCCGCAATGAGCAGCTGGGCTTGATCGTCCCTTCGGCGGTAATGCCCCTCGACCGCAACATCATGCTCAATCCGCGCCACCCGGCGATAGCCGAGGTTCGGATTATCGACGTGCTCGACTTCGCCTACGACCAGCGCCTATTTTCGGTTCGACCTTAGAGTAAGTTTGGCGTTGCCGACGAGGGTTGTAGCCATTTACGACAGGCCACTTTCTGACTGTCTAGCGATACAGTCTATTGGTCAAGCCATATGCAATCAGTGGTCAGCGCAAATGCAACTGACTGGTCAGATGGGCGCAATTGCGCAGATATTGCTGGGGTCTGGTTTCACGAGAATTGAAGGGCACCAACCAAGCGCTTTTTCTTGCTTGTCGCGAGATAGGATTACCGCATCCGGATGACCGGCTAGCCCAAGTGGGGTTACAGATGAATCTCCGTACGACGGATACCGAGTTTGCGTAGCTCGTTGATCAAGCTATCGAGGTCGGTAAAAGAGTCGATCTCATCCTGATCATCTATCAAAAAGAAACTGCGGCCTGCTGAATCGCCCCTAGTTTCGTAGACACCTCCAGGCCTCATAATACGGCCCACTAGGAGGTGCCATGAGCAACCCGCGTTATCCCGAAGAATTCAAAATCGAAGCAGTCAAACAGGTGACCGAACGAGGTCTGCCAGTGGCTGAGGTAGCTGCTCGTTTGGGTATGTCGACCCACAGCCTGTATGCCTGGGTTAAACGCTACAGCAAGCCCCAAGAGCAGCGCGCGCAAGAGGACGATCAGCAAGCTGAGCTGCGTCGTCTTCGTGCCGAACTCAAGCGCGTGACCGAAGAGCGAGACATCCTAAAAAAGGCCGCCGCGTACTTTGCCAAGGAGTGCGGCTGAAGTACGCCTTCATCAACCAGCTATCCGCTGACTATTCGGTTCGCCGCCTGTGCCTGACGCTGAAAGTACATGCCAGCGGTTACTACGCGTGGCTGGCTGAACCGAAGTCGGCACGAGCCAAGGATGATCAACGCCTGCTTGGACTGATCAAGCACGCGTGGCTAGAGAGCGGCGGTGTGTACGGCTACCGCAAAATCCACGACGACCTGCGTGAGCTTGGAGAAGCATGCGGCAAACATCGTGTTGCTCGACTGATGCGCTTGGAAGGGCTGCGCTCACAGACAGGGTATCGTCGTCGACCGGGTCGTTATGGTGGCAAGCCTCCAGTCGCTTCGCCGAATCATCTTGAGCGTCGATTCAACGTCACCGAACCCAACAAAGTCTGGGTCACGGACATAACCTACATCCGCACCTATGAGGGTTGGTTATTTTTGGCGGTGGTGCTCGATCTGTTTTCACGGCAGGTAATTGGCTGGTCGATGAAGCCGCAGATGACCAGCGATCTGGCTATTGATGCATTGCTGATGGCCGTTTGGCGGCGTAAGCCCAAGCAGGAGGTGATGATTCACTCAGACCAGGGTAGTCAGTTCAGCAGTGGTGACTGGCAGAGTTTCCTAAAAGCCAACAACTTGCTTGGAA
>NZ_FMTL01000014.1 GCF_900099645.1 Pseudomonas peli | reverse complement strand
ACGACAACCGAAAGCGGTTGACAACAGATAGGCAAAAGCCAGATAATACGCACCAAGGGAGGCAATAACGACCTTCCAGTTTCACCCCGTCAACGAACCAAGAGAGCCGCCATGCGCAGCGAAGATAAAGCAACACCGGATGCACTGCCCGAGGGCTGGACGGAGGCCTACCCAGGCGGCATGGCGACCCGTAATCACCCGACTCTGGGCGGTATCATCGACAAGACAATAGTAGGCGGCCGCTGGTTTGTGGTTTTCCACCATGACGACCTGCAGCCGGTCGAGGATCTGGATAGCCGCGCCGAGGCCTTCGCGGCATTCTTCGCCGCTATCGAGCGCATCGAGCAGTAACCAAACCCCGCCCCGAGCGTTTCGGGGCATCACTACCCCAGCAATGAAAGGAGTCACCCCATGGTTGCATCAGTGAATGAAGTCCGCTTGATCGGGCATATGGGCGCAGCGCCGGAAGTGCGTTACACGCCAAGCGGAACCGCCGTGGCCACCGTCACCCTGGCCACCAAGAAAAGCCGCAAGAACAAGGAAACCAACGAGTGGGTTGAACGCACCGAATGGCACCGCGTTGTTGTCTGGGGCAAGAACGCCGAGTTTGTGGGCGAGTACCTGGGTCAGGGCTCTTATGTGCTGGTCAACGGCGAGCTGCAAACCCGCGAGTGGGAGAAAGACGGCGTGAAACGCTACACGACCGAGATTCACGGCCGCATTGAGCCCCTGGAGAAGAAGCGCACCGCCGACGCGCCGGCCGGCAATCCGCCCGAGGATCTGCCGCCAGCAAGCGCCGATTATGCAGGCCTGGACGATAACCCGCTCTAAGCACCATCCAAGCCCCGGCCAAGCGCCGGGGCTTCCATAAGGAGCCCTAGCATTATGTCGGGCGAACAGTTGCCGGCCTGGATCTGGTACGGCGTGCGAGTGACGAAGGGGCCGCCCAAGCGGCCGCACTACAAGGCAACGGTATTTGTCCGCGCAACCGACAAGGCCGGCGCACTCAAAGAGGCTAAGCGTCGCTTGACCAAAGCCCCGCCGCGTTCGTTTTTTGAGGCCTGGAAGGCGACACCCGCCCAGGTTGCCGACTGGCTCAGAATCGGCCCAGCAAAGCCGCCAGGCCCGAACACCGAGCAGATAAACCCAGAACGACCTAACCCCCGCCTGGCTGATTCGTGGGGCTTTGTCCTGCTAGCGTGCAAGTGTGGGCACAGTGACGACCTTGAAGCATTCTGCAGGCTTTCGAGTGGCGTGCAGTTGCCGCGTAATGAGTACCAATGCCCTAAGTGCTTTCGGGCTTGGAGGATTGAGGCCGAGGGCGAAGGCTGGACAGCGCCGGGCGGGCTCTACATCCCCCCGAAGCGCGTAAGCGTGGCGATCCCGCCCAGGATCTAACGCAAGTAGACCGATTCAAGCTGCGTGCGCATTTTCGCGGGCGCGAAAATCTGGAGGTGCAATAGATGGCTGCCACGATCACCAGGGAACAGATAACCGCAGCGCTTGAACGGTGCTGCAATGCAAACCCCGCCAGCGGGCCAGGCCACAAGCTACACCCCGACGCCTCGCGCATGGCTGACCTGTTCGGCGTCATGCTGCGCCATGGGCGGCATGCGGTTGAGCTGGCGGCGGTAGAGCCTGACATTCAAGAGGCTATCAACCGTTGGGCCGCTGATTAAGCTGCCCTCCCCGTTCTGAATCTAGCCCGGCATGCGCCGGGCTTTTGCTTTACGTCAACCGAAAGCGGTTGACAACAGGCTGAGCCTGGCAGAGAATGGGCGTCAAGGCAGGCAATAACGACCGGCCAGAAACACCCGTCAATGTCCAAGAGGTTCACCATGACAAACCGCTATGAAGAACGTCAGCAGGCCCGCAAAGAGTCGCTAGAGAACCGAGCCGAGAAGGCCCGCACCGAAAGCGGCCGAGCCTTCCAGGCTGCGCGCCAGGCTGTCGAAGCAATCCCGATGGGCCAGCCGATTTTGGTAGGCCATCACTCCGAGGGGCGGCACCGCGCCGCGCTCAAGCGCCAAGACAGCAACATGCGCAAGGCTATTCAGGCCGACGACAAGGCCGACCATTACGAGCGCAAGGCGGCGGCCGTAGGCACTGGCGGAATTTCGGGCGATGACCCGGAGGCCATCCAGAAGCTGCGCCGCGAGCTGGAGGGTTTACAGTCCTCGCATGCGACCATGAAGAAAGCCAATGTCATCATTCGCAGCAATGCCAAGAGCCAGGAGCAGAAAACCGCCGAGCTAATCGCTCTCGGGCTTTCGGTAGAGCAAGCGGAGAGCATCCAGAAACCCGACCACTGCCGGCGCATTGGCTTCGCGCCGTATGTGTTCACCAACAACAACGGCAACATGCGCCGGATTGAAAAGCGGATTGAGGAACTAGAGGCGCTGGCCGCAAGACCCGCCCAGCAGATCCAGGGCGTTGGCTATATCTACCGTGAAGACCGAGAGGAAAACCGGATAATCTTCACCTTCGACCAAAAGCCGGACGAGGAAACGCGGAAGATGATGAAGGCCGAGGCTTTCAAGTGGAGCCCAAGCCGCGAGGGTAAGCCATACGTTCGCAAGATCACCGGCAACGCACTGGCAGCGGCGCGTTACCTGCGCGAATGGCTTGATAAAAAAGCCGCAAATTCTGAACAATTGACAACTTAAAACGGTTGACAACAGCGGAGCGGGCACCTAATATGGTGCCTGTACTGCGGCGGCAAGTAGAAGACCGCCCTGCAACACAACGTCAACCAGGCAAACGGATATTCCAAACCATGAAAAAACTTGTTGTTGTGAACCAGAAGGGCGGCGTCGGTAAGTCCACCGTATGCGCAAACCTAGCCTATGCCGGCGTAGATGCGAACTTGCGCATTCTGCTGGTAGACCTCGATCCGCAAGGGAGCCTTTCGGCTTCCTTCCCGGCGACCGGCCAGCATGAGGGCGAAGCATCGACTTCCAGCATGCTGTTTGCGCCTGATGCGGTCATTACCCCGGAAATTCTCGGCCCTGGCTTGGCCATCATCCGCAAGGATGCAAACCTGTCGCGCCTTTCCGGCGACAACCAAGAGGGCATTAAGCGGCCCGGCCGCAACCTGCGCGCCCTTGCTGATGGTTACGACCTCTGCATTATCGACACCCCCGGCGTGCTGGGCGAAAACCCGCCCATGACCATTGCGGGTTTGATTGCAGCCGATGCGGTTGTTTGCCCCTTCTCGGTCGGCCTGTACGAGGCTGAGCCTCTGGCCAACTTGTGGAACTGGCTGCGCGCAGTGACTCAGAACGGATTCAATCCGCGTTTGAAAGTCCTGGGCCTGCTTCCGTCGAAGGTCAACACCGCCAGCGGCGAGGAAATGGACGCGCTCAATAATCTGCGCGAGCAGTTCGGCAACCACATTTTGCCTTTCACCCTCGGGGATCGAGCGGCCGTGAAGCAATCCATTGCACGCCATAAGCCGGTTTGGCGTGGCGTCCGTGGCTCAGGCCATAAGCGCGCCGCCGAGGAATGGAAGGCCGCGACCCAACACATTCTTTCCAGCCTGGGAGTATTGAAATGAGCAAGGCCCAGAACGCCACCAAGAAGCCCGGCGCATTCGCCGGCATGGCCGACATGATGAACATGGGCGGCATTGGCAGCATCGTTGCCGCCGCAAATGCAGGCGCGGCCGTGTACAGCCTGATCGACCTGGCAGACATTAAAATCCTGCCACAGCAGCGCGACCCCAACGAAATGGAGTCGGAAGAACAAACCCTGGATGAACTGGCGAACAACATTAAAGCGCTGGGCGTCCTGCAGCCGATCATTGTTTGCGAGAACGAGGACGGCCCGGAACCATACCGCCTGATTTGCGGCGAGCGCCGCGTAATCTCGACCGGCCGCGCCGAACTGGCGACGATCCCGGCAATGGTTTACGGCAAGCTCACTCAAGCCCAAATCGAGCGCATCCAGCATGCTGAAAACGCTTTCCGCCTCAACCTCTCGCATATCAATGACGCCCGCGTCCTGCAGGCGAAAATTGCTGAGCTGGGCAGTATTGAAGCGGTTGTAGAGGAATTCGGTAAAAGCCGTAGTTGGATCTCCAAGCGGCTTTCGCTGCTGGAGCTTCCACCACAAACCGCGCGCCTGGTATCGGAAGGCATCACGGCAGACATTGAGGTTATTAACACCCTCAAGACCATCGAGAAGAAAGACCCGGAAGTTGCCCGCGAGACGGTCAACGAGCTGAAAGACCAAGCCGGCAAAAAGGGCGTGAGCGCCCGCGAAACGGCCAACAAAGGCAAGGACAAGGTTAAGCCGCCAACCAAGGAAAAGGGCAAGCCGAAGACCCCACCGAGCAACCCGGAGAACGTGGCAACTCCCCCGGATCTGAGCCACCAAGTCAACGGCCCGGTTAAAGATGTGCCGCCCGCGACCCTGGCTGATGACCCAGCCCTGCAGGAGCTGCAGCGTACTTTCGCGGCCGGTGCCGACGAGTTGGGTAACGACGACAGCGCCGGTGATGATCTGCCGCCAGACGCCGAGGAAGAAGCCGACGAGCAGGAGCGTTTTGACAGCAGCAAATCGCCCGCCCTGCCCCCGGTGGAGGTGCTGGGCAATGCCTACACTAATATTTTCGAGTTCGGAGCAGATCCCAAGACGCTGCTTTCCACCATGGCCGAGGCCGAGCGCGAAGGTGTGGAAAATTGGCTGCATGCGTTCTATGACGCTGGCGTCGATTGCAAGAACCTGGCGCTGGCAGTCATCCAGGGCTTCCGTACAGGCAATTTCTCCAACGAGGGGCACGGAGCCTTTGCGCTGGTGGCTTTTCTGAGCGGCGGCGAGGATGGTGTCAAGTTCAACCTCCTGAACATCCTGGGCAGCGTCAAGGCCTAACAGCAGAACAGCGAAAGCAGTAGTAGAAAGCGCCGTACCCCGGCGCTTTCATGCGTTTAACAAGCGGAGCAAATCGGTATGCCGAACAAGAATGACCCGGCCGAAAACGGCCAGGCCGAACGCAAGTTGAGAGGCCCGGACAAGAGCCTACGAACAAAGAGCAGGACGCTAACCGCGATTGAGTTTGAAGCTGTGCGGCCGTTTCTCGGTATCTCTGCCGAGCGGATCGAGGCGGCGCGTCAAGCTATGGTCGAGGGGAAGAAGTTCACCGAAGTGGCCGAGGCTTTCGGCTGGAAGTCCAGGCAGTCGGTAGACCGTGCCGTCGCCAACGTGTGGGCCGAGTTCCAGAAGTACAAACAATCTCAAGAGGCCGTTGCGCAGCTTACGGCGCAGAGCCAGCAAGAAAAGAAACCGGCCAAGAAGAAGCCGGCGCAGCCGAAAGGCGAACAATAAAAAAGCCCGACCCACTTTCGTGAGCCGGGCTTAAACGTCAACGTCACAAGGTCGAAACCATGCAAACGTGTGCGAATTCTAACACGCGGGCCAGGTTACAGCCATCTAGCGGTTAGCCGGAATCCTTCCCCCTTTCCTATCCAGAGCGCGCCCCTCAAATCTAGAGGGGCTGGACGTAGCCGGAATCTTTCCCCCATAGCCTCACGGCAATGCCAGGTAATAGAGCCCCCTGGCCAAACTAGCCGGAATCCTTCCCCCTTTCCCTGCCAATCGTCTCCCCGGCCTATGGCAGTGTCCAGGGCGTTATCCAAGGCCGCAGCCCGCGCAGGAGCGGCCGAAGGCGGCGACGAGCAGGAACGGGCGCAGGTGACGAGCGCAGCGGCCCTTGACGCTGTTATGGGCCATTGCAAACCCTTCTGGTAGAGGACAGGGAAAGCTTCACCTCCCTGCCCTCTGCCATCCCGGCGAGGGGATCGAGGTTTTTACTGCAGCAGCTCGCCCTTGTTGTTCGGCTAGCCGGAATCCTTCCCCCTTTGTTCGGCATACCGCACATAGCCGGAATCTTTCCCCCATACATTGGCTAGAAGATCAGCCAGCGCAGCGGCTCCCGCCTAGCCGGAATCCTTCCCCCTTTCTGGGAGCATGCAACGGCCTGCAGGATCTGCAGGCCGATACCGTACTGTTGGCTAGTGCGCGTGATGAAGAACTCTCAGCGAGCCCCGTACTGTTGGCTAGAAGGCGTCGGCCAGGGCGTGGCCCCGGCCTGCAGGATCTGCAGGCCGATACCGTACTGTTGGCTAGGCATTGAGGCTGCGCGTGATGAAGAACTCTCAGCGAGCCCCGTACTGTTGGCTAGAAGGCGTCGGCCGGGTCGTGGCCCCGGCCTGCAGGATCTGCAGGCCGATACCGTACTGTTGGCTATAGAGTGGCCGGCAGTAGCAAGCGCGCTAGCCGGAATCCTTCCCCATTAGAGAGAAAGCGCGAGCTGGTCAGTTTTCTTGATCGAGAAGGAAAAGCCGGTGATGCGCCGGCCGGCGCGGCGCGCTTCCAGGGAGACGGTCAGATCCGTTTGACTGTTCACCTCGTTCATCGCCGGGGTAAGGACGTACTTCTGCAGATCCTTGACGCTGGGGTACTTGTCGCCCAGGTCGAGCAGTTCGCGGAGCCTGCTTAGTTCGCACTCGCGTGAACCAATCTTGTAGAACTGCGACATAAGCTCATAGAAGCGGATTGCATAGAAGCTGTTGAGGCCGCCGACCTGCTTTAGCTGGTAGCTGGTGAATTCGCGGTTTAGCTTGGTCAGGTGCGGAAGCACCGTAGGCGAGAAACCCAGCTCTACACAGCCCTCCCCTTCCCTGTACTTGACGTGGTAGACCCAGCGCATTTGCTCAACAATTTTGCCTTGCTCCATGCGCCGTATATCGCGCTTAAAGAGGCGGTCGGAGGCATCACGCACGACCTCATAGGCGTGCCGCGTTTCCATGCCAAAGACCGAGGCGAACGATTCAACTTGAATCGTCACATAGCCATCCTTGGGAAGTGGCTTGCGAGAATCGATCATCGAGGCCGCACAGAGCACCAGGCGCTTTTCGTTGAGCGTGAGCGTATGAGACGACTCAATCAGCTTGTTTGACTGGTAAACCCTGTTCTTGTCTAAGTCCGCCATAGATCCCCCTCCTTGTTGGCAGGTGAAGACTAAGGCAATGGGGGAATGAATACAATCCCTTTCCCCTTTCTGTTGATAAGGCTGTGCGTAAGCTGTTGATATGTATTGTAAAACAGCCGGAAAGTTTCCCCCATAAGCCGGAATCCCTCCCCTTAAAAGCCGGAATCCTTCCCCCATAAAGCCGGAATCCTTCCCCATAAAGCCGGAAAGCTTCCCTATTTGGCCGGAATCCTTCCCCATAAAGCCGAAAAAAGCCTTATTTATCAGTGGCTTACACGGCCGAAAACAAGGTTTAAAACAAGCTCTTAAAACAAGCTTTAAAAATGATTAAAACAAGCTTGTAAAACGCCTGGGAGCGCTCTGGCTGCGTCAATCCGAAATTTCCGCGCCGAACCGCCGCCTACCCTCCTCCTCGGCCTACGGCCTTCCCTGGAGTCGCCCCGCCTTCGGCGGCCTAGGCCGGGCATCCATGCCCGGCAACTATGTGGGCGCATGCGCCCGCTCTTTGTTTTTGTGCGTCGTCTGCAGTACCGCGCTCATTCTGAAACACCGCCAACCAAGAGCAAAAGCAAAGCAAAAGCAGAATTGCCCCTTCGGGAAGCTTTTTACCTTGTGTGCGGCTTCAAGATCCTGCAACAGCCCGTCTAAGCGGCGCGGGCTACGCCCGCCCTGGCCTTCGGCCACCCTACGGGCGCTAAGACCCGGATAAATCGCGCTACGCGCTCAACCGGGCGCGTGTGCGCGCCAGGCTGATGACTACTCAGCGCCTGGACGACCTAGAAGCGTGAATTTAGGCCGGGGGGCGGCCATCCCTTCTTTATACGGCTCTAGGCCGCCTGCGGGCGCTTAGGAGCCGTTTTCAAAGCAAAGACGAGCCGTGATGGCCGTTCGCGGCTCGCGCGCTACAGGCTCGCCCAGGGCTCGCGCTGGAAAAGCGGCCAGCGGTGGCCACCGTCGCGCGGCGGGCCGGCCGTCGCGGGATGCTGCAGATCAATAATAAGATTTGCACAATAATAATAATCATATTATTATTATTCTTATCTTATGAGCTGGACGAGAGGTGTTACATGGAGCCGAATAGCGCAATCACCCCCGAGTTTCGCGCCCGCGTCATTGAGGCCGCCGAGCAGCTTTATGCAGAGAGCGGCCGCGAGCGCATGCCCTCGGCGTCCGAGGTGCGCGCCATCGCTCGCACAGATATGAACCTAACAACCATCGTCGTGCGGGAGTGGAAGCGTCAGCAGACCGCCCGCCCCGTTCCGGTGGCAGTGTCTGTGCCTGAGTCTGTGCAGCAGGCCATGAGCGAGGCGCTTGCATCCGTCTGGACTACCGCCCAGGAACTGGCGAACGCCAGCCTTCGCAGCGCAGAACAGCAATGGCAAATCGAGCGAGAAGAAATTGCCGCCGACCTCAAGGAAGTTAGTGGCGAAGTCGAGCGCCTGGAGGGCGAATGCAAGACAGCGACAGAGCGTTGCAACGTCGCAACCTTGAATCTTGGCGATGCCCTGGAGCGGATCGAGCAGCAGGACGGCGAGCTTAGGGCGCTGCGCGAGCAGTTGGCCCGTCAGGAAGCGCTCACGCAGCAGGCTGAGGCCCGTACTCAAGAAATCGAGCGCCGAGCGGAAGACCTGAAAGGCGAACTCGCCATTGCCCACGAAGACGCCGCCGCTGTGCGCAATGAGTTGAGCGAAGCGCGCCGTTTGCACCTGGCCGAGCTGGATCAAGTCAAGAACGTGGCGGCCGAGCAGATCGAGCGCACCAACGAGCAGCTTGCGACCGTTCGCGGGCGTCTGGACGCTGCAAACGAGCAGCTTGAAGCCCGAGGCCTGGAAGTGCAGGGGCTGCAAACACAGCTCGCCACGGCAACGGCTCAGGCCGAGGCGGCCGTTCAGATCCACGCCGAGCAAAAGCAAGGTGCGGCGCGCGAAGCGCACCGCCTGGCCGAACGCTTCACCACCCTGCAGAGCGAGCGCGATGAAGCCGTTAGACTGGCCAACCAAGCCAATCAGGACGCTGCGCGTCTTTCTGGTCAGCTTGAGTCGCTGCAGGATGTTCTTTCGCGCTTAGCGCCTGCAAAAACCAGCAAGAAGGAATAACCGTGGCGCGCCTGGAGAAAACAGAGGCCAAGGAAGCGATAGGCCGCCGTCTCGCGCAAGAGTGTTCGCGGCTGAAACTGTCGCAGGGGGCCGCCGCTGCAATCGTTGGTTGTAGCCGCAGATCCTGGGGCTACTATGAATCGGGCAGCAGCTCCCTGGATTCGCTGCAGCTTGCGCTGCTAGATCCGGCCGGTTTCGACGTGCTTTATATCGTCACTGGCCGTCGCTCGCGGCGCGTTAAGATTGTTCAGCGGCAGGACGGAGGCAAGGCGCTTTCCCTGCCTGCAGGATCTGATTGACGAGGCCAATGGAGGGCTCGCATGCGTTATTTCCCCATGCTCTGGAAGGCCATACGGGGCCGTTTCGACAGCTTCACAGATAACGATTGGCCCCGCTTCTACCGCGTTTTGCTGTTCGTCCCCATCGTCGTTTTCGCCATCCTGGGCTCTTATGGTGCCTGGCTGCAGTAGCTGCGCGTTGCCGCCTGCTGGCGGCCGGGCTTTTGTGCTGCGCATCGAGCCGCTGATTCTCAGCGTCTCGCCCCCTTCGGGCTTTAATCCCTAACGCCTTTCGGCCTTCCAGGCCTGCAGCGCTCCGCTTGCCGCCCACCGCTTCGCGGTCGGCTAGGATTTTCGCGCCCGCGAAAATCTAAGAGCCGCAGGCCATCACCACCAGGCCGGCGACACGCCCCAATGCGGGGTTTGCTCAAGGGCCACTCTGCCTACACGCCGGCTTTCCCGATCAAGGGTCGCTGCGCTGGCCATCCTCACCCGTTCGTTGCTCGCCAGTGCCTGGCTGCGCTACGCATGCGGCTTCCGGTGCCCTCCCTTGATCGCGCCGGCCTTCCGGCTTCGCTGGGCCACGCAAACCCTCATCGCATTGGAACGGATCGCCTCCTAGCCCTGGAGTGTTTCGCTGTCCTGCAGGAGGCGGCGCGCTCGCGCGCGTGTTCATTGAAAAGCAAAGCACGCACCCCTAAACGCTTGGCCCAGATCGTCAAGAAGCATGCCAAAGCCAGGGCGTCGAGGCGCAAAAAAGAATGCAGACGACAACCGAAAGCGGTTGACAACAGATAGGCAAAAGCCAGATAATAGGCACCAAGGGAGGCAATAACGACCTTCCAGTTTCACCCCGTCAACGTAAGAAAGAGGTTCCAGAACATGCAAACTCAAACCGCTACCAAAGCCCCCCGCCTCTCCCGCGAAGTGATCGCCGCCGAAGCGCTCAAGAACGCGACCGAAAACAACAGCGTGGCCAACTACCAGGCCATTTACGAAGGCTTTGAAGCTAAGGGTATTCCCTGCGAAGAAGTCGAGCCCCGCGTAAACGTGTTCACCTATAACGCCTGGCGTGCCAAGGGCCGCCAAGTGCGCAAGGGTGAAACTGGCGTGAAGGTTGTCACCTATATCAACGCCAAGGGCAAGGAAGCCGAGAACGGCGAAGGCCAGGCCGAGGGTTACAAGTTCTCGCGCACCGTGGCCGTTTTCCACATCACCCAGACCGACCCAATCGAACCGAAAGGGGAGTAAGGGCCATGGCTGATGCACGCACCCAGGCGGCGCTAAAAACGCCGCTTAGCAAGCTGGGCGAACTGCCGCCCGAAGTTTTCCTTTCGTGCCTTGCGGCCATCCCTGCGCTGCTCCAAGACGCTTGTTTGAGTAAGTGGAGCGCGCAACTCAACACCAAGCACCAGACCAAGCACTAAGTAGGAGCGCGAAGCCCTGGCCACCTGGCCGGGGCTTTTCGTTGGCGGGCTAATTTTTTGATCTATAGACAACCGAAAGTGGTTGACAACAGATAGGCAAAAGCCAGATAATACGCACCAAGGGAGGCAATAACGACCTTCCAGTTTCACCCCGTCAACGTAAGAAACGAGGCTCCAAGGATGAAGACCCAGCAAATCGAAAAACGCATCATCAACCAAGCGGCAAAGTCGCTGATCGAAGCCGGCTACAGCGTCCGCGTTTATGACGGCGAAGAATTCGCCACCGAAAAAACCACCGACCTGGCCACCATCATGGCCGAGGTTTTCGCAACCGAGGAAACTTACCTTTACGCCTACCGTGGCGACGCCAAAGCCGGTTTTGTGTGGTTTGTCCACGGCAACGGCTGCGACGTAATGGCCGACAACAGCACCAATCTGGAAAGTGTGCTGCAGGCCGCCAGCGACCTGGCTGAAACCCTTTAAGGAGACACGGAATGACTCCCGCAATCGTCAAGGTGACAACACAAGGGGGCTTCCCGCTGTTCTACAGCGGGAAGGCTGGCAATGGTTGGCTATGCGAGGCCGAGGCCGAGGCGTTTGAATATGCCTACTTTGAAAGCGCGCAGCGCGTGGCCGAACGCATTGCCAAGCAGTACGCCGGAACCGGCCTGCGCGCCTACGCCATCCACCGCCCGCACAGCTACCGCGTGTGTTTGGTTCGCGGTTCCGGCAATTGGGATCTTTTCCTAATGCCATCGGGTGAAGTCCGGGCCGTACCTACTGAGGCCGCGCGGTTGCGCGGAAGTCGTGAAAGCTACTACGGCGACCGCGACCACCTGCGCACCCTGATTCAGGCCGGTGAATTCCGCGACCTGGAGGGGTTCACCCAGGCAGGGCTTGAGTTCATGGCTGGACTCACCAGCGGCCTGCGCGCTGGCGTTCTGACCTTCCGCGCCGCCTAGAAAACCAGCCGGGCGCAAGCGCCCGGCCTTAACCACTCAAGCCAAGGCATACCCATGACACAAGGTTTTTACACTGCCCTCGCCGCCCTTGCCGCCCTCCTGGCAGGCTGCGCGAGTCCTGCGCCTGCAGATCCTGCGCCCGAGCCGTCAGAGGTGCGCAAGGTTGCCCCTAATTGCGACACGCTGGGCGGCCTGCCGCGTTGCCAGTGGATCGAGCCCCCAGCGCCTGCAAAGCCGGCGCGCGTTCCAGGGATTGAGGTTTAGAAAATCGGCCGGGCGCAAGCGCCCGGCATACTGCAAACCCGCATTAGCTAGTGAGCGGTAAGCTAATTGCGGTTCAATACACTTTCTCGGTTGGAGGCATACATGGAAAAGGAAAACGGACTTGATGAAGCTGCGCGCGCGTCCACTGTAGAGGCTTGGGTTTTCTGGCTTCTTGTTTCTCGCTGGGCGCTCGCTGTGACCGCCGTTCTTTATTGGCTCGGCGTTGTAGGGTTCAGCCCGCTGGATCTGATTGAATGGGTCGGCCGCGCCCTGTACGGCACTTCGGAAACCGCCGCCGAGGATCTGCCAAAGTACATAGCTGGCCCTTATGCCTTCATCCACGGCCTGTTCGGTGGCGCTAGCTGGCTTTTCCTATTCCTGCCCTTGCGCGCCTTTGTCCGCTACCGCGTGGGAGTCATCGAGGCAGGTTCGGAAGAAGCTTACCGCCAGCGGATACGCGAAGAAGCCGAGCGCGCTTCTACCCCGCAGCCGGTAGGCGTTCTGGTAAGCATAAGCATTGCGAAGGGCGGTGCCCTGTCATCGAGCGAGACGCTTGTGGAAACCGCTGATGGGTTCTTTCGCGTGTCAGGGCTGGTCGATACCGTCAAGAAGGGCGAGCCGGTCTTTGTCCTGGGCAATAGCCTGCTGATTGGTGAAGGCGACCGGCAGCGGCGCTACACGGTTATCAGTTAGATACGCCGCAATACCAATCCTCGCGCGTTGCCGCCTGCTGGCGGCCGGGCTTTTGTGCTGCGCATCGAGCCGCTGATGCTCAGCGTCTCGCCCCCTTCGGGCTTTAATCCCTAACGCCTTTCGGCCTTCCAGGCCTGCAGCGCTCCGCTTGCCGCCCACCGCTTCGCGGTCGGCTAGGATTTTCGCGCCCGCGAAAATCTAAGAGCCGCAGGCCAT
>NZ_FMTL01000015.1 GCF_900099645.1 Pseudomonas peli | reverse complement strand
GATTGAAGCCCGAAGGGGCGAGACTGGCCGGCTGTTTGGCCAGGCTCGATGCGCAGCACGAAAGCCCGGCCCGGAGCGAAGCGCAGGGTAACGCCCTATGCCTCTTTGGCTGGCCAAGCGCCGCGCATGTGCTCGACCGGCAAGCTAAGTTCAGGTTTCAAGACAGTGATCGAAAGCCGCAAAAGGCACCTGACCGCATACACGGGGTCATCTGGCAACTCAATGCCGTACTGCCTCGCAACCTTCAGAGCCATAGCGCGTGCATCATCCGCCGCCTCGATACGTGGCCGGTCTTCCCAGTTACTGCGGCCAGAAAAAATATAGGGAAGAGCATAGGCGATAGTTGCAAGCTCCTTGCTTCGCGCTGGGGCGTCCTTCTCGATGACTTGGGCGGCAGTCTCCAGCGAGTAGCGCGCTCCCTCACTGAACCAATGCGCCGCCCGCTCTGCGTGCTTAGCTTTCGCCTCCAGCTCGGCAATACACTGGTCGCGCTGCGCGATTTGCGCGCTAATCGCGGCGATTTCCTTGTGGTGGCCCATCAGCTCGGCCAGTGCCCATTTCAACGATTTCAGCATGGTCTGTTTTCCTCAGTCGATCCAAAGGCGTTCACGGTTTTTTTCATGCTCGCGGCGGTAGAAACGCACCGACTCGGCGTGCTCGCTCCGTCCGCCTTCGTACTGGTCGGGATCGCTGGCCAGCACCTCGTCAAGATGGGCCTTAATTCGCTGCGCATAGGCGCGGCGGTTGGCCTTGATCGCCTGGCACACGTCCACAAAATCCGGGTCGCCTTCGCCGTGGCGACGGAACCACGCGGCCATTTCCTGGAAGGCGCGCATGTGCTGATCATCAAGATTGCGCAGGCCGCTTGCGTCCATCGGGAACGCGCCCCCGGCATACATGGCCATCGCAAACGACTGGAGAAAGCCAGCCGCTGAATAGTCACCATCAACCAGGATGGCGCGGTAAGTTGCAAACGGTGATTCAGTCATGATTTCTCTCAGGCTTGAAAAGTAATGGTGAAAACCTTTGCCTTACCCTTGGGCATGGCCTTCATCTGCTCTGCAATGCTCTCGACTTGCGTAGCCACGTCTTCCGGCAGCCACTGCTCAACCTTTACCCAGCCTTTCGGAAGCGCCTCAATGCGGCGACGGATACGGGTCATGAGCTGGCTTACAGACTGACGGGTTTGGTTCGTTTCTGCCGCCGCCTCGGTAACGCTGGCACCCTTCACCAGAACAAGGCGCGCAGCTTCGATAGACTTATCGGAGTAGCCCCGGCGCGTGTTTGACGCCCCAAGTTCCTGCATAAGCTGCTCGAAATCCTCGGGGCTCATTTCCGCTGTGGGCGGTGTCGGCTCGACCAGGCGCAAAAGCTGTGCAATCTCTGCCGGGGTGTAGGTTTCCCGGATGTGCGCTGCCATCTTCAAAATTGAATCCTCGTCTCTGCTCTGCGTCATGTTTGCGGTTCCTTGGGTTCGCATGGTTGCATTATGGCCACACGCCCAAGCGTTCACACCTGGCCGGCTATAAGCCGGCCAGGCCGGGCGTGTTAGCCGTGTGTCCCGTTGAGTGTCTGGCGGATCATCTGTTGCAGCGAATAGGCCAGGCCAGGCACCCGGATAATGTCGAGGCTGCCGCGCTCGTACTGCTCGACGCTCGGGCGCTCGATGCCGTCAAAGTTGCCCGGCAGGTCGTTGAACAGCTTGGCGATGGCGCGCTCGATCAGCTCGCCCGAGTGGTGGCGGCAAACGCTGATGTATTCGGCGGCACCGAACACGGCACACCATGGCGTTTTTTCGTGCTGGTACGCTTCTTCCTGGCCGCAGTAGTGGCCAGCGCGGAACTGGCCGGCGACTGCCTGCACGTCATTTTCGGTCGGCCCGTCCAGCCACTCGATTACCAGGGAACCAAAGGACTTTTTGCGTACCGAGAACTTCACGGCAGGAAAGGCCAGCTTGAGCATGGCGCGGATATTCTTCGCAGCCAGGACGCCGCTGTAAGTGTCTTCGCCTTGTACCAGGTGCGAGTATTCCGGGGCGCTCTTCAGGCGCTCCACCTCGGCGGCGAACTGCGCGGCTGCTTCGCGCTTGATCGCCTCGCGCTCGGCCTGGGCAGTGTTTGCGTGCTCGATGGCGGCTTGCACCTCTTCAGCGGTGGCCACCTCATCCAGTACGCGCCATTGAACAGAGGCGCGCACCAGGGCTTCAGAAAGCTGGCGGCTGATGGTGCCATTCAAAAACACCACGTCGAGGCGGGCACTGCCGCCGCTCACGCCAACGCCGCCAATGGTTCGCACCGATTCCGGCACCTGCACGCCATGCACGGCGAAAACGATGCCGTGGCCAGCGTAGGGAAGGGAGCAACGCACGCGGGTGCCGACTTGGAACTGCTTCATGAATACGGTCATGGTGTATCTCCTGCAAGGGTGGTGGTAGGCCGGGGCGGTTGCCGCCGCGTTTCCCGGCCTGTGCGCGCATTATCTCCTTAATTATTGCCAGCGTCAACACTTGTAAACACTATTTTTGCAGAGTGTAGGCCGGGCTTGCGTAGATGTTCGGGCGGATACTCAAGCCAGACGGTGAAAGCGAAACGCCTACCGATCCAGACACGGGCAAGCCACCCAGGTTGTGGGCGCTGTAGCTCGTCCCGCCGTAGTAGTTCGGCCCGCCTGCACAGCCACCCAGGAACACCAGGGCGGCGACCAGGAACACCCGTGGCGACTTCATGCGCCCCCCTTCAGCAGCGCGGGACGCCATGCGGCGACAATGCGCTCAAAGTCCGGCCCGAAGCCGTATTCGTCCGGGTAAGCGTTGCGCGCTACTGCCAGGCCGAACACTTCGACCATATCCGCCGCAATGCTGGTATCTACGCCCCAGGCGGTGGTTATGTCGAAGCCGCCACACTCGCCCGCGTTCCACCAGGCCAGCAGGAAATCAGCCACGCGGCGCGCCTGGCCGGTGTCGCCTTGGGCAATCTTGATCAAGCGTTGCAGCGCCTCGCGCTGCGTCTTGGTGACTACATAGTCGGTCATCGGGTCGCTCCTGTTGATCCTGCGTTGCTGGTGGCATTACTGCGCCTTTTCGTGCGGCAACATGGCCACGGTGCGGCTGCGGTCTGCCTCGGTGACGATCCACACGCGGCGACCGTTGGGGTGGTAAACCGAAGTGATCCGGCCCCCGTGGGTCAGTGCGTGCTCGTTATCCTGGCGTGTCTTCTCGTCTGCGTCGCCCCAATCGCCCGAGGCGTGGCGGTCGAAGAGGGGGCCAAGGTCGAGGCCATAGCGGCACAGCTCCAGAACGCCGATGGTAGCCAGCGCCTGGCCAAGTTTCACTTTGCGAGCCATAGATATTTCTCCTGCAAGGGTTGCCCGGTGCGGTTGCCGCCGCTGGTTCCGGGTTGGGGTTGCCGGCAGGTACTCCCTGCCGGCGATTGGTGGCCTTAAATCAGGCCGAGAATGGAAAGCCAGGAATCCGGGTGGTCTGGCTCCACGGTGTCGCCGTCTGGCGTCTCACATACGCTATCGAAAGCGAACTCGCCCAGCGTCTCCATGTCGGGCACTTCGTACTGCTTGCCTTTCCAGGTGATCGTCTCGGGGATTTGCATTGCGGGTATCTCCTGCAAGGGGTTAGCCCGGAGCGGTTGCCGCCGCTCGGTTCGGGCGTCGGAACCACTGCGGTTCCGATAGGTGCCATTATCCTTATTTCCGGCCATGCCGTCAACACTTGTAAACACTATTTACACCCATTAAAAAGCCCGCGCTTGGCGGGCTCTCCTGGCATTCACTCGCTGGCCTTGGGCCTTTCCCTCTCCGCGTCCAGCTCACGGGCCAGGCGCATAACATCGGCCTCATAGGCTGTGATTACCTTGTCACGCACTGCCACCGGGCCAAGCCACAAGGTAGCGAACGTGACGGCACCGCCCAGGACGAATGCCGGCATGGCCACCATGAAAACACAAGCCAGGCGGCTTGCTTTTTTGTCCTGCTCTTTTCCTTCCACGGTGCATCCTCCCGATTGATCGCGGCGCTATCTTACTCGACCGCCTGCGCTGTCTTCTTCTTCGACTCCAGGCGCTCGGCCTCTTTCTTCATCGCATAGGGCAGACGGTCGGCCACCTCCGCCTCTGTCAGCCCGTCCAGCGGCACCACACACGACGCGCCGCCACGGCAAACCATGATCGACTTAACGCCGCCATAGTTGCCCTTGTAGTCGCGGTGAGTGTGCCGGTAGATCAGGGTCAGCGCCTTCTGGTGCGCCTTCTCGGCTTCGGTGTTCGGGTTGGTGGTCTTGGTCATGGTATTTCTCCAGGGTAGGGGATGGCCAGGCGCTCGGCACCTGGCTGGATCGGCTTAGTTGAGTGCCCAGGACGGGAACGGCAGGCCGGCGCTGCGCAGCGCCTCGGCTGTGTCAGGGTCAATCGTGCGAAGCGGGATCGTTAGCCCGCGCTCGCGCTCTTCCTGCATCAGCGGGATAAGCTGATGGGCACCCACGCAATTACCCAGGCAGCGGGACAGCTCTTCATCGCTCAAGTCGTGGGCCAGTTCGACGTGCAGGCGACCGATAGCGGCCTCGACCAACTGAGCCCGGCGCTTCTCGCGCTTGGCCAGGCGGTCAACCTCGGCGGTTGCTGTCGCCTTGGCGTCGTCCAGGTCATCGGTGTGATAGTCCGCCTGCGGCATGTGTGCGCAGTCGGTGAAGAACTTCACCCGATATTCACCCCAGGCCGCATCCTTCATGACCGACGCATGAAAAATGGTTTCGCCTACGTCCTGGCGGTAGCCCCATACTTTTTTGGCCTTGGCCATCGTCGTACCTCCTGCAAGGGATCGGCCCGGAGCGGTTGCCGCCGCTCGGTTCGGGCATCGGAACCACTGCGGTTCCGATAGGTGACATTATCCAGATTTCCGGCCATGCCGTCAACACTTGTAAACACTATTTATTGAGGGGAAATCACCACTCAGGGGAAAGCCCCGCCCTGGTGGCGAGCACCTGCCAGGACGCGAAGGGCATCGGTTTTTCCTCAAGCATCCAGCGCCTAACCGTCCGATCATCAACCCCAATCCGGCGCGCAAAATCGACGCCATTTGTGCCGGCCATCTTCAGCGCGGCGCGGATTTCCGCACCGCTCGGCACTGCCCAGCCGTCCGCCAGTGCGCGCAGGCACTCGGGGCGTATCTCGGCCTGGCCTACCCCATAAACCGCTCTAGTTTCCATCTCTAAACCCCTGAAGAGCGCGAAGGCTCTAAGCAAATCCCCCCGGCGTGCCGGGGGGATGTTTTAATTCAGCACCACCCCATTTCCGCAAGGGATGTGATTTCAGCGTGACCGACCACCAAATGATCGAGCACGCGAACATCAACGAGGGCCAGCGCGTCCTTAACCCTCTGTGTCATCACCCGGTCGGCGTTGCTTGGAGAGGATTCGCCGCTTGGGTGGTTGTGCACCAAAATAACAGCCGCCGCATTAAGCAAAAGCGAAGCCTTGACAATCTCGCGGGGGTAAACGCTAGCGCTGTCGATTGTCCCGAAAAAAAGCTCCCGATATTCGATAACCCGGTGTTTAGCATCCATGAACAGCATCGCAAAAACTTCTGACTCTTGGCGCTCCAGCTTCAGCCGGAGAAACGCCCTGACGGCTTCCGGGCTTACCAGCGCATGGCTCTTTGCCTTCAAGTGGCGGTCAAGAATCGAAAGGGCATTTTCTACAACGGCTTTTTCTGCTGCATCCATGGTAAAAACTCCAACCTGACCAGAGCGAACTGCCCGGCCTTATGGTTGATATTATAGGGCATAGCGCCCTATATTGAAAGAGAAATAGGGCGCTGCGCCCTAAATAAACATACTTCAAACTCCTTGACGCCGCCGCTCTAGAGTGATGCTGGATGGTGGGGGGAAGAGCGGTAATAAACGCTTTTCAGCGCGACCGCTTGCGGTCGCTTCAAGCTCT
>NZ_FMTL01000019.1 GCF_900099645.1 Pseudomonas peli | reverse complement strand
AAAACCCCCGATCGTGAAAACGGTCGGGGGTTTTACTTTGTGGCGCGAAAACAAACCATGCCCAGCTCAGCCTTTGATAGGCAACTAAACAGGGCATCGTTATCATGCGTGCCTTATTGCTTGGCGGGACTCACATGCTTGCATTGTTAAGGCTTCTTCAAGACGGGCGTTTTCACTCCGGTGAGGCGCTTGGCGCGGCTTTGGGTGTGAGTCGCTCTGCTGTGTGGAAGCAGCTGCAGGCTTTGCAGGCTGAATTGTCGTTACCCTTGCACAAGGTGCGCGGGCGCGGCTATCAGCTGGCGACGCCACTGCAGTTGCTGGATGCTGACTGGCTGAATGCACAAGTCGATGCGCCGCACTGGCATGCGTGCGTTATGCCAAGCGTGGACTCGACCAATGCGGAGGCATTGCGGCTGTTGCCTGCGGCACAGACTCTGCCGTTCTATGTGATCGCTGAGCGGCAAACCAGTGGGCGAGGACGGCGGGGGCGTAGTTGGGTAAGTCCCTTCGGCGAGAATCTGTATTACAGCTTGGTTGTTCGTGTTGAAGGTGGCATGCGCCAGCTTGAAGGCATGAGCCTCGCTGTCGGTTTGGCGCTGCTGCAGGTTATTCGCGGCTTTGGCGTGGTTGAGGTCGGATTGAAGTGGCCCAATGATGTGCTGGTGGGTGAGCGCAAGCTTGCGGGCATCCTATTAGAGCTGTCTGGCGATCCGGCGGATGTGTGTCATGTGGTCATCGGGATTGGCTTGAACGTGAATATGCTCGCGGCTGATCAGGGGGCTATTGGTCAGCCCTGGACTTCGCTGCGTGCTGAGTTGGGGTGTCTGTTAAATCGCAATGAGCTGGTCAGTGAGTTGAATCGGCAGCTGTTGCGCTATCTGGATATTCAGTTGCGTGATGGTTTCGCAGCTTTGCAGGATGAGTGGCAGGCTTGTCACCTTTGGCAGGGGCGATCGGTTGCGCTAACGGCCGGCGGTGAGCCTATAGAAGGTGAGGTCTTAGGGGTGGATCGTTCTGGGGCCATTCGTCTTCGTGTTGATGGGGCCGAGCGAAGCTTTAGCGGCGGTGAGCTTAGCCTGAGGTTGCGTGATGATTCTTGAGCTCGACTGCGGTAATACCTTTATTAAGTGGCGCTTGCTGGGTGGTGGCAAGGCTACGGTAGGCGGTGTCGTTGACTCGGATCAGGCGCTTATAGAGGTTGTCCGCGAGCAGGCTGTGCAGCTGCGCGCCTGTCGTCTGGTGAGTGTGCGCAGCGACGAAGAGACAGCGCAGTTGATCTCGCTGCTTGAGCAGGCTTTTGCTGTCGAGTGTCGTGCGGCTCGCTCTGCTGTTTCCTTGTCGGGTGTTCGCAATGGTTATGAGCAGTACGAGCGCCTTGGGCTTGATCGCTGGCTTGCAGTGGTAGGGGCTTATCAGTTATCGGGTAAGGCCGCGCTGGTTATTGATCTGGGCACTGCGGTTACTTCGGATTTTGTGGGTGCAGATGGTGGGCACCAGGGCGGCTTTATTTGCCCGGGTATGCCGCTGATGCGTACGCAGTTGCGAACCCACACCCGCAGAACGCGCTATGACAGCGATGAGGCGGCCAAGGCGCTTGAAGGCTTGGTGCCGGGGCGGGCGACTGCTGAAGCTGTTGAGCGTGGATGCTTGTTGATGCTGCGCGGTTTTGTCAGCGGTCAGGTGGCGATGGCGGAAGAGCTGCTGGGCAGTGACTTTGATGTTTTCCTCACTGGCGGGGATGCCCCGCTGGTGATGGATGTTATTCCGGGTGCGCGGGTTGTGCCGGATCTGGTGTTTATCGGCTTGGCGATCGCTTGCCCCATAGATTGAGGTCATGCATGCGCTGGATGTTCTTGTGGTTGGTTGTACTGAATCTGTTCTATTACGTGTGGCATCAGCAGCAGGCCCCTCTGCGGGTTACTGAGATTGCACCGCTGAATATGGCGCAAGACAGTAAGCGCGATATTCGCCTGCTCAGTGAGTCGAGCGCGCCGCCGCGACGAGAGGTTGCTGTAGCGCAGCCTGCTGAGGCGGTGTGCTTGTTTCTCGGTAGTTTTGAGGTGATGGCGGATGCGTCTGCGGTCGAACAACGGTTGTTGAGTCTGGATATTCAGTCGCGCGTGCAAAGTATGGATGCGGCGGCGGGCGTAGATTACTGGGTGTATCTACCGCCGCTGGCTTCACGGCAGGCGTCTCTGCGCCAGTTGCGCGAGCTACAGGCACGCAAGATCGATAGTTACATCATTACCCAGGGCGATTTGGCCAACGGTATTTCCCTGGGCATCTTTCCGCGCAGCGATTCGGCGCAGAGTGTCATGCAGCGTTTGCGTGATGCCGGGTACGAGCCGTCCCTGCGTGAGCTGACGCGTGCGCACCGCAGTTTCTGGGTGCGTATCTCTCCGCAAAGTCGGCGTCTGGCGGATGATTCCTTGCTGCAGCGTTTGGCTTTTGACTTCAAGGGCTTAGAGCAGCAATTAATGCCGTGTGAGGGGGTTGCAAGCCCTCAGTAGAATGCATAGAATGGCGCCCGCTTCGCAGGGTGGCGCTTACAAGTGTTCTGCGAAGTTGCTGTCAATGTAGCTAACCTCAAGTTTTTTAATGAGAAATTGCTTGACAGTAGGTCGGCATAGAATGAGAATGCCGCCCCGTTTGGAGGGATTCCCGAGTGGCCAAAGGGATCAGACTGTAAATCTGACGTCATCGACTTCGAAGGTTCGAATCCTTCTCCCTCCACCAGATTTAGCGAGAGCTGCAGGCTCCGCGGGTATAGTTCAGTGGTAGAACCTCAGCCTTCCAAGCTGATGATGCGGGTTCGATTCCCGCTACCCGCTCCAGCATTGTTGTTTTCGCAATGTATTTGCTCATGTAGCTCAGTTGGTAGAGCACACCCTTGGTAAGGGTGAGGTCAGCGGTTCAAGTCCGCTCATGAGCTCCATCTAATAAAGGCAGATATGCAAGTATCTGCCTTTGTTTTATGGCGGTGATGCTGAGTCAATTCTTCTCTGGGAGGCAGTCAAAATGGCTAAAGAAAAGTTTGAGCGTAACAAGCCGCACGTCAACGTTGGCACTATCGGTCACGTTGACCACGGTAAAACCACTCTGACCGCTGCTCTGACCCGCGTCTGCTCCGAAGTATTCGGTTC
>NZ_FMTL01000020.1 GCF_900099645.1 Pseudomonas peli | reverse complement strand
GGTTGCAGCGTGCCCAGTTTCAGCACGCTGTTTGAGGCGCGCAGCTTCGCGGTTAAGCCCATCTCACCATATTCATCCTGCGCGGCACGAGGAGCTTCTTTGTTGCGTTTTAGAAGGCCCGTGCCTGAACGATCAGCACTGGAGTCCAGCTTGAGACCCAGCATGCCGATAGCGTCGATGCCAACACCGACGGTCCCTTCGGTGAACCCGGATTCGTAACGCAGCAGAAAGCCCTGGGCCCATTCTTCCTGCTTTGACTGGCTAGCTGAGTCTTGGCGGAAATCACGATTGAAATAGAAGTTGCGCGCTTCCAGACCAGCTTTGCTATCTGCCAAAAAATCAGCTGCCGCTTGTTGACTGAGACCGAGTCCTCCACCGCTCAGCAGGAGCCCGCACGTGACTCGGTTAAGCCATTGAGAGTTGGGGGTAGCAATGAGCATGTAATTATCCTCGTCGAAAACATGTGTGGTAGACGAGGGGCAGGCTCGGGTAGGCGTATTACACTTGCACACACTTTCGATGACATTTTTATTTCAAAGTTCGGGGGGCGAATGAAAGCCTTACAGGGCGAGGGTTTCAATGCAGGAGCGGAAACCTTTGTTTGTTTCAGCGAGATGACGATTTGGTTAATTAACTGCTTGTGGACTACTCAGGGCTACTGAGTGAACCAGTTGTGGCGATCTTCAAAGGCTTTGTAGATGAGCGACACCAGTGTCTGCACTTCTGATCGCTCTGCTGCCAGCGGGGACGTTGAAATCCAGACCACCCGTTCCAAGGCAGTCTCGAATAACTCGTCAAGGGGCAGCAGGTTACGGTCTACATGGGAGATGTAGCCAGGTAGCAGGCCAATGCAGGAGGAGTTACGCAGCAAGTCAACGACCCACTCTTGTGAATGCACTTGAATGACCGCACTTCGGCGCTGACGGATCAGCTGATTCCATGGTTCGAAACTGTCAACCGTTGCGTTTCCCGCGAGCTGTACCAGCATGAAATCTTTGAGGTCGGCTACAGAGCTCGGTAGGCGTTTACCTGCATAACGTTTGGCCATATGGGCACGATAGGGAATTCGTGCAAGCATCAATGGTTTAGTCATTGCAAAGCTTGGAGTCGGTCTTGCCGTGCCGGGATCGGTGATCCAAATCATGACCTCTGCCAGCCTCTCGGGCTCGCCCTCCTGTGGGATGATTTCTAGTCTCACGGCCGCGTCATTACGCAGCCAGGAGATCAAATCACGGGCCAGCAGGTCGGTGAGCAGTGACGTCGGCACCGCAAGACGTACCAGAGCTCGCTGGACACTGACGTCCTCTGGATGCAGGTCACCGAATTTCTGGGTCAGTAGTTGTTGTAATTCACGTCCTGTTGCGCTCAGGCTGAGCTCGCGTCCTTTATAAAGGAATAGCGGGGTACCTACAGTTGCCTCCAGCTTCCTGAGTTTTTTGCGCATCGGGACGATATGTAAGTTTAGGCTGCGTGCAGCCTGCCTAAAGCAGGCGCAGCGCGCGCTGGTCAAGAAGATCTGTGCTAGTTGGTGGTCGATGGTGAGAGGGTCGAACATGGGGGCGATCAAAGCTCGTGCCAAGCAAAATGCATGTACTTTGAGCTTAACGAGACGAACCTAACGCCAGGATCGCAACAGGATTACTTATTTGTAATCTGATGGAGGGAGGAGCTTTATGTTTGGGATTGAACTTCCAGCAGTATCACTTTATTAGCGCGGGCGGTTCTCAGCGCGGCACTCGACTACTAGCTCCGCGCTGAGGTTTGATGATTACAACAGCGGAAGTGTGTAGCTGACGATCAGGCGGTTCTCGTCAACATCGTTGCCGAAATTGGTCGAACGTAGCGTGGCGTTGCGCCATTTTACGCCCAGGTTTTTCAGCGCACCGTTCTGGAAGACATAGGCGATGTCAGTATTGCGCTCCCATTCCTTACCATCGGCTTTGCCTGCGCCTAGATCAATATTGTCACCAGTCAGGTAACGGGTCATGAACGTCAAGCCAGGGATGCCAACGCTGGCAAA
>NZ_FMTL01000017.1 GCF_900099645.1 Pseudomonas peli | reverse complement strand
CATGCGGCTTCCGGTGCCCTCCCTTGATCGCGCCGGCCTTCCGGCTTCGCTGGGCCACGCAAACCCTCATCGCATTGGAACGGATCGCCTCCTAGCCCTGGAGTGTTTCGCTGTCCTGCAGGAGGCGGCGCGCTCGCGCGCGTGTTCATTGAAAAGCAAAGCACGCACCCCTAAACGCTTGGCCCAGATCGTCAAGAAGCATGCCAAAGCCGGGGCATCGAGGTGCAAAAAAGAATGCAGACGACAACCGAAAGCGGTTGACAACAGATAGGCAAAAGCCAGATAATACGCACCAAGGGAGGCAATAACGACCTTCCAGTTTCACCCCGTCAACGTATAGGAAATCAGGCCATGCAAAGCATTGGTGAAAAAGTTGAAACCATCGTCCTGGCCCGCGCAAGCGGTGAATATGGTTTGTACCTGGGCAGCAGCCCTCAAACCTTCGGCGCGGCTCGCGTCCAGGGAATGACGTTCAAGGTTGGCACTTGTGTCGAGCTTGGCCCCTTCCCGATTTTTCACGTTGAAACCGGCGTCACTGAATACGCCGAGTGCCGCGACGAGATTGCTTGTGCTGTTGATCGCATCGTGCGCAAGGTGAAATTTGAGGAGCGTCAGGCGGATCTGGCCAAAGGCGTGGAAGCCCTCAAGGCTGCAGGTTACTCGGCCGAGCTGCAGGGCGGTTCTATCAAGGTTCAAGACCCCGTTTATACCCAGCGCGGCGGCAGCAGCCAAAAGACCTTTGAGCCTATCTGGCTGGATGCCTGGAATATCCGGGCCGAGGTTGCCCGCTTCATTGACGTGCGTTCGTGAGGGGCTGGCCATGACACTGACCTACCCCTGCCTTGATGCTGACATTGTGGCAATTGCCTGCCTTATCGCCTTTATCGCCGGCCTCGCGGTCGGCCAGGCCTGCAACTTCTGGAGCCGGAAGCCATGAACAACAGTAATACAACCGAAACCCCGTTGAGCCGCGACCAGGCGCTAAAGCTGATTTACCGGCACACTCACCGCGACTACCG
The DNA here is from genome assembly GCF_900099645.1 of Pseudomonas peli. GTDB lineage: Bacteria > Pseudomonadota > Gammaproteobacteria > Pseudomonadales > Pseudomonadaceae > Aquipseudomonas > Aquipseudomonas peli. The sequence continues at coordinate 2,989 of NZ_FMTL01000017.1, read as the reverse complement.
GGGGAAGCTGGCCGATGGCACTAAAAGCATTCTGACCATTCGCGGCATTGTTGCCCTGGATGACCTGACAGAAGCCGAGGTTAGCGACCGCCTGCCGTTGGCTCGGCGCAAGGAGGCCGAGCGCCTGCAGGCGAAAGCGCCAAAGGTTCAGGAGTTCCAGCAGCTCCCGCACCCGTCGATTATTGATCCCTTTGAAGATGGCCGCGCAGTGCGCAGCAAGGGGGGCAAATGAAAGCCTTGTTTGTCGCCCTGGCCTGCAGCCTGCTGGCCGGCTGCGCTTCGCCGGCATCGAGTCCTTATGTCAATGCTAGCCAGACTTTCCGCGCGAATGGTGACGCCTTCGGCGTCCCATTGTCCGGGGCTGTTAGGGTAGGGATCAGCGGCGGCGGCCTGTACATTCAACCTAATTTCAATATGCGTCAGATTCGACTGACCAAGTAACAAGGGGGGATATTTTCGCGCCCGCGAAAATATAAGGATTGCTGCAGAGCGTTGACGACTTCTAAGCCCTGGCTATTAGCTGGGGTTTTTTTTGCTATTTGACAACTGAAAACGGTTGACAACAGATAGGCGAAAGCCAGATAATACGCACCAAGGAAGGCAATAACGACCTTCCAGTTTTCGCCCCGTCAACGTACCAAGAGAGCCCGACCATGTTTGAAGATGCCGAAGTTATCAGCCGCTACACCCGCGCCGATGCCCTTGCCGATGGTTCGCTTGTGGATGTTACCCAAACAGCCAAAGAGGCCGGCTTTCTTTTCCCGGTCGCAGTCACCCAGGCGACCTGGCTTGATTGCGTTGCGTGGGGGGCTACTGAGAAGGCTAACAAGCCGCAAGCCCTGCAGGATGAAGCCGGCCGTTTGTGGGATGTTGTTTATATGGCCTTCCTAGCCGCCCGCAGCAACCGCGAAGCCTCCCGCCTGGAATTCAGCGTTTACCGCGTTCCGACCGATGGTCGCGGCCTCAAGGCCCGCCCGGTCAGCTTGGTTTTGCACATTGGCCCCGGTGATTCTGGCGAGCCTGTTATTACCATCATGCAGCCCCTTGAAAGCTAAGGGGCCGCGACTATGACAGCAGCACTCAGCGAACACGCGCTAGATTCCCTGGCCCAGGCTGTTCATTTCCAAACCCAATACAAGCTCCCGCTAACGGCTGCAGACGATGAAATTATCGTTGATTATTTTTGCGGCGGGGGCGGTGCTGGTACTGGCCTAGAGATTGGCTTGGGTCGCGCGGTGGCCATCGCCAAAAACCACGACGAAGCCGCTATTTCCATGCACCAGATGAACCACCCCCAGGCGGTTCACTTGCACACGGATGTTTTCGACGGCGACCCGCGCGAAGAAGTCGGCGGCCGCCGTGTCGGCTGGTTCCACATGAGCCCGGATTGCACCCACCACAGCCAAGCCAAGGGCGGACAGCCGCGCAAAAAAGCAATCCGCGACCTGGCATGGGTAGGCGTCAAATGGGCCGGCCGGGTTATGCCGCGAGTTTTGAGCCTAGAAAATGTTTCACAGCTGATTGATTGGTCGCCGCTGATCGCCAAACGCGACAAGGCCACCGGCCGAGTTATCAAGCTTGTGCCTTACATGAGCAAGGGCAAACAGAAAAGCCGACAAGTCGTCGCGGCACCCGGCGAGCGGGTGCCGGTTGAACAGCAGTACCTAATTCCAGATCCTGCGCGAAAGGGCGTCACCTGGCGGCGGTTTGTCCACCAATTGGAAGGCCTCGGCTACCAAGTGGAATGGCGGATCTTGAGTGGTTGCGACTATGGCGCGCCGACCATCCGCAAACGCCTGTACATGATTGCCCGTTGCGATGGTCAGCCCATTGTCTGGCCCGAGCCGAGCCATGCCGAAAATCCCAAGCCGTGGCAGCAGCCATGGCGGCAGGCGCATGAGTGCATAGACTGGTCAATCCCCGGCCAATCCATTTTCGGGCGCGCTGTGCCGTATGCAGACGCTACCTTGCACCGCGTGGCCAAGGGCATGGTTAAGTATGTCCTGAACAATGCAGATCCGTTCATTGTTCCGATTGCCAATTGGTCGGCCGACAGCGTGCAATCTATCCGCGCGCCGCTGCGCACAGTTACTGCCTGGCCGCGTGGTGGAAGCTTCGCCTTGGTCAGCCCTGTTATAGCGCCTCTGACGCACCAGGGCGGCGATAGGACATACAGCCCGCTCAAACCCCTGCCCACGGTTACAGCGGCCAACAGGGGCGAGCTGGCGGCCTTCTCGGCCTTCCTCGCCCAGGCAAATGGCGGTTTCAACAAGACCCCCGCGCATGACGCGCGCCGCCCTGTTTCAACCATCACCAAGACCGGCAGCCAGCAGCAGCTAATAACCGCCCACCTGGCTACCTTGCGGAAAAACTGCATCGGACGTGGCGTTGACGAGCCGTTGGCCACCATTACGGCCGGGGCCGAGCATCATGCTCTAGTTGAATACACCCTTTCGCCAGATCACGAAGCCGGCGCGCTGCGCGTTGCTGCCTTCCTGATGCAGTATTACAGCGAGGGCGGCCAGTGGGGGGCATTGGACAAGCCGTTGAACACGATCACGACCAAAGACCGCTTGGCGCTGGTGACTGTTCACCTCGACGGCGCGGCCTATGTCATCGTTGATATACGCTTGCGCATGCTGCAGCCGCATGAGCTGTTCAGGGCTCAGGGCTTCCCGGCTAACTATGTGATTGACCGCGGGCATGATGGGCGTCCGTTCACTAAAACGCAGATGGTTCGCTTTTGTGGCAACTCGGTTTGCCCGCCCGTTATGGCGGCCTTGGCCGCTGCTAACGATCCCTGGCGGCATTCTGTTCTGGCCGAAATGGCGGCTTAGCGGTTTGCGTGCATGGCGCCAGTTCCTGCCAGGGCTGGCGTCGGGCGTTCCCGGCTATCGCCGGCCGGGCTTTCGTGCTGCGCATCGAGCCGCTGATGCTCAGCGTCTCGCCCCTGTCGGGCTTCAATCCCTAACGTCTTCCGGCCTTCCAG